>NZ_CP031395.1:397500-2797500 GCF_004328645.1 Hylemonella gracilis
CTCGCTGTCGGGCGGTGAGCGCAACCGCTTGTTGCTGGCACGCCTGTTCGCCCGCCCCGCCAATGTGCTGGTCCTGGACGAACCCACCAACGACCTCGACATCGACACGCTGGAGCTGCTAGAGACCTTGCTGCAAGACTATCCAGGGACCGTGTTCCTGGTCAGTCATGATCGCAGTTTTCTCGATCAGGTCGTAACCAGCATCATCGCCCACGAGGGCAACGGACGTTGGCAGGAATACCAAGGCAGCGTCGAAGATTGGCTGACGCAGTCCAGGCGATCGATGGAGACGCGCGGACGAAACGCAGTCGCGAGCAACCGGGCGGCAAGTCCGCCAATACCCGCACCTGTGGCGCCCGCCCCTGCACCAACGGCGCAACAACGCGGCGGCAAGCTCAGCTTCAAGGAACGCCGTGAGCTGGAAGCGCTGCCCGACCTCATTGATCATCTGGAAAAAGAGCAGGCGGCCATACGCACGGAATTGGCCGCCGGGCAGCTCTACAGCACGGACCCGCGACGGGCGGCCGAACTGCATCAACGCGACGCACAGCTCGATGAGGAAATGAAGGAAGGACTCGCGCGCTGGGAAGTCCTGTCGATGCGCGAGTAGGCAGATGCCGCCCCAAGCACGGGCGGCATCGCGCCAGCCCCCTGGAGGTCACACTCGGTAGCGATCCCCGCCGCCGCTGCGCAGGCGACTCAGCAAGGCAGGGGCGATTTCAAGCAGAGGCAACACTTCGTCCGCCGCGCCATGAGCGATGGCTTCCCTGGGCATGCCGAAGACCACGCAGGTGGCTTCGTTCTGCACGTAGTTGTAGCTGCCCGCGTCTTTCATTTCACGCATGGCCTTGGCGCCATCGTTGCCCATGCCGGTCAGCATGATGCCGAAGGCGTTGGGACCAACCACTTGCGCGCAAGAATGAAAAAGCACATCAACTGATGGCTTGTGGCGATTCACCGGCTCGCCATCCTCGACGACGGCGACGTAGTTCGCGCCGCTGCGATCGATGCGCAGGTGGCGACCGCCGGGGGCGATGTAGGCGTGCCCCGGCAAAATGCGCTCCCTGTCCACGGCCTCCTTGACGGTGATCTGGCATAGACCATTCAGACGGGCCGCGAAACTGGTCGTGAACCCCGGCGGCATGTGCTGCGTCACCAAGATGCCAGGCGCATCCGCGGGCATGCGCATCAGAATTTCCTTGACGGCTTCGGTCCCGCCCGTGGACGAGCCGATGCAGATCAGTTTTTCGGTGGAAACGCGCCCAAGCAGCTTGGGTGGAGGCGTGGTCGCTGCGGCGCCAGCGCCCTCCGGCGAAGTAGCCATGCGCGCAGCGGCAGGTTGTGGAACCGCACGTTTGACCTGAGCGGAAGCTGCAACGCGGATTTTTTCGACGATCTGATCCGCAAGCTCCTTGATGCCATCGGCCAAGCCAATACGCGGCTTGGCGACAAAATCAATGGCTCCAAGTTCCAACGCCTTCATGGTCACTTCGGCGCCGCGCTCGGTCAGGGTGGAAATCATGAGCACGGGCATGGGCCGCAAGCGCATCAGGCGTCCCAGGAAATCCAGGCCGTCCATGCGCGGCATCTCGACATCAAGGGTGATGACGTCGGGATTCAACTCCCGGATGATTTCGCGCGCCACCAGCGGGTCGTTGGCCACGCCCACACACTCCATGTCGCGCTGCCGATTGATGATTTCGGCGAGCAGGCTGCGGACCAGCGCCGAGTCATCCACCACAACCACGCGTATCTTCTTCAAACTGTCTCTCCCCTACACGCACAAAACGGCTCGACTCAGAACAGATCGACCGATCCACCCGCCGTCGACTTGGCCACGTTGACGGCGTTGCCCTTGCGCTCCTCGACGACCAGGGCCTCGGGATGTGCGTGCGCCAGGCGCTTGACGAGCACCTTCCCCGTCACAGGGAAAAAGCACACCTTGCGCGGATGCACATCCAACACGTCCTGCGACACCACCGGAATGCGCTCGGCCGCCAGATAGTCCAGCACGAACTGGGTGTTGCGCTCCCCCACGTTCATGGTCGTGAAGCCCGCCATCACGGCTCCGCCGCCAAAAATTTTGGCCTGCATCGTCTCGCGGCGCGCGCCCATCTTGAACATCTCGTTGAGCAACAGTTCCATCGCATACGAACCGTAGCGACCTGAACCATCTTCACCTTCCGGCAACATGAAATGATTCATGCCCCCTAGGCGCGCCTTGTTGTCCCAGATGCAGGCTGCAATGCAGGATCCCAGCACCGTCATCACCAGCACGTCTTCGCCCGTCACGAAGTACTCGCCCGGCAGGACCTTCACGGCGTCATACTGGAAATGGTGATCCACGTAGAAGAAAGAGGCTTCCCCAGGCTTGCGTGCCTGGGCGCGCAACTCGTCCACGCGGGAGACACGCCCCCCCGCGAGGATCTTGGCACCGCCCTGGGTCATGGGACGCAAGGAAGGGGGCGCGGCCGGTCGCGGCGACAGGTCGGATGCGCTCATGCCCCTCTCCCCGTGCCGTTACAAGGCGCTGCGCCCACGATCATCGGCACTTCAAGGTTTTGCTCAGCGGCGCTCATAGACTGTCTTTCCGCGCAGCACGAACAGATCGCGCGATTCGTTGAAGTTTTCGGAGTGGCCGACAAAAAGCAGACCGCCCGGCTTCATGACGCGATGGATTTTCTCCAGCACGCGGCGCTGGGTCTGCGCGTCAAAATAGATCATGACGTTGCGGCAGAACACAATGTCAAACGCATCCTTGAACGGCCAATCGTCTCGAATCAGGTTGACCTGAAGAAATTCGACCATCCGCTGCAACTCAGGTTTCACGCGCAGCAGGCCCGCATTCGCACCCTTGCCTCGCAGGAAAAACCGTTGCAACTTGGCCGTGTCCAGGCCCTTGGCCGATTCGAGTCGGTACACCCCGCGTGCGGCTGTCGCCAGCACTTTTGAATCAATGTCACTGGCCTGAAGCTTGAAATGAGCTTGCGGGCCCAGGGCCTCCAACGCCGTCATGACGATGGAATACGGCTCTTCACCCGTCGACGCGGCATTGCACCAGACCTGCCAAGCGCGTCCGGGATGCGATTTGAGATGCTCCGCGAGGATGTCGAAATGATGCTGCTCGCGGAAGAACGATGTCAGGTTGGTAGTCAACGCATTGACAAACTCCTGCCACTCAGGCCCGTCGTGGGACTCCAGCCAGGCCAGGTAGTCACGGAAGTTCTGGTAGCCGGTTTCGCGCAGGCGCCTGGACAGGCGGCTGTAGACCATGGCGTGCTTGCCGTCATGGAGGCTAATGCCAGCTCGCTGATAGATCAACGACTGCACACGGACGAAATCTTCCTGCGTCCAGCTGAATTCGCGTGCCTGTTCCCCAGTCAGGGTATCGACATTCACACCGCCACCCATGCCGGTTCCGGGCCCCGGCTTGGGTGGGCGAGCGATTTTGTCGGCGGTCAGCATGCGCTAAAGGCTTTGGAGGTCTGGCTGGAACAGTAGAAACACGCTCAGGCGCCCAGGGACACCAGCCCCATGTCCACACCCGCCATCAATTTCTCGATGTCCAACAGGATCAGCATGCGCTCGTTCACCGAGCCCAGGCCAAGCACCGCGGAGTTGTCCAATGAGGCGTCAAGATCGGGAGCGGGGCGCACCTGCTCGGATGTCAGTTCCATCACGTCGCTGACGGAATCGACCACGATGCCAACCACGCGGCTGTACAGGTTGAGGATGATGACCACCGTGAACCCGTTGTACTCCGCCTTCTCGCAGTTGAACTTCAGGCGCATGTCCACGATGGGAACGATGGTGCCCCGCAGGTTCACCACCCCGCGAATGAACTCGGGCACATTGGCGATGCGGGTGGGTTTTTCGTACCCTCTGATTTCCTGCACCTTGAGGATATCGATGCCGTATTCCTCTTGCCCCAGGCGAAACGTGAGGTATTCCCGGGCGCCCATCGTCGCCGTTTTGGTTTCACCAATCACCTCATTCATCACTTCACTCCTCGCAATCAATGGCGCGAACGCCGCACCAGGGCGCTCGTGTCAAGAATCAGGGCCACCTGTCCATCACCGAGGATGGTGGCGCCTGACACATTGGGTACCTTGCGGTAATTGGTCTCCAGGTTCTTCACCACGACCTGCTGCTGGCCCAGCAACTCGTCAACCAGCAACGCCACACGACTGCCCTCGGCCTCGACCACGACCATGATGTCGCTGGCCTTGTCGGAACCATGTCGCGGCACCCGGAATACTTTCTCCAACTCGATCACCGGCATGTACTCGTCGCGCACCTTGACCAAGCGAGAACCCTGGGCCACGGTATTGACCGCCTCATCCTTGACCTGGAAGGACTCGACGACCGAGGACAGCGGCAGGATGTAAACCTCTTCACCCACACCCACGGACATGCCATCCATGATGGCCAGCGTCAGGGGCAGGCGCACCGACACCTTCATGCCTTGACCCACAACCGAATCGATCTCGACCGTGCCGTTGAGCGCCGCGATATTTTTCTTCACGACGTCCATGCCCACGCCACGACCCGACACATCGGTCACCACGTCTGCAGTGGAGAAGCCCGGCGCGAAAATAAGCTGCCAGACATCCGGATCGGACATGCTGTCGGAGACCTCGATGCCGCGCTCGCGGGCTTTCTGCAGGATCTTCTCGCGCGACAGGCCACGGCCATCGTCGCGCACCTCGATCACGATGGAGCCACCCTGGTGTGCGGCGGACAAGGTGATAGTGCCGGTCTCGGACTTGCCGGCCTGAAGGCGATCCTCGGGCAGTTCGATACCGTGATCGCAGCTATTGCGCACCAAGTGCGTCAAGGGATCGGTGATCTTCTCGACCAGGCCCTTGTCCAACTCGGTGGCTTCCCCTTGCGTCACGAAGTCCACCTTCTTGCCCAGCTTGCTCGCCAGATCGCGCAGCATGCGAGGGAACCGGCTGAACACGATCGACATCGGAATCATCCGGATGGACATGACCGATTCCTGCAGATCACGCGTGTTCCGATCCAGATCGGCCAAGCCAGCCAACAGCTGTTGATTGACCGCCGGGTCCAGCGCTTGGCTGTTCTGCGCCAGCATGGCCTGGGTGATCACAAGCTCTCCAACCAGGTTGATCAACTGATCAACCTTGCTGATCGCTACGCGGATCGTCGCAGCTTCCGGTTGTGCGGCATGCGCGGCAGCCGGAGCGTTGCCACCCGCTGGACGGGCAGCCACGGGCACCGCAGCCGGTGCCTTGGCTGGGGCCGGCGCGGGCGCGGTATCGAAACCGCCAGGAGCATTCTCGAAAAAACCGTAGCCGGGGGCCGGTGCAACCGGCGCACCCGCCGGTGGATCTTCCAGGTCCAGCCAACCCACGCTGCCTTCTTCTTCCGGCAGTTGCTGGATCTGCACTTGTTCCCGCGCGACGTGGAAGACGAACAGATCCAGCAGTTCGTCGTCGGCCGAGGTCGTCCTGACCTTGAACACGCGTATCTCGGGCTTGTCGCTGGCCACTTCGGCAATGCGCCCCAGGCCAACGATGTCACGGAACAGATCTTTCACGCCATCGGCCTGCTCGCCACGCTCCAGAGGCCCCAGACGGACCTCAAGCAAGCGCGACGACGCTGCCACCTTGGGGACTTTCGCGGCCGGTGCCGCCGCCACGGGCGGCGGGGCGGCAGGGGCTGCGACAACCGGCACGACTTCCACGACCGGCTCGGCCGCCATCGGCACGCTGCCAGAAGCCAGTTCGCTGATGCGTTGAACCAGTCCTGCTGTGGACGGTGGATCGCTGGTGTCGCCCGTCTGATGCCGCGCCAGCAAGAGGCGCGAGGCATCGGCCGACTCCAGCAGCACATCCACCATCAGGGGATTGGGCTGCAGTTCGTGACGACGCAATTTGTCCAGCAAGGACTCCATCTGGTGGGTCAGTTCGGCCACATCGCTGAAACCAAACGTGGCCGCGCCGCCCTTGACCGAGTGGGCACAACGGAAGATGCCGTTGAGTGCCTCGTCGTCGGCTGTCTCCAGATTCAGGTTGAGCAGCATCTGCTCCATCTGGTCGAGGTTCTCACCGGCTTCTTCAAAAAAGATCTGATAGAACTGGGTCAGATCCAGCCCATCGCCGGCGCCGCTTTCCTGATAGCCCTCGGCCATACCCTACTCCTTGTTCTGCACTCGCGTCACTTGGACGGCGAACTGCTATTGCGCCTGTATTACTTGATGACCTTCTGGATGACCTCCAGCAGACGCGCGGGGTCGAAGGGCTTGACCAGCCAACCCGTGGCACCCGCCGTCTTGCCGGCTTCCTTCATCAGATCGCTGGACTCGGTGGTCAGCATCAGGATCGGCGTGTCCTTGTACTTCGGATCTGCGCGCAGTTTGCGGATCAGGCCCAGGCCGTCAAGGCGG
This sequence comes from Hylemonella gracilis, assembly GCF_004328645.1. GTDB lineage: Bacteria > Pseudomonadota > Gammaproteobacteria > Burkholderiales > Burkholderiaceae_C > Hylemonella > Hylemonella gracilis_B. The sequence continues at coordinate 403,913 of NZ_CP031395.1, forward strand.
GGCATGTTCTGATCGGTCAGCACGAGGTCCACATGCTGCTGCTGGGCCTTCTCGAGGGCTTCCTGCCCATCGGCAGCCTCCACGACTTGGTAGCCAGCGCCCGTCAGGGTGAAGGCGACCATCTTACGCATCGAGGGAGAGTCATCTACTGCAAGGATAAGGGCCATGTTTTAGCTCCGGGAAAAAAGTTGTTTTCGGGTTGCGTAGGACGCGTCAGAACAATTCGATTGATCCTGCGTCCATCTCGTCTTGAGTCACCGGATTGGGCCGTTCCGGCACATCCTCGACAAATGGCACCGCCTCGCCGTCTTCCTGACCCATGGCTTCGGAAGCCAGACGGTAAGCGCAGCCTTGCAAAACCTTGGAAGTATGCGTGATGAGTTGGGATGCCATGTCCTGGAACTGCAGTTCCGTGACTGCGGACCCCAGCGCGTCACGCACCTCTTTCAGCGCCGCTGCGTCGATCTTGGGCAGCTTGTCCAGACCATCAAGGGCTCGCGTGAAGCGCTCCATCAGGTTTTCCATCGTATGGGCTAGCAGGCCGTCCAAGCGCGCGAGATCGTGCGTGACCACCAACAGGGAATCCTGCACCTCAGCAACCAGCATCACCGGCAATTGCACGGTGGGCCTTTCTGCGGGCAGTGAGTTGGGGGCTTGCATGATCGTTTCAGTTGTGTGTCAAGTTGCCTGTCTGATTCTCTGCTCCATACAGTTCACCGTCCAGCATTTAGAATTTTGCAGGACACAAGCGTAGCAGATTCCCCTGAATTGCCACGGATTTGCTCAACATTTGCGTCGTTTTCCACCCCGCCCCGGTCCCATCCAGCCCGCCTTCGCACTGCCCCCACGCCGTCAGCCCTCGCATGCAGCAATTTTCCAGACCGCCCACCATCCAGCTTCTGCATCTGGAAGATTCGACGCTGGATCACGACATTGTTCGGCAGGCGCTGCGTCGCGCCGGTCTTGTCTGCGAACTCACTCGGGTGGAAAGTCTGGATAGCTTCGTGCAAGCGCTCGGGCGTGAGCATTACGATGCCGTGCTGGCGGACTACCGGCTGCCGGGCTTCACGGCCCTGGACGCCTGGCAAGCCATGCAGGGTATTCCAGAGTTGCGGCGGATTCCGCCTTTCATCCTTCTGTCGGGCGCCATTGGCGAAGCGGCAGCCGTCAACGCCATCCAGTTGGGCATGAGCGACTATCTGCTCAAGGATGACCTGGGCAAGCTCGCGCATGTGATCCAGCGCGCGATGGAGGTGCGGCAGGCCCAGCGCGAGCGTGAACTGGCCGTCGAGGATCTGGCGGCCTCCGAGCAGCGCCTGGCGCGCTTCGCGGAGCACCTGCAAAGTTCCATCGAGCAGGAGCGCGCGGCCATCGCCCGTGAAATCCACGACGACATCGGAGGGTCTCTGGCGGCCATTCAGTTCGACTTGTCCTGGATCAGCCGCCATCACACCGACCCGGAGACCTTGGCCCACGTGCAGGCGGCCACCGACATGTTGCGTCACGCCATCGGCGCCAGCCAACGGATCATGATGAACCTGCGGCCAGCCATTCTGGACCAGGGCCTGTACGCCGCCATCGATTGGCTGGCCAGGGAATTCGAGCGCCGCACGGGCATCCGCACAGCGTTGCGGGCCACCTTGAGTCATCCCGACATGCGCCGCGACATTCAGCTCACCGCCTATCGCACAGCCCAGGAGGCCCTGACCAATATTTCCAAACACGCCCGCTGCAGCGAGGCCCACATCGACCTGTCCGACGCGGAAGACGTTCTGACGTTGGAGATCGCCGACAACGGCCAAGGCATTGCCGCCGAGGAACGTGACAAACCCCGCTCCTTCGGCCTCAAGGGGCTGCAGGAACGCGCCCGAACCGTCGGCGGTTGGCTGGACATCAGCAGCCGCACCGGCACGGGAACTTCGATTACCCTTTCGATCCCGCTTTCCCCCCAAGGCCATCCCGGCCCCATGGAGGAGGCATGATGGAGGAACACCCCCGATGATTCGTGTCATTCTCTGCGACGACCACGCCGTGGTACGCCGCGGCATACGCGACACGCTGGCCGAGGCGGTCGACATCCAGATCGCTGGCGAAGCCGGCAGCTACTCGGAAGTGCGGGAATTGCTGCGCAGCGTTTCCTGCGACGTGCTCGTGCTCGACCTCAACCTGCCTGGCCGCAGCGGCCTGGAAGTACTGGCCTCCCTGCGCGAGACGGAGTCACAAATCAAGGTTCTGATCGTCTCCATGTTCCCGGAAGACCAGTACGCCATCCGTTGCCTGCGCGCCGGCGCACAGGGGTACCTGAACAAGGCCGGCAACCCGGCGGACATGGTCACCGCCGTACGGACCATCGCCCAGGGTCGCAAGTACGTCACCCCGGACGTGGCCCAGATGCTGGTCGACAATCTGGCCACGCCCAGCACCGAGGCGCTGCACAACAGCCTATCGGAGCGCGAGCTGCAAACCCTGCTGAAGATCGCGTCCGGCAAGCGCCTGTCCGACATCGCCGAGGAATTGATGCTCAGCCCGAAGACGGTGAGCGTCTACCGATCCCGTGTACTGGAAAAGCTCAAGCTGGCGAACAACGCGGAGCTGACGGTCTACGCCATCCGCAATGGCCTGGTCTAACCTCCTGCGGCCGCGTGCGAGCGGCAGCGGCGCTAAGGCCGGCCGAACAAGTCCATCATGCGGTCGAGCAGGGATTGGAACGGCCCATCCAGCATGGGCAAGGTCGCCGTCAAACCGATCAAGCCAACGACAATCGTCAGCGGAAAACCGATCGCGAAAACATTCATCTGCGGCGCCACGCGCGAGATGATGCCCAACGCCAGGTTGGTGAACAACAGGAGGCCAACCATGGGCATGGCGATCCACAGCGCGCTGGCGAACAGCTCCCCGCCCAGCAGGTGAATCTGCATGGACCGGACGTTCGTCAGGAAATCCGCCGAAACGGGGAACGCCACGAAGCTGTGCGTCACCGCCATCAGTACCAGCAGGTGGCCATTCAGGACCACAAAAAGCAGCGCGGCCATGTAGCCGAAGAACTGGCCCACGACGTTCCCCTGACCATTCAACATCGGATTAAAAAACGCCGCGAAACCCATGCCCATCTGGAAGCCGATCACTTCGCCGGCCAGCTCGAAGGCAGTGAACACCAGACGAACAACAAACCCGATGGCCAGTCCGATGGCCACCTGCTGCACCACCACGCCCAGCGCTTCCGGGCTGTTGAGGCCGATCACCGGCATGGGCGGCAGCGTGGCCTGCGCGCAAACTGCCACCAACAACGCCAGCAGGATGCGCGCGCGCACCGGAAAGGCCCGTGCTGAAAAAATAGGTGCCGAGGAAAACACGGCCAGCACGCGCAGAAAAGGCCACAGCAAAGGCGTGAGCCACGCCATGATCTGGGCTTCGTCGAAGGTCAGCATGCGGGCGCAGTCGGGTCAGGCCGGTTCCGGGATGAACACAGGTCCGGCACGGCGATGGGTTCAGCGGGTCGTCAAAGGGCGATGCTGGGCAGCATCTCGATGGTGCGCCGGATGTAGTCCACCAGCACGCTCAGCATCCAAGGCCCGGCCCAGGAGAACACCGCCAGGGCCACCACCAGCTTGGGCACGAAGGCCAGCGTGGCTTCGTGGATCTGCGTGATGGCTTGGAACAAACTGACCAGCAGCCCCACCAGCAACACGGCGCCCAGCAGCGGGGCGGACACCATCAGCAAGGTGAACAAGGCCTCCTGCCCGATGGTCAGCACCATTTCTGCATTCATGACCACTCACTCCTTCAAGGGTTCCGAATTCCGCGCCGGAATCACGTCCCGAAACTGGCCGCCAGCGAGCCGATCAAGAGATTCCAGCCGTCGGCCAGCACGAACAGCATGAGCTTGAATGGCAGAGCCACCAGCACAGGCGACAGCATCATCATGCCCAGGGACATCAACACACTGGCCACCACCATGTCGATCACCAGAAAGGGGATGAAGATCAGGAAACCGAACTGGAAAGCCGTCTTCAGCTCGCTGGTGACAAAAGCCGGAATCAACACACGCATGGGCGCGTTCTCGGCCGTGGTGGCCACATCCAGCTTGGCCAGCCGGACAAACAAGGCCAGGTCCGACTGGCGGGTCTGCTTGGCCATGAATTCGCGCACCGGCACTTCGGCGCGGTCCACCGCCTGCTCGAAGGTCAGCGCATTGCGGGTATAGGGCTGGTAAGCCTCGGCGTACACACGATCGAAAGTCGGCCCCATGACGAAGAACGTCAGGAACAGCGACAGACCGATGATGACCTGATTGGGCGGGGCGGACTGCGTGCCCAGCGCCTGACGCAGCAGGGAAAGAACAATCACGATGCGGGTGAAACCCGTCATCATCAGCAACACGGCCGGCAGGAAGGACAACGCCGTGAAGAACAGCAGTGTCTGGATCGGCACCGAGTAACTGGTGCCGCCCCGGTTGCTCGCCGTCAGCAAGGGCAGGGACATGCCACCACTGTCCTGGGCAAGGGCCGGCAAGGCCAGCACCAATAGCAGCAGGCCGGCCAGCGCACGCAGCGACGGGCGGCGCCCGGTAAACAGGCCATGCTGGAAAAGGGCAGGCATCTTCATGGTGAACATCGTGGGTTGCCAGCGGGCGGGTTGAGGCTGCGGGCGCTCAACGGCCCGGCGTGCCCGCGCGGGCCGTTGACGGCGCTCCCGCAGGCATCACGTGCAGGCAGTTGATGTTCTGCGTCGTGATCCCGAGCACCAGCCAGGTACGCGCCCCTTCGGGACCGACTTCGACCGTCACCACCCGCTGCTGCGGGCCCACACTCACGGTCGAGATGATATTGGCGCTCAGGCCGGGCACCATGCCCAGGCCATGCCTGCGCTGGTACCAGCGCAGGGCATACGCCACCCCGACCAGGAGAGCCAGAAAAAGAAAGACCAGAGCGAAACTTTGCATAAGGCAGGAGTGTAATTCGCGGCCGGCCTAGTTTCAGCGCCGCCGGCCCACCCCGCGCATTTTCAGGTCACAGGGTCGCTCACGAGCCCCGGCTGACACGACGCAGGCGTTCCGACGGCGTGACCACGTCGGTCAGGCGGATACCGAACTTGTCGTTAACCACCACCACTTCGCCCTGAGCGATCAGGTAGCCGTTGACCAGCACGTCCATGGGCTCGCCCGCCAGCGCGTCCAGTTCCACCACCGAGCCCTGGCCCAGCTGCAGGATGTGCTTGATCGGCACCTTCGTGCGGCCCAACTCCACGGACAGCTGAACCGGGATGTCCAACACCATGTTGATGTCCGCCGCCGGTGCGTCGCCGCGCGCGCTCTCGCTGAGCACACCGCCCTGCTCGCCCGCGCCATCCGCATCGGGTTTCTGCTCCTGCAGCGCCTCGGCCCAATCGGCCATCGGGTCATCTTCCGGCTTTTGCTCGGTGCCCGTCGCGTTTTCAGTATTTTCCGTTGCCATTAACGTTCCCCCATCCAACTAGTGTCATTGCCGCGCAGGCTTCTTTCGATGCGGATTGCGTACTTGGCGTTGTGCGTGCCGTATTGACACTCGAAAACCGGCACGCCGCTGATTGTCGCCTCAATGCGAGGCTGTCGCTCCAATTCGATGAAGTCACCGACCTTCATCGCCAGCAATTCCTCCACCGTGGTGTTGGCACGCGCCAGCTCGGCCACCAGAGTCACCTCGGCCGCCTGGATCTCGCGCGTGAGCACGTTGACCCAACGGCGGTCGACTTCCATCGAATCGCCCTGGGTCGAGGAATAGAGCACGTCGCGGATCGGTTCCAGCGTCGCATAAGGAATGCAGAAGTGGATGGTGCCGGACATCTCGCCGATTTCCAGCTGGAAGGAGCTGGACACCACGATTTCGCTCGGGGTGGCGATGTTGGCGAACTGCGGCTGCATTTCGCTGCGCTGGTATTCCAGTTCCAGCGGATAGATGCCGCGCCACGCTTTCTTGTACTCGTCCGAGATCACATCCACCAGGCGGTTGATGATGCGCTGCTCGGTGGCCGAGAAGTCACGCCCCTCGATGCGGGACTGGAACTTGCCAATGCCGCCGTACAGCGTGTCGATCACGCCGAAGATGAGCGAAGGCTCGCAGACGATCATGCCGTTACCGCGCAGCGGGCGCACGGCCATGATGTTGAAACTCGTGGGCACCGCCAGCTCTCGCAGGAAGGCGCTGTAGCGCTGCACCTGCACCGGGCCGACGGAAATTTCCGGGCTGCGCCGGATGAAGTTGAACAGGCTGATGCGCAGGTTGCGGGCGAAGCGCTCGTTGACGACTTCCATCGTCGGCATGCGACCGCGGACGATGCGTTCCTGGCTGGAGATGTTGTAGAAGCGGACTTCACCGATCTTGGCCGCGTCATCCGTGGACCGCTGGCTTTCACCGGTGACGCCCTCCAGCAGGGCATCGACTTCTTCCTGGGAAAGGAACGAATCACTCATGGGGTGGGCCTGTTCCGTGGGTTCATGTCATGCGCATCCGGGTAGCTTATTGCACGATGAAGCTGGAGAAATGCACCTTGCGCACCGGCTGAGGGCCGCGCTTCTCACCCTTCTTGCGGGTAGCCTTCAACTGCGCCGCGGCGGACGCCAGGATGTCAGCCTTGAGTTTTTCCTTGCCTTCGTTCGTCAACAACTCCTCGGCCGTGCGCTGGGACAGCAGCAACAGGATGTCGCTGCGCAGGGCTGGCAGATAGCTCTTGACCTTTTCCAGGGACTTGTCGTCGGAAACCTCCAGCGTGATGCCGATCTGTGCCACGCGATCGCCATCCGGCGAGAGATTGACCACCATGGTGTCCAGTGGCAGATAGATCGGCGCGGCGGATTCAACCACCACTTCCTCTTCTTCCTCGTGCTCTTCCTCGACGCCGAGCATGATGTCCGCATTGCGCTTTTGCAGATACAGCCACCCTCCCGCCAAGGCCACGGCCAGCAGCACCAGGACGAGGCCGATCATCAGCAGACGCTTGCTCTTCGGCTTCCCGGGGGCGGCGGTGGTGGTGGCGGTTTCAGCAGGCTTGTTCGCAGTAGCCACGGCAGCATCCTCTACAACAATTGTTTGGGTACGCGAGTTCGAGACAAACCCGCTGATTTAATGGATTATTCTCGCCCAGTTGACGGCCGATCGACGGATTAGAGGTAAAAAATCACGTCAATCAGACCGCCAGTCCGGCCTCGCGTCACGCCGCGCGATTTCGTGCGTATCCTGCGCACCAAAGAGCAGGCAGGCCTTTGACGCTTCAGGCTTCCCGCGTTTTTCAGACAAACAGATCCAGGGTCCGTCCCGCCGGCAGCGCCGCTGCGGGACGTGCCGAGCCTTGTGGGCCTGCGGTGGCGTCTTCCCCCTGGCGCGCACCCAGACTGCCCAGACGCACGCGGTTGGCAGCCTGCTCACGGGCCTGGGCGCTGGCTTCCGAGCCACCACCCCAACCGGGATCGGAATGGCCAACGGACACATCCGCCAGCGTCAATCCCTCGCGCTCCAGGAGTTCGCGCAGATGCGGCACCGCGTCTTCCAGGACCTGGCGGGTCTCCACCTGCTCAGCGCGGAACGCCACGTGCGCTTCCTGTCCTTGCATCGCGATGGTGATGTGGATCGGATTTTCGGCCAGACCCTCGACGGAAATCTCGGCGTTGCGCGCCCCGCGCCCCACCCAGTAGCTCACCTGTTCCGCCACCTGAGTTTCGGGGCTCAGGGTCGGGTCCGTGATCCCGGGTGCAGGCGTCAAGGAATTGCTCGGGTCCACGCTCGCCGCACCGGTCACTCCCGTGGACACGGCGCCGACGGCGGCAAACTCGTTCAGCGTCGCGCGCGCGCCCTCTTCGCCGCGCTCTCCAGCACCGGCGCCGAAGCGTCCGGCAGAGGAATCCCCCGCGAAACCCGCCTGTTGCCCGCCCGCGGCCAAGGCCGCCTGCGTGCTCTGGGCAGCCAGTTCACTGCGCCATCCCAAGCGCGCCGCGGCGTCGTCGCCCTTGGCGCCACGCTGGGCGTCCACCTTGGCGGCATCCGCCCGGACCGAGGCATGGCGTTGCCCCATTTGGCGCTGCAGACCCAGTCCATCCATGGCCAAGGTCGTGGTTTCGGATGACTTGGCGGACAGCGTCGCCTCCCGCGGATTCAGGGCGACCCCTCGAGTCGCGTCCGGAACCTCCGCGCGAGCACCTGCCAGTCGGACTGTGCTCGTCGTGGCGACCGTCGCCCCATCGGCCACGCCTACGCCCGGCACGCTCGTGCCAGGCTGACCGGAGATCGGCCCGACTCCACCCGCGGCGGTCATGGCCGCGAGGGTCTCGGTGGAACCGCCGACGGCATCGGGAGTCACGGGCACACCCGCCAGAGGATCGATGCCCAGGGCGGCCAGCGCCGCCGCAGCAGCAGCCGCTGTTTGCGCGGGGTCCTCGGCCTGAGACGCATGCGCGCCCGCACCGCGAACGGGGTCGAAACCGAACCCCGGCACGGCAGTGGAAGGCACTTCGTCCGTCGCCAGATCAAAGCCCTCGCTCACGGCCTGCTCCGCCGGATCCAGTCCCAACAGATCGGCGCCCAGGGTTTCATCCTCAGCGCCCAGACCGGACAACAAAGAGGCAAAGCCACCCGCCGCGCCGGCCTGGCTCTTGCCATAACCATGCCCACCCGCGCCCTGCGCGCCATGCGACGTCTTGACCGGGCTCGTGCTCGCGCTTACACCATGTTCCATGCTCATCGGCTTTCTCCTGTACTTTCCTCGCGCATGCGTCGCGCCAAGGCCTGGCGCGCATGCATCTGTCCCGCAAATTCATCCATCTGCTTCTGCTCACGCCGCGCCGCCAGAACGGCGCGCTCGCGCAACCTCTTCTCGAGCAACTGCTCGAAGGATTTCAGCTTGATTTCCCGCTGCACGCGCCGCTGACGCGCCGTCTCGGCCTGGCGCTCCAGATTGCGCAGCACGCCCTCCTGCATCTGGATGGCCTCGCGCAAGCGCCCCATGAAGTTGCGGTGATGCATCATCAGCTCACCGTTGAGCGCCGACGCATTGGCCGTGGTCCAGCGCAGATCGGTTTCATCGGCGTAGCCCGCCAGTTGGGCCATCTGTGCCTGCGCGTTCTGCAGCACGCGCAGGGCGTGCTGCAAAGCCTGATCGGCTTCGTCACGCGCGCGCGTGGCCATTTCGATGGCCAGTTGCAGACTGCGCAAGGCCTGCGTCATGCAGTCACCCCTTGCGCTCTACCAGCTTGCCCTTGAATGCCGGGCGTCGGACGCTGCGGCTGGGCTTGCTGTGCCGCCTTGGCCTGCTGCTGCGGGTTAGGCTCGCGCTGCACCACAGCGGCCATGCCACTCAGGCTCTCCCCCAGGGTGACGCCTTGGTACATGTCCTGCTGCAGGAAGGCCATCATGGGCTCGTGCAGACGGATGGATTCGTCCAGTCCCGGGTCGGCGCCCGGGACATAGGCGCCGATCTGAATCAGATCACGTCCACGCTCGTACCGAGACGAGATGCCGCGGAACTGCCGCGCCAACTCGAAATGCTCCCGGGACACCACGTTGTTCATCACGCGCGAGGCGGACTGGGCAATGTCGATGGCCGGGTAGTGACCGGCTTCCGCCAGGGCACGGGTCAACACGATGTGACCGTCCAGAATGGCACGTGCGGCATCGGCGATCGGATCTTGCTGATCATCACCTTCGGCCAGCACGGTGTAGAAGGCGGTGATCGAACCCACGCCGTTCAAGCCGTTGCCGCTGCGCTCGACCAGTTGCGGCAGCTTGGCGAAACAGGACGGCGGATAGCCCTTGGTCGCAGGCGGTTCTCCCACGGCCAAGGCGATCTCGCGCTGGGCCATCGCATAACGCGTAAGCGAATCCATCAGCAGCAGCACATGCTTGCCCTGGTCACGGAAGTACTCGGCCACGCCCGTGGCATACCCGGCGGCCTGCATGCGCAGCAGGGGCGGCGCGTCGGCCGGTGCAGCCACCACGACGGAACGGCGGCGGCCTTCGTCCCCCAAGATATCCTCGATGAATTCCTTGACTTCACGGCCCCGCTCGCCCACCAAGCCAACCACGATGATCTCGGCTTCGGTGTAACGCGCCATCATGCCCAGCAACACGCTCTTGCCGACGCCGGCGCCGGCGAACAGACCCAGCCGCTGGCCCCGCCCCACCGTCAGCAGGGCGTTGATGCTGCGCACACCGGTGTCGAGGGGTTCACGCACCGGCGCGCGGTCCATGGCGTTGAGTGGACTGCGGTCCAGGGGGCGGGACACCACGTTCGCCAGGGGACCGCGATGGTCCATGGGCTGACCTTGTGCGTCCACCACTCGCCCCAGCAGGCCTTCGCCCAGGGGCAGACGCAATTGCCCCGACACCATCAAGTGAGAGGTCGGGTAGCCTGCCGGCACCTCACCTACCAGACCCAGGTCCAGGCGCAGGGGCGGCACATAAGGTGCGGTCGGCATCACGCTGGCCCCGCTGGACAAGCCCTGCACATCGCCTGCGGGCATGAGGTAGGCCCTATCACCGGCGAAACCCACCACTTCGGCCAGCACCGGGTTCTGCCCCGGCTGGCTGATGAGGCACTGCGAGCCAACGCTGGCGCGGATACCCGCGGCCTCCAGCACCAGTCCGGTCAAGCGCGTGAGTGTGCCACCCGATTCCAGGGTGGTTTGAGGTGCGCTGGCCTGACGGCGCGCCCGGTCCAGAAAGTTGCGCCAGCGCGCGCCCGGTTCGGCAGGCCGCGCGCCGTGAGCGTGATTGCCTTCGCGGGTATCGCCCCGCGACGTGTCTTCAGGCAGGACGGCGGCCATGGCCTGTCTCCTTGTCACCAGCTCCGTCCGAGTCCTCGTCCAGCACGTCGTCATCCCAACGCAGGGATTGCCCGAGTCGACCGATGGCGCGCAGCCAACGCTTTTCGAGGCGCCCGTCGATCACGGTCCCCGCGGCTTCGACGATGCATCCACCCCGCGTCAGGCCGGCGTCCGGCTGCAGCGTGAGTTTCAGATTCGGATATTCCTCCACCAACACGTCCTGCAACACATCCAGATCCAGTGGGTGCAGACGCACCTGCACGGCGCGCACGTCGGTGAACAATTGACCCAACGCTTCGCGAAGCACGGGCAGCAGCGCATTCGGGTTGCCAGCGATTTCCTTGCGCAGCACCTGACGCGCGAGCTCGCAAGCCAACTCCAGCACGGCCTGCGCGGCCATCTGCTCGGCTGTTTCCAGCTGATCGCTCGCGGAGGCCATGAGCGCGCCGAACTGCTGCGCCGCCACCTGCCCCTGCTTGGCGATGTATTCACTCAGCTGTTTCTGAGCCTCAGCCTGAGCCTGGGCCTTGCCCTGCTCAAAGCCGGCGGCATACCCCTCCGAATAACCTTGCTCTCGGCCTCGGTTGTGGATGGCCTCTTCGTAGGCCTGCTGTTCCAGCAGAACGGCCTGCTCCTCGCGCTCGCGCGCCTGCTGCGCCAGCAGCAGGCCAGCCTCGTCCACGTCGGTGAAGTCCCAACGCGTGAGCTGGTTGATTTCCTCGCGAGGAATGAAGCGGGAAGCGGTGCGGGAATTCGTCTGCGGCATGGGGGTTCAGTCAGGACATACTTGAAACACTTGTGGCATGGACCCGGACGCCGCCGGGACGATGCTCAGACCATCACGTCTTCCTCGCCGCCGCTGCCCAGGCTGATTTCGCCTTCGTCGGCCAGACGACGCACGATCTTGACGATTTCCTTCTGCTGGACCTCGACTTCCGACAGGCGCATGGGCGGGCTCGACTCGAGGTCCTCGCGCATGGATTCGGAAGCACGGGAAGACATGTTGAGGAGGAAACGCTCCACCAGCGCGGGCTGTGCGGCCTTGAGCGCGACGATGAGCGAATCGGCCGGCACTTCCTTGAGCACGACCTGGATGGCCTTGTTGTCGAGCTTGATTATGTCGTCGAAGACGAACATCTTGTCCATGATCTTCTGCGCGAGCTCGGCATCGAAACTGCGGATGGATTCCAGCACGGCGCCTTCCAGCGTGGTGCCCAGCAGGTTGATCATTTCCGCGGCGGTCTTGACGCCGCCCAGCGACGCCTTGCGCACCTTGTCCCCGCCCGACAACACCTTGAACAGCACTTCGTTCAGATCTTTGAGCGCGGTGGGCTGGATGCCCTCCATCGTGGCGATGCGCAACATCACCTCGTTGCGCTGGCGGTCACCCAGCAGCTTGAGCACGGCGGCGGCCTGGTCGTAGTCCAGGTGCACCAGAATGGCGGCCAGGATCTGTGGGTGCTCGTTGCGCACGAGTTCAGCCACGGACACCGGGTCCATCCACTTCAGGCTCTCGATGCCGGAGACGTCGCCGCCCTGCAGGATGCGGTCGATCAGCAGCGCCGCCTTGTCTTCGCCCAGCGCCAGCTTCAGCACGGAACGCACATAGTCGCCTGAATCGGTCACGATCAGGCTCTGGTCGGCCGCGTCGGTGGTGAAACGGTCGATCACCTCGTCGACGCGGTCGCGGGTGATGGACTTGGTTCGGGCGATCGCCTCGCCCAGTTTCTGCACTTCCTTGGGCGCGAGGTGTTTGAACACCTCGGCCGCCTCGGTCTCGCCCAGGGACATGAGCAGGACGGCTGCGTCCTGCAGGCCTTCGGTCATGGAAGTCTGTGCCATATAACGCTCCCTCGCCTTTCAGTCAGCCGACCACGGCATTGGGGTTTTGGGCCAGCAGCGACATTTCATCCTTGTTGCTGCCGATCCAGTTCTTGACGATGCCGGCCACCGCCGCCGGGTTCTCGCGTGCCAACTTGCGCGCCTCTTCCAACTGGCGCTCCTGGATGCGCGGCCCCTTCTTGATCGGCTCGGGCGAGCCCAGCTCCAAGTCTTCATCCAGCAAAGCGTCGAGCTGAGGTGCGGGCGGCGCCTGCATGGCCTTGAGCACCGGACGAATCACACCGAACAGTACCACCAAGGCCAGCAGGACGGCGCCCACGGGCCAGGCCAGATCACGCGCCAGTTCCTGCACGGCCGGCTGCTGCCAGAAGGCCAGGCTTTCGTCCGCTTTGGCATCGACCACGAAGGGGGCATTCATCAGGTTCACGGAATCGCCACGATCGACGTTGAAGCCGATGCTCTCGCGCACCAGGGCCGTCATTTGATCGACTTGCTGCTGCGTCAGCGGAACCGGCGCAACATTGCCTCGGGCATCCGTCTGCGTGCGCTGGTTGACCACGACAGCGGCGCTCAGGCGCCGGATCGCCCCGCGTGCCGCGCGCACCACGCGCACCGTCTTGTCCACCTCGTAGTTAACGACGGATTCCTTGCGGGTGCTGACCGGCGCCGCGGCTTGGCCTTGGGCACGGGCCAAGGACTGCGGGACACCAGGGGCCAGCGGTTGCACGGCGGCATTGATGGGGGCGGCATTGGGTCCGGGCGGCTGGTTGCTGACCGCGCCAGGAATGCCGGAGGGGCCAGCCGGGCCGGGATTGGTGCTTTCCAGCGTCTGCTGGCTGCGCACCGCGCCGGTGTCCGGTGCCTGGTTGGGCGTATGAGTCTCGGAGGTCTGCTCGCTTTCCGAGAAGTCCAGATCCGCCGTCACCTGGGCCTGCACATTGCCCTTGCCGACAACCGGCTCCAGGATGTCCAGGATGCGTTGACGGTACTGGGCCTCGATCTGCTGCACATACTTCAGCTGTTGCGTATCGATGCCATCCTGGCCGGCGGCGCCGTCAGGCGATTGGGACAGCAGTTTGCCAGTGTCATCGACGATGCTGACAGCCTCGGGTTTCATCTCGGGCACGCTGGACGAGACCAAGTGCACGATGCCCGCGATCTGCGCGCGATCCAGGATGCGCCCCGGGTACAGGCTCAACAGCACGGAGGCCGACGGCTTCTGTTGCTCGCGGAAAAAGCCATTCTGCTGCGGCAGGGCCAGGTGCACGCGTGCGCTCTGCACGGACGACAGGGCCTGGATGGACCGGGTGAGCTCCCCCTCCAGACCACGCTGAAAATTCACGCGCTCCTGAAACTGAGTCGCGCCGAAGCGGCTGTTTTCCATCAGCTCGAAACCGGTGACCGAGCCCTTGGGCAGACCCTGCGAAGCGAGGCGCAAGCGGGTATCGTGCACCTTGTCGGCGGGCACGAGGATGGCGCCACCGCCCTCGGTGTACTGGTAGGGCACCTGCATCTGCGTCAGTTGCGCGACGATGGCACCACCGTCCTTGTCGGACAGGCCGCTGAACAAGACACGCCACTCGGTCTTGTTGTTCATGAGCAGGGCACCCAGGATGACGGCCACGATCACGGCCAAGCCCGCCGCCAGACGCATCTTCTGACCTCGCTCCAGCACCGCGAAGCGCTGGGACAGCGTCGGATTGACGGGCAACGCCATCGGGGACGTCGCAACCGGATTCAAAGGGGTAAGTGCAGCAGCCTCAGCCATGTTTCATTCCATGCGTCGTAACGCCAGAGTAAGCCCTTTACGGGCGTCTTTGGCATGGAATTATCTGGCAGTGACTGAAATCTTTAGCGGAAAAAGGGCGGGAAACACCCTCCTTTTCCCCCCAAAGCCCCTGAGGGCGGGGACTAGCATCTCCCCCAATTCCTCACGGATGCGGACGCGATCAGCAGGGGTTGTCAAGAGGACAACGGCACCATCATCCCGGCTTTTCCAGCCCAGTTCGTGATTTCATGGCCCTCATTTGACCGTTCAACCCAAGGAACACTGTCATGGACTTGCGACTGAACCCCAACCTAACGCTCAACCGCACTCAACCCGACACCGCCCGCAAGGCGGTGATGCCCGACGAATCGCACGGCCCGCAAGGCTTCACCGACGAGTTCAAGGCGGCGCTGCGTGCGGTGAGCAAGTCCCAGAACTACTCTGGCGACCTGCAGCGCCAGGTACAGATGGAAAACCCCAAAGTCAGCCTGGAAGAGACCATGGTGGCCATGCAAAAGGCCCAGATCGGCTTCCAAGCCACCCTGCATGTGCGCAACCGCATGGTGCAGGCCTACACCGACATCATGAACATGTCGGTCTGAGCCCTGAACCAGGGGCTCAAGACGCCGGCGCTCCGGATTCCGCTGCGCCTGGTGTCCGCTCCGTATGAGTTCTCAAGTCAGATGGCGTGAGCCATTGGACCGATTCAGTGCAAGACCTTGGGATGCGCCTTGTCGAAAAGGCCACCCATCATTTCCTCTTCCAGCTGTCCCAGCCACGGCTCGGTCAATTGCCGGATTTCGGCATCATTGCGCAGGATGCGCTGCATGATCTGCGTTTTTTCACGTCGGTCTTCCGGACGCAGGTCTTCTTCACGCGCACGATGGCGTAGCTGCTCGATGAGCACGGCGCACACGCCCTCGTAGCGCATCACCGCTTCAAGATCCTTGGCTCGGGCGGCCTCCAGCATTCGGCGACTGCCATCTTCTATGGACTTGTAGTAGTCAATCAGCATTTGAGACATGGTCAACTCCCGGTTCCTGTGCCACCCACACTGGGGCCAGCGCCTTGCTCTTCAACGGACTTGCCGCCCGAATCGGCGCCTTGCCCCATGGCCTGCGCTCTGATGTCCTTCCAGCTCTGGGCAATCGGCTCCAACAGCGACTGCACTTCCTGCAGCAACGACTCATCATTGCGCGCGTTGGCCAACACCAACTGGCGCATACAGTAGTCGTACAGCGTGGACAAGTTCTGCGCCAGCTCGCCACCGTCAACCCGATCCAGGCTGGTCGAGAGCCCTTCCTCGACGATGCGCAAGGCACGGGAGATGGCGTCAATCTTGGTCGCCAGGTCGTCACGCTGGATGGCGCCACGCGCCCGGACGATTTCGCGCAACACACCCTCAAACAGCAGATTCACGATCTGATGCTGATCGACGGTGTGCATGCTGGTCTCAACGCCGATGCGCCTGTAGGCATCGGCCGCGCCAGGGCGTGCCGGGGAAAACATGGGGTGTTCCGTCCTATCTAAAAATCAAGCCGATACAGAATTCAAGGATGAGCCGCTATTTTGCGCTCCACTGAACTCTATATCGGCACACACCCCGCACCAGTAAAGCCACTCGATCTCAGGAACTGGACTTGTTCCACTGGGCTATTTGCTGCGATATGTAGGTGCTCAGGGAGTTCAAGCTCGCCATCTGCACGTCCAACGCGCTGTATTTGCGATTGAGCTGCTCCTCAATGCGACTGGCCTTGTCATTGACCCTGACTTGCTCGAGCGCATTCGTATCCAGCTCCGTCTGCAAGCTGTCGTCCTTGCGCTTGAAGAAACCCGCCGTACCAAAATTGCCGGTTGTCCCCCCCAGCAGCGCAGTCATCAGACCTTTGAAGCTCTGGCCTATGCCCACGCTGCCACCAGAAACCGCATCTTTGCCCGATTCTGCAACGTTGCTTGCAACGAATGCCAAGCGTGACAGCCCATTGGCATCGGCGTTATTACCATCGATATCAGTCACAGTCATGTTGAAAGCGGTCTGCGTCCCCCCGTAGAGGCTGGTCAGGACCAGCGCACCGCCCGCTGTCGAAGCGGTCACGCCCGTGGATGGATCCGCATTGATCTTGTTGACAATGTCATCAAGGGTATCGGTTGCCGTCACCGCGATATTCACAGTCGCGCCGTTTCCGGCGAACGCACTGGCAAACGCCCCGCCACTCCATGAGCCCAACTGAATGGACAAGGTGCCCTCACCCACCGGCACGCCCGCCCCCACGCTCGCAGTGATGGCGGACTGCGCTTTCGCCGACTCGCTCACGCGGTTGCCAACGAACAAGGTTTTCATTGCATCTGGATTGGCCAAGGCCTGTGTCAGCTTGGCGCTGTCGATTTCCAAATGCCCGTCGGGACGCGAATCGGCGCTGCCCGCGACTCTCACGCCTATGCTGCTGAACGTGGTATAGCCGCCATTGTCAGAACCGAACACAGAGCCCAACGCCGAACGCAAGGATCGCTGCATCGCCAAGAGGGTGCTGTCGCCCTGAAATGCCCCGGCCGTCTCGGTGCTCTCTTCGTACTTGGTCGTTTGATTCAGCAGATCATTCAAATCGTTGTAAGCCTTCACGAAGCCTTCGATATTGGTCTTCATCGCCGAGGTGTCCCGGGTGATGGCGACCGTCGCGGGTGCGGTCGTGACCTTGTTGGCCGTGATCGTCACGCCCGCCACCACATCGGCGAATGTGTTGGTGGCAGAAGTCAGCGCAATGCCGTTCACCGTCACCTCGGCATCGGCCGCAGCCTGCGTTTCGTGAAAGGTGGTGTTCGTGCCATCCGAGAAAATCAGGCGAGACAAGCCAGTGTTATCTGTATCTCCGGCTGGCGCACCGCCCTCCTCCACCGCCAGCGAAAACGCCTTGCTCTCGCCCGTCTCTTTGCTGTTCAGCAGCAGTCGCTGCTGACCCGTTCCCGGATCAGTCATGACCGTGGCCGTCACACCCGCATTGCTGCCGTTGATCTTGCTGGCCACATCGGACAACTTGTCCGTCCCGGAAACAACGATGTCGGTTGTTGTGGCGTTCGGCGCCGTCCCGATGGTTACTTTCAGCGTGCCCGCGCCGACAAAAGCGTTTGCCGCGAAGGCACCAGACGCTGTGGCCCGCGCTGCCGCCACCTGCTGAACCTGCACCGACAAACTGGTGGGCTGAGCACCGCCATTGGCGCTCACCGACACCGCGTCGCTGGATGAAGTGGCTGCGGCCGCATTCCAGCCCGTCACGCTGGCCAGCTTGCTGACTGCAGTATTCAGGGCGTCCGCCAAAGACGTCATCTGTCCCATGAGGGTGATTCTGGCTTCAGTTTGCGTTTTCTCGAGCTTGAGCTTCTCTAGCGGCTTCTTCTCCAATTCCACCAGTTGCGAAACGATGCTCCGGACATCCAGACCATTCGTGCCAATACCCAGCGATGAAATCGTAGCCATGAAAAACTCCTGAACAGCCTGGTCGCCGAAGGGCCCCAGCAGCCGAAATTAGTGCAGATTATGGATTCCGTGCCATCCGCCTGTCACGGCGGATTAAGGGGCACAAAAGGCCATTGTTCTGCCTGTCTCGGTTATCGACCTTGAAGACCGAAACTTGAGGCACGCCCACCCCGATTCGTAACAAACGGAAAAAGGGTTCGTTAATTCCATCATGCAAAACAAAAAGGGCTGGCACCGTTGCCAGTGCCAGCCCTGGAAAGCAGGGCCGGGAATGCACTTCCCCGCCCGACTCCCACCCCAACTTTTACTGCAGCAGCTGCAGCACGCCCTGCGGAATCTGGTTGGCCTGGGCGATCATCGCCGTGCCCGCCTGTTGCAGGATCTGAGCACGCGACAGCGCCGCAGTTTCCGATGCAAAGTCCGCATCCTGGATCCGGCTGCGCGAGGCGGTCATGTTCTCGGCCGTGATGTTCAGGTTGTTGATCGTCGACTCAAAGCGCGACTGCAGGGCACCCAGCTTGGCACGCTCACCGCTGATGAAGGCCAGGGCCGAGTCCACCGTCTTGATCGCGTCGTTGGCCTTGATCACCGAGGTGATGTCCAGGTCCGCCACCTTGTGCAGCGTTGACGACGTGTCAAAGCCCACGTAGGCGTTGGAAGCAGCGACCGTGGCCGCATGGCTCAGCACGAAGGACTTGTTCGAGTCGAACGTCAGGTAGCCGCTCACGATGCTGTTCTGGGCGTTGGTGTCCGCCGCCAGGGTCATCGTGCTCACCGAAGCCAGCGCGCCAGAGGTGTCGGTCTTCATCTTGTTGACCGTCACGGCACCCGCGTTCTGCACCGTGGTGTCGGACACCATGATGTCGTTGCCCGTGGCGTTGGTCAGGATGATGCCGGTGCCGGCCGCGTTCAGGCTGGCCGTCACACCCGTCTTGGACGCCTTGTCGTTGAAGGCCGAGATCGCCGCCGCCAGGCCGCTGGGCGTGTTCGACGTGTCGGTCAGGTTGAAGGTGATCGACTCGGGGTTGTTGCCGTTGTCCGAACGCAGGTTCAGCGTGTAAGCGCCCGTGGCCGCGAAGCTCAGCTGCGCATCCGTACGCGCCTCGGCCGTCACACCGGTGATGGCGGTCTGCTGGTTGACCTTGGTGGCCACCGATTTGGCGGTCTCACTGAGCACCGTGGCAATCGCCGCGCTACCTGCCGCCGCATTGATCGTGAAGGTCTCGGCCAGGACGCCGTTGGCACCCCAGGTCGCACCGGACGCCACCGTTTGAACCGCCGCCACCGTGTTGATGCCTTGGTTGTTGCCGTACACGCTGGTGCGGGCGTTGGCCGTGGCCGCCACGATGGTCTGGTTGGCGTTGGCGCCAATCTGGAACTGGGCCGTGCCGAACGTGCCGTCCAGCAGCTTGGAGCCGTTGAACTCGGTGCTGGTGGAGATGCGGTCCAGTTCGGCAACCAGCTGAGCCACTTCCTGGTTCAGGGCCTGGCGGTCCGAGGCGCTGTTGGTGGCGTTGGCCGATTGCACGGCCAGTTCACGCACCCGCTGCAAGATGGTGCCGGCGGCTCCGAGCGCACCTTCCGTCACCTGCGCCAGGGACACGCCATCGTTGGCGTTGCGCGCGGCTTGGTTCAGGCCACGGATCTGGCTGGTGAAGCGCTCGGAAATCGCCAAGCCAGCGGCGTCGTCCTTGGCGCTGTTGATGCGCAGACCGGACGACAGGCGTTGAATCGCCGTGGTCAGGGACTTGTCGCTGATGCCCTGGTAACGCTGGGCGGACAACGAGTTGATGTTGGTGTTGATAACGGCAGCCATTTGAAAACTCCTGTGCTTTTAGAAAATGGCACTTGCTGCATCAGCGTCGCGCCGGGGGGGGTAATGCCTACTTTTACGAGGCTCTTTGCAGCACCTTGAAACCAGCCAGTGGCCCGCCTCTTGATGTCCGCCGGGTTTCAAAACCCTTTGATCCGTTATCGCCCCAGCCTCGGTCAACTTGAACAGCCCCCCTGGGCAGCCCCCCGTCGTTATCGGGGTGATTTCGGCCCGAAAACGTCGCGCGATCGGCAAGCAAGCCCAAAACTTGAACGGGGAAAAGCGCCCTAGGAATCCCGTTTCACCACAGATCACTTCGGGATTGGCAAGGTGGAGACACCCGGCATCGAACGTCATGACAACGCTGGGCTCGCAGCCGCCATGACTGCGCCACACAGCAAAAAGGGCTGGCACCGTTGCCGGTGCCAGCCCTGGAAAGCAGGGCCGGGAATGCACTTCCCCGCCCGACTCCCACCCCAACTTTTACTGCAGCAACTGCAGCACGCCCTGCGGAATCTGGTTGGCCTGGGCGATCATCGCCGTGCCCGCCTGTTGCAGGATCTGAGCACGCGACAGCGCCGCAGTTTCCGATGCAAAGTCCGCATCCTGGATCCGGCTGCGCGAGGCGGTCAAGTTCTCGGCCGTGATGTTCAGGTTGTTGATCGTCGAATCGAAGCGCGACTGCAGGGCACCCAGCTTGGCACGCTCACCGCTGATGAAGGCCAGGGCCGAGTCCACCGTCTTGATCGCGTCGTTGGCCTTGATCACCGAGGTCACGTCCAGGTCCGCCACCTTGTGCAGCGTCGACGACGTATCCGAGCCGATGTAGGCGTTAGAAGCAGCGACCGTGGCCGCATGGCTCAGCACGAAGGACTTGTTCGAGTCGAACGTCAGGTAGCCGCTCACGATGCTGTTCTGGGCGTTGGTGTCCGCCGCCAGGGTCATCGTGCTCACCGAAGCCAGCGCGCCAGAGGTGTCGGTCTTCATCTTGTTGACCGTCACGGCACCCGCGTTGATCACCGAGGTGTCGGACACCATGATGTCGTTGCCCGTGGAGTTGGTCAGGATGATGCCAGTGCCGGCCGCGTTCAGGCTGGCCGTCACACCCGTCTTGGACGCCTTGTCGTTGAAGGCCGAGATCGCCGCCGCCAGGCCGCTGGGCGTGTTCGACGTGTCGGTCAGGTTGAAGGTGATCGACTCGGGGTTGTTGCCGTTGTCCGAACGCAGGTTCAGCGTGTAAGCGCCCGTGGCCGCGAAGCTCAGCTGCGCATCCGTACGCGCCTCGGCCGTCACACCGGTGACCGACGTTTGCTGGTTGACCTTGGTGGCCACCGATTTGGCGGTCTCACTGAGCACCGTGGCAATCGCCGCGCTACCTGCCGCCGCATTGATCGTGAAGGTCTCGGCCAGGACGCCGTTGGCACCCCAGGTCGCACCGGACGCCACCGTTTGAACCGCCGCCACCGTGTTGATGCCTTGGTTGTTGCCGTACACGCTGGTGCGGGCGTTGGCCGTGGCCGCCACGATGGTCTGGTTGGCGTTGGCGCCAATCTGGAACTGGGCCGTGCCGAACGTGCCGTCCAGCAGCTTGGAGCCGTTGAACTCGGTGCTGGTGGAAATGCGGTCCAGTTCAGAAACAAGCTGGGCCACTTCCGAGTTCAGGGCCTGGCGGTCCGAGGCGCTGTTGGTGGCGTTGGCCGATTGCACGGCCAGTTCACGCACCCGCTGCAGGATGTCGCTGGCGGCCTTCAAGGCGCCTTCCGTGGTCTGCGCCAGGGACACGCCGTCGTTGGCGTTGCGCGCGGCTTGGTTCAGGCCACGGATCTGGCTGGTGAAGCGCTCGGAAATCGCCAAGCCAGCGGCGTCGTCCTTGGCGCTGTTGATGCGCAGACCGGACGACAGGCGTTGAATCGCCGTGGTCAGGGACTTGTCGCTGATGCCCTGGTAACGCTGAGCAGACAATGAATTGATATTGGTGTTAATGACGGCTGCCATTTGAAACTCCTGTGTGAAAAAAATAGCACTGGCTGCCACAGCTCCGTGCCGGCTGGTCTTCGTCCACTTTTTGCTGGGTGGCTCTTTGCAACATCTTTGAAACTCGCCTGAAGAGACTGGCCTCTCGATGCTTGCCGGGTTTTGAAACCCTGTGATCCGTTATCGTCCCGGCCTCACCGAACTTGAGCGGCACTGCATGACGCATCGCGATTTATCGCCGTAGCGCTTGTCAGCGCTGAATTCAAGGCGCTCTTAATCGGCAAGTTCGCCCAAAAACTTAAGCCGAAAAAACAAACTCCTGCCCCTTCTTCATCGAAGTTCGCCAAGGCTGGCAGAGTGGAAGCCCCCGGCATCGAACGTCGTGACGACGCTGGGCTCGCAGCCGCCATGACTGCGCCACACAGCAAAAAGGGCTGGCACCGTTGCCAGTGCCAGCCCTGGAAAGCAGGGCCGGGAATGCACTTCCCCGCCCGACTCCCACCCCAACTTTTACTGCAGCAGCTGCAGCACGCCCTGCGGAATCTGGTTGGCCTGGGCGATCATCGCCGTGCCCGCCTGTTGCAGGATCTGAGCACGCGACAGCGCCGCAGTTTCCGATGCAAAGTCCGCATCCTGGATCCGGCTGCGCGAGGCGGTCATGTTCTCGGCCGTGATGTTCAGGTTGTTGATCGTCGACTCAAAGCGCGACTGCAGGGCACCCAGCTTGGCACGCTCACCGCTGATGAAGGCCAGGGCCGAGTCCACCGTCTTGATCGCGTCGTTGGCCTTGATCACCGAGGTGATGTCCAGGTCCGCCACCTTGTGCAGCGTCGACGACGTGTCAAAGCCCACGTAGGCGTTGGAAGCAGCGACCGTGGCCGCATGGCTCAGCACGAAGGACTTGTTCGAGTCGAACGTCAGGTAGCCGCTCACGATGCTGTTCTGGGCGTTGGTGTCCGCCGCCAGAGTCATCGTGCTCACCGAAGCCAGCGCGCCAGAGGTGTCGGTCTTCATCTTGTTGACCGTCACGGCACCCGCGTTCTGCACCGTGGTGTCGGACACCATGATGTCGTTGCCCGTGGCGTTGGTCAGGATGATGCCGGTGCCGGCCGCGTTCAGGCTGGCCGTCACACCCGTCTTGGATGCCTTGTCGTTGAAGGCCGAGATCGCCGCCGCCAGGCCGCTGGGCGTGTTCGACGTGTCGGTCAGGTTGAAGGTGATCGACTCGGGGTTGTTGCCGTTGTCCGAACGCAGGTTCAGCGTGTAAGCGCCCGTGGCCGCGAAGCTCAGTTGCGCACTCGCACGCGCCTCGGCCGTCACACCGGTGATGGCGGTCTGCTGGTTGACCTTGGTGGCCACCGATTTGGCGGTCTCATTGAGCACCGTGGCAATCGCCGCGCTACCTGCCGCCGCATTGATCGTGAAGGTCTCGGCCAGGACGCCGTTGGCACCCCAGGTCGCACCGGACGCCACCGTTTGAACCGCCGCCACCGTGTTGATGCCTTGGTTGTTGCCGTACACGCTGGTGCGGGCGTTGGCCGTGGCCGCCACGATGGTCTGGTTGGCGTTGGCGCCAATCTGGAACTGGGCCGTGCCGAACGTGCCGTCCAGCAGCTTGGAGCCGTTGAACTCGGTGCTGGTGGAGATGCGGTCCAGTTCGGCAACCAGCTGAGCCACTTCCTGGTTCAGGGCCTGGCGGTCCGAGGCGCTGTTGGTGGCGTTGGCCGATTGCACGGCCAGTTCACGCACCCGCTGCAAGATGGTGCCGGCGGCTCCGAGCGCACCTTCCGTCACCTGCGCCAGGGACACGCCATCGTTGGCGTTGCGCGCGGCTTGGTTCAGGCCACGGATCTGGCTGGTGAAGCGCTCGGAAATCGCCAAGCCAGCGGCGTCGTCCTTGGCGCTGTTGATGCGCAGACCGGACGACAGGCGTTGAATCGCCGTGGTCAGGGACTTGTCGCTGATGCCCTGGTAACGCTGGGCGGACAACGAGTTGATGTTGGTGTTGATAACGGCAGCCATTTGAAAACTCCTGTGCTTTTAGAAAATGGCACTTGCTGCATCAGCGTCGCGCCGGGGGGGGTAATGCCTACTTTTACGAGGCTCTTTGCAGCACCTTGAAACCAGCCAGTGGCCCGCCTCTTGATGTCCGCCGGGTTTCAAAACCCTTTGATCCGTTATCGCCCCAGCCTCGGTCAACTTGAACAGCCCCCCTGGGCAGCCCCCCGTCGTTATCGGGGTGATTTCGGCCCGAAAACGTCGCGCGATCGGCAAGCAAGCCCAAAACTTGAACGGGGAAAAGCGCCCTAGGAATCCCGTTTCACCACAGATCACTTCGTAGGATTCCCCGCCAGAAATAAAAAGAGCCGGTGCCCTTTGCAGGTACACCGGCTTCACAGGAGGGCAAGGCGCTAGGCCTGCCACGGGAAAACTTCTAGAAATCACGCGCCGGGGCGGCGCGTTGGCGCCGCCCCGGCCTGCGGCGAATTAACGCAGCAGGGCCAGCACGCCTTGCGGCAGCTGGTTGGCCTGGGCGATCATCGCCGTGCCCGCCTGTTGCAGGATCTGAGCACGCGACAGGTTGGCCGTTTCCGCCGCGAAATCCGCATCAACGATCCGGCTGCGCGAGGAGGTCAAGTTCTCGGCCGTGATGTTCAGGTTGTTGATCGTCGAATCGAAGCGCGACTGCAGGGCACCCAGCTTGGCACGCTCACCGCTGATGAAGGCCAGGGCCGAGTCCACCGTCTTGATCGCGTCGTTGGCCTTGATCACCGAGGTCACGTCCAGGTCCGCCACCTTGTGCAGCGTCGACGACGTATCCGAACCGATGTAGGCACCCGAGTTGGCGACCGTGGTCGCATGGCTCAGCACGAAGGACTTGTTCGAGTCGAACGTCAGGTAGCCGCTCACGATGCTGTTCTGGGCGTTGGTGTCCGCCGCCAGGGTCATCGTGCTCACCGAAGCCAGCGCGCCAGAGGTGTCGGTCTTCATCTTGTTGACCGTCACGGCACCCCCGTTGATCACCGTGGTGTCGGACACCATGATGTCGTTGCCCGTGGAGTTGGTCAGGATGATGCCGGTGCCGGCCGTGTTCAGGCTGGCCGTCACACCCGTCTTGGACGCCTTGTCGTTGAAGGCCGAGATCGCCGCCGCCAGGCCGCTGGGCGTGCTCGCCGAGTCGGACAGGTTGAAGGTGATCGACTCGGGGTTGTTGCCGTTGTCCGAGCGCAGCGCCAGCGTGTAGGCACCGGTGGCCGCGAAGGTCAGTTGCGCATCCGTACGCGCCTCGGCCGTCACACCGGTGACCGACGTTTGCTGGTTGACCTTGGTGGCCACCGACTGGGCGGTTTCATTGAGCGCCGTGGCAATCGCCGCGCTACCTGCCGCCGCATTGATCGTGAAGGTCTCGGCCAGGACAGCGTTGGCACCCCAGGTCGCACCGGACGCCACCGTTTGAACCGCCGCCACCGTGTTGATGGCTTGGTTGTTGCCGTACACGCTGGTGCGGGCGTTGGCCGTGGCCGCCACGATGGTCTGGTTGGCGTTGGCGCCAATCTGGAACTGGGCCGTGCCGAACGTGCCGTCCAGCAGCTTGGCACCGTTGAACTCGGTGCTGGTGGAAATGCGGTCCAGTTCGGCAACGAGTTGCCCAACTTCCGAGTTCAGGGCCTGGCGGTCCGAGGCGCTGTTGGTGGCGTTGGCCGATTGCACGGCCAGTTCACGCACCCGCTGCAGGATGTCGCTGGCGGCCTTCAAGGCGCCTTCCGTGGTCTGCGCCAGGGACACGCCGTCGTTGGCGTTGCGCGCGGCTTGGTTCAGACCGCGGATCTGAGCGGTGAAGCGCTCGGAAATCGCCAAGCCAGCGGCGTCGTCCTTGGCGCTGTTGATGCGCAGACCGGACGACAGGCGTTGAATCGCCGTGGTCAGGGACTTGTCGCTGATGCCCTGGTAACGCTGGGCGGACAGCGAGTTGATGTTGGTATTGATAACAGATGCCATTGCAGATCTCCTGAATTAACAGCACTCTGGAAAAACAGCTAGCTGGGAGATGGCGTCTCCTCAGCAAGCAACTCGGGCGGGCCCCTTGAACGCAAAGACTTTGGTGTTTGGCGCGAGGGATCTCATGCCAAAGACCAAACCCCCCTGCAGGGACCAGTCCTCAGCTTCTGCATCGGCCTCTAGCAGCAGGAACTTTAGAACTAAAGCGAGAAAAGAGCCATTTTTCCAGCCCTTTTCTTCGCTTAAAAGAAGAATAAGCGTTCACTCTCATCCGTTTGACGCCATCCCCCCGGGTGAGCGCGCCTCTCGGCAGGCTGAGCGGGAACTTGAGACTTGAATTTGAAAACTGGCAGGTTTCCACCCCATTTATCCAGCTTACGCCCGCAGACCCGCCACCCACAATCTTTCCCACGCAATGCCGGTTCCGTCTCATGGAGTCATGGCATGGAACCCGGCCTATCCCGCGAGGTGGAGGCCGCAACCCTGAACTTGAACTGAAGGAGTTTTCAATGGCAGCCGTCATCAATACCAACATCAACTCGCTGACCGCCCAGCGAAACCAGGGCATCAGCGACAAGTCGTTGAGCACGGCGATCCAACGCCTGTCGTCCGGCCTGCGCATCAACAGCGCCAAGGACGACGCCGCCGGCCTGGCGATTTCCGAGCGCTTCACCAGCCAGATCCGCGGCCTGACGCAAGCCGCCCGCAACGCCAACGACGGCATTTCGCTGGCCCAGGTGACGGAAGGTGCCATGGGCGCCGCCAGCGCCATCCTGCAGCGGGTGCGTGAACTGGCCGTGCAGTCGGCCAACGCCACCAACAGCGCAGGTGACCGCCAAGCCCTGAACCAGGAAGTGATTCAACTGGTCGCCGAACTGGACCGCATCGCCGCCACCACCGAATTCAACGGCCAGAAACTGCTGGACGGCACCTTCGGCACAGCCCAGTTCCAGATTGGCGCCAACGCCAACCAGACCATCGTGGCGGCCACGGCCAATCTGCGCACCGGCGTGTACGGCAACAACCAGGCCCTGAACACGGTAACGGCCGCACAGTCCGTGGCATCCGGCGCGACCTTCGGCGCCAACGGCATGTCGAGCGAAGCCTTCACCATCAACGCTGCGGCGGGCAGCGCAGCGGTCAACGTGGCGGCGAACGAAACCGCCAAATCGGTGGCCGTCAAAGTCAATCAGGTGACGCCGGCCACAGGCGTGACGGCCGAAGCCCGGACCAATCTGCTGATGACCTTCCAATCCGTCGGCGCTCACACCCTGACCATCCAGTCGGACAACGGCACACCGGAGCCAATCTCCTTCTCGATCTCGAACCCAGGCACCCCCGATGGACTTTCCAATGCCATCGCCGCCGTCAACGAAAAATCGTCCAAGACCGGCGTGATTGCGAGCCTGAACGCAGCAGGTACCGCCCTGGTGCTGACCAACATCACGGGCAACGACATCATGGTGTCCGACACGTCGGTGATCAACGCAGGCGACGTCACGGTCGCGAAGATGCGACCTGACAGCAGCGGTGCGCTGTCCGCAGTCAGCACCATGACCCTGACGGCGGACTCCGCCGGACAAAATGCCATCGTCAGCGGCTACCTGACCTTCGACTCGAACAAGTCCTTCGTTCTGAGCCACGCAGCCGGCGGCACGGTCGCGGCTTCCAATGCCTACGTGGGCGCGGACACATCGTCAACCTTGCACAAGGTGGCGGACCTGGACGTGACGACGGTGGACAAGTCGAACGACGCGCTCAAGACGGTGGACTCGGCCCTGGCCTTCGTCAGCGGTGAGCGTGCCAAGCTGGGTGCCCTGCAGTCGCGTTTTGAATCGACCGTCAACGCCTTGCAGATCACGACCGAGAACCTGTCTGCCTCTCGCAGCCGCATCATGGATGCGGACTTCGCGGCGGAAACCGCGGCGCTGTCGCGCGCGCAGATTCTTCAGCAGGCGGGCACAGCCATGGTGGCGCAAGCCAACCAGATTCCGCAAGGCGTGTTGCAGTTGCTGCAAGGCTAAATTCGGCCTTCGGTCACCCGGGAAGGCACGTCACACCACATGTGTGAACGTGCCCTTTCTTTTTGCGGTTCCCATTTGATTATCCGAGTCCACCGTGCCCGCTCCCACCACTCAGCAGCAAGCCGACCCCAGTGCCGTCAGGATCAGCCAGGCCTTTCTGAAGCATGACTGGCCCGAAGTAGTCCGCCTGTGCCGCCTGACATTGCGCAAGAACGGACGGCATCTGCGCTCGCATCAGATGCTGGGTTTTGCGCTGAACAAACTGCGCAAGACGGATCAGGCCATCGCCGCCTATCGCCAAGGCGCCGCACTCCACCCGGAAGATGCTGACCTATTGATCAATTACGTTCAGATCCTGATGCAGGAGGGACAGGTCACCACGGCCTACCCCATACTGAAAAAAATCTGTACCCTGCGGCCGGACAAATCTCTCAGCTGGATTCATCTGGCTCGGGCCTGTTATCCCTTGACACAGCACGAAGAAGGCTTAGCTGCAGCCAACAAGGCCTGGGAGCTTGCCGAGTCCACCGAGGACAAAATCGGCGCGCTCAATCAACGTGCCATCCACAGGCGCGAACTGGGACAAGTGCATGAAGCGGTGGAAGATTGCAAGCTGGCCATCACCCTGAGTCCGAGGGATATCGCCCACCACACCAACCTGTTGCTCTTCATGCTGGCCGACCCCGATGCCAACACACAACAGATCACCGCTGCAGCCCGCGAGTACGCCTCGGTCTTCGAAACACCGCTCAAACCATTTTGGCCAGATCACGCGGCGCGCCGCCACGGCCCCTGGCGGCGACTGAAAGTGGGTTTTCTGTCGCCGGACTTTCGGATGCATGCCGTGATGTACTTCGTCGAAGGACTGTTGTCGCAACTGGACCGCCGCCAATTCGAGGTCTACGCTTTCTACCTCTCGCCCACGGACGACGATGTGACCGCGCGGGTGCGCTACCACGCGGATCATTTCATCAAGGTATCCGACAAAAACGCGCAAGAGCAGGCCCAGGCCATCCAGGATGCGGAGATCGACATTCTGATTGACTTGGCCGGACACACCGGCGGCAATGGGTTGTCGGCGATGGTTCGCAAACCGGCTCCCTTGCAGGTATCGTGGATCGGCTACCCGGCCACCACAGGACTGAGCGCCGTTGATTACAAGTTCACGGACGACGTCACCGACCCGCCGGATGCCGATGACCAGTACAGCGAACATCTGTACCGCCTGCCCACCTTTTTCTGCTGCTACCGCCCGCACAGCCGCAGCCCGCTCTGGCGCTATCAACCTGCTTACAGTGTCAAACCCACACCGGCGCTGACAAATGGCTTCATCACCTTCGGCTCCTGCAACAACCTGGGCAAACTCACCGATGAAGTGCTCACACTCTGGGGCAAGATTCTGGCTGCGGTCCCCAATTCACGCTTGCTGATCGAAGGCAAGGGTTTGGAGCAGAGTGATTTTGCCGCCGATTACCGGGCCCGTTGCGCCCGCCTGGGAATCGACCTGAACCGACTCGATCTGGTGCGACTGGACAACCGCAATCAATACCTGACTTACCACCGGATCGACATTGCGCTTGATCCCTTTCCGCTCACGGGCGGCACGACTTCATTTGACTTGCTGTGGATGGGTTTGCCCATGGTCACGATGGAAGGCAATAGCTTCAAAAGCCGCATGGGCACAGGCTTGCTGACCTACTTGGGGCGCACCGAATGGCTGACCCAGACCAAAGACGACTATCTGCGCATTGCGTGCGAACTGGCTGCTGACGTCGACGCACTCAACACCTTGCGCCTAGGCTTGCGTCGTGAGGTGGAGCAATCCGTACTGATGCGCGAAGACATATTCAACCACCACTTTGGCGAAGGACTGCGCGTGATGTGGCTGCAGTGGCTGGCCCAAGGCGAACACCCCGATGACATCGAGGCGCAAGGCAAGCTGATCGAAAGCTGGCTACCCCAAGCCCCGACCGAGTGGGCACTGCCACCCGAGCCGGGCGTGGGCTTGGCGCCTGGCCAACGCGTCTCGCTCCATGAAGCCCATCAAAAGCTGGAAGCACTTCTGGTCAGGGCCAAGCAGCACGCACAAGAGCGCACCGCCCTTCAGGATAGCGCCAGTGAAAACATGGCCGGACAGATTACTCACCGCAGCTGGCGAGAAGTGACGGATCTGGCTGAGCGCATTCTTTGCGCCGTTCCCAACGACCCGGTGGCCTTGAGCTATCTGGCCGAAGTGGAACATGCCCACGGCCACACGGAATTCGCAGTCACGTACCTGCGCTACGCGCAGGAAGCCCTCGTCGCGCGCACAAACTGAAGGGCGGGGGGGCTGAAAGATGCCCACCAGTTGGCGATGCGCATGCTGGCGCGTCGCCAACCGTTTCACTTGCGCTTCAGAAAGCCGTCCGGCGCCACCGTGACTTGTAGCTTGTGTGGCATCGCAGCATCGATCTCGAATTCCGGATGATCTTTCAAGTACGCACGCACCGCCGTCTTGGGATTGTCGCCAGGCGACCAGGGACGATCAGGGAACAGGTCGGCAGGCATGTCTTCGACAAAAGTATCGAAGACCACGCAATAACAACCCGATGTGACCAGTGGCGCATACGCAGCCAGTTCGGCCATGACATGGTCGTGCGTGTGCATCGAATCCAGACAAACCATGATGCGCTTGTAATCTCGTGCATACGACTTCACTTGCGCGATCACATCGGGAGCCACGCTCGATCCCTGGATCATGTCGATCTTGTGCGCCATAGGATGCGCCTCGATCGCCGCGCGATTGTGCTCACGAATGTCGATGTCCAGACCCAAAACACGACGCTTGCTGGCACGAGGATCCAGCACGGCGCCAGCCTGAACCGCATCACAGTAGTCCAGCATGGTCAACAATGACGCACTCAGGATGAGGGAACCGCCATGCGCGATTCCGGTTTCAATGATGAGGTCGGGTCGCGTGGTCCAGACCAGCTC
Organism: Hylemonella gracilis; assembly: GCF_004328645.1. Classification (GTDB taxonomy): domain Bacteria; phylum Pseudomonadota; class Gammaproteobacteria; order Burkholderiales; family Burkholderiaceae_C; genus Hylemonella; species Hylemonella gracilis_B. The sequence continues at coordinate 434,567 of NZ_CP031395.1, forward strand.
CTGCATGGCCACCATGTCTTGCGGGTACTGAATGATCGGACGCCCAAGCCAGTCGAAGTTGTAGACATAGCGCCTGCGCATGGAAGCCTCTAACCACGCCTGTGACTGGGCGGTGAAGGCCGTGTCTTGAGGATAGCCAGCGATCTGCTGACGGCGTTCCCCGGCAAATTGCTGGATCGGATCGGTCATGAAAAGAAGCTCCTGAAAAATCAAGTCAGAACGGACAAGGCGGAACGCGGCCGATAGCCGAACTCCGTGCGAATACGTTGCGTATCAATCGGTGCGAAATGCGTTGTGGGCGCATTGGGCATCACCTCCACCGCGCAGCCGGTTTGCATCGTCAATTGCTGCACCCATTGCTTATGCAAGGTCTGCACGCCACTGGCTACGTTATAGAGGCGCTCACGCCCCTGCGCGGCGATGCGTGGCAGCAATTCGGCCACGTCATCGATGTGAATGTAGTCCTTGGCGGAATCCAGGGCAGTCTGCAACACGATCCGACCCGCACGCGCTTCGCGCAAGAGACTGGGAACGAAGTTGGCCGAATCCTCATCGTCGCCACCGACCACGTTGGACAGCCGCACCACGCGCACCCCGGAGCGCCCACCATGCAAACACAGGGACTCTCCCATGAGCTTGGAGAGGTTGTAAAGATCCGAGGGGTCCTGAGCCAGCATGGGCAGCGGCGCGTCCTCGCGCCCGTGGCTAGCACGCCCGTATACCCGGGTCGACGACAGATAGAGCAGGCTCTCGAAGTCAGTGCGCTGAAGCACCTCGGCCAGCAGACTCACATGCGCCTGAACGGTGTCGTAGGGTCGCTGGCGAAAATCGGCCGTCAACCCGATGGCATAGATGACATGCCCCAAAGGGCGCTGGTACAAGCTTGCATCGCCACGCACGGGTGCGTGAACGGCTTCTCCCATGCCACGCAACTGCGCGACGAGGCGGCGGCCGATGACGCCCGAGGCCCCCAACACGGTCCAGTTCACCGCCGCTCTCCCACCGCGCGCAAAGGTTGCCCCGCATACACGGTATAGGCGGCGAGCTCGCCACGCACCAGGCTGCCCGCTCCCACCACGCAACCGCGCCGCAACACGGCACCGTCGAGCAAAACGCAGTTGGCGCCGATCCAGACATCGTCCTCGATCACAATGCCGCCCTTGCCGGGCAAAAATCCCTGCTCCATGATCAGGCGCGACTTGTCCTTGTACGCATGGTTCACCGGGGCAAACGTGCAGTTGGCGGCAATCGCCACATGGTTGCCGATGGTGATGCCCTGTCCTGTGTACAACACGCAGCCTGAGTTGATGACGACCTGCTCGCCGATCACCAAGTCGCCACTACCCCCGGCGGGTTTGACCTTCACGAAGCTGTCGATGACCGAGCGCGCGCCCACCACGATGCGGCTTCCCCGCGTGGAGTCTTCGATATCAGCCAGAGGCGATATTCTGGCGCTGGGCTCAATGAGCAGCATGGTCTATTTGATGACCAAGCCTTGTCCCGTCGGCAACTCAAGAACCCGGTAGCCACGTGCCTCGAACCACGGATCCTCCGCCAGTTTCTGCTGCCGATAAGCCAGCCAGCCGTAATCATCCAGAATCAGTACGCCGCCGGGAACGAGGCGATCGAAAAGAACCTCCAGCGCCCCGACCTCAGCCTCGGCGTTGTTCAGATCCAGGTGCATGAATGCAATTTTCTCGGGCGCAACCTTTGCCAGAATCTCAGGCACTCTGCCTTGCGTGACCGTGACATTGGGGCAATCGGAGAAACGCCCCTGCGTCTGCTGGTAGAGGCGGCGACTATGCTCGAGCATGGCATGGTGGGGCATGGTGGGATCGTGATCAAACAAGTCATACAGGTAGTACTTTCGATCAGGGATCTGCGCAAAACCAACCGCGTCACAGACGATTCGAACCGTCGTCCCCTTGTAGCAAGCGCATTCCACAAAGTCCCCTTCCAGACGCAAGCCATTGCGAACGCCCCAGAGAATGGTTGCCACGCGCCAAATAACTGAATGCTCCGCCAAATTACTGACGTGTTTTCCATGCGCCGCCATCAAGGCACTGTCTTCCAGAAAACTCAGGTTGCGGTTGATGGTGAAGAGGTTGTCTCCGGCATAGATGCCGTCCTGGACTTCCATAGAATTGATGCATTGCTGGAGACCTGCTCGAAAATTCACCCCGTCGCCGATGCCAAAAAATCCCCCGGGGGCATGATTTGCCATTTACCGATCCTTTTCTGAAAAGTTGCCCAACTGAGACTGCGCCCACCCGATTAATCTCATTCCACCCGTAGTGTGGGCACCGTGGTCACAAACCGCCCGCCCCACGCCCGAATGTAAACGAGCTGCGCGGCAATCTCGGTGCGCAGATTCCAGGGCAGGATGAGCACCTCGTCCGGCCGGTCCTGGCGCAGATGGTCCTCGCCCACGATGGGGATGCGGCTGCCGGGCATGTACTTTCCCTGCTTGGCCGGGTTCAGGTCCACCACGTAAGGCAGCAGGTCGGGGCGCACGCCCGCGAAGTTCATCAGGGTATTGCCCTTGGCCGCTGCGCCATAAGCACCCACCTTGCGGCCAGCCTGCTTGGCTTGCAACAGGAACTCCAGCAACTCGCGCTTGATGCGTTCTGCCTCACGCTGGAAGCCGGCATAAAAACCGGGGCTGCCGACGCCGGCCGAACGCTCGCGCACGAGCACGGCCTGCACGGCCGATGCCATGGCATGCCGGCCGGTGTCGGCGCGCTGGGCATAGACGCGCAGGCTGCCGCCGTGCGTGGGCAGTTCCTCCACGTCGAACACCTGCAGGCCGTTGGCCGCAAAAATGCGCTGCACGGCGGTCAGCGACAGATAGGAATAGTGCTCGTGGTAGGCCGTGTCGAACTGGCATTCCTGCACCATGCGCAGCAGGTGCGGGAACTCGAAGGTCGCCACGCCCTGCTCTTTCAGCAGGATGGCGAAACCGCCCACGAAGTCATTGATGTCGGGCACATGAGCCAGCACATTGTTGGCCGCGGTCAGGTCGGCACCGCGGCCCGCGGCCACGAGTTCACGCGCCAGGGCCACGCCGAAGAAACGCTCCACGATCTCGATGCCCAGTTTGCGTGCGGCCACCGCCGTGCTGGCCGTGGGTTCGATGCCATAACAAGGCACACCTGCCTGCCGCACGTACTGCAGCAAGTAGCCGTCGTTCGCGGCCACCTCGACCACATTGCTTTGCGCGCCGAGCTGGAAGCGCGCGCGCATGGCCTCCACGTAGGCCCGCGCGTGCGCGAGCCAGGAGCTGGAATAGGAGCTGAAGTAGGCGTAGTCGGCATCGAACAGTTGCTCGCGGCCGGCATGGTCCTCGGTCTGCACCAGCCAGCAGCTTTCACACACCAGCAGGCGCAGGGGGTACCAGGTTTCGGGGCCGTGCAGCGCGGCCTCGGTCAGGTAGGCGTTGGACGGCGGTGCGCTGCCCAGATCCAGAAAGGGCAGTCGCAACTCGGCTCCGCAGTGGCGGCATTTCATGACACTTCAACTCCAGCAAAGTCTCGCCCAAGGGGCACGAAGCCCGCGTCCCGTACCGACAAGCCCTGCACGGGCAGCGGCCAGGTGATGGCCAGACGCGCATCCTGCACGGGTAGCCCGTTTTCGGACTGCGGTGCGTAGGGCGCGGAATGGCAATAAATCAGTTCAGCCTCATCGCTCAGGACCTGGAAGCCATGGGCGAAGCCAGGCGGGATCAGCAAGGCCGAGCCGTGCGTGTCGCTGGCCTGCGGGCTCAGGCGCTCGGCATGCCAGCGCAGGAAGGTGGGCGAACCCGGGCGCAGGTCCACCGCCACATCCCACACCTCGCCCCGCACACAACTCACCAGCTTGGCCTCCTGGTGCGGCGCCTGCTGGTAATGCAGGCCGCGCACCAGCCCTCGACCGCGGCTAAGGCTGTGGTTGATCTGTGCGATGGGCCAGACCCAGCCGGCCGGCCGGAGTTCCTCGGCACAGAAGAGGCGGGAAAACACCCCGCGCTCGTCCGAGCGCAGGCGACGCTGCACGCGCCTCAAGCCAGCCAGCGGCAAATCGATGACGTTCAGGCTGCCGCTCACGCCGCCGCCCTCGCTTCAACACCACGCCAGGCGTCCAGATCGGCCAGGCACAGCGCCTGCGCCTGGGCGCCCTCGTGCAGAGCCCGGTACCAACGCAGCGTGCGGCCCACGGACTCCGCGAGGTTCCAGCGTGGCGCCAGGCCCAAGCGGGTCTGCGCCAGCGAGGTGTCCAGCGCCAGCCAGCCCGCTTCGTGCGGACCATCGATGTGCTGCGCATAGTTGACCTGACCGCCCGGCCAAGTGGTTCGCGCCAGATCGATCACCGTGCGCACCGTGGCCCGTTCGTGGGGCAAGGGGCCGAAGTTCCAGGCCTGGGCGGCCGAGGCGTCGGTCCACAAAGTCTGGGCCAGCACGAGGTAGGCGGCCAAGGGCTCCAGCACATGCTGCCAGGGGCGGGTGGCCTCGGGCCGGCGGATCTCCAAGGCGCGGCCATCCTGCCAGGCGCGCACCGCGTCCGGCAACAGGCGGTCCGCGGCCCAGTCGCCGCCACCGATGACGTTGCCCGCGCGCGCGCTGGCCAGGGCCAGGCCCTGCTCCTTCAGGAAGGCGTCGCGGTAGCTGGCGATGGCCAGCTCGCAAGCGGCCTTGCTCGCACTGTAGGGGTCGTGCCCGCCCAATTCATCGCCTTCGCGGTAGGGGTGGGGCCACTCATGGTTACGGTAGACCTTGTCGGTGGTGATGCACACGACCACCTTCGCGCCGGGGTGGCGGCGCAGGGCATCAAGCAGGTGCACCGTGCCCATGACATTGCTGGCCCAGGTGCTCACCGGTTCGCGGTAGCCTTCGCGCACCAGGGCCTGGGCGGCCAGGTGCAGCACCACTTCCGGACGGCTGTCGCGCACGACACGGGCCACGGCCTCGGCGTCGCGCAAATCCACCACGTGGTGGTCCAGCGCGGAGGCGACTCCCGCCAACTCGAAAAGATTGGGGCGCGTGGCCGGCGCCAGCGCCAGGCCCGTGACCTGGGCGCCCAGACGTTGCAGCCACAGTGCCAGCCAGGCGCCCTTGAAGCCGGTATGACCGGTCAGCAGGACACGCTTGCCACGCCAGAAAGCCGCGTCAGGCCCGGCAAGACTCATTGCCAGACCTTCCAGGGTGCACGCCCTTCGGCCCAAAGATTTTCCAGCAGGTTCTTTTCGCGCAGCGTGTCCATCGGTTGCCAGAAGCCACCATGCGCAAAGGCCATGAGTTCACCGTCCTTGGCCAAGCCCGCCAACGGATCGCCTTCCCAGCTCGTTGAATCACCCGCGATGCGGGGGATGCAGCGCGGCGAGAGCACGAAGAAGCCCCCATTGATCAGGCCGCCATCGCCGCGGGGTTTCTCCGCGAAACCATGCACCTGATCCCCTTGCATCTGCAAGGCGCCGTAGCGGCCCGGCGGCTGCACGGCGGTGACCGTGGCCAACTTGCCATGGCTCTTGTGAAAGCGGATGGCCTCGGCGATGTTCACGTCGGCCACGCCGTCGCCGTAGGTGAAGCAGAACGCGTCCTCATCCGTCAAATACTCCGCGACGCGTTTCAGGCGCCCGCCGGTCATGGTGTCCTCGCCCGTGTCCACCAGCGTCACGCGCCAGGGCTCGGCGTGTCGCTGGTGCACTTCCATGCGGTTGCTGGCCATGTCGAAGGTCAGGTCCGAGGTATGGAGGAAGTAGTTGGCGAAGTATTCCTTGATGACGTAACCACGGTAGCCGCAGCAAATCACGAAGTCGTTCACGCCGTGCGCGCTATAGATCTTCATGATGTGCCAAAGAATGGGCTTGCCACCGATCTCGATCATCGGTTTCGGCTTGAGGTGGGTCTCCTCGGAAATGCGCGTGCCCAGGCCACCGGCCAGAATGACTGCTTTCATGGATTGCTGCCGTGATGTAGGTCCGACCGGGAGCGTAAACCAAGGCCAGCACGCAGAACAGGCAAATTGCCGGGACTAGCCGGTCTATTTCACGCTTCTGCCCGGGGCGCGTCGCCGTGACGAGGGGTGAACCGGCGCCGCGGGTGGCGCCCTCAATAATGGCTGAGGTTGTCGAACACCTGCATCAACATCTTGTTGAGCCGCGCGATCTTGATCGGCGTCAGTCCCTCGTAACCCTTGAGGAAAACGTTCTCGGTCGCCTTGCGCATGTCGACGATCATCTGCTCGCCGGCCTGGGTCAGCGAGACCTCGGTCACGCGGCCGTCGGCGGCAGAGGTGGAGGTGAGCACCAGGCCGCGCTCCTGCAGGCGGTAGACGATCTTGGTGATGGTCGGCAGCTTGACCACGGCGTGCAGCGAGATCTCCGACATGCTGGAGGTGCCGTTCTCGCGCAGGATGAAGAGGATGCGCCAGGTCGGCAGGTCGGCCCCCACCTTGCGCAGGGCGCGCTCCATGTGATGGTGGTAGATGTTGTTCAGCCGGGCGACCCAGTAGAACGGAAAATCATCCTTGACGAAATCTTCGCTGGCCGGGTTGTGACGGCTCAGTTGCTTGCTCACCGGGTGCCTCCTTCAAGACGCGCTTGTTCTCTTTGCGCTTATTGTGGCTCAGCCAGCGCTCGCATCTTGCGTGTTTCACGCTCGCGCAAGGCCTCGGCGATCAGCTCGGGGATCTCCTGCGGCATGAAGCCGCAAAGCACCTGGTCCCGCACCTCGTTGCGAAACAGCTGCAGCATGAAGGCTTCGTCTTCCCTGAGCGCGCGCGAGGCCAGGGCATAGACGATGAAGTTGCTCCTCATCGCCGCGCGCACCACATCTCGGTCGTTGCGCAGAGCCTCGGCCGCATGCACCAGGGCCAGTGCATCCTGCCCGACCGCGGCCAGCACCATGGGTTTGGCCGCGCGCAGGCGCTCGGAAGCGAACTCCAGCGCCATGCCTGTGACGCGCACGGCCTGCCAGACCACATCGTCATCGTCCCGCAGGACTGCATCCAGCCGTGCCAGCGCGTAGCCGTCGGCACGCACCCGGGCCAGCGCCGCCGTCTTGTCCATGCCCTTCACCAGCTCGGCCCGCGCTCCGTGTGCATCTTGCGCACCATGGCTGTGAAGAACTGCTTGGCGAAGCCGCTTTCGCTGATGAGCTGGGCGGCCAGGTCACGACACTTGGTCTTGATGTCGTCGGACAGTGGCACGTCCGGCCCCGGCAAGGCCCCGGCGGCGCACTGGATTTCGACTGCGCGCTGCACGGTCCAGAGCAGGAAGAAAGTCTTGGCGATCGACGCTTCCGCCACCGCGATGCCGTGGTTGCGCAGCACCAGCACATGCTTGTCGCCCAGGCTGGCGATCATGCGGCCCTTTTCCTCGGCGAAGAGGGTGATGCCCTCGAAGTCGTGGTAGCCCACGCGACCAAAGAGCTGTGCACCGTAGAAGCTGTTGTGGTCGATGCCACCCTGTTTCTGCACCACGGCGGAGACCGGCGTGGTGTGGGTGTGGATGACGCAATGCACGTCCTCGCGAGCGCCGTGGATCGCGGCATGCAGGGCGAAGCCGGCCGGGTTGCCATCGTAGGGCGACTCCTCGATCTTGTGGCCGTTCAGGTCCACCTTGATCAGGTTGGCCGGCGTGATCTCGGTGTAGTTGAGCCCGAAGGGGTTGACCAGGTAATGGTGGGCCGGGCCGGGCAGACGCGCCGAGATGTGGTTGAAGATGGTCTCGGTCCAGCCAAAATAGTCGATCAGGTGGTAGCACTCGGCCAGTTCGCAGCGCAGCGCCCATTCCTCGTCGGACAGGTGACCAGGCTTGAACAGGGTCTGGGTTCGGGGCGTCATGTCCATGGTGGGTGTACTCCTGGTTGTGGCAACGCAAACGGTCACGCGGCGAGTTGGATGGGATGGGTGGCCACTTCCTCTCGGAAATGCGCCAGGGCAATCATGCGCGCGGTCACGGGCATGGCAATGTCCTGCAGTCGCGCGAGTTCCAGCACCGCGTCGCCAATGGCCGCCAGCTCCAGCGGCCTGCCGGCCAGGTGGTCCTGCAGCATGGACGTGCGGATGGGACCCATGGCCGCGCCTTCGGCGATGAAGGAGGCCGGGTCGAAGGGGATGCGCGCGCCATAGGCCGCGGCCAGCGCCAACCCCTCCTGCAGCATACGCCGCACGATGGGTAGCAGGCGTGCATCGCCGTAGATGGCGTCCAAGGTGGCGCCGCTGACGACCGACAGGGGATTGGACGTGAGGTTGGCCAGGATCTTGGTCCAGAGCGTGTCGCGCAGCGCCGGCACACAGCGCGCCTCGATGCCCGCGCGGCTCAGCACCTCGGCCAGGCGTTGCATGCGCGGACCGGGCAAGCGTTGATCGATCTCGCCCAGCACGATGAGCAGGGGGTTGTCCGACACAGCTTGTGCCGGCCCGGTGCGCTCGGCGGTGATGAAGGTCACGGCGCCCAGCAGTTGCTGCGGTTCCAGTGCGTTCAGCAGGACGCCCTGCGGGTCGACCGCCTGCACGGCGCGGCGGCCCCAGGGCCCAGGCTGACCCTGGAAGAACCAGAAGGGCACCCCGTTGACCAGCGGAATCACCAGGGTCTGCGGCCCGACCAGGGGCCGCGCGGCCGACAGCAAGGCAGCCAGATCCTGCGACTTGCTGCAGAGAAACAGCACATCCTGCTCGCCCAATTGGGTCGCGTCGTCGGAAGCGATGACACGGGCCTGCAGGCGCTCGCCGCGCCGGTGCAAGGTCAGGCCCTCGACCTGCATCTGGCGCAGGGTGGCGCCGCGCGCCAGCACCCGCACCTCGGTGCCGCCGTTCTCCACCCGGGCCAACAAAGTGGCCAGGGTACAGCCGATGGCGCCCGCGCCGGCTACGCCGATGCGCAAGGGTTCGGCGGATCGGGCTTCGTTCATGAGGACAGCAACTCCTGATGCCGACCCGCGGCCCCCAGGTAGGCCTCGATCACGCGCGGGTCATTCGCCAGTTCACGCGCCGGACCCTGCATGGACACGCGTCCCAGCTCCAGCACGTAGGCGTGGTCCGCCACCTTGAGCGCGGCACGCGCGTTCTGCTCCACCAGCAGGATGGACACGCCGCGCTGGCGCAGCTCGACGATGATGCGGAAGATGTCGCGCACGATCAACGGCGCCAGGCCCAGCGAGGGCTCGTCCAGCATCAGCAGGCGCGGTTGCCCCATCAGGGCACGGCCCAGGGCCAGCATCTGGCGTTCGCCGCCAGACAGGGTGCCGGCCTCCTGCTTCGCGCGTTCTTTCAGGCGCGGGAACAGTTCATAGACTTCTGCCAGCGCGGTCTGCCTGGCCTGCCGCGATTGGCCGCGCAGGCGAAAGCCCCCCAACACCAGGTTGTCCTGCACGCTCATCTGCGCGAACAGGGCTCGCGTCTCGGGCACCAGGGCGATGCCGCACGCCACGTGCTGCTCGATGTCGCAACCCGCCAGATTCTCGCCGTCGAACCGCACTTCGCACTCGCTCCCACTGAGGGGCAGCAGGCCCATGAGTGCGGCGAGGGTCGTGCTCTTGCCCGCGCCATTGGGGCCGATCACGGTGACGATCTGCCCCTGACCGATCTCGAGGTGGATGTCGGAAATGGCTTCGATGCGCCCGTAGGCGGCGCTGAGATGGCGCACGCTCAGCAGCGGCCTTGGCTTCTGGTCTGCGTTCATTCGTCCACCCCACCCAGGTAAGCCTTGAGCACCGCCGGGTCGCGCTGGATGGCTTCCGGCGGGCCTTCGGCGATCTTCTGACCGAACTCCATCACGACGATGCGGTCCACCAGGCCCATCACGAAATCCATGTCGTGCTCGACCAGCAGCACGGCCACGCCCTCGGTGCGCAGCTTGCGGATCAGTTCGGCCAGCGCCTCCTTCTCCTTGTGGCGCAGTCCCGCCGCGGGCTCGTCCAGCAACAGCAGACAGGGGTCGGCGCAGAGCGCGCGCGCGATCTCCAGGATGCGCTGCTGACCCAGGGCCAGGCTGCCGGCCGGGCGGTCCAGGAATTCGCCCAGGCCCACACGCTCCAGCTGGACGCGCGCCTCATTGAGCAGGCACCCTTCGTCCTCGCCGTCCAGCCGCAGGGCCGAGGCGAACACGCCCTTGCGACCCCGCAGGTGCGCGCCGAGGGCGGCGTTTTCGAGCACGGTCATCTCGGGCAAGAGCTTGACGTGCTGAAAGCTGCGCGACAAGCCGGCGGCGGCCAGCAGGCGCGGACTCTGTCCGTTGACGCGGTGGCCGCGGAAGATCACGTCGCCCTCGTCAGGTGCCATCACGCCCGAGATCAGGTTGAACAAGGTGCTCTTGCCGGCACCGTTGGGGCCGATCACGGCCATGATCTCGCCCGCCCCCACCTGCAGCGACATGGCGCTGTTGGCCACCAGACCGCCAAAGCGCTTGGTCACGCCACGCACGTCCAGCACCCGCTCGCCGGGTTGCGGACGGGCCCGCTGAGGCAAGGCCCGGGCACCGGCCGCACCAGTCACACCAGCATGCCGCGGGTCTCGTGCCGGCAGGCGCGCGTGGCTGCGCGGCGCGAGCTGGAAGCGCCGGGTCAGCAGCATGGACACCGCGCCGAAGACACCACCCGGCCAGCGTTGCATCACCAGCACGATGAGCAGGCCGAAGACAATGCTCTCGAAATTGCCCGCGCGCCCCAACAGCAGAGGCAGCAGATCCTGCAGCCATTCGCGCAGCAGCACGACGATGCTGGCGCCGATCAGCGCACCCCAGAGGCTGGTGACGCCGCCGAGCAAGGCCATGAAAAGGTAGTCGATGCCCGACGGCACATTGAAAGGCGCGGGGCTGACGAAACGCTGCGTGTAGGCATAGAGCCAGCCTGAGATGCCTGCCAGACCCGCCGCGATCAGGAACACCACCATCTTGGCGCGGAACACGTTCACGCCCATGGAGGTCGCCATCTCCTGTCCGCCGCGCAGCGCGCGGATGGCGCGCCCCATGCGCGACTCCAGCAAATTGCGAATCAACAGCGCGGCCAGCAGCACACTGCCCCAGATCAGGTAGTACATGCGCGGCCCGTCGCCGAACACGACGCCGCCGATCTTGAGCGGCGGCAGGTCGGCGATGCCGGTGTGGCTGCCCAGACTCTCCAGCGTGCCGAACAGCGAATACAGCGACATGCCCCAGGCGATGGTGCCCAGCGGCAGGTAGTGGCCGCTGAGCCTGAGCGTCAGCAGACCCAGCACAAAGGCAAAGGCCAGGGTGATGAGCAGGCCCAGGCCGAGGGCGATCCACGGGATGCCCGCCATCGCGCCCAGGTTGAGCACGGAGGGCCCGATCAAGGCTGCCGTGGTGTAGGCACCCAGGCCCACGAAGGCTGCCTGGCCAAAACTCGTCATGCCCGCCACACCGGTCAGCAGCACCACGCCCAGCGTGGTCAGGGCGTACATGCCGATGTTGTTGAGTACCGTGATGTAGAAGGAGGTGGACAGCAGCGGGATCAGGAGCAGGACGAGCAGTCCCACAGTGATGACGATGCCTTGACGTCGCGCGTTTTTCATCTTCAGTGTTCCTCCTCGCGGCCGCCGCTCTTGAGCGAGCGCCAGAGCAGGAAGGGGAGGATCAGCGTGAACACGATGACTTCCTTGTACTCACTGGCCCAGAAGGTCGAGAAGGATTCAACCAGGCCCACGGCCAGCGCGCCGAGGGCCGCGACCGGATAACTCACCAGGCCGCCAATGATGGCGCCCACGAAACCCTTGAGGCTGATGATGAAGCCCGAGTCGTAATACAGCGTGGTCAGGGGCGCGATCAACACGCCCGAGAGGGCGCACATGAAGGTGCCCAGCGCGAAGCTGACCTTGCCCGCGAGCACGGGCGAAATGCCCATCAGCCGCGCGCCCAGCTGTTGGAGGGCCGTGGCGCGCAGGGCCTTGCCGTAGAGCGTGTGCTCGAACATGGCGTAGAGCCCGCCAATCAGCGCCAGCGACACCACCAGCACCCAGATCGTCTGGCTGGCGATGCTCAGTGTGCCCAGGTCGAGGCTGGCCTCGGAGAACGGCGCGGTGCGCGAGCCCTCGGCACCGAAGACCAGCAAGCCCACGCCCAGCAGGCTGACGTGCACCGCAATGGCGATGATCATCAACAGCAGGCCTGACACATGCGCCACGGGCTGAAAGAAGAGACGGTACATCAAAGGGCCCAGCGGCGTGATGGCGGCCAACGTCAACACGGCCTGCAACAGCATGGGCAGTTCATGCAGCGGCAGGAACGCCAGGGCCAGCACGAGGGCCAGCCCGTACGCGGGCCAAGCCAGCGATGCCCAGCGCCAGGCCGCGCGCCCCCGCACGGCCAAGCCCACGTCGGCCAGCGCACCCAGCCCAGCCAGGGCCAGCACCAGCCAGCCGATCAGCACGGGCCGCTCGGCCTGCATGGCCGCCATGGTCAGCGCGCTGAAGGCCACGAATTCCCCAAGGGGAATCAGCATGACCCGGGTCACGGAAAAGACCAGGATGATGGCCAGGGCCACGAGCGCGTAGATCGCGCCGTTGCTCACGCCGTCCTGGCCCAGCAGGGCAATGATTTGCAGGTTCATCGTTGGGCGATCAGAAACAGGGACCCGGTGCCGCCGGCCACCCTGCTCGCGCAACGCACAAGCAGGAGGCGACCGGGGTACCGCGTCGACTCGGTCGTCTTGCTTCTTTACTTCACGAGGCGCCAGGCGCCATCCTTCACCGTGATCAGCTCGCGACCACGCGCGTCGAAACCGCTGTGGTCGGCCGGCGTCATGGTGTAGACGCCCTGGGTGCCGGGCAGGTCCTTGATCTGCTCCAGCGCGTCGCGCAGGGCCGCGCGGAACTCGGGCGTGCCGGGCTTGGCCTTCTTGGCCGCGACGGGGATCGTGGCTTGCAGCAACAGACCGGCGTCATAGACGTTGGCGCCGAAGGTGGCCGGCTCCGCGCCGTACTTGGCCTTGTAGTCGGCGATGTACTTGGCCGCGATCTTCTTGGACGGGTGCTTGTCGCTCACCTCGTCCATCACCAGCATCAGGCTGGCAGCCAGCACCGTGCCCTCGACCTTCTTGCCGCCGAGTTTGAGGAAATCCGGCAGGGCTGCGCCGTGCGTCTGATAGATCTGGCCCGCGTACTTCTGGTCCGCCAGAGTGGTCTGGGGCAGCACCGAGGAACTGCCGGGCGCGGCGATCAGGATGGCGTCCGGCTTGGCGGAGATCAGCTTGATCGACTGCGCCGTGACCGAAGTGTCCTGGCGCTGGAAGCGCTCCGAGGCGACGACCTTGATGCCGGCCTTCTCGGCCAGCTCGGTCGTCACCGTGAGCCAGTTCTGGCCGAAGGGATCGGCCAGGCCGAAGAAGCCCAGCGTCTTCACGCCCTTGGACTTCATGTGTCCGACCAGGGCCTCGGCGATGATGTCGTCATTCTGGGTGGTCTTGAAGACCCATTTCTTGGGCTCGGTCATGGGCAGCACCACCGCCGCGCCACCCACCGGGGCCAGCATGGGCACGCCGGCCTCGGCCGCGATCTGGATCACACCCATGGCGGCGGGCGTGCCGCTCGGGCCGATGATGGCGTCCACGCCATCGCCCACCAGCTTCTTGAACGCCGTCACTGCAGCCGTCGGGTTGCTCGCGTCGTCGAGCGAGATGTACTCGACGCTCAGGCCACCCATCTTGGTCGGCAGCAATTCGATCGAGTTCTTCTGGGGAATGCCCACCAGGGCCACGGGTCCGGTGGACGAGGTCACCACGCCGATTTTCACCTGGGCCTGCGCGCCCGCCACCAAGCCGACACCCATCGCCAAGGCGGCCAGGGCGCTCACCATCCGCTTCATCGCCATATCCATACTCCAAATAAGCCGGCCGCCCAAGGTCGCTACGCGCCAGCCTGCCTCAGGCAGGCACCCCCGGCCTGAGCAGTCCGGCGGACGGGGGCAGAGACATCAAGCATCTTTCATGCCACCATTCACTTGAATTGTGAATGAATATTTCCGGCCGTTGATAGGCAGGAAAAACAACTTGCTGGCCTCCGAACGGCGCGCACGCTTGCGTGGCACTTCGCACCCCAAATGACGGGCAAGGCGCACGCTCTCGGTGCCAAAAGTTCGCTCGAATCCTTGTTTTCCAAGGAAGTGATTCATCAAAGCTGGCCCACTAATTGCTCAACTCAATTTCGAAAGAAGGGGTTGCGCCTCCAATTTTCCAGGCGTCTTCATCTTTTTATTTAGTTGAAATTTCACATGAATTAACTTGGCAATCTAATTCGAGCCAATTCGCGCCCTTTCAGATTTGCCACAGGAGCACCAGGACCATGACCACCCGATCCCCGGACACGCTGCAAGGCCTGCTGACCGACATCCGCGCGCGCGCGGCGGAGTTCGAACGCCAACGCCATATTTCGCCCGACGTCATCGAAGCCTTCAAACGCCTGGGCGTTTACCGCGCCTTGCTGCCGAAGCGCCTGGGCGGCCTGGAATGGAGCGCACGCCAGTTCTGCGAGCTGATCGAAACCATTGCCGAGGCCGATGGCTCGGCCGGTTGGGTCGCCAGTTTCGGCATGGCCCCGACTTACCTGGCCGCACTGCCGCCCACGACCTTCGAGCAGATCTACCGTGACAACCCCGACACGGTGTTTGCGGGCGGCATCTTCCCGCCCCAGCCCGCCCCCTATGTGGACGGCGGCATCGAGGTCAGCGGGCGCTGGAGCTTTTCCAGCGGCTGCATGGGTGCCACTGTGCTGGGTGTGGGCATCAGTCCGCGCAAGGTCGGGACCGAAGGCGGTGCCGCCAGCCTGCCGCGCATGGCCGTGCTGCCACGCGCACAGGCCACCATCGTCGAAACCTGGGACGTCAGCGGGCTGGCCGGCACGGGCAGCCATGACTTGGTGGTGGACAAGGTGGTCGTACCCGAAGACTGGACCTTCGTGCGGGGCGGTCCGTCCCGGCAGAGCGAAACCATGTTCCGCTACCCCACGCTGTCCTTCGCGGCCCAGGTGCTGGCCGTCGTCAACCTCGGCATCGGCCGCGCCGCCATCGAGGAACTGCGCCGCATGGCCGGCGGGCACAAGGCCGTGACCGGCGCGCCCAGCCTGGGCGATCGCCCCGCCACGCAAGCCAGCCTGGCCCGCAACGAGGCCCTGCTGCGCTCGGCACGGGCCTGGTTCTACACGGCCATCGACGAAGCCTGGGACAGCCTGCTCCGGGGCGACCCGGTTTCGCCCGCGCAGACCAGCGCGCTGCGCCTGTCGGCCGCGCACGCGGCGCGCACCGGCGCCGAAGTCGCGCGCGACATCCAGATGCTCTCGGGCATGGCCGGCATCTACAACGCCAGCCCCATCGCCCGCTGCGTGCGCGACGCCAACGCGGTGACGCAGCACGCCTTTCTGGGCGACATCGTCTACCAGAACGCCGGGGCCATGGCCTTCGGGCGCGAGCCCCTGCCGGGTTATCTGTGAACAGCCCCGCCCCTGCCACCCCACCGAACACCACCACGAAAGGAACCACCATGAGCGACAAGAAACCCCTGCGCGTGCTGCTTTGCATGGGCGTCAACCAGAACTTCTTCGACGCCACCCCCGCCGAGCAGAAGGAAGTCTGGCTGGCCACGCTGGCCATGTACAAGAGCCTGACCTCGCTGCCCGGCGTCAAGGTGCTGGGCAATTTCGACGACGACCGCATCCAGGTCGGCGCCTCCACCGAGGCCCCGTGGACCACCTATTTCCTCTGCGACTTCCCCGACTACGACACCGTGGTGGCCGCCTGCAATCTGTGGCGCACCACGCCGGTGGGCGATGGCACCTACAAGTTATGGAAGTACGCCAAGGTCGAGGCCCGCATCGGCCGCGAACTGGAGTTCCCGGTCTGAGCAAGGAGCATCCCATGAGTACCGTCATCCCCATCCAGTCCGCGTCCGCCGCAGGCAGCGCGCCAGCCACGCCGATCCCCTACGCCGAACTGGTGCAGCCCGATCGCGTGCACACCTCGCTCTACACCAACCCGGCCATCTTCACGGAAGAGATGGACAAGGTCTTCTATTCCAACTGGATCTGGGTCGGCCACGTCAGCGAAGTGCCCGAGCCGGGCAGCTTCAAGTCCACCTGGATCGGCCAACAGCCCGTGGTGCTGGTGCGCGATCGCAAGAAGGAACTGCATGTGCTGCTGAACCGCTGCCGCCACCGCGGCGCCACGGTCTGCGAGCACAAGAAGGGCAAGACCGCCAGCTTCGTCTGCCCCTACCACGGCTGGGGCTACGGCCTGGACGGTTCGCTGCGCGGCGTACCCCACCCGGAAAGCTACGGGGACACGCTGGAGAAAGACAAGCTCGGCCTCGTGAGCCTGCGCGTCGAAGAGTACGCGGGCATGGTCTTCGCCACCTTCAAGGACGACCTCATGCCCCTGGCCGAATGGCTGGGCCCGGCCAAGAAGTGGATGGACCTCTTCATGAAGCAGGCCGGTGGTTACCCGGTCAAGGTCGCGGGCGAGCACCGCTTCACCTTCCCCGGCAACTGGAAGATCCAGTTGGAGAACACCACCGACGCCTACCACTTCCCGCTGGTGCACAAGAGCTTCCTGAGTTCCCTGGACGAGCAGGCCAAGAAGACCTTCGACTTCGTGGACGGCCCCGGTTATGTGGAAGACCTGGGCAACGGCCACAGCGTGATGGTGATGATCCCCGAGCTGATCGACCTGGAAGCCGATCTCGACAAGCCCATCCCCGACCGCTTCGCCGAACTGGCCCAGGCCCTGCGCGACGAAGGCCACGACGAAGCCAAGGTGCGCCGCATCGTGCGGGCCGTGGGTGGGACCGGCTTCAACCTCAACCTCTACCCCAATGTGGCCTGTTCCATGGCCTTCTTCCGCGTGCTGCGGCCCGTCTCGGTCAACGAGACCGAGATCCACCACGCAGCCATCGTGATGGACGGCGGCCCGGCCATCGCCAACCAGTATCGGCTGCGCCTGCACGAACACTTCCAGGGCCCCATGGGTTTCGGCACGCCGGACGATGGCGAGGCCTGGGAACGTGTGCAAAAGGGGGCACGCGCGGGCGAGGACCTCTGGATCATGGTCAACCGCGGCCTGCCCGGTGAAAAACCCGGTACCGACGGCCCGCGCGGCGACGTCAGCGCCGAAACCGGCATGCGCGCGGCCTACCGCCAATGGCTCAAGTCCATGACCGCCTGAGCCAGGCACGACAAGGATTCCCGATGAACACCGCATTGCAAACCGACGTGCTGAACGACGTCACGGCTTTCCTCTGGGCCGAGGCCGACATGCTCGACAACGAACTGTACGAGGAATGGCTCCAGCTCTGGCAGGAGGATGGGCTCTACATCGTGCCCATCGACCCGCGCGAAACGGACCACGAAAACACGCTGAACTACGCCTACGACAACGCCAAGATGCGCCAGATGCGCGTGCGGCGCCTGACGGGTGGCGAATCCATCTCTACCAGCCCCGAACCACGCACCGTGCGCATGGCCTCGCGCTTTCGCATTGTCGAGGACGATGGCACCACCCTGACCGTGCGCTGCGCCCAGTTCCTGACCGACTTCCGCAAGGAAAACCAGCACCAGTACACGGCCAACCTGGTCTACACCTTGCGGCGGCATGAAACCGGCTTTCGCATCGTCCGCAAGGTCGTGAAGCTGATCAACGCCGACGACGTGCTGCAGACCATCGGCTACATCCTGTGAGGAGCCCGGCATGACGCAAGTTTCCACCCCGGATGTGGCCCTGGTGACGGGCGCGGCCCAGGGCCTGGGCGAGGCCATCGCCCGTCGCCTGCACGCCGCGGGCTACAAGGTGGCCCTGGCCGATCTGGCCCTGGACAAGGCCGAAGCCGTGGCGAAAACGCTGGACACCAGCGGCGCAACCGCAATGGCCCTGAGACTCGACATCCGCCAGAAGGCCGACTTCGAGGCCGCGCGCGATGCGCTGGTGGCGAAGTGGGGCGGCGCGCAGGTGCTGGTGAACAACGCCACGGTGACCCTGCACACCCCGCTGATGCAGATCAGCCCCGAGGAATTCAACCACGTCATCACCACCAACCTGGGCGGTACCTTCCTGGGTTGCCAGGTGTTCGGGGCTTATTTCGCCGAACAGAAGTACGGCCGCATCATCAACCTGGCCTCCCTGGCCGGGCAGAACGGCGGCACTTCGGCGGGGGCGCACTACGCCTCGTCCAAGGCCGGCATCCTGGTGCTGACCAAGGTCGTCGCCAAGGAACTGGCGGGTGCGGGCGTGACCGTCAACGCCATCGCCCCCGGCCCCATCGACCTGCCCACGGTGCGCGCCACCGTGCCGGCGGAAAAGCTCCAGCACATCATCGACAATGTCATTCCGGTTCACCAATTGGGGAATCCGGATTTCATCGCCGACACCCTGGTGCATCTGGCCTCGCGTCAAGCCGGTTATGTGACTGGCGCAGCCTGGGACCTGAACGGCGGCATCTTCATGCGTTGACACCCAGACCCACATGACTTCTGCCCAGACTCTTCGCGTTCGTGTTGCAAAACGACAGGCCAGCGGCCAGGACATCGCCCTCTTCACCCTGGTCAGCACCGACGGCAGCCCGCTGCCCCTTTTCGAGGCGGGCGCGCACATCGACGTGCACTTGCCCGGTGGCTTGATCCGCCAGTATTCGCTGTGCGGCGATCCCACCGACAGAACGCATTACCGCATCGGCGTGCTGCGTGACGCCAATTCGCGTGGCGGCTCGGTCGCGGTGCACGAGCATCTGAAGGAAGGCGTGGAACTGAGCATCAGCGCGCCGCGCAACCATTTCCCCTTGATCACCGGCGCGGGCGCCGGCAAGGCCTACCTCTTCGGGGGTGGCATCGGCGTGACGCCCATGATCGCCATGGCGCACACCCTGCACAAGACGGGCATGGACTTCGAGTTCCACTACAGCAGCCGTTCGCCCGCGCACATGGCCTTCAGCGAGGAGCTGGGCGCCACGCCCTACGCCACGCGCATCCACCAGCACTTCGATGAAAACGCGCCCACGCCGGCGCAGCAACGCGCGGACGCGGCCGCCATCCTCGGCGCCGCCCCGCCCGGCGCGCACGTCTATGTCTGCGGCCCCAAGGGCTACATGGACTGGGTGATGGCCACGGCGCGCGAGCAAGGCTTCCCGGCCGAGCGCATCCACTACGAGTTCTTCCAGGTCGAGGTGCAAAAGGGCGGCGACAGCTTCACCGTCGTGGCCCAGGCCAGCGGCAAGGAAGTGGTGGTGGAAGCGGAAGAAACCATCGCCAACGCCCTGGAGCGCATCGGCATCCGCGTGCAGGTGTCCTGCGAACAGGGCATCTGCGGCACCTGCCTGACCAACGTGATCGAGGGCACGCCCGACCACCGCGACGAATACCAGACCGACGAAGAGAAAGCGGCCAACGAGCAGATCACCATCTGCTGCTCGCGCTCGCTCACGCCGCGCCTGGTGCTGGACCTCTAGACCCTGGGTCCGGCCCTGGTGGCCGGACCTTCCCGGACCCGCAGACACCCTCATGAGCACCCCCGTCACCTCGCAAGAATTCCGCGGCGCGCTGGCCCTGCTGACCGGCGCGGTCACGCTGATCACCACCGACGGCCCTGCGGGGCGGGCGGGCTTCACAGCCTCCGCGGTCTGCAGCGTGTCGGACGAGCCGCCCACCGTGCTGGTCTGCATGCGCAGCGCGGCGCCGTCCAACCCCCTGTTCCGGCGCAACGCCGTGCTCTGCGTCAATGTGCTCACGCCCGCGCAACAGCCTCTCGCGGCCGCCTTTGCCGACCCGCAACTCGGGCAGGCGCAACGCTTCACCCACGGCAGCTGGGACGCGCTGAGTTCCGGCGCGCCCGCGCTGCACGACGCGCTGATCAACCTCGACTGCCGCGTGGTGGACACCCACGTCATCGGCACGCACGACGTCTGCATCTGCCGCGTGTTTGGCGTGCGCACCCGTCCCGAGGACGAGGCACTGGCTTATTTCAACCGCGCCTACCACCACCTCAGCGCAGATTCCCGGTTGACCTGAACCGCCGAACCGCTGAAACACATTGCACTGCCCATGACACCCGACCTCCACCGGCTTTCCGCCACTGACCTCGCCCGCGGCCTTCAGAGCCGCAGTCTGAGCGCCGAAGCGGTCGCCCGGGCCTGCCTCGCGCGCGTCGCCGAACGTGACGGCGAACTGCACGCCTGGGTGCATGTGGATGAAGCACAGGTGCTGGCGCAGGCCCGCGCGCTGGACCAGGGCCCCGTGCGCGGCCTGCTGCACGGCCTGCCCATCGGCGTGAAGGACGTGTTCGACACGCACGACATGCCCACGCAGTACGGCTCGCCCATCTACGCCGGACACCGCCCGAGCGCCGATGCCGCGCCCGTGGCCCTGGCGCGCGAAGCCGGCGCGCTGATGCTGGGCAAGACGGCAACAACCGAGTTCAGCACCTTCCAAGCCAGCCCCACGCGCAACCCGCGCAACCTGAAGCACACGCCGGGCGGCTCGTCCAGTGGCTCCTGCGCGGCCGTGGGCGACCACATGGTGCCCCTGGCCTTCGGCGCGCAGACGGCGGCCAGCATCATCCGGCCCGCGGCCTACTGCGGCGTGGTGGGCTACAAGCCCACGCATGGCCTGATCTCGGGCGTGGGCGTCAAGCCGCTCAGCCATACGCTGGACACCATCGGCTGCGTGGCGCGCACGGTGGACGACGTGGCGCTGTTCGCCGCCGTGCTCAGCGGCGACAAGTCCTTGCTGGACTTGCCTGCCATCCACTCGCCCCTGCGCATCGGCCTGTGCAAGCCCCACGCGGACAAGCTGCTGCCCGAAACCCATGCTGCCTTCGAACTCGCCGCAAAAAAACTCACTGCTGCAGGCGCGAAAGTGGTGGACGTTCCTCTATCGCCCGACCACGCGCAACTCACGCAGGCGCACATCGACATCATGGCCTTCGAGACGGCCCGCGCCCTGTCCGACGAACGCCTGCGCCACGGGGACGCGATCAGCGCAGGGTTGCGCGGCGTGATCGACAAAGGCCTGCAGATGGACCACGCCCACTACGCGGCGCAGCTGCGCTACGTGGAGGAAACCCGCACCACCTTGCCCGCGCTCTACGCGCGCTGCGACGTGCTGCTGGCCCCCAGCGCCGCCGGCGAGGCGCCGCTGTTCGAAAGCGGCACTGGCGACCCGACCTGGTGCCGCCTCTGGACGCTGCTCGGCCTGCCCTGCGTGCACCTGCCTTTCACGCAAGGCCCGTTAGGTTTGCCCGTGGGCCTGCAGGCTGTGGGCCCCCTGCACAGCGACCGCGCCACGCTGGCCGCATCCGCGTGGATGCTGAAGCAACTCACCGCCTGAATCTGAAGAGCGCCACCATGACCGAAGCCCAACTCACGCAAGCCGTGAAGGACTTGCAGAAACGTGTCTCCGTGCTGGAAGCCGAGGCCGACGTGCGCCGCCTGCAGGCCCGCTACATGTTCCTCTGCGACACGCCCTGCCCCGAACCCGTGGCCGACGACGCCGAGCGCATTGAAAAGATTCTGGAGCTGTATGCGGAAGACGCCATCTGGGAAGGCGTGGGCAGCTACTACAACGGGCAGTTCGGCCGCGCCGAAGGCAAGGCCGCGATCCGCAAGCACTTCCAGAACTTCTGGGGCCAGAAGAAAGACCCGGCCCTGCTGCTCAACGCGCACTACCTGACCAGCGAACAGATCCATGTGCACGCGGACGGCCACAACGCCGACGGGCAATGGATCCACATGCAACCCTGGCTGTTTTCCGACGGCAAATCCCTGCTGCGCTCCAGCCGGCTGAACAACCTGTTCAAGACGGTGGATGGGGTCTGGAAGATTGCACGCACGCGGACGGAAAACGTGTTCGTCACGCCATTGCCGAAGAACTTTGCCGAGGCGTTTCCGAGTCAGTCGGTGTTGATGCGGCCCTGAGCCTAACCACCAAACAAAGCCGCACTACGGCGGCTTTCGCTGCCGATTTCAGGTCTGAACCAGAAGATAGTCGATGCGTGCTTTCGACCCATAGCGGTCGATCACTCAGATGGAAAGCGGCCACTCAACGGTTGAGTCTTGCGGCGCGCACGCTGCGCCATGTGCTTGGCACTTTATCGTCCACGCGTCCGCCCCAACGATGTTAAGCACGGCTCCGGATACCTACGCGAAATTGCGCAATGTAGTACTCGAGCGGCCGAGCTGTACCAGTGACGTAGAGGCCCCCGTCAATCTTATCGACAATGAGTGGTGCATTGCCCACCAGCGTATAAGAAAAGTCACCCGTCTCTATGAACGCTTTGGTGTTGTAGCGATACACCCAACCAAAGTCGTAATCCGAAACGCTCGTCACAGTGAGCTGGTGCTTCGGCTTTCTGTCGTTTCCAGGAAGCGCAGAACCAAACGAACTCATCTCGTCCTCGGCGCGTGCGAGGTATGAGGCAACAAGGTGATCGGCTTGCTCGCGTGACAACATTGCGGCTGCGTCGGCTTCTTGATGACTGTGCTCTTTGCGAGCCCGCTCGTCTTCCTCCCAAGTCTCAGCCAACGCTTCCTCCGATTTCATTTAACTTTGCCGCCCGTCCGATTTTGGCCAAGTCCAGCATGGTTCCGTCTTCTTTTCTCGACCCATATGAGTCTCTCAGTGGCACGGAAAGCAGACGCTCAACTTTGATGGCACGTCTGCTTGAGTGACAGGTTTGGCGCAGTACTCATACGCGATCCGATTTTTGCAGTGCGTTGCGGAGCTTGCGCTCGAGCTCTGGCGAAATACCATGCCAAGAAGTTTGCTGTGTGAAATGGAGCTGCTCGCCAAGCTCCCCAACGACTGTGGCTGCGATGTGTTGCAGTAACTCCTCTGGTTCCCAGCGCTTTGGCTCATACGCACAGAAGGCATGATGTTCTGGATTCCAGCGCAAACCGTTTGCTGCTCTGTAGATGTACTCGTACATTTCATGGCTCTCGGTTTTGGGAATGACGAGCAACCCGAGATTCGTGTCAAGCACTACCTTAGCAATCGGACGAAGCGTCATTTGACTGTGTAAATTTTTCCATATGAGACCCTCGGAAGGCATAAACCGGAAAATTCTCTCTCGAAGGAATAGTTGAGTATCAGCAAGGGACCCGTTGCAGACGGTCACAGATTTTCGAAGCAGACATTCAGCATTAAGAATATTCGGTACCAATAGTCATCCGCTTGACCAACGGGTTACGCCTCGTGGAGCGCACGCTCCGCTAGTTCCTGTGCTTTGGCAACAGATATACCTTGCACTTGGTCGATGACCAATGGGTCATCCTCTGGCTCGCCTCGGTGTAGAACAACTAGCGGTCTAGAGCGAGCACCTTGGATAACCACATCAGCGGGCCTTGGGTGTGCGTATGGGTAGAACCTAATCGTGTTGCAGACCCAGCCAAACAGGCTTTCACCAATGACTGGTTCGTTGTAGGTATCCTTGTAGCGATTGAAGCTCTTCTCGCTGAGGGACACCCATACTCCCCACAAGAATGGTTGCTCGACTCCGAGTATCGATATTTCGAGAACCGCTCGAATAAACCTGTCGGTTCCTTCAGAGTGCGTGATGGTGCAGAAGTCTTCCGAAAGTACCGCCATTTGCGATTTTTGGTCTTCCGAAAGACTGGTGTACTGATCTGGAGCCTTGAAGCCGAAGCTCGGCGAGCCCTCGTGGATCTCATCGCAACAACTGCACTTGAAAGCGAATATCGCCGCCATGTCGGGGTATTAGGCCTTACTTGATATGGACGGGAAGACTATCAGATTCGGCTCAATGCGGTATTCGGATGACGACCCATTACGGACGCCGACCAAACTGGAAAGCGGTCGTTCAAAGTCGAATGTAAGTGGCGTCGGTGTTGCGCTTGGCCCGTCGAACAGAAGATAGATCACTCGCGAGGCTTCCGCTGCCATGTACGAGTTTGCCGAGCCTCACTCTCGCCAACGGAGAAGCGAAACTCAACTTCATTGATCCACCCTTGGGCTCGGTCCAGATCTTCGATTCGGGAAATTTCAGGTAGCGGGCTTTGCGCTGGGTTTGTGAAGTCATAGAAGACCAACTCATAAGGACAAGCCCAATAGCAACCCTCAACAGCGATCGTGTCTCCGGTAGGTGAGGGATACGCGGTAGCCCAGCAGAAGCCCTGTCCCTTGTACGCCTCCGGCGGGAAGGTCGTTGCGTTGACTTCCGCGTCTAGATCGATGACGTTGTAGCCTTGATAGTCCTCGCCGCAGAGCAGGTACTCCTTGTCTTTGCGTTGCACCCAGGCAAACCAAAAGACACCGTAATTCCTTTTTACATCAGCTACTACCGCCGACGTTGCGTTGCGGAGCACAAGCCCACGCGTGTAGTTCCAGGAATTCTGGCCCGTGGTGTACTCCGTGATTTGCAACGAGTACCGACCGGATGGTGACTGATGAACCTTGGTATTTTCATCGAGGGCATGCATTGCTGCGAACCGAGCATCGGTCTCAGCGCGCCGCTCTTGGTATTTCAGGTCGGGCATTGGTTTAACGTTGGATTTAAGCTGCGAGTGCTGTGCCAGTGAGAGTCGGCTCGAGCGATGGAGTGGGTTGCATTTTTAAAGGGTAGATATCGAGTTGCATCTCAACTCCTGCACTTGCCAGTCGCATCATGAGTTCTGACGCGAATACCTGAATCAACTTATGTTTACTAGTCACTCTCGACCCGTTGCGGACGGTCACTGGTTAGCGAAGCTGACATTCAATGCTGAAAGTACTTGGAGCCAACAGGCTTCTGCTTGGTCAGTCGGGACTAGGGAAACGGCGCTCATATGCAGCTATGTGCTCAGGAAAGAGAAGTTCGTAGCTGGGATATGAGATGCCGAGGATTGAGATCTCCAGGCCCTCTGGACCTAGCTCCGCAGAGCAGTCAGCGATTTGAACACCGCCGCTGGCTTGGAGAACGTAACCACTGGCCTCCCGAATTGAGAGTCGGAGGTCCTCTAGAAGTGGTCCTCCGGCTGCTGCCACCACGACTGGTTGGATGGCTGCGTAGCCTGGTGCCGGTAGAAACCGCCCAAATGCAACGCCCATAGGCGCGTCGCCTAACTCAAGCTCTGACCATCCTACAAGCGAAGAATCGCTGTATATCTCGAAACGTGGCATAAGAATTACCTGGATTTGCTTGTCACTTTCGACCCATTGCGGTCGGTCGTGGCATTAGAAAAACAGTCGCGCAACATTCGATATAAGCAGCATCCAACAGAAAACTCTGCCAGCTTTTGGATGCCGGTTGATTGAAGGACTAGACGCGATACGTTGGAGATGGTGCAGGCATCTCAAAATAGAAGGGCAGCGACAAGCTGAGATAACTTGGCGGGGTTGGCACATCTACGGTGTCCAAAAGGGCCTGCAGTCGAGCATCCCCCAAGCTCCGCGCGAGGATCTCAATGATGAGCCACTGACCGAAGTCGCTTGCATCCCCGACGACCTTAGACAACTCCTCAAACACGGCGTGCGCTGCCTTCTCTGGATTGGTGGGGGCGATCTTTTCGTACAGCGAAAAATTCATCAGTAGTTCGGCAAATTGATATAGCGAGTTGCCTACACTCGGATGCATGTAGATGGATAGCTCCTCACCTGGCAATTCAGTGGGCATCTCAGCGCCCGCGTGCTCGAGAGAGAAGTGAAAGGCCATTGTGTTGCGAATCGTGTTCGTAAGACTCTTCTTCCCGAAGTGCTGCTTGAGCGAAGCCAACGACTTGCATGCCGATTCGGGCAGGATACCTTCATACCGAGACGATAACGGCGACTTGAGATACCCCTTCTGAACGAGCGCCCAGAATTCGCTCAACTTTCCGAAGAGTGTTCGAGCAAGGATCATTGCCTGTGCGAGTTCGGCTTGGACAACCCAAGTTGGGCCAGACGAGATGTGAGAGGAAATCGCTACGAGCTTGTTGAGAACGGTGATCTCGTTGATGGCGAATGCTAATGCAATTAGCAGTGGGCGCTCATCGTCTGGGATTGTTCGAAGATCACTAATACTAAATCGAATGCGATGTAGCTTCATGGCTTCTAACTTCAAATTTGACCGGTGCGATACCGCGGGGCATTTTTGGTCAACGACATGTTAGATATCGCTTCAATCACGTCTTTGACGTTGAATCGCCGCAGTCTTGCTAGTCACCCTCTACCTATTGCAGCAGTTGGGCCGCTGGAAAATCGGACGCTGGCTGTTCGACATGAACAGCCTAATACGGAACGTAGCGCTTGCGTGACACGTTAGCTCACAGAGTGTCAGTCCTCATTCGCGGCGATTGAGAGTACGCGCCCAACGCTGCCGCGACGCAAGGAAACATCGAAGGACTCGGCTAGGCATTCGAACGTGGTGTCATGAAACGAGAGTATGAAATGCTTGTACCGTGAAAAGCGCTCAGGTCGATGGTATGGATGAATTTGGTTCATTTTTTCAAGCGAGCGCAGCCAAGACGAATGAACTACCTCAAACGCGGCGTAGGGAGAAAGCCCACGTGAAGCTAAGGGATGAGAGGAGAAGGCTTCGTCATTGGGTGGACCAAACATGTGAGCGTAGACCATCGAGAACTTGACCACTGCACACAGATCATCGGAATCACCTACAGAAGGAGAAAGAGCCGTCGCACAAGCCCATTCAGAGGTGAGGCGATCTTCTTCTAAGTAGAACGCGATGCGCAGCGAGTGCTCATCGGCTATGAGCATTGGACAAGGTGCGCCAATCGAGGACTGAGGCAGAGATGAGAGCTCGCGTGGATGGTCCTCACCGGATACGACATACATGAGATTTGCCTTTACATTGAGTTCAATGTCTCAACGAACCCACCATAAAGCCCTAAGAGTACCGGTTCGGAAATCCCATTCACGGCAAGGCCAAACATTTTGAGGTCTTCGTCGTAAACAACCTTGTAGCCTTCCCCGGATTTGGGGCCTTCTTCGAAGACAAGCCACAGCTCTTCCGGGGTATTGTTCTGGTGGCTGTTCAGGAATCGTTGCTTTTTCGGATCGAGTAGACATTCCACTAAAGGGCGACCAGACCAAACGAACATGGAGCCCGCGTTTTTTAGGTCTTCCTCAATGAGGCGAATGATTTCCTGAGAAGTCATTTGGTGATGCGTAGGTGTTGTAGATCGCAAGAGTCGATTTTATGGACGCTTATCGCCTTGAACCATCCTCCGAACGAGGTATCAAATGACCGCTGTTGTTCGGTCAGATAGACGTCCGCTTCTGGCCGTTTTCAGCCAACCGTACGCGCAACCGGACCTCGTTCCACGGGAAAGCACCCCAACCCCACCAACGTCGCCTCTATCGCCACCTCCAGCGCCGTATGCGGTTCCTTCCCCAGCGTGCGCATCAGAAGCTGGTTGTCCATCCGCACTTCGGTGGACCACAGATAACGCATCTCCATCAGCTCACGCAGCGTCGCCACGAAGGGCGAGGCCAGTCGCAGCAGCCACCAGGGGAAAGCTTTCAGCTTGGGTAGATGACCACCCCGACGCGCCACCACACGCTGGATGGCGCGTCCGAATTCACGGCCATCGGCATCCCAATACCCGGCCATGTGGAAGCGCGCAAAGGCGGGCAGTTCATGGCGCCGCTGCAACAGGGCCAACATGGTGGCGGCCACGTCGGGCAGGTAGGCGTACTGATGTCCAACGCCCCAGGCTGACGGCAGCTGCACGGCGGCGACGGCTTGCCCCGGCTTCACCATGCCCTGGGCCAGCCAGTTGTTACCGGCCTTGGGGCCGAAGAAGTCCCCCGCTCGCACGATGATGACGCGCATCTCGCCGCTAGCTGAGGCATCGGCCAAGCGCTGCTCCAGCGCGACGCGGATGGCGCCCTTGCGGGTGGTCGGGTTTTGCGGAGCATCTTCGCGGATGGGCTGCGCGAACACATCCGGGCCGTAGTTGTAGACCGTGCCGGGCAGCACAACCGTTGCACCTTGGGCGCGCGCCGCCTTGATCGTGTTGTCGATCATGGGCAACACCCATTCGGCCCAGCGCCGGTAGCCGGGCGGGTTGACCGCGTGGACGATGACCGAGCAGCCCTGCGCGGCCCGCATCACATCGGCCTCGTTCAGCGCGTCTCCGCCCAGCCACTCGATGCCCGCCGCGTCGACTGATTCTTTCGCGCCGCGCTTCATGGCTCGTACTTGCCAACCCGCCGCGCGCAGTTGCCGCGCTACCTCACCGCCGATACCACCCGTGGCGCCGAGCACGAGTGCTGTATTCGTGATGCCAGTCGTATTGATGTCCTGCATGTCCGTTTTCCAAGAAAAGTTGCGATGGCGCCGATTCTTGGGCTGGGCCGACAAAAAGGAAATTGCCTAAATGTGCAGAGCTGCCATACATTTCCGCATGACCAACACCATAGGCTGGGAGCTGTATCGGACTTTTCTGGCGGTGCTGCAGGAGGGTTCACAGTCGGGCGCCGCCCGCGCGCTGGGCCTGGCGCAGCCGACCGTGGGCCGCCACATTTCGGCGCTGGAGGAGTCGCTGGGTGTGGCGCTCTTCACGCGTTCGCAGACCGGGCTGCTGCCCACGGACCTGGCCTTGACCCTGCGCGAGGACCTGGAAGCCATGCACAGCACGGCCGCCGCGCTCGAACGCAACGCGCGCGGCCTGGGCGCAGGCATCCGGGGCGCCGTGCGTGTGTCGGCCAGCGAGGTAGTGGGCGTCGAGGTGCTGCCACCTATTCTGGTGGCCCTGCGCGAACAGCATCCGCGGCTAGAGATTGAGCTGGTGTTGAGCAACAAGGTGCAAGACCTCGTGCGGCGCGAAGCAGACATCGCGGTCCGCATGACCTCGCCGCAGCAGGACGTGCTGTTGGCCACGCGCGTGGGCGAGGTGCCCGTTGGCTTGTACGCGCACCGCAGCTACATCACCGCGCACGGCCAGCCCCAGCAGATGGCCGATCTGGCGCAGCACGCCTTGATCGGCTTCGACCAGGAGACGCCGTTCATCCGCGCCGCGAGCGAGCGACAGCCGCTCTGGAAACGCGAGAACTTCGCCTGGCGCTGCGACAGCGACCTGGCCCAGCGGGCGCTGCTGCGAGCGGGGGCAGGCATTGGTGCCTGCCAGGTTGAATTGGCGCGGCGCGAACCGGAGCTGGTGCGCGTGCTGGCCGATGAATTTGTTTTTCCGCTGACGACTTGGGTCGTCATGCACGAAGGCCTGCGCAGCAACCCGCGCTTTCGCGCCGTCTTTGACGCGCTGGTGGAAGGCTTACGGCGCTACACCCAAGGCCAGGGTTAAGTCGCCACTCCTGAGCCGCGATTTCCGAGAAGCCCTAGGCTGTCGGCATGCGCTCGAAGGCCTTCAACGAAGGATCGACGGCATCCCAGACCAGCCCCCGCACGCGGTAGGTGAGCGCCTGCGGCGCGAACCGCTCCGGCTCGTCCAGGCTGGCCGCGGGGACGGCGATCAGATCCGGCATCGCGGCAAAGCGCAGGAAGACCGGCGTGCCGCAGACCGGACAGAAGGCGTGGCGCTTCACGTTGCCGCTGTCGCCCGCGACCTCCCACTGCGTGGCCTCGCCCGTGATAGTCATCTCGGCCTGCGCGGCAAAAGTCAGCCAGGAGCCATGCCCGGTGCCGCTGCGCCGCTGGCAATCACGGCATTGGCAGTGGTTCTGGAAGACGGGCACGTGCGGGGTGGTGTAGCGGATCGCGCCGCAGGCGCAGCCGCCGCTGTAGTCCAGACTCACGAACAGGCCCCGCTCGTGGCCCCCTTGGCCTTGGCAAATACGTCGATGCCTTGTCCGGTCTCCAGCAGGGACTTCAGGCTGGACAGGACGATAGGCCAGCCCTGCGTCACGCCCTTGGCCATGCCACTGCCAGCCTCGAGTTCGTCGTGGCTAACCGTGAGCCGCACCATGCCCTCGTATTCCGCCAGGTCGAAGGTCACGCGGCTGTAGGCCTCCGGGTCGTCGGCGCGCGAGGGACTGGCCCAGGTGATGACCAGGCGCTTGGGTGGCGTCACTTCGACCACTTTGCCCAACACCTGGACCGCGCGCTGTGCGTCGTCGCGCACATGCTGCCATTCGGCGCCTGGCTTCCAGTCGGAGACGTTTTCATGACCCCAGTAGCGCCGCGCGATCTCGGGTTTCATGATGGCTTCGAACACCTTGTCCGGTGTCGAGCGGATGTAGGTCACGTAGACGAAGCTGGTCTTTTCCTTGCCCATGTCACTCTCCTTCGAGTTCCTTCTTCAGGTCGTGCAGCAGGCTGAGCCGCTGACGTTCGAATTTGCGCACCCACCGCTCGTAGACCTCGTGCAGCGGCACCGGGTTGATGAAGTGCCGCTTCTCGCGTCCGCGCCAGACGGTGCTGACCAGATTGGCGTCCTCGAGCAGCCCCAGGTGTTGCGTCACCGATTGCCGCGCCATGTCCAGGTGCTCGCAGAGCTGGCCCAGTGTCTGCCCGTTCTGCTCGCAGAGCAGATCGAGCAACCTTCTGCGTGTCGGGTCGCCCAGCGCCTTGAAAACCTTGTCAGCGTCCATTCGTGGTGTGTGTGCGCGCTCATTATATGCAGGTAAATGCCTGCATGTCAAACCGCTACCTGTCGCCCCACGCGGTACTGCGCCGGTGACAGGCCGGTGACGCGCTTGAAGGCGTGGCTGAAGGCGCTTTCGGAGGCATAACCCAGGTCCGCGCACCAGGCGCCGAAGGGGCGCGGGTCGCGCCGCAGGGCACGCCGTGCGAGCTGCATGCGCCACTGCGTCAGGTAAGCCAGTGGCGAGACGCCGGCCAGCGCCTTGAAGCGCACGGCAAAACCGGTGCGCGACATGGCTGCAGCACTGGCCAGTTCTTCCAGCTGCCAATCCCGGCCCGGCTCCGCGTGCATGCGGCGCAGGGCCGGTTGCAAGCGTTCGTCGGTCATGGCGCGCAACCAGCTCGGCGGCACCTGATCGCCATGCGCGAGGTGGATGCGCAGGGCCTGGAGAAACAATATCTGCGCCAGCTGTTCCGTCATCAGGACATGGCCACTCTGCGCAGCCCCGCGTTCATGCACCAGCCGCTCCACCAGCCAGCGCAGCACGGGTGTCTCGGGCGCGTCGCCGCGCAGATGGATCAACGGCGGCAGCACCTCGGCCAGCGGCAGGCCGCGCTCGGCGTCGAGCTGCACATGGCCGCCGAGCTGCTGGAATTCCGAGCCGTCACCCAGCGTCACAACCGGGCTGCGACTGGCCCCCGCTTCGTAGGCCTCGCGGAACAGCACCCGCACGTCCTGCTCGGGTGCGGCCAGGTCGCTGGCGAGCAGAAAGCTGCGGTCCCAGTGCAGCACCACCACGTCACCCGGGCCCAGGGCCAAGGGTTCACCGCCTTCCAGTTGCAGCCAGGCCCGGCCGCGCAGGATGGCGAAAAACTTCAGCCCTTCGGGCCGGGGCATGCGCAGGGACCAGGCGCCGCTGGCGCGCAACTCGCCCGACACCACCGTCTGGAGTTCCGCCACGCGGATCAAGTCGGACAGCGGGTCCACGCCGATTTCTGAACTTTCAATCATGATTCGCGGCTTCCGAAGCATTCAAAGTTCGACCACTTTAGCCCAAACTGCCATCCTCCGCCGAGCCTGGCGCCTGCCGAAACACCAGGCACGACCGCCAGCCCCGCGGCCTCCACTGCTTCAAGGAATTCCAGAATGAGTGCTTACACACTGCCAGTCCAGCAGCCGCTGGGCTCCGGTTTCCACGCCACCTCCACGGCAAATGAGGTGATGCGTGGCATTTCCCTCGCCGGCCGCACCGCCATCGTGACCGGCGCTTACTCCGGCCTGGGACGGGAAACGGCACGCGCCCTGGTCGCGGCCGGTGCGCGGGTTATCGCTCCCGCACGCGACGTGCCACGTGCCGAGGCGGAACTGGCTGAGATCCCCGGTGTCGAGGTCTGGCCCATGGACCTGCTGGACCCAGCCTCCATCGACCGCTTTGCCGCCCGCTTTCTGGCCGAAGGACAAGCGCTCGATCTGCTGATCCTCAACGCGGGCATCATGGCCCTGCCCGAGCGGCAGCTCGACGCCCGCGGACTCGAGCTGCAGTTCGCGACCAACCACGTCGGCCACTTCCAGTTGACCGGGCGGCTTTGGCCAGCCCTGGCGGCAGCGGGCAAAACCACGGGCGCCCGCGTGGTCGTGGTGTCCTCGCGCGGGCACCGCTTCTCGCCCGTGGTCTTCGACGATCTTCACTTCGAGCACCGTCCCTACGAACGCTGGGCCGCCTACGGCCAGTCCAAGACGGCCAATGTGCTGTTCGCACTGGAGTTGGACCATCGCGGCCAGGCACAGGGCCTGCGGGCCTTCTCGGTTCACCCGGGCGGCATCGTGGACACCAACCTCGCCAAGCACCTGAGCCAGGACGAGTTGCGCGCCGTCGGCGCCATCGACGAACAGGGCCGCCCCGTGGTCGACGCGGCCAAGGGCTTCAAGAACGTGGCCCAAGGCGCCGCCACGCAGCTCTGGTGCGCCACCAGCCCCCGGCTCGCGGGCCTGGGCGGCCTGTACTGCGAGGACGGCGACGTGGCGCCGCTGGTCGGCGCATCGACCGGCAGCGACTGGCACCAGGTTGCCGCACGCAGCCAGGCCGGTGTGTTCGCGCACGCCGTGGACCCGGCAGCCGCCCAGCAACTCTGGACC
The DNA here is from genome assembly GCF_004328645.1 of Hylemonella gracilis. Lineage (GTDB taxonomy): Bacteria > Pseudomonadota > Gammaproteobacteria > Burkholderiales > Burkholderiaceae_C > Hylemonella > Hylemonella gracilis_B. The sequence continues at coordinate 467,134 of NZ_CP031395.1, forward strand.
CTCAGCACAACGCTCACCGGCGTGACTTACCCATGAACGACTTGTCCATGAACTCCCCTCGAACCACGCCCACCAGCGGTCGTACCCGGTTTGCCAGCGGACTGGCGCCCCTATTGGCCTTGACCTGCATGGCCTGCGGCGAAACGCCGCAGAAGACGGGCCACAGCAGCTCGCCGCAATGGAAGCACGGCCGCTTCGAAAACACCCAGCCCATCGCGCCGACCGGCCTCTGGAAAGGGTTGAAGCTGGGTTGGGCCTTCATCTTCGACAAGCCCCAAGGCTCGGCCCCGACCGATGCCATTCCCGTGCAGGCGCTGACGCGCGACGCCCTGCTGCTGGCGCCGGACGGCAGCCTCTACCGTCTGGGACATTCGACGCTGCTGCTGAAACTGCGCGGCCGGTTCTGGCTGACCGACCCGGTGTTCGCGCAACGTGCCTTCCCCGTGCAGTGGATGGGCCCCGCACGCTTCCACGCCCCGCCCATCGCACTCGACGCGCTGCCGCCCATCGAAGGCGTGCTGCTGTCACACGACCATTACGACCACCTGGACCACGGCAGCATCCTGGCACTGGCGGACAAGGCCCAACACTTCGTCGCGCCGCTGGGCGTGGGCGACCGCCTGATCGCCTGGGGCGTGGATCCGGCCAAGGTGTGGCAGCTGGATTGGTGGGACAGCGTCGAGATCGACGGCCTGCGTTTTGTCGCGACGCCCGCACGGCATTTCTCCGGGCGGGGACTGAGCGATGCGAACAGCACGCTGTGGTCGTCCTGGGTGGTGATTGACGGCGGGCAGCGCCTGTTCTTCAGCGGCGATGGCGGTTACTTCGATGGCTTCAAGGCCATTGGCGAACGCTACGGCCCCTTCGACGTGACCCTGCTCGAATGCGGCGCTTACGACGAGCGCTGGGCCGAAGTCCACATGCAGCCGGAAGAGGTGCTGCAGGCCTACAAGGACCTGCGCGGCCGCTGGCTGGTGCCCATCCACAACGGCACCTTCGACCTGGGCCTGCACCCGTGGAAGGAACCGTTCGAACGCTTGAGCGCGCTGGCGCAAGCGGATGGCAACACGCAGCTGGCCTGGCCGGGCGTGGGCGAACGCCTGTCGCTGGCGCGGCCCGGGGAGACGCTGGGAACGGCAGACCAGGCGCCCTGGTGGCGCGACCTACGCTGAGGCGGGCGCCCCAAGCTCCTGCGCAGTCTCGGCGACCAGGGCGCGCAGCCAGCGGTGCGCCGGGTCATGCCGGTAGCGCGCGTGCCAGGCCATTTCCATCGGGAAGGTGCCGAGGTCGACGGGTGAGGGCAAGACCTTGAGTCGGGTGTCACGCGCCAGGTGCTTGCAGATCAGGCGCGGCAAAGTCGCGCAGTAGTCCGTCACAGCGACAACCTCCGGAACAGCCAGGAAGTTGGTGACGGACACCACCACCTCGCGCTTCAGCCCTGTGCGCTGCAAGGCCTGGAACAGGCCCACACGCAGGCGCCCCGGTGGCAGCACGTTGACGTGCTTGAGTTGTTCGTACTGTCGCTTGGTGATCTTGTTCTCGATCTGCGGATGGTCGGCCCGCACGATGCAGGCCAGGCCATCGTCCGTCAGGTGCTGGACGATGAGGTTGTCCGGCGGGTCGGCAATGCGGCCCAGCGCCATCGCGGTCATCCCCGAAACGACCCCGGTCTCCACCAGATCGCTGCCGTAGGGCGTGAAGCGCAGCCGGATGCCAGGCGCGCGCTCGCGCAGCTTGGCCACCAGGGCCGGTACCAGCACGAATTCCACGTAACTGTTCGGGGCGATGGTGATGAGCTGCTGCGCTCGCGTTGGGTCGAACTCCTGCTGCCCGAGGATCACCCCGTCCAGGCTGGCCAGCGCCGCCGTGATGACCGGCGCCAGTTCCTCGGCCTTGGGCGTCGGCTGCATGCCATAACGCTCGCGGATGAACAGGGGGTCGCGCAGCATCTCGCGCAGGCGATTCAGCGCGTTCGAGAGCGAGGGCTGCGTGATGCCCAGCCTTTCCGCGGCGCGGGTCACGCTGCGCTCTTCCATCAACACGGTGAAAACCGGCAGCAGGTTCAGGTCGTACTTCACCCAGTCATTATGTTGAATGAATATCTGGAATTCAACTAATAAATTGGATCAATAGCTCATTCCTCTCCATCATTGACCCCAGCGAAAGGTTTCCGGGTCACTCCGGGATTGCTGCAGCCCCTTCGCCCCACCTCTGACCCTGTTGCATCGAACCTTTCACTGGAGAACCCCATGATCACGTTTTACGCCTACGGCGCCCCGAACCCTCACAAGGTGTCCATCGCCCTGCTCGAACTCGGCCTGAAGCACGAAATCAACGTCGTCGAGATCTGGAAGGGCGCCGGCCAGACACCCGAGTTCCTGGCCCTCAACCCGAACGGCAAGGTGCCGGTCATCGTCGACCACGACACGGGCCTGACGATCTCTGAATCCAACGCCATCCTGCTCTACCTGGCCGAGAAGACCGGCAAGCTGTTGCCGACCGATCCGAAGCTGCGCCAGCGCGCGCTGGAACTGCTGTTCTTCCAGGCCTCGGGCGTTGGCCCCATGTTCGGCCAGCGCGCCTGGTTCACACTGTTCGCGCAGGAGAAAGTGCCCTACGCCATCATCCGCTACCGCTATGAGGCCGAACGCCTGACCGGTGTCATCGAAAAGCTGCTGCAAGACGGCAAGCCCTGGTTCCTCGGCGACGACTACTCCATCGTCGACATCGCCTTCATGGGCTGGATCTGGACCGCAGTGCAAATGCATTTCCCGATCGATGACTATCCGAAGCTCAAGGCCTGGTTCGACCGCATGCTGACCCGTGACTCGGTGAAGCAAGGCTTGGTCACGCCCAACCCGCTGCCGACCTTCGGCGCACCGGCCACCGCCGACTGATGTTCATCACCCGGGCGCGGCGGACACACCCATGCCGCGCCCAAACGAAAACTGGACTCCCGAAAGGATTTTCATCATGGCACTCCAAGACCTGCTCCCTGGCCGACTCGGCTTCGGCACCGCCCCGCTGGGCAATATGTTCCGCGCCATCCCGGAGGCTGAAGCCCGGGCGACCGTCGACGCCGCCTGGAGCGACGGCATCCGCTACTTCGACAACGCGCCCTTCTATGGTGCCGGCCTCGCGGAATTCCGCATGGGCGAAGCGCTGGCCGGCAAGCCGCGCGACGACTATGTGATCAGCACCAAGGTCGGCCGCCTCGTGCTCGACGAAGTGGAAGATGTGAGCACACGCGATCTGGGCGAGAAAGGCGAGGTCTTCAAGCACGGCCGCCCGAACAAGATCGTCAATGACTACTCCGAAGACGCCACCCTGCGCTCCATCGAGGACAGCCTGAAGCGCCTGCAGACCGATCGCATCGACATCGTCTGGGTCCATGACGTGGCCCAGGACTTTTATGGCGACGAATGGCTGGGTGTGTTCGAAAGCGCGCGCAAGGGCGCCTTCAAGGCACTGGACCGACTGCGCGACGAAGGCGTGATCACAGCCTGGGGCCTGGGCGTGAACCGCGTGGAGCCCATTGAGCTGCTTCTGGACCTGCAGGGCCCGCGCCCGGATGGCTTCCTGCTGGCCGGTCGCTACACCTTGCTGGACCATGAACGCGCCTTGCAACGCGTGATGCCCAAGGTGAGCGAGCGGGGCCTGGGCATCGTGGTGGGCGGCCCCTACAGCTCAGGCGCCTTGGTCGGCGGGCCGAACTTCGAGTACGCGCCTGCCACGCCCGCCATCCTCGACAAGGTGGCGCGCATCAAGGCCCTGGCGGATCGCCATGGCATCAGCATGAAGGCCGCCGGCCTGCAGTTCGCCCTGGCCCATCCAGCCGTGGCGGCCGTCATTCCCGGCGCCAGCCAGCCCGGCCGCATCGCCGAGGACCGTGCCGCACTGAACGAACGGGTACCGACGGATTTCTGGCGCGAGCTGCGCGCGGCGGGTGTGGTGCATCCGACGGCGCCCTTGCCGGGCGGCGCCTGACCGCACACGACAACGCCACGCCAAGACTCCGTGACACGCCCCATCGTCGCCTGGTCCCTGCGCGGTGTGCGCGGGGACAGTAGCGAGATTCAGGTCTTGGGTTCCAATGGCTGGAACATGGTCCGTCGTGTGTTGCGGAAATGGGGCCGCGTGCGGTCGCTCCAGGGTGTGCCCCGGACCGCCAGCCAGGGCGGCGAGCCGAGCGTGCTTTCGCTCACCAGGTCATAACAAGCCAGGGAGCGCGGCCCCCCGTCGTGGTTAGTCCAGCGCTGGGCTCGCACGCATCCGGGCACGCTGGCCAGGCCCGGCATGTGCTCGACGGCGTACCAGCGCTCGATCTCCTCCAGCCAACCCTCGTTCGCATCGGTTTCGACCACGTAATGCGCGTGCGGCACCGCTCCCGTCGACGCACCGGACAGATCCAATTGCTTCTCCAGGCGATGCAATTCGGCCGCGGCCAGCCCGAGCACGGCCAGGCGCGCCTTCCAGGCACGCCAGACCACCTCTTCGAGCGGGAGCCGGCGCGGCAGGTTCAGATAGCCGTACACCAGATCCTGCTGCGGGTGATGCGCAAAGCGCAGCGAGGCCGCCTCCGGATAGGCGGCACGCAGCTTGCCGATCCAGTCCTCACCCAACTCGTGTTGCAATTCCCGCAGGCTGGCGCGCAACAACAGACAATCGACGGACAGGGGTGCGCTTTTCAATGGCCCACCTCCAGCGCCACCAGCAGGCGCGACACCATGTTGTAGGCCGCGATGGTGACCACCAGGTCGAGCAACTGGCGCTCCTCCATCGAGGATGCGAGTTGGTGCATCAGGGCCGGATCGACCTGGATGTCGCGCGTCATCTGATCCGTCAGCCGCAGTGCCGACGACTGCAGGGGACCCAGGCTCTCAATCGCGTTGAGGGACGGCAGGCGCAGCGCTTCGATGAGGGTCTCCGGCACCCCCGCGGCGCGTGCATGCGGCACATGCGCGTCGAACTCATACGGCGCGCCATTGAGCACCGCCACGCGCAGGATCACCAGTTCGCGCAGGTCCGCGGGCAAGGTGCTGCGGTTGCGCACCGCTGACAGCAGTTGCTCCCAGCCCTCGGCCATGGGCGGGCTGTTGAGCAGTACCTGGTAAAGCGGTGAGATGCGGCCGCGCGCCTGCGCGATGCGCGCCTCCAGCGCGGCCAAGTCAGGATTGGACCCGGGTGTGATGGGTGCGATGCGCATGTCGGCGGGTCAATCGGGCTTGATCTGTTTGGCCTTGACCACGCGGGCCCATTTGTCCGTGTCCGCGCGCAGCAGGGCCGCGAGTTCCGCGGGCGAATTCGCGCCGGGCTCGGCGCCCGAGGCTGCCAGCTTGCTGCGCACGGCCTCTTTCTGCAAGGCATTGCGCACCGCGCGATTGACGCGATTGACTTCCGCGGCTGGCGTGCCCTTGCCCGCAAACAGGGCATACCAGTTGTCCGAGTCCACGCCGGCGATGCCCATTTCCTTGAAGGTCTTCACTTCCGGCAGCAAAGGATGGCGGCGCGCGGAGGCAATGCCGATGGCCTTGAGCTTGCCCCCCTTGATGTGGTTGATGAGACCGGGAATGTCACCGAAGAAACCGTCCACGTGACCGGCGATCACATCGGTGATGGCGGGCGCGGCGCCTTTGTAGGGCACGTGCATGAGCTTGATGCCGGCCGCGTCATTCAGCAGTTCCATGGCCAGATGCGGCACGCTGCCCGAGCCGGAAGAGGCCATGGCCAGCGCCTCGGGGCCGCGCTTGCGCGCCGCCTCGACAAATTCGGCGCCTGTGTTGTAGGGCGCGTTGGTGGGCACCACCAGCACCTCCACGTTGTTGACGACCAGGGACACCGGTGTCAGGTCCTTCAGCGGGTCGTAGCTCAGGCGGGGGTACAGAGAGGGATTGATGGCGACGGCGCCGACGCTGGTCAACCAAAGCGTCGCGGCATCCGGCGCGGAACGCGCCACGAACTCAGCCGCGATGGCGCCATTGCCGCCGGGCTTGTTCTCGATGATGACCGGGTGCCCCAGCTCTTGCGTCATGGCCTCACCCAGGGTGCGAGCCACGAAATCCACCGGGCCACCGGGCGGAAAGGCAACGATCAGGCGCGTGACCTTGCCTTGCGCCCGCAGGGGCAGGGCGGCACCGAACAGGGCAGCGCCGGCGCCCAATGAGAAATTGCGGCGGTTCAGGAAATGGTGGTTCATGTCGGTCTCCAAGTGGTGAGGGTGATGGGTGAGTCAGTGAGCGGCGTGATCGGTTTGCTCGGGGTTGGCACCTCAATCGCAGCGCACGGACATGCCGCCGTCCACCACGATCTCGGTGCCCGTGATGAAACGGGCCTCGTCGCTGGCCAGGAAGGCGGCCGCGGTCGCCGTGTCCCGGCCGTCGCCCATGAAGGGCAAAGGGATGCGGGCCTGGCGGGCCTGCAACAGGGCCTGGAGGTCACCGCCCGCGCGCTGGCCGGCCAGGCGCGCCTCCACCATGGGCGTGTGCAACTGGCCAGGCACCACGGTGTTGACGCGGATGCCGCGGCTGGCGTATTCGACCGCCATCACCTTCGACATCTGGATCACCCCGGCCTTGGCGGCGGCGTAGGCTACCTGGGCGGCCCCGGTCCAGCGCAGGCCAGAGGTGGAGGCCACATTGACGATGACTCCCGCGCCCTGCGCCAGCATGGCCGGCAGCACATGCTTGCTGGTCAGGAACACGCTCTTGAGGTTGAAGGCGATCTGTTGGTCCCACACCGCCTCGCTCATCTCCAAGGGACCACCCTTGGCGGAACCACCGACGTTGTTGACCAGGATGTCGATGCGGCCTTCGACTTCCAGCACGCGCCGCACCGCCGCCTCGACCGAGGCCGACTGGGTGACGTCGCATTCACCGCCGATGAAACGCCCGGCACAGGCCGCCACCTTGTCGGCCGTGTCACTGAGCCGCCGCGCGTCCAGGTCCACGCCATGGACGATGGCGCCTTCCTGCGCGAAGCGCACGGCCACGGCACGGCCGTTGCCCCAACCGGGTCCGACGGAACCCGCGCCAGTGACCAGGGCGACCTTGCCTGCGAGACGGCCGGCCACAGGCACGGCGAAGGGGTCGGGAATCGGGTGCGGATGCGTCATGCAGAGAAACCGTAGAAATGCAGCGGGTTGTGGACCAGCACCTGTTCCAGATGGGTCCGGTCCGGCATGACACGCGCCAGCGCGTCCACCAGCGCTCCGTCGTCCGGCACGTGGGTGTGGTTGGGGTGCGGCCAGTCCGTGCCCCACAGGCAGCGCTCGGGAAAACGCGCCACGAGTTCCCGCGCCAGGGCCTCGCCAGCAGCGTAACGACGATCGGATGGCGCCAGCGCATCGATGCGGTCGATGCCGCTGACCTTGACGCGAAACAGCGGGTTCTCCATCAGGCGCAGCAGGGCCTGGAAGTCCGCGTGCCCCGCACCCAGGGTGGCGTCGACGCGCCCCATGTGGTCGATTACCACGGGCACCGCGCTGCGCGCCAGCGGCTGCGCCAGCATGTGGATCAGCGCGCTCTCGAAATGCACCTGCAGGTGCATGCCGACTTCAGCCAGGCGCCGGGTCAAGGCGATGATGGGTTCCACCGGGCTGGCCGCGCCCAGCCGCTGCATGAAGTTGAAGCGCACGCCCCGAAAGCCGGCGGCAGCCAGACGGCGCAACTCCGCATCGGCGACGCCGACATCGACCAGCGCGACACCCAGGTAGCGTCCCTGGCCGGCCGCGATCGCGTCCTCGACCACGCGGTTGTCCTGGCCATGCACCATCGATTGCACGATCACGCAACGCTCGATCCCCAGATGGCGGTGCAGCGCGAACAAGGTCTCGCGCGGGGCGTCCACGGGCGTCATGTGACGCTGCGGCGCATAGGGATAGTCCGAGGCGGGGCCGAACACGTGAACGTGGGCGTCGCAGGCTCCAGCGGGCAGTTGCAAGGCGGGCTTGCTGGGCTGTCGCAGGTAGGTGAGCACAGGCTGAGGCTCGGGGGAGTGGGCTGACATCAGGGGCATTATTGAAACCGGCCAAGGATTCGGGAAGTCAATGGCTTCTATAGCAGCTATGCTCATGTTCTATGGATATGCGTCAGCTTCAGTACTTCGTCCGCGTGGTTGAATCGGGCAGCTTCAGCGCCGCGGCCGCCGCGTTGCACATGACGCAACCATCGCTGAGCCGCCAGGTCGCCCTGCTTGAAGCCGATGTGCGGCAGCGGCTGCTCACGCGCACCGGTCGCGGTGTCATGCCGACGGAGGCGGGGCTAGCCCTGCTGGCGCATGCCCGCCAGATTCTGGAAATCGCCACGCGCGCGCGCGAGGAACTGCGCGAACTCAATGCCAGTCCATCCGGACGCGTGGTGATCGGTCTGCCACCGCGCGTGGCGCTGCGCCTGAGCGCCGAACTCGTGGCGCGCTTTCGCGAGCGCCTGCCGCGCGCGGTGCTGTCGATCTCGGAAGGCTTGAGCCTGCACCTGCGGGAATGGCTGGTGGCCGGACGGCTGGACCTCGCGTTGCTTTTCGATCCTGCGCCCTCGCCCCAGCTCAGCTACCACACGCTGCTGCAGGAGCCTTTGCTGCTGGTGGCGCCTCCGGGCACCGCGCTGCCGGCCCGTGTCGCCCTGTCCGCGTTGCCAGGCTATCCCGTGGTGTTGCCCAGCGCGCCCAATTCCATCCGCAGCCTGGTCGAGGCCCTGCTGCTGCCGCGCGGCATCACGCTGCAGGTACTGGCCGAAGTGGGCGCGGTCCAGACGGTGCTGGCCCTGGTCGAACGCGGCGTGGGCAGCACCCTGCTGCCAGAAAGTGCGCTGAAACTGGGCTCGGGCGTGCCGTTGCCGCATGCCCCCATCGGCCCACCCGGGGTGCGCAACAAGCTGGTGCTGGCCACCCCGCTGGCGGGGCCCAACACCCGCCTGCTCAAGGAAACGCACGCCCTGCTGCTGGAACTGGACCATCGGGCCATGCTCATGGGCGCGTCCCGCTGAGCGACGCGGTGCACCTCACGCGCGAGGCGATCGGCATCACCCCTGCGCGGGCCGGCGCTCAGAGCAGAAGCAACGCAGCGGCAGCCACCCCCGTGGGCAGCAGCGCGCCAAGCAGCAACCCACCGATGCTGATGGCCTCGTGCGTGAAGCCTTTTTTCAGCAAGGCCGCGCCGGCAGGATTGGGGGCGTTGGCGATCACGGTGAGCCCGCCCCCGCCACCGCCCCGGCCACCAGCATGTACTTGGCCTCGTCGGAAATGCCGGCGATCAGCGAGCCGAGGTACGTCAGCGCCGCGTTGTCGGTGATGGCGGTCAGCGCCATCGCGCCCCAGTACAGCTCCAGCGGCGCAAGGCTGCTGACCAAGGGCTGCAGCCACCAGGCCTGCATGCCCCCCAACACGACCAGGCCCGCCAGGAAAAAGCCCACCAGCAATGCCTCGCGCAGCACCAGCGGGCTCTGGTGGCGGGCATAGGCTTGCGTGAAGCCCAGGAACATCAGGAACAAGGCCAGGAACATGACCGGGTGGTGTGCAAGCGCGACGATACCGGCCAGCAAACCGGCATGGACCAGCACAAGCGCCCAAGGCACGTGGCGCTCCCGCCCACCCGCACCGGCCACGTCCAGCGCCACGAGGTGCGGCCGCAGCACCCAGGTCACCGCCGTGGCGTTGACGAACACGGCCACCGCGGCCTTCCAACCGAATTGGGTGAACATGAAGGTGCTGTCCCAGCCCCAGGCCTGGGCGACCATGAGCACGGGCGGGGCCGCGTACGACGTCAAGGTTCCACCGATGGAAATGTTCACGAACAAAACGCCCAACGCGAAGTACTTGGGCAGCGTTGGCACGGCCGGGCGGAACACCTGGGGGGCGAGCATGAGCGCGGCGATCGTCATCGCGGCGGGCTCCGTGACCAGCGAGCCCAGCAGGGGCACGGCGGCGAAACCCAGCCAGACCGAGGCCACGGGGGAGGACACCGGCGCGCGCAACGCGAGCATGCGAATAAAGCCTGCCACGGTCTGCATGATGGGCTTGGACGCCGCGACCACCATGACCGCGACGACAAACAAAGGCTCGGTGTAGTTGCGGCTGTCGGCGTAGGCCAGCGCTGCCCCCGCGTCCACCATCAAGGCCATCGTCACCACGAGGACGATGGCCCAGAAGCCAAACACCACCTCGACCTCGCCCAGCAGGTGGAGGAGGCCCGCATGGCGGGGAAAACGGTGGGAGAGGCGCTCGAACTGCTTGGCGAGAAAGGTGTGCAGCAGAGCCAGGGTAAAGAGGGAGGCGGCAACGGCCTCGATGGGCGTGGGTGTCATGGCAACAGGTCGTGAACAAGCCGCGCGGCGGCCCGGCCTGCGCTGTACCTGCCATGCCCGTCTGGCATGGCACCCGGGGGTATTTTACCTTGCGTGCTCGGCCGCGACCGGGCGGGTCTCACCCGTGTCGATCAGCGTGCGAGTGGCATGCACCGAGGCATAGATCCAGAGGATCTTCATGGGTTCGGTGTCCGACCTATTGCGGAAGCGATGCGGCACATTGGGCGGAATGAAGGTCGTGTCCAGCGGCTGCAGCTCGTGCACCTCGCCATCGATGTCCAGGTAGGCGTGACCGCTGAGCAGCATCACGCTTTCCTCGCAGTTATGACTGTGGAAGGGAATGGCGGTACCAGGCGCGAACTCGGTGATGCCGTTGATGAAGGTGGTGGCACCAATCGACGGCAGCACCAGCGGTGTGGTCCGCGCGCCACCTCCGCGGTCGTGGCTCTTGAGCTGATCGGGGCGCAGCACGGCGTGCTTGAGGGCGGTGGCGGTCATCGTGGTGTCTCCTTCGGGCGACGGCCCGGACTTTGGATCGCTCAGGGCAAGAGTCTCTCAGACGCGCGCGGGGCCAGTCCACACGGTCTTGATGTTGGTGAATTCGTGCAGGCCCAGCGCGCCCAGTTCGCGTCCGTAGCCCGATTCTTTGACGCCGCCGAAGGGCAGGCGCGGGTCGGACGCGACCAGGCCGTTGACGAAGACGGCACCCGCCTCAATCTCGCGGCTCAGGCGCCTTGCACGGTCCAGGTCGGTGGTCCAGAGCGCGGCCCCCAGACCGAACGGCGTGCCATTGGCCACGCGCACGGCCTCGTCGGCATCGGCCACCCGCAGAAGGGTGGCGGCCGGTCCGAACGTTTCCTCGCGCGCGGCGGTCATGTCGGGACTGACCTGGTCCAGCACGGTCGGCTGGTAGAAAGCCCCCGGACCGTCAACAGGACGGCCGCCCATCAGCAGGCGTGCGCCCTCCTTCACCGTGGCCAACACCTGCGCATGCAATTCGTCACGCAGGCTGCGCTTGGCCATGGCACCCTGGGTGATGCCGGCGACCATCGGGTCGCCCACCACCAGTTGGCGGGTGAGTTCGCAAAAGGCCTCCGTGAAGCGAGAGGCAACGGCTTGCTCGACGATGAAACGCTTGGCGGCGATGCAGCTCTGACCCGTGTTCTGGAACCGCGCCTTGACCGCGACCTTGGCTGCCGCCTCGACATCGGCGTCGGCCAGCACGATGAACGGGTCCGAGCCGCCCAGTTCGAGCACCTGTTTCTTGAGCGCCTGCCCGGCCTGGGCCGCGATGCTGCGGCCGGCCGGCGTGGAGCCGGTGAAGGTGACGGCGGCGATGCGGGGGTCCTGGATCAGGCCGGCGACTTCGCCCGCGCCCACCAGCAAAGCAACGAACAGGCCCTCGGGCGCGCCAGCCCGGCGGAACACGTCTTCCAGGGCCAGGGCGCACTGCGGCACGTTGCTGGCGTGCTTGAGCACCAGGCCGTTGCCAGCAGCCAGCACGGGCGCGGCGGCGCGCATGACTTGCCAATACGGGTAGTTCCAGGGCATGACGGCCAGCACCACGCCCAGCGGGTCGTAGACCAGACGGCTGTCACTGGCGCCGCTGGGCACCACCTGGTCTTGCAGGAAGCCGGGGGCAGCGTCCGCGTAAAACTCGAAGTTCCAGGCGCATTTCTCCACCTCGGCTTGCGCTTCGGCCAGGGGTTTGCCCATCTCCAGCGTGGCCAGGGGCGCGAGCTCGTCCCTGGCTTCGCGCAGGACACGCGCCACGCGGCGCAGCAAAGCCAAGCGCTCGGCCAGCGGTGTACGGGCCCAGGTCTTTTGCGCGCGCGCGGCCTGTGCCAGCCGCTGCGCCACCTGCTCGCCGCTGTGCGGCGTGTACCGGGCCAGCACGGCGTCGGTGGCGGGGTTCAGGGAAGTGATCATGCCGAAGCCTTGCCCATCAGGGGGGCGATGCCGAGCTCGGTCGCCAGGACCTGCAGATCGGCCATCAGACCGTTGGCGATGGGAATGCCGGCCTCGCGGTAACGGGCACGTTTCTCATGGCTCTGCTCGCCCGGCAGCCAGATGCGCTCCACGCCCGGCAGGCGCTGGCTGCCACGGATGTCGCGCACCAGGTGGTCCACCGCGTGCTTGAAATCGGCCGGGTCGCCGAAGGCCGAGAGGTCGATGACCAGGATGGCCTGGCCGGTGTTGGTGACGGTCTTGAAATCGGCGTTGAAGTCGATCACGTCACGGCCCATGGCCGCGCCGCCCAGGGTGCCGGCCAGCAGGCCGACCATGAGCGCCAGCCCATAGCCCTTGTGTTCGCCAATCGGCAGCAGAAAGCCCTCGTTGGCGCGCTGGGGATCGAGCAGGGGCTTGCCCTCGCGGTCGATCATCCAGCCCACCGGCATCTGCTCCCCACGCTTGGCCTTGGCCTTGACCTTGCCGTAGGCCGCCACCGTGGTGGCCATGTCCAGCACCACGGGCGGCTCTTCGTCGGCGGGGATGCCGGCCGCGATCGGGTTGGTCGACAGCAGCATGTCCATGCCACCCCAGGGCGGCAGGTGATTGGCATTGCCCACCGCGAAGTACAGGCCCAGCATGTCGTGCTCCAGCGGGCGCCGGGCATACAACGAAGCCGGGCCGGCATGGTTGCTGTAGCGCGTGCCGACCCAGGCCACCCCGGTGTTGCGCGCCTTCTCGATGGCGATGTCCACCGCGCGCGAGACCACCAGGTGGCCCATGCCATTGTCACCGTCCACCACCGCCATGCCTGCGCGCTCCCGCACGATGCGGATGTCGGGGTGCTTGTTGATGCCCCCGGCCTGAATGCGCTTGATGTACTGCGGCAGGCGGATCACGCCATGCCCGTCCGAGCCCTGCAGATCGGCCTCCGCCATCAGGCGGGCGACCTGGGTCGCGTCCGCCTCGGGCAGCCCCTGGTTGACGAAGGCCGACTGGATGAAACGCTGGAGTGAAGCTTGGGAGACGAGGGTGGAACTCATGGAAACACGCGGTGAAAAACGCCCCGGAGAAACCGGGGCGCAAAGCTCAATCTCACAATCTCAATCGGCCGTGATCTTGTTGTCCTGGATCACCTTGCGATACAGCTCGAACTGCTTCTTGGTCGCGGCACCGAAGTCAGCGGCCGAGGTGCCCCGCGGCGTGACGCCGATGGCCGTCAGCTGCTTCTGCAGTTCCGGATCCGCCACGGCCTTGCGCACTTCGTCGTTGAGCCGCTTGATGATGGGCGCGGGCGTGCCGGCGGGCGCCACCATGGCGAACCAGGAGTTGAAGGTGAAACCCGGCATGCCACTTTCCTGGAATGTCGGCACGCTCGGGTACTGGGGCATGCGCTCCGGCGTCGACACGGCCAGCAGGCGTAGCTTGCCGGCCTGGATCAGCGAGGTCACGGTGCCCAGGCCCTGCATGGACGCATCTACCTCGCCCGCGGCCACGCCAACCGCGGCGGGCGTCGCGCCCTTGTAGGGGATGTGCACCAGGTCCAGATTGGCGCGGCCGGCAACGAGCGCCATGGCGATGTGCTGCGGGCTGCCGTTGCCACCCGAGCCGTAGTTGAGCTTGCCGGGCGCCGCCTTGGCGGCGGCCAGGAAATCCGACAGGGTGCGGTACGGTGAATCGGCCTTGACCACCAGGCCCCATTCGATCGTGCCCACCAGGGACACCGGCGCGAAGTCGGTCAGGGCGTTCCAGGGTGTCTTCGGGTTCAGGTTGGGCACCATGGTCAGGATGCTGTCATTGAAGCCACCGATGGTGTAGCCGTCGGGCGTGGAACGCGCGACACGGTCGGCACCGACCAGGCCGGAAGAGCCCGGCAGGTTCTCAATCACCACACCCTGCCCCATGGAGTCGCTCATCTTCTGCGCGACTAGGCGCGCGGCGTTGTCCACCGCGCTGCCCGTGGCCAGCGGGATGATCATCTTGATCGGCTTGTTCGGATAGTTCTGGGCCATGCCGACGAGCGGCAGCGCGAGCAGAGCGGTCAACAACAGGCGATTCAGTTTTTTCATAAGTTCCCTAACGACGTCCTTGAAAATGGAAGCGTTTGCATGGTGTCTTGAGGCGACAGGTTTTGTCTAATGCTGAATTCGCCTCCCGCCATATCATTCAGCTATCGCTGTAACACCGGCGGCCCTCGATGTAACAACCGCCCCTCATGAACCTCCGAACCCTGCGCTATTTCATCGCGATCGTTGACGCCGGCAGCCTGACGGCGGCGGCGGCGGCCATCCCGATCGCGCAGCCGGCGTTGACGCGTCAGCTGCGGGATCTGGAGCAGGAAATGGGCACGCAGCTGTTGCAGCGTCTGCCGCGCGGCGTGCGGCCGACCCCGGCGGGGGTGACTTTTTATGAATCCGCGCAGCGCATGCTGGCCGAGGCCACGCGGCTGGGCCAGCAGCTGGCCCATCACCGGCAGCGGGACAAGGCCACCATCGTGCTCGGCACGTCGCCCACGCTGGCGCAGCTGCTGCTGCCGGGGCTGTTCGAGACCTGCGTTCAGTCACTCGAGGAAGTGGAGCTGCGGTGCCGCGAAGCTTTCACCCCCACGCTGCTCGACCTGCTGACGCGCGGCATGATCGACATGGCCATCGTCACCAACCCGGAGCCTGGACGTGCGCTGTCGCTGCAGCCCTTGCTGGGGGAGCCGTTCGCGCTGGTCTCCCACACGCAGATGCGCGTCGGCCCCATCGTGTCGGTGGCTCAGCTCACGCGCATCCCCCTGCTGATGACCAGCCTGCACCGCGGCATCTTGGACCGCCAATTGGTCCGGGTCGGCCGGTCCTTGCCCGTGCATGCGGAGATCGATTCGATCGACACCATCCGCGAACTGGTCGCGCGGGGCCGTTGGGCGACCATCATGCCGGTGTCGGTCTTCAAGGGAACGCCGCAGCACCCCCGGCACCCGCAGATCGTGATGTCCGAAATCTCAGGCGTGCAGCTCAACCGCATGCTGGTGCTGGCGACGCGCGCGGAACCGCGTCCGCGTCCGGCGCTGGCCTTGGTGCAGGAGTTCGTGATCGCCGAGTTCTCGCGCCTGGAGCGGCAAGGCGTATTCAGTTTCGCGGAGGGTGACGGCGCCAGTGGGGAGCAGGCAGAACCGGCGGGCGCAATCCGGCGCGCTTAGCCGAGGATGCCGCGAGAGCGCGGGGCCAGCGGATCATGGCGAGGCCTCGGCTCGGGAGCCTCGGGAACATCTGGTGCGGCTGGCGGGGATCGAACCCACGACCCTTGGCTTCGGAGGCCAATACTCTATCCACTGAGCTACAGCCGCATTGCGTGTGCAGCCCGCGATTGTAGGCGTTTTCGCCGGCCTCGAGGCCCGGCAGCGGACAGGCCAAAGCTATAATCCGGCCCGATTGCAAGTCATCCATTCCCAGGAATTCCAAGGATCAAGACATGAGCGCACAACAACACGAAGAAGCCCACACGGGCCCGATCAAGACGCCCAAGCAGGTGATGTGGGTGTCCATGGCCGCCTTCGTGCTTCCGGTTTTCATCATCATTGGCTTGGTGTTCTTCGTGGTGTCCGACAAGAAGCCGGCCGCCGGCACGACGAACATGGAAAAGTCCGTGGCCGAGCGCATCCAGAAGGTCGGCTCCGTCGAGATTCGTGACGCCAACCGCCCGCTTAAGAGCGGCGAAGCCGTCTATCAGGCCCAGTGCATCGCCTGCCACGGCGCGGGTCTCGCCGGCGCGCCCAAGTTCGGTGACCATGCCGCCTGGGCCGCCCGCATCAAGAACAGCTTTGACAGTCTCGTGAACTCCGCCCTCAAGGGCAAAGGCGCCATGTCGCCCCAAGGCGGTGGCGAGCACAACGACACCGAGATCGCCCGGGCGGTGGCCTTCATGGCCAATGCCGGTGGCGGCAAATTCACGGAACCGGCCGCACCGGCCGCCGCGAAGTAATTGGAGTTCCCGGGCCTTGTGGCCCGTTCCACCATCAAAAGCCGGTCATGCACCGGCTTTGTCGTTTCGGCTTTGCCATTTGTGGGCGGCCCCATCGTGAGCTGCCGAGGACCAGTCCACCATGCCCAACCCCCCGGAAGAACGATGACCCCAAGCCACCGGGACTACGCCGTGCTCTTCGTCTGCACCGGCAACATCTGCCGCAGCCCCACCGCACATGGCGTATTCCTGAAACAGGTGCAGCAAGCCGGTTTGCAGCGGCGCGTGCGGGTGGATTCGGCCGGCACCCACGGCTACCACATGGGCGATCCGCCCGACGCACGCAGCCAGCACCACGCGACGCTGCGCGGTTATGACTTGTCTGACCTGCGCGCACGCCGGATCGAGGAAGACGACTTCACACGGCATGACCTGATCCTGGCCATGGATCAGGGTCATCTGGCACTGCTCACCCAGCGTTGCCCGCCCGAGCTGCGCCACAAGCTGCAAGCCTTCACGCGATGGTGCCAGCGGCACTCAGCGGCAGAGGTGCCGGACCCCTATTACGGCGAAGCGCGAGGTTTTGAGCAGGTGCTGGACCTGGTCGAGGACGGCTGCGCCGGCCTGCTCGCGCATGTGCGCGAGCAATTGCGCTGACGCTGACGCAGACGCGAGCGCGCCCCGCCGGCACCGGCCCTGGCGATCAGGGGTACAGACCGCGCAATTCGCGCGCTTCCAGCACCCGGGTACAGGCGATCACGAAGGCGGCCGTGCGCAAGGCCAGCTTGCGTTCCTGCCCCAGATCCCAAATCGCGCGGAAAGCATCGCTGAGCGCCCGGTCGAGGCGGGCGTTGATGTCGGCTTCGGTCCAGAAGAAAGACGATGCGTTCTGCACCCACTCGAAATAGCTCACGGTCACGCCACCCGCGTTGGCCAGCACGTCGGGCAGGACAAGCGTGCCACGCTCCAGCAGGATGTCCTCGGCCTGCGGGGTCGTGGGGCCGTTGGCACCTTCGACCACCAGCTTGGCACGGATGCGCCCGGCGTTGTCGGCCGTGATCTGGTTCTCCAGCGCGGCGGGCAGCATCACCTCGCACTCGACCTCCCAGAACTTGTCATTGCTGATGCGCTCGACACCGGGAAAATCCAGCAAGGTGCCCTGATGCGCGGCGATGAACGCCGTGAGCGCGTGCGGATCGATGCCTGCAGGGTTGTAGATGCTGCCCGCCACGTCCTGGATGGCCACGATGCGCGCGCCGTTCTCCTGGAACACGCGCGCCGCCGCATTGCCCACGTTGCCGAAGCCTTGCACGGCCACGCGCGCGCCCTTCATCTCCATGCCCAGGCGTTGCATGGCTTCGCGCGCCACGACAAAGCAACCACGGCCCGTGGCATCGCGCCGCCCCAGACTGCCGCCCAGGGTGATGGGCTTGCCCGTCACCACGCCGGTGCTGGTAGCCCCGACGTTCATGGAATAGGTGTCCATCATCCAGGCCATGATGCGTTCGTTGGTGTTCACATCGGGCGCGGGGATGTCGCGCTCAGGGCCGATGATGAGGCCGATCTCGCTGGTGTAACGACGCGTGAGGCGCTCCAGCTCGCTCATCGAAAGCTGTTTCGGATCGACACGGATGCCGCCCTTGGCGCCGCCGTAGGGCAGGTTGACGGCCGCGTTCTTCACGGTCATCCAGCCCGCCAGGGCCATGACCTCGGACAGGGTCACGCCGGGGTGGTAACGCACCCCGCCCTTGCCTGGCCCGCGCGAGACGTTGTGCTGCACGCGGTAGCCCTCAAAGTGCCGCACCGTGCCGTCGTCCATGTGGATGGGTACGTCGACGATCAGGGAACGCTTGGGACGGCGCAGGGTATCGGCCCACACGCTGAGCTTGCCCAAGTGGGGCAGCACGCGGTCGACCTGTTCGAGGAAGGTGGCCCAGGGCCCCAGATCGGCGGGGTTCAGGTAGGAGGGCAGGTTGGGATGGGTGGACAGACTCATGAGAGACTCCTGTGGATAGGGGCAAGCCACCCTCTTGGTGGCTTGCGGGCGTGATTGTGACGCCTGGGCCGGGTTCCAGATGCCAGGACCTACGCCACCTTGGGCTTGGTGGGCTTTTGTCCGGCTTCGCTGCCTGTCACAAGATTCATGCGGCCCCCGTATCGGGGGCCACGCCCTTCGTATCCCCCGCGATGAACGCCGGACTGCGGACATAGCCGTAACGACCGGGCAGGTCCGCCGCATGCGCTGCTTCGGGCTGCCATTGCCCCGCTTCCACCAGATCGGCGGCCAGATTCATGTCCTGGGTGTGCACCAGGCCGAAGCCCAGCGTCGTGAGCAAGTACAGCCGGCCCGCTTCATCCAGCAGGCAGTTCAGAAACGCGGCGGACACACCACTGTGTGAGCGCACGCTGGCGGTCGGCACCGCTCCGTCGTGTTGGACACCCATGCCATGCTCGCCATCCAGGCGCCAGATCCAGGGCGTGGTGTCGAGTTCCACGAACACCCGCTGTGGACCATTCTGGAAGTACCAGCAACCCCGGTCGTCGCAGGCGTAGTTGCGGTGAATGAATTCGATCAGCTTCTCGTGTTTCAGCAAGGACCCCCTGGACCCTGGCAAACCGCTGTCGAAAGCGCCTGCTGCCTGGGCCCGGTCGTCACGCATCCACCAGTTGCCGCGCGCATCCAGGCCGAGCCAGCCGTAGCAGTCAGGCACGTTGGGCCACTTGGCCATGGCTTGTC
Organism: Hylemonella gracilis; assembly: GCF_004328645.1. Lineage (GTDB taxonomy): Bacteria > Pseudomonadota > Gammaproteobacteria > Burkholderiales > Burkholderiaceae_C > Hylemonella > Hylemonella gracilis_B. The sequence continues at coordinate 486,061 of NZ_CP031395.1, forward strand.
GGACGAGGTCATCCACGGCTCGGTACCTTGGTTCGCAGGCCCGAAGCGTCCAACAGCCAGTCGCCCACGGCGCGGGGCATGTCCATCACATGGCCGGCCGGCCAGCGCCCGCAGGGGAACCCCACATGCCCACCCTGGGGCGGTTGCCAGAGCGTCACGAAGCGCCCGGCGTCCTGCGCGCGGGGCAGGCTGGACGCGGGCACGAAAGGGTCGTTGCGGGCGTTGAGCGCCAGCGCTGGCACGCGGATGGCCGGCAGATGCGGCTTGGCCGAGGCACGATCCCAGTAGTCGTCGACATTGCGGAATCCGTGCAGGGGCGCGGTGAACACATCATCGAACTCGTACAGGGTACGCGCGCGGCCCAGCCGCTCACGGTCGAACAGACCTGGGTGCTGGTTCCATTTGGCCAGGGCCTTGGGTTTCATGGTCGAGAGGAACATGCGCGTGTAGACCTGCCGGTTGAAACCCCGGCCTATGGCGTGCCCGCCTGCCGCCAGATCCAGGGGCGAACAGACTGCCGCCACGGCGTCCACCACCTGCGCGGCGGCCTCGCCCAATTCCCCCGCCCAGCGCAGCAAGGCATTGCCCCCCAGGGAAATGCCGACCGCGATCAGGCGCTGCCCGGGCGCGGCGAAGCGCGCGCGCAGACGTCGCAGGATCCAGTCGATTTCTTGCCAGTCCCCCGAGTGGTAGGCGCGAGGGGCGCAATTCAGTTCACCGCTGCAGCCGCGAAAGTGCGGCACGGCATAAGCCAGGCCTTGCGACCTTGCCCAACCGGCGTAGGCCTGGGCGTACTGGCTCTGAGTAGAGCCTTCCAGACCGTGGAAGAGCACCAGCAGGCCGGCCGGCGCATCACCCGTGTCCTGCAGCCAGTCCACATCGATGAAGTCGCCATCGGGCGTGTCCCACCGTTCACGGCGGAATCGAGGCGCGCGGCCTTCGACACGCTGGCCATAGAGCGCCGGCCAGATGGTCTGCAAATGGCCGCCAGGCAGCCAGAGAGGAGCACGGTAGTTCTGCATGGACCGCTGATTGTCCCTTGTTGACCCAAGCCCTGCCCTTGGGTTTGCGGGCGTGGGTCCAAAGCAAACAGCCCCGCGCATCGCTGCCGGGGCTGCTGACAAGACCGGATGGGCCGGAATTACTTCTTGCGCAGGTACTTGCGCAAGGCCGCGATCTCGGCAGCCGCGATCGCCAGCTCGGACTGGGCCTTGGCCAGGTCCAGCTCGCTCTTCGCGTTCTTGATCGCCTCCTCGGCAGCCTGGCGCGCGGCGCCCGCCTTTTCCTCGTCCAGGTCCTTGCCGCGCACGGCGGTGTCGGACAGCACGGTCACGCAGTCAGGCTGCACTTCGAGGATGCCGCCCGCGACGAAGACGAACTCTTCCTTGCCGTCGGCCAGCTCGATGCGCACCGAACCGGGCTTGACGCGCGTGATCAGCGGGGTGTGACGCGGATAAATGCCGAGTTCACCCGCTTCGCCGGGCAGCGCGACGAATCGCGCCTCGCCCGAGAAGATGGACTCTTCGGCACTGACCACATCGACGTGAATAGTTGCTGCCATGTTCAATCCTTTCCATCGTAAGCAAGCAGACGGGATGGCTGGTTAGGCGCCGCGCACAGCCGTACAAACAGTACGGCGAGCACGGCAACAACACCAGACGCCCGTGTGCGCCGCTTACTTAGACTTTTTTCGCCTTCTCGAAGGCTTCGTCGATGGTGCCGACCATGTAGAAGGCCTGCTCGGGCAGGTGGTCGCATTCGCCAGCCACGATCATCTTGAAGCCGCGGATGGTCTCGGCCAGGGGCACGTACTTGCCCGGAGCGCCGGTGAACACTTCGGCCACGTGGAAGGGCTGCGACAGGAAACGCTGGATCTTGCGCGCGCGGGCCACGGTGAGCTTGTCCTCGGGGGCCAGCTCGTCCATGCCCAGGATGGCGATGATGTCGCGCAGTTCCTTGTAGCGTTGCAGCGTGCCTTGCACGGCGCGGGCCGTGTTGTAGTGCTCTTCGCCCACCACTTGCGGGTCGAGCTGGCGGCTGGTGGAGTCCAGCGGGTCCACGGCGGGGTAGATACCCAGCGAGGCGATGTCACGGCTCAGCGCCACGGTGGAGTCCAGGTGGGCGAAGGTGGTGGCGGGCGACGGATCCGTGTAATCGTCAGCCGGCACGTACACGGCCTGGATCGAGGTGATGGAACCGACCTTGGTCGACGTGATCCGCTCTTGCAGGCGGCCCATTTCCTCGGCCAGCGTCGGCTGGTAACCCACGGCGGAAGGCATGCGACCCAGCAGGGCGGACACTTCGGTACCGGCCAGGGTGTAGCGGTAGATGTTGTCCACGAAGAACAGCACGTCCTTGCCTTCGTCACGGAAGGCTTCGGCCATCGTCAGGCCGGTCAGTGCCACACGCAGACGGTTGCCCGGAGGCTCGTTCATCTGGCCGTAGACCATGGCCACCTTGGAGTCGCCCAGGCTCTCCTGGTTCACGACGCCGGCATCCGACATTTCATGATAGAAGTCATTGCCCTCACGGGTACGCTCACCCACGCCGGCAAACACGGACAGCCCCGAGTGCGCCTTGGCGATGTTGTTGATGAGCTCCATCATGTTCACGGTCTTGCCCACGCCCGCGCCGCCGAACAGACCCACCTTGCCACCTTTGGCGAAGGGGCAGACCAAGTCGATCACCTTGATGCCGGTTTCCAGCAATTCCTGTGCAGGCGCCAGTTCGTCGTAAGCCGGGGCCTTGCGGTGGATCGAGGCCGTCTGGGCCTGATTCACGGGACCACGTTCGTCGATGGGATTGCCCAGCACGTCCATGATGCGGCCCAGGGTCGCCTTGCCCACGGGCACGGTGATGGGCTTGCCGGTGTTGGTCACCATCAGGCCGCGGCGCAGGCCGTCGGAAGAACCCAGGGCGATGGTACGGACCACACCGTCGCCAAGCTGCTGCTGCACCTCGAGCGTCAGGGCCGAACCGTCCATCTTCAGGGCGTCATAGATGTGGGGCATCTGGTCGCGCGGGAACTCCACGTCCACCACGGCGCCGATACATTGAACGATCTTGCCCTGCACTTGCGTGTTTGCTTGAGCCATGTCTTTGCTCCGGTAAATTGAATCTTGCTTAAACGGCTATCAGACGGCAGCGGCACCGGCCACGATTTCCGACAGTTCCTTGGTGATGCCAGCCTGCCGGGTCTTGTTGTAGACCAGCTTGAGCTCTTTGATCACGTTGCCGGCGTTGTCGGTCGCAGCCTTCATGGCCACCATGCGGGCGGACTGTTCGGACGCCATGTTCTCGGCCACGGCCTGGTAGACCAGCGCTTCAACATAGCGCAACAGCAGCTCATCGATGACGGCTTGCGGGTCAGGCTCGTAGAGGTAGTCCCAATCGTGCTGCGGCCCGGCCGCCTGCGTCTCGTCGCGCATCTGCTGAACGGACAGCGGCAGCAGTTGCTGCACCACAGGCTCCTGCCGCATGGTGTTGATGAACTTGGTGTAGCAGAGGTACACCGCGTTCAGTTCGCCACGCGTGTACGCATCGAGCAGTACCTTGACCGGACCGATCAGCTTGTCCAGATGCGGCGTGTCGCCGAGCTGGATGGACTGCGACACCACCTTGGCGCCGACGCGGTTCAGGAAACCCAGGCCCTTGTTGCCGATGGCCACCGCCCGCGTTTCGACGCCGGCAGACTGCAGTTCACGCAGTTTGCCGGTCACGGCGCGCAGCACGTTGGTGTTGAGACCGCCGCAGAGGCCTTTGTCGGTCGTCACCACGATCATGCCGGCGGCCTTGGCCTCTTCATGCGTCTGCATGAAGGGATGCACGTACTCCGGGTTGGCCCGGCCGAGGTTGGTGGCGATGTTGCGCACCTTCTCGGCGTAGGGACGGGCCGAAGCCATGCGCTGCTGTGCCTTGCGCATCTTGGACGCGGCCACCATTTCCATGGCCTTGGTGATCTTCTTGGTGTTCTCCACCGATTTGATCTTGCCGCGTATTTCCTTGCCTGCTGCCATCGTGGGCTCCTAATCCTGTCGGGCCGGAATCACGCGAAGGTCTTCTTGAACGCAGCGATCGCGGCGCTCAGTTCGGCTTCGGCATCCTTGTCCATGGCCTTGTTGGCTTCCAGCTTGGCCAGCAGCGCGGCGCTCTTGTCCTTGAGCCAGGCGTGCAGGCCGGCTTCGAAGGAAAGCACCTTCTTGACTTCGACGTCGTCGAGGAAGCCCTTGTTCACGGCGAACAAGGAGGCGGCCATCAGACTGATGGACAAGGGGCTGTACTGGGCCTGCTTGAGCAGTTCGGTCACGCGGGCACCGCGGTCCAGTTGCTTCTTGGTGGACGCATCCAGATCGGAGGCGAACTGCGCGAAGGCAGCCAGTTCACGGTACTGCGCGAGGTCGGTACGAATACCGCCGGACAGGCTCTTGATGAGCTTGGTCTGAGCGGCACCACCGACGCGCGACACCGAGATACCGGCGTTGATGGCAGGGCGGATACCGGCGTTGAACAGGTTGGTTTCCAGGAAAATCTGGCCATCGGTGATCGAGATCACATTGGTCGGCACGAAAGCCGACACGTCACCAGCCTGGGTTTCGATGATCGGCAGGGCCGTCAGCGAACCGGTCTTGCCCTTGACGGCGCCCTTAGTGAAGGCCTCGACGTAGTCGGCGTTCACGCGAGCGGCACGCTCCAGCAGGCGGCTGTGCAGATAGAACACGTCACCGGGATAGGCTTCGCGACCCGGTGGGCGGCGCAACAGCAGCGACACCTGACGGTAAGCCACGGCCTGCTTGGACAGATCGTCATAAACGATCAGGGCGTCCTCGCCACGGTCGCGGAAGTATTCGCCCATCGTGCAGCCGGAGTAGGCCGACACGTACTGCATGGCAGCCGATTCGGAAGCGGTGGCTGCAACGACGATGGTGTACGCCATCGCGCCGGCCTGCTCCAGCGCACGCACCACGTTCTTCACCGACGAAGCCTTCTGACCGATGGCCACGTAGATGCAGGTCATGTTCTGACCCTTCTGGTTGATGATGGCGTCGATGGCCACGGCGGTCTTGCCGGTCTGGCGGTCGCCGATGATCAGCTCGCGCTGGCCGCGGCCGACCGGCACCATGGCGTCGATCGACTTCAGGCCGGACTGCATGGGCTGGTCCACGGACTGACGGGCGATCACGCCGGGTGCGACCTTCTCGATCACGTCGGTCATCTTGGCGTTGATCGGGCCCTTGCCATCGATCGGCTGGCCCAGAGCGTTCACCACGCGGCCAACCAGTTCGGGGCCGACCGGCACTTCCAGAATGCGGCCCGTGCACTTGACGGTATCGCCTTCGGAGATGTGTTCGTACTCGCCCAGAATCACGGAGCCGACGGAATCGCGCTCGAGGTTCAGGGCCAGGCCGTAGGTGGGCTGACCATCCTTGCCGGCCGGGAACTCCAGCATTTCGCCCTGCATCACGTCGGACAGACCGTGGATGCGGACGATGCCGTCGGTCACGGAAACAACCGTGCCCTGATTGCGGATGTCGGCGCTGGCGGACAGGCCTTGGATCCGGCTCTTGATCAGTTCAGAGATCTCTGCGGGATTGAGCTGCATGACTCTTTCCTTCTTACTCGTTGAGGGGCGGCGCACCCGGCATCAAGCCGTGAGCGCCACTTTCATTTGTTCCAGACGGGCTTTGACGGACGTGTCAAGCACCTCGTCACCCACCACCACGCGGATACCGCCGATCAGCTCGGGGTCCAGCGCCACCTTGACATTGAGCTTGCGGGCGAAGCGCTTTTCCAGCGTTGCCTTCACGCCCTCGAGCGCCGCGCCCTCAATCGGGAAGGCGCTGTAAACCTCGGCGTCCGACATGCCGCCCTGCGCGTTCTTGAGCACGCGAAACTGGGCGGCAATCTCGGGCAGGGCGCTCAGGCGGCCGTTGCCGATGACGGTGCGCAGGAAGTTCTTGGCAGCGTCGGACAGCGGCGTCTTGGCCACGCCGGCGATCAGATCGAACACCTGCGCCTCGGTCGCGCGCGGATTGCCGGCGAACTGCTGAAGCTGGGCATTGGCCGCGATCGCGGCCAGTTCTTCAACCCAGCGGGACGCGCCTTCGAGGTCGCTCTTGACCGCAGCGAACAGCGCTTCGGCGTAGGGTCGGGCAATGGTGGCAAGTTCAGCCATGGTCACACCCTCACAGCTCAGTCTTCAGGCGACTCAGCAGATCCGCATGGACGCCAGCATTGACCTCCTTGCGAAGGATCTGCTCGGCACCCTTGACGGCCAGCGCGGCCACCTGCTCACGCAGGGCTTCGCGCGCGGCGATGGCCTGCTGCTCGGCCTCGGCCTTGGCGGCGGCGACGATCTTGTTGCCTTCCTCGCTGGCGCGGGCCTTGGCTTCCTCGATGATGTCGCGCGCGCGGCGCTCGGCATCGGCCAGGCGGGCAGCCGTTTCATTGCGAGAAGAAGCCAGCTCGGCCTCGACGCGTTTGTCGGCGGCGGCGAGATCGGCCTTGGCCTTGTCGGCGGCGGCGAGACCATCGGCAATCTTCTGGGCCCGCTCGTCAAGCGCCTTGGCGATGGGTGGCCACACGAATTTCATCGTGAACCAGACCAGGATCGCGAAGACGATTGCCTGCAGGATCAGGGTTGCATTGATATTCACGGCTTACTCCTTTCGGGCGTGAAAGGAACCGAGATCAGGCGGCGATGACGAAGGGGTTGGCGAAAGCGAACAGCAGAGCGATGGCCACGCCGATCAGGAAAGCGGCGTCGATCAGGCCGGCCAGGATGAACATCTTGGTTTGCAGTTCGTTCATCAGCTCGGGCTGACGGGCCGAGGACTCGAGGAACTTGCCACCCATCAGGGCGATACCGATGGAAGCGCCGATGGCGCCCAGACCGACGATCAGACCGCAAGCCAGAGCAACGAGGCCGAGAATGTTTTCCATTTGGGAGACTCCTAGGTTAAAAGAAAAGAAAAAAGAAAATTGGAGAAGGATCGAGAGATCGGTCAGCCGTCGCCGGCCGACTGCGTCAGTGCGCCTCGTGCGCCTGACCCGTGTAGATCAGCGTGAGCATCATGAAGATGAAGGCCTGCAAGGTGATGACCAGGATGTGGAACAGCGTCCACACCGTGCCGGCGATCACATGGCCAATGGCCAGGCCGATGCCGGTGCCGGACACCGCCCAGGCACCGCCCATCAGGGCGATCAGCATGAACACCAGCTCGCCCGCGAACATATTGCCGAACAGCCGCATGCCGTGCGAGACGGTCTTGGCGACGTATTCGATCATCTGCATCAGGAAGTTGATCGGATACAGCGCCCAGTGGTCACCGAAGGGCGCGGCGATCAGCTCATGCGCCCAGCCGCCCAGACCCTTGATTTTGATGTTGTAGACCAGGCAAACGATCAGCACGGAGCACGACAAGCCCAGCGTGGTGGACAGATCGGCGGTGGGCACCACGCGCATGAAGGCATGGTGGTCTCCGGTGGTGGTCTGCCAGAGCAGGGGCAGCAGATCGACCGGAAGCATGTCCATGAAGTTCATCAGGAAGATCCAGACGAACACCGTCAAGGCCAGCGGGGAAATCAACTTGCGGCTCTTGGCGTTGTGGATCACGCCCTTGGCTTGGTTCTCGACCATCTCGACCAGGATCTCGACCGCCGCCTGGAAGCGGCCGGGCACGCCAGAAGTGGCCTTGCGCGCGGCACGCCAGAGCACGAAGCAGCCGATCACGCCCAGTACCAACGACCAGAACACCGAGTCGAGGTTAAAGAGGCTGAAATCAACTATGCCCTTCTGCTCCCTGGCAGCGAAGGAGAAATCCATCTGCAGATGTTGCAGATGGTGTTTGATGTACTCACCGGCCGTCGGGCCGTGAGCTTCACTCGCAATCTCAGCAGACATAGATCAGACCACCAACTTTTAATTCAAATCCCGCGTGACTCAGCCGCATTTCGGGACATGCGCCGCATCTCTAACCATGCGGCCACGCCATGCACTTTCATCGCCACCACCAACCCGCCCACCAGGGCCAGCCAGCTCAAACCGGGGAACAACCAGGGCGCCGCGACCAGCATGGCCACTGTCAGCGCGAGCTTGGTCAGCTCCCAAATGAAAAATCTCAGCAAAGTGACGCCCGCCGCTGCGGCATGATTGGCCACCGGCCGCGACATCACCCGCGCCAACAAGGCCGCGGGCAACACAACCGCCCCGGCGCCATACAGCACGGACCCCGCACTGGACAGCATTCCGCCTGAGGAGCCACCCCAGCCGCTCACCAGCCCGACCAGCCCCGTCAATCCCGCGACGAGCACACCCACCACAGCCTGCCAAGCGACTATGCGCCACGGCGACGCCGCCGGATACCGCTGACGCCACAGGCGCGCCTCCTCGGCGCTCAAGGGCTGGGGTTCGACCTCCTCGGCCTCGTCCCAGGAACCCTGACTTCCCTGACGTTCGCCTTCGTTTTTGGCGTGGTTTGTCAACTTTTGCAAAGCCACGCATTATAGGTTCAAAAATTTGTCCACCCAGGGTAATCCCAAGCGGCTCACCGGGGCTTCCGCGCGCGGATCGCGCCACCCCAATGGTGTCAATCCATTGGTATATGACGTTCCGACCCCATTTGCGCTGCACGATGATCTGTTCTGCGACACTGCCCCCCATGACCAGCCAGCCCGACACCCCCGCCTCACGCGCCGACAGCCTGATTGAATATCCCAGCGCCTTCCCCATCAAAGTCATGGGCGCGCGGGTGGACGGTTTTGTCCATGCCGTCACCCATCTGGCCCTCGAGTTCGACCCCAGTTTCGACGCCTCGACCATCGAGCTGCGCGAAAGCAAGGGGGGCAACTACCTGGGGGTGACCATCACGGTCACGGCCACCAGCCGCGAGCAACTCGACAACCTGTACCGCGCACTGACCTCGCACCCCATGGTCAAGGTCGTGCTCTGAGTCGGCGACCGTGATGGAAATCAGCGTGCTGGGCCGCGTGGACTACCTGCCTACCTACCAGGCCATGCAGGACTACACGTCACAACGCGGCCCCGACACACCGGACGCGTTGTGGCTGTGCGAGCACCCTTCCGTGTTCACGCAGGGGCTGGCGGGCAAAGCCGACCACCTGCTCGTTCCCGGCGATATCCCCGTGGTGCAAACCAACCGTGGCGGGCAGGTGACCTACCACGGACCGGGGCAGGTCATGGCCTACCCGCTGATCGATCTGCGCCGGGCGGGGTATTTCGTCAAGGAATACGTGTATCGGCTGGAGGAAGCCATCCTCCGCACCCTGGCGCATTACGGCGTCACAGGCCACCGCGTGGCCGGCGCCCCCGGCATCTATGTGCGGCTGGACGACCCCTACGGCCATGCGCCTCTTGCGCAGCGCCCGCAAAAAGGCCATATCAGTGACAAAGCGCCCGACTTCACGGGCCTGGGAAAAATCGCTGCGCTGGGCGTGAAAGTGAGCCACCACTGCACTTACCATGGCCTGGCGTTGAACGTGACCATGGACCTGGAACCCTACAACCGTATCAACCCCTGCGGCTACCCCGGGCTGCCCACGGTCGACCTTTCTACAATGGGCGTCTCCGTCGACTGGAACGACGTGGCCCAGGTGCTGGGCGACAAATTGCGCGCCCATCTCCAACCCTGAACACACGATGAACAGCCCCACCCCCGCCTCCCAGGTCGTGCGCACGGCGCAAGGTGTCGATGCCTACGATGCATCGGCCAAGCAGAAGGCCGCGGCCAAGCTGTCGCGCATTCCCGTCAAGGTCGAAGCTGGCGAAATCCTCAAGAAGCCGGAATGGATCCGCGTCAAGGCCGGATCGCCGACCACGCGCTTCTACGAAATCAAGGACATCCTGCGCGAACACAAGCTGCACACCGTCTGCGAGGAAGCCTCCTGCCCCAACATCGGCGAATGCTTTGGCAAGGGCACGGCCACCTTCATGATCATGGGTGACAAGTGCACGCGACGTTGCCCCTTCTGCGACGTGGGCCATGGCCGGCCCGACCCACTGGACGCGGACGAACCGCTCAACCTCGCCAAGACCATCGCCGCGCTCAAGCTCAAGTACGTGGTCATCACCAGCGTGGACCGTGACGACCTGCGCGACGGTGGCGCGGGCCATTTCGTCGACTGCATCCGCCAGACCCGCGCCTTGTCGCCGCTGACGCAGATCGAGGTGCTGGTGCCCGACTTCCGCGGCCGTGACGACCGCGCGCTCGAAATCCTGAAAGCCGCACCGCCCGACGTGATGAACCACAACCTGGAAACCGTGCCGCGCCTCTACAAACAGGCCCGCCCCGGCAGCGACTACCAGTTCAGCCTGAACCTGCTCAAAAAATTCAAGGCCCTGCACCCCAACGTGCCGACCAAGAGCGGCATCATGGTGGGCCTGGGCGAGACGGACGAGGAAATCCTGGACGTGATGCGCGACATGCGCGCGCACGACATCGACATGCTGACCATCGGCCAGTACCTCGCGCCGAGCAACAGCCATCTGCCAGTGAAGCGTTATGTACATCCGGACACCTTCAAGATGTTCGAGGACAAGGCCTACAAGATGGGCTTCTCCCACGCCGCTGTGGGCGCGATGGTGCGCAGCTCCTACCACGCCGATCAGCAGGCGCACGCTGCGGGCGTAGGTGTGAGCGATCAGAATTAAAAGCGAAAATTTAAAATTAAGCGCGAAAATTTAGTTTGCATCCGTTGTGAGTGGTGACGCTGAACCTCAATAGCGACAACAACTTACCTCGGATTTTGGCTTTCCCGAAAGGCCAAGATTTATGGCGGATAGATTGGTTCGGGGACATCGCCTTCCCCGACCGGTCTCAGCGGAGAAAGCAGCCCTCCGTCTTTCTTAACCTCTCCAAGCTCTCCCAATCTCGCTTCCAATTCGGTCCGACGGGTACCCTCCCGAGCAATACGGTCGCCTTGGCTCAGCGCCAACGGCGTGTCTGGGTGTCAGTTGGGACACTCCCACTGCTGCGAATCGGCGACATCTGGCGCGACGGACAGCCACACAGCCAACCTGACTACGAGCTCGAGGAGTTCAAGAACCTCCAGATCACCTCCTCGACCGTTTCACTGGTCAAGGCCGGACTCAACCTGAACGAACAGGGCTTCCTGTTGCCAGTCTCCGAGCACCCCTGGCACATGCAGTGCACGCAGTCCTACTGCGTCGTGGTTGCCTTGCCAGATGGACGCCGACTCGTCATCCCGTGCATGGAATTGATCCGCTTCTACTTCGGCTCGTCCAGCGGTTTGGTCTCGAGACTGTTCTCACCGCCCCTTCAGCGCGAGAGCCTCTACAGCAGAGCCGAACATGACCTGGCAGCGGGGCACATCGTCCTACACCTTGCTGAAAGACTGTCCGGTGCGTCTGCCGCCGACATCGCCCGCATTCACCTGGACTCGCGTGCATGGCGAGCTGCAGCACTGGTTGGAACCTCTCTCCTCAGGGCATCGACGTCACAACAGGCGATTTATCCGCAGGCAGTCTTCCCGTTTGAAGGAGAGACAGATCTGCAGGCGTCTGGGCAGTGGCTGTCATTCGGTGATCAGCCACGCGCAAGCTTCCTGGTCTACAGCCTGCGCTCGTGCTCTCACCCGTTCCCGTTTCAATCACTGCAGTACGAGGTCCCGCTGCGCCATGGCGCACCCGATGCCACGAACTCCGGATCAAAACCCAAGCCTGCATCCGCTCCTGAGGGAAAAGATCAATCACTCATCGAACGCGATGCGTCCAATCGACTTACACCAAAGACTCGACGGTTCCAGGGTGACCAGCGCTTCCCGGATCTGATCCCAAAATCGATCTGGCGACGCGCATCCATTTCGCCGGAAGAATTCATTCAGTCGCGCAAGCGCTACTTGGCCAAGCAGGCCATAGCTGCGGCCGCGGTTGGGGATCCTGGCTCCGAGCAGCGGATTCGGTCAGTCGAATTTGCTACGGCGATTCAGTCTGCCGGCCCAGATCTGATGAGTGCACCAGAGTTTCTGCGGCCTGTGCTTCTCAATTTACTTCAAGCCACAGATGCCAAGATCGAGCTACTGACCTGCAGCGATCACGATGGCTGGACGATACCGATCCCACTGGTGGTAGACGAAGACGGGGAAATCGATCAGAGACTGTTTACGCCAGACGCAGATTCCAGAACGCGCTTGAGACGTGTCGCGGCATTTGAAATTCGGAGGCATGACCAGTTGGAGCGTCTGATCGCCATTGAAGATGGCCTCGCCCATCAGGCAGTTGCCTCCAATACATCAGCACCCTTGCCGGAAATATTGCGCAGAGCGGCAATGGACTACTGCGCTCTCAGAGTCGAGCAAGTAGGGGAAGCCGATTCCTAACGGGTAGACCGCATTCAGGTACGACGTCGGCTCTAGCCAGCAGCGAGCTTCTTCAGCTTTGCCACTCGTGCCGCTACTCCCACCTTCGGGTTAACCGCCAGCGCCATCTCGTAAGCACTGATTGCTTCCGCGCCACGGCCCAGCAACTCCAGAATCTCACCCTTCGTGCGCAGCCCTGTAGCCAGCGAGTCCACGCGCGAACGCTCCACCTCTTTCAGAGCCACTTCCAGCGGAGCTAGCAACTCTTCCGCAAGCGTGCGGTTCGTCGGGTCTGCCTTCAACTCTTCTTTCGCGCCAAAGATACGCATCTCAGGCGATCCAGTAAAGAGTCGTGCTTTGCGGAATTCCGTATGGTCCAGAAAGTCCCCGGACGGGGAGTAGTTGAATCGACCAGTGCCCTCGTGAATCACTGAGAGTTTTTCCAGAACCCCATCGTCACCGACCGCGAACGAGTACTCGTCAGCCCACCCAGTTTGGGGTTGCTTCGAGAAGAGCGCTTCCCCGCCCTGCAAATCGAATAGTTCCAGCAGGTTCCCGTCACCGTTTGGGGCATTGGCCGTCTGGATGACCACATAGCGACCACACTTAGAGATTGCCAGATTGAACACATTGGCTGAGTAGCTTCGGCTGAGCAATTTTTTGTGGGCAGTGTCGAACGCGAGCACTTCAGAGCACAGTCGGTTACCGAAATGTGCGTCGCATACAACGAACGCTCCAGTGTCTGAGACGGCGGATGCCATCGGTCGGTATAGGTCTGAGATTCGGAGAACGACCTGATCAGCCTGGTAGTCAAGCAAGACAACCGAACCATCTCGATGGTCCTGCCGCGAGTTCATGCCCGGCAGACGGTCGGTGCTCCCCACAACCCAGCGTTTATTGGGTGACTGCGACGCACGACCAATGAAGTTCAACGAATCGATCAACAGTACGCGGTCCAAAAGCTTCGAGTCACGCGCGCCTGACGCTCGGCCTTCTGGCTTGGAAGCCTCGCGGTGCGCTCGACCAGGAGAAGTGAGCGGCGCGCTCGGCTTGGCAGGCTCACCGTCTGGCGCTGAATCCTCCCCGAATAGTTTCGACCACAAAACCTTCAAAGACATAAAGCCTCCCGGTGCAGTTCTTCACTGTCGGAGTATGGCTGAGCGAACGACAGGAAGACGACCAATAGTCACTGTTCAAGCGTAGGACGCGACGGGCAAAATTCGCTGCACAACTACCCTCCAACACTCAAGATCCGTTCCAGACTAATCCTTGCCAAAGGCAGCTTCTAGGCATCAGCCAATTTTGCGGCCGCTCCTCGCCTTCCTAGTTTTCTAACCTCAGCGATGCGCACAAGCTGACTTGCCCGTGGTTTAGCGGTCCCCTTTTCCCAGTGGTAAATGGTTTGAAGCGAAACGTTGAGAATTTTTCCCATGTCAGCAGCTGACAGACCTAGCTTCTTGCGCAGGCTCGCGAAGCCCGCCGCACGAAAACGTAACTTCGGACCATCGTCCGACGTATCACTGATGGCGGAAGGCGTACTCTTGCCTAGGCGGGCAATCTTTTTTTCTTGCGCAGCCAGTTCTCGTTTGAGCTTGGCTATGTCACTACGGTAATGGGCTACAGCCTTCTTCAGGCCTTCGACTTCTGAACGGATTTCTTTCCGAGCGAGACGCGTGATTTCTGATTTCAGAAGGCTTGAAATATTTGCCATTTCGCTGCTGGTAGCTGGAGTTTAGAGAATATACATAAACACGGGCGGATGAAATGGGAACACGTGTCGCAGTATTGGGCGTAGCTGAAGTACAGAACGCAAGCATATGGATAGTTACGGCTCCGATCTTCTTTCAGCGACACTGACATGGAAATTCGGCAGTTTCAAACCAGAATCTGCCTTTGACTACGTTGCAGATGACCGTTTTGAAGATGGCTGGTTACGGATGGATAGTCTCACCGAACGAGTGACCACAGTTATTAAAACAGGTCATTCGCAAGTCACGATCTGGCTGCGGTCGGATTCAGTGTTGCGATAGGATGCCAGTCATCAGCAGGCGTAGCCCTTTTATCAAGCAGGGTACACAAGATTTCATTCGTTGAAAACCCGTTCACGACACCACTAGATCTGTACCGTGCAATCGCTCGCGTATGGTCTAAGGACACATCTAGTCCCACCGGTGCATGGTCACCTTCCAATCCTGCGCAGAATCATTGCAGCGTCACGTCGTTGGTCGTGCAGGATTGCTTCGGTGGTGACATTCTCAGTACCAAGACCGCAAACGGAACGCACTTCTACAACGTGATTTATGGCGTGAATTGGGATCTGACCTCGAGCCAATTCCCCGAACCCATTCCATACGACGACACACTCTCAACACGCGAGGCGGCACTTTCAGACACATCCACCGAAAAGTACATGCTAATCAAAATGCGGCTTACCAATGCTGTCTAGCGCTTACGTTTCACTTCCGACGTCGTCTTGGTCGCTGCTCCGAAACGACAAGTTATCGACCATCAACCGTCATTCGCGATGAACTATTGTGACGCTATTCGATGGAAGACGTACAGTTCGAAGTAGTGGTCAAAATCAGAAGGGGGGCTCATGCAAGGAATTCTAGAGACGCGAGTTCGTGGAGCCGAGCAACTCAAGACCGATGAAAACGTTCGGGCCGCAGTTCTCGGGCTCATGAGAATCACACTGCAGCATGCGTGCGTCGTGCTGGGCGAGTGGATCGCGAACACCCTCCGGGCTGACCCCTCGAAGCTACAAAAATTTACTGGGGTTGACCTAAAGGACTTCGTCGCACCCGCAGACGGTGAACTCATTGGGTTGCTGTCCGAACTGCTAGTGGCGGTCGAGAACTTAGGGTGGAAGTCTGCCGGCCGCCAGTATTGGGAGACAGCTTCCCTGTCCGATCCGCTCAGGCGCCTCGTCGGGAAGTCGAGGGCGAACGTCGAAACGGTACTGCTGGCATTTGTGCGTGAGCGCAATGATGGCGTCGAAGGACACGGTCTGCCTGGCGGCTACGATCCAGAGGCGGACGTGGCCGTCATTCGTGGCCTGATCGCAAGGGCTGCGCCATTCCTCCCAATAGTCGCCGATGATAGCGAAACACTACTGATCCCTCCCCTAGGCGGGCGCGACGGCACGCCACTCAAGACGTTGAAGCTCTATGGTGGTGACCCAATTTGCTACCGACGCTTGATCGCGACCTCCGCCGGCAAGATCAGAGTCGAGGCCCAGATTTCTCGCGCGCTTCTCAAGCGAGAACCTGTCATCTTCGAGGTTCCAAACTTGCTTTTGGAACTGCCGGCGCGATCGGCGCCCGAGTACTCCATTTGCGAGCCAGGATGGGCACCGGATTGGCGGCCATTTGTACTCATTCCTGACAGGTTGGCTGCCATTCAGGAATTCACTGGTCGTACGGTGGAATTGACCTCGCTCGAAGAATGGGCGGACGACATGGACTCACGCCGGTGCATGGTTCACGGTGACGGCGGCATGGGGAAGACGACTCTAGTCATCGAATTCTTGCACCGTCTTCTGGAAGGTGAGACTGAGGTCAAGTGGCGCCCAGAGCTGATCACGTTCTACACCGCGAAGAAAACGCGTTGGGGACTTCAAGGTTTGGAACACATATCGGCGCAGGATGTTGGTGTCGCGGACGTTGCCGTCGAGATCGCGCGTCTTCACTCCACCAAGCCCCTAGATAGATCCTGGTACGACAAGAGTCCCAAGGAAGTAGTCCAGAAGCTCGCAGGCCTGCAAGCGCAAATGCACTTGAAGAGGGATGACCATCTGATCATCCTCGACAACACCGAGACGATGGCCAAGAACGATGATGATATTCGCGCACTTGGCTCACAGATCAACGAATTGAGCAAGCATGTCGGTCGCGTTATCCTGACCTCGCGACGTCGTGAGCAGATCGAAGCGTTTCCCATTCAGACAGAAAGCTGGTCGCCAGAGGAGGGGTTGGAGTTTTTGAAGAAACGGGGGCGAACGCTCAAGTGTCAGTCGATCATCCTTGCAGGTCCATCGACCTTGAAGACGTACTCCAAGGCGCTCAACAACAAGCCGATCGCGCTAGAAGTTTTTGCCCAGGCCGCTTCCGCACCAGGGGAGAGTCTGGAGCGCTCCTTCGAACGCGTCCAGCGGATGCAACGTCAAGACCTCGGGCAGTTCTTGTACGACGATGCATGGACCCGCTTGGCGCCCGATATGCGGCACGTGATGTTGCTGATGAGCCGTATTGGCGATGTGATCGACCAATACATCATTCAGCTCTGCTGTCGTGTGGCCAACGTGAATGTGGCGGCTGCGAGCGAGGCCATCGAGGAGAGCAAAGGCATCGGAACGGTGACGAAGATTCAGGGGATCCTGCAAGTTGCTTTCAACCCTGAGTTCTCGAACTACTGCGCCGAGCGCACAGAGGTATTAGATGGAAAAATCGTTCCGTCGCCGGAGAACGTAAGCTGGATTCAAAAGCGTTACCGAGAATTCGTCACTGATGCTTCGGCCCAGGTGCGGGACCGAAACACGCGTGCATTTGTGGTCCCGTCCGCGCGCGCAGCCTGGAAGAGTTTTCAAGACGGCAACATCGATCAGGCCTTTGTGCACTACGAAGCGGCCTGCTCTGAGGATCCGGACAATGGCTACCTCTACGACAGGTTCGCATACGCGCTGTTCAGCCAGCGTCGATACGACGCTGCGCTCGAGAAGGCAATGAGAGCAACCGTGCTGCTTCCAGACGAGCCTGAGCCCTGGTTCACTCGAGGTTTGGTTGAAGCGCGCCTGGGGCGTGCTGACGACGCGGTCAAGGATTTGAATCGCGCGGAGTCACTCGGAAAGCCAAAGCACCTCTGTGAACTGCAGCGAGCATACGCGCACGTCCACTCTGATCCCAAGGATTTTGAAAGTGCGTCGCAGTGCGTCGAACGCGCTCTCAGACTCGCTCCGAAAGACAGGTTCCTCGGCAGGTTTGTCGCAGAGGCAACGGCGTTCAAGAACCGCTGGCTGCGCGATTGAGAGCCCGAGCCACACCCCGTTTTCGCCTAGACTACCTGCTCGGGCAGTTTCATGGCTATGAACTCTACGCTGCCGGACTTAGTTGTAATCAAGCTCTCAGCCCCTTGCAGACTGATTGCAGCCAGCAATGCATGAGATTGGCGTTGGCAGCGTGGCCCGCTCCGAGACTAAGTCGGTGACGTCGACCGCCACGATGAGTTGATGCGCCGCATCCACAATTGCCTGCCCGGCAACCATGTGAATAACCGATATCGGGAATCTTAGTCAGGAATTCTCGACGCTCTTGCGGTTTTCAGGCGTGTCCTGTACTGTGGAGTCAGCCACTGGAACGCCACATGTTCAACCTCGCACACCAGCCACTCCTGCAGCCGCACGTCGGCCGAGTGCCTGCGCACGAGTTGACGTCCTCCATCAAGCGCTCCGTCTTGGCCATGTCCATGCGCTTCTCCTACGACGCACGAGTTTGCCGCGCGGCCAGCAGCAAGCGGTTCACACACCCTGTGCGAACCCGAACCTGCAAAGCCGCCACACCAGCGAATTCCGTCCAGGAGTTCAGGCAAACGCGAGACACCGCTGACGACGCGTAGACGCCCGGGCTCCTGACTCACCAGTCAAAGGAGCCCATCGTGAACTCACAACAATCCGTTTCCCTCAAAGAACTTCAGGCGCTTTATCCCTACCAGTTCATCAACCCAGCTGATGTGGACGTTGCCAAGGGCTGGATGCCCATCTTTGCCAAGCTCTGCGCCGACGTGGACCAGACGCTGGGACAGGACAAACTGGGCTTTCACTGGAGTCAGATCAAGGAGAAGTTCGGATCGGCGCGGTTCTACTACCGCTTCGGGCGCCGCAAATCCGGTACTCGACTGGATATCTGGACGCCCCAGGGTGTCTTGAGCCAGGAGATCTCGCCCAAACGCAAGGTCAAAACTGAAAAGGATCGCAGCTTCCAGGACATCAGCAGTGCCATCTTGCAGCTGATCGATGCTGCCCAAGTCGCGACCAAGAACGTTTGCCTGGCCTGCGGCGCGCCGGGTAGTCCGGACGTCGATATTGGATACCTCTTGGTGCTATGCCCAGAGCACCAGGCGCGGCGCCGCAAATTGGACAGCCAGGACGGGCTGATTGACTGGGAAACGCTTGAAGACCAGGACAACCAAGGGAGCACGTGACCATGACCAAGCTCCTGATCTTGAGTGATCTGCACAACGACATTCAGCCCATGCGTGCGGAGGTGGATGGCCGCCGGATTGATGCCGACGCCGACGTCGTGGTTCTCGCCGGCGACATCCATGAAGGCGTGCAAGCACCGATCTGGGCGCGCCAGGCTTTCCCGGACAAGGAGATCATCCTCGTGGCCGGTAACCACGAGTTCTACGGTCGCTACTGGAACAAGAACCTGCGCAAGCTACGGCTGAAGTCAGCCGAGCTGGGAATTCATTTCCTGGAGGATGACGCCGTGGAATTGTTCGGGATTCGGTTCTTGGGCTGTACCTTGTGGACCGATTTCGCTCTGTACGGCTCAGACCAGTCGCGGGACTACATGGCTAAAGCACAAGACCGCATGAACGACTACCAACGGATCAAGCTGGACCGTTTACCGGGTGAAAACCGGGAGTGGAAAGAACTGCGTCGCACCCAGCTGATTCCGCTGCTCGCGCGGCGTCGCCACGAGGCGAGTGTGCAATGGCTGGATCGAGAGCTCACAGCAGGTAGTCCGGAGAAGACGGTGGTCGTGACTCACCACGCGCCCCATGAGCAATCGGTACCCGCAGAGTACAAGGGACACCCGCTAAGCCCTGCCTACGCGTCAGACTTGTCGCACCTGCTCGGGCGCTCCATGCTCTGGATTCACGGGCACATCCACTTCAACGCGGATTACATGGTCGGTTCGACCCGGGTGATCTGCAATCCCCGTGGATATTCCTATGCCAAGCGGGAAGACATGAACAAGGAGTTTCGACCGGATTTGATTGTCGCGGTGTGAGATGGGTGTCAACGTATAGAGAGCCAATTCAATATCTGTTGGACACAGGCATTTATTTCATTTGAAGTCGTGTCTATCTTCAACCCGGATTGGAGCGGTACTGAACGTCCGAACATCTTCACAGTAAAGTCCTGCTCCGCTGCGTCCATGCCAGCAAGCCCGCTCCGGCTAATACCGCCTTTAGATCGCACTGCCCAGCGCTCTATGCGCACGGCCTCGCTGCAATCAAGCTCAACAAGGCGAACGCCAGCCTGTATTTGACTCAAGACCCAGTGCAAATATCGCCCTTCGATAATTATCTTTCCAGAATGAGTATTGGCCACCCCCACTGTCTCGGCATCAATCTTGAGATGCTCTTCATACGGCAAATCACCTAAAGAAACTGATAGTTGACGCGCGCGTTCTTTGACGATCTCGCCACAGTGCCGAATTTGACAGTTTCCCAAATGCGGCGCCAACGCTTTTGCGATCGTAGTCTTTCCGCTCGAACTTCGACCGTATAGAGCGATGATCATCGTTTTACGAATATGGAAATGAACTCCACTGGCTCAGTGGCTTGTCGATCAGAAAGACGCCTCCTAGTAGGCGTTCTCCCAACGGGCCCCCAAATTTGGGGCGCCATAGCTTCAAACAACTCGAAGGCTTGCTTTGCCGCACCAGGATACTTTCGTGACTCCCCAAGGACAACGGCACATGCTCTGCCTGGTTTCAGCACCCTAATCATTTCTTTCCAGCAGACATCCATATCCAGTAGATATTCACTGAGGAGATTACGCCTCTTGCGCTTGTAGCGTGCTCCAATTTCATCGTTTTTGTCTTCAGACAAGTCCCAGTTCATCCACATATAGAGCAGCCTATGCGCGAGGGCGTAATCGATCATTCCTGCATAGGGCGGCGACGTAACAATTAGATCTACGCTGTTCGATGGAACATCTAATTTCCGGGCATCGCCATGGATAATTTTTCCGCTCACTTCCGTGCACGGATTACTTGCCTGGATCATTGAGGTGGCAAGAATTCGCTCCAAAAAAATCGAAGCGGCATTGTGATCAGCTGGTTGCGCTGGCTTAACATTGTCTGCGATCCAACCCCAGTGATGCCTACGTGGTTTACCTCCCGAGGTCGGGGCACTTATCGTAGATGCGCACGCGAACAAAACATCGCTGAAGATTAGTGTTAACAAATGGCGTTGGTCACTGTCTACGCGTTCAATCAACTTCCACAGGTAACGCAACTGAGCCAGAGTACCGTCAGAGTACCAAGCGGCCAACTCGGGACTCGAGCCCTCTCCTTGAGCTCCAACCTCACTCGATTGACAGAGATGTGGCCATGCGAGTTCACCTGCGATTGCGTCACGTAAATCTATACGCAATGGATTCTTGAGCGCCCGCATCTTTGCTTCAGCAATAAAGACGCAAGCACGGGTCTGGTCATTGCCGAGTGCGCACCGATTGAGGGTGAGCGCCTCAATGACCGTTGTGCCACTTCCTACAAACGGATCGAAAACTAGCTCACCGGGCGAAGACAGAATTTGGATTAAATGTGCAGGAATTTGCGGAATAAAGTTACCCGCAAAACGGTGCACGGTATGAATAGAGCTTTCACGGGTGCCTGTGCTGGGAAATGACCAATTCACGCGATCCAGTTCAGCGACAGCAGTCTTTAAATTCAAATCAGTGTTCCTTGACCAACATCCTCGGCACTAGCATCCGTTGACTCTGAAAGCACCTGAGACTGAAAGAATTCTGAAGCAAAGTCGCGAATTGCAATAAGCTGAGATCCGGCAAAAGCTTTCTGAGTAGGAGAGCCGATGCCCAGCAGCCATTTCTTCGACGTGGCTCCGAAAATTTCTGTTGAGCCATCTTCAAACTCAACACTAAGTTTGCGCTCACGCTTATCCTTAATGCGATATGCAAACACGGGGCGCTTGATTTCTTTGGCCAATCTCTCGGAGAACGCCATCACTTGGGAATAATTTGGAACAGATCCCGCAAGCCACAGTAAAGGAGCCATTTGCCAGAGCTCTCCAGCCGCCCATCGATCTACTGTGTCTCTCGTTTCTTTGACTTTGGAATGCATAAGCCGCGATATCAAGTCGACGTCTGTCATGTTCCAGTCTTGATCAGTGAATTCTTCAGCTTGCATTGCATGCACGGTTGCATGCAACAGCATCACCTTTGTTGTGAAATCAGGCTGCGCCAACATCAAGTGGGTATATACATTGCGTCTAAGCTTTATCCAATTTACAAGAGCATTTCGTGCGTCAAGAGCAAAGATTGGATTGCCTGAATTGTTTGCCCCCATGAGGCATCGCGATAGGCGGACGGGTGCTCCTTTGTCAATTTCTATTCCCATGTGAAACGCAATCCGGTGGAGATTGTCAATATTGTCAAGATCAATCTCTCCTGCCACGGCCGGCCCCAGGGGCCCTCTGCCTGCGATGGTCTCAGTAATGACTTTCAGATACTTGTCGGCCTGGCTACCAAATATTTGAGTACACCAATCTTGAATGCCCGTCTCCCGACCGCGAAGGACTTGCTTATTGACGCCACCGACATCTGATGGATTGCTGGCTATAAGTTCGTAAAGCTTGCCTTCGTGATTAAACGTGGAATCAACATAGGCGAATGCCTCTTCGACAAGATGACCGAATGCAGTAATTGCCCAATCGTGCATAAGTGCGGCGGCTTGAAGAGCAATGCGCTCGCCTGGATCTAGTGCGTTCGAGAAGCCGACGATAGTTGAAAGATAAGCTGTGCCAAGCACGTGCTCAAATCTATTGAGTCCTGCAATCCCTGGAAGCGCCATCGAATCGATGTTGGAGAGTCGAATGTGGCGCATGCGCTGAACTACTGGCGCACGCATAAGATCAGATAGCTCTGGACTAAAACTTATTGGCCCATAGAGGGCATCCAATACTTGGACTTGTCCGAAGCCCTTTTGCCAGCTCATTGTAAATTCTCACCCGTTTTTTCGATCTTGATCAGATCGCAATATGAGGCAAGAAGCCCCCAATCAGCTGCCTCCTGCGCCGTCTCCACAAAGACAGTGAACATACCTTCCCACATTCTTTCAGATGGCACAACATGGCGGACGAACACACGGTATTGCTCACGTGATTCAAGATCTGCCAAGGCATAGCAATCTTCATAGATGACCAGCATTGGTTGGCGGCCCGCTCCCTTGGCCGCTTGATCTTTGATCTTGTTAAAAGCAACGGACGACGCAGTATGCAGACCCGCGAATGACTCCCCTGACGTCACATGTTGGACCCCGAAATTTCGCGTCAAAGATGTAGTCGCCTCCATGTAAATGGAATCTGCGTAGCCGAAATGTCGCGTGTACGCATCTACCACCACGATTTTTGATCGAATATCGTGCCACTTAGTAGTCGAATTCTTCCCAATGTGATTCTGTAAGTACTTCACAAATTCCAGTGGATGACGAGATGCCGTCATGTATTGGACGAGCTTGCCGTCCTCCAAGAACGCGGTGGCCAACTCCGCCAATATGTGGTTTGCACGCCCATGCTGAGACAGCGAGATCGCCACGGATGCTGGTTGTTCAGCGGACGCGTCTACTGCTTCACCTTCTGGATTTATTATCTTGTGAACCTTTGCTTGCAACGTTTCAGACAAGGGGATACCCGTCCACTCCCACGGCTTCGTATTGTTAAACCGCCTATAAGCGGACTTTATGAACCGAAAAATTGAGAGATGCTTAGGGCTAGCTGAATCTACAAAAAGTGCAAAACGCATGTAGATTTTGTAGATCCGCCAGAAAGTCAAAACCAAAGCGACTACAAGAAATGAAAACGCTGAAACTGCAAGAATATTGGCGGTAAATTTAGACCATCCATAGGATGTACCAAACACTTGAGCCAAAAGGCACAGAATCACCGCTGGCAAACAGAGCAACAGAATCTGGAACAGCCGGTTCGTCAAATATGGGGACTTTCGATCCCTTCCGATTAGCGTGTAGAACCCTATTAGAAATGCGAGCAAAACGCCTGTTGCAGTAAGCGTATCTTTGGGAGAGGGAAATTCGTACCCCAGCAACTGCCAAGTATTGGCGCTTGTCGCCTCAACGCTGGATGTCGTTGATGTAGGCATAGGAGCCGCTTCGCTGTTAGCGGCACTTATGGGTAACGACGCAATTGGGGCGTTTGCCGTTTGGGTTGCACTACTGCCACTCGGCGCAGGGATAGTCGGTACTGTTGTCATACCAGGTCACCCAACCGAACTCGCTTCGAAATATTCAAAAGCAAGCGACTTTTACTCAACTCTTCATCAATTGCTTTCCCCCACAACTCCAATTGACTGAATAACGTTGCACCCTCTAGCTCCACATTGTTTACTTGGCGGATGCATTTTTGCTCCAATGCCATCTCAGAAATACCATTAGTCTTTAGCTCCTGCACCGCACTGGCACGGGATTCGATATCGTAGACAGGCAATTTCAGCTCAAGGCCGTGTTGCTTCAAGGTACTCTCTAGGATTCTTGTTGCCTGGGGCCCCTGTTCCGGCCAGCCCCCCTGATAACCCGCGTACCCTAGAGCAATATTACGAATACCGGTTTGTCGCGCGATATTCACCCCGGTTACTACGTAAGCGCTTTGGCAAGGAAGGCATGTCTGCTTGTGAAAGAAATGCTGCGTCCCACGCAATGCCGGTTGAGGGATTTGCAGCCACTCAGTATCGGGGGGAAGTAACGAGGCAAGCTCACGTAACCGTTGCTCGACATTGTTGATACCAAAAAGGTGATCAGCTGTGATCGTGACGAGCTTCAGAGAGTGCCCAGCACGATGTAGTCGGAGCGCGGCGAGAGTGGAGTCTCGCCCTCCGGAAAACATCAAAATCACCTGCTCAGTAGCCGACTCTGCCATCTCCCATCCCCCCTGTTCCTATATTGGAAAGTACATTGGAAAAGGCATTCTGCCACGCATATAGTGGCGGTGTGTCAGGCTACTTTCTTGGTGATCAGCACGCGCTCTTCACTCATTGTTGCGCCCTGTGAATTACGCTGAGGAGTTCGCTTCTGCGGAATAGAGCGCTGCAAATGGCCTTGAGTATTCATTCCAAAGCGCCGTAAAAAATCGGCGGTGATCTCCCCGAGTGGAAGACGCACCCCTCCCACCATTCGATCTCCAAGCGTCCAGATGGCGATACCTCCTGTGCACAACAAACTTGACGCGCTCTTCAATGTGCGTTCGTAGTCACTCAAGAAGGCAAGGGATTTACTCAGGAGATCCCGCCGGCCGAGGGCCTGAAGGTTGCCAATGAATTCTTTCGCGGCAACTGAGGTAGTGCACAAAGCATCCGCGCACTCAAGGCTTCCTCTAAGACTCCCCCCCAAACTTCGACCGTCAATGGCATACGCGTTTTGAAATGAAGTCTTCCCCGATGGGAGGTCTACTTCAGGAATCCAGCGTAGCTGCAAGTAGGAAAACTGCCCATAGGAAACAGTGGATCGATTGTCTCCATATGGAGGCGATGAAATTATCAGCTGTGCAAACGCTCTCTTGTTTCTGGAAAACTCATTTACGGTGCCACAATAGGTTCTGATTGATCGCGTAACGCGGCCTCGGTGTAGCACCCCCCGATTGCTCAATTCTTCGGCATGCCAGGTCACACGTAGTACCGAATCCTGAACCACGTTTTGAAAATACTCAACTGCGTCTGAGATTTTCGAGAGTTCTTCTGGGGGGCGAATATGAAGCTTATACGTTGAGCTGCGACTATTACTCACGGCTCGAACAGTCTCCGCAAATGACAACCACATTAGCCTACGAGCCCACAGGTTGGATTCGTCGCAGATTGCGCGGCGGATCCGAGAAAGTTGAATTGCCGCAGGATCATTGAACCATTTGTGCAATTCTGGGAAATCGACATCAATGGATTTCCCACGATCGTTTGAGACCCTGCGCAGCATTAAATTTACCTTTGTGGCATATGCTTTGCCAAGAAGAGGACCACTCTTGGCTTGACAAGCAAGAATTGCCAATGGATTGAGATCAATGCCTGTGAAATTCAAATCTCGGGCAAGACTCTCAACCAAAGTGGTTCCGGCGCCGACAAACGGATCCAAGACGTTGGTAATTTTCGGGTTCGCGCGAAGTGCGGCATCAAGCAAGTCCCCTTGCATTTGTGGAACCATCATCGCAGGATATTTGATCAGGCCATGAAGGCCATACCTATACGATTGCTGGTGATAGTCCCATGGTGAATTGGCCAACTCACTCGTGTTAAAGGACACCGACGCCGCTTCGTTGTCCCCCTCAATCGATAAATCGGTTGAGACAACGTGATGAGGTTTTGTCATGAGCTCCGTTGATGGTGCAAAGATCGCGTCCTCCGGCGCGGAGTTCAGCTTCTCACTCATTCCAGACCTCCTGAGTTGACTCGAGGGTTCACCGCTAACGCTCCGATGTAGTGATCTAAGAATTGCACCAAAGCCAAAAGTACGTTCCTTGTATGTTGCAGATCCTCCCGAGTCATCACGGAAATTGATTCAGGGGCCATTTCATTTATTTCGTTTTCTGCAGATTTAGCGCCCCATACACCCAGCACGGCTTTAGTTCTTGGGATTGCGCGACCTGACTGAGACACGCGCCACAGGGTTGCGGGACTCAGGCCAACTGCCTCAGCTGCGCTCTCAACAGAGCCATATTTACGAATCGCCTGCTGTGCAACAAGCTGTAGCTTGCTGTCGGGGGTGGACTTGGGCACCTTGGAACATCCTTGTGGAATCAATATACCCCATAAATGAAATAAACGAAATGAATAAAACACTATGAAGGTCCAAATTCCCGCTATCTCAGCGCAATTGAGTAAGAGGAGATTTCGGAGTTCAGCTCGATAGGCGAGAGATTGGACAGCTCAGACTTCTCAACCTCACTGGGGACAGTCCATCAACTCAAGGGCTACTGAAACCGAGAACGCCAATCTGCGAACTTTTCGATCAACTCTTGATACCAAGCCGGCGGCTCGTTGAAGTCCTTCCCCAAGTGGTTGTACCGAATCGCCCTGGCCAGCCAGGCGACTTCCAACCTTCCTGCTAGATCCACCATCAACCAGGAAACCAGCTGCACCAGGTGATGCCGCTCCATCAGCGGCATCGTCTCGAGGCCGATCCGTCCCGAGACCTTCACCAGGTCCGTCACCTGCAGCTCCCCGCAGACATGCTGGCGCAAGGTGACTGTCTTGTGGCGAGTCAACATCAGCCGGACCAGCTGATGCATGACCCGCATCACGTCTAGATCCACACTCTGGGTTTCCTCCTCCGCAATGGCGCGGCACAGCGCGGCATGGAAATCCAGAGCATCCTCGTCATAGCTCCAAATCTCCTCTCTCGGCGAATCAGCGAGTGGGCAACCACAGGCGTGGCAATTGCCCATGGACCCCACCTCGGAAACCTTGCCTTGCCCCATCTCCATGCGGTGGAAGATGACTGGTGCACCACACTGGGCACATCGGTCCCTGAGCATCACCTGGTGCCGGATGCACATCGTGTTGAAGGACACTCGCCAGGACCTACGGTAATAGGGCTTCTCGTCCTCGGCCAAGCAGACAGGGCAGAACTGCAAGCCGAAACCTTCCCGCTTGCGGTGGTACATCATCAGCGTCTGGATCCAAGGCAACGTTCCCGCAGCCCTGAATTTCGGGTACAGCACCCCTTCATACGCGCGCAAGGTCGTGGCGTGAGCAACTTGCCGCAGCGTGCCCGTCCTATCCGCCAACTCATTGACCAGCCAGTCTGGTCCCAGGCGATCAACATCCCGGTTCCAGACCTGGCGCTGTCCACCAAAGATCAGGTTGCAGAAGGTCTGCACCTTCAGGCCATGCCCCCAAGCCAGGCGGACCAGCCAGGAGGTCAGCAACTCATCGGGATACGGCTTGTACCGGATGGGCCACAACGACGAGGTCAGGCCCTTCATGACGGTCGTTAAAACCGGCGGTGCTGCTTGCGCCGAGAGGGCGGTACCCACCGGATGGCGCGGATGCTCTCAAGCGTGATTTCCTCGGTCCTACTGCGGATCGCATCGACCGCCAGCTCTTTGAAGAGATCGCACAGATCACCCAGCGTGCCTTCACTGCGCAGGCACATCTCGCTCATCTTTTCGGGGATTTGAGGTCCGATGGCTTGCGCAAGGGGGTACGCCGCTCCAAGGTCGCCAGCAGAGTGCCCACCTCCCTGCCTGGCCTCCAAAGAGGCAACTCCTCGGGCATGAACCGGCTCGACATCTGCGGATCGGCCACGAAGGCGTTGTACGCATCCTCGATACCGGCCGCGATGATCGACACCTTGGACTCATTGCCCAGACTCTTGAGCGCGTTGCGAAAATCCCTTTGCCGGTTCAGACTGCCTGCAATCAGGTGGTGGATTTCGTCCACGATGAGCACCTTGACCCCCAGCTCCCGGAAGAGATGCTTCACCTGGGAATTCTTCTCCTGGACCGAGGAACTCGGCTTGTAGGTCGCCATCAGCGCGTCCAGGATCCGAGAATAGAAGGCGGAGACATCCGGCGCCGGCGGCGCTTCGACCATCACCACCGGGCATGTCGTTACCTCGGCGGCCGGGTCCAGATCCGGAGGATGCAAGGACATGAACCGCTCAAGGATGGAGGTCTTGCCATTGAAGGAGGGTGCCACCAGCAGCATGTTGGGCATGCGGGTGATCCGCGGGTAGTCCAGCAGATCCTCCATCCTGGCCAGAATCTCCTTGGCCCGGTCGTAGGTCATCCAGGTTCCCTCCCGGATGGCTCGAATGCGTACATCATCTGGTTCGCCCAGCAGGCGCTCGGCCTCCGGACTCAAACGGGATTTGAGCTCAGACGTCGCCATCACTCGTCATCCAAGGCTTCGATGTCGTCGGGGTCGTAACCGCGCACGGACGGAGGAGGAGCACTGGACGCCGCAGGCTGGGAAACCGTCGGCATGGTCTGTTTCTTGGTCTCGCGCTGCTTGGCGTGTTCCACCCTGCGCTGCGCCTCGCGCCTGGCCGTCTTGGTCTTGGCGGCCGCTTCGGCCTCAATGGCCCGCTGCTCGTTCAGGATGGCAAACACCAGCTTTTCGTTTTCGGGATCGATGCCCTTTGCCTTCGCTGCGCGCTGGGCATTGCGCAACTCCCAGATGCTCACCGGCGGCAGACTCGTGTCCCGGTAGGGAATGGCACAGAACCGACCACTCAGCTCATCGAAGAAGTAGAGCTGGCTGACGTCTCGCGGGTCTCGGTGAAAACGGAATGTGCGCTTGTGTTTGGGGAATTCAGGATGCGGCGCGTTGATCCACGGCCGCAGGACATCGTGGTAGTAGTGCACGTTGTCGATCACCACGCCATAGCCCTGCACCGGCCGCTCGACGTACGGCGTGAAATGGATCCGCAAGGTTTCCTCGTCCAACCGGCGTGCCGGCAATCCGCGCCCTGGTTTCTTCTTCGTGCCCAGCAGTCCCTCACGGAACTTCACCAACGGGGGCATGCCGATGCCGGTGTGCACCTCGCGGTGATAGCGGGCAAAGAAGAGGATCAGCCACCGCTCGATCTCCGCAAAGGTCATGCAAGCGTTGCCCTCGGCGTCGTACTCGCCTTTTTCATCAGGCCCGGAGAAGGTTGAACCTTTTACGCTTTTGAGACCCTGCGTGACCGTGCCCATCAGGCGTTCGATGTGGGCGCCATACCGCGGCTTTTTGACCGGCCGCAGGTGGATGTCGATGTCATATTCCCGGCAAGCCATCTTCAACATGTCGCCACGGAACTCCTTGGCGTTGTCCATGTGGATAGCGCCCATCACGCCCCAACATGGCCACTCAATGTGTTCTGCGATTGTCAGATGCCGGAGCCAAGCTTCTTTCGGAAGAATGGCATGGGCGATGCACATGCCGGCCGACATGGCCGACGGCGGGTCCAAGGTCAGGTACATGCCCAGGCACACCCGGCTATCAACGTCGATCGCCAGAGTGATCCACGCCCTGTTAATCGGCTTGCGGTGCTCGTCATCGACGATGATCACCGGCAGCAAGGTATGGTCGATCTGAACAATCGCGAGAGGCCACTCCGCATCCGGAATAGTGCCCTTGGCGGGGTCGTGCAGGGCAAAGGCCGCTGCCTCACCAAGACGCCTGCGCGTGCGCTCGCGACCGGACGTCTGCTTCAGGCGGAGCCTGATGGTGTTGGTTGCTGGTAGACGCAGGCCGGCATTCGAACAGCGGCGACGGATCTCCAGAACGGTTTCGGTGATCGAAGGCTTCTGCTCTGTGTCGTGGAAGCTCTCTATCGTGTCGCGGATGATGGCTTCGACCTCGGGCGAGATGCGCCGCCCCGCCTTGCCGCCTCCGGCGCGGCCCCGCATAGGCAGCAGTGAGGAAAGAAGCCCAGTGCGTCTGAAAGCATCCAGCCACCGGTAGACGGTCGCCCGATTGACGCCTGCGTCGATAGCGATCTGCTCAGCCGTCTTGGTTCCGTACAACGACTGGTTGACCAGCAGCGGCTCAAGCCACTTTCTGCGTTGCTCCGCGATCGCCCAATCCGACTCGGGGATCTTCGACAGATCGATCTCTACGGACTCAGCGCCGCTGGCAGTGGAGATAGGCTGGGGAGGCCGCAGATCGCCAATAGTCAGCAAGACTTTCGCACCTGTCTCCAGATCCTTCGCCAATATCTTGTTCAGATCGGCGACCTCGAGAATGGCGTAGTCCCGGTCATTGCTGCTGACGATCGCCCCTTTGCTCAGCGGCAGTTGGTTGGGGATCACCTTGGCCATGCGTCATCTCCACCTCGGGCAATGAGTACCTCACTCCCGAATGGCACGTCCAAGTCAGTCACCAGATGCCCTGACAGGAGCATCGACCAAATGACCGGCAACCAGTGCAGCTTGTCATCTTCTGTCTGAGCAAGTTGCTCCAGCACCTGGTGATGGGATCGGGGAGTCTCGTCAACGCAGTCGAGCACACGTTCGATGTCTGCGACCGCTGGGCTGGTGTTTCTGTATGCGCGCAGGAATTTGAGATTCGCCAGGCGGGGTGTTCGAATCTGGCGCTGGTCGACGATCTTGAACTCCCAGCCCTGCTCCTCGGCAAACCGCTTCGCGCAATCGAATTTGAAGGCGTATTTGTCGGCGTTCCTCGCCAGGTCGTCCGTGTGCTTGACGTCCACGAGGGTTCTTTTGGGCTCCTGCCCGGACACGGCATCCGGGTGGTAGCGCACCAGCACATCCGGCACATAGCCACGGGGCACACCTGGGACGGGCACCCTGACAGGTTGAGGTTCGAAGGAGTGAACTGCCGGGTCGAAGTCGAGCAGCAGAAAGTAGTCCTTCTCGAGCAAGGACTCGAAAGCATCGATCTCGGCGTTCTTGCGGCTGGAATAGCTGCCCGTCACCACCAGATGATTTTTGGGAATCTTGCGGACCGGCATCCAGACCCTTTCACGATCACCCCACGATCGCACTAGCTTCTGGATTCTGTCGCATTCAATTCTGAAAGAAAAGTCCTAGAATGAAACGAAATTCGCTACTGACCAGGCTTCCCGTCAGTAGGCGTCTGACACCGCGGCAAGCCGGCGCCCGCCCGCCCGCCCGCCGTGCCAAGTTTCCCGCTGGATTCCAACACCACAACAGGCCAGCCATTTCCCCCGACCTGTCTTCCATTGGAAAGGAATCCGCATGCAATGTCCCGTCTGCTCGAGCACACGGCTGGTGATGTCCGAACGCCAGGGCATCGAAATCGACTACTGCCCGCAATGCCGCGGCGTGTGGCTGGACCGTGGTGAGCTCGACAAGATCATCGACCGCTCGCAGGGTGTGGCACCCGGCGCCGCATCGCCAGCGCGCGTCCAGACAGCGATGCAGCAACCCTACGCGCCTCAACCCCCACAGCCGCAGCCTTACCCGCCGCAACAAGGCACGTATTACCGCAAGAAGAAGCGGGAAGGGTTTCTGTCCGACATCTTTGACTTCGACTGAAACGCCCGGCATGTCCTCGCCCACCGCCTCGCCCTTGTCACTGCGCGACTACGGCCCCTCGCACGGCAGCCACGCGCACACGCACCACCAACTGCTGGTGGGATTGGAGGGCGTGCTGGAGCTT
Source organism: Hylemonella gracilis (assembly GCF_004328645.1). Taxonomy (GTDB): domain Bacteria; phylum Pseudomonadota; class Gammaproteobacteria; order Burkholderiales; family Burkholderiaceae_C; genus Hylemonella; species Hylemonella gracilis_B. The sequence continues at coordinate 517,487 of NZ_CP031395.1, forward strand.
GAAGTCGAGGGCCGCGGCCACTGGATCGCGGCGGGCGACGCCGTGCTGATTGCCCCGGGTGACCGTCACGATTTCGAGTCGCCCCGGGGCAGCCGTTGCCTGGTGCTGGACAGCGACCATCCGGCCTGGGCGGGCTGCGCGGCCCAACCGCATCGGCCCGCCCAGGTCGCGGCATTGGCGAACTACTTGCTGCAGGCCTGGCCGCAGCCCCTGGCCCTGAGCCATGCGCCCGCGCTGCTGCTGGAAGCCTGGCGCCGGCCAGGGACGAAGGCCCGGGTGCAACGCCCCATCGACTGGCTGGCGCTGAGCGCCTGGGTGCAGGCCCGGCTGGACCGCCCGCTGGGCGTCGCCGACCTGGCGCGGCAGGCGCACCTGAGCCCCTCACAGTTCGCCACGCGCTGCCAGCAAACCCAAGGCATGGGCCCGCTGGCCTGGTTGCGGAGCCAGCGGCTGGCCCAGGCGCGGGCATTGCGCGACGCGGGTTGGTCTGTTCAGGAAACAGCGCGGCGCACGGGCTACCGTTCTCCCTCCGCGCTCACGGCCGCCCTGCGCCGCGCCGGCATGTAGCGCGCCGGCCCCAGACCCGACCGGCAAAACGCGACGACCGATCCGCGATCCGCGACGATCGCTTTTTTTACACTGGCGCCATGCACGCCAATCTTCATGCCCTGGGCGCGATCGCCCTCTGGGCCTCCCTGGCCGCACTGGGCGTCACGCTCCAGCACGTGCCCCCGTTTCTGCTGACCGGCCTGGCCCTGCTGATCGGCAGCCTGCCCGCCTGGCCGGCCCTGCCGGGGTTGCTGCGACAGGGCAAGTTGCCGCTGTCCACGCTGGCACTGGGCATCTACGGCCTGTTCGGCTTCCATTTCCTGCTCTTCGTGTCGCTGCGGCTGGCGCCGCCCGTGCAAGCCAATCTGATCAACTACCTGTGGCCGCTGCTGATCGTGGTGATGGCGCCGCTGTTCCTGCGCGAGCTCACGCTCAAACCCCTGCATCTGGTGGCGGCGCTGCTCGGTTTCGCGGGCGCGGCCATCGCCATCCTGGGCGGCGGCGCCGCGCTTGCCGTGGATGGGGGCGCGTGGCATTGGGGCTATTTGCTGGCGCTGGCTTCGGCCTTTGTGTGGGCCAGCTACTCGCTGCTGACACGACGCGTGGCCGCCTTTCCGACCTCGGCCATCGGCCTGTTCGGTCTGGTCTCGGGTCTGCTGTCCCTGCTCTGCCATGTCGTGCTGGAATCCACCGCGCCCTCGTTCTCGGCGCTGGCCCCGCGCGACTGGCTGCTGCTGACCCTGCTGGGCCTGGGCCCGCTGGGCGCCGCCTTCTTTCTCTGGGACTACGCGCTCAAGCGCGGTGACGCGCGACAAATCGGGGTATTGAGCTACCTCACACCCCTGGGTTCGACCGCGTTGTTGATGCTGGTCAGCGGTCAACCCTGGCGCTGGAGCATCGCGGCAGCGGCGGTGCTCATCATTGGCGCGGCGCTGATCAGCACGCGGGCCCGCTGAGAGGTCCAGCGCTTCAGGAACCCATCAAGGCCGAGGGTGTTTCCGACTCGAGCACCTGTCGCGCCCAGGGCGCGATCTTGGCCGCGTCGGCGCGCAGCACTTCTTGCTTGACCGCGAGGATCTGCGCCGGATGCATGGAAAAGCTGCGTAGGCCCAGACCCAGCAGCAGGCGTGTCATGCCCACGTCGCCCGCCATCTCACCGCAGACGCTGATCTCCTTGCCCTGCGCCCGGCCCTCGGCGATGGTGTCCGCGACCAGACGCAGCACCGCCGGGTGCAATGGGTCATACAGATGGGCGACGGATTCATCGGCGCGATCGATGGCCAGCGTGTACTGGATCAGGTCATTGGTGCCGATGGACAGGTAATCGAAGTAGCGCAGAAAGGTCTTGAGCATCAGCGCGGCGGCCGGGATCTCGATCATCGCGCCGACCTGCACGGCGCCCTGGCGCCGACCTTCGCGGTGCAGCTCGGCGCGCGCCTGCTCCAGCAGGGACAAGGTCTGACGGATCTCGCCGAGGTGCGCCAGCATGGGCACCAACATCTTGACCGGCCCGTGCGCCGCGGCACGCAGGATGGCGCGCAACTGCGTGAGGAACATGGCCGGATCCGCCAGACTCCAGCGGATGGCCCGCAGACCGAGCGCCGGGTTCAGGTGCTTGCCCTCTTGTGCACCGCCGTCCATCGGCTTGTCGGCGCCAATGTCCACCGTGCGGATGGTCACTGGCAGGCCGTTCATGCCTTCGACCGCGCGGCGATAGGCCTGGTACTGCTCTTCCTCGTCGGGCAGGCGGCCTTGGCGGCCCATAAAGAGGAACTCGCTGCGGAACAAACCCACACCCGCCGCACCCGCGCGCACGGCGGCGGCGGCATCCTCGGGCATTTCGATGTTGGCCAGCAGATCCACCGGCTCTCCGTCGAGCGTGATGGCCGGCGTGTCGCGCAGGCGCACCAGGCGGCTGCGCGCCAGTTCGTGCTCACGCTGCTTGTACTGGTATTCGGCCAGGATGATGGGCGACGGGTCCACGATGACCACGCCCGCGTTGCCATCGATGATGATCCAGTCGTCCTGTCGCACCAGCTGGCTGGCTGAGCGTGCGCCCACCACGGCGGGGATGTCCATGCTGCGCGCCACGATGGCGGTGTGCGAGGTCTTGCCGCCCACGTCGGTGATGAAACCGGTGAACACCCCCTGCTTGAACTGCAGCATGTCGGACGGTGAGAGCTCGTGCGCCACCAGCACCAAGGCGCTCTTGTCGATCAACTCCGCGTCACCCGACTCCGCATTCGGCAGGCCGGCGGACACGGCCGCAGCGGGCATGTAGAGCGAGGCGCTGCCACCCTGCATTTCCTCCTGCATCGCGCGCAGGACTTTCTCGGTGATCTGTTCGAGGTCAGCCTTGCGCTCGCGCAGGTACTCGTCCTCCATCTCGTCGAACTGGCGGGCCATCACCTCCAGTTGCGAAGTCAACGCCCACTCGGCGTTGTAGAGGCGCTCGCGCACCCAATGCTTGACACCGCCGATGATTTCCTCGTCCTGCAACAGCATCAGATGCACGTCCAGCAGGGCCCTCAACTCGGGCGGGGCCTCCTTCGGGCCGAGCTGCTCCACGCTCTGCTGCAAGCGCTGGATTTCCTTGATGACAGCGTTGCGCCCCCGGCGCACGCGGTTGATCTCGCCCTCCACCTGGTCAGGCTCGATGAAGTAATGCGCCACGTCCACGCGGCTGGACGCCACCAGCACGGCGCGCCCGATGGCGATGCCGCGCGTGACCGCCAGGCCATGGATGGAAAAGGTCACGGGAAGTCTCCGAACGGTCTTGCCACGGGGCCGCCTGCGCCCGGCAGTCCACGCTTCGCGCGGACAGGCAAAACCCGGCCGCGGAACGCGGCACGGCGCAGGGCCCGCATGCACTTGAAAGACCGGTGCTGCCGCACGCAGTGGGCGACCTTGGGAGTCATTTCATTCGCCTTCGCCGAACTTGTCGTCGATCAGCGCCAGCAGCGCCTCGATCGCCTCCTGCGCGCGCTCGCCTTCGGCCTCGATCTCGATGGCCGAACCCAGGCCCGCCGCCAGCATCATGACGCCCATGATGCTTTTGGCGTTGACGCGGCGCTCGCCGCGCGCCAGCCAGACATCACAGGGGAAACTGCCCGCCAGCTTGGTGAGCTTGGCCGAGGCGCGGGCATGCAAGCCCAGCTTGTTGCTGATGGTGGCGGGTGCCTTAGCCATGCTTATTCTCCATACGCTTGTTCCTTCCTCCTCGGTCCACGCGGGATACGCCGGACATCACTCACATAACTTCACGCACGCCCTGGCTGCCGCTCTGCAGGGCCCGGTTGACCAGGGCGTCCAAGGGCTCCTGCTGGTAGTTCACGGCTCGCCACAGCATGGGCAGGTTGACGCCCGCCAACAATCGGGCCTGTCCCGCACCTTGCGCATTCAAAGTCCGCAGCAATTGCGTCGCCACATTGCAAGGCGTGGCGCCCAGCACGTCGCTCAACAGCAGCAGCGGCAGGCCACCCAGGGTTGCCACCGCCTCGCGCGCCAGCGTCAGGCTGCGCTCGGCAGCAGTGTCGGCCTGCACGTCCAGGGCCAGCACACCATGCACGCGGTCGGGAAACACATGGGCCACGCAGGTCTGCAAAGCACTGGCCAGGGGCGCATGGGCGATGATGACGATGCCATTCATAAATTCACGATCCATTATGGCGTCTCCCTCGCGATCCAGGCCCAAGCCCTCCGTCTTGCGCACCTAAACCTTGCGACGCCTCAAGGAATTTCAGTTGCTCTCGGCGCCTTGCGCCAGAGGAACCAGACGTAGGACAGCAGGTTGCACCCCAGCATCACACCAAAAGCCCCCCGATAGGCCTGGACCCCCGTCCAGTCCAGGGCGCGCAAGGCGTCGACCAGCAGGCCTATGCCCCATTGCACGACAAACACGCCACCAAAAATCACGAGGTTGTAGGCCGAGAGCGCCCGCCCGGCGAGTTCGGGTGCGAACGCCAGCCCCACGGCCGGCTGGGCCAAAGACAGCACGCTGGAACACAGGCAGAACAGCGCTAGCAGCCAGGCCGCATGCACGCCCATGGATGGCCCCGCGACCACGAGCAGCGCCAGCATGGACAGGCTCGCGGGCACGCCCCAGGCGATCAGGCGTTCGACCTCCACGCCGCGCCGGGTCAGCCGGGGCAGCAACAGGCCCCAGAGCCAGAACGCCGTGAGCATGCACAGGTTGATGCCGAACAGACCGGTGGCCGCCTGCCTGGCGGTGTAGCCACCCACCTGCATCATCCAGGGCACGGCCCAGAGGGTCTGCACGGCCAGCAGGCTGCCATAGTTGAAGAAACCCAGCGGCGTGAGCCTGCGGAAATAAGGGTGCCGCAGCACATCGCCATAACGCCCGGACCGGCTTGCGGGCGATGACTGCACCGGGGAGAGCTGCCAGTCGGGCGTCTTCCAGGCGATCACGACCATGGCGAGCAGCAGCAGCACCGCCAGCCCCCAAAACAAAGGCCGCCAACCATAGACCGGCAGCAGCCACTGCACAGGCAAGGTGGACGCCACCATGCCCATGGAACCGGTCATCAGCATCCAGGAGTTGGCGCGCATCTGGGTGGCTGGCGTGAACCACCGGCGGTACCCCGTCATGGGCGCCATCAGGCCGGCAGCCAGGCCCACGCCGCACAACACCCGCGCCAGCAACAGCGCGGCAAAACCCGTGCTCAGCGCGAACATCGCGCAGCCGCCGACCGCCACGGCCGTGAAACCGAGGATCACGGTGCGCGGGCCGTGGCGGTCCAGCCAGCGCCCCAGCGGCAATTGCATGGCCGCGAAGCCGAGAAAGTAGCCCCCGGCCAGCAGGCCCAGGTCGCGCGCGCCGAGTTGGAACTCCTGCGTCAAGGTAGGCGACAACGTGGCGGTAGCGGCGCGAATCAGGGCCGAGAAGAAATAGGCGAAGGCAAAAGCCAGGAAGATCCAGATGGCCTGGCGGCGATTCGTAACCAGCATGGGACTCGGATTGTCGGTCCGGAACTCACTCAAAGGCCAGACTGCCGAAGAAGGGCTCCGTCATGGCCTGACTGAGTCGCTCGGCGTAGACCGCGGCATGGTAGAGCCGGCCACCGCGCGCGAACCACACCGCCTGCACGTTCAAAGCGTGCCCGGGCGAACCTTGCGCCGGCGCGAGGGCTGCGCCGTCCCCGGAGCTTTGGCGCCCCCGGGCCAGCAGCTGCGTGCCTTCGGGCTGGGCGTCCGCGCCCTTGAGCGGGAAGGGCTTGCGGCTGCCCCCCTGCGCATGGACGCTGGCCAGCACATGCGTCTGCCATTGGGCGAGCACGGCCATCAAGGCTTGGTGCGAGCTCGGCACCGCCACGGCGATCGCGAACAGACCGCCATCCGCCTCGCAGCCGAGCATGGTCACCATCACCTCATAACCCGCCATGCGCTGAGGGCGCGTGGCGCGGTCCGGCTTGCAGGGCAACAAGGCCTGCAAGACCACTTCGTCCTCCTGCGCGCCCGTCGCGTTCACGGGCTCCGGTTTCAGGCGAACCTGGCGCCAATTCAGGCTGGGGCTGCACCCCATGAGGACCAGACCGGCGCACAGCGGGAGGAATAGACGTTGAAACATGGGGGAATTATCCCCGCCCGCCATGCCCCCGGTCACCCAGGTCAGCCCCAAGGCCGATACACTCCACCTTGCCATGGATACTGACACCTCCCCCGCCCCTTCCGCCCCTGTTCAAACCGCCCGCGCGTGGCGTACCCGCGTGATCGTGATGGCCCTTGCGGTGCTACTGGCCGCGGGAGGCTGGTGGCTGCTGCGCGGCTCGGGCTTCGGCGCGGCGCCACAAACCACGTTTGTGCTGCTCGACGGGTCCACCGAAAACACCTCGGCCTGGCGCGGCAAGGTGGTGCTGGTGAACTTCTGGGCCACCAGCTGCACCACCTGTGTGGCCGAGATGCCCAGAATCATCGCCACCTACGACAAATACCACGGGCAGGGCTATGACACGGTGGCCGTGGCCATGAGCTACGACCCGCCCAGCTATGTCGTCAACTACGCCCAGACGCGCAAACTGCCGTTCAAGGTGGCCTTCGACAACACCGGCGAAGCCGCACTGGCCTGGGGCGATGTGCGCCTGACCCCCACGACCTACCTGCTGAACAAACGCGGCGAAATCGTCAAGCGCTACGTGGGGGAGCCGGACTTCGCCGAACTGCACCGCCTGATCGAGGAACTGCTGGCGCAGGCCTGAATCCCCGCGCCCGGAGTCCAACCGCGACGCTCAGCGGTTGCGGAACTCACGGTGACAGGCGCGGCAGGAATCCGCCGTGTCGCCGAAGGCGGCCTTGATGCGCTCCAGATCCCCCGTCCTGGCGGCTTCGGCCAGTTTGGCCGTGTCGCCCTGCAGGCGTTGCGCCGCCGCCTTGAATGTGTCCATCTCCTGCCAGACCTCAGGTTTTGCCTTGCCGCCTTCGTAACCCGGCGCGAAGGCCGGCCAGGGCAGCTTGCTGAGGGCCAGCAAGGCCTCCGCGCTTTCCTGGGCCACCTTGGCGTCGAATGGCACACGACCGCGCACCATCGCGCCCAGCCGGTCAGACTCCTCGCCCATGGCCTTGAGCTTCGCTTGACGGTATTGAACGGCGTCCTCGGCTTTGGCAAACTGCGCCATTGCAGGCCCGGCAAACAGCCCACACATCAGGGCACAGGCCACAAAAAGGGCGGCGTGGCGCGGAAAGGTCTTCGCGGTCATGATCACGACTCCTATGGGTCAATGAATAAGGGATGAACACAAGATGAACGCGGGGGCATTCTTGCATCAAAAGACGTCGGAGTTGAAACACAGGGTGCGGGTCTGGGATTTACCGACCCGCCTGTTTCACTGGCTGCTGGCGTCGGCCGTCATCGGTATGTTCGTCACCGGCTACCTGGGCGCGCTGGACTGGCACATGCGCCTGGGCTGCGTCGTGCTGACCTTGCTATTGTTTCGCGGGCTCTGGGGCGTGCTGGGTGGCCATTGGTCACGCTTCGCCAACTTTTACCCCTCGCCCCGGCGGCTTTGGAACCTGCTGCGCGCCAAACGGGAGGAAGGGCCGGAGCATCTCGGCCACAAGCCGCTCGGCGCGCTGTCGGTCTGGGCCATGCTGCTGGTCCTGCTGGCGCAGGTGGTCAGCGGACTGATGAGCGACGACGACATCGCCTATGCCGGACCCTGGGCTCGGCATGTGCCCGAGGCCGTGACGTACGGGATGACGAACTACCATGCCGCCATCGGTCAGTGGCTGCTGTTGGCGCTCTTGCTGCTGCACGTCGGCGCCATACTTTTCTATTGGCTCGCCAAGAAGGAAAATCTGATCGCCCCCATGCTGCATGGCGACAAACTGCCAACGCTCACGTCCACGCCCAGCCCGCCATCGCGCGACGATTTTTGGACCCGGCTGCTGGCCTTGGGCCTGCTGCTCGCCTGCGTGGCGGTGAGCGGTTGGCTGACCGGCTTTGCCACCTGAGCACACCACCGCACACGGACTCACCCAGGTTCTGAAAGGCCGACGCGCCCTTCCCCACGTCCCACCCATGACCGCACCCGCTCCTTCGCCCTTCCCGTCCATCACGCTGTCCACGCCGCAAGAAACAGGTGCGCTGGAGATACTGAGAGATCTGTTCCGCGAGTACGCGCGCAGCCTGGGCATCGACCTGGCGTTTCAGAACTTCGAGCAGGAACTGCGCGAATTGCCCGGGGAATACGCCGCACCACGGGGCGCCCTGCTGCTGGCCTGGGTGGACGGGCAGGCAGCAGGCTGCTGCGCGTTGCGTCCACTGGACACGGCCGACTATGCCAATGCCTGTGAGATGAAGCGACTGTACGTGCGCCCGGCCTTCCGCAAGCTGGGCTTGGGACGACGCCTGAGCGAAGCGGTGCTCGACGCTGCGCGGGTGCAGGGCTACGACCACGTGTTGCTGGACACACTGGACGACATGGAAGCCGCCCGCGCGCTCTACGAAGACCTGGGCTTCGTCGACATTCCGCCCTACTACCACAACCCCATCGCGGGCGCGCATTACCTGCTGGCCACGCTGTCCGGTTCGCGCAAGTGACTCAGCCTCAAGCAAAACCGGTCTCGCTTCCGCGTGCGGGCGCGCTTCAACCCAGTCGGACCTTGCTGTAACTGTCGCGATCCATGTCCACGACCTCGACGCTCAGATGGGCGGTGAGGGCGATGGGCAACGGGGGCATGTGCTCGCGCATGCCGGCGAGCACGCGCTGGCTCAGGTCTTTCCTGGCCTGCGGGCTGCGCCCGGCCAGGATGCGCAATGTGACGTGGATGAAACCACGCCCCTCGTCCGCGAGCCCCACGCGAAAGACCTCGACGCGCAAGACACGTGCCTTGAGGTCGGCTTCGTCCCAGATTTCGGGACTGGCGGCGAGACGGCGTGTGACGGCCGCCAGCATGGCGTCAAAAGGAAGCGCTCCGAGATTCGGGGTGTATTCGACAACGATATGGGGCATGGGTGCGAAGGTCCTGGGCGGGTCCTGGGCGGACGGGTAGATAGGGGATGCCGGACTCGGTTCAACGCCGGGGCGTCACGCGGCTTCGGCCGCGATGCCCACGCCCAGCAAACGATCCAGCAGCGCTGCGTCTTGCACCAGCGCCGCGCTGGGGCCGGCGTGGACCACGGTGCCGCGCTCCAGCACGATGGCCTGGTGCGTCATGTCCAGCGCCAGCACCGGGTGCTGCTCGACCACGATGGAGGCGAGGCCCTCGTCTTCGCAGAGGCGACGGATGGATGCCGCCAGTTCTTCGACGATGATGGGCGCCAGCCCTTCCATGGGTTCGTCCAGTAGCAGCAGCAGCGGGTTGGTCATCAGGGCACGGCCGATGGCCAGCATCTGCTGTTCACCACCGGAGAGCTGGTTGCCGTAGTTGGCGCGCCGTTCGCGCAGGCGCGGAAAGAAGGCGTAGACACGGTCCAGCTTCCAGGCACCGGGGCGCGCGACCACGGTCAGGTTTTCCTCCACCGTCAGCGAAGGGAAGACCTCGCGTTCCTGCGGCACCCAGCCCAGGCCCGCGCGCACGCGCAGGTGCACGGGCAGGCGCGTGATGTAGCGCCCACGCCAGCGGATGGCGCCGCCCATCACGCGGGTATTGCCCATCAGCGTTTCAAGCAGCGTGGTCTTGCCCACACCGTTGCGCCCGAGGATGGCCAGGCTCTGCCCTTCCTCCAGGGCGAGGCTCAGTTTGTCCAGCACCACGGCATTGCCGTAACCGGCTGTGACACGGTCAAAGGCCAGCAGTTCAGCCATGGGAGGTCTCCTGATGGAGGCCCACGTGGGTGCTGCCGAGATACACCTCGCGCACGCGTGGATCGTTGGCGATGTCCCGGGGCGAGCCCTCGGTCAGGATGCGTCCGGCCACCAGCACCGAGATGCGCTGGGCGAAGCGGAACACCAGATTCATGTCGTGCTCGATGAACAGCACGCTGATGTCCGAAGGCAGTTCGGCGATCACGTCGAACAGTTCGCCGCTCTCGTCTTCGGGCACGCCAGCGGCGGGCTCATCGAGCAGCAGGATGCGTGGCCGCGCCGCCAGTGCGAGTGCAATTTCCAGCAGGCGCTGCTTGCCATAGGCCAGCTCGGCCGCGGGCACGTTGGCCAGCGCATCCAGGCGCAGCCGCTTGAGCAGCGCATGGGCTTCATCGAAGCAGGCGGTGCTGCGGCGATAGGGTCGCCACCAGGTCGCGCCCTGGCCTTCGCGTTCGTGGATGGCCAGCACCACCGACAGCAGCGGTGTCAGGCTCGGGAACAGCTGGTTGATCTGGAAGGTGCGGGCCAGGCCATTGCGCGCGCGGCGGTCGGCCCCGTGCGCCGTGATGTCCTGCCCGTTCATGCGGATGCGGCCGGCGGTCGGCTTGTAGACGCCGGTGAGCAGGTTGATCAGCGTGGTCTTGCCAGCACCATTGGGACCGATCAGGGCCTGGCGCGCGCCGGCCTGCAACTGCAGGTTCACCTCGGCCACGGCCTGGAATGCGCCGAAGCGGATGCCCAGGCCCTGGGTTTCAAGTGCCAGGGTGCTCATCGGGCCTGCTCCTTGACGCGCACCAGGCGGGACAAGGCCCCCATGATGCCGCCGCGACCGATCATCACCACCGCGATCAGGAAGATGCCCAGCCAGAACATCCAGTACTCGGGGTTGAGGTCGGCGAACGCGTCGTGCACCAGCATGTAGACGATGGCACCGATCAGGCCGCCGTACAGGCGGCCGGTGCCGCCCAGCACCAGGATGATCAGGATCTCGGCCGAGCGGTTGAAGCTGATCGATTCGATGCCCACGAACTGCGTGGTCTGCGCCAGCAAGGCACCGGCCACACCGGCGATGGCCGCCGAGAAGGCATAGGCCATGCGCAGGCGCGACTCGACCGGCGAACCGATCGCCAGCATGCGTTTGCGGTTGTCGTGGATGCCGCGCAGCGCCAGGCCGAAGGGTGAACGCAGGACCCGACGCACCAGCAGAAACATCAGCAACACCATGACATAGGCGTAGACAAAGGCCGTCTTGCCGAACAGGTCGAACTCGAACAGACCGGCCACCGGCCACACCACCATGCCTTGCAGGCCATCGGTACCGCCGGTGATGCCGGACAGTCGGTTGACCAGTTCGTACAGCAGCAGGCACACGCCGATGGTGATCATCAGACGCGTCAGGTCGGCGCCGCGCACGACCATGTAGCTCAGCGCGTAACCGAGCAGCCCGGCCACGACCAGGGCGGCCATCAGTCCCGTGAAAGGTTCGCCCCAGCCATGGCGCGCCAGCAGGCCAGCGGCATAGGCACCGGCGCCGAAGAAGGCGGCGTGGCCAACCGTCAGGATGCCGGCGTAACCGAGCGCCATGTCCAGCGAGACCGCGAACAGGCCAAAGATCAGGATCTGGCTCAGCAGCGTCAGGTGGTCGGGCGCGAGAAAAAAGCTGCAGGCCAACAGCAGCCAGAAGGCCAGCTCGGCGGCGCGCAACTGCGCCGGAGAAAGTACGAGTCGTTTCATGCGAGGCCCTTGCGCGGAATGATGCCGTTGGGGCGCAGCAGCAGCATGCCGATCATGAAGACATAGATCAGGAAGGCGCCGGCTTCCGGCAAGTAGTACTTGCCCGCCACGTCCACGATGCCGACCAGCAGGGCCGCCACGAAGGGGCCAACGATGGTGCCGGCACCGCCGACGCAGACCACGATCAGGAAGTACACCATGTACTTGAGCGGAAAGTACGGCTCCAGGCCCAGCATGCCCAGGCTCAGTGCACCGCCCAATCCGGCCAGGCCGCAGCCCAGGGCGAAGGTCAGGAGGAAGAGTCGCTGCACATGGATGCCCGTGCCTGCTGCCACGCGTTGGTTGTCCACTGCGGCACGCACCATGGCGCCGTACCGCGTGCGCAGCATGCCGAGCAGCAGCACGAGGATCAGCAGACCCGCGCCAATCAGGAAGAGGCGGTAACGCCCCACGCCGACACCCGCAATCGTGACTTGGCCTTGCAGCGCCTCCGGCAGATGGAAGGGCAACATGGAGGGACCGAAGAAATAGGTCAGTGCGGCGATGGACACAAAGACCAGGCCGATGGACAGCAGCACCTGGTCCAGGGGATGGGCGCGGTACAGCCGGCGGTAGAGCAGGAACTCCAGCACAGCACCCAGCACGGCGGCCGCCACGAAGGCGCAGGCCAGGGCCGTCGCGTAGCCCAGGCCCAGTTGGTTCATCACGACGGCGGCGGCGTAGCCGCCGACCACGGCGAAACTGCCATGCGCCAGGTTGACGAAGTTCATCAGGCCCATGGTGATGGACAGGCCCACCGCCATGAGGAAGAGGAGCATGCCGTAGGCCACTCCATCAAAGATCACGATAGCCATCGAGTTTCCATTGCTGCGCGCGGGCCAGCCGGCCGGGCGATGATCGGCCCGCGCAGGATACAGCGGTGCAGGACCGCTGGAATTACTGGGCTTCCTTGGCCGGATCCTTCACGCGGTCGAACTTGTCGAACTCCACGTTCACCAGCTTGCCACCGACCTTCTCGGTTTTGCGGATGTAGACCGTTTGCACGATGTCGCGGGTGACCGGGTCGACCTCGATGGGGCCGCGCGGGCTCTCGAACTGCAGGCCCTTGAGTGCTTCCATGACCTTGTCGCCGCTCACGTCACCGCCGGTCTTCTTCAAAGCCTGGTCAATCGCGGCCATGGCGTCGTAGGCCGTCACGGCGAAGTAGCTCGGGCGCAAGCTGGTGCCGAACTGGGCCTCGAAGTCCTTGACGAACTTCTGGTTCTTGGCCGAGGGATGGGCATACGAATAGTGGTGGCTGGTGATCAGGCCCAGGGCCACGTCGCCGGTCGCATCCAGGTAACTGTCGTCGGTGGCCTCGCCGGTAGCGAACAGCTTGATGCCCGCGGCGTCCATGCCGCGTTCCTTCCAGACCTTGAGGAAGGCCGGCGGCATCACGCCCGAGGGGAAGAAGAAGAACACGGACTGCGGCTTGGCATCCTTGATGCGCTGCACATAGGCCGAGAAGTCCGGGTTGCTCATGGGCGTGCGCAGCTCGCCCACGACCTTGCCACCACCCTGCTCGAAGGCTTTCTTGAACGCGGTCAGGGAGTCAACGCCTGGGGCATAGTCCGCCACCACCACATAGGATTCCTTGATGCCTTGCTTGAGCATCCAGCGTGCCATCGGATCGGAGACCTGCTGTACCGTGAAGGACAGGCGCGCCACATAGGGCGACGCGGTGGTGATGCCCGAGGACGAGGCGTTCATGACGACCACCGGCACCTTGGCCTGGGTGGCGACGGCAGCGACGGCATAGGCATTGGGGCTGAAGTCCAGGCCGGTGAGGATCTGCACCTTGTCGCGCACGATCAGTTCCTGGGCGATGCGCTTGGAGGCATCGGGGTTGGCACCCCCGGTGTCCTTCTTGATGATGTCCACCGTGCGGCCGGCGATCTTGCCGCCATGCTCCTTGAGGTAGAGCGCGACGCCGGCATCGAACTGGCGTCCGTAGTCGGCATACGGGCCTGAGTAGGTGCCGATCAGGCCGATCTTGAGCGCGTCCTGCGCCTGCGCGACGGTGCCCAGCGTGGCCAGCGCGAGGGCGGCCAGCAGGGTGCGTTTGGAGAGGTTCATCGTGGTGCTCCGTGGAAAAGATCAGCCCGCAGGCCGAGGGGGGTGGAAAACGGTTTCAGGTCGGCCGAAGGGTCGGCCAGCAGCTCGGGCGCGATGCGCGCGCCCAGGGCGATCAGCTTGCGCGCCAGCATGTGCTCGGCCGGACGGTTCACCGTGTGCGCGGCGCGCACGGCGCCGTCGCGCAGGTAGAAGAGCGTGAACTTGTCGCTGGCCAGCTCGCCCCGCAGCACGGCCTGGTCACCCGGCGCGGGCAGGCCGGCCATCTGGAACTTCAGCTCGTGCTGCTCGCTCCAGAACCAGGGCACGGCGTCCAGGGGCTGGGGCCGATCGACCAGCAGGGTGGCGGCGGCACGGGCGCCGTCGTTCGCGGCTTGGATCGATTCCAGGCGCGCGCGTTGCGGACCGCCAGGCACCGCCGGCAACGCCGGCAACGCCATGTTCGCGACATCGCCGATGGCCAGCACATTCGGCGCGCTGCTGCGGCCCAAGGCATCGACCAGGATGCCGTTGTCGCAGGCGATGCCCGCCTGCTCGGCGAGTTCGCTGTTGGGCTGCACCCCGATGCCCAGCACCACCAGGTCGCAATCGATGCGCCGTCCATCGACCAGCTCCACCGCCACCACCCGGCCCTGGTGCCCGTGCAGGGCACGCACGCCACAGCCCAGCGCCAGCGCGACACCGCGCCGTCGATGTGCGTCGGCCACGTAGTCCGACATGGCGGCGGGGAAGGTGCGGGCCAGCAGGCGCGGCTGGCTCTCGACCACGGTCACGCTGGCACCCACGCTGCTCAGGGCCGCGGCCACCTCGAGACCGATGAAACCGCCCCCGATCACGCAGGCGCGTTGGCTGGCACCGAGGGCGGCCGCCACGGCCCGTGCGTCATCCAGGGTGCGCAAGGCGTGCACGCCCTGCAGGTCGGCGCCGGGCACCGACAGCCGCCGGCAGCGCGCGCCCGTGGCCAGGGCCAGCCAGCCGAAGTCCAGTTGCCCGCCATCCTCCAGGCGCAGGCGCCGCGTAGCCAGGTCCAGGCCGGTGACGCGCACGCCCAGCCGCAGGTCGATGCCTTGCTCGCGGTAGAAGTCGGGGCCGCGCAAGGCCAATTGATCCTCGGCGGTCTTGCCGGTCAACACCCCCTTGGACAGAGGCGGACGCTGGTAGGGGGTGTGCGGCTCATCGCCCAGCAACAGAATGGGCGCGTCAAAGCCCTGCTCGCGTGCGGCCGCGGCAAGCTGGATGCCGGCGTGCGAGGCGCCGACGATGAGCAGGGGCTCGGACCGTGCCATCAGACCTGGGTCTCCGGCACGCTCACGGTCAAGCCGTCCAGCTCGAGCGTCACGGTGATCTGGCAGCTCAGGCGGCTGTTGGGCGCGCGCGCGCTGGCGGTGCCGTCGAGCAACTCGTCTTCCATGTCATCGGGCGGCGGCAGCCTGGGCAGGTCGGCCTCGAGGACGTAAACATGGCAGGTAGCGCAGGAGCAGCTGCCTCCGCATTCGGCGTCGATGCCGCGGATGTTGTGGCGGATGGCGGTCTCCATCACGCTGGCCCCAGGCTTGGCCTCGACGCTGCGTGTGCTGCCGTCTTTCAGGATGTAGTGGATCGTGGGCATGGCATTCGGTGTCCAGGCAGGCTCAGAACATGTCGAAGTATTCGCGTTGCTCCCACTCGCTCACGTCGAGATTGAAGCGCGCGATCTCCGCCTGCTTGATGTGGCAGTAGTAATCGACGAAGCCCTGCCCCAGCTGCGCGCACAACCAACGGTCTGCCCTCAGGGCATGGAGGGCGTCGCCCAAGGTGCGCGGCAGCTGCTCGGCCGGTGTTTCGTAAGGGGCGTCCGCCGAGGGGCCTGGGTCCAGGCGTTCGGCCATGCCATGCAAGCCCGAGTACAGCTGCGAGGCCAGGTAGAGGTATGGGTTGGCCGTGGGTTCGCCGATGCGGTTTTCGATGCGGGAGGCGCTGTCGCCGACCGCGCCCAGCACGCGCAGCATCGCGCCGCGGTTGTCCTGGGCCCAGATCGCCCGGTCTGGCGCCAGCGAGAAAGGCCGATAACGGCGGTAGCCATTGAGCGTGGGGCTGGCCAACGCGGCGCTGCCGCAGGCATGGGCCTTGAGGCCGGCCAGGTAATGCAGGCCCAGGGGGCTCAGGCTGGCGCCCTCCTGCTCGGGCACGAAGGCGTTGCGGCCATCGGCCTGGTGGCAGAGGGACTGGTGCAGATGCCAGCCGCTGGACATCACGTTCGGAATGCGCGGGCGGCACATGAAGGTCGCATGGTAGCCGTGCCGGCGGCAAATCTGCTTGATGGCGCTGCGCAGCAGCACCATGGTGTCGGCCGGCATCATGTCTTGCGTCGGCCCGAACACCAGCTCGAACTGGCTGGGGCCGAACTCGATCTCCAGCGATTGCAGGGGCAGGCCCAGAGCCAGCAGCTGGCTGCGCAGCAGTTCCATCAGCGGATCGACACTGTCGTAGCGCAACTCGGTCAGGTACTGGTGGCCGTGCGTCAGCAAGGACACCCGCGGCGGCTCACCGGGTTGGCCCGAATCGGCCAGGCGCATGGCGGGCTCGTCGAGTTTGAAGACATGGAACTCCACCTCCAGGCCGGCCACGAAGCTCAAGCCTTGTGCGTGGACCTGCTCGACGGCGCGCTGGAGGATGCGGCGCGTGTCGAAGGGACAGCGCTGGCCGTCCTTCATGTAGGCGTCGCACAGCACCCAGGCGGTGCGCGGCGCCCAGGGCAGCATGCGGAACGTGCCCGGGTCGGGCACGATGACGAAGTCGGCGCCGCCCTGCAAGCCGGGGAGGTCAAAACCACCGCCGCTCGTGAACACCGGGAACACCGTGCGGTGCGAGGTGTCCTTGGCCAACAAGGTGGTGGTCAGGTTCACGCCGCGCTTGAAGGCGCCCCGCGCGGCCTCGGTCACCAGAGTCTTGCCCCGCAGAATGCCATGCTGGTCGGCCCAGGCGAAACGGACGACGTCCACCTCGCCACTGTCGAGCCGGGCCAGCAGTTCCCGGGCCTGGACCTGCTGGTCGGCAGACCAGAGCCCGAAACGCTCTATGAAATCGCTCATGGGCGGTGAACCTCAGTCTTTCAGGCGCGCGCTGGCCCAGTCGCAGCTCAGGCGCCGCGCCCGGTCGGCCTGTTCGCAGTAGCCGTCGACGGCGTCGGCGCTGGCCACGCCATCGATGGACGGCGGCCCGGTCAAGGCGCTGGCCTGGGCCGCGTCCGGACGCACCGGCACCGGCGCACCCGCCTGCGCGGCCTCGATGGCCTGCACCAGCAGGCGGCGGTATGCCACGATGCCCTTGTCGGTCGTGCCCAGGTGCTCGCGCGTGCGGTCCTGGATCGAGCCCATGGATTCGCAGGCCCATTGGTCATGCACATTGATGTCCATGCCCATGCCGGTGTACGTCTTGGTGGCCTGCTCCTCGGCGTTGTAGCCGTATTCGTTGCGCTTGTTCTTGCGCGAGACGTAGTCGGGCAGCTCGATGGTTTCCAGGCGTTGCGCGCGCATTTGCTGCTTGTCGAC
Source organism: Hylemonella gracilis (assembly GCF_004328645.1). Taxonomy (GTDB): domain Bacteria; phylum Pseudomonadota; class Gammaproteobacteria; order Burkholderiales; family Burkholderiaceae_C; genus Hylemonella; species Hylemonella gracilis_B. Next base: position 534,675 of record NZ_CP031395.1, read on the forward strand.
CGGCTTGGTGAAGCTGGTGAAGATGGCGTACCAATAGCAGCGACGGTCATCCACGGGCACATGCCATTGCGAGATCGTCATCTCGGTGCTCATCGGAATCACGAAGGCCTGCGGGAACACCACGTTGGTGACGCGCACATGGGTCTGCGCCTCGGTCAGCTTGCGCAAGGTGGTCAGGCGCATGCCGAACAGCGCGGGCTGCACCTGGATGTCCGGGCGGTCGTATTCACGCAGCACCTTGGTGATGGCCAGGTCCGAGTCGGCCGAGGCGCCGCGGAACTGCTTGCCGTAGCTTTCGGCGGTGTCTTCGTCCTCGTAAAAGCGGTGCAGGAAGGACGCATGGGCCGGGTCCATGCCGACTTCCAGCGCCTGCAGCCAGTTGCATTCCCACAGGCCCTTGAACGCGAAGGTGTGGCTGTCGGGGGCGACGAAGCAATCGAATTCCGGGAAGGCCGGCGGTTCGCCCTCGCCCAGGTAGGCGAAGATCACGCCGCTTTTTTCGACGACCGGGTAGGCCCCCTGCTTGATGCGCGTGCACAGCTTGCTGCCCTCGGGCTCGGCTGGCGTCTCGCGGCATTGGCCGGTCGCGTCGAACAACCAGCCGTGGAAGGCGCAGCGCAGCCCGCCATCCTCGAGCCGACCGTAAGCCAGGTCCGCGCCACGGTGGGGGCAATCACGGTCCAGCAAGCCGAGGCGACCGCTCTCGTCGCGGAACAGCACGAAGTGCTGACCCATGAGCTGCACTGGCTTGAGTGGCCGGGGACCCCTCAGTTCTTCCGACAGAGCCACGGGTTGCCAATAGCGGCGCAGCAGGGTTCCGGCAGGCGTTCCGGCACCAACCTGGGTCATGAAATCATTCTGTTCAGCACTGATCATTCAAACGCTCCAATCGGGCAAGTTATTGCATTCGATTGCATGCAATGGCATTCATTATTTCTTACTCAAGCCAATGACATCAAGAAAAAGCGCCAAGATTCGACCGTATTACTGGTAAATACTGATCTTATTTGCCTATTTTTGAACCAAAAAATGGCTGTTGATCTGAAAAACTCAGGCTTCTCAGATTTATGCATGCATTAATCGGGCCATATCTATTCGTTGGTATGCCGATTTCTGTACTGTTAAGATTCCTGACCTTCATGCATACAGCGGACACATGGACTCTCAACAATCGCGGGTATTGGTTCAGCTGCGGGACATGATCCTCAAGGGCGCGTTTGGCCCGGGCGAACGTCTGGCCGAGATCCCGCTGGCTGAGCGGCTAGGCGCCTCGCGCACCCCTGTCCGCCTGGCGTTGGGCAGTCTGGAGCATGAAGGGCTGATCGAGCCTTCGCCCGGCGGGGGCTACCAGATGCGGCGCTTCACCCTGCGGGAGATTTCCGACGCCATCCGGGTCCGGGGTTTGATCGAAGGCTGCGCGGCCCGCCTGCTGGCGGAAGAAGGCGCCACTCGGCCCCTGCTGCGGGCGCTGCATGACTGCTTGGACGCGGGTGACAAGGCCGTCTACAAGACGCGCATGGACCTGGACGATTACGCCGCCTACGTTGAGATGAACGACGCCTTCCATCGCCTCATCATGGAAGGCTGCGGCAACGCCGCGCTCAAGCGAACGATGGAGTCACTCATGGGGCAACCGTTCGCGGCGCCGAGCGCCATGCTGCCCATGCAGTCATCGATGGAAGAAGGCCACCAGTGGATGCAGCAGGCACATCGCCAGCACCATGCCTTGGTCCAGGCCATCGAGCGCGGCCAGGGCGCCCGGGCCCAGGCCCTGGGCGAGGAGCACGTGGAGATTGCCCGCATGAACCTGGACTATGCCTCGGAGCGACCGGAGCTGGCCGCCAACCTGATGCCGGGTCTGAAACTGGTTGGCGTGCATTCCGGCAAGTGATGCCGAGATCTGCGCCGCCTGGCGCGGACATGAAAAAAGCCATCGACCCGCGATGGCTTTTTATTGGATGGCGCCCTGCGCTTTCCCGCCGCGCTTCAGCTCTTGGCCTGGGCCAGCAGGGTTGCCGCGTCGCTGACTTCGAACTTGCCAGGCGCCTCGATGTTGAGTGATTTCACCTTGCCATCCTTGATCAGCATGGAATATCGGTTGCTGCGCAGCCCCATGCCGCGCGCGGTCAGGTCCAGCGTCAGGCCCGTCGCCTTGGCGAACTCGGCGCTGCCATCGGCAAGCATGCGTACCTTGCCATCGGTCTTCTGGTCACGCGCCCAGGCGCCCATGACAAAGGGATCGTTCACCGCCAGGCACCAGATCTCATCCACGCCCGCCGCCTTCAGCGCCGCGTAATTCTCGACATAACCCGGCACATGCTTGGCCGAGCAGGTGGGCGTGAAAGCACCGGGCACGGCGAACAAGGCAATGGTCTTGCCAGCAACAGCCTTGCCGACCGACACCGGGTTGGGGCCGATGCTGCAGCCGTTGCCTTCGACTTCGGCATATTCCGAGAGAGTCACATCCGGCAGGGTGTCTCCAACTTTGATCATGTCGCGCTCCTCGTTGAGTATGGATGGCAGGAAAGGTCAATCAACACATCGCAATTTTGCTGACCACAGCGCGCAGCGCTTGTCATGCAAAAGCAAAACGGCTCACCATTGTGAGCCGTTTTGCAAGACCGGGTCGCGGTCGAGGCTTAAACCGCCAAGGCCTTCTCGACCAAGCGGGTCGCAACCCAGTTCTTGGTCTTGGAAAGGGGACGGCTTTCAGTGATCTCGATCACGTCGCCCAGCTTGTATTCGCCATTTTCGTCATGGGCGTGGTACTTGCTGGAACGGATCACGATCTTGTCGTAGATCGGGTGCTTCACCCGACGCTCGATCAGCACGGTCACGGTCTTGGCGCGCTTGTCGCTGACGACCTTGCCAACGAGGGTGCGCTTGAGGGATTTTTTGGCTTCCGTCATGGTCGCTCCTTAGTTGGCCGCTTGCTTTTCAGCAAGAATCGTCTTGGCGCGCGCCACGGCACGGCGCGTCAGACGTATTTGCGCCGTATTGTTGAGCTGTTGCGTGGCTTTTTGCATGCGCATGTTGAAGTTGGCCTTCTGCAGGTCCTTCACTTCGGCTTGCAGGGCGGCCACGTCCTTCTGGCGCAGATCAGCAGTTTTCGTCATATCGATGCTCCTGATTACTGGCCGATCATGCGGCTGACAAAGGTGGTGCGCAAAGGCAGTTTGGCGGCGGCCAACTGGAAAGCTTCACGCGCGAGTTCCTCGGGCACGCCGACGATTTCAAACACGATCTTGCCCGGCTGGATTTCGGCCACGTAGTACTCGGGGTTGCCCTTGCCGTTACCCATACGCACTTCGGCAGGCTTCTGAGAAATGGGTTTGTCGGGGAACACGCGGATCCAGATCCGGCCGCCACGCTTCACGTGACGGGAGATGGCGCGACGCGCCGCCTCGATCTGGCGCGCCGTCAGGCGGCCGCGCTCAACACACTTGAGGCCGAAGTCGCCAAAAGCCACGGAACTGCCACGGGTGGCAAGACCCGTGTTGCGGCCTTTTTGCTCCTTGCGGTATTTTCTGCGAGCAGGTTGCAGCATCTTTATTCTCCTTGAGCACCGTCAGCAGATGCGGCTGGCGCGGCTTTGCGGACGCGCTTAACGGCGGTTTTCGGGGCGGCGGCGTCTGCGGCCTCCGCGGGTTTGTCACTTCCATCCGCGGGTGCGGCATTCGAGCCAGCGGGGCGGCGGGCGCCACCACGGGCCGGGCGGTCAGCACCCGGACGACCAGGGCCATCGCGACGCGGACCACGCGGACGGCGTTCTTCTTCGGCGCGCGGCTCGGCAGCAGACGGCTGGTCGTTGCGACCCAGATTGTCACCCTTATAGACCCACACCTTGACGCCGATCACGCCGTAGGTGGTCTTGGCCTCGGACGTGCCATAGTCGATGTCGGCGCGCAGCGTGTGCAGCGGCACGCGGCCTTCGCGATACCACTCGGTGCGGGCGATTTCAATGCCGTTCAGGCGACCCGACGACATGATCTTGATGCCCTGAGCGCCCAGGCGCATCGCGTTCTGCATGGCGCGCTTCATCGCGCGGCGGAACATGATGCGCTTCTCGAGCTGCTGGGTGATGCTGTCGGCGATCAGCTTGGCATCGATTTCGGGCTTGCGCACTTCCTCGATGTTGACTGCCACCGGCACGCCCAGTTGCTTGCCCAGGTCACGCTTCAGATTCTCGATGTCCTCGCCCTTCTTGCCGATCACGACGCCCGGACGTGCCGAGAAAATCGTGATGCGAGCGTTCTTGGCGGGGCGCTCGATCAGCACGCGCGAAACGGAGGCGTTCTTCAGCTTGGTCTTGAGGTACTCGCGAACCTTGATGTCTTCGGCCAGCATGCCGGCGAAATCACGGTTGCTGGCGTACCAGCGCGAGGCCCAGTTGCGGCTGACGGAAAGTCGAAAGCCGGTCGGGTTGATTTTCTGTCCCATATCCTCAGACCTCGATTAGTTGCCGACCGTCACGTACACATGGCACGTCGGTTTGCTGATGCGGTTACCACGACCCTTGGCACGGGCAGTGAAACGCTTGAGCGTGGTGCCCTGCTCGACGTAGATGGTTTTGACCTTCAGTTCGTCGATGTCGGCGCCGTCGTTGTGCTCGGCGTTGGCGATGGCGGATTCCAGCACCTTGCGGATGATCAGGGCCGCCTTCTTCTGCGTGAACTGCAGAATGTTGAGGGCCTGATCGACCTTCTTGCCACGGATCAGATCCGCGACCAGACGGCCCTTGTCCACGGACAGGCGGACGCCACGGAGGCTTGCACGGGTTTCCATGTTGGCTGCTCCTTATTTCTTCTGGACTTTTTTGTCCGCGGGGTGGCCCTTGAAGGTACGGGTCAGAGCGAACTCACCCAGCTTGTGGCCCACCATTTGGTCGGTGATGTAGACAGGCACGTGCTGCTTGCCGTTGTGCACGGCGATCGTCAGACCGATGAACTCGGGCAGGATCATGGAGCGGCGCGACCAAGTCTTGATCGGCTTTTTGTCCTTGACGGCGACGGCCTTGTCGACCTTGGCCAGCAAGTGGTGGTCAACAAACGGACCCTTTTTGAGAGAGCGAGTCATTTGCTACCTCTTACTTCTTGCGACGCGACACAATGAAGGTCTGCGTGCGTTTGTTGTTGCGGGTGCGGTAACCCTTGGTCAGGTTGCCCCACGGGTCGACAGGATGACGGCCTTCGCCGGTCTTGCCTTCACCACCACCATGCGGGTGGTCCACCGGGTTCATCACGACGCCGCGCACGGTCGGGCGGATGCCCATCCAGCGCTTGACGCCGGCCTTGCCGAATTGGCGCAGGCTGTGTTCCTCGTTCGCGACCTGACCAATGGTGGCGCGGCATTCGATGTGGATCTTGCGAACCTCGCCCGAGCGCATGCGCACCTGAGCGTAGGTGCCTTCACGCGCCAGCAAGGTGGCCGAGGCGCCGGCGGAACGCACGACTTGCGCGCCCTTGCCCACCTGCAACTCGATGCAATGAATGATGGAACCCACAGGGATGTTGCGGATCGGCAGGGTGTTGCCCACGCGAATCGGCGCTTCGGCGCCATTCAGGATGGTTGCACCCACTTCCAGGCCGCGCGGCGCGATGATGTAGCGACGCTCACCATCGGCGTAGCACACCAGAGCCAGGTGTGCCGAGCGGTTCGGGTCGTACTCGACGCGTTCGACCTTGGCGGGAATACCGTCCTTGTCGCGCTTGAAGTCCACCACGCGGTAGTGGTGCTTGTGACCACCGCCCTTGTGACGGGTGGTGATGTGGCCGTTGTTGTTGCGGCCCGACTTCTGGAACTGGGGTTCCAGCAGGGGCGCGTAGCCCTCACCCTTGTACAGGTGATCACGCGAGACCTTCACCACGGCACGCTGGCCGGGGGAGGTCGGTTTCATCTTGATGACAGCCATGATTACGCAGCCTCCCCGGACAGGTTCAGCTCTTGACCCGGCTTCAGCATCACGTAAGCCTTGCGCACATTGTCGCGACGGCCGACGGACTTGCCGTAGCGCTTGGTCTTGCCTTTGGTATTGACCACGGAAACGCCCTTCACCTCGACCTTGAACAGCAGCTCGACAGCGGCCTTGATCTCGGGCTTGGTGGCGTTTTGCAGGACCTTGAACGTCACCGCGTTGCTTTTCTCGGCGACCATCGTGGCCTTCTCGGACACGATCGGCGCAATCAGCACCTGCATCAGGCGACCTTCATCGTATTGAACGGCGGCGCTCATGCGTACATCTCCTTGAGTTGGTCCACGGCCGCCTTGGTCACCAGCACCTTGCGGTAATGCACCAGCGACAGCGGATCGGCATAGCGCGGCTCGACGATCAGCACATTGACCAGATTGCGCGACGCCAGGTACAGGTTCTCGTCGACCTCGTCGGCGATCACCAGCACGGAATCCAGCTTCATGGCCTTGAACTTCGCAGCCAGCGCTTTGGTCTTCGGCGAATCCACCTTGAGGGACTCGACCACGGCCAGACGGCCTTCGCGGGCAAGCTGCGAGAAGATGGACGCCATGCCGGCGCGGTACATCTTCTTGTTGACCTTCTGGCTGAAGTTCTCTTCCGGCGAATTCGGGAAGATACGGCCGCCCCCGCGCCACAGCGGCGAGGACGTCATACCGGCGCGAGCGTTGCCCGTACCCTTCTGCTTGAAGGGCTTCTTGGTCGAGTGCTTGACCTGTTGGCGGTCCTTCTGGGCGCGCGTGCCTTGACGGGCATTGGCCTGGAAGGCGACCACGACCTGGTGCACCAGCGCTTCGTTGTATTCACGACCGAACACGGTGTCCGGCGCTTCCAACTTGGAGGCGGCCTGGCCCTGTTCGTTCAGGAGTTCGAGCTGCATCAGTTCGCTCCCTTCTTGGCTTGGACTTTCACGGCAGGACGGACGGTCACGAAACCGCCCGCGGAACCCGGAACTGCGCCCTTGATCAGCAGCAGCTGACGGGCTTCATCAATGCGGATCACGTCCAGATTCTGGGTAGTGATCGTTTCGTCGCCCATATGGCCCGTCATGCGCTTGCCGGGAAACACACGGCCCGGATCCTGCGCCATGGAGATGGAGCCAGGCACATTGTGCGAGCGGCTGTTACCGTGCGAGGCGCGCTGCGAGCTGAAGTTGTGACGCTTGATCGTGCCGGCAAAGCCCTTGCCGATGGACGTGCCTTGCACATCCACTTTTTGGCCCACGGCAAAAATTTCGGTCACGGGCAGCTTCGCGCCAGCCTGGTATTTGGCGGCGGTGTCAGCGGCGACGCGGAATTCCTGGATGATTTCACCGGCTTCCACACCCGCCTTGGCGAGATGGCCGGCCTGGGGCTTGGTCACGCGCGACGCACGGCGCGAACCGAACGTCACCTGCAAGGCGACGTAGCCATCATTGTCCTGGGTCTTGACCTGGGTCACGCGGTTGTCGGACACATCGACCACCGTGACGGGCACTGCATCGCCGTCATCGGTGAACAGACGCATCATGCCCACCTTGCGCCCCAGCAACCCCAATCGATTGCTCGAACTCATTTTGACTCCTTTACTCTCACCGCCGCCGCTTCAATTGGCTTCGACGTTTGCCTGGTTCGCGAATCTGATTTCCGATCCGCAAGCAGGCGTGAAAGAGGGTTGATAAAACTCGACCTCAAAGAGGCCGAGCCAGGCATTCTAGCCGGATTCGCGGAAAACCGCAAATCCTGGCCAGCCCGCCATTTCTCCGCCGAGCAAAGCCCGGCCTTTTCTGCTGCTTATTGCAGCTTGATCTCGACGTCCACGCCGGCCGCGAGGTCCAGCTTCATCAGCGCGTCCACCGTCTTGTCAGTCGGGTCCACGATGTCCATCAGGCGCTGGTGCGTGCGGATCTCGAACTGGTCACGGCTGGTCTTGTTGACGTGCGGCGAACGCAGGATGTCGAAACGCTTCATGCGCGTGGGCAACGGAACCGGGCCCTTGACGATGGCGCCAGTGCGCTTCGCGGTGTCCACGATCTCGGCGGCCGACTGATCGATCAGCTTGTAGTCAAACGCCTTCAGGCGGATGCGGATTTTCTGCTTGGTAGCCATGTTTGCTCCTGGTCAGGATCGAGTCCGGGCGGAATCGCTCGAAAGAGCGTCCACCCGGCCAGGGCCCAAAATTACGCGATGATCTTCGCCACGACGCCGGCGCCGACGGTCTTGCCGCCTTCGCGGATGGCGAAGCGCAGGCCTTCTTCCATGGCGATCGGCGCAATCAGCTTGACCGTGATCGACACGTTGTCACCCGGCATCACCATTTCCTTGCCTTCGGGCAACTCGATCGCACCCGTCACGTCCGTCGTGCGGAAGTAGAACTGGGGGCGGTAGTTGTTGAAGAACGGCGTATGACGGCCACCCTCGTCCTTGGACAGCACGTAGACCTCACCCGTGAAGTGCGTGTGCGGCTTGATGGAGCCCGGCTTGCACAGCACCTGGCCGCGCTCAACTTCTTCACGCTTGGTGCCGCGCAGCAGGATACCGACGTTGTCGCCAGCCTGGCCTTGGTCCAGCAGCTTGCGGAACATTTCCACGCCCGTGCAGGTGGTCTTCTGGGTGTCCTTGATGCCGACGATTTCGATTTCTTCGCCGACCTTGACGATGCCGCGCTCGACACGACCCGTCACCACGGTGCCGCGACCAGAGATGGAGAACACGTCTTCGACGGGCATCAGGAAGGCGCCGTCGATGGCGCGCTCGGGCGTGGGGATGTAGGTGTCCAGGGCTTCAGCCAGGCGCATGATGGCCTGCTCGCCCAGGTCGCCCTTGTCGCCTTCCAGCGCCAGCTTGGCGGAACCCTTGACGATGGGGGTGTCGTCGCCGGGGAACTCGTACTTGGACAGCAGCTCGCGCACTTCCATTTCGACCAGCTCGAGCAGTTCGGCGTCGTCGACCATGTCGCACTTGTTCAGGAACACGATGATGTAAGGCACGCCGACCTGACGGGCCAGCAGGATGTGCTCGCGGGTCTGGGGCATGGGGCCGTCAGCGGCCGAGCACACCAGGATGGCACCGTCCATCTGGGCGGCACCGGTGATCATGTTCTTCACATAGTCGGCGTGGCCAGGGCAATCCACGTGGGCGTAGTGGCGGTTGGCCGTTTCGTATTCCACGTGCGCGGTGTTGATCGTGATGCCGCGCGCCTTCTCTTCCGGAGCCGCGTCGATCTGGTCGTACGCCTTGGCCTGGCCACCGAACTTGGAAGCCAGCACCGTCGTGATGGCAGCCGTCAGCGTGGTCTTGCCATGGTCCACGTGACCAATCGTGCCCACGTTCACGTGCGGCTTGGTCCGTTCAAATTTCTCTTTTGCCATTTCTATTCTCCAAAGAGCAATGCCCGTGTGTTGCTTTAACGTCTGCACGGTGTTGCTGATTCCCTCGCCACGGGCAAACGAGGGGCACACCGTCGCAGACAAAAATCCATGCGCCCGGGCCCTGAAAACAGGGGCAGCCGTGGAGCTGGCTTTGCCAGGCCACCGGCTGCGTCCCCCTTGCCACCGCAGCTTGGCGTCCAAGGGGGAAGGCGCGCAGCGCCTCAGGGGGTTCTTCTTACTTCGCGCGCGCCGCGACGATGGCTTCCGCCACGTTCTTCGGAGCTTCGCTGTAATGCTTGAACTCCATCGTGTACGTGGCGCGACCTTGCGACATGGAGCGCAGCGTGGTCGAGTAGCCGAACATTTCGGACAGCGGCACCTCGGCCTTGATGGCCTTGCCACCGCCGACCATGTCATCCATGCCCTGGACCATGCCACGGCGGGAGGACAGATCGCCCATCACGTTGCCGGCGTAATCCTCGGGCGTTTCGACTTCCACGGCCATCATGGGCTCGAGGATGACGGGGTTGGCCTTCTTGCAGCCTTCCTTGAAACCGAAGATGGCAGCCATCTTGAAGGCGTTTTCGTTCGAATCCACGTCATGGTAGGAGCCGAAGGTCAGCGTGACCTTGACGTCCACCACCGGGAAGCCCGCGAGCACGCCGGAGTTGATGGCTTCGACCACGCCCTTTTCCACCGCCGGGATGAATTCACGCGGCACGACACCACCCTTGATGGCGTCGACGAACTCAAAGCCCTTGCCGGCTTCGCTCGGTTCGACCGTGAACACGACGTGGCCGTATTGGCCCTTGCCGCCGGACTGACGCACGAACTTGCCTTCGACGTCGGTGACCTTCTTGCGGATGGTTTCGCGGTAGGCCACTTGCGGCTTGCCCACGTTGGCTTCCACGCCGAACTCGCGCTTCATGCGGTCCACGATGATTTCGAGGTGCAGCTCGCCCATGCCGGCGATGATGGTCTGACCGGATTCTTCGTCGGTCTTGACGCGGAAAGACGGATCTTCGGCGGCCAAACGCTGCAGCGCGATGCCCATCTTTTCCTGGTCGGCCTTGGTCTTGGGCTCCACGGCCTGCGCAATCACGGGCTCGGGGAACACCATGCGCTCGAGCATCACGACGGCTTCCGGATCGCACAGGGTCTCGCCCGTGGTCACATCCTTCAGGCCCACGCAGGCAGCAATATCGCCGGCACGAATTTCTTCGATTTCCTGGCGGTTGTTGGCGTGCATCTGCACGATACGGCCGATGCGCTCCTTCTTGCCCTTGACCGGGTTGTAGACGGTGTCGCCCTTGGTCAGCACGCCGGAATAGACGCGCACGAATGTCAGCTGGCCAACGAAGGGGTCGGTCATCAGCTTGAAGGCCAGCGCGGAGAACTTCTCGCTGTCATCCGCCTTGCGGGACGTTTCCTTCTCATTCTCGTCCGTGCCGGCCACCGGGGGGATATCCACCGGGGAGGGCAGGAAATCGATCACGGCGTCCAGCATGCGCTGCACACCCTTGTTCTTGAACGCGGTGCCGCACAGCATGGGCTGGATTTCAGTGGCCAGCGTGCGCGTGCGGATGCCCAGCTTGATTTCGGCTTCGCTCAGGTCGCCTTCCTCAAGGTATTTGTTCATCAACTCTTCGCTGGCTTCGGCGGCCGCCTCGACCATCTTCTCGCGCCACTCCTTGGATTGCGCCAGCAGCTCGGCCGGGATGTCCTTGTATTCGAACTTCATGCCCTGGGACGCCTCGTCCCAGATGATGGCCTTCATCTTGATGAGGTCCACCACGCCGGTGAAACTGTCCTCGGCACCGATCGGGATCACGATCGGCACGGGAGTGGCCTTCAGGCGCAACTTCATCTGGTCGACAACCTTGAAGAAGTTGGCGCCGGTACGGTCCATCTTGTTCACAAAGGCCAGACGCGGCACCTTGTACTTGTTCGCCTGGCGCCAAACGGTTTCCGACTGGGGCTGCACGCCACCCACGGCGCAGTACACCATGCAGGCGCCGTCCAGCACGCGCATGGAACGCTCCACCTCGATGGTGAAGTCCACGTGGCCAGGGGTGTCGATGATGTTGAAACGGTGCTCGGGCAGGGACAGGTCCATGCCCTTCCAGAAACAGGTGGTGGCAGCGGACGTGATCGTGATGCCACGCTCCTGCTCCTGCTCCATCCAGTCCATGGTGGCGGCACCGTCGTGCACTTCACCGATCTTGTGGTTCACACCGGTGTAGAAAAGAATACGCTCGGTCGTCGTCGTCTTGCCGGCGTCGATGTGCGCCGAGATACCGATGTTGCGATAGCGTTCGATGGGCGTTTTGCGTGCCATGATGATCTTTCGTTGAACGAGTCAGGCCCGCTCGTGGCGGGCCCGATCCGTCAGATGGGACGATGCTTAGAAGCGGAAGTGGCTGAACGCCTTGTTGGCTTCGGCCATGCGGTGCACTTCGTCACGGCGCTTCATCGCGCCGCCACGGCCTTCGGTGGCCTCGATCAGTTCGTTGGCCAGGCGCAGGGCCATGGACTTTTCGCCGCGCTTGCGGGCGGCTTCCTTGATCCAGCGCATGGACAAGGCCAAACGACGCACGGGACGCACTTCCACGGGCACTTGGTAGTTCGCGCCGCCAACACGGCGGGACTTCACTTCCACCATGGGCTTCACGTTGTTGATGGCGATCGTGAACAGCTCAAGCGGGTCCTTGCCCGTCTTCTGCTCCATGGTGTCGAGGGCACCATAAATGATGCGCTCTGCAACCGCCTTTTTGCCGCCTTCCATGATCACGTTCATGAATTTGGACAGCTCGACATTGCCGAACTTCGGATCCGGCAGGATTTCACGTTTAGGGACTTCGCGACGACGCGGCATATTTCACCTCATGTTTGCTTCAGTTGGCACCCTTTCGGGCACCGCGAGAACCATCTGGCTCCCACTTACTCGACCCACCCGGACTCAATGAAAATTTGATCGCAAGCTTGGGGTCACTACGCTCAATTCGTCTGCCTGACGATTGAGCACCGAAAAACTCAGACTTGGAAAATCAAGCCTTCTTGGGGCGCTTGGCACCGTACTTGGAACGCGACTGCTTGCGATCTTTCACGCCTTGCAAGTCGAGCGAGCCGCGCACGATGTGGTAACGCACACCCGGCAGATCCTTCACACGACCGCCGCGAACCAGCACCACGCTGTGTTCCTGCAGGTTGTGGCCTTCACCGCCGATGTAGGAAATGACTTCGAAACCGTTGGTCAGTCGCACCTTGGCGACCTTACGCAAAGCGGAGTTCGGCTTCTTGGGCGTCGTGGTGTACACACGGGTGCACACGCCGCGACGCTGCGGCGAGTTTTGCATCGCGGGGCTCTTGGACTTGGTCGTTTCGACCTCACGCCCCTGACGCACGAGCTGGTTGATGGTTGGCATTGAAAAAACGTCCCTAAACGTTTGACGCACCCGAAAGTGCGATCTGAAAAACGAAAACGTGAATCCCTTCGGAAATTCCGAAAAGCCCGCGAGTGTAGCAGGGAAGCCTCGACGCCCGCAAGCCGGCGGGCAAGGCATGCCCCGCGCCCAGGCTACTGAAGCCAGAGCCGCAGCGCATCCCAGGCCTGGCCGATCAGCCCAGCCTCGCTCACCTCATCCAAGGCAAGTAACGGAATTTCGAAGAGCGTGCGCTCACCCTCTCGAATGCGCAACAGGCCAGTGACCTGCCCCTCCCGCAGCGGCGCAATCAGGGGTTCGGCACGCAATACATCCATGCGCAACTGCATGCCCAGCCCCGCAGGCACCGTCACCACGATGGCTTGCGGACGTCCCAACCGGACTTCGGCGGCTCGCCCCTTCCAGATGGCCGCCGTGAGCACCGCCTGATGGGCCTCGAACAACTTGACGGCCTCGAAGGCGGTGTAGCCCCAGTTCAGCAGCCGCTGAGCCTCGGCCGCGCGAGCCTGCTCGCTGGCGGCACCCAGAACGACCGCCAGCAGTCTGCGCGGCCCCGGCGCGCCCGCCATGCCCAGGTGCGGGAATTCGCGCTGGGCCGTGGCCACCATGGAGTAGCCCACGGCCTCGACATGCCCTGTCTTCATGCCATCCACCGAGGGATCGCGAAACAGCAGGAGATTGCGGTTGCTGTCGTTCGCGGGGGGCGTGCCGGCATAGCGGTACTTGCGGATGCCGTAGTAATGCGCGTGCTCGGGAAAGTCATGCAACAGCCGCTGGGCCAGCAAGCCGAGGTCGCGCGCCGTGCTTTGCTGGCCTTCAACGGGCAGGCCCGTGGGGTTGGCGAAATGCGTGGCATCCAAACCCAGGGCGCGCGCCTTGTCGTTCATCCCTTGGACAAAGGCCTCCATGCTGCCGGCGACGCCCTCGGCCAACGCGACGGCACCGTCATTGCCCGACTGCACCAGCAGGCCCTTGATCAGATCGTCCACCGGCAAGCGCATGCCGGCTTCCAGGAACATGCGGGAGCCAGGCTGGCGACGGGCCCGATCGCTGACGGGCAGCTTCTGGTCCAGGCTCAGCCGGCCATCACGCAAGGCCTCGAAAACCAGATACGCCGTCATGAGCTTGGTCAGCGACGCAGGCGGCAGGCTCTGATCCGCATTGCTAGCGGCCAACGTCTGCCCGCTGCTGAGGTCGAGCAGCAGCCAGGCGCGCGCCGCCAGCTCGGGCGGCTGCGGCGCCAGGGTCTGCCAGGCTGGCTGCACACCGACGGACGTTTCCCCAGCCAATGCAGCCGCCAGTTGCGATGACAGCGTAGCGGTAGCGGAGCCCTGGCTTTGCGCAGCAAGGGCACGGGGCACGGACGTCGGGCTGGCGACGGTGGAGCCCTCCACCGCCGCGGTCCGCAAGGCCGCAGTCGGCGCCATCTGAGCGGCGGCTCCCAGGTGCCAGACCCCGCACGCCACCAGCAGCGTGGCCACGGCACGCGTTGCGCACACCTTCACCCACCCAGCCCTCATGCCGGACCGCCAGAATGCGTGGCACTCAGGTGCCGCGCGACCAGGCTCTTGAGCAGCGGCAACTGTCCGTGAAAGAAATGCCCCCCTCCAGGCACCACGGTCACGGGCAGCACCTGCGGGCGTGCCCAGTCCATTACGGAGGCCAAGGGCACGGTGTCATCGTGCTCCCCATGCAGCACCAGGGTGCGTTCGTGCAACTCAGGTGGCACGGCCGCCACCTGAAAACGGCTGGCGGCCGTGCCGACGAACACCAATTTCTCCAGAGGCCGGGTCAGCGCCAGCCCCGCCATGGCATGGCTCATCACGAACGCGCCGAAGGAAAAACCCGCCAGTGCCAATGGACACTGCTCTGAGGCCGGCGCGAACTGCGCGACCACGGCCAGAAAGTCTTCCCCCTCGCCTCGACCCTCGTCGTGGACGCCTTCGCTGGTCCCCACGCCCCGGAAGTTGAAGCGCACCGTCTGCCAACCGCATTGCAAGAAGGCCCGTGCCAGGGTCTGCACGACCTTGTTGTCCATGGTGCCGCCGAACAGGGGATGGGGGTGCGCGATCACCGCCACGCCACGCTGCGGCAGCTCGGGCGCCGGGACGTCGCGCAGCACCTCGATGCGGCCCGCCGCACCCTGCACGTGCAGGCGTTCGGTCTGGGCGTTCATGACGCGGGCCTCGTCGCGCGCGCGCTCATCGCCCCACCTCGGGGGACAGCAGCAGCCGCTGGACCACCTTGCCTTGCTTCAAGTGCGATTCGACGATTTCATCGATGTCGTTCAGGTCGACGTAGGTGTACCAGGTCTCCTCGGGGTAGACCACGGCCACCGGCCCACCGGCACAACGGTCCAGGCAACCGGCCTTGTTGACGCGCACCTGGCCCTTGCCGGACAGGCCAGCCTCATGCACCTGTTTCTTGCAATGCGCGAAGGCCGCCTCGGCCTGGTGATCACCACAGCTGGCCTCGCCATTGGCGCGCTGGTTGAGGCAAAAAAAGACGTGATGCCGGAAATAGGACGGGGGCTTGTTGCTCATGAACAGAATTCTAAGAGTCGCTTGTAAACCCCGGCCCGCACCCCACGTCGCGCTTGCTCAGGCACCAGGCATTCCGTGCCGCGAATCCTGCCATTCGCGCCGCTCTCGCCAGACCCGCATCAGCACATAGGCCAGAACTGCGTAGGGCCAGAGCCGGGCCAGCCAGATTGTCACCCCATGAAAGCGGATGAAGCGCCCCTGCTCCCACACCTGCAGGTTGTGCGCGTAATAAGGTCCGGTGGGCGCATGGTTGATCAGACTCAGGAACACGCCCAGCAGCACCAGCAGCAAGGCCGCGGCCACGCGAACGGGCACGCGCAGCAGGAGCAGGGCGAAGACCGTGGCGAGCACCAGGCCTGCCTGCACCGGCGTGTTCAACCAGGTCCAGGCATGCACGGGGCTGTAACTCATCGCGGCGGACAACAGGTTGGCGCCCAGAGCCGCGGCCAGCAATGCCAGCACGAACAAGGCCCGGCGCTTGAAGGCCCGGATGACGCAGTAACCCAGCAGGCAGGGAATCAGCACGCCCAGCACCACGCAGGCCCATACCATCAGCGGCGCGAGCGGCGCCACGCCCAGACCGTTGCCCGCGACGCCGGTACCAACCGTCGGCAGAGGTGGCAACCAACCCAGCCATGGCGTGCCCTGCAGCAGGCTGCGCAATCCTGATTCGGTCTGCTCGTACACCTGCCCCAGGCCGAGCGGAACGGCGCTGGGCGCCAGCAAGGCGCAAGGCCACAGGGCCAACAGCACCAGGGCGCCACGCGCCTCGAGCACGAACCAGCGGGCGCGAAACCGACCCCAGCGATCCAGCGCCCCCAAGCGCTCCAGCAAGGCGGCGGCAAGCGCCCCCAGCCAGGCTCCACCCGTGTTCAGAACCCAGTCCACGTTGGAGGCCACCCGCAGGGGCAGATAGGCCTGCATCGACTCCATCAGCAGGGACAGCAAACAGCCCGCCAGGGTGGCACCGCCGACCGCCCAGCCGGCCCAACCGACCACGCCCTCCCCCTGGCGCGTGCGCAGAGCCCCAAGCGCGAGCAGAAAACCCAGCGGCGCGTAACCCAGCACATTGGCCCACAGGTCAAACGCCGTCCAGTACTGAGGCCAAGGCGCGAGCACGAAGCCCAGGGGCAGCGGACCTTGGTCCCGCCAGCCCTCGAAGGGATACAGGCTGGCGTAGACCACCAGCACGACGTACATCCCGCCGAGCGGCCAGGCCGAGGTCTTGTGCCGGTTGTCGGACATGCTTGTTCAGGGAGATGGAAGCGCGTGCCTCAGAAAGGCTTGACCACCACCAGCACCACGGCCGTCAGCAGCAGCAGCACCGGCAGTTCGTTGAACCAGCGGTACCAGACGTGACTGCGCCGGTTCTCACCGCGACGGAATTTGCGCAGCAGCGCCCCGCAGGCATGGTGATAGCCCAGCACGAGCAGCACAACCGTCAGCTTGGCATGTAGCCACCCATTGCCCGGCCCCTTGCCGATGCCATAGCCCAGCCAGAGCCACAGACCCAAAATGAGCGCGGGCACGGCCAGTAGCGTGGTGAACCTCAGGAGCTTGTTCGCCATCATGAGCAGGCGATCCCGCTCGGCCTGGGAATCAGCCGGCACCTGGGCCAGGTTCACGAAGATGCGGGGCAGGTAGAACAGGCCGGCGAACCAGGCCGCGACGAAGACGATGTGAAAGGCTTTGATCCAGAGCATGATTGCAATCCATTGGCGCCACGAGCCGCATCGCGGTTTGCAGCGCAGACTAACTTTGCCATCGGCAATGTTATGCCGGAGCTAAAAAAAAACCCCGGCACAAGCCGGGGTTGCAAGCCTTTTTTGCTGTCACACATCAAGGCCCCGCTCAGGGAGGAAAAGCGGGGAGAACGCAAGGTCCTCGGGCGCTAATCTAGCAAAAACGAATACCCAATGCAACAACTGGGTACAAGTTTGTTGCAATTCCACGGCCCCGCGCAGGCATCACACACGTATGCGTCGACCCCGTCCTGTTGTTGCGCACCACGCCAGCGGAATCAGGTTCTCAGGCTGCGCAACGCCCGGATGGAAGAATGAGGCACAATTTTTCCTTCTCCCGAGCTTGCCCCATGACACCTTACGCCCCTTACCCCTCGGGCCGTCCCCGCCGCCTGCGGCGCGACAGCTTCACACGCAACCTGGTGCGCGAGCACGCACTGAGCCCCCACGACCTGATTTACCCGGTATTTGTGCTCGATGGCCAGAACCGCCGCGAGGCCGTGGCCTCCATGCCGGGCGTGGAACGGCTCAGCCTGGACCTGCTGTTGCCCGTAGCCGAGGACTGCGTGGAACTCGGCATCCCGGTGATGGCACTGTTCCCCGTCGTCGATGTCGCGCTCAAGACCCCCGATGGCCGCGAAGCCTATAACCCGGATGGCCTGGTACCACGCATCGTGCACGGCCTGAAGCAACGCTTCCCCGAACTCGGCGTGATGACGGACGTCGCGCTCGACCCCTACACCAGCCACGGCCAGGACGGCCTGCTGGACGACACCGGTTACATCCTCAATGACGAGACCATCGCCGTTCTCGTCAAGCAGGCCCAGGCCCAGGCTGCCGCAGGCGTGGACATCGTGGCGCCAAGCGACATGATGGACGGCCGCATCGGCGCCATCCGCGCGGCGCTCGAAGCCAGCGGCGCCATCCACACCCGCATCATGGCCTACAGCGCCAAGTACGCCAGCGCCTTCTACGGCCCCTTCCGTGACGCGGTCGGTTCGGCGGGCAACCTGGGCAAGGCCGACAAGAAGGTCTACCAGATGGACCCCGGCAACAGCGACGAAGCACTGAAGGAAGTTGCCATGGACATCGCCGAGGGCGCGGACATGGTGATGGTCAAACCCGGCATGCCCTATCTGGACGTGGTGCGCCGCGTGAAGGACGAGTTCCGCGTGCCGACCTTCGCCTACCAGGTCAGCGGCGAGTACGCCATGCTGAAGGCCGCCGCCCAGAATGGCTGGCTGGCGCACGATGCGGTGATGATGGAAAGCCTGCTGGCCTTCAAGCGCGCGGGCGCGGACGGCGTGTTGACCTACTTCGCGCGCGACGCCGCGCGCCTGCTGCGCGCCTGAGGCGGGGCGAGCCACCATGCGCGTCTTCCACATCGGCCCCGGCAGCGTCTCCGAGAGTGATCAGTTGCCGTCGGCACTGCCGGAGGCCAACCAGGGCGGCTTCGTGTGGGTGGCGTGCGCGCGGCGCGAGTTCGAGGTCATGCAGGCCCAGGTCCAGGCCATGCTGCAGTCCCTGTGCGGCGCGCAGTTGGTGGACCTGCACCTGTCGGACCTGCTGAACAAGCAGCTGCCCTCGCACTACGACTACACCTCGCAGTACGACTTGTTGGTGTTCCGTCGCCTGGCCGCCGGCACGCGCGAAACGGACATGGAACACCCCGGCGAGCCCCTGCACGCGCCGGTGCGGCACAGCGGGCCGCCCGTGCTGCGCCGCATCGACACCAGCCCCGTGGGCTTCGCCGTGTTCGACCGCCTGCTGCTGACCGTGCACCCGGCCGACTGCGCCGTGCGCGACAGCTACGCCGCGCGGCTCTACATGGCCGCCGCCGACACGCGCGGCGGCAGTGCCCGCCTGCCAAGCAGTCCGCCGGATCTGATGCTGCGCATCGTCAACCAGATGGTGGACGGTTACCTGGACCTGCGGCGGGAACTCACGCGCCAGCTCGACCATTGGCAGGCTGAACTGCTGAGCCCTCGCACCCGCTTCAACAACTGGAGCGCGCTGCTCGACGCGCGGCTGTCGCTGCACCACCTGGACGAGATCTGCGAGGACCAACGCGCGGCCATGCAGGACTGGATCGCCGCCATCACCACCTGGGCCATGCCGACGGACGCGGGCGGACGGCAGGAGCGCGAACTGCTGCTGGTGCGTAGCCGCGACGTGCTGGAACACATCGAGCGCGTGGTGCACCACGTGCGCCGGCTGGAGCAGAGCGCGGAAACGGCGGTCCAGATGCACTTCAACGTGCAGAGCAACCGCACCAACGACATCATGCGCACGCTCACGGCGCTGACCGCGATCTTCCTGCCACTGAACCTGATCACCGGCTTCTTCGGCATGAATTTCGATTTCCTGCCGCTGATCCACAACACCGGTGGCATCTGGTGGGCGGCCGCCATCATGGGCCTGGCTGCCATTGGGCTGGCGCTGTTTTTCTGGCGCAACCGCTACCTGGATCGCGAACGGCGCTGAGCAGCGCCACGCCCTTCACTGCGGGCCGGCACCGGCCTTGAGCCGCTTGAGCAGGTCCCCCACCAGCTCCAGGCGCAGCAAGGGGCTCTCCACGGCCAGGAACTTCTGCTTGAGCTGCGGGCTCACGGGCAACACGTCGCACCAGCGGTAGGCCAGCCAGCCACAATCGTCCCACTGCAGCGGCGGCTGGATGGGCAGCACATCGTCGTGACCGGCCGCGTCGGCCCGCAGGCCGCGGTACAGGCGCTGCAGGTCATCGCGCAAAGGGTACAGGTCCTGCGGCACGGGCACGGCCGTCGCTTCGTCGAGCAAATCGCAGGCACCGATCCACAAGCCATGCTTCAACTGCTCGCTGCCTTGCAACTGGAACCGCCGTCCGCCCCGGCACCGGATCAGCATCAGCCCCGGTTGCGGGCGTTCGAACACCTCGATGTGCGCCAGGGTGCCGATGTCGTGCAGGACTTCCACGGGCGCTTCGGTTTCGCCGGGCGCGGGCGCGCGCCGTACCTCGCTGCCCTGGCGCAGACAGACCACGCCGAAGGGCACTTTTTCCTTGTGGCAACGCTGGATCAGGTCCAGGTACCGCACTTCGAACACACGCAGCGACAGCATGCCACCCGGGTAGAGCACGGACTGCAGCGGAAACAGCGGGATCTGGGTGGAAGCCATGGGCATGCGGCCGTGAAGACTGGGTTCAGGGCTGGCTCAGCTGGAACAAGGCCGCGCCATTGTCCCAGGCGATGCGACGCGCGACGTCGGGCGGCAAGTCGGCCAGCCAGCCACGGTAGTCCCGCATCAGTTCCCCATAGCTTTCCCAGCGGGCGTTGATCCAGGTGTCGGAACCGATCAGAAAGCGGTCGGGAAACTTCAGCAGCAAGTCTCGCCATTGCGGACACAACTGTTCGCCCCCACGCTCGCGCACTGCGTGTCGCTCGCTGCCCCCCGAGGGGACTGGCTCACCTTGGGACGGTCCGGCGGTGAGCCGCTCGCCCCGCGTGGCGGAGCAGACCAGGCCGGGACGGTAGGACAACTCGCCCATCAGCCCCGGGTATTTTTCCAGCAAGGCCTGCACCCGTGCCGAGGAAGGCCCTCCGATGCCCGTGTGCGCCCAGATCAGACGCGCCCCAGGTGCATGGGCCATCAGCAAGTCGACCGCGGTGTCGTCCACGTGAGCCAGCACGGCCAGCCCGTGCTGCTGCGCGTAAAGCATGAGCTTCTTCGCGACCGGACCATTGGCGTTGGCACTGTCATACAGATGAAATTCGCCGATGCCGCGGTACGGTCCTGCCGCCGTGCCCCGCGCGTGCTCCTCCCGCACCATGGCGTAGATGCTCTCATCCTGGTGCCAGGTTCCGTAGTCCATCCGGTTGCGGTAGAGGCGGATGAAAGGCACGACGGTGATGCGCTCCTGCACCTTCGAATCGGCGTGAGCGCGTGCCAGCATCCGGGTGCCTTCATTCGGGCGGCTGTTGGCGATGACAGCACGCACGCCGTTGTCGCGCATGCGGTCCAGCACATCGTTCAGGGGATGCGGCCCGTCGTAGGCCTCGACGTTGTAGTGCAGATGCGCGTCGAACAGCGGGCCGGCGTAGCCATGCTGCGCAACGGCCTCATTGGCCCACGCCGCGGTGGCCAGGCCCAGCCAGGCCAGCTGCGTCAGCACTCTCCACCGCATGTGCGCCATGGCCTGCCCCCTGCCCTGTGTCGTGTCAGCCGAGGTGCTCGCCCAGGAAGGCGAGCGTGCGCTCGCGCGCCTGCCGGGCCGCGTCGGCGTCGTGGGCCGCGCGGTGGTCGCAATTGAAGCCATGGTGAGCAGGGTAGAGGAAGACTTGCACCTCGGGATGCGCCTTCTTGAGCGCCTCGACGCCGTCCAGGGGCACGTAGCTGTCCCTGTCGCTGAGGTGCGCCATCACGGGCACGCGCAGCGTCGGCGCCAGCTCCGCTGGTTGTGTCATGCCCCCGCCGTAATAGGGCACGGCGGCACTCAGGCCTTTGAGCTGGCTCGCGGCGCGCCAGGTCAGCAGGCCGCCCCAACAGTAACCAACCATGCCGACCTTGCCCCCGCTCTCCCGGGCGACGTAATCCACCGCCGCCTGCAAGTCCTGCAAGACGCCTGGCGCGGGCAGGGCTTCCACCGCGGCCTTCAGACCCATGCCCTGCTTCATGTCCGCTTCCGTGTAGCCGAGCTCCACGTCGGGCTGAACGCGGTGGAAGGTGGCGGGGGCGATGGCGAGGTAGCCCGCCGCCGCATACCCGTCGGCCACTTCGCGGATATGCCGGTTGACGCCGAAGATTTCCTGCACCACCACGAGCGCGCCCCTCACCTTGCCCGCGGGGCGGGCCAGGTAGGCGGGGATGGATTGGCCATCGGCGGCCTGAAGATCGATGAACTGTCCCATGGGGCGACTCCTTGGATTTCCGGTTGTCAGGTTGTATCTCGACAATGGTATCTTGTCGCCCTCGCATGCGCAGGGGACTACACGTGACACAAGTTCTGTTGGTGACAGGCGGCGGCCGGGGCATCGGCGCCGCCACGGCCTTGCTGGCCGGACAACGTGGCTACGCCGTGGCCGTGAACTACACGGCCGACGCGGCTTCGGCCTCGTCCGTGGTGGAGCGCATCCGAGCCGATGGCGGACGGGCCTTCGCCGTGCAGGCAGACGTCTCGGACGAAGCCCAGGTGCTGGCCATGTACGCCCGAGTCGACCGGGAGCTGGGCCTGCTGACGGCCCTGGTGAACAACGCGGGCGTGGTGGACAGCAGCCAGCGGGTAGACGAGCAAAGCCTTGCGCGCTGGCAGCGCATGTTCGCCATCAATGTGTTTGGCACCCTGCTGTGCTCGCGCGAGGCGGTCAAGCGCATGAGCACAAGGCATGGCGGCCAAGGCGGCGCCATCGTCAACCTCAGCAGCGTGGCCGCGCAGCTCGGCGGCGCCGGCCAGTACGTGGACTACGCGGCGGCCAAGGGCGCGGTGGACACGTTCACCCGAGGCTTGGCGCGCGAGGTGGCGACCGAAGGCATCCGCGTCAACGCGGTGCGCCCCGGCGTCATCGAGACCGACATCCACGCCAGCGGCGGCCAGCCGGACCGTGCCCAGCGCATGGCGGGCATGATTCCCATGCAGCGGCCCGGCACGGCACGGGAGATCGCCCAGGCCATCCTCTGGCTACTTTCAAACGAAGCCGGCTACGCCACCGGCGCCGTGCTCGACGTTTCGGGAGGTCGCTGACACCAGCGCGCAACCCCATGGATTTCAAAGCGCTCATCACCCTGCTGGCCGTGGTCAACCCGCTGTCGGCCCTGCCCTTTTTCATCCACTACACCGAGGGCTACACCAAGGAGCAACGCCGCCGCACCATCATGATCGCGGCGCGCACGGTCTTCATCGTGATCGCGGCCAGCGCCCTGCTGGGCTTGCACGTGCTGGCCTTCTTCGGGATTTCACTGGCCAGCTTCCAGGTCGGCGGCGGCATGCTGCTGCTGACCTCGGCGCTGTCCATGCTCAACGCCCAGCCTGCGGAGGCGCGCTCGAACGCCAGTGAGATTGAGGACTCGGCCGCGCGCGCCAGCATCGCCGTGGTGCCGCTGACGATCCCGCTGCTCACGGGCCCGGCCACCATGTCGACCGTGGTGATCTACGCCGACAAGGCCCACACGGTGCTGCAGCACGCCACGCTGATCTTCTACGGCGCCGTGGTCGCCCTGGCCGTGCTGCTGTGTTTCACGCTGGCCGAGCGCATCGCCCGCCGCCTGGGCAAAACCGGCATCAACGTGATGACCCGCTTGATGGGTCTGGTGCTGGCCGCCATCGCCGTGGAGATCATGTCCGACGGCCTGGTGCAGTTGTTTCCGGCGCTGGCCGGACGCTCATGAGAACGTCCGGTCGCGTACGGTACGCGCTCACCAACCGATCGCCTTGGGCAACCAGAGCGCGATCTGCGGATAGAAGAACACCAAGGCCAGCGTGATCGCCTGCATCGCTATGAACGGCACCACGCCCTTGTAAATGTCTTTGATCGTCACCTCGGGCGGTGCCACGCCTTTCAGGTAGAACAGCGCCCAACCGAAGGGCGGCGTCAGAAAGGACGACTGCAGGTTGACCGTGATCAACATGGCCAGCCAGACCGGGTCCACGCCCTGGGACAGCAGCACCGGCATGAAGAGCGGCACGGCGATGTAGCTGATCTCGATCCATTCGATGAAGAAGCCGAGCACGAAGATCAGCGCCATCATGAACCAGATGTCGCTGTTCACGCCACCGGGCAGCAGCTCGAACAGGTCGGTGATCAGATCCTCGCCGTGCAGGCCGCGGAAAGCCAGCGCGAAGACCTGGGCCGTCATCAGGATGAGCATCATCATCGCCGTGATCTTGCTGGTCTCCAGCGCCACCGCCTTGAGCATCTTCAGCGTGAGGCGCCGCGCCCCGGCCGCGATCAGCACGGCGCCGACTGCACCCATGGACGCCGCCTCCGTCGGCGCGGCAATGCCCCCGACGATGGAACCCAGCACCGCCACCACCAGCATGATGGGCGGCACCACGACCTTCCAGAAGCGTTTCCAAAGCTCGCCCCGGGAGACCGCGTCACGCTCGTCCTGCGGAATAGGAGGCATCAGCGCCGGGTTCATCCAGCCCCGCACCAGCAGGTAGATGATGTACACCGCCGCCAGCAGCATGCCCGGCCCTACGGCCGCCGCGAACAGGGTGCCGACCGAGAGCTGCATGATGTCCGACAGCAGGATGAGGATCAGGCTGGGCGGGATGATCTGCCCCAGCGTGCCCGAGGCACAGATCGCGCCTGCGGCGATGCTTTTGTCGTAGCCGCGCTTGATCAAGGTGGGCAGCGTCAGCAATCCCAACGTGATGACCGTCGCACCCACGATGCCCGTGGTTGCCCCCATCAGCACGCCGAACAGGATGATGCCCACGCCCATGCCGCCGCGCACGCCGCCAGCGATGTGACCCATGACGTCGAGCAGATCGTCGGCCAGGCGCGACTTCTCCAGCATGACACCCATGAAGACAAACAGTGGAATCGACATCCACTGGTAGCCCGCCACCACGCCGTAAAAGCGCGCGGGCAGCAGGGCGAACAGCCCATCGCCAAAACCCAGGTAACCGAAGACGAAACCCGTCACGGCCAGGGTCGTGGCCACCGGCACGCCGATCATCAGCAGGGCAAAAAAGCTGACCAGCATCAGAATCGCGTAGGTCTGCGGTTCAAACATGGCCGCCCTTTCCCGTTTCGTTCACCGTCGCCTTGCCATGCTCAAGGTAAAGCCTCAGCAACGCGCCCACAGATTGCAGCGCCACCAGCACATACCCCAGCGGAATGAGCGACTTGATCGCCCAGCGCCAAGGGATGCCGCCGGGATCAGGCGAGGTCTCGTTGATGCTCCAGGACTGGGCCACATAGTTGAGCGACAGCTTGACGAAGAGCAGGGACACCACCAGCATCAGCAGCACCGACACCACGTCGACCACGAATTTCGCGCGCGGTGAATAACCGGCGTAGAACAGGTCGACGCGCACGTTGTCGCCACGCTGCAGGGCGTAGCTCATGCCCAGGAGAATGAGGGCGGCCAGCAGGTGCCACTCCAGCTCCTGCGCCCAGACCGAGCCGAAGCTGAAGAGGTAGCGCAGCAACACATTGGTCGCGACCAATCCGATCATGAGCAGCGTCACCCACAGGGTGAGACGGCCGACGCCGTCGATCAGCGACTCGATTCCACCCACCAGGCCCACCGGGCCTTTCCTTCCGTTCATGGCGGCTTTCCCCTTGGTCACGCACGCGTCTCCCGGATCAGCCACGCACCTTGGTGTGGTACTGCTCTTCGCTCACCTCCACCCAGCGGTCGTACTTGGCCTTGAAGGCGAAGTAGGAGTCGTGCACCTTCTTGACCAGCGGGTCCTTGGCCACGGCCTCGGCCAGCACCTTTTCGGTTTCGGCGCGCAGGGCCTTGATCACGGCGTCGGGCAAGGGCTTGGCGATGACCTTCTGGTTCTTGATCAGGTCGTCCATGGCCTCGGCGTTGGCTTTCTGGCACCAGCCTTCGCTGATGACGTTGCAGGCCGCCGATGCGTTCTGCACGATGGCCTGCAGGTCCTTGGGCAGCTTGTCCCACGCAGCCTTGTTGATCAACAGCTCGGACACGGTCGCCGGCTCATGCCAGCCGGTGGTGTAGTAGTACTTGGCTGCCTTTTGCAGGCCCAGGCGACGGTCCTGGTAGGGACCAACGAACTCGGCCGCGTCGATCACGCCGCGCTCCAGCGCGGGAAAGATCTCGCCACCCGGCAGCACCTTCACGTCCACGCCCAGATTGGCGTACACCTTGCCGGCCAGGCCGGGGATACGCATCTTCAGGCCCTTGAAGTCGGCGACGCTGTTGATTTCTTTCTTGAACCAGCCCGTCATCTGCACGCCGGTGTTGCCGCAGGGCATGGCAACCATGCCAAAGGGTGCGTAGACCTCGTTCCACAGGTCGATGCCGCCGCCGTCGTAGAGCCAGCCGTTGATGCCCTGGAAGTTCAAGCCGAAAGGCACGGCGGTGAAGTACTGGGCCGCGAAGGTCTTACCGGTCCAGAAGTAACTGTTGGCATGGTTCATCTCCACCGTGCCCGCACGCACAGCATCGAATCCCTCGAAGGCCGGAATGAGCTCACCCGCGCCGAACACCTGGATGTTCAGGCGTCCACCGGACATGTCGCGGATGCGCTTGGCCAAATCGGTTGCGCTGCCCGGACCGTCCATGTAAAAAGGCGAGCCCTTGCCGTAGGCACTGGTCATTTTCCAGTTGAAGGTCTGCTGTGCCCTGGCGATCATGGGAACAGCCAGCGCGCCAGCAGCGGCGGCGCCCGTCACGCTCTTGGAGACAAAGGAACGACGGTCCAGTTTCATGAGGAGAACTCCTGGGAAGGGATGAAGAGGGTTGGGAGGAAATGAGCGGAAAAATGCGTGCTTGTATGCAAGGGACGTGCCTGATTCAGCATGCGCAATGCGCTGCCCAGGGTTCCGAGCCCAGGAAACCTGTCACAAATCGTTAGCCCACCCGTCTAGAACCCCATGGACGACAAAACCCACGACTTCAACCGCCTGCGCCCCCGCCTGCAGGCCATCGCCTACCGCATGCTCGGCACCGTGGCCGACGCCGAGGAACTGGTGCAGGACGTCTGGCTGCGCTGGCACGAGGCCGACACCGAGGAACTGGACAGCGCCGAAGCCTGGCTGGTCACCGTCGTCACACGCCTGGCCATCGACCGCCTGCGCACGGCCAAGGTACAACGCGAGCACTACACCGGCTTCTGGTTGCCCGAGCCCCAGCTGACGGCCGACGACGGACCGGCCAGCCCCGAGGAACTGCTGGAGCGCGCCGACGATATTTCCATGGCCTTCCTCGCACTGCTGGAGCGCCTGGCGCCGGAGGCGCGCGCGGCCTTTCTGCTGCGCGAAGTCTTCGACGCCGACTACGCCGACGTGGCGCAGACCCTGGGCAAGAGCGAGGCCGCCTGTCGGCAAATCGTGTCGCGCGCCAAGGCACAGCTCAAGGACGGGCGCGTGCGACAGGCCGTTTCACCCGACACTCATTACAAGCTGCTCAGCGGCTTCGCCGAAGCCGCGCGACGCGGCGACTTCACGGCCCTGCAGGCCTTGCTGGCCGAGGACGCCGAGCTGATCAGCGACGGCGGCGGCAAGGTCCCGAGCTTCGGCAAGGTGCTGCTGGGGGCCGCACGCATCGCCCAGCTCTATCTGGCCCTCTGGCTGCGCGCCAGCAAGGGCGAGTTGTCGTTGCGCATGGAGCTGGTGCAACTCAATGGCCAATGGGGGCTGCTGCGCTTCATCGACGGACAGCTCGAATCGGCGCAGAGCTTTGAGAGCGACGGAGAACGCATCACGCGCGTCCACACGCAACGCAACCCGGACAAGCTGCGCCGCATCGCACAGGCCTGGGCTGTCACAAAAGCGGGGAGCAACGCGTCTTGAGGGGTGGATGCATCAACTTCCATCAACCTCAACACGGAGTCCCTCACCATGACACAACGCCTCGACTACGCCCGCGTTTCGCCCGAACTGTTCAAAAAGTACCTGGACTTCAGCCTCACGCTGAAAAAGTGCAGCCTGGAACCCGGCCTGCAACACCTCATCACCTTGCGTGCCTCGCAACTCAACGGCTGCGCCTTCTGCGTGGACATGCACGTCAAGGAGGCGCGCCTCCACGGCGAGCGCGAACTGCGCCTGCACCATGTGGCCATCTGGCATGAATCGCCCTTGTTCTCCGCCCGCGAGCGCGCCGCCCTGGCCTGGACCGAGCTGCTCACCCGCCTGCCCGCGCACGGCGTGAGCGAGGCCGACTACCAGGCCGCGCGCGCCGAGTTCAACGAGCAGGAAATGGCCGACCTCAGCTTCGCCATCGTGGGCATCAACGGCTGGAACCGCCTGGCGATCGGCTTCGCCGCCGTGCCAGGCTCGCAGGACAAGGCCTACGGCCTGGACAAGTCCGGCTTGGTCTGAACACCTCGCCGGCCCGCGGCTCTTCAGCGCCGGAACTTGATCCACGTCAAGGTGGGCCGCAACCCGAGGTCTAGCATGGGGTTTCCATGACCAACGATGGAGGAGACACCATGGCCTTGAATGCCAACGCCGGTCCCGCGCCGACCCGGGAGTCCGTTCATATTGCCGGCCTCCTGGCTGCGCTGATCGGTCTCGTCGCCGTGCTGCTGCTGCCGCGACCCGAGGGCTTGCCGGTGGCGGGCCAGATCATGCTGGGCCTGCTGCTGTTCTCGGTCATCCTCTGGGTGACCGAGGCCGTGGACTACGCCATCAGCGCCGTGCTCATCACGGCCCTGATGGCCTTTCTGCTTGGGCTGGCGCCCAACGCGGCCAAGCCCGCAGCCACGCTGGGCACCAGCGCCGCGCTGACGCTGGCGCTGAGCGGCTTCGCCAACACGGCCCTGGCACTGGTGGGCGCGGCCTGCTTCATTTCCGTGGCCATGACGCTCACGGGCCTGGACAAGCGCATCGCGCTCTTCATCCTCTCCCTGGTCGGCGCGCGCACCAAGCGCGTGGTGGTCGGCGCCATCCTGGTCGGCATCGTGCTGTCCTTCCTCGTGCCCTCGACCACGGCCCGCGTGGCCTGTCTGGTGCCCATCGTCATGGGCATCATCCTGGCCTTCGGCGTGGACAAACGCTCCCGCTTCGCGGGCCTTCTGATGATCGCCACGGCGCAAGCGGCCTCGATCTGGAACGTGGGCGTGAAGACCGCGGCCGCGCAGAACATGGTGGCCATCGGCTTCATCGAGAAGGCCTTCGGCCAGACCATCACCTGGCTGGACTGGCTGATCGCCGCCGCGCCCTGGTCCATCCTCATGTCCATCGCGCTGTACTTCGTGATGACCCGCATGATGCCGCCGGAGACCGAGGAAATCGCGGGCGGCAAGGAAACCATCCGCCAGGCCCTGCGCGCGCTCGGCCCCATGACGGGCGCCGAATGGCGCTTGCTGCTGATCATGCTGACCCTGCTGGGTCTGTGGTCCACCGAAAAGGTGCTGCACCCCTTCGACACCTCCAGCACCACCATCGCAGCCATCGCGCTGATGTTCACACCCGGCATCGGCGTGATGGGCTGGAAGCAGGCGCAGCCGAAAATCCCCTGGGGCACCATCGTGCTCTTCGGCACCGGCATCAGCCTGGGCACGGCCCTGCTGCAAACCCAGGCCGCTGCCTGGCTGGCCCACCTCATCGTGGCCAACCTGGGCCTGGCCGGCGCCTCGGCCTTCATGATCCTGGCCCTGCTTTCGCTCTTCCTGATCGTCGTGCACCTGGGTTTCGCCAGCGCCACGGCCCTGGCCTCGGCCATGGTCCCCATCATGATCAGCGTGCTGCAACAGATCGCCAGCGGCCAGAACGCAGCTTCCGGGGTGGCCCCATTGAACCTGATCGGCATGACCCTGCTGCTGCAGTTCGTGGTGAGCTTCGGTTTCATCCTGCCGGTCAACGCACCGCAGAACATGGTGGCCTACGGCACCGACACCTTCAGCGTGAAAGACTTCGTGCGCACGGGCCTGGTGCTGACGGTGATCGGCTATGCGCTGGTGCTGCTGCTGGGCGCGACATATTGGTCCTGGCTGGGTTATCTGACGCACTGAGACTGCGGGACGCCGACCGATCAAATGCTAGGCGACGGGCAGCGCAAACCCTGTCCCGAGCGCCTGCCGAAGATGGTCCACCAGGCACTGCACGGCGCGCGGGGCTGCGGTGACCAGGGGCGGATGGCGTAGATGCGCTCGCCGAAGAAGTCGCGCGGCAACCACGCCGGCAGCACGCGCTGCAGCTGCCCCGTGGCCAGGGCCTCGGCCGCGCTGAAGTCCGGCAGCAGGGCAATGCCCAAACCGCCCAGTGCCGCCTCGCGCAGCACCTCGCTGTTGTTGGCCTTGAGCGGTCCGCCCACGGCGACGGCCACGCGTTCGACGTTGGAATCGGCGACGCGCCGGCCCGTGCTTTTCTCGAAAGCCCAGCTCTGGCCCGCCGCGCCGCGCAGGTACAGCAGGCACTGGTGCCGCGCCAGCTCGACGGGATGCCTGGGTTCGCCCGCGCGCGCCAGGTAGTCGGGGCTGGCCACCAGCACCGAACGCGTGTCGCACAGCACCGTGGCCACCTGTGTGTCCGGCGCGGCCTGGGCGTGGCGGATGGCGAGGTCGAAGCCTTCCTGCGCCAGATTGACGAAGCGGTCGCTCAGGTCCAGCTCGATGCGGATCTCGGGCCAGGCCCGGCCAAAGGCCGGCAGGGCGGGCGCGATGTGCTGCCGCCCCAGGGCCACGGGCGCGCTCACGCGCACCAGCCCGCGCGGCGCGCCTGCCAAGTCCTTGGCGCTGGCCACGCCCTGTTCGATGCGCGCGAAGGCCGCGCCGATGTCGTCCACCAGCTGCTGCCCAGCCGCCGTCAAGCCGACGGCGCGCGTGGTACGCCGCACCAGGGGCAGGCCAAGGCTGCGTTCCAGCTCGGCGATGCGCATGCTGGCCGAGGCCTTGGACACGCCCAGACGCCGCGCCGCCTGGGTGTAACTGCGGGTCTGGGCCAACACGGTCAGCAGGTGCAGGTCGGCGTAGGCCAGGGTGGAATGGTCACTGCTCATGGCGCCATTGTTCATTAATTTGAACAATGTGGTCAGTTTCCCAGTCTTCCCAAGCACCCCTGCGCGGCCTAGACTGCGCCGCATTCATCACCCACTCTCGGTTCGCCACGGAGGCCCCGCCATGAACGCTCGCACCCTCGCCCTCATCGGGCACCACATCGCCGGCCAGATCCGCCCCGGCGCCTCCGGCCGCCAGCAAAACGTCACCAACCCGGCCACGGGCGCGGTCACCGGCCAGGTGGCCCTGGCGTCCAGCGCCGAGGTCGATGCCGCCGTGGCCGCCGCGCAGGCTGCCTTTCCGGCCTGGGCCGATACCTCGCCGCTGCGCCGCGCACGCATCCTCTTCAAGTTCCTCGAACTGCTGAACCAGCACCGCGACGAACTCGCGCGCCTGATCACCGCCGAGCACGGCAAGGTGTTCACCGACGCGCAGGGCGAGGTGACGCGCGGCATCGAGATCGTGGAGTTCGCCACCGGCATCCCGCAGTTGCTCAAGGGCGACTACACCGAGCAGGTCTCGACCGGCATGGACAACTGGACGATGCGCCAGCCCCTGGGCGTGGTGGCGGGCATCACGCCTTTCAATTTCCCGGTCATGGTGCCGATGTGGATGTTCCCCGTGGCCATCGCCTGCGGCAATACCTTCGTGCTCAAGCCAAGCCCGCTGGACCCCAGCCCCAGCCTGCGCATGGCCGAGCTGCTGAAGCAGGCCGGCTTGCCCGACGGCGTGTTCAACGTGGTGCAGGGCGACAAGGGCGCGGTGGACGCACTGCTGGCCCACCCCGACGTGAAGGCCGTGAGCTTCGTCGGTTCCACGCCGGTGGCCAACAGCATCTATGAAACCGGCGCGCGCCATGGCAAGCGGGTGCAGGCCCTGGGCGGCGCGAAGAACCACATGGTCGTCATGCCCGATGCGGATCTGGATCAGGCCGTGGACGGCCTGATCGGCGCGGCCTACGGCTCGGCCGGTGAACGCTGCATGGCGATCTCGGTCGCCGTGCTGGTCGGCGACGTGGCCGACAAGGTCATCCCCAAGCTGGTCGAACGCACGAAGGCACTGAAGGTGCTGGATGGCATGAACCTCGCCGCCGAAATGGGCCCCATCGTCACCGAGGCCGCGCGGCAACGCATCACCGGCTACATCGAGCACGGTGCGAAGGAAGGCGCGAAGCTGCTGGTGGACGGGCGCGGTTTCGCGGGTGCGAAGGCGGGCGCGGGCTGCGAGCAAGGCTTCTGGCTCGGCGGCACGCTGTTCGACCACGTCACGCCCGAGATGAAGATCTACAAGGAAGAAATCTTCGGCCCCGTGCTCTCCTGCGTGCGCGTGCCCGATTTCGCCAGCGCGGTGCAACTCATCAATGACCACGAGTTCGGCAACGGCGTCTCCTGCTACACGCGTGACGGCAACGCCGCGCGCGAGTTCGCGCGCCGTATCCAGGTCGGCATGGTGGGCATCAACGTGCCCATTCCCGTGCCCATGGCCTGGCACGGCTTTGGCGGCTGGAAGAAGAGCCTGTTCGGTGACATGCACGCCTACGGCGAGGAAGGCGTGCGCTTCTACACCAAGCAAAAGAGCGTGATGCAGCGCTGGCCCGAGAGCATCGGCAAGGGCGCCGAGTTCGCCATGCCGACGAGCAAGTGAGCAGCAAGCGCGACTGCCATCGGAAGGAACCACGCAGGGCACGCTGTGGCCTGGACGTGGAACTCGGTGTCCATCCGGTGGCGGGCCCCAGCGCGCAAGGTCAGGTGGTTCACCGCCTCAGCCGAATTCCTCACCAAACAGCAAGCGCCAGGCGTTGCGCCAGGCGACCTGATGCCGCGCCTCCTCAGGAAGTTGATCCAGGAAACGCCGGTGTTTTGCATCGTATTCGTTCATGCGATGCATGCGGTCCTGACCCAGATCGAGCGCGGAAAGGAATCGCCGAGGATGCGCGACGATCAAATCGCGCCATTCTTTCTTGAGCGTGTCGCCATTCCAGATACGCGAATGCTTTTGCCCACTCGGCGGATAGATCGAGGAGCCGTCGCCGAACGCCGTGTCGAAGCACAGCTGGGGGAAGCGCTGGATCAACCCTTCCACATAGCTGGGTGAATAACGCGAGGCGCGCTCAAGGTAGCGAACCTGCGCGAGATGGCACCACACCACCCTTGCGCGGGGATACTGTTCCAGCATCTTTTCGAGCACAGGGAGCAAGGCATCCTCGATCTCGTAGTGAATCTGGAAGGGCAGCCCGGTCGCCTCGCTCAGACGGAACAGGCGGTGGCCCGCCGGTCCGTCCAAGGGAATGTCGACGTCACGCTCTTCGGTGTCACGCTTGGCTTGCCGGGGTGAGGGGTAGTGGCGAAATTCGTATTCGCCCAGCAGCAGGATTTGCCCCTCGCGTGCCGCTTGCTCCTGCGCATCCAGGAACTCACCGGGCGCATCGGTCAGCGCGGGTGGCTGACCGCCATTGCCGATGGGAATGAAGCGGTCCGGAAAACTCGCCAGCAGTCGCTTTGAGAGGTCATCGTAGCGAACGCCTTCTGCAAACCGGTTCTTGCCGATGTCCGCGGACAGCGCCATCAAGCCGATGTTCAACGCATCCATCGACCTGGCGACCGCCTGCACATCGATCTTCGTGGAATTGCAAGAGCTTTCGATGTCGATGTAAGGCAATGCCCCGCTTGCGAGCATCTTCTTGAGGCGCAGCGCATAGCCCGCTTTCAAGGACTGCCAATCCGGTTGCGCGGTCTGCCCCATCGCGAGCTGAGGCAAACCCACCGCCATTGGGAGCGCACCGAAGTTCTTGATGAAGCGACGCCGGTTCATGGAAACGCGGAGCGTTTGGCGAACAAGACTGCTGACTTCTTCTGGCTCATGACCGTCAAGTGCAATGCGTATGATCCAGTTCATTCTAGTCATGCACGGCCCGAGCAAACCCCGCCCATGAGCGAACTCCATTGTGTTGCTGACCCGCAAATGATCGCGACGACCGAAGCCGAGCGCCTCGCATGGATAGACCGCTTGGAACGCGAAGCTTTCGGGCAGCGGATACCCGACGCCGCGGACTATGCGGCGATCCTGGGTCTCTACCGCGTTGTGGCCCTGCTCTGGCTGGTGGGCCTCCTGCTCTGCGCGCCCTTGATCTCCGTGCTGTGGGGCAACTGGCTGCCGTTCTTCCTCCTGCCGGGTTTTTTCTACCTCGCCGCGCCGCTGCTGGCCTGGGCCTTTGCGGGACAGTCGCCCACTTGGCGCTGGTACCTGCTCGGATCCGTGCGGCTGGTCAGGCTCAGCGGCGTCCCTCCATGGGCAAGCTGGCAGTTGCTGCAACAATGGGCCCACCTGAGCAGCTCGCCCGGGTCGCGGGCTCTCGCCAAACGGCGCTGGGTCGACTACCAGATGGCGCTGACCGCGCTGGGCCGGCCCTCGCCGCCGACCATCCTGGCGCGCGGCTTGGGTGATCTTTTCCGCTGGCTGCCTTTCTGAGCATTGATTCAAACGACAACATCCATGAGCGAGACAACGTTCGACTACATCATCGTCGGCGCGGGCACCGCGGGCAGCCTGCTCGCCAATCGCCTGAGCGCTGACAAGACCAAGCGCGTGCTGCTGATCGAGGCCGGCCGCAAGGACGACTACCACTGGATCCACATCCCCGTCGGCTACCTGCATTGCATTGGCAACCCACGCACCGACTGGCTCTACGCCACCGAACCGGACGCCGGGCTCAACGGCCGGACGTTGCGCTACCCGCGCGGCAAGGTGCTGGGCGGCAGCTCCAGCATCAACGGCATGATCTACATGCGTGGCCAGTCGCAGGACTACGACCAGTGGGCACAGCTCACGGGCGACATGCGCTGGGGCTGGGACCAGGTGCTGCCCTTCTTCAAACGGCATGAAGACCATCACCGAGGCGACACGGTCACGGTGGGCAAGAAAACGAAAGACGCGCCTCGCACGCAAGACCCTGCCTTCTCCACCTTCCACGGCAGTGGCGGCGAATGGCGCGTGGACAAACAGCGCCTGCGCTGGGAGGTGCTGGACGCCTTCGCACGGGCCGCCCATCAGGCCGGCATTCCGGCCACCGACGACTTCAACCGAGGCAACAACGAAGGCGTGGGCTATTTCGAGGTCAACCAGAAGAACGGCCTGCGCTGGAACACGGCCAAGGCCTTCCTGCGGCCGACCTGCTACGCGCGCCCCAACTTCGAACTGTGGACCGCAGCCCAGGTTTCGCGCTTGCTGTTCGAGGACGGCACCGACGGCAGGCCGTGCTGCGTGGGCGCGCAGGTCTGGACCGGGCACGAACAAGTGACCGCGCGGCTACCGTCGGAGGGCACGGGTGAAGTCATCCTCTGCGCGGGCAGCATCGGCACACCGCAGATCCTGCAGCTCTCGGGTCTGGGCCCCGGCGCACTGCTGCAAGAGCACGGCGTGCCCGTGCTGCGGGACATTCCGGGCGTGGGTGCCAACCTGCAGGACCACCTGCAGATCCGCGCGGTCTACAAGGTGCGTGGCGCGAAGGACCGGCGCGGCCTCACGCTCAACACCCTGGCCGACAGCGCCTGGGGCAAGTTCAAGATCGGGCTGGAATACGCCGTGCGCCGCAGCGGGCCGATGAGCATGGCCCCGAGCCAGCTCGGTGCGTTCACGCGCAGCCGCCCCGACCTGCCGCGCCCCAACCTCGAATACCACGTGCAGCCGCTGTCGCTGGACGCCTTTGGCGAACCGCTGCACGGCTTCAACGCCTTCACGGCCAGCGTCTGCAATCTGCAACCGACCAGCCGGGGCACGGTGCGCATCCGCAGCCCGCGTTTCGAAGACGCACCGGCCATCGCACCGAATTACCTGTCCACGCCGGAGGACCGACAGGTCGCCGCCGAATCGTTGCGGGTGACACGGCGCATCGTGGCCCAGCCGGCGCTCGCGCCTTACCAGCCCCTGGAGTGGAAGCCCGGTCTGCCACCCAGCGGTCCGGACCAGAGCGATCAGGATCTGGCGCGCCTCGCGGGCGACATCGCCACCACCATCTTTCACCCCGTGGGCACCACCAAAATGGGGCGGGTGGATGGACCGGGCGCGGATCCGCTGGCCGTGGTGGACGCAGAACTGCGCGTCCGGGGTGTCTCGGGCCTGCGCATCGCGGACGCGGGCGTGATGCCTGTCATCACCAGCGGCAACACCAACGCCCCCACGCTGATGATCGCCGAGCGCCTGGCCGCGCTGCTGCGCCAGTCACAGCCCTAGGGCAAACGCGCGCGGGAAAATCCCGATGCCCTCAGATGGTGCCTGGGCCTACATTCACGGCACTCAAGGTGCGGCGCAAGAGCTGCCGCAGGCGCGAGGAACCGAGGACGACACTGGCTTGTTATACAGAAAAACAAAATAAAGCTACCATCCATAGCAGATGGCTCTGCTAAAGCACCGCGCGCGAGCCCGGTGCTTTTTTTATGGGCCGTCGATCCCTGTTTCCCCCAACTTCACCCTGACTGCTCCGTTCAGCCCGCCGGTCCAGGCCGCGAGGGCGGCGCTTGTTACATCTCCCCATGGAATTGCTTTTTGTCTCGCTGGCCTCGCTGTTGGCCGGCTTCGTGGACGCCATCGTCGGCGGCGGTGGCCTGATCCTGGTGCCAGCCCTGTTTGCCACTTACCCCGGCGCCAGCGCCGCCACCCTGCTGGGCACCAACAAGTCCGCCTCGGTCTGGGGCACCGCGTTCTCCGCGACGCAGTACGCGCGACGGGTGGAGCTGCGCTGGCCGGCCTTGCTGCCAGCCATGGTGCTCACGCTGCTCGGCTCCTTCCTGGGGGCTTGGCTGGTCACGCTGATCTCGACCGGTTTCCTGCGCAAGCTGCTGCCCCTGGTGCTGCTGGCCGTGCTGCTCTACACCCTGGCCCGCAAGGACCTGGGCCGGGCGCACGCGCCGCGTTACGCGGGCCGCGCCGAGGCGCTGGTGGCGGGCAGCATCGGTCTGCTGATCGGTTTCTACGATGGTCTCTTCGGGCCCGGCACCGGCAGCTTCTTCATCTTTCTGATGGTGCGCCTGCTCGGGTATGACTTCCTGCACGCTTCGGCCCACGCCAAGCTGCTCAACGTCTGCAGCAATATCGCGGCCATCGTGTTGTTCGGCCTGCAAGGCCATGTCTGGTGGCATGTCGCGCTGCTGCTGGCCCTGGCCAACGTGGCGGGCAGCCTGCTCGGCACGCGACTGGCGCTCAAGCATGGCGCGGGTTTCGTGCGCGGCGTGTTCATCGTGGTCGTGCTGGCGCTGATCCTCAAGACCGGCCGCGACGCCTTCTGGCCCTGAAGGGCGAAGGGCGAAGGGCGAAGGGCCCGGCTGGGCTGGCCCAGTCAACGGTGCGGGCAGCCCACACGCTCGGACGTCAAGCCTCGGGCGGGTTTATTGCGCCCCGGGAGTATCGACGAGCACTTCCTGCGCCGGGATGGTAGGCGCCGGTTCGGACTGCGGCAAGAGCGTCTGCACCGGCTGGGCCGCCTGCCCCGGGCCGGTCACCTCGGTCAGCACCGATTCACGGCGCTCGTCCTGCCGGGGGGCGTGGGCGGTTTCTGGAACCAGGCGCGCTTGAGCCCGCCCAGGGCCTTGACTTCATCGTCCACGTTGCGCGGGGGCCAGGCCACTTCGGCCGCCAGGCGCGGGCGCCCAATCGGATAAGCCGCCAGGCCCTGGCGCACGGCGTACAGGTCTTCCACGCTGGGGTACTGACCCAGCAGCCAATAGTCGAACACGCGCCGGGCAATGGGCGCGGCCTGCTCGGCCCCCCAGCCCGCGTTCTCCACCACCAGCGCGATGGCAATGCGCGGCTCGTCGGCGGGGGCAAACGCCATGTAGAGGGCATGGTCGCGCTGGTGTTCTTCCAGCTTGCGCGCGTCGTACTTGTCCTTCTGGCTGATCGTCACGGCCTGGGCGGTGCCGGTCTTGCC
This sequence comes from Hylemonella gracilis, assembly GCF_004328645.1. Lineage (GTDB taxonomy): Bacteria > Pseudomonadota > Gammaproteobacteria > Burkholderiales > Burkholderiaceae_C > Hylemonella > Hylemonella gracilis_B. The sequence goes on from NZ_CP031395.1 coordinate 572,251, forward strand.
CGCGCTGAGGTACTTGGCGCCGACAAAGGAACGCGCCGAGGTGCCCTCCTGCGTCACGCCCACCAGCGCGCGCCGCACCGTCTCGAGGTTCTGCGGGTTGTAGCCCAGATCCTGCGGCGGTGTCTTGGCCGTCTCACGCATGCGCAGGGTTTGGGGGTCCTGCGTGCCGATGACCAGGTGCGGGCGCTGGCGCAATCCATCGTTGGCCAACGTGGCGGTGGCCGTGGCCAGCTGCAGCATGGTGAAGGTGTTGTAGCCCTGTCCGATGCCGAGGGAAATCGTTTCGCCAGCGAACCAGCGCTGCAGGTTGGACTGCTTGAAGGCCCGCCGCTTCCAGTCCTGGTTGGGCAACACCCCGCGGACCTCCCCCTGGATGTCGATGCCGGTGATTTGGCCGAAACCCAGCGGTTTCATGAAATCGTGGATGGCCTCGACGCCCAGATCGTTGGCCAGGGCGTAGTAGTAGACATTGCTGGACTTGACGATGCTGCGGTACATGTCCACCACACCCAGGCCGAAGTCGCCGTGGCTGCGGTAGGTGTGGCCGCCCAGCGTCCAGGAACCCGCGTCCACGATGGTCGTGCCCGGCTCGCGCTTGCCCAATTCCAGCGCGGCCAGGGCCATGAAAGGTTTGTAGGTGGAGCCAGGCGGGTAGATACCTCGCAGCGCCCGGTTGAGCAGGGGCTTCTCGATGGATTCGTTGAGCTCCTGCCAGGCTTCCTGATCCACGCCTTCCACGAAGATGTTGGGGTCGAAGGTGGGCTTGGAGACGAAGGCGAGGATTTCACCGTTGCGCGGGTCCATCGCCACCAGCGCGCCACGCCGGTCGCCGAACATCTGCTCCACCAAGTGCTGGAGCTTGATGTCGATGGACAGCAGCACGTTGTCGCCCGGCTTGTCGGGGTTGGTGGCCAAGGTGCGCATGATGACGCCACCCGCCGAGGTTTCGATGCGCTCGAAACCCGTCTGCCCGTGCAACTGCTTCTCGAAGCTCTGTTCCACACCCAGCTTGCCGATGTAGTCGGTGCCTCGGTAATTGGCCTCTTCCTCGGCGGGCCAGGCGTCGATGCGGCGTTTTTCGCTGCGGTTGATGCGGCCGATGTAGCCCACGACGTGGCTGCCCAGATCGCCCCAGGGGTAATTGCGCAGCAGGCGTGCGCGCAGCTCCACGCCCTTGAAGCGATAGCGCTGGACGGTGAAACGGGCTACTTCCTCGTCGGACAAGCGGATGCGGATGGGCAACGACTCCACACCGCGGCTTTCCTGCATCAGGCGACGGAAGCGCAGGCGGTCGCGCGGGGAGATGTCGACCAACTGTGCCAGCTCATCGATGGTCTTGGGCAGGTCGTCCACCTCGGACGGCGTGATTTCCAGGGTGTAGGCCGAGTAGTTGGTCGCCAGCGGGATGCCGTTACGGTCCAGGATCAGGCCGCGCGCGGGCGTCAGCGGCACGATGGTCGTGCGGTTCACCTCGGCCTGCGCTTGCAGTTCGGCGTGGCGGAAAATCTGCAAGTAAACCAGCCGCATCAGCAGCAGCAGGAAGCACACGGCGATCACCGCCGCCAGCATCAAGGCACGGTTGCGGAAGCGGTGCAGGTCCGCCTCGACATTGCGCAGTTCGGTCAGCGCCATGGCTCAGCCATTGATCCATGCCCGTTCATCACTGGGGCGACCCGGCGCAGCGACCAGTGCAGCGGTTGCGCATGGGGACCTCATATCGGCCGATTCACGTCCGGATTGGGCGTGCGGCGCTGTGGCAACAGCAGCAGCAAGGTGACGACGGGCCACAGCAGGGCTTCGATCACGGGCGCCAGCAGCAGAGACCAACCCGGAAACGGGCCCCCGAGCATCATGCGCACCGCCAGGGCAACGAGGTGCGCCGCCGCCAGGATGGGCAAGACCTGCAGGGTCTGCCCGGACACCGGGAACCAGAGGATGCGACGGTGGATGGCGATGGCGAAGAAACTCAGCACCGAATAGGCCAGTGCATGCTGGCCCAGCACGCTGCCCTGGTGCACATCCATCAGCAAGCCGAACAGGAAGGCCCCGGTCATGCCCACGCGGCGCGGCTGGTGCACGCCCCAGAAGACCAGCGTCACAGCCAGTACATCCGGCGCCCAGGGCGCGCGGCCCCAGAGCACGAAGTTGCCCAGCATGCCCAAGGCCAGGGCGCCGACGAGGCTGCCCCAGATGAAGGTCGGCTTGGCCGGGAGCAGCAGTTGTTGTTGGCTCGCGCGCAGCATCATCCGCCTCCTTTGCGTGGGTTACCTGGCTTGGCGGCGGGGGCGGGCCGCGGTGGCACCCGTCCGGCCAGCGACTCCAGCACCAGCACCTGGCTGGCGCCATCCACCCGAGCCTGCGGCTCACAGAAGATCTGGGCGAAAGCTGCCGCCGGGCGACGCTCGACCCGGCTGACGCGCGCCACCGGCAAGCCAGCGGGATAGATACCGTCGATGCCGCTGGTCACCAGCAGGTCGCCGGGTTGCACGTCGGCATCCACCGCCATGTAGCGCAACTCCAGCTGGCCGCCTTGCAGGTCGGGCTCACCGAACACCACAGCACGCACGCCGGTGCGAGTGTTGACGATGGGTGTGGCCTGCGCCGCGTCGATGACCAGCGTGACTTCCGCCAGCGTGGCGTGCACGCGCGTCACCTGGCCCAGCAGGCCGGAGTCATCGATCACCGGCGCCCCAGGGCTCACGCCATGCACCAGGCCACGGTCGATGACGACGCGGTGCACATAAGGGTCAGCGGCGTCATAAAGCACCTGCGCGGCCTGGCTGGCCGAGGACAGGCGCGAACGCAGGTCCAGCAGGCGGCGCAACTGTTCGTTCTCAAGCGCCAGTTGCTCATACCGCAGCACGCGCGGCGTCTGCTGACGCAACAACTCCTGGCTGTGCGCGGCCAGGTCACGCGCGTAGCGCAAATCCTGCGCGGCCTGGTAGAGGTTGCGGCTCAGCTGCACCGGTTGCTGCAGCGCCCATTGGAGGGGATAGACGATGGCGGAAATCACCGTGCGCATCGGGCCGGTAATCTCGAAGCGGGTGTCCGCCACCATCAGAAAGAGGGCCAGCGCGCCAGCCAGCAACAGCCGGGACAGGGCCGAGGCGCCTTGGCGAAAAAAGGGTGGCGGCGATCTGTCCAGCGTCCCGAGCGCCATATGCGTGTGCGGCCCCTTTCCCGCGAATCAATCGTGTCGGATCAGTGTCCGGCTTATTCGTTGGTGAAGATGGCGCCCAGGTGATCCATGCGCTCCAGCGCGATGCCGCAACCGCGCACCACGCAGGTCAGCGGGTCCTCGGCCACCAGTACGGGCAGGCCGGTTTCCTCGGACAGCAGGCGGTCCAGGTCGCGCAACAGCGCGCCCCCGCCGGTCAGCATCATGCCGCGGTCGGCGATGTCGGCGCCGAGTTCCGGCGGCGTCTGCTCCAGCGCGTTCTTGACGGCGGAGACCACGTTATTCAGCGGATCGGTCAGCGCTTCCAGGATTTCGTTGCTGGAGATCGTGAAGCTGCGCGGCACGCCTTCGGACAGGTTGCGGCCACGGACTTCCATCTCGCGCACCTCGCTGCCGGGGAAGGCGGAGCCGATGTCCTTCTTGATCAGTTCGGCGGTCGGCTCGCCGATCAGCATGCCGTAGTTGCGACGGATGTAGTTGATGATGGCTTCGTCGAACTTGTCGCCGCCCACGCGGACCGAGCCCTTGTAGACCATGCCGCCCAGGGAGATCACGCCGACTTCGGTCGTGCCGCCACCGATGTCGACCACCATGGAGCCGGAGGCCTCGGACACCGGCAGGCCCGCGCCGATGGCGGCGGCCATGGGTTCCTCGATCAGGTAGACCTCGGACGCGCCCGCGCCCAGGGCCGATTCGCGGATGGCCCGGCGTTCCACCTGGGTCGAGCCGCAGGGCACGCAGATGATGATGCGCGGGCTGGGCTTGAACATGCTGCGCGGGTGCACCATGCGGATGAACTGCTTGAGCATCTGCTCGGTGACGGTGAAGTCGGCGATCACGCCGTCCTTCATCGGGCGGATGGCCTCGATGTTGCCCGGAACCTTGCCCAGCATGGACTTGGCCTCGCGGCCGACAGCCTGGATGGCCTTCTTGCCCTGGGGACCGCCTTCGTGGCGAATCGCCACGACCGAGGGTTCGTTGAGCACCAGCCCTTTGTCGCGGGCGTAAATCAGCGTGTTGGCCGTGCCCAGATCAATCGCCAGGTCGGTCGAGAAATACTGGCGAAACGCTTCAAACATTGCTCTATCCTTTGGGTGCCGCGGGTGTCCTTGAAGGCGGGATAATACCCCATCCCCTGTGCGCGCCCAGGCTGCGCCAGGCCCGCCGGAACGCGGATGAGCCCAGGAATTACACCGCTTACACGTGGTTTCAAGCCCATGGTTCGCCCCCGTCAACCCCAGGCGGCATGCTTGGGCGCATGAGCGTTCCAGCGTCCGCCCGTCCTCCCACTGCCACCATACGGTTACGCCATGTCTCTGAATTCCGCCGACATCACGCGCATCGCCAGCCTGGCCAGGCTGGAACTGAGCCCCGCCGAGGGCGAACGCATGCGCGAGCGCATCAACGGTTTCTTCGCCATCGTCGAGCAGATGCGCGCGGTGGACACCCAGGGCGTGGAGCCGCTTGCCCACCCGACCATGGCCGCCGCCTACCAGGCCGCCGGTCGCCAGGCCGAGGCCGCTGAAGCCTCCCTGCGCCTGCGCGAGGACCACGCCAGCGAAGGCAACCAGCGCGAAGCCAACCAGCGCAGCGCACCGGCCGTGGAACGGGGGCTGTTCCTCGTTCCCAAGGTCATCGAGTGATGCCCCAGTTTCTCGAACACATCCAAGAACAAGACCGAGCATGAGCGAATTGCATGAACTCAGCGTGGCCCAACTGGCCGCGCAACTGCGCGCGAAACAAGTGTCCGCCGTCGAAACGGCGCGGCATTTTCTGAAACGCATCCACACGCACCAGAACCTGGCCGCTTTCCTCGCCCTGGATGAGGAGGCCACGCTGGCCCAGGCCCGCGCCGCCGACACGCGCCTCGCCGCGGGCGACAACGCGCCCTTGCTGGGCGTGCCGATCGCGCACAAGGACATCTTCGTGACCCGGGACTTCCCCAGCACCGCAGGCAGCCAGATGTTGGCCGGCTACCGCTCGCCCTTCGACGCGACCGTGGTCGCCCGACTGGGCCAGGGCGCGCCCGACCAGGGCCCTGGCGCTGGGGCTGTCACCCTGGGCAAGCTGAGCTGCGACGAATTCGCCATGGGCTCGTCCAACGAAGCCGTGGCCGTGCCGGCCGTCGGTTTCTCGACAGCGACCCCGGTGAAGAACCCCTGGGACCCGGCCCGCGTGCCCGGTGGTTCCTCCGGCGGCAGCGCCGCCGCCGTGGCCGCGCGCCTGGCGCCCGCGGCCACCGGCACCGACACGGGCGGCTCCATCCGCCAGCCGGCCAGCTTCTGCGGCGTCACCGGCATCAAGCCCACCTACGGCCGCGCCTCGCGCTACGGCATGATCGCCTACGCCTCCAGCCTGGACCAGGCCGGGCCCATGGCACGCTCCGCCGAGGACTGCGCCCTGCTGCTGTCGGCCCTGTGCGGGCCGGACCTGGACCGTGACTCCACCTCGCTCGACCTATCAGCCGAGGACTTCAGCCGCAGCCTGAACGACCAGCTCGATGGCTTGCGCATCGGTATTCCCAAGGAGTTCTTCGGCGCGGGCCTGGCCGCCGACGTGCGCGCGGCCATCGACAGCGCCCTGAAGGCATACGAAAAACTCGGCGCCAAGCTGGTCGAGATCTCGCTGCCCCGCACCGAACTCGCCATCCCCGTTTACTACATCATTGCCCCGGCCGAGGCCAGCTCCAACCTCTCGCGCTTCGACGGGGTGAAGTTCGGCCACCGCGCCAAGGATTACGCCGACCTGCTGGACATGTACAAGAAGAGCCGCAGCGAAGGCTTTGGCGAGGAAGTACAGCGCCGCATCATGATCGGCACTTATGTGCTCAGCCACGGCTACTACGACGCCTACTACCTGCAGGCGCAGAAGATCCGCCGCATGATCGCCGACGATTTCCAGAACGCCTTCCAACACTGCGACGTGATCGCCGGCCCCGCCGCCCCCAGCGTGGCCTGGCAGATCGGCGGCCATGGCGACGACCCGGTGGCCGACTACCTGGCCGACATCTACACCCTGCCCGCCTCGCTCGCCGGCCTGCCGGGCCTGAGCCTGCCCGTCGGTTTCGGCGAAGGCGGCTTGCCCGTGGGCCTTCAGCTGATCGGCAACTACCTGCAGGAAGCAAAGCTGCTCAACGCGGCGCACCGCTACCAGCAGGCCACCGATTTCCACCTTCGCACCCCCGCAGGTTTCTGACCATGAGCAGCAAGTTGATCCAAGGCTACGAAGTCGTCATCGGCTTCGAGACGCATGCCCAGCTTTCGACCGAGAGCAAGATTTTCAGCCGCGCCCCCACGGCCTTCGGCGCCGAGCCCAACACCCAGGCCAGCGCGGTGGACCTGGCCCTGCCCGGTACCCTGCCGGTGATGAACCGGGGCGCAGTCGAGCGCGCCATCCAGCTCGGCCTGGCCCTGGGCTCGCACGTCGCGCCGCGCAGCATCTTCGCGCGCAAGAACTACTTCTACCCCGACCTGCCCAAGGGCTACCAGATCAGCCAGTTCGAAATCCCGGTCGTGCAAGGCGGCGAGGTCTCGTTCTATCTGGGCGATGAGAAGAAGACCGTGCGCCTCGTTCGTGCGCACCTGGAAGAGGACGCCGGCAAGTCCCTCCATGAAGACTTCATCGGGCAAAGCGGCATCGACCTCAACCGCGCGGGCACGCCGCTGTTGGAGATCGTGACCGAGCCCGACATCCGCAGCAGCGACGAAGCCGTGGCCTACGCCAAGGAGCTGCACAAGATCGTCACCTGGATCGGCATCTGCGACGGCAACATGCAGGAAGGCTCCTTCCGCTGCGACGCCAACGTCTCGGTGCGCAAGCCTGGCGCGCCGCTGGGCACGCGCCGCGAGATCAAGAACCTGAACTCGTTCAAGTTCATGCAGCAGGCCATCGACTACGAGATCCGCTGGCAGATCGAGCAGATCGAGGATGGCCACGCCATCCAGCAAGCCACGGTGCTCTTCGACCCCGACACGGGCGAGACCCGGGCCATGCGCACCAAGGAAGACGCCGCCGATTACCGCTACTTCCCGGACCCGGACCTGCCACCGTTGGTGATCGCGCCCGAGTGGATCGAGCGCGTGAAGGCGCAGATGCCGGAGCTGCCGCGTGCCATGGCCGCGCGTTTCGTCGCGGACTACGGAGTGCCCGAGTACGACGCGACCACCTTGACGCAGAGCAAGGCCATGGCGGCCTATTTCGAAGAGACCGCGCGCCTGTGCAAGCAAGCCAAGCTGGCCAGCAACTGGATCATGGGCGAAGTCTCGCGCCGATTGAACAGTGAAGAGATCGCCATCGAAACAGCACCGGTTCAGCCTGCGCAACTGGCCGCGCTGATCGGCCGCATCGCCGACGGCACCATCAGCAACAACGCGGGCCGGCAGGTGTTCGAAGCGCTCTGGAACAAGGAAGGCGGCGACGTTGACGCCCTCATCGAAGCCAAAGGCCTCAAGCAGATGAACGACTCCGGCGCGCTGGAAAAGATCATCGACGAGGTGATCGCCACCAACCCCGACAACGTCGCCCAGTTCAAAGCCGGCAAGGACAAGGCCTTCAACGCCTTGGTGGGCCAGGCCATGAAGGCCAGCAAGGGCAAGGCAAATCCGCAGCAGGTCAACGACCTGCTGAAGAAGAAGCTGGCCGGGTAAACCGAGGCTGGCTTTCCGATCCTTCTCGCGCCGAGGTACAACCCATGCACACCCACGATCTTTCCAAATGGCGGCACGCGCATGTGTTCAGCGCGAACAGCGCCTCGGCGGAGCGCGGCACCCAGGCCGTGATGTGGATCACCCTGGCCATGATGGCCGTCGAGATCGGCGCGGGCTGGTGGTCCAACTCCATGGCCTTGCTGGCGGACGGCTGGCACATGAGCTCGCACGCCCTGGCACTGGGCCTGAGCGCCCTGGCCTACGCCGCGGCACGGCGCTACGCCAGTGACCGCCGCTTTGCCTTCGGCACCTGGAAAATCGAGGTGCTGGCCGCTTACACCAGCGCATTGCTGCTGGTCTGCGTGGCGGCCCTCATGGTGGCGGGCTCCATCGACCGCCTGTGGTCACCCAGGCCCATCCTCTACCAGGAGGCCATCCCGATCGCCGTGATCGGCCTGCTGGTGAACCTGCTGTGCGCGTGGATACTCCACCGCGCCGGCCACACGCACCACGATCATGGCGGGCACACCCACGGGCACAGCCATCACGCCCATGACGAACAGCACCCGCAACACCACGACCTGAACCTGAAGTCGGCCTACCTGCACGTGGTGGCCGACGCCGCCACCTCCGTGCTGGCGATCGCGGCGCTGATTGGCGGCCAAATGCACGGCTGGGCCTGGCTGGACCCGGTCATGGGCCTGGTGGGCGCGCTCTTGATCGTGCTCTGGGCGCGCAAGCTGATCGCCGACACCGGCAAGGTGCTGCTGGACTGCGAGATGGACCACGGCGTGGTTGCCGAAATCCGCGAGGCCATCACGGCCGATTTCAAGGAAGGCCACACCCAGCTGACCGACCTGCATGTCTGGCGCGTCGGCAAGGACGCCTACGCCGTGGCGCTGGCCCTGGTCACGCACGACCGGGCACTGACGCCGGAACGCGTGAAGACGGCCCTCGCGATCCACGAGGAAATCGCGCACGTCACCGTGGAAATCAACCTCTGCGCTTGAACGACCTTGCCGGCGCGCAGGCTGGCATCTGCGTGAATCTACCGCGCCAGAAGGGTTTGCCAGAAGGGCTTACAAGCCCAGATCACTCAGACCGGGATGGTCGTCCGGCCGGCGCCCCAGGGGCCAGTGGAACTTGCGCTCCTCGGGCTTGATGGGCAGGTCGTTGATGCTGGCGAAGCGTCGCTGCATATAACCCTGCGGGTTGAACTCCCAGTTCTCATTGCCGTAGGAGCGGTACCACTGGCCGGAGTCGTCGTGCCATTCGTAGGCGAAGCGTACCGCGATGCGGTGCTCGCTGACGGCCCAGAGTTCCTTGATCAGGCGGTAGTCCAGCTCACGCGCCCACTTGCGCTGCAGGAAGGCGCGCACCTGCTCGCGTCCGACCGGGAATTCGGCGCGGTTGCGCCAGCGCGTGTCCTCGGTGTAGACCTGCGCCACGCGATCCGGGTCGCGTGAATTCCAGGCGTCCTCGGCCATGCGAACTTTCTGCGCGGCCGTTTCGGGCGTGAAGGGAGGCAGGGGCGGTTTCGGGTCCATGGACTTGCTCCTCGTGTCGGGATGGTGGGATTCGGGGCGACGCAGCCAGCGCGGCATCATGTAGACAGGCCTGTCTACCTGCCCAGTCTATCGGAAGCAGACAGGTCTGTCTACAATCGCGCCATGCCCACCGCTGTTCCCGGAATCGCCGCCCAGGCCGAGCTCGACACGGCCGCCCTGCCCGCCCGCGAACGCATCCTGCGCAAGGCGCACGATCTGTTCTACCGGGAAGGCATTCGCGCGACCGGCATCGACCGGGTGATTTCCGAATCCGGCGTGAGCAAGGTGACCCTCTACCGCCACTTCCCGAGCAAGAACGAGCTGGTCCTGGCTTTTCTGGACGACCGGCACCGGCGCTGGATGGCCTGGTTCCGCCCCGCGCTGGCCCGCCACGGCGGGCGGCTGGAAAGCCTGCCGGCGGTGCTGGCCGAATGGTTCCGCTCCCCGGTCTACCGGGGCTGCGCCTTCATCAACAGCGTGGGCGAGCTGGGCGACACCCAGCCCCAGGTGCGCGAGATCGCGCGGCGCCACAAGCAGGACATGTGCGATGCCATCGCCGAACTGCTGCCGCCCTCGCGCCACCGCAAGCTGGATGCGCAGGCCATCGCGCTGGCGGTGGACGGCGCCATCGTCCGCGCGCAGGCGGACCCGACGCCCGAAGCGGCCCTGCGTGCGCTGACCCGCTTGCTGCGCGGATGGTCCCAGGGCGCCGAGGCGGAGACTGCGGCGTCCTGAGGCCCGTCGGCCTCAGTAGGTTTTGTAGGGCAGGAACTTGCCCGACAGCACCACGTTGACACGGTCACCCTTGGGGTCGGCCTCGCGCGTGATGTCCATCTTGAAGTCGATGGCGCTCATGATGCCGTCGCCGAACTCCTCGTGGATCAGCTCCTTGATCGTGGTGCCATAGACGTTGACGATCTCGTACCAGCGGTAGATCAGCGGGTCCGTCGGCACGGCGGTATCGAGCGACCCCTTGTAGGGCACGACCTGCAGCCATTTCTGTTCTTCCTCGCTCAAGCCGAAGATGGCGCCAACGGTCTTGGCCTGCGCGGCGTCGAAAGTCATCTGGCCCAGGCAGCCGGCCGTGACCCATTCCTTGCTGAGACCGACCTTGGCGGCCACGTCTTCCCATTTGAGACCTTTGGACACCTTGGTGGTGATGATTTTTTCGGTGACGTCGTTGCGGTTCATGGAAATGCTCCTTTGAGGTTCAAGAGTTCAAGCGTGGCCGCCTCAGGCGTGCGCGCGCGACACGAGGAAATCAACGATGTGGTTGCGCAGCGCGTAATAGCCGTCGAGGTGGTGCAACTCGGCGCGCTTGCGTTCGCGCGACAGCGGATTGACCACCACCTCGGCGATGCCGCCCGGCTGGTAGCGGCCGTCGCGCTCGCCGCCGTTGCGCATCAGCAGGATGCGGTCAGCCAGCAGGATGGCCTCGTCCACGTCGTGGGTGATCATGAAGACGGTCTGTTGCGTCTGCCGAACGATGGCCATCAGCTCGTCCTGGATGGCACCCCGGGTCAGCGCGTCCAGCGCGCCGAAGGGTTCGTCCAGCAGCAGCATCTTGGGCGCGATCGAGAAGGCACGCGCGATGCCCACGCGTTGCTTCATGCCACCTGACAACTCACTGGGTTTGCGGTCGATGGCCGGACTCAGACCAACCATCTCGACATAACGCTCCACATGGGCGCGCAGTTCGACGGCCTTCATCTCCGGCCAGCGCGAGCGCACGGCAAAGGCGATGTTCTGGCGCACGCTCAGCCAGGGCATCAAGGCGTGGCCCTGGAACACCACGCCCCGCTCCAGGCTCGGGCCGGAGACCTCGCGCCCGTCCATGAAGACGTGACCGGCACTCGCCTGGTCCAGCCCCGCCAGCACATTGAGGATGGTGGTCTTGCCGCAGCCCGAGTGACCGATGATGCAGACGAACTCGCCCTTGTCCAGCATGAAGGACACATCGGCGAAGACGGGCCGTTCAGGCACATAGGCCTTGGCCAGGCCTTCGATTTGCAGGAATCCGTTCACGCCGCTTCACTCCACATAGGTCACGGCCTTCTGCAAACGGGCGTACAGCAGATCGAGCAACATGCCGACCACACCGATCACGGTGATCGCGAAGATCACATTGGAGAGTGAGAGGTTGTTCCACTCGTTCCACACGAAATAACCGATGCCCGTGCCGCCGACCAGCATCTCCGCCGCCACGATGACCAGCCAGGCAATGCTCATGCTGATGCGCATGCCGGTGACGATGGTGGGCGCCGCCGCCGGCAGGATCACCAGGAAAGCCTTGCGCAAGGGGCCGACTTCCAGCGTGGCCGCGACGTTGAGCCAATCACGCCGGACCGAGGCCACGCCGAAGGCGGTGTTGATCAGCATGGGCCAGATCGAACAGATGAAGATCACGAAGATGCCGCTGGCCGAGGAATCCTTGATGGTGTAGAGCGCCAGCGGCATCCAGGCCAGCGGACTGATGGGCTTGAGCACCTGGATATAGGGATCGAACGCGCGCCGCAGCAGCGGCGACATGCCGATCACGAACCCCAGCGGCACCGCGACCAGACAGGCCAGCAGGAAGCCCAGCCCCACGCGGCCGAGTGAATGCGCAAGCTGGATCGCGATGCCCTTGTCATTGGGGCCGTTGTCGTAGAAAGGATCGCTCAGGTGCTTCCAGGCCGTGCGGGCAAACTCGGCCGGCGCGGGAAAGCCGCCCTGCTTGGCCGAGGCGCCGGGGTCTTTGCCCAGCATCTTGAGGTACTCGATTTCCTCGGCCGTGAGGTTGACCGCGGCGCCGCTTTGCGCCACAGGCAGCTTGGCCAGATGCCAGATCGCCAGCAGCAGCAAGAACAGCAACAAGGAAACCAGGGCCGCGCGCAGTCCCAAGGACGGTCCCGCGCGACTGCGCCAGATGCTTGTCATGTGCACTCAGGCCGCCTTGCGGATCTTGAAGCTCTTGGCGTAGTCGGCGGCCTGGGCCGGGTCGAATTCGCGCCCCATGACCTTGAACTTGGGGTAGGCGCCGGCTGGCACCGGTTGGCCCAGCGCCGCCATCTGCTTCTTCGCGTCGGTGAGCAGAAAGACTTTTTCGGCGATCTGCTTGTAGTTCACGTCGCCCTGCAGATAGCCCCAGCGTTGCATCTGCGTGAGCATCCACACCGCCATGCTCTGCCAGGGCATGGGGTCGAAGTCGGCGCGGTTGGGCACGTTCTGCACCTTGCCCAGGCCATCGGCGAACTTGCCGGTCAGCACCTGCTGCAGCACGATCTCGGGCTGGTTCAGGTACTGCGCAGGCGCGATGGTCTTGGCGATCAGTTCGCGGTTCTCGGCCTTGCGCGCCATGGCCGCCGAAGTCAGCACGGCACGGTACAGGGCGGCGAAGGTGTTGGGGTTCTGCTGGATGAATTCCGCGCTGGTGCCAAAGGCGCAGCAGGGGTGACCGTCCCACAGCTCCTTGGTCAGCAGGTGGATGAAGCCGATTTCCTCGTACACCGCGCGCTGGTTGAAGGGGTCGGGGCCGAGATAGCCATCGATGTTGCCCGCGCGCAGATTGGCCACCATCTCCGGCGGCGGCACGACGCGGATCTGGATGTCGGTGTCGGGATTCAGGCCATGCTCCGCGACGTAATAACGCAGCAGGAAGTTGTGCATGGAGTAGTCGAAGGGCACCGCGAACTTGAAGCCCTTCCAGTCCTTCGGGTCACGCTTGTCCTTGTGCTTGTTCGCCAGCGTGATGGCTTGGCCATTGGTGTTCTGGATCGTGGCCACCTGCATGGGCGCAGCGGTCGAGCCCAGACCCAGGCTCATGGCCAGCGGCATGGGACTCAGGAAGTGCGTGGCGTCGTACTCCTTGTTGAGCATCTTGTCGCGGATCAGCGCCCAACCCGCCGTCTTGACCACTTCCACGTTCAGGCCTTGCTGGCTGTAGAAGCCCATGGGGTGGGCCATGATGAGCGGCGTGGCGCAGGTGATCGGGATGAAGCCGATCTTCAAGTCCTTCTTCTCCAGCGCGCCTTTGTCCTGGGCCATGGCCTGCAGGGCCGAGACGGGCAGCACCGAGGCGATAGCCGCGCGCGCGGTATTGGCGCCCACGGCCTTGAGGAAACGGCGGCGCACGCTGTCGACCGGAAAGATCGCCTTGATCAGGCTGGCCTCGACGAAGTCATGCGACAAGGTTTCGGCCTCAGTCGACAAAGAGGTGCTCCGCATGGCGGCAGCCGCTTTGCCGTGGTCGGCCGGCGCATGGTCCTGGCCGCAAGAACAGCGCAGCATCAGCGGCCGGTCGGCGTCGTAGGGAGCATAAGTCTGGGAAGCGGACTCAGGCGATTCAGGCAGTCGGGACATGGCGCACCTCTTTCAAGAAAAGATGCTGTCCTTACGCAAGTCGTGCGCCAGTCGCCCGACCTGCGCGCCTGGTCGGACGCTTAGTCGCAAAGTCGCCGATGATTTCTCGCCGCCTTGTAGGGTTGGCCCTACAAATTTCGTGAGGTGGTATCGCGCTCGGCGTAGAGCGCCAGTTCCACATCGTTCTTGGTGCCGGTCTTCTCCAGGATACGTGCCCGGTAGGTGCTGACCGTGTTGGGCGCGAGGCCGAGTTGCGCACCAATCTCGCTCACGCTGCGCCCCTGGATGAGCAGGCGAAAGACCTGGTGCTCGCGATGGGACAGCGTCTCCGCGCCACCCCGCCCCGCCACCGCGCCGGCCAGGGCCTCCGCCGCGGCGGGCGTGACGAAGACACCGCCGGCCGCGGCCTTGCGCACGGCAGCCAGCATGACATCCGGATCGGCGCTCTTGTTCAGATAGCCGGCCGCGCCCAGCTTGATGCAGCGCGCGGCGTACTGCCGCTCCGGGTAGGTGCTGAGCATGAGCGCAGGCAGGCGTGGGTGCGCGGCGCGCAACTGCTGCAGCACGTCCAGCCCGTCGCGGTCTGGCAGGGCAATGTCGAGCAGCACCAGGTCCAGATGCTCGTGCAGGGCTTGCACCTGTTCCAACACCTCCGGGCCGGTGGCGGCCTCGGCCACCACCCGCAGGTCCGGGTCGTCGGACAGGATCTGCTTCAAGCCCTCGCGCACGATGCGGTGGTCGTCGCCGATCAGGATGCGCAGGGGCTCGCTCATGGGGTCACCGGCATCAACAGCGCAAACGTCGTGCCACGGCCGGGCAGACTGAGGATGGACATCTGTCCGCCGAAATGCCGCGCGCGCTCGCGCATGCCCATCACCCCATAGGCCGTGGCGGCCTCGAAGGCCTCGGGTGCGGCACCCCGCCCGTCGTCACGCACGCTCAGGTGCAACTGGCGCGCATCGGCCTCGATGCGGATGGCGACGGCGCGGGCCTGGGCATGGCGACCCACATTGCTCAGCATCTCCTGGAAGATGCGGAACACCGCCATCGCCGCCGGCTCGGGCAACTCCACGCCCGCCTGCACGTCCATGTGCCAGCCCAGTTCCAGCTCGGCCGATTGCACGAATTCCTGCGCCTGCCATTCCAGCGCGGCCCACAGGCCCTGATGGTCCAGGATGCTGGGGCGCAGGTCGGTGATGATGCGCCCGACGTTCTCCACGGCGTTCTCGATCAGGCGACTCATGTTGTGGCACTTGCAGCGCAGACGCTCGCGCTGGGCGCCGGCCTCCTCGGGTGCCGGAGCTTCACCCAGGCGCTTGGCCACCCAGTTCACGTCCATCTTGAGCGCGACCAACAGGCTGCCCAGCTCGTCGTGGACTTCGCGCGCGATGCGGGTGCGCTCGTCCTCGCGCGCCGAATCCAGCCAGGCCGAGAGCTTGCGCATCTGCGACAGCGCGTCCGACAGTTCGCGCGTGCGCTCCTCGACACGCAGCTCCAGTTCCTCCTTGGCGCGGCGCAGGGTGTCGGCCGCTTGCTTGCGCGGCGTGATGTCCACGATGGTCGCCATGGCGCCCAGCACCATGCCGTTGTCGACCACCGGGTGCGAGGTGTACTCGGCAGGGAAGCTCGTGCCGTCGCGCCGCCAGAGCACTTCGTTGTCGATGCGGCAGGACTGGCCCTGGCGAAAGGCATTGAAGATCGGGCAGTCGCGCTCGGGATAAGGCTGGCCATCCTGGCGTGTGTGGTGGATCAGCTCGTGCATGTTGCGGCCGATCACCTCGACCGGCTCGTAGCCCAGCATGCGCGCACCCGCCGCGTTGATGAAGATGCAGCGCCCCGCGAGGTTGACGCCGAACATGCCCTCGCCCGTCGATTCGAGCAGCAGGGCCAGGCGGTCGCGCCACAGCGGATGGGCCAGGGACTGGCCTTCGTGCAGCGCGGGGGGTTCAAGCCGGGAGGACATGGCGGTGTTGGCAGGGTCTCGTAGCAAGGTAGCAAGCGCCATGCCGCTGGCCATCGCTCGAACCCGGACCTGGACCGCCCGCGGCCACTA
The DNA here is from genome assembly GCF_004328645.1 of Hylemonella gracilis. Lineage (GTDB taxonomy): Bacteria > Pseudomonadota > Gammaproteobacteria > Burkholderiales > Burkholderiaceae_C > Hylemonella > Hylemonella gracilis_B. The sequence continues at coordinate 588,016 of NZ_CP031395.1, forward strand.
CTGGGCGACGCCGTAACGCTGGCGGTAGGCCAGCACGCGCGCGTGGTCCGCGCCGGAGGCCCCGGCACCCTGGCGCTCCAGGTAGCGCAGCAGGTCTTCCAGACGGGCGATGGTGGCCACCCGCATGCCCAGGCGATCACGCACGTACTGCACGGCGCTGTAAGGCACGTCGGCGCCGTTCTCGGTTGCCATCTCCTGGCGGTCCAGCGCGATCACGACCGCGTGGGCCTGGGCGCCCGCGGCCTCGATCAAGGCGATCGATTCGCGCACCGCCGTGCCGGCCGACATCACGTCGTCCACGATCAGCACCCGGCCCTTGAGTGGCGCGCCGACCAGGGAACCGCCTTCGCCATGGTCCTTGGCTTCCTTGCGGTTGTAGGCGAAGGGCCGATTGTGACCACGCCGCGCCAGCTCCACCGCCACCGCCGCGCCCAGCGGAATGCCCTTGTAGGCGGGGCCGAAGATCATGTCAAATTCCAGCCCGGAATCGCGCATTTCGGTCAGCAACGCGCCCGCATAGAATTCCGCCAGCCGGCCCAGCTTGGCCCCGTCGTCGAACAGGCCCGCGTTGAAGAAGTAGGGCGAGAGTCGCCCCGCTTTGGTCTTGAATTCGCCAAAGCGCAGCACACCGCATTCCACCGCGAAAGCCACGAACTCCTGGGCCAACGCTTCTTTCTTTTCTTCACCCGCCATGGCAACAACATCCTTGTTCAATCTGGTCAGTCTCAACCTCAACGGCATCCGTTCCGCCACCAGCAAGGGGCTCGAGGCCTGGCTTGAAAAGACGCGTCCGGATTGTATTTGCGTGCAGGAAGTCAAGGCCCAGGCGCCGGACGTGGCAGGCAAATTCGAGCTGCTCGCCGGCCTGCAGGGCCACTTCCACTACGCCGAGAAGAAAGGCTATTCGGGCGTGGCCGTCTACACCCAGCACGCGCCCAGCGATGTGCTCATCGGCTACGGCTCGCCCGAGTTCGACGCCGAGGGCCGCTGGGTGGAGCTGCGCTTCGACACGCCCCAACGCAAGCTCTCGCTGATCAGCTGCTACTTCCCCAGCGGCTCCTCGGGCGAAGAACGACAGGAAGCCAAGTTCCGCTTCCTCGACGAGATGTGGACGCACCTGCAGACGCTGCGCGGCCAACGTGAGTTCATCCTCTGTGGCGACGTGAACATCGCGCACAAGGAGATGGACCTGAAGAACTGGAAGGGCAACCTCAAGAACAGCGGCTTCCTGCCCGAGGAACGCGCCTGGATGACCAAGCTGCTGGACCCTGGCCAGGGCGGCCTGGTCGATGTCTACCGCACGCTCGAACCCGAGGCCACTGAGACCGCCTACACCTGGTGGAGCAACCGCGGCCAGGCCTATGCCAAGAACGTGGGCTGGCGCATCGACTACCACTTGGCCACGCCGGCCCTGGCGGCGCTGGCGCGCCAGACCGGCGTCTACAAGCACGAGAAGTTCAGCGACCACGCGCCGCTGTCGGTCAGGTACGACCTGGATTTATAGGGCACGTAGCGCCTGGGGCTATCCACCTTGGGGAAGATCAGCTATTTTTTTCAGCAGCGGAACAGCCTGACGGAGGATCTTCATCTCGTCCACGCTTAAGGTGGTCGCCAAGGCCTCAGCGATCCACTGCGCCCTTGCCCTCCGGGCTGCAGCCGTCTCCTGCAACCCTGCTTTCGTGAGATGAATGAGATAGCCGCGCTTGTCCTTGGGGTCGGACAGGAGATCAATCAGACCCTCAGCTTCCAGTCGGGCCGTCACAAGCCGCATGCTCTGGTGCTTCACTCCTCGAGCGTCTGCAAGGGCCGCAATGCTTACGGGGCCTGCGCGCTCCAGGAAAGCCAGCGTTTCCCCATGTGCGTCCGAAGGTGTCCCGGCCTTGCCCCTCACAGACCTCACAAACTTGCCAATGACGTCGCGGAGGTCGTCAGCCAGGACTGCGACCTCTGAAGCGGCTCTGACCGCCTGATTCTGGTTTGCCAATTTGTCTCTCTCCTCTTCCGACAGGATTGCAAGTTGCGAACTCGCGCAAGCCTCGCTTCACCCTGCTCGCAACTGAGCCAGAACCGCCGGAAGCGTATTGATGCCCCAATGCTCGACGTACCTACCTGCGTGCACGCGAACGATATCAATCACGTCGATGGACACCGGCTTGCCAGTCGCCGCAATGCCCATAAGGGAGCCGGTGTGCGTGCCTGTGATGCTCTTTCGGGTCGTCACTTTGTCTCCTTCGCAGAGCTGATCGTGGATTTCCACCTTAAGTCCGCTCAGCGCCGGGCGAAGCACATTCTCAAAGGTGTTCCACAGGCTCTCGGGCCCGCTGGGTGCTCCGGCAGGAGCGGAGCGGTTGACGAAGGAGTCATCCATCAGTTCCTGAAAGGACGCGCGACAGCCATCCTCGATGACTTCCTTGTTGAAACGTCGTACGACGGTTTTGAGTGCGTCTGCTTCCATGGGGCCTTTCAATTTATTGATACCGCTAGCAGTCGCGCCAGCCTGGGTTGATGCGGCAGCGGCCGCAAAGGAGCCGGCAGGCTGGCAGTCGCTTGCTGCGACAAACGCAGCGGATCCGTGAACGGGGGATCGTTTGTGCATGGCTTCTTCCCTCTGAGCAGGAAATGGCGCGTGGATCGTCTGGATTTCGTATGGCTCTGATCACGCACCGAACTATATACAGTCATACTGCATAAATCGGGCGAATCTGATGAAGTGCGCCCTGGCTATGACTGCCCGGGCGGAAGGCGGCGAGGACTGGCTGCATACACTCGGATGCGGATGCGCCGTCGAGACTGCGGCTGGCAGCGGTTCAATGTCGGCCTTTTGCCGCATCGACTACCACCTGGCCACGCCGGCCCTGGCGGCGCTGGCGCGCCAGACCGGCGTCTACAAGGACGAGAAGTTCAGCGACCACGCGCCGCTGTCGGTCAGGTACGACCTGACGATCTGACAAGAAAAAGGCGCACCTCTTGTCCACTGCGGGACGGACGGCCGCGGGACCGGGGACTAACATCCCCGCGGACCATCCTGCGGAGAGCGCCCATGATCGAGACCTGGCTACAAGCCCTGCCCCATGGCATTCACCTGAGCTGCCGCGCCTCGGGCACCCCCGGCCGACCGGTGCTGCTCTTCCTGCACGGATTTCCGGAAGCCGCCTTCGTCTGGGACGAGTTGCTGGAACATTTCGCCCGACCTGAAAACGGCGGCTTCCGCTGCGTCGCCCCCAATCTGCGCGGCTATGAACAGTCGAGCGCGCCGTCCGAGCCCGCCGCCTACCGCGCCAAGCATCTGGTGCAGGACATCGCGGCGCTGATCGCCATCGAATCCCCTGGCCAGGCCTTGGCCTGTCTGGTCGCACACGACTGGGGCGGTGCCGTGGCCTGGAACCTGACCAACCAGCAGCCTGCGTTGATGCGCCGCCTGGCCATCGTCAACTCGCCGCATCCGGGCACCTTTCTGCGGGAGCTGCAAAACAACCCGAAACAGCAGGCCGCCAGCGCCTACATGAATTTCCTGAACCGACCCGATGCGGAAACTTTGCTGGCCGAGGACGATTACCGCCGCCTCTGGGACTTTTTCCTGAACCTGGGTGCGGGGGCCGAGGGCTACGGCTGGCTGACCGAGGACTTGAAAAAGCGCTACCGCGCCGTCTGGGACCAGGGACTCACCGGCGGCCTCAACTACTACCGGGCCTCGCCCTTGCGCCCGCCCCGGCCAGACGACGCGGCCGCCAGCCAAATCGAGCTGCCGCGCGAGATGTTGACCATCACCGTGCCCACCCTGGTGCTGTGGGGTCTGGGCGACACCGCCCTGCCGCCCGAGCTCATCGAGGGCTTGGAAGACTACATCCCGCAACTCACGCTGGAACGGGTGCCCGATGCCACGCATTGGATCGTGCACGAACAACCCGGGCGGGTCATTCAAGCGCTGCAGCGTTTTCTCGCGGCTTAGCGACTTAGGTCACGGGCTCACCGATCGGCTGCGGGACGTTCACCCCACACGCCACCCAACGGGCTAGGCGCCGCCTGCCTTCAGCTTCTGGTGGATGCGCCGCGTGACGCGCCACACGCCCCAGATCACGAAGGGGATCAGCGCACCGGTGGCGATTTCCACATCCACGTGCAGGCCCGTCGCCTTCAGGGCCTTGACGCCGTAGACCAGCAGGCTGACCACGTAATAAGAGATCGCCGCGATCGACAGACCTTCCACCGTGGTCTGCAGGCGCAGCTGCAGTTCCTGCCCGCGCGTGAGCTTTTCCAGCAGTTGCTGGTTTTGCGCCTCGGTGGCGATGTCCACCCGCGTGCGCAGCAGGGCGCTGGCGCGTGCCACCCGCGCGGACAAGGACGACAGCCGCTGCGCGGTGGCCGTCACGGTCGCCATGGCGGGCGAGAGGCGACGCTGCAGGAACTCGCCCACGGTCTGGGTGCCAGACACAGGCTGCTCGCGCAGCTCTTCGAGCCGCTGGTCCACGATGGCCGCATAGGCGCGGGTGGCTGCGAAGCGGTAGTCGTGCTCGGCCATGGCGCGCTCGATGCGCGCGGCCAGGCCGATCAGGGTGTCCAGCAGTTCCTGCTCCGAGGCAGATTTGTTCTCCAGCCGGGCCGTGATGCCCGCCAGTGCGGCTTCGGCCTCGCCCAGCATGGTGCCCAGGTCCTTGGCCACGGGCAGGCCGCGCAAGGCCATCAGGCGGTAGGTTTCCAGTTCCAGCAGGCGTTGGGAAATGCGACCGGCACGGGTCTCGGTCGTGGCGGGCGGAGCGATCACGAGAAAACGCTCGAAACCACTCTCGCGCAGATGGAAGTCGGTCACGGCCCAGGAATGGCCCTGGTTGCCCATGATGGAAGCCACCACCACCCGCTCTCCAAACCAGCGGCGCGCCTGGGCCATGGTGACTTCGGGGGTGCTCAGATCACCGTGCACCATGGCCAGCTCGATGGCGGCGAAGACCCGCCCAGGGATGTCACGCAACCAGTTCGGCGGCAGCACGAGGCCCGAGGACACATCGGGATCGGCCACGCCCAGGGCGGCATGCGCGGGCAAGGGCTGCACGAGGGAATACCGCGTGTATTCGGTGTGCCGTTCCCACTTGACGGTGTAACCCTCGAAACGCAGGCGCAGGAAGTTGGCGTGCAAGGCATCGAGCGTCAGCCCCTGCTGGCCCGGCAGCCGCCGCAGGTGCGCGCATTCCTGCTCACGGCTCACGCCCGCGTTGAGGACGGCGACGTATATGACCAGGGCAGGCAGGCGGATGCGCGCGGACGGGCGGGCATGCACCTCGTTGTGCAGCACGGCACGCAGGTCGTCGTCCAGCGGCAGGAGCCGGGAATTGGCGGCACTCATGCCTGTCATTGTGCCGTTTCGCCAGGGAATTTCCGGACAAAATTCCGGCATGCACATTCCCGGGCGTACAAATTGAAAGGCGCATGGCGATGGGGCCGGCGAAACCGCGCGGGCCCGGCATCGGCCGTGCTTGTCACCCTCCTGCTGGCCTGGCCCTCGTCACAGGCGACGGGGTTGCCACCGAACCTACCGGCTGCAGCCGTTGTACCGACGCTGGTCGCGCCCAGCGAGCGGCCACGCGTCTGCCTCGTGCTTTCGGGCGGCGGCGCGCGCGGGGGCGCGCATCTGGGCGTGCTCAAGGTGCTGCAAGCGCTGCGCGTGCCGGTGGACTGCATTGTCGGCACCAGCGCGGGCGCCATCATCGGCGCGGCTTACGCCAGTGGCATGCCGCTCGGCGCGCTGGAAGCCAATCTGCGCCCCCTCACTACCGCCCTGCTGTTCCGCGACGTGCAGCGCAGTGACTTGCCCCTGCGCAGCAAGGCCGAAGGCCGCTACAACTACATCGGCCCGGAAATGGGCCTGAGTACCAGCGGCATCACCCTGCCCAAGGGCGCGGTGTCCGGGGTGGCGCTGGAAGCCGTGCTGCGCCAATTGACCTCGCGCCAGAGCAGCGCCGACTTCGACCGCCTGCCCATTCCCTTTCGCGCGGTGGCCACCGATCTGGGCACGGGCGAGATGGTGGTGCTGGACCACGGCAGCCTGGCCTCCGCCGTGCGCGCCAGCATGGCCTTGCCAGCCATCGTCAACCCGGTGGAGATCAACGGGCGCCTGCTCGTGGACGGCGGCGCCAGCCGCAACCTGCCGGTCGACGTGGCCCGTGCCCTGGGCGCCAAGGTCGTGATCGCGGTCAACATCGGCACACCCCTGCACGCGCGTGAGCAGATTCGCTCGCTGGTGGGCGTCACCGAACAGATGATGCGCATCGTGACGGCGCAGAACGTGCACGAATCACTGAACGAACTTGGCCCCGACGACGTGCTGATCAGCCCGGATCTGGGCACGATCGGCACCGCCGATTTCGACCGCCTGCTCGAAGCGTCGCAGGCCGGCGAGCGCGCCGCGCGTGCCGCGGCGGTACAACTGCAACGCCACCACCTCGACGAGGACGGCTACGCGCGCTGGGAACGGCAGCGGCTGGCACCCCGTCCCGAGCGGGCCCGGGTCGACAGCGTGACCATCACCGGTACCCAGGTGGTCAACCCGGAGGCGGTGCGAGCCATGCTGCGTTTGCAGCCCGGTCAGGGCTTCGACGCCAGCCAGCTGGACGCTGACCTGCGCCGCATCTATGCCACCGGAGACTTCGAGAGCGTGAGCTACACGCTCGCCAACCTGCCTGACGGCGGGCAAGCCGTGACCGTGCAAACCACGGAAAAATCCTGGGGCCCCAGTTACCTGCGCGTGGGCCTGGGCCTGTCCAGCGATTTCTCGGGCAATGCCTACTTCAACCTGCTGCTGGCGCACCGCCACACCTGGCTCAACACGCTGGGCGCCGAATGGCGCAATGAGCTGCAGACCGGACGCACGGACCGGCTGAGCACCGAATGGTTCCAGCCCCTGGACGTAGAGCGCAGCGTCTTCATCAGTGCCCAGGCCGAGACCCGGCGCGAACCCTTCGATATCTTTGCCGAAGGCCAACGGGTGGCACGCTTTCGCCGCGACGAGACCACGGCACGCCTGCAACCGGGGCTGGCCCTGGGCCATGCGGCCGAGCTGCGCGCCGGCCTGATGCGCGGCCGGGTGCAACTGAGCAAGGACACCAGCGCCGAACTGGGTGATCTGGAGCTGCCTTCGGTCGACACCGGCGGCCTGGAACTGGTCTTGCGCACGGACACGCTGGACAGCCTGAGCTTCCCGCACCACGGCACGGCACTGGACCTGCGGTATTTCGACTCGCTGCCCGCCTACGGCGCCGATCAACGCTACGACAAGCTGGACCTGGCCTGGCGCGGCGCGATGACACTGGACGACCACATCCTGCGCGCGGCCTACTTCAGCACTCGCGCCGGCGGCGACGGCGACCTGCCCGAGCACGAGCTGGCATCGCTGGGCGGTTTTCTGCGCATGTCGGGTTACCAGACGGGTGAACTGCTGGGTACGCGTGCCCAGATGGGCCGCCTGGTCTATGCCTACCGGCTGACCGGCCCGAGCCTGTTGCAGGGCATGGAGTTGGGGCTGTCCGTCGAGGCTGGCCGCGTCCGCGAAGTGGTCGAGGAGTCCAGGCACCAGGGCACGCTGCGCAGCAACGCCCTCTTCCTCGCGGTGGACACGCCGGTCGGCCCTTTGTACTTTGGGGTCGGCCACGCCACCAGCGGCTCCAACGCGGTCTACCTCTTCCTGGGCCCGCCCTGAGCCCGGCAGGGTCCGATTTTGGATAGCATCGCTGGCCAGCGCCGCTCCACCTCCCCCGCTTCGACCCTCTCGCCGCCCACCATGCTCCAGTACCTGACCGTCCCCGTGACTGCCTTCCAGCAGAATTGCTCCGTCGTCTGGTGCGACGAGACGATGGAGGGCGCCGTCATCGACCCCGGCGGCGACCTGCCCCGCATCACCACCGCGGCCAGCCGCGCGGGCGTGACGCTCAAGGCCATCTGGATCACGCACGCCCATCTGGACCACGCGGGCGCGGCGGCGGAGCTGGCCCGCGCACTGGACCTGCCCATCATCGGTCCGCACCCCGACGATCAGTTCTGGATCGATGGCCTGGCCGAGCAAGGCCGTCGCTTCGGCATGCCAGCGGGTGAACCCTTCGTGCCCACGCGCTGGCTGCACGACGGCGACACGGTGCAAATCGGCCACTGCACACTGAACGTGCGTCACTGCCCCGGCCACACCCCGGGCCACGTGGTCTTTCACTCACCCGAAGCGCACCGCGCCTTCGTCGGCGACGTGCTGTTCGCGGGGTCCATCGGCCGCACCGACTTCCCGCGGGGCAACCACGGCGACCTGATTCGAAGCATCACCGAACGACTCTGGCCCCTGGGCGACGACACGGTGTTCATTCCCGGCCACGGACCTGAAAGCACCTTCGGCCAGGAACGCGAGACCAACCCCTTCGTGGGTGGGACGTAACTTCGCTTGAAGGGATCCCGACCAAGGCACTCGCGGAGCTGGCTTTGCCTTAGCCGCTGAGTGCGTTCCCCCCTGCCACCGCAGGTTGGCGTTCAGGGAGGAAGGCGCGTAGCGCCTCAGGGGGGCTTACTTTTTCGCTTGCTCGTACAGCGGCTCGACACGCGGCAGGTTCTTTTCGATTTCCTTGATGCGCGTCTTGCCCGAGGGGTGGGTGGACATCCACTGCGGTGGCGCGCCCTTGCTGGCGCTGCTCATCTTGCGCCACAGCGTCACCCCGGCGCGCGGGTCGTATCCCGCACGCGCGGCCAGCTCCATGCCGACCAGATCGGCTTCGCTTTCATCGTCCCGACTGAAGCTCAAGGTCAGCAGGTTGGCGCCACCGCGCGCCACGGAATCGGTCAGGTTCGGGTCAATGCCCCACAAGGCGGAAACGACCACGCCGCCAACCCGCGCCAGACCGTTGGTGACCTGGCTCTTGCCCATGCGCTCGCGCGCATGTTCGCGCAAGGCGTGCGCGATCTCATGGCCCATGACCATGGCCACTTCGTCATCGGTGAGCTTGAGCTGCTCCAGGATGCCGGTGTAGAAGGCGATCTTGCCGCCGGGCATGCAATAGGCATTGACCTGCTTGCTGACGATCAGATTGATTTCCCATTTCCAGTTCTTGGCCCGCGGGTTCCAGCTGAGGGCATGGGGAATGATCTGGTCCGCGATGACACGCAGGCGCTGCAGTTGCGGGTCGTCGTTGGATGCCAGCGCGTTCTTCTTGCGCGCCTCATCCAGCTGCTGCTGGTACTGGGTCAGCGCCAGCTTCTCAACGTCCTCGGCGGGCGCGAGCTTGGTGAAGGCCGAGGTCTTGCCCACGTCCACGCCGAGCTTTTGGTCTTCGGCACGAGCGAGGCTCGTGGAGAACACCGCCGCAAGCAGCAGCGCCGTCCACATCAGGGTGAAATTGCGTCTCTTCATGGTGTCCGAATGATGCCGCAAGGACGGCTTGCATGGAAAGTCTCCCATCGATAGGCCCATGGAGTCAGGCGCTCGCCGCGCGGTTCCCGCACGTATGATTCCCCGCATGTCTACGCCCCCTTCCGAGCATCCGGCCGCCGCGCACCCCGACGCATCCGACAAACCGGGCTGGCTCGCCGCCTGGCGCATCTATCTGGAGCCCGCCACCCTGCGCATGCTGGCACTGGGTTTCGCCGCCGGCCTCCCCCTGCTGCTGGTGCTGGGCACGCTGAGCTTTCGCCTGCGCGAGGCGGGCATCGACCGCGCCACCATCGGCTACCTGAGCTGGATCGGCCTGGCCTATGGATTCAAATGGGTCTGGTCCCCGCTGGTGGACCGCCTGCCCTTGCCGGGCCTGGCCCGCTGGCTGGGCCAGCGCCGCAGCTGGCTGCTGCTGGCCCAGCTGGGCGTGGCGGGTGGCCTGATCGGCATGGCCCTGGCCGACCCGCGCCAAGGCCTACAGGCGGTCGCGGGTTTTGCCGTGCTGGTGGCCTTCGCCTCAGCCACGCAGGACATCGCCCTGGACGCCTACCGCATCGAATCCGCCAGCACCGAACGCCAGGCCGCGCTCGCGGCGGCCTACCAGGCCGGTTACCGACTGGCCATGATCTGGGCCGGCGCCGGCGTGCTGTGGCTCGCGGCACGGGCCGAAGTCGTGACGCAGGTCCTTGGGGCGCCGCCGCTCGCCTCGACCCTCAACTACCAGAACGCGGCCTGGACCACGGCCTACCTCGTGATGGCGGCCAGCATGCTGCCCGGCATGCTCACCGTGCTGCTGGCGCCCGCCATCCCACTCGCCGCGGGGAAGGCCCCCGTCGCGCCCGGCCCCATGGCCTGGCTGCGCGAGGCCATCGTCGAGCCCTTCCTGGACTTCGTGCGCCGCTACCGCTGGCAAGCCGTGCTGATCTTGGCGCTCATCGCCATCTACCGTGTCAGCGACGTGGTGATGGGCATCATGGCCAACCCCTTCTACGTGGACATGGGCTACAGCAAGGACGAAGTCGCGACCGTCACCAAGGTTTACGGCCTGCTGATGACGTTGGCCGGCTCCTTCGCGGGGGGGCGCTGGCCCTGCGCCTGGGCGTGATGCGCGTGCTGATGCTGGGCGCGGCGCTCAGCGCCGCCACCAACCTGCTCTTCGCCTGGCTGGGCACGCGCGGCCACGACGTGACGGCGCTGATCTACGTCATCTCGGCGGACAACCTGGCCTCGGGCCTGGCCTCGGCAGCCTTCATCGCCTACCTGTCCGGCCTGACCAACGTCACCTACTCGGCCACCCAGTACGCGCTGTTCAGTTCCATGTACGCGCTCGCACCCAAATTTGTCGCGGGATTCTCCGGTGAGTTCGTCGACGCCTGGGGCTACAGCGCCTTCTTCACCAGCACCGCGCTGCTGGGGGTGCCGGTACTGGTGCTGGTGGCGTTGGCGGCGCGGACACGGCGCAAAGGCTGATCCCCTTTACCTTTCTTTACGGCCACGACAAGCCGGACTCATGCCCGGCCTGCACCATTGCGGGGATGGATACACTCGCCGCCATGAGCCCCACGCCCCTGCTGATGATCGAGGACGACGCCCGGCTGGCGGCGATGGTGCGCGACTACCTGGCTCCCTCCGGCTTCGCCGTGCAGCACGCGGGCACCGGCGCGGCCGGGCTGGCCAAGCTGGGCACGCCGCAGCAGGCGGCCGATCAAGCGCCCCAACTCGTGGTGCTGGACTTGATGCTGCCCGACATGGACGGGCTGGACATCTGCCGCCGCATCCGCGCATTGCCCGGCGCCACCGCGCATACCCCCATCCTCATGCTCACGGCCAAGGGCGACCCGATGGACCGCGTCATCGGCCTGGAGATCGGGGCGGATGACTACCTGGCCAAGCCCTTCGAACCCCGCGAACTGTTGGCCCGCGTTCGGGCACTGCTGCGCCGGCACGCTCATACCTCCCTCACCTCGGCGACCGACGAACACGCCACGAGTAATCCTCCCTTGCATTTCGGCTCGCTGACCATCGACCGCGACGCCCGCACGGTCACCGTGCAAGGCCGTAGCTGCGAGCTCACGTCCTACCAGTTCGACCTGCTGGTGACGCTGGCCGAACGCGCTGGCCGGGTGCTGACGCGCGAACAGATCATGGAAGCGGTGCGCGGCCGTGAACTGGAAGCTTTCGACCGCTCCATCGACGTCCACATGGGCCGCATCCGCGCGGCCATCGAGGTCGACCCCAAGACACCCAAGCGCATCCTGACCGTGCGCGGCGTGGGTTATGTTTTCGCTCGCCAGCAGGATTGAGGACACTGCTCCGTGCCCAGGCCTGCCCCGTCGGCCATGAAGATCGCGCCGTTCCATCGCCTCTACCTGCGCCTGTGGCTGGCCGTGGTCGGCGCCATCGGCGTGCTGACCCTGATCTTCGCCTGGATCACCCACATCGAACGAGTTCAGGCTGAACGCGCGCGCGAGAGCGACCGCGCCCAGCGTCCCGGACGGGAGATCGTGCTGCGCAACGCCGAGGGCGAGGTGCTGGGCCGCGCGCTGACGCTGCGCCCGTCACGCACGCCACCGCGTCCGTCCCACGGCGCCGGCTTCGGTCCCGGCCTGAGCTTCGAAGTCCCGATGCGTGACGGGCAGATCCTGCACATCTGGTTGCCCGCCCCCCGCGCGGGGACATGCTCATCCCGCCCCCTCCTGCCTGGTGGGAGCCCCCTTACAGCCTGCCCGGCCTGCTCATCCTGCTGGTGCTGATCGCCGCAGCCGTGGCGCTGGGGCCTGGCCGGTGGTACGCCAGCTCACGCTGCGCATCGAAACCTTGCAACAAGGCGTGGAGCGCTGGGGTGAAGGCGACCTGGCGCGGCGCCTGCCCGAAGACGGCCAGGACGAGGTGGCTTTTCTGGCCCAGCGCTTCAACGTGGCCGCCTCGCGCGTGCAGGCCTTGCTGGTGGCGCACAAGACCTTGCTGGCGAATGCCTCGCACGAACTGCGTTCGCCACTGGCGCGCATACGCATGAGCCTGGAACTGCTGCAGAAGCCCGCCAGCCCCACCTCGCAGGCCCAACCCAATCCGGCCGCCTACGACGAGATCGCGCGCAACATCCGCGAGCTGGACCAGCTGATCGACGAAATCCTGCTGGCCAGCCGGCTGGACGGCAGCCCCGACGCCCTGGGACCGCTGGAGCCGATTGACCTCCTAGGCCTGGCGGCGGAGGAATGCGCGCGCACGGACGCTGAGCTGGACCCGCCCTGCGACGCACGCAGCCTGCGCCTGCTGGACGATGTTGTGGGGCAACCCCGCCTGCTGCGCCGCGCGGTGCGCAATCTGCTGGAAAACGCCCGCCGCCACGGCGCGGGGCTGGTGACCCTCACGCTGAAAGTGACGGAAGCGGGAGTCGGCGCCGCAAGCACCGGCACGTCAGCGCCAAGCCGTACGCCGATGGTCGAGCTGCGCGTCTGCGATCAGGGGCCGGGGGTTCCGGTCGCGCTGCGGGAAAGAATCTTCGAACCCTTTTTCCGCCTGCCGGGCGCGTCCGAACGCGAAGGCGGCGTGGGCCTGGGACTGGCGCTGGTGCGCACCATAGCCCAGCGCCACGGGGGCAGCGTGCACTGTGAGGACGCGCCCGCGTCCTCCACTGCGCAGAGTCGCCAGGGCACTGGCGCGGGGGGCCAGACCAGCGAGACGCCCTCGGCGCGGGGGGCCTGCTTTGTACTGCGCCTGCCCCTGCGGGCAGAAACAACACCCAGCGCGAGCACAAGCCTCGCCTGAGGCACGATCCGCGATCGGCCTGTCGGGCTCAGGCCCAGCCCGTGGCTTGGTCCCCTTCGCACATCCGTTGGTGAGCCACGGCAGCGCCAAACGCACGGTCAGCATACGCATCCAGAGCCAGGCACTTGTCAGCTCGGATGGCCGGCCCATCATCTTCCCCCCATCGGGGGATAGTTCATTTATTACAAGACCGGGAAAATAGGCACTCCCAACGACGTCCTTCCGAGGACTTTACAAGCCGCTCGCAAGAGCGGCTTTTTTTCGGGCCGAAGAAAACGTGCGGGAAACGTCAATGCAGCGCCGCGATGGCGCTGCCATCGACCTCAGTGGTGCGCAATCACGTGTTCACCGGCCTTGAGCCGATAGACCGTGCCGCAGTAGGGGCACCTGGCCTCGCCGGTATGGGCCACGTCCAGGTAGACCTTGGGGTGGCTGTTCCACAACGTCATGTCGGCCTTGGGGCTAGGGCAGTACACCCCGCCGTGGGCGTTCAGGTCCTTGGCCAGCAGTTCAACGATGGGCTTGCTCATGGTGTCTCACCTTGTGTCTTGTCCGGGGTCTCGTGGGGGCGCGGCGCGTCGACGGTTCGTTCGCGCCGCTTCCCACCTTCAAACCTTGCTCAGCCAGTGCGCGTACTTGGCGTTGCGGCCGTTCACGATGTCGAAGAAGGCGCTCTGGATCTTTTCGGTCACCGGGCCGCGGGCGCCGGCACCGATCTGCACGCGGTCCAGTTCGCGGATGGGCGTGACTTCCGCGGCCGTGCCCGTGAAGAAGGCCTCGTCTGCGATGTAAACCTCGTCGCGCGTGATGCGCTTTTGCACCACGTCGAGGCCCAGGTCCTTGGCGATGTGCAGCACGGTGTTGCGCGTGATGCCGTTGAGCGCGCCCGCCGACAAGTCGGGCGTGTAGATCACACCGCCCTTGATGACAAAGATGTTCTCGCCCGCGCCCTCAGCCACGAAACCGGCAGTGTCAAGCAGCAGGGCCTCGTCATAGCCGTCTTCCGTCGCTTCCATGTTGGCGAGGATGGAGTTGCTGTAGTTGCTGACGGCCTTGGCCTGCGTCATGGTGATGTTGACGTGGTGGCGCGCATAGCTGCTGGTCTTGACGCGGATGCCGCGCTTGAGGCCTTCCTCGCCCAGGTAGGCGCCCCATTCCCAGGCGGCGACCATCAGGTGGATGGTGTTGCCCTTCGGGCTAACGCCCAGCTTCTTGTCGCCGATCCAGACCAGCGGGCGGATGTAGCAGCTCTGCAGCTTGTTGGCGCGCACCACGTCCTTCTGGGCTTCGTTGATCTGCTCGGCCGTGAAGGGCACGTTCATGCGCAGGATCTTGGCGCTGTTGAGCAGGCGCTCGGTGTGTTCCTGCAGGCGGAAGATGGCCGTTCCGTTGACCGTGTTGTAGGCGCGCACGCCCTCAAAGGCGCCGCAGCCGTAATGCAGGGTGTGGGTCAGGACGTGGATCTTGGCATCGCGCCATTCCACCAGCTTGCCGTCGAACCAGATTTTTCCGTCACGGTCGGCCATCGAGGTCGGTAGGGAACTCATGAAACTTTTCCTCTGCTATGCACTGCATCAAGACGCCCTGCCCCGACACATTCAAGGCAAGCAAAAAAGGCGCGAGCCGGCCATTTTACGAGGCGACCGGAACATCGGCTTGGGCTTCGCCCGCGCCGCCATCCTCGGGCTGCGGCCGCCACATCGTCCAGCGCGCCAGTTGGCCCTGAACAAATTCCGCCTCGACCCAGGAACCGCCCGGGTCCGTCCAGCGGTAAACCTCGGGTTGCTGACCCTCGATTGAACGCAATTCGCCCAAGGCGCGGGTGAGGGCCATGACGTGCAACAGCGAGACCCGAGGCCGCAACTTCGCATTGAGCATCACGGCGCTGTCCACGTAACCCAGCGGCCGCTCGCTGGCGCGGCGCATCACGGTCATGAAACGGTTGAAGTGCAGCAGCAGCCACATCACGACACCGCCGGCCACCAGGGCCACGCCACCCCAACCCCAGGCACGGTGCCCCCCACGAACAACACGGCCAGGCCGAGCGCCACCAGGATCTTGCGCAAGTGAATCTTCATGGGGCGCGATTGTCTCAGAGCCCGCTCGGCACTTCAGAGCATCTCCAGCGGCATGGCCCGCGTGGGCGGCGGGAAAAGCCGGTCCAGTTCGGCGCGCTGCGCCGGGCTGAGCCGAAGCTCGCGCGCGGCCGCGTTCTCGCGCAAGTGCGCGGCGCTGGCGCTCTTGGGGATCGCGATCACCCCTTCCTGCCCCAACAGCCAGGCCAGCGCGGCCTGGGCCGGGGTGCAGCCCTGGCGCAGGGCGAAGTCGCGCAGACCGGGATGGCGCAGCAACCGGGCCTGCTCGATGGGCGAGTACGCCATCACCGGCATGCCACGCTCGCGCAACCAAGGTTGCAGGTCCCACTCGATGCCGCGCCGCCCCAGGTTGTAGAGCAACTGGTTGGCGGCGCAGGCGGTGCCACCCGGCGCGGACACCAGTTCGCGCATGTCGTCCAGGTCCAGGTTGCTCACGCCCCAATGGCGGATCTTGCCAGCGCCTTGCAAGGCTTCGAACGCCGCCACGGTATCGGCCAGCGGAAACGCCCCGCGCCAATGCAGCAAATACAAATCGATGTGGTCGGTGCGCAGGCGTTTGAGGCTGCGCTCGCAGGCCGCGACAACCCCCGGGCGTGAGGCGTTGTGCGGATAGACCTTGCTGACCAGGAAGGCCTGGGCGCGCCGCCCGACCAGGGCCTCGCCCACCACCTCCTCGGCCCCGCCCTCGGCGTACATCTCGGCGGTGTCGATCAGGCTCAGGCCCAGGTCCAGCCCCGCGTGCAGGGCCGCGACCTCGGCCTTGCGGGCATGACGGTCCTCACCCATGTACCAGGTGCCCTGGCCGAGCGCGGCCACCTGTTCGCCGGAGGGCAGGCGCACGGTACTCATGGGCGACGGCGCTGGATGTGGATGGGCTGGGGCGAAACGGCAGCCCCGTTCGCTTCCTTTGCCTTGCCCAGTTTGGTCGGCCGATCGCAGCTGTCGCAGCCGCAACCCGCCACGGGCTCGCGCGCGGCGCGCTGCAGCCGCCGTGCCAGAAACGCCGGCCAATGCGGCCACAGTGCCAGCCAGCGCGCCAGCGCGCGGCGCGGCACATTCGGCATCAGCGTCTGAACGGCGTAGACGAAGCAAGCCATCACGATCAGTGCCACCACGATGTTCTGCATGAGGACTCCCGGGGTTCAGGCGCCCAGCCAGAGGGCGATGCGGTAGGTCAGGAACGCCGCGACATAGGCCAGCGCGAACAGGTAGGCGGCCATGATCAGTGGGTAACGCCAGGCATTGGTCTCGCGCCGCACCACGGCGAAGGTGGACATGCATTGCGGCGCGAAGACGAACCAGGCCAGCAAGGCATAGGCCGTGGCCATGGACCAGGTCTGGGCGATCACCGGCGCCAGCGCATCGGCCACCTCGCCCGTGGACGACAGCGCGTACACCGTGCCCAGGGCACCGACGGCGACCTCGCGCGCGGCCAGGCCCGGCACCAGGGCGATCGAAATTTGCCAGTTGAAGCCGATGGGCGCGAACACCACCTCCAACGCGCGCCCCAGATACCCGGCCAGGCTGTACTGAATGGCCGGACCGGTGGCGCCTTGCGGCGGACCGGGGAAGCTGGACAGGAACCAGATCACCACGGTCAGGGCGAAGATGATGGTGCCCACGCGACGAAGGAAGATGCGCGCGCGCTCCCACAGGCCAAGCGCCAGATTGCGCAGCTTCGGCAGGCGGTAGGGCGGCAGCTCCAGCATCAGCGGCTGGTAGCTGCTCTTCATCCAGACGCGCTTGAGCAGCCAAGCCACGGCCATGGCCGAGAGCACGCCGGCCAGGTAGAGCACGAACAGCGTCAGTCCCTGCAGGTTGACGCCCCCCACCGTGCGCTGCGGCACGAAAGCACCGATCAGCAGCGCATACACCGGCAGCCGCGCCGAGCAGGTCATCAGGGGGGCAACCATGATGGTGGCCAGACGGTCGCGCCAGTTCGGGATGGTGCGCGTGGCCATGATGCCGGGGATGGCGCAGGCGAAACTCGACAGCAAGGGAATGAAAGCCCGACCGGACAGCCCCACCTTGCCCATCAGCGTGTCCAGCAGGAAGGCCGCTCGCGGCAGGTAGCCCGAGTCTTCCAACACCAGGATGAACAGGAAGAGGATCAGGATCTGCGGCAGGAAGACCAGCACGCCCCCCACGCCCGCAATCACACCGTCAACCAGCAGACTGCGCAAGGGCCCGTCGGCCATGTGGGCGCTGAGCGCCTCGCCCGCCCAGGCCATGGCCTCGTTGATCGCGTCCATGGGCACGCTGGCCCAGGAAAACACGGCCTGGAACATCAGGAAGAGCAAGCCCGCCAGCAGGACCAGCCCGCCCACCGGGTGCATCACGATGGCGTCAAGCCGGTGGTTGAAGCGCTTGAACTGCGTGGCACCGGGCGCGGCGACGGCCAGGATGCGGCGCACTTCACGCTGCACGTCCGGCAGGCTGATGGCCTCATCCACCGGCCGGGGCACGGGCCATTCGGCCTGCCGCTCCAGCTCGGCCAGCAAGGCCGCGTGGCCACGGCTCTGCACCGCCACGGTCTCGACCACCGGCACGCCCAGCTCGGCGGACAGGCGCTTGATGTCGATGGCCAGGCCACGCGCGCGCGCCACGTCGGCCATGTTGACCGAGACAATCATGGGCCGGCCAAGCCGGCGCAACTCCAAAACCAGACGCAGGTTCATGACCAAGTTGGTGGCGTCGACCACGGCGATCAGCACGTCCGGCGCAGCTTCGCCAGCACGCTGGCCCAGCACCATCTCGCGCATGACGGTCTCGTCCGGCGTGGACGGCGTCAGGCTGTAGGCGCCGGGCAGGTCGATGACGGACACCGTGCGACCGTTCGCCAACGTGGTGCTGCCGACCTTGCGCTCCACGGTCACGCCCGCGTAGTTGGCCACCTTCTGGCGCGCACCGGTGAGCAGGTTGAACAGCGCCGTCTTGCCGCAATTGGGGTTGCCGACCAGGGCGACGCGCAACGTTTCGGCGCTCATGCGGTCCGTCCTTGCGCGTTGATTTCGACGCTGACCTCGACACACTGCGCCTCGATCCGGCGCAGCGCGAAGAAAGTCTCCCCCACCTGCACCGCCAGCGGCTCGCGGCCGCCTGGGCCACGGCGCATCAGCTGCACCGGTTCGCCCGGCAGAAAGCCGAGTTCACTCAGGCGGCGCAGGAGTTGCGGGTCGGGTACCCCTGTGGGGTTCAGGCCGATGACGGTGCCGCGCGTGCCGGGGGATAGCTCGGACAGGCGGGTTGGGCTAGGGTTTGGAGCGAGAGACATGACGGAACCCGAGGTCGTCGGGCGGGCAAAAGGCGAACCATCAGGAACATGCTTGTTGCAAATGATAATGGCTCTCGCTTGGCCTGTGCGCCGGCCACGCGCCTCTTTACACGAGGTTTGCGCTGGATCAATCCAGCCCGCGCAAGGCCTGGATCGCTTCCTCGACCCGTTCGACCGGGTAGATCGTCAGCCCCTCGATGGCTTTCTTGGGCGCGTTGGCCTTGGGCACCACCGCCACGCTGAAGCCCAGCTTGGCGGCCTCCTTCAGCCGCTCCTGCCCGCGCGGCGCGGGCCGCACCTCGCCGGCCAGGCCGACTTCACCGAAGGCAATGAAGCCCTTGGGCAAGGGCTTGCCGCGCAGGCTGGAGGTGATGGAGAGCAGCACCGCCAGGTCGGCCGCCGGTTCGCTGATCCGCACGCCGCCAACCGCGTTGACGAACACGTCCTGGTCCATGCAGGCCACGCCCGCGTGCCGGTGCAGCACGGCCAGCAGCATGGCCAGACGGTCGCGGTCCAGCCCCACGGACAAGCGGCGCGGGCTGGGGCCACCGCTGTCGACCAGGGCCTGGATTTCGACCAACAAGGGCCGCGTGCCTTCCAGCGTGACCATCACGCAGCTGCCAGGCACGGGCTCCGCGTGTTGCGACAGAAAAATCGCGCTGGGGTTGCTCACGCCCTTCAAGCCTTTTTCCGTCATCGCGAACACGCCGATCTCGTTGACGGCGCCGAAACGGTTCTTGATGGCGCGAATCAAGCGAAAGCTGCTGTGCGTATCGCCTTCGAAATAGAGCACCGTGTCCACCATGTGCTCGAGCACGCGCGGACCGGCCAGCGCCCCTTCTTTCGTGACGTGACCGACCAGCACGATGCTGGTGCCGCTGGCCTTGGCGGCGCGGGTCAGGTGGGCCGCGCACTCGCGCACCTGAGCCACGGAGCCGGGCGCCGACGTGAGCTGGTCCGAATAGACCGTCTGGATGGAGTCGATGACAGCCACCGCGGGCTGTTGCACCTCCAGCGTGGCCAGGATTTTTTCGAGCTGGATTTCGGCCAGCACCTGCACGCGGGAGCCTTCGAGCCCCAGGCGCCGCGCCCGCAGGGCGACTTGCGCGCCGCTTTCCTCGCCCGTGACATAGAGCACCCCACCCCGTTCGCCCACTGCGTGTGGCCCTCTGCCTCTGCGCTCAGGCTTGCCCTGCGCTTGCCTGGAAGCGGGGTGTTCGTCGCCTTGGGACGACACGGCCACGCTCGACACGCCCATGCTCCCGCGCTGCAAGTTATCCAGCGCCTGCAACAGCAGGGTTGACTTGCCAATGCCCGGATCCCCACCGATCAGCACCACGCCACCCTCAACGATGCCGCCCCCGAGCACCCGGTCCAGCTCGTCCAGGCCCGTGGGGGTGCGTTCCACGTCGGCCGCCTCGATGTCGGCCAGGGCCTGCACCTCGGCCGTGCTCGCCAGCGCGGCAAACCGGTTTTTCGTCGGCGTGACGGTTTCGGCCACGGTTTCGACCAGGGAGTTCCAGGCCTTGCAGTGCGGGCACTGCCCCAGCCATTTGCTGCTGCTTCCGCCACATTCGCCGCAGGTGTAGACCGTCTTTTCTTTTGCCATGTGCCCATCTTAGCCGATAGCTGTATGAAATCACAGTTCTATGATGCCCCATGGAATACCGCAACGTCTGTATTTATGGGGCTGGCGCCATCGGCGGATGGATCGGCACGGGCCTGGCCGCAGCGGGCTGCGAGCTCAACGTCGTCGCGCGCGGCGCGACGCTGAACGCACTGCGCCGCGATGGCCTGCGCCTGAGTCATCTCGACAGCACGACCACCCATGCCGTGCGCGCCGAAAGCGAGCCGGCCCGGCTCGGCGTACAGGATCTGGTGATCATCGCCGTCAAGGCGCCCGCACTGCCCGAGGTGGCGCGCCAGATCGCGCCCCTGCTCGGGGCCCACACCGTGGTGCTGACCGCGATGAACGGCGTACCCTGGTGGTTCTTTCACGGTTTCGGCGAACGTTGGCAAGGCACGCAGCTGCGCACCATTGACCCGGAGGGCGCGATCGCCAGGGCGATTCCGGCGGACCGCGTCATCGGCAGCGTGGTGCACGCCAGTTGCACGCTCGACGGCCCAGGTCACGTGCGACGCCACGCGGGCAACAAACTGATCCTGGGCGAACCGGTCGGCGGCGACAGCGCGCGCTTGACGGCGCTGACCGCCTTGCTCACCCGGGCAGGCTTCGAAGCGCCTGTCTCGCCGCAAATCCAGAAAGACGTCTGGTACAAGCTCTGGGGCAATATGACGGTCAACCCGATCAGCGCGCTCACCGGGGCAACGACCGACCGCATCATGGAGGACGATCTGGTGCGGGGTTTCACCACCGCGGTGATGCTGGAGGCCAAGGAGATCGGCGCGCGCATCGGCATCTCCGTCGCCGAAAGCCCACAGGATCGGCATGCCATCACGCGCAGGCTCGGTGCCTTCAAGACCTCGATGCTGCAGGACGTGGAAGCGGGCCGTCCCGTGGAGCTGGACGCACTGGTCGCCGCCGTGCGCGAGTTGGGACAGTTAACCGGCGTCCCCACGCCCTCGACGGACGCCTTGCTCGGCCTGGCACGGTTGCACGCGCGCACCCACGGTCTCTATTGAGGCCAGCCAGACGCCCTGCGAGCCGCGCACGGTTTTCCATCACCCCCTGACACACCCATGCCTACCCCATCCGCCCGCGCCCTGAGCGCCACTGCCTTCACCACCTTGCTGTTGATCGCCTGCATGATGGGCGCCAATCACGTGGCCGCGCGCTTCGCCTTCAACCATGGCGTGGACGTGGCCACCGCCGTGGTGTTCCGCAGCGGGGTCACCACCCTGGTCATGGTGGCGCTGCTGGTGGTGCAAGGCATTCCGTTGGCGTTGACACCACGCCAGCGACGCGCCCTGCCTCTGATCGGCCTGATCATCGGCCTGCAAAGCCTGTGCCTCTACTCTGCGGTGGCGCGCCTGCCGGTGGCCCTGGCCCTGCTGGCCTTCAACACCTTCCCGCTCTGGACGGCGCTCTGGGCCCGCCTGCTCTACCGCGAACGCCCCACGCCGCTGCTGTTGAAGGTGATGCCGGTCATCCTCTTCGGTCTGATGCTGGCGCTCGACGTGTTCGGGGCGGCGTCGGGTCTGGGCGCGGGCGCGCAGTGGCAGCGCATCGGCGCGGGCGTCGCCTACGCGCTGGCGGCGGCTTCCCTGTTCGGCATCGCGCTGGCGCTGACGCAGCATGAATCCCAGGGCGTGGACGGTCGGGTGCGCACGGCCTTCACCATGGGCGTCGCGGGCCTGGTGGCGCTGCTCACCGTCGTGCTGCAAGGCGGCTTTCACCTGCCCGTGGCGGTGGACGGATCGGGCGTGGCGGCCGGCTGGATCGGACTGGCGTTGCTGACCCTGCTCTATGGCACGGGCATCACGCTGCTGCTCACCGTGCTGCCGCGCCTGGGCGTGGTCGGCAATTCGGCCATCATGAATGTAGAACCCGTGGCCGCCCTGGTGCTGGCCTGGCTGATCCTGGATCAGGCCATCGCGCCGGTGCAAGTAGTGGGCGCGCTCATCGTGGTCGGCGCCGTCATGACGCTGGGCCTGCGCAAGCGCTGAAACGGACTGGGCCGCGCGGCTCAGTCCGTGACGTCCACCGGCACGCGCGGCGCGAGCGCGCACATCAATTCATAACCCACGGTGCCTGCGGCGCGGGCGACCTCGTCGATGCCCAGCACGGCCCCGTTGCCGGCCCGCCCCCAGAGCGTGACCTCGCTGCCAACGTCCGCCGTCAGCCCCGCCTGCCGCAGGGGCTCCAGATCCACCGTGAGCATGTCCATGCTCACGCGCCCCACCAGCCGGGTGCGCAGGCCATCGACCAGCACGGGCGTGCCCGTGGGCGCGACGCGCAGGTAGCCGTCCGCGTAACCGCAGGCCACGACGCCGATGCGCATGGCCTGGTCCGCCGTGAAGGCCGAGCCGTAGCCCACCGTGTCGCCGGGTCGCAAGTGCTGCACACCGATGATGCGGCTACGCAGCGTCATGGTCGGACGCAGGTCCCAGTGCACCGCGTCGTGCTCGGGAAAATCGGGCGCGCTGCCATAGACGGCGATACCGGGGCGCACCCAGTCGGAACGCAAGCCCCGTTCGTCCATGTGCCGCAAGGTGGCGGCGCTGTTGGCCACGCTGCGCTCGCCGGGCAGGTCTTGCGTGGTCACGTTGAAGAGCGCGAGTTGCCGCGCGATGCCGCGCGGCCCGTCGGCATCGCTGAAGTGGGTGATGAGCGTGATCTCATCCACTTGCGGCAAGGCATCCAGGCGCGTCCAGGCGGCGCGATAGGCGTCGGGGGTGAAGCCGAGACGGTTCATGCCACTGTTCATCTTGAGAAAGACTCGGTGGGGCGCATGCGTTTTGTGCATGGCCAACCAGTCAATCTGCTGCTCCTGGTGCACGACATGCCAAAGATCCAGGCGTGAGCACAGCTCCAGGTCGCGCGGCTCGAACGCACCCTCCAGCAAGAGGATGGGGCCGCGCCAACCGAGAGCGCGCATGCGCTCGGCCTCGGCCAAGTCCAGCAGCGCGAATCCGTCCGCGCCGCGCAGCCCCTCATACACACGCTCGATGCCATGCCCATAGGCATTGGCCTTGACCACGGCCCAGACCTTGGCATCGGGCGCGGCGGCGCGTGCACGCGCCAGATTGTGGCGCAGCGCGCCGGTGTGAATCAGGGCTTGTAGGGGGCGAGGCATAAACGCAACAGGCGCGCGGCAGGGCGGGTTGTTTCAATCACGTGCGCACGATTGTGACACCGTGCACCATGCTATAACCCCGGCGGCGTCGAGCGGGCCCTTGTTCCTCTCCCTCTTTTTTCCAGCTTTCTTCCCAGCGCGCATCCCTCCGCCGGTTTACCGGCTGCTTTCCCCCACCCTGCCTGTGCCCCCCAGCCCATGAAACGCGGCTTCTACACCATCATGTCAGCGCAGTTCTTCAGCTCGCTGGCGGATAACGCGCTTTTCGTCGCTGCGGTGGAGTTGCTGCGCAGCCAGCACGCACCGCAGTGGCAACAGGCTGCGCTGGTACCCTTGTTCGCGCTGTTTTACGTGGTGCTGGCGCCCTTCGTGGGCGCGTTCGCGGACTCGATGCCCAAGGGCCGGGTCATGCTGATCAGCAACACGATCAAGATCATCGGCTGCCTGATGATGCTGTTCGGCACGCACCCCATGCTGGCCTATGCCATCGTGGGTCTGGGTGCCGCGGCTTATTCGCCGGCCAAGTACGGCATCCTCACCGAGCTGCTGCCCGCTTCGCAATTGGTCAAGGCCAACGGCTGGATCGAGGGTCTGACCATCTCCTCCATCATCCTGGGCGTGCTGGTCGGGGGACAGTTGGTCAGCCCCTCGGTGTCAAACCTGCTGCTCACCCTGGACCTGCCGTCCATCAACAGCGCGGCCGAGGCAGCCATCGCGGCACTGATCCTGGTCTACCTGCTCGCGGCCTGGTTCAACACCCGCATTCCGCTGACCGGCGCGACGCTGCGCCCGATGCCGCGCAATTGGTTCACGCTGCTTCCGGATTTCTGGAACTGCAACACCCGGCTCTGGAAGGACCGACTGGGCCAGATCTCGTTGTCCACCACCACCTTGTTCTGGGGTGTCAGCGGCAATCTGCGCTACATCGTGCTGGCATGGGCGGCCGCCGCGCTGGGTTACAGCGTCACACAGGCTTCGACGCTGGTCGGCGTGGTGGCGATTGGCACGGCCGCTGGCGCCATCATCGCCTCGCTGCGCACCCGCCTCGAAGACGCGCCACGCCTGCCGCCTCTGGGCGTGGCCATGGGCCTGCTTGTGATCGTGCTGAACTTCATCGACAACGTCTGGGTGGCCGCGCCTTTCCTCGTGCTGCTCGGCGGCCTGGGGGGCTACCTTGTCGTGCCCATGAACGCGCTGCTGCAGCACCGGGGCCACAACCTCATGGGCGCAGGTCGTTCCATCGCCGTGCAGAACTTCAATGAGCAAGCCTGCATCCTGAGCCTGGGCTTTCTGTACAGCTTCAGCACGGGCATGGGCGTGTCCGCCTTCACCGCGATCGCGTGCTTCGGCCTGCTGGTCGCCAGCGTGATGGCCCTGATCCAATACTGGCATCGCCGCAATGTCCGCGTGCACGCCCAGGAAGTCCAGCGCCTCTTGGACATCGCGCGCAACGACAACCTCCACGGCTGATCGTGTCGACGTCCCCCGCCCGGTCCCGGCAGCGGGCCGCCCTGGCTTTGCTGCTCAACGCCTTTGTGTGGGGCTGTTCCTGGTACCCCTTCAGGCATCTAGAAGCACGAGGCCTGCACCCGCTGTGGGCCACCAGTCTGATCTATGTGCTGTGCCTGGCGGCCCTCTTGCTCTGGCGCCCGCGGGCTTGGCGGCCGCTGCTGTCGTCGCCCTGGCTCTGGTTGCTGATGGCGTCCTCCGGCCTGACCAACGTCAGCTTCAACTGGGCCGTCACTATTGGCGATGTGGTGCGCGTGGTGTTGCTGTTCTACCTGATGCCCGCCTGGTCGGTGCTGCTGGCCTGGCTGCTGCTGCACGAGCGGCCCGCGCCGCGCGCCTTGCTGCGGCTGGGCTTGGCCCTGGTCGGCGTGGTCATCGTGCTCAAGACGCCTCAATCCACCTGGCCCCTGCCCACCGGCCTGCCCGATTGGCTGGCCCTGGCGGGCGGGTTCACCTTCGCGTTGACCAATGTGCTGCTGCGCCGCCTGCGCGAACTGCCCGAGGCCTCGCGCATGAGCGCCATGTTCGGCGGAGGCGCATTGCTCGCCGCGGCGGTGGCGCTACTGGGCCAATCCCAGGGCCTGGCTTACCCACCCCCGGCACCCGCGCTGGATTGGATGGTGCTGGCGTTGCTGACCGGCCTGGCTTTTCTCGCGGCCAACGCGGGACTGCAGTACGGCGCGGCACACCTGCCCGCCGCGGCCACCGCACTCATCATGTTGACCGAGGTGGTGTTCGCCAGCGTGTCGTCCGTCCTGCTGGGGGCGGCCGAATTGCAGACCCGCACGCTCGTGGGCGGCGCGCTGATTCTGCTGGCGGCAGCCTGGGCCGCCTGGCCGGAACGCAAGGCCTGAACGAACACGATTTTCCGGGCACGCGGGCCGCGCGCTCAGTCCGCGGGAAAGTTATTGCAGCCTCGCCTGCGGGTGCAACACCAGCGCGTACAACTCGTTGCGGAAATGGATGCCCAGGCGGTCGAAAGCGCGGTTGCGGTAGGTCTTCACACTGGGCACGCTCAGTCCCAGGTCACTGGCGATGCCGTCGTACGTCATGCCACGCAGCAGGCGCACGCACACCTCCAGTTCGCGCGGCGTGAGGGCGGGCTGCAGCGCACGCAGACGCTGCGCCTCCAAGGCGACGGACTCCTCGGCTGCGACGGGCGGTCCGGCCAGATCCACGTGCTTGCAGGCCAGGGCCATCAGCGCGGGCGCGAGAGCCTCGAAATCGGCAACCTGCGCGTCGCTGAATGGCCGTTGATGCTGGTGACGGTAGAAGTTGACGGCGAACAGGCCATCGTCGCGGGCGCGCACCACCGAGACCCGCTCAGCCACGCCATGCGCCTCGTAGACTCGTGCCCGGTGCTCTGCCGGCACCTCCCGCGCAGTGAGGTGACAGAGCATGGATTGCGCCTCCTGCACGGTCTCACCGATCAGCGTGCGGTCATGCAGATGAGGGCCGGACAAATAAGCCCGCCAACAGTCTTGCGTGGTGTCGGGCACGCCCAGGCTGCCGGACAGATACAACTGCGGCACGCTGGGGTGGCCCGTGCGGTACACCGAGAAGGAAGCCGCTGGCACCAGCGGTTGGAGGGATTCCAGCAGCAGCGAACGGAAACGGGGCTGCCCCAGTTGCTGGATGAGCCCGGCCAGCAACTGGGCATGGCGCGACGCGCCGCCAGCGCTGTCGCTGCAGGTCCATTTGCGCATGCGTCTCCTCGCTTGCTTGTTCTGTGCTGTCATCTTAAGGGATGACAACAGGCGCCCATTCGCCGCCCTAAGCTCGCGCCATGTCACTTGCCACGCCTTCCCTGGATTTCTTCGCTGACCTGTCGGTGCGCGTGGGCGCGCCACAGGAGGTCGGTGCCACCGTGCATGGCCAGCGCCGTCTCATCCCCATCCTGGGCGGTGAAGCGCGTGGCGTGGGGTGGGCGGCGCAGGTGTTGCCGGGTGGGGCCGACTTCCAGTTGACCGTCAGCCCGCGCCTGACCGAACTGGATGCGCGCTACGTGCTCGAAACCGATGGCGGCGACCGGATCTATGTGCACAACCGGGCGCTGCGCGCCGCCGCGCCCGAGGTCACCGCGCAGCTACTGCGCGGCGAGCCGGTGGACCCGGCACAGGTCTATTTCCGCTGCACGCCCAGTTTCGAGACCGCCTCGCCCGCGCTGGCCTGGATCACCGAACGTCTGTTCGTGGGCACGGGCGTGCGCCGGCCCGACCGGGTGGAAGTGCGTTTTTTCACCGTGAACTGAAAGCCGCCGGCTGGCAAACACCGGCATCGCCACATCAACACAATAGGAGACACACCATGCCCATCCCTTCCATGCTGCGCAGAGCCTTGCTGGCCAGCGCGACCCTGCTCGCCTCGCTGGGCGCGACCCAGGCCCAAGCGCAAAGCAGCTATCCCAACCGCCCCGTGCGCATCATCGTCGGCTTCGCGGCCGGCACAGGCCCGGACATCGTGGCACGACTGCTGGCGCAAAAGCTCTCCGAGAGCTGGGGCGGCCAGGGCGTGATCGTGGACAACAAGCCCGGTGCCGCGGGCCTGATCGCCGCCAGCGAGGCCGCGCGCGCCACGCCCGACGGCTATACCCTGATGCTGGGCGAGACCGGCCAGTTGAGCATCGCACCGAGCAGCTACAACAAGCTGCCCTACGACCCGTCCAAGGACTTCGCACCCGTGAGCCAGGTGGTCAGCGCCGACTTCGCGCTGCTGGTCAATCCGCAGAAGGTAGCGGCGAAGAACGTCAAGGAATTCGTGAGCTGGGTGCAAGGGCAGAAGGGATTTTTCATGGCCACCTTCGGCGCGGGCACACCGGGCCACTTCGGCGCCTTCATGTTCGGTGAAGCGGTCAAGCTCAAGCCCGAGGCCGTGCATTACAAGAGCACGGCCGACGCGCTGGGCGGGCTGTTCAACGGCGACGTGCAGGGGGTCTTCGCCAGTGTGGGGCTGGCCGCGCCGAACGTGCGAGCCGGCAAGTTGTTGGCCCTGGGCACCACGGGCCCGAGCCGCGCCGCCGCGTTGCCTGACGTGCCCACGCTGAAGGAGCAGGGTTATCCGTCGCTGGAGTTCAGCTCCTGGTTCGGCATCGTGGCACCGGCGCAGACGCCACCGGCCGTCCTGGCCAAGCTCAGCGCCGACGTGCGCAAGGCCGTCAGCGCGCCTGAAGCCCGCGCCAAGCTGGAAGAAGCCGGCTTTCGCGTGACGGGCACCGACGCCGCGGGCTTCGCCCGCATCATCGCCGCCGACACCGTGACCTGGGGCAAGGCCGTGGCCGCCACGGGATTCAAAGCGGACTGAGGCCCGCGGACCCACAAAAGGCCAAGTGCGGGCGCGAGCGGCCCGCGCGGCACGCCTCAACTGCGGCGAAGCACGGGACGCAAGCGCCAAGCGCTCAAGGGCCTGGTCAGCGCTTGGGCCCGGCGTCGATGCTTCGCCGTGCCCTGTCGCAGCAAATCCCAAGTCGTTCTCAGCAGCGGCCACGAGGCCTCGTGGACCAGGCTGACGGTGCCGGACGGAAATCCCGAGACCAGGGCCAGACCATTGCTGACGATCCGCACGCGCTCACCCGGGGCCAGAAAGATGTCCCCGGGCTGCCCGGTGACGGTGATCCAGAGCCGTCCCTGTGTGCATTCGATCCAGCAGCCCCGGGCCCGGCGAAACGCCACCGGTGTGTCTCCGTCCAGTTGCAGTCGCCCCTGCCCCAGCGATAACCACATGCCGCACCTCCGTCGTGTTGTTGATGAAGAGCGGCCAGTCTAGGGAGGGACGCATGCTCAGTACAGTCTCAATACAGCAAAATTGTGATCGGCACAGTCGTGAAAGCGGGCGACTGTGCTGGTGACGCCACCCCCCAACTGTGTCTGTCCAAGGTCAGGGCCTGCACCGACAATAACAACCCACTGTCGTTTCCCTCCCATCCAGGACAGCCGCATGGCTATGGCTCCCTCAAAGGTCAGTGCGAAGAATCCCATGGCGTTGCGCTACCAGCGTCTGGCCCAGGAGTTGTCCACCATGATCGCCACGCGCATCCTGCGCCCCGGCGATCGTTTGCCCTCGGTACGGCGTCTGGCCAGCGAGAAGCGCTTGTCGGTGTCCACCGTGGTGCAGGCGCTGCGCCAGCTGGAAGACGATGGACAGATCGAGGCGCGCCCGCAGTCCGGCTTTTTCGTCCGCCTGCCCGCGCTCGAACCGCTGTCGCCCCCGGCGGCGCTCTCGCGCCGCGCCATCCACCCCGTCACCGTCGACATCAGCAACCGGATGATCGGCATCCGCGCGCTGAACTATCAACCCGACATGGTCCCACTGGGCGCGGCATTGCCCGCGAACGAGCTGCTGCCCATCGCCCAGTTGCAAAAGCTCTACCGCACCGTCAGCCGAGACGCACCCAGCCTGCTGCAGGTGTCCGCCCACACCTCCCTGAATCAGCAGGAACTGGTGCGGCAGCTGGTGCGGCACTCGCTCAACTGGGGCCCTCCGCTGGCACCGGAGGAACTGGTGGTGACCAACTCCTGCACCGAGGCCTTGGCGCTGTGCCTGCGCGCGGTCACCCAGCCCGGCGACACGGTGGCGGTGGAGTCGCCTTCGTATTACCTGGTGCTGCAACTGCTCGAGAACATGGGCTTGAAAGCCCTTGAGATCCCGACTCACCCACGCACGGGCCTGTCGGTTGACGCGCTTGAACTGGCCACCCGCGCGCGTCGAGTCGCCGCATGCCTGCTGGTCGCCAATTTCAGTAACCCGCTGGGCTGCTTGATGCCGGACAGCGAGAAAAAACGTCTGGCCGATCTGATGGCGACCCGGCAGATACCGATCATCGAAGACGATGTGTTCGGTGGCCTGCATTACGGCGCGCAACGTCCCTGGCCGATCAAATCGTTCGACTCCAGCGGCAACGTGCTGCTGTGCGCCTCCACGTCCAAGACCCTGAGCCCCTCCTTGCGATTGGGCTACGTCGCTGCGGGCCGTTTCCACGCGCGGGTGGTGGTGCAAAAAGCCCTCAACTCCGGCGCCACCAATCCCGTCACGCAGGTCGTGCTGGCGCGCTACCTGGCGTCGACGGCTTGCGAGCGTCATCTGCGGAGCCTGCGGCACAGCATGGAGCGGCAGGTGCTGCGCATGTCCGATCTGGTTCAGCAGACCTTTCCGCCGGGCACGCGGCTGTCGCAGCCGCAGGGCGGGTTCGTGCTCTGGGTCGAACTGCCGGACGGTCGGGATGGCAACCGGCTGCACGAGCTGGCCACCGCAGCGGGCATCGCTTTCGTGCCCGGCGACATGTTCTCCGCCAGCGGCCTGTACCGCAACTGCCTGCGCCTCAACTGCGGCAATCCATGGACCCCGCGCATCGACGAAGCGGTCCGCACACTGGGCCGCATGGCCGCAAGCCTGCCGACAGCATCGTAGGGCGTGACGCAGGGCAAGTGTGCCGCCGCGCGCGGACCGTCTCGCCCTCCCCGAAACCCAGACGCGCGATGCATGCTTCAAGACGAAGCGGAAAGACCGCACGTTGGCGATGACGACGAGGACTCTGCGCGCGGCCTCAGGCCGAAGCAGGGCCGCAGCCAAGGCACGCGCCGAATCAGCGCAGTCAAGCCCCAACATCCTGCAAGCGTGCCCACGATCAACACGGCCGCCTCCAACGGCCGTGCCAAGCGCAGTGGGGCGAATTGCACGATCAACACGACGATGAGGGTCTGGTGCAAGACATACCAAGGGTAGACCTGCTCGTTGGCCCAGGCCAGCCACGGCCAGGGTCGGTTGAGCAACTGGTGCGCCCAGCCCAGGATGGCCAGCACCATCCACCACAGGTAGACATCCGCCACGAAGCGCACGACCCAACGCCCGAACCCGGACGACGCGGGAGCCAGCTGTGCGCGCAGCACGAAGAACACGACCAGCATCAGCAGCGCGCAGACCAGGATGCGCCCGCGCAAGCGCCTGGCCTCGGTCCACCAGTCCGTGTCTACCCCAATCCAGTATCCATAGAGAAAAAGCGTGAAGTACACGGCATGTGCCCAGGCATCGCGCAGCAGGTCTTGCGTGACCGGGAAACGCGGCCAAAGCAATCCGCTGTAAAGCAACAGGGGCAGAACGGGCAGCACCATCAGCCGCGCGCCCCGCAGACCACGGAAGGCATGCGCCAGGGCCAGCCCCGGCCGGCTTCTGAGCCAAGGCAGCAACAGGACCAGCGCGAATGTGTAGACCCAGAGGTAGGCCAGGTACCAGAGGTGGTTCCAGGTCACCCCCACTTCCCAGCCATCAAAAGCCCCTGGCGGCCAGGGCCCGCCCTGCACGTAGCGGATCAGGAAATCCATGAAGCCTGGGGCGATGGTCCCATTGGCGACGGCCTGCGCGTAAGGCTGGTAAGGCACGACCACGGCCATGCCGAAAACCAGCGGCAGGAGCAGCAGGCGGCTGCGCCGCCTCAGCAGCTTGCCCGCCCCCTGGTTCTGTCCACCCCCATGGCACAGCAGCCCGATGGACAGGCCGGAAATCAGGAACACAAGGTCCAGCCGCCAGAGGTTGAGCGCGCGCATGGGCCCCTGGAGCCAGGCCACGGGTTCGGGACTTTTGAGATGCCAATGCCAATCGGCCACGTAATACATGCCCACGTGGTAAAGGATGACCAGGGCAAAGGCCAGGGCGCGCAAGGCGTCGATGTCGTGACGACGGTGGTTCATGCCAGGCTCCGGAAATGGTGGACGGCCGAGATGGTGCACGCCGGGCGACCGCGCCACACCCTGTCCGGGACGGACGCGCGGCGATTTGTGACAAGCAGCGCCGAGCCGGGACGAATAATCTCGCCCCTGCCCTAGACTTGCGGGCATGTCCGACACCACCACCCACTGGCTCGCGCGTTACCAGCCCTGGCGGCGGACCGTCGAACCGGGTTTCTGGGTGCTCGTGCTGATCCTGCAGCTGCTGTTCAACAGCGTCACCACCTGGATCGACCTGCGGACCACGCCTTACTGGGAACCGCTGCTATGGGAAGCCACGAGCAACCTCATGGTCGGCCTGCTGATCCCGGTCCTGATCGCCTTCGAACGCCGCTTCCCCCTGCGCTGGGACACGCTGCGCGGCAACCTGCCCTGGCACCTGTTGGGCACGGTCGTCTTCTGCGCACTGCACCTGGTCGGCATGATGATCCTGCGTGACTGGGTCTACGTAGCGCTGGAGCAGCCCTATGACCGCGGCCCCTGGCTCACCGTGTTCAGCTACGAGTATCTGAAAGATGTGCGCAGCTACGTGCTGATCCTCGCCGCCGTGCTGAGCTACCGGCTACTGCTGCTGCGCCTGCAGGGCGAGGCGCGTGTGCTGGATGCCCCCGACCCACCGACGGGCGTGCCCTTGGACCCCTCGTTCACACGCGGCGCCTCGGTCGCGCCCGAGCGAAGCACGCGCCCTGAACGGTTCCTCGTGCGCAAGCTGCGCAAGGAGTTCCTGATCCAGGCCACGGACATCGAATCGCTGCAGGCCCAGGGCAACTACGTCGGCTTGCGGGTGAACGGGCACGACTACCTGCTGCGCTCGACGCTCAATGATTTTCTCGAACGCCTCGATCCGGCGAAGTTCGCGCGGGTCCACCGCAGCCACGCCGTCAATCTGGACCGCATCGCCGAGATCGAACCTACCGACGGTGGTGACGCCAGGCTGAAGATGAAGGACGGCAGCACCGTGCCCTGCAGCCGCCGTTACCGCGACGTGCTGCGCGCGGGCTGACGGTACGCCCTTGCAGCAGGCTCAGTTCGCAGGCGGAGAAGCCAGCGCTTCGTCCAGCAGCTCCACCCAATGCCGCACGGGTGTCTCGGTGCCACTTTGAAGGTGCGTGATACAGCCGATGTTGGCCGAGACGATGACCTGCGGCCGCAGTTCGGCCAGGTTCGTGAGCTTGCGGTCGCGCAGTTCCTGTGCGATCTGGGGCTGAAGCACGGAGTAGGTGCCCGCCGAGCCGCAGCAGAGATGCGGCTCCACGCGCGCGGTGTGAATCGTGAAGCCAAGCTCGCCCAGGTACTGTTCCACGCCACCACGCAGCTTCTGCCCGTGCTGCAGGGTGCAGGGCGGGTGATAGGCCAGGACCGGCGCCTTTTGCCGCAACCCTTCGACCCGCTCGGGGTGGGCGGTGCGCAATGTGGTGACGATCTCGGGCAGCAATTCGCTCAGGTCCCGGGTCAGTTCGCTGATACGCTCGGCCTTGGCCGCGTAGACCGGATCGTCGTGCAACAGGTGCCCATAGTCCTTGATCGTCACGCCGCAGCCGGAGGCGTTCATGACGATGGCCTCCACGCCCGGTTTGGCCCCCTCGCCCTGTGCCGGCTCGACATACGGCCACCAGGCATCGATGTTGGCCCGCATCTGCGCTTTCGCCGCGTCCTGGTCATTGAGGTGGAATTTCACCGCGCCACAGCAACCCGCGTTCTCGGCGACCAGGGTCTGGATGCCCACCGCATCCAGCACGCGGGCGGTGGCGCGGTTGATATTGGGCAGCATCGCGGGTTGCACGCAGCCCGCGAGCATCAGCACCCGGCGAGCATGCGTTTTTTTGGGCCAGGCGCCCGCCTCCTGCTTCGCCGGGACCTTGGCTTTGAGCGTCGTGGGCAACATGCCACGCACGGCCTGGCCCAGCTTCATCGCGGGCGCGAACAAGGGCGAGCTCAAGCCTTGCTTCAAGGTCCAGCGCAAGGCGCGTTCCGGCACCGGACGCGGCACCTTGGCCTCGACGATCTTGCGGCCGATGTCGACCAGCTGGCCGTACTGCACCCCGCTGGGGCAGGTGCTTTCACAGTTGCGACAGGTGAGGCAACGGTCCAGGTGCAATTGGGTGCTACGCGTGGGCGCCTCGCCTTCCAGCACCTGCTTGATGAGGTAGATGCGTCCACGCGGACCGTCCAGCTCGTCACCCAGCAGTTGGTAGGTCGGGCAGGTCGCGGTGCAGAAACCGCAGTGCACGCATTTGCGCAGGATGGCCTCGGCGGCGCGGCCATCGACCGTGCCTGCGAATTCGGGGGCGAGATGGGTTTGCATGGAAAGGCTCAGAAGTCCGGGTACATCCGGCCCCGGTTGAAGATGCCAGCGGGATCAAATTGCTGCTTCAGCGCACGGTGGATGCGCCCCAATGGCGCGGCCAGCGGGGTGAACACCCCACGCGCCTTGTCCTGCGCACGCGTGACACGAAACAGCGTGGCATGCCCTGCGATGTCGTTCAGACGGTCAGCGTCTCCGTGCAAGGGCAGCTTGAGCCAGCGCTGCGCGCCGTGCCACTCGATCAGCGTCGGGCCCAGGTTCAAGGCCGGTGCGGTGTCGGGCACGCTCAGGCGCAGGAGCGCTTCGCCCTCCTCCAGACGGAAGAAGGGCGCGGTCTGGTCGCGTAGGGCCTGCCACAGGCGCGCGGCTTGTGCGTCGTCCAGTCGCTGCCCGCCCAGATTTTTGCAAGCGGACTCGACCGCAGCCCGCGCACCGCGCAAGCGCAGCATCAAGGCGCCGTCGTGCCAGCACGAGGCATTGAGCGGCAGGGCTTGCCCGGCCCAGGTGTTGAGCCGCGTCAACGCCTCGGATTCATCCAGTTCAAAGACCAGCGTGGCCTCGGCCACCGCGCACGGCAGCACTTTGAGGCTGACCTGGGTGATCACCCCGAGGGTACCCAGTGATCCCGCCAGCAGGCGCGAGACGTCGTAACCGGCCACGTTTTTCATGACCTGTCCCCCGAAGGTCAACAACTCGGCCTTGCCGTTGAGCAGCTGAGCGCCCAGCACGTAGTCGCGCACCGCGCCCACGCTGGCGCGTGCCGGGCCATTGAGCCCGCTGGCCACCATGCCGCCCACGGTTGCGGCGCTTGGCGCAGCCACAGCGAACTCGCCACTGAAATGCGGGGGTTCGAAAGGCAGGTACTGCTGGTGCTCGGCCAGCGCGGCCTCCAGCTCGACCAGCGGCGTGCCCGCGCGCACGGTGACCACCAGCTCACTGGGCTCGTGACTCACGATGCCGGCATGAGCGCGCGTGTCCAGGATCTCACCCTGCATCACCTGCCCGTAGAAGTCCTTGCTGCCCCCGCCACGGATGCGCAAAGGGGTCTCATCGTCGAGGGCGGCACGCACGCGTGCCACGAGGTCTTGCAGGGCCGGTTCTACTTGCATCGCGCGATGTTAATCCAGGCCTCCTGACGCCCGTCGGCCTGCCGCTGGTCGGCAAGCGCCAGGACCCACCTATAAAAAAAGCCCGCCAGAGCCGTAGCTCTTGCGGGCTGAACCAGAGGAGACTCTCGCTTGCTCCGGCTGGCAGCCCGCTTGCGCGCGGCTACCGGCCTTTGCTCTTTGCAGGTCCCTCGGCGTATCAGCGGTTGTACGCGCTTTCGCCGTGGGCCGTGATGTCAAGACCTTGGCGTTCGTCTTCTTCGCTCACGCGCAGGCCGATGGTCAGGTCAACGATCTTGTAGGCGATGTAGGAAACCACAGCCGACAGGATCACCGTGGTGATGACGCCCTGGAACTGAATCCAGACTTGGCCGCCGATCGAGTAGCCATCGGCCACCTTGTTGGCGACGTAGTCGTACACGCCCGTGCCGCCCAGGGAAGGCGCAGCGAACACGCCGGTCAGCAGGGCGCCCAGAACGCCGCCCACGCCGTGCACGCCGAACACGTCCAGTGCGTCATCGGCACCCAGCAGCTTCTTGAGACCCGTGACACCCCACAGGCAGACCAGACCGGCCAGCAGGCCAATGATCAGCGCGCCCATGACGCCCACGAAACCGCAAGCCGGGGTGATGGCCACCAAGCCAGCAACGGCGCCGGAAGCAGCGCCCAGCATCGAAGCCTTGCCCTTGAACAGGGCCTCGGCGGTGATCCAGGACAGCGTGGCCGCGGCCGTGGCAATCAGCGTGTTGATGAAGGCCAGAGCGGTCAGGCCGTTGGCTTCCAGGTTGGAGCCAGCGTTGAAGCCGAACCAGCCCACCCACAGCATGGCGGCGCCGACCATGGTCAGCGTCAGGCTGTGCGGAGCCATGGCTTCCTTGCCAAAACCCAGACGCTTGCCCAGCACGTAGGCACCGACCAGGCCAGCGACGCCAGCGTTGATGTGCACCACGGTACCACCCGCGAAGTCCAACGCGCCCTTGGCCCACAGCATGCCGGCACCAGCGGCCACCTTGTCGAGCGAAGCGGCATCGGTGATCGCGTCAGGGCCCGCCCAGTACCAGACCATGTGCGCCACGGGCAGATAGCTGAAGGTGAACCACAGCACGCAGAACAGCAGCACGGCGGAGAACTTGATGCGCTCGGCGAAGGAACCAACGATCAGCGCGCAGGTGATGGCCGCGAACGTGGCTTGGAAGGCGACGAAGGTCAGTTCGGGGATGTAGACACCCTTGCTGAAGGTAGCGGCCAGCGAATCGGTCGTCACGCCCTTGAGGAAGAGTTTGTCGAAGGTGCCGTAGAACGCGCCATCACCACCGAAGGCCAAGGTGTATCCGTAGATCACCCACAGCACATAAATCAGGCAGGTCACGACAAAGACTTGCATCAGTACCGACAGCATGTTCTTGCTGCGCACCAGGCCGCCGTAGAACAGCGCCAGGCCGGGGATGGTCATGAAGATCACGAGCGCCGTGGCGACCGTCATCCAGGCGGTGTCGCCCTTGTTGGCGGAGGGCGCGGGCGCGGCTTCAGCGGCGGCGGGCGCTGCAGCAGCAGGCGCCGCGGCGGCGGGTGCAGCCTCGGCGGCCGGCGCGGTCTGCGCCCAGCTCACGGAGCCGGCCAGCAGGCCCAGCCCCACGATGAGTGAGAGGAGTAGTTTTTTCATGTGAGTTTCTCTTGGTCTCTTGGGTGGATGAATGTCAGAGCGCTTCCTTGCCGGTTTCACCCGTGCGGATACGGACAACCTGCTCCAAGTCGTACACGAAGATCTTGCCGTCGCCGATCTTGCCGGTGCGGGCCGAGCCTTCGATGGCTTCGATCACGCGCTCGACCAGCTCATCCGAAACGGCGGCCTCGATCTTGACCTTGGGAAGAAAGTCCACGACGTACTCCGCGCCGCGGTACAGCTCGGTATGACCCTTTTGGCGGCCGAAGCCCTTGACCTCGGTCACGGTGATGCCCTGCACCCCGATCGCCGAGAGGCCTTCACGCACCTCGTCGAGCTTGAAGGGTTTGATGATGGCGGTAACGAGTTTCATGCGTTCTCCTGGTTTGAAATCAAGCCCGGCTGCACATGGCAAACACCAGACAGGTAGTGCGGATTTGCAAGGAACGTGCCACCTTGGCGACGCTCCGTTTCCCTGGTCAGCTCTCGTCCGGGATGGCGGTTTTTTCCACATCCATGACCGTGTCCCGGTGTCGATCACCGGCCTCGATCATTTCCCTTCCATCCATCCTGTCAACCCATCCTCCCGCACACGCACGCTCCATGCCCGGCGCCGCACCCACTAATGCACCAATAACGTGCAAATTCACGATGTCCAGCCCAAAATCCGGCGCTTTTTTGCAAGGTTTCGCATCGTATTGCCCCGGCCCTGTCTTTTTCTGCACCGTTTTAAGGAGATTTGCATGAGCCTCTCCCTGGTGCGCAGCCGCGCCTTGCGGGGGCTGGAAGCAGCGATCGTCAGCGTGGAGGTGCACCTCGCGCCGGGCCTGCCCAGCTTCACGCTGGTCGGGCTGGCGGAAACCGAAGTCAAGGAAGCACGCGAACGAGTGCGCGCCGCCCTGCTCCACAGCGGCCTGGTTTTCCCGCATGACCGTCGCATCACGGTCAACCTGGCTCCGGCCGACCTGCCCAAGGATTCCGGACGCTTCGACCTGCCCATCGCGCTGGGCCTGCTGGCCGCCAGCGGACAGATCGATGGCGCGGCACTGGCCCGCTATGAGTTCGCGGGGGAGTTGTCGCTCTCGGGCGAGCTGCGCCCGGTGCGCGGCGCGCTGGCCATGGCCCTGGCCTTGCGTGGACAGACCAGCCGCCTGGTACTGCCACCCGGCAGCGCGGAGGAGGCCGCGCTCGCACCCGACGCCGAAATCTACCGTGCCGTGCACCTGCTGGACGTGGTGCGGCAATTCCTGCCCGAGGATGGGGCGCAGGCGGCGGCGACCGATTCGGGCTGGACGCGCCAGACACGGCCCGCGCTGCCGACCGGCTTGCCAGCCGCACCCGATCTGACCGACGTGAAAGGCCAGGCCGGGCCCAAACGCGCGCTCGAAATCGCCGCGGCGGGCGGCCACAGCCTGCTGATGAGCGGCCCGCCCGGCACCGGCAAGTCCATGCTGGCCGAACGTCTGAGCGGTCTGCTGCCACCCATGAGCACAGAGGAGGCACTGGAGAGCGCCGCCCTGCTGAGCCTGGCCGGACGCTTCACGCCCGCGCACTGGATGCAGCGCCCCACGCTCAGCCCCCACCATACCGCCAGCGCCGTCGCACTGGTCGGCGGGGGTTCGCCACCCCGGCCCGGCGAGATTTCACTCGCGCATCACGGCGTCCTTTACTTGGACGAACTGCCTGAGCTTCCCCGCGCCGCGCTGGAAGCCCTGCGCGAGCCGCTGGAGACCGGCCGCATCCGCATCGTGCGCGCTGCGCGGCAGGCTGAGTTCCCCGCGCGCTTCCAGCTCGTGGCCGCCATGAACCCCTGCCCCTGCGGCTACCTGGGCGCCACGCACCGTGTCTGCCGCTGCACGCCCGACCAGATCCGGCGCTACCAGGCCCGGCTGAGCGGGCCCCTGCTGGACCGCATCGACCTGCATGTGAGCGTCAACGCCCTGCCACCAGGGGAACTGCTGGATGCCTCCACGGGAGAAAGCTCCGCCACCGTGCGGGCGCGCAGCACGGCGGCACGACAACGCGCGCTGGCGCGCCAGGACAAGGTCAATCATGCACTGAGTGGGCAGGACATCGAGCGCGCGATCCAGGCCGAGGACGGTGCCCTGCGCTTTCTGCGCCAGGCGGCGGAACGCCTGGGCTGGAGCGGGCGCGGCCTGCATCGCACGCTGAAAGTCGCCCGCACCATTGCCGATCTGGGTGGCGCCGAACACATGACGACCGAACATGTGGCCGAAGCCCTGCAGTACCGCCCCGTGCTGCCCGCCTAGCCTCACCGCAGCTCGCCACGAAAAACACCCCAGACGCTGGAACGCTGTCCAAGGTCTGGGGTGCGATTCACTCGGGGACCTTCATGTCCCCTGGCGAGCCGGAATCAGATGCCGTAGCCTTCCTCGTGCAGGACATTGTCGAGACCAGCGGTTTCCGCGTCCGCGTTGACGCGGAAGCCCACGGTCTTCTCGACCAGGAAAGCCAGGATGTAAGTCACGACGAAGGAGTAAACAATCACCGTCACGGACGAGAGCACCTGGGCCGTCAACAGCTTGGCGCTGCCGGCGGAGAGCAGACTCTCGGCACCACCGACGCTACCGAACAGGCCAATCCAGATGCAGCCGATGAACCCGGCCACCAAGTGGATGCCCACGACGTCCAGGGAGTCGTCGTAGCCAAGCTTGAACTTGAGTTCAACGGCCAAGGCACAGATGGCGCCAGCAGCCAGGCCCAGCAGAATGGCCCAGATCGGTGTCAAGGATGCGCAGGCCGGCGTGATGGCCACCAGACCGGCGACGATGCCGGAAGCAGCGCCCACGGCCGTGGACTTGCCCAGCTTGAATTTCTCCACAATGATCCAGCCCAGGGCTGCTGCGGCCGGAGCGATCAAGGTGTTGAGGAAGATCAGACCGGACTGGTCCACGTTGGCGCCGTGCACGCCGGTGTTGAAGCCGAACCAGCCGAACCACAGAATGGCCGTGCCGATCAGCACCAGGGGCACGTTGTGGCTGGTGGCCAGTTGCTTGCCGAAGCCCGTGCGCTTGCCCAGAACCAGGGCCAAAGCCATGGCGGCAGCACCCGCGGATTGGTGAATCACCGTGCCACCGGCCCAGTCGATGGAAGCGCCAAAGCCGTACACGTCATTCGCCAGCCAGCCATCAAACTTGCCTTCGGCGTTCATGCCCCAGAGCCAGCGGAAGGTCGGGAACACGACAAAAGCAGCGAACAGGGCGGCGAACAGAATCCACGGCCAGAAGCGCGCGCGATCCGCCACGGCACCGGACGCCAGCGCAACGGTGATGATGCAGAAGGCGACCAGGAAGGCGTGGCCGGCGAACGCGCCGTAGCCCGCCGCATCCGACTTGCCAATGTTGCCGGCGATGGCGGAAAGACCAAAATCCGCGAGAGGGCTGCCCGCGAACCAGGACGAGGTTGCACCCACCTGCGAGGCGATGCCGGCACCGATCAGGACATAGAGAATGGCCACGACGATGATGGAGCCGAAGCTCAACATCATCATGGACACCACCGACTTGGACTTGACCAGACCTCCGTAGAAGAAGGCCAGGCCGGGGGTCATGAAAATAACGAGAGCCGCGCAAAGCAACAGCCACGCAAGTTCTATCGACATTGAAACCACCTTTGGTTTTGGGTTGATGGGCTGGTCGTCAGCCACCCGATGCTCGTGAGCGAGAACGGGGCTGCAAACGCCTGTACAGAAACTGTCTTACAGACGGCGTGGCCATATGCAAAAACCTTGCCCGGATGGTCAGGCGGGCCCGATCGTGCTTGCCGGCATCTTGCCGTTACGACGCCCTCCCTCTGCGCCGCAGAGCCCGGGCAGCCCCGCCGCCCGGTGGTTCAGCCAACTTCGACCGGCTCGACCGGTTCCGCCGGCAAGTGGCGGCGGCGCAGCAGGACCGCGAAACCCCAACCCAGGGCACACAGGATGACCCCAGCCCCGGCAATGGTCGGGGCCGAGCCCAGGCTGGCCGCGAGTGCGGCCGCCAGCAGCACGCCGATGGACTGACCGATGAACAGAAAGGCCGCAAACAAAGACACGGCCGTGCCGCGCGCGGCGGGCGCCATCTGCGTGGCATTGGTCTGCATGGTGTTGTGCAGCATGAAGAAGCCGAACCCTGCCGCCAGGCAGGCCGGCGCCGCCGGCCAGGCCAAGGGCGAGTAGGCGACAACCAAGGCGCCCAAGCCCAGCAGGGACACGCCCAGGCGCACCAGGCCGGCCTCGCCCAGGCGCGGGATCAGCCAGCGCGCCGTGACCATGTAGACCACGCCGCCCAGGCCGAACAGCGCCACCACCACGCCAGCGGCGCTCAGGCTCAGACCCAGTTCCGCGTGCAGGTGCGTGGCCCAGATGGCCAGCG
Source organism: Hylemonella gracilis (assembly GCF_004328645.1). Taxonomy (GTDB): domain Bacteria; phylum Pseudomonadota; class Gammaproteobacteria; order Burkholderiales; family Burkholderiaceae_C; genus Hylemonella; species Hylemonella gracilis_B. Next base: position 628,977 of record NZ_CP031395.1, read on the forward strand.
CGCCAAAACCCGTGGCCCCCTCGATCAAGGCCACGATCAGCACCACACGGGACCAGCGCCCGGTGACGATGGCCCAGGCTTGCTTGACGAAACCCAGGCGCGGTGCCTCGGCCTGGGCCGCATGCGTGGTGCCTGTCTGCTGCCGCGCCATGCGTCGGCCCTCGCGCCAGAGCAGCACACCCGCTATGCCGAACAGCAGGGTCATCAGCACGAAAGCCCAGCGCCAGCCCAGGGTGTCGGTGAACAGGCCACCGAAGACCTGCCCGCTGGTCAGGCCCAGGGTGGTGCCCAGCGCCAGCTTGGCCAGGGTTTCCTGGCGCTGGGCGTAGGGCACGTTGTCACCGATCCAAGCCATGGACAGGGGGATGATGGCCGCCGCGCCCAGCGCGGTCAGCATGCGCGCGGCCACCAGCATGTCCAGCCCCAGCGCGAACACGGCCATCACCGAACCCACGCTGCAGCCCAGCGTGGCCCAGGTGACGACGCGGAACTTGCCCAGTCGGTCGCCCAAAGGGCCATAGAAAAGCTGGCACAGGCCGTAGACCACGGCAAAGAAGGAAATGGTGCGTGCCGCCTCAGCCAGGCCGACGCCGAATTCCCGCGACAGCTCGGGCAGCATGGCGTCGCACAGGCGTTGCACGGCCATGCTGGAGAACGTGGCGCAGGAAAGCAGCAGGACGCTGCGACGCGTGGAGGCGCTGAGTGGGGACATGGGGGAAGAAGAAAAGAAACAGCCGGACAAGCAAGGGGAAGAATGTGACATGGGCCGCTTGCGCAGGGCCTGCGCACGACTCGGACCGATACGCGGCGCTCATCATAATGAGCCCCATGCCCACGCGCAGCGCATCGCCGCAATACCCCCCTTCCCCTGTCAGCCCCCTTTCGTCCGCCTCCCCGCTGCCGCCGTCCACGGGGCGCTTCATCGGCTGGTTGTCCCTGGCCCAGTTGATCAGCTGGGGCAGTGTGTTCTACCTCTTCGGCCTGCTGCTGGAACCGGTGGAACGGGACCTGGGCCTGACGCGCGCCCAGACCTCGCTGGCCTTCAGCCTGGCGCTGCTGGCCGAAGGCCTGATGGCCTGGCCCGTGGGCCGCTGGATCGACCGGGGCCATGAACGCGCGGTGATGGTCGGTGGCTCCCTGCTGCTGGCCCTGGGCCTGTTGCTGCACAGCCAGGTGGACGGCCTCCCGGCTTTCTATGCGGTCTGGCTGCTGCTGGGCGTGGGCCTGGCCGGGGCGCTGTACCCGCCCGCCTTCGCGGTCATCATCCGCCGCTACCCGCAGGACTTCCGCCGCGCCATCATCATCATCACCTTTCTCGGCGGGCTGGCCAGCACGGTCTTCATCCCGCTCAGCGCCGGACTGATCCATACCCTGGGCTGGCGGCACGCGCTCTGGCCCCTGGCGGCCCTGCACCTGCTGGTCTGCGCGCCCATCCACTGGCGCATGCTGCGCGACGCACCACGACCCGAACCGAACCCTGTCACGGCGCGATCAGCCGACGTGCATCCCGTGGATGCAAGACCGCAAGCACCGCTGCGCCAGCATTTGCTGAGCGCGCCTTACCTGCTGGTCGGTCTGTTCATCGTGCTCTTCATGGGTGTGGTCGCCGCCATCCCGCCGCACCTGGTCAGCCTGCTGCGCGGCTACGGCCTGCCCGAGACCTGGGCCATCCTGGCGCCGGCCCTGATCGGCGTGGTGCAGGTGGGCGGCCGTGCGCTGCTCTATTTCTTCGAGGCACGCTGGAGCCTGCACGCGGTGAACCGCCTCATCCCGACCCTGGTGCCTCTGGCCCTGCTCACCCTGCTGCTGGCGCCGCTGCTGGCCGCGCTCTTCGCGGGCCATGCACGGTCGGTTCAGATCGCGCTGGTGCTGCTCTTCGTCGCACTCTACGGCCTGGGCAACGGCATGCTCACCATCGTCAAGGGCACGGCCGTGGCCGAGTATGTGGACCGCGCCCAGGCCGCCAGCCTCAACGGCGCACTCGGCCTGCCCCAAGCCCTTAGCCGCGCGGCCATGCCCTGGCTGCTGGGCATGATGTGGACCCCGTCGGCCGCCTACCGCAACGGTCTGTGGCTGATGCTGGGTCTGTGCCTGCTGGGACTGGCGGCACTGGTGTGGGCGCAACACCATGCAGCCCGCCACGCAGAGGATTTGCGCAAGCCCGCTTGATTCGGCCGGCGCGGGATTTAAGATCGCACGAACTCAACCAACTCCACAGGAGCCCCCCCATGCCCAAAGGTGTACAACGCAACGACAAGATGGCGAAGAAACCCAAGAAGGACACCAGCGCTCCGCAGGAATCTTCGTCCACATCCACCCGTCCCGTCCCGCCCACCACCGCGGTGATGCCCAAGGGGAAGATGAAGAACAAGCCGAGTTGAAACAAGCCCAGGCCCAGGCCCGACCGGCGGATCAGCTCGACGGGTTCGAAGGCCTGGATGGCATCGGCGGGCGTGGGCCTGACTCTAATAGCCCCGCGCGGGCTCGATCGTGTGGGCCGGCGCCTGGCCGCTGGCGATGCGCTCGATGTTCTCCGCGATCTGCCGCGCCGAGGTCGACGGAATCGCCACCGAGGCCAGATGGGGCGTGATCAGCACCTGAGGCATGTTCCACAGCGGGTCCCCGGGCGCCAGGGGCTCGCGCTCAAAGACATCCAGCGTGGCCGCGCCGATGTGGCCGCTGCGCAGCAAGTCCGTCAGGGCCGCCTGATCGACCAGGGCCCCCCGCGCCACGTTCACGAAGGCCGCGCCCGGCCGCATTTTCGCCAGTCGCTGGCGATCGAACAAATGCTTCGTCAAGGGCGTGAGCGGCAGCATCAGCACCACGATGTCCGCCTGCCCGAGCACGCCGTCCAGCGCTTCCATGCCGGCGAAGCATTCAACGCCCTCGATCCGCGCGGGACTGCGCGACCAGCCCAGCGTCCTGAAACCCTGGCGCTGCAGTTCGTGGGCCGCCGTGGCACCCAGCTGGCCCAGGCCCAGCACGGCGACCGTGATGTCCTCGGGCGAACGGGGATGGCGATAGGCCCATGCACCCCGCCGCTGCGCCGCTTCGAAGAACGGGATCTCGCGCGCATGGCGCAGCACCGCGAACAGCACGTAGCCCGCCATCATGCGCGCCATGTTGGGATCGGTGATCCGCGTGATGGGGATGTCCTTGGGCAGATCCTGGCGTGCCACCAGGGAGTCCACGCCGGCCCCGAGGTTGATGATCAGGCGCAGGTTCGGCATGCGCTGGAAAAAGCCCTCGGGCGGCTTCCAGACCAGGGCGTAATGGACGTCCTCGGGTCGATCGATGGCGCTGGCATGCACCACCTTGAGCCCAGGCAGATGCATCTGGAGCGCGTTCTTCCAGGTGTCGAAATCGTCGAAGTCGCTGTAGAAAACCAGGGTGCCGAGCGCCTGTTCCATGACGTTCACACCTCTTGCCTGCTCTTGCGCACCAGGCGCGAAACCGCCTCGATGGCGAGTTCGTAGCCGTCACCGCCGAGTCCGGCGATCACCCCATCAGCCACTTTCGAGATGTAGGAATGGTGACGGAAGGCTTCGCGCTTCCAGATATTGCTCATGTGGGTCTCGATGATCTTGCCGGGAAAGGCCATCAGCGCATCCAGGATGGGGATGGAGCTGTAGGTCAGGCCAGCCGCGTTGATGATGATGCCATCCGCGACGCCGCGCGCTTCCTGAATCCAGTCGACCAACTGACCCTCGTGGTTGGACTGCAGGAAACGCAGCTCGACCTCCAGCGCGGTCGCCTGGGCTTCGCAGCGCGACTGCAGCACGGGAAAGCTGTCCTTGCCGTAGGTCTTGTTCGCGTCCAGGCCGTACAGGTTGGCGTTGGGTCCATTGAGGAACCAGATCGTGATGGGGGTCATGGTGAGATCGCTCATAGCGGGGGTTGAGGCTGTCAGGCGTCGTAAGGTCGCGTGGCCTGCATCGCGGGCAACCACTGGAACACCTCGTTCCAGCGAGCGGCTTGAGGGCATTGGCCGCGCCAGTCCAGCTCGGGAAAACGGAAGTCCAGATACCCCAGACCGCAGCCGATCGTGACCTCGCCGATGGTGGCTTGATCGACCGCCAGGTCGCGCGCGACGGCCTCTATCGCCACCAAGCAGGCGTCCACCTTGGTCAGCAAAGCCTCGCGCCAGGCAGGCCACTGCACCTCCACAGGGCGGGCCGTCAGCTCGTAGCGCGCCAGCAGTGCGGCATCCAGCAAGCCGTCGCCCAGGGCCTGGCGGGTCAGTGCCGTCCATCGGGCGGCACCCGTCGCCGGAAAGAGGTGACGCGCACCGCCCCGGCTGGCGAGGTACTCGCAGATCACGCGGCTGTCGTAGAGGGACTGCCCGTCGTCGAGGATCAGGGTGGGCACCTTGGCCAAGGGGTTGTGCGCGGCGATGCGCGGATCACGGCGGATCGGATGGGCCGCGCTGTCGAGCAGTTCGATCTGGTCGGCCTGCCCGGTCAGGTGCGCGCAGACCATGACTTTGCGCACGAAGGGCGAGGTGGGGGCGTAAAGCAGTTTCATGAATCAGAGGAGCAATACGAGTTTGCCGAAGACCTGGCCGCTTTCCAGCAAAGCGTGCGAGGCCGCCGCCTCGGCCAGTGGCAGGCTGCCGTGCAAACGGGGTTTGATGCGGCCGTTGCGCAGCTGGGGCAGCACGTGTCGGGTGATCTGCGCGGCCATGCGGGTCTTCTCGGCGTGGCTCTGCGGGCGCAGGGTGGACGAGTGCAGGCTCAACTGCTTCTGCATCAGGGTCAGCAGATCGACATTGACCACCGAACCCTGCATGAAAGACAGGCTGACGTGCCGGCCGCCAAAGGCCAGGGCCTGCAAATTGCGTCGCACATAGTCGCCGCCGACGATGTCCAGCACCACGTCCACGCCACGCCCTCCCGTGTAGTCCAGGCAGGCCTGGGTGAAGTCCGTGGTCGGCCAGCAGACCGTCAGGTCTGCGCCCAGCGCCTTGAGCGCGGCGAACCGGCTCTCATCGCTGTCGGTAACGATGACGGTGCAGCCGGCCGCGCGTGCCATCTGCGTTGCCAGGGTGCCGATGCCGCCGGCACCGCCATGGATCAGCACGGTCTCGCCCATGGCCAGACGGCTCAGCTCGAACAGGTTGTGCCACACCGTGAAGAGCCCTTCCGGCAGGGCCGCCGCCTCAGCGTCCGAAAGATTGGCGGGGACCACGAAGGAATGTTCAAGCGCGGCCGTGCACCAGGGCGCATAGCCGCCTCCGGGCACCAGGCTCATCAGCCGCTGCCCCATCAGCGCTGGGTCGACGCCCGAGCCACAGGCAACCACGTCGCCGCACACTTCCAGGCCCAGCACGTCGGTGACGCCCGGAGGCGGCTTGGCAATGCCCTGGCGTTGCATGATGTCCGGCCGGTTGACGCCGGCGGCACGCACGCGCAGCAGCACTTCACCTGCGCCGGGGGCGGGCATCGGACGTTCGGCCAGCACCAGCACGCTGGCGTCACCCGGCTCCCGGGCAACGACGGCGCGCATGGTGGCGGGAGGGGGGCTCTGGTCCTCGGGCATGGTGAGGGGTTCCACTTTCATTTCCGGGGACTGAACACGCTCACGCCCTCGTCGAGCAAGGTGAGCCCGACCACCGAACCGATGGGCCACTGCCGCATCGCGTTCAGGCCGGCGCTGCGCACCGTGACGACCTGGCGGGCCGTCATGGGAATGTCGACATCGACAAAGGTGTTGATGTGATCCCCCTGGAAAACATGGTGGATCACGGTGCCGCTGAGCACCGAGCCAGCGCCCAGGGTTTCCAGACGGAGATGCTCCGGACGCACATAGACATCCAGCCGTTCACCCTCGTGAGACACGTCCACCAACCGCGCGCTCGGCAGGCTCAGCAGGCTGGAGCCCAGGCGCAACTGGACTTCCTGCGCGGTCTGGCCGTGGTAGTAAGCCGGCAGGATGTTCACATCGCCCAGGAAGGACGCGACAAAAGGATCTTGCGGGTTCTGGTACAGCTCGGCGGGCTGCGCGATCTGGCGGATGGCACCCGCGCTCATCACCGCGATGCGGTCGGACATGGCCAGGGCCTCGCCCTGGTCGTGCGTCACGAAGACGGTGGTCAGGCCCAGGCGGCGCTGGATCTCGCGGATTTCCACCTGCATGGCACCGCGCAGGCTTTTGTCCAGGGCCGAGAACGGTTCGTCCAGCAAGAGCACCTTGGGTTGGATGACCAGGGCACGTGCCAGGGCGACGCGCTGCTGCTGTCCACCGGACAGCTCGCGGGGCTTGCGGTGCCCGAGGCCGTCCAGCTTGACCAGGGCCATGGCTTCCTGCACGCGCCGGGTGATCTCGTCAGCGCGCACGCCGCGCATGCGCAAGCCATAACCGATGTTGCGCTCCACGTTCATGTGCGGGAAGAGCGCGTAATTCTGGAACACGACGCCGATCTGCCGCTGATGCGGCGGTTCGCTGGTCACGGCTTGGCCATCGATGAAGATTTCGCCGTTGTCGGCCTCGGCGAAACCCGCGATCAGGTTGAGCAGCGTCGTCTTGCCGCAGCCCGATGGTCCCAGCAATGTGAGGAACTCACCGCGCCGGATCTTCAGCGAGAGCTCCTGCAACACGGTCTGATTGTTGTATTGCTTGACCACCCCTTCGAGGCTGACAGCGATCTCGGTCTGGGGCGGGGACATGCGGGACGGTCCGGCGGGCTGGGCATGGGCTGCGTTCATGCCTGAACGATAAGTCAATCGGCCCCCTTGCCGCATTTGCCGAAATTGATGCGGCTCTTCGGAAAAAACGAAACGCCCTCATGCGCAGAGGAGCGCGCCGATCCACACGGGCTTCGCGGGCGGCGCTTTGCTTTTTCCGAAGCCACGCGTCCGAAAAACGTGATTCTCAAACCGCGCCGGCTTCTTCAGACTCGCCGCATCGACGATGGATGCGCAGAGGCTTTGCGAACAACACGCGTCCGGGACGATGGACTTTAGGAAACTCACATGTCAGTGGAAAAAATCAACACGCTGGTGGTTGGCGGTGGTCAAGCGGGCATCGCGATGAGCGAGCACCTCGCGCTCATGGGTGTCCCGCACATCGTGCTGGAGCGCCATCGGATCGCGCAACGGTGGCGCTCGGAGCGCTGGGACTCCCTGGTCGCCAATGGCCCGGCCTGGCACGATCGCTTCCCCGGGCTGAAGTTCAGCGGCATTTCCCCCGAAGCCTTTCCGCCCAAGGAGCGCATGGCGGACTACTTCGAGGAATACGCCCGGATGATCAAGGCACCCGTGCGTTGCGGCGTCGAGGTCCAGCAGGTGGAACGGCTGGTCGGCCGCCCGGGCTTCAAGGTGACGACCTCCGAAGGCGTCATCGAAGCGGTCAACGTGGTCGCGGCGACCGGACCCTTCCAGGTCCCGGTCTATCCAAACATCGTGCCCGAGAGCGCGCAAGTCCAACAGCTGCATTCCTCGCTCTACAAGAATCCGGCGCAGCTGCGCGAAGGCGCCGTGCTGGTGGTTGGTGCAGGCGCCTCGGGTTCGCAGATCGCCGAGGAACTGCGCAAGACCGGCAAGACGGTGTACCTGTCGGTGGGCGAGCATTACCGTCCGCCGCGCTCCTACCGCGGCCGCGACTACTGCTGGTGGCTGGGCGCGCTGGGCCTCTGGGACGAAGTCGCCATCAAGCCCAAGAAGCAACACGTTGCCTTCGCTGTCAGCGGTTATGAAGGCGGCAAGACGGTCGATTTCCGCCGCCTGGCGCACATGGGCATCCAGCTCGTGGGCCTGACCCGGTCCTACCAGGACGGCGTCATCCAGTTCGAGGAAGGACTGGCCAAGAACGTGGGCGATGGTGACCAGGCCTACTTCGACGTGCTGCGCGAAGCCGACGCCTACATCGAGAAGAACGGCCTGCCCTTCCCGCCGGAACCCGAAGCCTGGAAACTGCTTCCGGACCCGGGCTGCCTCACACACCCGATCCTGCGCCTGGACCTGGCACAGGCCGACATCACCACCATCGTCTGGGCCACCGGCTTCACCTTCGACTACCGTTGGCTCAAGGTCGGCGCCTTCGACGAGAAGGGCCTGCCCCTCCACAAGCGCGGCATCTCGGCGGAAAGCGGCATCTATTTCCTGGGCCTGCCGAACCTGGTCAACCGCGCCTCGTCCTTCATCTACGGGGTCTGGCACGACGCGAAGTACATCGCGGACCACATCGTGACCCAGGAAGGCTACCGGACCTACGAGAAAGCTTGAGCGGGCATGGCCGAAATCACCTGCGTCGAGGACCTGCGCGTGCTCGCCCAACAGCGCGTGCCGCGCATGTTCTACGACTACGTCGACACCGGATCGTGGACCGAATACACCTACCGGGTCAATGAAGCGGATTTTCAGAACATCGAATTCCGCCAGCGCGTGGCGGTGGACATCACGACGCGCAGCACCGGCAGCACCATGGTGGGCCAGCCGGTCACCATGCCGGTCGCCATCGCGCCCACCGGGCTGACCGGCATGGTGCACGCGGACGGCGAGATCCTGGCGGCGCGGGCCGCGAAGCAGTTCGGCGTCCCCTTTACCTTGTCGACCATGAGCATCTGCCCGATCGAGGCGGTGGCCGATGCAACGCAAAGACACCCCTTCTGGTTCCAGCTCTACGTGCTGCGCGACCGGGGTTTCGTCGCCGAGCTGATCGACCGCGCGCGCGACGCCAACTGCTCGGCGCTCGTCGTGACCATGGACCTGCAGGTCTTCGGCCAGCGCCACAAGGACAAGAAGAACGGCCTGTCCACCCCGCCCTGACCGACGCTGCGCAATTTGCTGAACCTGGCGGGCAAACCCCGCTGGTGCTGGAACATGCTGCAAACCCGGCACCGCCACTTTGGCAACATCGTCGGCCATGCCAAGGGGGTGGACAACATCGGCTCGCTGGTGGAGTGGACGCGGGAGCAGTTTGACCCGCGCCTGTCGTGGCAGGACATCGAATGGATACGCCAGCGCTGGGCCGGCAAGCTGATCGTCAAGGGCATCCAGCACCCGGAAGACGCCCGTCTGGCGGTGCAAAGCGGCGCCGACGCCATCGTGGTGTCCAACCACGGCGGGCGCCAGCTGGACGGCGCTTCCTCGTCCATCTCGACCCTGCCGCGCATCGTGGAGGCGGTGGGTCATCGGGTGGAGGTGCACATGGACGGCGGCATCCGCTCCGGTCAGGACGTGCTGAAGGCCATCGCTCTGGGCGCGCGCGGCACTTACATCGGCCGGGCCATGCTGTATGGCCTGGGCGCGATGGGCGAGCAGGGCGTGGGCACCGTCCTGAAACTCATTCAGAACGAGCTCGATCTGTCCATGGCCTTCTGCGGCAAGACCGACATCGCCAGCGTGGGCCGCGAGATCCTCTCGCTGCGCTGAGCCTCACTGGCACAGAAAGTCGACCAGCCCCTGCAGCATGCGGTCGCAGGCCTCGATCTGCGACAGCGCCACGTACTCGTCCGCCTTGTGGGCCACCTCGATGCTGCCCGGACCGCAAACCAGGACCGGGGTCTGCGCCCAACTCTGCTGGAACAGGCCACCCTCGGTGCCGTAGTCGACCTTGGTGCGCGGCGTGCCAGGCGGCAGCAGGGAACTGAGCAGACCGACGGCGGGTGCATCCTCGGGCGTGTTCAGGCTGGGGTAGCTGTTGCTCAGTTGGATCTCTGGCAGCGGCACGTCGGGGTGCACGGCATCGCTGGCCACGCGCACCGCGAGCCGCGCGAGGATGCGTTCGAGAATCCGTTCAGGCAGATCTTGCGAGACGTTGCGGATCTCGAAGTTCACCTCGCAGTCACTTGGCACGATGTTCAGGGCGCGTCCGCCGTGGATCGTGCCGACGTGGACGGTGCTGTAGGGCACGCCGTAGCCCGCCTCGCGCGGACCGGTCTCGGCCAGCTCGCGCTGCACGTCCCGCGCCGACGCGACGAGGTCGCTGGCCATGTGGATCGCGTTGACGAAGCGGGGCGCCAGGCCCGAATGGCCGGCCTGGCCACAGAAGATGGCGCGGTAGGCGGCCTTGCCCTTGTGTCCGGTGCCAATGCGCATCAAGGTCGGTTCCCCCACGATGCACAGATAAGGCGCGGGCCGACGGCCTTCCAGTCGGCGCAGAAGGTGACGCACGCCCACGCAGCCGATCTCCTCGTCAAAAGACAGCGCCAATTGCAGCGGACGGGTCAGCGGCCGCCGGGCCGCGGCCACCATGGCGGTGACCGCACAGGCGACAAAGCCTTTCATGTCGGCCGCGCCGCGCCCGTGAATGCGGCCTTCCCGGTGCGTCGCCTCGAAGGGCGGAGAGGTCCAGGGCTGGCCCTCCACCGGCACCACGTCGGTGTGCCCGGACAGCAGCACGCCCGGAACACCTTCGGGGCCGACCGAGGCGTACAGATTGCTGCGGCTTGGGTCCTGCGGATCGGGCACCAAGGTCGCGGTGATGCCGGCTTGCGCCAGGATCTCTGCCACCTTCTCGATGAGCCCAAGGTTCGGCTTCAAGGACACCGAGGGGAAGGCGATCAGCGTTTCCAGCAGGGTGACGCTGGGGGACGGTGTGGACGATGCGGGGTTCATGACCAGGGGAAGCGTGACGTTCAGGACGCCGAAATATGAGGGTCGAAGAAACTGGCCGCGCTCATGCCGGGGATGTACTGGTCGGAGATGTAGGCGCGGCAGCGCTCCATGAACACGCGAACCAGCCTGGACTGCTTCATGGGTTTGTAGGTCGCCAGGCCCAGCAGCATCGGGCGGTTGTTGCCGGCCAGGCGCACGCGCACCATGCGCTTGCCGTCGAGCGACTGGTTGGACTTGGGCCGGACGTTGAACAGGGCGTAGCCAATGCCATTGGCCACCATGGAACGCACCACCTCCTCGGAACGCGAGCGCGCCACGATGTTGGGCGTGACGCGCGCCTGGGTGAACAAGGAGGTGAAGTAATCGCGGCTCATCGGCAGGTCGAGCAGCACGTAAGGCTCGGGCGCCAGCTCCTCCAGGGTGACGGCGCTCTGCTGGGCCAGCGGGTGCAGCTCGCTGACCAGCACATAGGGCGGCAGGGTCGCCAGGGCTTCGAACTCGATGTCGTCGCCCATGTTCAGGTCGTAGGTGATGGCCAGGTCGATCTCCAGCGCGTGGAGCTTGTTCATCAGCACTTCCTGGTCGCCCTCGACCATCTGCAGCGCCACCTTGTCGAAGGCGCGAGCAAAGCCGAAGATGACTTCCGGCGCGATCATGGCCGTCAGCGACTGGAAGCTTCCGACCCGCAAGGGCCCCTGGATCACGTCGGCCGTGTCCGAAGCGATTTCATACAGGCGCGAGGACCGCTCCAGCACGTCCTCGCATTGGCTCAGGACCAGCGTTCCGATCGCCGTCAGCCCCAGCCCCTTGGACGGATGGCGCACGAAGAGCTGCACATTGAGCTCGGACTCGATGTGGGCGATGGCCGCAGAGATGGACGGCGACGAAATATGGATCTGCGCCGAGGCAGCGGCGATGCTGCCGCACTTCGCCGTGGCGACGAAGTACTCCATTTGGCGCAGGGAAACGCGGTTGAGCATGTCAAAGTGAAATGGGGCGCCGGACTCCGGCACCTGAAAGCGGCCTGCCAGTGTAGCGACCGCCCCTCACAGATTGCCAGGCACGCCGAAGCTGGGCGCGGCGCGCGGGTCCAAGGCGCGCGTGATGTAGGCCTGCAGTTGCGGCTCGTAGACTTTCCAGGTGACGTACAGGGCCTGCACGGGATCGTGCTCCACCCAGTCCAGGCGCAGGTCGACGATGGGCCAGTTCTGCTCGCCATACACCAGCAGGCCGGCCGAATGCACCGGGCCTTCCTCGCCGCCGGCCTGCTGACCAGCGAGCATGGCCTGCATCAGGCGCTCGGCCAGCGCGCCTTCGCTGCTTTCGAAGGCCGACAGCATGGCCCGGGGCACTTCGGGCGTTCGCAGCATGTTGCCCGCACAGGCCGCATGCATTCCGACGGCGCTGGCCAACGTTCCCAAGGCCTGGGCGCCCGTGAAGACCACCGGTGGGTTGCTCGCGTCGATCGCCATCAGCTGGCGGTAGTCGATGAAGGGGCGCTTGCGCAGCTCCGCCACCGCCTGCTCGGGGGTCATGCCGCTGGCAAGCAAGTCGAGGATCAGCGGTCCCAGATCCGGGTCGGTGATGTTCTGGCTCGCCGCCGCCCCCACGCCCTTGCGGCCACGCACGCAACGCGAGGCGACCGCGGGCGAGGAGGACGCGACGGCCGCGCCGAATTGCCCGGTGCTAGGGCAGCGCGCGATGATGGAAAAGGTCATGGGCGCCTCAATCCGGAATGACGGCGGTGGCGTCGATCTCGACCAGCCACTCCGGGCGCGCCAGCGCCGACACCACGATCCCGGTCGACACCGGGTAGACGCCCTTCAACCAGCGCCCCACGACCAGGTAGACCGCCTCGCGGTAGCGTGGATCGATGAGGTAGATGGTGATCTTGCAGATGTCCTGCAGCTCGCCGCCCGCCTCCTTGAGCAGCATCGCGATGTTGGCCATGGCCTGCTCAGCCTGGCCGGCGACGTCGCCGATGCACACGCTCTCGGAGGTATCCAGATTCTGGCCAATCTGACCGCGCAGGAAGACGGTGCGACCGCGCGCGACAACGGCCTGGCAGAGGTCGTTGTCGAGCTTCTGCTCGGGATAGGTGATCTTGGTGTTGAACGGTCGGATGCGGGTGTGTTTCATGGTCACGCTGGAGGCAATGAGGAAACGTCAATAGAGAACGTGATCGACGCCTGAGGCCGCCATGGTCATCGCTGCCGATCCTTCGCGCCATTTGTTTTTTCCGGGCGACCGTTTAGGAATTTCCGAGCATGGGCTTCCGCGCCGCCCCATCGGGAAACTTGAGCCACCTCTAAGTAAAAGGCGACTTGGCCACGCGGCCGAGCTTTTCCATCATCTGTACCGTGATGCGAGGGCGATTTGGTGCAGGCATGTTGTTTGCGTTCCGGGGACCAAGACGCACCAACACATCCTCACCGTGGGCAGATGTTCAACTTTTCTTATCGAGGTCTATCAATGATTCGCAAATTTCTAGCACTGGGGGCGCTCGCCGCCGCGCTGACGGCCACCACGGCCGGAGCCCAGGACAACGCGCTCGTGGTCAGCACATGGGGCGGCAGTTTCCGCGACCTGATCGACGAGAACATCGGCAAGGAATTCACCCGGCAGACCGGCGTGCCGGTGAAGTACGTGACCGGCGGCACCATCGACCGCCTGAACAAGGCCAAGCTCGCCACCACACCCGAAAGCGACATCACCTTCACCACCTCGCACATCGGCTGGCTGTACGTGAGCAGCAATCTGTTCGAGCAGCTGGACACCCGCAAGATCCCCAACTTCAGCCACCTGGTCGACCGCGCCAAGATCAGCCCGTACCACATCGGCAGCTGGGCCTATATCTATTCCATCGGCTACCGTCCCGACCTGGTGCCGTCCAGCGTCAAGTTCGAAAGCTGGAACGACCTCTGGAACCCGGCCCTGAAAGGCAAGATCAGCGCGCCCGATTTCGACCCGAGCCACATCATCGCGGTCTCCGCCAAGCTGTCGGGCGGTGACGCCGCGACCTGGGAAAAGGGCCAGGACAAACTCAAGGCGCTCAAGCCCAACTTCAAGGCCTTCTACACCAACGACGCCAATGCACAGCAGCTGATCGCCACCGGCGAGACGCCGGTCGAAGTCATCCTGTCGATGAACGCCTACCACATGGCCAGCCAGGGCGTGCCCATCAAGGTCGTGATGCCCAAGGAAGGCGCCGTGCTGGGCGTGGACACCATGGCCATCATGAAAGGCAGCAGCAAGACCGAGCTGGCCTACAAGTTCCTGAACATCGCCCTGTCCCCCGACGTGCAATCGAAGATCGTGGCATCCAAGAAGGCCAGCCCCGTCATCGACAACGCCACCGTCTCGGCCGAAGACGCCAAGCTGCCCGGCGTGTTCACCACCAAGCAGCAGTGGGACAGCCAGACCATCGTGATCGACAACAAGCTGCGCGCCGAGAAAACCGCGGAATGGCGCAAGTGGTTCACTGAAAACATCATGAACTGAACCCGACACCGGTTTGAACACGGGGAGGACTCCGGCGCCCAGTGGCCGCCGGGGCCCTCCCTCTCCGATTGAACATCCACAGAACAACAGGGTTTACGCAATGCGCTCCGATCTACGCGCCTGGCTACTTTCCCCAGCCGTCATCGTCGCGGTGTGCATCGCGGTGTCCTTGGTCACGGTCCTCCAGTTCAGCTTCCGGGCTTTCGTGCCAGGCTCGCTGGACGTGGGCGGGCTCACCTGGGCCAATTTCAGCGGCCTGGGCAAGAGCATCTACCTCGACGCCTTCTTCAACACCTTCTGGCTGAGCGTGGAGACGACGGTCTTCTCCCTGCTCGTCGCCTATCCGCTGGCTTATGCCCTGGTACGCGTGAAGCACCGGGCACTCAAATCTTTCATCCTGGTGACCTCCATCACGCCCCTGTTCCTGGGCGAGATCGTGCGCACCTACTCCTGGATCGCCGTGCTGGGCAGCAACGGTTTCATCAATGGCGCGCTGCGCCAGCTGGGCCTGATCGAATGGCCGCTGCCCCTGATGTTCACCCACTTCGGCGTGCTGATCGCGCTGGTGCACGTGACGATCCCCGTGGTGGTGCTGATGCTGGCCACGGCCATCTCGCACATCGACCGCGACTACGAGAAGGCCGCGCAGAGCCTGGGGGCTGGCCCGGTTCGCACCTTCCTCACCGTGACCCTGCCGCTCTCGATGCCCGGCATCCTGGCCAGCATCACCACCGCCTTTGCCTGGACCTTCAGCGCCTTCGCCACCCCCCAGATGATCGGCGGCGGTCGCGTGCCCACGATTTCGACGCTGGTCTACCAGCTCGGCTTCTCGTCGATGAACTTCCCGCTCGCGGCCAGCCTGAGCGTGATCGGCCTGATGCTGACGGGCACCGCGCTCTTTGCCCTGAGCCTGTTGACCAAGCGCCTCAAGGCCGTCGGAGGACATTGAGACATGAAAATCAAAAGCTCCCTGCCCCTGCCGCTGCGCATCGCCGGCCCGGTGCTGATCATCCTGCTGCTGGCCTTTGTGCTGCTGCCGGTGGTGGTGGTGACCATCGCCTCGTTCAACGAGAAGGCGATCCTCACCTTCCCGCCCGAGTCCTATTCGCTGAAGTGGTTCGAGCGCGTCTTCAGCTACCCGGACTTCCGTGAAGGCTTCAAGGCCAGCCTGATCATCACCGCCTGGTCGTCCTTCGTCGCCCTGGTGATCGGCACCTGCCTGTCGGTGGCCGTCAAGCGGCTCGCGTTCAAGGGCAAGCAGCCCCTGCTGGCCATCCTCCACGCGCCGCTGGTGATCCCCCATTTCACGCTGGGGCTGGGCCTGCTGATCCTGGTGTCGCAGCTCTCGGTGCAACGCGGTTACGGCACCGTCATCCTCTGCCACGTGATGCTGGTGTTGCCCTTCGTGATGCGCAGCGTGTACGTGTCCATGGAAAACCTGGACGAGCGACTGGAGCAGGCCGCCGCCAGCCTGGGCGCTTCCCCGGTCAAGGTGCTGTTCACGGTGACCTTCCCGCTGCTGGCGCCCGGACTGTTCGGCGGCTGGCTGTTCGCGGCCATCATGTCCTTCAGCGAATTCACCGCCTCGCTGTTCGTCACGACCCAGGCGACGCAGACCCTGCCGGTCGCCATGTACAACTACGTGCGCGAGTTCGCCGACCCGACCCTGGCCGCGCTGTCGGTCATCTACATCGCGGTCACGGCGGCGGTGCTGTTCTTCGCCAACTACTTTCTCGGACTGGGCAAGATCCTCCACATCGAGGACAGACCCTGATTCAGGACGTAGACGGGTTGGCGCCAACACGCTGCCGAGGTGCACTCGGGACTTGCATGCCCGCCAACAGGTTCCGACGGTGCGGCTGGGCCAGCGGGCCACGCATTGACGTCGAACAGCCCTCGCAGAGTTCGGCGCAGGGGTGAAAGCGCGGTCTCGTTAAGCCTCGCCTCCCTCCAACCCCAGCCCACGCAGCGCATCAGTTTCAAGGGGTACCAAGGGATTACACCGAATGCGACGACCCGATTGCTTTGGAATCATCATCGCTGAGACCAACTTTCCTCATTGGAAGTGACTCTCTGCGATAAACCGCATGCGATAACGCTCTCGCGGTACCCTTGAGAAACAATTTGGAGAATCAGATTTGAATTTTCGATTTTTGCTGGTCCTGCTCGCTTCTTTTGGTTTGGCTGGGTGTGCGTCAGTGACGATGGAATCTAAAGAGGCATCTGACGCCGCTAAGCGCTTCGCGCCCCCTTCCGAAGGAAACGCCAAAATTTACGTCTATCGCTCGGGAAGCTTTGGCGGTTCTCTGAAAAAAGACATATGGATCGATGGCGAATGTGTCGGTGAATCCGCCCCAAATGTTTTCTTTGTTAAAGAAGTAAAAGGAGACGCTGAGCACAAGGTTTCGACGGAATCCGAGTTTTCGCCAAACGCCCTGATAGTCAAGGCCAAAGCCGGCATGAACTACTTCGTTCGCCAGTTCATCAAGATGGGTGTATTTGTCGGCGGCGCTGGTGTTGAACTCGTCAGCGATGACGTAGGGAAGAAAGCAGTGTCCAGCCTTGAACTCGCGAAGAATGGAAGTTGCAGCAAGAAGTAGGTCTTCACCGCTGGACAAGGCCGAGTACCTCGCTGAACCACCTGAGCCGCCACGGCGGGCCGTCTCGGCCCGGCCTGCCGTACGCGGCCCATTTTCCCGCCCGGACCAAGCCGTCCCACGGCAGTGGCCCTGTTAGCTCAGACGTTCAACAGCAGGAAATCCAGCTGGAGCCAACGCATTGCGGCCATCGAGCCGGTGCTTGCGAACCCCACCGTCCCAAGGGCTTGCGCCGCTTCACCCTCAGGAGTCGCACCGGAGTGAGCGCAGGCGGCGTCTCTACTGTCTGGTCCACAACATCAAGAAGATTGCGCGCCACGACCCCCATCGCAAGACCGCCCGCTCCGCTCCCACCCCTTAGAGAGGGTTGTCGATAGCGATCACTGCTGCTTCGCCGCCGCTGCGATGACCGCCGAAATCCTGTCCTTGCAATCGGGTGGTGTTGTCGGTACGCCAACGCGTCCACTGCAGCCGGCTGTCGTTGGTCGAGGGGTAAATGCAAGCTAAAGTCTTCTTTGGCACCGTTCCTGGTGTAGCGGGTTCTGTAGATGGCTGGGTCGTCTTTCCAGTTATTGCTTTGGTCATGCCGCGCCCAGAAGCACTCCTTCCACCCAGGTTGCACTCCTTGTTGACCACGATGGACGCAGAAAGTGATAACCCGGTCCCCTCGCTTGATTCGGCATTGCCACCCATGCATGGCACGGATATCTCATGCCTTCCGTGTGTCGCATGCTGACGCGCCGGGTCCGCTAACTTCTTGGAATCGCAAGAAAGATGGCATCGCAGATGCATGGCGACGCCACGCCAAGACGCGGCGCCCGTGACACCTCACTAGAATGCACCCGCCGATCCTCGTGATCGGCAGCGTTCTCAGGGCGGGGTGCAATTCCCCACCGGCGGTAATCGCAGGCGACTGCGCAAGCCCGCGAGCGCCCGGCATCCGCCCTTGTGGAAGCCGGGGTCAGCAGATCTGGTGCGATGCCAGAGCCGACGGTGACAGTCCGGATGAAAGAGATCGCGTGGTCAGGCCGGGATCGCCGCAGGGCGCGCCCGGCAGTTCCGCGTGCGCCCTGATTCTGGCCATCACTCTCAGCGAGTTCATCCATGAATCAGATCCTCACTACCATCCCCACTCTCGATGCGCCCGAGCCAGCAGGCTCGCATGCGCGGCGCATCGCCATCATCAGCGCGAGCTGGCACGAGGACATCGTCGCCAACGCGGTCGCGGCGGCACGTGCCGAGCTGTTGCGAAGTTGGACCACGCCGCCGCGTGTCGAGCACTTTCAGGTGCCTGGCGCTTTTGAGATTCCGCTGCACGCGCTCAGCCTGGCCGCGACGGGCGGCTATGACGCCATCATCGCCTGCGGACTGGTGGTCAACGGCGGCATCTATCGCCATGATTTCGTCGCAGCGGCGGTCATCAATGGCTTGATGCAGGTTCAGCTACAAACCAGCGTGCCCATCTTCTCGGCCGTTCTGACGCCCCACGACTTTCACGAGCACGAGGAGCATCGCAAGTTCTTCAGTGAGCACTTCGTCAAGAAGGGCCTGGAAGTCGCGCGCGCCTGCGTGGAAACACTGCGCAGCCTCGCCAGGCTGAACGACGTGGCCTCGGTCATACATCGAGCGCAACCGGCCTGAGCAGGTACGGCAGCTTCACCGCTTCTCAACGTAGGCCAACACCGCCTCCAGCATCCGCCGTACCCAAGGCTGGATGCCCACCGCCTTCTCAGGCAGGTAATCGAAAGGCTGTTGCTCCATCATGTAGCTGGCCTGCGTCATCTCCAGCTGGATGGCGTGCACGCCCTGCGCGGGCTGACCGTGTTGGCGGGTGATGTGGCCGCCCTTGAAGCGGCCGTTGAGCACGGCGCTGTAGCCGCTCAGCCCCGCCTGACGGCCGATGGCGAGCAGCTGTTCGGCCAGGGCCGGGTCGCAACTGGCGCCGTCGGCGGTGCCGAGGTTGAGGTCGGGCAGACGGCCCTCGAAGAAGCGCGGCACGACCGAGCGGATGGAATGCGCGTCCCACAAGGCGGCGACACCGTGCACGGCCTTGAGGCGCGCGAGTTCGGCACCGAGCCGCGCGTGGTAGGGGCGCCAGATCGCTTCGCGGCGCGCGGCGATCTCGGCGGCGTCGGGTTGCTCGGCCGGGTTCAGGTACAGCGGCGTGTCGTCGAAGGTGTCCACCGGGCACAGGCCGGTCACGCTCTGGCCGGGGTAGAGGCTGCTGCCATCGGGCGGGCGGTTGAGGTCAACGACGTAGCGCGAATGCGTGGCCACGAGCACCGAGGCGCCCAGTTCGTCGGCGAAGTCGTAGAGCCGTTCCAGGTGCCAGTCGGTGTCGGGCACGCCGCGCGCTTCCTCGGTCAGGCGCTGCGCCAGCGCGGGCGGCACGTGGGTGCCCACATGCGGCATGGAGATCAGCAGCGGGCGCGTGCCTTGGCGGAAACGGAAAGGCGGCTCGTTCGTGGCAAAGTTCATGGTCGGGTGTTCTCCAGCAGCTGACGCCGGGCGTTGATGAAGCCCGCGCGCGCGGGGGCGCTCTGGGCATGTTGTCCGTCTTGCACGCGCAGTTGCCCACCGGCCCAGACGCGGACAATGGCCGACTGGCGGTGACTGGCGAAGACATGGGTGGCGAGCATGTCCTCAGGCGTGTTCAAGCCCTGCAGCAGCGGATGCGCGGCGTCCAGCTCCACCAGGTCGGCGCGCTGGCCGGCCACCAGGCCTGCTGCAGCGCCATCGCCATTGTTCAAGTGACCGCTGGCCTGCGCGCCCCCCGCGACGGCCGCCAGGGTCATGGCGGTGGCCACCTGCGGCTGCTCGGCCGTGGCCAGCACATTGCGCTGGCAGGTGGCCAGGCGCTGGCTGTATTCGAGCATCAGCAGTTCCTCGGCGGCATTCACCGTGGCGTGGCTGTCCGAGCCCAGGCCCCAGCGGCCACCGGCGGCCAGCCAGCGCGGCAGATCGAAGATGCCGTCGCCCAGATTGGCCTCGGTGGTTGGGCACAGGCCGGCCACCGCGCCGGTCGCCGCCGCGCGGCGGTACTCCTCGGCGTCCATGTGGGTGGCGTGCACCAGGCACCAACGCGCGTCCACCGGCGCGTGGTCCAGCAGCCACTGCACGGGGCGCTGGCCGCTCCAGGCCAGGCAGGCGTTGACCTCGCCGGTCTGCTCGGCGATGTGGATGTGGATGGGGGCCGTAGCGTCCTGTGCCGTCAGGCCAGCGATGGCCTCGCGCAAGGCGTCCGGCGGCACAGCACGCAGCGAATGCGGCGCCAGGCCCAGGCGCGCACCCTGCGCCCCGCAGAGCGGGCGCAGGCGGTCGAGCAGGGCCAGCATGTTGTCGGTGCGGCGGATGAAACGACGCTGGCCCGCGCTGGGCGGCGTGCCACCGAAACCGCTGGTCTGGTAGAGCACCGGCAGCAGGGTGAGGCCGATGCCGGCGGTCTGCGCCGCGCGCAGAAGGCAGAGCGCGAGCGTGGCGTCGTCGGCATAGGGCTGGCCGTCGAGGCCATGGTGCACGTAGTGGAACTCACAGACGCTGGTGTAGCCGGCTTCCAGCATCTCCACGTAGAGGCCGGTGGCCACGGCTTCCAACTGCTCGGGCGTGATGGCGCCGGCCAGGCGGTACATCAGCTCGCGCCAGCTCCAGAAGCTGTCCTGCGCGGTGCCGCGGTATTCGGTCAGGCCGCCCATGGCGCGCTGGAAAGCGTGCGAGTGCAGATTGGGCAAGCCGGGCAGCACGGGACCGTTCGCCTGTTCCACACCAGGCGGCAGGCTGCTGCCGGGCCGCACGGCGGTCAGCGTGCCGGCGGCGTTCCACCGCAGCAGCACATCGCGCGCCCAGCCCCCGGGCAAGAGGGCGTGGGCGGCGAATACGTCCTTCCCGGGGTCAGGCCGGGAGGTCTGAACGACCCGGGCCTGGGTTTCAGGCGACTTGGGCATGGGCTGGCTCCGGGATGTCATCCAGAACTTGCAGCAAGGCCTGGACAAAACGCAGGTTGTCATCTTCCGTGCCGATGGACACGCGCAGACAGTGTGTGAAACCGGGCTCCTTCCAGGGCTTGACGATCACACCGTGGGCCAGCAGCGCCTCGGCCACCGGGCCACTGGGATGGCCGAGGTCCAAGAAGAGGAAGTTGGCCACCGAGGGCGCGATGCGCAGGCCCGCGAGCGCTTGGCCGGGTCGACCCGGCTGCACCAGTGCTTGCAGGCGTACGACCAGCGCTTCGCGCAGCAGCACGGTTCGGGCCACGCTGGCCTGCATGTGGGCCGCATCGTTCCAGGCTGCCAACGCGGCGCATTGGGCGGCATGGTTGACGTTGAAGGGTGAACGCACTTTGTCCAGCAAGGCCACCAGCGCTGCGTCACTGGCCATGCCATAGCCCACGCGCAGGCCCGCCAGACCCCAGGCCTTGGAGAAGGTGCGCAGCACGATCCACGGGCCGCTGCGCGCGCGCAGCAAGTCCAGCACCTCGGGGTAGTCCGGCTCCAGGCGAGCGTATTCGTAATAGGCTTCGTCCAGCACCAGCACCGTGTGCGCCGGCGTGGCGGCCAGCAGACGCTTCATGGCCGCTTGGTCAAAGGCGCAACCCACCGGGTTGGACGGGTTGGGCACAAAGGCCAGCTTGGGGCCGCGCGCCAACGCCGTGCACCAGGCGTCGACGTCGAAGGTCATGGCCTCGGTCAGTTCGAGCAGTTCAAGCTCGGCGCCCATCATGCGGGGATAGATCTCATGCAGGCCGAAAGCTGGACGCTGCGTCAGCACGCGATCGCCTGGTTGCAGAAAAACCTCGCACAGCAGCTTGAGCAAGTCTTCCGAGCCATTGCCGAACACCAGGCGCTCGGGCGCCACGCCCGTGCCCGCGGCGATGGCGGCACGCAAGGCCGAGCAACGTGCGTCGGGGTAACGGCTGAATTCACCGCTCAGGGCCAGCTCGGCCAACACCCGGCCCACGGCCAGGCTCGCACCAAAGGGGTTCTCGTTGCTGGCCAGGCAGGCCAGGGGCTGCTCCGGTGACAAGCCGTAGCGCTGGCGCACTGTGGCGGGCGAGAGGCCGGCGTTGTAGTCCGGCAGGCCACGCGCCTGCGGTCGGGCCAAGGACATGAGCAGATCGGGCGAGGTGTTCATAGACCGAAGATCTTTCCAGGGTTGAGCAGGTTCAACGGGTCCAGCGCCTGCTTGATGGCACGCATGGCCGCCAACTCCTGCGGCGTGCGGCTGAGGTCGAGGTACGGTTTTTTGTGCAGGCCGATGCCGTGCTCGGCCGAGACGCTGCCCTGGAAACGGGCGACGAGTTCATACAGCAGATCTTCCAGCAGTTCCGTCTGGTGGTCGATGCTGGCGCCGTCGGTGGTGACGTGCAGATTGCTGTCGCCCACATGGCCGAAGAACAGCGTGTGGTGGCCGGGCCAGCGCGCGTCCAGGGTCGCGCGGCAGGCGTCGGCGAAGCGGCCGATGTCGGCCTGCGGCAGGCTGACGTCGAAGTTGATGGGCGGACGCAGTCGGGTCGGGAACTCGGCCGGCGCCTCCCGCAGTTTCCACAGCGCGCGCGCCTGCGCGGTTGATTGGGCGAGCACGGCATCGACCACCTCACCGGCCTGCAAGGCTTCGTCCAGCACGGTCTCCACGGTGGCGTGCAAGCCACCTTCGTCGCGGCCGTCGAGGTCGACCAGGGCCAGCAAGGGATGCGCCTGCGCGAACGGCGCTTGCAATTGCTGCCAGGCCAGCGAGGTCTGCACAAAATCGTCCCACATCAGCTCGAATGCGGCCACGTCATTGCCAAAATACGTGCGCAAACGCGCCAGCAAGGCAAGCGCGGCGTCGAAGTGCGGCAAGGCCAACAGGGCCGTGGTGCGCGCGCCAGGCCGGGGCCGCAGGCGCAGCAGCACGCGTGTGACGATGCCCAGCGTGCCTTCGGCACCGATGAAAAACTGCTTGAGGTCGTAGCCGGTGTTGTTCTTGATCATGGGCCGCAGCATGGGCAGCACCGTGCCGTCGGCCAGCACCACTTCCAGCCCCAGCACCTGTTCGCGCAGCATGCCGAACTGCAGCACGCCGTTGCCTCCGGCATTGGTGGCGACGTTGCCACCGATCTGGCAGCTGCCGCGCGCGCCCAGGTCCACGCCGAACTGCAGGCCCACGGACTGCGCCGCTTCCTGCACCGCTTGCAAGGTCGCGCCGGCCTGGGCCTTGAGCACGGCGGTACGGGCGTCGACCTGCTCGATGGCATGCATGCGTTCGAGCGACAGCAGCACGCAACCGGGCACGGGCACGGCCCCGCCCGCCAGGCCGGTACGCCCGCCTTGGGGTACCACGGGCACGCGGTGCGCGCTGCACAGGCGCATCAGCGCGCTCACTTGAGGCGTGTTGCGCGGGCGCGCCAAGGCCAGCGGACGCACGGGTGGCGCGCCACTCCAGTCCGTGTGATACGTCTCGGGCACCTCGGGGCCGGGCAAGACGAGGTCTGGCCCCAGGGTGGCCGTCAGTTCTTCCAGGAAACGGGTCGGGGACATGCCGGGTCTTTCGTGTGCGTTGGACGCTTGCTCAGTCTCGCCCTGCGATGCGCGCGACGCGCCCCTGGCGCACGATGGTGCAAGACGGTTTGTGTCCCAACCAGTAGGGCAGCTCGGCGACGTCTTGCAAGGGCCACAGCACGAAGTTCGCGGGTCGCCCCGCCGCCAAACTTCCGTGGCTCTGCCGCAGGCCCAGAGCCTCGGCCGCGTGGCGGGTCACCCCCGCCAGCACCTCGGGCACGGTCAGGCGAAACAAGGTGCAGGCCAGGTTCATCATCAGCAGCAAGCTGAGCGTGGGTGAGGTGCCGGGGTTGTGGTCGGTGGACACGGCCATGGGCACACCCGCCGCGCGCAGGGCGGCGATGGGAGGCAGGTGCGTGTCGCGCAGGAAGTAATAGGCCCCGGGCAGCAGCACGGCCACGGTGCCAGCCTGCCGCATGGCGGCGATGCCCTCGGCACTCAGGTGCTCAATGTGGTCACACGAGAGCGCCCCGTAACGCGCGGCCAACGCCGCCCCGCCCATGTCCGACAGTTGCTCGGCATGCAGCTTGACCGGCAGGCCCAGGGCCTGCGCGGCGCGGAACACCTGCTCGGTCTCAGCCAGCGAAAACGCGATGCGCTCGCAGAACACGTCCACCGCGTCGACCAGGCCTTCGGCCGCCAGGGCTGGCATCATCTCCTCGCAGACCAGGTCGATGTAGGCCTGGCTGCGACCCGCGTACTCCGGCGGCAGGGCGTGCGCGCCCAGGAAAGTGGTGCGCACGGTGACGCCGAACTGTGCGCCCAGACGGCGTGCCACCCGCAGCTGGGCACGTTCGTGTTCCAGGCTGAGGCCGTAACCCGACTTGATCTCGATGGCGCAGACGCCTTCGTCCAGCAGGGCCTGCAGGCGCGGTGCGGTCTGGGCCAGCAACTCGTCCTCGCTCGCGGCGCGCGTGGCGCGCACGCTGGAGACGATGCCGCCGCCGGCACGGGCCACGTCCTCATAGCTGGCACCCGCCAGACGCATGGCGAATTCGTTCGCACGCTGGCTCGCGTAGACCAGGTGGGTGTGGCAGTCCACCAGGCCTGGCGTGGCCAGGGCACCCAGCCCGTCATGGCGCGGCAGGTCGGCGTAGGTCGTCGGCAAGTCGGCCCGCAGGCCCAGCCAGGCGATGTGACCCTCGGTGACCACCAGAGCCGCATCGGACAGCGCGGCGGAGCCCGGTGCGCAGGCTTCGGGCGCCAGGGTCAGGTCGGTCCAGACGCCGTCGGCGCTGGGCAATTGTGGGACTGTCATGCGTGCTCCCGTTCAATGGACACGGCCAACAAGGCGAGCGGGCCGTCTTGCACTTCGGGCCGCAGGTGCACGGGCCCACCGCCATCCTGCCACCACAGGCCCTGGTTGGCGGCAAGCGTCCATGCGGCGCTCGCTTCGTTTCCCGGCGCGGCCGCAATGTCCGTCAGTTGCCAACGACCCGCCAGCGCCATCACCAGCCCTTCGCCCGTGGCCGGCAGTGGTGCCGCTTCTCGGTACACCCTCACGCGCGCGCGGCAACGGCCACGACGCACCATGACATTGAAGTCATGGCAATCGCCGGCGATCAACTCCCCCACCACCCGCGCTTCGCCCGCAAAGGCATAGGGTTCCCAAGGACGGTCCAGCCGGTGGTCGAAGGCCCCGTCGGCGCTGCGCAGGCGCACGCCCGCGCCTTCGAGCAAGGTGATGACGCGGTCCACCTGCTCGAAGCGCGAGAAGGGGCCATCGCTGGCGATGTGGGCGATGCTGACCCGCCAGTCGAACGACGCCATGCCCGCGCCCGGCGGCTGGCACACGATCTCGCGCGTGACACCGCCGCCGTTTTTCCACGGCGTGGCGGGCAGTTGCTGGCGGTCGAAGAAGTGGCTGGGCATGGCGCGGAGGGGATGAGGCGGTTCTGACAGCGGCCGTTTTTGCGTTCTGACGTAGCCCGTCAACGCAGCATGGGCAGCTGCAAGCCGAACTTCTTCGCAGTCTCAATCGCCAGTTCATAACCGGCGTCGGCGTGGCGCATCACGCCCGAGCCGCAGTCGTTGACCAGCACCCGCGCCAGCCGCTCGGCCGCCGCATCGCTGCCGTCGGCCACGATCACCATGCCCGCGTGCTGCGAATAGCCCATGCCCACGCCGCCGCCGTGGTGCAGGCTGACCCAGCTGGCGCCGCCCGCAGTGTTGAGCAGGGCGTTGAGCAGGGGCCAGTCGCTCACGGCGTCGGTGCCGTCCTTCATGCCTTCGGTCTCGCGGTTGGGGCTGGCCACCGAGCCGGTGTCCAGGTGGTCGCGGCCAATCACGATGGGCGCCTTGAGCTCGCCCTTCTTCACCATCTCGTTGAAGGCCAGGCCTGCGATGTGGCGCTCGCCCAGGCCCAGCCAGCAGATGCGCGCGGGCAAGCCCTGGAAGGCTATGCGCTCGCGCGCCATGTCCAGCCAGCGCACCATGTGCTTGTTCTGCGGGAACAGTTCCTTGAGCTTGGCGTCGGTCTTGTAGATGTCCTCCGGGTCGCCCGAGAGGGCCACCCAACGGAAGGGCCCCTTGCCCTCGCAGAACAGCGGGCGGATGTAGGCCGGCACGAAACCGGGGAAGTCAAAGGCGTTCTTCACGCCCGCGTCGAAGGCGACCTGGCGGATGTTGTTGCCGTAGTCCACGGTCGGGATGCCCATGGCCTGGAAGTCCAGCATCGCCTGCACGTGCACCGCGCAGCCTTGCGCGGCAGCGGCCTTGAGCACGGCGTGCTGCGCCGGGTCGCGCTGCGCGGTCTTCCACTGCGCCACGGTCCAGCCCGGAGGCAGGTAGCCGTTGATCAGGTCGTGGGCCGAGGTCTGGTCGGTGACGATGTCGGGTCGAATGGCGTTCGGGCCACCGGCCTTGGCGCGCCGCGCCAGCTCGGGCAGCAGCTCGGCCGCGTTGCCCAGCAGGGCGATGGAGACGGCTTCCTTCTTCGCCGTGTGGTGCCGGATCAGCGCGAGGGCGTCGTCGATGTCCTTGGCCTGCTTGTCCACGTAGCGGGTGCGCAGGCGGAAGTCGATGCTGCTCTGCTGGCATTCGATGGCCAGCACGCAAGCGCCGGCCAGCACGCCGGCCAGCGTCTGCGCGCCGCCCATGCCGCCAAGGCCGGCGGTCAGGATCCACTTACCAGACAAGTCGTTGTTGTAGTGCTGGCGGCCGGCCTCGACGAAGGTCTCGAAGGTGCCTTGCACGATGCCCTGGCCGCCGATGTAGATCCAGCTGCCGGCCGTCATCTGGCCATACATGAACAGGCCCTTGCGGTCCAGCTCGTTGAAGTGCTCCCAGTTGGCCCACTTGGGCACCAGGTTGGAGTTGGCGATCAGCACGCGCGGCGCGTTGGCATGGGTCTTGAACACGCCCACCGGCTTGCCCGACTGCACCAGCAGGGATTCGTCCTCGTTCAGTTCCTTGAGGCTGGCCAGGATCTGGTCAAAGCATTCCCAGTTGCGCGCGGCGCGGCCGATGCCGCCGTAGACCACCAGGGCCTGCGGGTTCTCGGCCACTTCCGGGTCCAGGTTGTTCTGAATCATGCGGTAGGCCGCCTCGGTGATCCAGTTCTTGCAGTGCAGGGTATTGCCGCGCGGGGCGCGGATCACGCGGGTCGGGTCCAGGCGGGGGTCGGTGGTGGTGGTCATGGAAAGCTCCTGGGACAAATCTTGGAACGGGCTTGGAACAGAAGAAGAACTCAGGCCAGGGCCGGCAGGCTCACGGACGGCGCGGCCTGCGCCAGGGCGCCACCACGCACGAGGGCGATGGCGGCCTGCAGGTCGGGGCTGATGTGGCGATCCTCATCGAGGTGCGGCACCTGCTGGCGCAGCAGCGCGCGCACGGCGCTCAGCGGCGCGCTGGTCTGCAGCGGCGCATGGAAGTCGCAGCCCTGAGCCGCGCACAGCCATTCGATGGCGATCACGGCCATGGCGTTCTCGGCCATGGGCAACAAGCGGCGGGCGCCGTGCGCGGCCATGGAGACGTGGTCTTCCTGGTTGGCCGAAGTCGGAATGGAGTCCACGCTGGCCGGGTAGGCACGCTGCTTGTTCTCCGAAACCAGGGCGGCGGCCGTGACCTGCGGGATCATGAACCCCGAGTTCAGGCCGGGCTTGGGCGTGAGGAAGGCCGGCAGCCCTGACAACGCCGGGTCCACCAGCATGGCGACGCGGCGCTCGGCCAGCGAGCCGATTTCGCAGATGGCCATGGCGATCATGTCGGCCGCGAAGGCCACGGGTTCGGCGTGGAAGTTGCCGCCCGAAAGCGCCTCGCCGCCATGGTCAGCACTGAAGATCAGCGGGTTGTCGGACACACCATTGGCCTCGGTCTCCAGCATCGACGCCGCGTGGTGCAGCAGGTCCAGGCAGGCCCCCATCACCTGCGGTTGGCAGCGCAGGCAATACGGGTCCTGCACACGCTCGTCGCCCTGCAGATGGGAGGCGCGGATGGGGCTGCCGGCGAGCAGTTGGCGCAGCGCCTCGGCGGTCGCGATCTGACCCCGGTGCTTGCGCAGGGCGTGGATGCGCGGATCGAAGGGCGCGTCCGAGCCCTTGGCCGCGTCGGTGGCCAGGGCCCCGGTCAGCAAGGCCGACTGGAACAGACGCTCGGCCTCGAACAAGCCGGCCAGCGCGTTGGCGGTGGAAAACTGGGTGCCGTTGAGCAGGGCCAGCCCTTCCTTGGGCCCGAGCGTGACCGGCGCCAGCCCCGCGCGGGCCAGTGCCTCAAGGGCCGGCAGGCGGCCACTCGGCGTCTCGGCCTCGCCGACACCGATCATCACCGCCGTCATATGCGACAGCGGCGCCAGGTCGCCCGACGCGCCCACCGAACCCTGGGCCGGTACCACCGGGATCACGCCGCGCGCCAGCATGGCTTCCAGCAAGGCCAGGGTGGCGGGGCGGATGCCCGAGGCACCTTGGGCCAGGCTGACCAGCTTGAGCGCCATCATCAAGCGCGTCACCGGCTGCAGCGTGGCTTCGCCCACGCCGGCTGCGTGCGAGAGCACGATGTTGCGCTGCAGGGTTTCCAAGTCCTCGGCGGGGATGCGCACGCTGGCCAGCTTGCCGAAGCCGGTGTTGATTCCGTAGACCGGCTCGCCGCGCGCGACGATGCGCGCCACAGTCTCGGCGCTGGCGACAACGGCCGGCGCGGCATCGGGGTCCAGGCGCAGTGCCGCGCCGCGGTAGATGGCACGCCAGTGGGCCAGGGGCACGTCGCCCGGTGTGAGCGTCAGGGTCGAGAGGGTGGGGTCAGCTGTCATGGCATTCCTGTCTAGACAAGTACGGGCGTGAATACGGAAGCAGGTGAACGAAGCAAGGATGCGTCGCGTCAGGTGTGCACGGGATTGCCGTCGGCGTGGTAACGGCTGCCCAGTCGGTAGCGGTTGGCCGGATGCAGGCAGCGCACCAGGGTCACGGGGGTGCTGCGGGTCCAGGTGCGGCGCGTCAGCAGCAAGCAGGGCTGGGTGACGGGCATCTGGAGTTGCAAGGCCTGCTCGGCCGTGGGCAGCACCGCGTCCACCACGTGCTCGATTTCGTCGAAAGGCACGTTGCGCACCAGGTACTCCGACGGCTGCTGCTGGCGGAAATCCTGCTGCCCGTAGTCGGGCACCACGCGCGGGTTGACGTAACGGTCTTCGAGCTGGATGGGCAGTCCGTCCTCGAAGTGCACACAGACCGAGTGGAAAACCGATTCTCCGGTGCGCACGTCCAGCGCCGCCGCGATGTCCAGCGCGGCCGCGACCCGCTCCACCGCCAGGATGTCGCAGCGGTAGTCATGGCCACGGGCGCGGATCTCACTGCCCAAATTGGCGATCTGCAGCAGCGTGGACTGCGGCTTGGCCTCGGCGACGAAGCTGCCGACGCCCGCCACGCGCACGATGCGACCCTGTTCGCTCAACTCACGTAGGGCGCGGTTGACCGTCATGCGCGCGATGCCGAAATGCGCCACCAGCTCGTGCTCCGAGGGCAGGCGGTCGCCGGGGCGCAGGCTGCCGTCCTGGATCTTGCGGGCGATGTAGTCCTTGACCTGTTGGTAGAGCGCGACCGAGCTCGCGGAGGCGTCAGCGCGTGGGCGGGAGGGGGCGGCGGAGCGTGTCATGCGATTCGAGGCGTTCAGTGCTCGGCGGCGGCCATGGATTCGGCGCGGATTTCCTCGGTCAGCCGCGCCTTGATGGCCATGAACTCGGGCGAGGTCTTGACCGTGTAGTGGCGCGGGTGCGGGAAGTCCACCGCGATCTCGGTCTTGATGCGACCGGGTCGCGCGCTGAACACGGCCACGCGATTGGCCATGAAGATGGCCTCGTCGATGTCGTGGGTCACGAAGAGCACGGTCTTCTGCGCCGACTCCCAGATGCCCAGCAGCAGTTCCTGCATCAGCACGCGGGTCTGGTTGTCCAGCGCGCCGAAGGGCTCGTCCAGCAGCAGGATCTTGGGATCGTTCGCCAGCGCACGCGCGATGGCCGTGCGCTGCTGCATGCCGCCCGAGAGCTGCTTGGGGAAGTGCTGCTCGAAACCGCGCAGGCCGACCTTGGCGATGAAATAGTCCGAACGTTCCTTCTGTTGCGCCTCGGGCAGGCCGCGCTCACGCAGACCGAAACGGATGTTCTGCTCGATGGTGAGCCAGGGAAACAGCGTGTAGCTCTGGAACACCATGCCACGGTCGGCGCCGGGGCCTTCCACGGGCTGGCCATCCAACAGCACCTGGCCGGTGCTGGGTTGGTCCAGCCCCGCGACAATGCGCAGCAGCGTGGACTTGCCGCAGCCCGAGGGACCGAGGATCGTGACGAAGTCGTTCTCGCGCACCTCGAAATCGATGGGCGTGAGCGCCTGGGTCTGGACGCCCTTGGGGCTGGTGAAGACACGCGAGACCCCCTGGATGGACAGCTGCACGGACGGCTTGGGGAAAGTAGGGACCGAGGCACTCACAGCGAACTCCAGGCGAACAGGCGGCGATTGAGGGCCTTGAAGGCGAAATCGGAAACCAGGCCGATGAGGCCGATCACGATGATGCCGAAGATGATCTGGCCGGTGTTGAGCAGGGCCTGGCTGTCGGTGATCATGTGGCCAATGCCCGAGGACGAACCGATCAGCTCGGCCACGATGACGTAGGTCCAGGCCCAGCCCAGCACGAGGCGCAGGGTCTCGGCGATCTCGGGCGCCGCGCCGGGGATCAGCACGCGCTGGACGATGCCTTGGTTGCTGGCGCCCAGGGTGTAGGCGGCTTCGACCAGGTCCTTGCGCGCCGCGCCGACCGTGACCGCGACCATCAGCACGATCTGAAACACCGAGCCGATGAAGATGACCAGCACCTTCTGCAGCTCGCCGATGCCCGCCCAGAGGATGAGCAAGGGGATGAAGGCCGAGGCCGGCAGGTAACGGCAGAACGACACAAAGGGTTCGAGAAAGGCCTCGACGCCCTTGTGCGCGCCCATGGCGATGCCCAGGGGCACCGCGACCACGGCCGCCAGCAGGAAGCCGCCGAAGACCCGCCACACCGTCATGCCGATGTCGTGGATGAAATTGAACTCGGTGAACAGCAGCCAGCCTTCCCTCGCCATGGTCAGCGGACTGGCCAGGAAGGTGGACGAGACATAACCGCCGAGCGTGAAGAACGCCCAGACACCGAAGAACACGACGAAGAAGCCCAGGCCCAGCAGCCAGCGCGCACGCGCGCTGACCGCTTGCAGGGGCGCCAGGCCACGGCGCTTGCGCCGCGCGGGCGCGACGCTGGCCGACATGACGGGAGACGTGGTCATGGACTTACTTGATGTAGCTGGTGTCGAACATGGCGTCGTAGTTGTCCGGCAGCTTGCGGATCACGCCGGCTTCCAGCAGGATGGCCGCCGCGTCCTTCATGAAGGCCTGCAGTTCACCCGCGAAGAACTTCTGGTTGGCGGCCTTGTCCTGCCAGCGCAGGTACTTGGACGAATTGGCGAAGGCTTCGCCGGTCTGCTTGACGGCCGAGCCCATGATCTCGTTGGCCTTGGCCGGGTCGGACTTGATCATGGCCAGGGCCTCGAAGTACGAATTGGCCAGGGCCTGGGCCGCCTTGGGGTTGGCCTTGAGCCAGTCCGGGGCGCAGCCGACCGTGTCCATCACCATGGGGTAGTCCAGGGTGGTGGCGATGATCGTGCCGGCGGCCGGGTTGGCACGCACGGTCGAGAGGTAGGGCTCGTAGGTCATCGTGGCGTCGTTCTGGCCGGTCACGAAAGCCTGGGCCGAGGCCTGGGGCGACAGCGTCACAGTCTTGACGTCCTTCATGGTCAGGCCGTTCTTGCTCAGCATCCAGGCCAGGCCGAAGTAAGGCGCGGTGCCAGGCGCGTCCACGCCCACGGTCTTGCCCTTGAGGTCGGCGATGCTCTTGATGTCGTTGCGCACGGCCAGGCCATCGGCGCCGTAGGACTTGTCCATCTGGAAGATCTGCACGATGGGCACGCCGTTGGTGTTCCAGGCGACGTGGGTCTCCACGGTCGTCGCCGCGCACTGGATGGCCTTGGCGGCCAGGGCCAGGTGGCGGTCCTTCTGCGGAATCATCTTGATTTCCACGTCCAGGCCGTTCTTCTTGAAGATGCCGGCCTTGTCGGCCAGCGTCAGCGGGGCAAAGCCGGTCCAGCCCGACATGCCGAGGGCGATCTTGGTGTCCTGCGCCTGGACGGCGCCGGCGACCAGCAGGGCCGAGGCCAGCAGGGCCGCGGATTTCACGAGGGACTTGCGCATACAAATTTCCTTTGCCTGAGAAAAGAAGGACCGCTTGCGCGGCACGGAAACCCGGCCCAGAGGTCTGATTGACCCAACCTGTCTATACAAGATGAAGCGTGCTCAACAATCCGCCCCACCGTCTCCAGACGGCTTTCGCGTCGAGAGTCAGCACCGGTCCGGTGTATGGTGCCCCAGCCTGGGGCAGTTTGAATACGGACCTGCACCATCTTGCTGTATAGACAAGCCTGTGCTAGGAAAGGTGCGCTCAGTTCAGCACAAGCCGTGCCAGTTCGAGCAGACAGACCAGTGACGCAGGTCCGTGCGCGGCGTCTCAGAGCCTCAGAGGTTAGGCGCCAGCAGGCGCTGCAAAGCCTGCTCGCTCAGGCCCCGTCGCCGCGCCTGATCGTGCAACTGGTCTTCGCCGATGCGACCCACATTGAAATAACGCGCCTCGGGATGCGCGAGGAAAAATCCCGAGACGCTGGCGGCGGGCATCATGGCCAGGCTCTCGGTCAGGCTCATGCCGATGTCTTCGCATTGCAGCAGCGCGAACATGTCGCGCTTGACGCTGTGGTCCGGGCAAGCCGGGTAACCCGGGGCGGGGCGGATGCCTTGGTATTTTTCGGCGATCATGTCCTCGTTACCCAGCTTTTCCTGCGACGCGTAGCCCCAGAGGTCGGTGCGCACGCGATGGTGCAGGCATTCGGCGTAGGCCTCGGCCAGGCGGTCGGCGAGGGCTTTGAGCATGATGGCGCTGTAGTCGTCGTGCGCGTCGATGAACTGCTGCTCTTTCTTCTCGATGTTCAGGCCGGCCGTGACGGCGAACACACCTACGTAATCGGCCACCCCGCTGTCGCGCGGCGCAACGAAATCAGCCAAGGCTCGGCTCGGGCGAAAGACTTTGCGTCCATCCTCGCCCACATCGGCCTGCTTCTCGGTCTGCTGGCGCAGGCCATACCAAACCAGCGCTTCGTGCGCGCGGCTTTCATCGGTGTAGAGCGCGATGTCGTCCTCGTTGATGCTGGCGGCAGGGTAGAGGCCCACCACCGCGCTGGCCGTGAGCCAGCGACCTTCGATCAGTCGCTGCAGCATGCGCTGGCCATCCACATAGACTTTCTGCGCCTGCTCGCCCACCACCTCGTCCTGCAGGATGGCCGGGTAAGCGCCCGCCAGGTCCCAGGTCTGGAAGAAAGGCGCCCAGTCGATGTACTTCGCCAGTTCCACCAAATCGAAATTCTTGAACACACGGCGACCGATGAACTTGGGTTTTGCTGGTGTGTAGCCTCGCCAATCGATGGGCGTCTTGTTGGCGCGAGCCTGTTCCAGCGTCCAGAGCGCGGCTTGCTTCTTGTTGGCGTGCTGCGTGCGTACCTTCTCGTAGTCCGCCTTCAGCTCGGCGATGTAGGTGGCCGCCTGTTCGGAGAGCAGGCCCTGCGCCACGCTGACACTGCGCGAGGCATCAGGCACATAGACCACGGGGCCTTCGTAATGCGGCGCGATCTTGACGGCGGTGTGCACCCGGCTGGTGGTGGCGCCGCCGATCAGCAGCGGCGTCTTGCGGCTGCGGAAATGTTCGTCCTTCTGCATCTCGGCGGCGACATACTGCATCTCCTCCAGGCTGGGCGTGATCAGGCCGGACAGGCCCACGATGTCCGCGGACTCAGCCTTGGCCTTGGCCAGGATTTCATGGGCCGGCACCATGACGCCCATGTTGATGACGTCGTAGTTGTTGCACTGGAGCACGACGGTGACGATGTTCTTGCCGATGTCGTGCACGTCGCCCTTGACGGTGGCGATGACGATCTTGCCGCGCGCGCTCACGTCCTGGCCCGCCGCCAGCTGCAGACGCTTTTCTTCCTCGATGTAGGGCACCAGGTGGGCCACGGCCTGCTTCATCACGCGCGCACTCTTGACCACCTGGGGCAGGAACATCTTGCCCGCGCCAAACAGGTCGCCCACGATGTTCATGCCGTCCATCAACGGTCCTTCGATCACATGCAGCGGCCGACCGCCCTTGGCGACGATGGCGCGGTAGACCTCCTCGGTATCTTCCGTGATGTGGTCGGTGATGCCATGCACCAGGGCGTGGCTGAGGCGCTGGGCGACGGGCAGGGCGCGCCATTCGTTCTTTTTGCCTTCGTCTTTGGCCGCACCCTTGGCGCTTTCAGCGATTTCCACCAGGCGCTCGCCCGCGTCCTCGCGGCGATTGAGCACCACGTCCTCGACCCGCTCGCGCAGCATCGGATCCAGGTCGTCGTAGACGCCCACCATGCCCGCGTTGACGATGCCCATGTCCATGCCGGCCTTGATGGCGTGGTAGAGGAACACCGTGTGGATGGCCTCGCGCACCGGCTCGTTGCCACGGAAGCTGAAGGAGACGTTGGAAACACCCCCACTGACCTTGGCGCCCGGCAGATGGTGCTTGATCCAGCGCGTGGCCTCGATGAAGTCCACCGCGTAATTGTTGTGTTCCTCGATGCCGGTGGCGATGGCGAAGATATTGGGGTCGAAGATGATGTCCTCGGCGGGGAAATCCACCTCGTCCACCAGGATGCGGTAGGCACGCTCGCAGATCTCGATCTTGCGCGCATAGGTGTCGGCCTGTCCTGTTTCGTCGAAAGCCATGACCACGGTGGCCGCACCGTAGCGCTTGACCAGTCGGGCCTGGCGCTTGAACTCGTCCACGCCCTCCTTCATGGAGATGGAGTTGACGATGCCCTTGCCCTGGATGCAGCGCAGACCGGCCTCGATCACGCTCCACTTGGAGCTGTCGATCATCACCGGCACGCGGGCGATGTCGGGTTCGCTGGCGATCAGGTTCAGGAAACGCACCATGGCAGCCTGGCTGTCGAGCATGGCCTCGTCCATGTTGACGTCGATCACCTGGGCGCCGTTCTCGACCTGCTGGCGCGCGACGGCCAGCGCTTCCTCGAACTGGCCGTTCAGGATCATGCGGGCAAAGGCCTTGGAGCCGGTAACGTTGGTGCGCTCGCCGATGTTGACGAAGAGCGAACCCGGTCCGATGGCCAAGGGTTCCAGGCCGGACAGCTTGAGAGGAGGAAGAGAAACTTCGGACACGGCTCACCTGCGAAAAAACGGAGTCAGGTGAGCGTCGTTGCGAAAAGAAGGTCCCAAGCCTGACGCACGGGCCCGTGCGCTGCAACGCTCCTTGGAACAGGCGTGATTTTAAGGGGCGGCGGTGGCAGGCAGGCCGAACACCCGGTCGAAGGCCCAGGTGAAGGCAAAGGTGTAGCCCAGAAAGAACAGCACCAACCCCAGATCCATCACCAAGGCGTGCCACAGGCTCACGCCCAGCCACCAGGCGATCAGGGGCACCAGCACCAGCACTAGGCCACCCTCGAACATCAGCGCGTGCGCCACGCGCCGCCCGAAATTACGACCGCGTACCGACTGACGGGCTTCCCAGCGCTCGAAGGCGTGGTTGAACACGAGGTTCCAGAGCACCGCCGTGACCGAGCAGGCGACCGACAGCGCGCTGGCCCGGCCCACGCCCTGGCCCGAAGCCAGGGCGAAGCCCACGGTGCAGATAGCAATGGCAATGGCCTCGTAAAGGGCGACGTAGACGATCTTGCGTCGGATGCCTTGCATGGATGCTTTCTTCGCTGATTCAGGTGGCCGCGACGGCGATCACGCGGCGGCCGCCCTGCGGCCGCGTCTGGATGGCGCGCGCGCGCAATTGGCCGCACCCGCCGTCCACGTCCTGCCCGGCCGACTGACGCAGCTTGGTCAGGATGCCGCGCTGATGCAGACTGCGCGCCATGGCCAGGGCCGCTTCGGATGTGGGACGCCGGTAGGGCAGGTCGTCCACCGCGTTGTAGGGAATGAGGTTGAGTATGGCGTACTTGCCTTGCAGCAGGCGCGCCAGGCCTTCGATTTCCTCGTCACCATCATTGATACCCTCGAGCAGGGTCCACTGGTACTGGATGGGGTAGGCGGTGAGGCGCGCGTAGCGCTCGCCCGCCTCCACCAGTTCCTCGGGCGTCAGGCGCGGCGCGCGCGGCAGCAACTGCGCGCGCAGATCGGCCCGCGTGGTGTGCAGGGACAAAGCCAGGGCGGGGCGCACCTGGTCCGCGCTCCGACTTTGCAAGGCCTCGAACACCCGCGGATCACCGACCGTGGAGAACACCAGGTTCTTGTGCCCGATGTCCCCCGCCGTGCCCAGCAGATCGATCGCCTCCAGCACATTGTCCAGGTTGTGCGCCGGTTCGCCCATGCCCATGAACACCACGCGACGCACGGTGGCGGACGCGCGGGCCAGGGCCACCTGGGCGACGATCTCGGCGCTGCCGAGCTGGCGAATCAGGCCCGTGCGTCCGGTCATGCAGAACACGCAGCCCACGGCACAACCCACCTGCGTGGAGACACACAGCGTGGGAGCGCGTTGACGCGACCCCGCCGTGGGCATGAGCACGCTCTCGACCAACTGGCCATCGGCCAGCGCCACGACCTGCCGCCGCGAGCCGTCCTCACCGGGGTGTTCTGCATGCAGGGTCGCCAGCGCGGCCAGATCACGCGTGATCTCCGGCAGGGCCGCACGCAGGGTGGCCGGCAGGAAGTTCTCGATCGGGCGTGGGCCGTCGTCCTGCGGCTTGGCTTGGGACCACAGGCGCAGCACGCGGTGTTCGTGACGGGGATTGGCGCCCAGCGCCCGCAGGCGCCGGCGCAGGGTATCGATCTGCATGGGCGGGAACCAGGGCCCCGACGGGGGCCCGGCCCCTTAGCTTACCCGTTTGGCCTGCGCCTGCCTGGACGAAGTGCGCACGCTCCAGACCATGGTCACAGCCAGGATGCCCACCACCACCGCAAGGGACACCGTGACCGGGATCTTGTAGACATCGATCAGCATCATCTTGGCACCGATGAAGACCAGGATCACGGCCAGGCCGTAGTTCAGCAGATGGAAGCGATGGGCCACGGCCTGCAGCAGGAAGAACATGGCGCGCAGGCCGAGGATGGCGAACACGTTGCTCGTGAGCACGATGAAGGGGTCCTGCGTGATCGCGAAGATGGCCGGAATGGAATCGACCGCGAAGATCACGTCGGTCAGGCCGACCAGGGCGACCACCATGAGCAGGGGCGTAGCGATGCGCTTGCCGTTCTCGACGGTCCAGAACTTCTCGCCGTCGAAACCCTGGCTCACCGGCATCACGCGGCGCAACAGGCGCAGGGCGGGGTTGTCGTCCAGACTGCCTTCCTTGCCCGCAGCCCACCACATCTTGAGGCCGGTCAGCACGAGGAAAGCACCGAAGACGTAGAGGATCCAGTGGAACTGCGCGAGCAGCCAGCCGCCCGCGAGGATCATCACGGTGCGCAGCAGGATGGCGCCAACGATGCCGATCATCAGCACCCGCTTCTGGTAGGCCGACGGCACCGCGAAGTAGGTGAAGATCATCAGGAAGACGAAGATGTTGTCGACCGCCAGGCTCTTCTCGATCAGGTAGCCGGTGAGGAATTCGAGCGACTTCTCATGCGCCAGCTCGCGCGAGCCGCTGGCCTCGAGCACCGCCCACCAGAGCAAGGCGTTGAAGATAAGGCTCAGGCCGATCCAGATCAGGGACCAGTTGAGGGCCTCCTTGACGCCCACGGCATGAGCGCCCTGTTTACGGAGAACGACGAAGTCGACGAAGAGCGCCGCCAGAACGAAGGCGACAAAAACCAGCCACAGCCAGAGTGGCGCAATGCTTTGCATGAGAAACCTCGCTTGCAGTGTTGAACAACACCCGCAAGGTCTTGCCGGACCCGGGCGTGGTGCCCGGGCCGGGGTCCCGGCCGCGATGAAGCGGCGTACTGACGGAACCCCGTCGACCTGAACCGGCGTGGCGCCGGACCTGTCGCTTGACTACTCCCCTTGATGGGAAGCGCGATTGTGCCGTCGCGCCCAAGCCCCCAGCCAGCGTGGGGTCAGGCAGCTTCCCGATAGAAGGGGCCAACAGCACCGAGTGGACGTGCGGGCACGGGCACCACGGCCTGCCGGATCGCGCCGATGTGCTCGGGCGTGGTGCCGCAGCAGCCACCCACGATGTTGACCAGCCCCTCGGCGGCGAATTCGTGCAGCAGGCGGCTGGTCACGTCCGGCGTTTCGTCGAAGCCGGTGTCGCTCATGGGGTTGGGCAGACCAGCATTGGGGTAGCAGCTGATGAAGGTGTCCAGCGCAACCTTGGCCAGTTCCTGGATGTAGGGCCGCATCAGCGTCGCGCCAAGCGCGCAGTTCAGACCCACGGCCAGCGGGCGGGCGTGGCGCACGCTGTGCCAGAAAGCGGTGACGGTCTGTCCGCTGAGGATGCGGCCGGAGGCATCGGTGACCGTGCCACTGATGAGCATGGGCAGGCGTTCGCCCGTGGCGTCAAAGGCTTCCTCGACGGCGAACAGGGCCGCCTTGGCGTTCAGCGTGTCGAAGATGGTCTCGACCAGCAGGACGTCCGAGCCGCCCTCGATCAGGGCAACGGTCTGCTCGAAATAAGAAGCGCGCAACTCCTCGAAATCGACATTGCGCGCGCCCGGGTCATTGACGTCGGGGCTGATGCTGGCCGTGCGTGGCGTGGGGCCGAGCGCGCCGGCCACGTAACGCGGTTGATCCGGCGTGCTGAATTGGTCGCAGGCCGCGCGCGCGAGGCGGGCTGAGGCGAGGTTCATCTCGCGCGCCAGGCCCGCCATGTCGTAGTCGGACTGCGCGATGCGGGTGGCGCCGAAGGTGTTGGTTTCGATCAGGTCAGCGCCCGCGGCGAGGTATTTTTCGTGGATGGCAGAGATCACGTCCGGGCGGGTGAGCGAGAGCAGCTCGTTGTTGCCCTTGAGGTCGCGCGGGAAATCACGGAAGCGTGCCAAGGCCTCGGCGGGCCCACCCTCCCCGCGGTACTGCATTTCACTCAGTTTGAAGCGCTGGATCATGGTGCCCATCGCGCCATCGAGGATGGCGATGCGCCGCCGCAGTACGTCGGGCAGTTCGCGGGCACGGGTGTAGGCGAGCGGTTTCATGGGCCACATTGTAGGGAGGCGACAATCAGGCCACAGCCCGGAACCCCTCTTGAACGCGCCGCACCCTCCCTTGAACGACCTGCCGCTCGCGCGCATCCTGCACGATGTGTTCGGCTATTCGGCTTTTCGCGGCCCACAGCAGGCCATCGTGGACCACGTCACCACCGGAGGCGATGCCCTGGTGCTCATGCCCACGGGCGGCGGCAAGTCGCTCTGCTACCAGATCCCCGCCATCGCGCGCCAGCAGGCCGGGCTGGGCGTGACCATCGTGGTGTCGCCCCTGATCGCGCTGATGCACGACCAGGTGGGCGCGCTGCATGAAGCCGGCGTCGAAGCGGCCTTCCTGAACTCCAGCCTCGGTGGCGAAGAGGCCGCGCAGGTGGAGAAGCAACTGCTACGCGGCGAATTCACCCTGCTTTACGCCGCGCCCGAGCGCCTGACCACGCCGCGCTTCCAGGCTTTGCTGGACGCGCTGCGCGAGCGCGGGAAACTGGCCTTGTTCGCCATCGACGAAGCGCATTGTGTCAGCCAGTGGGGCCACGACTTCCGGCCTGAGTACCGCGCATTGAGCGTGCTGCACGAGCGTTTTGCCGGCGTGCCACGCATCGCCCTCACCGCCACGGCCGATGCACTGACGCGCGAGGACATCGTGGAGCGGCTGCAGTTGCAGGAGGCGCGGCAGTTCGTCAGCAGCTTTGACCGCCCCAACATCCGCTACACCATCGTCGAGAAGAAAGACGGCCTGACACAGTTGCTGCGCTTCATCGAGCGTGAGCACGAGGGCGACGCAGGCATCGTCTACTGCCAGTCGCGCAAGCGCGTCGAGGAAGTGGCGCGACAACTGGTGGACGCGGGCATCCACGCCCTGCCTTACCACGCGGGCCTGGACGCCTCGGTACGCCAGCGCCACCAGGACCGCTTCCTGCGCGAGGAAGGCTTGGTGATGGTGGCGACCATCGCCTTCGGCATGGGCATCGACAAACCGGACGTGCGTTTCGTCGCCCATCTGGACATGCCCAAGAACATCGAGGGCTACTACCAGGAGACCGGCCGCGCAGGTCGCGATGGCGAGCGCGCCGACGCCTGGATGGTCTATGGCCTGCAGGACGTGGTGAACCAACGCCGCATGATCGACGAAAGCCCCGCGGCCGAAGAATTCAAGCAGGTGCTGCGCGGCAAGCTCGACGCCCTGCTCGCGCTGGCCGAAGCGACTGACTGTCGGCGAGTGCGACTGCTGCATTACTTCGGCGAGCACTCCACCTCCTGTGGCAATTGCGACAACTGCCTGAGCCCGCCCGCGATTCGCGACGGCACGGAACTCGCGCGCAAGCTCTTGAGCTGCATCTACCGCGTCCAGCATGCCAGCGGCATCAGCTTTGGCGCGGGACACCTGATGGACATCCTGCGCGGCAAGGACACGGACAAGGTGCGGCAATACGTCCACGAAAACCTCAGCACCTACGGCATCGCACGGGATGCCAGCGAAAGCGAATTGCGCGCGGTACTGCGCCAGCTCATCGCCATCGGCGCGGTAGCGGTGGACGCCCAAGCCTTCAACACCTTGCGTCTGACCGAGGCCTCGCGCGCCGTGCTCAAGGGCGAGGTGCAGGTACGACTGCGTGAGTCGGTGGCGGACCCGGCACCGACCCGGAATCGCCGACGCGCCGCAGTGACGGCCCCGGCGGCACAGGATCTGGACGTCGACGCGCAGGCGCGCTTCATCAACCTCAAGGCCTGGCGTTCCGAAGTGGCCCGGGCACACAACCTGCCGGCTTACGTGATCTTCCACGACGCCACCCTGGCGGAAATCGCCCGCCGCCAGCCCCGCAGCCTGGACGAACTGCAGGAGATCGGGGGCATCGGCGCACGCAAGCTGGAGGCTTACGGCGAGGATGTGCTGCGAGTCTGCGCGAATGGGCAGGCGCCATGAGGGGCAAATAATTTCATTGGATAGGTGTTTTGAGGAAATCAATGTCCTTGAAACCAAGAAATGCAGGAATTTGGCAAACCATTTCCCCAGCCCCCCGTCTAAGCTGGCGCCGATGAAACCCCTGCACCGCTTCTTCACCGAACACCCTGCCACCGTGGGCGAGAACTACCTGCAGCATCTGGGCTCGGCCCTGTCCTTCGCCGGGCCCCTGCTACTCGCCGGGGCCTGCGTGTTCCTGCACGCGCTGCTGCCCTTCCTCTTTCCCCGGACCGCGAGTCGGATCGTCATCCGCCTGCATGCACGCATGGTCACGAACCGTGCGCGATCGCCCGCGGTCGGCCGCTGAACCTGACGGCCCATGCGGATGGCCCTCAAGGCCTTTGGCGCCCAGCCCTGAAACCTGCGGGTAGTTGCCGACTGGCGCTTGCGTTTTGCTCGGTTAGAATGTTTCGCGTCCCTACGAGTCGATCACGAGGAAACCCATGTCCGAGCATCAGTCCCCTGCCACCCACGATCCGATCGAGCAGATCGCGCACACCGCGCCGGTGGTGATCCCCCTGCTCGGCGGCTTGCTGATTTTCCTGCTGGCCTTCATTGCCGTGTTCATGGCCTGAGGCCAGGTTCACGCAGACCTCGCGGCGCGATCGATTCGCGCCAAGAAAAAAGGGGACCCGTTGGGTCCCCTTCGCTTTGCGGATACCGCGTGTGGTCAGCGCGCCAGTTCCATGCCCCGGCTGGCCCGCACGCCCGCTGTTTCGTGCAGGCTCAGCACCACGGCCTGTGCCTGCAGCCCCGCGGGCAGGATGAGCTTGCCATCCATCTTGAGGTAACGCGCCACGCGCAGACGGTAGTTGGGGTCGGAAGCATTCTCCGAAGTGATGACCTGCTGTTCCGGCCGCCCTTCCTTGAGCCCCAGCACCAGAAATTCGTAGCGCCCTTCAAACAGGCGCCCGTTATTGACCAGTTCAAATGTGTAGTTCAGCTGCCCGGGCACCGCGCCATTGCGCGCGACCTGAAGAGACTGGACCTGCAGACCTTCAAGGGAATGCGAGGCCAGCACGTCGGCCAGGGGCTGGGTCCCGTCGGCCTCGCGCGGCTGCGGTGCCGCGATGGCTGCCGAGACCGCGGCCGGCTTGTCCGGCACGGTGACCGCCTGCGGCACGCCGTCCACTTCGAGCTGCGTGGAATAGGCCAGATCGCCGCCGCTGGGCAGTCCGGGTTGGTAATAACGCCCCGCATAAAAACTGATGGCACAGAGCACCACGACAAGGCCAAGCTTGAAAAAAGACTTGGCCCAGGCTTTCCACAGCGGAATGGGGTCAGTGATGACGATGCTGGGCGTCATCTCGGAAAAAATGGTGCGCTTGGATGAAGAAGACACGCTGTTGAAACTTTCGATGGCTGGGCTCGCCCGCCGGATTCATACATTTGCTATTTATTGACGCCGGGGGGAGCAAGCCCTTGACAAATCGACCCCTGATCCAACGACGCCCTTATTCTCACGCAGAGAAGGCCGCGCGGTCTAGTAAACAAGCGTAAAAAACAAAAAGCCACCGGCTCTCGGTGGCTTCAAGGTTGCGACGGGCGTCCAAACCGCCCGCCGCCGCTGCTCATACCCCAGGGGCTTCGGGCTGGCCCCGGGGACACAGGCCCCAAGACCATCCACCCGCGGGGGCTCACTCGTTCCAGATGCGGCGGCTCAGGCGCGACAGACGGGCCGCAACTTCAGGACGCAGACCACGGCTGGCGGCCAGGGCAGAGACGAATTCGGCGGCGTTGATGTCCAGGGCAGTGTTGTTCTTGCTGGCGCCTTGGCCCAGTTCCGGGCCCTGGCCGCCACCAGAACCGGTGTTGCCCAGGACGTTCTTCAAGGCAGCCGGGCTCTTGCCCGCTTCCAGGGCCACTTCCTCACGCAGCACCGCGGCGCGGATGTCGGCCATCACACGCGGGTCCTTGCCAGCCAGCGCCCACAGGCGCTCATCGGCGCGGCGATGCGCCACATTGCGCGACCAGGTGTCCAGGCCCTGAACGACACGGCCCGCGAGGGCGCGCGCCATGGGCGCCAGCAGGGCGATGGCGGAAAAACCAACCACCCAGGTCAGCACCCAGGCCGCCATCAGGTGGCCATCAGCCCAGGTGTCCACGAGCTGATCGGTCACCACAAGCAGCGTGGCGACCATGGCGGCGAGTAGCACGACGCCCAGACCGCGCGAGTCGCTGAGGTTCTTGTGCAAACGGGCGATCACCTGTCCCGCAGCGTCCACCGTGCGCTCAAGGCGATCCGCGCCAGGATGGCTGCGGGGATAGTCCAGATGAATGAAGCTGTTGGTAGTCATGGTGGTTCCCTACTAAGTGATGGGGTGTTGCGGCGGTTGGATTGGTTGCAATACTAGGGTTTTCTCTTATGCGACTCAACTTTATATTGTTGATATTTGGTATTCATAATGGTGATGTACTATTGCGCCACCCGCCATGCCTGAGCAACTCAATTTCCGCACACTGGATCTCAACCTCCTGCGGGTCTTCAATGAAGTCATGACGGAGCGCAGCCTTACAAAGGCTGCATCGAAGCTTGCGCTCACTCAACCCGCCGTCAGCAACGCTTTGCGACGCCTGCGCGAAGCCTTGGGGGACGAGCTGCTGCGCCGCAACGGCCAGGGATTGGAGCCCACTCCGCGCGCCATGGCCCTGTGGCCAGCCGTGCAACAGGCATTGCGACAACTGCAGGAAACCTTGGCCCCCGGACACTTCGTGCCGGCCGAGGCCACGACAACCTTCGTGCTGGCCATGGCCGATGCCACCGCGGCTGAATTGATCCCCGGCCTGGTGCACGTACTCGATCAGGAAGCACCCGGTGTGTCCATTCGCGTGGTCCCGCTGACCACGCGTGACCCGCGCCGGCTGCTGGACGAGGAAGAAGCCGATCTGGCGGTGGGCTATTTCCCGGCCGTGATGGCCGCTCTCACGGCCCAGGCCCAAGCCGGCGAAACCGTGCCCTACGAACATCAGCGTCTCTACCTGAGTCACTACGTCTGCGTCATGCGGCGCGGGCATCCACTGGCCGAACAGGAACTGACGCCCCAGCGCTATTGCGCGGCGCGGCACCTGCTGGTGACTTTCTCGGGCCGGCCCTGGGGCTTCATCGACGAGGCGCTGCAGGGCCTGGGGCTGCGCCGCAACATCGTGCTCACCGTCAACCAGTTCTTCACCGCCGGGCGAGTGGTGGCCGGCTCCAACCTGCTGACCGTGCTGCCCCAGCACTTCGTGAACGCCACCGGCATCGCCGACCATCTGGTGCTGCGCGAGCTCCCCTTCGCCGTGCCGGCCATCCACGTGGACGCCCTGTGGCATCGCCGACTGCGCCATCACCCGGCACATGCCTGGCTGCGCGGCGTGATGGCACGGCTGCCACAGCAGAACGTGGTTTCGCCCTCACCCTCGCTTTCTTGACACAACGCAAAAAGCCTCGCGAAACCCCGCACGGCATGGCGTGCTTGCCGGATACTCCGGGAGCGGAGACACTTGACCCGAGCTCCACCCGCTGGGCAGCGAGCCCTCGGTCGTCATTGGCAACAACTTCACGAAAGGAAACTCCCATGAAGATCCTCCTGGCCGTTGATGGCAGCGAATACACCAAGAAGATGCTGGCCTACCTGGCCGCGAATGACACCCTGCTGGGCACCGGCCACCAGTACGTGCTGTTCACGGCGCAAGCGCCCCTGCCGCCGCGGGCCAAGGCCGCCCTGGGCAAGGAGATCGTGGAGAAATATTACGCCGAGGAATCCGAGAAGGTGCTCAAGCCCGTGACCAAGTT
Source organism: Hylemonella gracilis (assembly GCF_004328645.1). GTDB lineage: Bacteria > Pseudomonadota > Gammaproteobacteria > Burkholderiales > Burkholderiaceae_C > Hylemonella > Hylemonella gracilis_B. The sequence continues at coordinate 673,588 of NZ_CP031395.1, forward strand.
CCTGGCCCAGCAAGGCATCACGCCCAAGGCGGACTGGAAGGTGGGCTACGCGGGTGAGCTGATCGCCAAGCTGGCGACAAGCGGCAAGTTCGATTTGCTGGTCATGGGCTCACACGGCCACGGCACGCTGGGCAACCTGATCCTGGGCTCAGTGGCCACCAAGGTGCTCGCCAACTGCGCCGTGCCAGTGCTGATCGTGCGTTGAACCGCGACGCCGTCGCTGACGGCCTGAGGCGCGGATCGTGCCTCAGCGCCGCAGGCGGGGCGGCACGTCTTCCCCCGCATCGGCCTGCGCCAGGGTGATGCCCATCCACTGGTGCAGGTCGTCCCACATGCGGCGGATCTCCACATTGCGCGGTGTCAACTCGGCGCTGACCAGTTCCACCGTCACGACCGGCATGCCCTTGTGCACGCCTGCGTAGTGCCCCAGCGAACCCGGGAACACGCCCAGCTGATTCAAGCTCAGACGCCCGAGCTTGCGCGGCGGCTCCTGGGGACCGTCGAAGTCCAGCACGCCGTAGGGCGCATGGATGCTGACGATCAGATGCGGCCGGAAGCGCTGCATCTCCTCGAACAAGTACCGTGATTCCGGCTCGCTCAAGGGTTCCACGCCGGGATAACGGCGCGGGTCCTTGCGGGTGCGCACCGTCCAGTAATGGGTGGCGTCATGCTCCCAGTTCGGCGTGGGAAAGTTGCGGTTCAAATCCACCCCGTTGGCGTTCACGCGGCGGGAAGGGCGATCGAACAGGCCATCCGGATTCAAGGCGGGAATGAAGCGCCAGAGGATGCCCTGCTCCGGCTCCGCCTTCGCGAACTGGATCCAGTGCAACGGCACGGACGCCGAAGACAGCTCGTCCCCATGGATGCCACCAATGACCAGCACCCGCAGGCGCTGCTCGGCGGTGGGCTGCACGTCACGCACGTAGATGGGTCGCCCGCGCACGCTGCGCCCTTCGCCGGGCTGCAACTCGGCGGCTTCGCACAGCGCCCAGGTCACGTTCGGCAGCCGCGTCCAGAATTCGTCGCAGACCTTGCCCTTGCGCTGCTCCAGGGGCGGAGGCAGGTCGCGCTCCACCAGGGTCGCGTAAGCGGGCGCGGGTGTCGCTGTCGACGCTGGCTGCGCGGCCAATGGGGCCGGCATCTGCGGAGGGTCTGCGGATTGCGCGTCCGCGCCACCCGGCCACGCCGCCCAGGCGCTCAGCACCACGGCGGCCCATACAAAGCATGCGGGCATCCACCCTGCGGCAGGGTCGCCCGCATCTGTCCTGTTCCAAAAGCCCATGGTGGGATTCTAGAACCCGTCCCGGTGCCTGCCTGTCGTCAGATTTTCCCTGCGGCGCGCAAGCGATCGATGGTGGTCTTTTCGGCCAGGTAGGTGCGTTCGGCATAGGCCTGGTAGTCCACCGTCCCCATGTAGACCACCGGCATGTAGAACTTGTCCAGGGTCTCCAGCACGCGTGGGTCGTCCAAGGTCTTCTTGAAGGCATCGTGGAGCAGCCGCACCAGAGCCGGGTCCATGCCCTTGGGGCCCCCGATGCCGAAAGGCGATTCGCTCACCGTGTCCCAGCCGCTTTCCTTGACCGTCGGCACGTCCGGGAAGGCCTTGTTGCGTCGGCTGCCCAACGTGGCCAGCAAACGCAGGCGGCCCGCGAACACGTGCGGGGCGAACTCGGCCGTGCCGCTCATCAGCGGAATGTGCCCACCCAGGATGGCCTGCAGGATCTCCGCCGAGCCCTTGTACGGAATGTCCTGCAGCGTGATGCCCGCCTTGCCCGCGAACTCCTCGATCGCCAGATGCGGCGTGGTGCCCGTGCCGGTGTGTCCGTAGTTGACCTGACCGGGATGGGCGCGCGCATAAGCCACCATTTCCTGCAGCGTGCGGTACGGAGCGTCGGGGCGCGCGGCCAGGCCGAAGGTGTAGCCTGTGAGGCAAATGATGTGCGTCAGGTCATGGACTGGATGGAAAGCCGTTTTCTGCATGTGAGGAAAACGGTAGACACCCAAGGGCAATTGCGTGAGCGTGTAGCCGTCGGGCCGGCTGTTCAACATGGCCGCCGCGCCCAAGGTGCCGCCCGCGCCGGGCTTGTTGTCGATGACCACCGTGGCGCCCAGCGTCCGGCTGGCGGCCTCGGCGAATGCACGCATCACGGCATCGCTGCTGCCACCGGTAGGCCAAGGGGTGATCAGGGTAAGGGGGCGGCTCGGGAACCTGTCCTGCGCCCGCGCCCAGGGACTGACCAGGGCCGGCGCCGCCAGGGCCGTGGTGAAGGCCAGCCCGCGCCGCAGGACATGACGGCGAGCCGGCACCCCTGCGTCGCCGACACCGTCTTCGCTAGGTTGATCTTTTGCGCCCTTCGTCCCGTCCCCTTGCGCACGCGCGGAATTCGGATTCGAGGGGCCACCCCATGCTGCCGGGTGATTCATGTTGCCTCCTGTCTGTGTTGAGGTGACGCATGCCAAGTGTGCAAGCGCACTGCCCGAACCATTCTGCGTCGGAGCGCTGCCGCGGGGTGTCGCCTTCAGCTCAGCGGGCCGTGGCTGCGGCCCTCACTCACCCCACGCGGTCACTCACACTGAAACTTGATCGCGAACAACCTGGGTTTTGTGCTGATTTTCACGCTCAAGTTTTTTGCGCGGGCGCCGTCAAGTCCTGCGCCAATCGGTCGATACAAGCGACATGAAGATCTCTAACTCCACGATCCACCTGGACGCCAAGCACGAAACCGCCGCGTGGAGTCGGTCTTCCCAGACCCTGCGCGCCTGGGTCGGTGACGCGGCCTCGGCGCCTTCCAGCCGCCGCAACCTCCTGGTGGATGGCACCTCGTCCGCGTTGAGCGTCGCCACCATCTCACTGACAGCCCAGGCGCTCGCGGCCCGCGCGCAAGCCGAAGGTGGCGCAAAACCTTCCCCCGCAGCCGCGCTGGTCGCAGACGCATCCTCGGCGACCGGCGCAGCCCGGGCTGCCGCAAGCGAGCAAGCCTCGGACGACGGCATTGAGCCGCGCCTGCGCATGTTGGTCTCACTGATTGAACGCCTGACCGGCCGACCCGTGCGCGTGTTCTCGGCCGAGTCGCTGCGCGACCCGCGAGCCGCCGACCCGGTTACGACCTCGCAAACCCCTGCGGCCACGGCATCGGCCAACCCCGCCGCCCCGCCGCCTGCGGGTTGGGGCATGACCTACGACCGGCATGACATCCACGTCGAAACCGAGCAGACCGAGTTCAGCGCCCAAGGCGTGGTGCGCACGGCGGACGGACGCGAGATTCGCTTCGACCTCACGCTGCTGATGCAAAGGCAGTACGTCGAGGAAAGCCGTGTCTCGCTGCGCGCCGGCGACGCGCTACGCCCGGTCGACCCGCTGATCCTCAACTTCGACGGCACGGCGGCGCAATTGCAATCGCAGCGCTTCAGCTTCGATCTGGACGGCGATGGCCAGACCGAGGAGCTGCCCCTGCCCGGCAGCAACTTTGGCTATCTCGCCCTGGACCTGGATGGCAACGGCCAGATCGACGACGGTCGCGAGCTGTTCGGCATGCGCAGCGGCGACGGCTTTGCCGATCTGGCGCGCTACGACGATGATGGCAATGGCTGGATCGACGAGAACGACGCCGTCTTTGAGCGTCTGCGCGTCTGGACACCCGGCCTGGATACCGCCGGCGACTTCAGCCCCCGGCTGGACACGCTAGCGGCGCGGCAAGTCGGTGCGCTGTACCTCGGCAAGGCAGAAACGCCTTTTGAAGTGCGTGACGCCAAGCAGGAGACTCTGGGGCAACTGCGCAGCACTGGCCTCTACCTCCGTGACGACGGCGGCGCCGGCACCATGCAGCACCTGGACCTGATGGTCTGACACGGCGGCGGTCCAGGCCTGCGCGCGCCAGCACCCGGACCTCGGGCACGGGTGCGACCCGCCGACTCAGACCACGCCAGCCTGCCGCAAAGCCGCGATGCGCGCGGCCTCTAGCCCCAGCTCGGCCAGCACCTGGTCCGTGTGTTCGCCCAGCAAGGGCGGCGCATTGCGCAGCACTGGCGGCGTGGCCGCCAGACGCAAGGGGCTGGCCACGGTGTGAAAGGCGTCCACCTGCAGTTGCGTGCGGGCGGCCGGGCTGCAAGACTGGCTCAACCGCAGGCCACGCGCTTGCACCTGCGCGTCGGCGAAGGCCGCGCCGATGTCGTTGATTGGCCCACAGGGCACGGCCTGGTCACCCAGCAGTGCCACCCAATCCGCGGTACGGCGCGTGCGCGTCAACGCGCTCAACAGCGGAATCAAGACTTCGCGGTGCCGCACGCGCAAGGTGTTGCTCGCGTAACGAGGGTCGTTCGCCCAGTCAGGCTGGCCTGCCGCGACACAGAAGCGTTGGAACTGCCCGTCGTTGCCGATGGCCAGCAGCATGGCGCCGTCCGCGGTCGGAAAGTCCTGGTACGGCGCCAGGCTGGGGTGGCTGTTGCCCTGGCGTTGGGGGATCTCGCCGGTGTTGAGGTAGGCCGTGGCCTGGTTGGCCAGCACGGCCATGCCCACGTCCAGCAGGGCCATGTCGATGTGCTGGCCCCGGCCTGTGCCCGTTTTGGCGTTGTCGCGCACGGTCAGGGCGGCGAGGATGGCATTGGCCGCGTAGAGGCCGGTGAAGAGGTCGGTGATGGCCACCCCCACGCGCAGCGGTCCGCCGCCCACCTCGCCATCGGGTCGGCCAGTGATGCTCATCATGCCGCTCATGGCCTGGATCATCAGGTCGTACCCGGCACGCTGCGCGTACGGACCATCCTGGCCAAAGCCAGTGATCGAGCAGTAAATCAGGCGGGGGTTGATGGCCTTCAGGCTGTCGTAGTCCAGCCCGTATTTCTTCAGCCCCCCGACCTTGAAGTTCTCGACCAGCACGTCGCTCCGCGCGGCCATCTGACGAATCAGCGCCTGGCCCTCGGGCGTGGCGATGTCGAGGGTGAGGGAGCGCTTGTTGCGGTTGCAGGCCAGGAAGTAGGTGGACTGCGTGGTGGCCTGGCCCTGCGCGTCGCGCACGAAGGGCGGCCCCCACTGGCGCGTGTCATCCCCCTCACCGGGTTTCTCGACCTTGATCACGTCCGCGCCCAGATCGGCCAGCATCTGCGTGCACCACGGCCCCGCGAGCACGCGGGACAGGTCCAGGACCTTGATGTGCCCTAAGGCGGTCTTGTCACTCATGGTCAGTTCGCGAATGCAGAAATTCCCGTCTGTGCGCGACCCAGGATCAGCGCGTGGATGTCGTGCGTGCCCTCGTAGGTGTTGACCACTTCCAGGTTGACGAGGTGCCGCGCCACGCCGAACTCGTCGCTGATGCCGTTGCCCCCCATCATGTCGCGCGCCAACCGCGCGACGTCCAGGGCCTTGCCGCAGGAATTGCGCTTGAGGATGCTGGTGATTTCCACCGCCGCCGTGCCTTCGTCCTTCATGCGGCCCAGACGCAGACAGCCCAGCAGACCCAGCGAGATTTCGGTCTGCATGTCGGCCAGCTTTTTCTGGATCAGCTGGTTGGCCGCGAGCGGGCGACCGAACTGCTTGCGGTCCAGCACGTACTGGCGGGCGCGGAACCAACAGTCTTCCGCCGCGCCGAGCGCGCCCCAGGCGATGCCGTAGCGCGCGCTGTTCAGGCAGGTGAACGGGCCTTTGAGCCCCCGCACCTCGGGGAAGGCGTTGTCCTCCGGCACGAAGACATCGTCCATCACGATCTCGCCGGTGATGGAAGCCCGCAGACCCACCTTGCCGTGCACGGCCGGCGCGCTCAGGCCCTTCATGCCTTTGTCGAGGACAAAGCCGCGGATGGGTCCGAGCTGCCCCCCTCGCTCACCTCGCGGGCCCAGACCACGAACACGTCCGCGATCGGGCTGTTGGAAATCCACATCTTGTTGCCCTTGAGCCGGTAGCCCCCGCCGTCTTGTAGGCACGCGTTGCCATCGAGTCCGGATCGGAGCCGTGGTCCGGCTCGGTCAGGCCGAAGCAACCAATCCACTCGCCCCGGGCCAGCCTGGGCAGGTACTTCTGCTTCTGCGCCTCGGTGCCGAACTCAAAGATGGGCAGCATCACCAGCGAGCTCTGCACACTCATCATGGAGCGGTAACCCGAGTCCACCCGCTCGACCTCGCGTGCGATCAGGCCGTAGGCCACGTAGTTCAGGCCTGGGCCACCATAGGTTTCGGGAATCGTGGGGCCGAGCAAGCCCAGTTCACCCATCTCGCGGAAGATGGCGGCATCGGTTTTTTCCTCGCGAAAGGCCAGGGGCATGCGCGCCGCCAGCTGGTCCTGACAGTAGGCCGCCGCCGCGTCGCGCACCATGCGTTCGTCCTCGGAGAGCTGCTGGTCGAGCAGGAAGGGGTCGTTCCAGTGGAAGGTGGCTTTGTCGGCCATGCGCGGTCTCCTCGAAAGATGGGCGGTCGAAATGTGGAGGCATGGTAGTGCGCAAGCCGGGCCGCGGCAAACGCATATTTGTCGGTCAAGCATGCGGAAATAGAATATCTGGCACATCCGAGCATCCCCTGCCCCAGGGCCGCTCAACTTCAATCCACCGACCTCCATCCGATTCACGCATACCTTCGATGCGCCGCAAGTTGCCCTCCACCCAGGCCTTGGCCTGTTTCGAAGCCGCGGCTCGGCACCAGAGCTACACGCGCGCGGCGCAAGAACTGGCCCTGACGCAGAGCGCGGTGTCGCGCCAGATCATGGCGCTGGAAGACTTCCTGGGCTTGGCCCTCTTCACGCGCAACCGCCATGGCGTCGGGCTCACGGCCCAGGGCGCGGCCTACGCGCGCCAGGTCGCGCAGCGGCTGGCCGCGCTGGAACGTGACACCCTGGACGCGATGGCACAACAAGGCGATGGCGCCCGCGGTGGCGTGATCGCCCTCGCCGCCGTGGCCACCTTCGCAACGCGCTGGCTGATCCCGCGCCTGCCCACCCTCACCCAGGCCCACCCAGACATGGTGGTGCACATCGAAACACGCACCCGGCCCTTTCTGTTCTCCGACCAGGAATTCGACGCCGCGCTCTACGCCGGCACGGCGGAGCAGATGCAGCGCTGGGCCGGCACGCAGGCCACACCCCTGCTGCCGGAGGAAGTGCTGCCGGTGTGCAGCCCCGCGCTGCTGCTCGGTGCGCAGACACAGCGTCGATCCGGACAGGCCAGGCTCGGCCTGTCCGCGGCCCAAATCGCGGACCTGCCCCTGCTGCAGCAAAGCACGCGGCCCACGGCCTGGCGCCAATGGTTCGAGGCCCAGGGCGTGGACGCACCGCGCGCCATGGCCGGACCGCGCTACGAGCTGTTTTCGATGACGGCCATGGCGGCGGCACGTGGACTGGGCCTGGCCCTGGTGCCGAGCATGCTGATCGAGGAGGAGTTGGCCCGGGGCGAGCTCGTCGTCGCCTGCCCGCGCCCCTTGAAGAGCGGGCGCAGCTATTACTACGTCACGCCCGAGCCGGAGCAGGACGGCGCGGAACGCGCCGCAGTCGGCCAGCTGCGCCACTGGCTACTCGCGCAGGCACAGGGCGGCCCGCCGACCACCGCGCCGCGCTGAGTGCTCGGGTGGACGGGCGCCAGCCCCCCGTCTCAGAACAGGTGACCAGGAGGATCAGAACTCGTCCCAGTCGCCATCGTCCGCGGGCTTGGGCGTCGCCGCCTGCAGGCGCTTGGTGGGCGTCGCCTTGGGGGCATCAGCCTTGGGTGACGCAGCTTCCGGCGATGCCGCCGCGGAGGACGCAGATGCCAAGGCCGCTGCCTTGCCGGTCTTCGCCGCCGTCTGGGACAGGGGACGCGAGGCCGGCGTCACGCGCGCGGACGGCGACGACACCCGGGCGGCATGCGAGGGCGTCGGCATCTGGCTGGGCATGGTCACGGCATCCCCCACATTGAACACCGCCACCACGCTGGCCAGGCGCTGCGCCTGGTCGCGCATGGTCTCCGCCGCCGCGGACGATTCTTCCACCAAGGCGGCGTTCTGCTGGGTCATCTGGTCAAGATTGCCCACAGCCTGGTTGACCTGGTTGATGCCGTCGCGCTGCTCGGCAGCTGCCGTGCTGATCTCGCCGATCAGGTCGGAGACACGCTTCACGCTGGTGACGATGTCGCCCATGCTCTGACCGGCCTGGGTCACCTGGCGCGAGCCTTCGTCCACGGCCTGCACGGAATTGCTGATCAAGGTTTTGATCTCCTTGGCCGCCTCGGCGCTGCGGCCCGCCAGCGCCCGCACCTCACCCGCCACCACCGCGAAACCGCGACCTTGTTCACCTGCACGCGCGGCTTCCACCGCCGCATTCAAGGCCAGGATGTTGGTCTGGAAGGCGATGCCATCGATCACGCCGATGATGTCCGAGATCTTCTTGGACGACTCGGTGATCTGCCCCATGCTGACGATGGCCTGCTCGACGATGGCGCCCCCGTTCTGCGCGGCGCCGGCCGCGCTGCCGGCCAGCTGATTGGCCTGCACCGCGGTGTCCGCCGACTGCGTGATGGTGCTCGTGAGTTCCTCCATGCTGGCCGCAGTCTCCTCCAGATTGGCCGCCGTCTGTTCCGTACGGGCCGACAGGTCGGCGCTGCCCTTGGCGATCTCGCCCGCCGCCGAGTTGACGGACTCCACGCCCATGCGCACCTCAGTCACCACGCGGCGCAAGTGGTCGGACATGGTGTCCAGCGCGCGCAGCAATTGACCGATCTCATCCTTGGCGTTGGATTCAAGCCGCGCGGTCAGGTTGCCGTCGGCGATGTGCTGCGTGAGGGTCACCGCGTCCTGCACCGGTCGAACGATGGAGCGGGTGACGGCCACCGCCAGCAGCACGCCGATCAGCACCGCCAGGGCCACGCCGATGCTCTGTCCGAGCTGGCTGCGTTGGGCCATCACATGCGCCTCGCCTTGCGTTTGCAGCAACAGGGCGCGTGCGTGTTCGGCCACGTCGTCCAGCGACTTGAGGTAGGCGGTTGCCAGTGGCAGCAGATCCTTGTCCACCGCGCTCATGATGTCTTCTCCCGCCTGCTGACGTTTGATGAGGGCCGCACGTGCGTCGATGTAGACCTTGCGGTTGGCGGCCACCGCCTCCATCAAGGCTTTGCCCTTGTCGTCGGTGATCAAGGCCACCAGTTCCTTCTGGTCCTCGCTGATGGACTTGGAGGTGGCCGCCATGTCCTTGCCCAGCTGTTCCTGGTAGGCCGCGTCCTTGGTCTTGAGCGCGGCCGAGGCCCGGATCCAGTTGATGGTCGTCTGCGCGCTCCAGCCCTGCGCCAGCAGGGCGCGTTGCATCTCGACCGTGGCAATTTCCTCGCTGGTGTTCTTGAGCGTGTCCAGTCGCCAGATGCCCAGCAGCGCCACCGCCAGAGTGATGAACAGCAGGATGCCGAAGGCCATGGCCAAGCGTGCGCCGATTCTCAGATTGGAGAACGTCATGAGTCCGCCTTTCCTCTCTTGTTGGATGCGCGGTTTTTGTCCGCGCCATCGTCGTTGCAAACCGATACGGTTCATGCAAATGGACGCGATCCCATTTTCCCCGTCAACAGTGAAAACCATGGGTGCCTCGCGGCGGCGCTCGGTCGTGGCGCGCATGCCCCCCACCCCTTCACCCATCCGGGCACGCCGTCAGGCGCGCGACAGGCTCATCAGCGACTGCCGCAAAATCGGCATTTCCCCCGATTCAGAAACCCGGTATGCAAGACGACCACGCGCGCGACCCCTCCGAACCTGCCCCCCACACGCCGGGCCATCGCTTGGACGAGCTGGAGATCAAGGCCAGTTATGCCGAGGATCTGCTGGAACAGCTGAACTTGGCGGTCTACCGCCAGCAACAGCAGATTGAAAATCTGCAAGGGCAAATCGAGCATCTGCGCAAGCAGCTGCCCGACCGCGACCCTGCAACGGGCACGGCACAGCGTGACACCCGCGAGGAACGCCCGCCGCACTACTGAACCAGCCAGCGCATCGGCCGGACCGGCTTGCCCGAACACCTTCTTTGCGATTGCTGTTTTGCAATCACCGGTTTGCTGCAGCCGCGTGCCGACGCGCGAAATCGACGAACCAGTCCAGACTGGCGGGGTTGGCCATCGCGTCCAGGTTCAGCACTTTGTCCAACGCCTGCCCGAGCAGGAGCTTCTTGATCGGCAGTTCCTGCTTCTTGCCTGACAAGGTGCGTGGAATGTCGGGCACCTGCAGCACGGCATCCGGCACGAAACGCGGACTCAAGGCCGCCTTGATGGCGCCGTTGATGCGCTGGCGCAAGGTCTCGTCGAGCTCCACCCCCGGGCGCAGCACGACGAAGAGCGGCATGTGGCTCTCGCGCCCCAGGTATTCAAGGTCGACCACCAGGCTGTCCAACACCTCGGGCAGGGCCTCGATGGCGCTGTACAACTCACTCGTGCCCATGCGCAGGCCGTGGCGGTTGAGGGTCGCGTCGCTGCGGCCGTAGATCACGCAGGCACTGGAACCCGACTCGGGATGCGGCACGATCCTGAGCCAGTCACCGTGGCGCCAAACCGCGGGTTTGCCATCCCGGCTCGGGTACACGTCGAAGTAGCTCGCAAGGTAGCGCGCGTTCTTCGGGTCGTTCCAGAACCCGATGGGCATCGAGGGCAGGGGGCGGGTACAGACCAGCTCGCCCACCTCGCCGACAACGCTGCGGCCCAGCTCGTCCCAGGCCTCGACCGCGCAACCCAGCACGCGGCATTGCATCTCCCCCGGCACTTGCGGCAGTTCACGGCAACCCGCGATGAAAGCACCCGCGACGTCGGTCCCTCCCGAAAGATTGCACCACCAGATGTCGCCATCCAGGGCTGGCGCACCCCCCGACCGCGGGTTGACGCCGCGCATCTGGGCACTGGTCCAGCGCTGCACGTCCTCGGCCAGAGGCGAGCCGGTAGCGCCCAGGGCGCGCAGACGCGTCAGGTCGCCACAGGCCGCCAGATCCACCTGCGCCTTCATGCCGTTGGCGTAAAAGGCCGCACCCGCGCCGAAGAAGCTGACGCCCGTGTCCGCCGCAAAGCGCCAGAGCGTCGTCCAGTCCGGTCGGTCCGGACTGCCGGAAACGCCCTGCGATTTCACGCCGCCGGGGCTGCCGTCGAACAGACATACCGTGGTGCCGGTCAGCAGGCCCGCGAGCTGGCAATTCCACATGATCCAGCCCGTGCTGCTGTACCAGTGGAAGCGCTCACCCCAGGAGTTGGGCGCGTAGCTGCAGCCGATATCGGTATGCAGGGTAAAGGCCAGCGCCATGAGCATGACCCCGCCGTGCCCATGCACGATGGGCTTGGGCAGGCCCGTGGTGCCGCTGGAATAGACGACCCAGAGCGGATGGTCAAAAGGCAGGGCGAGCGGCCGGAAAGCCGCCACGCGCGCGGCGTCTGCCATCACCGTCCGCGCCCAGTCCTGCACCGCAATGCCGTCGCGCACGTCAAAAGGGGGCAAGCCCAGGCGCGGCAGCAGGATCAGGTGCGTGAGCGAGGGCAACGCGGCGCACAAGGCCTCCACCGTGGCACGCCGATCCAACGCACGCCCCGCGTGGACCACGCCGTCACAGGCGATCAGCACCTTGGGTTCGATCTGGCGGAAACGATCCAACACCGCGGCCGCGCCCATGTCGGGGGCGCAGATGCTCCAAATCGCGCCGATGCTGGCCACGGCCAGAAAGGCCACCATCGCCTCCGGAATGTTGGGCAGACACGCGACCACCCGGTCACCCTTGCCCACCCCTTGGGCCTGCAGGTGCAGGGCGAGCGCGGCCACCTGCCCTTGCAGTTCGGGCCAGCCCAGTGCCTGCGAGCGTTGTCCCTGGTTCAAGCTCTGCTCGTCGTGGCTGACGATGGCGGGCATGCCGGCGGCATGCGCGGGTTCGACATGCCGCAGCACCTGCTGCGCGTAGTTGAGACGCGCGCCAGGAAACCAGCGTGCACCCGGCATGCGTTCCCGCGCCAGGGCGGGGCCAGGCGGCGTGGGCGAGTGCACGCCATAACAATCCCAGATGCTTTGCCAGAAAGCGTCCAGTTCCGTGACCGACCATTGCCACAGCGCGTCGTAGCTGTCGAAGCGCAGACCCCGCTCGCGGGCCAGCCAGTCCTGGTAGAGGCGGATCTGCGGAATTCGGGGGGCGTGCCTGGCGGCGTCTGCGACTTGCGTTGCTTCATGGTGCGCCCAGGGTACTGCGCTGCGCCGGCTTTGCCAGCCGCGTGCAGCTCAGGGTTTGCACGGGGCCGCGCTCCTGTCCCTGCAGGTGCGTCGCCCCGGCGTCACTCCGACTACAGGCCCGGGCCCACGCGTGGCCCAGGCCTTCGCATAATCAGGGCATCGTCCCTACTGTCACGCCACCATGACCTCCATCTGGAAAAAACCCGTCAGCGTCGAGTCCGCCACCCAGTACGCCCAGAACACCGCCATCACGCACCTGGGCATTGAATTCCTGGAAATCGGCCCGGACTTCATCAAGGCCCGCGTGCCGGTGGACGCGCGCACGGTGCAACCCATGCGCTTGCTGCACGGCGGTGTGTCCGTCGTGCTGGCCGAGACCCTGGGCTCCATGGGCGCCTACTACGCCAGCCCCGAAGGCCAGGAAGTGGTGGGCCTGGACATCAACGCCAATCACCTACGCAGCGCGCGCGCCGGTTGGGTGACCGGTGTGGCACGGCCGGTGCACATCGGACGCAGCACCCATGTGTGGCAGATCGAGCTGCGCAACGAGGCCGACGAGATGGTTTGCATCTCGCGCATCACCATGGCGGTGCTGAGCTCGCGCTGAGGCCTGGCAGATGCCGCGCCGCCCGCCGCGTGCCGGCGCGCGGCGGGCATCAGGCGCTCAAACCAGGCGCTTGATCTTGCGCTTGCGCCAAACCAGGCCGTAGTAGGCGACCTGCATCAGCAGCATGGCGCTGAAGGCGATGGGGTAGGCCATCCACACGCCGTCGATCCCCACCTGCCGGCTCAAGAACCAGGCCGCGGGCACCTGGATGAAGGCGATGCTGACGACCGCGATGGCCGTGGGCACCAGCACCGCCCCGCTGGCGCGCATCACGCCCCCGAGCAAAGCGGCGAAACCGAACACCAGGCAGCTCCAGAGCATGATGTGCAGCAGGGTCTGCGCCATGCTCACCACGCGCTCGTCGGTGATGAACATCTGCATCAGAGGGCGCGATGCCAGGTAGCCCACCAGCACCAGCCCGCCCGTGATGAGCAGGTTCATGATCAAGCCGGTGCGCGTGATGGCGGCCAACCGTCCGAACTGGCCCGCGCCGATGGCCTGCGCACCCAGGATGGAGGCCGTGATGGCGATGGACAGCGCCGGGAACTGCACGTAGTTCACCACCTGGTTGACCGCGCCATACGCGGCGGTCGCTTCCGAGCCAAAACCGTTGACCAGAGACAGCACTGCGATCTCGGACAGGGCGATCACGATCATCTGCACCGAAGTCGGCAGGCCGATGCGCAGCACCAACCGGAGCCAATGCCAATCCGGCCGCAGGGCGCGCAGCAGACGTGCGTCCGGCGCCAGCGGGTGTCCACGGCGCCGCAGGTACCAGACCAGAAAGGCCAGGGCGGTCACGAATGAGAAGATCGCCGCCACCGCCGCCGAGGCCACGCCCAGACGCGGCAGACCCAGCCAGCCCAGGATGAAGGCCGGCGTCAGCAGGCAGGAAACGGCGGTGGACAGCAACAGCGCATACAGCGGCGTCACCGTGTCGCCCACGCCGCGCAACAGCTGCGTGTAGAGGATGAAGACCAGCAGCGCGGGCATGGCCAGCAGCACCGGGCGCGCATAACTCAGGGCCAGTGGCAGCACGTCGGCGGGCGTACCCAGAACCCTCAGCATGGGTTCGGTGTAAATGCCGCCGAACAGGGCCACGCCCAGGCCGATCAACAGGCTCAGGCACAGGGCCGCTCCCGCGATGGACTTCACCTTCTCCGGTTCACGCGCCCCCCAGGCCTGGCCAATCAGCACCGAGGCGCCCGCGCCCACGCCGATGATGAGCGCGATGAAGAAAAACAGGATGGGAAACATCCCGGCCACCGCCGCCAGGGCCTGGGTGCCCAGCAATTGCCCGACAAAGATGTTGTTGACGGTGCCCGAGAGCGACTGCAGCAGATTGGCCAGGATCATTGGCCCGAGAAACAGCAGGAAGATTTTCCACAAAGGTCGCCCGCTTGCGCCTGGATGGCAGGAGGGGGGAGAAGCCGGCGTCGCCGGGTTGGTCAGTGTTTCTTGTGGCATGAAAGCTGTGTGTTGTGTTTGGTTCTATTGAGATCAAGACGGAAATTCAGGCCGAAAAATTTTCCTCCGCACCCACGCTTTGCGGGAATGCGCCCTCGGCCAAGTGCCAGGCATGGGACCGCAGATCCTCTGGCCAGCCCTTGATGGCGGCCTCGAACCCCTGCGCCTGGCCACCGAACAGCGCGCGCAGCCCCTCCTCGTACCCCGGCAGATTGCCCGCGATGGCACGCACGAAACGGTAGCAACGTTCCTGCGCAGCGCGCGCCAGCTGTCTTGCGGCCAGCGTGGCAGCCTGGGGACCGTCACGTTCGGCGCGACGCGCGTCGTCGATCAGACGCCGCAAGGCCACCGAAGCGCCCCCGGGATGCAGGGCCAGCCACTCCCAGTGGCGGGGCAGCAAGGTCACCTCGCGAGCCACCACACCCAGCGGCGGGCGACCACGGGGACGGGGCGGCGCAGGCGGCGTTTCCTGGCGGACCACAGGGTCATGGCCCGGGACGCCAACCCGACTTGCCGCTTCATCCGGGCTGCCGCGCAGATCGAGTTCGATCAGTTGGCTCTCGGCATCAAACACGAGCAAGGGAGGAGGCGCCTGAAGATCACGCAGCCCGGCGTGGGCCACCGCACGGACCACGTCGGGCAGCGTGCCTTGGGCCAATAGACGCGGCCCCAGAAAAGCGAAATAAGTCATCATCCCGAGAATTATGCCCGGGTTTAATTAAGGAATCAATTAATTCCGGGTAAAAACAACAAGGCTCAGGTCTCTCGAATGACGACCAGCGACTCCGGGCTGGGTGCGGGGCCACGCGACGAGAGCCCCCGGCACTATGGATGTGAAGCTGGCGCGCTGATCCACGCGCCGGCTTTCATCGCCATCACGGCGCTTTTTCGCAGCGTCCGCTCGACTGCATCACGCCGCGCCAGTCGCTTTGCCAACTCAACTGATCGGCATCGAAGGCGATGCGCTCATTGTCCAGCGCGGTCAGCACCCGTGCGCCATACACGTTGAAGCTGTAGACCGGCACGCCATCGATGCGCACCTCGGTGATCTTTTTATCGTCATGGACCAGCCCCACCGTGCGCACCCAGACGCTGCGCGCAGGCTGGTACACCGGCTCGCAGCGGTAGTTGACCAGCGCTTCGGCCCAGGCCAAGGACTGCAGGCCGAGCAAGACGCCCAGAGCCAAGGACCGGAACGAAACTGCAGGCACGACGTACACCCACGCCCTCTTCATTCTTCTTCTCCCCGCCGCAGGCGCTCGCTGCGCCAGTACACATCGTCACCGCCCTCCATGCGGTTGAGCACCCGGGCCAGCACGAAGAGCAGGTCTGAGAGGCGGTTGAGGTATTGCCGGGGTTCGGCGCGCACCGCTTCCCGCGCACCCAGGGCCACCAGTGCGCGCTCGGCACGGCGCGCCACCGTGCGGCAGACATGGGCCTGCGCAGCGGCCCGCGTGCCGGCGGGCAGGATGAATTCCTTGAGGCGGGGCAGGCTGGCGTTGTGCGCGGCCAGCGCCTCGTCCAGCGCCAGCACCGCATGGGCTTTCAGCAACTCGAAACCGGGAATGGACAACTCGCCGCCCAGGTTGAACAACTCGTGCTGTACCTCGACCAGCAGCGTGCGGACCACGTCCGGCAGGGGCTCGCACAGCAGCAGGCCGATGTGCGAGTTCAGCTCATCCACGTCGCCCATGGCCTGCACGCGCAGGTGGTCCTTGGGTACGCGGCTGTTGTCTCCAAGTCCGGTCGTGCCGTCGTCGCCGGTGCGGGTCGCGATCTGGGTGAGGCGGTTGCCCATGGTGATGGCCCTGGAACAAAGATGGAAGAGAAGTGACGAAGACCGAAGCAGCGGCCCAAGGCCTTGCAGCTCAACGCCTGGGCCCGATCAACAAGGCATTATCGCCCTCGCCTCCCGCCCTCGCCGCACGTTCTCAGAGAAAGCAGCGCAGGTACAGGGCCGAGGTGGCGCGGACCGGCGCGGCGCCGAACTCGCTGTTGCCAGCGCCGGTGCTGCGCGTGTGCTGCAGGCCCAAGTCCCAGAGTTCGCCCGCATGCCAGACCGCCTCCGCCTGCCAGAAGGCGCTGCCGTCTGCGGTGTTGCGCCGCACAAAGGCACTCAGGTCCAGGCTGGCCAGGCCCAAGGCCCGGTCCCAGCCCAGTCGCGCAAAGCCATAGCGTCGGGTCAGCAGGTCCTGCCGTTCCTGCAGGTCCTGACGCAAGGCCCCTTGCCGACCGGCGGCGGGTCCGGTCGCCGCGCGCCAGTCCTGCCAGTCGGCCCCGGTCAGGGCGTCCCCCGCGTAATGCTGTTCCACGCTCAGCACCAGGCCCGGTGGCGTGGTCCAGGAGGCACCGGCGGCCACTCGGTTGAACCAGCGTGGGTCCCTCGGTCTCGCCGCGTCCACCGTTGGCACCGGCGTGCGCCGGCCACCGCTCCACTCCAGCTGGAGCAGCAACGCGTCGGTCGCGGTCCAGGACAGGTTGCTCCCGATCTGCGGCGCATCCCCTTCGCGTGCGAAGCCGGTGAGGTCCAGAGCCAGGCGTTCGCCGGTACGCGGAGACAGCCTCAGCAAGGCCGCGCCATGTCGGTTGGTGCGCTCCAGGCCCACGGCCCAGGTGTCGTCGTCAAAGCGGTCCGCGTCGCTCAGCTGCGGCAGCAAGGCCAACTGCGCGGAGCCCAGGTCGTCCAGCCACTGCGCGCGCAACATCACTGCGCCAAGCCGGTTTTCGCGCAAGGCGGCGGGGTTCTGCGAGCTGCGCATCACCACCGCGTTCTCGCGCAGGTAGTCGCTCGGGTTGTAACCCAACCCCACGCCCTGGCGCAGATTGATGCGACCCGCGTCGACGAACCACGAGGGCGAGGCCTGCACGCTGATGTACACCTCGCGCAAGGCATTGCGGCGCACGCCGTCCGCATCCTTGCCACCGTCGGTGTATTCGACCGCCTCCAGGCGATCCGACAGGACCCAGCGTCCACCCCCACCGATCGGCCCTTCGCGGCGGAAATCCAGCACGGCACGTCCCAACTGGTCCGCTTCGCCCTGCGTTTCGCGCCGGTCCATGGCCTGGGCCCAAGCCTCCAGCTTGAGGCCCAGCCGCTGGTCCGGGTCGGCATTCGGCGACGACGTCTCGACGCCCAGGGCCAGAGGGTCCAGGCTTGACGGCAGGTCCTGCGCGGTCGCGACGGACCACACCACCCACAGCAGGCCCGCGACACAACCCTGGCGGACGACCCCGGCATTCGGCGGCAGCAAGGGGAAGGGGATGCGCATGCGGTCCTCCGTTCCCGTCATTGCGCGCGAAAGCGCGGCAGGTAATCGCGTTGCAACCAGGCTTCGGGCACCTCGCGCAGGGTGTGCTCGGTGCTGCGCATCACCGTCACCCAGCCGCTGTCCAGGCCGTCGATGATGACGGTCTCGCTGGGCCGCGATCGACCCAAAGCGGTTTCATACCGGCGGAAGTAGGCCGTCTTGAGCAGGCGGTCCTCGGCCGAGAAATAACGCGCCATCAGCGGACGGTCGTCGGTCGCGTCGACCCAGAGGTCCACCCGCGCATAGGACACGTCCTCGCGCAGCGCGCTCAGGCGCAGGTGCAGGCTGTCGCGTTGCACCCCATCTCCGTCCTTCAACGGTTCGCGCCCGACCCGTTCCGCGCGGTAGTCCCGCGCCAGTTGGGTGGTCATGACGTCACCGTTCGAGGCTTGGCCCAGCAGGCGCTGCTGCGGCGAGATGCGCACGCTGGCGCTGCTGGACGGGTCGTAGAACCAGAGGTCCGTCCCGTTGCGCAGCATCAGCTTGCCAGCGTCGCGTGCCGGCGTGACGAACTGCACCAGGTTGCGGTACTGCCCGCTGTCGGGGCTGGGCCGCGCGTAGACGATGAGCACGGAGTTGGCGCTCTGGCGGCCCTGACGATACTCGGTGAGTTGCAAGCGCACCGAGAAACTGCCGGGCGGGTTGCGCACGGCATCGGCCGCTTGCAGGATCTGGTCGGCACTGCGCTCTTCGGCCCGGGTCGGTCCGGCCAGGGTGGCCAGCAACAACGCGCCTGAGCCGCACAGCAATGCGCGCCGTTGGAGGTTTTGAAGTTCAAACATGACGCAAGGCCTCCACGATCTGCATGCGCGCCGCGCGATTGGCCGGTAGCAGCGAGGACAAAGCCGCCAGACCCGCCAGCACCAGCACCGTGCCCGCCAGCAGGGCTGGGTGACCGAACACATCCACGCCCACCGGCACCGGCACGACCCGGCCCGGCGGCGTCCAAGACCAGCCCGCCTGGTTGATCACATACTCACTGAGCAATACACCGGCCACCACACCCAGCAAGGCACCCAACAGGCCGATCAGCACCCCTTCGAGGATGAACATGCGGCGCACATGGCCCCGCCTGAACCCCAGGGAACGCAAGGTGCCGATCTCGCCGACCCGCTCGCCCACGGACATGCCGACGGCATTGGCGACCGAAAACAGGGTGACCACCCCCATCAGCAAGGCCACGAAACGGAACAGCGCCTGGAACATGCCGACCACCTGCAGGTACTGGGGCTGCACCTCGGTGAAGTCGCGCACCTCCAGATCCGCGCCGCCGGGGTGGGCGTCGAGCAAGGCCCTGAGCCGGGCCCGCGCCACGGGCAGTTGCGCGGTCTCTGCCAATTGCACGACGATGGCCGAGGCGCCCTGCCCGCCGGGGCCGAAAACCAGGCGCTCGGCCAGGCCCAGTGGCATGGCGACAAAGGACACGTCCAACTCGCGCACGCCCTGCCGCTCGGTGCGCAGAATGTCCATGCGCAGCACGCTCGGCGCGCCGCCGCTGGTCGACGACAGCAGTTCAATGCCCGGCTGGGTGTCCGCAGTCGACTGGCCCGGCCCGGATGCACTGGCCGCCTCGGCCGTTCCCGCCTGCCGTGCCAGCGCGCTCAAGTCGTCGGCCATGGCAGGCGCGTCAGACGCGGCGTCCTTGGGTGGATTCACGCAGTCCCGCAGCTCCAGCGCCTCGCACAGGGCGAGCAACTGGGCCAGGCCCAGACCGATCACGCCGCCCTGAGGCTGGTCGGCGCGCAACAGATTGGCGCGCGGCGGCAGTGGCAAACCCGCGCCGGCCCAGGCCAGCAACTCGTCGCGATCGGCGGGCAGCCAGCCCATGCCCGAGAACGTGCTGGACGCGCCGGATGCAAAGTTGCCCGCGACCCCCTGCACCTGCAGCACGGGCGTGACCACGCGCAGCAGGGGTTGGAGCTCGGCATCAGCGCGGATACGCGCGATCCATTGCGCGTGGTCACGGATCGCGTAGCGCGCGGTATTGCCGCGCCCGAAATCCAGGAAGCCCTTGCGCATGATCTGCAAGTGGCCGGTCTCGCGCACGGTCTCGGTCTGCAGGGCGCTGATGAGGGTGGCGACGTAACCGCCAAAGATCACCAGGGCCATGGCACTGACCGCCAGGGCGCCCAGGGTCAGCAGGCTGCGACGCCGGTTGCGCAGCAGGTTGCGCCAGGCGAGATCAAACAGATTCATGGTGAACCTCCTCGGTGGTCGGCGCGGACGGGGACGCGGTGGCCGGCGTGACGATCTGTCCGTCGGCGATGCGGATGCAGACATCGGCCGCGTCGATCAGCGCCGGGTCGTGCGAGGAAAAGACAAAGCTCGCGCCGGTCTCGCGCTGGATGCGTCGCATCAGGGCGATGATGTCGGCACCGGTCTGGCGGTCCAGATTGGCCGTGGGCTCGTCGGCCAGCACCAGGCCCGGCGCATTGGCCAGGGCGCGCGCGATGGCCACGCGCTGGCGCTGCCCGCCGGACAGCTGGTTGGGCCGCCGTGTTTCCATGCCCTGCAGGCCCACCGCGGCCAACAGCTCTCGCGCGCGCTGACGGCGGCGTTCACCGTCACGCGTGAGCAGGCGCATGGGGTACTCCACGTTTTCCAGCGCGTTGAGCACGGGCAAGAGATTGAAGTTCTGGAACACGAAGCCGATGCGGCGCGCGCGGAAGGCGCTGAGCTGGTCGTCGTTCAGCTCCTGCGGCACCATGCCATCGATTTCGACCCGACCGGCATCGGGCCGGTCGATGCAGCCCAGGATGTGCAGCAAGGTGCTCTTGCCGCTGCCCGAGGGGCCGGCGATCACGGTGAAGCATCCGGCCGTGATGTCGAGGTCGACACCACGCAGCGCGGGCACCTGCACCTCGCCCAGGCGGTAGTTCTTGCGCAGCCCGCTCAGGCGAGCGATCAGCGATGAAGCGGCTCTCGCCGTGGGTGTGTCCATGGTACGACCTCAGTGCAGCTTGATGCGGATGCGCGCGCCCTCGGGGCCCAGGTCGAAGCGCGCGTCGCGGAAGTCCGGCGGGCCGGCGGTGCCGCGCGCGTCCCGGCTGAAGCCATAGGGCTCCTTGGGGATGCCGAACAGGCCCCGGTCCAGTTCCAGGTTGCCGTTCTCGTCCTGGTAGGCCGAGACCGCGTAGCGGCCGGGCGCGAGGTCGCGGAAAACCACTTCGACGACGGGTTTGTCGGCCGGCGTGCGCAGGCCGGTGACGAACTGCTTGGGGAAGCTCTCCGGCTTGTCAAACAGGCCGACCGAGACGACCCCCTTGTCACCGCGCAGGCCCTCGACCTCGACCACGAGGTCGGCGGCCAAGGCGGGCAACGAGGACACGACGAGCAGCGCGCCCGCCAGTCGGCGACGGCTTATGGATGAATGCATGATGACCAGACTCCTGAGGTGTTGAGGAGTCGCCATTGCACCGGGCCGGTTTGTCGGCGATGTATCGCGGACACCGGATTTTTGTATCGCCACGCGTCGGCGGACCCGATCGATACACTGGGATACAAACCGCGTCATCCAATCGGCCGACAATGCCCCCGCCGCTGTCTTTCGGGACGGCCGTCAGGAACCCTTGCATGGAGCGCACCGATCGCATCCTGGTCGTCGACGACGACCCCGATATCCGTGGACTGCTGGCCGAATACCTCGGCGCGCAGGGCCTGCGCGCGGACTGCGCGGCCGATGGCCGGCAGATGCGCGGCGCCCTGCGTGCCGCCCCGGTGGACCTCGTCGTGCTGGACCTGATGCTGCCAGGCGAGGACGGCCTGAGCCTGTTGCGCTGGTTGCGCGACAGCGAATGGGCACGGCTGCCGGTGCTGATGTTGACCGCGCGCGGCGACAACGTGGACCGCATCATCGGCCTGGAAATGGGCGCCGACGACTACCTGCCCAAGCCCTTCGAGCCGCGCGAACTGGTGGCGCGCATCCGCGCCGTGCTGCGCCGCACGCGCGCGCTGCCCGCCACCGCGGGCGCGGACGACGACGTCCCCTGTCTGGCCTTCGGCGCCTGGCGCCTGGACACCGTGGCGCGCCACCTGCTGGACGCACGCGGCGCCGTCACACCACTGTCGGGCGCCGAATACGCCCTGCTGCGCTTCCTCCTGCGACACGCACAGCGCATCGTCAACCGCGACCAGTTGCTGGCCCAGCTGGCAGGGCGCGACGGCGAGGTCTATGACCGCAGCATCGACCTGCGGGTGAGCCGCCTGCGCCGCCGCCTGGGCGACGACGCACGCGAGCCGGCCTACATCAAGACCGTGCGCAATGAAGGGTATGTCTTCTGCATGGCGGTCGCACCTTGTGGACGGACAAGGCGATGAAACTGCCGCGCGTGATGCGCTCGCTCTCCGCGCGGGTGATGCTGATCCTGGTGCTGGCCACGGTGTTCATTCAGGCGGTCAGCTTCATCGCCGTGCTGGCCGTGAGCGCGCGCCAGGGCCGCGCGCAGATGTACGCCTTCATGAGCGCCGACGTGAGCTTCGTCCAGCGTTTCCTGCGCAGCCTGCCCGCCGATCAGCGCGCGACCTGGCTGCAAAGCCTGGACCGGGGTTATTACGCTTTCGAACTGATCCAGGGCGCCTCCTCGGCGCCACGCTGCACGCACCCGCACGCCACGGAACTGGCCGAGAGCATGCGCGCGCGCGCCGGATCGGACCTGGCGATCGTGGCGTTGTGCGCGGTGCCCGACCAACCCTTCCTGTCCTTGCCCATCGACAGCGGGCAGACGCTGCTGGTGCATTTCAGCGAGCGCCCGCTGTCACCGCCGCCCCTGTCCACGGGCTTCGCGTATCTGGCCGTGCTCTGCCTGGCGGTCATGCTGGTGGCCTGGTTCGCGGTGCGGCAGACGACGCGCCCGCTCTTGCACCTGGCCGACGCGGCCGATGCGCTGGGTCGTGACCTGCACGCGCCGCCCTTGGCAGAAGACGGCCCGGTCGAAGTCAGCCGTGCCGCCCGAGCCTTCAACGCGATGCAGCGCGCCATCCAGCGGCACGTGGCCGAACGCACCGAGATCCTCGCGGCGATCTCGCATGACCTGAAAACGCCGCTGACGCGCCTGCGGCTGCGCGCCGAGAACCACGCGCCGCCGGAGCAACGCCCGCGCTTTGTCGCCGACATCGACGCCATGAGCGCCATGATCCAGGATGGCCTGGACTACGCCGAAAGCGCCAGCCTGCGCGAACCCCGCCAACGGCTGAACCTCGGTCCGCTGTGCGAGGCCATGGCCGAGGACATGCGCGACGCCGGGCACGACTGCCGCTGCCAGGGCCAACTCGAGGCCTCGGTACAAGCCGCGCCGCGCGCGCTGCGACGGGCCCTGCAGAACCTGCTGGACAACGCCGTGCGTTACGGGCAGCGCGCGCGCATCCGCCTGGACGAAGACGACGGACAGATCGTGATCGGCATCGAGGACGACGGGCCGGGTATCCCGCCGGACCAGTTGGAGCGCGTGTTCGATCCCTTTCTGCGCCTGGAGATGTCGCGCAACCGGGAGACGGGCGGCTCAGGCCTGGGCCTGAGCATCGCGCGCAACCTGTTGCGCGCGCATGGGGGTGATGTGCGCCTGCGCAATCTCGACGGCCGGGGCCTGCGCGCCGAGGTGCGCTTGCCACTGGCGACGACACAGCCCCACAGCACAGGCGACAACACCCACGACGCACCCTCGGGCAGGCCCTAGGCGGCGGGCGTCACAATCGGCGCATCATTCGGCATTCGAGCCATTCGACTATCGCGGCCCAGCAGCAGGCAAAGCCGGGCCGCGCGTCCCGGAGACACGCCATGAACGCACCTCAGACCTCCGCCCAACTTCAGCCCCAGGCCCGGCAGCGCCCCGTACCCGCCGCGCTGCTGGAGACGCTCGCGTCGCGCTTCGGAACACGCTGCTCCACAGCCCTGGCGGTGCGCGAGCAGCATGGCCGTGACGAGTCCGCCTTCACCAACGTGCCACCGCCGGCGGCCGTGGTGTACGCGCAAAGCACGGCCGAGGTGGCCGAAGTGCTGCGCCTGGCCAACGAGCACGGCACGCCGGTGATTCCCTACGGGGTGGGCTCCTCGCTCGAAGGCCATCTGCTGGCCATCGAAGGCGGCATCAGCCTGGACGTGAGCCGTATGAACCAGGTACTGGCCATTCACCCGGAAGACCTGACGGTCACGGTGCAACCGGGCGTGACACGCAAGCAGCTCAATGAAGAGCTGAAGCACCTGGGCCTGTTCTTCTCCGTTGACCCAGGCGCGGACGCCAGCATCGGCGGCATGAGCGCCACCCGCGCATCCGGCACGAACACCGTGCGCTACGGCGCCATGCGCGAGAACGTGCTGGCGCTGGAAGTCGTCACGCCGCATCCCGAGAAGGGCAGCGAGGTCATCCGCACCGGCAGCCGCGCCAAGAAAAGCAGCGCCGGCTACGACCTGACGCGCCTCTTCGTGGGCAGCGAGGGCACGCTGGGCGTCATCACCGAGATCACGCTCAAGGTCTACCCGCTGCCCGAGGCCATCATGGCGGCGGTTTGCTCCTTCCCCGACATCGGCGCGGCCGTGCGCACCACCATCGAGATCATCCAGCTCGGGGTGCCTATCGCACGGGTGGAACTGCTGGACGCCAACACCGTGCGCGCGGTCAACAAGCACAGCAAGCTGACCCTGCGCGAGGAACCCCTGCTGCTGATGGAGTTCCACGGCTCTCCCGCCAGCGTGCGCGAACAGGCGGACACCGTGCAGTCCCTGGCGGCGGACCAGGGCGGTCAGGCCTTCGAATGGGCCGAGACGCCGGAGGAACGCACGCGCTTGTGGACGGCGCGGCACGCGGCCTACTTCGCGGGCCTGCAGACCCGCCCGGGCTGTCGTGCCATCACCACCGACGCCTGTGTGCCGATCTCGCAACTGGCCACGGCCGTGGTCGAGAGCGTGGATGAGGCCAACGCCGGCGGCATCCCCTACTTCCTGGTCGGCCACGTGGGCGATGGCAATTTCCACATGGGCTACCTGATCGACCCAGACAGCGCGGAAGAACGCGCGCGCGCCGAACAGCTGAATCACCAACTGGTGCAGCGGGCCCTGCGCCTGGGTGGCACCTGCACCGGTGAACACGGCATCGGCCTGCACAAGATGGGGTTCCTGGCCGAGGAAACCGGCACGGGCGCGGTGGACCTGATGCGCACCATCAAGCGCGCCTTGGACCCGAAAAACATCATGAACCCCGGCAAGATCTTCACACTCTAGGTCGCACCGGCGAGGAGCGGCAAACGGCACACCGTCCACGGTCGGATGGATCGGCCCCAAACCGCCGACCAAAGAAAAAGGGCGCCGGGAAATGGCGCCCTTGAGTCTTTGAGCCCTTGCCTGCAACGGGACGGTCTCAGCGGAAGAAGCGATTCTGGATGCCGTTGCCATCCGTCCAGCTGACGCCCACGGGCGCCAGGTTGTGCGGATTGACGACGATGGCCGCCCTCTCGCTGTTCAGGTAGCTGGCGTAGTCGGCGCCGCCCAGCGCGGCCCGGGCGTCGTTCAGGACCTCGTCGCCGTTGTCCCCGATGTAGTGGTGCAGTGCGAATTCGATGTACATGCTGACTCCTTGTGTGCGATGAAAAACCGCCTTCAGTGTCGAGCAAGCCACCCACGCACGCCGCTTTTTACCGGGATACAAAAGAATTAATTTTCCTTTTTAAATCAATGATTTACAATTCTCGTTTCGAGATGAGAAACGTCATTTTTTCGTATGACGGATTTTTGCTGCTGCGCAGCATTCCGCCTCTCATATTGCGAAAACTGATTTTTTACCCGTGAACGCCGATCGCGCAGCGTCCTGTTTTCTCTAGCCCTGCGCCTTTTCCCAGGCCGCCAGCACGTCCTCCGCGGGCGCGGGCCGGCCATGCAGATAGCCTTGCTGCACGATCTGGCCACGCGCGTGGAGAAAGTCCGCCTGCGCGCGCGTTTCCACGCCCTCGGCCACGACCTTGAGCCGCAGGTGGCGCGCCACGGAAAGAATCGCGTCGACCAGGGCTGCATCGTTGGGGTCGGTCGGCGCGTCCTGCACGAAGCTGCGGTCGATCTTGATCTCGTCGATGGGCAGGCGCTTCAGATACGCCAGCGACGAATACCCGGTGCCGAAATCGTCCAGGGAGAACTTGACGCCCAGGCCGGCGAGCTGCGACATCTTGCTGGTGACGTTCTCCACCTGCTCCATCAGAATGCTCTCGGTGATTTCGATGATCAGGTCTCCGGGCGCGGCGGCATGCACGCGCAAGGCCTCCTGCACCTCGTGCACGAAGTTCGGCTGATGGAACTGGCGCGTGCTGACGTTGACCGCGATGGGCAGGCGCAGGCCCCGCGCACGCAAGGCGCCAAGGTGGGCGCAGACGCCCTGCAACACCCAGCGTCCGACATCGGTGATCAGCTCGCTCTCCTCCGCCACGGGAATGAAGGCGCCCGGCGGCACCAGACCCTGTTCCGGGTGCTGCCAACGCACCAGGGCCTCGGCGCTGACCATCTGCCCATCGGCATCGACCTGGGGCTGCAGGTAGACCCGCAGTTCACCGGCCGCCAGCCCCCGACGCAGGTCGCGCTCGATCAGGAAACGGCTGCTGACCACCTGCTCCATCGATGCATCGAAGAAAGCTGTGTGGCCAGTGCTGCCTTCCCGGCCCCGGCCGTCCTTGGCGCGGTGCAAGGCGGTGTCGGCGCGACGCAGCACATCCTCGGGTGAATCATGAAGTGGCTCATGGCCCGGATCCTGCGCCGGCCCATCCACATCGCCCCGATGCGGCAGCAAGGTGATGCCAATGCAGCAGCTCACGGCCAGGCTCTCGCCACGTCCGAGTTGCACGGGCGCCATCAGAGTGTCATGCAGGCTCTGGGCCAGGCGCAGGGCCTGGGCACCGACGGCCTCGCGCGCGGCGGCATCCCCCGGCACGCCCGCATGCTCGGTCGCGCGGACGGGCTGCAGCAGCACGGCGAACTCATCGGCGTTCAGGTGCGCCAGCTGCGCTTCCGGCGGCAGGGCAGCGGCGAAGCGCCAGCTGAGCTGGCGCAGCAGCTGATCCCCCACCGCCGGACCAAGCGCGTCGTTGACGGTCTGGAAGCGGTCCAGGTCCAGCAGCAGCAAGGCGCACTGCTCAGTCGGTTGCCCCTCGTCCGACGCGCGCGTGGCGTTGCGCGTCTCCAGGGTTTCCTTCAAGTCCAGTAGCAGGCGATGGCGATTGGGCAGGCCGGTCAGGGGATGGAACCAGGCCAGCTGACGCGCCTTTTCCTCCGCGTTGCGCTGCAAGGTCACGTCGAGCTGCACCGCCAGGTAATGCGCCACCTCGTCCTTGGCATTGCGCACGGGTGCGATGGTCATGCTGACCACGTAGTCACGCCCGTCCTTGGCGCGGTTGATCAGTTCTCCATGCCAGGGCTGACCTCCCTCGAGCGAGCGCCACATGGTGTCGTACACCTCGTTGGGCGTGCGGCCCGAATTCAGCAATCGCGGGTTGGTGCCCAACACTTCGGCCTGTGGGTAGCCGCTCATGGCCTCGAAGGCCGGGTTGACATACTCGATATTGCCTTCGAGGTTGGTGATGACCACGCTGGCCGGGCTCTGCTCGATGGCCTGCGACAGGCGGATGAGCTGGTCCTGGTCCCGCTTGCGTTGGGTGATGTCGCGTGTCACGCCCAGCACGCGGGTGACACGCCCCGTCTTCTCATCGGTCAGGAGGGTGGTGACCACTTCGGTCGGCGTGAGCACGCCGTCGCCGTTCAGCACCGGCGTCTCGCCCAGGGCGGTGCGCTGACTTTCGTCACCCTCCTGCAAGGCGGCGATGCGCTCATGGAGGCGCTCCCGCGTCGCCTGCTCCACCGCGGGCGGCAGCACGTCCTTGAAGGACATGCTGGTGGCCTGGTTCGGGTCGTAGCCGAACAGGCGCACGGCGGGACTGGCATAGAGGTAGTGGTCGGCCTCGAGGTCGTAGAGCCAGACCACGTCGCTGCTGTTGTCCGCCAGCAGGCGGTAAAGCGCCTCGCTTTCGAGCAAGGCCTGCTTGGCCCGCTGGAGCTCCTCGATGTCGCGCAGCGAGTGCAGGCGCCGGTGACGTTCGTGCCGCAGGTACAGGGCCACGCCCAGGGCCAACAGGCCGAGCACCGCCGTCAAGGCCATCCAGACACCGCTGGCGGCGGCGCCACGCAGCATTTCCTCCCGGCTCTGTCTGACCAGCAACCACCATTCGGTGTCGCCGATGCGCTGGATCACGGCCAGGGCTGGCAAGCCGTGATGCTCCAGCCCCTCTACCGGCGCGGCGTCGGTGCGTGGCCAGGAGAAACGGGCCAGGACCGCGCGCAGTTCGGCCACCCGCGCGGCCGGAACCTCGCCCGGGAAGATGACGTGTTCGCCATCGCGGCGCAGCAGCACCGCTTCCGCACCCAGACGCAGCATGGGCCAATCGTTGAGCACCATCTGCAGATAGGCGGCGGCATCGGCGTGGAGCACCAAGGCCGCCTGGCCGGGCGGGCGGGCGCCGCCATTCTGGCCAGGGGGCGCCACCGGTCCAACGAAAGCCAAGTGCCAGGCGCCTTGAGCATCGCGCCACGGCCCCACCGGCTGGGGTCGGTTCTGGCTGAGGGACAGACGCACCGCATCCGCCAGCTCGGCGTCGACGTGCGGTGCCTGCGCGTCATGAGATGAGTCTCCGTGTTCCAGCCAGCTTCGTCCCTGCGCGTCGACGATTTCAGCGCGTAGAAAGACGCCGGCCTGCCGGGCGCGATCAAGAAACCGCCGCAGCTCCTGCAGGCTTTGCACGTCGCCCCGCTCGCGCCAGGCTGTCCAGCGTGTGCGCAAGTAGGGAGAGTTCGCGAGGTCGCCGGTGTCGTTGAGCCGCTCCTGCTGCCAGGCCGAGATTTCCCTGGCCTTGGACTGGACAACGGCACGCAGTTGGGCATGTGCCTGCTCCCGCTCCTCGCGCATGGCCTGCCAGATGGTCGAGGCGACGAACATCGCGACGACCAGGGCGAGCACGGCGAACACCGCCATTGAGCGCAGCAAGGCATGGCGGGAGGTTTCCGCATCGGTCGCGCCTGCCGGGGCCAGGAGACCCCGCACGCGCCGCCGCAGCAGGAAATGCAGCATGGTGGCGCTGACGGCCACGAACAGCCAACCCTTGAGGGTGGAGGCCAGCAGCAGGAGGTCGGGGTCGCGAAGCAACCAGCCCATGAGGCGGTCGGACAACAGGATCCACAAGGACGCGAAGACCACATAGATCAGAACCACGTCCAGCGCGCCGCGGGATCGTGTCATCGTGGTTCGGGCACGTGCCCGGGCCGTTGATTTGGCGGATGTGTTGCTGGAGGACGCGGGTTCTGCTTTCATAGGCTGACGGGCTCTATCATCCAGCAAGCCGCATGCCCATGCCTACGCCACAGACCCGGTTACGGGAAAACCAGAAGAATAAATCGATTCTTCTCAATCCCGCCAGTCTAACTTCCCCCCTCTCTCGCTGGAAGGCAACGATCCGGAACCGGCACTTGAGTTGAACGCCACTCAGGTCGCGGCAAGACTGGAGCGCCCCCCATGCAGCACAGCATGCATGACGTGAACCTGACTGGTCAACTCCTGACCCGTCGTATGCAGCGCAGCGCCAACCGCCATTGCTGTTTCCGCTTCCCCATACCGCTTGGCATTGATCTGGACGACCACGCGCCCTAAGACGTCGTGGAACTCGCGGTGAACTTTCAGCAAGTTCGTGAATGCTGGCGTTCCGCCCCATTGCCGTCCTCCGGCCCCATGCAACCACATGCCCAGCGGGCAACAGTCGTCACGGCCGAGTTCGGTCTCCAGTGTGAGCTTGCGATTGATGGCATTGCGTAAGGTGACTCGCAATTGCTGATGGCTGGAAATCGCGAGTGGCAGATCGATGACGTCTTCGCTTTCGACCAGTTCGGTACGGCTCTGCTTGCGCAGTTCCACGGCGTCCACCTCGGCCAGTGTCGTGTCCTTGGTCGTCAATCGGAATACGCGGATGGTGCTGTGCACAACGCCTACCTGCTCGTTCAACGCCAGAGACGACGCAGCCAGTTGTTCGACCATGGCCGCGTTCTGCTGGGTGATGCCATCCAGATGCGACACCGCCGCGTTGATCTGCGCGATGCCCGTCGCCTGCTCCTTTGCCGCAGTGTTGATCTGCTCCAGCAAGGTTGTGACGCGGCCTACGGATGCCATCACCTCGTCCATGCGCTCGCGCGCGTCATTGGTGCGTTGACTGCCCAATCCCACTCGCTGACGGGATTCCTCGATCAAGCCCTTGATTTCCTTTGAGGCTTCGGTCGTACGACCGGCCAGGGTCCGTACTTCCGCCGCCACCACGGCAAAGCCCCGGCCCTGCTCACCGGCCCGAGCTGCCTCCACCGCGGCATTCAAGGCCAGGATATTGGTCTGAAAGGCTATGCCTTCGATCACTTGGATGATGTCGTTGATGCGACGTGATGACTCCGAAATTTCACTCATGGTGCTGGCCACACTCTGAACCGCTTCATGGCTACGCTGGGCCACACTGGCAGTATCCCGCGCGACACTTGCCCCCTCTTCGGCCAGATTGCTGGTTTGCTGAACCGTGCCATTGATCTCATCCATGGCCGCGGCTGTTTGCTCCAAGCTGCTGGCCTGGGATTCCGTGCGCGCGGACATGTCGGCGTTGCCGTTGGCAATTTCCTGTGTGCTGCCACGCAGGTTGGCCACTTCGTGTCGTACATCGCGTACCACCGTGCGCACCGACACGGCGAGCTGCGCCAAAGCCAGTTGCAGTTCACCGATCTCGCCCCGACCATTGGCGTGGACAAAGCTCGTCAAATCCCCGGAAGCCAGAAGATTCGCTGTATTGATCACCTGTCGCAGTGGCTTGATGCCGATGCGCACCAGATAAAGACCCAGCAGCACAGATGCAATCGCCGCCGTGATCAAACGCCCCCACAGAGGCACGCCCACCTGGCTCAACACGGGTCCGATCATGGCCACGGTCAGCATGCAGCCGATGTACTGACCTCGCAATTCGGGGCGAAGCCAACGACCCAGACGTCCGATGGGCGTGTTGATCCGCAGTTGACCATGCTGCAGCACGTGTACGCGCCGCCCGGCGGCGGCTTCCGCCCGCATGGCGGCGTAAAGCGACTCGGCGGCCACAATCTCTTCGTCCACGGCACGGGTTCGCACGGAAAGGTAACCGACGATTTTCTCGCCATTGCGCATCGGCGTGGCGTTGGCGCGCACCCAGTAATAGTCGCCGTTCTTGCGGCGGTTCTTGACCAAGGCGGTCCAGGGCCGGCCATGCTCGATCGTGTCCCACATGTCCCGGAAAGCCTCTTCCGGCATGTCCGGGTGTCGCACGAGGTTGTGCGGCTGCCCAAGCAGTTCCCCATGGGAGTAGCCGCTGACGCTGATGAAGTTGGTGTTGCAGTAAGTGATGCGCCCCTTCAGGTCCGTGATGGAAATCAGCGTCTGATCGGCCGGAAAGGTGTAGCCGTTCTGGGTGACGGGCAAGTTGACGCGCATGATGACTCCAGGTGACGTTCTGATGGACTCGAAAGATCGTTTCCCAACAACAGCCTTCGACGCGGGAGGCTCATGGTGCCTGCGGGTGATGGATTTCTCCTTGGAGGTTTTGTTCTCCTCCAGCCACGGATTGCCGCCTCGCCACGCTCAGCCTGGGACCTTTTTTCCACCCGGCGCAGCTTTTTTTCTTCGGAATGTGGACTTTGTTTTTAAATTCACTTTGCGCAAGGCTTGCACCACCGTCAAGGCCCTGCCGGTGTCAAAAACGCTCATGGCCTCCTGCAGTTCCGCCATCTGTGTGTGCGCTTCTGATTCACCCTGGGGTTCTCCCGTTGCCACACTGAATCTCGCTACCAACCCTTCGACCAAGTCCAAGGCCTTCATGTCATTCGTGCGCAGACATTCGGCCAACTCATCCAGCATCGCGCCCCACGCCCGTGGCGGCTCCGTTTCCTGATGCACCGTCATTTCGTGACGCACCAGCCATTCCTCCTGCACTCGGAGAGTTTGGCCCCAGATTTCCGGCAAGACGGCCCGATCGGCGACGAGAAGCGGAATGAGTGCCTGCGTTTCTTCGGCGTCAGCGCCCTGAACCCGTCGGGCCAACTGCTCGACGCGCTCTGCCAGACCGCCCAGGCGCAGCGCGCCCAGAGTGCGGGCAGTGCTCTTGAGCTGATGCGCCGCGTCGCTGACCGAGACAGTAGAGGCTGCAGCGGACATTCTTTCGCATAGCACCGTGCCGTGAATGGCAAATTCCCGCAACAGACGGGTATAGAAGACTGCATCTCCACCCAGGCCAGCCAACGCAGCTTGCGCATCAAGCAAAGGCAGGTCTTCCCAGGCCGGCCCGGCTGGCAAGTCAGGTGCTGGCACTTGCGCGACACCGAATGGTGGAGGTCGAAACGGCGCTGCAGGCATGGCGTCATCCTCACGTCGTGCATGCCGCAGCACGGTCTGAATCAGTTGCTCCTGTTCGAATGGTTTGCCAATGTGGTCGTTCATGCCCGCATCCAGGCAGGCTTGCCGGTCTGATCGCATGGCGTTGGCCGTCATCGCGATGATGGGAAGGTCGCGCCATCGTGCCTGCCCCGGCACCCCTGCACCAGAAATCGTGGCCTGGGCTCCGTGCTGACGGATGGTTCGCGTGGCCTGCAGGCCATCCATCACTGGCATCTGCATGTCCATGAGGACCAAGTCGTACCCGTCTGGCGAAGCTTGAAGAGCCTTCAGCGCCATGTCCCCATTTTCCGCCACACTGACCTCGGCTCCCTCCCGGCCCAGCATGCGCAAGGCGACTTCTTGATTGATGAGGTTGTCCTCGACCAAGAGCAGCCGCAGGCCGCTCAAACGCCGCGCCGCGACAGTTGGCGTCGGCACCTGCGGCACCGCCGGAGCTCGCTTGCGCGCCAAGGCGCGTTGCACCATGCCCGCCGTCAATGGCTTGCAAAGCAAGGCGCCGTCACCCTGCAGGGGTCTGGAGCCGATGGTCAGGATCTCCGCCCCTCCGACATCGACAACCCCCCCCATTCCCGACTTCTTGGCAAAGACACCGGCCCCTGACGCGGCCAGATCGACCAGCAACACTTCCGGTGCATTTTGCTGATGCACAAGCCAAAGCTCTTGGTACAGATGCTCCCCGTCGTCGAACATCCGCACTTGCCAACCCATCCCCGTCAACATGCGCGCCAGCGCCTCGCACGCCGACGACGGCGGCGCCAGCAGCCATGCCCGGGTCGCCCTCCTTTCCCCGAAACCTTCCTGTTTTTCTTCCGCGTTCGCAACCACCGGCAGCAGCAGTTGGAAACTGAAGCGACTGCCTTTCTCTTGTTCACTTTCCACCGTCAGAGACCGCCCCTCACCACAGGCGTTCACCATCACGCCGACCAGCCGTTGGCTGATGGCCAGACCCAGCCCCGTGCCACCGTAACGACGTGAGATGGAGGCCTCGGCCTGGCTGAATCCGCTGAAAACATGCTCGATTTGCCCAGCACTGATACCGATCCCGGAGTCCTGAACGGCGAACTCGAGCAAGGCGCCGCGTTCATCCAGGCGCAGCATCTGCACACGCAACACCACCTGCCCCTGCTGAGTGAACTTGATGGCATTGCCACCCAGATTGATGAGCACCTGCTTCAAGCGCAACAGATCGCCCATCAGCATTCTTGGAATGCCGGGATCGATGTCGTAGATCAGATCCAGTTCCTTGTCGCCCATGGCACCCGACAAAATGGGTGAAAGATCCGTGAACATCTGATCCAGATCGAAGGGCTGGATATCCAGCGGCATTTTCCCCGCTTCGATTTTTGAGTAATCCAGGATGTCGTTGAGTATGCCCAGCAACGTTCTCGCCGCACCGTCGATCTTGCCCAGCAGGTCATCCTGCTCGGCATCCAGGGTGGTTTGTTTCAGCACCTGCAACAAGCCGATGACTGCATTCATGGGCGTCCGTATTTCATGGCTCATATTGGCAAGGAACTGGCTCTTGCTGAGCGCGGCCGCTTCGGCGGCCTGTAGTGCCTCCTGCATGTCCGTGACGTCGATGCGGAACAGGACGTGCCGCGCATCGACCGTGGTATGCGCGATGTACTTGACCCATCGCCCATCGTTCAGTTGCACGCGGCACCGGAAATCCGTCTGCTTCATCATGCCCGTCAGTTCCTGCACCTGGGCCTGCCCATCGCGATAGATGCCCGCCTTGCGCAGGAGTGTCTCGATCTCGTTGAACGACATACCAGCGACGATGTCTTCCCGCCGGTTTCCCAGAATCTCGCGGTACTTTTCGTTGTAGAGCAAGAGGCGCTCATGCTTGTCAAATACAGCGAACGCCTCTCCCAGCGCCTCGAATGCGGACCGTAACAATCGCTCCCCCGCCTGGATACGCAGGCGGGCCAGCACGTACCGCGTGACATCCTGTACTGCGCCGAGCAGTTGGTAGGGTTTCCCGTCATGCAGTTCGACTTCACCGATCAGGCGCAACCACAGCTCCTGACCGTCCGCCTGGGTCAGCTTGAGCGCCTGGGTAAAGGAGTGGATACGCCCTTCGATCAGGCTGTTCACATTGGCCCGCAACTCTTCGGCTTCTTCCGATGACAAGCGCCGCATGACCTCTTCGACATGCATTTGGGCCGACTCCAGCTGCAGTATGGACCGCGCCTCCTCGGAGAAATGCAGCAGGTCCGAACCGACGTGCCCGTACCATCCGCCCACACCGGCGATCTTGCCAGTACGCCGCAGCAAAACTTCATGGTTCTTGAGCGCGGTGATGTCGGTACGGACCGACACGTAGCGCTCGGGCAGTCCGTCATGACCCAGTAGAGGAGCGATCACGCTGTCGACCCAGTACAGGGAACCGTCCTTGGTGCGGTTGCATATTTCTCCGCGCCAGATAAGCCCTCCATTGATCGTTGACCACATAGTGCGCCAGAACGTCGGCGAATGATGGCCAGAGTTGAGCAGACGATGGTCCAGCCCCAGCAGTTCGTCCTGACGATAACCACTGATCTCCATGAAACGGTCGTTGAACCGCAGAATGCGGCCCTGCAGGTCGGTCTCGGAAATGATGGCGTGTTGATCCACGATGCTTCTGAAGCTTTCGTGCTCACGCAGGATCTGCTGTGTCCGCCTTTGCTCGCGCCAGGTTTCTTCGATGTCGATTTGCACGATCATCACCCCGGTGATTCGCCGGCCGGCGGGATCATGGAGGGGATGCAACTCCACGACCATCCAGCGCCAGTCGCCCTGCCGGCGCTGGAACTGCAGACGGGTGCGCAGTTCCAGTCCCGCCGCCAATGCTTCCCCCAGCGCTTCGCGCCCCGGGCCTTCCTTGATTCTTGCCTGCAGCAGTTCCGCGACCGTCATCCGCTGCAGCTCCGTCATGCCGAAGCCCGTCAGATTTGCGTAGGCATGATTGGCCCGGATGATCCGACCTCCGGTGTCGCTCAGGCAGATGGCATCCTGCTTGAGGCGCCCCATGCAGATCGTGCGCACCATGCGTTCGTCCGGCCGATCGCGACGACGCGCCATCCAGATCAGGCCGACCAAGCCCAATAGCGCGCCTTGCGCGCACACCGCGAGAAACCAGGTCCAGGCGGTGCTTTCCATGCCCTGTCACGACGTTGCCTGAACGTCGATCCTCTGCACGACATGGCGCAACCCATCCACCGTCAAGGGTTTGGAAAGCATGCCATCGGCCCCCAAGGCGATGTAGTGTTGACTCGTCGACTCATCGTCATGTCCGGTCACCATGAAGATCCGCAGGCGCATACCCATCCGCGCGCGCAATGCCAGCAGGGTTTCCTGTCCATTGAAGTGCGGCATCTCGACATCCAGCAAGACCAGATCAAAGACCTGCTCCTCGATCAGCCGCAAGGCCGTGAGCCCGTCCGGGGCCAGGGCACCCTGGCAGTCCAGATCGCGCAGGAGTCGGGCCGCCACCTGCAGGCTCAGGCCGTTGTCGTCCACGACCAGGACGCGCGGTTTCCTGATGGCATTTGCCACCGTCGATGAATGAGGCTCCATGGATGCCATGGCGGGCATGATTGCATGCCACCGCCTCCGATTCAACGGTCTGCCGGCGATGTCGTGATCAGACCGAGACAGCCGCTGGCGGCCACCGGTAGACCCAGATTGGCTTACCCCCCACGGTTTTCAGTTTCGCCGTGGGCTTGAAACCGCGTGCCTCAAATTCCAGGCTGACCAGCCAGGCGCCGGATCGCATTTCCACCGCCGCCTTGGCCATGGCGCGGGGCAGCGTCTCGGGGCGCTGGAAGAGATAGACCAGGTCGTAAGCCGACCAGTCCACCTCCCACATATCACCGCGCTCCACGTGCGCGCGGATGCCTCGCCCCTGGCAACGCCGCCGGCACCACCAGGCCAGCGGGCGGCTCCATTCCACACCGTGCAGGTCGGCCAGCGGGTAGGCCTGGCGCAAGGCCTCCAACCCATGACCCAGGCCGCAGCCAGCGTCGAGCACCTGGGCACCTGGCTCCAGCGGCGCCACTTCGGGCAGGTCGTTCAGGGCGTCCTCGGGAGTCGGGAACAGGGGCGCATCCCGCCAGGCGTTGAGTGGGTAAATCAGGGCCAGCAACACCAGCGGAAGCAACCAGGCCCAGGCAGGCAGGCTCAAGGCCCCGAGAAAAACAGCGAGAGCGGAAAGCCCAGGCCGATGACCAGCCGGCGCCACCAGGTGCCTCCCAGCAGGCTGAGCAACACACCAACCAGGGTGACCAGACCCAGCACGGACCACAGGGGCATGCCGGTCTTCATCCGCAGCAGCGAATAGAGAAACCAGCACACGCTCCAGGCCATCAGCGCGGGCAGGGGCCAACCGAAGGACCGGAACGACGTCCGTGGCAAGGAAGACCGCATGGCGCGCCCGTTGCTCCGTACCCGCTCAGTCGCCGCTGCCCGTGCGACGCAGGCGGTCGATCAGGCCGTTGAGCTCGTCGAGCGAACCGAACTGCACGGACAGCTCGCCCATCTCTTCCACGCGCCCGTTGCGCTTGACGCGCTTCTTGACGCGCACCTCGACCTGGGCAGTCAGCAGATCCGACAGTTCTTCCTCGACGCGTTTCAGGTCGCGCGATTTTTCCTTGCCGGGCTTCTGCGGCGCCAGACTGAATTCGGCGCCTAGCTTCTTGACCAGGCTCTCGGCCTCGCGGACGGAGTACTTCTTCGCGGCGATCTGGTTGGCCGCCGTGATCTGGGTGGCGCGGTCCAGCGCTAGCAAGGCACGCGCGTGGCCCATGTCCAGGTCACCCGCCATCAGCATGGCCTGCACCGGCTCGGCGAGATTCAGCAGACGCAACAGATTGCTGGCCGCGCTGCGCGAGCGGCCCACCGCCTGCGCGGCCTGCTCGTGCGTCAGGCCAAATTCGCGGATCAGGCGCTGCAGGCCCTGGGCCTCTTCCAGCGGGTTGAGGTCCTCGCGCTGGATGTTCTCGATGAGGGCCATCGCGGCGGCGGCCTCATTGGGCACCTCCCGCACCAGCACGGGCACGCTGTCCAGGCCCGCCAGTCGGGCCGCGCGGAAGCGCCGCTCACCCGCAATGATTTCGTGCTTGCCCGCGTTCGGTCCCTCATGGAGCTTGCGGACCAGAATGGGCGACATGATGCCCTGGGCCTTGATGGACTCGGCCAGCTCGTACAGGGCACCCTCGTCCATGCGGGTGCGCGGCTGGTACATGCCGGGCACCATCTCTTCCAGGCGCAGGCTGCCAACCTGACCGGCCTGCGGCACCAGACCGTCCGGTGCCGGTTCGGCCTGATGCTCCTCGACCTTGGGACCCAGCAGGGCTTCCAGGCCCAGGCCCAGGCCCCTGGTTTTTTTCGTGACCATCTCTGTATGTACTCCCGGTGGCGTCAGATTCAGGTTCAGATCGGGCGGCATGACCGCCAAGGCAGTTTGTGGAAACCGCCGTTTCGTGTGTCGTTGTTTCATCGTGCCGCAGGGCTAGGCGGGCGGCTGCATCAGGGTCTGCAGCAAGGCATGGCCTTCGGGCCAGTCGCCCAGGCCCGAGTCGGCATTGATGTGGCCTCGCTCGCCGTAGTCGATGAAACGTGCGCCCCAATCCGCCGCCAGTCCCTGCGCCCGTTCAACGCGGCAGTACGGGTCATTGCGGCTGCCAAGCAGGATGCTGGAAAAGGGCAAACGCTGGCGCGCGATGGGCGACCAACTAGGCAGTTGGCCGCGAATCTCGTCGCGTTCGGCATCCCCAGGCGCGACCAGCAAGGCACCTTGGACGCGGTGGGTGTTGCGGCTGTGCGCGGCCCAGGCCGCGACCAGGATGCAACCCAGACTGTGCGCCACCAGCACCACGGGCCCGGTGCGGTCGGTGTCGCAAGCCAGGATGGTCTCTTCCAACTGGATCTGCCAATCACCGCGAAGTGGGCGCTCCCAATCATGCTGCTGAACCCGCAGGTAACCGTACCTGGCTTCCCACAGGCTCTGCCAATGGGCGGCACCGGAGTCGTACCAGCCGGGCAGCAGCAGGACGTTGTTGTTATTCATCTGGGGCAAGCACTTACTTTGAATCACATCTTGCCGATGCGGCCGACCATTTCTTCAGCGAAGGTGAAGAAGGACTGGGCACCGCGCGCGGCCGGGTCGAAGACCACGCCGGGCAGGCCATAGCTCGGTGCCTCGGCCAGACGCACATTGCGCGGGATCACCGCGTCGAAGACCTTGTCTCCGAAGTGGGCCTTGAGCTGGTCGCTGACCTGGGCCTGCAAGGTGACGCGGGGGTCGTACATCACGCGCAGCAGACCAATGATCTGCAGATCCGGATTCAGGTTGGCGTGCACCTGCTTGATGGTGTTGACCAGGTCCGCCAGACCCTCGAGCGCGAAGTACTCGCACTGCATGGGCACGATGACAC
Organism: Hylemonella gracilis; assembly: GCF_004328645.1. GTDB lineage: Bacteria > Pseudomonadota > Gammaproteobacteria > Burkholderiales > Burkholderiaceae_C > Hylemonella > Hylemonella gracilis_B. The sequence goes on from NZ_CP031395.1 coordinate 711,968, forward strand.
CGTGCGCGGCGCACAGGCCGTTGAGCGTGAGCATGGACAGGCTGGGCGGGCAGTCGATCAGCACAAAATCGTAGTCGTCCGTGACCTCGGCCAAGGCGTTCTTGAGGCGGCGCTCGCGCTGATCCAGATCGACCAGCTCGACTTCGGCGCCGGCCAGTTCACGGTTGGCGCCCAGGATGTCGTAGCTGTAGCCAGCTTCCACCAGCTTGTCGCTCTTGACGCGGGCCTCGGCCACGGAGGCATTGCCCAGCAGCACGTCGTAGACCGTGCGCGGGATCTGGCGCTTGTCCACACCGGAGCCCATGGTGGCGTTGCCCTGCGGATCCAGATCGACCATCAGCACGCGCTGGTTCAGCTTGGCCAGGCCGGCCGCCAGGTTGACCGTGGTGGTGGTCTTGCCCACGCCACCCTTCTGATTCGCAACGCAAAAAATTTTGGCCATGCAGCACTCGTGTTCTGAACTCTTGTCGTGGGGGAAAGACCGAGCTTCGGTCTTATTTCGTCAGTGCCAGCTTCAGGCCGAAACCGATCAGGAAAATGCCCGCCAGCTTTTCCAGCGTCCGTCCGATGCGCGGGCTGGCCCGCAGGCGCTCGGCGAGGTGATGCGTGAGCAACACCGCAGTCAGCGAATACAAAAACCCGAGCACCGCGACGGTGGCCGCCATCACGCCGAAGGTGAGCAGCCCCTGATGCTGTGCAGGGTTGATGAACAGCGGGAAGAAGGCCATGTAGAACACGATGGCCTTGGGGTTGAGCAAGGTGATGACGAAGGCTTGCCTGAAGTAATGGCGGGGCTCGATATGCAACACGGGTGCGCCGCCGGGCTTGGCCGTCAGCATCTTGAAGCCCATCCACGCGAGGTAGGCCGCGCCCAGCCACTGCACAAGATGGAAGGCGGTGGGATAGGCCACCAGCAGCGCAGCCACGCCCGCGACGGCGGACCACATCAAAATTTGATCGCCCACGATGATGCCGAACGCTGCGGCCATCCCCCCTGCCCGTCCGCCCTTGCCGGTGGACGTGATGATGGCCAGATTGCCCGGCCCCGGAATCAGCAGGAAAAGGATGATGGCGGTGACAAAAGCGCCGTAGTCTGCAATGCCGAACATGGGGAAGCGTCTCTCAAAAAGGAGGCGTCGAGTGTACGACGCCCACCGTGTGCCGCGACTCAGGCGGAGGCGCTTGCGTCCGTTTTTTTGCGTAACCAGACCATGCAGCGCTCCGCCTCCAGCCCCGGCACGGTCAGTGGTTCCACGTGAAACATCTCCACCTCCGGGGGCAGCGCGGCGATTTCATCGGCAGGGTGTCGGCCTTTCATGGCCATCCAGACGCCCTGCACCGCCAAGGCACCAGCGGACCAGGCCGTGAAATCGGCCAGGGAGGCGAATGCCCGGGAGGAAACCACGTCAAAAGGCCCTTGCAGGTTTTCCACCCGCGCATGCACGCCGTGCAGCCCAGGCAGCTTGAGCGCGATGGCCACCTGCTGGATGAACGTGGCTTTCTTCGCCACCGTGTCCACGCACGTCACGTCGATCTCCGGGCAGCAAATGGCAATGACCACCCCCGGCAGCCCCGCCCCCGAACCGACATCAAGCAGCCGGATGGCCCGTCCTTGGGTCTGCCGCCGTAGCGACGGGATGACGGCCAAGCTGTCCAGCACGTGGTGCGTGAGCATGTCCTCCGCGTCCCGCAGTGCCGTCAGGTTGTAGACCTTGTTCCATTTCTGGATCAGGCCCAGGTAGTCCAGTAGCTGCGTCCGCTGTGCATCGGACAAGGCCAGGCCGAGCGCGCCGACACCGGATTCCAGGCGAGCGGCCAGATTCGTTGCCAGCACGGCCATCGTCATGCCGCCTCGACCTCAGCCATCTTGACGAACCCCTTGAAGCCGCCCTTGCGCAAGTGGATCAGCAGCAGCGAAATGGTTGCCGGCGTGATGCCCGAGATGCGGGAAGCCTGGCCCAGGGTTTCGGGGCGATGTTTCTGCAGCTTCTGCCGGGCCTCGATGCTCAGCGCGGACACAGCCATGTAGTCCAGGTCCACGGGTAGCTGGAGCTGCTCGTAGTGGGCGGCGCGCTCCACCTCGTCGCGTTGGCGGTCGATGTAGCCGGCGTACTTGGCGGCAATCTCGATCTGGTCCACCACGGGCTCATAGAGATCACCCAAGGTTTCACGTGAAACACCGGCCAGCGTGAGGGCGGTTGCGCTGGGATCTTGCGCCTCGTCCCGCGCCCATGGAACCGAGTGGGCGTACTTGCCACCGTCCATGGACATCAGTTCCGCATACTTCACGCCCGGGCGACGCAACAGATCAAAGAGGTGGTACTCGTGCTCGATGCCCACGCCCAACACCCGCTGGGCCTCAGCATCCGGCAGGATGCGCGGGTTCACCCAGGTCGACTTCAGGCGTTCGGTTTCACGTGAAACAGCATCCCGCTTGCGGTTGAAAGCGTCCCAACGGGCATCGTCCACCAAGCCCAGTCGGCGGCCGACCTCGGTGAGGCGCATATCGGCGTTGTCTTCGCGCAGCTGCAGGCGGAACTCGGCCCGGCTGGTGAACATGCGGTAAGGCTCGGTCACGCCCTTGGTGATCAGGTCATCCACCAGCACACCCAGGTAGGCCTGGTCGCGGCCCGGCAGCCAGGCCGCCTCACCCCGGCACTGCAGGGCGGCATTGATGCCGGCAAACAGCCCCTGGGCGGCGGCCTCTTCGTAACCCGTCGTGCCATTGATCTGGCCGGCGAAGAACAGGCCCTGGATCTGGCGGGTCTCGAAACTGCCCTTGAGCGAGCGCGGATCGAAATAGTCGTATTCGATGGCGTAACCGGGCCGCAGGATGTGGGCATTTTCCAGGCCCCGCATGGAGCGCACCAACGCCAGCTGAATGTCAAAGGGCAGGCTGGTGGAAATGCCGTTGGGGTAATACTCGTTCGTGGTCAGACCCTCGGGCTCAAGGAAGATCTGGTGGCTGTCCTTGCCCGCGAACCGATTGATCTTGTCTTCCACACTGGGGCAGTAGCGCGGCCCCACGCCTTCGATCTTGCCCGTGAACATGGGGCTGCGGTCGAAACCCGAACGGATGATTTCGTGCGTGCGCTCATTGGTGTGGGTGATCCAGCAGGGCATCTGCCGGGGGTGCATTTCCCGGCGGCCCATGAAACTGAACACCGGGATCTCGCCCTCGTTCGCGCCCTGGCTGGCAGCGCCGGGCATGCCGTCCCCCGGCTGCTCCGTGCACCGGGAGAAATCGATGGTGCGGCCGTCCAGGCGCGGCGGCGTGCCGGTCTTGAGTCGCCCCTGGGGCAGCTGGAGCTCCTTGAGCCGCGCCGAGAGGCTGACTGCGGGCGGGTCGCCCGCGCGGCCGGCCGCGTAGTTGTCGAGGCCGATGTGGATTTTTCCGTCCAGAAAGGTTCCGGCCGTCAGCACCACGGTGCGGCCGCGAAAAGCGATGCCGGCCTGGGTGACGGCGCCGACCACCCTCGCCCCATCCCCGTCGCCCTCCACCATCAGATCGTCCACGGCTTGCTGGAACAGCATCAGGTTCGGCTGGTTTTCCAGCCGACGGCGGATGGCGGCCTTGTACAGGATACGGTCCGCCTGGGCGCGCGTGGCGCGCACAGCCGGGCCCTTGCTGGCGTTGAGGATGCGGAACTGGATGCCGGCCTCGTCCGTGGCGATGGCCATCGCACCGCCCAAGGCATCCACCTCCTTGACCAGGTGGCCTTTGCCAATGCCGCCGATGCTGGGGTTGCAACTCATCTGCCCCAGGGTTTCGATGTTGTGGGTCAGCAGCAGGGTCATGCAACCCATGCGTGCCGCCGCCAGGGCGGCCTCGGTGCCGGCATGACCGCCACCCACAACGATGACTTCAAATTCTTCGGGATACAGCATGGGGACATCTCCTGTGGCAGCAGGCCTTGGAACAAGGCGGGACGCACAGACAGCGAGAAGAGGAGTGCGAGGGGCGAAATTTTACCGGGCCGCCCCCTTTTCCGCCATGGCGGTGTATTGGCGGGTTTTGTGTTTCACGTGGAACACCACACGCTCAGCACACCAGCTTGCCAGTCCCTGCGACCAGACATGGCGAGCCGTCCTGCCGCGCTGCGCAGGCTTACCCGCGACCGCCCGCCCCAAGTCTGTGGTTCAATGCCGGCCATGAAAGTCCTCGTCTTCGCGGGCAGCACCCGCCAGCAATCCCTGAACCGCCAACTCGCTCACGTCACAGCGGCCATGGTCCGCGCCAGCGGTGCCGAGGTCATGCACCTCGAACTAGGAGATTACGACGTGCCGCTGTACAACGGCGACCTGGAAGCACGAGGCACGCCGCCCGATGTGGTCCGCCTCAAGCAAGTCTTTTTCGAGCATCCGGCCTGGATCATCTGCACACCCGAGTACAACGCCAGCTACCCGGCCCTGGTCAAGAACACCTTTGACTGGCTCTCGCGCCCGGTCGCCGACAACCCGGACTGGGTGGACGGCTACAAGGCCACGCGCGGCAAGGTGGTGGGCGTGCTCAGTGCCTCGCCGGGTGCGCTCGGTGGCCTGCGCTCGCAAAGCCATCTGGTGCCCCTGCTGCTGAACCTGCAATGCTGGGTCACGCCGCAAAGCTATGCATTGGGGCGAGCGGGCGAAGCGTTTGATGCCCAAGGGCAACTGCTGTCGGACCGCGCCCGCAGTGCCGTGCAGGCCGTGATCGACCAAGTGCTGTTCGCGGCACCCCGGCTGAGCCGCTGAGCGCCTGGACCTCGACCATGGATTGCCGCCCCGGATGCGCCGCCTGCTGCATTGCCCCATCGATCTCCAGCCCGATTCCGGGCATGCCGGTGGTCAATGGCATCAGCAAGCCGGCCGGCGTGCCCTGCATCCAGCTCGATGAGCGACTGCGCTGCAAGCTCTTCGGCCGACCCGAGCGGCCCGCCGTCTGCGGCAGCCTGATACCGACGCCCGAGATGTGTGGCGACAGCCGGGCCCAGGCCCTGCGCTTTCTGGGCTGGCTGGAACAGGACACCGCGCCTTGACCTCACTCGCCTGGACGCGCACCGCGCAGCCTTCCCCGGTATCGGGTCTCCGCCGTGGCTAGCGCCCCTTCCAGCGCCGCAGCAACAAGGCATTGCCCATCACGCTGACGGAACTCAAGGCCATGGCCGCGCCCGCCACCACCGGACTCAGCACGCCCAGCGCCGCCATGGGAATGCCGGCCACGTTGTAGATGAAAGCCCAGAACAGGTTCTGACGGATCTTGCGTACCGTGCGGCGGGAAATGTCCAGTGCCGCCCCGACCAAGGCCGGGTCCCCTCGCATCAGGGTGATGCCGGCCGCATGCATGGCCACGTCCGTCCCGTTGCCCATCGCGATGCCCACATCGGCAGCAGCCAGGGCGGGCGCGTCGTTGACACCGTCCCCGACCATGGCGACCACATGCTGCCCCGCGCGCAAGGCGCGCACCTGGGCCGCCTTGTCGCCAGGCAGCACATTGGCCAGCACCTCGCCCGCTTCCGGTCGCAAGCCCAGCCGGCGCGCCATGGCCTGCGCGGCGCCTGGGTTGTCACCGGAAATCATGACCAAACCCAGGCCCCGCTCGCGCAAAGCCTGCAAGGCAGCGGCCGCACCGGGTTTGGGCTCATCGCCAAACGCCAACAAGGCGCGCACCTGAACCGTTGCATGCACGCCCCCCGTGCCCGGCACGTTTTCGGCCAGCACGGAGACCGTCGCGCCCTGCGCCTGCAGGTGAGTGGCCTGCGCCTCCAATGCGCCCAGGTCCGCACCCAAATCCCCCATCCAGCGCAAACTGCCGACGCGCCAGGTGACGCCCTGAACGTCCCCCTGGCTCCCCCGCCCCGGCACTGCCTGCACGGCATGCGGCTCGGGCCAAGTCAGGCCCCGCTCGCGCGCTGCCTGCAGAACCGCTCTTGCAAGCGGGTGCTCGCTTCCACTCTGAAGGCTGGCGGCAGCCTGCATGAGCGCCGCCTCATCCTGCCCAGCCGACGCCACCAGCGCGGTCAAACGAGGCTGGCCCACGGTCAAGGTGCCGGTCTTGTCGAAGGCCACGATGTCGACCCGGTGCGCAAGTTCCAGCGCCTGCGCGTCCTTGATCAGAATGCCCCGGCGTGCCGCCACGCCCGCACCGGCGATCAGGGCCGTGGGCGTGGCCAGACCCAAGGCGCACGGACAGGCGATGACGAGCACAGCCACGGCATGCATCAGCGCGGTTTCCATGTCTGCCCCGGCCCAGAGCCATCCAGCCAGGGTGAGCAGGGCCAGCACCAGCACCACGGGTACAAAAACGGCGGACACCTGGTCCACCAGGCGCTGGATCGGGGCCTTCGCCGCCTGGGCATCCTCGACCAGACGGATGATGCGCGCCAGCACAGTCTCACTGCCGGTGGCTGTGACTCGCAGAATGACGCGGCCTTCCCCGTTGACCGAGCCGCCGGTGAGCATCGCGCCGGGGGCTTTGCCTAGCGGCAAAGGCTCGCCCGTCAGCATGGATTCATCCACCTGGGTCTCGCCCTCTAGCAGCAGGCCATCGGCGGGAATGCGTTCACCGGGGCGTACGGCCACGCGGTCACCCACCAGCAGCTCGGCAATCGGAATATCGGTTTCGTCCTGGGGCGCCTGGTCGGACCCCAGCCAATGCGCCAGTTCGGGACGCAGCGCATGCAGGGCGCGAATCGCGGCCGTGGTCTGGCGCTTGGCCCGGGCTTCCAGCCACTTGCCGAGTAGAACCAGGGTGATCACCACGGCACTGGCCTCGAAGTAAAGGTGAGGCTGCTCCGCGGTGTGAGCGCCCGCATGCAAGTCCGAGGACGCACTCAACCAGAGCCAGACCGACAGGCCCCAACCCGCGCTGGTGCCCAGCGCCACCAGCAGGTCCATATTGCCGCTGCGGCTCTTCAGGGCGTGCCAAGCCCCACGGTAGAAACGTGCACCAAGGATGAATTGCACCGGCGTGGCGAGCAAGAACTGCATCCAGGCAGGCAGCATCCAGGCATGGCCGCCTCGCCCAAGGCTCAGCCAGCCCAGCAGCATGGGCACCAGCAGGGGCAAGGACAAGGCGACACCCAGGGCCACGGGTGCGAAACCCGCCCAAGGCGATGCCTCTTCGTGCATCAGCGCATCGGCGGCGCGCGGCTCGTAACCGGCGCTGCGAACAGCGCGTCGAAACTGCGCCGCACCATCGGCCGCCAGTGGCTGGTAGGTGATGCGGGCGGTCTCCATGGCCAAATTGACCACCGCGTCCTGCACGCCGGGCACTTTTTTCAAGGCCTTTTCCACGCGCAGCACGCAGGCCGCACAGGTCATGCCGCCGATGCCCAGGTCCAGCGTGGCAAGGTCTTGCGCCGGGCGGTTTAAGCCGGCAAGTGGCGTGTCAAGGTTGTCCATAGGTGGGATTCTGAACCTTGCCCCCAGGGCAAGGTCAAGCAGCTGGGTCCCGTGGATGCCTACGCTGCTCAGCCCCGGGGCCTGTGGCACGCCGCCGGGGCTTGACCTTGCCCTGATGGGAAGGTTGAAAATAACGTCATGACCGGCATCTGCCGGATGAAACACCCCAGCATTCCGGAGGAACACCGCATGAACCAGTCCTTCACCGTCACCGGCATGAGCTGCGGCCACTGCGAAAAAGCCGTCACCCAGGCGATTCGACAGCTTGATCCGCAGGCCGAAGTCCGGATCGACCGCAGCCACAACCTCGTCGAGGTGCAATCACAACAGCCGCGCGCAGCCCTGAGCCGCGCCATCGCGGAAGAAGGTTATGCCGTCGCTGCCTGAACCGGCGCGAAACCAGGACCGCTGGCCGATCCCCATCGGCCAGGCTGCCCAGCGCTCGGGCATTTCGGCCAAGATGGTGCGGCATTACGAATCCCTGGGTTTGCTGCCCCGGGTGACGCGCACGGGCGGAGGCTACCGGCAGTACGGCGAAACCGATGTGCGCCAGTTGCGCTTCATACGACGCGCCCGTGACCTGGGCTTTTCCATCGATGAAATCACCGAACTGCTGGACCTCTGGAGCAACCGCGGCCGCGCCAGCGCCAGCGTCAAGCGCATCGCACAGCGGCATGTGGACGAGCTGTCCATGCGCATCGATTCACTGCTGGCCATGCAGCGCAGCCTGAAGCAACTGCTGCATCATTGCCATGGCGACGACGGGCCCGACTGCCCCATCCTGGATGACCTCGCGGGCGACACCAGGCGCCCATCGGCTTCACTCAACTAAGGAGATGTTCATGAAACGCAATGTTGGCGGCGTCGACCGCGCACTTCGCATCACGGTTGGCCTCGTGCTGATCGGCCTGGCCTTGTCGGGCGTCGTCGGTTGGTGGGGTTGGTTGGGCCTGCTGCCGCTGGCCACCGGCCTGATGGGCTGGTGCCCGCCCTACGCATTGCTGGGTTGGAACACCTGCGCAAGCAAGTCCGGCGACGCCGCCTGAGTCCCCTCGGTCTCCCAACCAAGCGAGTCGGGTCCCCGGACACCTCGAGGGGTACTCGACCCGGCGGCCACGGCTGTGTTCCAATGCAAGCCACTTAGGCCTCCACGACCATGGCTTGAACACCGACGACCCGCGCCTTCGATTGCTCGATTACCTGGGTGACGCAGCCTCAGGGATTGGCCTGTTCGATCCCGACGACAGGCTGCGTTATGCCAATGGCTACATGCGCGCGGCTTACGGCATCGCATCCGATGCCGTCCCGAGCTGGGCAGACATGATGCGCAACTGCTTTCACGAGCAGGTCGGTCTGTTGATCCAGACCGACGACATCGAAAGCTGGTTGCGACAGATCGGTCAACGGCGGCGCCAGTCCACATTGCGTTGCTTCGAGTCCGACTTGGTGGACGGCCGCTGGATGCGAGTCACGGAAACCCTGCACGAGGACGGCTGGCTCCTGACCGTGGTCACCGATGTCTCGGCGCTCAAGGCCCACGAGTCCATGCTGCAACAGGCGCGCGATCAGGCCGTGCAACTCGCAATCACCGATCCGCTCACGGGTCTGTTCAATCGGCGCCATGTCTTCGCCAGGCTGGATGCCTTGTTCCAGCAAGCCCGTGCCCTGCGCTATCCGCTGACTCTGGCCGCCATTGATCTGGACCATTTCAAGCACGTCAATGACAGCTACGGTCACAGCGTTGGTGACCAAGTCCTTGTGCATTTCGCTCAGAAGTTCGAGGCCCGGCGCCGGCCTCAGGATTTGGTGGGCCGTATCGGTGGCGAAGAGTTCCTGATGGTGCTGCCCAACACCACCGTCCAGGGCGCGCGTCAGGTGTTAGCCCGCCTGCGCCAGGATCTGGCCGATGCACTGCCCGCTCCCGATCACCCGGAACTGCGCCTGAGTTTTTCGAGCGGCCTGGCTCAGATGAAACCGCAGGACGTCGACGCGGCCATGCTTTACCAACGGGCAGACCGCGCCTTGTACGTGGCCAAGCGCGAAGGCCGCGCACGGGACCTCGCCGACGACGCACCGTCCCCTACCTAGCCGGTCGCGCGGCGGTGGATGTGTCTCGCGCGCGCTTCCAATTCACCGTGGCTCGCGAGGCGTCCCATTTGCGCTTGCTTCGTTCATCTTTACACGCAAGCAGCAAGGACACATGCACAGGACATGCGCGGGCCAGAGACTGGCATCGCCCCGCCCACTTGGCGGCGGGATGCGTGAAAGGATGACGCCATGAAAACCCGCATGACCCCTCTGTCGACCGCGATGCTTGCGGCATCGCTGCTGCTGGCCACCTCCACCCTGTCAACGCCCGCCCTCGCGGCGCCCCCCGGCCCACCGAATGGATCGGCGCCGGATATGCAAGGGGAGCACAAACCGGACCGCCGCGCGGACCACATGGCCGGACGTCAAGCCGAGCACTGGGAAAAACGCATGGCGGATTTGCATGCCAGCCTGAAGCTGACGTCCGCACAAACACCGGCGTGGGACGCCTTCCAAGCCGCCGTCAAGCCGCCCGAGCACCCGGCGCAGGCGGGCCGCCGTGAGGACCTCCAGCGGGAGGACTGGGCCAAGCTGAAGACGCCGGAACGTCTGGACCGCGCGCGGGCAGCGCGCCAGGCGCGCGATGCGGCCGCGGCGCAGCGCGAGGAGGCGACACGAACCTTCTACGCCACGCTGAGCCCCGAGCAACAGAAAATCTTCGATGCCCGCACGGCGCAACCCCTCTTCGGGGAGGAACCGGGCCATCCCGGGCCGCGCTGAACACGCTGAAGAACGCGAAGGACAAAGCGGACCCGCCGGACGCCCGCACGCACAGCGCTCAACCCACGCTGGCCAGCGTGCCTCCGGGATCAACCCAGGGGCTTGATGCCGATCAGCAGGCCGTGCAAGCCAAAAGCAAACACGGCCCAGCCCGCCAGGCCCAGGGCGACGGTCAGCACCGTGGCGCGCCACCGGCCTCGCGGGTACCGGACGCCAGCCAGCCGGTCGCGACGACGCGAGAGCGCGTAGTTCGCGATGGCCCAAAGCAGGAAACTGCCGAACAACACCAGGTGCGCCAGCATGCCCGCCACCAGCAGGTGGGCGAAGGCCCAGGTCTTCACGCCTAGCACCATGGGATGCCCCAGTCGCGCCTTGAGGTGGTTGCCGGGTACATAGGCAGCCGCCAGCAGTACGAAGGCGAGCACGGTGAACAGCACGGCCCCATGGCGCAAGCCCATGGCCATGGCGGGAGAGGACGGCATCCAGACGATGATCGGGTTCTCGCGCGCGGCGTCAAAGCCCCAGGCGATGAGGGCCAGTCCGGCCAAGGCCAGCAGGGAATACAGGCCCTTCCAGGTGCCCGCGCCCAGACGGGTGCGCCACCGCTCGCGCGTCGCGGGGGCCAGCATGCGGATCGAATGCAGGCCCAGGAAAAGCAGCAAGCCAGCCAACAGCAATGTCATGACACAAACTCCTTGAATCCTTGCGGCCGAGCTAGGCCGCGACCACGCGGTTCTTGCCCGCGCGCTTGGCCAGGTACATGGCCTGGTCGGCGCGGTGCACCGCCTGTTCCGCCGTCTCGTCAATCGTCAGTTGCGCGACACCGGCGCTGAAGGTGATGAAAACCTTGTCCTGCTCGGTGCCGACCACGGCGGACTCGCCGCCGCTTTCAGGCTTCACACCCTGTCGCGGTCGCGCGAGAAAAAATCGCTTGCTCAGCTCGCGCTGCAGCCGGGTCATGACTTCCATGCCCCGCTCCAGCTCGGTGTCCGGCAAGAGAATGACGAACTCCTCGCCCCCGTAACGGGCCAGGGAGTCCTGTGGGCGCAGATTTTCCTTGGCCACGGTCACCAGGTGCTGCAAGGCGACATCGCCTGTTTCATGTCCACGGGCGTCGTTGAGCCGTTTGAAATTGTCGATGTCCAGCATGGCCACGCTCAAGGGTGCATCCTTGCGTCGCACCGCGGACAGTTCACGCATGAAGGCCTCGTCCAGGCCTTGCCGGTTCAGCGCGCCCGTCAGGCCGTCGTGGCGCACCTGGGCGCTCAAGCGCTCCAATTCGGCCTGCAGCTTGCGCAACTCGACTTCCTTGGCTTGTACCTGCGCGCGCATGGACTGCAGTTCCTCTCCCACGTTGACAGTTTCCAGCCGCATGTCCCGCGTCGCGCGGATCAGCCCGCGCAGCACGGGACCGATGTCTTCCAGGGTCTTGGCCTGCTCCAGATCACGCAGGCTGTCTTCCATCTTTTCCTGGTAGTCGCCACTGGCCGCCGTGACTTGGGACAGACGCGTGATGAACGCCGCCAGCATCTGCCGCAGGGATTCCTGTGCCTCGATGGCACGACCCTTGGCCTCGGTCTGCTTGAAGATCACATCCTTGAGCTGATGCTCGACTTCGTCCAGACGGCGCAAGGTCAGCGGCGGCTGGGCCGCCGCCTGGAGGGCATTGATCTGCCCTTGCAGCCAGGCATCATCCGGGCTGAGCTCCCCAATGTTCTTGATGATGAGCTGCAAGAGCTTGAACAGGGCCAGGCGGATCTCGGACTGCTCCTCGGCAGCGAAGGAAAGCCGGTGATTGAAGTCCGCCAACAGGCTTCGCACCCTGGCGACGCTGGTCCCGGGATCGCGCAAGGCCTCCAGCGTCTGCTGCATCCGCTCATGGAATCGGGTGTCTTCTCCGCCAAAAGCAGGTTGGGCGAATTCGATGAGCCGGGCAACCTGTTCCAGGACATCGGGTGTGATGTCCGGTGCGTAGGCCGTCAACGGTTCGGGCGCGGCCGGATGCGGCACACCGCCGGGCACAGCGAATCCGGCGTACCCCAGCAGGGCATTCTGCACCCCCTGCCAGTTGCGCTGGCCAATGGCGTAGTCCAGCAGTCCCAACTGCTTTTCCTGACCCGGATTGCGTGCGGGCAAAGCCTGGGCTATGCGTCGCAAGGGTTCTTCGGGAAACAGCTCCACCTGCGGCAAGCCAGCCACGGCGTGGTAGATGGCCTGGTAGTTGACTGGCGTCGGCGGCAGCTTGCGCAGCGTGATCTGCTTGAGCGTTTCGCGCGCGATCTCGAAGGGTGTCTTCTCGCTCATGAACCGAGTGGCTCCTGCGGAGGGTGGGCTGAATTATGCGTGCTTGCCGGTCAGAAAAAACGGCGTGGGATCAACCACGCCGTTCTCGGTATTTTGCTGTTGTTTTTCCGCGCGGTCTTATTTCGTCGAGCGGCCCAGCAGGGCCCACAGCAGCACGGCACCGAAGGTTGCCGTGCCTATGCCACCCAGGGCGAAGCCTCCGAAACGGAGGGTGAAATCCCCGGTGCCGAGGATCAAGGTGATAGCCGCGACGATGAGGTTGCGGTTGTCCGAGAAGTCCACTTTATTGTCCACCCAGATGCGCGCACCAGCCACCGCGATCAGGCCGAACACCACGATGGACACGCCACCCATCACCGGCAGCGGAATGGCCTGGATCACCGCGCCAAACTTTGGACTGAAGCCCAGCAGCACAGCAATCAGCGCGGCCAGGACGAACACGGCCGTTGAGTAGATCTTGGTGGCGGCCATCACACCGATGTTTTCGGCGTAGGTCGTCACGCCGGTGCCGCCCGCCGCGCCGCTGACCACCGTGGCCACGCCGTCACCGATGAAGGCCCGGCCCAGGTAAGGATCGAGGTTGCGCCCCGTCATAGCCGTCACCGCCTTGATGTGCCCCAGGTTCTCGGCCACCAGGATCACGGCCACCGGGGCGATCAGCAACATGGCTGGCGCGCTGAAGACCGGTGCGCTGAACATGGGCAGGCCGAGCCAGGCTGCAGCGGCGATACCCGACAGGTCCAGCGGTTTGCCCAACCCCAGACCATTGGTCAACACGGTGTAGATGACACTCGCGGCGATCAGGCCCAGAAGGATCAGCAAGCGCTGCGCCATGCCACGCGTGAAGACCGCCACGGCCCCCACGCACAGAAAGGTGATGGCCTGCATCCAGGCGTCAAAGTTGGTGGGCGCCATGTTCTTGATAGGCACGGACGCCAGGTTCAGACCGATCACGGCCACCACCGAGCCCGTGACCACCGGCGGCATCAGGCGCTCGATCCAGCCGATGCCGATGATCTGCACGATGACACCGATCACGATGTACACGACGCCACAAGCCACGATGCCACCCAGCGCCACGCCCAGGTTGCCGTTCAGGCCGCCGCCGGCGTAGCCCGTGGCCGCGATCACCACGCCGATGAAGGCAAAGGAGGAGCCCAGATAACTCGGCACCTTGCCACCGGTGATGAGAAAGAAGATCAATGTACCGACGCCGCTCATCAGCACCGCCACATTGGGATCGAACCCCATCAGGATGGGGGCGAGCACCGTGGCTCCAAACATGGCAATGACGTGCTGCACACCCATGGCGGCCGTCTGACCCCAAGTCAGGCGTTCGTCGGGGGCGATCACGCCGCCCTGGGCGAGCACCTCGGCATTCTTCTTCTGCCAGTTGAACATTCCCATTTGTTATCTCCGTGTACTTATGAAGGAATTCAAACGTCGATGTTGCCCGCGCGCAAGGCATTGGTCTCGATGAAGTCACGCCGCGGCTCCACCTCGTCGCCCATCAGCATGGTGAACACCCGGTCCGCCTCGATCGCGTCGTCGATCTGCACGCGCAACAGACGACGCACGGTCGGATCCATCGTGGTTTCCCAGAGCTGGCCGGGGTTCATCTCACCCAGGCCCTTGTAGCGCTGGCGGGACGTGGTGCGCTCGGCTTCACTGATCAGCCAACTCATGGCGGAACGGAAATCGGCCGCCTTTTCTTCCTTCTGCTTCTCGCCCTCGCCACGCAGCACCTTGGCACCCTCGCCGAGCAGGCCTCGGAAGGTCTGCGCCGCTTCGGCCAACGCGGCATAGTCCGCGCCATGGACGAAGTCCTGCGTGATCACGCTGCTCTTGACGTTGCCGTGGTGTCGGCGGCTAATGCGCAGGATGGGCTTGTCCGTGCGGACATCGAACTCACCCGCTACGTCTGAACCGCTGCCCAACTCCCGCAACTTGGCCTGCAACGCCACGGCCGACGCCTCGGCTTCGGCCACGGTGTCCAGCTTCAGTTCAACACCATCAGCCACCGCGCGCAGCGCCTCGACGTCCATGAAGTTGTGCAGGCGGGCGATCACGCTCTCGGCCAGCTGGTGCTTGCGTGCCAGCTCGGCCAGAGTGTCGCCACTGATGACGGTGTTCACCACGCCCCCGGTGTGGATGGCAGCGCCCGCCAGTGCAATGCGCAACAGGTAGGCATCCAGCGCCGAACCGTCCTTGAGGTAAAGCTCTTCCTTGCCGGACTTCACCTTGTACAGTGGCGGCTGGGCGATGTAGATGTGGCCACGCTCCACCAGCTCCGGCATCTGCCGGTAGAAGAACGTGAGCAACAGCGTGCGGATGTGGGCGCCATCGACGTCCGCGTCAGTCATGATGATGATGCGGTGATAACGCAGCTTGCCGATGTTGAAATCGTCCGCGCCAGACTTCCCCGAATCACTGCTGGCCTTGCCGATGCCCGTGCCCAAGGCCGTGATCAGAGTAACGATTTCATTGCTGGTCAGCAACTTCTCGTAACGCGCCTTCTCCACGTTCAGGATCTTGCCGCGCAGAGGCAGGATGGCCTGGAACTTGCGATCTCGCCCTTGCTTGGCGCTACCGCCGGCCGAATCACCCTCGACGATGTAGATCTCACAGAGCGACGGATCCTTCTCCTGGCAATCGGCCAGCTTGCCGGGCAGGCCCATGCCATCGAGCACACCTTTGCGACGCGTCATCTCGCGGGCCTTGCGGGCCGCCTCGCGGGCACGGGCGGCCTCGACGATCTTGCCGCACAAGATCTTGGCGTCGTTGGGGCGCTCCTCCAGGTAATCGGTGAGGGCCTTGGCCACGATGTCTTCCACCGGCGCACGGACCTCGCTGGACACCAGCTTGTCCTTGGTCTGACTGCTGAATTTGGGTTCCGGCACCTTGACCGACAGCACGCAGCACAGACCCTCGCGCATGTCGTCGCCAGTGACCTCGACCTTGGCCTTCTTCGCGAACTCATTGCTCTCGATGTACTTGCCGATGACGCGGGTCATGGCCGCACGCAGGCCCGTCAGGTGGGTGCCGCCATCACGTTGAGGAATGTTGTTGGTGAAGCACAGCACACTTTCGTTGTAGCCATCGTTCCACTGCATCGCAACCTCAACACCGATTTCCGTGCCGGGAATGCCACCGTAAGTTTCCGCGGGACGGGCACCGACCGCATGGAAGGCATTGGGATGAAGCACCTTCTTGTTCGCGTTGATGAAATCCACGAACCCCTTGACACCACCCGCGCCTGAGAAATCATCTTCCTTGCCGTTGCGCTCGTCTTTGAGGCGAATGCGCACGCCATTGTTGAGAAAACTCAACTCCCGAAGCCGCTTCGCCAAGATTTCGTAGTGGAAGTCCGTGTTCTGCTGGAAGATTTCCGTGTCAGGCAAAAAGTGGACTTCCGTGCCCCGCTTTTCAGTTTCACCGATTACCTTCATCGGTGACACTTCCACTCCATTTTGCTGTCCCAGCAAACGGTTTTGCACGGCACCCCGGGCAAATTCAAGCTGATGCACCTTGCCTCCATGGCGCACCGTCAGGCGCAGCCACCGGGACAAGGCATTTACGCAGGACACGCCCACGCCGTGCAGGCCACCTGAAACCTTGTAGCTGTTCTGGTTGAACTTGCCGCCCGCGTGCAATTCGGTCAACGCAATCTCGGCGGCCGAGCGTTTGGGCTCGTGCTTGTCATCCATCTTGACGCCGACCGGGATGCCTCGGCCGTTGTCGGTCACACTGATCGAATTGTCGGTATGGATGGTGACAACTATGTCGTCGCAAAAACCAGCCAGCGCTTCATCGATGGAGTTGTCCACGACCTCGAACACAAGGTGATGCAGACCCGTGCCATCCGATGTGTCGCCGATGTACATGCCGGGACGTTTGCGCACAGCTTCCAGACCTTCGAGAATCTGGATCGAGGACTCGTCATAACCACCCGCGCCAGGGCCGACGGGTTTTTCTGCTTCGCTCATGGAGAATCTTTTCTGGAAGGGTCTAACTTGAAAACGAGAAACCCGCGATGGCATCCACACCGCGGGCTGAAAAGCAGGCCTTGAAACTTCAGATGCGCATGGGCATCACGACGTATTTGAAGTTGGCGTTGTCAGGTATCGTGACCAACGCGGAGCTGTTGGAATCCGACAGCTCAACCCTGACCATTTCCTGGGTCATGTTGCCCAGCACCTCGATCAGGTAAGTGACGTTGAAGCCGATCTCGATGCTGTCGCCGCTGTAGTCGATGTCCAGCTCATCCACGGCTTCTTCCTGTTCAGCATTCGTGGACGCGATGCGCAGGGTGCCCGGTTCGATGTTGAGCCGTACACCCTTGAACTTGTCGCTGGTGAGAATGGCGGCACGTTGCAAGCTGGCCAACAGGGGCTGGCGGCCCAGCACGATGATGTTCTTGTGGTTCTTGGGAATGACGCGGTTGTAGTCGGGAAACTTGCCCTCGACCAGCTTGGTCACGAACTCCATGCCACCAAAACTGAACTTGGCCTGATTGCCCGCGAACTGCATCTCGATGGCACCTTCGTTGTCAGACAGCAGGCGCTGCAGCTCCAGCACAGTCTTGCGCGGCAGGATCACTTCCTGCTTGGGAACTTCCACGTCCAAGGTGGCCGAGGCAAAGGCCAGGCGGTGGCCATCGGTGGCCACCAGGCTGAGCTGCTGACCTTCGGCCACGAACAGGATGCCGTTGAGGTAGTAACGGATGTCATGCACGGCCATGGAGAAGGAGACCTGTGCCAGGAGCTCTTTGAGCGTCTTCTGGGGCACGCTGAATTTGGGACCGAAGTTGGCCGCTTCCTGTACCAGAGGAAAGTCCTCCGCGGGCAGGGACTGCAGCGTGAACTTGCTCTTCCCGCCCTTGAGAATCAGCTTGTTCTGGCTTGATTCAAGGGTGACCGTCTGATCAGAGGGCAAGGTACGCAGGATGTCGATCAGCTTGCGTGCGCCCACGGTCGTGGTGAAGTTGCCGGAATCACCGTCGAATTCGGCAACCGTGCGAATCTGGATTTCCAGATCGCTGGTCGTCAATTGCAAAGCGCTGCCCGACCTGCGCAGCATCACATTGGCCAGGATGGGCAAGGTGTGGCGGCGCTCGACAATGCCCGCGACGGACTGAAGCACGGATAGGACTTTGTCTTGTGATGCCTTCAGGACAATCATGTCAACCTCTTCTTTAATAACTTCCAGAATCTTTATTAAAAATTAGTAGTAGTAGATAGAAGCCAGCTGGTTTCTGTGGACAGCTGCATTTTCTCTTTTTTTATCAAGCACTTGCGTTGTACCCAAGCCTGTGGGACGAAATCTTTTTGCATGGGCACCAGTTTGGACAAGTTCGATCAGTTTCAAAAGTCTGTGGATAAGTCCAAACTTGTCCAAAAATTATCCCCAGGGTTTGCGGTCGTGGCGTGGCGCTGGCTGATTTCTTATCCTTTGAGCGTTTGTTCCAAGACATGGAGCTGCTGGTTCAGTTCGGTCAATTGCTGGCGCTCGCCTGAAATCTTTCGCACGGCATGCAGCACCGTGGTGTGGTCACGTCCACCAAACAACTCGCCAATTTCCGGCAGGCTCTTTTGTGTCAGCTCCTTGGCCAGGTACATGGCGATCTGACGAGGCCGGGCAATCGAGGCCGGGCGCTTCTTGCTGTACATGTCCGCGACTTTGATCTTGTAGTAGTCGGCCACGGTTTTCTGGATGTTTTCCACCGAAATCTGCCGATTCTGGATCGACAGCAGGTCCCGCAGGGCTTCGCGAGCCAACTGAATCGAGACTTCTTTTTGGTTAAAACGGGAATAGGCCAGGATTTTGCGCAAGGCACCTTCCAGCTCCCGCACGTTGGAGCGCACGTTTTTGGCCACGAAAAATGCCACTTCTTCCGGCATGCTCGCGCCTTCGCTCTGAGCCTTGTTGATCAGGATTGCCACGCGCATTTCGAGCTCGGGTGGCTCGATCGCGACGGTCAGACCGGAATCGAAGCGTGAAACCAGGCGCTGATTGATGTCCAGCAGACCCTTGGGATAGGTATCGCTGGTCATCACGATGTGGCTTTTTTTGGTCAGCAGGGCTTCGAAGGCGTTGAAGAACTCTTCCTGCGTGCGGTCCTTGCCGGCGAAGAACTGCACGTCATCGATCAGCAGCAGATCCAGGGAGTGATATTTCTCCTTGAACTCGTCGAAGGTTTTGCGCTGGTAGGCCTTCACCACATCGGTGACAAACCATTCGGCATGTGTGTACAACACCTTGGCACCTGGCTTTTCGGCCAGCAGGCGGTTGCCCACTGCGTGGATCAGGTGGGTCTTGCCCAGGCCGGTGCTGCCATAGATGAACAGCGGGTTGTAGAGCTGTCCGGGAGAACCAGCCACGTGCATGGCGGCGGCTCGTGCCATGCGGTTGGCCGTGCCCTCGACCAGGGTGTCGAAGGTTAACGCGGTGTTCAGTCGGTGTCTGCTTGAGGATGCGGACTGCACCGATCCGATGGTGTATGAGACTTCCTCGACGGGCAGGGCCTCGGGGAGAGACTCCGCCTCGACAAAACCTGCACCCTGGTTTCTGACCGGGTTGGCACTCTCGCGCGGTGCGATGGCCAGTTCCAGTGCGATGGGCTGCCCATAGATGCTCTCAAGCAAGGCGGCGATGCGCTTGCTGTACTGTGCGCGTATCCAGTCCAGCTTGAAGCGGTTGACGACGTACAGCGTCAGGCGGGAGTAATCGTCGGCCAGGCGGGCCGACAAGGGCCGGATCCAGGTGTTGAACTGCTGTTCCGGCAGTTCTTGCGCCAGTTGGTCCACGCATGCCTGCCACAGGCTGTGGCCGACGTCCTGGGTGGAGCCCTGCTGGGCATGGAAGAATCCGTCGCTCATGCGGAAATCGTTCTGTTGTGGATATGTGGCATGAACCGGGGTGTGCGATTGTACCTTGTCAATAATTTATCCACACCGTTGTCCGCGCCGCCATGACGTCCGATGGCCTGTTGCCTGGACGTTGGCCATTTCATTGTCGGGAAAGGAAATTTTTGGGATAATCCAAGGTTTCCCCAAGGTATACATCCCATGAAACGCACATACCAACCTTCCAAGATTCGTCGCGCCCGCACCCACGGTTTTCTGGTTCGCATGAAGACACGTGGCGGCCGTGCCGTCATCAACGCCCGGCGCGCCAAGGGCCGCAAGCGCCTGGCTGTCTGAGTCGCACTTCGCGTTGAAAGCGCGCAGGCTGCGGGCTCAGCCTCAATTCGAGGCCTTGCGCTCCAGCCCTTCCCTGGCTCGCACGGAGCATTTCGTTTTGCACGGCCTGGCCTTGCAACCCTCAGCTGAACACGTGGCTGACCAGATGCCAGCCTTGTTTCCCGGCGAGGGGCCCTGGCTAGGCGCCGTCACGCCCAAGCGCTGGGCCAAACGGGCGGTCACACGCAATCTGATCCGACGCCAGATTTATGGCGTGGGTCAGGCGCATGTGCATGCCTTGCGCATGTCGATGCCTCAATCGGTCTTTCTGGTGCGTTTGAAGACAGCGTATGGGGTGGAGCAGTTTCGCAGCGCCGCGTCCACGGTTTTGCGACAGGCTGTCCGCGCGGAGCTAGAGCGTTTGTTTGCCAGAGCCGCAGGCCTGAAACAAGGCAGGTCGTGATGCTGCGCTTGCCGGCCCGCATGCTGATGGCTCTGGTCCGGGGATACCGCTATTTTTTGAGTCCCTGGCTAGGGTCTGCCTGCCGTTTTGAACCTACCTGTTCCCGCTACGCCCTCGAAGCTCTGGACAGGCATGGGGCGCTCGTCGGCAGCAAGTTGACTATGGGGCGCTTGTTGCGCTGCCATCCCTGGTGTGCCGGCGGCCATGATCCGGTTCCCGAGCAAAAGCTTGGCTTATTCACAGGCTTGTTGAAATCCCTTTCGGAAAAGAAAACGACATGAACGACATCCGCCGCACCATCCTCTGGGTGATTTTCGGCTTTTCCATCGTCCTGCTCTGGGACCAATGGCAGATTCACAATGGGCGTTCGGCAACGTTCTTCCCCTCACCCACCGCCACTGCAAGCAAACCCGTCGAATCCGCCAATCAGTCGTCCGTTTCGGCTGCAAGTGCAGAAGTGCCGCAGGCGCAGCAACGTCCGGCCGCGGGTGCCGAAGGTGGCGTGGCCGCCATCCAAGCGGCGGCCCAAGTGGCATCGTCCTTGCCTCGCGAGCGGGTGTCAGTGTCCACCGATGTACTGAAGCTGACCTTCGACACCGAAGGCGGCTCGCTCGTGCACTCGGAGTTTCTGCGTCATCACGAGTCACATGACGTGCAGGCGCCGGTCGTTCTGTTTGATGAAAGCAAGGACCGCGTTTACCTGTCCCAGACCGGTCTGATCGGTGGCGCCGACCTGCCCACACACAAGACGGTGATGAAGCTGGTGAGCAGCGAGCGCGAACTCAAGGACGGGGTCGACACGCTGACGGTGCAGTTCGAATCGCCAATCTCCGGCGGTGTGCAGCTTCTCAAGACGTACACGCTGAAGCGGGGCAGTTACGCCGTGGATGTGAAGCACGAAGTGCGCAATGTTGGGCAGGACGCAGTCTCGCCCCAGCTCTACCTGCAGCTGGTGCGCGATGGCAACAAGATTCCGGGCGGCTCCTCCTTCTACTCCACCTTCACCGGGCCCGCCGTCTACACCGAAGCCAAGAAATACCACAAGGTCGAATTCGGCGACATCGAAAAAGGCAAGGCTGAATTCGACAAGGAATCGACCAATGGTTACGTGGCCATGGTGCAGCACTACTTTGCCAGCGCCTGGCTGCTGGCCGATGGCGTGCAGCGTGAAATTTTCGTGCGCAAAGTCAGCAACAACCTGTATGCCGTGGGCATGATCGCGCCGTTGCAAGCGCTGGCACCTGGTGCCACACGTGTGCTGGATGCGCGGCTTTTTGTCGGACCGCAGGAAGAAAAGCAGCTGGAAACCCTGGCGCCCGGTTTGGAATTGGTCAAGGATTACGGGTGGCTGACCATCCTGGCCAAGCCCTTGTACTGGCTGCTCGACAAGTTGCACGGTCTATTGCACAACTGGGGCTGGTCCATCGTGGCCCTGGTCGTTTTGCTCAAGGCCGCCTTCTACTGGCTGAACGCCAAGGCTTACGCCAGCATGGCCAAGATGAAGGCCATCGCGCCGCGCATCACCGAGATGCGTGAACGCCTGAAGGACAAGCCGCAGCAGATGCAGCAGGAGATGATGCGCATCTACCGCGAGGAGAAGGTCAACCCGCTGGGTGGCTGCCTGCCCATCATGATTCAGATTCCCGTGTTCATCGCGCTGTACTGGGTCTTGCTGTCCAGTGTCGAAATGCGCAATGCGCCTTGGATCCTGTGGATCAAAGATCTTTCCTCACAAGACCCCTACTACATCCTGCCGTTGGTCATGACCCTGACCACGATGCTGCAGACCGCCCTGAATCCCGCGCCGCCGGACCCCATGCAGGCCAAGCTGATGTGGATCATGCCCCTGGTCTTCAGCGTGATGTTCTTCTTCTTCCCGGCCGGCTTGGTGATGTATTGGGTGACGAACAACGTGTTGTCGATTGCCCAGCAGTGGGTCATCAACAAGCGCATGGGCGTGCCGCCGCAGTTCAACTTGCCGAAATTCAGATAAGCCCCTGGGGCGATGCGCCCTTTCCCCCGTTCATCCGACGGGGGTGGGGAGCGCAGCGCCACGGGCCCGTCCGACCAGGCATGGTCCACGGCGACCGCGGTGCAAGTCTGCCGTGCACAGATGACTGGGTAACATCGAATCATGCTGGCGCGCCATCAGGAATCCATCGTCGCGATTGCCACCGCGCCCGGACGTGGCGCGGTCGGCATCGTGCGAGCCAGTGGACGCGATCTAAGCGCGCTCGTCCACGCGATCTGCGGCAAGGCCTTGATGCCACGCCATGCGACCTACCTGCCCTTGTGTGATGCGAAGGGCGAGGCCATCGACCATGGATTGGTGATCCATTTTCCTGCGCCGCATTCCTACACGGGTGAGGAGGTGTTGGAGCTGCAGGTGCATGGCGGCCCGGTGGTCTTGCAACTGTTGTTGGCACGTTGCCTGGAAGCCTTACCCGGTTCGCGGATCGCCCAGCCTGGGGAATTCACACAAAGGGCATTCCTGAATGGCAAGCTGGACCTGGCCCAAGCCGAAGCGGTTGCCGACCTGATTGACGCCAGCACCGAGGCCGCAGCCCGCAGCGCGGGCCGTTCCTTGGCGGGTGCTTTCTCGCGTGAGATCACCCATCTGCGCGACGCCCTGGTGCATCTGCGCATGCTCGTTGAGGCGACGCTGGATTTTCCCGAGGAGGACATCGACTTCCTGCGCCAGGCCGATGCGCAAGGGCAGCTCTCGCGACTGCGGGCGCAATTGCAGGCGGTTCTGGAGCAGGCACGACAGGGAAGCCTGCTGCGCGAGGGTATCAAGGTGGTGATTGCCGGGCAGCCCAATGCCGGCAAGAGTTCCCTACTCAACGCCCTCGCGGGCGCCGAACTGGCCATCGTCACGCCGATCGCCGGGACCACGCGCGACGTGGTGCAGCAGACCATCCAGATCGAGGGCGTGCCCTTGCACGTGGTGGACACGGCGGGATTGCGGGACAGCCAGGATGAGGTGGAGCGCATCGGCATCGAACGGGCCTGGGCGCAGATCGCGTCAGCCGATGCCGTGCTTTTCCTGCACGACCTGACGCGCCAGACACAGGAGGCCTACCGCGCGGCGGACGACGCCCTGGCCCTGCGCCTGCCTTCGGACGTGCCAATCATCCACATTTGGAACAAGCAGGACCAGGCTCCTGAAGCCGCGACAGCGCCGGGGATTGCTTTGTCCGCCAAAACCGGCGCCGGCTTGGATGTGCTGCGCCAAGCCCTGCTGCACACGGTGGGTTGGCAGAGCGCGCCGGAGGGTTTGTTCCTCGCGAGGGAGCGGCATGTGCAGGCCTTGCGACGCGTGAGCGGACATCTGGACGCAGCCCAGCTGCATCTGGATGAGAAGGCGTTGGCCCTGGATCTCTTGGCCGAGGAGCTGCGTCTCGCGCAAAACGCGCTCAACGAAATCACGGGAGAATTCACCAGTGACGATCTGCTCGGGGTGATCTTCTCGCGATTTTGTATCGGCAAGTGAACCCGAGGTGTTGATCCCCGCGTCGTGTTGCCTGGTACGGGGTGATGACCAGCACCGGCATTGCCTCAATGCCCCGAGAAATCCACCAAGGTGAACAAGGCCAGACCGCCGTCCCGCAGTCGAGTCGAGCCCTGAAGTTCGGGCAGATCGACGATGGCTGCCCCCTCCATCACCTGGGCGCCCAGTTTCTCAAGCAGGCGCTTGCCCGCCATCATGGTGCCACCGGTGGCAATCAGGTCGTCGACCAGCAGCACACGATCGCCTGGACGCACGGCGTCCGTGTGCAGCTCCACTGTGGCGCTGCCGTACTCCAGCTCATAGGTCTCCTCGACCGTGGTGAACGGGAGCTTGCCTTTCTTGCGGATGGGCACAAAGCCCACGCCTAGCTCATACGCCAGCACGGAGCCGATGATGAAACCGCGCGCGTCCAAACCCGCGACCACGTCGGGCCGAAGCCACTTGTCCATGTAGCGGTGGACAAACGTGTCGATCAGCACGCGAAAAACTTTCGGGTCCTGCAGCAGTGGCGTGATGTCTCGGAATTGCACACCAGGCGCCGGCCAGTCGGGCACGGTGCGGATATGGGAGCGGAGGTAAGCGGAGGCGTCCATGGAGACATTATCGGCTCACGGAATCTGGGGGACTGAGATGGCGGCCTGGCAGGCAGTGCCGGATAATCGCGGGATGAACTCCAAAACATTCGATCCCATCCGAACGTTGTCCATCGCACGTGAAGCGCTGGACATAGAGGCCCATGCCGTGGCCGCACTTGCCGTGCGATTGGATGCCCGTTTTGCCGCCGCTGTGCAGTGTGTGCTGACCAGCAGTGGGCGTGTCGTGGTCATGGGCATGGGCAAGAGCGGCCACGTGGGGCGCAAAATCGCGGCCACCTTGGCGTCCACCGGAACGCCAGCCATGTTCGTCCATCCGGCCGAGGCCAGTCATGGTGACTTGGGCATGATTACCGTGAAAGATGTGGTGCTGGGGATCAGCAATAGCGGGGAAAGCGAAGAGTTGACCGTGCTGCTGCCGCTCATCAAACGCATGGGCGTGCCACTGATCGCAATGACTGGACGAGCCACCTCCAACCTGGCCCGTCACGCAGATCATCTGCTCGACACCTCTGTCGAGAAAGAAGCCTGCCCGCACAACCTGGCACCCACGGCCAGCACCACGGCCCAGTTGGCCATGGGAGACGCGCTGGCAATGGCCTTGTTGGATGCGCGCGGGTTCAAGGCGGAAGATTTCGCACGCTCACATCCCGGTGGCGCGCTCGGGCGCAAATTGCTGACGATGGTCAGCGACATCATGCGCAATGAAGACGTCGTGCCCAGGGTTTCCCTGGACGCGGATCTGATGAGCTTGATGCGAGAAATCAGCGTCAAGGGGCTGGGAGCGGGTGCCATCGTGGACGAAGAAAATCGACCAGTGGGAGTCTTCACGGATGGCGACTTGCGCCGTCTGATCGAAAAAGGCGGCGAAATCCGGCAAGCGAAGATTCGCGACGTCATGCATGCCAATCCGCGCACCATTGCTCGTGACGCCTTGGCGGTCGAGGCAGCCAAGCTGATGGAACAGCAGAAGATCACAAGCGTGTTTGTCGTGGACGAAGCCGGGAAGCTCTGCGGAGCGCTCAACGCCAACGATCTGATGCGGGCGAAAGTCATATGAGCGGCGAAGCAGTGCGCCCCGTCCGGACTTTTCCGCCAGAGCTGTTGTTGCGTGCCCAGAACGTCCGGGTGGCGTTCTTTGACGTGGACGGCGTGCTGACCGATGGCGGTTTGTATTTCGGTGAAACGGGTGAGTCGCTCAAGCGCTTTCACACCCTCGATGGTCATGGCATTAAGCTCTTGCAGCATGCCGGCATCACGCCTGCCGTCATCACGGGACGCGACAGCCCAGCATTGCGCGTGCGACTCAAGGCTTTGGGCGTCACGCATGTGCATTTCGGCACGGAAGACAAACGGCCGGCCGCAGAACAGACTTTGCAAGCCTTGGGGTTGAGCTGGAGTCAGGCCGCAGCCATCGGCGACGACTGGCCCGACTTGCCCGTGCTGAGCCGAAGCGCCTTTGCCTGCGCCCCGCTGAACGCGCATGCCGAAGTGCTGGCAAGCGCGCACTACGTCACACGCGTCGCTGGTGGCGCGGGCGCGGCGCGCGAGTTCTGTGACTTGCTTTTGATCGGCAGTGGACGGTATGCGCAACTGCTGGAAAAGGCCTTGCAGTGACGAAGATGGGGGCCGGTCGCCGGTTGCGCCAGGGTTGGGATCGGCTCACGATCTACCTGCCCATGCTGCTGATGCTCTTGTTGGCCCTGGGCACCTACTGGCTGATGCGCAGTGCGCCCCTGTTCGCGACGCCGCGTGCCGAGAAAGAGGTCCGACGTGACCCCGACTATGAAATGAAACGTTTTTCCGTCAAGACCTTTGACCAGGAAGGACGTCTGAAAAGCGAGATCTACGGGGATCAAGCCTGGCACTATCCCCATAACGATGTGCTCGAAATCAGTGGTGTGCAGATGCGCAACTACAACATCGAACGAGGTTATTTCACCCTGGCAACCGCCACGCGGGCCATCACCACTTCACAAGCCAAAGAGGTAGAATTGATCGGCAATGCCCATGTCCTGAGGCCCGCGGTGGTGGACAAACAAGGCCGAGCACTTCCGCGGGTGAGCTTTCGCGGCGAATACCTGCATGCCTTTCTCGACGAGGAACGGGTGTTTTCCAACCAGCCTGTGGAACTGATACACGGAGAAAGCCACATCGAGGCGCAGAACTTGAACTTCAGCAATTACGACCAGGTCATCGAATTGCGTGGTCGGGTCCGGGGAACCCTCCTGCCGAGAGGTCCGGTGTCGGACATACAGGTGTTGCCGTCAACCGCGTCGGAGTAAGCCCCGTCCAACTGGTGCTAGGACAGCAAAAAGGCCCCAGGATTTCCCCAAGGGCCTTGTTGCCAAGACGTCGCCAGCCGCGGAGGTTTTAAATTCCCCCAGCCGGGCTCGCCTCAGAGATCAGTAGCTGCGGCGCCCGCCGCCGCCATTGCCGCCGCGGGGGTTGCCATAGGGGCTGCGGAAGCCACCATCACCGCCGCCATCGCCATAACCACCGCCGCCGCCTTCACGGCGGGGACCGCCGAAACCACCGCCGCCGCTGCGAGGCGGGCGGGGCTCCATTGGCCGGGCTTCATTGACCACCACGTTGCGGCCGCTCAAGGGCTGACCGTTCAAGCCGTTGATGGCGGCCTGTGCCTCGGCATCGCTGCCCATTTCGACGAAGCCGAAACCCTTGGAGCGACCGGTGTCGCGCTCCATCATGACCTTGGCGCTGGTGACGGCACCGAACTGGCCGAAAGCCTGTTCGAGATCATTGTCACGAATCGAATAGGCCAGATTGCCCACGTAAAGTTTGTTGCCCATCTAGGGACTCCTGAAAAACCGATGACAAGCGATGGGGTCCCTGAAACGCAAGCAATTCGTGAGTCGATGCGAATTCGGCAGACTACCGCAATCTTGTGTTGAGCTGCTTAGGTAAACCTCCCTCACCCACACTTTATTATTATCAACTTGGAACCCTAGGGCCGGCAAGAAAACCAAGCCTAGGAGAAACCATAAACCGTTAAAAGTTTGTGTTTCCATGGTAAAGAAACGACGACATCGGGAAAAAGCACAGACGCATTTTCATCATCTGGGCATGATCCGTATGCCAATCCTGCACCTCTGGATGGTTGATAGTCGGCTCTGATGCTTGGGCCGGTTCGGGCTCACAAACTTGCATATACTTGGGAAAGCGCCGATTTGATCCCGATTGCGGGCGCTGGAACCGGAACCATATGGGCTGGTTCCAAAGTTCAGCTAAAGAAGGGGGCTTTCTGTGCATAGAAACCCGGCTCGGCTGAATGCTGTGCCGGGTTTTGTGTTTTCCGACGTTTTCGATGCTGATCGCCCAGTCCCAAACCATGTACTTTGACGCCGCTTTGGCTTTGCAAAGCGGTGCCAGCATCCGCGGCTACAGCCTGAGCTACGAGACCTATGGCCAGCTCAACGCCGATAGATCCAATGCCGTCCTGATTTGCCACGCGCTCAACGCTTCGCACCACGTCGCTGGTGTCTACGCCGGGCAGCCCGGCACCGAAGGATGGTGGGACAACATGATTGGCCCGGGCAAGCCGGTGGATACGGACAAGTTCTTCGTGATCGGCGTCAACAACCTGGGATCCTGCTTCGGCTCGACAGGGCCCATGCACGTGAACCCTGACACTGGCAAGGTCTATGGCGCGGACTTTCCCGTCGTGACGGTCGAAGACTGGGTCAACGCGCAGGCGCGTCTGCTCGACACACTGGGCATCGGCCAATTGGCCGCGGTCATGGGCGGCAGCCTGGGTGGCATGCAGGCCCTGAGCTGGGCCCTCCAATACCCCGATCGCATGCGGCATGCGGTGGTGATCGCCAGTGCGCCGAACCTGAATGCCGAAAACATCGCCTTCAACGAAGTGGCGCGCCGCGCCATCGTGACCGATCCGGACTTTCATGGCGGCCACTTCTACGAACAGGGCGTGATACCCAAGCGAGGCCTGCGGATCGCCCGCATGATTGGGCACATCACTTACCTGAGCGACGATGTGATGAACGAGAAGTTTGGACGCGAACTGCGCGGTGCCGTGGACGGCACCGCCAGGGCGGGTTACCAGTACAGCACGCAGGACATCGAATTCCAGATCGAGAGTTACCTGCGCTACCAGGGCGATAAATTCAGCGACTACTTCGACGCCAACACCTACCTCTTGATCACCCGCGCGCTGGACTATTTCGACCCGGCGCGCCAGCATGGTGGCAAGCTCACAGCGGCTTTGGCCGCGGCGAGTTGTCAATTCCTGCTGGTGAGTTTCTCGACTGACTGGCGTTTTTCACCCGCACGCAGTCGGGAGATCGTCAAGGCCCTGCTCGACAACCGGCGTGACGTCAGCTATGCCGAAATCGATGCCCCGCACGGGCACGATGCTTTCTTGCTGGATGACCCCCGCTACTTGGGCGTGGTGCGGTCTTACTTCGACAACATGGCGAAGGAGCCGCGGACATGAGCGACACACGCATGCTGGAAGCGATCGCCAGCCTGGTTCCACCAGGTTCGCGGGTGCTGGATCTGGGCTGCGGGGACGGCGCGCTGCTGGCCCATTTGCAGGCTGAACGGCGCTGCAGCGGATATGGCGTGGAACTGGATGATGCCAACGTGCAGGCCTGCGTGCGGCGCGGCGTCAACGTCATCCAGTTGAACCTGGATCAGGGCCTGTCGATGTTTGGGGACCAGAGTTTCGACGTGGTGCTGCAGATCGACACCCTGCAGCATCTGCGCAATGCCGAAACCGTGCTGCAGGAGACGGCACGCGTGGGTCGCACTGGCATCGTGGCGTTTCCCAATTTTGCGCATTGGCCGAACCGGCTGAGCGTGCTGGCGGGGCGCATGCCGGTCACCCGTCGCCTGCCCTACCAGTGGTACGACACGCCCAACATCCGTGTCGGTACCCTGTCCGATCTGGAGGTCCTGGCCCATCGGATTGGCTTGCGCATCCAGGACTGCTTTGGCCTGCACCATGGCCGGGTGGTGCGGTGCTGGCCCAACCTGAGGGCTAGCACGGCGGTGTTGAAATTTTCGCGCTGAAGGAATCGAATCCCATGAAGCTCTACAACTTCTTTCGCAGTGGCACCTCGCACCGCCTGCGCATCGCGCTCAACCTCAAAGGGGTGGACACGGAGCAGGTCGGGCTGGACCTGCGCAAGGAGGCGCATCTGAGCGAGGAATTCAAGGCCATCAACCCACAACAGCTGGTACCGGCCATGACCCTGGACGACGGCACGACTTTGATTCAGTCGCCGGCCATCATCGAATGGCTGGAGGAACGCTATCCCCAGCCGCCCCTGCTGCCCCGGGAGCCGGAAGCAAGGGCCCATGTTCGTGCCCTGGCGGCCATCGTGGGTTGCGATATCCACCCCATCAATAATCGGCGCATCCTCGAGTACCTGCGCAAGAACTTCGCCGCCGATGAAGCAGCCATCCTTGCCTGGTGCGGCACCTGGATCAGCGCGGGCTTCGATGCCATGGAGACCCTGCTGGCGGCGGACCAGGGGCGAGGTGCCTTCTGTCATGGCCAAGCGCCGGGGCTGGCCGACGTCTATCTGGTGCCGCAGGTGGAAAGTGCCCGTCGTTTCAAGGTCGACCTGAGCCGCTGGCCCCTGATCAGCGCGATCGATGCGGCTTGCGCGCAGCTGGAGGCCTTCCGGCGTGCCTCACCCGCCGCGCAGGCGGACGCGACTTGAGCGGCTTGCGCTCCAGCTTCTTTGTCACCCGACGGGCCCTCGCCCGCCCTGTCCCCGCTGTGCCATGGGTTTCCCTTGGGTGTACTTCCTGCGTCGCAAGCGCGGGCGTACGATGACACTCTACGCATCCGAGTCCATCTTGAGAAACCGTTGCCATGAACGCTCCCCTGACTTCTCCGGCCCTGGACGCCTTCTTGCCCGCCCAGGCGTTGAAAGACATCGACCAAACCTGGGACCGTGAGATCCTGCCCCAGCTACGGGACTACATCGCGATTCCAGCCAAGTCACCGATGTTCGACCCCCAGTGGGCTGACCACGGGCACATCGACACCGTGGTGCGCAAGGCGGCCGCGTGGGTGGAGGCTCAGAAGATCACCGGCCTGCAACTGGAGATCCTGCGTCTCGAAGGGCGCACCCCGGTGTTGTTCTTCGAGGTGCCGGCCAGCGGCGGCGCACAGGAACAAGATAAAGGCCGTGACCGGTCGCAACGCACGGTGCTGATGTATGGCCACTTGGACAAGCAGCCGGAGTTCAACGGCTGGCGCAATGATCTTGGTCCGTGGACGCCCAAGTACGAGGACGGCAAGCTTTACGGCCGCGGCGGCGCGGACGACGGCTATGCCGTCTACGCCAGCATTGCGGCCATCGCGGCGCTGCAGCACCAGCAACTTCCGCACCCGCGCATCGTCGGCCTGATCGAGACCTGCGAGGAGAGCGGCTCCTACGACCTGTTGCCCTACGTCGACGCGCTTCGAGGCCTGGGGGCAGCGGGCAAGGATCGCCTGGGCGACGTAGGGCTGGTGGTCTGCTTGGACAGTGGCGCGGGCAACTATGAGCAACTGTGGTTGACGACCAGTTTGCGCGGCATGGCCAGCGGCACGCTCAAAGTGGAGATCCTTACCGAAGGCGTGCATTCGGGCGACGCCAGCGGCGTGGTGCCCTCGAGTTTCCGTATCCTGCGCCACGTGCTGGACCGGCTCGAGGACAGTGCCACGGGGCGCCTGCTGCCCGCCCGCCTGCATTGCGAGGTGCCCGCTGAGCGCCAAGTCCAGGCCCGCGCCACAGCGGCCATTCTCGGGGAGGACCTCTACAAGCGCTTTCCCTGGGTGCACTATGACTGCGAGGGCGACACCCGTTTCTCGCTGCCCATGACCACCGATCCCGTGCAGGCCTTGCTGAACCGCACCTGGATGCCGACTCTGAGCGTCACTGGAGCGCAGGGGCTACCCGATCTGCAAAACGCGGGCAACGTGCTCAGGCCCTCGACGGCGTTCAAACTGTCGTTGCGTCTGCCACCGCTGGTGGATGCCGCCGCCGCCGTGCAGGAGGTCAAGGCCTTGCTGGAGGACAACGCGCCCTACCAGGCGCGCGTGACCTTCGAGGGTACGGGTGCGGCGACTGGATGGAATGCGCCCGAAACGGCGCCTTGGTTCGGCCAGGCGCTGGACGAAGCCTCGCGCAATTTTTATGGTGCACCCTGTGGATTCATTGGTCAAGGCGGCACGATTCCGTTGATGAACATGCTTTCCAAGGGCTTTCCACAGGCGCAGATGATGGTTTGCGGCGTGCTGGGCCCGAAAAGCAACGCGCACGGACCCAACGAATTCCTGCACGTGCCCTATGCCCGCCGGCTGACGGCGGCAGTGGCGCAGGTGATTGCCCGCATGCCGTGATGAGTGCCATGGAACAAAGTACCTACACGACGGCGGATGGCGAGACACTGGCCATTCGGGACTGGCCGCTTGCCCCGGGTGCCCATGCGCGTGGCCTGGTGCTGATTGTCCATGGCCTGGGCGAGCACAGCGGGCGCTACGAGGACATGGCCCGGCGCCTGCACATGCAGAACTTCGTGGTGAGGGCCTATGACCACTATGGGCACGGCCATTCCAGCGGCGTGCAGGGCGCGCTGCCTTCGCGCCGGCGGCTCGTGGACGACCTGGCGCACATCGTCAACTTCACCCGCCGCACGGTGGGCCAGGGGCTGCCGTTGATCTTGCTCGGCCATAGCATGGGGGGTTTGGTGGCGGCCCACGCGGTGGCCCTGAACCGGGTGCGCACCGATGGCCTGGTGCTGTCCTCGCCCGCGCTGGACGCGGGCTTGAGTTTCGGTCGACGCCTGCTGCTGGCCATTCTTCCCACCTTCGCGCCCCATTTGCGCGTGCGCAACGGACTGGACGCCAGCGGGCTTTCCCACGATCCGGAGGTGGTCAAGGCGTACCAGCACGACCCTTTGGTCCACGATCGGATCTCCGCGCGACTGGGGCGTTACATCGCCGACGCGGGCCCCCGAGTCATCAAGGCGGCGCGGCGTTGGCACACGCCAACCTTGCTGCTGTACGCGGGGCAGGATCGGCTGGTCAACCCGGGCGGCAGTGCGGCATTCGCGCAGGCTGCCGCCGCGCAGGTCGAGCAGAAGCTGGTCGAGGTGCACTGGTATGCCCAGCACTACCACGAGATCTTCAATGAGCTGCACCGCGAGCCGGTCTATCGGCAATTGACGCAGTGGTTGAACGCGCGCTTCAGCTGAAAGCTTGAAGTGTTAGCGCGGCCAGCGCGGCCAGCGGCGCGGTTTCGGCCCGCAATGTGCGCGGCCCCAGGCTGAGCGCCTGAAAGCCCGCGGCGCGCGCAGCCTTTTCCTCCGCCGGGCTCAAACCTCCTTCAGGCCCGGACAGCAGCAGAATCGTGCGCGGATCGTTCTCGGGCATACGGAGGCGACTCAGCGGCAGGCTGTCCCTGTCCAGGGACAGCAAGAAACGTTGTTGAACCGAAGGCGGGTTCCAGATCGCGAAGTCCTGCAGGGGGCGAGCGGCGTGCACGGGTGGGAGGCGGTTGCGACCACATTGTTCGCAAGCCGCGATGGCGATGCCTTGCCAGTGCTGCTGTTTCTTGAGCGCTCGCTCGCCGCTCAGCCGCAGCACACTGCGCTCAGCCACCAAAGGCTGGATGCTGGCCGCGCCGAGCTCCACGGCTTTTTCTACCAGCCAGTCCATGCGGTCGTTCGCGGGCATGCCGACGGCCAGATGCACTTCCAGCGGTGCCTCGCGCTCGGTGGCATGGTGCATTTCTACGCGGACCGTGACGTTGGAACGGCCCATGCGCAGGATGGTTGCCGTCCATTCCCCGTCACGGCCGTTGAACAACGTGACCGTGTCTTCGGGCTGCAGGCGCACTACCTGCACATGGCGCGCGGTTTCGGGGGGAGCTCGATCTCGGCCCCTGCGCGGAGCACGGTCGAGGCGTCTTCAGGGCAGTAAAAACGTGGCATCTGGACCGTGAGGCGGTGGCGTAGGGCAGGAGCGATTCCGTTTTCAGACGCGGCCGAAGGCGTAGCCGCTGGCTTCATTGACGCCTTCGACCTCGTCCACCAGGCGCAGCAGTGGCTTGAGTTCGGCATACCGTGCACAGGTGGCGCGGATGTAGGCGATGAAGCGGGGCGCATCGGCCAGGTACTTGGGCTTGCCGTCACGCAAGGTCAGCCGCGCGAAGATGCCCGCGACTTTCAGATGACGCTGCAGGCCCATCCATTCCACGGCGCGGAAGAACTCGCCGAAGTCGTCGTGTACCGGCAAGCCCGCTTGGCGGGCCGCTTGCCAGTAACGCACGGTGATGTCGAGCACGAAATCCTCGTCCCAACTCAGGAACGCGTCGCGCATCAAGCTGGCGATGTCGTAGGTGATGGGGCCATAGACGGCGTCCTGAAAATCAAGCACGCCCAGACGCTCTTCCGGTGCTTGCCCGGCGGTGGGTCGGGTCGGATCACCCGGGATCATCAGATTGCGGGGCATGAAGTCGCGATGGACGTAGACCGAGGGGCTGGCCAGATTGCGTTCGACGATGAGCGTGAACATCTGGTCCAGGGTCCCGCGCAATTTGCCCTCCACCGCGACGCCGCGGTGCCGGGCCAGGTACCAGTCGGGGAACAGTTCCAGTTCGCGCCTCAGCAGGGCCGCATCATAGGCCGGCAACACGCCCGGTTGCGAAGCTAGCTGCCAGCGGACCAGGGCGTCGATGGCTTTGCGGTAGAGCGGCAGATTGGCCTGGGGCTCGTCGGCATGCAGAACCTGCATCATGGTGCGTGTGCCCAGATCCGTCAGCAACAGGAATCCTCGGGCTTCGTCCCAGTCCAGGATGCGGGGTGCCAACAAGTCGGCTTGCGTCAGAAGCGCGGCGATCTGGACGAAGGGCTTGCAGTTTTCCTTGTCGGGTGGCGCATCCATGATGATGCGGGTGCCACCGTCTTCGGCATCGATACGGAAATAGCGGCGGAAACTGGCATCAGCCGATGCCATGCGCAAGGTTGCGGTGCGCAGTTGTTGCGGGCCCGCCAGGCCGTTCAACCAGCTTGAAAAAGCGGCGGCGCGGCCGGGATCGGCCCAGGCAATGTCGGAAGTGGCGAGGGGATTTGGGTCGGGGCGCAAAGCGGGAGAGCTCATGGATAATTCGGTCTGGTTTTCATTCTACAAACAGGCGGACCGAGCCGGCTCGCCTGCCCTGCCTGTGGTCATGCCTGCAAGCGCTTGCAGGCATTTTTTCGTTGTTGCCCGGATCCCTCCGTCTTGTTCCGCCCTGACCGCCCCCTCGTCCCCTCGCTGCTTGCCCTGGTTTGCGCGCTGCTGACCGGTGCAGCCCATGCCGAGTTGAAGCTAAAGGTCAGCCCGCTGTTACAGGACCGCCTGACCGTTGAGCAAAGGGCGGCCGCGCCGACCTTTGTCCAAGGCCAGCGTATGGAGTCGGAGACAGGCCTCAGCCTGGAAGCCGAGGGCGGCGTGGAATTTCGCCGTGCCGACATGGTGTTGCGGGCGCAGAAGTTGGAGTATGACCAGGCCACGGACACCGCACGTGCGCGCGGTGAAGTCCGAGTCAACCAAGCCGGGAATGTCTTCGAGGGCGAGGCCCTGGATCTGCGCGTCGACGCTTTCGAGGGCGAGTTCACGAATGCCCGCTTTTCCCTGCTGGCCATCGACGCCCATGGCGACGCCGAGCGCATCGAGTTCCTGGATCAAACCCGTTCTGTGGTGCAAAACGCCACATTCACGACCTGCCGACGGGAAGGTGGGCCCGAATGGGTTCCCGCCTGGTTTCTGCGTGCCACCACACTGCATTTGGACAGCGAGGAGGAGGTGGCCGAGGCTGAAGACACTACCCTGCGCTTTCAGAACGTGCCCGTGCTGGGTCTGCCGGCGATGAGTTTTCCGCTGAGTGGTGAGCGCCAATCGGGGGTTCTATCGCCCGTCTACGGAGTGGACAACATCAGCGGAACCGAAATCACGATTCCCTATTACGTGAACATCGCGCCCAATCGCGATGCGACGCTGTACCCGACCTGGATGCGTCTGCGAGGTGTCAACTATGGTGGCGAGTTTCGTTACCTCGAAGAAAGCTACAGCGGTCGCTTGCGTGTCGATTACATGCCCGACGACAAGCTGCGAGAAATGGACCGCGAAGGTTATTATTTTGAACATCGAGGCGGTGTTTCAGGTAGTTATGGTTCTCTGGGCCTGAACCTGAACATCGCTCGCGTGAGCGACGACAACTACTGGCGAGACTTTCCCCGCGCCAGCGGTTCCCTGACCCAACGCCTTCTGCCTGCCGATGTGAGCGTGAACTGGGGACTAGGGCCTTACTCAGCCTCGGTCCGTTCCTTGCGCTGGCAGACGTTGCAGGTACCAGACGCTCCCATCGTGCCGCCCTATGACCGGCAGCAGCTGACGGCCCGTTATGCAGAACCGAGTTTGGGCGGTTTTGACTTCAGCCTGGACGGCGAATACACAGAATTCACCGTGGATGCATTGGCGTTGAGCAGCCAAACCAGCGCGGAGCGTGTCAATGCAGATAGAACGGTCTGGCGTGGCTCCCTGAGCTACCCATTCCGGGGTGCAGCCGGATTTTTCATTCCCAAGGCCTCCATCCATACGACAAACTACAGGTTTGAACAGCCTGTTGACCTGAGCAACTACTCGGGCGCTTTGACCGGATTGAGCGCCGATGCCACTAGTGCCACCCGGACCGTGCCGACGTACAGCCTGGAC
The DNA here is from genome assembly GCF_004328645.1 of Hylemonella gracilis. GTDB lineage: Bacteria > Pseudomonadota > Gammaproteobacteria > Burkholderiales > Burkholderiaceae_C > Hylemonella > Hylemonella gracilis_B. Next base: position 747,942 of record NZ_CP031395.1, read on the forward strand.
ACCGGTTTGGTGTTTGAGCGGGCGACCAGTTATTTCGGCGCGGCCTATCGCCAGACCTTGGAGCCTCGGCTGTTTTACACGCGAACGCCGTTTGTTGAGCAGGGGTATCTGCCCAATTACGATTCCGCCGCCCAGGACTTCAGCCTGACCAGCGTTTACAGCGAAAGCACGTTCATGGGCAATGACCGGATTGCCGACAACAATCTGCTGACCGCTGGCGTTTCGACCCGTTTCTTCGACGCAGAAACGGGAGCGGAAACCGTGCATCTGGGCGTCGCACAGCGTCTGCGCTTCGAGGATCAGCGTGTCACCCTGCCCGGGGGTACGCCGTCGCCCGAAGGCCTGAGCGACATCCTGCTGGGGGCCGAGTTGAACGTGGATCCGCGCTGGCATGTCGACACGGCCGTGCAATGGAACGACCGCTTGGGCGAATCCGAGCGCAGTACGTTCAGCGTACGCTACAACCCCAGCCCCTACCGTGTGGTGAACCTGGCATATCGCTTTCAGCGTGCGCAGAGCGAAACCAGTGAAGACAGCGAACTGATCGATCTCGGTTGGCAGTGGCCCATCAATGACCTTTGGCGCGACTGGGGTGAGGACCTTGGTCCGGGGCGGGGTCAGGGTTCTGGGCGCTGGTACAGCGTTGGTCGCTTGAACTACAACCAAACGGACCGCAAGTTGGTGGATACCACCATGGGCTTTGAATACGATGCCGGTTGCTGGCTGGGGCGGGTTGTGTTCGAGCGCCTGCAGACCGGCCTGACCACGGCCAACCAGCGCATCATGTTCCAGTTGGAGTTGGTGGGTTTTGCCCGTGTGGGTGTTGATCCACTGCAGACCTTGCAGAAAAACATACCGCGTTATCAACTGCTGCGCGAACAAACGACGGCACCGAGCCGCTTCAGCAATTACGAGTGATTCGATGACCATGACCCACCATCCCGCTTTGGGCCGCCTTCTGATCGCGTTCGTGCTCTTCGCTCTGCTGACCGGGGCCGCGCATGCGCAGCGCGCTTCCAGCTCGCCACCCGATGTGCGCTCCGCCGACTACATCGTCGCGGTGATCAATTCCGAACCCATCACCAACGCGCAGGTGAATGCGGAAGTCACACGCGCGCTGCGGCAATTTGCCGCTCAGCGCAGGCCAGCGCCGGAAGGACAGGCCTTGCGACGCCAGTTGTTGGACCAACTCATCAACGAACGCGCCCAGCTGCAACTCGCACGCGAGATGGGCCTGAAGATCGATGAACCTTCGGTGGATCAGGCCGAGCAGAACGTTGCCCGCCAGAACCAACTGACTGTGGCACAGCTGCGTCAGCAGGTGCAGCAGCAGGACGGCATGACGCCGCAGACCTTGCGCAGCCGCTTGAAGGATCAGCTGCTTCTGACACGCCTGCGCGAGCGTGAGGTGGATGCTCGCGTGCGCGTCAGCGACGCCGATGTCGAGCAGTACCTGGCCGAACAACTGCAACGCAACAGCAACCCTGCAAGCCAGCTCATCAATATCGCGCACATCCTCGTGGCCGTGTCCGAGGACGCCAGCGAAGCCCGTCAGGCTGAACTGCAGCGCAAGGCCGATCAGGTCGCGCGACGCGCGCGCGAAAAGGGCGCGGACTTTGCCGCCCTGGCGCGGGAGCTCTCGGACGCCGGTGACCGAGCCAACGGGGGCCAACTCGGCTTGCGCGCGGGTGATCGTTATCCCGCCTTGTTCACGAACGCCGTGCGCACGCTGGCGGTCGGCGAGGTCAGCGAGCCTGTGCGCTCAGGAGCGGGTTTCCACGTGCTGAAGCTGATCGAGCGTCGCCAACCCGCGCTGCCACCCCAAACGGTGACGCAGAGTCGGGCGAGGCACATCCTGCTGATTCCCGGCGCGCAGTTGAGTGAGGCGCAGGCGCGCGACAAGCTCAATGATTTCCGTCGTCGCATCCAGGCGGGAGAGACGGATTTCGCCACGCTGGCGCGGCAGAACTCGCAGGACGGCAGTGCCGTGCAGGGCGGTGACCTGGGTTGGGCCAACCCAGGCATGTACGTCCCGGAATTCGAAAGCGTGATGAACCAGCTTGCGCCGGGCCAGATCAGCGATCCCCTGATCTCGCGCTTTGGTGTTCATCTGATCCAGCTGCTGGAGCGGCGGCAGGCCACCCTGAACGAACGTGAGCAGCGTGAGCTGATCCGCAACATGCTGCGTGAGCGCAAGATGGCCGAGGCCTATGACAATTGGGTGCGTGACACCCGGGCGCGGGCCTATGTGGAACTGCGCGAGGCGCCGCAGTGAACGAGGCAGCGAATTCACCGCTTCGTGCGCCGATGGATGTGCAGCGATGAAACACATACCGCGCAAACGCTTTGGCCAGCATTTTCTGGCTGACGAGGGCGTCATCGATGCCATCGTGCGTACCATCGCGCCTCAGCCAGGCCAGGCCATGGTGGAGATCGGGCCGGGCCTGGCGGCCATGACGCAGCCTTTGGTGGAACGACTGGGGCGCTTGACGGTCATCGAACTGGACCGAGATCTGGCCGCGCGGCTGCGCAACCATCCTCAGCTGGACGTTATTGAGTCCGACGTGCTCAAGGTGGATTTCACGGCACTGGCCGGCGGCCGGCACCGGCTCCGCGTGGTCGGCAACCTGCCCTACAACATCTCGACCCCCATTCTTTTCCATCTGCTGGCACATGTCGATGCCGTGGAGGATCAGCATTTCATGCTGCAGAAGGAGGTTGTGGACCGCATGGTGGCCCGGCCTTCCACGGCCGACTACGGCCGTCTGAGCGTGATGCTGCAATGGCGTTATGAGATGGAGGATGTGCTGTTCGTCCCACCCGAGAGCTTCGACCCACCGCCGCGCGTCGACAGCGCCGTGGTCCGCATGGTGCCCCATGCCGCGGCCGCACCCGTGGATGTGCGACGACTCGAAGAAATCGTGCAGGTTGCTTTCAGCCAGCGTCGCAAATTGCTGCGCCACACGCTGGGCCGCTGGCTAGAGGAAAAAGGACACCGGGGTGACTTCGATGTTCAGCGCCGTGCCGAAGAAGTGCCGGTGGTTGAATACGTCACCCTCGCGCAGGCACTGTCTTGATCGGAGTACTTCCGAAACCGGTCTTGCCAGATCGCAGACCAGTGAATGCGACCCCTGCCACCGAACATCGATGTTCAGGGGTGAAGCGGCGTAGCCGCTCAGGCGCCGCTACGCTTCACGCTGCGGCTTGCCAGTAACTCGCGTTGAAGGGGCTGCTCATGCGCAGCGCCAGGGGCGAGACGTCCACCAGTTTGTCGGTTGGCATTCTCTCGCCGCTGTCATCGTCGACGGTCTCGGCAACCATGAGCTGTGCATGTTCGCCGCCGTTTTCAGCCTCGTTCGCCCGTTCCGCTTGGCTGTTGCTTTGCGCAGAACGGGCTACAGAAAAGAATAGAAACACCGGAAAGGCACCTTCCGATCACCCCAGTAATCGGCGGCGTCGCGGAAGATGTCCAGGAGCTGCTCGCGCGCTTCCTTGTCGAACTTGGCGTTGGCGGGAATGTGCTCCAGCACGGCGATGAAGCCTGGCTGCGGGCCGGACTTGTGCAGCGGATCGGTCAGCACGTCGTAGAGTGCGTCGAAATTCTTGCCCACGTGGGTGGGCAGGATGAACTGCTGGGCGATCAGATCCAGCACATCCTGTTTGGACTGTGCCTGCGCCAGATTGGCGTAGAGGAAATGATGGCCAAGGGCCTGGGCCGCCTCTTGCAGATCCGGCACCCGGAAAGCGCGGATCGACTGGACGATGTTGGTTCTAACGGTACGAAGTGGCGTATCCATCTCCGCTTCACTTTCTTGTTGAAAAACGGTTTTACGGCGCGATCCGGCGGAAACTGGCGTAGTGATCGGCGGTGTAATAACAGGCGTCGGGCGAGCGACGGACATTGCCCCCGCACACGATACGGTGCGTGCCACGATGGGACAGGCCCGGCGTGGGAACGGTGTATTCACGGTAATAACCGCGTGGATGGGCCGGGAGCAAGCGCTCTCGATTGCCAAACACCGTGCCATCTTTCTCGTATGGAAACGGACCGCCTTGAAGAATCAGGCGGTAGGTTTCTGCGCCCTGGGGCGGCAGACTGGCCAACGAAACGGTGGCCGAATCAGCCTTGGCGGGATTCGCGGGACGAGGCGCTGGAGCCTCGGCACCCAAGGGCAGGCAAACCAGCCAAGACAACAAGCCAGTAAGCACCAACTTGCCGACGAGGCCGCGCACCATAAGACTAAGCTGTTATGACGACCGGGTTCACCCGGAAGATTCCAAGCCCGAAAGTGTCGCCGATCTGGGTGAAAAAAGCAAGGGCCTGCCTAATGATTAGGCAGGCCCGAGGGGGATTGGGCGCTCAGAGGTACCGAGAAAAAGCGCCAGACCGCCCGGTTTCAGCGATTGCTGAGTCAGCGTGCGGCGTTGGCATCCGCCACGGTCAGTGCCGTCATATTGACGATGCGGCGCACGGTCGTGCTGGGTGTCAGGATGTTCACCGGCTGGGCCGCGCCCAGCAGCATGGGGCCGATGGCAATGCCACCACCCGCCGCCGTCTTGAGCAGGTTGTAGGCGATGTTGGCGGCATCCAGATTCGGCAGCACTAGCAGATTGGCCTGACCGGTCAGGGTGCTATTGGGCATGATGACCTTGCGCAGATCAGCGTCCAGCGCCACGTCGCCATGCATTTCGCCATCCACTTCCAGCCAGGGCGCCTGCGCGCGCAGCAACTCCAGCGCCTCGCGCATCTTGACGGCGCTGGGCTGATTGCTCATGCCGAAGTTGGAGTGCGACAGCAAGGCGGCTTTCGGATGCAGCCCGAAACGTTGCATCTCCGCTGCGGCCATGATGGTGATCTCGGCCAGCTGCTCGGCGCTGGGGTCGTAGTTGATGTGGGTGTCCACGATGAACAACTGGCGGTCCGGCAGCAGCAGCCCGTTCATCGCCGCGTAGGTATTGACGCCCGCGCGCTTGCCGATGACCTGGTCGATGTACTGCAGGTGCATGGCCGTGTTGCCCCACGTACCGCAGATCATGCCGTCCACGTGGCCCTTGTGCAGCAGCATGGCGCCAATCAGGGCCAGTCGGCGGCGCATTTCGATCTTGGCGATCGGGACGGTCACGCCCTTGCGCTCGGTCATGTGGTGATAGGTCTGCCAGAAGTCGCGGTAACGCTCGTCGTATTCGGTGTCGACCACATCGTAGTCCTGGCCTTCCTTGAGGCGCAGGCCGAATTTTTCGACGCGCTGGGCGATGATGGCGGGTCGACCGATCAACGTTGGACGGGCCAGGCCTTCATCCACCACGATCTGGGCCGCGCGCAGCACGCGTTCTTCCTCGCCCTCGGCGTAGGCAACGCGCTTCTTGGTGGCTGTCTTGGCGGCGGTGAAGATGGGTTTCATCGTCGTGCCCGAGGCGTAGACATAGGCCTGCAGCCGCTCACGGTAGGCGTCCATGTCCTCGATCGGGCGACGTGCCACGCCACCGTCCATGGCGGCCTGGGCCACGGCCGGCGCGATCTTGATCATCAGGCGCGGGTCGAAGGGCTTCGGGATCAGGTAGTCAGGTCCGAAGCGGAGTTGCTCGCCGACGTAGGCCGCGGCCACGACTTCGCTTTGCTCTGCCTGGGCCAGTTCGGCCATGGCGTAGACCGCGGCGATTTCCATCTCATCCGTGATGGTGGAGGCGCCGCAGTCCAAGGCTCCCCGGAAGATGTAGGGGAAGCACAGGACGTTGTTGATCTGGTTGGGGTAGTCGGTGCGCCCGGTGCACATGATCACGTCGTCGCGCACGGCCTTCACCTCCTCGGGCGTGATTTCCGGCGTGGGATTGGCCAGGGCGGCGATGATGGGGCTGGGCGCCATCTTCTTCACCATGTCCTGCTTGAGCACGCCACCCGCAGACAGGCCCAGGAAGATGTCGGCGTCGGCGATCACGTCACCGAGCTTGCGCGCGTCCGTTTTCTGGGCGAATACACGTTTGTCTTCGTCCATCAGTTCGGTGCGGCCTTCATAGACGACGCCGGCAATGTCGGTCACCCAGATGTTCTTCTTGGACAGGCCCATCTTGACCAGCAGCTTCAGGCTGGCCAGCGCCGCGGCACCGGCACCGGAGGTGACGAGCTTGACGTTCTTCAACTCCTTGTTCGCCACCTTCAGGCCGTTGATCAGGGCGGCCGCGACCACGATGGCCGTGCCGTGCTGGTCGTCATGGAAGACCGGGATCTTCATGCGTTCACGCAGCTTGCGCTCGACATAGAAGCAGTCCGGTGCCTTGATGTCCTCGAGGTTGATGCCGCCGAAGGTGGGCTCCAGCGAGGCAATGATGTCGACCAGTTTGTCGAGGTCCTTCTTCTCGTCGACCTCGATGTCGAACACGTCGATGCCGGCGAACTTCTTGAACAGCACGGCCTTGCCTTCCATCACCGGCTTGCCGGCCAGCGGGCCAATGTCGCCCAGGCCCAGCACGGCCGTGCCGTTGGTGATGACGCCCACCAGGTTGCCGCGGGCGGTGTACTTATAGGACGCGTCGGGGTCCTTGGCGATTTCCTCGCAGGGCGCGGCGACGCCGGGGGTGTAGGCCAGGGCCAAGTCATGCTGGTTGATCAGCTGCTTGGTGGCCGCGATGGCGATCTTGCCGGGAACCGGGAACTGGTGGTATTCGAGGGCGGCGCGGCGGATCTGCTCGCGCTTGTCGTTGGACGACGGGGTGCTGGACATCAAGGAATCTCCTGCAGCAAATCAATTGCCCGTGGATGATGCGACCGCGTAATGCATCCTGATGCACTGTCGGCGCCCGGGCAAAAGAGGTTTGCTCTTTTTGGGGGAGTTGGATTGTATGCCCCGGCACGGTGCGGGCTCGGCAGCTGTGGCGCGAATGCCTCAGCGCTGGGCGGGAGTCTTGACTGCGGCGCGGTGGCCTGTTTCGACGACCCCAATCGCACGAACTCAGGGTGCGGGCGCAGGCGACACCTGGGTCAGACGCTGGCGAGGAGACCGGCGTTCCCAGACCTTTTCGTGGAAAAAGAAGGCCACCGCCTGAACCGTGGGTTCCAGCAGGCTCAGGGTGAAAGCCATGAACAGATTACCTGTCACGGCGTAAGCCACTGCCGCAGCCACGACGATGTGCATCACGTAGTAGCTGGCGGTTTTCTTGAGTAGGGGCAAATTGGTGCGGGCAAAGCGGGTCATGGCAAATCTCATGAATTTCGACTATCAAAGCGGATTAATGATAGTCAATGCGACCTGCCTGACGGATTACTTTTGTCTAATCAGAGGATAGTGAAAACGGCGCGATGCGCCTCCGTCCTGCTTGAGTGACCCCAGACCGGAAAGGCCTGGGGTCACTGGGCGGGCGCTTTCAGGCCCGCATCAGCGCCTCGATCTCGTCCGCCTTGACTGGCACGCCCCGGGTGATCAGTTCGCAGTCGCTCTCGGTGACGAAGGCGTCGTCCTCGATGCGGATGCCGAGGTTCCAGAACGATTCCGGCACGTCCTCTGCGGGGCGCACGTAGAGGCCGGGTTCCAGCGTCAGGCACATGCCGGGGCGCAGGATGCGGCTGGGCCGGTCCTTGATGATTTCCCCGGACAGCGCATCCTTGCGCTCGCTGGTCCGGCCGAGCTCGGTGGGTTCCACATAGCTGCCGCAGTCGTGCACGTCCATGCCCAGCCAATGGCTGGTGCGGTGCATGTAGAAGCGGAAGTAGGCACGGCTGGCGATGACGTCGTCCACGGTGCCGCACTTGTCGCGGCTGAGCAAGCCCAGGTCCAGCAGGCCTTGCGACAACACGCGCACCACGGCTTCGTGCGGGTCATTGAAGCGCGCGCCGGCCCGGGTCACCGCCACGGCCGCATCCTGGGAAGTCAGCACCAGATCGTAGAGCGCGCGCTGAGGCCCGCTGAATCTTCCGTTGGCAGGGAAGGTGCGCGTGATGTCGCTGGCATAACCATCCAGCTCGCAGCCCGCGTCGATCAGGACCAGATCGCCATCGCGCACGGGCGCGGCATCAGCCCGGTAGTGCAGCACGCAGGCGTTGGCGCCGGCGGCGACGATGGAACCATAGGCCGGATACTGCGAGCCCCCAAGGCGAAACTCATGCAGCAGCTCGGCGTCCAGGTGGTATTCGCGCAGGTTCTGGCCCTCGCGCAGCATGCGGGCAGAGCGCTGCATGGCGCGGATGTGCGCGCGGCCGCTGATGGCCGAGGCGCGGCGCATCACGTCTTGCTCGTACTCGTCCTTGACGAGGCGCATCTCATCCAAGAGCGCGCACAGGTCGCGCTGGGCTTCCGGACAGAGCGCGCCGTAGCGCACGCGGGCGCGCACGGCCTTGAGCCAGCCGTCGACGCGGGCTTCCAGCCCGGCGTGGGTGGCGAAGGGGTACCAGACCGTGGCCTGGTTCTCAAGCAGCTTGGGGAGGCGCTGCTCCAATTCGGTGACCGAATGGGCCGCGTCCACGCCCAGCGCCAGTGGGGCCGCCTCCGGACCGAGGCGGATGCCGTCCCAGATCTCGCGTTCCAGGTCCTTGGGCTGGCAGAACAGCGTGGTGCGGCCGGTGCCGTCGATGAGCAGCCAGGCGTTGGGTTCCGCGAAGCCGATGAGGTAGTGGAAGTAGCTGTCGAAGCGGAACAGGTAGTCGCTGTCGCGGTTGCGCATGCGCTCGGGCGCCGTGGGGATGATGGCGATCGCGTCCGGCCCTCCCAACAGCGTCATCTGCGCCGCCAGCCGCGCGCGGCGTTGCGCGTACTGAGCGAGGGGGGCTGGCGTGAGCCAGGCGGAATGCTTCAGCGGGGCGTTCATGGCGATGGCGTCTCGGTGGTCTGGGGATGCGTGGCGTTGAGCTCGCGCAAGCGTTCGGGTGTGCCGACATCGGTCCAGGGCCCGTTGTACAGCTCGGCGCTCACGGCGGCATTGTCCATCGCCGCGCGCAGCATCGGTGCCAGTGGGGCTTTGACGCCCGCCGGGTTGCCGGGCGGGAGGGTGTCCACGGACTGGACAAAGGGCGCGGTGAAGAATCCACGCCGATACAGACCGATGGTGCTGTAGGTATAGGTGTGCGTGTTCTCTCGAAGCGCGGCGGGAACGTTCAGTGCCAGCCCGTCCGGGCTCAGCCCGAAGTCCCCCAGGGGGTTGTGGGGCGGGTTGGGCACCAGCCAGAGGTGCGCCAGTTTGTTGCCCTGGGCGAAGCGCCGAAGGGCCGCCGCGCTGAACGTGAATCCGGGGGTGTACACATCGCCGGCCACGACCCAGAAGACCTCGGCCAGACGTGGTAAGGCGCGCACGATGCCGCCGGCCGTCTCCAGGGCCGCGCCGAAATCCCGGCCTTCTTCGGAGTAGGCGATGCGCAGGGCCTGCCCATCGCTGGTGCGGGGCGCGGCACCGAAATGGGCGGGGATTTGCTCGCCCAGCCAGGCTGTGTTGATGACCAGGTCCGTGCATCCGCCTGCGGCCAGGGCGTCCACATGCCATTGCAGCAGGGGGCGGCCCTGGACCTGAAGCAGGGGTTTGGGCGTGGTGTCAGTCCAGGGGCGCATGCGTTCGCCGCGGCCGGCGGCCAGGATCAGGGCGTGCGCGCGATCAGAGGTGTCAAGCATGCGCTTCATTCTGGCATGCGGCGCCCGTGGGGGCAGCACGCGGGACGGGGTCGAGGCGCATGCCGGGACGCCCGGTAAAATGCCGGGTTTCCCCGCCCTCTTCACCCGCGCTGAATTCCGGAGTCGCCTCGACATGGCAAATACCCAACAAATGGCCAACGCAATCCGTGCGCTGGCAATGGACGCTGTACAACAAGCCAATTCCGGACATCCGGGCGCCCCCATGGGCATGGCCGATATGGCTGTTGCACTCTGGGGCCAGCACCTCAAGCACAACCCGACGAACCCGCATTGGGCGGATCGTGACCGTTTCGTGCTGTCCAATGGCCATGGTTCGATGCTGATCTACGCTTTGCTGCATCTGACGGGTTACGACCTGCCCATCGGCGAGCTGAAGAATTTCCGCCAGCTGCACAGCAAGACCGCGGGCCATCCCGAAGTGGGCATCACCCCCGGCGTGGAAACCACCACCGGCCCGCTGGGCCAGGGCGTGACCAATGCCGTGGGCATGGCGTTGGCCGAGAAGCTGCTGGCCGCTGAGTTCAACCGCGACGGCTACGCCATCGTGGACCACCACACCTATGTGTTCCTGGGCGATGGCTGCCTGATGGAAGGCGTCAGCCATGAGGCGGCGGCCTTGGCCGGCGCCTGGAAGCTCAACAAGCTGATCGCGCTGTACGACGACAACGGCATTTCCATCGATGGCCAGGTGCAACCTTGGTTCACTGACAACACCTCGCTGCGTTTCGTCGCCTACGGCTGGAACGTGATCGGCCCCCTCAACGGCCATGACCCGCAGGCCGTGGCCGAGGCCATCGCCAAGGCCAAGACGCAGACCGAGCGTCCCTCGCTCATCATCTGCAAGACCAGCATTGGCAAGGGCAGCCCCAACCGCGCGGGCACCGCCAAGGCGCATGGCGAACCCTTGGGCGCCGAAGAAATCAAGTTGACGCGCGAAGCGCTGGAATGGCCGCATGCGCCGTTCGAGATCCCGGCCGAGGTCTACGCCGACTGGGACGCCAAGGCCCATGGCCAGTCCATTGAAACCGCGTGGAACGACAGGTTCGCCGCCTACGCCGCCGCCCACCCCGAGCTTGCCGCCGAGTTCAAGCGCCGCATGGCGGGTGATCTGCCCAAGGCCTTTGCCCAGGTGGCCGTGGACGCCGCCGTCGCCGCGCACAGCAAGGCGGAAACCGTGGCCACACGCAAGGCCTCGCAGATTGCGCTGGAGGCGTTCACCGCCGCGCTGCCCGAATTGCTGGGCGGCAGCGCGGACCTGACCGGCTCCAACCTCACCAACACCAGCCACACCCCGGCCCTGCGCTTCGACAGCACGGGCGCCGTGGTCAAGTCGGCCGATGGCAAGCTGGGTCGCCACATCAACTACGGCGTGCGTGAGTTCGGCATGGCCGCCATCATGAATGGCCTGGCCCTGCACGGTGGCTACATTCCTTATGGCGGCACCTTCCTGACCTTCAGCGACTACAGCCGCAATGCCATTCGCATGGCCGCGCTCATGAAGCAGCGCGTGGTCCACGTCTTCACACACGACAGCATTGGCCTGGGCGAGGACGGCCCCACCCACCAGAGCATCGAGCACGCGGCCAGCCTGCGCCTGATTCCGAACCTGGACGTCTGGCGCCCCGCCGACACGGCGGAGACGGCCGTGGCATGGGCGGTGGCACTGGAGAACAAGGCGCGCCCGACGGCCCTGCTGCTCTCGCGTCAAAATCTGGCCTACGCACCCAAGCGTGACCTGGGCGACATCAGCCGGGGTGCCTATGTGCTGTCCGAACCGGAACACGTGGGCCTGAAGAAAAAAGCCCAGGCTCTCATCATCGCCACTGGCTCCGAAGTCGCGCTGGCGCTCAAGGCCCAGGAACTGCTGGCCGCGCAGAAGATCGCGGTGCGCGTGGTCTCCATGCCCAGCACGACGGTGTTTGACCGGCAGAAAGCGGCTTACAAGCAGGCCCTGCTGCCCGCCGGCCTGCCTCGCGTCGCCGTCGAGATGGGGGCGACCGGGGGCTGGTGGAAATACGGCTGCTCGGCTGTCGTGGGCATCGACAGTTATGGCGAATCGGCGCCCGCCCCCGTGCTGTTCAAACATTTCGGTTTCACTCCGGAAAACGTTGCGCACACCGTGCGCGCGGTGTTGGGTAAATAAGCAGCGGTACCAGGTTTCAATCCAGACCAGAGGAAAGCATCATGACCATCAAAGTAGGCATCAACGGGTTTGGCCGCATCGGCCGCAATGTGTTCCGCTCGGCGGTGCAGAATTTCAAGGACATTGAAATCGTCGGCATCAACGACCTGCTGGAGCCCGACTACCTGGCCTACATGCTCAAGTACGACAGCGTGCATGGTCGCTTCAAGGGCGAGGTCTCGGTCGAAGGCGGTCAGCTGGTCGTCAATGGCAAGAAAATCCGCCTCACGCAGGAGCGTGATCCGGCCAACCTCAAGTGGAACGAGGTCGGCGCGGACGTGGTGATTGAGTCCACGGGTCTCTTCCTGGACAAGGACGGCGCGGGCAAGCACTTGGCCGCGGGCGCGAAGAAGGTCATCATCTCCGCCCCGAGCAAGGACGATACGCCCATGTTCGTCTTCGGCGTCAACGACAAGACCTATGCGGGCCAGGCCATCATCTCCAACGCCTCCTGCACGACGAATTGCCTGGCGCCCGTGGCCAAGGTGCTGCACGACAAGTGGGGCATCAAGCGGGGTCTGATGACCACCGTGCATGCCGCCACCGCCACGCAGAAGACCGTGGACGGCCCGAGCAACAAGGACTGGCGCGGCGGCCGCGGCATCCTGGAAAACATCATTCCTTCCTCCACCGGTGCTGCCAAGGCCGTGGGCGTGGTCATCCCCGCGCTCAACAAGAAACTGACCGGCATGAGTTTCCGCGTGCCGACCAGCGACGTGTCCGTGGTGGACCTGACGGTCGAGCTGGAAAAGGATGCCAGCTACGACGAGATCAAGGCCGAAATGAAGGCCCAGAGCCAGGGCGCGCTCAAGGGCATCCTCGGGTACACCGAGGACAAGGTGGTGGCCACGGACTTCCGTGGTGAAACCTGCACCTCGGTGTTCGACGCCGATGCGGGTATCGCCCTGGACAAAACCTTCATCAAAGTCGTATCCTGGTATGACAATGAATGGGGCTATTCCAACAAGTGCCTGGAAATGGCCCGCGTGGTTGTCGCGAAATAAACGGAGTTGTGACCATGAAAGGCTGGGCGTCCCTGCTGCTGTCCACCACGCTCGCCAGTGCGGCCGGGGCGCAGGAGATTGCCGTCCAGTCCCGGGTTCCGTCCGTGACGGCCTTGCCGGCCAAGCAGGCTTGGCAGCCCTTTGATCCCTGCTTCACAGCGGCGGCCGAGCGTTTCAGGGTGGATAAGCACATGCTGATCGCCATCGCCAAGACCGAGTCTGCCTTTGACCCGGACGCGGTGGGTCCGACCAATGCCGACGGTACCCATGATGTCGGCCTGATGCAGATCAACACCCGCTGGTTGCCCCAGCTGGCCGAAATGGGCATCCACCGCGAAAAGCTCAAGGGCGCCTGCACCAACATCTATGTCGGCGCCTGGATTTTGTCCAACAAAATCCGCCAGCACGGCACGCTCTGGAAGGCGGTGGGCGCCTACAACGCCATCGCGCCCGCCAAGCGGGCCAGTTACATCGCCAAGGTGCAACGTAACTACGCGCGGGTGCGCGCCCTGCTGCTCAAGGGCTGACCCGCGCGTCTGGGCACCTCTCAGCTGAGGTGCTTGCCCACCAGGCCGGTGATCTCGAACATCGTCACCCGGTCCTTGCCGAAGACGGGCTGCAGCTTGGCATCTGCCAGCACGCTGCGTTTGTCCTTGGGATCCTGCAAGCCCTGCGCCTTGATGTAGTCCCAGATCTTCTTGATGACTTGGGTGCGCGCCACGGGTTCGTTGCCGATCACGGCCGCGAGTTCGGCACTGGGCGTCAGGCCAGCAGCCGGTTTCCTGGTGCTTGATTTCTTGGCCGCTGCTTTTTTAGCCGGTGCTTTCTTGGCTGCAGCCTTGCCGGGAGCCGTCTTGGCGGCTGCGCCATTCCGGCCACCTGCGGATGCGCCAGTTTTGCGCGGGAATTTCGAGGGTTCGAACTCGAATGCCACCTTGCCTTCCTCCGCGTTCCAGGCCAGGTAGGCCTTGAAGGGCCGGCGCGTGCGCATGGAGACAAATTTGTCCAGTAGATCGGTCTTGCCCGTGGCGAGCAGCTTCATCATCTGTTCGCGCTCGACGGGCTGCTGCAGGATGATCTGACCGCTCTTGAAGTCACAGCTCGGCGTGGCTTGCGCTTGCGTGGGCACGGATTTTTCGCAGACGTAATTCTTGCCATGCTCGTAAATGGCGCCGCCGCACTTCGGACAGGCGCCCAGCGATTCCCGGCCGGAGAAGTCCACCAGCTCGCCGGTTTCGGACTCGTCCTCATTGCCGAAGTCGAATTCCAGCTTCCAGTTCTTTTCTTCCTCGTTGTAGACCAGCGCGATCTCGGCGGTGAAGGGCCAGCCCGCCTTGGAGCGAAATCCCTCCAGCGGGCCGATGCGCTTGTCGCGCAGGAACTGTTCCACCTCGGCCAGTTCAAAGGCGCGGCCGGCGGGCATCTTGGTGAAGGAGAAGCCGCAGGCATCCTCGCCCGTGCCCTTCTTGCCCACGCAGGCGTAGCGGCGGTAGTTCTCCTTGACCACGCCGCCGCAGTTCGGGCAGGGCGTGGCCAGGGTGGCGTAGTCGCCGGGCACGGTGTCGCGGTCGTATTCCTTGGCCTTCTTGACGATGTGTTCCGTCATGGCCGCGATCTCGCGCATGAAGGCCTCGCGCGTGAGCTGCCCGCGTTCCATCTGCGACAGCTTGTACTCCCATTCGCCCGTCAGCGCGGGTTTGGAGAGCTCTTCCACCCCCAGGCCGCGCAGCAAGGTCATCAACTGGAAAGCCTTGGCGGTCGGGATCAGTTCCCGGCCCTCGCGCAGCATGTACTTCTCGGTCAACAGCCCTTCGATGATGGCGGCGCGCGTGGCCGGCGTGCCCAGGCCCTTTTCGCTCATGGCCTCGCGCAGATCGTCGTCTTCCACCATCTTGCCGGCGCCTTCCATGGCGCTGAGCAGCGTGGCCTCGCTGTAGCGGGCCGGTGGGCGGGTCTTGAGGCCCTTGGCGTCCGCGGTCCGGGTCTTGACTTTCTCGTCCGGTTGCACGGGGACGAGGATCTTGCTGTTTTCCTTCTCGTCACCCGTTTCCTCATCGGCTTCCTTGCCGTAGATGGCGAGCCAGCCCGGCCTGACCAGCACCTTGCCTTCGCTCTTGAAGTGATGGCTGGCGGCGATCGTGATCCGCGTGGTCACCATGTATTCCGCGCTCGGGAAGAACACCGCCATGAACCGTCGTGCCACCAGATCGTAGAGCTTCTGTTCGGCCTCGCTCAAGCCGCTGGGTGCTTGCAGCGTGGGGATAATGGCGAAGTGATCGCTGACTTTTGCGTTGTCGAAGATGCGTTTGCTGGGCTTGACATAACCATTCTTGAGCGCCGTGGCCGCGTGCGGCGCCAGGTGTCTGAGGCCGGAGTCGGCCAGCATGCCGAAGGTTTCCTTGGCCACGGACAGGTAGTCCTCGGGCAGGTGGCGCGAGTCGGTCCGCGGGTAGGTCAGCGCCTTGTGGCGTTCGTACAGGCTCTGCGCGATGGACAGCGTCGTCTTGGCGGAGAATCCGAACTTGCCATTGGCTTCGCGTTGCAGGCTGGTCAGGTCGAACAGCATGGGCGAGGCTTGTGTGCTGGGTTTGCTTTCCTCGGTGACCGTCGCCAGCTGCCCGCGCACGGCGTCGGCAATGGCGCGGGCTTCACCCTCGTTCCAGAGGCGATCGGCCTTCTTCTCCGCATCTTCCTCGTTCTTTTTCCACTTCGGGTCGAACCACTTGCCGGCGTAGTCACCGGCTTGCGCGCCGAAGTTGGCATGAATTTCCCAGTAGTCGCGGCTGATGAACTTGCGGATCTGTTCCTCGCGTTCCACCACCACGGCCAGCGTGGGCGTCTGCACGCGGCCCACGGTGGTGAGGAAGAAGCCGCCGTCGCGCGAATTGAAGGCTGTCATGGCGCGCGTGCCGTTGATGCCCACCAGCCAGTCGGCTTCGCTGCGGCTGCGCGCGGCGTCGGCCAGGGGCAGCATCTGCTTGTCGCTGCGCAGCTGCTCGAAGCCGTCGCGGATGGCCTGGGGTGTCATGCTCTGCAGCCACAGGCGGGAGACCGGCTTGCCCAGCGGCTTGGCGCCGCTGGCATATTGCTCGATCAGGCGGAAGATCAATTCGCCCTCGCGCCCCGCGTCGCAGGCGTTGATCAGCTTGTCCACGTCCTTGCGCTTGGCCAGCTTGACCACGGCGTTCAGCCGCGTCTTCGTCTTGTCGACCGGCTTGAGCTCGAAATGCGGTGGAATCACGGGCAGGTGGGCGAAGCTCCACTTGCCCCGTTTCACGTCGTATTGCTCGGGGGCCTGGATCTCCACCAGGTGTCCCACGGCGCTCGTTACCACGTACTGCTCGTTCTCGAAGTGCTCGTCGTGCTTCTCGAACTTGCCGGCCGTGGGCGTGAGGGCGCGCACGATGTCTTGCGCGACCGATGGCTTCTCAGCGATGACCAAAGTCTTCATGAATACAATCCCTGTCTCGCGCGCACGCCTACACGCGTGTGCGCACGCTTACGCGGGCACGCCCGCGCGCGCCCATACGAGTTCACCTTACCAAAAAATCCCGCCGTGTCCAAACCCTCTGCTTCATCTTCTTCCGCCGGTCGTCGTATCCAGGTGCGGCGCTCCGGCGTCCACGGCAAGGGCGTGTTCGCCCTGCAGGACATTGCCAGGGGCGAGATGATCATTGAATACGTGGGCGAGATCATCAACTGGAAAGAGGCCTTGCGTCGTCACCCGCACGATCCCAAGGACCCGAACCATACCTTTTACTTCCACGTTGACGAAGACCACGTGATCGACGCCAAGGTGGGGGGCAACGCCTCGCGCTGGATCAACCATTCCTGCAACCCGAATTGCGAGGCGGACGAGACCGACGAAGGCCGCGTCTTCATCAAGGCGCTGCGCAAGATCAAGGCCGGCGAGGAACTGAACTACGACTACGGCCTCATCATCGACGAACCCTACACGAAGAAGCTCAAGGCCGAATACCCTTGCTGGTGTGGTAACAAGAATTGTCGGGGCACTTTGCTCGCGCCGAAATGACGCTGCGCTGGCCCGCCGAGGCGATCTGGGAATCGCTGGCCCCGCACTTCCCCGGGTTCACGGTCGAAGTGCTGCCCGAGGTGGATTCCAGCAACGCCGAGCTGATGCGCCGTGCCAAGGCCGGGCAGGCAGAACCCGTGCTGCTGGTGGCCGAGCGCCAGACGGCGGGGCGAGGCCGCCTTGGGCGGGCCTGGAACAGTGGCGCGCAGCCCGGTGATCTGCTGATGTTCTCCCTGGGCCTGCCTTTGCAGATGACCGACTGGTCCGGTCTGTCGCTGGCGGTGGGCCTGTCGCTGGCGCAGGGCTTGCACCCCAGCGTGCAGCTCAAGTGGCCCAATGACCTCTGGCGCCAGGACCGCAAGCTGGCCGGCGTGTTGATCGAGGCGCTGGATCTGCGGTATGCCGTGATCGGCGTGGGCCTGAACATCAATGCCGCCGTTGCCCAGGGAGCGGATGGCATGAACACGCAGCCCGCCTGGGCGCAGGAGTTCGACCCGGCCTTGGACGCACCGGCTGCGTTGTTGCGCCTGGCGGCACCTCTGGCGCATGCGGTGCTGCGGTTCCAGGACCAGGGTTTCGCGCCGGTGCGCGTGGCCTGGCAGGCGCGCGACGCGCTGGCGGGGCGCGCGGTGCGGCTGAGCGATGGCATGGAGGGGCTGGCTCAGGGCGTGGACGAGCGCGGGGCGCTGCTGGTGCATACTGCCGACGGCATGAAAAGAATCGACTCCGCCGAAGTCAGCGTGCGCCCGATGAGGGCCTGAGATCGGCTCCGCAGGTCCTATTTCCGTCCCCTCTTACCCGTCCTTCGTCCGCATGCTGCGCATCGTCGCCCTGTTGCTGATTTTGTTGAACGCCAGCTACTTTGCCTGGTCGCAAGGACTGTTGCGTGCTTATGGCTGGGCGCCAGCGGAGCAGCACGAGCCCGAGCGTCTCGCGCAGCAAGTCCGGCCCGAGGCCATCCGCATCCTGTCGGCGCCCGCCCTTCCCGCCGCCGTGCCCTCGGTGGCCGCAGCGGCGACTCCGGCGCCCGTGGCCACGGAAGAGTCCCTGGGCCGCGCGACCGCGCAATGCTGGCAGGCCGGTCCATGGGACGTGACGCAGCCCGCGCAGCTCGAGGCGCTGCGTCGCCAGTTGGGCCAGTCCCTCTCGGCGGGAAGTTGGACGCTGGATGTGCGCGTCACGGCACCCGCGCGCTGGATCATCTACATGGGGCGTTATGCCAACGCGACGGAGCTGGACCGCAAGCGTGCGCAGCTTTCACCCCGCACCCGCCGTGCCCTGCAGACGCTGGACAATCCCGAATTGCAGCCGGGCCTCTCGCTGGCGCGTTTCGAGACACAGGCCAAGGCCGAGGGCGAGCTGGACGCCATGCAGAAACGCGGCCTGCGCTCGGCGCGGGTGGTGCAGGAATGGCCCGAGCGTCGGCAAGCCTCGGTGCGCGTTCAGGCCGCGGACGCGGCCCAGGCAGCCACCGCGCAAGCCGCCTTGCAAGCCTTGCCTGCGATCAACGGCAAGGCTCCCTCGGCCTGCGCACCTTGAGCCACGCCCTGAGGGGCGCGTGCGGCGCCTTCAGGACGCCAAGGACTTGCGCACCGCAAAACGCACTGTGAAACGGGCGCCGGGGGAATGCTGGCCGGGGTGCAGGTCCTCGACCTCGATGCGGGCCTGGTGCTGCCGGGCGATCTCCTGCGCGATGGACAGTCCCAGGCCCGAACCATCCGCCTGCGTGCCCAAGGCACGGTAGAAGGGCTGGAAGATCAGTCCGCGCTCCGCTTCGGGCACGCCAGGGCCCGAGTCCTCGACTTGCAGCAGCAGCACCTGGCCAAAAGGGTCGGACAGCACACGGGCCGTGATGACGCCCGGACGTTCCGGGGTGCTGGGCGTGTACTTGATGGCGTTGTCCAGCAGATTACGCACCAGCTCTTTCAGCAGCGTCGGATTGCCGTCGAGTTGCGCGATCGGCGTGCCGGGGACGGGGCCGTCGTAACCGATGTCCAAGTGTTTTTCCAGGGCCAGGGGCACGACTTCGCGCAGGGTGTCCATGGTGATCTGGGCCAGGTCGCAGGGTTGCTGCGCCAGGGCCGCACCGCTGCCTTCAGCGCGGGCCAGGGCCAGCAACTGGTTGACGGTGTGGGTGGCGTTGGTGCTGGCGCGCACGATCTGTTGCAGCGACTGGCGCAGGTTCTCGGTGCTGGCGTCATGGCGCTGGGCCAGATCGGCCTGCATGCGCAGGCCGGCCAGCGGGGTCTTGAGCTGGTGAGCGGCGTCGGCCAGGAAGCGTTTCTGGGCGGCGATCGATTCCGTGAGCCGCGTCAGCAGCTCGTTCATCGACGTCACCAGCGGTGCCACTTCCAGGGGCACGGCGCGTGTCTCCAGTGGGCTCAGGTCGTCGGGCGCGCGCGCGCGGATGTTGCCGGCCAGATGGTCCAGCGGTCGGATGGCCTGCGCCAGCGCGAGCCAGACCAGCAGCACGGCCAGGGGCAGGATGGCAAATTGCGGGAGCATCACGCTCTTGATGATTTCCGCCGCCAGCTGCGAGCGCTTGTCCAGGGTCTCGGCCACCTGGACCAGGGCCAGTGGTGAACCTGCCGCGGGGGCACCATCGCTGAAAGGCATGGGTGCGAGCGCGATCCACAGGTAGGCGATGCGCACGGGTGTGCCTTCGAACTCGTCGTTGTGCAACTGCACCACGCCTGGCTCCAGGCCCGGGCGGGCGATGCCTTCGTGGCTTTCAAGGGGCGGCGGTGGCGGGAAGTCCGGGTCACCGGAGAGAAACTCTCCCTGGGCGCCCAGCACCTGGAAGTGCAGGGTGTCGGTAGCATCCGCGTGCAGCAGCGTGCGCGCAGGCATGGGGGGATCGAAGCGGGTGTTGCCCCGGGGGCCCGGGCTCTGGAGCTTCAGGTGCTGCGCCAGTGCACGGACCTGAAGCTCCAGGGCATGGTCGAAAGGTCGACCCGCGATGTTCTGGGCCACCAACCAGGTGAGGATGAGGCTGACAGGCCAGAGGATGAGCAGGGGGGTCAGCATCCAGTCCAGGATTTCCCCGAACAGCGAACGTTGTTCCCGTTGGAAGAGCTTTCTGCCGAACGGCATGGAAAGGTGGGGTGGTTCTGCCGTGTTTCAGGCCAGCGACGCGGCGTCGGAGTCGCTGGGCATCGCGGCTTCTGGCTGGATTTTCTCCAGGCAATAACCCAGTCCGCGCACGGTGGCGATGCGGATTGGGCCGCCCTCGATCTTCTTGCGCAGGCGGTGGATGTAGACCTCGATGGCGTTGTTGCTCACTTCCTCACCCCATTCACAGAGGCGATCGACCAGCTGATCCTTGCTGACCAGGCGACCGCTGCGTTGCAGCAGCACCTCCAGCAGGCCGAGTTCGCGCGCGGAGAGCTCGACCAGGCGTCCGTCGATGGTCGCGACATGCCCCGTCTGATCGTAGACGAGTGGGC
This sequence comes from Hylemonella gracilis, assembly GCF_004328645.1. Lineage (GTDB taxonomy): Bacteria > Pseudomonadota > Gammaproteobacteria > Burkholderiales > Burkholderiaceae_C > Hylemonella > Hylemonella gracilis_B. The sequence goes on from NZ_CP031395.1 coordinate 768,218, forward strand.
CATGGCGGATCAGGCCGCTGGCCGCGCCCAGACCCCGGCGCGTGAGGGCGCGCACGCGGGCTTCCAGCTCCTGCAGGCTGAAGGGCTTGGCCATGTAGTCGTCGGCGCCGTAGTCCAGGCCTTGAACCCGGTCTTCGACGCTGTCTGCCGCAGTGAGGATGAGCACCGGCAGGCTGGCGCCGCGGGAACGCAGCCTCTGCAACACCTCCAGACCGTGCAGCTTGGGTAGGCCCAGGTCCAGGATGAGCAGGTCGAACTGGGAGGGTTGTGTCATCAGGGCCGCGTCGGCCTCGGCACCGTTGGCCACGTGGTTGACCGCGGCGCCCGAGCCGCGCAGGGTGCGCAGCAGGCCGTCGGCCAGGACCTGATCGTCTTCCGCAATCAGAATTCGCATGCATGTGTCTCCGTGCAGTGCACCGCCTTACGGGGGCGGCCTGCGTCATGTCTGGGCTGATTTTAGGCGGGATGCCGCGCAAGCCCATGCACTCGGTCAGGCGCGGTGCATGGGGCCAGGGCCGTCGCGGCGGGCTAGCTGCCTGCGTAGGCTTCCAAGCCCAGCGCGATCACGGTGGCCACTTCCTCGCCCACGGCGTGCCGCAGCTCGGCCTCAGCCTGGCGCACGGCCCGCTGGAAACCACCGAGCCAGGCCAGGCCGGCGGGTGTGAAGCGCACCTGCTTGGCGCGGCCGTCGTGCGCATCGGCCTCTCGTGTCACCAGGCCCCAGGCCACGCATTGGTCCACCAGCTTGCCCATGGCCTGTTTGCTCATGCCGGCGGCGTCGGCCAGATCCTGCAGCCGCGAGCCCGTCACGGCCAGGTGCCGGGTGATGTGGATGTGCGCGGCGCTGACCTGCCCGCGTGCCGCCAGATGGGACAGGGCCAGGGGGACCTCGGCGTCATGTGCCATCAGTGCCTGCACACGGGTGTCGAAACGGCGCATGGCATGGCCCAGGAGGCGGCCCAGGTGGGTCTGGCGCCACCCGTCGTCGTTCGGGATGCTTGTCAGGGGGGTGACGGCGTCGGGCAGCATGCTCAAATGGTAAGCCAAAATGACTAAAAAATGGCTTTACGGCAAAATACTCGGCTGATAGAGTGCTGTTCAAGTATCCAGCCTGTTTGAAATGTCAGGTGCTCAATCCCAACCCCTCAAAGGAAAAACCATGGACGCCGCCGTCAAGAACGCCAACAGCGAAAAAGCCAAAGCCCTGCAGGCCGCCCTGGCCCAGATCGAGAAACAGTTCGGCAAGGGCACCATCATGCGTCTGGGTGAGGGCGAGAAGATCGAGGACATCCAGGTCGTCTCCACCGGCAGTCTGGGCTTGGACATCGCCCTGGGCGTCGGCGGTTTGCCGCGTGGCCGCGTGATCGAAATCTATGGCCCGGAATCGTCAGGCAAAACCACGCTGACCCTGCAGGTCATCGCCGAAATGCAGAAAATGGACGGCACCTGTGCGTTCGTTGATGCCGAACACGCCCTGGACACCCAGTACGCGCAGAAGCTGGGCGTGAATTTGCAGGATTTGCTCATCAGCCAGCCGGACACAGGCGAGCAGGCACTGGAAATCGTGGACAGCCTCGTGCGCTCCGGTGCGGTGGACCTGATCGTGATTGACTCGGTGGCCGCGCTCACGCCCAAGGCCGAAATCGAAGGTGAAATGGGCGACAGCCTCCCCGGTCTGCAAGCGCGCCTGATGAGCCAGGCCCTGCGCAAGCTGACGGCCACCATCAAGAAGACCAACACCACCGTCATCTTCATCAACCAGATCCGCATGAAGATCGGCGTGATGTTCGGCAGCCCCGAAACGACGACCGGCGGCAATGCGCTCAAGTTCTACGCCTCGGTGCGCCTGGACATCCGCCGCACCGGCACCATCAAGAAGGGGGAGGAAGCCATCGGCAACGAAACCAAGGTCAAAGTGGTGAAGAACAAGGTCAGCCCACCCTTCAAGAGCGCTGAATTCGACATCCTGTTCGGTGAAGGGGTCAGCCGCGAGGGCGAAGTGATTGATATGGGGGTGACCGCTCACATCATCGACAAGTCAGGTGCTTGGTACGCCTATAACGGTGAAAAAATCGGCCAAGGCCGTGACAACGCCCGTGAATTCCTGCGTGAGAACCCGGAATTGGCTTTGGAAATCGAGAACAAGGTGCGTGAATCCCTGGGCATTCCGCTGCGCGGCGAGGATGTGTCCGTAGCGGTTGCGGGACCCGGTGACGCGCAAGCCTGAAGCAGTCTCCGCATCGGCCGCCGACATGCCTGACCGATCCGAAGGCGAAGGCCAGGGGCGCAATCGCAAACTGGCTTTTCAACCCAGCCTGAAAGGTCGGGCGCTGCGCCTGCTGAGCCAGCGGGAACACACCCGGCGCGAACTGGAGCGCAAGCTCGCGCGCTTCGAGGAGGCGCCCGGGACCCTGGCCCAGGCCTTGGACGAGTTGCAGGCCCGGGGTTTGTTGGACGAACGCCGGGCGGCCGAATCACTGGCGCATCGCCGCGCCAGCCACCTGGGCGTGGCGCGCTTGCGGCAGGAGATGCAGGACAAGGGGCTGGACCGCGAACTGATCACCCAGACCTTGGCCAGCCTGCAGGACAGCGAGGAAATACGCGCCCGACAGGTCTGGCAGCGGCGTTTCGACGCCGCGCCCGTGGAGGCCAAGGAGCGCGCCCGGCAAGTCCGGTTTCTGCTGGCGCGCGGATTTTCCGGCGACGTGGTGCGTCGTGTGCTGGACGGCAAGGGCCTGGGCCTCGACGGCGAGGACGCTTGAAGCCTTGAAGTGCGGCCCTGGGCCTCGGGGTTTCAGAGCCCCAGCATCAGCTTGAGGTTCTGCACTGCGGCGCCGCTGGCGCCCTTGCCCAAGTTGTCGAAACGTGCCACCAGCACGGCCTGGCCCAGCGCATCGTTGCCGTAGACGCTGAGCTCCATCAAGTTCGTGTTGTTGAGCGCGGTGGGTTCCAGGCGGCCGCTGGGCTGGGGCGGCACGACGCTGACCCACTCGCTGCCCGCGTAGTGGGCGCGCAGCGCTTCTTCCAGCTGGTCGCTCTTGCGCACGTCCTTCATCAACTCGAACTGCAGGCCGATCTGATCGATCATGCCCGCGTAATAGTTCGCCACGGCAGGCACGAAGATGGGCCGGCGCGTCAGACCCGCGTAGCGCTGGAACTCGGGCAGATGCTTGTGCGTCAGGCTCAGGCCGTAGACCTCCAGCGGCGGCGCGGTCTGGGTGACTTCGTAGGCTTCGATCATGCTGCGTCCACCGCCCGAGTAACCCGAGTAGCCCGACAGCACGATCGGGTAGTCCGTGGGCAGCAACCCGGCGTCGATGAGCGGGCGCAGCAGCGCGATGCCCCCCGTTGGGTAGCAGCCGGGGTTGGCCACGCGCCGGGCCTGGGCCACGGTCTGGGCGTGGTCGCGGGTCAGCTCGGGGAAACCGTAGACCCAGCCCGGGGCCACGCGGTGCGCCGTCGAGGCATCGATGATGCGCGGACCCGGCTTCGCGCCCAGCTCGCCCGAGGCCTCCAGCGCATCGACCAGCGCCACCGTTTCCACGGCGGCGTCATCATGAAGGCAGAGTATGGCCAGGTCGGCCATGGCGAGAATCTCGCGCTTGGCGGTGGGGTCCTTGCGTCGCTCGGGCGCGATGCTCAGCAATTCGACCTGTGGCATGGCCTGCAGGCGCTCTCGGATCTGCAGACCGGTGGTGCCGGCTTCGCCGTCGATGAAGATTTTTTTTCGAGACATGGTGGGCGGACAGACTGCTGGCAGCGGGCGGGGGCAGGTGTCACGAACGGCGGCGTCAGGGCGCACCGCCGTTGTGCAGAGCAACATGATACATTTCGCGGCTGCGTCTGAACCGGCGCGAACCGCTGGCCGTGCCTGCCCCATCTGCAGCTTCGACGGCTTGCCGCTTCCGGCAACCGATAGAAACCATTTCCTGAGAGAGCCCTCATGAAGATCCACGAATACCAAGGCAAGGAAATCTTGCGTCAGTTTGGTGTGCCTGTGCCCCGCGGCATTGCGGCCTTCACCGTTCAAGAGGCCGTTGAAGCCGCCCAGAAGCTGGGTGGCCCGGTCTGGGTCGTCAAGGCGCAGATCCACGCCGGTGGCCGTGGCAAGGGCGGTGGCGTCAAGGTCGCCAAGACCGTGGATGACGTGAAAACGCTGGCGGGCCAGATCCTGGGCATGCAACTCAAGACCCACCAGACCGGCCCCGAGGGCCAGAAGGTGCGTCGCCTCTACATCGAGGAAGGCGCCGACATCCAGAAGGAGTACTACCTGTCCGCCGTGACCGATCGCGGCACGCAGAAAGTGGCCTTCATCGCCTCCAGCGAAGGTGGCATGGACATTGAGGAAGTGGCGCACAGCACGCCCGAGAAGATCGTCAAGATCTTCGTTGATCCACTCGTGGGTTTCACCGAAGCCAACGGCAAGGAATTGGCCAAGGGCATCAATTTGCCCGCCGACTCCTTGGCGCAGTTCATCGACATCTGCCAGAAGCTCTACAAGTGCTACATGGACACGGATGCTTCGCTGGTGGAAATCAACCCGCTGAACCGCGACGGCAAGGGCAACATCATCGCCCTGGACGCCAAGTTCAACTTCGACGCCAATGCCCTGTTCCGCCATCCCGAGATCGTCGCCTACCGCGATCTGGACGAGGAAGACGCGGCGGAAATCGAAGCCTCCAAGTTCGATCTGGCCTACATCAGCCTGGACGGCAACATCGGCTGCCTCGTGAATGGCGCCGGCCTGGCCATGGCGACCATGGACACCATCAAGCTCTTCGGCGGCGAGCCAGCCAACTTCCTGGACGTGGGTGGTGGCGCTACGCCAGAGAAGGTGACCGAAGCCTTCAAGATCATGCTCAAGAACCCCAAGGTCGAGGGCATCCTGGTCAATATCTTCGGTGGCATCATGAAGTGCGACACCATCGCCACCGGCGTCATCACGGCCAGTCGCGCCGTGAGCCTGAAGGTGCCGCTGGTCGTGCGCATGAAGGGCACGAACGAGGAACTGGGCAAGAAGATGCTGGCCGAAAGCGGCCTGCCCATCATCAGCGCCGACACCATGGCCGAGGCAGCGACCAAGATCGTCGCCGCCGTGAAGTAAGCCCAGACCAGACGCGAAGGAATCCATCATGTCGATTTACATCAACAAGAACACCAAGGTCATCACCCAGGGCATCACGGGCAAGACCGGTCAGTTCCACACCGAGAAGTGCCAGGAATACGCGAACGGCAAGAACTGCTTCGTCGCTGGCGTGAACCCGAAGAAGGCCGGTGAGTCGATCTTCAACATCCCGATCTACGCCTCGGTGAAGGAAGCCGCCAAGCAGACCGGCGCCACCGTGTCGGTGATCTATGTGCCCCCGGCGGGTGCGGCCGATGCCATCTGGGAGGCCGTCGAGGCCGACCTGGATCTGGCCATCTGCATCACCGAAGGCATTCCGGTGCGTGACATGCTGGTCGTGCGCAACAAGATGAAGGAAAAAGAGGCCAAGGGCGGCAAGAAGACCTTGTTGCTGGGCCCGAACTGCCCCGGCCTGATCACGCCCGACGAAATCAAGATCGGCATCATGCCGGGTCACATCCACAAGAAGGGGCGTGTCGGTGTCGTGTCTCGCTCGGGCACGCTGACCTATGAAGCCGTCGCACAGCTGTCGGAACTCGGCATCGGCCAATCCAGCGCCGTCGGCATCGGCGGTGACCCGATCAACGGCTTGAAGCACATCGACGTGATGAAGGCTTTCAACGACGATCCGGACACCGACGCCGTCATCATGATCGGTGAGATCGGTGGCCCCGACGAAGCCGAAGCCGCGCGCTGGTGCAAGGCCAACATGAAGAAGCCGATCGTCGGTTTCATCGCCGGCGTCACGGCGCCTCCCGGCAAGCGCATGGGCCACGCCGGCGCCCTGATCTCCGGCGGCGCCGACACGGCCGATGCCAAGCTGGCCATCATGGAAGAGTGCGGTTTCAAGGTCACGCGCAACCCCTCGGAAATGGGCAAGTTGCTCAAGGCGTTGCTCTGAGACGGCGGCGAGCGTTTGTCCTCTTGACTGCGGTCAAGAACTGACGTTTTCCTCTATATCTGGCCCGGTGATCCGCATGGATCATCGGGCTTCATTCCTTCTACTAGAAACCATAACAGCTAAGGAGTTTTCGATGGAATTCTTGCAGGATGTCAACTTCTGGATCGGTCTGCTCAAGATCATCTGGATCAACATCATTCTGTCCGGCGACAACGCCGTGGTCATTGCCTTGGCCGCGCGTTCCCTGCCACCGCACCAGCAGAAACGGGCCATCCTGTTCGGCTCCGGCGCGGCGGTGGTGTTGCGCGTGGCGCTGACCGTCGTGGCGGCGAAGCTGCTGGAGCTGTCTTTCCTGCAGATCGTGGGCGGCGTGCTGCTGCTCTGGATCGGGGTTCAGCTGCTGAGCGAGGACGACGAGGACGAGGGTGAGAGCAAGCAGGTCGGAGGTTTGATGACCGCCGTGCGCACCATTCTGATCGCCGATCTGGTGATGAGCCTGGACAACGTGATCGCTGTGGCCGCGGCTGCGCAGGGCAGCCTCGTGCTGCTGGTCCTGGGACTGGCGATCAGCATCCCCTTGGTGGTGTTCGGCAGCTCGCTCATGATCCACCTGATGGAGCGTTTCCCGATCATCGTGACACTGGGCGCGGCCTTGATCGGCTGGGTGGGTGGCGAGACCATCATGAACGACAACATCCTCAAGCCAGTTCTCGCCGGTCAGCCGTGGTTGCATTACGTCGCGGCGGCACTGGGTGCGATCCTGGTGGTCTTGCTGGGCAGGAGTTTGCAAAAGCGCGGCAAGACGGCGACTTGAGCATGCGGTTTACCGCGTCTTGATTCATTCAAAGCCATGCCCGTTCGGGCATGGCTTTGTTGCGATAGGCACCACATCGGTGTGTGCAAATGCAAATTGCACGGCACAAAAGTGAGCCGGCTTGCGGGCCGTCTTGGGCTCTGCTAATGTCGGCGACATCGTCCCGCTTAAGGGCGATGCAATGAGTCCCGCGGCACTTCACGATTGGGTAGGCGTCTGGCGTGGCGGAGAAATGAAGAGCCATGGCAGCAAGCAGTTTGAGCTACAAGTTTTGCGCGCGAACCGACCAGGGTCGAGTGCGCGGCAACAACGAGGATGCCTACGCCGTGGATGACGCGGCGGGTCTGGCGGTTCTGGCCGATGGCATGGGCGGCTACAACGCCGGTGAGGTGGCCAGCAGCATGGCCTGCACCAACATCCAGCGCGACCTCAGTGGATGGTTTCGTGCCGATGATGCTGGCACGCCGGTCACCTTGGACGACATCCGACGGGTCCTGGAGCGCAGTGTTGCGCAGGCCAATGCCGCCGTGCTGCAAGCGTCGCGCGAGCATTCCGAATACGCTGGCATGGGCACCACGCTGGTGGTGGGTGTCTTCCACGGGCGTGATCTGGTGCTGGGCCATATCGGAGATTCGCGCTGCTACCGTTTGCGCGAAGGCCAGTTGGCGCGCGTCACCCGTGACCATTCGCTCCTGCAGGAGCAACTGGATGCCGGGCTGATCACGGCGGAACAGGCGGCGGTTTCAGTGCATCGCAACCTGGTAACCCGTGCCCTGGGCGTGGACCCCGCGGTCTTGCTGGAAGTGCATACGCATGCGGTCCAGGCCGACGATCTGTACCTCATGTGCTCCGACGGCCTGTCCGACATGTTGCGCGACACGGACATCGCCAGATTGCTGCGCCTGCCCCTGAGCCTGGAGTTGCGGGCCCAGGCCTTGGTGGACATGGCCAATGACCGCGGTGGTCGCGACAACATCACCGTGCTGCTGGTCCATGCGCAGGGGCAGCGGTCCGCGCTGTGATTTTTCTCTCACCCTGAGGGCTTCCTTGCGCCGGTCTTGCCGACGATTGGGAATCGGCGGGTTATGCTTGCAGGATGTTGCGAAATGTTGCAGAAAAAAACGGCTTCGGGCATGATCGCGCGCGAACGGCCTCGGGTTTTTCTCCGCAAGTTTCTGTTTCAGGCAATTCAAGAGCGGGCTGATACGCGATGGAGCAAACATGAAGGTGCGGGTCTTGGGTTGTTCGGGCGCCATCGCGCGAGGTAGCCGCACCACTTCTTTCCTGGTCGACACGGACATCCTGGTGGATGCGGGCACCGGCGTCGGAGACCTGACAGTCGGTGAGATGTTGCGCATTGACCATGTCTTCATCACCCACGCACACCTGGACCACATCACGGCCCTGCCGCTGATGCTTGATGCCATGGGCGCACGACGGCGCGAGCCGGTGATGGTGCATGCCTTGCCCAAGACCATCGAAGCCTTGCGCGCGCACATCTTCAACAACCTCATCTGGCCTGACTTCAGTCGCATTCCCAGCGAGGCGGCGCCCTTCATGCGTTTCGCGCCCATCGAAACCGGCGAGGTGGTGGAAATTGGAGATCGACGTGTCGAGGCCTTGCCGGCCCAGCACACGGTGCCCGCCGTGGGTTACGCCGTGAGCGTGGACTCGGCTGGGCGCAAGGATGGCAGGGCAGCCACCTGGGTGTTCAGCGGTGACACCGGCCCCAATCCCGCGTTCTGGCGACGGGTCAATCAGTTGGACGATGTCCGCATGCTGGTGATCGAAACGGCTTTCAGCCGCCGGGAAAGCAAGCTGGCGGAGATCAGCCAGCATCTGGCGCCAGACACCCTGGCCCAGGAGCTGGCGCAGATCGCGCCTGGCAAGGACTATCCCATCTACATCACGCACACCAAGCCAACGGAAACGGTCCAGATCCTCGTGGAGCTGGGTGGACTCCAGAAGGATTCCGCCCAGAAATCTGGTGCGGCCGGCGCATTGGCGCGCGGCGGCCGTCTGTACGAATTGCATGGGTTGCAGGCCGGGCAAGAGTTCGATCTGTAGGCTGGGTGCTGATACCGGGCGCGAGGCCACAAAGCACGGACCTTGCCAGACAATCCAGGCATCCTGAAACAAAAATCCACGATCCGATTCGCACCGTCGTTTGACGCGCGTCAAGCATCGACGCCAGTGGGTCCGTGAAGGTCCTGCTCATCGTGGAAGTCTTGGGGTATTCTTCGCCGCTTTCGTGGCACCGCAAACCGCCGTGCCATGCCTTGTACGGGTCCTCCCCATCACCATCACCATTGCTCAAGAAGGAGTATTCATGAAGCACGCATTCCAAAAGGGGTTCACCCTGATCGAACTGATGATCGTCGTCGCGATCATCGGCATCCTGGCCGCCATCGCACTGCCCTGGTACCAGGACTATGCGGTGCGTGCCAAGATGTCGGAAGCGGTGCTGGCCGCGTCTCAATGCCGCACGGCGGTGAGCGAGGTCTACCAGGCCAAGGGTGGCACCGCCCTGCCCGCTGGTGGCGGCTGGGGTTGCGAATCGGCCAATCCGACAACCCAGTACGTCCGCGGCGTTCAAACGGATGAAAAAGGCGCCGTCCAGGTGACGGTGCACAACATCTCCGCCGACGTGGAGGACAAGACCCTGCTATTGGTCCCAGAGGTCAGCGACGGCAAGATCGTGGGCTGGAAATGCGGCCCCGGCACGGTGGACGCGAAGTACCTGCCTGGCGCCTGTCGCGAAACGGGCCTGACGGTGGGCACCCTCGCCCCCAGCTCGCCAACAACTGAAGCATCGGCGGCCGGTCCGGAGACTGGCCTTTCCGCATCCCACGCGCCTGGGCGATGGGGCGCCGCGATCAGGCGGCCACGTAGCTGCCGGACTTCCCGCCGTGCTTCTCCAACAGACGCACATCGTGGATCTGCATGCCCCGGTCCACGGCCTTGCACATGTCATAGATCGTGAGCAGGGCGATCTGGGTTGCGGTCAGCGCCTCCATTTCCACGCCCGTGGAGCCCACGGTTTCGGCGGTCACCGTACAACGCACGGATGAAATCGGGTTCGCTGGCAACAGCTCAAATGCCACCGCGACCCGCGTCAGCGCCAGGGGATGACACAGAGGGATCAGGTCGCTGGTCTTTTTTGCGGCCAAGATGCCCGCGATCCGCGCCACGCCCAGTACATCGCCTTTTTTCGCGTTGCCCGATTCGATCAAGGCCAGCGTGCCGGCTTGCATGTCGATTCGGCCGGTCGCCACCGCCACGCGTCGTGTGGTGGCCTTGTCGCCGACATCGACCATATGTGCCTGTCCGCTGGCATCGAAATGCGTCAAACCGTTCATGGAAAAGGCTTTATCAAAACATTACCTGGATCACGCATCATACGGGCCATGAGATTTGACGGTTTGAAGCGCAAGTTGCTGTGCCTGTCGCTCGCTTGCAGCGTCGGGGCCATGGCGCAGGGTAGCCCGAACGCCTTGCCTGCCCTGGGCGACGGACTGGAAATGAGCACGGGCGCGGAACGCCAGCTGGGTGATCGCATCGCGCGCGAGCTCTACCGCAGCAGCGCCTACGTGGATGACGCGGTTCTGGGCGACTATGTGGAAGGTCTCTGGTTGCGCCTCATGGCCGCCGCGCGCCTGCGGGGTGAGCTGAGGCCGGAGATGGACGAACAGTACGCTTGGACCGTCTTGTTGGGACGCGATCGCAGCGTCAACGCGTTCGCCTTGCCCGGAGGTTACATGGGCGTGCATCTTGGGCTGATTGCCTCGGTCGACGACGCGGATGAGCTGGCCTCCGTGCTTGCACATGAACTCAGCCACATCACGCAGCGCCATATCGCGCGCATGATCAGCCGTCAGGGACAGCAAGCCCCCTGGATGATTGCAGCGATGATTCTGGGCATCCTTGCCGCGTCATCGAGCCCGGACGCGGCCGGGGCTCTGATCGTGGGGGGACAGGCCGCCACCGTGCAGGGACAGCTGAACTTCTCGCGCGACATGGAGCGGGAAGCCGATCGCGTGGGTTATGGCGTGATGACGCAGGCGGGCTTCAACGGCCAGGGCTTCGCCAGCATGTTCCAGAAGTTGCTGCAGGCCAATCGCCACAACGACACGGGCGCTTTTCCTTACCTGCGCAGCCATCCCTTGACGACCGAGCGGATCGCCGACATGCAGGCGCGGCAACAGTTGCAAGCCAGCTCGGCCCAAGTGGCGGACACAGACACTGCGATGGCCCATGCCATGTTGGCGGCGCGCGCCCGCGTGCTGGCCGATCCATCCGTCGATATGCTGCGCGCCGCCGTGGCGCAGGCGGAGGTTCAGCTGCCAGGGACAAGTGTTACGGACCCGCCGCAGCCCTCAGCACGGCAGGCTGCCGTGCTGTATGCCGCAGCCTGGGCCGCTGGTGAACTTCGCGACCCGATGACGGCGCAAAAATGGTGGACCCGCTTGCAGGCCATGGCGCTTGCACGGCCGCAGGCGGCTTACCAGGTGCGCCTGTTGGGCGCGGAACTCGCCTTGTCGGCCGGTGACGCGCCGCGTGCCCTGGCGCTACTCGATCTGCCGGTTCCCACCGTTGCTGCTTCGGAAAAGATACCGCGGGCCCAGCGCCTGCTGCGCGCGCGCGCGCTGACGATGGCGGGCTTGGACGGTGCTGCACGCGCCGCGCAGATGCTGCAAGTCTGGCTGGCCGAACACCCGCGCGATGCGCAGGCCTGGCAACTGCTGTCGGCTGCCTGCACGGCGCAAGGGCAGACATTGCGCGCGGTGCGCGCAGACGCCGAAGCCTACGTTGTGCATTTTGACTATGCCGCCGCGCGTGATCGCTACGTCGCGGCGCAAGACCTGATCCGGCGCGGCGCGACCAGTAACGACTACATCGAGGCGTCAATCATCGAAACACGCAGCAAGCAGGTGGATGCCCTGCTGCGTGAACAGATGCGGGAACGTTGACGCAGAGACCGGTGGCCGGGGTTCAGCCCAGCCCACCGGTCTCTGCTGCCTCACTCGCTGGCGAGAACCAGGAACGCCGCCATGCCTGCAACGGCACCCGGCACGGCCCAACGTGAATCCTGCCCCTGGGGCTGGTCGGGCGTGACGGGCTGCAGATCCTGACCGAACTTCGGACGGCGCGCGTCCAGCACGCGGGCTGTTCCGTACTTGACCTGCAGTTCCTGCGTCATTTCCAGCAGCGGTCCACTGGACAGCAAGGCGATGACCTTGTCGCCGCGGACGTGCAGTCGGGGTGTGATGAGCTTGAACAGCTTGTCCGCCCACTTGTTGCGCCAGTTCTCACGTGCCGTGTGGTTGACCCACTTGTTGATGTGTCGCGACATGCGTGGCGGGCAGGCCACCAGGATCCACTGAGCGGGCTGGCGGCCGGCGCCGGATGCTTCGTTCAGCATCGGCGCCAACTGATGCAGCGCGTATTCAGCATCGTCCACGTACGCAATGATGTTGTCCATGATGTGCTCCTTGTGTTGACGAGGGACGGGGGGAAACTTCCTGGGTGATTCTTGTGTGCGTGACCCCTGAGGGTCAGGCCGTGTGGCTGCTGGGCTTGCCGGAGGCGGCGTGGGCAGCCTCCCCGCCACGACGGGTGGCGGCGTACTTGCCGATCAGCAACACCAGCAACGCGCCAACCACGCTCGCGCCATATCGCAGGATGTCGGACTGCGGCAACTTGAACACCCATTGCCATTGGTCAGGGTTGGCGAAGGCCGGGTCGGTCACGAGCATGCCACCCGCAATCCAGCCGAGCAGCATGCCGCCGGCCGTGATGATGGCGGGGAAACGCTCCATCAACTTGATCACGAGTTGGCTACCCCAGACGATGATGGGGATGGAGATCAACAGGCCCAGGATGACCAGCAGCAGCGAGTGCTCTCCCGCGTTCTGGGCTGCACCAGCGATGGCGATCACGTTATCCACGCTCATGACCAAGTCGGCCACGACGATGGTCTTGATGGCTGCGAACAACCTGTCGCTGGCGGCGATATTGCCGTGGCCCTCCTCGTCCGGCGCCAACAGCTTGACGCCGATCCAAATCAGCAGCAGTGCACCGACGAGTTTGAGGAAAGGCAGGTTCAACAGCGTCATCGCGAAAGCGATCAGAACGACGCGCAGCACGATGGCACCCGCGGTGCCCCAAATGATGCCTTTGGTGCGTTGTGCTGGAGGCAGCCGGCGGCAGGCCAGCGCGATGACGACGGCGTTGTCGCCGCCGAGCAGGATATCAATGATGATGATCTGGCCCAGAGCGACCCAGAACGCAGGTGATGACAGAAACTCCATGAGGAACTCCGAGTTGTAGTTCGATTTACAACCTGGTCAGCTCAGTCGATGGAGGAAGAACCCGTGCTCGCCGGTGGACCGGGAGCGCCGAGAACGCGCACGCTTCGACGAAACCTGACTCAGGTTCCAATCGAAGGTCTTGCTCGGCGTGGAGTGGTAAAGAATGTGCCCAACAAGCCGGAAGTCATGCTTCGTAATGACGACTTGTTGATGTCAACCTCGACGACGTCATTTTTGACGCCTCCCTGTGCCGGGGTTGATGGGAGCTACTCCCCTTCGTGGAACGCATTAGACCACGGATCGACGCGGCCCCACAAGCGGGCCGGTATGATGGAAAACTCTGCCTTATCAAGCTCCCCGTTTTCTTTTCCAGGCTACGCCCCCATGGCAGGCATCCACGTCACCGACATTGAAGCGGCAATCAACTATTGGCGCGAACGCGAACCCGCGACCGATGGGGTGACGCTGTCCCCGCCACTGCGGGCGCTGGCCGAGGTGTACGCGCTCATGGTCTTCTTTCACGAGCAGGAAGCGGACGAGCTCAGCATGCCCGGGCCAGCGATGGAAGCCTGGCTGGCCTGGTATGAGCATACGCCGGACACGCCGTGCATCGCCATCTGCTCCACCAGTCAGGGTGATTCGGTCTGCAAGGGGTGTGGCCGCAGCTTCGACGAGGTACAGCACTGGACGCACATGCGTCCCGCGGAGAAACGCGAAACCTGGCGTCGCATCACGCAACTGGGCGAGGCCTGGCGCTTCAACCGCTATGCGGAACGCGCAAGCGGCGCACAAGTCCAGGCGCGTCTGTTCGACGACGCCGACACGGCACCGAAAACCTGAGCCGTGCTGCGCGAGCACTCAGGCCTGGGGTCGGTGTCGCTTACTTCCAGCGGACGGGTTCCACATGCACCTGCCTTGCGCCGTTGCCCAGCATGAGCAGGCCTTCCTGGAGCGTGGCCTGCAATTGCATGCTGCGCTCGGCCAGGGCCGCTAACTCCTGAGCGGTCTCGGTCGGGATGCGCCAGACCTGCAGTTTGTCCAGGCGCGCGAGCTTGTGCTCGATGCCGCGCCACCAGACCTCGGCGGCATGACCGTAGGTATAGAGCAGCACGGCATCGGACCGGCTGCAGGCCTTGGCGATGGGCTTGTCCTCGGGCTGGCCGACTTCCACCCACAGGCGCGTCCGTCCGGTGTAGTCACGCAGCCAGACATCGGGTTCGTCGGGGTCGGACAGACCCGCGCCGAAAGCCAGGGTTCCATCACCCTGGCAGTCGGCTTGCAGGCGGTGCGCCTGCAAGGCCAGCGCAACCAAGCGTGCCATCATGCGTTCATCGGTCTCGCTCGGGTGGCGCGCCAGCGTCAACGCATGGTCCGCGTAGTACCCATGGTCGATGTCGGCGATCTGCAGGTTCGCCTTGTAAATGGTGGATTTCAGCGCCATGGGTCGAGGTGTTTGACTATCGATGGGAGGGCACTCGCGGAATTGGCCATGTCCCGGCCGCTGCGCGCTTCCCCCTGCCACCGAAGGATGATGAGTGGGCTAAGCCCGCTTTGCCAACTCTGCGGCCTTGCCGGTGTACGCCCCTGGCGTCAGCATCAGCAACCGCTGCTTGTCGGCGTCGGGGATGTCCAGACTCTTGATGAGTGCATGCAGATCGGCCGCCGTGACGGTCTGGCCGCGCGTGGCCGCCTTGAGTTTTTCGTAGGCGCCCTGCACGCCGTAGCGTCGCATCACGGTCTGGATGGGCTCGGCCAGCACTTCCCAGGCGGCATCCAGGTCGGCCGCGAGCGCCTCACGGTTCAGCTCCAGCTTGCCCAGGCCTACCCCCAGCGAGTGGTAGGCCAGCACGGCGTAGCCGATCGCCACGCCCATGTTGCGCAGCACCGTGCTGTCGGTCAGGTCACGTTGCCAGCGGCTGACGGGCAGTTTCTCGCTCAGGTGTCGCAGCAAGGCATTGGCCAGGCCCAGATTGCCTTCGGCGTTCTCGAAGTCGATGGGATTGACCTTGTGTGGCATGGTCGAGGAGCCCACCTCTCCGGCTTTGAGGCGCTGCTTGAAGTACCCCAGCGAGACATAGCCCCAGACGTCGCGTGAAATATCCACCAGGATGGTGTTGGCCCGCGCGATGGCGTCGAACAGCTCGGCCATGTAGTCATGTGGCTCGATCTGGATGCTGTAGGGCTGAAACTTCAGGCCCAGGCCCAGGGGTTCAGGTGTCTCCACGACTTTTTTCGCGAAGGCTTCCCAGTCGAATTCCGGCCAGGCGGCGAGATGCGCGTTGTAGTTGCCCACGGCGCCGTTCATCTTGCCCAGGATCTTGACCCCCGCGATGCGGTCGCAGGCCCCCTGCAGGCGTACCACCACGTTCGCCAGCTCCTTGCCCACCGTGGTCGGGCTGGCGCTCTGGCCATGGGTGCGGCTGAGCATGGGCACCTCCGCGTAGGCGTGGGCCATGTCGCGCAGCTTGAGCAGCAACTTGTCCAGCGCCGGCAGCAGCACCGTGTCGCGCGCGCTGCGCAGCTGCAGGGCATGGCTGGTGTTGTTGATGTCCTCGCTGGTGCAGGCGAAATGCACGAACTCGCTGGCTTTCTGCAGTTCGGGGCGTGCCTCGAAGCGGGACTTGATCCAGTATTCGACCGCCTTCACATCGTGGTTGGTGGTCTTTTCGATTTCCTTGATGGCCTCGCCATCTGTCTCGGAAAAATTCTTCACCAGGTTGAGCAAGTATGTGCGCGCGCCAGGAGACAGTGGGGGGAACTCGGCCAGACCGGCGTCGCTCAAGGCGATGAACCAAGCCACCTCCACCTGCACCCGGCGGTGCATATAGCCCTGCTCGCTCATCAAGGGGCGCAGGGGTGCCAGCCGGGACGCATAGCGTCCGTCCAGTGGGGAAAGGGCCGAAATGGAGGAAAACGTCATGGCCGGAATTGTAGAGGGCGCCCGGCTGCTGGCGGCGCGGGATTCGGCGTTCGGCCGGACGACCCAGGATGGTTTCGAAATTGGCTCATACGGGCCCTGGCATGAGCCCCTCGCTAGAATCCACCGCATGAGTATGAAACTGATTGGGTCCTACACCAGCCCCTATGTGCGCAAGGTGCGCGTTGTGATGGCGGAAAAAAAGCTGGAGTACGACTTTGTGCTGGATGACGTGTGGTCCGCCGACGCGCGTGCCCCGGAATCCAACCCCTTGGGCAAGGTACCTTGCCTGATCCTGGATGGTGGCGAAGCCCTGTTCGATTCCCGCGTGATCGTGGAGTACGTGGACACACTCTCGCCCGTGGGGCGGTTGATTCCACCAGCCGGTCGGGCACGCGCGGAAGTCCGCACCTGGGAGGCCTTGGCCGACGGCGTGATGGACGCTGGCCTGCTGGCGCGCATGGAAGCCACCTGGCCGCACCGCACCGAGGACGAGCGCAGCCAAGCCTGGATGGACCGGCAGCTTGGCAAGATCACGGCCGCGTTGGCCGCCATGAGCAAGGGCCTAGGCCAGCAGCCTTATTGCGCGGGCGCGCAGTTCGGCTTGGCGGACGTGGCCGTGGGCTGCGCGCTGGGTTACATGGATCTGCGCTTTCCGCAAATCCCTTGGCGCGTGCAATATGCCAACCTGGTTCAATTGCACGACAAGCTCATGCAACGCCCCAGTTTCGCGGACACCGTGCCGCGCTGAAACGCGGCGACGCCCGGCGTTCGTTTCAAGTTCTTCGCATCCGTTGCCCGGCATGTCGCATGTGATGGGCGGGTCCAGGATGAAAAACGCCGCGGACCCAGAGGGGCCGCGGCATGCGCTGTCTGTGGCGGAGGCGCCTGACTGTCGGTGCCTCAGACCGTCATGGACAGGATGCGCTGCAGGTTGATCTTGACCTTCACGTCCCGTGACTCGAGGCCGGCGGCGATGCGGTAGTCGCTCATGCCGGTGTCACGCAGGACCGGATCCACGATCGCAACGCCGTCGCGATTGGTCAGCACCGCCACCTTGGGCGTGGTGGTGTTGGCGCCGCGCTTGACCACAATGGCGATCTCCTCCGTGACCAGCTTGACGAAGGAGCCGGGCGAATGGATGCCGACGGCCTTGATCAAGGCCGCGCCAGCCTGATCGACCTGCTGGTTTTCGTCGAAGTAGGTGGCCTTCATGGCCATCGCCGCCGAGGAGGGTGTGCGGGTGGCGCGTGGCGAACGGCGTGCGCCGAAAGAGTCAGCCCGCTGGATCAGCCGGGCCATGCGGTCGCCCATGCTGTTGCGATCGGTCAGATTGCCCGACGCGGCCGCGTGGTGGTTGCGCACCGCTTCCAGCCAAGTCTTGTCGCGCACGCCAGCCTTGATCAACATCTCCACCGAGCGCAGCGGGTGGTTGTTGACCAGCAGTCGCTGCTCCGGCGTGAGCGGGCCTTGCTGCTGTGTCAACTTGTCTTGCAGGTCCGTCATGCCCACGTTCATGGAAAGCGCGGCCAGGCTGACCGTCATTTCATCGGTTTCCGGCCAACCCAGCACATCACGGGCCGCCAGACCGCACATCACGCTCACCAGCATGGCGTGGGTGGAGCTGTACATGCGCACTTCATTGGTCGACAGATGGAAGAGCGCGAGCAGTGCGGCGTCGGGGTTGCGGATGGCGTGTTGACGCAGGCGCTTGTGCAGGTGGTTCAGGCGCCCCAGAAAGGTGGGGCCGTCGCCGTCGCGCAGGATGGTGTTGGCCTCAGATTGGTAATCCAGCCAGTCGGGCGGGCCGATCGGCACGTCCTCCTCGTCACGGACCAGAGCGGCGCTGGCGTCGGTGACGTGGGCATCGGCGATGCGACCGATCGAACGGTCGCGTTGCACCATGTCGTTGAGCATGGCGCGGTAAGCACGGTTGTGCGCCTCGGCGTCCGCCTGGTCGATGCACAAGGACAGGCCACGACCCACCAGCCGGTGGATGGTGGCGCGGTCGGGAATCGAATATCCCTTGTTGGCGATCACCGCGCCTTCGGAATCCATCAAGGGGAATGCCAGTGGATACCCGATGCGTATGGAGTCGATGCTGATGGGAACAAGTTTGCCGGTTGCCATAGATTGTCGATTATGCAGGCTTATAGGATGGCCACCAAGGTGGAAATTGCCGCCAACCGCTGGTTCCGCGTGCTGATTTCGGCGCTTGTAACCGCATCATGTGGGTGGCAAGGTCCCGGATTGCCCGGGATATACCATGCATGGGGTATGCCAGGTCGACGCTGACCGGGTCGGGAGCTGCATTGTGCCCGGCTTCCTTCCCGTTAGGATCGAGCCGCACGCGCAGACCTGCCGATGACCTGCCAACCATGCCCACTCCTCTTGCGCCCTCCGCGCCGTCGCCCGCCTTCCTGGACAAGCTCTGTCCGCGCGCGGAACTGCCTGTTCGCCTGGCCGGGTTGCCGCGTCCGCTGGTTTTCACGAATGGGGTCTTTGACCTGATGCATCGGGGCCATGCCATTTACCTGGCCCAGGCGCGGGCGCTGGGCGTCAGCCTGCTGGTGGCACTGAATACGGATGCATCGGCGCGACGTCTGGGCAAGGGGCCGGAACGCCCGCTCAACAACGAGCAGGACCGAGCGGTCCTGTTGGCTGCGCTGGGCGTGGTCGACCTCGTGACCTGGTTCGACGAAGACACCCCCCAAGCCTTGATCGCCGAGATCCGGCCCGACATCCTGGTCAAAGGGGGTGACTACGACATGCGCAAGTTGCCTGAGGCCGCCCTGGTCGAATCCTGGGGCGGCCGGACCGTGTCCCTGCCCTTCGTGGATGGCTACTCGTCTACCGCGTTGGTGAGAAAGATCCGGGGCTGAGAAAAACGTTCACGGGGCGGATGCGGCTCCCGGATTGGCCCGCAGAGCGGGCCGCCCTCAGGGCTGAGTTCTGGTCTCGAACACCGCCGCCCACAGCGCCAGCACGGTCGCGCGTTCGCTGCCGACTTGGTCGAGGGGCAACTGGGGCGGGGTTTCATCCAACCGAGCCTGGTGCTGGATGCGACGCAATTCGCGGTAGGCGTTGGCCGCTGCGGTGCCCAGCGGCGCGGACAGGAGTCCCGCGGCCTCGGCGGCGCGCAGCAGGGCAATGTTGCCGCTGTTGCGGCGGAGCTCGGGATGGTTCGCAGCCTGCGAAAGCACCAGGTACTGAACGGCAAACTCCGCGTCCATCATGCCGCCCGCGCTCTGCTTCACGTCGAACAGGCCCTGGGGCGTCGGGTGCGCCTGTCGCACCCGCTCGCGCATGCCCAGGATTTCTTCCCGCAGGGCGACCGGATCGCGCTGCGCGCAGATGACAGCTTCACGCACTGCGTCGAAACGCTGGCGCAGGGCATCGGCGCCCAGCACGAAACGGGCGCGTGTCATGGCCTGGTGTTCCCAGGTCCAGGCGGTGTTGCTGCCTCTTTGTTGCTGGTAGTTGGCGTAGGCGTCGAAGGTGGTGATCAGCAGGCCGGAGTTGCCGTTGGGCCGTAGCGCCGTGTCGATCTCGTAGAGGTCGCCTTCGCCGGTCTTCACCGTCAGCCAATTGACGAGCTTGCGCACCAGCAGGGCGTAGACCTCGGGCGCGTCTTCGTGGGCGTCTTCATAGACGAACACAATGTCCAGGTCGCTGCCGTAACCCAGTTCCTTGCCCCCCAGCTTGCCGTAGCCGATGATGCCGATTTGGGGTCCGTCGCCAGGCTCGGTGCGGTGCTTCTTGCGCAGCGCGTCCCAGCACCAGCGAGTGCTGACGCGCAACACGGCGTCGGCCAGGGCACTCAAGTCGTCGGCCACCTCCTCGACGCTGAGGCGGCCTTCCACATCCCGCGCCAGGGTACGGAAAACCTCGGCATGGTGGGCGCGGCGTAGCAGGTTGAGCAGCGCTTCCTCGTCGCCGTCCCCCGTGGCGCGCAGCGCCCTGCGGCGCGTTTCCAACTCGCGCTCGAACGCGGCGGGGTCAAACCGCGCGGCCAGCAACTCGCGCCCGGCCAGTTCGTCGATCACGCCCGGGTGCAGGAGCAGGTAACGCGCCGGCCAGCGTGCCGCTCCCAGCAGGCGCAGCAGCCGTTCATGCACGGCGGGGCGTTCCAGCAGGAGGGCAAGGTAGCTTTCGCGGCGCAGCAGCGGTTCCAGCCAGTCCAGCAGACGGGTGTAGGCCAGGGTGGCGGTGGGCTCCGGCGTCGGCACGGTTTCCGCGCCCTGCGGCGGCAGCAGATTCAGCATGCGCCCACTGCGTTCCAGCAGTCGCAGCAATCGCGTCTGGGCGGCTTCGCTCAGCGCTTGAACCCGGGGCTGCGCGCGCCAGAGGTCGTAACGTTCGTGCAAGGCGGGCGGCAGATGCGCTCGCAAGGTGTCGAAGCTCGGTGCCGCGTCGGCCTGGCGACTACAGCGCCGGCATTCCTTGTCAGGCGCAGGGGCGCTGTTGCCCAGCAGAGTGTCGAACTCCTGGGCCACGATTTCGCGGTGTGCATCCAACTGGCTCAGGAAGTCACAGATGTCGGAGCCAGCGCCCCGGCTACCCAGGTAACCGAGGCTGCGCGCCATCCAGGTCAGGTCGGCGTCCTGGGTGGGCAGCACGTGGGTCTGCTGGTCGTCCAAGTATTGGATGCGGTGCTCAACCCGGCGCAGGAAGATATACGCTTCGGCCAGCGCGCCCGCCGTCGTCGCTGGCATCAGGCCGGCTGTGACCAGGCGTTGCAAAGCGGTCAGCGTGGGGCGCGTGCGCAGCTCGGGGAACTGGCCCCCCCGCACCACCTGCAGCAACTGCACGATGAATTCGATTTCGCGGATACCGCCGCGCGAAAGCTTGACGTCATTGCTGCGTTCGGGCCGGCCCGCGCTGCGCTTGTTGGCGTGTTCACGGATCTGGCGGTGCAGCACACGCAGGGCCTCGAAGACGTTGTAGTCCAGGTAGCGCCGGAACACGAAGGGGGTCACCAGGGCGCGCAGCGCCATGACGGAGTCATCCCGTTTGCCTACACCGTCCTCGATGCGCGCGCGTGGCGCGACCACGCGACTCTTGAGCCAGGCCAGCCGCTCCCACTCGCGACCGTGGGCGTGGAAGTACGCCTCGAGCGCGTCCAGGGAGCAGGCCATAGGGCCCGAGTTGCCGTTGGGGCGCAGCGCCAGATCGACGCGGAACACAAAACCATGTTCCGTCACATCCGCCAGCAGGCCACCGATGGCGCGCACGGCCTTGGCAAAGTACTCGTGGTTGGAAATTCGCTGCCGGCCTTGGGCGTCTCCCGCCGTTTCCCCGTCTTCCTCGTAGACGTAGATCAGGTCGATGTCACTGGAGACATTGAGTTCGCGTGCCCCCAGCTTGCCCATGCCCAGTACCCAGAACTTGCAGGACGTGCCATCGGCCTTGCAGGCCGGGCCGTGGCTGGCGTCGAGCATGGCTTGCGCTTCGGCGCAGGCGGTCTCGAGCGCGAACTCGGCCAGCGCGGTCATGCCCTGGCAGATGGTCTGCAGCGGGGTCTGGTGCTCAATGTCCAGCACGGCCAGACGTTCCAGAACCAACTGGCGCAGGATGCGCAGGGCCGAGCCCGCGTCATGGCCGCCCAGCGCGGGTTCGCGCAGTCGGCGATAGGCCTGACGCAGCGTTTCGAAGTCGGGGGCAATCGCCAGGGCGTCGGGGGGGCTTGGCAAGGTGGGCAGCAGGCCCAATAGATCGGCGTAGCGGCGGCGCACCCGTTGGACATACCGGGAATGGTCGGCCCCGGAGCCTGCCTCATCGCGCGCTGAAACGCCACATGCGTTGTCCGGTTGGCTGGGCGTGGCCGCGTTGCGGGTCATAATTCTCGGGAAGTTTCCATTTGCACAATGAATGCCCTGCCGCATCGCCTGAATCTGCGTCCAACTCTGTCGCTCCAGGCACTGGTCTGGTTGACCCGCGTGGTGTGGTGGCTGGTCTTGCTGCTTGGACTGCTGGGTTGCGCCGTCTGGGCGGGGCTGAATTTCTTCATTGTGCCCCGAATCGACAGCCTGCGTCCGATGCTGGAATTGCAGGCCACCCAGATGCTGGGGCGACCCCTGCGCATCGGCGCTATTCGCGCCGAAACCGAGGGCCGGCTGCTGCCCTCCTTCGAACTGCACGAGGTGGTGCTGTACGAGCGGGCGCAGACCACCGGTCCTGGTGGTGCCGCCGACGGCGAGGCCAGCGGCGACACTACCGCGGTCCCGGCTTTGTCCCTGCCCCGTGTGCGGGTGGAATTGTCCTTGTCGGCCCTGCTGCGTCTGGGTTTTGACCAACTCGTGATCGAGCAGCCTGATTTGACGGTGCGCCGCACCGTCGACGGGCGACTCTTCATCGCCGGCATCGAGGTGCCGCAACAGTCCGAGGGCGATGGGCGGCTGGCGGATTGGGTGCTGTCCCAGACCGAATGGCGCGTCACGGGCGGACGCGTGCACTGGATCGATGAAACACGCCCAGTCCCTGCGGTCGAGTTGCATGGCTTGGAGTTTCGCCTGCGCAACGGCGCGCGCACGCACGAATGGCGGCTGGACGCGCAGGCGCCCGCCGACCTGGGTGGACGTGTCAGCCTGCGCGGTCGTTTTCGCGAACCGTTGTTCTTCGCCCGCGCGGGCGAGTGGCAGCGCTGGGACGGATTGTTGTATGCCGAGCTCGAGCGTGTCGACCTGGACGTCCTGAAGCAGCGCGTGGTGTGGCCCGCGGAGCTGGCGCACATCCATGCCGAAGGCGGCACGGGCGCCTTGCGCGCCTGGGTGGATGTCGAGGAAGGGCGCATCAATACGATGACGCTGGATGTGGCGCTGCGCCAGTTGCTGCTCAAACTGGGGCCCGAGCTGCCGGCGCTGGAATTGAACCGTTTCGCTGGCCGCATCGGCGCGCGCTGGGGCGCCAGTCTCGGTGGGGCGTTGCAGGACGGTAGCTATGAGATCTACACCGAGGGCATGCGCTTTGACAGCCGAGATGGTCTGGTTTGGTCCGGCGGTGATGCCCGCGTGAGCCTGGCCGAATACCGGCCTGGTCAGACCCTCGGCGCCCTGCGCTTGCAGGACATCGACATAGCCGTGCTCGCCGAGCTGGCCCGCTACCTCCCGCTGTCTGCGCAAGCGCACCAAGCCTTGCGCGGGTATGCGCCCCATGGACGCATCGAGCGTCTGCAGGCGAACTGGCAAGGGGTATCCGGCGCCATGCCCGAGCGCTACGAAGCCGAAGGTAGCCTGGTGGGCTTGGAGGTGGCGGCGCAAATGGCCTCCGAGCTTGCAACAGGAGCCACCCCGGGTCGAAGCACGCCAGGGGTGGCGGGGCTCAGCGTTGATTTCGACATGAACCAGGACGGCGGTAACGCCAAGGTTCAGTTGCGCCAAGGCTTCCTGGAACTGCCCGGCCTGTTCGAGCCCGCGCGCCTCGCGCTGGACCCACTCAGCGCCGATCTGCGCTGGCGTGTCAAGGGGGGAGGGCTGGACAGCGTGCAGATCAGCAATGCCAGGGTCGCCAACGCCGATCTGCAGGGCGATTTCCAGGGCGAATGGAAAGCGTCCCGGGTTGGCGCCAAGGGAGCGGCGCCCTCCGCCGGCCTGGGCCAGCTGGACCTGCAAGGCAGTCTCAGCCGGATGGATCTGGCGAAACTGCATCGTTACCTGCCTTTGTCCCTGCCTGAGGACGCGCGCCGCTACCTGCGCGACGCCCTGCCCCGTGGCCAGGCCAGCCAAGTTCGCTTGCGGCTGCGGGGCGACCTGGACCAGTTCCCTTTCCGCCAGGGTGGGGGGGAATTCCGCGTCACGGCCCAGGTTCAGGACACGACCTTCGTCTATTTGCCGCCCTCGCTGCAGACCGAGGGCCAGTTGCCCTGGCCGGCCCTGCAGGACCTGCGTGGTGAGTTCGTGATGGAGCGCGCCAGCCTGCAATTGCGCAACGTCAGTGCGGCGATCGCGGGCGCGCCGCGCGTACAGCTCACGCAAAGCCAGGTCCAGATCCCCGAGTTGGGGACCGGCCTGCGCGTGCAGACCGATCTCAACTTCACCGGTGCGCTGGACGAGATGCTGCAGCGCATGGTGGCTGCGTCACCCATGGACGTCCTGCGCATGAGCGCGCTGGGGCAGGCCCGTGCGACTGGCGACGCGGCCCTGCGCTTGCGGCTGGACCTGCCGTTGGCGGACCTCAAGGCCAGCACGGTCCAGGGCCAGCTGCTGCTGGCGGGCAACACGCTGCGGCCCGCGCCCGGCCTGCCCGTCTTGACCCAGGCGCGCGGCCTCGTGCATTTCAGCGAGCAGGGCTTCGCCTTGAGCGCGGTGCATGCCCGCGTGCTGGGGGGCGAAGTTCAGGCCGAGGGTGGCACCATGCCCGTGCCGGGCGCGCTGACGCTGCAATCCACGTTCAAGTCCGCCTTGGTGCCCGTGCCGGCCACGCCGTTGCCGACGGTCCAGCCGCGCCTGCGCGTGCAGGGGCAGTTCACGGCCCAGGGCCTGCGGCAGGCGGCGCAGGATGACCGCAGCGGTGAGGGTCTGCACAAGCTGGCCGCGCTGGCGCGGCAAATGGAAGGCAGCGCCCGCTACGAAGCCGAGTTCGGCCTGAACGAGGGTGCCCCAGAGTTCTCCCTGCGCACCGACTTGCGGGGCCTGGCCCTCAGCCTGCCCGCGCCCTTGCGCAAATCCGCCGATCAAACGCTGCCAGTGCGTGTGCAGCTGGAGCGGCGGTCCCCACGCGACGAGGGCGAGGTCAGCCAGGCGATGCCGGACGTCGCGACGGCTGGAGCGCGACGCGGCTGGCACGACCGGCTCAGCCTGGAGATTGGGCGCTTGCTGCAGCTACGCTACGAACGCGTGCACCTGGCGGAGCAGGAACGGCCACGCGTGCTGAGAGGCCTGTTCCAGCTTGATCTGGCCACCCAGGACGCGGCGCAGTCACCACGCGATGCTCTGGCCTTGCCGGACACGGGCGTGCGCGCCCTGCTGCGCCTGGGCACGCTCGATGTGAACGCCTGGCTGGACGCGGTCCAACAGGGCACGGACACGCGCAGCGACGCCGTCCATGTGCCACGCGGCGCCAGTGCGGATGCGACACGAGACGCCACAGACCCGGTCTGGCTGGATTACCTGCCCACGCAACTGCGCGTGCTGGGCGACCGTGTGCAAATCGGCAAGCAAAGCCTGCACGGCCTGGAGGTCGATGTCACCCGTGACCGCGGCACCTGGCGGGCCCAGCTGACGGCGCAGGAAGCCAGTGGCGAACTGAGTTACCGCATGCCCCTGGTCGCGGTGCCAGACGCTGGCGCGCGCGCCACGGACGATGGCGGGGCCGCCGACAAGGCCGGGTACCTGCACGCGCGCTTGGCTCGATTGGCATTGAGCATGACGGCGGCCGAGGTCGACCCTCTCCGCGCCGTGGACCCCGTCGGCCAGTCCGCCGAGGAAAACCGCGACATCGCCTCGCTCAACGCCCTGGACCTGCCGGCATTGGACGTGGTGATCGAGCAACTGCGCCTGGGTGATCAGTCTCTGGGTCGGGTGGAGGTGGAAGCCGGCCACGTGCCAGCGGCGACCGCGCAGAATGCCAGCGCCCAGACGGGCCCGTCTTGGGTCTGGCAGCTGCGGCGCCTGCGCATCGTGCTGCCGGAAGCCGACTTCACGGCGCAGGGCCAGTGGCCTGCCGTGCCCACGGAGGCCCCGAGGCCGGGGTCCGCGCCCTCCCCAACTCGGCGCAGCACGATGGATTTCCAGCTGGCGATCAAGGATGGCGGGGGCCTGCTTGCCCGCCTGGGCAAGCCCGGGCTGATCGAGGGGGGTGCGGGGCGCATGCAGGGCCAATTGGCCTGGGATGGCCTGCCCTGGCGGCCTTCCGTCGCCGTGCTGGACGGTTCGCTCAAGATCAGCATCGAGCGTGGCCAGTTCCTCAAGGTCGAGCCGGGCGCGGCCCGGCTGCTGGGCGTGCTGAGTTTGCAATCCCTGCCGCGGCGCCTGCTGTTCGATTTTCGCGACTTCTTCTCCGACGGTTTCTCCTTCGACTTTGTGCGTGGCAATGTCAAGCTGACCGACGGCGTGGCGCGCACCAACAACCTGCAGATGAAAGGCGTGGTCGCCGCCGTGCTGATGAGCGGGCAGGCCAACCTGGCTCAGGAGACACAGGACCTGCGGGTCGTCATCGTGCCGGAGATCAACGCTGGCACGGCTTCGCTGATCGCGGCCTGGATCAACCCCGCCGTGGGCCTGACCACCTTCCTGGCCCAGGCCATCCTGCGCCGTCCCGCCATCGCGGCAGCCACGCAGGAATACCACGTCACCGGAAGCTGGGCCAACCCGCAGATGGAGAAAGTGGACCGGCAGAAAGACGATGGCAAGGCGTCTCCGAGCCAGGAGGCGCAGCCGGATGCCGATCCGGGTGCGTCCTCGCCCGCGAACGCCGAGCAGCCGTGACGCAGGGATGTGACGATGCGGGGCTGGGGCGAGGCCTGGCTCAGTGCTTGCGCGTCGGCTCCTGCTCCCCGGCATCCCCGGTTTCTTGCGTGTTCTGATCCAGCTCGCCGCGCCTGCGGCCCGAGAACATCGTCCACCAGATGATGAAGAGCAGGATCAACAAGGCGCCCAGGGCTTCAAGCAAAATCAACCACATGAAACGATTCCCGACCAGAACAAGAGAAGAAGAAAAAAACGGCCCGCGCATTGTAGAAACGCCGCGGCGTATCACGCGAATGACCCGATGGGCGCTGGTGCCGCTGCTTTCGACGGTGCTGGCCGCTTGCGGTGACCTGTCGGTCTATCGCGCGCCGCCGCCGGTGCAGGATGCGTCCCGCCCCGACCTGACCCGCGCCGCCGAAGGCATGGGTCCGCCAGGCACCGAAACCGGTGCGCCGACCATCGACTACCCGAGCAATGGCCGCATGCTGCAGCAGTCCCGCAGCCGCTGGATTCCAGTGGACTGGGCCGAGTTGCCAGGTTTTGGCGGCGACACGCTGGGCGAGGCGTGGGCGGCCTGGCTGCGCAGCTGCGAGCGTCCCGGCACCCTGGTGGTCGTTTGCGCCGACGTGAAACGCCTGGCCAGTGCCAGCGACGACGAACGTCGCGCCTGGATGCAGGCGCGCTTGCAGCCTTACCGCATCGAAAATCTCGAAGGCGAGTCGCAGGGCATGCTCACCGGCTATTACGAGCCCGTGGCCGACGCGCGGCGCTTGCCCGACGCCCGCTTCAAGACGCCGCTTTATCGCGTGCCCGGGCCGCCCGCGCCGCTGGGCTCACGCAAACCCTGGTACAGCCGCGAGGAGATCGACACGCTGTCCGAGCCGCAGGCAGCCCTGCGGGGGCGCGAAATCGCCTGGCTCGAAGACCCGGTGTCCGTGCTCAACCTGCAGATTCAGGGCTCGGGCCGCCTGCGCATCACGGAGGCCGATGGGCGCGAGCGCATGGTGCGCGTCGCCTACGCGGCCACCAATGACCAGCCCTACCGCAGCGTGGGCAGCTGGCTGCTGCAAAAAGGCGAGGTGAGGGACGCCTCCTGGGCCGGCATCCGCCAGTGGGTCGCGGCCAATCCCGCGCGTGTGCAGGAAATGCTCTGGGTCAACCCGCGCGTGGTCTTTTTCCAGGAGCAGATGCTGACCGAGGCCGACACCTTCGTCGGTCCCAAGGGCGCGCAGGGCGTGCCGCTGACGGCGGGGCGCTCCATCGCGGTCGATCCGCAGAGCATTCCCTACGGCGCGCCGGTCTGGCTGACCAGCAGCGGCTACCTGCCGCTGCAGCGCCTGGTGCTGGCGCAGGATACGGGCAGCGCCATTACCGGCGCGGTGCGCGCCGACTACTTCGTCGGCACGGGCCCCGAAGCCTCGGCGGTGGCCGGCAGGGTCAAGCAGCCGCTGCGCCTTTGGGTGCTCTGGCCCAAATAGGCCAGGGGAGAGGGGGGCGTGCGGGCGGCGGGAAAACCCGGCTGCATGAAGCGCCAGCGTTCGGACATAGTGGCTCCAGGCCCTGCGTGTGGACTCGCGACCTTCGCGAGACCGTGAGCAGGCGCCGCGGCCCGCCCACAAGGCGGTTCACGTTCACCGCCTCCCGGCCACCCCGGGGCGTGCCCATCATGGAGAACCCGCGTCATGAACGCTCCCCTGCCCGAACACGTGCGCCGCGCGCTCGAGACCGTCACGCTTGACGACAAATACAGCCTGGAGCGTGGCCGCGCATTCATGAGTGGCGTGCAAGCCCTCGTGCGCTTGCCCATGCTGCAACGCCAGCGCGACTCGGCGGCAGGGCGTAACACGGCGGGTTTCATCAGCGGCTACCGAGGCTCCCCGCTGGGCACCTACGACCAGGCGCTGTGGAAGGCCAAGGCGCATTTGCAGGCGCAGCACATCGTCTTTCAGCCCGGCGTCAATGAAGAGTTGGCCGCCACCGCGCTCTGGGGCACGCAACAGCTCGGTTTTGCCCCGCCGGGCAGCAACCGTTTCGAAGGGGTGTTCGGCCTCTGGTATGGCAAGGGCCCGGGCGCGGACCGCTGCGCCGATGTGTTCAAGCACGCCAACATGGCGGGCACCACCCCCTGGGGTGGCGTGATCGCGGTGGCGGGCGACGACCACGTGGCCAAGAGCAGCACGGCCGCGCACCAGAGTGACCACTTGTTCAAGGCCTGCGGCCTGCCGGTGTTCTTCCCGGCCAATGTGCAGGAGATCCTGGACCTGGGCATTCACGCCTGGGCCCTGAGCCGCTACGCAGGCGTGTGGTCGGGCATGAAGACCATCCAGGAAATCGTGGAGTCCAGCGCCGCGGTGGAGGTCGACCCCGGGCGCGTGCGCATCCTTTTGCCCGAAGACTTCCAGCTGCCACCGGGCGGCGTGCACATCCGCTGGCCCGACGCGCCGCTGGACCAGGAGGCGCGGCTCTACGACAGCAAGTGGTACGCGGCCCTGGCCTACGTGCGGGCCAACCGCCTCAACCACAACGTGATCGAAGGGCCCGCCGATGTGTTCGGCCTCATCGCCAGCGGCAAGGCCTACAACGACACCCGCCAGGCCCTGCTGGACCTGGGGCTGGACGAGGCGACCTGCCGACGAATCGGCATCCGCCTGCACAAGGTGGGTGTGGTCTGGCCGCTGGAGGCGCAGCTCACACGCGAATTCGCCCAGGGCCTGCGCGAAATCCTGGTGGTGGAAGAAAAGCGCCAGGTCATCGAGTACCAGCTCAAGGAAGAGCTCTACAACTGGCGCTCCGACGTGCGACCCAACGTGCTGGGCAAGTTCGACGAGGGCGACGACGTGGCGGGCAGCCATTTCGGTGGGGAATGGTCCTTGCCCAACCCCGCGGCGCACACCCTGCTGCGCGCCAATGCCGATCTGTCGCCGGCCCTGATCGCGCGCGCCATCGCGCGGCGCCTCAAGAAGCTGGGCCTGGCGCCCGCAGGCAGCGACGCCGCGGCGCGCATGGACGCGCACCTGGCCGTGCTCGACGCCAAAGAGCGCGCGATGCAGGCGTTGGACCTGCGCACGAGCGGTTCGAAAGCGGCTGAGCGCCAGCCCTGGTTCTGCGCCGGTTGTCCGCACAACACCAGCACCCGGGTGCCCGAAGGTTCGCGCGCGATGGCGGGCATCGGCTGCCATTACATGGCGCTGTGGATGGACCGCGCCACGCTGGGTTTCACGCAGATGGGGGGCGAGGGCGTGCCCTGGGTGGGTCAGCAGCCGTTCACGCACGAGCAGCATGTCTTCGCCAACCTGGGCGACGGCACTTATTTCCACAGCGGCATCCTCGCCATCCGACAGGCCATCGCCGCGGGCGTGAACATCACCTACAAGATCCTCTACAACGACGCGGTGGCAATGACGGGCGGTCAGCAGATCGGCGAACGACCCGAGGGACACAGCGTGCTGCAGATCATGAACAGCCTGCTGTCTGAAGGCGTGTCCCGGCTCGTCATCGTGAGCGACGAGCCCGGAAAGTACCGGGGTCTCCCGATCGCGCCCGGCGTGGGGGTGCACCACCGTGACGAGCTGGACCGTCTGCAGCGCGAGTTCCGTGAGATCAAGGGCACCAGCGTCATCGTCTACGAGCAGACCTGCGCGACGGAGAAGCGCCGCCGCCGCAAGCGCGGCACGCTGCGCGAACCCGCCGTGCGCGTGTTGATCAACGAAGCGGTCTGCGAAGGCTGCGGCGACTGTGGCGTGCAAAGCAATTGCCTCGCGGTGGAGCCGCTGGAGACGGAGTTTGGCCGCAAACGCCAGATCAACCAGAGCAGCTGCAACAAGGACCTGAGCTGCCTCCAGGGCTTTTGCCCCAGCTTCGTCACGGTCGAGGGCGGGACCCTGAAAAAGAAAGCCCAGCCTTTCGTGCCCGCCGTGGACCGCCTGGACGAGCTACCGGAGCCGGTCATTCCGCAACTGGCGCCGGACGCGACCGGTGTGTGGGGCATCGTCGTCGCGGGAGTCGGTGGCACGGGCGTCATCACCATCGGCCAGTTGCTGGGCATGGCTGCGCACCTGGAGGGCAAGGGCATCGTGACCCAGGACGCAGCCGGGCTGGCACAGAAAGGCGGCGCGACCTGGAGCCATGTGCTGATCGCCGCGCGGCAGGAGTCCGTGCACGTCACGCGCGTGGGCATGGCCGCGGCCGATCTGGTCATCGCCTGTGATCCCATCGTGGCGGTGGGCAAGGAAACCCTGCTGCGCATGCGCCCCGGGCGCACGCGCGTGGCGCTCAACAGCCACGGCGCGCCCACGGCCGCTTTCGTGCGGGATGCCGACTGGCAGAACCCCGCCGCGGCCTGTGCGAGCGAGGTGGCCCGGGCCGTGAGCGAGGCTGGCGTCGCGGACCTGGGCGGCGACACGGGCGCCCGTCTGGGTGCGTTCGATGCCGACAGTGCCGCCCTGCGCCTGATGGGCGATAGCCTCTACGCCAATCCCATGATGCTGGGCTACGCCTGGCAACGGGGCTGGGTGCCGTTGCGGCTGGAATCCCTGCTGCGGGCGATCGAACTCAACGGCGTGGCGGTGGCGCAGAACAAGGCGGCCTTCGACTGGGGCCGCCGCGCGGCCCATGCGCCCCAGGACCTGGAACAGCGGCTTGAACCGGCAGGGCGCGCGCCGCACACCGTGGTGTTCCACAAGCCGCTCACGCTGGATCAAGTCGTGGCGCGCCGCGTCGAATTCCTGACGGCCTACCAGAACGCGGCCTATGCCGAGCGTTACCGGGACTTCATCGAGCGCGTGCGGCAAGCCGAAGCGGCCTGCGGCAAGACGCAGCTGAGCGAGGCCGTGGCCCGTGGCCTGTTCAAGCTCATGGCCTACAAGGACGAGTACGAAGTCGCGCGCCTGCACAGCGATCCGGCCTTTCTCGCGCGCATCGGGGCGCAATTCGAGGGCAAGTTCAAGCTGCACTACCACCTGGCGCCGCCCCTGCTGGCGCGGCGCAACGCGCGCGGTGAGTTGCAGAAACGCAAGTTCGGCGCCTTCACGCTCACGCTCTTCAAGGGACTGGCCCGCCTGAAGGGCTTGCGCGGCACACCCTTCGATCCCTTCGGTCGTACCGAAGAGCGCAAGACCGAGCGCGCCCTGGTGGGTGAATACCGGACTTGCATCGAAGAGCTGCTGGCCGGCCTGTCGGCGGAGAATCTTGCGGCTGCCACCGAGATCGCGCGTGTGCCCGAGCAGATCCGGGGCTACGGCCATGTGAAAGCCCGGCAGCTGGCGGCTGTGCGTCCGGTCTGGGCGACCAAGATGGCGGCTTGGCGGGCTCAGGTCAGGTCTTAGGACCACTCCCGCCGGCTGATCCCACAAGGCGGCATGGGACACCGCAGCCATGCCCGATGGCCCCCGTACAATCAGCGGCTTTCCGCACAGGCGGCCTTGTGGGCCGCCTGTGCGCTTCACAACCGCCAGGAGTCCACTGTGTTCATTTCCACCGCTTACGCCCAGACCGCGCCCGCCGCCGCCGCCGAAGGCGGCCTGCAATCGTCGCTGATGAGCATGCTGCCCATCGTGCTGATGTTCGTGGTGCTGTACTTCATCATGATCCGTCCGCAGATGAAAAAGCAGAAGGAGCATCGCTCCATGGTCGAAGCCCTGGCCAAGGGTGACGAAGTGGTGACCGTTGGTGGCATGCTGGGCCGCGTGAGCAGTGTCGGCGACAACCAGCTGGGTCTGGAAATCGCCTCCGGCGTGGAAGTGCAGATCCAGCGCCATGCCGTGGCCCAAGTGCTGCCCAAGGGCACGCTGAAGTAAGTCCTCCGGAAGAACGCCGGGCTGACGCAGCTCGTTCTCCCGGCGCTCCGACCCCGTCCCTTCTCTCGTGTCCTCGTCCGGCGCGATCCCGCCATGAACCGTTACCCGCTGTGGAAATACGCGATCATCGTGATCGCCTTGCTGGTGGGCGCCATTTATACGGCGCCCAATTTCTTTGGTGAAGCCCCGGCGGTGCAGGTGTCGCCCGCTCGCGCCAGCCAGAAAGTGGACCTGGGCGTGCAGGCGCGCGTCGAGGAAGCGCTGAAGCAGGCTGGCTTGTCGCCGCTGGCCGTGCAGCTGGACACCGGTGGAGCGGGCGGATCGTTGCGCGTGCGCTTCGATTCGCCGGATGCGCAACTGCGGGCCAAGGACGCGATCAACCACGCGCTCAACCCCGATCCGGCCGCCTCGGCCTACATCGTGGCGCTCAACCTGATCTCCAACACGCCTGCCTGGCTCAGCTCGCTGCGCGCCGCGCCCATGTACCTGGGGTTGGACCTGCGCGGCGGCGTGCACTTCATGCTGCAGGTAGACATGCAGGCCGCGCTGACCAAGAAAGCCGAGTCACTGGCCGGTGATTTGCGCACCACCCTGCGTGAGAAGAACATCCGGCACGGCGGCATCGCGCGCAATGGCGAGACGATCGAAATCCGCCTGCGTGGCACAGGCGCTGACGCCGCCGCCACGCTGGACGCCACCCGGCGCGTGCTGCTGGACCAATTCGGTGATCTGCAACTCGCCGAGAGCAGCGACGGCGCCGACACCAAGCTGAGTCTGGGCCTCAAGCCTGCGGCCATGCGGCTGGTGCAGGAGCAGGCGCTCAAGCAGAACATCACCACCCTGCACAACCGCATCAACGAACTCGGCGTGGCCGAGCCGGTGATCCAGCAGCAGGGCGCCGACCGCATCGTCGTGCAGCTGCCCGGCGTGCAGGACACGGCCAAGGCCAAGGACATCCTGGGCCGCACCGCCACGCTGGAACTGCGCATGGTGGACGAGAGCACGGAAGGCCGCGCCGCCGAGCTGGGCACCGGTCCGGTGCCCTTCACGTCCGAGCGCTACCTCGAGCGCAATGGCCAGCCCGTCATCGTCAGGAAGCAGGTGGTCCTGACCGGTGAGAACCTGACCGACGCGCAGCCAGGCTTTGACAGCCAGACCCATGAGCCGACCGTCAACCTGGTGCTGGACGCCAAGGGCGCGCGCATCTTCAAGGATGTGACGCGCGAGAACATCGGCAAGCGCATGGCCATCATCCTGTTCGAGAAGGGCCAGGGCGAGGTCGTGACCGCGCCGGTCATCCGGGGTGAGATCGGGGGTGGTCGGGTGCAGATCTCTGGTCGCATGAGCACGACCGAGGCGGCCGATACCGCCCTGCTGCTGCGCGCCGGCTCGCTGGCCGCGCCGATGGAGATCATCGAGGAACGCACCATCGGCCCCAGCCTGGGCGCCGACAACATCAGCAAGGGTTTTGCCAGCGTGACCTGGGGCTTCGTCGCCGTGGCGGCCTTCATGTGCGTCTACTACATGCTGTTTGGCGTGTTCTCCGCCGTGGCCCTGGCGGTCAACCTGCTGCTGCTGGTGGCCGTGCTGTCCATGCTGCAGGCCACGCTGACCCTGCCGGGCATGGCGGCCATGGCCCTGGTGCTGGGCATGGCCATCGACGCCAACGTGCTGGTCAACGAGCGGGTGCGCGAGGAGCTGCGCAATGGGGCCTCGCCTCAGGCGGCCATCCAGACGGGCTACGAGCGTGCCTGGGCCACGATCCTCGACTCCAATGTCACCACGCTGATCGCGGGCCTGGCCTTGTTGGCCTTTGGCACGGGGCCGGTGCGGGGTTTCGCCGTCGTGCACTGCCTGGGCATCGTGACCAGCATGTTCTCCGCCGTGTTCTTCTCGCGCGGGCTGGTCAACCTCTGGTACGGCAGCCGCAAGAAGCTCAAGAGCGTGTCCATCGGGACGGTCTGGCGGCCGGAGGGTCACGCGACTGGGAAGACGGAGCAGTAAAACAAACCTGGAGTTTTTGACTACGGCTCACACGCGCTGCGCGCAAATGTGACCCCGTGCAGAAAATCCCGAAGGAAAAAGCATGGAGTTCTTCAAGATCAAACGCGACATTCCCTTCATGCGCCACGCGTTGGTGCTGAATGTCGTTTCCACTGTCACCTTCCTGCTGGCGGTGTTCTTCCTGGTCACGCGCGGGCTGCATCTGTCGGTCGAGTTCACCGGCGGCACGCTCATGGAGGTGAGCTACACCCAGGCCGCCGATCTGGAGGCCATCCGCGGCGGCATCGCCAAGCTGGGCTACACCGACGTGCAGGTGCAGAACTTCGGCACGGCACGCGATGTGCTGATTCGCCTGCCCGCCCTCAAGGGCGTGACGTCGAGTGAGCAGAGCGCCCAGGTGCTGGGCGTGTTGCAGGCCGTGGATGCGGGTGCCACCTTGCGGCGCAGCGAATTCGTCGGTCCGCAGGTCGGCGACGAACTGGCACTGGACGGGCTCAAGGCGCTGGCTTTCGTGGTGATCGGCATCGTGATCTACCTGGCCTTGCGCTTCGAGTGGAAGTTCGGTGTCGCCGGCATCATCGCCAACCTGCACGATGTGGTCATCATCCTCGGCTTCTTCGCCTTCTTCCAGTGGGAGTTCTCGCTGCCCGTGCTGGCGGCGGTGCTGGCCGTTCTGGGGTATTCGGTCAACGAATCGGTCGTGATCTTCGACCGCATCCGCGAGAGTTTCCGGCGTCAGCGCAAGATGGACGTGAAGGCTACCATCGATCACGCCATCACCAGCACCATCAGCCGCACCATCATCACGCACGGCAGCACGCAGCTGGTGGTGCTGTCCATGCTGATTTTCGGCGGCCCCACCCTGCACTACTTCGCCATGGCGCTGACCATCGGCATCTGCTTCGGCATCTACTCGTCCGTCTTCGTGGCGGCCTCGATCGCCATGTGGCTGGGCGTCAAGCGAGAAGACCTGGTCAAGGCCGTGCCTGACAAGGCCAAGCTCGATCCCAAGGATCCGAACTCCGGGGCCGTGGTCTGAGGCTGAAGGACGGGCGCGGCATCGCGCAAGGTGTCGCTCCGCCCGCCCAGGGCTTGCATTCCCTCGTGGAATCGTCACACTGACGGCATGGTCTTCATGCCGTGGTATTCGCCATCGGTGCAGGGCCTGATCTTCGTGGGAGTTCTTCCATGGGCACATCTTCCTCGTCTCCTTATGACGCGCTGAGCCGCGTCCTGCACTGGCTCACGGCCCTGGCCGTGCTCGTGGCCTTCATCCTGGGGCCGGAGGGTTTCGGTCGCCTGATGCGTCAGGGTGTGGACCCGGCCACCCGCATCGGCATCGTCTGGCACGAAAGCCTGGGCCTGTTGGTGCTCGGGCTGACCCTGATCCGCCTGATCTGGGTGGCGCTGCGCCCGCGGGCGCCCGAGTTCCCGATGCCGACCTGGATGCGCCTCGCCTCCAAGGCCGTCCATGGCCTGCTCTGGCTGCTGCTATTGGCCTTGCCGGTCACGGCCTTGCTGACCCTGGGCGGAGAAGGTCACCCGCTGACCTTGCTCGGAGGCGTGCGGGTGGAGCAGCTGCCGTGGATCACGGGTTCCGCGTTGGCGCGGATGGTGGATTGGGGCGACCTGCACGGGGCCCTGGGTGACACCATCGTGTGGCTGGCCGGTTTGCATGCTCTGGCCGCGCTCTACCACCATGCCGTGCTCAAGGACGGCGTGCTCGCGGCCATGCTGCCCTGGCTGGCGCGGCGTGGCGCCCGCTGATCGAGGCACCGCCTGGCTCGCGCATGCCCCCTTGGCCACATCCATCCGAGCCAAGGCCTGAACCGGCGCCGCGCAACAGAAGAGGTCAAGGCGTGCGCCGGCTCTCGCGCTGGCCCAGGCCCCAAATGCTGGCGAGCAGAAACGCGCCACCCAGCCATTGCGACAGGCTCAGCTGCTCGCCGAGCAGCCAGGCGGCCAGCAGCACGGTGGTGAGCGGCTCCATCAGGACCGCGATGGTCAGCAGCGTCGGCGACAGGCGCGCCGCCCCCCAGCTGAAAGCCAGCAGGGCCAGCGCCGCGGTGACGATGCCCAGGTACAGAAACCAGGCTTGTGGCGGCACATCGGTCGGCCATTGCAAGGGGCGGTGCAGGGCAGACAGGCCCATGACGGCGGCAGCCACCACGGTCAGACCCAAGGTGGCCGGACCGGCCCCCAGCGTGCTCGAAAGCCTGCCACTGACCAGCGTGAAGCCCGTGTAGAGCAAGGCCGAGCCGACCGCGAAGCCCACGCCCAGCGCCAGTTGCCAGCGGTCGGTGGTTGACGCTGCAGGCCCGTTGGCGCCAGCGTCGTGCGGCAGCACCAGCAGCAAAGTGCCCAGCAAAGACAGCCCCAGCAACCCCAGCAGCGGCCAGCTCGCGCGCTCCTGGCCGCGCACCAACGCCACCAGGGTGACCAGCACCGGCGGCAGGCACAGCGCGATCAAGGTCGGGATGGCCGCGCCGATGCGCTCGATGCCATAGAACCACAGCAGCACATAACCCGCCATGGCCGCGCCCGCGGCCAGCAGGGTGACCAGCATTGGACGCAACGTTCGCCAGAACCCGGGCCATTGCGCGGGGCGGCCGAAGACGGCCAGCAACACGACGGCACCCACGACAAAACGCCAGAAGGAGATGTTTTCGGGCGTGAAGCCGTGGCGCTGGATCAGCACCTGCACGACGAGCGCGCCCGTGCCCCAGAGGAAGCCGGCGCCGCAGGCGGCGGCCAGAGCGAGATGGGTGGGTTTCTTTTGCATGAGGTTGGGGAGGAGGCGGGGGGCCGTCGCTGGGGCTTATTCCAGTGGCAGCGCCGTGGTCTTCTTGACGGTGCGCAGCACCAGCATGGAATTGACCCGCGCCACGCCCGGCAGGCGCATCAGCACCTCGCGGTGCAGGCGCTCCAGGTCCTCGGCGTCGCGGTAGCTGAAGCGGATGAGGTAATCGTTGCTGCCGGCCACGTAGTGGCAGTCCAGGATTTCCGGCTGGTCCAGTACCGCTTGCTCGAAAGCCTCGATCCGCGCCTGCGCGGTGCTCTCGAGGTTGACGATGGTGAAGCTGGCGCCGCTCTTGCCGATGGCACGCGGGTTCAGCAGGGCCACGTAGCGGGCGATGACACCCGCATCTTCCAGGGTTTTGACGCGCCGCAGGCAGGCCGAGGGCGACAGGTGGACGCGCTGCGCCAGCTCCAGATTGGAGCAGCGCCCGTCCGCCTGCAGCTCTCGCAGGATGGCGCGATCGATGGCGTCCAGCGTGGCATCATGTGCGTTCGCGGCCGACTTATTTCGCATGAAAATTTCCCAGAAAGAAAATCAACGCAATCTTATTGCATGGCCTCGGGCTGCTCCCGAGCGATTGCGCAAGCACATTGCGTCCGGCTTTCTCTAGACTGCCGGTATCCGAGATGCCTCGCCTTCCAAGGGCAGATTTCTTGCTTGAACCTGAAGCATCCGCCCCGGTATCCACACTTCTTCTTCGATCATGAACCAAGCCATCGACGCCTCCCTGCTGGCCCAGACGACCGCCCACGCGACGGCCATGGACGCCTTCTGGATGCCCTTCACCGCCAGCCGTCAGTTCAAAAGCGCGCCGCGTCTGCTGGCCAAGGCCAAGGACATGCATTTCTGGACCCCCGAGGGCCGCCAGATCCTGGACGGCATCGCCGGCCTCTGGTGTGTGAATGCGGGTCATGCGCGCCCGAAGATCGTCGAGGCCGTGCAGAAACAGGTGGCCGAGCTGGATTTCGCGCCGCCCTTCAACATGGCGCATCCCAAGGCCTTCGAGTTGGCCGAGCGTCTGACCCAGATCACGCCCAAGGGTTTGAATCGTGTGTTCTTCACCAACTCCGGTTCGGAATCGGTGGACACCGCGCTCAAGATGGCCGTGGCCTATCACCGCGCGCGCGGTCAGGGCACGCGCACGCGCTTCATCGGGCGCGAACGTGGCTACCACGGCGTCAATTT
Source organism: Hylemonella gracilis (assembly GCF_004328645.1). Classification (GTDB taxonomy): domain Bacteria; phylum Pseudomonadota; class Gammaproteobacteria; order Burkholderiales; family Burkholderiaceae_C; genus Hylemonella; species Hylemonella gracilis_B. The sequence continues at coordinate 806,476 of NZ_CP031395.1, forward strand.
CGGCGGCATCTCGGTGGGGGGCATCGTGGGCAACCGCAAGGCCTTCGGCCCACTGCTCACGGGCGTGGACCACCTGCGCCACACGTATGACTCGGCGCGCAACGGCTACAGCCGCGGCGTGCCCCTGCACGGCGGCCCCGAATTCGCCGAGGACCTGGAGCGCATCGTGGCACTGCACGACGCCAGCACCATCGCCGCCGTGATCGTCGAGCCCGTGGCCGGCTCCACGGGCGTCGTGCTGCCGCCCGAGGGGTATCTCCAGCGCCTGCGCGAGATCTGCGACAAGCACGGCATCCTGCTGATCTTCGACGAGGTCATCACCGGCTTCGGCCGTCTGGGCGCGCCCTTTGGCGCCACGCGCTTCGGTGTCACGCCTGACCTGATGACCACGGCCAAGGGCATCAGCAACGGCACGGTGCCCATGGGCGCGGTGTTCGCGCGCCAGACCATCCACGAGACGCTGACCGACGTTGACAGCGCACCCCATGTCATCGAGTTCGCGCATGGTTACACCTACTCGGCCCATCCTCTGGCCTGCGCGGCGGCTTTGGCCACGCTGGACACGTACGCCGAGGAAGGGCTGCTTACGCGCGGTGCCGAACTCGAAAGCTATTTCGCCGATGCCCTGCACGCCTTGAAGGGCCTGCCGAATGTGATCGACATCCGCAACATCGGCTTGGTGGGCGCGGTGGAGTTGACCCCGCTCGCCGGCTTGCCGGGCAAGCGCGCCTTCGATGTCTTCCTCCAGTGTTTCGACCAGGGGGTGCTGATTCGCACCACGGGCGACACCATCGCCATGTCGCCGCCGCTGATCATCTCGAAGGCGCAGATCGACCAGCTGGTCGGCACGCTGGCCGACGTGTTGAAACGGTCCTGATCCGGAAATCTTCGGCGCGGCCCGCATTCCTATGTCCCTGCTCAAGACCGACCAGGAGCTGACCCGGAACTCGTATTACGCCGCGACCGCCCCGCGCACGCAGCGCCACGCCCCCCTGCAGGATGACGTGAGCGCCGACGTCGCCGTGGTTGGCGGGGGCCTGGCCGGCCTGTCGGCCGCGCTGGAACTGAGCGCAAGAGGCTACAGCGTGGTGCTGCTGGAAGCGCGCGAGGTGGGCTGGGGGGCTTCGGGTCGCAATGGGGGGCAGGTCATCGCCGGGCTTGCGAGCGACATCGCCGTGATCGAGGAGCAGCTCGGCGCCGCCGTGGCCCGTCGCGTCTGGGACATGACGGTCGAGGCCGTGAATCTGGTGCACGAACGTCGCGCCCGCCACGCCATCGAATGCGAATGGCAGTCCGGTTACCTGACTCTGGCCGTCAATGCACGCAAGGCCAAGGCCCTGCGCGCCTGGCAGGAGGAGATGCGCCAGCGCTACGACTTTCACAGCCGCTGGATCGAGCCCAGGGACATGCCGCGCTGGATCGCCAGCCCGCGCTTTCACAGCGGCGTCCACGACGATTTCAACGGGCATCTGCATCCGCTCAAGTACACGCTCGGGCTGGCGGCCGCGGTGGCGCAGGCGGGTGTGCGCATCCACGAGAACACCGCCGTGACGGCCCTAGAGGCGCAGGCCGAGGGCGCGTTTACCACGCTACGCACCACGGCGCGGGTCGCGGGTCGAGATGCCGTCCCGGGCAGCGTGCGCGCCCGGCACGTGTTGCTCGCCGGCAATGTCTACCTGCAGGAGGTGGCCCGCGCACTGGAGGCGCGGATCATGCCGGTGGGCACCTACATCATCGCCTCCGAGCCCATGGACCCAGCCTTGGCCGGCTCGCTGATCCCCAGTGGCGCTGCGGTCTGCGACACCAACTTTGTGCTGGATTACTTCCGCCCCATGCAGGACCACCGCATGCTCTACGGCGGGCGCGTCAGCTACAGCACGGCCACGCCCATGAACCTGGCCGAAAGCATGCGCAAGCGCATGCTGCTGTCTTTCCCGCAGCTGACGAATGTGAAGGCTGAATATGCCTGGGGTGGCTTCGTGGACATCTCGATGAACCGTGCGCCGGACTTCGGTCGCCTGTCCGAGCGCACGGGTGAAAACAGGCACGCCAATATTTATTATCTTCAAGGCTTTTCCGGCCATGGCTTGGCGTTGACCGGTTTGGCGGGTAAGCTGGTGTCCGAAGCCATCGCGGGGCAGGCCGAGCGCTTCGACATCTTCTCGCGCATTCAGCACCGCGCCTTTCCCGGTGGGCGCTGGCTGCGCACCCCGGCGCTGGTGCTGGGCATGGCCTACTACCGCATCAAGGATCTGCTGTGAACGCGCCCATGCCTTTGTCCGTCCGGTCCCTCGTCGCGAGCGAGGGGGCGAAGCCACTGGAAAGAAAGCCCTTGGTTCTGGTGCCCTCCTGCAACCGACAGGTCGGGGACTTTCCCTTCCACATCGCTGGCAAGAAGTACATCGACGCGGTGCGTCTGGCCGGCTGCCAGCCGCTGGTCGTGCCGGGTGCGGAGGATGCGCAGGAAATGCAGGCACTGTTGGACCTCGCCGATGGCGTGTTCCTGACGGGCTCGCCGTCCAACGTTCATCCCAGTCATTTCGGCGAAGCGGTGCACGACCTCGGCCTGCCGCTCGACCCCGCGCGCGATGCCTGGACCTTGCCCTTCATCCGCGCCGCGTTGGAGCGTGGCATCCCCTTGTTCGCGATCTGCCGTGGTTTCCAGGAAACCAATGTGGCGCTCGGCGGCAGCCTGCACCAGGCGGTGCAGGAGGTCGAGGGCAAGAATGACCATCGCGGCGCACCCCATGATCCGAAAGCGCCGCCCGAGGTGGTCTATGCACTCGCGCATCCGGTGCGGGTGCAGTCTGGCGGCCGGCTCGCGGGCATCGTCGGGCAGGAGGAATTCCAGGTCAATTCCGTGCATGGCCAGGGCGTGAACCGGCTGGCGCCCGGGCTGCGCGTGGAAGCTCGCGCACCCGATGGCATGGTCGAAGCTTTCTCCGCCGAGGTGGTCGCCGGCCGACCCGTGCCAGGGTTCAATCTGTGCGTGCAGTGGCACCCCGAGTGGATGGCCGCGCACAACCCCATTTCACTCAAGCTGTTCCGCGCCTTCGGTGAGGCCTGTGTGCTCTACCGGGACCGGCACCGCGCCCCTCAGCCAGCGACTCTCAGTGCCTGAAGTCCGCCGCCCGACCTGAATCGATGGGGGCGCGCGACGAATCTGGTCAGGACGCGGAGTGCCAGCCTTTGCGTTTCGCGTGTTCCGACCGCTTTGCAAACAGAACAGTGAGAAATTTTCATGGTTGAGAAAAACAATTTCGGCTTCGCCGAACTCGAACAGTGGTTGAACGAACGCCGCGTGACGGAGATCGAGTGCCTGGTGCCCGATCTGACCGGCGTGGCGCGCGGCAAGATCCTGCCGCGCGAGAAGTTCACCGAAGACCGCGGCATGCGCCTGCCGCAGGTGACGGTGGCCATGAGCGTGACGGGGCAGTTTCCGGAGGATGGTCCCTATTACGAGGTCATCGATCCGACCGATCGCGACATGCAGCTGCGGCCCGATCCGAGCACCGTCCGCATCGTGCCCTGGGCCATCGACCCCACGGCCCAGGTCATTCACGACTGCTTTGACCACGATGGCAAGCTCATTCCCTACGCGCCGCGCAGCGTGCTGCGCAAGGTCTGCGATCTGTACGCCGCCGAAGGCTGGAACCCCGTGGTCGCGCCCGAGCTGGAGTTTTACCTGACGGCGCGCAACACCGACGCCAACACGCCTTTGCGTCCCCCGATCGGTCGCAGCGGCCGGGCCGAAACCTCGCGCCAGGCCTACAGCATCGACGCGGTCAATGAGTTCGATCCCTTGTTCGAGGACATCTATGCCTACTGCGAGCAGATGGGCCTGAACGTGGACACGCTGATCCACGAGGTGGGCGCGGGCCAGATGGAGATCAACTTCTTTCACGCCCATCCCCTTGGCCTGGCTGACGAGGTGTTCTTCTTCAAGCGCACGGTGCGCGAGGCCGCGATGCGGCACGACATGTACGCCACGTTCATGGCCAAGCCCATCGCCGGCGAGCCCGGCAGCGCCATGCACATCCACCAGAGCGTGGTGGACAAGGCGGGACGCAATATCTTCAGCAAACCGGATGGCACGCCCTCGGACGCCTTCTACCACTACATCGGCGGCCTGCAGAAATACACGCCGGCCGCGATGGCGCTGCTCGCGCCCTACGTGAACAGCTACCGGCGCCTGTCGCGCTTCACGGCGGCACCCATCAACATCGAATGGGGTTATGACAACCGCACGGTCGGTATCCGCTCGCCGATTTCCACGCCCGAGGCTCGGCGCCTGGAGAACCGCGTGATCGGCGCCGATGCCAACCCCTACATCGCCATGGCCGTCACCCTGGCCTGCGGCTACCTCGGCATGAAGAACAAGATCAAGCCCAAGGACGAGATGAAGGGCGACGCCTACCTCACGCCCTTTTCCTTGCCGCGTGGCCAGAGCGATGCGCTGGACCTGTTGCGCAAGGAAACCGATCTGCACGAGGTGCTGGGCAAGGAATTCGTGACCGTATACAGCGAGATCAAGGAGATCGAGTTCGACGAGTACATGAAGGTCATCTCGCCCTGGGAACGTGAGCACCTGCTGCTCCACGTCTGAAATGACTTCCCTCCGAAGCGCCGAATGCCCCGTGTCACTGCAAGAAGCGGTGACTCTTTGGGCTGTCCAAGCCTGCGCAGGCAGGCTTGGAGCCGCAGCCCGCAGCCCCTCAAGGGGGCGCACTCAGTGGCCCGGCAAAACCGGTTCCACGAGTGCCCCTGAAGGAAGGCTTGGTCAATGAATGCACGCATGAAACCTGTAGCGCAACGTACCACGGCCGAATGGCAGCAGGCCGATTCGGCCCACTACCTGCACCCCTTCACCGACCACACGGCGCTGGCGCAGAAAGGCGCGCGCATCATCACCCGCGCCGACGACATCTACCTCTGGGACAGCGAGGGCAACAAGATCCTCGATGCGATGAGCGGTCTGTGGTGCGTCAATGTGGGGTATGGCCGCCAGGAACTGATCGACGCCGCGACGCAGCAGCTGCAGACGCTGCCTTTCTACAACAGCTTCTTCAACACCGCGACGCCCCCCGCCATCGAGCTGGCCGAGCTGTTGGCGCAGATCACGCCGCCGCAGTTCCAGCATGTCTTCTTCGGTGGTTCGGGCTCCGAAAGCAACGACACGGTCGTGCGTCTGGTGCGGCGCTACTGGGACCTGCAAGGCCAGCCCGAGCGCAAGGTCATCATCAGCCGCAGGAACGCCTACCACGGCTCCACCATGGCCGGTGCTTCGCTGGGCGGCATGCACGAGATGCACCAACAAGGGGGTCTGCCCATTCCCGATATCGTGCACATCGAACAGCCATTCTGGTTTGCACTGGGGCGAGATGAAAAGGGACTGCGACTGAGCCGTGACGATTTCGGCAAGAAAGCTGCGGGCTGGCTCGAAGACAAGATCAAGGCCATCGGCCCGGATCGCGTGGCCGCCTTCATCGGCGAGCCGGTGCAAGGCGCAGGCGGGGTGATCGTGCCACCTGCCACCTACTGGCCCGAGATCCAGCGCATCTGCGACCAATACGGCATCTTGCTGGTGTCTGACGAGGTGATCACCGGCTTCGGTCGCACGGGCCAATGGTTCGGCTGTGAAACCATGGGCACGAAACCTGACCTGATGACCTTCGCCAAGGGCGTGACCAGCGGCTACATCCCCCTGGGGGGCGTGATGGTGGGCGAGCGCGTGGCCAGCGTTCTGGCCACGGGCGGTGAATTCGCCCACGGCTACACCTACAGCGGCCATCCCGTGGCCTGCGCGGTGGCCTTGGCGAACATCCGCCTGATCCAGCGCGAAGGGCTGGTCGAGCGCGTGCGCGAGGACACCGGGCCCTACCTGGCGCAACGGTATGCCGAGCTGGCCGACCATCCCCTGGTGGGTGAGGCCCAGACCTGTGGCCTCATGGCGGCCTTGCAATTGGTGCGTGACAAAACCAGCGGTTCGGCTTTCCCGTCTGAGCTGGCGGTGGGCATGATGTGCCGGGCGCACTGCTTCCGTGTCGGGCTCATCATGCGCGCCGTGGGCGACCGCATGATCATCGCGCCGCCGCTGTCCATGAGCCGCGCGCAGATCGACGAGATGGTGGCGCTGATCCGCCGCTGCCTGGACCTGACCCTGGCCGAACTCCAGCAGAAAGGCGTTTTCTGATGTACCCGGCGCGGCCAGGCAGGCCCGCCGGGTGGCACGGACTTTGCCTTTTCCACCTCCATGCGCCTGGGGCGGATTCCGACCCGCCGATTACCCGAAAATCCGCCCAGAATCGCGTGTTCGAGTTTCCACCCCCCGTCCTCAAGACTTGATCGTTCCTGCATCACTCTTCGGCATTAGGAGGCCATCGTCATGAAGCTGAATTTCCGTCCCTGCTCCGCGCTCGCCACGGTGGCCGCGGCCCTGCTGTCTTCGGCCACCCTGCTCTGGGCGGTGAGCGCCTCGGCCCAGGAAGCGAAGGTCTTGAACGTCTACAACTGGTCAGATTACATCGGGGACGAAACGATCGCCAATTTCGAGAAGGAAACCGGCATCAAGGTCCGCTACGACAACTTCGACAACAACGAAATCCTGCATGCCAAGCTGGTGGCGGGCAAGACGGGGTATGACATCGTGGTGCCGTCGTCCAACTGGGCGGCGTTGCAGCTCACGGCTGGCCTGTTCACGCCGCTCGACCGCAGCAAGATCCCGAACCTCAAGAACCTGGACGCCCCCCTGATGGCCCAGCTGGCCACGATCGACCCCGGCAACCAGTACGTCGTGCCCTGGTTGTGGGGATACACGACGCTGGGCATCAATGTGGACAAGGTCAAGAAGGCCATCGGCGGCGAACTGCCGGCCAATGTCTGGGACCTGCTCTTCAAGCCCGAGTACGTGAACAAGTTGAAGTCTTGCGGCGTTTCCGTGCTGGACTCGGCCGACGAAGTGGTGCCCGCCGCCCTGCACTACCTGGGCAAACCCCGGGTGTCCAAGAGCGCGGCCGACTACAACGCGGCCCTGGCCCTGCTCAAGAGCATCCGCCCCTCCGTCACGCTGTTCAGTTCCTCGGGGTACATCAATGACATGGCCAGCGGTTCCATCTGCCTGGCGCTGGGTTGGTCCGGTGACATCAACATCGCCCGTCAACGCGCCATCGACGGCAAGACCGGGCAAAACATCCAGGCCCTGGTGCCCTCCACCGGCGGGCTGCTGTTCTTCGACGTGATGGCCGTCCCCGCGGACGCCCCGCACATCGAGAACGCCTACAAGTTCATCGACTTCATCCTGCGTCCCCAGGTCAATGCCGGGCTGACCAACAAGGTCTTCTACCCGAACGGCACCTATGGCGTGTCCAAGCCCTACATCAACCCGACGGTGGCCAACAACAGCACCGTGTTCCTCTCGGCCGCCGACATGGGCAAGATGGTCGGCTACTCCGACCAGCAACTGACCAACGACATCCGCCGCAACCAGAACCGGGTCTACACCGCGTTCAAGACGGGCATGTAAGGCGGGGGTCCGGGATCAGATAATCGCCCCTTTTTCAACCTGAGTCTCAAGGCGAAGAATGAGCAGCCCAAAGAGCAGCCATAACGCGAAATTCCTGCAGATCAAGAGCGTGGTCAAGGAGTTTGGCGGTTACAAGGCCGTCAACAATGTCAGCATCGATATCGCCAAGGGCGAGATCTTCGCCTTGCTGGGCCCCTCGGGCTGCGGCAAGACGACCCTGCTGCGCATGCTGGCGGGGTTCGAGACGCCCACGGCGGGCAGCATCGTGCTGGACGGGGTCGATCTCGTGGGGTTGCCGCCCTATGAGCGCCCGCTCAACATGATGTTCCAGTCCTACGCCCTGTTTCCGCACCTGACGGTGTGGGACAACATCGCCTTTGGTCTGCGCCGCGAAGGCATGGCCAAGGCCGAGGTGGCCGAGCGGGTCGACGCCATGCTCAAACTGGTGCAACTGGGCAAGTTCGCCCAGCGCAAGCCGCATCAGCTTTCAGGCGGGCAGCAGCAGCGGGTGGCGCTGGCGCGCAGCCTGGCCAAGCAGCCGCAGTTGTTGCTGCTGGACGAGCCGCTGGGTGCGCTGGACAAAAAGCTGCGCGAGCAGACCCAGATCGAGCTGGTCAACATCATCGAACAGGTGGGCGTGACCTGCGTGATGGTCACGCACGACCAGGAAGAGGCCATGACCATGGCCTCGCGCCTGGCCGTCATGAGCGAAGGGCGCTTCCTGCAGGTGGGTGCGCCGTCGGAAATCTACGAAACACCGCAGTCGCGCTTCGTCGCCGACTTCATCGGCAACGTCAACCTGATGGAAGGCACGCTGGACGTCGACGACGCGGCCCATTGCGAGATCGCCTGTGCCGACGTGCGGCACTACGTGGGCCACGGCATCACCGGCACCGAAGACATGCCGGTCACAGTCGCGCTGCGGCCGGAGAAGATCAAGCTCTCGCGTCAGGCACCCGAGGACACGCGCTACAACGCGGTCAAGGGCAAGGTCAAGGAATTGTCCTATTTCGGCGGCCTCACGATCTACCGCGTGAAGCTCGCCAGTGGCGCGATGCTCAAGGTCAGCATGGCCAACACGGAGCGGCATCCGGACGATATCTTCACCTGGGACGACGAGGTCTGGGCGCATTGGAGCCCGCAGGCCCAGGTCGTGCTCACGCAGTAACAACGAGGTGCCGCAGGCAAACAGGTCCCCGCCATGAGCAGTGTCATCTCCCCCTCTTCCTCCACGCCCGACCCGGGCACGGGTTACGTGCGATTCCGCCCCGCCTGGTGGCGCGGACGCAGTGCAGTCATCGGCATTCCCTATGTCTGGCTGCTGTTGTTCTTCTTCGCGCCTTTTCTGATCGTCCTCAACTACTCGGTGTCCGAGATGGGGGCGGTCATGGCCAAGGAGCTCATGAACGTCTCGGACGGCGTGGTGAACCTGAGCTTCAAGTACGCCAACTACGTCTTTCTTTTCAGCGATGACCTATACGTCAAGGCCTATCTTTCCAGCCTGAAGTACGCGGCCGTCACCACGGCCTGCTGCCTGTTCATCGGCTACCCCTTCGCCTATTTCATGGCGCGGGCCCGCGCCACGGTGCAGCCCTTGCTGCTGATGCTGCTGATGCTGCCCTTCTGGACCTCGTTCCTGCTGCGCGTCTACGCCTGGAAGGGATTGCTCAGCGAAGGTGGCTGGGGTGCGTCGGTGCTGAATTTCCTGGGCCTGGACCATCTGCTGATGGCGATGGGGGCCATCAACGCGCCGGGCATGTACCTGTACACGCCGTTTTCGCTGATCATCGGCATGACCTACACCTACCTGCCCTTCATGATCCTGCCGCTCTACGCCAACTTGGCCAAGATGGATCTGCGCCTGCTCGAAGCGGCGGCGGACCTGGGTGCGACGCCCTGGACCGCGTTCTGGAAAGTGACCGTGCCCTTGTCCAAGGCCGGCATCATCGCTGGCTCCATGCTGGTCTTCATTCCCTGCATCGGCGAATTCGTCATCCCCGAACTGCTGGGCGGCGCGCGCACGCTGATGATCGGCCGGGTGCTGTGGGACGAGTTCTTCAGCAACAACGACTGGCCCATGGCTTCCACCGTGGCCGTGGTGCTGGTGCTGCTGATCGTCGTGCCCCTGGCGATCTTCAATAAATACCAGGCCGAGGCCCAGGAGAAGGTGAAATGAGCGCAGCGCAGAGCAATACCGTGCCGATTCGTCAAGCATGCCCGCTCCACAACGCGAAGCGCGGAGGTGTTTCACGATGAGCAAAGCCTTGTTCAGTTCGCGCTTCGCCGCCGGATTTGGCAAGGGCTGGCTGGTCGCTGGCCTGCTGTTCCTGTACCTGCCGATGGTGGCGCTGGTCATTTTTTCCTTCAACAAGTCGCCCTTGCCGACCCACTGGGAAGGTTTCACGCTGGACTGGTACGTCAAGCTGGCGAGGGACAAGGAAATCCTCAACGGCCTCTGGCTCTCGCTCAAGATCGCCTTCCTGTCGGCCTGCCTGTCCGTCACCTTCGGCACGCTGGCGGCCTTTGCCTTGGTGAAGTACAGGCGCTTCCGTGGGCGCACCTTCTTCTCGGGCATGGTCAACGCGCCCCTGGTCATGCCCGAGGTCATCCAGGGCCTGTCCTTGCTGCTGCTGCTGGTGGCCGTGCAGCGCGCCATCGGCATCCCCGAGCGTGGCCTGGTCACCATCTTGCTTGGTCACATGATGATGGGGCTGGCCTACGCGACCGTGGTCATCGCCGCGCGCTTGCAGGCCATCAACCCGCAGCTGGAAGAGGCGGCCATGGACCTGGGTGCCAAGCCCTGGCAGGTCTTCACCCTCGTCACGCTGCCTTCGATTTCTCAGGCATTGGTCTCGGCCTGGCTGCTGACCTTCAGCCTCTCGCTGGACGACGTGGTGATCTCCGCCTTTCTCTCGGGTCCCGGCGCGACCACCATGCCGCTCATCATCTTCTCGCGCGCGCGCCTGGGGCTCAACCCCACGGTGAACGCGGTGGCCACAGTGATCATCGTCGTGGTGGCCATTTGTGTCACCGTGGCCAGCATCCTGGTGGCGCGCGCTGAAAGGCGACGCGCCGCGGAAGTCAGCGCGGCGTCGCGCAACGAATAAGAAAAAATCCAAGGAAGAACTCGCTCCCGGTTGCCCGTTCCGCGTTGAAAGACAAGCCGCCTGCACAGGATCTGTCCACCCGATACCACTTCACACAAGGAGAAGCCGATGAGAGTCAACCACCGCACCATCCTCGCTCAAGTCGCCGCGCTCGCACTCGGCCTTGCGACGGGGGGACAGGTCGCCGCCCAGCAGAATCGCATGGGTCTGACGCCCGACCAGATGCAGGACATCAACCGCACCATCATCAAGACCGAGGCGATGGAAGATGCGTGGGAGACCGCTGGCCTCAAGGGCCTCAAGATTTCGGGCTACATGGACCCGACCTACATCTACGACCAGAACGCCAATCGCGCGGGTTTCCAGTTCCTGAGTTCCGACTTCACCGGCTATTCCGACACGCCTTTCTTTGGCAATGCCACGATCGCCTTCGCCAAGGAAATGGACGATGGCACCCTCTATAACCTCCAGCTTCAGCCGCTGAACGGCAACATGGACATCACGGCGGCCTCGGTGTCCATTCCCTTGTCGGATCGCCAGACCCGACTGATCGCGGGCAAGGTGCTGGACTGGTCGGGTTATGAATACGCGGATCCGGTGAAATCGTCCCTGATCACGCACAACCTGCTGTTCGATTTCACGCTGCCGGTGGCCTACACCGGTGCGGGGCTGGATGTTTCCACCGGCAGTTGGCAGCTGCGCACCATGCTGGCCAATGTGGACAGCGCCAAGGCGGCCGAGGGCAAGGGGCGCCGGCCTGGGTCTACCGCTTTGACTACTGGCCGGAAGAGTTCTGGGGCGTGGGTTTCGCGGGCTTGGTCGGCAAGGCCGACAACTGGAACAAAACCATTGACGACGATGGCGAAGTGGCCGACAAGAGCACAGCTGTGTTGTTCGAGATGGACGGCTATTACAACCGTGGCAACTGGACCTTGGGTGGCCAGCTCTCCTACGGGACGCAGAAGGACGCAGCCAATGACAGCGTCAGCGATGCCAAGTGGGCAGGCGCGTCCACCACGGTCGGGTACTTCGTCACACCGCGTCTGCAATTCCTGGTGCGTGGCGACTACATCAATAACGAGAAGAATGGTGGTGGGCTGTTCACCTACACCGGTTACGGGGAAGAAGTCGATCCTGACGGCACTCCCGACAGTGGCGATGAATATTGGCTGCCCGGTGCGGACGGCATCAATGGCATAGGCATGGATGCGGCGGCGGCTGAGAAATGTGCTGCGGGTGGCGAGTGCAAGGGTGCCAACCGCTACGCTGTCTCTCTGGGCCTCAAGTACGCGCTCAATCCCAATGCCTGGCTCAAGTTCGAGTACCGTTATGACGGTGCGAATCAGGACGTTTTCTACGACGTGAAGAACGACGAATACAAAAAGAACAACAACCTCGTTGGCGCCGCTCTCGTGGTGTTTTTCTGAACGCGATCTTTCATTCGCATCCATCTGATCGGAAGGGAAGCCGCGGCAAGCGGCTTCCCTTTCTCACCTAGGGAATCTTTGCCATGAACAAGCCCGCACCCGATTGGCATGCCGTCGCCAAGACCGTCAGGATGGATGGCCGCGCGCTCATCAATGGCCTGCGTGTTGCGGCCGTCAACGGCGAAAGCTTCGCCAAGCATTCGCCCATCGATGGCCGGCCCCTGACCGAGGTCGCGCGTGGGCGTGAGGCCGATGTGGACGCCGCCGTGAAAAGCGCGCGCGCCGCTTTCGAGGAGAGCCGTTGGGCCGGCCAGGCGCCCGCCGCGCGCAAGAAGGTGCTGCGTGCTTTCGCCGACAAGCTGCTGGCCGCGCGTGAAGAGCTGGCGGTGCTGGAGTCGCTGGACATGGGCAAGCCCGTGCAACAGGCGCTGGCCGTGGACGTAGGCAGCAGCGCGCGCACCATCGCCTGGTACGCCGAGGCCGTGGACAAGATTTACGATGAGGTCGCGCCCACGCCACAGACCGCGCTGGCGCTCATCACGCGCGAACCCATGGGTGTGATCGGCGCCATCGTGCCCTGGAACTACCCGATGCTGATGGCGTCGTGGAAACTGGGGCCCGCGCTGGCCGCGGGCAATTCGGTGGTGCTCAAGCCCAGCGAGAAATCCCCGCTGACCGCCCTGCGCATGGCCGAGCTGGCCTTGGACGCCGGTCTGCCGCCCGGCGTGTTCAATGTGGTGCCGGGCTACGGGCATGAAGCCGGTGAAGCACTGGCCTTGCACATGGACGTGGACGCCATTGGCTTCACGGGCAGCACCCGCGTGGGCCGCCGCATGCTGGACTACGCAGGCCGCAGCAACCTCAAGCGCGTCTACAACGAACTTGGCGGCAAGTCGGCCTTTGTGGTCTTCGACGACTACGCCGACATCCAGCGCGCCGCCCAGACTGCGGCGGGCAGCATCTTCTACAACCAGGGCGAGAGCTGCAACGCGCCCTCGCGCGTGTTCGTGCACGAGAAGATCGCCGACGCCTTCTGCGCCTGCCTGCAGGCCGAGGCGCCCAAGTACCAGCCGCTGGACCCGCTGTCCGGCAAGGCCGAGATGGGCGCACTGGTGGACGAAGGCCAGCTCAAGACTGTGCTCGGCTACATCGACGCCGGCGCCAGCGAAGGCGCGACGCTGCTGGCGGGCGGCAAGCGCGCGCGGGTGGAAACGGGGGGCTATTACGTCGAACCCACGGTGTTCATCGACGTGACCAATCAGATGAAAATCGCGCGTGAGGAAATCTTCGGGCCGGTGCTGTCCGTGATTCGCTTCAAGACGGAAGAGGAAGCCATCCGCCTGGCCAATGATTCATCCTATGGCTTGCAGGCCAGCGTCTGGAGCGACAACCTCAGCCGCGCCCATCGCGTCGCGCGTGCCTTGCGCGCTGGCACCGTGCATGTGAACCAGTACGACGAAGACGACATCACCGTGCCCTTCGGTGGCTACAAACAGAGTGGTAATGGGCGTGACAAGTCTTTGCACGCCTTCGACAAATACACCGAGTTGAAGACCACCTGGATCAGGATAGATGCCCACCCCTGAGCGCCTTCGGCGCTTCCCCTAAGGGGCGCGGCCAGTGGACCGGCAAAGCCGGCCCCACGGCCGCCACGTTTGGAAGTTAGCTTCTTGCAAGGAGTCATCAGCATGAACCACTCGAAGAACGAACAGCTCATGGCCCGCAAGGCCGCCGCCACGCCGCGCGGTGTGGGCGTGATGGCCAGCTTCTTCGCCGAGCGCGCGGACAATGCCGAGCTCTGGGACGTGGAAGGCCGTCGCTTCCTGGACTTCGCGGGCGGCATCGCCGTGATGAACAGCGGGCATGGGCACCCGAAGATTGTCCGGGCCATCCAGGAGCAACTCAACCGCTTCACCCACACCTGCTACCAGGTGGTGCCCTACGAGAGCTACATCGCCCTGGCCGAGAAGCTGAACCAGCTCACGCCTGGCACGCACGCCAAGAAGACCGCCCTGTTCTCCACCGGCGCCGAGGCGATCGAGAACGCCATCAAGATCGCGCGTGCCCACACCCGGCGCGCGGGCGTCATCGCCTTCAGCGGTGCTTTCCATGGCCGCAGCCTGTTCGCCGTGGCGCTGACTGGCAAGGTGGCACCCTATAAGCTCGGCTTCGGTCCCTTCCCGCCCGAGATTTACCACGCGCCCTACCCCGACGCGAATACGCCGTTGGAGGACGTGAAAAAGGCCGTCCACCACATCTTCAAGGCCGACATCGAGCCCAGCCGGGTCGCGGCCATCGTTTTCGAGCCCGTGCAGGGTGAAGGCGGCTTCAACGTGATCCAGGCCGAGGCCGTGCGCTGGTTGCGCCAACTCTGTGACGAGCATGGCATTGTGTTGATCGCCGACGAAATCCAGAGCGGCTTCGGCCGCACCGGCACCTTGTTCGCCATGGAGCAGTTCCTGGCGCAGACCGGCGTGGTGCCCGACCTGATGACCATCGCCAAGTCCTTGGCCAACGGCGTGCCCTTGTCGGCGGTGACGGGCAAGGCCGAGATCATGGATGCGCCCGCGCCGGGTGGCCTGGGCGGTACTTATGCGGGCAACCCGCTGGCCATCGCCGCCGCGCACGCCGTCATCGACCTGATGCGCGATGAGCAGTTGCCCCAGCGCGGCAAGATGTTGGGCGATCGCCTCAAGGTCACGCTGGACCAGATGCGCCAGGAGGTGCCCCAGATCACGGACGTGCGCGGCCTGGGGGCCATGGTGGCGGTCGAGTTTCGCAAGACCGATGGTTCAGCGGACGCCGAGGTCACGAAGAAGGTGCAGGCCGAGGCCTTGCAACGCGGCCTGATCCTGCTGACTTGCGGCGTGGACGGCAACGTCATCCGTTTCCTCTTTCCGCTCACCATCCCCGAAGCGCACTTCGAGGAAGCCTTGGGCATCCTGCGCGAGGCGCTGAAAGCCGCCCGCTGAATGCACGCCGACCATCTGGCCCTGCAGGAGCGCCTGGCCGCCGAGGGCGTGCACACGCTGCTTGCGCAGTTCACCGATATCCACGGGGTTGCCAAGGGTAAGTTCGTTCCGCTGGCGCAGCTGTCGACCCTGGTCGACACCGGCGCCGGTTTCGCGGGTCCGTCCATCGCGGGCACGGGTTTGCCGCGCACCGGCCCACGCTCCGAGTACTACGGCCGCGCCGATCTGTCCACCGTCGCCCCGATGCCCTGGATGCCGGGCTACGCGCGCGTGGTCTGCGACGGCTACGTGGCGAATGCACCCTTCGACGCCTGTCCACGCCAGGTCCTGCGCCGCCAGCTGGCGCGGCTGAGCGAACGCGGCTGGCATCTGCAAACCGGCATCGAGCCCGAGTTCTTCCTGTTGCGCAGGACGGAGGAGGGCGGCATAGCCGCCGCCGATGCGCAAGACGGACTGGACAAACCTTCCTACGACCTCAAGAGCCTGCCGCGCCAGCGTGATCTGCTCAATGAGTTGAGTTATGGCCTGCAGGCATGCGGTCTGGACGTGTTCCAGACCGACCACGAGGATGCGCACGGCCAGTACGAGCTGAACTTCCTGCACGCCGACGCATTGCGCAGCGCGGACAACCTCATGCTGTTCAAGCTGGCCGCGCAGGCGATCGCGGAGCAATATGGGGTGTTGTTCTCCATGATGCCCAAGCCCTTCGCCAATCAGCCGGGGAGTGGGATGCACTTCCACGTGTCACTCTGGCAAGGTGAAGGACAAGGTGCACACTGCCTGTTCGACGATGAAAAGCAGATGGGGCATTTCATCGCGGGCGTGCTCGCGCATTCGACGGGTCTGGCCGCCTTGGCCGCGCCCACCGTCAATTCCTACAAGCGCCTGGTGGTGGGCGAGTCACTGTCCGGCACCAGTTGGGCGCCGGCCTACATCGCCCACGGTCCGAACAACCGGACGGCGCTGGTGCGTACCTTGCCCGGCCGGTTTGAATGGCGCCTGCCCGACGCGGCGGCCAATCCTTACCTCGCCACGGCGGGCCTGGTCGCGGCGGGTCTGGATGGCATGGAACGACAGCTTGATCCCGGTGTGGCCTGCACCGATGACCTGTTTGAACTGTCGCTGGTGCAATTGCGTGAGCGCCAGATCGGTCTATTGCCGCAGAGCCTGGGCGACGCCGTCGATGCGTTCGAGGCCGACAACGTGCTGCGCTCGGCCCTGGGCGAGACCTTGAGTGAACAGTTCGTCCGGCTCAAGCGCGCGGAGTGGATCGAGTACGCCCGCCATGTCAGCGATTGGGAAGTCCAGCGCTACGCCACCTTGTTCTGAGCCCTCGCTCTTTCACCTCCTCTCCGATTTCTCCATCATGTCTTCCTTGCAAACCGGGCTGCCCTGGCTGGCCTATCTTTGTCTGAGCGCCAGCATGGCCCTGGTCGGCAGCTACGTGGGCCTGTCCAAGCTGCTGGTCACGATCTTCCCGGTGTTCCTGCTGGCGTGGCTGCGCTTCGGCATCGCGGCTGTGGCGATGGTGTCGTGGACGCGGCGTGGGGCCGAAGAAGCACCTTTGACCGGGCACGACAAGGGCCTGCTCTTTCTCGAGTCCTTCCTGGGCAACTTCCTGTTTTCGATCTGCATGCTGTTTGGCGTGGCGCTGAGTTCGGCGCTGGCCGCGGGCGTGATCATGGCCGCGCTGCCGGGCGTGACGGCGCTGCTGTCGCGCATCGTGCTCAAGGAGCAGATCAAAAAACGCGTCTGGGCCGGCATCGCTTGCGCGGTGGGCGGTATCGCGCTGGTGACCTTGAGCAAGCAGGGCGTGGCGACGCATGGCGGCGCCGCAGGTACCGAGGGGTATTCGCTGCTTGGCATCGCTCTGCTGATCGGCGCGGTGTTCTGCGAGGCCAGTTATGTGGTGATTGGCAAGAAGCTCAGCGGCAAGCTGTCACCCAAGCGCATCAGCGCGCTGATCAACCTCTGGGGGCTGCTGCTGGTCACGCCGTTCGGCGTCTGGCAGGCGCTGCAGTTTGACTTCGGTGCCGTGAAGCTGGAGATCTGGGGCCTGCTGCTGTTCTATGCGCTGGCCGCCAGCATGTGGACGGTCTGGCTCTGGATGACGGGCCTCAAGCGCGTGCCCGCCGTGCAAGCGGGCGTGTTCACCGTGATGCTGCCCATCAGCGCGGCGCTGGTGGGCGTGGTGTTCCTGGGTGAGCATGTGAGTCACGTGCAGGCGGCGGCGTTTGGCCTGGCCTTGGCTGGGGTGGTGTTGGCGACTTGGCCTTCAAAATCTTCTGGCCAGGTATTGCGCTGAAGTGCGAAGAGCACGCGGACGGCTTACCCACGACCCGCGCGGCCAGGAAGCAGGGTGCGAATGAACCACGTATTGCACAATGCACCGCATGGAGCTGATGAACCGATATCTACCGCAATACCAGTTCGCGGAAGAACACAGTCGCTATGTCCCAGCCTCGCCGGCTCGCGTGCTTGATGTGGTGGGGCGACCTGATGTCGTGGATGATCCGATCGCCCGCAAGCTGATCGCTTTGCGTGAATTACCCGCTCGTTTGGCGGGCCGGCTGGGTTATGCATCCGCCTTGCGAGGTCGCCCCTCGTTCGGACTCGCCAACTTCACTTTCCTGGGGCGAGACGGCGACGGTGAGATGGCATTCGGTCTGGCTGGGCGCTTCTGGCGGGCTGACTATGGTCTTGTGGAGGTAGCGGACGCACAGGCTTTTCTCGCACTGGACGCGGTGGGTATTGCCAAGCTGGTCATGAATTTCACGGTCGAGACGGAAGGATCAGGCACGCGACTGACGACTCGGACACGCGTCTGGTGTGGCGATGATGCAGCGCGACGCAGCTTCAAACCCTACTGGTTGTTGATCAGGCCAGCCAGTGGCCTGATCCGGCGACGCCTGCTTCGGCGTGCATACGACGCGGCGCTGCGCCGTTGACGCCGACAGAGAAATTCAGGCCACGCGGCAGATCTTGAGCATGTTGGTGCCGCCGGGCGCGCCCATGGGCTCGCCGCAGGTGATGACGTAGATGTCGCCGCTTTGCACGATGCCGCGCGCTTTGAGGTGCTTCTCGGCCTGCTCCAGCGCCGTGTCACGGTCGGCGCTGGTGTCCATGAGCAGGGGCGTGACGTTGCGGTACAGCGCCATCTTGCGCTGTGTTGTTACCCGCGGCGTGAGCGCATAGATCGGGATGTGAATGCGGTGGCGGCTCATCCAGAGCGCGGTGGAGCCGGAATCGGTCAGCGCCACCAGGGCCTTGGCGCCCAGGTGGTAGGCCGTGAACAGTGCGCCCATGGCGATGGACTGGTCGATGCGCGCGAAGGTCATGCCCGAGAAGTCGGCATCGAGCTTCACCTCCTCGGCGCCTTCAGCCGCCAGGCAGATGGCGGCCATCTCGTTCACGGTTTCAAGCGGGAATTTGCCACTGGCGGTCTCGGCCGAGGTCATCACCGCGTCGCTGCCGTCGAGCACGGCGTTGGCCACGTCGCTGACCTCCGCGCGCGTGGGCATGGGGTTGTTGATCATGGACTCCATCATGTGGGTGGCCGTGATCACGGTCTTGTCCATCTCGCGCGCCAGCTTGATCATGCGCTTCTGCAAGGCCGGCACCGCCGCATTGCCCACCTCGATGGCCAGGTCGCCGCGCGCCACCATGATGCTGTCGCTGGCGCGCAGAATCTCTTCCAGGTTCGGGATCGCCTCGGCGCGCTCGATCTTGGCGATCAGGTGCGGCTTGTGTTTGTATTCGGCTGCGGCGACGTTGCAGAGCCGGCGTGCCAGTTCCATGTCGGCGGCGTTCTGCGGGAAACTCACGGCCACATAGTCGGCCTGGAAGCTCATGGCGGTCTTGATGTCCTCCATGTCCTTGGCCGTCAGGGCAGGCGCGGTCAGGCCGCCGCCTTTCTTGTTGATGCCCTTGTTGTTGGACAACTCCCCGCCTTGCACCACCTTGCAATGCACGGCTTGGCCCTTGACGGCTTCGACCTCCATGACGATCAGGCCGTCGGCCAGCAGGAGCACGTCACCCACTTTCACGTCCTGCGGCAGTTCCTTGTAGTCCAGTCCCACGGCGTTGCCGTCGCCTGGTTCGGTGAGGCTGGCGTCGAGCACGAACTTCTGCCCGTTCTGGAGCTGCACCTTGTTCCCGGCGAACTTGCCGACGCGGATCTTCGGGCCTTGCAGGTCGGCCATGACGCCCACCTCGCACCCGGCACGGGCCGCTGCCTCGCGCACCAAGCGCGCCCGGTCAATGTGGTCCTGTGCCGTGCCGTGGCTGAAATTGAGGCGAACGACACTGACCCCGGAACGGATCATCTGTTCGAGCAGGCCCGGGTCGCTGGACGCGGGGCCGAGGGTGGCGACAATCTTGGTCGCGCGACGTGTCATGGTGTTTGTCTCCTGATGGGTTTGCCTCGCGATTCTTTCACGAAGCGGGTGGATCGGTACGACAAGACGAAAACGGCCCCGTGATAACCACGGGGCCGTTGACCTTGGACGCGCCGAAGCTCAGCCGAGTGCCCGTTTGCCCAGGATCTCGAATGCCGGGAGCGTCTTGCCTTCCAGCACCTCCAGGAAGGCGCCGCCGCCCGTGGAGATGTAGCCCACATCCTTCTCGATGCCGTACTTGGCGATCGCGGCCAAGGTGTCGCCACCGCCCGCGATGCTGAAGGCGCTGGATTCGGCGATCGCGCGCGCGATGGTCTCGGTACCGTGGGCAAAGGCATCGAACTCGAATACACCGACCGGGCCGTTCCAGACAATGGTGCCTGCGGACTTGAGTTGGGCGGCCAATTGCTTCGCGGTTTCCGGACCGATGTCGAGGATCAAGTCGTCGTCGGCAACGCCGGTCGCCTTCTTGATCGTGGCCACGGCGTCGGCCTTGAACTCCTTGGCCGTCACCACATCCACGGGAATGGGCACGGCCGCGCCACGGGCCTTCATGGCCTCGATCACCGCCTTGGCTTCGTTGACGAGGTCGGGCTCGGCCAGGGACTTGCCGATCTTCAGCCCGGCAGCCAGCATGAAGGTGTTGGCGATGCCGCCGCCCACGATCAGCTGGTCCACGTTCTTCGCGAGGGATTGCAGGATGGTCAGCTTGGTGCTGACCTTGCTGCCCGCGACGATGGCGGCCAGCGGGCGCTTGGGCGCGGCGAGGGCTTTTCCGATGGCGTCCATTTCGGCGGCGAGCAGTGGGCCGGCGCTGGCAATCTTGGCGTGTTGCGCGATGCCGTAGGTCGAGGCTTCGGCACGGTGCGCGGTGCCGAAGGCGTCATGCACGAAGATGTCGCAAAGCGCGGCCAGCTTCTGCGCCAGCGCGGGGTCGTTCTTCTTTTCGCCCTTGTTCAGACGCACGTTCTCCAGCATCACGAGCTGGCCGGGCGCGACCTGAACGCCATCCACCCAATTGGCGACCAGAGGCACGTCACGGCCCAGCAGTTCGCCCAGGCGTTGGGCCACCGGCGCCAGCGAGTCTTCAGGCTTGAATTCACCTTCCGTCGGGCGACCCAGGTGGGAGGTGACCATGACTGCTGCGCCGGCGTCCAGTGCCATACGAATGCAGGGAATGGACGCGCGGATGCGGGTGTCTTCCGTGATGCGGCCAGCGTCGTCCTGCGGCACATTGAGGTCCGCGCGGATGAAGACGCGCTGGTTCTTGACCCGACCCTGGGCACAGAGATCGGAGAAGCGGATGAAATTCATGGCATTGGTCCGGCTTGGGCGCCTGGCGCGGCGCGTGGGTGGTGTGAGGTCAGCCCAAGATTTTAAGGGCCCGACTTCACCGGCTCGGCCTCACCAGCCCAGGCCGATGTGCAGCGGCAGGTAGATCACCATGCCAGTGACGATGGTGCCGAGCACGCCCCGTTGCCAGAAATAGTAGACCGCCGCTCCGACGATGGCGGGCAGACGCGCGTCCTGCCAGGTGCGCAGGAACTCGCCCTGCGTCATCAGGATCTCGGGCGCGATCACGGCCACCAAAGCGGCCAGGGGCGCGTACTTCAGGCCGCGCTTGAGCCAGCTCGGCATCGGCAGCTCGCGTTCGGAAATCATGAAGAAGGCCCGGGTGACCACGGTGATCACGGTCAGGCCGATGACTGCGATGATGATCTCGAGCGTGCTCATGCGGGCATTCTCATGGATGACGCTCCTCGCGCAGCGGGACTTCGTCGCCCGACTTGATGCGCTGGCGCTCCTCGGGTGGCAGGCGGCTGTTCGCCGGCACGAGCACGACCTCGGGCATCTGGCGGTGCTTTTCCATCGCCTCGATCAAGAGGCCCACGGCCACGGCGGCGGCGATGGCCACCAGGATGTTGAGTTTGAGTGGCAGCGCGAAAGCGGCCACCGCTGCCGTGGCGGCCACGCCCGCCGATATCCAGCTCGCGCGGTCGAACAGCATGGACAGCAGCACGCCCAGCAAGGCCAGCGTGCCCGCGAAGCCCAGGCCCCAGGACAAGGGAACCTCGTTCGCCAGCAGGATGCCGGTGATGGAAAAGCCCTGCCAGGCCAGCCAGTTCGTGGATGCCGCGCCGCAGAAAAAAGGCAGCTGGTCGGGCACCGGGCGCTGGTCCGGATAGCGCTTCATGAAGGCGGCGAAAATCACGTCACCGCTGAAATAGGCCAGCCACAGACGCTGGCGGCGCGGTAGCCAGGAGAAGTAGGTACGCCAGAGGCTGCTGAAGATCACGAAGCGCAGATTCACGCAACTGGCCGTGAGCCAGACTACCCACAGCGGCGCGCCCGCCATGATGAGTGGCAGCGTGGCCAGCTGAGCGCTGCCAGCGTACACCAGCAGGGACATGAAGACCGCCATCCCGACGCCCATGCCGCTCTTGACCATGGCCACGCCCGTGACCAAGCCCCAGGCACCCACGCCCAGCGCGGTGCCGAACATCTCGCGCATGCCGTCGCGGAAAGCGGGATGGCGTGTGGTGGTTGCAACCGTCTGGCGCAGGCGACGGACGGTGGACGAAGAATCGGCGTGAGAACGCATGGTCAGGTGGCACCCAGCAGGGCACCGATGCGCAGGTGCGTGCCGCGCAGGAAGTTGGCTGCGGTCAGGCGCTTGCCGCCTGCGCGTTGCAGTTCTGTGATCTGCAGCAGGCCTTGCCCGCATTGCACGGTGATGCCTTCGGCGCCGAGCGCGATAACCTGGCCGGGAATCGGCTCGGCTTGCGCAGGGGGGCCTCGGTCGTGACGGCTGCCTGCACTGTGTGAGCCCGCCAGAGTTTGAGCACCTCGGCGCCGTGTTCGCCATCGAGCAGGGTCTGCGCACCGGGCGCGGGGTTGAAGGCATGGATGCGCCGCGCGATCAATACTGCGGAGTTGGACCAATCGATCTGGGCCTCGGCCTTGTCGATCTTGTGTGCGTAGGTAATGCCTTGTTCGGGCTGCGGCGTGGCGCGCAGTTCCCCGCGCGCCGCCAAGGCCAGGGTGCGCACGATCAGTTCGCCGCCCAAGGCGGCCAGCTTGTCGTGCAGGCTGCCGGTGCTGTCGTCCGGAGTGATGGGCAGGCGCTCCATGAGCAGCATGTTGCCCGTGTCCAGGCCGGCATCCATCTGCATGATGGTCACGCCGGTTTCGCGGTCACCGGCCTCGATGGCACGGTGGATGGGTGCCGCGCCGCGCCAGCGCGGCAACAACGATGCGTGGATGTTCAGGCACCCGAATTTGTGGGCCCCCACGCTTCCCGCTGCGCGTGGTTCGCTGCCCCCCGAGGGGGCGCTTTGCGCATTCGCGCCTTGGGACGGCCCGGCGGCGCTCATGCCATCGAGGACCCACTGCGGCAAGATCAGGCCGTAAGCCGCGACCACCATCACGTCGGCCTGTGCCGCTTCCAGCGCGGCACGGGCGGCCGCCGCGTCTTCGGGGTACTTGCCGTCCAGGCGCAGGCTGCGCGGCTGCGCGACGGGGATGCCGTGCTCCAGCGCGAACTGCTTGACCGGCGAGGCCTGTAGTTTCATGCCTCGTCCTGCGGGCCGGTCAGGCTGGGTCAGCACCAAGACAATCTCGTGCCCCGCCTGGTGCAGGGCCTGCAGAGCCACCCGGGCGAACTCGGGCGTCCCCGCGTAAACAACTCTCATCGAATTCCCGTTCAGGCCCGCGCGCCTTCGCGCTCGTTTTCGCGTTGCAGTTTCTGCATCTTGGTCTTGATGCGGTTGCGCTTGAGCGGGGACAGGTACTCGACGAAGACCTTGCCCATCAGGTGGTCCATCTCATGCTGGATGCAGATGGCCAGCAGGCCCTCGCACTCGACCGTGCGGGACTGACCCTCACCGTCCAGGGCGCGCACATGCACGCGCTCGTGCCGCTCCACGCCGTCGTAGATGCCGGGCACGGACAGGCAACCTTCCTCGTTGACCTTCGTTTCGGGGCTGGCCCAGACGATTTCCGGGTTGATGAAGACCAGCGGCTGCTCGCGTCCCTCGGACACGTCGATGACGACCAGCCGCTCGTGCACATTGATCTGGGTGGCGGCCAGGCCAATGCCATTCATGTCGTACATGGTGTCGAACATGTCGGCAATGAGCTGTTTGATGCGCGCATCCACGGCCTGCACGGGCTGTGCCACGGTGTGCAGGCGGGGATCTGGGTAAGTCAGGATGGGCAGCAAAGCCATGGTGTGATTCCTCCGAACCCGATATTTTCCGCGCTTTTTGCACTGCATTGCCGCCATGGGGGCTTGCGCGCACACTGAGACGCATGAACACGCATGACCTGTCGACTCAGGGCCGAGCCTGGCGCGCAGGCTCTGGTGTGCCTGGCCAGGGCCTGCGTCTGCCGGGAGCGGGTGGCCACCGAGCCCGGGGCGACGGAAGATGGAACACGAGGAGCTGAGTGCCTGGCTGCGCCTGTCCCTGGCTCCCGGACTGGGGCCGGTCAGCACGCGCCGCCTCCTGGCGGCCTTTGGTTCCCCCGAGGCCGTGCTGGCGCAAAGCCCGGCGGCTTTGCGCGCCGTGGTCAATACCCGGCAGGCCGAGGCGCTGCGGGGCGGCGCGAACCCCGCGCCCGTAGGCTGGGTCGAGCTGCTGGCCGACAGCTGGGCCTGGTTGCATGCGGTCGATGCGTCGGAGCAACGCGCCATCGTCGCGCTGGGGGAGCCGGGCTACCCCGTTGCCTTGCTGCAGATGGAAGACCCGCCCCTCCTGCTGTACCTGATGGGGCGACTCGAGGGCCTGCATGAGGGCCGTCTCTGGACAGGCCCTCTGGCCGAACGCCGTTGCCTGGCGGTGGTGGGCAGCCGCAATCCTACGCCCCAGGGGGCCTTGAATGCCCAGCAGTTCGCGCGCAGCCTGGCCGAGGCGGGTCTGGTCATCCTGTCTGGCCTGGCCCTGGGCGTGGATGGCGCGGCCCACGAGGGCGCGCTCGACGCACATGCCACCGACCCGGCGCGGCCGGCGACCGTGGCCGTCGTGGGCACCGGGTTGGACCAGGTCTACCCCAAGCGGCACACGGCCCTGGCCCGGCGCGTCGCCGCGCGGGGGGTCATCGTCAGCGAATATCCCTTGGGCACGCCACCGCTGGCCGAGAACTTCCCGCGTCGCAACCGGCTGATCGCCGGCCTGTCCTGCGCCACCCTGGTGGTGGAGGCCGCGCCGCAGTCCGGTTCGTTGATCACGGCGCGGCTGGCCGTGGAGCTGGGCAAGGAGGTTTTGGCCATCCCTGGCTCCATCCACAACCCGCAGTCCCGGGGCTGCCACGCACTGATCCGGCAAGGCGCGAAGTTGGTGGAGTCAGCGCAGGATGTGCTGGAAGAACTGCCCGCCTGGGCGGGCGCGCCGGCGGGAACGATCGCCGTGGCCAGTGCGACCGAAGCCGACGTTCATCCGTCCGAATCCGAGGAGGCCCTGCGCACGGCCCTGGGCGCCGACCCCGTGAGCCTGGACGCGTTGCAGGCCCGTACAGGCTGGCCGACCGCGCAATTGCAGGCGCGCCTGATGGCCCTGGAGCTGGGGGGCGAGGTGACGCGTCTGCCCGGCGGTCTGCTGCAGCGCTTGGTGCGGGGCTGATCTGCCGGTCGTGGCCGGTGCACTGTCAGGCGCACCAGCGGTTCGCACCTGGGCGACGTACCCGGAGCGGATGTAGGAAAAAGCCTGACAAGCTTGTCTCCCGAAACCCTGCAAGCTGCTGTCTCCGAAACTCTGTAAAGAAATCCGAAAAAAGATGGGGGAAAAGAACGGGAAAACAGCCTCATTACCCGTTGTCACACTTCGGGGTTCTTGAATACAGTCCCTCACATGTTCGATGTGCTTGTCTACGTCTACGAAAATTACTGGCAGGGCGATGCCTGCCCGGAGTGGTCTCAGCTTGAACGCACGCTGAGCACGCTGGGTTTCGAGCCCGAGGAGATCGAGGGGGCCCTGTACTGGCTCGACGGCCTGTATGACGCAGTGCAGGGCCAGCTGGAGCATCCCGAGCTTCAGCATCCGGCCAGCATGCGGGTGTATTTGCCGCGCGAGCAGGAACACCTGGGTGAGGAATGCCTGGGCTACCTGGGTTTTCTGGAGGCCTCCGGCCTGTTGCCCCCCTTCATGCGTGAAGTGGTGGTGGACCGTGCCATGGTGCTGCCCTCCGAGTACCTGTCGCGGGAGATGCTGCGCCTGATCTTGCGCATGGCCTACTGGAGCTTCGGCACCGAGCCGCAGGACCATCTGGTGCTCAACGAACTGTCCAACGACGGCGTGCTGCGCGTGCTGCACTGAGTCCGCCTGGGCCGCTTTCCAGCGGGATCAAGGGAATGGCGTCCGTGGGGCCGAGGTGGGCCGGATAAAATCGGAGGCTGTCCGAATCTGTCAACCATCTCCCCAGGGGAACCCCATGCCGCTCGTTTCCATGCGCGAACTGCTGGACCATGCCGCCGAAAACGGCTATGGCATTCCGGCCTTCAACGTCAACAACCTGGAGCAGGTGCAAGCCGTGATGGCCGCCGCGGATGAAGTGGGCGCTCCCGTCATCCTGCAGGCCAGCGCTGGCGCGCGCAAGTACGCGGGCGAGCCCTTCATCAAGCACCTGATCCAGGCGGCCATGGAAGCCTATCCGCATATCCCCCTGGTGATGCACCAGGACCATGGCACCACGCCCAAGGTCTGCGAAGGTGCTATTTCCCTGGGCTTCGGCTCGGTCATGATGGACGGTTCGCTCAAGGAAGACGGCAAGACCCCGGCCGACTTCGCCTACAACGTGGACGTGACCCGCAAGGTCGTGGCCATGGCGCACCAGGTCGGCGTCACCGTCGAAGGTGAGCTCGGTTGCCTGGGCAATCTGGAAACCGGCGAAGCTGGCGAGGAAGACGGTATCGGCGCCGAAGGCAAGCTGGACCACAGCCAGATGCTGACCGACCCCGAAGAGGCCGCCCAGTTCGTCAAGGCCACCCAGCTTGACGCCCTTGCCATCGCCATCGGCACCAGCCATGGCGCCTACAAGTTCAGCCGCCCACCCACCGGTGACATCCTGGCCATCAGCCGCGTGAAGGAAATCCACCGGCGCATTCCCAATACCCACCTGGTGATGCACGGTTCTTCCTCCGTGCCGCAGGAACTGCTGGCCATCATCAACCAGTACGGCGGCAAGATGAAAGAAACCTACGGCGTGCCCGTGGCCGAGATCCAGGAAGCCATCAAGCACGGCGTGCGCAAGATCAACATCGACACCGACATCCGCCTGGCCATGACCGGCGCGGTGCGTAAGTTCCTGGCCGAGAACCCGGACAAGTTCGATGCCCGTGAATGGCTCAAGCCCGCGCGCGAAGCCGCCAAGCTGGTCTGCAAGGCGCGTTACCTGGAGTTCGGCTGCGAAGGCCAGGGCGCCAGGGTCAAGAGTCAGGGCCTGGCCATGATGGCGCAGAAGTACGCCAAGGGCGAGCTGGCACAGGTCGTGCATTGAGCGTCGGCCTTGAGCCAACGCAGCTTGCGATAATCCACAGCCCGGCGACGCGCCGGGCTTTTTCTTTTCCGGGAACCTGTTCATGACCAGCGCCCTGCACACTTCCAGCCTCCGATCCCTGCCCCTGCTCGCGCGCGGCAAAGTGCGTGACAACTACGCCGTGGGGGAGGACCGCATCCTCATGGTCGCGTCCGACCGCATCAGCGCTTTCGACGTCATCATGGGCGAGCCCATTCCCGGCAAGGGCGAACTGCTGACGAAGATGGCGCTCTTCTGGTTCGACAAACTCGGGCACATCGTGCCCAACCACCTCACGGGCGCGGCGCCCGAAAGCGTGGTCCCGCCCGACGAGGTGGCGCAGGTCCGGGGCCGCGCCATGCTGGTCCAGCGCCTCAAGCCCATCCCGGTCGAGGCCGTGGTGCGCGGTTACCTCGCGGGCAGCGGCTGGAAGGAGTATCAGGAATCGCAGGCCGTCTGCGGCGTGAAGCTACCTGCCGGGCTGAAGAACGCCAGCAAGTTGCCCGAGCCCATCTACACGCCCGCGCACAAGGCCGAGATGGGCGAGCACGACGAGAACATCAGCTTCGAGAAAACCGTGGCACTCATCGGCGCCGAACTCGCCGCGAAGATCCGCGACGTTTCCATCGCGCTCTACACAACCGCGAGCGAGATCGCCTTGAAGCGGGGCATCATCATCGCCGACACCAAGTTCGAGTTCGGCCTGGACTCGCAGGGCCGTCTGGTGCTGATGGACGAGGTGCTGACGCCCGATTCCTCGCGCTACTGGCCGGTCGAAGGGTATGAACAGGCTTTCAAGCAAGGCAGCAACCCGCCCAGCTACGACAAGCAGTTCCTGCGCGACTGGCTGGAGCAGGCCCAGGTGGATGGCCAACCCTGGGGCAAGAGACCGCCCGCGCCGACCCTGCCCGCCGAGGTGATCGCGCAGACGGCGGCCAAGTACCAGGAGGCGCTGACCCGCCTCACCGGCGCCTGAACTACCCGACCACAGAACCAGGAACAGGAGCACGCATGACCATCGAAACACAGGAAGACCTGGAAGGACTGCGCCGCGTCGGCCGGGCGGTGGCCCTGGTGCGCGACGAGATGCTGGCCCGTGCCCGGCCCGGCATGACCACGCGCGAGCTGGATGCGCTCGGCGAGCAGTTGTTGGCGCGGCAAGGCGTGCGCTCCGCTCCGCGTCTGGTGTACGACTTTCCCGGCGCCACCTGCATCAGCGTCAACGAAGAAGCGGCGCACGGCGTGCCCGGGGATCGTGTGCTTCAGGCGGGTGATGTGCTGAACGTGGACGTATCGGCCGAACTTGGCGGTTATTTCGCGGACACCGGTGGCACGACCGTGATCCCGACCGGCTCTGCTCAGAAGACGCGGCTGTGCCACGCCACACGCGAGGCCTTGTCGAATGCCCTGCAGGTGGCCCGGGCCGGGCGCCTGATCCGCGATGTGGGCGCGGCCATCGAACAGACGGCCCGGCGTTATGGATTCCGAGTGATCGAAAACCTTTGCGGGCACGGTGTCGGTCGATCCCTGCATGAAGAGCCGGGGTACATCCCGGGTTATTACGACCGCACGGACACACGGGTGCTGCAGGAGGGCATGGTGATCGCCATCGAACCTTTCCTGTCCACCAAGAGCCGCACGGTGACGGAAGCCGATGACGGCTGGACCCTGGTGGGTGTGCCGGGCAATCTGTCGGCCCAGTTCGAGCACACGCTGGTCGTCACGCGCGGCGAGCCTATCGTGCTGACGGTGCATTGAAAAATGGCGTCCGAGGACGCCGTTGCACGCGAGGTTCGCAGGGCCGGGGCTGTCTGTCCGGCGTGGCTCAATTCAGGGCCATGCTCAGTTTGCGCCGGTAGCTCGACACCAACGCCGCCTGCTCGTCCTGCTGCACCGTCGCGTGGCCCGCGAGTTCGATGCCGCCGGCGCTCTTGCCGGCCGCCGCCTCCGCACCCTTGTCTTTGGCCGCGGGCGGTGTCAGCAATTCGAGGACGGCGATGTAGGTCTTGCGCGGCGCCTCGTCTGCCCACTTCCTGTCGCGCATGATGATTTCGAGCAGTTCGTCCAGCGCCGCCACCCACTCCTGCATGGCAATCAGCACGCGGGCCTTGGCGAAGCGGGCGTCGAAGTCGCGCTTGTTGGTCGCGATGCGCGCCTCGAAGGCATCCAGTGGCTGCTGGGCCTGAGGGTCGAGGGTCACGAACTCCAGCGCGTTCAGCCACTGCCGCAAGGCCTCGAATTGCAAGGGCACGGGGATGCGCGTGAGCGTGGGCGCCAACACCGCGGCCGCTTGCTCCAGCTCGCCCGCGCTGATCAGCAGCTTGGCGTAGTCGTAACGCACGGTGTCGTTGCCGGGGTCGGCCTGGAACGCATCCCCCAAGCGGGCGAGCGCACCGTCGATGTCACCAGCCTCCAGCGCCTCCTGGGCTTCCTCGGCTTCAGCCTGGGCCGCCAGTTCGCTTTCGCCGGGCAGGTGTTTGTCCAGGAACTCGCGCAGCTTGCCCTCGGGCAGCGCACCCATGAAGCCATCGACGGGGCGACCGCCGATCATCAGGATGCAGGTCGGGATGCTGCGGATGCCGAAGGCGGCGGCCAGTTCCTGCTGTTCGTCGGAATTGACCTTGGCCAGGGTGAAGCGCCCGCCATAGGCGACTTCCAGTTTTTCCAGGATGGGGCTGAGGGATTTGCAGGGGCCGCACCAGGGCGCCCAGAAGTCCAGCAGCACGGGCGTGGTCTGGGAAGCGAGGATGACCTCGGTCTCGAAGTTGTCGGCGGTGATGTCGAGCATGGGAGGGCGGCAGGGGATAATCGGGGCTTATGAAAACACTCATCGGTGTGGTCATGGGGTCCAGTTCGGACTGGGACACCATGCAACAGGCAGTCCAGATTCTCCAACACTTTGGCATCCCGCACGAAGCCAAGGTCGTCTCCGCGCACCGCATGCCGGACGACATGTTCGCCTACGCCGAGGCCGCCACTGAACGCGGCCTGAAGGCCATCATCGCGGGCGCGGGCGGAGCGGCGCATCTGCCCGGCATGCTGGCGGCCAAGACCGTGGTGCCCGTGTTGGGTGTTCCGGTGCAGAGCAAGGCCCTGTCCGGCGTGGATTCGCTGCACAGCATCGTGCAGATGCCCAAGGGCATCCCCGTCGCCACCTTCGCCATCGGCGCGGCCGGCGCGGCCAACGCGGCCCTGTTTGCCGTGGCCATGCTGGCCAACGAAAACCCGACCTTGCGCGACAAGCTGAACGCCTACCGGGCCGAGCAGACTGCGCAGGCGCGGGCGATGACGCTGCCGCCCGCGCTTTGATGGTCACGGGCGAGATGAGCAAGATGAAACCCATCCTTCCTGGTGCCACCCTGGGTGTCATGGGCGGTGGCCAGCTTGGCCGCATGTTCGTTCACGCCGCGCAGCAGATGGGCTATTTCACCGCGGTGCTGGACGCGGACCCGACCAGCCCCGCGGGGCGGGTGAGCCACCACCACATCCAGACCGGCTACGAAGATCCGCAAGGCCTGGCCGAACTGGCGCGGCTGAGCGCGGCCATCACCACCGAATTCGAGAATGTGCCCGCCCAGGCCTTGCGCCTGCTCGTGGCGCAAAAGCCCGTGGCCCCCAGCGCGGATGCCGTGGCGATCGCGCAAGACCGCGCGCAGGAGAAGGCGCACTTCACCCGATGCGGCGTGCCGGTGGCACCGAATGCCGTGATTGAAACCCCCGCGCAACTTGAAGCCGTCGGTGATGAGCTATTGCCGGGTATTCTCAAAACCGCGCGCCTCGGTTACGACGGCAAGGGCCAGGCGCGCGTCACGACGCGGGCCGAACTCGCTGCCGCCTGGGATGATCTGAAGCGCGTGCCCTGCGTGCTGGAAAAGATGCTGCCGCTGGCGGCCGAGGTGTCCGTCATCGTGGCGCGGGGTGCCGATGGGCAGATGGTCAATTTCCCCGTGCAGCGCAACCTGCACCGCGCGGGCATCCTGGCTGTGACCGAGGTGCACGAGGGCAATATCGATCCGGCTCTGGCGCGGCAGGCGGTGGCGGCGACGAAGTCCATTGCCGAGGGACTGGCCTATGTGGGCGTGCTCTGTGTCGAGTTCTTCGTGCTCGCCGATGGTTCGTTGGTGGTGAACGAAATGGCGCCGCGTCCGCACAACAGTGGTCACTACAGCATCGACGCCTGCGACCAGTCGCAGTTCGACCTGCAGGTGCGCACCCTCGCGGGCCTGCCACTCACGCAGCCGCGCCTGCACAGCCCGAGCTTCATGCTCAACCTGCTCGGTGACCTGTGGGGCAAGAACGGTGACGCCCCGGCGTGGGATCAGGTGTTGGCCCTGCCGGGTGCGCACCTGCACTTGTATGGCAAGCACGAGGCCAAGCCGGGTCGCAAGATGGGCCACCTGACCCTGACCGGCACCAGCGTGGCCGAGGTGCGCCAGACGGCCCTGGCAGCCGCCGCGTTCCTGGGCATCGCCCCTTTCTGAGCATGGTCGTTGACGGCCGTGACCCGTCTGCCGTCCAGCGCGCGGCCCAGGCTCTGCGCGCGGGTGAGTTGCTGGGCCTGCCGACCGAAACCGTCTACGGCCTGGCCGCTGATGCGGGCAACGACGCCGCCGTCGCGAAGATCTACGCGGCCAAGGGCCGCCCCCCGGGTCATCCGTTGATCGTGCACCTGGCTGACGAATCGGGCACGCGCGAGGCCCTCGCGCACTTTGCCGCCGAAGTCCCGGCGTTCGCCTGGCTGCTGATGGACGCCTTCTGGCCCGGACCGCTCACCCTCATTCTGCCGCGCCGTGCCGGCGTGGCCGCAACTGCCGCGGGGGGGCAGGACTCCATCGGCCTGCGCTGTCCCGCGCACCCAGTGGCCCAGGCCGTGCTGCGAGCGGCGCGGGCCCTGGGCGTGGTGGGCCTGGCGGCGCCCAGCGCTAATCAGTTTGGTCGTGTCAGTCCCACAACCGCAGCACATGTGCAAGCCGAGTTCGGCGAGGGCCTGCTCATCCTCGACGGCGGTCCCTGCGAGGTGGGCATCGAATCCACCATCGTCGACTGCACGCGGGGCGCGCCTGTGCTGCTGCGGCCCGGGCAGATCACCCGCGTTCGCATCGACGAGGTTCTGCGGGCAGCGGGCACCGATGCGCGTCTGCGCGATCAGCACGAGATCGCCGCGCGGACGGCCGAGGCCGCGCCCCGGGCTTCGGGCACGCTCGAATCGCATTACGCGCCGCGCGCCAAGGTGCGGCTGATGGATGCAGGGGCCCTGCAGTTGGCGCTACAAGATTCGCCGGCCCGGATCGCTGTCTATGCGCGCGCACGCCTGACCCTGCCCGCC
This sequence comes from Hylemonella gracilis, assembly GCF_004328645.1. Taxonomy (GTDB): domain Bacteria; phylum Pseudomonadota; class Gammaproteobacteria; order Burkholderiales; family Burkholderiaceae_C; genus Hylemonella; species Hylemonella gracilis_B. The sequence goes on from NZ_CP031395.1 coordinate 838,736, forward strand.
GGGATCGTGCATCGGCCCATGCCGACGGAGGCCAGCGCGGCCGCCTATGAGCTGTTCGCGGCGCTGCGTGCGCTGGACGAGGCCGGTGTGCGGGAGATCTGGGTCGAGACGCCGCCCGATGCGCCCGCCTGGGAAGGCGTGGCCGACCGGCTGCGCCGCGCCGCCGCCTGAGCGGGCGACTACCAGCTTTCTCGGCCGATCAGCCCTTGCGGGACGCGCGGCTGTAGCGCAGCTTCATCCCCAGGATGGCCAGTGCCAGCGACAGGGTGACGACGTTGGCGGCCAGCAGCGGGCCCGAAGCCATGAGGGCGCCGTAGGCCACCCAGAGCGCGACCCCGGTGGTGAACAGGGCGTACATGCCCAGCGAGATGCCGCTCACGTCGCGGGTGCGGAAGGTGTGCAGGGCCTGGGGCAGAAAACTCAGGGTGGTCAGGCCTGCGGCCAGGTAGCCGATGAAGTCGGTCATGATGAGAAGGGTGCTTGGGAAGGCTTCGGCTCAGAAATCCACCAGGCTCAGGCCGATGCTGAACGTGGTGCGGCGGTAGTTGTAATCGATCAGTGAGTCGCCGTAACCGCTGAAAAGTTGCACATGCAGACGCAGGCCCGGCGCCTGGCTGTCCAGGGGGCGCAGCCATTCCATGCGCCAGGCCGTCAGGCCGCCGCGTTCGGTGTCGGGGCGCAGGTTGTGGCGCAAGGTCAGGCTCAGGCTGTGGCCCCGGTCCAAGTGCCAGGCCGTCAACAGCTCGGCCCGTCCGTAGGTCTCCTCGATGCCTGGGTTGTCATCCTGCGCGTTGATGTCGGTGTCGCTGTCGCCATCACCGTCACCGAGGCGTTGCCACAGGCGCAAGCCCACCGAGTAGCGGTCGTCCTTTTCCATCCCGGTCATCAGGATCACGCGGTTCCAGCTGCGCGACAGCGGCAGGGTCTGGCCGTTGGACTGGTGATTGACGGACAAGCCGGTGTAGCGCAGTTGCCAACCCCAGGGCAGTTCCAGTGGCGTGGGCGCGATGTAGATGAGTTCGGGTTCGTGGTCGGTGGTGCGGAAGGGGCGGGAGAGTTCCGCGTTGAAGAGTTGCCAATAACTCTGCTGGGTGTAGCCAAACCAAAGCGAATCACGCGGACCGCCGGCTTCCCAGAACAGCAGGCCCGTGGCGAGCTTGCTGCGCACCGAGAGTTGGATGCGCATTTCGTTGCGCTCATAGGCCTGGGCGTCGGCCGGGTCGACATCCCGTGTCGCGTTGTCCGACTGAGGGGCCGTGTTCACGCTGTCACCGTGGACCCAGGACAGGCTGATCGGCTTGTAGCCGCGGATGTTGAAGTTGCCGCAGTCCGTGTTGGCGTCCAGTTCCCAGTAGCGGACGTAGGAGGACCAGTTGCCTCGGCAGTTCCGGCTGGCGCTGGGCGGGGGGCGGGCGCTTCGATCTTGGAGGCGGCGGTCGTTGTTTGCTGCTGCGAACCCGCGTCGGGAACAGGCGCGGGTACTGTGGTCTGGGCCCGGGCGCCAGCCAGGAGCCCGGCCGACCCCAGCAGCAGCGCTGCGCAGGTCCGCGCGAGCGGGTGCCTCACACCGGGCTCCCGCTGGCTTGCTGCTGGGTTGCCGCGGCAGCCGCCGTGGCCTCGGCCTTCTTGGCGAATTCGGCGCGCAGGGCGCGCAGTTTCTCGCGCGGGTCTTCCTTGGCCGTGGCCTGGCTCAGGGCCATCTCGGCGATGAAACGGCTGGGTTGCGCGGCGATCATCTCGCGGCCCTTCTTGCGGCGCTTGGGCCAACTCACGGCCAAGGTGCGCTGCGCGCGCGTGATGCCCACGTACATCAGGCGACGCTCCTCCTGCAGGCGCTCGGCGATGGCGGCGCCCATGACCGAATCGTTGCCTTCGTGCTCACGTTGCGAGCCTCCCGCCGTGTCCGCGCCATCGTCGAGCTTGAAGGGCAGCAGCCCTTCGCACACACCGATCAGCATGACATGCGGCCACTCCAGGCCCTTGGCGGCGTGCAGGGTGGAGAGGGTCACCAGGTTCTGATCCTGCTGGCGCTCGGACAGCGTGGAGATCAGTGAGACGGTCTGTGCCACGTCCAGCAGGTTCTTCTTTTCGCTGGCGAAGTTGGTGCCGAAATTCGCACCATTCTCGTCCTCGATCTCGCCGCCGCAGCGCCCCGCCATCCAGTCGCAGAAGTCCAGCACATTGGTCCAACGCGAGGACGCGGCCTTCTCGTGCTCTTCGCTGTCGTACAGGTACTTCTCGTAGCCGATGTCCTTGAGCCACTCCAGCAGGAAGGCCAGCGCGGCTTCCTTGCCTTCCGTGTGGCGCGCGCGGTACTCCAGGTCGTTCACATAACGGCCGAATTCATGCAGGCTGTCCACCGCCCGGCTGTTCAGCACCGACGGCAGCGAACTGGAGAACAAGGCCTCGAACAGGCTGACCTTGTACTTGCCCGAGAAGGTGCCCAGGGCTTGCAGTGTCTGGTGGCCGATGCCGCGCTTGGGCGTGGTGATGGCGCGCAGGAAGGCGGGGTCGTCGTCGTTGTTGACCCACAGGCGCAGCCAGGCACAGAGGTCGCGGATCTCGGCGCGGTCAAAGAAGCTGATGCCGCCCGAAACCTTGTAGGGAATGTTGGCCTTGCGCAGCGCCTGCTCCAGGATGCGCGACTGGTGGTTGGCGCGGTAGAGCACGGCGAAGTCTTTGAACTCCTTGTGCTGCGAGTTCTCGCGCAGGCTCTGGATGCGCGCCACCATGCGCTCGGCTTCATGCTCCTCGTTGTCCGCGTCCACCACGCGCACCGGCTCACCCGCGCCGAGCTCGCTCCACAAGGTCTTGGGGAAGAGCTTGGGATTGGGGCCGATCACATTGTTCGCGGCTTCCAGGATGGCGCTGGTGGAGCGGTAGTTCTGCTCCAGCTTGATGATGCGCAGGTTGGGGAAATCGATCGGCAGCTTCTTCAGGTTGTCCAGCGTCGCGCCGCGCCAGCCATAGATGGACTGGTCGTCATCGCCCACGGCCGTGAAGTGCGCGCGTTGCGGGTCGTCGGAGGTGAGCAGCTTGAGCAGCTCGTACTGCGTGGCGTTGGTGTCCTGGTACTCGTCGACCAGGATGTGGCCCATCATCTGCTGCCACTTGGCGCGCACCTCCGGGTGCTCGCGCAGCAGCTTGAGCGGCAGGCCGATCAGGTCGTCGAAGTCCACGCTCTGGTAAGCCGTCAGGCGCTCCTCGTAGCGCGCCATGATCTTGGCGGTGACGCGCTCGTTGTCGTCCGCCGCCTGGGCCTCGGCCTGCGAGGCCGTCAGGCCGGCGTTCTTCCACTTGCTGATGGTCCACTGCCATTGCCTGGCGGTGGCCGCGTCGGTGCTGCCGCCCGCGTCCTTCAGGATGCTGGTCACGTCGTCGCTGTCCATGATGGAGAAGTTGGCCTTCAAGCCCAGCGCCTCGCCATCTCCGCGCAGCAGGTGCACGCCCAAGGCGTGGAAGGTGCAGATGCGCACCTTCTTCGCGTCCCGGCCGATCAGCCCCTTGGCGCGCTCGCGCATTTCGGCGGCGGCCTTGTTGGTGAAGGTGATGGCCGTGATGCGCTGCGGCTCCAGTCCGGCCTGGATCAGCCGCCCGATCTTGTGCGTGATGACCCGGGTCTTGCCCGACCCCGCGCCCGCCAGCACCAGGCAGGGCCCATGCAGGTGGTTGACGGCGTCTTGTTGGGCGAGGTTGAGACCGGCGGACATGCGGATGGCAAACGGGACACGAAGTGGCAGGGCGAGTGATGATACCTGCGCACACTCTGTTGCACGCCCGACCTTGCACAATGACAGCCATGCAGAACCTGCTCCAGATTTTCTCGGTCACCTTCCCCTTCTTCGCCCTCGTGCTCTGCGGCTACCTCGCCGCCCGTCGTCGATTGCTGCCGTTGGAGGCGATCCCGGGACTCAATGGTTTTGTGCTGTTTTTTGCCCTGCCCTGCCTGCTTTACCGATTTGGCGCGAGCACGCCCATCGCGCAGCTGCTGGATTTCTCGGTCTTCCTGATCTGGCTGCTGTGTGCCCTGCTCATGGTGGGCTTCACGATCGCGGTGACGCTGAACCGGCGCATTCGCTGGAACGACGCCGCTTTCGGCGCCCTGGTGGCGGCGTTCCCGAACTCCGGCTTCATGGGTGTGCCCCTGTTGGTGGCCTTGCTGGGTGCCCAGGCCGCGGCGCCGGTGATCGTGGGCATGCTGGTGGACATGGTGATCACCACCTCGCTGTGCATCGCGTTGTCACGCCTGGACGGCGCGGACAAGCATGGCATGGCCGTCGCGCTGAAGAACGCGCTCAGGGGCATGCTGACCAATCCCATGCCCTGGGCCATCCTGCTCGGGGCCTGGCCTCCTGGGTGCAGCTCGAACTGCCGGGGCCGGTGTTCAAGACCGTGAGTCTGCTGGCTGACGCGGCGTCGCCCGTGGCCCTGTTCACCATCGGCGCCGTGCTTGCGCGTTCGCAGATCCTCGTCGAGCGCGATGGCCATGCACCCATTCCCATGCGCGACTACGTGCCCGTGGCAGTCTTCAAGCTGCTGCTGCATCCCTTGCTCGTGCTGCTGGTGGGCCTGGGTGCCATGCAATGGGGTGTTCCGCTGACACATTCCGCGCTCACAGTCATGGTGCTGGCCGCAGCCTTGCCCAGCGCGAGCAATGTGTCCTTGCTGGCCGAGCGTTTCGGTGCCGACAACGGGCGCATCGCCCGCATCATCCTGGTCTCCACGGCCGTGGCTTTCCTGAGCTTCTCGGGCGCCGTCAGCTTGATGCGCTGAATCGGGTTAATACCAATGACTATTCATACATGGATAGTCATGGCCTATTTGATAGATTGGCTCAATCAAATGGCCCCGTCAATAGATGGCTCATAGACTGGCGTCCCGTCAACACCAAGGAGCCTTGCATGTCACTGTCCTTCATCGATCGGCAGTCCTGGATGGAAACCCTGGCTGCTCTGGCGCAGGTCTATTGATCGGCCTATTGTGTCCTTCCCATCTTTCCGACGCGCGCCACGCGCGTACCTCACCAAGGAGAGCTCCCATGTCCGATGAAGCCAAATGCCCTTACCACCACGCCGCAGGCGGCGGCACCAGCAACCTGGACTGGTGGCCGAACCAGCTGCGCGTGGATCTGCTGAATCAGCACTCGCAAAAATCCAATCCGCTGGGCGAGCGGTTCGACTACGCGGAGGAGTTCAAAAAGCTGGACTACAAGGCGCTCAAGGCCGACCTGGTCAAGCTGATGACCGACAGCCAGGACTGGTGGCCGGCCGACTTCGGCCATTACGGTCCGCAGATGATCCGCATGGCCTGGCACGCCGCAGGCACCTACCGCACCACTGACGGCCGTGGCGGCGGCGGCCGGGGACAGCAGCGTTTCGCGCCGCTGAACTCCTGGCCCGACAACGTCAACATCGACAAGTCGCGCCGCCTGCTCTGGCCCATCAAGCAGAAGTACGGTCAAAAGATTTCCTGGGCCGACCTCTTCATCCTCGCGGGCAACGTGGCGCTGGAGTCGATGGGCTTTCGCACCTTCGGTTTCGCGGGCGGGCGTGAAGACGTCTGGGAACCGGATCTGGACGTCAACTGGGGTCCCGAGATGAAGTGGCTGGGCGTGGACCCGAAGCAGCGCATCGGCGACAAGCGCGAACTCGGCGGGCCCTTCGGCGCCTCCCACATGGGCCTGATCTACGTCAACCCCGAAGGCCCCAACGCCAGCGGTGACTACCTGCTGGCGGCCAAGGACATCCGCGAGACCTTCTACCGCATGGCCATGAACGACGAGGAGATCGTCGCGTTGATCGCGGGTGGTCACACCTTTGGCAAGGCCCACGGCGCCGCGCCCGAATCACACAAAGGGCCGGAACCCGAAGCCGCGGGCATCGAAGCCCAGGGCCTGGGCTGGAACAGCAATTACGGCAGCGGCCACGGCAAGGACACCATCTCCAGCGGCATTGAAGTCACCTGGACCAAGACCCCCGCGCTGTGGAGCAACAACTTCTTCGAGAACCTGTTCAAGTACGAGTGGGAACTGGAGAAGAGCCCGGCCGGCGCCAAGCAGTGGGTGGCCAAGAACGCCGAGGACATCATTCCGGACGCGCACGTCAAGGGCAAGTTCCACAAGCCGAAGATGCTGACCACCGACCTGACGATGCGCTTCGACCCCGAGTTCGGCAAGATCTCCAAGCGCTTCCTCGAGGACCCGCAGGCCTTTGCCGATGCCTTCGCCCGCGCCTGGTACAAGTTGACGCACCGTGACATGGGCCCCAAGGCCCGTTACCTCGGCCCGGAAGTGCCCAAGGAAGACCTGATCTGGCAGGACCCGCTGCCCGCTGCCAGCCACAAGCCCACGGCCGCCGACATCACCGACCTCAAGGCCAGGATCGCCGCGTCCGGCCTCTCGGTCAGCGAGTTGGTGTCCGTGGCCTGGGCCTCGGCGTCCACCTTCCGTGGGGGTGACAAACGTGGCGGTGCCAATGGTGCGCGCATCCGCCTGGCGCCGCAGAAAGATTGGGCCATCAACAAGCCCGTGCTCAAGACCCTGGCCAAGCTGGAGGGCATCCAGAAGGCCAGCGGCAAGGCCTCGCTGGCCGACGTGATCGTGCTGGCCGGCGTGGTGGGCGTGGAACAAGCCGCCAAGGCCGCCGGCGTGACGGTGGAGGTGCCCTTCGCGTCGGGCCGCGTGGACGCCACGCAGGCGCAGACGGACGTCGAATCCTTTGCCGTGCTGGAGCCCATGATCGACGGTTTCCGCAATTTCGGGCGAGGCAAGGATGGCACGCCGACCGAGGCCATGCTGATTGACAAGGCCCAGTTGCTGACCCTCACCGCGCCCGAACTGACCGCCCTGGTCGGTGGCCTGCGCGTGCTGGGCGCCAATGCCGATGGCGGCAAGCACGGCGTGTTCACCGACAAGGTGGGTACGCTGACGAACGACTTCTTCGTCAAGCTGCTCGACATGGGCACGCAGTGGAAGGCCACCGATGCCAGTGCCGAGCTCTTCGAAGGCAAGGACCGCAAGACGGGCAAGGTGAAGCACACCGCCACCCGCAACGACCTGGTCTTCGGTTCCAACGCCGTGTTGCGCGCCTATGCCGAGGTCTATGCCTCGGCCGACGGCCAGCGGAAGTTCGCGCAGGACTTCGTGGCCGCCTGGACCAAGGTCATGAACCTGGACCGCTTCGACCTGCGCCAGTGAGCCAGCGTCTTCGGGCGTGACCGTGAGTCAAAAGCCGCCGGGCTAAACTCCGGCGGCTTTTTCCATGGCAACGGACGATACCGAGGAGACTTTCATGCGACGCTTTCTGAAACCGGCCGGGCTGGCGCTGCTGGGCCTGGGGATGGCCCTGACCGCGCAGGCGCAGGCCCCGGCGGCGAACTACCCCGACAAGCCCATCCGCCTCATCGTGCCTTTTCCGCCCGGCGGCGGCACGGACATCCTGGCGCGACTGGTCGCAACCGAGTTGGGCGCACGGCAGGGGTGGACTCTGGTGGCCGACAACAAGGCCGGCGCGGGCGGCACCATCGGCATCGGCGAGGCCGTCAAGGCCGCGCCCACGGGCTATGAGTTGGTGATGGGTCAGAAGGACAATCTGGTCATCGGTCCTTGGCTCTACAAGGGCCTGACTTGGGACCCGACGCGTGACTTGGTGGCCGTCGCCCATGTGGCCTACACGCCGGTGCTGATCGCGACCAGCGTCAACTCCAAATTCCAGAGCCTGGAGGACGTGATCGCCGCGGCGCGCAAGGACCCGGGCAAGATCAGCTATGGCTCGCCGGGCAACGGCACCTCCATCCATCTGGCGGCGGAACTGTTCCAGAAGGCCGCGGGCATCCAGCTCACGCATGTGCCTTACAAGGGCTCCAACCCCGCGCTGATGGACGCGCTGGCAGGCAACATCGACTTGCTGGTTTCGTCCGTGCCCTCGGCCATGGGGCAGATCAAGGCGGGCAAGCTGCGCGCCCTGGCCGTGACCTCCGCGGCGCGCAGTTCGTCGCTGCCCGAGGTGCCCACCGTGGCGCAGGCGGCCCGCCTCAAAGACTTTGACGTCAGCACGTGGTACGGGCTGTTCGCGCCCGCGGGCACGCCCGCGCCGGTGGTGGACAAGCTGCATGCCGCCGTCAACCGCCTGCTGGAAGACGCGGCCGTGCGCGCCGCGATCCAGGCCCAGGGTGCCGAGCCCCAGGCCAAGAGCGCGGCGGCCTTCGCCACGCAGCTGCGCACCGAGTACCCGCAGTGGAAGGGCATCGTCGAGGCGGCCGGCGTCAAGCTGGACTGAGGCGTCGCCCGCGCGAGGGTCTCTGGACCGGACCCGTGCCGTGCCCGATGGAGCGGTCCGGCAATTGCGCTGACCGCGCTCGGATCGGCGCACAACTCGCCGCTCAGATGGCCAGCGGGTCGACGTCCACGGCCCAACGCAGGATGCCCTGCCCCTCGGGGGTGCCGCGCAACGCGTGCAGCGTTTCCTGCCAATCCGAGAGAAAACGTTGCAGTGCCGCGCGCGAGGCGCTTTCCACCAGCATCTGCGCGCGCTCCACATTGGCCACGCGCTGCACGCTCATCGGAACGGCCGGGTAGACCGTGACTGCCAGCTGCGCGGCCGCGTCCTGGCCCAGGGTACTGGCGGCGTTCAGGAAGGCCTGGGCGCCTTCCTGCGTGCGGGCCTCGGCACGCACCAGGGCCTGGAAGCTGAATGGCGGCAGGCCTGCCTGTTCCCGTTCCTGCAACTGTTGCGCGGCGAAGGCGGGGTAGTCGTGCTGTTTCAGCGTTTCATAGAGTGGATGCGCCGGCTGCTCGGTCTGAACCCAGACCTCACTGGGACGGCCTGCGCGGGCCTGCGCCTCCGTGTCCCGCCCGGCCCGGCCCGCGACCTGCATGAGCAGGGAGAACAGGCGCTCCGGAGCGCGGAAGTCGCTGGAGAACAAGGCGGTGTCCGGGTTGATGACCGCGACCAGGGTGATGTTGCGGAAGTCGTGGCCCTTGGCGATCATCTGCGTGCCGACCAGAACGTCCACCTCGCCTTGGTGCACCTGGGCCAGCTGAGCTTCCAGCTCACCCTTGTGCCGCGTGGTGTCAGCGTCGATGCGGGCGATACGCACCGGGCCAGCCTCGGCTGCGGTCGCTTCGGTTCCGGCTGGCGTGCCCGCGGGTCGCTGCACGTCGGCCAGCAACTGGGCCAACTGCTCCTCGATCTGCTCCGTGCCGCGCCCGATCGGGCGTATGTCCGGGCTGCCACAGGCGGGACAGGCGCGCGGCACCCGCTCGGTGTAGCCGCAGTGGTGGCAACGCAGCGTGCGGTCGATCTTGTGGAAGACGCGATAGGCGCTGCAGTGCGGGCACTCGCTTTTCCATTCGCATTCGGCGCAATGCAACACGGGCGCGTAACCGCGCCGGTTCAGGAAGACCAGGCATTGCTCGCCGCGCGCGATGCGTTCCCGCATGGCCGCGAGCAAGGGGGGCGAGAACACCGCCCCCTTGGGCTGGTGCCGCATGTCCACCCGCCGCACGAGCGGCAGGCCGCCGCCCGGCGCGTCGGGCTGGTCCGTGGCGCCCACGCGGCTGGGCATGGCCAGGCGGACGTAGCGCCCGCCGTCGTCGGCCGGCCGGCTGTGGTGCCAGCTCTCCAGCGAGGGCGTGGCCGAGCCGAGGATGACCTGGGCGTTTTCCAGTCGGCCGCGGTAGACCGCGAGGTCACGCGCCGAATAACGCGCACCCTCCTGCTGCTTGTAGCTGGGGTCATGCTCCTCGTCGACGACGATGAGCTGCAGGCGCGGCAGGGACGCGAAGACCGCCATGCGCGTGCCCAGCACGATGCGCACCGGGCTGACAACTGTGCCGCGATCGTGGTTGTCGCTCTCGCCGTCGCTGACGAGGTCCCCATGCGCGGCCAGCCAGCTCCGCAGGCGCTGCGGGTTCGTCATGCCGCTGTGCAGGGACACCACGCGGGCGGCCCCGAAGCGTGCGATGAAGCGGGCTTCGAGCTGCGGAGTCAGGTTGATCTCGGGCACCATGACCAGGGCCTGGGCCTGCGGATCCCGTGCCAGCAAATCCTGGACTGCGCGCAAATAAACCTCGGTCTTGCCGCTGCCCGTGGCGCCGAACAGCAGGAAAGGCGCGCTGGCATCGTGTTTTGCCAGGGCTTCGAGCGCGGTGGCCTGTTCGGCGGTCAGCGTGGGCAGCGGGCCGATGGGCGCGCTGGGGTCAGGCGCCTTCAAGGAGGTCCGGCGCTGTTTCTTGAGCCGTCGGGCCAGCTGCTCGCCACTCAGTTCCCGCAGCGCCGGCGGCAGGGCGGCCAGGGCCACCTCGCCCGCCGATCGCTGGTAATAACGCGCGGTGAAATCCACCAGCCGCCGCCAGCTCTCGGACAAGGGTGGCAAGGCCGTCAGAGCTTCCGCGATGGGCCGCAACTTGTCCGCGTCGATCGCGGGCGTGTCCGCGGCCGCGGTTGTGCTGTCCCACACGATGCCGAGCAACACCCGCCGGCCCAGCGGGACACGTACCAGGGTGCCTGGCACAAGTGCTTGCTCACTCAACCAGGTCAGCGTCCCTCCCGACAGGTGGATTGCGCTGTGTGCCGGCGTGGGAACCAGGATGGGAAGCGGGTGCGCCATGCGTGAGTCGATGCGTCGGAAGCCGGACTTAGGCTCTGAACTTGGTTTTGTTTTGTGAAAGCATCGCTAAGTGCTTGATCTGCAAGGGCTTAAAACTAATCCAGTGCTTCTGTGGATAACTTTGTTGAAAAGGCCCCGGACAAAGGGCTGCAAGCCTTGAAAATCAAGGCTTCCAACAGATTGCCTTTGAAAAAAGCAATTTACGATCCTCATATGAATCAATGACTTAGAAGCGCTATGGCTTTGATAGCGGGGCGCTGGCAGCGTGGCGGGAGCAGGTCACAGGGCTTACGGATTTTGTGCATAAGTAAGTCCGTGCCCCCTTGACAAAGCTTGGGCGAAGGAGGTCAGGAAATCCAGCCGGACCTCAGGCCTGCCGCAGCGCCCGCGACTGCGCGTGCACGGCCTCGACCAGCGCCGTCACATGCTCGGGGGGGTGTATTGGCTGATGCCGTGGCCCAGGTTGAAGATGTGCGTGGGGCCGGGGCGCGTGGCGTCGCTGTGGGGCGTGCCGAAGCTGGCCAGCACCTTGGTCACCTCCGCCTCGATGGCGGCGGGCGGCGCGAACAGCACGTTCGGGTCCAGATTGCCCTGCAGGGCCTTGCCTTGCGTGCCCTCGCCCACCAGGGCGCGAGCCGCGCCGAGGTTGACCGTCCAGTCCAGGCCCAGCACCTCGCAATCCAGCGCGCCCATTTCATGCAGCCAGAGGCCGCCGCCCTTGGTGAAGACGATGCGTGGCACCACCTTGCCATCCACGCCGGTGCGTTTCAGCTGGGCCAGCACGCGCGCCGTGTAGGCCAGGCTGAACTGCTGGAACACGCCGTCGGCCAGCACACCACCCCAGCTGTCGAAGACCATCACGGCCTGCGCGCCCGCGTCGATCTGCGCGTTCAGGTAGGCCGCCACCGCGTCCGCGTTCACCTGCAGGACGCGGTGCATCAGGTCCGGGCGTGCGTAGAGCATGCTCTTGACGAGGCGGTAGTCATCCGAGCCCGCGCCTTCGACCATGTAGCAGGCCAAAGTCCAGGGGCTGCCCGAGAAGCCGATCAGCGGCACGCGGCCGTCCAGTGCCTTGCGGATGGACGTCACTGCGTCGAAGACATAGCGCAGCTTGTCCAGGTCCGGCACGGCCAGCCTGGCCACGGCGGCTTCGTCACGCACGGGTGAGGCGAACTTCGGTCCCTCACCCTGCGCGAAGGACAAGCCCAGGCCCATCGCGTCGGGCACCGTCAGGATGTCGGAGAACAGGATGGCCGCGTCCAGTGCGTAACGTTCCAGCGGCTGCAGCGTTACTTCGGTGGCGTAGTCCACGTTCGTGGCCAGGCCCATGAAGCTGCCCGCGCGTTCGCGGGTGGCGCGGTACTCGGGCAGGTAGCGCCCGGCCTGGCGCATCAGCCACAAAGGGGTGTAGTCGGTGGCCTGCCGCAGGCAGGCGCGCAGGAAGCGGTCGTTTTTCAGAGGGGCAAAGCGGGTCATGCCCCGATTGTCGCAAGGATTGTTCGCCTCCCACCCTTGCTCACCGCGAGTGGCGCTCCGTCCGCTGCGGGCCCCGTGCCGTGTCCGTGCCTGGCTGGGGTGGTGGATTCGTCGCCCTCGCCTTACCGTGCTCGCTGGACTTCCAGGATTTCGAAGTCGATGGCCTCGTGATACACCTTGGCATCTCGCACGGCCATGTGCAGCAGGATCTTGGGGGCCTGGCGCCCGACGATGCGGTGCGCCACCACGCCCAGCAACACCATCACCAGGCCGATCCAGGGATAGCCATACCAGGCCATGCCGATGCCGGCGCCCACGATGGGCAGAATCAATGCCGTCAACATCAGACGGTGCTTGACGTACTTGCTGGCGCGCTCGGGGTTGACGATGAGCCGGAATTGTCCCGCCGGCAGGCCAGCGCGGAATTCTGCATGGGGCACGTAAATGGGCTCTTGGGCCGGGTGGGTCTCGCTCATGGCTGGATTCTGCCCCATGCTTTCGGGCTCATTGGTATTTGATGGTGCAGCCGTAGGCGCGCGTCGTGGGCTGGCTCAATGGCTGACCGGCCAGAGCCTGGCGCAGGCCGACACGGATGTAGTTGGTGGCGCCGACGAGGTCACTCGCGCGCGCCGAGGGTTTGTCATCGACACCACCCGCGTAGATCAGCCGACCCTGCGGGTCGACGATGTACATGTGGGGCGTGACCCGCGCGCCGTAGGCGCGGCCCGCAGCGCCGTCGGCGTCCATCAGCGTCGCCGCGGGTACGCCGCCCTGCTCGCGCATCCAGCGCGCCAGCTGCGCCGGGGCCTGGTAGTCGCCATGACCGGTCTCGGTCGAGTTGATCGTGAGCCAGGCCACATTCCTGGCGGCGGCTTCCTTCTGCAACTGCTGCATGTTGCCGCTGCCGTAATGCTTTTGCACGAAGGGGCAACTCGGGTTGTTCCATTCCAGCACCACGTGACGCCCGCGGAAATCCGAGAGACGTACGGTCTTGCCGTTCACGTCCCGCAGGCTGAAATCGGGAGCGGCCTGTCCGATGGCCGGGCCGGTGGAGGCGACGGCGATCGTTGGCGCGACGGTGATGACCAGCACCGTGAATAAGAAGGCAAGGGGACGGGACCAAGGGCTCGACATGGCGTACTCCTGAGCGCGGCGGTTCACAGGGTGTCCAGGGCGCGCCGCACTTCGCCCGGACTCAGCAATTCGGACAGCACCAGGGGCGCCCGTGCTTCGGGTCTGGCCGGGCGGTGCAGCACGTAGACGGGCACGCCGCCGCGGCCCAGCGCCGTCAGCGCGGCCCCGATGGCAGGGTCGCGCCGCGTCCAGTCGGCGCGCAGCAGGACGACGTCGTGCGCGGCGAAGGCCCTCAGTACCTCCGCGTCATTCAAGGTGGTGCGCTTGTTGACCTGGCAGGTCACACACCAGGCGGCGGTGTAGTCGACGAACACGGCGCGGCCCTCGGCCAGCAGGGCCTGTTCGCGCGCGGGGCTCCAGGCTTGCCAGCGTGCGTCGCCGGTCTGCGCCTGGGGCGTTGATGCCGCTTCCGTGAACATCGTCGGACCCACGGTGGCGGCGAACCAAGTTCCCGCGATGAGCACCAAGGCGCTCAGCGCGAGGCGCGCGCGGCCGTTCAGCGTCAGCACCCAGATCAGGGCCGTGAGCAGCACCAGCAGCACCAGCAGGGTCGCGGCACCGTCCACGCCACTCTGGTGGCCCAGCACCCAGACCAGCCAGACCACGGTGAGCAGCATGGGGAAGGCCAGCACACGGCGCAAGGTCAGCATCCAGGCGCCGGGTCGGGGCAGCAGCCGCGCCACGGCCGGGATGAAGCTCGCCGCCAGATAAGGCAGGGCCAGACCCAGGCCCAGCGCTGCGAAGATGGCCAGGGCCTGCGCGGCGGGCAAGGTGGCGGTCAGGCCGAGGGCGGCGCCCATGAAGGGGGCGGTGCAGGGCGAGGCCACGACCACGGCCAGCACGCCCGTGAGCAGCGCATCCAGCGTCGGATGGCGGGCCTGCAGTGTGGCCAGCCGGCCTGGCGCCCATTGCCCGAATTCGAACAGACCCGCGAGGTTGAGTGCGATCACGGTGAAGAGCGCGGCCAGCGTCGCCACCATGGCAGGACTTTGCAACTGGAAGCCCCAGCCCAGACTTTCGCCCGCGCTGCGCAGGCCCAGCAGGGTCAGCCCCAATGCGAGGACGCTCAGCAGCACGCCGGCTGTGTAGGCCAGGCCACCCAGGCGCAGGGCACGCCGATCCTGGGCATGCTGGGCGAAGCCCAGCACCTTGATGGCCAGGATGGGCAGCACGCAGGGCATGAGGTTGAGGAGGAGTCCCCCCAGCAGGGCGAGCACCAGGGCGGCCAGCAGGGTCGGAGAGGAGGTCTGCGGTGCGAGGAGGGCGCGGTTCGCGCTGGAAGCGTTCGCGTCCAGCGCCGCTTGCAGCGCGGGGGTGAGGGCGATCGGCACCGCGGCGGCGGGCCAGGGGGTGCGCACCGGCAGTTCCACCCGCCAGCCTTCACGCGTGTTGCCGTGCACGGCGGGGCTGGATGCCAGGCTCAGCACCATCGGCATCCGGTCCGGGCTGGCGCTGCGTTGCGGTGAGATCGGCAGGGAGGCGGTCCAGAGCGCGCCCTGCCAGGCTTGGGTCCAGGGCGCGGAGGGGCTCAGCACCTCGGCCGTTTCCGGGAAGGCGTCCAGCTTTTGACCGCGCAGTCTGTCGGGCAGGCCGGCGACCGTCAGCTTCAGCTGGCCGCCTTCGATGTCGAGTCGGCTCTTGCCCACGGCCAGTACTTGCGGCCGGGCCTGTCGCGCGGCCTCGAAGGCGGCCGTGTGCACGGTGGTGGCGCCGCGTAGCGGGACGCGCAGGGTGTAGCGCCCCTCCTCGGGAATGCACTCGCTGCGGCAGATCAGCCAACTGGCGTGCAGCTGGATCGTCAGTTCATTCTGCCCGGGCGCGGATCGGAAGTCTGTGCCCACTGTCAGAGGAACGGGCAGCAACACGGTGTCTTCATAGCCGTAGTTGATCAGGGGGTCGGTGCTGCCGATCGCGAATTTTTTCGGCGCGGGCCAATCGACCTCGCCAGCGGCGATGCCTGGTGGCAGCGTCCACTGCAATTCGGTCGGCAGGCCCGAGTCGCCCGGGTTTTTCCAGTAGGTATGCCAATCCTTGGCGTGCGCGATGCGCAGGCCGACCCAGAAAGTCTGCCCGGGTGCGATGCCCTCGGGGGCGTGCGCGATCAGCTCGGTACGCGCCTGTGCGGTCTGCACCGCAGCGCCGCTTCCCATGACCGGGTTGCCCAGGAAGCTTTGCGCATGCGCTGTGCCGCAGAGGGATAGCAGCACCAGCAGGATTAAAAGACCGGCGGCAACAGTGTGCGTAACGGTGGAGGTGGCGGAGGAAAGACGCGGACGACGCAACATGATGCGGGCGATGTTAAGTCAGTGCCTTGGACCAATCGCAATCTCACAAGCCTGTCAAGGGATAAGCCGCGTGCAAAGCTCGGTTACATCCGCGTGCCGGTGTGACCTGCGATGGCTGGTCATAATGTCCTCCGGTCCCAATCCTGTAACAAAACCCGCGTTCGTGGAGAGTTGTAGTGATGGTTGCAGCCAGCAAGATGGAATCCGCGCTGACCCCCTGGGTGGCGAAGCTCAAGAAGAAGATCAACCTGCCGGTTCTGGTGCAATTCGGCGAAAACGGCGGCGGAGGCGGTGGCCTCAAGCTCGGTGACTTCGACACTCCCCTCGTGACCATCCGATTGCGCAAACCCAGCGCCGTCACGCACCTGCTGAGCCCCAGTCTGGACAGTCTGGGAGAAGCCTATGTGGAAGGCCTGCTCGACGTGGAAGGCCGTGTCGCCGACATTCTGGCGCTCGGGCACCAGATGGCCGAGGCCGGCAGCCAGACCGAAGGGCGGCTGACGCGCATCGTGCGGCAATTCAAGCACACGAAAAAAAGCGACAAGGAGGCCATTCAGTACCACTATGACGTGTCCAACGCCTTCTACCAGACTTGGCTGGACCCGCGCATGGTCTATTCCTGTGCCTATTTCGAGAACGGCGACGAAACCCTGGAAGCCGCGCAGCTCAAGAAGATCGATCACATCCTGACCAAGGCCCAGGTGCGGCCCGGGCACCGGCTGCTGGACATCGGCTGCGGCTGGGGCGCCCTGGTGATCCGCGCCGCGCAGCACTATGGCGCGCGCTGCGTGGGCGTGACGCTGTCGCAGAACCAGTTTGACCTGGCCACCGAACGCGTGAAGGCCGCCGGCCTGCAAGACCGCATCGAGATCCGCCTGCAGGACTACCGGGACGTGGAAGGCCAGTTCGACCGCATCACCAGCGTGGGCATGTTCGAGCATGTCGGCTTGAACTATCTGGAGGCCTATTTCGCCCAGATCCGCAAGCTGCTGACGGACGATGGCTGGGTGCTCAACCACGGCATCACCTCCACCGACGCCAACAACGGTGAAACCTCGCATGGCGGTGGGCGCTTTGTTGACCGTTATGTGTTTCCGCAAGGGGAGCTGCCGCACATCAGCACCGTGCTGAGGACCATGCAACTGGGCGGCCTGGAGGCCCTGGACGTGGAAAGCCTGCGCCGCCACTACATGCACACCACCCGGCTGTGGAGCGAGGCGTTCGAAGCGGGCACGGCGCAACTGCGGGGCATGGTGCCCGAGAAAACCTGGCGCATCTGGCGCATCTACCTTGCAGGTTGTCAGTGGGCGTTCGACAATGACGAGATTTCGCTCTACCAGGTGCTGTGCGGCAAGTCGGGACGCCCGTCCTCGGCACTGCCCTGGTCACGGCGCTGGATGTACGAACGATGACCCATCTCCCGCCCAGCCATGCCTGGGCCGACCTCACGACCCAGGACTTCGCCCGGCTGGACCCGACGCAGCGCGCGCGCCTGATCGCCGTCCTGCCCCTGGGCGCCACGGAGCAGCATGGTCCGCATCTGCCGCTCAGTGTTGACCACGATCTGGTCAAGGGCGTGGTGGCCGCCAGCCTGCCACATCTGGGGGATCTGTCGGTGCTGTTCCTTCCCAGCCAGGACGTGGGTTTCAGCCCCGAGCACCAGGCCTATCCGGGCACCCTCACCCTGTCCGCACCGCTGGTGATCGGTCTGTGGACCGCGCTGGGCGAATCGGTGGCGCGCGCGGGGGTGCGCAAGCTGGTGCTGCTCAACGCCCATGGGGGCCAGGTCGGCCTGTTGGACGTGGTGGCGCGCGATCTGCGCGCGCGCCTGGGCATGCTGGTCTACAGTGTGAACACCTTCAACCTGCCCCTGCCGCCCGAGGTGGATGGCCTGTTCAGCGCCGAGGAGCACCGCTACGGCATCCACGCAGGCCAGATCGAGACGGCGATGATGCTGGCATTGACGCCGCGGCGGGTGCGGATGGGCGAGGCGCGGCAGTTCGCGTCGGCCTCCCAGGCGCGCGCCGCGCGGTTCCCGATTCTGGGCAATGGGCGCAGCGCCAAACTTGCCTGGCAGATGCAGGATTACAACCGCGCCGGCGCCGTCGGTGACGCGGCGGCGGCCACGGCGGAACAGGGCCGGGCGGTGCTGGAGGCACAGGGCCGCGCCCTGGCGGCGCTGCTTGCTGAAATTGACCACCTGCCTCTGGATACTTTGGTGGATGCGCCTTTGGCCTGACAATAGCCATCCATGCTGCGTGCCCTGAAGAAAATCATTTCTGCCACCTTCACCACTTCATCGGCGGAGACCGATCTGATTGAGCTCAAGCCCATGCCACTGACCCAACAACTTGCCTATCGACGCTTTTTGCGCTCGGTCTTTCAAGCGCCAGCCCGCCTGACGTTGAGCAGCGGCGTGCTCGACGTGCAGCTGGTGGATATTTCGCTCAAGGGTGTGCTGGTCGAGGTGCGCGTGGGCGCGGGCCTGAGCCTGCCCCCACAGGGTTCGCGGGGTCGTTTGCGCATCGTGCTTTCGGCCACGGATTTCATCGCGATGGACGTGGCCGTGGCCCGGGGGCAACAGACCGGAGCGAGCCCCGAGGGGTTCGGCAGCGTCTACCAGGTTGGCCTGCAGTGTGTGCACATAGATTTGGACAGTGTCACGCACCTGCGCCAACTGATCGAGCGCAACATGCAGGACCCCGCATTGCTCGGGCGTGAACTGGCCGTGCTGATCGGCTATTCCCCGACGCCTGAGTCCAGTGCCTGAGGTGACGGGTTGATGGGTCAGGCGTAGGTGACCCAGTTCGCAAGACCCGGCTCGTCCAGGTGCGGAACGGTGTTGAAGCTCACCAGGCTGAGTCGGCGGGGCGTGTAATCCAGCTCGGTGATCGCGCTGTTGCGCAGGCGCAGATTCAGCTCGATGCCGGTTTCTGCCGGCGCGCCCAGCACCTGGGCGACGGCGGTCGCGATCGGCCCGCCGCTGGAGACGATCAACACATCCGTCGTACAGGTGCTGCACACGTGGTCGAGGGCCGCGCGCACACCGGCCGAGAAATCCGCGTACGTGGGCATGCCGCGCGGCGCGATGGTGCCTGCCGCCCATTGCTGCAAGGCGGTACGCAGCAGGCGGAAATGCGCACGTCGCGATTCAGGCGTGTCTGACATCCCGGATTGTGGCGGGGCGGCGCCCAGGGTTTCCAGCAGCGCGGTGCTGTCGTACTCGTCAAGTCCGGGCCATTGCAACGCCTGCGGGCCTCCATCGGCTTCGAGGGGCAGTCCCAGGCCCCGGGCGATGCCTCCCCAAGTCTGGGCATGGCGGCGCAGGGTGCCTGTGAGTACGGTGCCGAAGTGTGGATGAACGTCCCGTCCGCGCGCGCGCCAGTACTGGCCCAGACGCTCGCTCTGGCGTTCGCCCAGTTCGCTGAGACGGTCGTAGTCGGCCGCGCCGAACGAGGCCTGACCGTGACGCACGAGGTAGAGGGTGGGCATGCGAGCCAGTATGCCCGCGCACGGCGCGGTGGTCCTGCCACCACTGCGTGGATTTGTCGCGTGGGTGTCAGTTCAATACGGCCGCGCCCGGAATCAGGCCCAGACTGTGTGGACGGGTCAAGGCCTGGGCCAGGGTGCGCAGCACGGCGCGACTGAGGTCTTCACTGGCGTAACCATAACTTTCGGCCAGCAGACGCTGGCCGCGCGCATCGCCCGCCTCGATGGTCCGGGCCAATTGCAAGGCCGGGTAATAGGGGCCGCTGTTTTCCAGCAAGGCCTGCTGGATGCGCTGTGACAGAGGCAAGCCGCGCAGCAGGCTGGGCAGGGACTCACCCACCAGGCGTTCCATCTGCGCGTAGAGGCCGCAAAGGTAGATCTCGCGGCGCAGGTCTTCCTCGTCGCCGGGGTCCAGCAAATGCTCGACCAGGTGCGCGTGTACGACCATGCCGATGCGCACCGGGCGCAGGTCGGGCAGGTCGTCCGCATTGGCCTGCTGTGCATGCAGCCAGGCATAGACATGCTTGAGTCCCCAGACCTGCAGCCCGCGGCGCACCGTGTCGATGGTGCCGCGCTCGCGCGCGGCAGCCTTGTTCACGCGTTGCAGGAAACGGTGGCACAGGACCGGATCGGCGCAGAGCAGGGCTTCAATGTCGTCGTCGGAGGCGTCGTCCTCGATGGCCTGCAGCACGGCGAGGATGGCCGCGCGCGCGGGGGCGCGCGCCGCGTCCTGCAGTTCACGCAGTGTGTCCTCCACCGGCCAGCCGGCGACGGCCCAGGACTGGGTGCTGGGGTCGTTCGTGTCCAGCGCATGCGCGGCCTGGAGGCGGCGCTCGGGTGCCTGGAGGACGAATTGTGCGCCCGTATCCTGGGTGGCGGTCCACAGCACGGGCACCCCGCGTGCGACGGCCTGTCGGGCGCGCGGGCCGAGCACTGGATCGCGCTGCGCTTCGGGCCCCAGTGCGATCCAGAGGCCTTTTGGCGCATCGCCGTCCGTGGACGCGCCTCGGCGCGCCTCGGCTTGCTCGGGTGCTTGCGCCTGGGTCAGCATGTCCAGCAACAGCGCCGGGTTGCGCAGGGTCAGCAGCAACGGTGGCGCGTGCGGGGGCCACAGATCGGCCAGGGTGGCGAAGAGGTAACGGGCGTACCCCACGCTCGAGATGTCGGCGTCGGGTGGCGTGTCGACCAGCAACTGGGCGCCGGCCAGCGCACGCTGGCGGTCCCAGAGCAGGCGATGGCTCAGGGTCAGGGGGGCCAGGGGAGACGCGCTCATGGTGAAGAGGCAGAGTTGGCGCGTTGGCAGGAGGTCTGCCCGACCGGATGGTTAGGGTCGGGCAGGGCCTGCTGGGCTGGGTGTGGGTGGGCCAGTCGCTCAGTTGATGAAGTTGAACAGCGAGAGCCGCTGGACTTGCGCGTAGGTCTGCAGGGCGGCCTGGTAGCCGACTTGCATGTTCTGCATGTCCGAAATGCCCTTGATCATGTCCATGTCCTCGGCCCGCGAGCGGTCGGCGGCGAGCTGGAGCGTCTTGTCTTCCTGCGTGCCTTCGATGATGTCTGTGCGATTGAGCAACACGCCCGCCTCGCTGCGTGCAGAAACCAGGCGCTCCTTGCCGCTATCCAGCTGTGTCAGTGCGACGGCCAAGTCCTGCGACAGCTGGTAGCCATTGGCCGCACCGTCGATTCCGGCGATCGCCTTGTCCAGGACGGCGAACAGGTCGGTGCGCTTGCTGGCCTGGATCGTCAGGGTGTCGCCATCGGCGGGCTGGCCCTTGGGCGTGAGGGAGACGCCGTCGAAGATGATGTCCTGGCCTTCGGTGTAAGGCTGATCGGTGGTCACGGCGACGGCCGCGGCGCCGGTGGGGTCGGCGATCGGGTCGTAGCGGTAGACGTCGTAGGTCACCACGGCGGGCAGCGTCCAGTTGTCCGGATTGGTCGAGACAGGGGCAGGTTCAGCCAACTGCGGCGTCACATTGAATCGGACGATGTAGTTGTTGCCGGTCAAGGCCGCCGGATCCACCACCTGCCCCACGCCGGCCCAGACTTCGCCTTGGTTGACCGTGTTCATGGTTTTGTCAAAGGTCCAGTCCGGGTCGGTGGGGCTGGCCGGAATGCCGACGGTGGAACTGGTGACCAAGGCCGTTGGCGGGGTCGGGATCGTGCCCATGCCCAGGTCGGTGGTGAAAACGCCGTTGCCCGTGGGTACGTTCATCCAGACGGCCTGGCCGTCCATGGTGCCGGGCACGCTGACCAAGGTGCTGGCGCGGTTGCCCGTGGTGCCGTTGAAGGTCACGCCGCCGACCTGGTCGGTGAAGGCCTGGGGCGCGCTGCCCAGACCTCCGAAGAGGGGAATGCCGTTGCTGTCCTGCTTGTTGGCGTAACCGAAGAGTTGGTCGCGCATGCCCTTGATCTCCACTGCCAGGGCGGCGCGATCGGAGGGTGTGAGGGCGCCATCGCCCGCGTAGACCAGCTTTTCGCGGATTTTCTGCAACAGATCCATGCTGTTGCCCAGCGTGCCTTCGGCCAGGGCGACCGTGTTGCGTTGCAGGTTGAGCGCGCGCACTTCGACGTCCACGCGGTTCGAACGTGTCATGGCCCGCTCGGCCTGGGCGGCCCCGGTGGGGTCGTCGCTGCCGCGCAGCACTCTCTTGCCCGCGGCCAGCTTTTCCTGTTGCTGGGCCAGATCGGTCTGGCGTGTCGTCAGGATATTGAGCGTGCGGTCGTAGGAATTGGCGGTACCAAGTCGCATGGCCATGGTGAGGTCCTTTTGTGTCGCAGCGTGTGCGTGGGGTTCAGTTTGGAGTGTTTTGTGCCGTTATCAGTTCCGGGGGCAGGGATGCAGACACATCAAGCGCGCACGGAAGAAATCAGCGTGTCGAACAAGGTCTGCGCGACCTGCATGGCTTTGCCCGCGGCCTGGTAGGCCTGCTGGAACTGGAGCAGACGTGCCGCTTCCTCATCCAGGTTCACCCCGCTGACGGCGGTGCGGTCCTGCTCAATGCTGACCGCAATTTTGTCGGACACAGCCGCTGATTGCTTGGCGCCCAGGGTCTTCGTGCCGATGTCGGCGATCAGGCTGGCGTAGCCGTCGGTCAGAGGGGCTTTGTCGAACAATTGCATGTCGCGCAAGCCCATCATGGCTTGGGCGTTGGCGGCGTCCAATTGCGTGTAGGGGTTGGTCTTGACCGTGAAGCTATCGCCCGGTTGCGGCACACCCTTGAGCGTGAGCGACCAGCCCCATTCCGTGGTTGGGTCGAAAGGCAGGTTGGTGCTGCGGCCATCCGCTTCGATGGCATTGCCTGGCGTGTAGTTGTAGAGCTCGCCCGGGGTGGCGTTGGTCTGATAGTCCACCACCGCCGCGTCGTAGACGGGGTCACCGGGTTTCAGGCCGGCCGTGATGGCGGCTTCAAGCGGGGAGCCCGTGTAATACGCATCGTCCGTGCGGATGTACTGGGTGGACGTCAGGAAGACCAGGCTCACGTCCGGCCCCGGGGTGGTCGGTATGCTGCGCGCGGACAGTCCGGCGAGCGTGAGCGCGCCCTTGTTGTCCGCTGCCGCCTCGGCCGTGATGGGCCGGGCCATGGCCAATTCCTTGGGCGAGGTGAAGGCCACGGTCAGGCTGCGCGCGGCGGCGGAATACGGTGCGACCACGAAGCGGTCGCCGACGGCTGGAACATCGGCGGCGGCGAAGGAAAGGCGCAGGCCATCGAATTCGCCTTCCAGATTGGTCGAGGCGTTGGCCGGATTGTCGGCGAAGCTGACTGTCTGCTGCACGCCGTCGGACAGACGGGTGACCACGGCCGTGAACGGCGCCGCGCCTGTGCTCGTGAAGGTGATCTCGTAGTTGCTGGCGAGAAAGTCCTGCATGCCGTCGGGCGTGCCGGTGCTGTCGTTCAGGGAGATGCCCACCGACAGGTTGTTCAACGTGCCGGTGTTCTGCTTGGCGGAATAGGCGGCGGGCGGGTTGGCCAAGTTGAAGAGAGGATTGCCCGCCTTGCCGTTCAGGTCCAGGCCCAGGGCTTGCTGATTGTTCATCACGGTGCCGATGGACAGGGCCATGCGACCGAGCAGGTTCTCGGCCTGCACCAGATCCTCGTTGGAAAAGCGCAGTAGACCCGAGACTTCACCGCCACCCAACAGGCCCGTGTCGATCACGCGTTCCTTGCCATTGAAGGTGATCGCGAACTTATGCTGGTTCGGATTGTTGAAGTCGTCACTCACCAGCGCGACCGTGGAAGCCGTCCCCCCCATCACCAGGGGCTGACTGCCCCCGACAAACAGGGTCAGCGAGCCATCGTCCGCCGTGACGCTGGAGGTCTGGATGTAGCGGTTCATGTCGCGCACCAGCTGATCGCGTTTGTCCATCAGATCGTTCGGCGTGTGGCCGCTGCCCAGGGCCTGGGTGATCTGCTTGTTGACGGTGGCGATCTGCGAGGCCAGGTTGTTGATCGCGGCGATGTCCACGTCCAACTGCTGGTTCACGCCAATGCGCAGTTCGTTGATGGACTCGGACGTGGCCTGGAAGCGGTTCGACATTTCCTCGGCGCGGGCCAGGGTGACGCCCCGGGCCGTCAGATCGGTTGGTGCGTTGGCGATGTCGGAGAACGAGTTGAACAGGTCGCTGATCGTCGCGCCCAGACCGTTGGTTCCGCCTGGAAAGAGGCTTTCGAGCTGCTGCATGTACGTGGAGCGCACGCCATCGCTGGCGGCCACGGACTTGGTGGCGGCGGCCTGGCGGGTCAGGAAGTCGTCGTAGATGCGGCTAACCGTCGTGATTTCGACGCCCTTGCCGTAGTAACCCGTGCCCATGTACTGACCCGGGATGGAACTGAGAATGGCCTGTTGGCGCGAATAACCCTCGGTGTTCACGTTGGCAATGTTGTTGCCAATCACGTTCAAGACATTCTGGTTGGCGGTCAAGGCGGTGGCGCTGATGCTGAGGAGGCTGCTCATGGCGGGTTCCTGGTTTCTCAGTGAAAAATCTTAGGCTGTTTTCCTGTTTCGCGCTGCATGCGTCACATGCGGCGTTGCAGGAGCAGGGTGGTGTTGATGGCGCGGGTGAGTTTTTCAGCGTACTGCGGGTCGGTCGCGTAGCCTGCGTCCTGCAGGCCTTGCGTCCAGTTCTGAACGGACTCGGACCCGTCGGCCGTGCTGGCTTGCAAGGCCTGGTCGCGCGCATCGGCGTAGCGCGGGCTGTTGCCGATCATGCGGGCGAAGTCACGGTAGGAGTCGGCGTAGGAATCGTAGGCGCGAAACTTGGCCGTGACCTTGTGCGCCGCGCCATCGACGTATTCCGTGGTGGTGATTTCAGCGACCTTCCCCTTCCAGCCCGCGCCGGCCTTGATGCCGAACAGGTTGTAGGAGTTGCTGCCGTCGGCCATGCGGATTTCACGGCGGCCCCAGCCGGTTTCATGACCAGCCTGGCCGAGCAGATAGCTGGCGGGCAGGCCGCTGCTGTGTTCGACCTGCTTGGCCAGTTCGGCGTGCTGCTGCACAAAGTCACGCGCGGCCGCAGGAATGCGGGTGGCCGGGACCAGCGACTCGGCTTCCGCAGCGTCGGCGGGCAGGACCGCGGCGGTGGACTGGGTCGCGAGAGCCGCGGCCTGGGCCGTGCTGGCCGCGTCCGAGCCCGATGCGCCGGACACGGGGCCGCTCGAGGCCGACGGACTGGCGTCGTCCATCTTCAGCTGACGCATGAGTTGCTTGGCGATGAGCTCGCTCATGCCACCCGGCATGCCGCTCATCTGCAGCGCGTACTGCTCGTCCAGCATGCTGGTGCCCATGTCTCCCATGGGGCTGTCGAACATGCCGCTGCTCATCGTGGTCTCGCGCATGCTCTTCATCAGCTCGCGCATGAAGAGGGCCTCGAACTGCTTGGCGGCCTCGCGGATGGTTTGTGGCGTGTTGGCTTGCCCGGCCTGGTACTTCAGGCGGTCCAGGCCGGAGCCGTCAACGGCCAGCGCTTGTGAATTGGAAATCAGGTCGGCGCTCATGGTCAGATGCCTTTCAGATCACCTCAAGCTCGGCGTTCAGCGCGCCAGCTGCCTTGATGGCTTGCAGGATGGCCAGCAGATCTTGCGGCGTGGCACCCAGGGCGTTGAGCGCGCGCACCACTTCCTGCAGCGTCGGGGCACCGGCGACGGTGATCAGATTGCCGGGCTCCTGCGTGACCTGGATGTTGGCTTGCTCAGTGACCACGGTCTGGCCTTGTGACAGCGGCGCCGGCTGGCTGATGACTGGCGTGCTGTTGATGCTGACGGAAAGGTTACCGTGGGCGATGGCGCAGGGGCCCAGCGTCACGGCCTGGTTCAACACGATGGAGCCGGTGCGGGAATTGATGATGACCTTGGCGGCGGGCGTGGTGTCCTGCACGTTCAGCTCTTCCATCTGAGCCAGGAAGGCGATCCGTTCATTGGGTGCAGTGGGCGCGCGAACCTCGATGGAACGGCCGTCCATGGCGCTGGCCACGCCGGTACCGAAGCGCTGGTTGATGGCGTCAGCCACGCGCGAGGCGGTCAGGTAATCGTCCGAGTTGAGGGCCAGGCGCACACCACTGCCTTCCAGCAAGGGCGTGGGCACGGCACGTTCCACCAGCGCGCCACCCGGCACGCGGCCCGCGCTCAGGTGGTTGATTTGCACGCGGCTGCCCGCGGCGGAAGCACCCGCGCCCGCCACCACCATGCTGCCCTGGCCCAGCGCGTAGATCTGGCCATCGGCACCCCGCAGAGGAGTCGCCACCAGCGTTCCGCCCTTGAGCGACTTTGCGTTGCCCAGCGAGGACACCGTGATGTCAATGCGTTGGCCGGGGCGCGCGAACGCCGGCAGCTCGGCCGTGACCAGCACGGCGGCCACGTTCTTGAGTTGCAGGCGCGAAGCCAGGCTCGGGTCCAGCGAGATGCCAAGCTGCTGGAGGTAATTGGCCAGCGTTTGTGACGTGTACGGCATCTGCGTGGTCTGATCGCCCGTGCCATCCAGGCCGATGACCAGGCCATAGCCGGTGAGTTGGTTGCTGCGCACGCCCTCGATGGAGGCGACCTCCTTGATGCGGGCGGCCTGCGCGACGCCGGTCAGCAGGCCAGCCAGCGCGGCGGCGCCGAGCAGCAAGGCCGCGTGGCGGAAGAAGCGGTGCGGAATATTCATGGCGCGATCCTCGAAGGTCCGGGTCGACATGGGTGCGATCGGACTCAGAAGGGTGAGAGGGTGTGGAAGAAACGCGTGAGCCAGCCGACGGTCTGCACGTCGTACTGCGGGCCACGTCCCTTGGATTCGACGCGCACGTTTGCGATCGAGGTGGAGCTGATGATGTTGCCGGGCTGGATCGCCAGGGGGTCGACGGTGCCCGTGAAGCGCATGACATCGACGTTCTGGTTCAGACCGATCTGTTTCTCGCCTACCACCACCAGGTGTCCGTTGGGCAGCACCTCAGCCACGACGGCCGTGATGGATCCCGAAAAGTTGTTGGCCGCCGACGTGCCGCCTTTGCCCGAGAAGTCGGACTTGTTTTCCGCGCCGATGTCGAACTTGCCCAGTGACCCGGCGGACAGCCCCGGAACGGCCGAGATGCCGCCGCTGATGCTGCTGCTGCGGTTGGTCGTGGCGCTGGACTGCTGGCTGGCCGAGACGTTTTCGACGATGCGGATCGTCACCGTGTCGCCCACCTGACGGGCTCGGCGATCCTCGAAGCCCATCCGGTAGGTGGCCGTCTGGAACAGGCTGCCGCTCGCGGGGCCCGCTGGCACGGTCTGGGCGGGATAGGCGGCCATGGTTGGGGTCGCGAAATCCACCTTGGCGGGCTGCGGTGCCGTAACCGTGCAGCCCGCGAGCAGGGCCGCGCCGAGCGAGCAAGGCAGCAAGATCAGGCGCGCGTGCGCGGCGATGGGTGCAAGGAGGCGCTTCATCACAGCTGTCCCAGCTTCTGCAGCATCTGGTCCGACGTCTGAATGGCCTTGGAGTTCATTTCGTAGGCGCGTTGGGTCTGGATCATGGTCACCAGCTCCTGGACCACGTTGACGTTGGACGATTCCAGATAACCCTGCATCAGCTTGCCCGTGCCATTGTTGCCGGGCGCGTTGGTGTTGGGTGTGCCGCTGGCCGCCGTTTCGGCGAACAGGTTCTGGCCCTTGGCCTCCAGGCCAGCCGGGTTGATGAAGGTGGCCAAGGTGATGTTGCCGATGGTCTGAGCCACGACCTGCCCCGGCAGCTTGGCCGTGACCGTGCCGTCGTCGGAGATGGACAGGTCGCTGGCATTCGGGGGATCACGATGCCGTCGGCCAGGGGCAGGCCGTTCGACGTGACCAGCGCGCCTTCCGGACTGATTTCGAGCGCCCCATCCCGGGTGTAGTTGATGGTGCCGTCGGGCATGGAGACCTGGAAGAAGCCGTTGCCATTGACGGCCACGTCCAGAGGACGTCCCTGCACCAGGTTGCCCTGGGTGTAGTTGCGGCTGGTGGCCACGGCGCGCGCGCCCAGACCCACCTGCAGGCCGGTGGGCAGGTTGGTTTGCTCGCTGCTCGGTGAGCCGGCGGCACGCAGGTTCTGGTACATCAGGTCCTCGAACACGACGCTGGAGCGTTTGAAGCCGTTGGTGGAGGAGTTGGCCAGGTTGTTGGAGATGGTGTCCAGCTGGCGTTGCTGGGCTTCCATGCCGGTCTTGGCGATCCACAGGGAATTGAACATCGCGTGTTCCTTCTAGATTCGGTTGATGGGTGGGCGTACGGGGCCGTGCTGCGACGGTCCGCGTCAACCTTCCAGGCTCAGCAGCTTGGCGGCGCTGCGGTCATCGGATTCGGCGGTTTGAAGCATGCGCATCTGTTGCTCGAACTGGCGGGCGGTCTGGATCATTCCGACCATGGATTCCACCGCGTTCACGTTCGAGCCTTCGAGCACGCCGACGTCCATGCGGGCGTTCGTGTCATTGGGCAGCGGCGCACCAGAGACCGGGCGAAACAAGCCGTCGTCGCCGCGCTTAAGACGGTCTTCGTCGGTCGGCGTGGCCAGCTTGATGCGTCCCACCGTGGTTGAGGGTTGACCGGCGCTCTGCGCACTGACCGTGCCGTCCGAACCCAGGCTGACGACCGCGTTCTCGGGCACGATGATCGGGCTGCCGCCGTCCGACAGCAGGGACAGGCCACTGCTGGTCTGCAGCACCCCTTGCGGCGACACCTCGAAACTGCCGTTGCGGGTGTAGGCCTCGCCACCGTCCAGGCCCTGCACAGCGAACCAGCTGCTCTGCTGAGGCATGGCGTCGAGGTCGCGACCGGTGCGCATGGCCGGGCCTGGCGCGTCGCGCTGGCCGGCGGTCGCTTCCAGGGCGAACACACGGGTGGTCGCACCATCGCCGCGCAGGGGCACGGCGCGGTAGGTGGACAGCTCAGCACGGAAGCCGTTGGTCGAGACGTTGGCCAGGTTGTTGGACAGCACCGATTGCCGATGCTGCGCGGCATTGGCCCCGGTCATGGCGGTGTAGATGATGCGGTCCATAGGTGCGTGCCTTTCAAATTTGGGCGGGAGAAGGAGGCCAGATCAAAGGAATCCAAAGGCCATCCTTTTCACCTCGTGCAGGGGATTGTGGAAAAACTTGAGGCTGGAGGAGAGGGAAAAAGAGGGCAAAAGGCGCGGTAATTGACGGCTTAGGGGCTTGCCACGCGCGCGCGATTTGCTCTCGCGGGTTGGTGGCGCGCTTTCCTGGTCTGGACGCGGACGCGCATTGCGAAAAAAAAACCGCTGGCCAAGCCAGCGGTTGGGAAAGGAGATCTGCTTTTCTTTATATTGCTCGGCGCCGCGTCGGGTGACGCCATCACCCAACGTGGCACCGGAGGGGAAAACGGTTGAGCAGGAAGTTCTCGCCAACCGTTACCGCAGGTTGACCAGGGTTTGCATGACCTGGTCCTGTGTCTTGATGGTCTGCGCGTTGGCCTGGTAGGTGCGCTGGGCGGTCATCATGTTCACCAGCTCCTTGGTCAGGTCCACACTGGACTCTTCCAGTGCGCCGGAGCGCAGCTCACCCAGATTGCCCTCGGTGGGGCCGCCGAAGATGGGCTGGCCGCTGGATTGGGTCTCGATCCATTCGCCGTTGCCCGTGGGCGACAGACCTTGCACGTTGCGGAAGTTGGCCAGCGCCAACTGGCCGAAAGCCTGCGTTTCACCGTTCGAGAAGCGGGCGGTGATGACACCGTTGTCTTCGATCTTCAGGCCCACCATGTCGCCAGGCGGGTAGCCGTCCTGCGACAGGTCACCGGCCGTGAAGCGCGTGTTGTGCTGGACGATGCCGGAAAGATCGATCGAGATATTGCCCGTGCCGTTCAGACCGATGGTGGTGACATTGGGTGAGGGCGGCAGCGTGACATTGATGACCATCTGCGCGTTGGTCGAGCTGGTTGTGGTTCCGCCGACCGCCCCATCGGGATCCATGGTGCCGACGTCGACCGAGTAGTCCGCAAAGGCCAAGGCGGTGTTGTTGTTGGCGTTGGTCAGGTCGATGGCTGCGAAGGTGGTGGGCAGCGCCCCGATGGCCGTACCAGCGGGATAGGTGACAGCGGCAATGGTGATGGCCGTGGACGTGACACCCGTGCCATCGTTCAGCTTGTTCCAGTTGTTGACAGTGATGTCGGCTTGCGGGCCGGTCGCGGGCAGAGCCCCTGCCGCCGTGCTCGTGACGTAGCTGGCACGGAGCGAACCATCGGTGTTGAATTCCAGCAGCCCCAGTTGACTTTGGTTCGCGCCAGCGTCGCCGTTGTCTGCGTCGGTATAGACCTGCCAGAGATTGGGTGCGACCTTGCGGAAGTAGAGTTCCACCGGCACTTCATTGCCCTGAGAGTCGTAATTGGTGATGGCCGTGCCGAAGCGCGCCAGCGAGGTGCTGGGGGTGGTTTGGTTCCAGACGGTGGCGGCTGAATCCAGGGTGAACTTTGAGGCCGTGATGGATGTGGTCTGGTTGGCAGCGATACCTTGGCTCGTGGGCATGCGCATGGCTTGCAGCGTGACACTGGTGCGATTGCCCGCCGGGTCCGTGGGGAAACCCATCACACGTGCGCCCGTGTTGGTGATGACGTAGCCCAGCGGGTCCAGCTTGAATTCACCCGCACGCGAGTAAGCCCTGGAACCGTCTTGCAACTGCAGCGTGAAGAAACCGCTGCCGTTGATGGCCACGTCCAGGTCATTGTTCGTGATCGCGATGTTGCCCTGCGTGAATTGCTGGCTGACGGTGGCGACTTCCACGCCGATGCCGATGGTGCCCGCGCCCGAGGCACCGATGGAAGACGCGAACACATCACCAAATTCCGCGCGACCCGACTTGAAGCCCGTGGTGTTGGCGTTGGCGATGTTGTTGCCGATCACGTCCAGGCTGCGACTGGAGGCGTTCAGGCCTGAGAGACCTTGTTGGAAGCCCATGGTGTGTTTCCTTCGTGGGGGTGTGAAAAGGTGGGTGAGGGGACGACGCTGCGGAACGGGTTCTGCAAGTTGTGTCTTGGGTCTTTGAAAAAGGCCGGATTGGTTCTGAGAAAGCGCTTAAAGAATGGCCTTCACATCACCATAGGTGATGGTCGCCGCGCCGATCAGATCGATCTGCATGAGCCCGTTGGACATGCCGACCGATTGCACGTAGTGGCGTGCGTAGGCGGTGGCGTCGACCGCCTTGCCGTTGTTTTCGGCCACGATGCGGAAGCTCGGTGCGCCCGTGCCTTCGTAGTCCGTGGCATCCCAGGTGAAATAGTGCCGGCCCTCCGGCAGGGCGCCAGCGTCGATGGTGTCGATGACCTTGCCCGAGGGGTCCAGAATCTCCACCTTGACCTTGCTGGCCGTGCTGCTGAGGTCGATGGCGCCGTTGGCGTAGCGGATCGTTTCCTTGTCGCCTTCCTCGGCGCCCTCGGCGGTGCTGTCGCGGGTGCCTTCATGAATCGAGAGCGTGGGGTTGCTCACCAATACTTCGCGGCCCACGAGAGAGGTGCCTTGCAGCACCTGGAGGGCCGTGAACTGGGTCGACATGCTTTTCATCGTGTCGTTCAAGCCCTGGATGCCCGTGACCGTGTTGATCTGCGCCATCTGGGACGTCATCTGGGCGTTGTCCATGGGATTGAGCGGATCCTGGTTGTTGATCTGCGCAACCAGCAATTTGAGGAAGCGGTCCTGCATCTCCGCAGAGTCCGTGCTGGAGCTGGAGCTGGTACTGCTGCCCTTGTTAACCAAGCTGTCGATGTAGCTGGTGCTGTCTACGGAAGCCATGTGTGTTCCTTCGGATGGAAGTCAGGTCAGATGGGGCGTGTCACTCACTGCCCCATCTGCAGCGTCTTGAGCAGCAGCGTCTTTGCGGTGTTCATCACCTCGACGTTGTTCTGGTACGAGCGCGAGGCGGAGATCATGTTGACCATTTCCTCCACGGGGTTGACGTTGGATTGGTTGACGTAACCGTCCGCGTCCGCCGAGGGGTGGGTGGGTTCATAGGTCCGGCGCGCGGGCGCCTGGCTTTCCGTCACCGCGTTGATCTTCACGCCGGCCGCCCCGGACGTGGCCTCGTCGAAGGGCAGGGTTTCGAAGACAACCTGTCGGGCCTTGTAGAACTGGCCGTCCGGGCCGGCGACGGCGTCCGCGTTGGCGAGGTTGGAGGCAACGACGTTCAGGCGCTGGGCCTGGGCGCTGATGGCGCTGCCGGAAACGCCGAAGATGGAGAACATGGACATGGGAGTCTTCCTTGTCGTTCAGGGTAGAGGGTTGCCGGTTTCCGTTACTGACCCTGAATGGCGCTCAGGATGGTCTTGGAATACCCGTTGATGAAGCGCAGGGTGGATTCGTAGCGGATGGAGTTGTCCACGAAATTGCTGCGCTCACGGTCCATGTCCACACTGTTGTTGTCCATGGCCGGTTGAATCTGGTCGCGGTAGCCCAGGCCGTTTTCGCCCAGCCCGCCCTGCCCGGTGCTTCTGGGCAGCGGAATGTGGCGTGCGTCTGTGGCGCCGGCGACGGCCGGGGTGTTGCTTGGACCGTAGGCTCCGCCCGCGGTGCCGGAGATGTTCAAGGAAGAGGGTTGCGCCAGCGCGCCGCCGGTCTGTCCCAAAGCTTCCTCCATGGCGGCCTTGAAGTCGAAATCACGTGCCTGGTAGCCAGGGGTGTCGCCGTTGGCGATGTTGCTGGCGATGGTGCGCTGACGTTCCGAGCGCAGCTGCAAGGCCTTCCCGTGGAAGTCCAGTGTGCCGGTCAATTTGTCGAGCATGGCATGCGCCCCTTTCATTCAGTTCAGCCTTGCATGGGTCGGGAGTCGGGCTGCCTTGAAGGCGTCTGGACCACCGGGTGCGACAAATTGTGGGGAAACTTGATGGCGCGGATGGTCTGAATAAGCGGGTGAAAGCCATGTATTTGCCGGCTTTGTCCTGGAGTGCTCTCCCTATAGTCATCTGCATTTCCGACGATATGAAGAGCCCATCATGAATTCACCCAAGCATGCGTTTCAGGCCTTGCGGCGTTGGACGTCGCAAGCTGCGGATCTCACTGCCAAGGCGGGCGTGCTGACGCGGGTGCTTGCGCGCCGCGGCCCTGCAGCGGCGGCTTGGTTGTCCTGGCTGTCGCTGGGGCTGGCCATGTTGGTGATGGGCTGGTCCGTGCCGACGCATGCGTCCCAGCAGACCGGTCCGGGGCAGACCTACCGGGTCAACAGCGAAGCGGACTTGCCTTACGTGGCGCAGCACTGGCTGGAACGCAATTTACCGGTGCTGTCAGCACGTGAGTCGGAGCGCGGGGAGCCGGTTCGTCTGCAGGCCCAGCTCGGGCGTCTGGACGGGCGTCTGCGCCTGGCACCTTGTGCCGAGGTGGAGGTGTATGCCCCAAGCCGTCTCTGGGGCAGCAGCCACCTGGGCATGCGCTGCATCCAGGG
Organism: Hylemonella gracilis; assembly: GCF_004328645.1. Classification (GTDB taxonomy): domain Bacteria; phylum Pseudomonadota; class Gammaproteobacteria; order Burkholderiales; family Burkholderiaceae_C; genus Hylemonella; species Hylemonella gracilis_B. The sequence continues at coordinate 871,589 of NZ_CP031395.1, forward strand.
CGCCACGCGCTGGAGCGTGACCATGCCGGTCCAGGTCCAGGTCATGGGTCAAGCCTGGGTCTTGCGGGCCAATGTCTCCACCGGGCAAGCCTTGACCGACCAGGATCTCGAACGACGGGAAGTGGACTGGGCGGAGGACAGCAGTCCGGTGCTGGCCACCGATGCGTGGGACGGTCAAGTGACGGCGCGCAGCCTGCGCGTCGGACAGACCCTGCGCCAGAACATGCTGCGGGCCGCCAAGGTCTTCACCAGTGGCACGCAGGTGCGCGTGCTGGTGCAAGGCAGCGGGTTTCAGGTGAGCACCCAGGGCAGGGCCATGTCGGTGGGCGTGGTAGGGCAGGTGGCCCAGGTGCGGATGGACAACGGCCGTGTCATGAATGCCACCGTGGTGGATGCGCGGACGGTCCGGGTGGAAATCTGAGTCGAACGAGAATTCTTGAGATGCACCAAATAAGTGCATAAAAATTTGTCAGGGCGTTGTTCGCCACGGGAAAAACCAGAAATGCGCTCAGCGCATCAGTTAAGCAAGCGGAAAACCGCCTTGTTGTCTGCCTGCAGGGGCTAAAGTTGTGCCGGTCCGCGCCGATAAGAATGGCACGGGGCGGAACGGCTACATTCCAGCCCGAACAGGACTACAGGTAATCAAGGCTTATTGGAGTAGATGATGAAAGTCGGTCAAGGCGCAGCAGATCCGCTGTTGAAGGTGACGCCCCAGGCGGCCCAGTCCGCCAAGAAAGAGGCGGCGGCGAAAGAAGCCGTGAGCGTGGCTGCCCAGGGGTCGACGTCTGTCGCCGAGGGCAGTGTGTCGGTGACGGTTTCGTCGTCGGTGCGGGCGCTCGAGCAACTGCGCGGCGCAAATGAAGCGACGGACATCGACATGGACAAGGTCCGTGCAGTCCGTGAGGCGATCGAGAACGGCACTTACGTGGTGAATGCCGAAGCCATCGCCGACAAGCTGCTGGCAGGTGCCGAGGAATTCCTCGCGCCCCGCAGCGTGCATTGAGTCGCTGACCTGAGTTTCGAGGCGTGCGGGGGCGCGCGCCGAGGTTGAAAAACCAGCCACCGTAGCCGGGTGGTCGCCCCCAAAAGAGAAAAGTCCTTCAAGCCTTCGACTTCGTGATTCCAATCGCGGAGTTTTTTTGCAAATGCCTGTAGTGCCGGGTGGACCTCTGGTCTCAGCCTGGCTTCCTTACTAAAGGAGCCTGTTCCATGATTTCCTATACGGATTACGAAAAACCCCTGGCCGAGATTGAAATGCTCTGCGAGGCGGTCTCCCAAGCCCTGCTGGACGGCGCGAGCCTCGAGCAGTTGGAGCGCGCCAGCGCCTCCTTGCGCGAGGCCTCCATCGCGTTCGCCTCTTTCACGGAAAAGCACAAAGTGCTGGTGCATGGTGGCACGGAACTGCGTGTGCGCATGAAGCGCATCGTGACCCTGATCCATCTGCAGCGCGAAAGCCTGTTGCGGCTGGCCGCTCAGGCGGAGCGTAGCCTGCACACCCTCATCCCCGGCATGGCCGAGCAGAAGAACGTCAGCTACGAGCCCTTGGGTCGCGCGACATCGACGCACCGCGGTTTCGGGGGCTAAGGGCAAGGGGCGGCGGATCGCCGCCCTGTGGGGCCTACAGTGCCGCACGGTCACCCATCGAGGGAAAAAGAGGAATTGAGGGCTTTTGTGTCCTCAATTCCTTTTTTCATGTGCTTGACGGACTTGTAGGATTTTGCCTGACACGTCGCTGCCGGTCTTTCTCGCAGCAAGTGCAGAAGGTGGCTGATTCAAGTTTCCTGCCCGCCGATCAGAATCAGGCCCAACGCCAAACGCAAGAAATGCACTGTAAAGGAGCCCCAAATGACTGAAGACCAACTGAACGCCGAAATCCGCGAATCCAACCTGACCTACCTCATGTTGGCGCAAAGCCTGATCCGGCGTGACAAGGCGGATGCGCAGTTCCGCCTGGGGTTGTCCGAGGAGTCGGCTGACCTGCTGTCCATGATGTCGCCGGCCCAGATCTCCAAGATTGCGTCCAGCCCCATGCTGCTGTGCCGCTTCCGCATGGATGACGAAGTGGTGTGGAGCTTGTTGACCAACCACAACACCAGCAAGGTGGACAACCCGGCCACCACGCGCCTGCATGCCAGCATCCTGATGGCTGGTCGCCACGCGGAAGCCACCGGCGCCGCCTGAGCGTCCTCTGAACAACCAGGCCGGAAACACCCCATGAGCACCGTCAAAAGCGTTCTGAACGAATCGCGCCAGATCGAGCGCGCCGTCGCCCTCATCAAGTTGGGCGCGCGTCTGCAGGTTCTGGAGAGCGAGACCGATCTGTCCTACGAGCGCTTGCTGCGCCTCTACAAGGAAGTCGCCGGCAAGTCGCCCAGCAAGGGGCAGTTGCCGTTTTCGACGGACTGGTTCCTGACCTGGCAGCCGAATATCCATTCCTCGCTCTTCCTCAACATCTACGAGTACCTGAGCAAGGCCAGCAGCATCGAGGACATCGACGCCGTGATGAAGGCCTACCGCCTTTATGAAGAGCAGATGAAGGCGCTGGAAATGGAGTCGCTGCTGTCCATCACCCGCGCCTGGCGGCTGGTGAAGTTCATCGACAACAACATGCTGGCGATGACGCGCTGTTCCAAATGCGGCGGGCATTTCGTGTCCGAGGCGCATGAGAACGCGCGCAACTATGTCTGCGGTCTGTGCGAGCCGCCGGCCCGTGCCGGCAAGGGCAGCACGACGGGCATTCAGTTGCATTGAGCTCGGCTTGCGGGGGATGGCGGGTGGGCCGCAGACTTGGCGTTTCACCGCATTGAGGCCCCCTGCGGCGGCGCCCGACGACGGCGGAATCCGGTATGCGGGGCTCACCGGGTTTGCAACAGAAGTTTGCAAAAGAGTCAGGACAAGGGGCAGTTTTCCACGCTTTTGCGTGTGCTGACATGGGCGCTATCCCCTAGAATGACTCGAGTTACATTTTTCTCCCCCTTTCTACTACCTTAGCCGCCCACCCATGATCGTCATCATCGGTTATGCCGTTGCCATGGTTGCTATCTTCGGGACCTTTGTCCTGCATGGCGGCAACATTGGCATCCTGCTGGAAGCCCTTCCCTTCGAAATGGCCACCATCTTCGGCGGCGCGCTCGGTGCCTTTGTCGCTGGCAACCAACCCAAGGTGCTGCGGGCCACCATGGCGCAGGTTCCCACCGTGCTCAAGGGCTCCAAGTACACCAAGGAGCGCTACATGGACCTCATGGCGCTGCTCTACGACGTCCTGCAGAAGGCCCGCAAGGAAGGCCTGATGGCGATCGAGAAGGACGTGGAAGAGCCCCACGAGTCACCGCTGTTCCAGGCGCATCCCATCGTGGGCAATGACCACCACGTGGTGGAGTTCACCACGGACTATCTGCGCATGATGGTGTCGGGCAACCTGAATGCCCATGAGATCGAGACGTTGATGGACAGCGAGATCGACACGCACCACCAGGAAGCGCACGCGCCGGCGACCGCGGTGCTGCGGCTCGCCGGTGCCCTGCCTGCCTTCGGTATCGTGGCCGCCGTGCTGGGCGTGGTGAACACCATGGGCTCGGTCGGGCAGCCGCCCGCCATTCTGGGCGGCATGATTGCCTCTGCCCTGGTGGGTACCTTCCTGGGCATCATGCTGGCCTACGCGATCTTCGAACCGTTGGGCACTATGCTGGAGCAGAAGGCGGCCGACGGTACCAAGGAACTGCAATGCATCAAGTCCACCCTGCTGGCCAGCATGCAGGGTTACAACCCGGCGACCGCCATCGAGTTCGGTCGCAAAGTACTGTTCTCGACCGAGCGTCCCGGCTTCCTGGAGCTGGAAGCGCATGTTCGCAAGAAGTGATGCGCGGACCGGTTCAAGGGCGGGACGAGCCATGCTGGCGACCAGGATGAAAGGCTAAGGGGGAATCATGGCCACGGATGCCAAGAAACTTCAGCCCATCATCATCAAGCGGGTGAAGAAGGGTGGCCACGGCGTGCACGGCGGCGCCTGGAAGATCGCCTACGCCGACTTCGTGACGGCCATGATGGCCTTCTTCCTGCTGATGTGGCTGCTGGGTTCTACCTCCAAAGGCGACCTCAAGGGCCTGGCGGACTATTTCCGCGCGCCGCTCAAAGTATCCATGGTGGGCGGCAATGGCTCGGGCGCCAGTTCCTCGATCTTGCCGGGTGGTGGCGCGGATCTCACGCTGACCGCGGGCCAGCATCCCGAGGATGCCTCCGCCGCCGACCGGCGCCGGCGCGCCGAAACGGCGCGACGCGACGCGCAGCGGCTTGCCGCGCTCAGTGCCAAGATCAGCGCCGCCATTTCCAACAATGCCCAGTTGCGCCGCTTCAGCCGCCAGATCCAGCTGGAGAGCACGCCCGACGGCCTGAAAATCCAGATCGTGGACGAACAGGGGCGCCCCATGTTCACGACGGGCAACGCCGCCGTGCAGCCCTACATGCGGGAAATCCTGCGTGAAATCGGCGCGGCGCTCAATGGCGTCGAAAACAAGATCAGCCTGGACGGGCATACCGATGTGACGCAGTATGGCAGTCAGGGCCGGGGTTACAGCAACTGGGAGTTGTCGGCGGACCGTGCCAACGCGGCGCGGCGCGAACTGGTCGCTGCCGGCATGCCCGAGGATAAGCTGCTTCGGGTGACCGGTCTGGCCGCCAGCAGCCTGCTGGTGCCTGACAATCCGACCGCGCCCGCCAATCGGCGCATCAGTATCATGGTCCTGACCAAGGAGGCGGAAGAACGCCAACTGGGCATCAACCGGGAGGCGGTCGAACCCGGAGAAGGTGGTGCCGCGTCCGGGCAAGCGGTGGATCCGGCCTTGATCGCCGCTCCCGCGCTGGTGGCGCCGCCGGGGCCCTCGCGGTGACCCGCGAGGCGAACGAAGGGATGCGCGGGCTTGGGTCGCGCATTGAACTTGGCGATAATCTGCCGCGATAAGAACCGAAAGCAAGACTGAAAGGCATAGAAAGGCTCCAACGTATGGCCAACAACCCATTGCGATTCCTGGTGGTCGACGATTTTTCGACCATGCGCCGTATCGTTCGCAACCTGCTCAAGGAAAGCGGCTTTTCCGAAGCTGACGAAGCGGAAGACGGCGTGGTGGCACTGCAGAAACTGCGCGCCCTTCCTTTTGATTTCGTGGTCAGCGATATCAACATGCCGAACATGAACGGCTTCCAATTGCTCGCCGAAATCAAGCGAGATGAAAAGCTCAAGCACATCCCCGTGCTGATGGTGACTGCCGAAGCACGCAAGGAGGACATCGTGCTCGCCGCCCAGCAAGGTGCGGCGGGTTACATCGTCAAGCCTTTCACCAAGGCCGTGCTTGAGGAAAAACTGCACCACATCCTCAAAAAATCAGGGTTGCAATAACCATGAACACCCATTCCGCCGCGCCCGGCTCGGGGACATGACCTTCGAGGCCCTGGAGGTCGTGCACCACAAACTGGGCCTGCTCACGCGCCAGTTGCATGACGCCTTGCAAGGTTTGGGGTTGGCGGAAAAGCTGCATGGATCGGCGATCGAGTTGCCCGATGCCCGTTCGCGCCTGACCTACATCGCCAAGCTCACCGGCGAGGCGGCGGAAAAGGTGCTCAACCGCGTTGATCAGGCCAAGAGCCAGAACGACCATCTCGGTGCCCAGACCAAGCATATGGTTGCCCTGCTGGCGGCAGATCCGGTGGCGGCCGTGGCCAAGGGCCATGTGATGAATTTCCTGACGGATCTGGAAAAGACCAATACGGATCTGGACCAGCATCTGACGGAAATCATGATGGCTCAGGATTTCCATGACCTCACGGGGCAGGTGATTGCCCGCGTGCTCAATCTGGCCTCGAACATCGAGGATCAGCTGGTCGCCCTGCTGATACAGACCGCGCCGGCGGATGTGCAGCAGCGCTTGAAGCAGCAGACCGAGCAAATGGACGAGGAAAAGGAAGCCGCGAAGACGCCGCTGACGCCCGACACCGTGAAGTTGGGTGGCCCCGTGGTCGATCCGGAAAAAATGGCCAGCGAGGTCGTGACCGATCAATCCCAGGTCGACGATCTGCTGGCCAGTCTGGGCTTCTGAGCGCTCCCTGACGCTCGCCCGGGCCTGCCCGGATCAAGGGGAAGAAAAGCCGGAAACACCCGGCTTTTCTTGTTTTAGGCGGCGAGACCCACGCCGACAATGGCGTGGACTTTAAGTACTCGCCACCATGGAATCCAGCAGTCAGGACCGCAATCTACCCGCGTCGCAACGCAAGCTGCAACGCGCGCGGGACGACGGCCAAGTGCCGCGTTCCCGGGATTTCAGTCACCTTGCCGTGCTCGGCGGTGGTGCCGTGACCTTGGTCATGGTGGCGCCCTGGATCTACGAAGCCTTGCGTGAATCGCTGGCGCGCCACCTGTCGCTGAGTGCCTCCGATGTGCGCGACCCAGGTTTCATGCTCGACCACCTGCACACCATGGTGCTGACCGGCGCGGGCATCAGCTTGGGCGTCGCCGTCATCATCGTTGCCATCGCAGTCTTGTCCACATTGGCGGGTGGGGGTTGGGTCTGGACCACGAAACCGCTGGCGCCGGACTTCAGTCGCGTCAATCCTCTCAAGGGTCTTCAAGGCCTGTTCACCAAGAAGAAGCTGGCCGATGTGATCAAGCTCGCCTTCATCGCCTTCTTCGTGCTGACCCTGGCCGCCGTCTTCATCTACTACACCCTGCCCTCGGTCGCGACCCTGGTGCTGCAGCCCTCCACGGCCGGCATCGAACGCATGCTGAACTGGTTGGTCATGGGCTGCTCCCTGCTGCTGGGCGTGATTCTGCTGGTCGCCCTGATCGACCTGCCCTTGCAGATCTTTCTGCACAAGTCCGAGCTCAAGATGTCCCTGCAGGAAATGAAGGACGAGCACAAGGACACCGATGGCAACCCGCAGATGAAGAGCCGGCGCCGCCAGAAGCAGCGCGAGCTGGCGCAGCGCCAGAGCCTGCCCAAGGTGCCACAGGCCGACTTCGTGCTGATGAACCCGACCCACTACGCCGTCGCCGTGAAGTACGAGGAGAAGTCCATGGCGGCGCCGCGCGTGGTGTCCAAGGGCGCCGACTTGCTGGCCATGAAGATCCGCGACCTGGCCAAGGCCCACCAAGTGCCCGTGATCCAATCCCCCGTGCTCGCGCGCGCCTTGTTCGCGCATGCTGAGCTGGACCAGGACATTCCCTCCACGCTGTACACCGCCGTGGCCCAGGTATTGGCCTATGTCTACCGCCTGAAGGCCGCCTTGCAAGGCCGGGGCCAGATGCCGGGCGACATGCCCCAACCGGTCGTGCCACCCGGCATGGACCCCCACGACTCCCGCGCGGCACAGGCCGCCTATGCTGCCAGTGTCGCGGCCAAGGCCAAGGCGGCCTCCGCGAAAGCCCCCGGCGATGCGACCGGCGTGGCGCGCACCGAATCCATTTCTTCCGTTAGAGCCACATGAACCCGCTGATTCAACAGTTGCAGCAGCGTTTCGGACGCCACGCCGCCATGATCCAGGGCGTGGCGGCGCCGCTTTTTGTCGTCGCCATCCTGGCCATGATGGTGCTGCCTTTGCCACCCTGGTTGCTGGACATTCTGTTCACCTTCAACATCGCCATCGCCTTGATGGTCATGATGGTGGCCGCTTACATGACCAAGCCGCTGGATTTCGCGGCCTTCCCGGTCGTGCTGCTGCTCACCACCTTGCTGCGCCTGTCCTTGAACGTGGCGTCCACCCGCGTGGTGCTGCTCGAAGGCCATACCGGCACGGGCGCGGCCGGCGCGGTGATCGAAGCCTTCGGGCACTTTCTGATCGGCGGCAATTTCGCGGTCGGTCTGATTGTGTTCGCCATCTTGGTGGTCATCAACTTCGTGGTTGTGACCAAGGGCGCCGAGCGTATCGCCGAAGTGTCCGCGCGTTTTGCCCTGGACGCCATGCCGGGCAAGCAGATGGCCATCGATGCCGACCTGGGCGCGGGCCTGATCGACGAGAAGGAAGCCAAGCGTCGCCGCTCCGAAGTCGGCGAAGAAGCGGATTTCTTTGGCTCCATGGACGGTGCGTCCAAGTTCGTCCGTGGCGACGCCATGGCGGGCATCCTGATCTTGCTGATCAACATCATCGGCGGCTTCGCCATCGGCATGGCGCAGCACGGCCTGAGCGCCAGTCAGTCGGCCAACAGCTACATCCTACTGGCCATTGGTGACGCGCTGGTCGCGCAAATTCCGGGCCTGTTGATTTCCGTCGCGGCCGCCATGGTCGTGTCCCGCGTGGGCAAGGACCAGGATCTGGGCAAGCAGATCGGCAGCCAGATGCTGGTGTCGCCGCGCGCCATCGGCATCACCGCCGGCGTGCTGGGTTTGCTGGGCATGATCCCGGGCATGCCCAACCTGGTTTTCCTGGGCGTGGCCAGCCTGCTGGGCTACGCCTCCTGGGTGCTGGCCAAGCAGCCCAAGAAAGCCGAGGCCGAGGCCAGCGCGGCTGCGGCTGCCGCGGCTGCGGCCGCCGCGCCCGGCGATGGCGAAGCCAGCTGGGACGATCTGCAACCCGTGGATCAGCTCGGCCTCGAACTGGGCTACCGCCTGATCACCTTGGTGGACAAGAACCGCCAGGGCGATCTGCTCACGCGCATCAAGGGCGTGCGCCGCAAGTTCGCGCAGGAAGTCGGTTTCCTGCCCCCGCCCGTGCACGTGCGCGACAACCTGGAGCTCAAGCCCAGCGGCTACCGCATCAATCTGCGTGGCGTGGTGGTCGGCGAAGGCGAGGCCTTCCCTGGCATGTACCTGGCCATCAATCCGGGGGCATCAGCACGCCCCTGATTGGAACCCCGGCCACCGACCCCGCCTTCGGCCTGCCCGCGACGTGGATCGACGAACGGCAAAAAGAAGCCGCGCAAATGGCCGGCTTTACGGTGGTTGATTCCGAGACCGTGATGGCCACGCATCTTTCACACTTGATGCAAGTTCACGCCGCGCGCCTGCTCAGCCGTACCGAGACTCAGAATCTGGTGGAGCATGTGGGGCGGCAATTCCCGAAGCTCATCGAAGAAGTCGTGCCCAAAATGGTGTCCATCGCCGTGTTCCAGCGAGTCCTCCAGCTGTTGCTGGAAGAGTCGGTGCACGTTCGCGACATGCGCACCATCATAGAGACGATCGCCGAGCACGCGCCCGTCACCACCGACCCGACGGAACTGGCGCGACGGGTGCGTGTTGCCCTGTCGCCGGCCATCGTGCAACAGATCTACGGGCCGCAGAAAGAACTCAACGTCATAGCCATCGACCCGCCGCTGGAACGCCTGCTGGTGCAGGCGCTGGGGGGGGCCAACGGTCCAGCCCTCGATCCGGGCGTGGCCGATATGTTCGCCCGCAACGCGGCCGACGTGGCAATGAAGCAGGAAGAAACCGGCGTGCCGGCCTGCCTGCTGGTGCCCGACCCCATCCGCAATTCCATCGCGCGTCTGGTGCGCCGCGCCGCGCCCCGGATGCAAGTGCTGTCGCACAGTGAAATTCCTGAAACCCATTCCATTCGCATCGGACCGATCCTGAGAGGCGCCGCATCATGAGCATTCAACGATTCCATGCCCCAACCGCCCGCGAGGCGCTGGCCAAGGCACGCGCGGCTTTTGGCGAAGAGGCCATCATCCTGTCGAACAAGCCCACGGCGCAGGGCGGAGTGGAAGTGGTCGCCACGAACTCCAGCACCCTGGCCGCGCTCGACCAGGCCGCCGACAACGTCATGGCCACGGAAGACAAGGCTGAGAGCTCCACCTTCGGCTTCTTGTCGCGCCGCAAGGCCAACGCCGAGAAGGCCGCCAAGGAAGCCGCCCGCTCCGCCCGTGGCCCCCTGCTGGAACCCGACGGAGACGTGCCCGAGCCGGCGGAGCGCGCCGAACGCGCGGCCCGTGCCGCGTTGCGCGCTTCGCCGCGCAGCACGGTGGAGGAAGACGCCGACCAATTGGCGATGAGCACGCTGTCCTTCCAGGACTATGTGCGCGAGCGCGTGCTGCAGCGTCGTCACGAGACCCGCCAGCACGAGGCGCGCCAGGCCGCGCACACCGCCCAGGGCGGCAGCGGCATCAACGTGGGTGGCGCCGCGCCGCGCACCTACGCCGTGGTGCCGCCGGATCAGCCCACGCCGGCGCCTCGTCGTGTCGCCATGCCCGAGGTGGCGCCCCAGACCGTGGTTCCCGAGGGCTTGATGAATGAACTCAACGCGATGAAGGACCTCATCGAGGAGCGCTTCAGCACCTTGGCCTGGCTGGGTCAGGCCAAGCAGAACCCGGTGCGCGCCAACCTCACGCTCAAACTCATCCGCGCGGGCTATTCGCCCAACCTCGCGCGCGCCGCGCTGGAGAAGATGCCCAACGACACCACGCCGGCCGAAGCCATGCGCTGGATGCTGGCCGTGCTCGAGCGCAATCTCAAGACCGACAAAAATGAACCGGCCCTGCACGAAGCGGGTGGCATTTACGCCCTCGTGGGCGCCACCGGCGTCGGCAAGACCACGACGGCCGCCAAGCTCGCCGCGCAATGCGCCCGCGACTTCGGCGCCGCCAGCGTCGGCTTGATCACGCTGGACAGCTACCGCATCGGCGCGCATGAGCAACTGCGCACCTATGGCCGTATGCTGGGCGTGGTCGCGCACATGGCGCATGACCAAAGCGCCCTGCAGGATCTGCTGGGCCTGTTGTCCAACCGCAAGATGGTCATCATCGACACGACCGGCGTCGCGCCGCGCGATCCGCGCAAGCGCGAAGTGCTGGACATGCTGGATCTGCCCGGCGTGCAGCGCCTGATGGTGCTCAATGCCGCCAACCACGGCGACGCGCAGGATGAAGCCGTGGCGTCCTTCCGCAGCAGCGGCGCGCAGCATGCGGTGCTGACCAAGACGGACGAAGCAGTCAAGCTCGGCCCCACCCTGGACGCGGCCATCCGCCACCGCCTGGTGCTGCGTGGCGTCAGCTGCGGCCAGCGGGTGCCCGAGGACTGGGCGCGTGCCGACGCGGACCAACTGGTGAAGCTGTCCATGCGTTCCACGGGTCGGTCGGCGCACGATCCCCAGCTCGGGGATCTGGACCTGTATTTCACGCAAATGGAAAGCCGCGCTCAGAGCGTGCAGGGACTGGCAACCGCGCAACAACCGGTGCCGCCGACGGCCCGTCGTCCGGGTTCGGCCGCGCACGGGGGAAATCTCCATGCTTGAAGTCGAAAACCAGGCGGCTGGCCTGGCGGCGCTCGCGGTCGAGTCGTCGCCACGCATCGTGGCCCTGGCGGGGCATGAGGACGCACGCAGTGAATTGCCCTTGCTGATGCAGCTTTGCGCGGCTTGGACCAATCTGGACTATCCCTTGGTCGTGCTCGATGCCCATGTCAGCGAGACCGACCAGGTGCCGGGTCTGTCGCAGCTGTTCCGGGGTGACGAGGATTTCTCCGCCGCGGTGCTCGGCAACAGCGCCACTGCCTGGCCCATCGTGCCGGCGGCGCTGGGCCTGGAGCAACTGTTGGACGGCGCGGCTCAGGGCGCCAAGTCCAAGGGCAGGGCCGCGGCCAAGGCGCAGGACGCAGGGCAGCAACGTGCCCGGCAACTGGCCGCCCTTTTCCCGGGATATGAACTGATCCTGATCTACGCGCCTGCCGCCATGCTGGCCAGGGTCTGGCAGGGCAGCAACCTGTCTCCGTTGCTGCCCGTTTCGGTACAGGAGTCGGCGCTGCTGTCGGCCTACCAGGCGCTCAAGCAGATGTTGAGTTTGGGCAAATTGCGGCCTACCATCGTGACCGTGATGCAAGACGCCGCCTTGACCACCCGCATGTCGGGTCACAACATCAGCCGCAATCTACAGGAATGCGCGCGGGATTTCCTCGCGTGCGAGACGCCCGCGCTCACGGTCTGCCCCGACCGCCCGGAGGAAATGCAGCGCCTGGCCCTGCGCTCTCTTGAAGCCGGCCTGCAGCCCCAGGACTGGGATCTGTCGACCGTGCTCGCGCCGGCCTATGCCAGTGCGCCCACTTCCCGACGTGGCGCGGCGATGGCTGCCGCTCAGGGGCGTTGAACGTGATCGAGGGAGCTTCGCCCGTGACGTACACCGCGCAAGGCCAGCTGGACCGTGATGCCCTGATCCGGCAGTACGCACCCCTGGTGCGTCGGCTGGCGCACCACATGATGGCCAAGCTGCCACCGTCGATCCAGGTGGATGACCTGATCCAGGTCGGCCTGATCGGTCTGTCTGAGGCGCTCACGCGGTATGAAGCCACCCAGGGCGTGCAGTTCGAGACCTTCGCCACCCAGCGCATCCGCGGCGCGATGATCGACGAGCTGCGCGAGAACGACTGGATGAGCCGCGGTTCGCGCAAGAGCCAGAAGGAAATCGAGTCGGCGTTGACCCGGCTGGAGCATCAACTGGGCCGCTCGCCCAGCGAGTCCGAGATCGCCGAGGCCTTGGGCATGGAGCTGGCCGAGTACCAGGCCCTGCTCTACAAGGTCAAGGGCACGCAGCTGGTCTATCTGGAGGACATGAGCGGCGGGGACGACGACGAAGGTTTCCTCGATCGCCACATGGTCGACGGCGAGTCCGATCCGATGGCCTTGCTGCGCAACCAGCGCCTGCGCTCCTCGTTGGTCGACGCCATCAAGGGCTTGCCCGAGCGCGAGCAGTACGTGATGAGCATGTACTACGAGCAGGACATGAATCTCAAGGAAATCGCCGCCGTGCTGGGCGTGACCGAATCGCGCGTCTGCCAGTTGCACAGTCAGTCGATTGCGCGCCTGCGCGCCAAGATGCGGGCGCACTGAGGTCTTTTCGGCAAGTTGTCCCGCGTCGAGCCTGCCTGTGCCAATGACGGGTCGCGCGCATGGCTGGCAAGCCGTTTGTCTCATGGTGGGGACCGCGCAAATCACTATCAGCGACGCGACGCGTCCGCCAGGCGCTTGAATCAGCGCGACATTGTTCCTATTGTTTTTTTCGTTCCAGCGCTGCCTCGTACAGGGCATTGCGCGGTGTCCCGGTGATGTCCGCCGCCAGCTTGACGGCGGTTTTCAAGGGTAGTTCGGCCAGCAGCAGATCCAGGGTGCGCAGCGCCGTGGCGTCTGGCCCGTCTTCGTGCACCGTGCGCGGCGCGGGGTGCAGCACCAGAACGAATTCCCCGCGTGCGCGTTGCGGGTCCGCCGCGAGCCAGGCAGGAAAGGTCTCGGCGGGCAGGGTGACGATCTGCTCGAACTGCTTGCTGATCTCCCGGGCCACGGTGAGGGGACGGTCTGCCAGCACCACGAGCGCGCCCGCCAGGGCCGCGATGCGGTGCGGCGCCTCCAGCAGCACCGTGGCGCGCGGTTCGGTGGCCAGGACCTGCACGGCCTGGGCTCGTTCGTTGGTCTTGGCAGGCAGAAAACCCGCGAAAACAAAGGCGCCTGATTCATCGATCGCACCCGCGGCGCTGAGCGCCGCGGTGACACTGCTGGCACCCGGCAGGGGCATCACGGGCAGCCCCTCGGCGCGCACCGCAGCCACCAGTCGGGCACCCGGGTCGCTGACAGCGGGCGTGCCCGCGTCGCTGACGTAGGCGACACGCAGGCCGTCCCGCAGCCGAGCGATCACCTGCTGCGCGGCTTCCTGTTCGTTGTGCTGATGCAAGGCCATCAGGCCGGCGCCGTTCTTCTCGATGCCGTAGGCACGCAACAGGCTTTGCGTGTGGCGCGTGTCCTCGCAGGCCAGGACATCGGCGATGCGCAGCACATGCAGGGCGCGCAAGGTGATGTCCGCCAGATTGCCGATGGGCGTGGCCACCACGTACAAGGCGCCGGGCGGGAAATGCTGAGCGCCTGCAGCGTCTTGTGCGGCGGTCAGGGCTGAGGCATAAGAAGCAGAGTTCACGTAGGGGGAGATGGAATATGGACAAGCCCGCGCCTCGAAGCTCCGTGCGCCCCACGACCAAGCAGACGGGCGATGTGGCGGAGGAAAAAGCCTTGCAGCATCTGCAGGCGAGGGGGTTGCAGCTGCTGGCGCGCAATTATCGGACGCCTGGCCGCGGTGGGGGCGAGGTGGACCTCGTGATGCGGACCCCCGAAGGCACCCTGGTATTCGTCGAGGTGCGCCGCCGCGCCAACGCGCGTCACGGCGGCGCGGCCGCCAGCGTGGGCGCCCTCAAGCGGCGACGCATCGCCCTGGCGGCACGCCACTACCTGCTGCGTTGGCGTTCGCCACCGCCCTGCCGTTTTGACGTGGTGGCGATTGAGGGTGGGCAGGCCGAGGGAGATGAACGGCTGGTTTGGCTGCAAGCGGCCTTCGACGCAGGTGATCGGTCCGGGGGGTTTTGACAGGTCGCCTTCGACCAAGAGGCCCCAGGGCTTGGCAGGGCCGAAGGTCGGCGCCGGCCGGGCGCATTGCCATGCTGGGTTTACCGTTCATTTACCTTGGGGCTCAGCGGTCGATGGCCGTCTTCGCCTGCTGGGCCAGGCAAGCCCGGTATCATTCGGCCCATCATGTTTGAGCAGCGCATTGAGCAACACTTCATCGACAGCGCAGACCTGAAGTACCAGTCCGCGCAAGCGCTGAGCAAGCCCATCGCGGCGGCAGCCCAGGCCGTGTTGGACTGCGTGACCAACGGCGGCAAGGTGCTGGCCTGTGGCAATGGTGGCTCGGCGGCGTACGCCCAGCATTTCGCCGCCGAGTTCGTAGGCCGCTTCGAGCGCGAGCGTCCCGAGTTGGGCGCGATCGCCTTGACCACGGACACCTCCATCCTGACCGCCATCGCCAACGACTATGACTACAGCGTCGTATTCGCCAAGCAGGTGCGCGCGCTGGGGCAGGCCGGTGATGTGCTGCTAGCTATCTCCACCAGTGGCAACTCAGCCAATGTGCTGCTTGCCATCGAGGCCGCGCATGAACGCGATATGACCGTGGTGGCGCTGACGGGTAAGAGCGGCGGCAAGATGAACGCCGTGCTGCGCGAGACGGACGTCCATGTCTGCGTGCCTCACGACCGCACCGCGCGCATCCAGGAGGTGCATCTGCTGGCCCTGCACTGCATCTGCGATTCCGTTGATCATCAACTGCTGGGCGAACAGGAAACCAAGACGTGAGCACCCATCGTCCCTTCTCTCGCTTTGCCATCCCACGCGCCTTCTGCCTGGGCTTGGCTTGGAGTACCGCTTTCGTGACCTTGAGTGGCTGCGCGCCGCTGATCGTGGGTGGCGTCGTCGTGGCCACGGGGCTGTCCGTGCTGGACCGGCGGACCACGGGCACCCAGCTTGATGACGAGAACATCGAGACACGGGGCATGTTGCGCCTGAAAGAGCGGCTCGGTGACCGAGCCCACGTCAGCATCGTCAGCTACAACCGTCAGGTGCTGCTGACGGGCGAGGTGCTCAGCGAGCAGGACCGCCAGCTGGCCGAGCAGGCGATCGCCGGGCTGGACAATGTGCGCAGCATCATCAACGAGCTCGCCGTGCTGGGGCACTCCACGCTGACCCAGCAATCCTCGGATGTGGGTGTGACGATGCGGGTCAAGACCAGCATGATCGATTCGCGGGATCTGAACGCCCACGTGGTCAAGGTCGTGACCGAGCGCGGTGTGGTCTACCTGATGGGCCGCGTGACGGAGCGCGAGGCCGACCGCGCCACCGACATTGCGCGCCGCACTTCAGGTGTCCAGAAAGTGGTGCGCCTGTTCGAGCTGATCAGCGAGGAAGAACGCCTGGCCCTGGAGAACCCGGGTCGCAAGCGTCCGGGCCAACCAGCGTACTGAGCGCGGGCGTCGCGCCGCTACACGCGGTCCGTCGCCTCCGATCCGTCCTGGCCAGCCCGGTTGACCGCAAAGCCCATCAAGCGCGAAAACTCTCCGCCTGTCGCGCGTGATGGTGGGCTTCGACCACGTCGATGGCACCTCGACGCACCAACTCCATCAGGTGCTGGTCCAGCGTCTGCATGCCAGCGGCTGCGCCTGTCTGCAGGCTGGAATACATCTGCGCGACCTTGCCTTCGCGGATCAGATGTCGGATGGCCGACGTCCCCGTCATGATTTCATAGGCCGCCACCCGCCCCGGCCCGTCTGAACTGCGGGTCCTGCACAGGACCTGGGCGATCACGGCTTGCAGAGATTCCGATACCATGGCGCGCGCCATGTCTTTTTCCCCGGCGGGAAATACATCGATGATGCGATCAATGGCCTTGGGCGCACTGCTGGTGTGCAGGGTGCCCAGCACCAGGTGGCCGGTTTCCGCGGCGGTCAGTGCCAGGCGGATGGTTTCCAGGTCACGCATCTCCCCCACCAAAATCACGTCCGGGTCCTCGCGCAAGGCCGAGCGCAACGCGTTCGCGAAGGACAGGGTGTGCGCACCCACCTCGCGCTGGCTGATCAGGCTGCGCACGGGCAGGTGGATGAACTCGATGGGGTCTTCCACGGTCAGGATATGCCGGGCCTGCGTCTCGTTGAGGTGCCGAACCATCGCGGCCAGGGTGGTGGATTTGCCCGAGCCCGTGGGGCCGGTCACCAGCACCAGGCCGCGCGGCCTCAGCGCCAGATCGGCGAACAGCGGTGGCGCGCCCAACTGCGTCAGCGTCCGGACCTGCGCGGGAACCGAGCGCAACACCGCCGCGGCACCCCGTTGGGTCTGAAAGGCATTGACGCGGAAGCGTCCGAGCGTCGGGATGTCGCAGGCGAAATCGCATTCCAGCGACTGCGCGTAGCGCTCGCGCAGGGAGTCGTCCATCACCGCGTGCAGCATGGTGAGGATGCCTTGGTGGGTCAGGGGAGGCATCGTCTCGATGCGGCGCATCTGCCCATGTACCCGCAACAGTGGCGGCAGGTCGGTGGAGAGGTGCAGATCGGACGCTCCCTGGTCCAGGCACAGCGTCAGCAGCGGGGTGATGTCCATGAGGGCCGAGGAAGGGCTGAGGGGAAGGGGCGGTGCGCGGGCCATGACGCGGGTGACGCGGGCAGGACCGGGATGCGGGACAATTGTGGGCCTCAGTACGCCGTGGTCCATGCCTGATTCATCGTTCGACAATCCAGCTTTCAGTGCCGCCTTGCAGTCCGTGCAGGCCCGCATCGCTGCCGCCTGCGCGGCGGCGGGCCGCGATCCAGCGAGTGTGCGCCTGCTGGCTGTTTCCAAGACCTTCGGTCCCGAGGCCGTGCGTGTGGCGCGGCAGGCGGGCCTGAGCGCATTTGGCGAGAACTACATCCAGGAAGCCGTGGCCAAGATGGAGGCTCTGGCCGACCTGGCGCTGGAATGGCATTGCATCGGCCCGATCCAGAGCAACAAGACCCGACCCGTGGCCGAACATTTCGCCTGGGTGCAGACGGTGGACCGTCTCAAGATCGCCCAGCGTCTGTCCGAGCAACGTCCCGCCGAGTTGCCGCCCCTGCAGGTCTGCCTGCAGGTCAACGTGGATGGCGGGTCGACCAAGGCCGGGATCGCACCCGAGGCATTGCCCGAGCTGGCTCGCGCGGTGCGCGCCCTGCCCCGCCTGCGCTTGCGCGGCCTCATGTGCATCCCGGACCCGCAGCCGGATGCGGTCGCGATGCAGGCGGTGTTTGCCCGCGCGCGGGTCTTGTTCGATGGCTTGCGCGCGGACTGGGCTGGCCTAGACCCCCTGCCCGACACGCTGTCCATGGGCATGAGCGCGGACCTGGAAGCCGCGATCGCCGCCGGCAGCACCCTGGTGCGCATCGGCTCTGCCTTGTTTGGTGCGCGCCCGGTCAAGCCGGCCGCCGTCGTGCCATCGGCCGGTATACCGGGCGGATGAAGGGCCTCGCCCGGCTGGGCCTGCTGACGCTGGGACTCTGGGTCGCTGCCGCATGGACCAGCCTGGCCGACGCGCGGGCAGCTGACCGACCCGACCCCGAAGCGGCGCTCGCGCTGCAGGCGGCCCCGGTGCGGGTGCTTGCCGTGCTGGACGGCGACACGCTGGACGTGGAAGACTACCGGCAGCGCCGCTGGCGCATCCGCCTGCAGGGCATCGACGCGCCCGAACTGGCACAGACGCGGCGGCGCCAGGGCCACACCTGCCGCACCTCGCCCCAGCCCCATGCAGAGTCGGCGCGACAGGCGCTGCGCGACAAGGTCCAGGGGCAGGCCGTGCGTCTGCGCACCGATGGCACCCGAAGCTACGACCGCGTGGTGGCTTATGTGCTGCTGGGTCGGCGCGAGGTCAATTGGGAACTGGTGGCCGAGGGCTGGGCATGGAGCCTTGATCGGCACCACGCCTCGGCCTCAGAGCGGGAAAACTATGCGCGCGCGCAGCGCGAGGCTCAGGCAGCGCAGCGCGGCCTTTGGGCTGACACCCGCGACGGCCCGCTGCCACAGCCCCCGGGCCGTTGGCGCGCGGAGCACGGGCCTTGCTGAGCACGGGGCCGGGCCCGGCGCAATGCTGGGTCGCGTGTGGCCTTCAGTGCCGCGCCACCCAGTCCACCAGGGCTTCCAGGGCCGGTCGCGCCGCGGCGGCGTTCGGGTGGTTCACGAGGGCGACCAGCACATAGCGCCGTCCGCTCTGCGCGTCCACCACGCCCGCGAGCGAGTTCACATCACGCAGGCTGCCAGTCTTGAGGTGGGCCGAGCCCCGTGCCCGCCAGCGTTCGGGCCGCAGTGTGCCGTCCTGGCCACTGATAGGCAGGGAGGTCAGCAGCTCCGGCATCAGGGGGCCGTCCCAGGCGTACTGCAGCAGACGCGCCAGCGCGGCGGGGCTGACGCGGTCCTCGCGCGACAGGCCGGAGCCATTGCTGATCCGGGGCGCGCCTTCGTCCACCTGGCCCTTCACGGTCAGGCGGTCGCGCCACCAGTCCTGCAGCAGTGCGCGGGAGGCGGCCAGGGTGCCTTGCACGGGCGGCGCATTCGGTGCGCCGGCTTCGGGGGGGACACCGGCCTGCTCCAGGCTCAGCGTGAGGAAGAGCTGCTGCGTCATCACGTTGTTGCTGTATTTGTTGATGTCGCGCACCACCTCGGCCAGCGGCGGGGATTCGAGGGCGAAGACCGGGCCCCGGCCCGGGTTGGTGTCGCGCAGCGCATCGGGCACACGGCCCGCGCGGACCTGGCCGCGCAGCGTGCCGCCAATGGCCTGCCACATGCCCGCGATGGCCCGGGCGTTGTAGCCCTCCGGGTCAGGCCAGGCCAGGGGCCAGACCTTCTCGTCGCAGGCAGCCGGGTAACGGCCCGTGAAGCGGGGCTGGACCGGGGCCGAGCCTTCCGCGCGCCCGAAACCGGGCTGGGCGAAATTGGCCAACAGGCCTCCGCGCCAGTCTCCGCAGCGTTCCTGCGACAGCGGGAGGGTGGCGGGCCAGGCCACGCCGGCCAGCGGCGGCTCCACATGCAGGCGCGCCACGCCCGCGGCGCGGTCGGGCGTGAAGGTCATGAGCACGGACTTGAAGTTCAGCAGCAACGCGTTCGGCGCCGCGTTGTAGGGGCGCAGGGGCTCGCCGTCGAACTCGCCCGGGTCGTGCGGCACAGCCTCGAACAGGCGATCGTCGAGCACGATGTCACCGCTGATGGTCGAGATGCCCAGGCCCTGCACCCGGCGCAGCAGCAGCCAGAGGCGTTCGGCCACGAGCTTGGGGTCGCCCCGACCTTCGATGTAGAGATCGCCATTCAGCGTGCCGTCGCGGATGACGCCATCGAGGTAGACCGGTGTGCGCCATTTCCAGTTCGGCCCCAGCAGCTCCAGCGCCGCAGTGGTGGTGACCAGCTTCATCACGCTGGCCGGGTTCATGGGCGCTTCGGCGCGGTGGCGCAGCAGCGACTTGCCGCGTGGCGTGCCGCCGGCTTCCTCGACCACGATGCCCAGGGCGTTGGCGGGAATGTTGGCCCGCGCCAGTGCCTGGGCGACGGGGGGCGGCAAATCGGCGGCGGCGATGCCGTGCACAGCAGTGGCGCTCAGGGCCAGGGCCAGCAGCGCGAAGGAGCGGGGGAGACGAAGCATGCGGGAAAGTTTAGGGCAAGGCGCGACCGTCCGGGCCTGCGCCGATAATCGGTGCCCCGAAGAACTGCCGCCTGCATGAACCTCCTCGCGCTTGACACCACCACCGACCAGCTTTCCGTGGCCCTCGTGCGCGATGGCCAGGTCTGGCAACACCAGGGCGCGGGCGCGGCGCAGGCTTCGGCGGCCCTGATCCCGGTGATCGAAAGGCTGATGGCCGAGGCTGACTTGCGTTATGCACAGTTGGACGCGATCGCCTTCGGCAGCGGCCCGGGCGCTTTCACCGGCCTGCGCACGGCGTGCGCCGTGGCCCAAGGACTGGCCTATGGCGCGGGGGTGCCCGTGCTGCCGGTCGACAGTCTGTTGACGGTGGCGGAAGAGGCCAGGGCGCGGCACGCGCCGCAGGCCCAGACCCTGCGCGTGCTGACCTTGCTGGATGCCCGCATGGACGAACTGTATGCCGCGCCTTATCTGTACACAGACGGTCGGTGGCAGCAGCAGGCGGCCTTCGGCCTGCATGCGCCCGAAGTATTGCCGGCCTGGGAGGGCGACGCACTGGCCGGCAATGTGTTTGCCGCGTATGGTGAGCGTTTGCGCTGGCCAGCGGCCCTGCCGCGCTGGTCGGTCCTGCCACTGGCCACGGCGATGCTACGCCTCGCACCCGCCCTGCTGGCCCACGGAGGCGCCGTGCGGGCTGAAGAGGCCTTGCCGCAGTACGTGCGCGACAAGGTGGCGAAAACCACCGCGGAGCGCCTGCAGGAGCGCCAGGCGCTTCAGCTGTCCACGGCCCCCGTGGTTCAGGCGTCGGGGCCAGATCCAGCGGCGACCTGAGAGCCCACGCATGCGCGCCATGTCCTCGCCTCGACCGCCCGGTCCGCCACCCGAGGTCCGCCTGGAGCCGCTGGATGCGATGCGTCTGGACGCCGTGCTGCACATCGAGCAGCGCGCCTATTCACATGCCTGGACGCGCGGCAACTTCCTGGACGGCCTGCGCGCGGGCTACCACATGCGCGTGTTGGTCGCGGGTGAGGCGAGTGCGGAGACTGTGCTGGGGTATTACATCGTCATGCAGGGTGTAGCCGAGGCGCACCTGCTCAACATCACCGTCGCGCCAGAACACCAGGGACAAGGCTGGGCCCGCTTGATGCTTGATGCCCTGGCACTCTGGGCGCGCGGGGTGCCCGCGCAGCCGCCCCTGGAACTGCTCTGGCTGGAGGTGCGTGCGGGCAACCGGCGCGCGATCCATGTCTACGAGGCGCAGGGTTACCGGCGGGTGGGCCTGCGCAAGGACTATTACCCGGACGGCCATGGTCGCCGCGAGGACGCGGTGGTGATGAACCTGTCCCTCGCTCCCGTGGCGTCTGTGCTGCGCGATCACGTGCACGTACCTCTGTAGGATGCGGGCCATGGAATTGGATGCACGTCAGCGGGCCATGCTGGAAGAAATGGGAATCCGCGTCTGGATGCCCCTGGACACCGCGCCGGCGGATGACCGCGCCGTGTCTTCGTCCATGCCGCAGGAGCCGTCCCCGGGCTTGCGCACGGGTGTGGCGCCGTCACCCGCGGCGGCTGATCGGCCCGTCCGCGCGCCAGTGCCAATTGCTGCGGCTTTCTCGGCTTCTCCCGTCGCCCTGCCGCGTGCCCTGCCCGCCGACATCGCGGCGATGGATTGGGACGATCTGGAAGCCGCCGTCGCCGGCTGCCAGGCCTGTGGCCTGTGCAAAAGCCGCAAGAACACGGTGTTCGGTGTCGGGCATCGGCAGGCGCGCTGGCTGATCGTGGGCGAGGCGCCAGGCGAGAACGAAGACCTCCAGGGCGAGCCCTTTGTCGGTCAGGCGGGCAAGCTGCTGGACAACATGCTCATGTCCCTTGGCCGTTCCCGCACCGCGGATGGTGAAGCGCAGTCGGTCTACGTCGCCAATGTGCTGAAGTGCCGCCCCCCGGGCAACCGCAATCCGGCGCCGGAGGAAGTGCTGCAGTGCGAGCCCTATCTGCGCCGCCAAGTCGCGCTGCTGCAGCCGCGCATCATCCTGGCCATGGGGCGCTTCGCCGTGCAGTCTCTGTTGCAGCACAGCGTGCCCGACGTGGCGACCCTGCCGCTGGGGCGCTTGCGCGGCCAGGTGCACCACTACGAAGGCGTGCCCGTCGTCGTCAGCTACCACCCGGCTTACCTGCTGCGCACCCCCCAGGACAAGGCCAAGGCCTGGGAAGATCTATGTTTGGCACAGTCTTTGATGGCAGACGCCAGCGCCGGATAATAGTTCGCATGACGAACATGATGGACAAGTCGGAAGACAGGGACACGATGACCACCGAGAACACCTTGCCGGCCACCGCGCTGCGCCTCCACGATGAACCCGGCCATCTGATCCGCCGCGCCCAGCAGATCGCCGTGGCGCGCTTCCACGAAGTGCATGGCCGGCATGTCACGCCGGTGCAGTACGCCATCCTGCGCACCCTGCAGGAAACGCCGGGCATCGACCAGGTGACGCTGGCCGACAAGGTGGCGCTGGACACCTCCACCACCGCCGACATCGCCGCGCGCCTGGAGACCAAGGGCTGGATCTCGCGCGAGGTGCTGCCGCGCCGCCAGCGCAGCCTGGTCCTCACGCCCGAGGGCGAGACCGTCCTGGCTGAATTGCTGCCGGGCACCTCGGCACATTGGGACAGCCTGATGAGCGCCTTGTCCAAGGACGAGCAGCGCGAATTCATCCGCCTGTTGTGCAAATTCGTCGATTTGCACGACCAGCGCGATTCGGAAGAGTGATTGCCCACTGTTGATCTGAACGCCCGGAACTCCAGGGTAAACACCAGGGAATAAAAAGCCGCAGAGGCTGGTCCGGGGATGGACAGCGTCCTAAAATACCAGTCATTCAGTATACGGATTCATGATGTTCCGCCACCTGGTGGAACTGCCCAACGTGACCGGTCCCGTCTGACTCAGCCTAGGAGTACGCCATGTCCACCGCAAGCACCTTTCCCAAGAACACCTGGTATGTCGCCGCGTCCAGCCAGGAAATCGGCGCTGACAAGCCACTGGGCCGCACGGTTTGCGGTGAGCGCATTGCCTTCTACCGCGACGCGACCGGCAAGATCGCGGCCGTGCAGGATTTCTGCCCGCACCGCGGCGCGCCCTTGTCCCTGGGCTATGTCTGCGAGGGCCAGCTGACCTGTGGTTACCACGGCCTGGTCATGGGCTGCGACGGCAAGACCGTGTCCATGCCCGGCCAGCGCGTGCGAGGCTTTCCGGCCATCAAGAGCTTCCCCGTGACCGAGCGTTATGGCTTCGTCTGGGTCTGGACGGGCGAGGCGGCACTGGCCGACGAGGCCAAGCTGCCCGTGCTGGAGTTCTTCGACAACCCCGAATGGGCGTATGGCGGTGGCCTGTACCACATCGCCTGCGACTACCGCTTGATGATCGACAACCTGATGGACCTGACGCACGAGACCTATGTGCACAGCAGCTCCATCGGCCAGAAGGAAATCGACGAAACGCCCTGCAAGACCACGGTCGAGGGCGACACCGTCGTCACCAGCCGCTTCATGAGTGGCATCGAAGCCCCGCCCTTCTGGAAGATGGCCCTGCGCGGCAACGGCCTGCCCGATGACCAGTTGGTGGACCGCTGGCAGATCTGCCGCTTCTCGCCGCCTAGCCACGTGATGATCGAAGTGGGTGTGGCGCTGCCGGGCCACGGTGGCTACGACGCGCCCAACGACAAGAAGGCCTACAGCGTGGTGGTGGACTTCATCACGCCCGAGACCGAAACCTCCATCCATTACTTCTGGGGCATGGCGCGCAAGTTCAAGCCGCAGGACACCGAGTTGACGGACACCATCCGCCAGGGCCAGGGCAAGATCTTCGCCGAGGACCTGGACATGCTGGAGCGCCAGCAGAAGAACCTGCTGACTTGGCCCGAGCGTCAATTGCTGATGCTCAACATCGACGCCGGTGGCGTGCAGTCGCGCAAGATCATCGACCGCCTCATCGCGGCCGAGCGCGCGGGCGCGGCCACGCCGGCCGCCGCGCCGATCGCGGCCTGATCCCCACGCGCCCGCCGACACCGAGGGCGGGCTGGGGCGCCCTGGTTCATACAATTGGCGCATGACGTTCATCGACAAGCTGCGCGCGGCCGAGGCCCGCAACCAGTCCATGCTCTGCGTGGGGCTGGATCCGGAGCCCTCGCGCTTTCCTGGCGCCTACCAGGGCGACCCTCGCAAGATCTACGATTTCTGCGCCGCCATCGTCGATGCCACGGCCGACCTGGCCATCGCCTTCAAGCCGCAGATCGCCTACTTCGCCGCGCACCGCGCCGAGGACCAGCTTGAAAAGCTCATGGCCCATCTGCGGGCCAACGCGCCCCAGGTGCCCGTGATCCTCGACGCCAAGCGCGGCGACATCGGTGCCACAGCCGAACAGTACGCCCGCGAAGCTTTCGAACGTTACGACGCCGATGCCGTGACCCTCTCGCCCTTCATGGGCTGGGATTCGGTGCAGCCCTACCTGAAGTACGAAGGCAAGGGCGCCTTCCTGCTCTGTCGCACCTCCAACCCCGGGGGCGACGATCTGCAGAACCAGCGCCTGGCCGACCTGCCGGGCCAGCCGCGTCTGTACGAGCATGTGGCGACCCTGGCGCAAGGACCGTGGAACCTGAATGGCCAGCTCGGCCTGGTGGTGGGTGCGACCTACCCGGAAGAAATTGCCCGTGTGCGCCAGCTCGCGCCCACCCTGCCCCTGCTGATCCCCGGCGTGGGCGCGCAGGGCGGTGATGCGGTGGCCACGGTCAAGGCCGGCTGGACCAAAGACGGGCTGATCGCCGTGAACTCCTCCCGCGCCATCCTCTATGCCTCCAGCGGCGCGGACTACGCCCAGGCCGCTCGACGCGAAGCGACCAAGACCCGCGATCTGCTGCAGGCCGCGCGCGGCTGAGCCTCGCTGGCCGCTGGGTCCCACGATGACTGGACTTCCGTGCGGTATCGGCCATGCAACTCAAATGGCTTGAAGATTTCGTCACGCTCGCGCAGGCGCGAAGCTACACCCGCGCGGCCGAGTTGCGCCACGTGACCCATCCCGCCTTCGGCCGGCGCATCCGCGCGCTGGAGGTCTGGGCTGGTGCACCCCTGGTGGAGCGCGGCGCGGGACCGTTCAAGCTGACGACCGCGGGTGAGCGCTTCCTGGACACCGCGCAGCAGATGCTGTTGGGGCTGGACGCGTCGCGCGAGGAATTGCGCAGCGTGGTCGGCCGGCAAGCCCGCACGGTGACGCTGGCGACCGGCCGTACCCTGGCGCGTACCCTCGTGGCCGACTGGCTGGTGCGCCTGCGCCCGGTGCTGCGCGATGCGGAGGTTCGGGTCCTCACGCGCTCGCTGGCCGACACGGTGTTGTTGCTGGAGCAGCACGCGGCTGATTTTTCGCTGCTCTACCACCACCCGGCCCTGGCCTTGCGCCTGGACGCCCGCCAGTTCACCCACCTGACGCTGGCCTCCGACAAGTTGGTGCCGGTGTCGCGGGTCGACGCGCAAGGCGGCGCGCTGCACGGCTTCGGTCCGCGCCCCGTGCCTTACCTGGCCTACGCGCATGGCTTGGCGCTGGGGCGCCTGGTGGAAGACCACCTGTCTCAGCACCCGCAGGCGCCAGTCTTGCAGCGGCACGTGGAGTGCGATTCGGCCGATGCGCTTTATGAATACGTACTCAAGGGCTTGGGCGTGGCTTGGCTGCCCTGGTCCATGGTGCACGCGGATTGCAAGAGCGGGCAGTTGACCATGGCGGGGGACCGGCGCATGGAGGTGCGTTTTGATGTGCGCCTGTACCGTCCCAAGCGGCGGCTCGGGCCCCTGGCCGAGCAGGTCTGGGCGGCTTTCGCAAAACGCTGACAGACCTTTTGCAGGCATCGATAAAGCACGATCTGGTGCCGTTACGGCACCAACAAGGCGGGGCTGGCTTTGCAGAATTCGCGCAATCCCATCACAGGAACCGCCGCCATGACGACCCTCCGCCGCCTCTCCCTCCTTTCCCTGGTGCCCCTGGGCGCCACCTTGTGTGGCCTCGCGCTGCTGGGGAGCCGAACCGCCCAAGCCCAGGAGGCTTATCCCAGTAAACCGATCACCATCGTGGTGGGCTACCCCCCTGGCGGCAGCACCGACCTGACCGCGCGCACCGTGGCCACCGAACTGAGCAGCAAGCTTGGCGTGCCGGTGGTGATTGAAAACCTGGGCGGTGCCGGGGGCGCCATCGGCGCGCAGAAGGTGGCGAATGCCGCGCCTGACGGTTACACCCTGTTGGTGGGCGCCAGCAATGAGTTGGCGATCAACAAGCTCGTGACCAAGTCGGTCCGCTACGACGTCAAGGATTTCACGGCCATCGGCCTGATCGCCTCGCAGCCGCTGGTGCTTGTGGCGTCCACCGGCGCCGGTGTGAAGAATGTGACCGAGTTCACCCGCAAAGTGAGCGAGAACCCCGGCAAGTTCAGCTACGGCAGTTCCGGCGTGGGCACCTCGCTGCACCTGGCCGGTGAGATGGTCAAGGAGCAGGGCAATCTGTCGATGACGCACATTCCCTACCGTGGCGTGGCGCCGCTGACCACCGACCTCATGGGCAACAACCTGGAATTCGGGGTGTTCGTGCTGTCCAGCGGCCTGCCGCATATCCGCAGCGGCAAGGTGATTGCCCTGGGCACCACCGAAGCCCGGCGCTCGGCGGCCGCGCCCGACATTCCGGCGCTGGCGGAATCGCCCCAGTACAAGAACGTGGACATCGGCGTGTGGTTCGCCCTGATGGCCCCCGCCCATCTGCCCAAGCCGGTGTACAACAAGCTCAAGAAAGCCCTGAACGACTGCCTGCAATCGCCCGAGTTCCGCGAGAAGATGGTGGCCACCGGCTCCACCGTGGCGACCACCAACGTGAACATCGACGCGTACTGGGCCGCCGAAATCGCCAAGTACAAACGCATCGTCGAATTCGCCAAGATCGAAGAATGAGCATCGCCCCCACGCTTCAAATGCCCGCGCGGTTCGCGTTGGCCCTCCCGGACTTGAGCACCTGGCGTGCTGGCAACACCGGCACGCCCGGGGTCTGGCAATTTGATTCCGGTCAACCGGGACGGCACGTGATGATCAGCGCCCTGGTCCATGGCAATGAGCTGTGCGGCGCCTGGGCGCTGCTCGGTCTGCTGGAGGCGGGCGTGCGCCCGCGTCAGGGCCGCCTCACGCTGGCCTTCTGCAACCTCGAAGCCTTCGATCGCTTTGACCCGGCGCATCACGATGCCTCGCGCCTGGTGGAGGAAGACCTGAATCGCCAGTGGCTTGACGCGCGCATGGACGAAGGCGGCACCTTGGAGCGGCGCCGCGCTGCCGCCTTGCGTCCCTTTGTGGCCGCCGCAGACTGGCTGCTCGATCTGCACTCCATGCACGAACCTTCGGCACCCTTGCTGCTCACCGGTATCCAGTTGCGCAACCTCGCCCTGGCGCGCACGCTGCGCACGCCCGAGCATGTGGTGGTCGATGCCGGCCATCAGGACGGCGTGCGCATGCGCGACTACGGCCGGTTTGGAGAACTCGGCGACAACGGCACGCATTCGTTGCTGGTCGAATGTGGGTTTCATGGGGATCCAGCCAGCCGGGGGGTCGCCGAAGACATCTGCAGTCGGTTCCTCGTCGCCTCCGGAGCCTTGGACATGGCCACGGCCGCGCGCCTGCTGCCCGGCTGGCTCCAGCCCGACGCACCGCGTCAATGGGTGCTGGAAGTCACCGGGCCGGTGGTCGCCACCAGTGCGAACTTCCGGTTTGCCGCGCCCTACACCGGCTTGGAGGTGATCGCCGACGCGGGAACAGTCATAGGCTGGAACGACGGGATTGCGGTCACGACGCCCTACGATGACTGCGTGCTGGTCATGCCCTCCACGCGCCAGGCGCGTGCCGGAGTCACGGTGGTGCGTTTCGCGCGCCGCCGCGTGCTCTGAATGCATTCAAGGCGCGGGCGCGGGGCATGACCGCTGGCGATGGCATCCCGATTGAGGCCATCGCAAACTTGCCGTGTCAGCCTGCCGAACGCGACGCGTCCAGCTGGGCCTTGGCGCGCTTGGCCAGTGCGACGGCTTCGGGCGTTTCGGGGGTCCAAGGATTGACCGGCATGGGCTTGCCGTGCGAATCCACCGAGACGAAGACGATCAGGCACTCGGTCGTGGTCTCCAGGTTTCCGCCTTTCATGTCGCCGCTGCGCACTTCGACCGAGATGTTCATGCTGGTGCTGCCGGTGTAGGCCAGCTTCGCTTCCACCTCCACCAGGTCACCGATCATGATGGGGCGGTGAAAACGGATGCCACCCACGTAGACCGTGACGCAATAACGCTTGGCCCAGCTGGTGGCGCAGGCGTAGCCGGCCTCATCGATCCATTTCATGACGGTGCCGCCGTGCACCTTGCCGCCGTAGTTGACGGTGCTGGGTTCGGCGAGAAAGCGGAGCGTGATGGAGGACATGGGTTTCCTTGCAAGAGAGGTCGGGAGTAGGACGGGGCGCGGTGTCGTGTATGGGGCCGGGGTCGGGCGCAGCGAGATCGGAGCGGAGCGGAATCGAAGGGGCTGAGCCTGCAAGCCTGCGCAAAAAGCGGGCCAGCGCTCATGCGCGCTCGCTAGCCACGGTCCCGCATGAGCGTCGATTTGCCGAACAGGCTTTCCACCAGTTCCACCGCCACCTGCGCCGTGCGGTTGCGCAGGTCCAGCGCGGGGTTGAGTTCCACGATGTCCAGCGAGGCCACGCGGCCGGTGTCGGCGATCATCTCCATGCACAGCTGCGCTTCGCGGTAGGTGGGCCCGCCGGGCACCGTGGTGCCCACGCCCGGGGCGATGTCCGGGTCCAGGAAGTCCACGTCAAAGCTCACGTGCAGGTGCGTGTTGTCGTTCAGTCCGGCCAGCGCCTTGTCCATCGCCGCCCGCATGCCCACTTCGTCGATGTAGCGCATGTCATAGACCTCCAGCCCGGCCTCGCGCACGCGATGGCGTTCGCCCTCGTCCACGCTGCGGATGCCGATCTGCCGCAGGCTGGACGGGGCGATCGCGGGCACGTGGCCCGCCATGGACACCAGGGCCCGCGGGCCATCGCCGCACAGGCAGGCCACGGGCATGCCGTGCAGGTTGCCCGAGGGCGTGATGTCGTGGGTGTTGAAGTCGGCGTGCGCGTCCAGCCAAAGCACACGCAGCTGGCGGCCCGTGGCCTTGCAGTGGCGTGCCACCGCGCTGATGGAGCCGATGCCCAGGCTGTGGTCACCGCCCAGCAGCACTGGCAGCTCGCCCTCGCTCAGCGCGGTGAGGACGGCGTCGTGCACGGCCTGGTTCCAGGCGACCACTTCGTCCAGATGGCGGTAGCCAGCCTGCGGTGGCAGACAGGGGTTGTTCGGTCCGTGCAGATTGCCCGAGTCGCGCACGGCCAGGCCGCGCCGCGCGAACATCTCGGCGATGCCCGCCACCCGCAGGGCTTCGGGGCCCATGGAGGCACCACGCGCGCCCGCGCCGATGTCGGTGGGCGCGCCGATCAAGCGCACGGCGCGCGCGGCCGGGTTGGCGTGGGAAAAGGATGCAGACATGGGGCGGGATTATCGCGGGGCGCCAACTTTACACAGGCGTCAGGAAAATGGGCTTGCAAAAGCCAGGGCCGGGTCCAATTAGATGGACCGCCAACTTATTCCGTATCCCCCTCATGTCTGAACTGATCGAGCAACTGCAGTGGCGCTACGCCACCAAGAAAATGAACCCCGCCAAGGCGGTGCCCCAGGACAAGGTGGACCGCATCCTCGAGGCGGTGCGCCTGACGGCCACCTCCAGTGGCCTCCAGCCGTATGAAGTCATCGTCGTGACGAACAAGGCCGTGCGCGAAAAGATCCAGGCCATTGCCTGGAACCAGGCGCAGGTCACCGATGGCTCGCACCTGCTGGTGTTCGCTGCGTGGGACAACTACACGGCCGAGCGCATCAACAAGATGTTTGACCTGGTCAATGCCGAACGCGGCGTTACCAATGAAGGTTTCGAGGCCTACCGCCAGAAGCTCTTGGGCGCGTACACCAACCGTCCCGCCGAGGAAAATTACGCGCACGCGGCGCGCCAGGCCTACATCGGCGTGGGCACGGCGCTGATCGCCGCGGCAGCGGAAAAGGTCGACAGCACGCCCATGGAAGGATTCGACCCGGCGGCCCTGGACGAGGTCCTGGGCCTCAAAGCGCGCGGCCTGCGCAGCGTGGTGATCATGCCCCTGGGCTACCGCGCCGATGAAGGCGATTGGCTGGTGAACCAGAAGAAGGTGCGCCGCGGCCGCGAGGACTTCGTGACCGAAGTCCGCTGAGCCGCCGTCGGCGACTCGCTTTCAGCGACGCCGCGTTGACCTCAAACGCCCGACCGTCACGCGCGGCCGGGCGTTTTTTCTTCCTTGGTGACCAGCCAGATGCCCACGCAGACCAACAGCAAGGCCAGGCCGTTCTTCCATTCCAGGAAGCGCTCATCGAGAAAGAGCGCCGAGAGCACCGTGCCGAAGATCGGGATCATGAAGTTGAAGACCGTGATCATGCTCACCCGGTTGTGCTTGAGCAGGATGGTCCAGAGCGAGAAGGCCACCGCCGACAGCGCCACGAGGTAGGCCAGGATGCCGAGCGCGGCTGCACTGGGCAGGTTCAGGTGTCCGCCGAAGGCAAAGCCCAGCGCCAGCAGGCCCACGCCGCCGATGCCCAGTTGCCAGCCCGTGAGCACCACCGAGTCGATGCGTTGCGACACCTTTTTGCCGTAGATGCTGGCGGCCGAGAGCACGAAGGCCGCAATCACCACGAAGCCTTCGCCGAGCAGGGTGAAGTCCGGGCTCAGCAGGCTGTTGTGGAAGTTCACGACCATCACGCCCAGGAAACCCACCAGACAGCCCAGGGCCTTGTTGCCGCTCAGGCGGTCGTTGCGGTAGATGAAGTGGGCGAGCAGCACGCTGAAGAACGTCCCGGTGGCGTTCATGATGGAGCTCTTCACACCCGTGGCATAGGCCACGCCGATGTAGAAGAACACATACTGCGCCGTCGTCTGAGCCAGGCCTACCAAGGTTACCTGGCCCACGCCGCGTCGGTCGAGCGCGAACACCGGCTTGCGCGTGGCCGCCGCCACCAAGAGCAGTACAAGGCCAGCGAAGACAAAGCGCCAGCCCGCGAACACCAGCTTGGACGGAATGTCATCGGGCGCGATCTGGAACAGCGCGTAGCCGTTCTTGATGGCTGGGTAGGCGCTGCCCCAGAGCAGGCAGCACAGGGTGGCGAGCAGGAAGACGATCTTGCGGTCGGTGAAGAAGGAGGCGTGAGAGCTGGATGGAGTCATGCTTGTTTTTCGAGCAGGCGCCGCAGGTAGCGCCCTGTGTGGCTGGCCAGATTCGTGGCCAATTCTTCCGGCGTTCCTGCCCCCACCACCATCCCGCCACCCGAACCACCTTCCGGCCCCATGTCGATCAGCCAGTCCGCCGTCTTGATGACGTCGAGGTTGTGTTCGATGATGACGATGGTGTTGCCCGCGTCGCGCAGCTGGTGCAGTACCTTGAGCAGCAGTTCGATGTCGGCGAAGTGCAGGCCGGTGGTCGGTTCGTCCAGGATGTAGAGCGTGCGGCCGGTGTCGCGCTTGCTGAGTTCCAGCGCGAGCTTGACGCGTTGCGCCTCGCCGCCGGACAGCGTGGTGGCGCTCTGGCCGAGCTGGATGTAAGAAAGGCCCACATCCAGCAAGGTCTGCAGCTTGCGGGCAATCGCGGGCACGTCCTTGAAGAAGGCGTGAGCCTGCTCGACCGTCATGTCCAGGATCTGCGCGATGTTCAGGCCCTTCCACTGCACTTCCAGGGTTTCGCGGTTGTAGCGCTGGCCGTGGCAGACGTCGCAGGGCACGTAGACATCGGGCAGGAAGTGCATCTCCACCTTCACCACGCCGTCACCCTGGCAGGCCTCGCAACGGCCGCCGGCGACGTTGAAGGAGAAACGGCCCGGTCCGTAACCGCGCTCGCGCGCGGTCGGCGTTTCGGCCATCAGATCGCGGATGGCGGTGAACAGGCCGGTGTAGGTGGCCGGGTTGCTGCGTGGCGTGCGGCCGATGGGTGACTGGTCGACGTTGATGACTTTGTCGAAGCCATCCAGGCCTTCGATGGTCTCATGTGTCGCCGGCTCGTCGTGGGCGCGGTGGATCTGCTTGGCCGCCGCCGTGTAGAGCGTGTCGTTGACCAGGGTGCTCTTGCCTGAGCCGCTGACGCCGGTCACGCAGGTCAACAAGCCCACGGGGATGTCCACCGTCACGCCCCGGAGGTTGTTTCCCGTGGCGTTGACGATGCGCAGCACGTCTTTTGTCGTCTTGTGCCGCTCGGTCGGCACGGCGATGCCGCGCGCGCCGCTGAGGTACTGGCCCGTCAGCGAGGCCGGGTTGGCCTCCACCTCGCCCGGCGTGCCTTGGGCCAGGATGCGGCCACCGTGCACGCCCGCGCCTGGGCCCAGGTCGATCACGTGGTCGGCGGCCCGGATCATGTCCTCGTCGTGCTCGACCACCAGCACGCTATTGCCGAGGTTGCGCAGGTGCTGCAGCGTGGCGATCAGGCGGTCGTTGTCGCGCTGGTGCAGGCCGATGCTGGGCTCGTCCAGCACGTACATCACGCCCGTGAGGCCGCTGCCGATCTGGCTGGCCAGCCGGATGCGCTGGGATTCACCACCCGACAGCGTGTCCGCGCTGCGGTCCAGGCTGAGGTAGGACAGGCCCACGTCGTTCAGGAACTGCAGGCGCAGGCGAATCTCGCGCACCACCTTGGCGGCGATCTCGGCCTTGGCGCCCTGCATGTGCAGTGTCTCGAAATAGGCCTGGGCCTCGCGCAGCGTCGCGCGGCTGACTTCATAGATGGCGCGCGACTGCTCGCCCTCGCCGATGCGCACGAAGCGCGCCTCGGTACGCAGGCGCGTGCCCGCGCAGACGGGGCAGGGCTGCATGCTGCGCAGCCGGCCCAGGTCTTCACGCACCAGGGCCGAGTCGGTTTCGCGCCAGCGCCGCAGCATGTTCGGCAAGATGCCTTCGAAGGCGTGCGTCTTGCTGACCTTCTTGCCCGCGAAGCTGCCGGAGCCCATGGTGTAGCTGAACTTGATCTCCTCCTCGCCCGAACCGTGCAGCAGCACATGCCGGACCTGCGCCGGCAGTTCCTCGAAAGGTATCTCGACGTTGAACTTGTAGTGCTTGGCCAGGCTTTCCACCATGGCGAAGGCCACGCTGTTGCGGCGGTCCCAGCCCTTGATGGCGCCACTCGCGAGGCTCAGGGACGGAAAGGCGACCACGCGCGCCGGGTCGAAGAATTCCTGTTGGCCGATGCCATCGCATTCGGGGCAGGCGCCCTGCGGCGAGTTGAAGGAGAACAGCCGAGGCTCCAGCTCGCCGATGGAGTAGTTGCACAGTGGGCAGGCGTAGCGCGCGTTGAAGAGGTGTTCCTTCAGCGCGCCGTCCATCTCCACGACGATGGCGCGGCCCTCGGCCAGGTTCAGCGCCGCCTCGAAGCTCTCGGCCAGGCGCTGGCGCAGCGCCGCCGCTTCGCGGGCCTGCTCCGCGTCATCGCCTTCGGCCGCCATGCGCACGCGCAGCCGGTCGATCACCACGTCGATGTCGTGCTTCTCGGTTTTCTTGAGCGTGGGCAGGTCGTTGAAGTCGTGCACCTGCCCGTCGACGCGAAAACGCACATAACCACGCGCCTGCATGTCGGTGAAGAGTTCGGTGAACTCGCCCTTTTTCTGCCGCGCCACCGGGGCGACCAGCATGATCCGTAAGGATTGTTCGCCCCCACGCTCGGCACTGCCGTGTCCTCGCTGCCCCCCGGGGGGCGCTCGTCGCTTGGGGCGGCCCGGCGCTCCTCGGGCGCCAGCCCCAGCACCGCGTCCACCATCTGGCTCACGGTCTGGGCCTGCAGCGGCAGGTTGTGCTCGGGGCAGTGCGGCGTGCCGGCGCGCGCGTAGAGCAGGCGCAGGTAATCGTGGATTTCCGTCACCGTGCCCACGGTGGAGCGCGGGTTGTGGCTGGTGGCCTTTTGTTCGATGGCGATGGCCGGCGACAGGCCCTCGATCAGGTCCACCTCGGGCTTGTCCATCAACTGCAGGAACTGTCGCGCGTAGGTCGACAGGCTTTCCACGTAACGGCGCTGGCCTTCGGCGTACAGGGTGTCGAAGGCCAGGCTGGACTTGCCCGAGCCCGACAGGCCGGTGATCACCACCAGCTGGTTGCGCGGTATGTCGAGGTCGATGTTCTTGAGGTTGTGCGTGCGCGCACCACGGATGTGGATGGCCTGCTGCTGCAAGGCGCTGGCAAGGTAACGTCCTTCGTCGGGCGTGGCAGGCTGGTTCATGGGGCGTGGGCGCAGTTCGCGCGGCGGACCGGGCGGAGGGTGGGGAATGCGAAACCCACCATGATAGAGAAATCCCCGGCCGCCCGCATGGGCCCGCTTCAGCCACCGGGGCGTTGCACGGTCGGGCTTGCGGACGGAGCCGGTGACGAGGGCGGCGCGAGCACCGCGCGCACCATGTACTCGGCCAGGGCCGCGTACAGCGATCGACTGATCAGTCGCGAGATCAGGCTGGACAGCATGGCGGCGGCCATCAGGCTGAGCACCATGGCGTGGCCATCCACCATTTCCATCACGATGATGAAGGCCGTCAGCGGCGCCTGGGTCACGGCAGCCAGGAAGGCGGCCATGCCCATGGCGATCAGCGCGGGGGCCAGACCGGCCGCGCCATCCAGCGGGAACTGCGCCACGTTGTGGCCGATGCCTGCGCCGATGGAGAGGGCCGGCGCGAAGATGCCCCCCGGCACGCCGGCCCAGGACGTGAGCCAAGTGGCGACGAACTTGAGTGTGACGTAGAAGGGCGCGGCCACGGCTTGCTGCTCGCCGGCCAGCATCTGGCGCACGGTCTCCGAGCCCGCGCCGAAGGTGGCGCCGCCCGTGACCAGGCCGATGACTGCCAGCGCCAGGCCCAGGGCCATGCCGAAGCGCACCGGCCAGCGCGCGCGCCACCGGTTGAAGCGACTGGGCGCGCCCGTGAGCGAGGCGATCAGCAGGCGCGCGAACAGCCCGCCCAGCAGGCCGCAGGACACGGTCACCAGCAGGCCGGGCAGCAGCATGTCCCACCCCTGGCGCGGCACGTGGATGACGCCGAAGTAGGACAGGTTGCCGAAAGCCGAGACGCTCATCAGTCCCGCCAGCACGATGGCGGCCAGCACCAAGCCGCTGCTGCGCGACTCCAGCTTGCGCGACAGTTCCTCGATGGCGAACACCACGCCCGCCAGCGGCGCGTTGAAGGCCGCTGCGATGCCGGCCGCGCCGCCGGCCACCAGCAAGGCCTGGCGGTCGATGCTCGAACCCGGGCGCAGCCAGCGCCGCGCGTTCTGCATCACGCCCGCAGCCACCTGCACCGACGGGCCCTCGCGTCCCAGCGACAGGCCGGCCAGCAGGCCCGCCGCGCCGAGCCCGATCTTGCTCACGGCCAGGCGCAGGGAGACGAAACGATGGCCCGCATCGGGCGGCAACATCGGGTCCAGCGCGGCCATCACCTGCGGAATACCCGAGCCGCCCGCGCCTGGCGCGAACCGGCGGGTCAGCCAGACGATGCCGCCGGTCAGCAGCGGCATCCAGATCAGCACCGCCCAGGGCAGGGCGGCGTACAGGCCTTGGAACAAGCTGAAGGCCCCGTCGGACAGCAGGGTGAAGCCCACCACCGCCAGCCCGGCGACCACGGCGTGGGCCAGCACGATGGCGCGCTCCAGCCATTGGCGGCCGTTGGAAAGCTCGTTCTGGAAGTTCTGCAGGAAGTCGGTCTGCGGGTCGTGGTGCGGCGCGTCGCGCGCATCGGAGCCCTGGGGCGGGCGAGGGGGCTGGGCGTCATGCATCGGCGGGCAACAGGCGAGAACGGATGAATGAGGGCGCAACGGTGCATCGGCATCGATGCTTCCGCGCAGGGCCCCTGCGCCGGTCCATTGTGACACGCGAGATCATGGACAATGGAGGGCTGCGCCCTCACGGCGCCCTTGCTGTCCACTGTCTGCCCCCGTGCCGAGTACCTCCATCCCTTCCGTGTCCTCCTCCCCGGTGCCCGGGGCAGGGTCTACCGCGATGACGGCCACGGAGCGGCGCGCCAGTTTCTCCCTGGCCGGCATCTTCGCCCTGCGCATGCTGGGCCTGTTCCTCGTCCTGCCCGTCTTCGCGCTGGAGGCGCAGCGCTACCCCGGCGGCGACAACGTGGCGCTGGTTGGCCTGGCCATGGGCATCTACGGTCTCACGCAAGCCCTGCTGCAATTGCCCTATGGCCTGGCCTCGGACCGCTATGGCCGCAAGCGCGTCATCGTGCTGGGCTTGCTGGTGTTCGCGCTCGGCAGCCTGGTCGCCGCCCTGGCCGACCACCTGATGGGCCTCCTGGCTGGCCGAGCACTCCAGGGCGCGGGTGCCGTCTCGGCGGCGGTCTCCGCCTTGCTGGCCGACCAGACCCGCGACGCAGTGCGCACCAAGGCCATGGCCCTGGTCGGCGCCAGCATCGGGTTGATGTTCGCGCTCTCTCTGCTTCTGGCGCCGCTGCTCGCGGCCTGGATCGGCCTGAGCGGCTTGTTCTGGTTCACTGCGCTGTTGGCCTTGGGCGGCGTGGCCGTGGTGATCTGGGTTGTGCCACCCGAGGTACCGGCCGTGGTGCAAGGGGCAGAAGCTGGAGAAGCCAAGCCCGCCCCGGCTTCGCTGCGCGCGGGCCTGCGCGAGGTGCTGCGCCATCCCGGCCTGCTGCGCCTGGACGCGGGCGTTTTCCTGCTGCATGCCGTGCAACTGGCGATGTGGATGGCCGTGCCTGCCTTGCTGTTGCGCGCGGGTCTGGAGGCGCGCCACCACTGGTGGGTCTACCTGCCCGCGGTGCTGGCTTCCTTCTTCGTGATGATGGCCACCCTGTTCCCGCTGGAAAAACGGGGCTACCTGCGTGCGGTTTTCCTGGTCGCCATCGGCCTGATCGGCCTGGCGCAGCTGGGCCTGCTGGCGGCTGTCGCGGTGCTGCCCGAGGCCAGCGCTCTGGCGACGGCTGGGGCCTGGCGTGCCGTGCTGGGCGTGGTCCTGCTTGGCCTGCTGTTGTTCGTCTTTTTCTGTGGCTTCAACGTGCTGGAAGCCACGCAGCCCAGCCTGGTGTCGCGCATCGCGCCAGCCCGCGCGCGTGGCACGGCGCTGGGCGTGTACAACGCCGTGCAGTCCCTGGGCCTGTTCGTGGGTGGCGCGGGCGGTGGCTGGCTGGCCCGGCAGGGTGGTGCGTCGGCGATCTTTCTTGCCTGCACCGCTGCCATGGGCCTGTGGCTCTGGGTGGCCTGGCCCATGAAGGTGCCGGGGCGCGGCGACGTGGGGAGCCGGTGAAGTCCCGGGCCGCTGATCAGACGTTCAGAATTCGCCAAGTGTGAAACATCAGGCCGTTCGGCCGCCGGGCCATTGGCGGGATAATCGGCCCCATCATGCGCAGGACCCCGCGCATTCAGGAATCTAGGAATCAGGAGTTAGCCATGGCATCCGTTAACAAAGTCATCCTGGTCGGCAACTGCGGCCGCGACCCCGAAATCCGCTACCTGCCCTCGGGCGGCGCCGTGGCCAACATCAGCATCGCCACCACGAGCCGCCGCAAGGACCGCAATTCCGGTGAGATGGTCGAGGAAACGCAGTGGCACCGTGTCACTTTTTTCGAGCGCCTGGCCGAGATTGTGGGTGAGTACGTCAAGAAGGGCACGCCCATCTACGTCGAAGGTCGCCTGACCTACCGCAAATACACCGACAAGGACGGCATCGAGAAGAATGCCACCGACATCATCGCCAGCGAAATGCAGTTGCTCGGCGGTCGCCAGGGCATGGGCAATCCGGACGAGGACGGTGGTGGCTACGGTGGCGGTGCCAGCCGCCCGCCCGCGCGCAGCGCGGCCCCATCGGGTGGTGGTCAGCAGGGCGGCGGTTACGCACGTCCTGCGGCCGCACCCCAGCGTTCGGCCCCCGCCGCCAAGCCCGCGCCGGCCGCGGGCTCGGGCTTCGACGACATGGATGACGACATCCCATTTTGAGTCGGAAAATTAGCTTGTCTTGCCGCTCAGAAGGCCCCCGCTCTCCGTGAGCAGGGGCCTTTTGCGTGGTTCATGCCGCTTGCGCCGCACCGCGTCGCGGCAAAACCCAGTCCGGCCGCGCGAAATGGCAGGTGTAGCCCCCCGGGTGCTTTTCCAGGTAGTCCTGGTGCTCCGGTTCCGCCTCCCAGAAGTCGCCCACAGCCTCGACTTGCGTCACCACCTTGCCTGGCCACAGGCCGGAGGCCTCGACGTCCTGGATGGTGTCGATTGCTTCGCGTCGCTGCGTTTCCGACGTGACATAGATCGCCGAGCGGTACGACGTTCCGCGGTCATTGCCTTGCCGGTTGGGCGTGGTGGGGTCGTGGATCTGGAAGAAAAACTCCAGCAAGCGCCGGTAGCTCATCACGGCGGGATCGAAGACGATCTCGATCGCCTCGGCATGGGTACCGTGGTTGCGGTAGGTCGCGTTCGGCACGTCACCGCCCGAGTAACCCACCCGGGTCGACACCACACCGGGCATCTTGCGGATCAAGTCCTGCATGCCCCAGAAGCAGCCGCCTGCCAACACTGCGCGTTCAGTCGCCATCTCAGATTTCCTCCACCTGGTTCAGGTATTCCCCATAGCCCTGCGCTTGCATGTCGTCACGGTGGACGAAACGCAAGGAGGCCGAATTGATGCAGTATCGCAGCCCGCCGCGGTCCGTTGGGCCATCGGGGAAGACGTGTCCGAGATGGCTGTCGCCATGCACCGAGCGCACCTCCGTGCGCACCATGCCGTGGCTGACGTCGCGCAGTTCGTTCACGTACGCGGGCACGATGGGCTTGGTGAAGCTCGGCCAGCCGCAGCCGGACTCGAATTTGTCCGACGACGCGAACAAGGGTTCGCCCGAGACGATGTCGACATAGATGCCCGGCGCGTGGTTGTCCAGGTATTCGCCGGTGCCTGGGTACTCCGTTCCGTTGCGCTGAGTCACCCGAAATTGCTCGGGGGTCAGACGGGCGATCGCTTCGGGTGCCTTGGTGTACGTCATCTGCATTCCAGTGCCTTTCGAGGTGGGGCGGGGTCTCTGCACATGGCCCCGCGCGGGGAATTTTCAAGCGGCCGCAGCGGGGCGCCGGGGGGCGTCTGGTGTGATCGTAGTCACGGTGGCGGGACAAGCTCCGCCGCGCCGTACCCTGTCGTGCCAGTGAAATCAGGCACCCGGCCGGGCAGCAACTTGGGCCAGCTGGGCCTCCAGCTGCGCGATGCGCTGGTCACGTTCGTCGAGCGCGCGCTGCACATCCTCGGCTTCGAATCGCTGGGGGATGTGCTGGGGCAGTTCCAGTCGTAGGCCTCGACCCGGATCGTCATCTCGCGTCCGGGGTGTTCCGGGTCTGTGGAGTCCCGCACGCTCAGCCGGCCCAGGAGCTTCAGGCGTCGGCGACGCGCGTAGTCCATCAGGATCAAGGCCACGCGATCGTTGTTCGCCAAATTGCCGACGCTGATGAACTGCCGGTTGCCCGGCACGTCGGTGAACACCAGGGTCCGCGCATCAACGACGCGCAGAAAGCCTGGGCGGCCACCCCGGTGCTGCACATAGGGCCAGCCCGTTTCCGACACGGTGGCCATGTAGAAGCTGCGCTGGGCCTGGATGAAGGCCGCTTCAGACGGCCCGAGTTCAGCATGCTCAAGCTCGCCGCCCGACTCGAAGGCCCGTGCGTACTGCGCGCGACTGCCATCGCGGGCCTGAGCCGCGCGCACGGCGGGTGTGAATGTGATGTCCGCGAAAGCGTGGCTCATGGTGATCTCCTGGAGGGGCGTCCGGCAGGTGGGGACGTGTGTCGCATTGTTTTTCATGTCGCCAGATTTGATAATCTGGCTGAATCAGGAATCACTTTCTCGTAAATTGGAAAGATATGGACCGATTCGACGCCATCACCGCCTTTGTGGCGGTGGCCCGAGCGGGGGGCTTCTCGGCCGCCAGCCGCGCCCTGGGCTTGCCGGTGGCGAACGTCAGCCGCAAGGTGGCCTTGCTCGAGGAAGCGCTGGGGGTGCGGCTGTTCGTGCGGACCACGCGCCACGTGGCGCTGACCGACGGTGGCCGGCGCTACCTTGAGACCTGCAGCCGGGTCATTGATGCCTTGCGGGAGGCCGACGAGGATGTCAGCGGCGAGTACCGCGAACCCAAGGGGGACTTGGTCATCACCGCGCCGCTGGGTTTCGGCCAGCAACATCTGCAGCCGGTGGTGCACGAGTTCTTGCGCGCGTACGCACAAGTCAATGTCCACCTGCAACTGGCGGACCGCGTGCTGCCGCTGGTGGAAGAGCATGTGGACTGCGCGCTGCGCATCGGCACGCTGGCCGACAGCAGCCTGGTGGCGCGCGAACTGGGCGCCATCCGGGTCGTCGTGTGCGCGGCGCCCGCGTATCTGGAGGCGCGTGGAACGCCGCTGGATTTGTCCGCCCTCGCTGCGCACGATGGCATCAGTTGGACCGGGCTGGGGCTGCACAAGACCTGGACATTCACGCTGCGCCAGGGGGACAGGTTCACGGAGCAGCAGGTGCCGGTGCCCGTGCGCCTGGCCACGAGCACCCCAGAGTCGGCCCTGCAGGCAGCGATCGCAGGCCTGGGCCTGGTGCAGGCCACCAGTTACCAGGTGGCACCGCATGTCGCGGCCGGGCGCCTGGTGCCGCTGCTGGTCGCCCATGACAGCGCGCCCTTGCCCGTGAATCTGGTCTATCCCAGCAAGCGGCTGATACCGCTGAAGTTGCGTGAGTTTCTGGACTTTGCCGCGCCACGCCTCGAACAACGTTTGGCCGAAGTCGAGGCGGTGATGGGCGGGCGCTGAACCGCCCCGCATCGTTCGCATGCTTGGCGCACCCGAGTCCCGGGCCCGCCGTCGCAGGCGAGGGGTCACACACCCAGATAGCGCCCGGGTTTGTGGTTCAGCGCCAGGAAGGCTCCCAGCGCCAGCGCGCCCAGCACGGACTGCAGCACGCGCTCGGGCGTGACGACCAGGAAGGCCAGCAGCACGATGGGCAGGTCCACCGCGAGCTGCACCTTGCCGGCCGAATAGCCGCGCTTCTGTTGCGCCCACTGGGCCAGGATGTTGACGCCACCCACGCTGGCGTGGTGGCGCAGCAGGGCCAGCAGGCCGAAACCGATCAGCAGGCCGCCCAGCACGGCAGCCAGCCAGGGGTTGACCTGGTCGAACTGCAGCACCCGGGGCGCCAGCGCCGTGAAGACGGACACCGCCGCCACCGAGCCCAGGCTCTTGAGTGTGAATTCCAGGCCCAACTG
Source organism: Hylemonella gracilis (assembly GCF_004328645.1). Lineage (GTDB taxonomy): Bacteria > Pseudomonadota > Gammaproteobacteria > Burkholderiales > Burkholderiaceae_C > Hylemonella > Hylemonella gracilis_B. The sequence continues at coordinate 912,851 of NZ_CP031395.1, forward strand.
CTTCCAGGACAGCCAGAAGAACGGCAGGCTGAAGAGGAAGAAGCACAGGCCGAGGTTCCAGCCAAAGGCGTAGCTGGCCAGGAAGGCCAGGCCGGCCACGCCGCCGATCAGGATGCCGGCGTGCTTGAACATCACCAGGCCCAGGGCGACGAAGAGCACGCCCGTGGTCAGGGCGATGGCGTCTTCCAGCCAGGTGTGGGGCACGGCCTGGATGGGGCTGGATGCAGCACCGGGCAGGGCGCTTTCCGGGGCACTGGGTGCGGGGTCGATTTTCATGGCGGGTTCGTGAACCTGGGGCAGTTGCGGGATGGGCAACAGGGGCGCGGCCGGATGGGCCGCAGGGGCGGACAACGAGGCACCCGCCACGGGTTGCATGGCGGACACGGGCGAAATTAGACACCGAAATCGCCCGGCCTGACGGGACGCCCGCCGCGCGCCGGTGGCGGTCACGGAAAAATCACGGCCTGACTGTTGCCGGCGGGCTGCAGCCATGCCAACCCAGCCGCCCCGGGCCTCAGAGCGTGAACCGGTCCGACCGCGCCCGGGGCCAGTAGTAGCGGTAGACGTTGTGCAGCTTGTCCAGCTTGGCCGTATCCAGCAACTCGCCCTCTTCCAGTTGGGTGACGAGGTTGGAGAGCAGTCGCACGTCGTTCTCGTCCACCCGGCGCACGATGTGGTGGGCCGTGATTTCGTTGGGGTGCCGCAGCCCGGCAGCCTGCACCAGCTCCTTGAGCGCGTGCAGGGTGTTGTGGTGGAAGCGGTAAACCCGCTCGGCCTTGTCCGGCACCACCAGGGCGCGCTGGCGCAGCGGGTCCTGCGTGGTCACGCCCGTGGGGCAGTGGCCGGTGTGGCAGGTCTGGGCCTGGATGCAGCCCAAGGCGAACATGAAACCACGCGCCGCGTTGCACCAGTCCGCGCCCATGGCCAGGGTACGCGCGATGTCGAAGGCGCTGACCACCTTGCCCGCCGCGCCCACGCGGATGCGCCCGCGCAGGCCCGCACCCTTGAGCGTGTTATGCACCAGCAGCAGGCCCTCCTGCAGCGGCGCGCCCACGTGGTCGGAAAACTCCAGCGGCGAGGCGCCGGTGCCGCCCTCGGCGCCGTCTACCACGATGAAGTCCGGCAGGATGCCGGTCTCCAGCATGGCCTTGACGATGCCGAACCATTCCCAGGGGTGGCCCACGCAGAACTTGAAGCCCACCGGCTTGCTGCCCGAGAGTTCACGCAACTGCTCGATGAACTGCAGCAGACCCAGCGGCGACGAGAACGCGCTGTGCGCTGGCGGTGAAATGCAGGCCAGGCCCTCAGGCACGCCGCGCGCGGCGGCGATCTCGGCCGTCACCTTGGCCGCCGGCAGGATGCCGCCATGCCCGGGCTTGGCGCCCTGGCTGAGCTTGACCTCGATCAGCTTGACCTGTGGGTCGCGCGCCTGGGCGGCGAAGCTTTGTGGGTCGAACGTGCCATCGGGGTGGCGGCAGCCAAAGTAGCCGGAGGCGATCTGCCAGATCAGGTCGCCGCCATGCACGCGGTGGTGGGCGGAGATGGAGCCCTCGCCCGTGTCGTGCGCGAAGCCGCCGCGCTTGGCGCCCGCGTTGAGCGCGAGGATGGCGTTGGCCGAGAGTGAGCCAAAGCTCATGGCCGAGATGTTGTAGACGCTCGCGTTGTAGGGGCGCTTGCGCCCCTCGCCGATGAGCACGCGGAAGTCCTGGCCGTCAATGCGCGTGGGCGCCATGGAGTGGTTGATCCACTCGTGCCCGTTGCGCGAAACGTCCAGCAGCGTGCCGAAGGGTCGGTTGTCCGGCACGCCCTTGGCGCGCTGGTAGACCAGGGAGCGCTGCGCGCGCGAAAACGGCGCGGCCTCGTTTTCTCCCTCGATGAAGTACTGGCGGATCTCGGGCCGGATGAACTCCAGCAGAAATCGCAGGTGCCCCAGCAGCGGGTAGTTGCGCAGCACCGCATGGCGCGTCTGCACCAGGTCGCGCAGGCCAATGGCCGACAGCACCGCGCCGACCAGCGTCAGCCACAGTGGCCAGCCCAGCAGGCCCAGCACCTGCAGCCAGCTCAGCGCGCTTGACCCGGCGCCCAGGTCTGCGTTGCCTGGGGCATGGGCACTGAATTCCAGAAAGGCTGACCAATCCCGGGCGCACAGGCCCAGGCCAATCAACAGGGCCAGCAGGCTCAGGCCCAGCGCGGCGTGGCGCAGCAGCAGTCGGACGGACTCGTTGATCGCGTGGCGCATGGTCGTCTCCTTGCGCTGGGGGCGCTTGTTATCAGTCCAGCGTGGCCAGCAAGGCCAGCAGGCCACGCAAGGCGTGTTCGGTGGCCGTGGCGCGCACGGCGGCGCGGTCGCCCGGCAACTGCAGCCGCTCGGCGCGCAGCAGGGGCGTGCCCGTTCCCAACTGGGCACCCCAGCCGAACCAAACCGTGCCCACCGGTTTGTCGGCGCTGCCGCCCGTGGGCCCCGCGATGCCGGTGATGGCGATGGACAGCTGCGCGGCGGAACGGGCGATGGCGCCCGCGGCCATGGCCCGCGCCACCGGCTCGCTGACGGCGCCGTGCGCCTCGATCAGCGCGGCGTCCACGCCCAGCAGCTCGGTCTTGGCGGCGTTGGAGTACGTGACAAAACCGCGCTCGAACCAGGCGCTGGAGCCCGCCAGATCCGTGCAGGCCGCTGCCACCATGCCCCCCGTGCAGCTTTCCGCCGTGGCCAGCATCCAGCCGCGCGTCAGCAATTGCGCCGCGATCTGCTGAACGAAGGCGAAAGCGGATGCTGGCATGGGTCTAAGCGGGGAACGCCGCGGAACCGGCTTTGCCGGGCCGCCAGCGTTGCCCCTTGGAGGGGGGTGGCGTAGCGAACGAAGGGCGCGGAGCCTGGGGGTGTTTCATAGGCTGCGCCAGAGCGCGAGCAGCATCAGCGTGCAGAGCGCGGCCACCAGGTCGTCGAGCAGAATGCCCCAGCCGATCTTGGTCCAGCCCCAGCGCGCGCGCGCCGGTTTGAGGCGTTCGTACAGGCGGTCGGCCCAGCCCACGGGGCCGGGTTTGACCGCGTCAAAGAAGCGGAACAGCGCGAAGGCCGCGAGCTGCTCCCAGATGCTGGCCGGCATCAGCAGCCACAGCACCAGCCAGAAGGCCACGATCTCGTCGATGACCACGCAGCGCGGGTCGCTGCTGTGCAGGTGCTTGGCCGTGAGCGAGCCGGCCCACCAGGCCACCGGCAGCGCGATGGCCAGCAGCAGCGCCCAGCGTGCCTCGGTCATCCAGGGTTGCAGCACCAGGAAGGCGGCCCAGGCCCAGAGCGTGCCCACCGTGCCGGGCGCCTTGGGCGACAGGCCCGAGCCCAGGCCCAGCGCCAGCAAGTGGGCCGGGTGCGTCAGCAGAAAGCGCCCGTTGGCGCGCACCATGCGCAGTTGCGCGCCTTCATGCCAGCTCGGCAAGGTGGGCAGCGAGTCGTGGAAGCCGGAATCCGGTTCGGATTCTTGTGGTGTAGCCATGAGGGTGGATTATGGAAGCGAAAGCGGCCGTCTTCACTGGGGCGCGCCGTCCACGAACACTTTCAGTTCGCCTGGGGTCAGGGGTATCCAGGTTTCGTCCTGAGTCAACGGGGTGGTGGCGACCACGACCACCCGGTCGGCGGGCGTGGTCAGCTCGGCCAGGTTCAGGCTCAGGTCTTCGTCGCGCAGCGTCACCCGCCCGAAGGGGTGCTGGCGCAGCGCGTAGCAGAGCTTGGTCGAGGCGTGCGCCCAAAGCGCTTCGCCATTGCTGAACAGGAAGTTGAAGACACCGTGGCGCGCGATGCGCGGCACCAGCTCGCCCAGGGTCAGGGTGAGTTCGGCCACGCTGGGCACGGTGGCGTGCGCCTTGGCCAGTTCCTGCATCAGCCAGCAGAAGGCGCGCTCGCTGTCGGTCTCGCCCACGGGGCGAAAGCCACCGTGCAGGCGCGGCGCGTAGTCCTTCAGGTCGCCGTTGTGGGCGAATACCCAGTAACGCCCCCAGAGCTCGCGCACGAAGGGGTGGCAGTTCTGCAGCGTCACCGCGCCTTGCGTGGCCTTGCGGATGTGGGCGATGACGTTGCGGCTCTTGATGGGGTAGTGGCGGATCAGTTCGGCCACGGGCGATTCGGCTGCGGCCTGGTGGTCCACGAAATGGCGCACGCCCTTGTCCTCGAAGAAGGCGATGCCCCAGCCGTCTTTGTGGTGGTCGGTGCGCCCGCCGCGCTCGGCGAAGCCGCTGAAGCTGAACATCACGTCCGTCGGCGCGATGCAATTCATACCGAGTAGCTGACACATGGCTGGGTGCCCGTGACCTCAATTCGCGCCGGCCGGGGGCGCGGGCCGGGCCAGGCGCGGCGTGCTCTTCATGCGCCAGGCGGCCACCATGGCCACCACGCAGAGCAGGGCCAGCATCAGGAAGGCTTCGTCGAAGGCGGCCAGTCGGGCCGGGCTGCTGGCTGCGTTCTTGAGGTTGTCGCCGTGCGCGGCGATGCGCCATTCCAGCACGATGCCGCACAGGCTCACGCCGATGGAACCGCCCAGCATGCGGATGAAGTTGATGGCACTGGACGCCTGCGAGATGAGCTTGGGTTCCAACCCCGACATGGCACCGTTGTTCAGCGAAGGCAGGATGAAGCCCAGGCCGATGCGCCCCAGCACGGACCAGCTCACCAGCCAGAAGATGGCCGCGCCCAGGCCGAGCACCAGCATCAGCGCGAAGGACGCCGCCAGCAGACCCAGGCCCGCGCAGATCAGCACCCGGATGGGCACCCGGTCCGACAGGCGACCCGCCAGCGGAATCGTCACCGCCAGCACCAGGCCGGCCGGCAGCATGATGGTGCCCACGTGGGCGGGGGACAGGCCCTGCGCCATCTGGATATAGAGCGGCAGCAGGTAGGTGGAACCAAACAACGCCGTGCCGTAGATGAAGGCGACCAGGCTGCCTGCCGCGTAGGAGCGCGACTTGAACAGCGCCGGGTGCATCAGGGGCTGGCCGCCGCCCGGTCCGCCACCTTGTTCGGCCCCGCGCACCTGCCGGTGCTGCCAGGTCCAGAAGACGCCGAGGCAGACCGCGGCCAGGCCCAGCAGCGTCCAGGCCTGCGTGCGGTCCGCGCCATGCAGCGCGACCATGCCATTGATCAAGGCCACCGTGCCCACGCCGGACACCAGCAGGCCCGGCCAGTCCAGCCGGTTGCCGTGCCGGTCCGGCGCCACCCCGCCCGGCGCCGAGACGGGCACGTAGCGGTAGGCCAGCCACAGGGCCGCCAGGCAGAAGGGCACGACCATGAAGAAGATGGAGCGCCAGCCGAAGCCGCTGACCAGCAGGCCGCCGATGCTGGGGCCGATGGCGGGCGCCAGCACCACGCCCATGCCGAAGATGCCGCCCGCGCGTCCGCGCTCGTGGGGGGCAAAGGCGCGCATGATGATGATGGGGGGAATCGGCTGCACGACCCCGGCGGCGATGCCCTCCACCACGCGCGCGGCCAGCACCAGCTCAAAGGTGTTCGACAGGCCGCCCACCACGCCGCCGCCCAGCAGCATCAGCATGCTGACCACATAGGTGCGGCGGTAGCCAAAGGCCGAGAGCAGCCAGGGCGTGCACAGCATGGACACCGTGGTGGCGATCATGAAGCCCGAACTGGCCCATTGGGCGCGCTCCTGCCCCAGATGGAAGTGGTGGCTCAGGTCGGGAATGGCCACGTTGACGATGGTGGACGACATGATGGACGCCATCGTCCCGATCATCACGGCCAGCAGCAGGCGCCAGCGGTAGTTTTCGCCGTAGTGGGTCTGCATCTCGGCCAGGCTGGACGGACGCGGGGTTGAGGGGGCGGTGCGCATATCGGGTGTGGGCATGGAGTTTGCCATGGCCCCGAGGGGCCGGGGCATTCAGCCTCTCAGGCTCCAGAGGCGCAGCGCGATGTGCATCTCGAGCGCCCGCGCAGCCTGTTCCCAACGGCCCAGCAGGTTTTCAATGGTGGCCAGGCGCTGGCGCACGGTGTTGACGTGGATGTCCAGGCGCTGGGCCGTGGTCTTGGCGTTCTGATGGCAGTCGAAATAACAGAGCAAGGTGGCCCCGAGGTCCGTGCCGCGCTTGCGATCGTGCGCGAGCAACGGGCCGATGCTGGCGTCGACAAATTGCCCGAGACTGGTGGCATCGTGGGTCTCGAACAGGGTCGAGTACAGGGCCAGTTCATTCTGGCCAACCAGCCGGTCGTTCACGCCCAGGCGCTTGAGCACGCCCAGGGCGCGTTTGAGCGTGGCATGAAGCGCTGGCAATTCGGCCGCGGAGGCGATGGGGCGGGACAGCACGCCGCGGTGCACGGTGCCCGCCTCGCGCCGCGCCCAGGTGGACAGTGCCTGCTGCGTCTCGACGGCCTGGCTGGCACCGCAAAGCACGACCAGGTTGCCGTCGATGTCGTCAATCAGACAGGGCCCGAGGGTGCTCCTCTGCAGCAGGCGTCGCACCGCGTAGCTGGTGCTGGGGCCGTCCAGCTCGGCGAGCACCAGGGTCAGTGGCTGGCCCAGATCCAGGCCAAAGCGCTCCGAGCGATCGCGCAGCACCGCGAGTTCACCCTGTCTGGGCGACATCAGGGCGTGCATCAGGTCCGACATCTCGCGGCTGTTGCTGGCGGCCTGACGCTCCTGGGAGAGCAGCACGATGCCGATCACGCTGGAGCAGCGCTCGAAGGTGCGCTCCGTGACATCTTCCAGCCTGCGCCGATGGAAAAGCGCCAGCGTGCCCAGCGCATCCTCCCCGCCGATGACCGGCATGACGCGGCAGATTTCGCCATCGACCTCATAGGCCTGCACGGAGCGTCCCGCCGTGCGGGCCTGACGCAGCGCGCGGGCCAGCTCGGCACTGTGCTCGCCATGCGGCTGGTAATGCAGCGCCGCGCTGCCCGCGTAGCCCTCGGCCGTACCCCGGCTGATGACCTGCGCGGCTTCGTCGAGCACCAGCAGGCTGCCGCCGAGCAGGTCGGCCACCGTCTGGCACAGGGTCGAGAGTGAGGCACCGCGCGCCAGCAAGGCGGTGATCTGCTCGTGCGCATCCGCGGCCGCCTGCACATTGCGTGCGTGCCGTTCCAGTTCCGTCCTGGCCTCGTCGGCCTTGCCCAGCGCGGCGGTGATGCGCTCGAAATCGCGTGCGTTCTTCAGGGCCACTGCCCCATGCGTGGCCAGGGTGCGCAGGATGGCGATGTTCTGCGCCGTGTGCACCCGGGCATAACGGTCGGCGGCAAAGAGCAGGCCGATCACCTCGTCCTGCCAGATCAGCGGCACGCCCACCAGGGCGCTGACGCCCTCGGCGCGGAAGATGTCGTCGAACTTCGGGTCGTGCGTGAAGCGCGTGTCGTGCAAGTAGTCCGGCGTGGTGAAGGGCATGCGCGTGGCCATGACGATGCTGGCCGTGCCGCGGTCGCTGCGGATTCGCATGGCGGTGGAGCTGCGGGTGAGTCCGCCGTCCGCCGCGAGGGCCTGGAACACGCCGCGGGCTTCGTCCAGCTCGGAAATCCAGGCCATGTCGGCGCCCAGCAGATGGCGCGTCCGTTTCACGAGGGTCGTCAGCAGGTCCGAGAGTTCGAGCCGCTCGGACAGATCCTGCGCCGACTCCATCACCGCGACCATGCCTTGCTCACGTTGCTGGAGCATTTCCAGGCGATTGCGCACCGCCATGGCCTGGCGCACGGTTTCGACCAGGTCGGCCTTGTCCGGGCGACTCGGGGGCAGTGCCTCCACGGCAGCGAGTTGCTGCGCGAACTCTTCCGCGGCGGCCCCGCGATGCAGCAGGCCGAGCAAGGTGTTGGCAATCTGCGGGTGTTGGTCTGAATCCAAGAGCCTTCCCCTGCGGGGCGGTGAATTGATCGGTAGGAACCCTTGATATGCCTGTTTTTATGGCTGGAGCAGCCATAAACAAGGGGGATTCTATGTGGTGCGCGCACATGGCTCCCCGTGCCGAGATTCGGGAGACTCACGCCAGTTTCTGGCAACGAATCGACCCCTCTTCCCCATGGCTTTACATGACACCCTTCGCCCCGTTCCCGGTTTGCGCGTGCTGGTCACGGCCGGAGCCAACGGGATTGGTGCCGCGGTGGCGCGCGCCTTTCACGCCGCTGGCGCGCGTGTCCACGTCTGCGACGTGGACCGCCTGGCGATCGACCGCCTGGCGACTGAGGTGCCGGGCATCACCGGCACCATGGCCGATGCCTCGGTGGCTTCCGATGTCGACGCGGTGTTCGACGGCGTGCGCAGCCAGCTGGGCGGACTGGACGTGCTGGTCAGCAATGCCGGCATCGCGGGCCCGACCGGCGCCATCGAAGACATCGACGCCGCCGCCTGGGAGCGCACCCTGGCGGTCAACCTCGACAGCCAGTTCCACTTCGCGCGCCGCGCGGTGCCGCTGCTCAAGGCCTCCCGCAGCGGGCCGTGCCTGATCGCCATGAGCTCGGTCGCGGGACGGCTGGGTTATGCCTTCCGCACCCCGTACGCGGCGAGCAAGTGGGCGATCGTGGGCCTGACCAAGTCGCTCGCCATCGAACTGGGTCCGCAGGACATCCGCGTCAACGCCATCTTGCCGGGCGTCGTCGAGGGCGCGCGCATGGACGGCGTGATCGCGGCGCGCGCGGCGACCCTGGGCCTCAGCGTCGAGGCGATGCGCCAGCAGTACCTCGAGAAGATTTCCCTGCGCCGCATGGTCACCGCCGATGACGTGGCCGCGACGGCGCTGTTCCTGTGTTCGCCGGGCGCACGCAACCTGACCGGTCAGGTCATCAGCGTGGACGGCAACGTTGAGTACCTCTAACCCCTCGCTTCACAACAAAAGGAGACAGACCATGAACATCCATCGCTACATTGCAGTGCCCGCGGCGCTGCTGATGGCGTGCGCCGCCCATGCAGAGCCGGTCAAGATCGCCGTGCTGGAAACCCTTTCCGGTCCGCAAGCCTCGACCGGCCAGACCTTCCGGGCCGGCGTGCGTTACGCCATCGACAAGATGAACGCCGCTGGCGGCTGGAACGGTGAGCCCGTGCAGCTGGTCGAGTACGACAACCAGGGCGGTCCGGCCGGCGCGTCGGACAAGCTCAAGGCGGCCATCGCCGACGGCGTGCAGATCGTCGTGCAGGGCGCTTCGTCGGCCATCGGCGGGCAGATCACCGAGGACGTGCGCAAGCACAACCTGCGCAATCCGGGCAAGGAAATCGTCTACATCAACGTGGGCGCCGAGGCGCTGGAACTCACGGGTGAGAAGTGCAACTTCCACCACTTCCGCCTCACGGGCAACGCCCAGGTCCGCACCAAGGTGCTGGTGCAGGGCATGAAGCAGGCCAAGGCGCTGGGCTCCAAGGTCTATTCGATCAACCAGAACTACTCCTGGGGTCAGGACATGGAGAACGCCATCGTGGCCAATGCGGCGGCGGGTGGCTACCAGGTGGTTGAAAAGACCTTGCACGACGTCAACAAGATCCAGGATTTTTCGCCCTACATCGCCAAGATCAGCGCCTCGGGTGCCGAGACGGTCCTGACCGGCAATTGGTCCAACGACCTGCTGCTGATGATGAAGGCCGCCAAGGCTGCGGGCCTCAAGGCCGCGTTCGGCACGGTGTTCCTCGATCAGCCGGGCAACATCCGCAATGCGGGTGACACCGCCGTGGGGCACTTCATCGTCCACGCCTTCAACGCCGAAGCGGCCGGCGCCGAGGGGGCCCGCTTCGTGGCCGACTACACGACCAAGACCGGCCACGCTCCCGTGTTCGTCGAACCGCAGACCGTGTTCGGGCTGGACATGGTGGCCGACGCTCTCAAGCGCACCAAGCCGATGGGTGGAAAGCTGGACGTGAATGCCTTTGCCCGTGCCATGGAGACCGCGCGCATCAAGACCCCCATGGGTGAGGCCCGCATGCGCGCCGAAGACCACCAGGTGCTGCTGCCGCTGGTGGTCTCCACCGTGGCCAAGGACGCACGCTACAAGGTGGACGACACGGAACTGGGTTTCAAGCCCGTGAAGGTGTTCAGCGCCGACGAGGCCGCCGCACCCGTGCAGTCGAGCTGCAAGATGCAGCGTCCCGCCTGATCCATGGAAGCCTTGCTGTTCGCGCTGCTCAATGGCGTCATCTATGGGCTGCTGCTCTTCATGGTGTCGGCAGGATTGACGCTGATCTTCGGGATGATGGGGGTGCTCAATTTCGCCCATGCATCGTTCTACATGCTCGGCGCCTACTTCGCCTACACCTTGCAAGGCGTGCTGGGCTTCGGCCCGGCGATCGTGGCGGCGACCCTGTTGGCCGGCGGCGTGGGCGCGGTGGTGGAGCGCTTCTTCCTGCGGCGTGTCCACCACCATGGCCACGCCCATGAGCTGCTGCTCACCTTTGGCCTGTCCTTCATCATCGCCGAGGGCATCAAGCTGCTGTTCGGCAACTTCCCGGTGAACTACCGGGTGCCTGCCGCGCTCGACGGCCCTGCCTTTGTGCTCAGCGGTCAGCAGTACCCCCTGTACCGGCTCTTGATGGGGGGCGTGGCCCTGCTCATGTTCGCGCTGCTCTACCTCCTGCTCACGCGGACCCGGGTGGGCATCATCGTGCGATCGGCCATCTACAAGCCGCGCATGGTCGAGGCGCTGGGCCACAACGTGCAGCTCGTTTTCATGGGCGTGTTCGGCGTGGGCGCGGCGCTGGCCGGCCTGGCGGGCGCCGTGGCCGGGGCGTTCTACACCACCAGTCCGAACATGGCGCTGGAAATCGGCGTCATGGTCTTTGTCGTGGTGGTCGTGGGGGGCTTGGGTTCGCTGGGCGGGGCGATGCTGGCCTCGCTGCTGATCGGCGTGCTGACCTCGGTGGCCGTGGGCATCGACAGCAGCCTGGCCGATCTGTTGGCACTCGTGGGCCTGGGCGATGGGGCGCGTGCCTTGGGTGGGCTGCTCACGCTCAAGCTCTCCAGCCTGTCCGCCACCTTGCCTTTTGTGTTGATGCTGCTCGTCCTGCTGTTGCGGCCGCAGGGTTTGCTGGGCGACAAGACCTGAACTTCCGCATGCGTACTACTTTATCCCTTCTCCTGGGCGGCGTGATCCTGCTCCTCGCGCTGCCCAGCCTGCTGTCGGCCGCCTTGATCAACGCCGCCGTGCAGATGCTGATCGCCGCGCTGTTCGCCAGCGCCTACAGCCTGCTCGCGGGCCGTGCCGGCATGCTCTCGTTCGGCCATGCCGCGTATTTCGGTGTCGGTGCCTTCGCCGCCGTCCATGCCATGAACGCGCTGGGCGGTGCCGGGCTGCTGCCAACGCCGCTCATGCCCTTGGCCGGCGCGGCCGCGGGGCTGGCGTTTGGCGTCGTCGCGGGCTGGTTCGCCACGCAGCGCAGCGGCACGGCCTTCGCGATGATCACCCTCGCCATCGCCGAGATCCTGCACGCACTGGCGCCGCAACTCAAGGGCCTGTTCGGGGGCGAATCCGGCATCTCGGCCATGCGCATGCCGGCCTGGGGCCTGGACTTCGGGTCCAGCACCCAGGTCTATTACCTCACGCTGGGCTGGGTGCTGCTCTCACTGCTGTTGCTGTACTTCCATACCCTGACGCCCGCTGGCAGGCTGACGCTGGGCCTGCGTGAAAACAGCCATCGCCTGCGCTTCCTCGGGTATGACGTGCATGGTCTCGGTGTGTCGGCGTTCGCGATCTCGGGACTGTTCTCGGGCGTGGCCGGCGCCTTGCAGGCGGTGGCCAATGAGTCGGCGAATTACGTGGTCTTCGATGCCGGCGTTTCGGCCAGCGTCGTGCTCAACAGCTACATCGGGGGGTGGGTGTCTTTCTCGGTCCGGCCCTGGGCGCGGCCTTGATGACCTTCTTCGGGTATGCGGTGTCCGACACCACCCAGGCCTGGCTGCTCTACCAGGGCGTGCTGTTCGTGCTGGTGATGATGTTCATGCCCCAGGGCCTGGTGGGCCTGGGCGGCGCGGCGGCGCGGCGGGTCCGGCGCCTTGGCGTGGCCCGCGCGCTGCCGCTCTTGCTGGCCTGCGTGCTGGCGGCCTTGTTGCTGGCCGCAGGCGCGGTGTTCCTGGTCGAGTTGCTGCAGCGCCTGTGTTCGCATGATTACCGCGCCCTGGCGGCTCTGGCCCCGTCGTTGCCGCCCGTCACGATGTTTGGCAAGGCCTGGGCAGCCACGGGCGTGGTCACGTGGGTGTTGCCTCTGGCTTTGCTCGCCTTGGGCGGCGTGCTGCTGGTTGATGCGCAGCGGCGTCTGCGCATCAAGGAGGAGGGCCAATCATGAGCGCGCCCATCCTGCGACTGCAAGACCTGCACAAGTCCTTTGGCGAGACCGCGATCATCCGGGGTGTGGACCTCGATCTCGCGCCCGGCGAGCGCCACGCGCTGATCGGGCCCAATGGGGCGGGCAAGTCCACGCTCTTCCATCTGATCTCGGGCAATCTGCGCCCCACGGCGGGCCGGATCATGTTTCACGGCCGCGACATCACCGGTGCCGCGCCGCGGCGCATCAACCGCATGGGACTGGCACGCTCGTTCCAGATCACCAACATCTTTCCCAAGCTCTCGGTGTTCGAGAACTTGCGCCTGGCCGTGCTGCGTCAGCAAGCATGGCCGACCGCCTTCTGGCGCCGCATCGACCGCCTGCCCGGCCTGCGCGAGGCGACGCAGCAGCTGCTGGAGCGCGTGCGCCTGCAAGCGCGCGCCCAGACGCTGGCCGGTGAGCTAAGTTACTCCGAGCAACGCTCGCTGGAGATCGCCATGACCCTGGCTTCAGACCCCCAGCTCATCCTGCTGGACGAACCCATGGCCGGTATGTCCAGCGAAGAGACCGACTACACCCTGCAACTGATCCGCGAGGTCACCGAGGGCCGCGCCCTGCTCATCGTCGAGCACGACATGGACGTGGTCTTCAAGCTGGCCGACCGCATCAGCGTGCTGGTCTATGGCCAGGTCATCGCCACCGGAACGCCGGACGAGATCCGCCAGCATTCAGGCGTGCGCGAGGCCTACCTGGGCGAGGAGGTCGCCGCATGACGCCGCTGCTGCAAGTCGAGAATCTGCACGCCCACTACGGCAAGAGCCACATCCTGCAGGGCGTGGCCTTCAGCGTTGGCGAGGGGGAGGTGCTGAGCCTGCTGGGGCGCAACGGCTCGGGTCGCTCCACCACGCTCAAGGCTGTGATGGGTCTGGTGCCGCCCAGCGCTGGCAGCGTGCGCCTGGCCGATCAGGAGTTGGCGGGCGCCAAGCCCAATCGCATCTGCCGCGCGGGCCTGGCCTATGTGCCGGAGGAGCGTGAGGTGTTCGCCAACCTCACGGTCGACGAAAACCTGCGCATGGGTGAACAGCCCGCCACACCCGGCGCGCCGCGCTGGACGGTGCAGCAGATGTTCGACTATTTCCCGCGCCTCAAGGAACGGCGCCACACGCGCGCGGGCAGCCTGTCGGGTGGCGAGCAGCAGATGCTCACCATCTGCCGGTCGCTGCTGGGCAATCCCCGCGTCATCCTCATCGACGAACCCACCGAGGGCCTGGCGCCCATGATCGTCGCCCAAGTCGGTGAGTGCATCCGCGACATGCGCGCGCAAGGGGTCTCCGTCGTGCTGGTCGAACAGAAACTCGCCATTGCCCTCAAGGTGTCCGATCGTGTCTGCGTGATGGGACACGGCCGCATCGTGTTCGAGGGCGTCCCCGCACAACTGCAATCCGATCCGGCCCTGCTCTCGCGGTGGCTGGCCGTCTAGAAAGAAGCTTCATGTCCGACAAAGTCATCATCTCCTGCGCCGTGACCGGCTCGGTGCACACGCCCACCATGTCGCCCTACCTGCCGATCACGCCCGAGCAGATCGCCACGCAGGCCATCGAAGCGGCCGAGGCGGGCGCCGCCATCCTGCATCTGCACGCACGCGACCCGGTCGATGGTCGGCCCACGCCGGACCCGAAGGTGTTCGATCAGTTCGTGCCCCGCATCAAGGCCGCGACCGACGCCGTCATCAACATCACCACCGGGGGCAGCACCCGCATGACATTGGCCGAACGCCTGGCCTACCCCCTGCAGGCCGCGCCCGAGATGTGCTCGCTCAACATGGGCTCGATGAACTTCTCCATCCACCCCGCGGCGCGCAAGATCTCGCAGTGGCAGCACGATTGGGAGCAGCCCTACGTGGAAGGCATGGAAGACCTGATCTTCCGCAACACCTTCGCCGACATCAAGCACATCCTGCAGGTGCTGGGCCGCGAACGCGGCACCCGCTTTGAGTTCGAGTGCTACGACGTGGGGCACCTCTACACCCTGGCCCACTTCCGTGACGAAGGCCTGATTGACGGGCCCATCTTCCTGCAGTGCATCTTCGGCATCCTGGGAGGGCTCGGCGCCGACCCGGAGAACCTGGTGACCATGCGCAGCACGGCCGACCGCCTGTTCGGGCGTGACGGCTACCGCTTCTCCGTGCTGGGCGCGGGGCGACACCAGATGCCGCTGCTGACCATGGCCGCCGTCATGGGGGGCAATGTGCGCGTGGGTCTGGAAGACAGCCTCTACCTTGGCAAGGGGCTGCTGGCGCGCAGCTGCGCCGAGCAGGTGCGCAAGATTCGCCGCATCCTCGACGAACTGTCGCTGGAGATCGCAACGCCCGCCGAGGCTCGCGCCATGCTGAACCTGAAGGGCGCCGACGCCGTCAACTTCTGAACCTCACCCCATCCATCATGAAAAAACTGCTGCACAACCGCGTCGCCATCGTCACCGGAGCCGGAGGCGGGCTGGGCCGCGCGCACGCCCTTGAACTCGCGCGCCATGGCGCCCGTGTGATCGTCAACGACATCGCGGGCGCCACCAATGGCGCGGCTGCGCGCGCTGTGGTGGACGACATCCGCAGCGTCGGTGGCGAAGCCCATCTGCACCTGGGCGACGTCACCCGCGCCGAGGACATGCAGGCGATGGCCGACCAGGCCATGACGGCCTGGGGCCGCATCGACATCCTCGTCAACAACGCCGGCATCCTGCGCGACAAGACCTTCGCCAAGATGCCGCTGGACGACTTCCGCCTGGTGCTGGAGGTGCATGTCATGGGCGCGGTCAACGCCACCAAGGCGGTGTGGGCACAGATGCAGAACCAACAGTACGGCCGCATCGTGATGACCACCTCGTCGTCCGGCCTGTACGGCAACTTTGGTCAGGCCAATTACGGTGCCGCCAAGATGGCCCTGGTCGGCTTCATGCAGACCCTGGCCCTCGAAGGCATGAAACGCAACATCCGTGTCAACTGCCTGGCCCCGACCGCCGCGACCGGCATGACGCATGGCGTGCTGCCGCCCGAGGTGCTCGCCAAGCTGGCGCCGGAGCAGGTCAGCCCGGCGCTGGTGCCTCTGGTGGTCGAGGACGCGCCCACCCGCATGATCATGCTGGCGGGCGCGGGCAGTTTCGAGGCAGCCCACATCACGATGACCCAGGGCATCCACATCGCGGACGAAGCCTGTGCCGATGCCGGCGAGCTGTTGTGTGACCGCCTGGCCGACGTTCAGGACCGCAGTGGTGAGCTTGTGCCGCAATCGGGCTGGGCGCAGTACGAGCACGAGCTGAAAAAAGGCATGCCCGAGCAGGAGCTCGCATCGTGAGCGGCCCGTTGCAGGGGCAGATCGCCTGGGTCACGGGGGCCGGCTCGGGCATCGGGCTGGCGGGCGCGCAGGCCCTGGCCGCAGCCGGTGCGACGGTGGTGCTTTCAGGCCGGCGGGCCTCCGTGCTCGAGACCGCAGCCGAGACCGTGCGTGCGCAGGGTGGCAAAGCCGAAGTGGAAGTGCTGGACGTGAGCGATGCGACGGCCGTCTCGGCGGTGGCGGCGCGCATCCTGGCCCGCCATGCGGGGCGCATCGACGTGCTGCTCAACAGCGCGGGCACCAACACGCCGAAGCGCTTCTGGCGCGACCAATCGGTGGAAGGCTGGCGCCAGGTGCTGGCCACCAACCTGGACAGCATCTTCTACACCACGCATGCCGTGCTGCCGGCCATGCGCGCACGCGGCGGCGGGTTGGTGATCAATGTTTCATCCTGGGCAGGCGTGCACCACCCCAAGCTCACGGGGCCGGCCTACAACGGCAGCAAGCACGCCGTCACGGCCATGACCGAAACCATCAACATGGAAGACGGGGTGCATGGCATCCGCGCCTGCTGCATTTGCCCGGCCGAGGTGGCTACGCCCATCCTCGATACCCGCCCGGTGCCGCCCAGCGCCGAGGAACGCAGCCGAATGCTGCAACCCGACGACCTGGGGCGCACCATCCGTTTCATCGCCGAGCTGCCGCCTGGGGTCTGCATCAATCAGCTGATCATCAGCCCGGCCTGGAACCGCATGTACGTGAACGACCTCTAGCCCAGTCAGCGCGGGGCAGTCGCTTGCTCAGGTGCTTGCATTGGTGAACGGATATGGACACAACGATCAAGGTAACCGTCATCGGCGCCGGCCTCATGGGGCACGGCATCGGACAGGTGTTTGCGCGCGCGGGTCACACCGTGGTGTTGAGCGACCCGAACCCGGCCGTCCTGGACCGGGCCCTGGCGCAGATACGCCAGAACCTCGCGGACGAGGGCGATGAGCCGGGGCCGGTCCTCGGGCGGATCACCACGGACGTCTCGCCGACGCGGGCGGCGGTCCATGCCGATCTGGTCATCGAGGCGGTGCCGGAGCGGCTGGCGCTGAAGCAGCAATTGTTCGAGGACGTGGCGCGTGCCGCGCCCGATCACGCCATCCTGGCGAGCAACACCTCCGTGATCCCCATCACGGACATCGGCGCCCGATTGAGCGAGCGCGCGCGCGGCCGGCTGCTCGGCACGCATTGGTGGAACCCGCCACATCTGGTGCCCCTGGTCGAGGTGGTGCGCACGGCCTACACGCGCGTGGAGGTCTTCGAGCAGATGTACCTGTGGCTGGTAGCCGTGGGCAAACGGCCCGTGAAAGTCCAGCGCGACGTGACAGGTTTCATCGGCAACCGGCTGCAGCACGCGATGTGGCGGGAAGCCATTGGCCTGATTGAAGACGGAATCTGCGACGCGGAAGCCATCGACACCGTGGTCAAGAACAGCTTTGGCTTGCGTGGCCCCGTGCTCGGCCCCATGGAGAACGCCGACCTCGTCGGCTTGGAGCTGACCCGTGATGTGCACCGCGTCATGTTCCCGGCGCTCAAGACGAATGCCGAGCCGTCTCCCCTGCTGGACCAGCTCATCGCCCAGGGTCACGTGGGCATGAAAGCCGGACAGGGCTTGCGCAGCTGGACCACCGAAAGTGCGGACCAGCTGCGCCTGGAGCTGGATCGGCATCTGCGCCGCATGGCGCGAAGTTAGCGGCCATGCACTCAGATTCGCGCCATTCCCGCAGAACACGCGACACGTTCAGCCATCAGAACGTCGAGGCGCGCGCCATCCCAAGAACCCGCCATGGACCAAGGAGACACTATGAATGACACAAATGGACTTGTACACGCAGCCCGCTTCCGCCTGAATTGGCGCACCTGGGGTGCCTGGCTACCGCTGGCCATCGCGCTGATGTTGACGCAGGGCTGCGCCCATCAGGCCGACACGGCGACTGTCACGCAGCGTTCGACCTCGGTCGGCTCCGTGCTGGGGGTGGACCAATCCGCGTCAGAGGGGCTGTACAGCTGGAAGGGCGTGCCCTATGCCCAGCCGCCGGTGGGTGCCTTGCGCTGGAAGGCCCCGGCCGATCCGCAAGCCTGGGCTTCCGTGCGGCGCACCCAGGCGTTCGGCCCGGCCTGCGTCCAGACCGGGCGCCTGTATGGCCCCGGCCTGAACAACCGCTACGACGCCACCATCGGCGACACGTTGGGCAAGACGGTCGGTTCCGAAGACTGCCTCTACCTGAACATCTGGCAACCCTCCAAGCCGTCGTCACCGTCCGGCGCACCCCGCCCGGTCATCGTCTGGGTGTACGGCGGCAGCAACATCACGGGCTACACGGGCGATCCGGTCTACGACGGTGGCACGCTGGCCAAAACGGCCGATGCCGTGGTCGTCTCGGTCAACTACCGGCTCGGCATCTTCGGCTTCCTGAACCTGGCGCCGCTCAAGACGGGCGATGTCGCCGACGACTCCGGCAACTTTGCCTTGCTGGACATCGTCAAGGCGCTGGAGTTTGTCCAGCGCAACATCGCGAGTTTTGGGGGTGATCCCCGGCAAGTGACGCTGATGGGCGAGTCGGCGGGAGCGGTCAACATCTATGCGCTGTTGACGTCGCCCACGGTCGCAGCGCGGTCCACGCCCTTGTTCCACCGCCTCATCGCCCTGAGCGGTGGCATTTCCACGGCGGCCAGCATGCCCGCTGGGTCCATCGCGGTGGTTCAGCCCTATGCCCTGTGGGCCGAGCGAGGCAACGCCTTGCTGGTGGAATCGCTGATCAGCGACGGAACCGCGGCCGACGAAGCCGCCGCCAAGGCCTGGATCGCGACGCGCTCACCCCAGCAGCTCGCAGCCTACCTGCGCGGCAAGTCCGCCGACGCATTGCTGACCACGGTGCGCACCCGCTTGGCGCCGCGCGGCATGGCGGCCGCCAACGTCATGCCCGACGGTGCCATCGTCGCGAGCGACCCCATCGCCGCCATCAAGGCAGGGCGCTACGTGAAGGTGCCGGTGCTGGCCGGCAACACCCGTGACGAGGGTAAATTGTTCCCCTCGTTCTTCGCGTTGCGGCCCAGCCTGGGTGGCGTGAGCGGTCGCCTGCTGGACGACGCGGCCGTTTTTTCCCTCGCCCACCGCTACCAGCCCGACCAGTCGCCCACCACCACGGTCGAGCAATGGATACCGCAGCCCTACCTGCCGGTGGACACGCCCAAGACCGGCTTCAACGCGCGCAGTGAAGAACTCTCCAGGATCTGGTTCATGGCCTTGCGTGACGATGTGCTCAACGCGCTGAAGTCACAGCAAGCCGGTGTGTGGCACTACCGGTTTGACTGGGACGAGCTGCCGGCCCCCTTCAACGACATCTACGGCGCCGCGCACGCCTTTGACCTGCCCTTTGTGTTCGGCAATTTCGGCCCCTCGCTGTACGCCAACATTTCCTTCACCAAGGCCAATGAGCCCGGTCGTCTGGCCTTGTCCAACGCGATGATGCGCAGTGTGGGGATGTTCGCGCGCCAGGGCGACCCCAACGACGCCAGCCTGGGCCTCACCTGGCCGCGCTGGCCGTCCTCGCTGCGCTTCGACGCCACGCCCACGGACAAGCGCATCACTGCTCAGTGACGGTCGGGCTTGAGGGGGCGTGTTGCCCCTCAAGCCGCCCTAGCCTGCGCCGGCCTTGCCCGCGCGCCGCGCAGCATCTCCACCAGTTCGGCGGGCTCGGCCGGCAGGGCGTCGCCGCGCCAGACCACGTGCTGGTCGCTGCGGCACAGCAGCAGGGCGTGGCGGTAGGCCTCGGGCAATTGCGTTTCGCCCTGTAGGTCCAGCACGTGCAGCGGCAGGCCGCGCGCCTGGGCTGCGGTCTGCAAGGACGTGACGTCCACGCGGGGGTCGAAGCGCAGCAGGGTGTAGCCCGGGCCGAGGGCGTCGTAGAGCGAGCGCCCGTCGTCCAGCCAGAAATGCGGCGTGCGACAGCCCGGCACGGTGGAGGGCGTGAAGCCGCCCATGGTGTAGCCGGGGGCCTGTTCTTCGTCGTCCGCGAGGATGGGCGAACCCTGGTAGAAGTAGCCGTAGTTCAGGCCGGCGCAGCAGAACTGCTGGACGTTGAGTTCGTAGGCCTCCAGTCCGATCAGGGCGCGTGACTGTTGTCCGGTCTCGCCCGGGTCTTCGATGTCCGGGGGCACGGCGCGGCGCGCCTTGATCATCTGCTGGGCGTGGTTCATCACGAAGCGCGACACCTGCTCGGTGATGGGCTGGCGCTCGGCCTGGTAGGCGTCGAGGATGCCTTCGTCGGCCCAGCCTTGCAGGCGCGCGGCCAGCAGCCAGGACAGGTTGAGCGCGTCGGCGATGCCGGCGTTCATGCCGTAGCCCGCGTAAGGCACCCACAGATGGGCCGCGTCCCCCGCGATGAAGACGCGGCCGTTGCGAAACTCCTTGGCCACCAGGCGGCGCCCGACCCAGTCTTCCTTGGAGACGACCTCGTACTCGAAGTCAGCGCCGACGCCGAGGATGTGGCGGATCGAGGCGTCGCGGTCCACCGAATCGAACTCGGGCTCGTCCACGTTCAGGTGGTTGTGCACCAGCCAGTTTTCCTGCCCGTCGATGGCGAACACCGTGCCGCAGCGCTGCGGGTTGACCGCGTAATAGCACCAGGCCGGTTCACCCGGCAGCAAGGCCTTGAGCCCGGGCGCGCGGATGTGGGTGGACTGCACGCGCTGGATCAGCGCCGTGCCCTCGAGCTGCGTGCCCATCTGCTTGCGCACGGTGGAGCCGCCGCCATCGCAACCCACGAGGTAAGGCGCGCGCAGGGTGGATTCCTCCCCGCTATCGAGGCCGCGCAGTCGGGCGGACACGCCGTCGGCGTCCTGGGTGAAGTCCAGCAACTGCGTGCGGTTGCGCAGGGTCACGCCGGGCAGGGCCGCCGCGTGGTCCAGCAGGATGGGTTCCAGGTAGATCTGGTTGATGCGGTGCGGCGGCTCGGCCGTGGGCCACCAGGTGTCGGGCCCGCCCGTGGCCGTGTAGCGGTCGCGCCGGCAGGGGATGGGGATGCGCGTGAGCTCGATGCCCGTCATGCGGGTGCGGAACACCACGTCATTGGGGTAGTCCTCGGGCAGGCCGGCCGCGCGCAGCTTGGCCGCCACGCCCAGGCGGCGGAACTGCTCCATGGTGCGCGAGGACACATGGTTGCACTTGACGGGCGGCGGCTCGGCGTAACGGCGCTGCTCGATCACGGTCACGCGCAGGCCCCGGCCCGCCAGGTCCATGGCCAGGGTCAGGCCCACAGGGCCTGACCCCGCGATCAGCACATCGGCGTCGTAGGCATTGGTCATCGTTGTTCTTTGGGTTCAGTCCAGCGGGATGCGGGGTGTTGAAGAAGGCGGGCCTGCGCCCGACACGGAAGCCATCTCCATGGCTGCTCACCATTGGACTCAATCCTGACCCTCAGGTAAATTCAATTTTTCATATCCAAATATGATTTTTCCTGATGAATAAAAAACGCGCCTACTCGCCCACGCTCAAGCAGTTGCGGGCCTTCGTCGCGGTCTACCGCCTGGGCAAGCTCAGCGCGGCGGCCTCGCAGCTCTTCATCACGCAACCGGCGGTGAGCCTGCTGATCCGGCAGATGGAAGAAGGCCTGGGCGAACTGCTGTTCGATCGCACCACGCGCTCGTTGCGGCCCACCTCCGCCGCGCACGAGGCGGTGCAGATGGCCGAGCGCATCCTGCGCGACCTCGACACCCTGGGCGCTGGCCTGCAGGATTTGACGGAGCTGCGCCGCGGGCGCGTCACCGTGGTGGTCACGCCCACGCTGGCCGAAATCCTGCTACCACCCGTGGTCCGCGCCTTCCGCGCGCAGTTCCCCGACATCCGCATCGTCGTGGACGACTGCGCGCCTGACCAGTTCTATTCCCGCGTGATGAGCGAGCAGACCGACTTCGGCATCGGCGCGCCCGAGCGCCTGAGCCCGGGCGTGGAACTGCAAACCCTGCTGCGCGACCACCTCAGCCTGGTCTGCCCGCGCGACCATCCCCTGGCCCAGCGCCGCACCCTGCGCTGGAAGGACCTGGAAGGCCTGCCCGTCATGACCGTGCGCCCGGGTTACGGCATCCGCCCGCTGATCGAGCTGTCGGCCGCGCGCGCGGGCGTGCGCCTCAACGTCACGCAGGAGGTGACCTTTCTCTCAACCGCCCTGTGGATGACGCGCAACGGCATGGAACCCATCCTCATGCCCGCGGCCTACCTCACCGACGCCCGCGACCCGGACCTCGTCGCCAAGACCCTGACCGCGCCCAAGGTCTCGCGCGACATCCACCTGGTGCTCAAGCAGGGCCGCTCGCTCTCGGCGGCGGCGCGGCAGTTCATCGCGGTGTTGCGCAAGACGCTGGCGGCGGGGTGAAGGGGCTAAAGCCCGTGGCGCCCGCATTGCGGGGGGCTTCGTCGCCGGTGAAAATGAGCCATGCAAAGCAAGACCTTCACCAGCGGCCGTTTTCGCCGCGCCGATTACGACGAAACCACCCAGCAGCTGGACCTGCACCGCGACGACAAGACGGTGCTGGCTTACAAGCAGGTGCCGCTGGAAGTGTTTCGCCGGCTCTGCAGCGCGCCCAATCCGACCACGTATTGGGAGGATCGGATTGCGGAGGAATATCCGAAGGGGGTGGCGATGGGCAAGAGTGACGGCAAGGGAGGTAGCGGCGAGGAATCGGAAGCGGCGCAGAAACTCAGAGGGTTGTTTGGGGAGTAAACGTAGGTCGTTTACTTAGAATGGAAAACAAAACAAACGATCTCATTTGGCGTCCGGGGTGGCGGCAAACTTCAAGGGAGTCAATTTCGCGTGTCGTCAGAATTCTTCAAAAAGCCCATCCTCAACTCGCCATACGCCTATCCTGGGCGGCATTGGGAGTTGGACCCCAGTGGGCAACCTACCCAGCGCATCAAGGATTCCCGGCGTCGGGCTGAGTTCATCACCCCCATTCCCAAGCCCAAAAAGCTGAAGGGCCAGGTCCAGCAGACCGAACTTGGGCTGGGCAGCAACGTTTCGGACGAGAACCAGCAATACCACTCGGCAATCATCAACGGCGTGCGAGCCGAAGTGGACAAATGGCGCGCCATTCCTAATCCCGCCGATTGGGGCGTGACGCCCGAAACCGCCCGTTTGCTTCAGCACTGGCGTAGCCATCCTTTCAGCGGGGTGCGGCCTTTTTTCTGCCAGGTGGAGGCGGTGGAAACCGCGATTTGGCTGACCGAAGTTGCGCCCAACCGGGGCAAGGTGGGGCAGACCTTTCTGGATCACCTGCAAAGCGCCAACGACGACGCCAACCCTGGCTTGATGCGGCTGGCGCTCAAGCTGGCCACGGGTGCCGGCAAGACCACGGTCATGGCCATGCTCATCGCCTGGCAGACCATCAACGCCGTGCGGCGCCCCACCAGCAAGAAGTTCACACGCGGCTTCCTGGTGGTGGCTCCCGGCCTCACCATCAAGGACCGGCTGCAGGTACTGCAGCCGCATGACCCCAACAGCTACTACGCCAGCCGCGAACTCGTGCCCAGTGACATGATGACCGACCTGGGCAAAGCCAAGATCGTCATCACCAACTACCACGCCTTCAAGCTGCGCGAGCGCATGGAGCTGTCCAAGGGCGGGCGCCTGCTGTTGCAAGGTCGGGGTGGTGAAGAGCTCAACACGCTGGAGACCGAAGGCCAGATGCTGCAACGTGTCATGCCTGAACTCATGGGCTTGTCCAGCGTCATGGTCATCAACGACGAGGCCCACCACTGCTACCGCGAAAAGCCCAAGGCGGAAACCACCGAGACAGACGACGAACTTTCAGGCGACGAAAAGAAAGAAGCTGAGGAGAACAACGAAGCCGCTCGCCTGTGGATCTCTGGCCTGGAGGCCGTGAACCGCAAGCTGAGCGTCACGCGCGTCATGGACCTCTCGGCCACGCCCTTTTTTCTGCGCGGCTCGGGTTATGTGGAAGGTACCCTCTTCCCTTGGACCATGAGCGACTTCTCCCTCATGGATGCCATCGAATGCGGCATCGTCAAGCTTCCCCGTGTGCCTGTCGCCGACAACCTGCCCGGTGCCAGCAAGGATGATCTGCCGGTGTTCCGTAATCTATGGGAAAACATCCGCAAGGACATGCCCAAGAAGGGCAGGGGCAAGTCCGAGGGGCTGGACCCGCTCAAGTTGCCCACCCGCCTGCAGACCGCGCTGGAAGCTCTGTACGGCCACTACCAGCTGACTTACGAGTTGTGGCGCAAGGCGGGCATCACCGTGCCCCCTTGCTTCATCGTGGTGTGCAACAACACGTCCACATCCAAGCTGGTCTACGACTACATCTCTGGCTTTCAGCGCCAGAACGCCGACGGCACCCCCACTGTGGTCAACGGTCGCTTGAGCCTGTTCCGCAACTTTGACGATGCGAACCAGCCGCTGCCGCGCCCGCGCACCCTGCTGATCGACAGCGAACAGCTGGAATCCGGCGAGGCCTTGGACGACAACTTCCGCGCGATGGCGGGGCCGGAGATTGAGCAGTTTCGTCATGAAATCCTGGAGCGTGGCGGCAAACTGGCCGATGAGTTGAAGAGTGGCAAGGAGCTGGACGACGCGGCCATCCTCCGCGAAGTGATGAACACCGTGGGCAAGCCCGGCAGGCTCGGTGAATCCATCCGCTGCGTGGTCTCCGTCTCCATGCTCACCGAAGGGTGGGACACCAACACCGTGACTCACGTCTTGGGCGTGCGCGCCTTCGGTACCCAGTTGCTGTGTGAGCAGGTGATTGGTCGTGCCTTGCGCCGCCAGTCTTACGACCTCAATGACGAGGGGCTGTTCAACGTCGAATACGCCGACGTGCTCGGCATTCCCTTCAATTTCAATGCCGAGCCGGTCGTCGCCCCGCCGCAACCGCCACGCGACACGGTACAGGTCAAGGCCGTCAAACCCGATCGGGACCATCTGGAAATCCGATTCCCTCGCGTAGAAGGCTACCGGGTGGAGTTGCCCGAAGAGCGCATCACCGCGCATTTCACGGAAGATTCGACGCTTAGGCTCACGCCTGAACTGGTGGGGCCGTCCCGCACACACAACGCCGGCATCATCGGTGAAGGTGTTGATCTTGACTTGAAGCATCTGGGGGACATGCGGCAGCCCACGCTGCTCATGCACCTCACCAAGCATCTGCTCAGCACCCAGTACCGCGACCCCAATGGTGAGTTGAAGCTACACCTCTTCGGTCAACTCAAGCGCATTGCCAAGGACTGGCTGGACCAGCACCTGATCTGCCTTGGCAATACCTTCCCAGCCCAGCTGATGTACTTACAGCTGGCCGATATGGCCTGCGAGAAGATCACCGCAGCCATCAATCGGGCGCACATCGAAGCGGGCGAAAGCTACATTCGCGCCCTGCTTGACCCGTACAACCCGGTGGGCACGACCCGGTATGTGAACTTCAACACCTCCAAGACGACGCGCTGGGACACGAGCGGGATGTCGGTGGGCGGCCCCAAGTGCCACCTCAACTGGATCATCACCGACAGCGACTGGGAGGCTGAGTTCTGCCGTGTCGCCGAGGCTCATCCCCAAGTGCTGGCCTATGTGAAGAACCACAACCTTGGTTTTGAAGTGCCCTACCTCATGGCGGGCGAGGCGCGCCGTTACCGGCCGGATTTCATCTTGCGTGTGGACGATGGCCATGGGCCGGACAAGCCGCTGAACCTCATCGTCGAAATCAAGGGCTACCGGGGCGAAGACGCGAAGGTCAAGAAAGAGACGATGCAGGTGTATTGGCTGCCCGGCGTCAATGCCCTGGGCACCCACGGCCGGTGGGCCTTTGCCGAATTCAGCGAGGTCTATGCCATGCAGGACGACTTTGCCCAGGAGATGGCGAGGGCCTTTGATCAGCTGGTTGAAAACAGCATCACCGCAAGGGAGGCGATATGAGAACACTATTGGCGATGGCAGCAACTGCGCCGTTGAACCATTTTGTTGACGGCAACAAAATGGTTAGCTGTCATCTTTGTGCCGTATGGGGATGGATTTGCTATACTGCGCAGCACATCCGCCCCTTGGCAGTAAGCCCTCTCACCTATCCTGAGAGTGTGCCGAACCCCTGGGGCTGTTTCATTTCTGGCCTTAGCCGCGCGAGGCCGGTATGAGCTCCGGCCAGATTGCCATACTGATCGATGGTGGCTTCTTCCTCAAACGCCTGAGCAGGCTGGTCGAGGCTGGCCAGTGTGACACGCCAGATCAAATCGCGCGCTGCGTACGCAAGCTTTGCTTCAACCACATCATGCGGCTGAAGGGGGGCAGCGGAAAGCTGTGGCAGCAGCATTTGTATCGCTGCTTCTTCTACGATGCCCAGCCCTATGACGGTAAGGCGCATCATCCCGTTTCGAATAAGTCCATCGACTTTGCCAAGTCGGATGTGGCTCAGCAGAGGCATTCATTGTTCGATCAGTTGCGCAAGGAGCGCAAGGTCGCGTTGCGTTTGGGCAAAGTCAATCGAGACCACGACTGGACGCTGTCGCCGCGTCTGACCAAATCCATCCTCAAGACCCGTCAAGCTCTCGCACCTTTGCAAGCTCTGCAGCAGCAACTGCCCGCAGGGGCGAACCCCCAAGCTGTTCAGCTTCAGCTCAGTGCCGCCGAGGCTCAACAGCTCCTGCAGACGTACAACTTCTGGCAGGGCATTCAGGCGGGTGACGTGAGCCTAGGGCTGCGTCAGAAGGGCGTGGATATGCGCATCGCCATTGACATCGCCAGCCTGACCTTAAAAAAGCAGGTCAGCACCATCATCCTTGTTGCGGGTGACAGCGACTTTGTGCCCGCCGCCAAGTTGGCGCGCAGGGAAGGTATGGAGTTCATCCTTGATCCGTTGTGGCAGAACATCAACGACGATCTATTCGAGCACATTGATGGATTGCAGTCAGGCTTCAAACGCCCCGGGACAGAACAAGCGACAGCTCCCCTGCCCCAGGCAGTGCCTGACCAGCCTGCAACTTAGTTAACGGAATGCTGTCCACCTTTATCGGCAAAGGCTTTTAGTCAAAGAACATGGCCACCCGCAAACCCAAAGCCCCGCTTCAGGTCGAATCCCTCAAGCACGACGACGCCACGCGCAAGAACATTCCCACGGCGGAATACCAGAGCATCCTGCGCGACGAGGACAAGGCCCCCATCCGCGTGGCCTACGAGCGCCGCAACCAGGACCTGGACCCGCAACTCGTCTGGCGCGGCAAGGACGTGCAGGACTGGAGCGATCTGGTCGTCCACGCTCCGCCGCTCTACATCCAGGAAAAAGTCCACCCCAAGGTGCTGATCGACGACCTGAAGCGCCAGACCGAGGCCGCCCAGACCGCAGCCGCCACCCAGCAGCCGGGGTTTGTGGCGGATTTGTTTGCCGACTTCAACGGCCTGCCCAGCAATGAGGCCAAGACCGAGTTCTACCAGCACGATGCCCACTGGGCCAACCGCATGATCCTGGGCGACAGCCTGGCCGTCATGGGCAGCCTGGCCGAGCGCGAGGGCCTGCGCGGCAAGGTGCAGTGCATCTACTTCGACCCGCCCTACGGCATCAAATTCAACAGCAACTTCCAGTGGAGCACCACCAGCCGCGACGTGAAAGACGGCAACGCCGGGCACATCACCCGCGAGCCCGAACAGGTCAAAGCCTTTCGCGACACCTGGCGTGACGGCATCCATTCCTACTTGACCTATCTGCGTGATCGCCTGACCGTGGCACGCGATCTGTTGACCGAGAGTGGCTCGATCTTTGTGCAGATCGGGGATGAGAACGTGCACCGGGTGCGGTCTGTGATGGATGAGGTGTTTGGGGATGAGAACCTTGTCACCCAAATTGCTTTTAGGACTACAACGGGACGTGCGAGCGATAGTTTGGCCGCGGCCTCTAACTATCTTCTGTGGTACGCAAAAAAGCGTACCGTCATGAAATATCGACCGCTATTTCAAGATAAATCTGCAGGCTCATCTACTGATCAGGTTTATTCATTGATTCGCTTCGACGATGGAAGAAGTCAGAGAATGACGCCGGATCAAAGAAATGGAAATGAGTCTTTGCCAGAGGGCGCTCGCCAATTTCGACCCGACAACATTACTAGCTCGCGTCCTGCCGGCGAGAGCGATGTGCGGGAGTTCTATTTTCAAGGCCGAACGTACACGCCAGGCAAAGGTACTTTTAAATCAGACATGCTCGGTCTGAATAGACTTGCAAAGTCCTTGCGTTTATGGCCGACGGTGGGAAGTACGGTTCAATACATACGATATCTAAACGATTTTCCCGTAATTCCGTTTTCGAACATATGGACTGATACAGGAACCGGATCGTTCACAGAAGATAAGGTTTACGTAGTTCAGACAGGGTCAAAGGTTATAGAGCGCTGCATGCTGATGGTCACAGACCCCGGCGACCTCGTACTCGACCCGACCTGCGGAAGCGGAACGAGCGCCTACGTAGCCGAACAATGGGGTCGTCGCTGGATCACCATTGACACCTCGCGTGTTGCTCTGGCCTTGGCCCGGGCGCGCATCATGGGTGCGCGTTATCCCTATTACCTGCTGGCGGATAGCCCGGAGGGACAACTGAAAGAAGCCGAGGTCACACGCAGCGCGTTGTCTTCCCGCGTCACGCGCGGCAACATCGCCCACGGTTTTGTCTACGAGCGGGTGCCTCACATCATGCTCAGTTCGATCACGAAGAACGCTGAGGTAGACGTGATCTGGGAAAAGTTCCATGCGGTTCTGGAACCACTGCGCGTGAAGCTCAACGAGTTGGCCGAGCAGCAATGGCAGGAATGGGACGTGCCGCGCGACATCGAGCCGCACATTCCTTCTTGGCTGATCAGCGGCTTTCAACAGCGGGTCACGACGACACCTGTAGACCGCAATGCACGCGTGCAAGAAATCCGGAAGCTGCACGCCGACTGGTGGGCACAGCGCATCGCCCGGCAAAAGGAAATCGACGCTTCCATTGCCGCGAAGGCCGAGTTCGAGTTTCTCTACGACAAGCCGTACGAGGACAAGAAGAAGGTGCGCGTGGCCGGCCCCTTCACCGTGGAAAGCCTCTCGCCCCATCGCACACTGGGCGTGGACGAAAACGGCGATGTGATGGACGGCAACAAGGCCGCCGAACCCGAAGCCGGCTACGGCGGCACCAGCGTGCGTGATTTCGCCGCCATCATCCTGGAAAACCTGCGCACGGCGGGTGTGCAGCAGGCGCACAAGCAGGATCGCATCAGCTTCACCTCGCTCACGCCCTGGCCGGGCAGTTATGTGTGTGGGGAGGGGCGTTATATCGAAGGTCGAGGCGAAGGCGAAAGCGGCGCCGAAAAGCGCGCTGCCATCTTCATCGGCCCCGAGTTCGGCACCGTCTCGCGGCCTGATCTGGTGAGCGCCGCCAAGGAGGCGGGCGATGCCGGTTTTGACGTGCTGGTGGCCTGCGCCTTCAACTACGACGCGCACAGCAGCGAGTTCGAGAAGCTGGGGCGCATTCCTGTGCTGAAAGCGCGCATGAACGCCGATCTGCACATGGCCGAAGACCTCAAGAACACGGGCAAGGGCAACCTCTTCGTGATCTTTGGCGAGCCGGACATCACCATCCTGGATGCCGCCACCGACCAGCCGCTCAAGGCCGGTGAGCGGGCCACCGGCGAACTGAAAGTCAAGGTCAACGGCGTGGACGTGTTCGACCCCAGCACGGGCGAAGTGCGCAGCGACGGCGCCGACGGCATCGCCTGCTGGTTCATCGACACCGACTACAACGAAGAAAGCTTCTTCGTTCGCCACGCCTACTTCCTCGGCGCCAACGACCCTTACAAATCCCTCAAGACCACGCTCAAGGCTGAAATCAATCAGGAAGCCTGGGATTCGCTCAACAGCGACGTGTCACGCCCCTTCGACAAGCCGAGCAGCGGTCGCATCGCTGTGAAAGTGATCAACCATTTGGGGGATGAGGTGATGAAGGTGTTCAGGGTTGCTTAAAGCTGGTGGCGCCTTGATGGATGCACATGTCGCAAAAATCGAGAAACGCCACCACGTTTGCGTGACATGTCGCTGATGACGACATGAATCAGGACGCTTTGTTAAAAGCTGATGCTGCGGGCTTACCTCACGCAGTAAGTGCAGACTGGACCAGCAACATGCAGCCCATCAACACCGGCTGGTGCAGCATGTAAAAACTCAAGGACCAACGCCCCAACAGCGCCAGCGGGGCCAAACCTTGCGGCAGCGCGCCGCCCAGCAGGGGTGCTGCGCGCTTGCCTTGGGTACGCGCCAGCAGCCAACGGCCCAGCCCGTAACCCCAGAGCATCACACCCAGCCAGGGCAAGAGGGGCACGTAGTCTTCGGTGATGGGTTTGTGCGTCACCAGGCCCAGCCAGTTGGTCCAGCGCGTGTCAAAAAAGGGGTGTTGCACGAACTGCGGCAGCAGCACGGCCAGGAGGCCGAGCAGGGCGCAGTGCCAGGGTTGCAGGCGCGGCCCGGCCCAGCGCAGGAGCAGCAGCATCACGGCCATGGCATGCAGCACGCCGAAGGTGATGAAACTGCCTGGGAACATGAACCACGAGCCCAGGGACACGAGCAGCGCGCAGCCTGCGATCTGCGCCCAGCGTTTCCAGAAGCGCGGCCAGCCGATGTTTTGGGAATGGGCCAGCGCCTGCCCCAGGCCCGCGCACAGCAGGAAGAGGCTGACGATGAGCGTGCGCTGCGTGGTCCAGAACGGGTCGCGGTAGAAATCGGCCTTCAGCCAACCGAAGTAGGCCAGGTCAAAGCAGGCGTGGAACGCCGCCATCCACAACAAGGCCGCGCCGCGCAGGGCGTCCAGGCGCGGCAGGCGCAGCGGTGATTTGGAGGAAGACGCGGTGCGTGACGAGGCAGAGGCGGATGAACGTGCGGGCTTCATGCGCGCACTGTAGCGTGCGGCATTCCGTGCCGCGGCATCACGCCGTGGCCTTCATCGTCAGGCCGCCGCGCTCAGCGCCCGCTCGCGTATTCCAGTTCAAACAGCGGCGTCGTGGTCTGCCGGCTGAGCCAGACGCCGCCGCCCACCTCGGTGAACCCTTCCAGCAAGCCGCGCCGGTAGAGCTGGGCGCGGTGGCGAAACAGGCGCTGGTCGGTCAGCGTGTCGTCGACGATGTCGCGCTCGTAGTCCTCGCGCGTCACGGCCTCTAGGTACAAGGCGCCGCGGCTCAGCGTGGCGAGGTTGTGCAGCGCCAGCTTGAGGTCGGCGGCGCTCAGGTAGGGCAGCACGCCCTGGCAGATCACCAGGTCAAAAGGCTCGGTGCTGCGGTAGTCGACCACCGAGCCGCGCTCCCAGCCGTAGCGCGCGCACAGGTACTCGCTGTACTCCACGCCGTGGTAATGCGCTTCAGGGTAGTGCCGGGCCACCACGTCGCGCCACAGGCCGATGCCACAGCCCACATCCAGCACACGCCGCACCGGCACGCGCAGGTACTTGAGGTAGCTGCACACAAAGGTGCCCAGCCGTTCAAGATGGCTCGGGTCCACCACGCGGGTCTTCTTGTCGAAGTAGTAGCGTTGGTAGTAGACCTCGTCGAACCATGTTTCACTGGCAGATTGCACGCTTGTTCCTTGTTGTCGCTGCGCCCGAAGGGGCGCCAACGGCGAGTATGACCCAGGGGCGCGCGCTCGCTTCACGTTGGCGAGGTGCAAAAAAAAACGGCGCCCGCGGGCGCCGTTCTCTCCTCAACTCGCTTCTTGTGGGATCAAGCCGAGGCCTTGACCTTCAAGCGCCAGGCATGCAGCAGCGGCTCGGTGTAGCCGTTGGGCTGTTCCAGGCCCTTGAACACCAGGTCGGTGGCGGCCTTGTAGGCCATGGACGTTTCAAAGTTGCCGGCCATGCGCTTGTAGAGCGGGTCACTCTTGTTCTGCTCGTCCACCACGGCGGCCATGCGCTCGAAGGCGGCGCGCACCTGGCTCTCGGTCACCACGCCGTGCAGCAGCCAATTGGCGATGTGCTGGCTGCTGATGCGCAGGGTGGCGCGGTCTTCCATCAGGCCGATGTTGTGGATGTCGGGCACCTTGGAGCAGCCCACGCCCTGGTCGATCCAGCGCACCACGTAGCCCAGAATGCCCTGGCAGTTGTTGTCGATTTCCTGCTGGATCTCGGTGGCGGTCCAGGGGGCCTTCATGCCGGGCTTGCCGGCCACGGGCACGGTCAGCAGGCGGGCCAGTTCCTTGGCTTCGGTCTGCTTGAAGGTCTTGGCCGTGGCCTGCTTCTCCAGGCTGTCCTGCAGCGCGGCCACGTTGACCTGGTGGTAGTGCAGCGCGTGCAGGGTGGCGGCGGTGGGGCTGGGCACCCAGGCGGTGTTGGCACCGGCCAGCGGGTGCACGATCTTCTGCTTGAGCATGGCGGCCATCAGGTCGGGCATGGCCCACATGCCCTTGCCGATCTGTGCGCGGCCCTTGAGGCCGGTGGCCAGCCCGACCAGCACATTGAGTTTTTCGTAGGCGTCGATCCAGGCGGTGCCCTTCATCGCGGCCTTGCGGATCATGGGGCCGGCGTGCATGGCGGTGTGCATCTCGTCGCCCGTGCGATCGAGGAAGCCGGTGTTGATGAAGGCCACGCGGCTCTTGGCGGCGGCGATGCAGGCCTTGAGGTTGACGCTGGTGCGGCGCTCTTCGTCCATGATGCCCAGCTTCACCGTGTTCTCGGGTAGGCCCAGCAGGGCCTCGACACGGGCGAACAGCTCGGAGGCGAAGGCCGCTTCCTCGGGGCCGTGCATCTTGGGCTTGACGATGTAGATGCTGCCGGTGCGCGAGTTGCGCACGTAGTTTTTCGTCAGGCCTTGCAGGTCGTGCAGGGCGATGGCCGTGGTGATGACCGCGTCCATGATGCCTTCATGCATGTCGCTGCCGTCGCCATAGCGGATGGCCGGGTGCGTCATCAGGTGGCCCACATTGCGCACGAAGAGCAGGCTGCGGCCGTGCAGCTTGATCTCTTCGCCGTTCGCGCCCTGGTAGACGCGGTCGGGGTTGAGGCGGCGCGTGAAGCTCTTGCCGCCCTTGCTGACGGTTTCGGTCAGCGTGCCCTTGAGGATGCCCAGCCAGTTCTCGTAGGCCAGCACCTTGTCTTCGGCGTCCACCACGGCCACGGAGTCTTCCAGGTCCAGGATGGTGGAGAGCGCGGCTTCGACCAGCAGGTCGCTCACGCCGGCGGGGTCGCTCTGGCCGATGGGCGTGTCACGGTCGATCTGGATTTCGATGTGGATGCCGTTGTTGCGCAGCAGGATGGCGCTGGGCGTGGCGGCGCTACCTTGGTAGCCGATGAACTTGCCCGCTTCGGCCAGCGTGGCTTCCCGGCCGTCCTTGAGCGTGACGATCAGCTTGCCGCCCAGCACGGCGTAGCCCTTGGAGCCCACGTGCGAAGCCGGCTTGCCTTGTGTGGCAGCCAGCGGGGCCACGCGGTCCAACACGTGGCGCGCGTACGCGATCACCTTGGCGCCGCGCACCGGGTTGTAGCCCTTGCCGTCCGGGCCGGTCTTGGTGGCGCCTTTGTCCTCAGGCAAGGCATCGGTGCCGTAGAGCGCGTCGTAGAGCGAGCCCCAGCGCGCATTGGCCGCGTTGAGCGCGTAGCGCGCGTTCAGGATGGGCACCACCAGCTGCGGGCCGGCCTGCACGGCCAGTTCGGCGTCGACGTTGGTCGTGTCGCAGTGCACGTCCTTCGGCGCGGGCACCAGGTAGCCGATTTTTTCCAGGAAGGCCTGGTAGGCCTTCATGTTCTTCCCGGCCGTGATGGGCCCGGGGTTGGCTTTATGCCAGGCGTCCAGCTCTTCCTGCAGCTTGTCGCGTTTCTTGAGCAGGGCGGCGTTCTTGGGGCCGAGGTCACGCGCGATGGCGTCGAAACCGGCCCAGAACTTGGCGCTGTCCACGCCTGTGCCGGGCAGCACTTGCTGTTCAACGAAACGGTGCAGCGCGGTCGCGACCTGCAGGCTGTGGACGCGGGTGAATTCGGGGGTGGGTGTCGTCATGGCGGACCTCCGGGGGGCAAAGACAGAAGGGGGCAGACAGGGCGCAGCACGCAAGGTGCGCCTGTTTTTTTTCGATGCCGAACTGTATTTGATACTTGGTCATTCATTAATCAATAAATAATCTCGATATTCGGAACAAAAAGTATCGAATCAAGGCGGAGTCGAGGCGGACATGGACAAACTCAAGCAGATGGAATCCTTCGTGGCCGTGGCCACGCGCGGCAGCCTGACGGCGGCGGCACGGGCCGAGGGCGTGGCCCCGGCCATCATGGGCCGCCGCCTGGACGCGCTGGAAGAACGCCTGGGCGTCAAGCTGCTGCTGCGCACCACGCGGCGGCTCTCGCTCACGCACGAGGGCAGCGCCTTTCTGGAGGAATGCCAGCGCCTGCTGGCCGACATCGCCACGGCCGAGGCC
Source organism: Hylemonella gracilis (assembly GCF_004328645.1). Taxonomy (GTDB): domain Bacteria; phylum Pseudomonadota; class Gammaproteobacteria; order Burkholderiales; family Burkholderiaceae_C; genus Hylemonella; species Hylemonella gracilis_B. Next base: position 946,844 of record NZ_CP031395.1, read on the forward strand.
GGCGTGTCGGCTGGCGGCGTGAAAGCCAGTGGCCACTTGCGTGTGACGGCCCCCGCCGGTTTTGGCCGTCGCCACGTGGCGCCCCTGGTGCCGCGCTTTCGCGAGCTGCATGCCGACGTGACGATCTCGCTCAATCTGAGCGACCGGGTGGTGGACATGGCGCGCGAGGGCTATGACTGTGCCGTGCGCGTGGGGGATCTGCCGGATTCATCCCTGGTCAGTGTGCGCCTGGCCGACAACCGGCGGCTCTGCGTCGCCACGCCCGAATACCTGAAGCGCCACGGCACACCGCGAACCCCGCAGGACCTGGCGCGCTTCGATTGCCTGGTGCTGTCCAGCGAGGCGTCGCAGACGCGGGGCTGGGCTTTCCGTATGCCAGGCAAGGGTGAAGGCTCGGTACAGGAACCGAGCGAAGACGCGCAGGACACGGGTGTGGAAAACGGGGCCGGGGCCAGCGGGGAACTCATCCACTACCGCCCCCAGGGGCCGCTCGATTGCTCGGACGGGCAGGTGCTGCACGACTGGTGCCTGGCCGGTTACGGCATCGCCTGGCGCAGCACCTGGGAGGTGGAGGAAGACGTGAGCGCGGGCCGCCTGGTGCCCGTGCTGGAGGACTACGCCGCGCCGCCCAATGGCATCTACGTCGTCTTTCCGCAGCGCAAGCACCTGCCGCTGCGCCTGCGCCTGTGGCTGGATTTCCTGAAGCACCACTACGGCCAGCCTGCCTTCTGGCAATCCCGTCGCTGAGTCGCGCTTCGCGGCGCGCCAAAAAAGCAAACCCCGGGCGCTCGCGCGTCCGGGGTTTGTGGGGAAGGAAGCAGCGAAGTGCTTACTTCTTCGCGGGGGCGGCTTGCTGGTCAGCCATGCACTTCTTCACATGGCTGTTCTTCGCGGCGCCGGCCAGCTTCTTGTCGGCGGCGGACTTTTCGCACATTGCGTTGGCATTGGACTGGGCGTCGGCCACGCATTTCTTCTCGAAGCTGGTCTTGGCGGCGCCGGCCAGTTTCTTCTCGGCGGACTGGGCCGCGCAGGTGGAGGCGTAGTCCTGGGCCTGAGCGGCGGTGCCGAAACTCAGGGCCAGGCCGAGGGCGAGCAGAGAGAGCAATTTTTTCATGATGTCTTTTGTCTCAAGGAGTGGATGTTTGGGGCGTCCGGGATGGATACCCGGGGCGGGAGTCTAGCGCTTTGCCGTGACAGGCCGCCACCCCTTGTTTTTGCGCCGTCCTTGTGTCGACAGTCCTCGCGTCACCAAATGCTACGTGACACGCTCAGTTCGTTGCTTCGAAGCCGGTGGCTTTGATGATGCGCGCCCAGCGTTCCGTTTCGACGTTCATCTTGCGCATGAACTTGTCACCGCAGACGTCGGGGCTGGCGTCCAAGCCAGAAGCGGCCATGCGGGCTTGGAATTCCGGCGAGGCCAGCACGCGCTGGTGCGCCTGAGTCAGCTTGCTGACGATGGCGGGCGGCAGGTTCTTGGGGCCTGACAGGCCGAACCAGACCGTGGTGGTGAGCTGGGGCAGGCCGAGTTCCGCCACGGTGGGTACGTTCGGCAGCTGGGCCACGCGTTTCTCGCTGGTGACGGCGTAAGCGGTGAGCTTGCCGGCTTTGATGTGCGGGTTGGCCGTGGCGACTTGCACGAAACCCAGCGGCGCCATGTCCGCCAGCATGTCGTTGATCTGCTGCGGGCTGCTCTTGTATGGGATGTGGGTCATCTCGGTCTTGAGCGCCTCGCTGAGCTGGTAGCCCAGGAAGTGCGCGGGCGAGCCCAGGGAGTAGGACGAGTAGATGGGCGGTGTCTTCTGGGCCTTGATCCAAGTCGCCAGTTCGCCGTAGTTCTTGGTGCCCAGGCTGGGGTTGCTGGCCAGCACCAGGGCCGCTTCCACGCCCTGGCAGATCTGCGTGAAATCGCTGGCCTTGTACTGTGCCTTGGGGTTGGCGTTGGGGGTGATGGTCATCATGCCGGCGGTGTTGACCAGTAGGGTGTAGCCATCTGCCGGGGCACGCATGATCTGCTGCGCGCCGATCATGCCGCCGGCCGCGGGTGAGTTTTCCACCACCAGGGGCTGGCCCAGCAGTTGGCCCAATTGCTCGGCCAGGGCACGGGCATAGACATCGGGCGGGCCGCCGGCCGTGGATGGCGCGATCAGCTTGATGGGCTTGGTGGGCCAGGCCTGGGCATGGCTGACGTTCTGCGCGAAGGCGAGCGCGCCGAGCAACAGCGGGATGGCCAAGGTCTTGAAATTCTTCACGGTGAGTTCCTCTTCGGGTTGGGGAAATGGAGGTCAGCGCTGGGGCATGTCTTTGTACGAATAGCCCAGGCTGACCGCGGCGTCTTCGGGGATGGCGGGCACGGTGGTGTTCCAGGTCAACCAATCCTGGCGCATGGCTTCGAGGCGCTCGGGCTGCCGGTGCGCCAGGTTGGCGCGCTCGCGCGCGTCGGCGCGGATGTCGAACAGGTAGTCGTTGCCGTCTACCTGCAGGTACTTCCAATCCCCACGCCGCAGCGCACGCTGCTTGCGGTGGTTCATGCGCCAGTAGAGCGGGCGCTCGAAGTGGTGGCCGGGGTCGCGCAGCACCGGCGCCAGCGAGACGCCATCGATCGGGTAGTCCGGGTGGGCCCGGCCACCGCCGAGCTCCAGCAGGGTGGCCGACCAGTCCATGGTCATGCAGTGCTGCGCGCTCACGCTGCCGGCCGGAATCACGGCCGGCCAGTGCGCGACCCAGGGTACGCGGATGCCACCTTCGGTCAGGTCCATCTTGCCGCCGACCAGGGGCCAGTTGTCGGAGAAGCGCTCGCCGCCGTTGTCGCTGGTGAAGACGATGAGGGTGTTGTCCAGCAGACCTTGCGCGCGCAGGGTGGCCACGAGCTGGCCGATGCCCTCGTCCATGTGGTGGATCATGCGGCGGTAGGTCTCGACGTTGCCGCCGTCGAGGTGGAAGAGGTTGCTTGCCACCTCGGCGGCCAGGTGCGCGTCGTCGCGCGTTTCCCAGGGCCAGTGTGGCGCGGTGTAGTGCAGGCTCAGGAAGAAAGGCTGGCCGTCGCGGGCCCGTGGCGCCTGGCGCGTCACGTAGTCGGTGGCGCGTCGCGAGAGCAGATCGGTCAGGTAGCCAATTTCATGGTGCTCCTCCTCGCCGAGGAAGAGGTCATGGTCACCCCGACCCGAGCAATGCGTGAAGTAATCCGCGCCGCCGGCCATGATGCCGTAGAACTCGTCGTAACCCGAACGCAGCGGCCCAAAGGCGGGCGGGTAGCCCAGGTGCCACTTGCCCACCAATGCGGTGGTGTAACCGGCCTCGCGCAGCAACGAGGGCAGGGTGGGCATGTCCGTGGGCAGGCCCAGTTTGGGATTGCCCTTGCTCTTGCTGTTGATGGGCTCTTCCATTCCGCCGCGCAGGCGGTACTGGTAGCGCATGGTCATCAGCGCGAAGCGGGTGGGCGAGCATACCGGGGAGTTGGCGTAGCCCTCGCTCAGGCGCAGCCCGCCGGCGGCCAGGGCGTCGATGTTGGGAGAGACGGGGCCGAAGGCGGCGTCCCGACCGCCGTAGCAGCCCAGGTCGGCGTAGCCCAGATCGTCCGCGACGATGTAGATCAGATTCGGTTTCATGCGCGGGCCAGCTTAGGCAGCATAAAACCATCTGTAAAATTGAAAATCGACCTTTTGAACTAAAAAAAACCGATGGATCCACGCCATCTGGTCCAACTGGCGACCATCCTCGAAAAGGGTTCGATCACCCAGGCCAGTCGCCATCTGCACCTGACCCAGCCCACGCTGACGCACAACATGCAGACGCTGGAGATGCAGGCCGGCGGGACTTTGTTCGAGCGCAGCCGCTTCGGTGTGCGCAGCACGCCCCTGGGCGAAATGCTGGCGCGCGAAGGCCGTGCCATCGCCCGCCGTTTGCAGGATGCAAGCGAGGTCGGCGCGCGCCATCGCGGGGGGCTGAACCGGCAACTGCGTCTGGGCAGCGGCCCCATCGTCGGGGCGGCCCTGCTGCCGGGTTTGGTGCAGGTGCTGCAGCGGCAATTTCCCGACATGGCCTTGCGCGTGCAGAGCGACCGGCCGCACCTGCTGGTCGAGCAACTCATCGACGGTCGGCAGGACCTGGTGATTGCGCCCTCCTGGCTGGACAAACCGCCGCCGGGCATCGAGCGCTGCCTGATGGTCAAGGACGACCTGGGTGTCTATTGCGGCGCCGCGCACCCCTTGGCCGCGCGCGGGCGGCTGGACCCGGGCGACGCGGACGGCATGCCGTGGATCAGCCTGGGCACGGCCTCGCCCTTCGACCAGGCCGTGGGCGAGATGCTGCGCGTCGCTGGCGTGGAGAGTCCGCGCAATGACATTGCCGTGCTGGGCGAGGCGTTCGTGCTGCTGCGCATCCTGAGCGCGGGCGGGCACCTTTCGGTGCTGCCGCACTACCCCATGCGCTTGCTGCAGGCGCAGTTTCCAGTCACGGAGCTGAAGCTGTCGGTGCCGTCCCAGCCGCGTCCCATTTACCTTTGGTGCCGCGCGCCCTTGCTGGAAGACCCGCGTTTCCTGGCGATCCGGGACGCCATCCTGGCCTACGCGGCCTCGCTCTGACGCAGCGCTTGCGCGGCGCAGTGCGCAGGCGGCGCTGCCCTTGGCGCGGTAAGCCCCGTGACAAAGGCCGCCCGCAGCGGCATCCACCCGGGCCTGCTGCCGGCGGCTCAGCGCATGACGGGACGTGAGCCGGGCGAGTTCAGAACAGGCTGGTCACCAGCCACAGCGCGGTGCCCCACATCATCAGCGCGACCAGGCCGTCCAGCGCGCGCCAGACCGCGACCGAGTTCAAGCGCCGGCCCAGCCAGAACAGGGTCAGGCCCAGTCCGGCGAACCACAGCAGCGAGCCGGTGGCGGCACCCAGGCCGAAAACGGCGCGTCCCGGACCGCCGTCCAGGCCATAGGCCAGGGAGGCCGTGCCGATCAGCACCGCCGTGTCCAGCCAGGCATGCGGGTTGAGCCAGGAGAAGGCCAGCGCCGCCAGCACGGCCTGACGGCGGGTCATGGCCGGTGGCTGGAGCGCGGCGGCTTGCAGGTCCACCGCGACCGGGCGCAGGAAGCGCCGCATCGCTTGCCAGCCGTAGACCGCGAGGAAGAGCGCACCCGCACCGATCAAGGCGCCATGCAGCTTGTCGGACAGACCGCCGAGCTGCGCCAGGCCCGCCACGCCCAAAGCGATCAGCACCACGTCGGCCAGCACGCAGATGGCGACGGTCAGGGCCAGGTGCTGGCGCTGCAGGCCCATGCGCAGCACATGGGCGTTCTGCGGGCCGATGGCCATGATGAGCGACAGGCTCAGCACCATGCCGGACAGGAAGGCGGGAGACATAGGCAGGGCGAAGGACATGGGGACACCTGGGAAGGACAAACCGGCGTCTGAGGACAGGAAAAAGAAAGGCTCAGGCGCCGCAAGACAATGGCCCGCAGTATGCCCATGGCCTTTGTTTTGTTTAATACTTTTAATTTAAAGTAGATAAACTAAAAAATTAATTGAGTAAATGCGACGCTCAATCCGTCGCGTTTTCTGTTGCCCTGCCAGGAGCCCGACCATGCTGGATGCCAAACAACTGGATGCCCTGGCCGCCGTGGTCGAGCACGGCGGCTTTGGTCCCGCCGCGCAGGCCCTGCACCTGACGCTGGCTGCCATTTCCCTGCGCATCAAGTCGCTGGAGGCCGAGCTCGGCCGGCGCCTGCTGGTGCGGGGCAAAACGGTGCGCGCCACGGCGGCCGGGCAGGCCCTGCTGGCGCATGTGAAGCAGGTCAGGGCCATGGAAGCCGACTTGCTCGCCACCTTGCAGGGCGCGGGCAGCGTGGACGGCGGCGCCGGCAGCCGCGCCTGGCAGACCCTGCCGGTGGCCATCAACGCCGATTCGGTGGCGAGCTGGTTTCTGCCTGGGGTCGCGCCGGTCCTGGCGCGCCAACGCCTGTTGCTCGACATCATGATCGACGACCAGGACCATACGCACGACGCACTCAAGAGCGGGGATGTGCTGGGCTGTGTCACCACGCTGGCCGCACCGCTGCGTGGCTGCCTCGCCGAGCCGCTGGGCGTGCTGCGCTACCACGGCGTGGCCGCGCCCGCGCTGGCGCGGGAATGCCGCGATCGTCAGGGCCAGCTTTCCGTCCACCAGTTGCTGGCGCAGCCGGCCATCATCTTCAACCGCAAGGACGCGCTGCAGGACACTTACCTGGAACAGCATTTCGACCTGCGCCAGCCGCCCTATCCGCGCCACTACGCGCCCTCGGTGGAAGCCTTCGACACCGCCATCGCCCTGGGCCTGGGCTGGGGCATGGTGCCCGCGCACACGCTGGCGGCCCGGCGTGACAAGGCGGAGGGCGCCTTCGAGGAGCTGCTGCCCGGCGCGACGGTGGACGTGGCGCTGTACTGGCAGCACTGGGCACGTGAATCACCCTCCGCGCAGATGTTGACGGCGGCCGTCAAGCAGGCGGCGCGCAAGCTGGATGGAGGGGGGTAAAAAGATCCCCGCCGGGCTGGAGGAGAACGGGGAGAGGTGCCGCGGCGGGGTTCAAGGACAGAAGCGGTCCAGGCCACGCTCGGGGAGAAACGGGCTCCGAACCGCTGCCCAGCATAGGCATTCGGCGTTCCAGCGTAAGAGTCGGCCGATTTTGATTGTGTGCCCTTTGGCGGCCACGGCGCCGTTCTGCGTCCAAGCGTAAGTTTGGTGTGCGTTGGGCACCGGCATGCCGTGCGCCGTGGGACGCGCAGGGCCCGGTCAGTAGAATCACCCCCCTATGTTGTCCGTCAAAAACGAGCTGCTCCAGACCCTGTCCATCGTGCTGGAACAGTTGTTGCCCGGCGCGGGCGCCCGCGCGGCGTTCGAGTCGCCCAAGCTGGCCGAGCACGGCGATCTGGCCACCACCGCCGCCATGCAGATCGCCAAGCCACTCAAGCAGCCGCCCCGCCAGGTTGCCGAGGAGCTGCGGCGTGCCCTGCTGGCCATGCCCGCCTTTTCCATCTGGGTCGAGGCGGTGGAAATCGCCGGGCCTGGCTTCATCAACATCCGGCTCAAGCCCGCCGCCAAGCAGGAAATCGTGCGCGAGGTGCTGGGTGCGGGCGAACGCTATGGCCGCCAGACGCCGAATGGCCAGCGCATGATGGTGGAGTTCGTCTCCGCCAACCCGACCGGGCCGCTGCACGTGGGCCACGGGCGCCAGGCCGCCCTGGGAGACGCCATCTCCAACCTCTACGCCACCCAGGGCTGGGAGGTGTACCGCGAGTTCTATTACAACGACGCGGGCGTGCAGATCCAGACCCTGGCCGTGAGCGTGCAGGCGCGCGCGCGCGGCCTCAAGCCCGGCGACCCGGGCTGGCCCGAGAGTGCCTACAACGGCGACTACATCGCCGACATCGCGGCCGACTTCATGGCCGGCAAGACCGTGCAGGCCGACGACCGCAGCTACACGGCCAGCGGCCAGGTGGACGACCTGGACAGCATGCGCCTGTTCGCCGTGGCCTACCTGCGCCACGAGCAGGACCTGGACCTGCAGGCCTTCAACCTGCGTTTCGACAACTACTACCTGGAGTCCAGCCTCTACACCAGCGGCAAGGTGGACACCACGGTCGAGAAACTGCGCGCCGCCGGCAAGACCTACGAGCAGGACGGCGCGCTCTGGCTGCGCAGCACCGACTACGGCGACGACAAAGACCGCGTCATGCGCAAGGGCGACGGCAGCTACACCTACTTCGTGCCGGACGTGGCCTACCACATCAGCAAGTGGGAGCGCGGTTTCCAGAAGGTCGTCAACATCCAGGGCACGGACCACCACGGCACCATCGCACGCGTGCGCGCCGGCCTGCAGGCGGCGGGCGTTGGCATTCCCCAGGGCTACCCCGACTATGTGCTGCACACCATGGTGCGCGTGGTGCGCGGTGGCGAGGAGGTCAAGATCAGCAAGCGCGCGGGGTCCTACGTGACGCTGCGCGACCTGATCGAATGGACCAGCAAGGACGCCGTGCGTTTCTTCCTGCTCAGCCGCAAGCCCGACACGGAGTACACCTTCGATGTCGACCTGGCCGTGCAGAAGAACAACGACAACCCGGTTTACTACGTGCAGTACGCGCATGCGCGCATCTGTTCCGTGTTGGCGGCCTGGCGCGAGAAGGAGGGCGGCGACCCGGTGACCCTGCGCGACGCCGACCTGGCCGCACTGGACACGTCGGCCGCGCACACGCTGATGCTCAAGCTCGCCCAGTACCCGGACATGCTGACCGGTGCCGCGCGCGATTTCGCCCCGCACGATGTGGCTTTTTACCTGCGTGATCTCGCGGCCAGTTACCACAGCTACTATGATGCCGAGCGCATTCTTGTGGAGGACGAGGCCGTCAAGCGTGCCCGCCTGGCCCTGGTGGCCGCCACCGCGCAGGTGCTGCGCAACGGCTTGGCCGTGTTGGGCGTGAGCGCTCCCGTGAAGATGTGAGCGCAGGGCGCGACCCTCCCCTGGTTCGCGCCCGCCCCGTATCTTTCGCTTCATTGAATTTTCTGCAACCCATTCCTGCGATATGAACAAGCAACGCGGCAGCACGCTACTCGGTTTCATCATCGGCGTCGTCGTCGGCCTGGCCGTGGCGCTGCTGGTCGCGCTTTACGTGACCAAGACGCCGGTGCCCTTCATGAACAAGGGCCAGAACCGCACGCCAGAACAGGATGCGGCCGAGTTGGAGCGCAACAAGGACTGGAAGCCCAACGCGCCCCTGGCGACCAAGACCCGTCCCGCGCCGCCACCCGCCGAACCCGAGGCGGCTGTGCCCGCGCCCGTGACGGTGCCTGCCGCCAAGTCGGCCGATCCGCTGGGTGATCTGGCGCGCGCCAAGATCAACGAGGACAACAAGGCAGCCAACCCCAACATGCTGGCCTACTACATCCAGGTGGGTGCCTATTACAAGCCCGAGGACGCCGAAGCCCAGCGTGCGCGCCTTTCCCTGACCGGCGTGCAGGCGCGCGTCCTGCGGGCCGAGGATGCCTCCGGTCGGCTGATCTACCGCGTGCGCGTGGGCCCTTACGAGCGCAAGGAAGACGCCGATCGCGCCGAAAGCCAGCTCAAGGCTGCGGGTCAGCAGACCGCCCAGGTGCGCGGCCAGCGCTGAGCCCGTCCGGTCGTTTGCCCGCGCGCGACCCAACCCAGCAAATCAAACCGCGATCAGGAGTCCCGATCACCATGCAACGCCGTGAATTTACCCGTGCCCTGACCGCCGCCGGCCTGGGCAGTGCCGTCGCCCTGCCGGCCACTTTTCCCCTGAACGCATCGGCGCAGGGCGCAGGCTTCGAAAGTGGTCGCGACTACCTGCCGCTCAAGCAGACCGCGCCCGTGGAAACGCCGGCAGGCCAGATCGAGGTGGTCGAGTTCTTCTCTTACTACTGCCCGCACTGCAACGCCTTCGAGCCCACATTGGAGGCCTGGAGCCGCCGCCTGCCCAAGGACGTGGTGCTGCGTCGCGTGCCCGTGGCCTTCGTGGGCCCCCGCCCGGAAACCCGCCAGCGTCTTTTCTATGCGCTGGAAGCCCTGGGCAAGTTGAATCAGTTGCATGCCAAGGTGTTCCGCGCCGTGCATGTGGATCGTCAGCGTCTGGAGGATCCCGCCGGCATTGCCGACTGGCTCGCGACCCAGGGCGTGGACAAGAAGCAGTTCACGGACGCGTACAACTCCTTCAGCGTTGCGGCCAAGGTCGGGCGCGCCAACCAGTTGGTGAGCGCCTACCAAGTGGACGGCGTGCCGGCGCTGGGCGTGGCGGGCCGCTATTACACCGACGCGTCGCTCACGCGCAGCATGGAGCGCTCGCTCCAGGTCGTCGATTTCCTCGCTGGCGAAGTGAAGAAGGGTCGCTGACGCGGCGTCTGCCCGCGGCGGCAGAAAAAACAAAGGACGTGCAGTGGCTCCGCGCTTTGACGCTTCCTCACGTCCGCCCCAACCCGTGATCTGACGCACCGCGCATGGTTCACCTGTCCAATGACGCCGCGATGCTGGTGCGCGTCGTGCGTACCGAGGGGTCCGCTCCGCGCGACGTGGGCGCGTGGATGCTGGTCGAGTTCGTCCCTACCACGGGTGCCGCTGACGAGTTCACCGCTGCGGGCGTCAAGGTGACGGGCACGATAGGCGGGGGGCACCTGGAATTCGAAGCCATTGCCTTTGCCCGGGCCTTGCTGGCCGGCAAGACAGCACTCCCCGACAAAGACCAGCGCAAAGCGCTGGGCCCTAGCCTGGGCCAATGCTGCGGTGGCGTGGTCTGGCTGCGGTATGAGTTGCTGGACGCGAGGGATGCGCAGTCCCAGGCGTTACGCCTGCGCACCGCCGCTGCGGCCACCTTGCCGGTGGCGCTTTTCGGCGGCGGTCATGTGGGCCAGGCCTTGGCCCGGTTGCTGGCGGGCCTGCCTTTCGCGCTGCACTGGATCGACAGCCGGGAAGGCATCTTTCCCGCCGACATCACGGCGGGCGCCGTGCGTTTGCGTTGTGAGCATTCAGATCCGGTGCACGCCGCCGTGCGGGATTTGCTGCCCGGCAGCGCCGTGCTGATCATGAGCTTCAGCCACGCGGAAGACTTGGACATCCTGGCCGCCTGCCTCACGCGTGCGCGGGAGCAGAACGACCTGCCCTACATCGGCCTGATTGGCAGCCGCAGCAAATGGGCGACTTTCCGCCATCGTTTGGCGGCGCGGGGGTGGGGCGAAGAAGATTTCGCCCGCGTGACCTGCCCCATCGGGGTGGGCGGCATCGCGGGCGAATTTCGCAAGCAGCCGGAGGTGATCGCCGTGGCCGTGGCGGCGCAGCTGCTGCAACTGCCAGGTCAGGCGTCGCGCTGAGCGCGCGCCCGTGGCAGGTGCGCGCTTGCGGACATCAACCGCCGAACAGGCTCTTCTTGCGGGTCTTGCGGATTTCCTTCTCGCTCTGGAATTCCACGATGCCGCTTTCGATGTTGGACAGCTTGAGCGTGAACTTGTAGTAGATGTCCTTGGTCGAGCCGGCCGACTTGGTGATGGAAGCCAGATTGCCGTAAAGCATGAACTTCGCGCCCAGCTGGCGACCCATCTGCGCGGCCTTGGTTTCGTCCACCAGACCGCTGTTCTTCTGGTAGTCCAGTTGCTTCTGGACCGCGTCCATGCGGGTCATGTCCACGAAGCGGAAGCGGCGGGAATTCAGCAGCTTGGTCGAGATGGTGTCGGTGATCGACTCGGTGTCGATGTGCTCAACGGTCTTGTTCTTGATGCTTTCGATGAACAGGATCGGGCGCTCGCCATTGGGCGCGATGTCACGCATCGCGGGCGAGGAGAGCAGGTCGTCCACCATCTTTTCCGCGATCAATTGCAGATCGGAGGAGCCGAAATCGGTGTTCACGGTTTCCACGCCGGTGGCGTCGCCGTACTCCACCTTGGAGGCGCAACCGGACAAGCCGAGCAGGCCCAGCGCGGCAGCGGCCAACAAGACCGTGGAGGTGGAGGTTTTCAGTGTGTAGGACAGGCTGTGTTTCATGGGAAGACTCACTTCTTGATTTCCTGCGGTTCGCGAATCTGGATCTGGAAGCGGCGTGCGCGGTCAAAGGGTGCCGTGCCGGTGACCGTCATGCGGTCCTTGCCTGCCAGCTTGGCCGATCGCCAGGGGCGGTCGGTTTCGTCCAGCGGCACGCCTTCGGTGTCCAGCCAGACGAATTTGTATTCGAACTTCAGCTCCTTGCTGGTGTCGTTCTTCAGAACGGCGCGGGCTTGCGGCAGGCCGCCTTCGACCAGGGAAAGGGAGGTCTTGTCGACCTCGATGTCGTCCTCGAAGGCACCGCCGCGGTAGTCGATGAGGGAGGACGAGCTGCAAGCGGCCAGCACCAAGCTCAGGAGCATGGGCATGGCCAGGCGCACGGCGCCCGTGGGAGTGAGATAGGACAGGACTTGTTTCATGACGAACTCCATCACAGAGGATAAACCCGGCTGTAGATACTACCCGGCAAAACGGTCAGGTGCAGCAAGGTGGGTTTGCCTTTACGTATTTCGACCGTGATCGGTGCTTGTCCGGGCCGGCCCGGCAAGGCAATGTGATGCTCGCCCTCGGCCAAGGGCAGGCGCAGTACCTGCGCGCTGCCGGGCAGGGTCAGCCAGGAACGCAGGTCCGCCTGGTCGGTGGCGACGGTGAACAGCATGGTGGCGAGGCCCAGCACCAACGCTTCGTTGCTCTTCTGGTTGTTGCGCTGGACGTTGCGCTGCAGATCCTGCTTGGCAATCAGGCGCAGGAAGGAATGCACCAGCAGGTCCCAGACTTCGTCCTTGAGCGTGCGCACGGCCAATGCGCGGGTGTCGGTCAGTGGGGTGGTCTCATGTGCCGCGCCATCCACCGACAGCGTGTAGGCCTGCGGTGCAGGCACCGAGCGATACACCGGGAAGCTGACGTAGTTGGCGGTGTTCCTGGTGTAGATCGGGATCGTGACCGGCTGCTTGATCGGCGCGAGCCCTTCCTCCAGGTACACCACCAGATCGCCCTGTTCCGCGGCTGGCGCCACCGCCGCCGGATTGGTCGGCAATTTGAGTTGCTGGGCCAGTTTTCTGGCGTCGTCCATGCCTGCCCTGAGGCCGGTGCGGACCACGTCCTTCTGCAGGTAGGGATTGTCGGGCGCGATTTCGAGCGCCTTGCGGTAGTCGATGTACGCGTCGTTGGTCTGACCCGTGGCTTCATAGATCAGGCCTGACAGGTAGAAAGTGGCCGCGTTCTGGAAGCTGGATTTGACCCGACCCGCCGCCAGGTCCATCTCATTGAAGAATTTGTCGTAGCTGTCCGGGTCCAGTCCCTTGGCCTTGGCCTCCCGCTCGGACTTGTCGCGCGCGTCGTCCACCGCGTTGGCTTTTCTGGCCAGTGCCTCCACCTGCACCTGATTCGCGCGGCGTACCTCCACCAGCGCGCCTTGGACATCCCCTTGCGCCAGGTAGTTCAGGGCCTGGTACTGATGGACGAAGACGCGTTCATAAGTGCGTCCCTGGTAGGGCCGGGCGTTGTCGTTGCTGTAGAGGCTCAGGCCCGAGGCCGCCAGGGCCGAGGCCGAGATGGTGGCCTGCTCATCCTGGGCCTGGAAACGCGCGATGGCCGCGTCGAAATCGGCCTTGCTGTCCTCGGCGTGGCCTTCCAGCTGCTGGACGCGTGCCCGTTCCAGCAGGTACAGCATGCCATCGGCACTCTTGGTCTTGCTGCCGATGGCCTTGACGGCGCTTTCGGGTTTTCCCGTGTCCAGGGCCTGCCGGTAGGTCTGCGCCGTGCTGGGATAAGGGACGAACACAGAGCTGCCAGCGCAACCTGCCAGCAGGGTGGCCAGCAGCACCAGCAGGAAAGACCCGCGCCGGGTGACAACCGGTATCCGCCCCCCTGAATCACATTCCCGAGTGCTTATTTCTTGCATGTGCACCATTGTGCAATATCACTTGTGCCGGGCGTTTCGCACTGCGTCAGCGGCATTTCACACCCCGCTCTCCGCGTTTCGTCACAGCCTGCTGGCGATTCCGGTGGCGGTCCCGCACAGTGCGTCCATCGCCTACAGGAGTGCACCATGCTGATTCAACTGCTCATTCAACACCCCGAAGCTCTGCCCACGGTCATCCGCAACACGCCCCCCTGGGTCGGGGGGCTGGCTCTCGGCCTGGCCATTCTGGGCGCCAGCCAATGGAAGGATCGCCAGGCCAGCCTGGCGCGCGTGTCACTGACGCCGCTCGCCATGACCAGTTTCTCAGTTTGGGGCACGCTGTCCGCCCTGGGTGGCTCGGCCCTGCTGCCCCAGGCCTTGGGCGTTTGGATGACGGCGGCCGTGGCCGTCTTCGCCCTGGTGGTTCGCCTGCCATCGCCGGCCCGTTACGACGCCGCCTCCCGCACCTACGCCATTCCCGGCAGTGGAGCACCCCTGCTGCTGATGCTGGGCATCTTCCTGGTGAAGTACGTGGTCGGCGTGGACCTCGTCATGGCCCCGCAACTGATGCAAGAGCCCGCGTATGCCTTGACCGTCGCCAGCCTGTATGGCGCCTTCACCGGCCTTTTCGTCGGTCGCGCCGCCCGCCTCTGGAAGCTGGCCCTGCGAGGCCGCCGCGCGGTCACCGCCTGAATTCGTCCCTCGACCTTCTCGCGACCAACCTATCCCTCAAGGAGAACCACCATGCAGATCCCTGACCTCGAACGCCAGGCCCGGCGCCGCGCCGGCGCCAAGCTGGGCTGGTACATCCACGCTACCGTCTACCTCGCCGTCAATCTGCTGCTGATGATCTTGTCGGCGCAGAGCCCGCGCGGCTGGGCTATCTATCCGGCGATGGGCTGGGGCCTGGGCCTCCTCATTCACGGCCTGGTGGTGTTTGTGCTCACCAGCGGGGTGCACGAAGGACTGGTGCAGCGGGAGCGCCGCCGGCTGCTCGCGCAGCGCGAGGACCGCCTGTCATGACCGCGCGGTCCGCGGCGCGTGCGCGCCTGGGTCTGCTGGCCCTGCTCCTCGTCACGAACTGCGTGGCGCAAGCCGAGGTGGGTGTGCGCGAGCTCCCCGGGCAGTCGGGGGACGGGCCGGTCACGGTCTTCTACCCGACCGATGCCCCGGCCCAGACCAAGGTGCTGGGACCGTTCACCTTGCAGGTGGCCTGGGGTGCCGCGCCAACGCGAGGCAACGGTCGGCTGGTGGTGCTGTCCCACGGCTCGGGCGGTTCGCCGTGGGTCTACGCCGATTTCGCGATCCAGCTGGCCCAGGCGGGCTTCGTGGTCGCGCTGCCTGAACACCAGGGCGACAACTGGCACGACCACGCCCTGGTCGGTCCGCGGAGCTGGGAGCGCCGGCCCCTCGAAGTGTCCCGGGCCATCGACGTCGTCGGCGCGGACCCGCGATTCGCACCGCTGTTGAAGCTGGACCGTGTCGGCATGTGGGGCATGTCCGCCGGGGGACACACCGCGCTTGTGCTGGCAGGTGGGCGCTGGTCGCCCGCGGCGCTGCGCGACCATTGCGAAGCGCACATCGCCGACGATTTTCCCACCTGCGTCGGCACTTCCCTCGAGTTGCACGGCAATTGGGCGGATGGTCTGAAGAAGGCGGGCGCGCTGTTCGTCATTCGCCGCAAGCTGGACGATACGCGGTGGTATGGCCACACTGACCCGCGCATCGCGGCCATCGTGGCCGAGGTCCCGTTGGCGGTGGACTTCGACCTGGCGTCGCTGGCGCATCCCGTCGTGCCCCTGGGTTTGGTGCGCAATGGCAAGGATGCTTGGCTCAAGCCCGCCTATCACGTCGACCAGGTGCTGAAGGCTTGCGCCAGCTGCACCTTGGTGGTCGACGCACCCAACGCCGGGCATGGCTCCTTGATGTCGCCGCAACCGCCGGACTTGCATGGCCCGGAAGTGCGTCTGCTGGCCGACCCGCCGGACTTCGACCGCGCCCAGGTGCCACAAGCCCATGCGCGTATCACCCAATACTTCGTCCAATACCTCTTGCCCAAGTCCTAGAATCGTCACGATGTCCACGCCCCCCCTCAGCCCCGAACAGATCGAACGAATCGCTCGCCGTCGCGCTGGCGCGAAGCTGGGCTGGTACCTCCATGCCGTCGTGTACCTGCTGTTCAACGGGGTCTTCCTGGCCCTGTCCTGGCTCGGCGTGGGGCATCGGCATTGGAGTCTTTACCCGGCGCTGGGCTGGGGCCTGGGTGTGGTGTTGCACGGCATCGCGGTTTTCGTCCTCGGCAGCGGCTTGCGCGAGCGCCTGGTCGAACGTGAGCGCGAACGCTTGCGGCGCGCGCAGCGATGACGATCGACCCCGTCGCGAAGCTGCGGCACCTGTTGCAGGTGTTGGCGTTCTGTCTGGCCATTGCGACGATCCAGTACGCCTTTTTGCCCGAGCGCGGCTACGGCGTGCAACTGGCCTACTCCTTGTGCATTGGGATCATCACCTGGGCTTGCATCGATTTTCCGCGGCACCTCCTGCCTTCCGCCGCGGAGACTGGCTGGCCCCAGGGGCTGGCCGGCGTGGCGCTCGTGGCCGCCGCTATCGCGATCGGCTACTTCGTCGGCACGGCGCTGGGGGATGTGCTGTGCCGAGCCCTCGGGCTGTACGTCGGCCCGCGACCGGACCCCGTGGTGCAGGCGCGCCAGTCCGTGCTGATCACGGCGCTGGCGGGCATTGCCGGCAGTTATTACTTCTTCAGTGCGGCGCGGCGTGGCCACCTCGAGCGCCAGATGAGCGAGACACGGCGCCATGCCAACGAAGCACGCCTGAAGCTGCTGGAAACGCAGTTGGAGCCGCACATGCTGTTCAACACGCTGGCCAATCTGCGCGCGCTGATCGCGCTCGACCCGCCGCGTGCCCAGCAGATGCTGGACCACATGATCGCCTACCTGCGCGCGACGCTGGATGCCTCGCGTGCCACCACGCATCCCCTGCAAGTCGAATTCGACCGCCTGCGCGACTACCTCGCCCTGATGGCGATCCGCATGGGGCTGCGCCTCGCCTACGAACTGGTGTTGCCACCGGAACTGGCGACGCAGGCCGTGCCGCCCCTGCTGCTGCAGCCCATCGTGGAAAACAGCATCCGGCATGGCCTGGAGCCGCAGCTACAAGGCGGCCGCATCGAGGTGCGGGCGAGTCGCGAAGGCGCGCGGCTGGTGCTGGAGATCAGCGACAGCGGCGTGGGTCAGAGCGAGATGGTGGGAGGGTCAGGCGGTGGTGGGTTCGGGCTGGTGCAGGTGCGCCAGCGCCTGGAGACCTTGTATGGCGAGGCCGCCGGTTATGACTTCGAGAGCGCCCCGGGCAAGGGCGCGCGCACCCGCATCACCTTGCCCTTGAGTCTCGGCGCATGAATCCACGCACGCAATCACGCGGGGCCCCATGAGCACGCCGACCGCCTTGATCGCCGAAGACGAGCCGCTGCTGGCGCAGGCTTTGCAGGCGGAGCTGGCGCGCGCCTGGCCCGAACTGTCCATCGTGTCCACCGTGGGGGATGGCGCGGCGGCGGTGCAGGCCGCCTTGCGGGATCGACCCGATGTGCTGTTCTTCGACATCCGCATGCCCGGTCAGGGGGGACTGGAGGCCGCCGCCGATCTGGCCGAGGCCTGGCCACACGATGCGCCCTTTCCCGCGCTGGTGTTCGTCACCGCCTACGACCAGTACGCCGTGCAGGCCTTCGAAGCGCAGGCCATCGACTACGTGCTCAAGCCGGTGCAGGCCGCCCGCTTGCAGAAGACGGTGGCGAAGCTGCGCGAGTTGCTGGCGCGGCGCGATACCCACACCATGGACAGCACGCTGGCGCAGCTGCGCAACCTGCTGGCGCTCACCCCCGCCGCGCCCACGGCTGCCTCGACCTCAGCGCAGACAGCGCTGAAGGTGATCCAGGCCAGTGTGGGCAACACCCTGCGTCTGGTGCCAGTGGAAGAGGTGGTCTACATCGAGGCGGCCGACAAATACCTGCGCGTGGTCACCGCGGCTCAGGAGGTGCTGATCCGCACGCCGCTGAAGGAGTTGTTGCCGCAGCTGGACCCGGCCGTTTTCTGGCAGGTGCACCGCGGCACCGTGGTGCGCGCCACCGCGATTGACAGCGTGCTGCGCGACGAAGCCGGCAAGCTGTCGCTGGCCTTGAAGGCGCGGGCGGAAAAACTGCCGGTCAGCCGCCTCTACGCCCATCTGTTCAAAGCCATGTGAGTGGGCGCCTTGCGCCGGTGCTGGTCCTGTGCCAGCACGCGCAGTCCGCTCAATACGTCAGTTCCAGCACCGTCACATGGCCGGCCGCCGCAGGCCAGACGCGGCCGGCGAGTGGTTCGCCGTTGAACTCGGCCGTGATCGCGCGGTCGGCTGCGCTGTCGAGCCGCAGGCGCGAGTTGGACACGCCCGCGCCCACGGGCGGCACGCCGGGCGGCGGCGTCCGGCCATCGAAGCGCAGGGTGTCGCGTCGGGCATCGAAATAGCCGCGCGGACGCGTGAAGATGGCCAGGGCCGCGGCCTCTTTCTCAGCGGCAGCCGTGATGCGCTCGGGGCGCAGGGTGACGATGCCGCTGGAGCGCGGGAAGGGGCTGCGATAGACGTGCGTGATGGCGTAACCCGCTGCCTTGAGCTCGAACTCGTGGGCCATGCCGGCTCGCGCCTTGAACGGTCCCCAGCGTCCGTCCGCGCCAGTCTTGCGCGTGTAGACCGGCGCACCCAGGCGTTGGCCCGTGGTGGCATCGGTCTCATAGATGCTCAGTTCGGCGCCCGCGAGCGGCAGGTTGTTCACATAGTCGCCACTGGCGGGATCGCTGGGGTTCAGTCCCAGGCCGGTGACGACGCCACTCAATTCCACCCGCGCCTCCGACACGATGTCCACCGTCGGCGCACGGCCGGTGAGGAACTGGTACGTGGCGGCGAAGGCCGCGGGCGAGAAGGAGGTCTCGCGGTGGTCCAGGCCGGCGATGACCACGTTGCGCGCGCCCTTGAGCTCGGGGCCGTCGTGCCCCACGTTCGTTGGCGTGCCCTTGGCGCCGATCCACAGGCCATCCGGTTGCGCGTACTTGTCGTTGTTGTCGCTGCGCACGGTCATCCAGCGCACCGGGCCGGTGACTTCATCCCCGTTGGCGTTCTTGGGCGCGTTCAGGCCCGTCAGAAAGGGGCCGGTGCCCGAGAACTCACTGCCTTCGTTGTAGCCCTTGATGGCCCAGACGCCATGGTTGGGCGTGCCGCCCAGGACAACGTGCGAAACGGAGGCCGCGCCCCCGCCGTTCTGGATGTAGTTGCGCACGGCGTAACCCCCGCGCGAATTGCCCAGAAGGACCACTTGCGAGGCCCCCGTGGCGCGTCGCACCCGCTCCACCTCGGCTTTCAGATAGGCCATGTAGTCGGCGGTGGAACTGCGGCCCGGCTGGGGCTTGGCGTCGTTGTCGCGCGCCTGCGGGTAAGGCAGTTCAATCACATGCAGACGCTCGCGCGGCCAGCCATTGGATTCGAAGCGCCAGAGCGTGGTCAGCCACAAGGCGGCACTGTCGCCATTGCCGTGCACGAAGACGATGGGAGGGTAGGTTTGCAGGGAATCGGACATGGATGACGAGGGGCTTGCGCAGCCGACCAGCAGGGACAGCGCACTGGCCAGCAGGACGGCAACAAGGGAGGCAAGACGGCGTGTGAATGGCATGGGACGCTCCTGGAAACGAGGCGGGTCCGCGATGGTATGCGCCGCGTTTGACGGCTGGATGTCGCCCAGTTGACGCGTTCCGCCCGGTGTTTCCCCTGGGCCGGCTGCCAGGTCAGGCATGCGTCTGTTTCCACAGGTTCAGCCGCGCAGCGCCATGAATACCCGTTCGGGCGTGGCGGGGGCGTCCATGGTCACCAGGCCATCCTGGCGCGCGGCGGCCACCGCATCGCCACACGCGCTGGCGCGCGTTTCTTTTCGTGCCGCCGCGATCGCATCGCGGATCGCTTCCCACACGCTGACAGCCAGCATGAAGGGCGGCTCGCCCACGGCCTTGCTGCCGTGCACATTGTCTTCGCGGTTGGGCTCGGGCCAGAAGTCCACGCGCCAGCGCGGCGGCAGGTCACCCGTGGCCGGGATCTTGTACGTGCTGGGCGCGTGGGTGGCGAGTTGGCCCTTGCCATCCCACACCAGTTCCTCGCTGGTCAACCAGCCCATGCCCTGGATGAAGCCGCCTTCCACCTGGCCCAGGTCCAGGCCTGGGTTGATGCTGCGACCCACGTCGTGCAGGATGTCCACGGCCAGCACGCGCGTTTCGCCCGTGAGCGTGTCGATGGCGACCTCGCTGCAGGCCGCGCCGTAGGCGAAGTAGTAGAAGGGCCGGCCAGTCAGCGTGGTCTTGTCGTAATGGATCTTGGGCGTGCGGTAGAAGCCATCGCTCCAGAGTTGGATGCGGTTCGCGTAGGCCGCCTTGACCACCTCGCGAAAGTCACGTGTGCTGTGCGGTCCGATGACCTGTCCATGGGCGAATCGGATCTCACCGGCGCCCACGTCGGCGCCCCCCACGGCTTGCCCCTCCAGCCCGGCGACGAAGGCCGCCAGGTTGTCGCGCACGCTGCGCGCGGCGAACTGCGCGGCGCGGCCATTGAGGTCGGTGCCGCTGGATGCCGCCGTCGCACTGGCGTTGGGCACGCGCGCGGTGTCGCTGGCCGAGAGCCGCACCCAGTCGTGCGGCACGCCCAGCTCGTCGGCCACGATCTGGCCGACCTTGGTGTGTAGACCCTGGCCCATCTCGGTGCCGCCGTGGTTGACCAGCACGCTGCCATCGGCGTAAACGTGCACCAGCGCGCCCGCCTGGTTGAACAGGGTGGCGGTGAAGCTGATGCCGAACTTCACGGGTGTCAGGGCCAGGCCTTTCTTCAGTACCTGGTGCGTGCGGTTCCAGTTGGCGATCTCGGCGCGGCGCTCGCGGTAGCGCGCGGTCTTGGCCAGTTCGCCCATCAGGGGCTGCAGGATGTTGTCCTCGATGCGCATCTGGTAGTGCGTGGTGTCACGGCGCCTGACAGGCTCGGTGGCGCTCGTGGGCGGGATGACTTCATCGCTGTACAGATTGCGCAGCCGCACGTCCAGCGCGTCCAGCCCGAGGTGGCGCGCGATGTCGCCCAGAATGGTTTCGATGGCGATCACGCCCTGGGGCCCGCCAAAGCCGCGAAAGGCCGTGTGGCTCTGTGTGTTGGTCTTGCAGCGGTAGCTGCGGATGCGCACGTCACTCAGGTAGTAGGCGTTGTCGCTGTGGAAGATGGCGCGGTCGGCCACGGGGCCGGACAGGTCGGCGGAAAAGCCGCAGTTCACCAGCATGGTCAGCCGCAGTGCCGTGAGCCGGCCCGTGCCGTCAAAGCCGGCTTCGTAGTCATAGGCGAAGGGATGGCGCTTGCCGGTGACCATGAAATCATCGTCGCGGTCCAGCCGCAGCTTGACCGGCGCGCCGGTCTTGCGCGCGGCCAGCGCGGCCCAGACCGCGAGGTGCCCGGCCTGGGTTTCCTTGCCGCCGAAGCCGCCCCCCATGCGGCGGCAAACCACCTGCACATCGTGTCCGTCCAGACCGAGCGCGTGCGCCACCCAGTGCTGCACTTCACCCGGGTGCTGGCTGCTGCTGTGGATCAGCCATTGCCTGCGGCCGCGTTCGCCCTCCTGCGGCTGGGCGTAGGCGATCTGGCCTTCGAGGTAAAAATGCTCCTGGCCCCCGACCTCGAAGCGGCCGCTCAAGCGGTGCTTGGCCTGGGCCAGGGCCTCGTCGGGCGCGCCGCGTTGCACGGTCACGGGCGGCAGCACATAGCTTTGCGCGGCGTGCGCCGCGCGCGCGTCCAGGACGGCGGGCAAGGCCTCGATGCGGTTGGCCAGTTCTTGCTGCAGGGCGCGTGCCGCGCGGCGCGCCTGCATCACGGTGCGGGCCACCACCAGGCCGACAACCTGGCCGACATGCTGCACCGTGTCGATGGCGAAGATGGGTTCGTCGTGCGCGGGGGTCGCGAGGTACCGGTCGCCGGGGATGTCCGCCGTCAGCACCACGTCGACCACGCCAGGCATGGCCAATGCGGCCTGGGCGTCGATGCCGCGCAGACGACCATGCGCGATGGGCGACAGGACGGGCGCCGCGTGCAGCGTGCCGCGCAGCTCGGGCAGGTCGTCAATGTAGGGCGCCAAGCCCTGAACCTGCAGGCGCGCGCTCTCATGGGCCAGCGACTGGCCACTCGCAAGGAGCTGGAGTTTCACGGTGTCATTCGCGCTCATGACAAGTCCTCCAGCCGCACGGGCTCGTTGCCCTCGAATTCCTCCCAGTAGCGCAGTGGCAGTTGCGCCAGCAGGCCGCGCCGGTAGTCGCCGCTGGCGCGCATGTCGGAGATCGGCGCGAATTCCTGGGCCAGCACGATGGCGGCCTGTTCCAGGCTGGTCCGGGCCCACGCTTGGCCCTCGAGGCTAGCTTCCGTCTGGTAGGCGCGCGCGGGTGTGGCCGCCACCCCGCCCGCGCCGATGCGTGCCTGTGTGATGCGTCCGTCCTGCACCTGGAGGTTCAAGGCCAGGCAGACGGCGGATATGTCGTCGTCTTGGCGTTTGGAAATCTTGTAAACCCTGAAATATTCAGCCCCCACGCTCGGCACTGACGTGTCCTCGCTGCCCCCAAGCGCGGCGCTGCCCTGCGCTTCGCTGGTGCCAGGGGCGCTCGCTTGCTTGGGGCGGCCCGGCCCGGCGCTCGTGGCGTCCGCGGTGGGCAAGGGCACCTTGATCCAGGCCAGCAATTCATCCGCCGCGAGTTGGTTCTTGCGGTAGCCGGTGTAGAAATTTTCGAGCGGCAGTTCGCGGGACACGAGGCGGCCCTTGCGCGCAGCCATCAGCACGAGGCTCGCGCCCAGTGCGATCAGCAGGGGCATGGAGTCCCCGATGGGGGAGCCGTTGGCGATGTTGCCGCCCAGCGTGCCGGAGTTGCGCACGGGCAGGCCGGCGAAACGTTCGGCGAATGTCCGCAACTGAGGCCGGTCGGCCACCAGGGCGGCGTAGGCGTCCTGCAGCGGCACGGCCGCACCGATGGCGATGTGCTGCGGGTAACGCTCGATGTGGCGCAACTCGGCGGCGCGCGTCACGTCGAGAACCTGCTCGAACTGCCGGTGCTGCTTGGTCACCCACAGGCCCACGTCCGTCGTGCCCGCGACAATCTGCGCCTGGGGGTGCGCGGCGCGCGCGGCCAACAGCTCGGCCAGCGTGGTGGGGGTCAGATAGTCCGGGTCCGAGCCCGGCTCGAGGCTTCTCAACTGCCGCAGCACCGCGGCTTTGTCTACCTGCACGCGCGGCAGGTCCGCCATGTGCTGGGCGGCGTCGAGGATGGGCCGGTAGCCGGTGCAGCGGCAGAGGTTGCCCGAAAGGTCGGCCTGCGCCATGGCGCGATCGACGGCCTCGCCGTTCAGCACCTTGCCTTGGTACATGCCAAACAGGCTCATCACGAAACCCGGGGTGCAGAAACCGCACTGGCTGCCGTGGCAGTCCACCATGGCTTGCTGGCAAGGGTGCAATGCGGGACGTTCGTGCCCAGGTGGAGGTACAGCCTCGGACTCGCCCTGGGATCGCACATCGGCATGGGGCTGGGCCGCGGCCGCAACCGGAACCATGCCGGTCGTCAAATCGTCAGCGGTCCAGACCGCCTGGCCCTGCACCGAGTGCGCGAGGCGGATGCAGCTGTTGATGGCGCGGTAGCGCAGCTCGCCGTCTTCGGCTGTTCCCAGCACCACGGTGCAGGCGCCGCAATCGCCCTCGCCGCAGCCCTCCTTGACGGCGGTGCACTGCAGGTCCTCGCGCAGGATTTCCAGCAGGGTGCGGCTGGGCGGCACGTCGCTCAGGCGGACGATTTCGCCGCGATGGACGAACTGCAGAACAGGGTGTTTCATGGCGGGAAGGCGATGCAAGCCTCATACCATACCAGCCTTCCCGCCCGGTCCGGCGATGCGTCGAAGTCAGTATTGGCACAGATATCGCTTAAGCTAATGCCTCTTTCCACCGACGCCATGCCGCTGCCTCTGCCTCCCCGTCTCGAACTCCAGGGCATCACCAAGCGCTACCCCGCCGTGGTGGCCAACGATGGCGTCTCGCTGACCGTGCAGCCGGGTGAAATCCACGCCGTGCTGGGCGAGAACGGCGCCGGCAAGTCCACGCTGATGAAGATCGTCTATGGCGCGGTACAGGCCGACGAGGGCGAGATCCGCTACAACGGCCAGCCGGTGCGCATCCGCAATCCGCAGGAGGCGCGGGCCCTGGGCATCAGCATGGTGTTCCAGCACTTCAGCCTGTTCGACACGCTGAGCGTGGCGGAAAACGTCTGGATTGGCCTGGACAAGCGCCAGACCCTGGCCGAGGTGACGGCGCGCATCCGCGACAAGGCGACGCAATACGGGCTCGAAATCGACCCGCTGCGCCCGGTGCACACCCTCTCGGTGGGCGAGATGCAGCGGGTGGAAATCATCCGCGCGCTACTGGGCGAGCCGCAGTTGCTGATCCTGGACGAGCCGACCTCGGTGCTCACGCCCCAGGCGGTGGAGCGCCTGTTTGTCGTGTTGCGCCAGTTGGCGTCCCAGGGCTGCAGCATCCTCTACATCAGCCACAAGCTCCACGAAATCCGCGCCCTGTGCACTGCCTGCACGGTGCTGCGCGGCGGCAAGGTGACGGGCGTGTGCGACCCGCGCCAGGAAAGCAATGCTTCGCTGAGTCGCATGATGATCGGCGCGGAGCCGCCCGCGCTGGAGCGCCACGCGCGCGCCGCGGGCGAGGTGGCGCTGCGCGTGCAAGGCCTGAGCCTGCCGCGCGAAGACCAGTTCGGTGTCGACCTGGACGGCGTGGGCTTCGAGCTGCGCGCGGGCGAGGTGCTGGGCATCGCGGGAGTGTCGGGCAATGGCCAGAAGGAACTGCTGTATGCCCTCTCGGGTGAGGATCGTCGGGCCGCGCCCGACACCCTTCAGATCTTTGGCCGCGCCGCCGGCGCCCTGGGGCCGGACAAGCGTCGTGCCCTGGGCCTGCACTTCGTGCCCGAGGAACGGCTGGGGCGCGGGGCGGTGCCGGTGCTGAGCCTCTCAGACAACCTGCCCCTCACGCGCCGCGAGCACGTCAAGCGGGGCTGGCTGCGCCACGGCGCGCTGCGCGCGCAGGCCGCCGAGGTGATCGCGCGTTTCAAGGTCAAGGCAGGAGGGCCTCATGGTGGCGCGGGTGCCGCTGCCAAGTCGCTGTCGGGCGGCAATCTGCAGAAATTCATTGTCGGGCGCGAGATCGACGCAGCCCCGAAGTTGCTCATCGTCTCGCAGCCGACCTGGGGCGTGGACGTGGGCGCGGCGGCCCAGATCCGCGCCGAGCTGCTGGCCCTGCGCGACGCGGGTTGCGCGGTGCTGGTGGTCAGCGAGGAGCTGGACGAACTGTTCGAGATCTGCGACCGCCTGGTTGTCATCGCGCAGGGCCGCCTGAGCCCCAGCCTGCCGACCGCGCAGGCCACGCCGGAGCAGATCGGCGAATGGATGTCGGGGCTGTGGCCGGAAAATAGGGCCTCCACGCCCCCCGCTGCGCGAGGTTCGCTGCCCCCCGAGGGGGCCTTCGCGCCTTCGGGCGGCCCGGTGGCGCTCAAGACGGCGACCCAGCGTGAGGACGGACCGCATGCAGCAACTTGAAACCTATCGCGAGGTCGGCGCATGCTGAGACTCGAACCACGTCCGCAGCCTTCCCAGTGGATGTCCTGGGTTTCGCCCCTGCTGGCCTTGGCCTTCACGGTGCTGCTGGCCAGCCTGCTGTTCATCGCGCTCGGCAAGGACCCGCTGGCCGGACTGGCGGTGTTTTTCGTCGAACCCTTGCGCGGCCTGCGTCCGGTCTCCGAGCTGTTGCTCAAGGCCACGCCGCTGATGCTCTGTGCATTGGGCCTGGCGGCCTGCTACCGCGCCAACATCTGGAACATCGGTGCCGAGGGGCAGTTCCTGCTGGGCGCCATCACGGGCGGTGGGGTGGCGCTCTGGCTGACCATGCACAACCTGGGCAGCCAGACCCTGATGCCCTTCCAGTCGCCCGAACCGCTGGGCCCGCGTGGCCTGTACGCGCCGGTGGTGTTGCTGGCGGGTGCCTTGGGTGGCGCGCTGTGGGCGGCCATCGTCGCCTGGCTGCGCGACAAGTTCAACGCCAATGAAATCCTGGTCAGCCTGATGCTGGTCTACGTGGCGCAGCAGTTGCTGAACTATCTGGTCTTTGGTCCCTGGAAGGACCCGCAGGGCTACAACTTCCCGCAGACCAAGACCTTCGACATCTCGACCTGGCTGCCCGTGCTGCTGCCCTCCACGCGCTTGCATTGGGGGTTTATCGTGGCCGTGGTGGCGGTGCTGGCGTTCTGGCTCTTCCTGTCCAAGTCCTGGCGCGGTTACCAGTTGCAGGTAGGCGGTCTGGCGCCGGCCGCGGCCCGCTACGCAGGTTTTTCCAGCCGCAGCACGCTGTGGACAGCCTTGCTGCTGTCGGGGGCCATGGCGGGCCTGGCGGGTGCCATGGAGGTGGCGGGGCCGGTGCGGCAGCTGACGCCTCACCTGTCCACGGGCTACGGCTTCGCGGCCATCATCGGCTGCTTCGTCGGGCGCCTGCACCCGGTGGGCATCGTGTTTTCCAGCCTGTTGCTGTCCATGCTGCTGATTGGTGGTGAACTGTCGCAGTCGCGCCTGGGCCTGCCCAATGCGCTGACCAGCGTGTTCCAGGGCGCCTTGCTCTTCCTGCTGCTGGCTTGCGACACCTTGATCAACTACAGGGTTCGGTGGGCCGGGCGCCGTGGTGGCCAGAAGAAAGAGGCGAATGACGAATCGCGCGGAGCACAGGCATGAACGAAACCGCATTGCTGATCGCTGCGGCGCTGGCCTCGGGCACGCCCCTGGTGCTGGCCGGGCTCGGTCTGCTGCTCAATGAAAAAGCCGGCGTGCTGAACCTGGGGGCCGAGGGCATGATGCTGGTGGCCGCCATCGCCGGTTTCGCCGCCGCCTTTCACACCGGCGAGGCGGCCGTGGGCTTTGTCGCGGGCGCCGCGGCCGGCGCGGGCATGGCGGCAGTGTTTGGCTTGCTGGTGATCTGGCTCAACACCAACCAGTACGCCACGGGTCTGGCGCTCAGCCTGTTCGGCACCGGCTTCTCCGCCTTCGTGGGCGTGAGCATGGTGGGCAAGAAGCTGGCTGACCAAACCCCGAACGCGGTGCCGCTGTTGGCGGACATTCCCTTCGTCGGCCCGGCCTTCTTCCAGTTGCACCCCATGGTCTACGCGGCCATGGCACTGGCGGCGGTGATGGCTTGGTTCCTCTACCGCAGCCGGACCGGCTTGGTGCTGCGTGCCGTGGGCGAATCGCCCGCCGCCGCGCACGCGCTGGGGTATCCGGTGCGGCGCATCCGTTTCATGGCGGTGCTGGTGGGTGGCGCGCTCTGCGGGGTGGCCGGGGCCTTTCTGTCCGTGGTTTACGCGCCGCTCTGGGTGCAGGGCCTGGTCGCGGGGCGGGGCTGGATCGCCCTGGCGCTCACCGCCTTCGCCACCTGGCGGCCCGCCCGCGTGTTGCTGGGGGCTTATCTCTTTGGCGGCGTGACCATGATGCAGTTCGCGCTGCAGAGCGCGGGCGTGCAGATTCCCAGCCAGTTGCTGGCCATGCTGCCCTACCTGGCCACCATCGTGGTGTTGGTGCTGATCTCGCGCAATCCGGTTTGGATCCGCGTCAACATGCCTGCCTCGCTGGGCAAGCCGTTCCATCCTGGTGGATGAACCCCACCCCCGCGTCGACCATCCCCTCCGGGGTGTGCACGCGAGGGGCCGCTCGGCGCCGTCGTCAGGATGGCCTCTTCTGTTTGATGTCCAGTCGCGCCATAATCCCGGCGTGGTTTTTGCTTGATTCCCTCATCCATTTTTCTCCTCAGAAGGAAGCACCATGAACAAACGTTCTCTTTTCAAGGCGGGTCTGGCCGCCGCGGCGCTGGCCGCGTTCAGCCTGACGGCTTTTGCCGCCGAGCCGCTCAAGGCGGCCTGGGTCTATGTGGGCCCGGTGGGTGATGCCGGCTGGACCTACGCGCACGATCTCGGCCGCAAGGCGGTCGAGAAGAAGTTCGGCGCCAAGGTCAAGACCACTTACGTCGAGAACGTGCCTGAAGGCGCGGATGCTGAGCGCGTGATCCGTGACCTGGCCGCGCAAGGCAACAAGATCATCTTCGCGACCTCCTTCGGCTTCATGGAGCCCATGCTGCGCGTGGCCCAGGAATTCCCGGACGTGAAGTTCGAGCATGCCACCGGCTACAAGACCGCGCCCAATATGCGCATCTATGACGCCTCCTTCTACCAGGACACCTATATGGCCGGCATCATTGCCGCCCA
Organism: Hylemonella gracilis; assembly: GCF_004328645.1. Lineage (GTDB taxonomy): Bacteria > Pseudomonadota > Gammaproteobacteria > Burkholderiales > Burkholderiaceae_C > Hylemonella > Hylemonella gracilis_B. Next base: position 974,635 of record NZ_CP031395.1, read on the forward strand.
GATGAGCAAGACGGGCACGCTGGGCTTTGTCGGCTCCTTCCCGATTCCCGAAGTGCTGCGCAATATCAACGGCTTCACGCTGGGCGCGCAGACCGTCAACCCCAACATCAAGGTCAAGGTCGTCTGGGTGAACACCTGGTTCGATCCGCCGAAGGAAAGCGAAGCCGCGCAAAGCCTGATCAACGCCGGTGCCGATGTGCTGCTGCAGAACACCGACTCCTCGGCCGTGCTGCAGACCGCCGAGAAGAATGGCAAGTACGCCTTCGGCTGGGACAGCGACATGAGCGCCTTCGCCAAGAAGGCCCACCTGGGTTCGGCCATCGCCAACTGGGGTCCGTACTACGAACGCGCCATCGGCGACATGCTCAACGGCACCTGGAAGACCACCCGCACCGTCCTGGGCGTGCCTGATGGCGTGAACGATCTGATCAAAATCTCGCCCGCCGTGCCTGCCGCCACCAAGGCCCAGGTCGAGAAAGTCAAGGCTGGCCTGAAGGCCGGCAAGTTCGAAGTCTTCACCGGCCCCATCGTGACCAACGAGGGCAAGGAAGTCCTGGCCAAGGGCAAGACCGCCGACCAGGCCTGGAAGGACGGCGTGAACTTCTACGTCAAGGGCGTGGAAGGCAAGATTCCTTCGGGCAACTGATCTTCTTCGTTTCTCCCCACTCGGGCAGCCAGCGAGCCTGGTTGCCCGTTTTTCTTTCACCATGATCGAACGCGCTTTTTTCCATCCCGTCGCCCTGAGCCGTGACCTGCTCGCTCAGCCCTTGCCGGTGCGCCTGCTCGGCGAAGACCTGGTGCTCTGGCGCGACGCAACCGGACAGGCCCGCGTCTTCACCGATCGCTGTCCGCACCGCGGTGCCGCGCTGTCCATGGGACGGGTGGTGGATGGTGCGCTCGAATGCCCCTACCATGGCTGGCGCTTCGAACCGCAAGGACGCTGCATCGCCATTCCGGCCGTGCCGGGCTTCGTCCCGCCCGAAGGGCATCGGGCCTGCGCTCACCAGGTGTATGAAGCCTACGGCTTGCTTTGGGTCTGCCTGAACCCGGCCGATGCGGCCACGCAGGCCCAGGTGCCCGTGCCGCTGCCGGCCTTTGCCGCCGAGCATGACACGAACCTGCGCAAAGTCAGCTCCGGCCCCTACGAGGTGCAGACCAGTGCGCCGCGCATCGTCGAGAACTTCCTGGACATGTCGCACTTCGGCTTTGTCCACACGGGCTGGCTGGGGGCGCGCGACCACACTGCGATGCAGCCGTACAAGGTTGAGAAGACGCCCACGGGCATCTTCGTCTCGGATTGCTATGCCTGGCAGCCACAGTCCAGTGTGCACGCCCAGGGCGGCGCGATGGTGGAGTACACCTACGAGGTGGCCGGGCCCTACCATTGCGTGCTGACCAAGGTGCCCGAGGCCGGGGCGGTGAAGCTGGCCAATTTCCGCGAGTCCATTGCGCTCTTCGTCTGTCCGGTTGAGCCCGAGCGCAGCCGCGTGTGGATCCGCATGGCGATGAACCACAGCGATGACCCGGACCAGACGCTGATCGACTTCCAGAACACCATCTTCGGGCAAGACCAGCCCGTGCTGGAATCGCAGCGCCCCAAGCTGCTGCCCATCGGCGAACAGGCGCCCGTGAAGGAGGTGCACAGCGCGGCCGATCTGGCTTCGTCCCACTACCGCCGATACCTGCGCGAATTGGGCGTGCGTTTCGGGACCTGCTGATGCGCGGCGTGCCAACGTGCATGCAGCCCATGACTCTGAGACTGAACGGGAACCGATGATGACGACCAGCAACTTCTCCGCCATTCCCGCCGACCGCTTGCCCGACCTGTTGCGGGGCATGCCCAAGGCCGAGCTGCACATGCACATCGAAGGCTCGCTGGAGCCGGAACTGATCTTCCAGCTCGCGCAACGCAACGGTGTGTCGATTCCCTATGCGAGCGTCGAGGACCTGCGCCGTGCCTATGCCTTCACCGATCTCCAGAGTTTCCTGGACATCTATTACGCGGGTGCCAGCGTGCTGCTGCAAGAGCAGGACTTCTATGACATGGCCTGGGCCTACTTCGAGCGCGCCGCGGCGGACCGGGTGACGCGTGCCGAACTCTTCTTCGACCCGCAGACCCACACCGCGCGCGGTGTGCCCATGGCCACCGTCATCAACGGCCTGCACCGCGCCTGCATCGATGCGCAGCAGAAGCTTGGCATCAGCGCCGCGCTCATCCTCTGCTTCCTGCGCCACCTGAGCGAGGAGGATGGCCTGGCGACGCTGGAAGCCGCGTTGCCTCATCGCGACCAGTTCATCGGCGTGGGGCTGGATAGCAGCGAGGTCGGCCATCCGCCAGAAAAATTCACCCGCCTGTTCGCGCGTTGCCGTGACCTGGGCCTGCGCATCGTGGCCCACGCGGGCGAGGAAGGGCCGCCGGCCTATGTCTGGGGCGCACTGGACCTGCTGGGGGCCGAGCGCATCGACCACGGTGTGCAATCGGTCAAGGATCCCGTGCTCATGCAACGACTTGCGCGGGACCGCGTGCCCCTGACGGTCTGCCCCCTGTCCAACCTCAAGCTGTGCGTTTTCCCCACACTGGCCGAGCACAACCTCGTGGCTTTGCTGGACGCGGGCCTGGTGGCCACCGTCAATTCCGATGACCCTGCCTACTTCGGCGGTTACGTCAACGAGAACTACCTGCAGATCTTCGCGGCCTTGCCCGCCTTGAATGCGGGGCATGCCTACACCTTGGCGCGCAACAGCTTCGAGGGCAGTTTCATGGACGAGGCCGCCAAGCAGCGTGAGCTGGCGCGCTTGGACGCGTATTTCGCCGCGTTTGCGTGACAGCTTCGGGCCGTCGTTTCCTGTTCATGCTGTGGCCCATCTTGCGGGCCATGCCCGCACCGTTCCCGATCACATGAAGTTGCGCGTGTGCAGCGCCGCGAGCCGCTCGGCCTGCTCGCGCGCGAAGCCCAGCCGCACCAGCTTGGCGTAACGGCCGTCCGCCATGTCGCGCATCAGCCGCTGCACGCGCGTGTAACCGCGCGCGACGGCCGTGGGGGTGAGCGCACCCGCGGCGACCAGGATGAGTGCGTCGAAGACTTCCTCGTTCAGACCGGACGTTCCGGCCAAGGCGTCGTGGCGCTGTTCCACGGCGCGCGCGAGGCGGTGCTGGAAATCGGGCTCCTGCGCTAGCCGGTAGAGCAGGTGCGACATGCCCAGCGCGACATGGCGCGCTTCGTCGCGCGCGGCGAGGCGGCAGATCTGACGTGTCAGCGGATCGGGGCCCTCGTTCTGAAGGAACTGCAGCAGATTGACGAAGCTGCCTTCACCCAGCACCGAGAGCAGGAAAGACGCGACCGAGAAATCCGGCTCGTCGAGCAGGCTCTTGAGCGAGGCCTGCCCGCCCGCCGTGGAGAGCGCGGGCTCGCGCCCGTGGCGGCGAATGCGGCGCGTGAACACGTCGATGTGCCGCGCCTCGTCGGCCACCTGGATCGCCAGCGCGGCCTGCAGTTCGCGGTAGTGTGGATGCAGCTGACCGAGAAAGCGCGCGGGCACGAGCAGCGCGGCGTTTTCGTTCTCGATCATGTAGGTCATGACCTGAACGACGGCGTCCTCGATCACCTCGGGCAGCGCGGGCGTCTCGTGCCAGTCGATGGCCGTGTCGGCGTTCCATTGCGCGGCCACGGCCTGGGCGTACAGGTCGGCGGCGCTGTCCGTCCAGGCGTCGCGCTTCTCGCGCAGGCGGAATTCGAAATCGGGCGAGCCGGCCTCGACGCGCGCGCCGCGCGCGGCCAGGCCCCAGCCAGGGCTCGCTTGCGTGGCCACGGCGTCAGGCGCGCGCGGGTCGCTGCGGCCAGTGTCGGCGGCGCCGCGCCAGCGGCCGCTCTGCGCGCTGCCGCGCGTCACGCAGGCCAGGGTGCGGGTTTCGTCCTCCCAGGCCAGCGCATGGCCTTGGCCACGGCACCAGTCGCTCAGCTGCACCTGCCAGCCGGGGGAACGGCCCGCGACACGCAGCGCGCCGCCTTCCGGCACGGTAGCCAACGCGTGCTTGACCAGCAGGTGCGCGCCCGCGTCGAAGCCCAGGGCCTCAATATCGATAGTCGGCGGCGGTGATGCGGCCTTGTTCGTCATAAAAGCCTTCCTCTGTGGCGGCGCGTTCGAGCCGCGCGTAGCCGCTGGCGCGGCCGGGCCGCCAGGCCTTGAGCCCTTCCAGCTCTAGCAGCGGACGGGTCCGCGCATCGTTCCAGTCCATGCCGAGCAGGATCTCGCCGAAATGCCGCGCGACCTGCGCATCGACGCCAGGGCTGACGGTCATGTTGCAGTGGTCGAACGCGCCCGTGCTCGCGAGGATGCGCGTGGCGCCGGCGGACAGCGTGCCTTCATGGGCGAAGGCGCGGTGGTTGCCCGCGATCATCCACGCCGCGTCGATCTCACCCTTCATCAAGGCCTGGGCCGCGTCGCGTTCGCCGCCGATGTGGTCGCCGTGCTTGCCACCCAGCACGTCGAAGCGGCGCGCGGTGTAGTCGTGCCCGGCCACCAGACCGGCTTCATGGCGCAGGTGGTCAAGCGGAATCAGCGTCGCCTGCGGCGAATCCACCGCGCCGAAGCCGATCGTCCTGCCGCGCAGGTCCGCCGGGTTTTGCGTGGGGCTGTCGCTACGCACGACCAGCACGGAATGCAGATCGATGTCGCTGTCGCGCATGGCCAGGGCCTGCACGTGCTCGCCGCGCGCGCGGGCCATGCGATCGGCGCGCACCCAGGCCAGCGGTGAGTTCCAGGCGAACGCGATGTCTCCCTTGAACTGGGCTTCGACTTGCGTTTCGTAGTTGGAATAGAGGATGTAGTCGAAGGCGTAACCACGTTCGGCGAAATAGGCTTTGAAGCCTTCCCAGATCGTGACGACCTTGGGCGCGTAGGCGACGGCGCCAAGCAGCGGAATGTGCGATGAAGGCATGCGTGCTCCTGTTGGGTTCTGTCATGCGGCCTCAGGCCAGCGGCATGCCGCAGAGCGCGCGGCCGATGAAGTCGTACAGCACATCGGACGTGGGGGCCATGATGGAGGCGGCGCGGGCATCGCGGAACAGGCGTTCCAGACCGGCTTCCTTGCGGAAAGCCGCACCACCACCGATGCGCATGGCGAGGTCGGTCACTTCCAGCGCGGCCTCGGCCGCGCTGGCCTTGACCTCGAGCACGCGCAACATGGCATCGGCACGGCCGCTGGCCAGCGCGGCCAGTGTGTCGTCACGCAGCGCCCGGGCCTGATCGGCTCGGATGCGGGCGCGGGCGAGGTAGGCGCGCACCGTGGGCAGGTCGGCCAGCGTGGTGTTGCTTTCTGCGAAGCGGTTGCCCGTGACGTGCGCCGTGGCGCGCTGCAGCGCGCCTTCCATCAGGCCGATCGACGCGGAGGCCACCAGCAGGGTGAACAGCGGCAGGGTGTCGCCGTTCATGATGTCACCCCCGCCGCCGTCCCGTCCCAGCATCGCACTGGCGGGCACGCGCACGCCGTTGGCGCGGATGGGCGCGGAGGCATTGCCGCGCAAGCCCAGACCATCAAAGGCCTGCGGGCGGCTCAGGCCGGGAAGGCGGCTGTCCACCAACCAGATCGTGCTCGGTCCTTCGGCCTGGGCTGGTTGCGAGGACCAGACGTAGGAGTCGGCTTCGAGCGCCGAGGTGACCATGCTCTTGCTGCCATCGAGCAGGTAGTTCTTGCCGTCGGCCTTGGCCGTGCCGACCGGTGCCCAAAAATGGCTCCGAGTCCCCGTTTCGGACCAGGCCAGGGTGCTGAGGTGCTTGCCTACGGCGATGGCTTTGCGGGTTTCGGCGGGGCCGTATTTCTCGATCAGGGCCGTGCTCGCGTAGTGCATGCAGACGATCATGGCGGTGGACGGACAGTCTTGCGCGATGCGTTCGACAACCTTGCTTGCCTCGGGCCGGCCCAGCCCCAGGCCACCCACGTCCTTGGCGCTGATCAGGCCCAGCAGGCCGGCCCGACCCAGTGCATCGAGTGCCGCGCGCGGAAAGCGGGCCTGCTGATCGGTTTCCAGCGCGACGGGCGCGATGGTGTCCTGGACGATGGATTCGAGCGTGGCGAGATAGGGCATGAAGTGCTCCTTCGGATAACGTCGGGAAAAAACGCCGTCGTTGAAGGAGTCCCCTGAGGGAAGTGTTGCTGCCCGATTGCCTGAGCATCATCCGGGACTTTCAAGGATTCCGGGAAAGACGACAAACAATGCGCATGCCGCACGCAGACCTGCAATGACGACACCGGATGCTGCCCTCCGTGGCCTGACCACGGGGGCGACTCATTATAGGAACGGAGTCGCGCGCGCTGGAATGCGGGGCGGAAAGCAGCAGGAGTCGAACCTACCAGGAAGCGACTGACGCCCCCTACCGGGTTTGAAGCCCGGGCGCACCACCGGGTGCGTATGCCTTCCTTGAGACATGGACGGCAGTCCATGCGACGCTGGTGATTCTAGAAGAGCTCAGTGGGCAGCGCTTTGCCAGCTCACGCCGGGCCGCAGCAGGTGCGCGTCGCGCACGCGGCGCGTGTAGCCCACGCGGTCGAAGTATTCCAGCACCTGGATCGCACGCTTGCGGCCCAAACCCGTCGCGTCGCGAAAGTGCGCGGCCTCGATGGCACCGCGCATGGCGGGCATTGCACGTCCGCTGTCATCCGCGGGCGCCGGGTTCGCCTCGGCTGCAAGGCGTGCGATCAGCGCGGCCAGTTCGTTCATGCGTTCGGCGGTGTAGAAGAGGTCTTTGACCACCTGGTGCAACGTGCCTTGGCGGGCCAGCTTGCGCAGCAATTGGCGCACCACCTCCTCGCCCATGTGGAAGTCTTTCGTCAGGTCGCGCACCCAGGGCGGGTCGTAACCGTCGGCGGGTGTCAGGCCTTGCAGCGCGGGCAGGAGCCGTTCGGCCAAGGCCTGTTCGCTGGCGCTCAGCTCCACACGGTGCGTGGGCAGGTGCAGCCAGGCGCCGCTCTGCGCGAGCGCGCCCTCGGCCAGCAGGGCCGAAAGCAAGCCTTGCCAGAGCGCGTCGCCCTGGATCTGCGTGGCCGCGTTCAGGGTGGGCAAGGCCATGCGGCGCAGGCGCGCGGCATTGACGCCAGGCTCGTCTGGCGACTGGGTGTGCAAGCGGGTCAGGGCGTCCAGCACCTGTGTGCGCAGGGCCTGCCAGTGCGTCGGCGCGATCAGCAAGGCATCCTGGTCCGACCACGGCAGCACCAGCGTGTCGGTGGGCAGCTTCAGCGATTCGGGCGGGCGTCCCAGCAGCAGGGCCAGGTGGGCGCGCGTGAGCCCCTGCGGCGCTTGTTCAAGCAGGGGCCCTATGACTCCCTGCACCAGGGTCTGCTGCACAGCGTTCAGCCAGGCCAGGCGCGCGGGACTGCGGCGCTTGCGCTCAGGGGCGTAGGGGTCGAGCACCTGTCCGCCTCCCAGGGTGCGGCTGGCCTGCGCGTTGCGCAGGATGTAGCGGTCACCTGCCGTGGCGTAGACGTCGGTGTCGAAGACCAGTTGCACACGGCTTCCTTGCACCGAGGGTGCGTTGGAAGTCCGGTCCACTGTGTCCGTGCTCCGCGTGCTGTCGACTGGGCGCAGGATGTCCCCATCCAGCGGCACTGCATGCGCGAGGTGGTGGGCTGCGCCCAGGTGCACGTGCACAGGGGTCCAGGCGCGGATCTCCGCGCCGGGTAGCAACTGGAGGCGCACGTCCATGCGCCGGCTGGCCCGCAGGGCGCGTGCGTCGGCGATCCAGTCGCCGCGTTGGATCGTTTCTTTCTCGATGCCCGCGAGGGCCAGCGCGACCCGCTGGCCGGCATGGCCGCTGGGGCTGGCGCGGTTCTGGGCGTGGATGCTGCGCACGCGCACTCCCTGGCCGCTGGCCGAATGGCGCAGGCTGTCGCCGATCCGGGCCGTGCCGCCGAACACCGTGCCCGTGACCACCGTGCCCTGGCCCGTGAGGGTGAACACCCGGTCGACCGCGAGGCGGAACAGCCCGCCATCGGGCCGCGTGGCATGCGCCCGCGCGCATTCGAACAGGTGGGCGCGCAGCGCGGCCACGCCGGGATCATCCTCGCGCGTGGCCGTGGTTTCAAACAGCATGGCGCCGGCCAGCGGTGTGCCGTCGAGCAGGGCCTGCAATTCGGCGCGCACGGCGACGATGCGCTCGGCCGCGACACGGTCCACCTTGGTCAGCGCGATGCTGCCTTCGCGCACGCCCAGCAGCAGGGCGATGGCGAGGTGCTCGCGGGTCTGCGGCATCACGCCGTCGTCCGCCGCCACCACGAGCAGGGCGTGGTCGATGCCCGCCACGCCCGCGGCCATGGTGTGGACGAATTTCTCGTGACCGGGCACGTCGATGAAGCCCAGCACCTGTCGAGCGTCGTCACCCGTGGCCTGCGGCAGGGGCGTGTAGGCATACCCCAGCTCGATCGAGATGCCACGCGCCTTTTCCTCCTTGAGGCGGTCGGTGTCCACGCCGGTGAGCGAGCGCACCAGCGTGGTCTTGCCATGGTCGATGTGACCGGCGGTGCCGATGATCACGGAAAGTTCCCCCCCGTTGCTTCCCCACTTCGTGTGGGTCGGCATACCCTCTCAAGGGGGCGCTCCCGCATCGGCACCGCATCTTTGCCCGGCAAAGCCGGCTCCGCGGGAGCCCGCGTTTGGCCTGCTCCGCGGCCACTCGAGATGTGTGCGCTCATGTGTTCAAGGCGGTTTGCAGTACAAGCAGTTGCATCGTGAAGTCCGCCTCGTCCTTCGCTTCCAGGCAGCGTAGGTCCAGCCAGAGGCTGTCGTCGGCCACGCGGCCGATGACGGGGCGTGGCAGCTGGCGCAGTGCGGTTTCGAGGCGGATGATCTGGCGGCCGGCGCGCTTGGCCTCCATCGGCCGGATGCGTAGGCCATGACTGGGCAGGGTGTCGGAAGGCAGGGCGCCGCTGCCGATCTGGCTGAAGAGGGGCACGCTCTCCACGGCGTACGCGTTGCCGAGTGCCGTTTGCAGCAGGGGCCGAAGCGCCTCGGCCTGCGCGTGCATCTGCGCCTGCGGGCGCGTGAAGAGGCGCAGCGTGGTCAAGCGTTCGGCCAGGCGTTCGGGCGTGAGGTAAAGGCGCAGCACCGGCTCCAGCGCGGCCAGGGTCAGCTTGCCAACGCGCAGCGCGCGCTTGAGCGGGTTCTTCTTGATGCGCGCGATCAGGTCTTTGCGGCCCACGATCAGCCCGGCCTGCGGACCGCCCAGCAGCTTGTCGCCACTGAAGGTGACGAGGTCGGCGCCCGCGGCGATGGTCTCGCGCACCGTGGGTTCATGCGGCAGGCCCCAGCGTGACAGGTCCACCAGCGTGCCGCTGCCCAGGTCCACCACCAGCGGCAGGCCTTGCGGGTGCGCCGCGCTGGGCGCGTGGGCGATTTGCGCGACCTCGGTTTCTGGCACGCTCTTGGTGAAGCCGGTCACGGCGTAATTGCTGGTGTGGACCTTCATCAGCAGGGCTGTGCGCGGCGTGATGCCCTCGGCGTAGTCCTTGGCGTGGGTGCGGTTGGTGGTACCCACCTCGACCAGCGTCGCGCCGGCGCGTTTCATGATGTCCGGAATGCGGAAGGCGCCGCCGATCTCCACCAACTCACCGCGCGAGACGATGACTTCCTTCTTCGCGGCCAGGGCATTGAGCGTGAGCAGCACGGCGGCGGCGTTGTTGTTGACCACCGTCGCCGCCTCGGCGCCGGTGAGTTCGCGCAGCAGCTCATCGATCAAGTCGTCGCGGTCGCCGCGTCCGCCCGTCGCCAGATCGAATTCAAGGTTGGCGGGTGTGGTGAGCGCGCGCACCACGGCCTGCACCGCATCGTCCGGCAGCAGGGCGCGGCCCAGGTTGGTGTGCAGCACCGTGCCACTGAGGTTGAAAACGGCGCGCAGGCGCGGGGCGAACTTGGCCTGCAGGCGCTGCGTCACCGTGGCCGCCAGTGCCTCGGTGCCGGCTTGCGCGTCCAGTGCCTCGGTGCCGATTGCTCCCGCCAACACGCGCGCGCGCAGCGCGTCCAGTACGGTGCGCAGTGTGTCCGTGACCTGGCCCTGTCCGTACTGCATGCTCAGTTCGCGCAGCGCAGGCGTGGCGAGCACGCGGTCGACGGAGGGCAGCCTGGCCAATAAGCCAGGCGCTGGGTTGTCGGAGTCGGGGGAGGATGAACTCATCACTCGCGAGGAAAGGTGGCAGTGCTTCAGGCTATCACGTTGGATCGTGCGCGCACAGGCTATTCAGCGGCAAAGGCCAGCAGCGGATTGGCGCCAGCGCGGGCATATGGGGTTTCGCTCATCAGCAGGTCGAGCGTGAGCGTGGCCAGATCGTCGGCCAGCGGTTCGGCCAGCGGGTCCTTCTCCTGGTTGACGATCTTGCGGTAGCCGTGGCAATGATCGCAGGTTTCCGCCAGCACGACCTGTGGGTCCTTCTTGCCGCCAAGGTTCTGGCGCGTGGTCTGGGCATCGGTGTCCCGCGTCTGGCTTTCGATGCCCTGGTAGCGGATGCCCTCGGTGGATTCGCAGTGGCTGCACTTCACGCGCACCATGTGCCACTCAGTGCCGCACAAGCCGCAGTGCAGGTAGCGATGGCCGGCGGACTGGCCGCCGATGCGCAGCACGCTGACCACGGGCGGGGCCGCGCAGACCGGGCAGATGCTGGTCGGGTCGGTGTAGGGGATGTCGGCCACGCGCAGATGGCTGGCGCGGTGGGTGTACATGACTTGCAATGCAGCCAGCACCAGGGGTTGCAAGGCCAGTTCGTCGGCCTCGGTCGACTTGCTGGGCGTCTGCAGCAGGGCCAGGCGCGTGACCATGCGGTGGGCCAGCGCGTCGAGTTCCTCGTTGTTCAGGCCGCGCAGGCGCGTGACCAGGCCTTGGATGGCCGAAGGCAGGGGCTCGACGGGTTTCGCCGATGGGGTGTCGCCTTTTTCCAGCGTCTCCAGCAATTGAGCCAACACGTCGCGCCAGGCCGGATCCATGTGTTCGGCGGCAGGGAACAGCGGCATGGAATGTTCCTGCGCGCGGGCCACCTGCTGTACCTCGGCGTCGCTGAAGGACAGCGGCGCCAGCCGGGCGGCGACTTGGCCCTGGGCACGCACCAGGCGCGCCGCGAAGCGCAGGTAGTCGGCGATCGGGTTGCCTTCGGCAAGTTGCGCCAGGCGCGCGGCGCGGTCGGTGTAAAGGCTGCCGGGCTCGGGCAGGCGCACGCGGGTGAAGGCGGTGTGGTCGAGCGCTTCGATGTCGCCGGGTTGGAGGATGCGTTGCATGGGGGTCCTGAAAAATGAAAACGCCGCCGGGTCCTCCGGCGGCGTGGCGCGGCAACCGCGGCGGCGTGTCAGCGATTGTCGCCGGTCTTTTCGCGGTACCAGCCGCGGTGGTGCTGCTTGGCCCAGGCGCGCGTGACGGTGCCGTAGAGCATGGCGCGGATGGTGCCGCGGGTCCAGATGGCCGCGTAGACGTGCAGGATGATCAGGCCAATCATGCCCACCGCCGCGACGGCGTGCAACACGGAGGCCAGTCGAACCAGCGTCACGGGCAGGTTGAACCAGGCACGCCACATCAGCACGCCGCTGAGCAGCAGCACGGCCATGCAGGCCACCAGGCCCCAGAACAGCAGCTTCTGGCCACCGTTGTACTTGCCCTGCTCGGGCATGTCGTGGTCGTTGCCGTCCACCATCTTGCGCACGTTCTTCAGCCATTCCTTGTCGCGTGCCTCGATGAGGTTCAGGCGCCAGAAGCGCAGGAACATCATGACGAAGCCAGCGGCCATGACGAGGCCGATATAGGGGTGCAGGATGCGCGTCCACGGCCCGCCGCCGAACAGCTGGGTGAGCGGGAAGAAGGCGGGGTGGAAGAAGGCCAGGCCCGAGAGCGCCAGCAGGATGAAGCAGATGCCCACGGCCCAGTGGTTGGCGCGCTCCGAGGCCGTGTAGCGTTGCAAATCGCGGGGGTTGCGTTGCATGGTCAGGCCTCCTTCGCTTTCTGGTCTTCGCGTTCCATCTCGTCTTCCAGTTTCTTGGAGACTTCGTTGGGACCCTTGGTGATGAAGTGGAACAGGCCACCCAACGCGGCCGCGCCGAGCGCGACCATGGCCAGCGGCTTGGCCACGCCCTTCCAGAGGCTGACCATGGGGCTGATCTTGGGCGTGTCGGGCAGGCCGGCGTAGAGCGAGGGCTGGTCCGCGTGGTGCAGCACGTACATGACGTGCGTGCCGCCCACGCCGGCCGGGTCGTACAGGCCGGCCTTCTCGAAGCCACGCGACTTCAGGTCCTCGATGCGCTCGGCGGCCTGATCCTTCATGGCGTCCTTGGTGCCGAACATGATGGCGCCGGTCGGGCAGGTCTTGACGCAGGCCGGTTCCTGGCCCACGGCCACGCGGTCCGAGCACAGCGTGCACTTGTAGGCTTTCTTGTCTTCCTTGGAGATGCGCGGCACGTCGAACGGGCAGCCGGTGACGCAGTAGCCACAGCCGATGCAGTGCTCTTCTTGGAAGTCCACGATGCCGTTGGCGTACTGCACGATGGCGCCCGGCGAGGGGCAGGCCTTCAGGCAGCCAGGGTCGGCGCAGTGCATGCAGCCATCCTTGCGGATGAGCCACTCCAGATTGCCCGTGGCCGTGTTCTCGTACTCGGTGAACCGCATGACGGTCCAGGAGTGCTCGGTCAGGTCCATGGGGTTGTCGTAGACGCCGTGGTTGGAGCCGACCTCCTCGCGCAGGTCGTTCCACTCCATGCAGGCGGTCTGGCAGGCCTTACAGCCGATGCACTTGGACACGTCGATGAGCTTGGCGACCTCGCCCGAGTGCGCTTCGCGGATGCTGGGTGAAGGCGTCGTGGTGGCGGAGCGACGCACGATGTCGAGGGATTGCAGTGACATGTTCGTGACTCCTGTTTAAACCTTCTCGACTTTCACGAGGAAAGTCTTGAACTCTGGCGTGTTGGTGTTGCCGTCGCCGACGAATGGCGTCAGCGTGTTCGCCAGATAGCCCTTCTTGGTCACGCCAGTGAAGCCCCAGTGGATCGGAATGCCCACGTGGTGCAGCGGCTTGCCATCCACCTGCATCGGCTTGATGCGCTTGGTGACCAGCGCCACCGCCACGATGTGACCGCGCTTGGACGAGACGCGGATGCGTTCGCCTGTCTTGACGCCGACTTCCTTCGCCAGGGCCTCGCCGATCTCGACGAACTGCTCGGGCTGGGTGATGGCGTTCAACACCGCGTGCTTGGTCCAGTAGTGGAAGTGCTCGGTCAGCCGGTAGGTGGTGCCGACGTGCGGGAACTCCTTGGCCTCGCCGAAGGTCTTCCAGACCTCCGGGAACACGCGCGCGGCCGGGTTGCTGGTCGCCTTGGCGTTCTTCGGGTTCAGCGGGTTGTAGCCCAGCGGCGTGTCGAAGGGTTCGTAGTGCTCGGGGAAGGGACCTTCGTTCATGCCCTTGCGCGCGAAGAAGCGGGCCACGCCCTCGGGGTTCATGATGAAGGGCCCGGCGCCGGTCTCGGGCGCGAGCGTGCCACCGAAGTCCGGAACGTCCGCACCGCCCCAGCCGCCGGCGCCACCGTTGGCGGCCGGGTTCCAGGCCACCAGCTTGCGCTTGGGGTTGTAGGGCTTGCCGCTCGGGTCACAGGACGCGCGGTTGTAGAGCACGCGGCGGTTGGCCGGCCAGGCCCAGGCCCAGTTCAGCGTGTTGCCAATGCCCGTGGGGTCGCTGTTGTCGCGCCGCGCCATCTGGTTGCCCGCGGTGGTCCAGGCGCCGGCGTAGATCCAGCAGCCGCTGATCGTCGTGCCGTCGTCGCGCAGCTCGCCAAAGCCCGAGACCTGTTCGCCCGCCTTGCGCAGCACGGTGGTCTTGTCCTTGGGGTCGATCAGATCGACCAGGGCGCGGCCGTTGTATTCCTTGGCCACTTCCTCGGGGGACGGTTCCTCGGCCCGCGCGTACGGCCACCAGAGGTTGACGATGGGGTCAGGGAACTTGCCCCCTTCCTTGGCGTACAGCGTCTTCAGGCGCTGGTGCAGCCCGGACATGATGCGGATGTCCGTGCGCGCCTCGCCGGGGGCCTCGCCCGCCTTCCAGTGCCACTGCAGCACGCGCGAGGAACTGACGACCGCGCCGTCTTCCTCGGCGAAACAGGTGGTCGGCAGGCGGAACACCTCGGTCTGGATCGAGGCGGTGTCCACGTCGTTGTACTCGCCATGGTTCTTCCAGAACTCGGCGGTCTCGGTCGCCAAGGGGTCCATCACCACCAGGAACTTGAGCTTGGAGAGCCCGTCGCGCACACGGCCCTTGTCAGACAACGAGGCAATGGGGTTGAAACCCTGGGCGATGTAGCCGTTGACCTTGCCCTGGTGCATCAACTCGAAGATTTGCAGCATGTCGTACTGCTTGTCGAGCTTGGGCAGGTAGTTGTAGGCCCAGTTGTTGTCCTTGGTGGCCGCCGGACCGTACCAGGCCTTCATCAGGCTCACGTGGAATTTGCCGTAGTTCTGCCAGTAGCTCATCTGGTTGGCGCGCAGGGGTTTCTGCGCGCGCGCCTCGATGTACTTGGCGTAGTCCTGCTCGGCCTGTCCGGGCAGCGTGAGGTAGCCCGGCAGGCTGGCCGACAGCAGGCCCAGGTCCGTCAGGCCCTGGATGTTGCTGTGGCCGCGCAGCGCGTTCATGCCGCCGCCGGCCACACCGATGTTGCCGCACAGCAGCTGCACCATGGCGCCGGTGCGCAGCATCTGCGCGCCCGTGCTGTGCTGGGTCCAGCCCAGCGCGTACATGATGGTGGCCGCGCGGCCCGCCACGGCCGTGGACGCGAACTGCTCGGCCACGTGCAGGAACTTCTCCTTGGGCGTGCCGCAGACGCGTTCCACCATCTCGGGCGTGTAGCGCGCGTAGTGCTGCTTCATCAGCTGGTACACGCTGCGCGGGTGCTTGAGTGTGGGGTCGGTCTTGACGAAACCGTCCGCGCCGAGCTCGTAGTCCCAGCTGCCTTTGTCGTAGGTGCGCTTCTCGGGGTTGTAGCCGGAGAAAATGCCCTCGTCGAACTTGAAGTCCTCGCGCACGATGAAGGTGAAGTCCGTGTAGGCCTTCACGTACTCGTGGTGGATCTTGTCGTTCGTCAGCAAGTAATTGATGATGCCGCCCAGGAAGGCGATGTCACTGCCGGAACGGATCGGTGCGTAGAAGTCGGCCACGGACGCCGAGCGGTTGAAGCGCGGGTCCACCACCATGAAGTGCGCCTTGTTGTGCGCCTTCGCCTCCGTCACCCACTTGAAACCGCAGGGGTGCGCCTCGGCGGCATTGCCGCCCATGATCAGAATTACGTCCGCATTCTTGATGTCGACCCAATGGTTCGTCATCGCTCCACGGCCAAACGTCGGGGCAAGACCTGCCACCGTCGGGCCGTGTCAGACACGGGCTTGGTTGTCGAATGCGAGCAGGCCCCAGGAACGGGCGACTTTGTGGGTGATGTAGCCGGCTTCATTGCTGGAGGCCGAGGCCGCCAGCATGCCAGTGGTGAGCCAGCGATTGACCGTCAGGCCGTCCGCCGTCTTTTCAACGAAGTTGGCGTCGCGATCAGCCTTGAGCAGCGTGGCGATGCGGTCCAGCGCCTCGTTCCAGGACATGCGCTTCCACTCGTTGGAGCCCGGTGCGCGGTACTCGGGGTACATCAGGCGGCTGGGGCTGTTGATGATGTCCAGCAGGCCCGCGCCCTTGGGGCAGAGCGTGCCGCGGTTCACCGGATGGTCCGGATCACCCTCGACGTGGAACACCGTGGAGCGCACGTTCTTCGCGCCATCACCGTGCGAATACATCAGGATGCCGCAGCCGACCGAGCAGTACGTGCAGGTCTGGCGGGTGACGGTGGCGGCGGAGAGTTTGTACTGTCGGACGTCGGCCAGGGCGGTGGCGGGCGAGAAGCCCATCAGCGCCAGGCTCGAACCCGCCAGCGTGGTGCCAGTCACTTTCATGAACTGGCGTCTGGAGAGCTGCACCATAGGAGCACCTTCTTTTCGTGTTGAAAGGAAGAGGCGGCGCACCAGCCTGGCGACGGCATTGCCTCAAGCGTGGGGCCGATTCTAGGAGGACTTTTTCATTTTTCCAGGGTTCTTTCCCTCGCCTGGACTTTCTGCAATTGATAAGCACTTGCAATAACGCGCAGGTTCGCACCATCGTCGTGTGCCGATGCCAAGGCACTTCGTGGGAAAATCGACCCCGCGCGCGGCTGTGTCCCAGGCCGCGCGCGTTTTTATTCCGGGATCATGTAGAGGAACACCATGTACAAAAACCTCGTGGCCGCGCCTTGCCTGGCGTTGGCGGCCGCCTTGTTTTCCCCCCCTGTCTTTTCCCAGTCCGCACGGCCCTCGGGTTCTGCGCCCACCCCTGCGCCGGTACAAGCACCGCTCAAGGTGGCTTTTGTGTATGTCGCTCCGCTCACCGACGCGGGCTGGGTACGCCAGCACGAGGAAGGACGGCTGGCCGTCGAGGCCGCGTTCAAAGGCGGTAGCACGGTGCGCACCAGCTATGTCGAGAACGTGCCCGAGGGCGCGGATGCCGAGCGCGTGATCCGCGACCTGGCGCAGCAAGGGAACAAGATCATCTTCACCCCCAGCTTTGGCTACATGGAGCCGACGCTGCGCGTGGCGGCGGAGTTTCCGGACGTGAAGTTCGAGTCGGTCACCGGCTACAAGACCGCCCCCAACGTGGCGGCGGCCAATGCGCGTTATTACGAAGGCCGTTACCTGGCGGGCGTGGCCGCCGGTCGCCTGGCCACCCAGGCCGGTTATGTGGCGGGCTTTCCCATCCCCGAGGTGCTGCAGGGCATCAACGCCTTCACGCTGGGCATGCGCTCTGTCAATCCACAGGCCACGGTGCGCGTGCTCTTCATCAGCGAATGGTTCAACCCGCCCAAGGAACGCGAGGCGGCGCTCAGCCTGCTCAACCAGGGCGCGCAGGTGCTGGCTTTCCATACCGGCAGCCCGGCGGTGATGACCGCCGCGCAGGAACGCGGTGCGATGGCCGTGGCCTACCACTCCGACATGCGCAAGATCGCGCCCGACGCGCAGATCATCGCCGTGACCCATCAGTGGGGCGACTACTACACCCGCCGTGTGCGAGCGGTGCTGGACGGCAATTGGAAAAGTGGCACGGTCTGGGGCGGCGTGAAGGAGGGCATGATCCGCGTCGAGGGTTTTGGTCCCAAGGTGCCGCCCCCGGTGCGCGAGGAGGTGCTGGCTCGCCAGCGCGACATCGCCGCGGGTCGCCTGCACCCCTTCCACGCCGTGGCCGATGTGCGTGACAACGCAGGCCAGGTAGTCATCGCGCGTGGCCAGACCTTGAGCGACGCGCAGATCCTGGGCATGGACTGGCTGGTCGAGGGCGTGCTGACCCGACTGCCGAAATGATCGCGCTGCCCTGAACGCGGTTACCCCTGAACCCTCACTCCGCCAGGGTCACGCGGTTGCGCCCGCCCTGCTTGGCCGCGTAGAGCGCGGCGTCGGCGCGTGCCAACAGGGATTCCGTGCTTTCATTTGGCGTGCGCTGCGCCACGCCGATGGACACGGTGAGCGGCACTGCGGGCTCGGCGAGCAAGGGCATGTCCGCGATGGCGGCGCGGATGCGTTCGGCGATCAGCAGGGCCCTGGCAGCGTCGGTGCCGGGCAGCAGTACGGTGAACTCTTCGCCGCCATAGCGCGCGAACAAATCCGGCTTGCGCAGCTGTTCGCTGGTGCGGACTGCGAAAGCCTTGAGGATCTGGTCGCCCACGTCGTGGCCGTGCGTGTCGTTGACGCGCTTGAAATGGTCCAGGTCCAGCATCAGCACCGAGAGCGGGCGCTCACGCCTATCGTTGCGTCCGCCGACTTGCCAGCGGTTGGTCAGGGTGCTGTCGAGCAGACGCCGGTTGGCCAGGCCCGTCAGGGCGTCGGTCTCGGCATCGCGCCGCGCCATGCGCAGCAGACCGGCCAGTCGCTCGTTCTTCGCGGTGTTTTTCAGTTGCAGGCGCATGGCTTCCTCCGCGGAATGGCCGACGCGGCGCATGTGCCAGCTCAGCAGCACGAGAAAGAGAGTCAGCCCCAGGGTGATGCTCAGATGCTGCAGGTCCTGGAAACGCCACAGGGTGTGGCCCAGCAAGACACCGAACAGGCCGACAAGGTAGGCGAAGTGCGCGCGGATGTAAGACGCGTAGATCGGCGCGGTCATGGCCGCCCCGCCACACAGGACCACGATCAGCCAGGGCAATAGCGCGTCGGCC
Source organism: Hylemonella gracilis (assembly GCF_004328645.1). Classification (GTDB taxonomy): domain Bacteria; phylum Pseudomonadota; class Gammaproteobacteria; order Burkholderiales; family Burkholderiaceae_C; genus Hylemonella; species Hylemonella gracilis_B. The sequence goes on from NZ_CP031395.1 coordinate 992,856, forward strand.
CCCTGGTCTGGCAGCAGCAGGGGCACCATGGCCGCCCAGGCCATGCCATCGAGTGCCGCCGCCACGTGCAGCATCCAGCCATGGCGCCGCCGCTGGGGGGCAGGCAGGCGCAGCAGGAGGGTCAGCAACAGCAGCGCGATCGTCCAGCTGATCGCGAACCCGCCCAGCCACAAGCCCATCTGCTCGACGGGCACCCGATCCCAGCAGATCCAGGCCACCAGCAGCCAGCCCAGGGGCGTGGTCAGGAGCAGCCCGCGCAGATCCTGGGCGCAGCGCCTGAAACCGAGTTCCAGCGCCACGTTCATCGACGTGCGAGCGGAAGTTGGCGGCTTGGTGCGCATGAGCCAGGATGCTAATGGGTTTAGGGTCGGATCGTCCGGACCGGGTAAGCTCGCTTGCATGATGCATGCCTATCGATCCGCGCTGTTGCGTTTTAATCAACAGGGCCAGGTGCTTTACGACGAAGACGGTTTGCTCGTCATTGGACCGGATGCCAAGGGGCGTCAAGTGGTGCAACTCGTGGGGGATTACCGTGCCCTGGAAGCCGGGTTCGCCAGCGCCTATCCCGGGCTCACAGTCACGCCGCTGCCGGGCCGCATCCTGGCCCCCGGCTTCATCGACCTGCACATCCATTACCCCCAGACCGATGTGATCGGTTCACCCGCCGACGGTTTGCTGCCTTGGCTGGAGAACTACACCTTCCCGCACGAAAGCCGTTTTGGCGATCGCGCTTACGCAGGCGAAGTCGCACACTTCTTTCTTGACGAATTGCAGCGCCATGGCGTGACGAGCGCGCTGACCTTCGCCACCTCCCATCCACAGTCCGTTGATGCCCTGATGACCGAGGCGCGGGCGCGCGGCCTGCGCCTGATCGCAGGCAAGGTTTTGCAGGATCGCCATTCGCCGGACGGTGTGCGTGATGAGACCACGCAGAGCCTGGTCGACACCGAAGCCCTGATCCGCAAGTGGCACGGCGTGGACCGCCTGGGTTACGCCATCACGCCGCGCTTCGCGCCTAGCTGCAGTCCGGCCCAACTGCGGGGCGCGGGCGAACTCGCCGCGAAGTACCCGGATGTGTGGATTCAATCGCATGTGGCAGAGAACCGCGACGAGATCGCCTGGGCGCGTGAGCTGTTCCCGAAATCGCGCAGTTACCTCTCGGTCTATGAAGACTTCGGCCTGCTGCGCGAGCGCGCCGTCTACGCCCACTGCATCCACTTTGATGACGCGGACCGCGCCCTGATGCGCGACCGCGGCGCGGTGGCCGCGGTCTGCCCGACGAGCAATCTCTTCCTGGGCAGCGGCTTCTTCGACTTCGTCGGCGCGGACCGCGTGGGCCACGGCTACGGCCTGGCCAGCGACGTGGGCGGCGGCACCAGCTTCAGTCCCTTCCGCACCATGCTGGCGGCCTATTACGTGGGGCGGGAGGGCATCGCCAAGCCGGGGCTGTCGCTCAGTCCACAACGGCTCTGGTGGCTGCACACGGCCGGCGCCGCGAAAGCCCTGGGGCTGGAAGGCGTGATCGGCAATCTGCAGCCTGGCCACGAGGCCGACTTTCTCGTGCTCAACCCCACCGCCACGCCCCTGCTGGCGCGCAAGACCGCGCAGGCGCGCAAGCTCGACGAGCTGCTGTTCGCGCTCATCGTGCTGGGCGATGAGCGGGTGGTGGAGCGGGTGGCCATCAACGGCGCCTGGGCGGAACCCTTGCCAGCCTGAACGCGGAGGATTGCAGGCCATGACGATGCCGCTGCGGGAATGGGCGCGGGGCTTGAAGCGCCAGGCCCTGGTTGTGTATTTCGCGGCCCGGGATGCGCGCATGCCGTGGGCGGTGCGGCTGTTGGCCTTGCTGGTGGCGGCCTATGCCCTGAGCCCCATCGATCTCATACCCGACTTCATCCCGGTGCTGGGTTATCTGGACGACGTGATCCTCGTTCCCCTGGGCCTGGCCCTGGTGCTACGCCTGACGCCCCCGCCCGTCATGGTGGCCGCACGGGAACGGGCCGAGGCTGTGGTGGACCGGCCCGTCAGCGTCGCAACGGCGGCGGTTTTTGTTCTCGTCTGGGTGATCGCACTGCTGGGCCTGGGCGCGTGGGTCTACAGCCGTTTCGCCTGAGTCGTTGGTCGGCGCGAAGGACCGTGTCTCAACTCACTTGAGCTGTTGGCCCGCCGCATCCTTCACGCTGAGGCGCAAAGGGATGCCCTGGGCCACGCTCATGCCCACGGTGCAGAAGTCTTCGAACTGCGCCAGCACGCGGTCCAGGTGCTCCAGTTGGGCGGCGGGCACGCCCAGTGTCAGCGCCACGTCCAGGCGCAGCACGCGCAGGCGGTTCTGCTCATTGCGGCCGACCTCGGCGCGGACCTCGCAGCGGATGGGCTCGGGCTGCTGCTTGAACTTGCGCAGTGCGAACAGCAGGGAGTCGGCCATGCAGTTGCCCACGGCCGCGCACAGCAACTGAACCGGCGAGGGGCCCGCACCCTGACCGAGTGGCGGGGTCTCATCGCCCAGCAAGGTGGGACGGGGCGCGCCGAAATCGATCTCGAACTGGTAGTCCTGTCGTTGGCGCAGGACTGCGTGGGGGGCGGTGTTCGGGCTGTCGTTGCTCATGGTTGGGGGGGTGTGGCGCTATGCAGAAACCAGGGTGTCCGCAGCATAGCCCAGGCTGCGGGAGACGATCACCCCATGGGCAGCCAGTCTTTTGCTGAGCTTGAGCACGGCCTTGTCCTTGCTCAGCAACAGGGTGGCGCCGCCAGCTGAGCCCAGCTGGTAAGCGAGGTCGATGAACTTTTGATCGTCAGCGTCCTTGCAGGTGTAGGGGGCTTTGGGTGCGACCCCCATCAATTCCACCCGCGCGTCGTAGTCGGCCAGCAGGGCGTCGGCGGGCCGTTGGTGGAAGTCCATGCGCGTGGCGATGTGCGGGTAGGCGAGCACGCGACGCAGTTCCTCGCGCATGACGACCGTGGTCACCCAGCGCAGTTGACCAGCATCCAGGGCGGTGCGCAAGGCGGGGGTGGCCGGGTCGGCGAAGAGCAGCAGGTCCAGAACGACATTGGTGTCGAGGACCAGCGCAGGGGCGTGCGGAGTAGAAACGCGCATCACGCGGCCAGAGGCGTGCGCCTCAATCGCGCAGGCCCCGCGCCAGGGCGCGGGTCACCTCGGCTGCGCTGATGCCACCGTCCAAGGGCAGGGCGCTGAGGTTCTGGCCACACCAGAGCGGCGAGAAATCGCCCAGACCGGCTTTTTCGGCGGCTGCGCGCAGGGGTGCGATGCCCGCCGTCGCCAGAGGGAAGGCGGGCGCGGCGTTGTGCAGGGGGCCGAGTTCGCGCATGGCGCGGTTCACCAGGCCGCGCGCCGCGCCACCCGTGAACAAGGTGGTCAGCGTCGTGCCGTGCGCGGTCTCGCCCTTCACTGTGCGCGTGGCCTCGGCCAGCAGCGCGGCGCGGTGCACGGGGCTGGTGGTGGCTTCGGTGCAGAGCAGGTAGGCGGTGCCGGCCTGCACGCCCGAGGCACCCAGCGCCAGGGCCGCGGCCACGCCCGGCGCGTCGACGATGCCGCCGGTCGCGATCACAGGAATGCGCACGGCCCGCGCGATCTGGGGCAGCAAGGCAAACGTACCCATCTGGGTGCGCAAGACCCGGTACAGGCCGTCGGGCTGGTGCAGGCTGGGCGACAGGAAATGACCACGGTGTCCGCCCGCTTCCAGGCCTTGGGCGATGACGGCGTCCACGCCCTGTCGTTCGAGCCACAGCGCTTCTTCCACCGAGGTCGCGCTGGACAGAATCTTCGAGCCCCAGGCGCGCACGCGTGTCAGCAACTCGGGCGCCGGCAGGCCGAAGTGGAAGCTCACCACCGGGGGGCGGAACTCCTCCACCAAGTCGGCCAGGGCCGCGCTGAAGGGGCTGCGGCCCGCGCCCGTGGGCACCTGGGCCGGATCGATGCCGTACTCGGCGTAATAGGGCGCGAGGCTCTGACGCCAGACCGCCTCACGCGCCGCGTCCGGCACGGGCGGTTGGTGGCAGAAGAAATTGAGGTTCCACGGCCGGCCCTGGCAACGTTCGTGCAGCACGCCCAGCTCGGCGCGCAGGGCCTCGGGCGTGAGTCCCGCGGCGGGCAGCGAGCCCAGGCCGCCGGTCGCGCACACGGTCAGCGCCAGGGCGCTGCCTTGGGCACCGACCATCGGGGCTTGGATGATGGGCAACTCGGTGCCCAGCAGGGCGGTCAGACGCCGGATGCGGGATTCAGTGGTCAGTGACATGGGATGCCGTCTCCATTTTTCCGGCCACCAGGTCGAAGCGGAACAGCCGGCATTCGATGGGCCCGTTCCACAGCGGCACGCGCCGGGTTTCCTTCAGGCGCATGCGGCCCGGTAGCTTGAGGTCGGGGGTGAGCACCCAGGCCGTCCAGCCTGCGTAGTTCTTTTTCCAGTGCGTGGCCAGGCGGGAGAAGAACTCGCCCCCGTCCTCGGTCTGCGCTGTTTCACGCGCCGCTCTCATGCCGTCGCCCGCGCCGCTGCGTCCGCTACTGGCGATGCCGGCCACGGCAATGCGCTCGTTGTACGGCGGGTTGAGCAGCAGCACGCCGGCTTGGCTGGTCGGGGGCATGCGTTGCAGCGCGTCGCCCCCCCGGAACTCAATGGCGCTAGCCACGCCCGCGCGCTCGGCATTGCGCTGGGCGAAGTCCACCATGCGGTGGGCCACGTCGCTGCCGAATACCAGGGGTTCGCCCAGCGGGGTGATGGCGGCTTCCGCCTCGGCCTTGATGCGTTGCCAGGCCGCGGCCTGGAAGGGCAGCAAACGTTCGAAGCCGAAACGCCGCAAGCGGCCCGGGGCCATGTGGCAGGCGATCTGCGCGGCTTCGATGGCGATGGTGCCGCTGCCGCAGCAGGGGTCATAGAGTGGCCGCCGCGCCGCGCCCGGGTTCCAGACGCCGCCCCAGCCGGACGCGGCCAGCATCGCGGCGGCCAGCGTTTCCTTCAGCGGCGCCTCGCCCTTGTCCTCGCGCCAGCCGCGCTTGAACAGCGGTTCACCCGAGGTGTCGATGTAGAGCGTGACCTGCTCGCGCGTCAGGTGGGCGTGGATGCGCGCGTCCGGCCATTGCGTGTCCACGTCCGGGCGTGCACCGCTCTTGTCGCGGAAGCGGTCGGCCACCGCGTCCTTGATGCGCAGGGTCGCGAAGTTCAGGCTCTTGAGCGGGCTGTGCTGCGCGGTCAGTTCGATCTTGAAGCTCTGCCTGGCGGTGAACCACAACTCCCATGCGACGCCGCTGGCGGCGTCGTAGATGTCCTGTTCGTCGCGGTAGGGACGGTGGGCCAGTTGCACCAGCACGCGCTGGCTCAGTCGGCTGTGCAGGTTGAGCTTGAGCGCGTCGTGCCAGCTGGCCCGCACCGCGACGCCGCCGCGACCCTTGCGCAGGGCCTCGCCCGACGCACCCGTGATGGCCTGGACCTCGGTCGCGAGAAAGTCCTCCACGCCGGCGGCGCAGGGCAGGAAGAGCTGTAGATCGTTCATGAGAGGGGAGGTGGGACGCTCAGAGCGTCTTCCGTAAATTCGCCGGCGCGATCTTGAGCGTCTCGCGGTACTTGGCCACGGTGCGGCGCGCGCATTCGATGCCTTGTTCCTTGAGCATCTCCGACAGCTGGCTGTCGGACAGCGGCTTCTTGGCGTTTTCCGCGCCCACGAACTGCTTGATCAGCGCGCGCACCGCGGTGCTGGATGCGCTGCTGCCGGATTCCGTGCCCAGCCCGGAGCCGAAGAAGTACTTGAGCTCGTAGGTGCCGTAGGGCGTGGACATGTACTTGGCCGTGGTCACGCGACTGATGGTGGATTCGTGCAGGCCCAGCTCGTCGGCGATCTCGCGCAGCACCAGCGGACGCATGGCCAGCTCGCCATGCACGAAGAAGTTCTTCTGCCGGTCCACGATGGCGTTGGCCACGCGCAGGATGGTGTCGAAGCGCTGCTGGATGTTCTTGATGAACCAGCGCGCCTCCTGCAGGCGCTGTTGCAGCGCTGCGTGATTGCTGGACTCGCGCGCCGCGCCACCGCTGCGCTGGCCCTTGAGTGCGTTGGCATAGATGTCGTGCACGCGCAGGCGTGGCATCACATCGGGGTTGAGCATGACGCGAAAACGCGCGTTGCTGGCGTTGCCTCCCACGCGCTGCACCAGCACGTCGGGCGTGATGATGTGACGTTCCACGTCGACGAAACGACGCCCGGGCTTGGGTTCCAGTCGCGCGATCAAGGCCAGGGCCTCGCGCGTCAGCGCCTCGCCCGCCGCTCCGGTGCCGCCGGTGAGCTGGGAGAGGCGGCGCAGGTCACGCCGCGCCAGCAACTCGGGGGGCTGTTCGATCAGGCGCAGCGCCTGGGTCAGGGTCTGGCGCAAGGCCGCGCAGCTGTCCTGCTTCGAACCGGGCGTCGCCGCGGACGAAGGGGACGCAGGCGGCAGGTCCAGCACCCGCTGCTGCAACTGCAGGCGCAGGCATTCGCTCAGCGAGCGGGCGCCCACGCCCGAGGGTTCCATCTGGTGCAGCAGGCGCAGCGCGATCTGGAAGTGCTCCAGCAGTCCTTCCAGCTGTGTGGCGTCTTCGCCAGCCAGGCTGGCGGCCAGTATTTCAAGCGAGTCTTCGAGGTAGCCGTCGTCATTGAGCGACTCGATCAGGAAGAGCAGGGCCGCGCGGTCGGCCGGCGCCAGCCGCAGCGCGAGGGCTTGCTGCCGCAGGTGGTCCTGCAGGCTCTCGTGCGCGCGCGCCAGTTCGGTGGCATCCGCCACGTCGTCGTCACCTTGATTGCCATTGCGCGGCGGGGCGTCGCCACCCCATTCACTGTCGTCGGGTGCCAGCTCCACGCTGCCATCGCCTTCCCAGTCGCCGTCGCGCGCCAAGTCCACCGTGGGGGCATCGTCACCCGCAAGGTCAGCGATCTCGCTGCCTGTGTCTGGCGTGTGCTCGGACGCGCTCTCTATCACGGAGCCACCCACCGTGTCGCCGTGGTCGTCGTCGTTCACGGGCGGGGTATCGGCCTGTTCCAGGCCATAGGCTTCGCGCTCGGCGCTGTCGTCGGCGCGCTCCAGGAAGGGGTTCTCATCCAGCAACTGCTCCACTTCCTGGTTCAGCTCCAGCGTGGATAGCTGCAGCAGCCGGATGGACTGCTGCAGCTGAGGCGTGAGCGCAAGGTGCTGGGAGATGCGCAGCGAGAGGCTCTGCTTCATGGGCGCGCTCGCGGAGGCAGAGATGGGATAAGCACCGGCCCGTGCCCGGCGGTGTCGGGTTCCCACCCGGGCGCCAGGCGGCGCGGGGGCGCGGCCGGGACTACACCACGGCACGAGGTGACGGGCTGGGTGGGCATGGGGCTCACATCTTGAAGTTCTCGCCGAGGTACACGCGGCGTACATCGGCGTTGTTGACGATCTCAGCGGGGGTGCCCTGGGCCAGCACGCGGCCTTCGCTGATGATGTAGGCGTGGTCGCAGATGCCCAGCGTCTCGCGCACGTTGTGGTCGGTGATGAGCACGCCCAGGCCACGTGATTTGAGGAAGCTGATGATGCGCTGGATCTCGATCACCGCGATCGGGTCGATGCCCGCGAAGGGTTCGTCGAGCAGGATGAAGCGCGGCTGCGTGGCCAGCGCCCGCGCGATTTCCACGCGACGTCGCTCGCCGCCTGAGAGCGCGAGCGAAGGCGACAGGCGCAGTTTTTCCACGCGCAGATCTTGCAGCAGGCTGGTAAGACGGTGCTCGATCTCGGCGCGTTTCAGGCGCTTGCCGTGCTCGTCGTGCTGCAGCTCCAGCACGGCGCGCACATTGTCCTCGACGTTCAACTTGCGGAAGATCGATGCTTCCTGCGGCAGGTAGGACAGGCCCATGCGCGCGCGCTGGTGGATGGGCAGGTGTTCCACGCGCTGGCCATCGATGTCGATGGCGCCTGCGCTGGCGCGCACCAGGCCGACGATCATGTAGAAGCTGGTCGTCTTGCCCGCGCCATTGGGGCCGAGCAGACCGACGACTTCGCCACGGCGCACGGCGAGCGAGACGTCCTTGACCGCCTCGCGGCTGCCGTAGAACTTCTTGAGGTGTCGTGCTTCCAGGCGGCTGGGTTCCACTGCGGCGGTGTCCACGGGGGGCGTCGCAGGCGTCGACCCTTCCGCCGGGGTGTTGCTCGGGTTGTCGGACGGGACCGGGGTGGGGTGGTGTTCACTCATGCGTGTGGGGGGCCGGGGTGGGCGTGGGCGTTCAACGGGCGCCGCGCGCGGGCATCGGGGCAAGGCGCGGGTCTTCGCGTAGTTTCAGGTCCGGGCTGCTGCTCGGGCCCGGCGCGGCGCCCGCCGCTGCGGGAGTTCCCGATGGTGTGGTGGCTCGCGGGGACAGGGTGGCACGCACCCGGGTGTCGGAGCTGGGCCGCGCGGGCACGGCGCCGGTCGCGCGCGTGCCGTCGATGGTGAAGTTGTCCTTCAGGTTGTCGTAGACGATGACCTGACCACTCATGATGTCGGCCTCGGCACCGCCACGCAGGCGGCGCAGGACCGCGTCGCCAAGCAGCTTGAACACGTCGGCGCGGCCGTCGTATTCGATGGTGTTGCTTTCCCCTATGACGGTCTCGTCCATGCCGTCGCGCAGTTGCGTGAAGCGGGCCCGTTGCCCGAGCGCGGCGGTGATGTTGCCGTACTGGTAGCCCAGGGCGTCCTGACGCACTTCGATGCGCTCTCCCTCGATCGTGATGCCGCCGCGTGTCAATACCACGTTGCCGCTGAACACGCTGATCTGGCGCTGGTCGTCGTAGCGCAGGGCATCGGCCTCGATGTGCATGGCCTGGGCCACGGGGGCGGCCGCCGCACTACCTGTGCTGGCCGCCTTGGTCTGGGCGCCGGCCGACAGGCTGGCGGCCAGCAGAACGCCACCCCAGGTCAAGGTCAGGCGCGACGGAAACAGACGGGGCAGGGAGCGGCGAGGAGGCATCGCGGGAGGGGATAGGCGGTTTGCCGTTTTAAAACCTGGACAAGGCCGCTGGGGGCGGGACGGATGCTGCAAGCAGGGCGGGAGGGCCATTTTAAACACCACTTAAAGCTGGCTCGGGTTTTGCTTGGTCCCTTTTCCGGTGCATCGAGGTCTGAGGGGTGGGCGGGCGGCGACTGCGGCCTTTGCGAACCTGCAATGCGGGCGATTTGCAATTCGTGCGAGACTTCCCGGCATGAAGCTCCTGTTCATCGCCGACCCGCTTGAATCCTTCAAGACCTACAAAGACAGTACCTACGCCATGATGCGCGAGGCGGCCCGCCGGGGCCACCCGCTGGCAGTCTGTGAGCCACGTCATCTGCGCTGGGTGTCCGACGGCCAGGTGGGTGGTCCGGTGCGGGCGCAGGTGCGCGACATCACGCTGACCGGTGATGCCGATGCCTGGTTCCGCGAGACTGCGGTGCGCGAAGCCGCCCTGCGTGACTTCGATGCCGTTCTGATGCGCAAGGACCCGCCCTTCGACAGCGAGTATTTCTACGCCACCCACCTGCTGGAGCAGGCCGAGCGCGAGGGCGCGCGGGTCTACAACAAGGCGCGCGCCCTGCGTGACCATCCGGAGAAACTGGCCATCCTGGAGTTCCCGCAGTTCATCACGCCGACCTTGGTGACCCGTGAGGCCCAGGCCGTGCGCGCCTTCCATGCCGAGCACGGCGACATCATCCTCAAGCCGCTGGATGGCATGGGCGGCATGGGCATCTTCCGCGTCAAGGACGATGGCCTGAATCTGGGCAGCATCATCGAGACACTGAACAAGGACGGCGTGCAGACCCTGATGGTGCAGAAATTCATTCCCGCCATCGCCCAGGGTGACAAGCGCATTCTCGTGATCGGTGGCGTGCCGGTGCCGCATGCCCTGGCACGCATCCCGCAAGGCGGGGAGGTGCGGGGCAACCTGGCGGCTGGTGGCAAGGGGGTGGCGCAGCCGCTGACGGCGCGCGACCGCGAAATCGCCGAAACGCTGGGGCCCATCCTCGCGGCGCGAGGCCTGCTGCTCGTGGGACTCGATGTGATCGGCGAGCAGTTGACCGAGATCAACGTGACCAGCCCGACCTGCTTTCGGGAAATCAGCGACCAGAGCGGGTTTGACGTGGCCAAGCGCTTCGTCGACGCGCTGGAAGCCGCCGTCGCGGCGGCTTGAGGGCGCCCCCGCCGCCTGCGGTCGGCTGGCGCACCCCATGGTCCGGCGTTCAGACGCTCATGCGAAATGGTCGAAGGAGGCGAAGCGCCCGGCCAGCCGTTGGCCCTGGGCGTCCACGACACGCAAACCTTCCTGTACCTCGATCTGGCCGATGCGGGTGACTGGGGTGTCGGCGACCCCGGCCGCCGCCACCACGGCTTCGCGCCGCGTGGCCGGCGCAGTGAACAGCAATTCGTAGTCATCTCCGCCTGACAAGGCGAGGCTGAGGCGTTCGGGCGGTGTCAGCGCCGTGCTGTTCAGGCGGTGCGAGGCCAGCAAGTCGCTCAACACAGGGGCGAGCAGGCGGGCGCCGCAGCGTGAGGCCTCCAGGATGTGCTGCAGGTCGCCCACCAGGCCATCGCTCAGGTCCATGCAGGCGCTGGCGATGCCGCGCAGTGCCAGCCCCAGACCCACGCGTGGCGTCGGGCGTTCCAGACGGGTGCGTGCCAGTTTCAGCACCTCGGGTGGCAGTTGCAGCCAGCGGGGTGCCCCGGGGCTGCGGTCGCCATGCTGGGCCTTGAGTGCCAGCAGCGCCAGCCGCGCGTCGCCCAGCGTGCCGCTGACCCAGAGGTCGTCACCCGGCTTCGCGCCCGAGCGCAGCAGGGCCTGGCTGCGGCCCTGCGCCGTGGGCACCGCGCCCAACGCCGTGATGCAGATGTTGAGCGGGCCGCGCGTGGTGTCGCCGCCCATCAGCGTGCAGCCATGGGCGTCGGCCAGGGCGAACAGGCCGCGGGTGAAGGCGTCGATCCAGTTCAGGCGCGCGGCGTTGCTGTCCGGCAGCGCCAGCGCGAGCGTGAAGGCCAGGGGCTGGGCACCGCAGGCGGCCAGGTCGCTGAGGTTGACGGCCAGGGCCTTGTGGCCCAGCGCCGCGGGATCGACGTCGGCGAAGAAGTGCTGGCCTTCAACCAGCATGTCGGTGCTGATGGCCAGTTGCGCGTCCGTCGGCAGCGCGTTGGCCAGGCCGGGCGTCGCTTGCAGCAGGGCGCAGTCGTCGCCGATGCCCAACGCCACGGCCGGGTTGCGCGGGGCGGCGTTGCGCTGGAAGTAGCGCGCGATCAGCTCGAATTCACCGAGGGCCATGTGTCTGGCGGCCCTGCTCAGTGCAGGGTGCGTTGGCCACCGCCCGTGCTCAAGGCGTCGAGCACGAAGAGCGGGATGTCCACGTCAAAGCGCTCGCCCTCCTCCGTCACGAAGAAATAGCTGCCATGCATGGTGCCGGTGGGCGTGCGCAGCCGCGCGCCGCTGGTGTATTCGAAACGCATGCCGGGTTTGAGCAGCGGTTGCTGGCCCACCACGCCCAGGCCCCGCACTTTCTCGGTGTGGCCGTTGGCGTCGTTCACGTTCCAGCTGCGGGAAATGAGCTGCGCGGCCACGTCCCCCCGGTTGGTGATGGTGATCGTGTAGGCGAAGGCGTAGATGCCGCGGGCCGGATCGGACTGCTCGGGCAGGTGGCGCGGCTGGGTTTCGATCAGGATGTCGGTGGGGGCGGACATGGCGGGTGGCGGAAAGTCTGGGACACGGCGTGGGGCCGGCAAGCCGGCATCCTACCTGCGAAAATGCAATTTGACTCCACCCTTAAATTGGCCCGGCTCCGGGCCCCCGCCATGAGCACCTCCGAACGCACGCCCTACCGCATCGCCCCGTCCATCCTGTCGGCCGACTTCGCCCGCCTGGGCGAGGAACTGAAGAACGTCATCGACGCCGGCGCGGACTGGATCCATTTCGACGTGATGGACAACCATTACGTGCCCAACCTGACCTTCGGCCCCATGATCTGCCAGGCCCTCAAGCCCCATGCGAAACGTGCGGACGGTACGCCCGTGCCGCTGGACGTGCACATGATGGTGCAGCCGGTCGACGCCCTGGCGGCCGCCTTCGCCGAGGCCGGCGCGGACCTGATCAGCTTTCACCCCGACGCCTCCCCCCATGTGCATCGCAGCATCCAGGCGATCAAGAGCAAGGGCGTGAAGGCCGGCCTGACCTTCAACCCCGCCGCGCCGCTGGACGTGCTGGACTGGGTGATCGAGGACATCGACCTCATCCTGATCATGAGCGTCAACCCGGGCTTTGGCGGGCAAAGTTTCATCGACTCGGCGCTGCGCAAGATCGAAGCCGCGCGCAAGCGCATCGATGCCTGCGGCAAGGACATCCGCCTGGAAGTGGACGGCGGCATCAAAGTCGACAACATCCGCCGCGTGGCCGATGCCGGGGCGGATACTTTCGTCGCCGGCAGCGCCATCTTCGGAAAGCCGGACTACAAGACCGTGGTGGATGCCATGCGCCGGGCCCTGGCTTAGCCGGAAAAGCAAGGCCGAAGCCCGTCATCCTGGGCTTTAGCCCGCGCCGGGGACTGCTACGCTAAGAAAACCATAGGGGTATGCGGACATGGCGCGAAGGTGGTGGATGTGGCGGAGCGCCCGACAGGAGGCAGGCAGACGGGTGATCCCGGATGCCGACACCTGGGTTGGTGAGCCGTCGGAAGGGGCACCCAGTAGCTGGTTCGCCGGCGACTGGAACACCACGACCGAGTCCCAGTCCCATGCGGACCGTTCCGGCGCCACTGCCGCCGCTTCCCCGGCGGAGGGCGCGCGTCGGGCGAGTTCGTCCTCGGCCCGGCGGGGCGCGCGGACACATCGTCGCGTGCGGCTGGCGCTTTATTTCGTGCTCCTGGCCGTCGGCGCCGTGGCCTGGCTGCAGAGCCGCCAGCAGATCCGCCTGGAGCAGGTGCGGCAGGCGGATGCCGAAATCATCCGCGCGGCCGCCTCGCAGGAAATGCTGGCGCAGCGCCTGCGTCTGCAACTCACGCGGCTGCAGGCAAGACTGGATCCGGCCGAGGTCAGCATCGAGGCCTTGAACGACATCGCGCACCTCACCCAGACCCAGGCCATGGCGCTGGACAACCTGCTCGCCGGGCAGGGCGAGGTCGCGGGGGGTGCGGTCCCCAAGCAGGCAAGAAGCTTGCGGCAGACCATCGCACGTTGGCAGGAACAGCGCGAGCGGGTCTGGTACCGCACGCAGTCCCTGCTCTGGCACGTGGATGACCCGGATCCGGCGCGGCGCGAGCGGGCCATCGCGCGCGTGCAGACCGAGCTGGACGCCTTCACGGGCACGCTGCAGGGACTGGGCGCGGAGTTGCAGGGGGCCGCCGAACAACGCGCGGCCGAAACCCTGCGGGGGATTCGGGCCTCCTTCATCATCACCCTCTTGCTGCTTCTGCTTCTGCTGCTGGGCGTGGCCGAGCCGTTGGTGCGTTTCGTGCGCGCGCAGAACGCCCGCCTGCGTCGCCAGACCGAGCAGCGCCGCCAGCTTGCCTTGGTGGCCGAGCGCACGGCCAACTGGGTGGCCATGCTCGATGGCGCGGGTCGGGTACTCTGGTGCAACGATGCCTTCCTGCGTGGCAAGGGACTGCCGCGTGAGCAGGTCATCGGGGATCAGGGGGTATTGCTGGGACAGGGCGACGACGACGAGGCCCGTGCGGCCGTCCTGCTGGAGGAGCTGAGCGAGGGACGGGCGGTGCGCGCCGAGCTGCAGCATCGGGCCGCGGACAGACGGGAAGTCTGGCTCGACGTGGACTACCAACCCATCCGCGATGCCCAGGGCGAGCACCTCGGCTGCACCGTCGTGGCGACCGACATCACCGAAGCCAAGAGCCAGCGCCTGCGCCTGCGTGCGTTGATTGACGCCGTGCCGGTGGGCGTGGTGTTGCAGGATCTGGACGGCAAGGTACTGGATTGCAATGTGCTGGCCGCCGAGATGCTGGGACTGTCGGTGGACGCGCTGGTGGGGCGTGTGGGGTTGTCGGGCCTTGGCGTTTCCGCCGTGCGTGCCGACATGACGCCCTACCCGCAGGACGACCGACCGACCGTGCGCACCTTGCGCACGGGCCAGCCCTTGCGCGGAGAGTCGATCGGCATCGTCCTGCCGGGTGCGCCGGTGCGCTGGTTGCTGACCAACACACAGCCCTTGCGCGACGCGGCGGGACGCATGACGGGCGTGGCTTCCAGCGTCATCGACGTGACCGAGCAGCGTGATCAGCAGCAGTTGCTGTCCATCGCGGTGGAGAGCGCCGCGCTCGGTGTCTGGCAATGGGATTTTGCGAGCGGCCGACTGGAAGTGAATGAACGCTTCTACGCCTTGCTGGGTTACGCCAGCGGTTCCCTGGAGCTGACCGCGCGGACCTTGGTCGATTTGATCCATCCGGAAGACTTCGACGCCATGTCGCGGGCCCTGCGCGCGAATCTGCGCGATTCCCGGCGCCCCGTTCATGTGCAGATGCGCGTGCGGCACGCGGACGGCCGCTGGCGCTGGATGCTTTTCTCCGGCACGGTGGTGTCGCGCGACGGCCGGGGCCGGGCCGCGCGCATGGCGGGGGTGTGCTACGACGTCAGCGCGCAGAAGGAGCTGGAAGAGCAGTTGCGTCAGAGCGCGCGCATCGACAGCCTGACGCACCTGCCCAACCGCGCCGAGCTCTTGCGCCGCATCCGCGCCGCGCTGGAGCGCGCCCGCAAGGAATCGGGTTACGGCTTCGCCGTGCTTTTCATGGACTTCGACCGCTTCAAGCAAGTCAATGACACCTTAGGTCACTCGGCCGGAGATGAGCTGCTGCGTCAGATCGCGGGGCGGCTGCAGGAAAGTCTGCGTGCGGGCGATGCCTTCGTCCAGGCCAGCGACATCGACGTGCTGACGGGGCAGCCCACGCAGCAACTGGCGGCGCGCATTGGCGGCGATGAGTTCGTGGTGCTGCTGGACAACATCCGCAGTGACCAGGACGCGCAGGTGGTCGCCACCCGTTTGCTCCAGACCCTGGCCGAGCCTTACGAGATCGGTGGGCACCGCGTCAGTTCGACCGCCAGCATCGGTATCGTCACGCCCACGCACATGGCCGATGACCCGGACAGCGTGCTGCGTGACGCCGACATCGCGATGTACGAAGCCAAGCGTCAGGGGCGCGGACGCTACGAGCTGTTCGAACCCTCCCTGCGCAAGCGCGTGCACGACGACGCGGAGCTGGAGAACGATTTACGCCAGGCCTTGGCCCGCGACGAGATCCGAGTGGTCTACCAGCCCCTGATCGATCTGACCACGGGCCGGCTGGCGAGCGTGGAGGCGCTGGCGCGCTGGCATCATCCCAAGCGCGGCCTGATTTCCCCGCTGGCTTTCATCCCCGTGGCCGAGGGCTCCGGCCTGATCGGCCCGCTGGGCGAGCGCGTGTTGCGCACCGCCTGCCATGAGCTGGTGCGCCTGCGCCAGATGCTGGGCGATCGCGCGCCACAGACAGTGTCGGTCAATGTGTCGCGCGCACAGTTGCGGCAGACCGACTTCGTCGCGCGCCTGTCCGAGCTCTTGAACAGCACGGGCATCGGCCCCGAGGCCCTGATGCTGGAGGTGACCGAAAGCCTGGCCGCGCAGGACGAAGGCGTGCAGAGCGTGCTGCGCGAGGTGAGCGCGCTGGGCGTGGCGCTGTCGCTGGACGATTTCGGCACGGGGTATTCGTCCCTGTCCTGCCTGCACGCCCTGCCCGTGAACCAGGTCAAGGTGGATCGTTCCTTCGTGAGCGAGGCCTTGGACAGCAACTACCACCGCGTGATGATCGAGGCCACGATCCGCATGGCCAAGGCCCTGCACCTGCAGACCGTGGCCGAAGGCATCGAGACCCTGGAGCAGGCCGCGCTGATGCAGTACCTGGGCATCAACAAGGGGCAGGGCTACCTCTACAGCCATCCCCTGAACGCGGGCGAGCTGGAGGCATGGGCCGGGAATCTGGCCGCGCGGCCGTGATGCAGCGCGGCGCCATCCGTCCTCGCCTCAGGGTTCGGCGCGCGCCGAAGGTGCTATAAAGCGGCCTATGTTCATTCATCGCCTCATCAGCAAAGGTTGCAGCGACCGGGGAGCCTGGCCCTGGCGTCGGCCTGCACGCATGCTTGGCTGATGCGCGGCGCGCGCCGCGCGCCCCTGGGTCTCGCCTGACGCGAGTCCTGTCCGAATGAACGCGAGACTGTCCCCTGGCGGGAGGGTCCGCACGAGCCGGAGGCTCTCCCTTGATCACCGAACTTGAATTCAAAAGCCTGGTTCAGGCTGGCTACAACCGTATTCCGCTCATCGCCGAGGCTTTTGCCGACCTCGAAACACCGCTCTCGCTCTACCTCAAGCTGGCCCATGTCCAGGACGGCGGGCGCAACAGCTTTCTGCTGGAGTCCGTCGTCGGCGGCGAGCGTTTCGGCCGCTACAGCTTCATCGGCCTGCCCGCGCACGTCTGGCTGCGCAGCAGCGGTTTCGGCGCGCAGGCGCACACCGAGGTCTTGCGCGACGGGCACGTGATCGAAACCGCCCGCGGCAACCCGCTGGACTTCATCACCGCCTACCAGCAGCGCTTCAAGGTCGCGCTGACGCCGGGCTTGCCGCGCTTCTGCGGCGGCCTGGCTGGTTATTTCGGCTACGACGTCGTGCGCCACATTGAGAAGAAGCTCGAGGATTCCTGTCCGCCCGACACCCTGGGCATGCCCGACATCCTGCTGCTGCAGTGTGAGGAACTGGCCGTCATTGACAACCTGTCGGGCAAGCTCTACCTCATCGTGTACGTCGACCCGGCCCAAGCCGAGGCCTACACGGCGGGCAAGCGCCGCCTGCGCGAATTGCGCGAGCGCCTGCGCCAGCCCGCCAGCGCGCCGCCGATCACGGCGCTGGCACCCAGTGCCCACCATCCAGCTGAACGTGAATTCGCCAAGGCCGACTACCTGAGGGCCGTCGAGCGCGCCAAGGAACTGATCGCCGCTGGCGACTTCATGCAGGTGCAGGTGGGCCAGCGCATCAGCAAGAAATTCGAGTCGCACCCGCTCTCGCTGTATCGCGCGCTGCGCACGCTCAATCCCTCGCCGTATATGTATTACTACGACTTCGGCGACAGCCAGGTCGTGGGCGCTTCGCCCGAGATCCTGGTGCGACAGGAGGAGGTGACCGTGTCGGGCGCGACGCCTGGTCTGGCGCAGAAGATCACGATCCGCCCGCTTGCCGGCACGCGTCCGCGTGGCGCCACGCCCGAGGCCGACCTGGCCGCCGAGCAGGAGCTTGTCAACGACCCCAAGGAGCGTGCCGAGCATGTGATGCTCATCGACCTGGCGCGCAACGACATCGGGCGCATCGCCCGCATTGGCAGCGTCAAGGTGACCGAGGCCTTCGCGGTGGAGCGTTACAGCCACGTCATGCACATCGTCAGCAACGTCGAGGGCCTGCTCCAGGGCGGCATGGACAGCATGGATGTGCTGAAAGCCACTTTCCCGGCAGGCACGCTGACGGGCGCGCCCAAAGTGCACGCGATGGAACTGATCGACCAGTTGGAGCCGAGCAAGCGCGGCCTCTATGGCGGGGCTTGCGGTTACCTGAGCTACGCGGGCGACATGGACCTGGCCATCGCCATCCGCACCGGCGTGGTCAAGGGCGGGCGGCTCTATGTCCAGGCCGCTGCGGGCGTCGTGGCCGATTCCGTGCCCGAGCTGGAGTGGAAGGAAACCGAGGCCAAGGCGCGTGCGCTCTTGCGCGCCGCCGAGCTGGTTGAAGAAGGTCTGGAGTGAAAGGAAGCAGCACCATGAAACTCCTGATGATCGACAACTACGACAGCTTCACCTACAACCTGGTTCAGTATTTTGGCGAACTCGGTGCCGAGGTCGAGGTGTTCCGCAACGACGAGATCACCGTGGAAGGTGTGGCGCAGCGCCAGCCCGAGCGGCTCGTGATTTCGCCCGGGCCCTGCTCGCCGACGGAGGCCGGTATCTCCATCGCGGCCATCCGGTACTTCGCTGGCAGGCTGCCGATTCTGGGGGTCTGCCTGGGGCACCAGAGTATGGGCGCGGCCTTCGGTGGCAAGGTGGTCCGGGCGCGCCAGCTCATGCACGGCAAGACCAGCGAGATCACGACCACGCGGCAGGGCGTGTTCGCGGGCCTGCCGGAGAAGTTCACCGTCAACCGATACCACTCGCTGGCCATCGAGCGCGCGAGCTGCCCGCCCGATCTGGAAGTGACGGCCTGGACCGAGGACGGAGAAATCATGGGCCTGCGCCACAAAACGCTGGACGTGGAGGGCGTGCAGTTCCACCCCGAGTCCATCCTGACGGAACACGGGCACGCCATGCTGAAGAACTTCCTGGAGCGACGCGCGCCATGAACCTGCTTGATCTGACCTCCCTGGGCATCGCGCACCTGCCCCTGTTCCTGCTGGCCGGCCTGCTGCTCAACCTGACGCCCGGGCCGGACGTGCTCTACATCACGAGCAGCGCCCTGCGCCAGGGCGTGCGCGCGGGCGTGGTGGCCAGCCTGGGCATCACGACCGGCTGCCTCGTGCACGTCAGCGCCGCGGCCCTGGGCGTCGGCGCCTTGCTCGCGGCGTCCGCCACGGCCTTCACCGTGCTCAAGTGGGTGGGGGCGGCCTATCTTTGCTGGACGGGTGTGAAGCTCATGCTGGCCCGGGCCACGGACGGTTCTGGGTGGGCTGACGGCGCCGGGATGGCGTGGAGTCAGGCCCCTGCGTCCCTGCGCTCCGTTTACGCGGGCGGTTTCCTGACCAATGCGCTGAACCCCAAGGTGGCGATCTTTTTCCTCGCCTTCCTCCCGCAGTTCATCGTGCCCGAAGCGCCACACAAGACCCTGGCGTTCCTGCTGCTGGGTTGCCTGTTCACGCTCGGCAGCATTCCGGTGGACATCGCCTGGGCGCTGGCTGCGGCCTGGCTGGCCCGCCGGGCCTGCGTACGCCAGGGCATGCATTGGCTCGACCGTGTGGCCGGCGCCATGTTCCTTGGCTTCGGTCTGCGCCTGGCGCTGTCCGACAATCCGTCCCGTTAACCGCCTGGACTGATGGCGATGCAGGAAAAATCCATGAACATTTCCCCTCACGAAGCCTTGCAGCGGGTGATCGAACACCGCGAGATCTTTCACGACGAGATGCTGCACATCATGCGGCTCATCATGAGCGGCGAGATGTCGCCGGTCATGATGGCCGCGCTGATCACGGGTTTGCGCGTGAAAAAGGAAACCATCGGCGAAATCACCGCCGCCGCGCAGGTGATGCGCGAATTCTCGACCAAGGTCGAGGTGGCCGACGCCACGCACCTCGTGGACATCGTAGGCACGGGCGGCGATGGCGCGCACACTTTCAACATTTCCACCTGCGCCATGTTCGTGGCCGCCGCCGCGGGCGCCAAGGTCAGCAAGCATGGCGGGCGCAGTGTGTCGAGCAAGAGCGGCAGCGCCGACGTGATGGAAGCACTGGGCGTCAACATTCACCTCAAGCCCGAGGCCATTGCGCGCTGCATCGCCGAGACCGGGGTGGGCTTCATGTTCGCGCCCAATCACCACCCCGCCATGAAGAACGTCGCGCCCGTGCGCAAGGAGCTGGGCGTCAAGACTATTTTCAACATCCTCGGGCCGCTGACCAATCCGGCGAGTGCGCCCAATATCCTGATGGGCGTGTTTCACCCCGATCTGGTGGGCATCCAGGTGCGTGCCTTGCAGCGCCTGGGCGCCTCCCATGCCGTGGTGGTGCATGGCAGGGACGGGTTGGACGAAATCAGCCTGGGCGCGGCGACCTTGGTGGGCGAGCTCAAGGATGGGCAGATTCGCGAGTATGAAATCCACCCCGAGGACTTCGGCTTCGCCATGGCGAGCATGCGCCAGGTGCGAGTTGAGACCCCGGAAGCCTCGCGTGCGATGCTGCTGGGTGTGTTGGACGGTCAGCCGGGCGTGGCGCGTGACCTGGTGGCGCTGAACGCTGGCGCGGCACTGTACGCCGCCAACGTGGTTGCCTCGATCGCGGAGGGCGTGCTGAAGGCCCAGGCGGCCATCGACAGCAGCGCGGCCAAGGCCAAGCTGACGCAATTGGTGGCCGTGGCCAGCCGGCTGGCATGAAGAAAAAGGGCGAACGGGCATGAGCGACATTCTGGAAAAAATCGTTGCCGTCAAACGCGAGGAACTCGCGGCGGCGGTCAAGAAGGCGTCCTTGGCGGCCGTGCGTGCCGACGCCGAAAGCCGCGTGCTCACGCGCGACTTCGTGGGCGCGCTGCGCGGCAAGATTGCGGCCGGCCAGGCGGCGGTGATCGCCGAGGTGAAGAAGGCCAGCCCGAGCAAGGGCGTGTTGCGCGCGGACTTCATCCCCGCGGACATCGCGCAGAGTTACGCCGAAGGCAACACGGCCAGCGGCGGCAGGGTTTCCGCGGCCTGCCTGTCGGTGCTGACCGACCGCCAGTTCTTCCAGGGCCAACCCGATTACCTGAAGCAGGCACGGGCTTCCTGTGACCTGCCCGTGCTGCGCAAGGATTTCATGGTCGATCCCTACCAGATCTACGAGTCGCGTGCCATGGGCGCGGACTGCGTGCTGTTGATCGCGGCCTGTTTGGACGACGGTCAGATGCGCGACATGGAGGCCATCGCGCATGCCCTCGGCATGGCCGTGCTGGTGGAGGTGCACGACGGCGCCGAACTGGACCGTGCGCTGAAGCTCAAAACGCCGCTGATCGGCATCAACAACCGCAATCTGCGCACCTTCGAGGTGGCACTGGACACGACGCTGGCCTTGCGTGCGCGGGTGCCGGCCGATCGCCTGCTGGTGACTGAATCGGGCATTCTTCAGCGCGCCGACGTGACGCGCATGCGTGACGCAGGCGTCCATGCCTTCCTGGTGGGCGAGGCCTTCATGCGCGCGCCCGAGCCAGGCGTGGCGTTGGCGGAACTGTTTGCCTGACATCGTTCACGCGGAGGACGGGATGAGCGATCGGGACGGCTCGTCGGGGCCGCAGGGGCTGTTCGAGACCGAGCGCCTGCGCGACTGGACGCCCTCGGATTGGCTGGCGCCGCTGGCAAGCGATGAGCGGGCCCTGGCGCAAGCCTTTTTCGACGGCGAAACCGGGCAGTCCTTGGCACGCGCGCTGCGTGCGCGCCTGGACGCGGGTGCGGTCATCTACCCGCCCCGGCCTTTGCGCGCCCTTGAACTCACCCCTCTGAAGGCCGTTCGCGTGCTCATCCTGGGGCAGGATCCGTACCATGGGCCGGGTCAGGCGGAGGGACTGGCGTTTTCTGTCGCACCTGGCGTCAAGCCGCCGCCATCGCTGCGCAATATCTACAAGGAGTTGGCGCGGGACCCGAAATTGGTGCCCTGGGAGATCCCCGCGCAGGGCTCCCTGCAAAGTTGGGCGCGCCAGGGCGTGCTGCTGCTCAACACCTGCCTGACGGTGGAAGAGGGGCAGCCGGCCAGTCATGCCAATCTTGGGTGGGAAGTGCTCACTCGGCAAATTGTCCGTGCCGTGGCTGAGTGCGAGTCCCCGGTGGTGTTTCTGCTCTGGGGGGCGCACGCACAGAAAACGCTGACCCAGGCCCTGGCTCAAAATGGCTCGCAGGCCGAAGCCACTGGGAAGCGGCATCGGATACTGACGGCCAACCACCCCTCCCCACTGTCGGCCTTGCGCGGCCCCCAGCCCTTTCTCGGCTGCGGGCATTTCAGTCTGGCCAACGACTTTCTGCGCGCCTGCGGACGGGGGGCGGTGGTCTGGTGATCGCGGTCCTGGGGGTGCTGGCCGACAGCCGGTCGGCCTGGCAGGGCGTGCAGCCTGGAGTGGGCACTTCCAGTGTCAAGAATTCATGGCATAATGGCAGGCTCACCGTGGAGAGGTGGCCGAGTGGTTAATGGCAGCAGACTGTAAATCTGCCCTCTTACGAGTACGCTGGTTCGAATCCAGCCCTCTCCACCAGTGTTTGCGATGAACGGCAGAGTCGTTGCTGGTTCGGGTGCGTGATGTGCCGGGCTGGTGGCGCGAGGCGGGAGTAGTTCAATGGTAGAACCCCAGCCTTCCAAGCTGATGACGCGGGTTCGATTCCCGTCTCCCGCTCCAGCGGTTCATTGGTGAACGTGGATGTGCTGGCGTGCAGGCCGGTCGGTGTTGAGGCTGAATTCTGCCCATGTGGCTCAGTGGTAGAGCACTCCCTTGGTAAGGGAGAGGTCGCGGGTCCGATTCCCGCCATGGGCACCATCTACAGGTGCGCGGTTGGTGCTTGCTGCTCCAATTGCCGCGTCTTGGTGTTTTGAGTCGTGTTGCTTTTCCTTTTCTGGAGAATTGAAAGATGGCAAAAGAGAAATTTGAACGGACCAAGCCGCACGTGAACGTGGGCACGATTGGTCACGTGGACCATGGCAAGACCACGCTGACGGCTGCCATCACGACGGTGCTGGCTTCCAAGTTCGGTGGCCAGGCCAAGGCGTACGACCAGATCGACGCGGCTCCGGAAGAGAAGGCGCGCGGCATCACGATCAACACCGCGCACGTGGAATACGAAACGGCCAACCGCCACTACGCCCACGTGGACTGCCCTGGCCACGCCGACTATGTGAAGAACATGATCACCGGTGCCGCCCAGATGGACGGCGCCATCCTGGTGTGCTCGGCCGCTGACGGCCCCATGCCCCAGACCCGCGAGCACATCCTGCTGGCCCGTCAGGTTGGCGTGCCTTACATCATCGTGTTCCTGAACAAGTGCGACATGGTCGACGACGCCGAACTGCTCGAGCTGGTCGAAATGGAAGTGCGCGAGCTGCTGTCCAAGTACGAGTTCCCCGGCGACGACACCCCCATCGTCAAGGGCTCCGCCAAGCTGGCGCTGGAAGGCGACAAGGGCGACCTGGGCGAGCAGGCCATCATGCGCCTGGCTGAAGCCCTGGACACCTACATCCCCACGCCCGAGCGCGCCATCGACGGCGCCTTCCTGATGCCCGTCGAAGACGTGTTCTCCATCTCTGGTCGCGGCACCGTGGTGACGGGTCGTGTCGAGCGCGGCATCGTCAAGGTCGGCGAAGAAATCGAAATCGTCGGCATCAAGGACACCCAGAAGACCACCTGCACGGGCGTGGAAATGTTCCGCAAGCTGCTGGACCAAGGCCAGGCTGGTGACAACGTCGGTATCCTGCTGCGCGGCACCAAGCGTGAAGAAGTCGAGCGCGGCCAGGTGCTGTGCAAGCCGGGCTCCATCAAGCCGCACACGCACTTCACGGGTGAGGTGTACGTGCTGTCCAAGGACGAGGGTGGCCGTCATACGCCGTTCTTCAACAACTACCGCCCCCAGTTCTACTTCCGCACGACGGACGTGACGGGTGCGATCGAGTTGCCCGAAGGCAAGGAAATGGTGATGCCGGGTGACAACGTGTCGATCACGGTCAAGCTGATTGCGCCGATCGCCATGGAAGAAGGCCTGCGCTTCGCCATCCGCGAAGGCGGCAAGACCGTCGGCGCCGGCGTCGTGGCGAAGATCATCGCGTAAGGAAGAGTCGCATAGGGGTATAGCTCAATTGGCAGAGCGTCGGTCTCCAAAACCGAAGGTTGTAGGTTCGATTCCTACTGCCCCTGCCACCTGACCGGGTCGCGAGATCGGTCGGGTTTGTTCGAAAAGCCCGCCAGACCCTGGCGGGCTTCAGCGTCTCAAGGGGTGCTGGCGGGTTGTAGGGAATCGGTTCAGAAATATGGCAACGTCACAAGTCGAAACGGTCGGTAGCGGGTTGGATAAGCTCAAGTTGGCTGCGGCGGTCATCCTGCTGTTGACTGGCTTTGTGGCTTTTTACAGTCTGAGTGCTCAGGGTGGCCTGCTGCGTTGGGGTGCTCTGCTGTTGGCGCTCGCGCTGGCAGTTGCCGTTTTCTTCACTGCCCAGCCGGGGCGTGACCTCTGGAGCTTTGGGCGCGATGCCTGGCGTGAAGTGGGTAAGGTGGTCTGGCCCACCCGTCGGGAGTCGATTCAGATGACTCTGTACGTCTTCGGTTTCGCGGTGATCATGGCCTTGTTCCTGTGGCTGACCGACAAGACTCTGGAATGGGCGATTTTTGATCTCTTGCTGGGTTGGAGGAAGTGATGATGGCAGACGCAATCGATAGCTCTTCCCCTCCGGTCGAACAGGTCAAGAATCCGGATCTGCGCTGGTACGTCGTCCATGCCTACTCGGGCATGGAGAAGGCGGTTGAGCGCAACATCCTCGAGCGCATCAACCGCGCTGGCCTGCAGGACAAGTTTGGCCGCATCCTGGTCCCCATGGAAGAGGTGGTGGAGGTCAAGAACGGTCAGAAGCGCACCACGGAGCGCAAGTTCTTTCCGGGCTATGTGTTGGTCGAGATGGTGATGAACGACGAGACCTGGCACCTGGTCAAGCACACCAGCAAGGTGACGGGATTCGTGGGTGGGGGCAAGAACAACCGCCCGACCCCGATCTCCGAGGAGGAGGTCATGAAGATCGTCAACCAGATGCAGGAAGGCTCCGACAAGCCGCGCCACAAGATCGAGTTCACCGTGGGTGAGCTGGTGCGCGTCAAGGAAGGCCCTTTCACCGACTTCAACGGCGCGGTCGAGGAAGTCAACTACGAGAAGAGCAAGGTCCGCGTGGCGGTCACGATCTTTGGCCGTTCGACTCCGGTCGAGCTGGAGTTCGGCCAGGTCGAGAAGACCTGATCCGGCACTGTTTCAAATTCCAGTCCGCGCCTCCCGACTCGGCGCGGATGTTGTCTCGATGAGTCGTCAACCCCGGGGAGCCGAGGCGCGAAGCCTGGGCGTTTTCACCCGCAAGGAGTAAAGCATGGCGAAGAAAATCGTCGGTTTTATCAAGCTGCAAGTGCCGGCTGGTAAGGCCAATCCCTCGCCGCCGATTGGTCCCGCGCTGGGCCAACGCGGTTTGAACATCATGGAGTTCTGCAAGGCGTTCAACGCCCAGACCCAGGGCGTCGAGCCCGGTCTGCCGCTGCCGGTTGTGATTACCGCCTTCGCGGACAAGAGCTTCACCTTCATCATCAAGACGCCGCCGGCGACCGTGATGATCAAGAAGGCCATCAAGCTGGACAAGGGTTCTTCCAAGCCGCACGTGGACAAGGTCGGCAAGATCACCCGCGCTCAGCTCGAGGAGATCGCCAAGACCAAGATGAAGGACATGACCGCCGCCGATCTGGACGCCGCTGTGCGCACGATCGCTGGCTCTGCCCGTTCCATGGGCGTGAATGTGGAGGGCGTGTGACATGACCAAGCTCACCAAAAAAGCCAAGGCCCTGCAGGGCAAGGTTGACAGCACCAAGCTGTATCCGCTCGCCGACGCGATCAAGTTGGTCCAGGAATTTGCCACCGCCAAGTTCGATGAAAGCATCGACGTGGCCGTGCAACTCGGCATCGATGCCAAGAAGTCTGACCAGGTGGTGCGTGGCGCCGTTGTGTTGCCCAATGGGACCGGCAAGACCAAGCGCGTCGCCGTGTTCGCCCAGGGTGCCAAGGCTGAGGAGGCCAAGGCGGCTGGCGCCGACGTGGTCGGCATGGACGATCTGGCTGCCCGTGTGAAGGCTGGCGACATGCCTTTCGACGTGGTGATCGCCGCTCCCGATGCCATGCGCATCGTGGGTACTCTGGGTCAGATTCTGGGTCCGCGTGGCCTGATGCCCAACCCCAAGGTCGGCACCGTGACGCCCGACGTGGCCACGGCCGTGAAGAACGCCAAGGCCGGTCAGGTGCAGTTTCGCGCCGACAAGGCTGGCATCGTGCACGGCACGATCGGTCGTCGTTCTTTCGATGCCGCCAAGCTGCAAGGCAACCTGGCTGCGCTGATCGATGCCTTGAACAAGTCGAAGCCGGCGACCAGCAAGGGCGTGTACCTGCGCAAGGTGGCGGTTTCGTCCACGATGGGCGTGGGTGTTCGCGTGGACACGCAGACGATCGCGGCCTGAGGCCACGGCGTCGTTGAAGAAGATTTGAGTCGTCCGCGAGGGTGGCTCGATGTGGTGGGCCGGAAGGCGGCGCAACTCAGCTTGCAAGGCTTTCCGGGTCATCCAAGACCGCTGGTGTGTGGCACCTCATCGGAGGGCGCACTTAATTTCCAGCGCAGATGGCGATCCCGCTGCAATGGATGTGAATTCCAAAACAGTTGGTCGCTGCAAGAAAGGCGCACCGGTGAACGTCAAGCAAGCCGGTGCATTTTGAAGGAGTTAGACCTTGAGTCTGAATCGCAGTGAGAAAGAAGCGGTCATCACCGAAGTGACCGGCCTCGCAGCTCAAGCTCAAACGCTCGTGTTGGCGGAGTACCGTGGCGTCACGGTCGCGGCCATGACCAAGCTGCGCTCTGAAGCCCGCAAGCAAGGCGTGAGTCTGAGTGTTCTGAAGAACACTCTGGCCCGCCGTGCCGTGGCCGGCAGTGCGTTCGAAGTCGTGAGCGACCAGATGACTGGTCCGCTGATCTATGGCTTCTCTGTCGATGCCGTGGCCGCTGCCCGCGTGGTGGCCGATTTCGCGAAAACCAACGACAAGCTGGTGATTCGCGGCGGTGCATTCGCAGGCAAGGCTCTGGACGTCAACGGCGTGAAGCAGCTCGCAAGCATTCCCTCCAAGGAAGTGCTGCTGGCTCAGCTGTGTGGCTTGCTCAAGTCGCCGATCTCCCGCACCGCCGTGGTGCTGGGTGCCCTGGCGGCGAAAAAAGGCGAAACGGCCGCCGCCTGAATCGGCGTGGCCAGTCAACCAACTTAGTGGAATCTGAAGGAATCAAAAATGGCATTCGATAAAGACGCATTTCTGACCGCGCTCGACAGCATGACGGTCATGGAGCTCAACGACCTGGTCAAGGCCATCGAAGAGAAGTTCGGCGTGAGCGCTGCTGCCATGGCCGCTCCGGCCGCCGCTGGCGGTGGTGGTGGTGCTGCCGCCGCGGAAGAGAAGACCGAGTTCAACGTGGTGCTGACCGAAGCTGGCGCCAACAAGGTCTCCGTCATCAAGGCCGTGCGCGAAATCACCGGCCTGGGCCTGAAGGAAGCCAAGGACCTGGTGGACGGCGCTCCGAAGACCGTCAAGGAAGCGCTGCCCAAGGCTGACGCTGAAGCCGCCAAGAAGAAGCTGGAAGAAGCCGGCGCCAAGGCCGAACTCAAGTAATTCGACCTGGCTCGAAGGCTGGAGTGACCTGCAAAGGCACTCCAGCCTTTGGTGCTTAGAGGAGAGCCTCCAGAGCACACCCGGAAAAAGCGCAACAATGGCGCTCTTTCCGAGTGTCTTCTGACCCCGACTGCAGAAGATGCCTTGGTTCGGGCCGTGTGCAACGCGCGGCCGTCCGCCAGAGGTTGGTAGCGGCCAACCACCAAGCCTGCTGACGTGCGCGTGCGCGCGTCCGACGCGCCAGTCGCCTAGAGCCTCATAGCCCGGAGATCTCATGGCCTACACCTATACCGAACGCAAGCGCATCCGCAAGAGCTTCGGCAGCCGCGACAGCGTGCTGGAAATTCCTTACCTCCTGCAGATGCAGAAGGACGCCTACACGAGCTTCCTGCAGGCGGATCTGTCCTCCACCAAGCGCAAGCCAGAGGGCCTGCAGGCCGCTTTTGAGGCGGCCTTCCCCATCGTCTCGCACAACGGTTTTGTCGAGATGAAGTTCCTCGAATACAGCCTGGCCAAGCCGGCCTTCGATGTGCGCGAGTGCCAGACCCGTGGCCTGACCTTCGCTTCCGCCGTACGTGCGCGCGTGCAGCTCATCATCTATGATCGCGAGTCCTCGACGTCGCAGAACAAGGTGGTCAAGGAAGTCAAGGAACAAGAGGTCTACATGGGCGAAGTGCCACTCATGACCGACAAGGGTTCCTTCATCATCAACGGCACTGAGCGCGTGATCGTCTCGCAGCTGCACCGGTCGCCGGGCGTGTTCTTCGAGCATGACAAGGGCAAGACGCACAGCTCGGGCAAGCTGCTGTTCTCGGCTCGCATCATTCCCTACCGCGGCTCCTGGCTGGACTTCGAGTTCGACCCCAAGGACATTCTTTACTTCCGCGTGGACCGTCGCCGCAAGATGCCGGTCACGATCCTGCTCAAGGCCATCGGCCTGAATCCGGAAACCATCCTCGCCAACTTCTTCGTCAACGACAACTTCCGCCTGCAGGACAGCGGCGCGCAGATGGAGTTCGTGGCCGACCGCCTGCGCGGTGAAGTGGCGCGCTTCGACATCACCGACAAGTCGGGCAAAGTGATCATCGCCAAGGACAAGCGCATCACCGCGCGCCACACGCGCGAGTTGGAGCAGTCCGGCACCACCCACATCAGCGTGCCGGAAGACTTTCTGGTCGGTCGCGTGGTCGCGCGCAACATCGTCGACCCCGACACGGGCGAGATCATTGCCAAGGCCAACGAAGAGCTGACCGAGGCCTTGCTCAAGAAGCTGCGCACCGCCAACGTGCAGGAGCTGCAGTGCATCTACACGAATGAGCTGGACCAGGGCGCTTACATCAGCCAGACCCTGCGCAGCGATGAAACGACGGACGAGTTCGCCGCGCGCGTGGCCATCTACCGCATGATGCGCCCCGGCGAGCCGCCCACGGAAGACGCCGTGCAGGCCCTGTTCCAGCGTCTGTTCTACAACCCGGACACCTACGACCTGTCGCGCGTGGGTCGCATGAAGTTCAATGCCAAGCTGGGCAATTCGGACCCCGCGGGCCCCATGGTCCTGACCAACGAGGACATCCTGGCCGTGGTCAAGATCCTCGTGGACCTGCGCAATGGCCGCGGCGAAGTCGATGACATCGACCACCTGGGTAACCGCCGCGTGCGTTGCGTCGGTGAACTGGCCGAGAACCAGTACCGCACCGGTCTGGCGCGTATCGAGAAGGCCGTGAAGGAACGTCTGGGCCAGGCTGAACAAGAGCCGCTGATGCCGCACGACCTGATCAACTCCAAGCCGATTTCCGCGGCGCTCAAGGAGTTCTTCGGTGCGTCCCAGCTCTCGCAGTTCATGGACCAGACCAACCCGCTGGCCGAAATCACGCACAAGCGTCGCGTCTCGGCCCTGGGCCCGGGCGGACTGACCCGCGAGCGCGCCGGCTTCGAAGTGCGCGACGTGCACGTCACGCACTACGGCCGCGTCTGCCCGATCGAAACGCCGGAAGGCCCGAACATCGGCCTGATCAACTCCCTGGCCCTGTACGCCCGCCTGAACGAATACGGCTTCATCGAGACGCCGTACCGTCGCGTGGAAGACGGCAAGGTCACGACCAAGATCGACTACCTCAGCGCCATCGAGGAAGGCAAGTACGTCATCGCCCAGGCCAACGCCACGCTGGACAAGGACGGCAAGCTGACCGACGAGTTGGTGTCCGCCCGCGAGAAGGGTGAATCCATCCTCTGCGGCGCTGACCGCATCCAGTACATGGATGTGTCGCCGGCGCAGATCGTCTCCGTGGCGGCTTCGCTGGTTCCCTTCCTTGAGCACGACGACGCGAACCGCGCCTTGATGGGCGCGAACATGTCGCGTCAGGCCGTGCCCGTGCTGCGTCCGGAAAAGCCGCTGGTCGGCACCGGCATCGAGCGCGTGGCCGCCATCGACTCCGGCACCGTTGTGACGGCGACGCGCGGCGGCGTGGTCGACTCGGTCGATGCCACCCGCATCGTGATCCGCGTCAACGACAACGAAGCCGTGGCCGGTGAAGTGGGCGTGGACATCTACAACCTCATCAAGTACCAGCGTTCCAACCAGAATACCAACATCCACCAGCGTCCCATCGTCAAGAAGGGTGACAAGCTGGCCAAGGGTGACGTGATCGCGGACGGCGCTTCGACCGACCTGGGTGAAA
Organism: Hylemonella gracilis; assembly: GCF_004328645.1. Taxonomy (GTDB): domain Bacteria; phylum Pseudomonadota; class Gammaproteobacteria; order Burkholderiales; family Burkholderiaceae_C; genus Hylemonella; species Hylemonella gracilis_B. The sequence continues at coordinate 1,022,619 of NZ_CP031395.1, forward strand.
TCGCGATCGGCCAGAACATGCTGATCGCCTTCATGCCCTGGAACGGCTACAACTTCGAGGACTCGATCCTGATCTCGGAGCGCGTGGTGGCCGACGACCGCTACACCTCGATCCACATCGAGGAACTGGTGGTCATGGCGCGCGACACCAAGCTGGGCGCCGAGGAAATCACCCGCGACATCCCGAACCTGAGCGAACAGCAGCTCAACCGCCTGGACGAGTCCGGCATCATCTACGTCGGCGCCGAAGTGGTGCCGGGGGACGTGCTGGTGGGCAAGGTCACGCCCAAGGGCGAGACCACGCTGACGCCGGAAGAGAAGCTGCTGCGTGCCATCTTCGGCGAGAAGGCCAGCGACGTGAAGGACACCTCGTTGCGCGTGGACCAGGGTTCGCAAGGCACTGTCATCGACGTGCAGGTCTTCACCCGCGAGGGCATCCAGCGCGACAAGCGCGCTCAGCAGATCATCGACGATGAACTCAAGCGTTTCCGCCTGGACCTGAACGACCAGCTGCGCATCGTCGAGGCCGACGCCTTCGACCGGATCGAGAAACTGCTCAACGGCAAGGTCGCCAACGGTGGCCCGCAGAAGCTGGCCAAGGGCAGCAAGATCGACAAGGCCTACCTGACCTCCGTCGAGAAGCACCACTGGTTCGACATCCGCCCGGCGGATGACGAGGTGGCTTCGCAGCTGGAATCCATCAAGAACAGCCTGGAGCAGACGCGCCACAGCTTCGACCTGGCCTTCGAAGAGAAGCGCAAGAAGCTCACGCAGGGCGACGAGCTGCCCGCGGGCGTGCTCAAGATGGTCAAGGTCTACCTGGCCGTCAAGCGCCGACTGCAGCCTGGTGACAAGATGGCCGGCCGTCACGGCAACAAGGGCGTGGTCTCCAAGATCACCCCGGTCGAAGACATGCCCTACATGGCCGACGGTACCCCCGTGGACATCGTGCTGAACCCGCTGGGCGTGCCTTCGCGCATGAACATCGGCCAGGTGCTCGAAGTCCATCTGGGCTGGGCCGGCAAGGGCCTGGGCCAGCGCATCGGCGACATGTTGCAGCGCGAGGCCGCCACGACCGAGATCCGCGGCTTCCTGGAGCAGGTCTACAACGGTGCCGGCCGCAAGGAAGAGCTGGCCAAGCTGAAGGACGATGAGCTGCGCCTGATGGCGCAGGAGCTCACGAGCGGCGTGCCTTTCGCATCGCCGGTGTTCGACGGCGCGACCGAGGACGAAATCCGCGGCATGCTCAAGCTGGCCTATCCGGACGACGTGGCCCAGACCAAGGGCCTGAACGAGACCCGTACCCAGGCTCAGCTGTACGACGGTCGCACCGGCGACGCCTTCGAGCGCACGACCACCGTGGGGTACATGCACTACCTCAAGCTGCACCACTTGGTCGACGACAAGATGCACGCCCGTTCCACCGGTCCGTACTCACTCGTCACCCAGCAGCCGCTGGGCGGCAAGGCGCAGTTTGGCGGCCAGCGCTTCGGCGAAATGGAAGTGTGGGCGCTGGAAGCCTACGGCGCGTCCTACGTGCTGCAGGAAATGCTCACCGTCAAGTCCGACGACGTGCAGGGCCGCACCAAGGTGTACGAGAACATCGTCAAGGGCGAGCACGCCATCGAAGCCGGCATGCCGGAATCGTTCAACGTGCTGGTCAAGGAAATCCGTTCCTTGGGCCTGGACATCGAACTCGAGCGTTCCTAATTAGATTTGAAAAGGAAAGAGTTTCATGAAATCCCTACTCGACCTGTTCAAGCAGTTCACCCCCGATGAGCATTTCGATGCCATCAAGATCGGTCTGGCTTCACCCGAGAAGATCCGTTCCTGGTCTTTCGGCGAGGTGAAGAAACCCGAAACCATCAACTACCGCACCTTCAAGCCCGAGCGTGACGGCCTGTTCTGCGCCAAGATCTTTGGCCCGATCAAGGACTACGAGTGCCTGTGCGGCAAGTACAAGCGCCTCAAGCACCGCGGCGTGATCTGCGAGAAGTGTGGTGTTGAAGTCACGCAGACCAAGGTGCGCCGCGAGCGCATGGGCCACATCGACCTGGCCGCGCCCTGCGCTCACATCTGGTTCCTGAAGTCGCTGCCCTCGCGTCTGGGCCTGGTGCTGGACATGACGCTGCGCGACATCGAACGCGTGCTGTACTTCGAAGCCTATGTGGTGACTGACCCCGGCATGACGCCGCTGAAGAAGTTCAGCATCATGAGCGAGGACGACTACGACGCCAAGGTCAAGGAGTTCGGCGACGAATTCCAGGCCAAGATGGGCGCCGAAGGCATCAAGGAATTGCTGCAAGGCATCGACATCGAAGTCGAGATCGAACGCCTGCGCAATGACCTGACCGGTTCCGAGATGAAGGTCAAGAAGAACGCCAAGCGCCTCAAGGTGCTGGAAGCCTTCAAGAAGAGCGGCATCAAGCCCGAGTGGATGGTGCTGGAGGTGCTGCCCGTGCTGCCGCCGGACCTGCGTCCGCTCGTTCCCCTGGACGGTGGCCGCTTCGCGACCTCCGACCTGAACGACCTCTACCGCCGTGTCATCAACCGCAACAGCCGCCTGCGTCGCCTGCTCGAACTGAAGGCGCCGGAAATCATCGCGCGCAATGAAAAGCGCATGCTGCAGGAAGCCGTGGACAGCCTGCTGGACAACGGCCGCCGTGGCAAGGCCATGACCGGCGCGAACAAGCGCGCGCTCAAGTCCCTGGCCGACATGATCAAGGGCAAGAGCGGTCGCTTCCGTCAGAACTTGCTGGGCAAGCGCGTCGACTACTCGGGTCGTTCCGTCATCACCGTGGGCCCGACCCTCAAGCTGCATCAGTGCGGTCTGCCCAAGCTGATGGCCCTGGAGCTGTTCAAGCCCTTCATCTTCTCGCGCCTGGAAGCCATGGGCATCGCCACGACCATCAAGGCCGCGAAGAAGGAAGTCGAATCCGGCACGCCGGTGGTGTGGGACATCCTGGAAGAGGTGATCAAGGAGCATCCGGTGCTGCTGAACCGCGCGCCTACGCTGCACCGCCTTGGCATTCAGGCTTTCGAACCCATCCTGATCGAAGGCAAGGCCATCCAGTTGCACCCGCTGGTCTGCGCCGCCTTCAACGCCGACTTCGACGGTGACCAGATGGCCGTCCACGTGCCGTTGTCGGTGGAAGCGCAGATGGAAGCCCGCACGCTGATGCTGGCCTCCAACAACGTGCTCTTCCCCGCCAACGGCGAGCCCTCCATCGTGCCCTCGCAGGACGTGGTGCTGGGTCTGTACTACACGACCCGCGAGCGCACGAACGGCAAGGGCGAAGGCATGATCTTCGCCGACGTCGCCGAGGTGCAGCGTGCGCTGGATTCGAGCCAGGTCGAGTTGACCGCGAAGATCAACGTACGCCTGACCGAGTGGACCAAGGACAAGACCTCGGGTGATTTCGTGCCCGAGACCAAGCTGGTCGAGACCACGGTGGGCCGTGCCCTGCTGTCCGAAATCCTGCCCAAGGGCCTGGCTTTCGAAAACATCAACAAGGCGCTCAAGAAGAAGGAAATCTCCAAGCTCATCAACGTTTCCTTCCGCAAGTGCGGGCTGAAGGAAACCGTGGTGTTCGCGGACAAGCTGCTGCAGAACGGCTTCCGCCTGGCCACGCGCGCGGGTATCTCGATCTCGGTCGATGACATGCTGGTCCCCAAGGAAAAGCAGGAGATCATCGAAGCCGCCGAGAAGGAAGTGAAGGACATCGAGCAGCAGTACGTCTCGGGTCTGGTCACCGTGGGCGAGCGCTACAACAAGGTGGTGGACATCTGGGGCAAGGCTGGCGACAAGGTCTCCAAGGTCATGATGGACCAGCTGCGCGTCGAGAAGACCACCGACCGCCATGGCAAGACGGTGGATCAGGAGTCCTTCAACTCCATCTACATGATGGCCGACTCGGGCGCGCGCGGTTCCGCCGCGCAGATCCGGCAGCTGGCCGGCATGCGCGGCCTGATGGCCAAGCCCGATGGCTCCATCATCGAGACGCCCATCACGGCTAACTTCCGTGAAGGTCTCAATGTGTTGCAGTACTTCATCTCCACGCACGGCGCCCGCAAGGGCCTGGCCGACACGGCGCTGAAGACCGCGAACTCCGGCTACCTGACCCGCCGCCTGGTGGACGTGACGCAGGATCTCGTGGTGACGCAGGACGACTGCGGCACGCATGATGGTTCGCTGATGCGCGCCATCGTCGAGGGTGGTGAAGTGATCGAGTCGTTGCGCGACCGTATCCTGGGCCGCACCGCCGCCGAGGACGTGCTGCACCCCGAGACGCGCGCCGTGCTGGTGCCTGCGGGTCAGATGCTGGACGAGGACACCATCGAGGAAATCGAGCTCCTGGGCGTGGACGAAGTCAAGGTGCGCACCGCGCTGACCTGCGCGACCCGCTTCGGCATCTGCGCCAAGTGCTATGGCCGCGACCTCGGCCGCGGTGGCCCAGTCAACGTGGGCGAGGCGGTTGGTGTGATCGCTGCCCAGTCCATTGGTGAGCCCGGCACGCAGCTGACCATGCGCACCTTCCACATCGGTGGCGCGGCTTCGCGCGCGGCCATCGCCTCCAGCGTGGAAGCCAAGTCCAACGGCGTGATTGGTTTCAACGCCACGATGCGTTACGTCACGAACAGCAAGGGCGAACTGGTGGTGATCGCCCGTTCCGGCGAGATCGTCATCCATGACGAGCACGGCCGCGAGCGCGAGCGCCACAAGGTGCCCTACGGCGCGGTGCTGACCGTCAAGGCCGACCAGACCGTCAAGGCTGGCGCCATCCTCGCCAACTGGGATCCGCTGACCCGCCCGATCATCACGGAATTCGCCGGTCAGGTGAGGTTCGAGAACGTCGAGGAAGGTCTGACGGTCGCCAAGCAGGTGGACGAAGTGACGGGTCTGTCGACGCTGGTCGTGATCGACCCCAAGCGTCGTGGTTCCGCCAAGGTCGTGCGCCCGCAGGTCAAGTTGCTCGATGCCTCGGGCTCGGAAGTCAAGATTCCGGGCACCGATCACTCGGTGACCATCGGCTTCCAGATCGGCGCGCTGATCCAGGTGCGCGACGGCCAGGACGTGGGCCCCGGCGAGGTGCTGGCCCGCATTCCGGTCGAAGGCCAGAAGACCCGCGATATCACGGGCGGCCTGCCGCGCGTGGCCGAGCTCTTCGAAGCCCGTTCGCCCAAGGACAAGGGCGTGCTGGCCGAGCAGACCGGCACGGTCTCCTTCGGCAAGGAAACCAAGGGCAAGGTGCGACTGCAGATCACCGACCCCGAAGGCAAGGTCTGGGAAGAACTCGTGCCCAAGGAAAAGAACATCTTGGTGCACGAAGGCCAGGTGGTCAACAAGGGCGAAAGCATCGTCGACGGTCCGGCCGACCCGCAAGACATCCTGCGCCTGCTGGGCATTGAGGAGCTGTCGCGCTACATCGTTGACGAAGTGCAGGACGTCTACCGTCTGCAGGGCGTGAAGATCAACGACAAGCACATCGAAGTGATCGTGCGCCAGATGCTGCGCCGTGTCGTGGTCGAGAACTCGGGCGACTCCAACTACATCCAGGGGGAGCAGGTCGAGCGTTCGGAAATCCTCAACACGAACGATGCGCTGCGCAAGGACGGCAAGATCCCCGCGAGCTACGCCAACTTGCTGCTGGGCATCACCAAGGCCTCCTTGTCCACCGACAGCTTCATCAGCGCCGCGTCCTTCCAGGAAACCACGCGCGTGCTGACCGAAGCCGCCATCATGGGCAAGCGCGACGAGCTGCGCGGTCTGAAGGAAAACGTCATCGTCGGTCGCCTGATTCCCGCGGGCACCGGCATGGCTTACCACGAGGCCCGCAAGGTGCGCGAGAACATGGACGAGGCCGAGCGCCGCGCCATCGCGGATGCTGAAGCGGTCGAACTGGCAGCCGCCCAAGCCAGCAACGAAGGCGCCGCGGCCACGGCCGCCGAGCAAGGCGAGTAATCGCCGCCGCGTGGCCATCCCTCTGGTTTGGCCCGCGCCCATGCCCCAAGGTTCACGCCTTGGGGCGTTTTTATTTGTCGCATGACTGACATTTACGCCTCCGCCGTGCCCGGCGCCACCCGTGCCCCCGAGTTGTGGCAACAGTTGCAGGCCGCTGCCCAGCTGCTGGCCATGGTGCGCGCGGGCCGTTCCGCCGGCGACGCACTCGAGTCCGTGGCCCCCGGTCTGCGCCCGGGCGTGCAGGCACTGGCCTACGCCGCGTTGCGCGGGCTCGGTCGTGCCGAAGCCCTGCGCGCCTTGCTCGCGCCGCGCAAGCCCGCGCCCGCGGTGGACGCCTTGCTGTGCCTGACCCTGGCGCTGGCCAGCGCGGAGGCGCAGGACTACGACGCCCACACGCTGGTCAACCAGGCGGTTGAAGCCGCCAAACGCCATGACTCGCGCGCCGTCAGCAACAGCGCGGGGTTTCTCAACGCCTGCCTGCGCCGTTTCCTGCGCGAACGTGTGGATCTGCTGGCGGAGATCGACGAAGACCCGGCCACGGCGCTGCTGGCACGCTGGAACCATCCGCGTTGGTGGATCGCGCGCCTGCAACAGGAGGCGCCCGCGCATTGGCAGGCCGTGCTGGACGCCAACAACCGTCCGCCCCCGCTGACCCTGCGTGTCAACCTCGCGCAAGGCCCGGTGGAGGTCTACCTCGCCGACTTGCAGGCGGTCGGCCTGGCCGCGCAGCGCAATGGTGCCCAGGGCGTGACGCTGGAACGGCCCTTGCCCGTGCACCGCATTCCGGGTTTCGCGCAGGGGCGCGTGTCCGTGCAGGACGCGGCGGCCCAACTGGCCGCGCCCCTGCTGCTGGATGATCTGCCGCCCGTGCCGACACCCACCCGCCCGCTGCGCATCCTGGACGCCTGTGCCGCACCCGGCGGCAAGACGGCGCACTTGCTTGAACTGATCGCGGCGCGGGGCCTGGATGCGGAGGTCGTCGCGCTGGACGTTGACGCCGAGCGTTGCCGGCGCATTGACGAAAACCTGCGACGCCTGGGCCTGCAGGCCCAGGTGGTGGCTGCCGACGCGGGCGACCCGGTGGCTTGGCGACAGGCCGGGTTGACGGACGATCTGCGCTTCGACGCCATCCTGCTGGACGCACCCTGTACGGCCTCTGGCATCGTGCGGCGGCATCCGGACGTGCGCTGGCTGCGCCGCGAGAGCGACATCGCCAGTCTGGCTCGCCAGCAGGCGCGATTGCTGGCGGCGCTCTGGCCCCGCCTGGTTGTCGGGGGCCGGCTGCTCTATTGCACGTGCTCAGTTTTCAGGGCCGAGGGGGAAGAACAGGTGCGGGCGTTTCTTGCGCACAACAAAGAGGCGTCTTCACGACCCGCTCCGGGGCATTTATGGCCTCATTCGGCGTTTCAATCCGAGGCGCTCACGGACAATGCTATCCGTGGGCACGATGGCTTTTATTACGCGCTGTTGGCAAAAGAGGGGGGCTGAGGCCTCGGCTTGTCTGCGCCATGCCCTGATTTGGGGCGCGGCCCTCACCCTCATGGTGCCGGGTTTGACGCTGACCCCCGTCGCCAACGCGGCCCAAGCCGCCCCGGCCGGGGCCGACGAGCCGGCATCGAGCGACGCAGCGAGTGGTCACCCGCCACCGCCCGGTTCGTCGCCCGCACTTTCCACGCCGTCGGCATTGCCGGCGCCGTCCTTGTCCACCTCACGCGTGCCCCAGCCTGCCACGGTCGGTCCGCTGGAACTGCGTCGCCAGGGCGATGCGTTGGAGCTGGGCACCCGCCTGCGTTTCGATCTACCGGAACCGGTGCGCGATGCCCTGTACAAAGGCCTGTCCGTGATCTTCACGGCCGAGGTCGAGATCTACCGAGAACGCTGGTGGTGGCTGGACGCCCGTGTCAGCCGTGCCCAGCGCCAGTGGCGGCTGGTCTACCAGCCGCTCACGCAACGCTGGCGCCTCAGCCTGGGGTCCGCGCCGTCCGTGCGGGCCGGCGGCGCGGCGCTGGCTCAACTCTTCGACAGCCTGGACGAAGCCCTGGCCGTCATCCAGTACATCGCGCAATGGCGGGTGGCGGACTGGTCCGCGCTGGAAGCTGGCGACACCCACCGCATTGAATTCCACTTTCACCTCGACACCGACAAGTTGCCGCGCCCCTTGCAGATTGGCGCCCTGGGTGACGATGACTGGGAGCTGGACCTGAACCGCCAGCGCACCTTCAGCGCGGAGCGCCTGGATTGAGCGCGCAGGTATCGGCGTGAAAGCCCTGCTGCCTCGCCTTTCCGCTGCGGCCCGCGCGCCCGGTTCCCTGCGCCTTGCCTTGCTGGTGTTGCTCACCATCGTGGTCGCGCTCAGCCTGGTGCTGCTGTTCCTGCTGACCCAGGCGACCGGCAAGCACGAACTCTACGAACGGCATTACGGGCGTCTGTTCGCGCTGAACGTGGTGGTGGCCATCATGCTGTTCATCGCCATCAGCTGGGTGGCGGTGCGCCTGCTGCGGCACCTGCGCGAGCGCCGTTTCGGCAGCCGCCTGCTGTTGCGACTCTCGCTGGTCTTCGCTCTGGCGGGGTTCGTGCCGGGCCTGCTGATCTACGTTGTGTCCTACCAGTTCGTCGCACGTTCCATCGAAAGCTGGTTCGACGTGCAGGTGGAAGGCGCGCTGGAGGCCGGCCTCAACCTTGGCCGTGCCACGCTGGACTCGCTGTCCAACGACCTGGCGGCCAAGGCCCGCGTGGCCGCGGGCCAGTTGCAGGGCGCCTCGGACGTGGAGGCCGGGCTGATGCTGGAGCGTCTGCGCGACCAACTCGAGGTACATGACGCCGTGCTCTGGCGCGCCCAGGGCACCTCCTTGCGCTTGCTCGCCAGCGCGGGCGACTCGCGCTTCGCCTTGCACACCGAAAGACCGCCCTCCACGCAACTGGAACGCGCGCGTCGGCAGCAGGTGGTCACCTGGTTCGAGGGTTTGGAGGAAGGCAATGCCGTGGCGCCCGCGCCCGCGCGCATTCAAGCCCTGGTCAGCATGCCCAACGTGCCCAGTCAGAACATGAGCCTGGGTGCGTTGGACGAACCGCGTTACCTCGAGCTCACACAGGCGCTGTCCGAGAACCTGGTGGCCAATGCCTTGGCCGTGTCCGAGGCGCGCAATGAATACCAGGAGCGCTCATTGGCCCGACAAGGTCTGCGCCGCATGTACATCGGCACGTTGACGCTCAGCCTCTTCCTCGCCATCTTTGGTGCCGTGCTGCTGGCCGTGGCCCTGGGCAATCAGATCACCCAGCCGCTGTTGCTGCTGGCCGAGGGCGTGCGCCAGGTCGCGGCCGGTGACCTGACGCCCAAGGCCGCCCTGCAGGGGCGTGACGAACTCGGAGGTCTGACACGCGCTTTCGCCGACATGACCCAACAGCTGGCGGACGCGCGACGCGCAGTGGAGACCAGCATGGACGAGGTCAGCGCCGCGCGCGAGAACCTGCAGACCATCCTGGACAACCTGACGGCCGGCGTCATGGTGCTGGATGCGCAGGGCGTCATCCAGTCCGTCAACCCCGGCGCCGAGCTGATCCTGCGTGGTGCCCTGCGCGTGTCGGTTGATCGGTGGGAAGGCCGGCGCTTGCCCGAAATCGCCGGTCTGGAGGACTTCGCGCGGCAGATCAAGCTGCAGTTCGACCACTTCGTGGCCGAACGCGCGGAGCAGGGCGAGCGCTCGCTCGACCACTGGCAGCAGTCCATCGAGCTGGGGCTTTTTCGGTCGGATGAACGTGCGTCCGAGTTCGCCGACTTGCTGGGCGCCAAAGACCGCGACGTGCTGACCTTGGTGGTGCGTGGCGCTGAATTGCCGGGGGGCGCGCAGGGTCGCAGCCTCTGGCTGCTGGTGTTCGACGACATCTCCGACATCGTCTCGGCCCAGCGTGCGCAGGCCTGGGGCGAAGTGGCGCGCCGCCTCGCGCATGAGATCAAGAACCCACTGACGCCCATCCAGCTCTCCGCCGAGCGGCTGGAGAAAAAGCTCACCGGCAAGGTCGAATCCGCCGAGCAGGCCGTGGTCACCAAGTCCGTCAAGACCATCGTGGACCAGGTGGACGCGATGAAGCGGCTGGTCAACGAATTCCGCGACTATGCGCGCCTGCCCGCCGCCGAGCTCAAGCCCCTGGACTTGAACGCCCTGGTGCAGGAGGTGCTGCAACTCTACATCGGCGATGCCCAGCCTTCGCCACAGCTTTCGCTCTTGTCCGGGCCACCCCCCTCGCCGCATGTGCTGATGCGCGCCGAGCTGGACCCGGCCTGCCCGCTCATCCGGGGGGACGCCCAGCAACTGCGACAGGTGCTGCACAACCTGCTGCAGAACGCGCAGGACGCCACCGAAACCGCGGGGCGCAGCGGGCCGGAATTCGCGGTGCTCGTGCGCACGCAATGGAACCCCGCGCGCGGCCGGGTGCGCCTGTCCGTGCTGGATTGGGGCACGGGATTTCCGGAAGCCATCCTCAAGCGCGCCTTCGAGCCCTACGTCACGACCAAGGCCAAGGGTACCGGCCTGGGTTTGGCCGTGGTCAAGAAAATCGTGGACGATCATCGCGCGCGCATTGATCTTTCCAACCGTATTGCCGAAGATCAGGTGATCGGCGCGCAAGTGTCGTTATCATTCAGCGTGGGCCCGCCCGTCACGGCGGCCTGAAGTCCTTTCATCCTGTCGCGCATCACCCATCGTTTCGAGATCTCTGCGTTCACACCATGGCAAACATACTGGTCGTCGATGATGAACTCGGCATCCGCGATCTGCTCTCGGAAATCCTCAATGATGAGGGCCATGCTGTCGAGGTGGCCGAGAACGCGGCGCAGGCGCGCGAGGCCCGCCAGCGCGAACGCCCCGACCTCGTGCTGCTCGACATCTGGATGCCCGACACCGATGGCGTCACCTTGCTCAAGGAATGGTCCGCCGCCGGCCTGTTGACCATGCCCGTCATCATGATGAGCGGCCACGCCACCATCGAAACGGCGGTGGCTGCCACCAAGATTGGAGCGCAGGCTTTCCTCGAAAAGCCCATCACCCTGCAGAAACTGCTCAAGGCCGTGGAGCAGGGCCTGGCACGCAGCAGCGCCACCCCTGCAACCGCCGCTTCCGCCGCGCCAGCGCAACGGTCGGCCGCAGGCGCGCTGGCCAGTGTCGCTGGCGGCCAGCTGCCGGAGGCCTCGGTGGTGGAGCCCGTGGACCCGGGCCCGCCCGCGAAGCAGCATTTCCAGCTCGACAAACCCTTGCGCGAAGCGCGCGATGACTTCGAGAAAGCCTATTTCGAATACCACCTCGCGCATGAAAATGGTTCCATGACCCGCGTCGCCGAAAAGACCGGCCTGGAGCGTACCCACCTCTACCGCAAGCTCAAGCAGCTCGGCGTGGACCTGGGGCGCGGCAAGCGCGCCGTGCCCGTGGTGGCGAGTGGCGAGGAAGGGCGGGACGAGGGCATCGACAGCCTGCAAGGCCCGCCTTCCGGTTTTTGAGAATCAGGCCTGACTTTGCTGTTATAATTTCAGGCTCACGGCCCGGTAGCTCAGTTGGTAGAGCAGCGGATTGAAAATCCGCGTGTCGGTGGTTCGATTCCGCCCCAGGCCACCAGAATCTCTTCAAAAAAGCCATCCCTGCCCCGGGATGGCTTTTTATTTCCCACGCCATTCCGTCGCAGCGCCTTGAGCGGCAGCCGAGGCAGCCCAGGTGGTGCCGTTCCCGCTCGGCCCGGTGCCATTTTCGTGCAAGGCACGCGCAGTGGCTCTGTGGCTGGACCGCCTTCATGCATCAGTCAGCCAGCCCGCCCGCGCGGCGGATGGCCGATGCGCATCGCGCTCACGCGCGCCATCTCACCAGGAGTTCTCCATGAACCTCGAAAATTCCGCGACCGATCACGCCGCGTCCATGGCCTATGTCATGAGCACCCTGAGCACGCGTACGCTGCACCATTTCGCGCAAGAGGCCAAGCTGAACGGCGAGAGTCTGAAGGATGCGTTTGAGCGTTACGAAATCGACTATGCCTGGTACGTCCTGGGCTCGGACCGCTTGCGCGATGCCACCCTGGCCAGCCTGGTCACGCGGCATCACCACACAGCGACCGACGCGCAGCGTGAGAGCTTGGCCGGGGTTTTGAAGTCCGCCGCCGAGGCCCAGGCACCGGAACTGCTGATGAGCTTTGACAACGATGTTCCAGACCAGTTGGCGGATTACCTTCTGGCGTCTTGGGGTGGTGGCGCGGCGCCTTCCAGAAGCAAGCGGTGAGTTCGACCGCGGGGGCGCTCCGGATGTTCCGGGCGTGCTCCGTCATTGCGGCACGCGTTCAACCCGTCGGTCGTTCTGCAGTGGCGCGTTGATCCGCATGCGGGCGTCCGGGGGACTCAGCCCCGGAAGCGGTACACGCCATCGGCGTCCCGCGTGCGGCGCAACTTGCCCTCGAACCACAGGGCATGCAGGTGGGCGATGGCCTCGCCCATGGCGAAGGTGGTCTGGTGCAGGTCCAGCTTGCGCTTGAACATCACGGGCAGGATGTCGGCGGCGCACTGCGGGCGCTCGGCGCAGGCCTGCATGACCTCAGCGAGGCGCTCGCGGTGGTGGTCGTGCAATTGGCGGATGCGTTTGTGCAGGCCGGTGAAGGGCTTGCCATGCGAGGGCAACGTGAGTGTGGCCGTGGGCAGGCATTGGAATTTGTCGATGGACTGCAGGAATTGCTTCAGCGGGTTGGATTCCGGTTCGGATTCGAACACGCTGATGTTGCTGGAGATGCGCGGCAGCACCATGTCGCCGCCGATCAGCAGGCCTTGCGCCTCGTTGTATAGCGCGATGTGCTCGGGCGCGTGGCCGTGGCCACTGATGCAACGCCACGTGTGTGCACCGATGTGCACGCTGTCACCGTCCATCAGTCGCACGAACTGCGCAGGCACCGCGGGCACCAGGCTCGGGTAGTAAAGGGCGCGCTCTCGCACCTTGTCCATGGACTCCGGGTCGCGCAGGCCATGCGCGGCGAAGAATACAGCCGCGCCTTCGCCGCCGAAACCGTTGCTGCCAGCCGAGCCGATGCGCGCGAGGTAATAGTCCGTCGCGCTCATCCACAGGCGGCAGGGACGTTCGGGCGTGCTCCAGCGTGCGCACAACCAATGCGCCAGTCCCACGTGGTCCGGGTGCATGTGGGTGACGATCACGCGCAGGATGGGCAGGCCGTCCAACTCGGTGGTGAAGACCTGTTCCCACAGGGCCTTGGACTCGTCGCGGCTGACGCAGCAGTCCACCACCGCCCAGCCCTGCAGCTTGGCGCCGGGCTTGTCTGGATCGTCCATCTCGTCGCGCAGCAGCCAGAGGTTGATGTGATCCAGCGCGAAGGGCAGCGCCATGCGAATCCAGCGCACGCCTGGCGCGATTTCCAAGGTGGCGCCGGCCGCGGGCAGCGTGTCTCCGAGGGGGTAATGCAGTTCGCGTTCGAATTCGTTCATGCGCAGGCCGGTGGGTCCAGGGAGCGGATCATTGTATGCAGACGAGCGCATTCGCGCTGCCCAGCAGGCGGGGGCCGGGCCGATACGGATGCAGGGGGTGGACACATCGGGGAAAATACCGAACATGAACAAGACGCCTGCAGACCTCTTTGCCCACAACCGCGCCTGGGCCGCGCAGATGGAGCGCGAGCGCCCCGGTTTCTTCAGCGGCCTGCGCGCGCAGCAGCAGCCCAAGTACATGTGGATCGGCTGCTCCGACAGCCGTGTGCCTGCCAACCAGATCACGGGGCTGGAGCCGGGCGAAGTCTTTGTTCACCGCAATGTGGCGAACATCGTCGTCCACTCGGACCTCAACGCCTTGTCCACCGTGCAGTTCGCGGTGGAGCGCCTCAAGGTCGAGCACATCATGGTCGTGGGCCACTACGGCTGCAGCGGCGTGCAGGCCGCGCTCGAAGGGGCGCGCATCGGCCTGGCCGACAACTGGTTGCGCCATATCCAGGACGTGCGCGACCGCCACCGCGCCCTGCTCGACAGCCTGCCCGAAAAGCACCGCCACGATGCGCTGGTGGAGCTCAATGCCATCGAGCAGGTGGTGAATGTGGCTCAGACCACGGTCATGCTCGATGCGTGGTCCCGCGGCCAGAAGGTCACCCTGCACGGCTGGGTCTTCGGCCTGCACGACGGTCTCTTGCAGGACCTGAAGATCAGTGTGCAGAGCACCGAGACGCTGGAAGCGGTCTACCGCCAGGCCGTGGAGGGCGTGGCGCTGATGCCGCGCGGCTGAGGCCTCCACCATCTGAGGCCATCTGAAGCCGGGCCTGGACCGTGGACGAACTCCGCGCCATCACCACCTTCATCCGCGCCGCCGAGCTGGGTAGCTTCAACCGCGTCGCCCAGGTGCAGGGCACGACGGCGCAGGCGATCAGCAAGAGCATCCGCCAGCTGGAGCAGCACTTGGGTGTGCGCCTGTTCCATCGCACCACCCGCAAGAGTTCGCTCACCGAGGACGGCCAGCGCCTGCTGGTCTCGGTGCAGGACAGCCTACAGACCTTGACCGGCGCGATCCAGGGCGTGAAGGACGCGGCGCGCGGTCACGAGGGGCTGATCCGGGTCGGGGCGGGTGGGGCAGTGGGGCGCAAGGTGCTCTTGCCCCTCATCGCCGAGTTCCATCGGCTGCATCCGGGCGTGACCTTTGACCTCGTGCTGGAGGATGGCGCGACGGACATCGTCGAGGAACGCATAGACCTGGGCCTCAAGGCTGGCAATCCGCCGACGGCACAGGTCGTGTCGCGCCGTCTGTTTCCGATCCAGCTGATCGTCTGCGCGACGCCGGCCTACCTGGCCGAGCACGGTGCGCCTCAGACCCTGGCCGAACTGGCCCAGCATCACTGCATCGCCTATCGCCAACCTGGCACCGGCCGCCCCATGCCCTGGGAATTCCTGGTGAAGGGCGAAACCGTGCACCAGGCCACGCGGCACGTGGTGTGCTGCAGCGACCCGGAGGCCGAAATGCAGGCCGTGCTGCTGGGTTTGGGCCTGGGGCAGATCGACAGCATCAACGCGGCGGCCCCCCTCCGTTCCGGGGCCTTGATGCCCCTGCTGGTGCGCCACACCAGCGAACGCATGGGGCTGCACCTCTTCTATGCGCAGCGCAAGGACATGCCCCTGCGCGTGCGCCGCTTCATTGACTTCGTCGTGGAGCGCCTGCGTGGCCCGTCTCCTTTCCATGTGCCCGTCGCGGAGTTGCGGGCCTTGGAGCGGAGCGGGCGCCCCGCGCCCGACTGAGAGCGCCATCACGGCGCAGGGGCCCGGCCTTGGTGGGCGACGGTGCTCAGATGCCTTCCTTGGTGGGCATGATCACGACCTGTTGCAGGTTGACGTGCCTGGGCAATGACACGATGAAGCCCACGGTGGTGGCAATGTCCTCCGCTTTCAGGAACTCGATGGACTGGGCCGCGTTCTTGATCCAGTCGATGGCGCCCTGGAAGGTGAAGTGGCTCTGCAGCTCGGTCTCGGTGATGCCCGGTTCGATCACCGACACGCGGATGTTCTTGGGGCCCAGTTCCAGGCGCAGGTGGCGGCTCAGATGGCTGACGAAAGCCTTGGTGGCCGAATACACAGCGAAGTAACCATAGACATACTGCCCGGCGATGGACGAGGTGTTGACGAGGTCGACCACCTGACCTTGCGCCGCGGCTTCCTCGAGCTGGGGCACAAAGGCCTGGATCACGCGCATCGCACCCGTGACGTTCAGGTCGATCTGCGTTTCCCATTCAGCTTGGGGTTGTTGACCGATGGCGCCGGGCAGCATCAGCCCTGCGTTGTTGAAGACCAGGTTGGCGTTGCCGTAGGTACGGCGGACCTCGGCCGCGGCGGCCTCCACCGAGGCCGCGTCGGTCACGTCGGTGGCGATGGCCAAGGCGGTTCCGCCGAGCCGCCGGATCTCCGCGGCGACCTCGTCCAGTTGCGCCTTGCGACGCGCCAGCAAGGCGATTTTGGCGCCACGGGAGGCGAGCAGCATGGCCGCGGCGCGGCCCATGCCGCTGGATGCGCCGGTGATGACGGCGATGCGGTCGCTCAGGTCTTGGTGGATGGGGGAAGTGATGACAGAGGTGGACATGGTGATGCTCCTGAAGATGAAAGGACGTCGTTGTTCGACGGGAGCAACTTTAGAAATCCGTGCGTATTCCCGGTAGTAACTATCGGGAGGTATCAATCATCACTGTTGGTTGCCAATCGGGATGCCGCGCAACACCCTTTGCCCGCCTGCTCCGTTCCGGAGTCGCGTTCAAGAACTCAGGCAGTCCGGGAAAAATTGACCGAGGTCATGCTTAGATGCACATGGATTGCGCTACAGTCCCCTCGCCCGGGGTGCAGGCCTGACCTGCTGAGACGGTAATCCGAACCCGCGAACTTGATCCGGTTTGTACCGGCGTAAGAAGAGCCTGACTCAGCAGCCTGCGTTCCCGCGCATCCGCTGCCTGTCTGTCCCGCCTTGCTGGCCTGGGGAAACATCCCCGCCGTCCATGGTTCGCGTTCAGTGAACCGTCTTTGCTAGTCGTCTTCTCCGAGCAATTCCTCAACTTGCACGGAGACTGACTGATGAACGCACCGGATCGCCTCGATCAATTCCTCACCCTCACGCGCGCGCCCTTGCCGGCTTCGCGCAAGACCTGGCTCACCGGCTCGCGGCCGGACCTGCGCGTGCCCCTGCGCGAGATCGCGCTGAGCAATGGGGAGCGCGTCACGGTCTACGACACGTCCGGCCCTTACACGGACCCGCAAGCCGCCATCGACGTGCGCAAGGGCCTGCCCGCGCTGCGCGAGGCTTGGATAGCCGAGCGCGGTGACACCGAGGCCTACGTCGGCCGCGCGCCCTACGCCTTGGACGACGGCCTCAAGCGCGGCGAGACCGATGCCCTGGCCGCCTTGCGCGCCGAGGCTGCGGGCCTGCAGCGCGCGCCCCGTCGGGCAAAGGCCGGCGCCAACGTCACCCAGATGCACTACGCCCGCCGTGGCATCGTCACGCCCGAGATGGAATTCGTCGCGCTGCGCGAGAACCAGCGCCTGGCATGGACCCGCGACTACCTGGCCGACACCGCGCGCGAGCAGCGCCTGGCGGGGAACAGCTTCGGCGCCAGCATCCCGCCGATGGTGACACCCGAGTTCGTGCGCGACGAGGTGGCGCGGGGCCGCGCCATCATCCCGGCCAACATCAACCACCCCGAACTGGAGCCCATGGCCATCGGGCGCAACTTCCTGGTCAAGGTCAACGCCAACATCGGCAACTCGGCCGTCACGTCCAGCATCGAGGAGGAGGTGGAAAAACTGGTCTGGGCCACGCGCTGGGGCGCCGACACGGTGATGGACCTCTCCACCGGCCAGTACATCCACACCACGCGCGACTGGATCGTGCGCAACTCGCCCGTGCCCATCGGCACCGTGCCCATCTACCAGGCGCTGGAAAAAGTGGGCGGCGTGGCCGAAGACCTGACGTGGGACATCTTCCGCGACACGCTGATCGAACAGGCCGAGCAAGGCGTGGACTACTTCACCATCCACGCGGGGGTTCGTTTGCCCTTCATCCACCTGACGGCCAACCGCGTCACGGGCATCGTTTCGCGCGGCGGTTCCATCATGGCCAAATGGTGCATCGCCCACCACCAGGAGAGCTTTCTCTACACGCACTTCGAAGACATCTGCGAGATCATGAAAGCCTACGATGTGAGCTTCTCGCTCGGCGATGGCTTGCGCCCCGGCAGCGGCGCGGACGCGAATGACGAAGCCCAGTTCGCCGAGCTGCGCACCCTGAGCGAGCTCACGCAGATCGCTTGGAAGCATGATGTTCAGACCATGATCGAAGGCCCGGGCCACGTGCCCATGCACCTGGTGCAGGCGAACATGACGGAGCAGCTGAAGCACTGTGGCGAGGCGCCCTTCTACACGCTTGGGCCGCTGACCACGGACATCGCACCCGGCTACGACCACATCACCAGCGGCATCGGCGCGGCCATGATCGGCTGGTTCGGCACGGCCATGCTCTGCTACGTCACGCCCAAGGAGCACCTGGGCCTGCCCGACCGCGAGGACGTGAAGACCGGCCTCATCACTTACAAGATCGCAGCCCACGCGGCCGACGTGGCCAAGGGCCATCCGGGTGCGCGGGCACGCGACGACGCGCTGTCCAAGGCACGCTTCGAGTTCCGCTGGATGGACCAGTTCAACCTCTCGCTGGACCCGGAGACCGCGCAGAAATTCCACGACGAAACGCTCCCGAAGGACGCAGCCAAGGTGGCGCATTTCTGCTCCATGTGCGGGCCGAAGTTCTGCTCGATGAAGATCACGCAAGAGGTGCGCGAGTTCGCCAAGACGCAGGGCGTGAGCGACGGCGAGGCACTGGACGCAGGCATGGCGCAGAAGTCGGCCGAGTTCCGCCGCCAGGGTGGTGAGATCTACATCCCGATCGAGCCGGTGGCCCCATCCTCGCGCTGAACACGCCCACGCGGGGTCGCATCGCGTCGCAAGTGCGGCCTGGCTGGATCAGGCGGCCGCCAGCGCAAGCGCGTCGGCACCCGCGGGCAGACGCATCGGCGCGGCCGGGTCCGTCACGGCGCGCCACACGGCCTCGCTCACGTCTTGGGCGCGCGTGACCGGCGTGTGGGTGTCACGCACCGCGGCGAATACACGGGCCTGGAAGTCCGCGTAGGCCGCGTGGGGTTCGCCAGCCATGCTCTGGCGCGCGTTGTCGCCGAAGCGGGTCTCGGGCGCGCGGCCCGGCAGAACGAGGTGTGCGCGGATGCCGAAGGGCGCGAGTTCCAGCGCCAGCGATTCGGTGAAGGCATTCACCGCCGCCTTGCTGCCGGTGTAGATCGAGAGCAGCGGCAAGGGCTTGAGCGTCACGCTCGAGGTCACGTTCACGATCACGCCGGCTTGCCGCTGCCGGAACTGCGGCAGCACGGCCTGCGTCATCGCCATCGTGCCCAGGGTGTTGGTGTCGAAGATCGCGCGTGCCTGGTCCAGCGTCACGCCTTCCAGGGGCGCCAGCAGACCCACGCCGGCGTTGTTGACCAGGGCATCGATCGGTCCGGCGGCCTCGACGCACTCGCGGATGCTGGTGGCGTTGGTCACGTCAAGCGGCAGCACCCGCAGCCGCTCCGAGCGCGGCAGCAGGTCTGCACGCGGCACGCGCATCGTTGCGATCACGTGCCATCCTTGGTCGAGAAAGAAACGCGCGGCATCGAGGCCGAACCCGGACGAGCAGCCCGTGATCAGGAGGGTGGAGGTAGAGGAGGACATCACAAGTTCCAGCGGGTGGTTGCAGAAGTCCAGACGATAGGGCTCGGACGCAGGACTTTCTATAATGAAAAGTCCATTTATTTGTAGAGAAAGTACGGAATGGTGGATCCCATGGCGGAAGTTGTGGCCCTGCTGAAGCCGGGCGCGCTGTTTTCCAAGCTCGTCGTGGCGTCGGCCCCCTGGGCCGTGCGCCGCGCCGAATTGGGCCAACCTTTCTACATGGCTGTGCTCGAAGGCCGCTGTTTTCTGACGGTGGATGGCGAGGAAGGGGGCCGGGCGGGTGGCGAAACGATCACGCTGGAAGCAGGTGACTTCGTGCTGATCCCCGCGGTGCGCGGTTTCGCGACATCCAGCCTGGACCGGTTGCCGCCCCGCGCGGGCGAAGCGGTTGCCACGCCGATCGTGCCCATGCCTGGGGGCGCCCGGGTCGGCGACCCGGCGGGCGCGGTGGATGTGCGCCTGCTGGTTGGCCATTGTGAGTTCGGCTCGCCCGATGCCGCCTTGCTGGTGCCCTTGCTGCCCCGGTGGCTGCACGTGCGCGGGGAAGACCGCCTTGCGACGCTGGCTCAGTTGGTGGGCGAAGAGTCCCGCGCCGACCGACCCGCGCGCGAGATCGTCATGGCCCGTCTGCTCGAAGTGCTGCTCGTGGAAGCCTTCCGTTCCACGGCCAGCGTCGCCGCTTCGCCGGGGCTGGTGCGCGGACTGGCCGATCCCAAGCTCGCACCGGCCCTGCGCCGCATGCACGGGCGCCCCGGCGACGGTTGGAGCATCGCGCAGCTCGCGCGCGAAGCGGCGCTTTCGCGTTCGGCTTTCTTCCAGCGATTCCAGCGCGCCGTCGGCATGGCGCCGATGAGCTACCTGCAGGCTTGGCGCATGGCGCTGGCCAAGCAGCTGCTGCGAGAGGGTGAGAACGCCATCACGAACATCGCCGAGCGCGTCGGCTACGGCTCGGTCAGTGCCTTTGGTGTGGCTTTCACGCGCTACGTGGGCGTGCCACCCGGACGTTACGCCCGAGGGGAGGCCCGGCAAGACGCTGCGCAGGCACTCGCCTGAGTTCTGGGCTTCTCCAAGGACGCAAGGCAGACGACGGACCAGGCCCGGCTATGGCGTCAGCTCCTGGGCCTGCCGCCGGAACTCCGAGGGGCTCTGGCCCGTCCACACGCGGAAGGCGCGGGCAAAGCTCTTCTCGTTCCGAAAGCCCGCCGCCTGCGCGACTTGCTTGATGGAGCGCTGCGTTCGTCGCAGCAGGTCCTCGGCCCGGCCACGGCGGGCCTCGTCCTTCAGGGCCTGAAGGTTCAGTCCTTCGGCTTGCAACTGACGGTGCAGGGTGCGCGGCGAGAGGTGCAACTGCAGCGCCAAGGTCTGAGCGGTGTGCGCGTGATCGGCGTCCGTGCCGTGGGGCCGCAAGGCCTCGCGCACCTGCTGGCCCAGCAGGCGGTCGCGCCGATAGGGGCGCACCGTCAGAGGCAGGGCGCGCTGGAGCATGACGCGCAGCGCGGCCTCGTCGCGCCGCAAGGGCAGGGCCAGGTAGCTGGCGTCGAAGCACAGCGCGGTCTGCGTCACCCTCGCCTGGGGCGTGTCGAAGTGCACGGGGCCGGGGAACATCAGCGCATACGCGTCGGCGTGCGCGGGCGCGGCGTAGGGGAAACACACCGAGCGCAGAGCCAGGCCTGAGTCGATGGCCCAGCTCGCGTAGCCGAGCAGAAAGCGCAAGGTGGACACCAGGCAGAACTCGCGCAGGGCCGGGGCGGGGAAGCGCCCGGGGCGCCGTTCCTCGATGCACACCGAGGCCAGGCCCTGGTCCACGGCCAGGTGCAAGACGATGTCGTCCACCAGCAGGCGGTGGTGGCGGCACCAGCGCTTGAGCGCCACGCCCAGATTGGGCGCCGTGATGGAGGCTCGGCACAGCAGGCCGTGGCTGCCCCAGGGCAGCCGGCGCGCGAACCAGCCCAGGGCCTCGTCGTCCAGTTCCTGCATGGCGTGCGCGTTGAGCGCTTCGAATTGCGCGGCGCTGACGCGGGCGTCCACGCGTGCCAGATCGGATGGCGTGATTTGTGCCGCCTGCAGAGCAGCCATCGGGTCCTTGCCCTGGTCCACATAGGCGTGTGCGATGGACCGCACGAAAGCCATGGGCGTGGCGGAACGCCCGGTTTTGCCGCTTCGGGCCGATCGAGCCGCGGCGGTGGTGCTTTGGAGGGTGTTGGGCATCGTGGGTGGAGCGCGCCGGGTCGATCGGGACGGAGATCGGCCGACCTGCTGGGGCTTACCCTGGGTTCCGCGACGTGGCGCAATTTGCAACCATTCTGGCACCAAATGCGCCGCCATACCGCCTAAGCTGCGGAGCCAGAACTCGGCGTCCAGGCGCTTGGCCTGGACGCCGCACCGACAAGAAAGGCCGCCCGGCCAAGGAGACACGCGCATGCCCGCACGCCCATTGCCCGGCCTGGACTTCGGCCTGGGCGACACCTTGAACGAGCTGCGCCAAGCCGTGGCCGACTTCTGCGCCGTGGAGATCGCCCCGCGCGCCGCCGCCATCGACCGCGACAACCATTTCCCGCGCGAACTCTGGGCCCGGCTCGGCAGCATCGGCCTGCACGGCATGACGGTGGCCGAGGAATACGGCGGGGTCGACCTCGGCTACCTGGCCCACATCATCGCCATGGAGGAAGTCTCGCGGGCCTCGGCCTCGGTGGGTTTGTCGTACGGCGCGCATTCCAACCTCTGCGTCAACCAGATCCACCGCAACGGCAATACAACCCAGAAGAAAAAGTACCTGCCCAGGTTGATCAGTGGCGAGCATGTGGGCGCGCTGGCCATGAGCGAGCCCAACGCGGGCAGCGACGTGGTGAGCATGAAGCTCAAGGCCGAGCCGAAGAACGGCTACTACCTGCTCAGCGGCGGCAAGATGTGGATCACCAATGGCGGGGACGCCGACGTGCTGGTGGTGTACGCCAAAACAGAAATCGAGCTTGGCGCCCGCGGCATGACCGCCTTCATCGTCGAAAAAGGCTGGCCCGGCTTCACGCACGGCGCCAAGCTGGACAAGCTGGGCATGCGGGGCAGCAACACCTATCCGCTCTTTTTCGACCACTGCGAAGTGCCCGAGGCCAATGTGCTGGGCGGCGTGGGCAACGGTGCCAAGGTGCTGATGAGTGGCCTGGACTACGAGCGCGCCGTGCTCAGCGGCGGACCACTGGGCATCATGGCCGCCTGCATGGACGCGGTGCTGCCCTATGTGCACGAACGCCAGCAGTTCGGCCAGAGCATCGGCGAGTTCCAGCTCATGCAGGGCAAGCTGGCCGACATGTACAGCACCTGGCAGGCCTGCCGCGCCTATGTTTATGCCGTGGGCCGCGCTTGTGACAGCGCCGCGCACGCGCGTACCCTGCGCAAAGACGCGGCCGGGGCCATCCTCTACGCCGCCGAGAAGGCAACGTGGATGGCGGGCGAGGCCATCCAGACCCTGGGCGGCGTGGGCTACACCCGGGACTTCCCGGTCGAACGTCTGTGGCGCGACGCCAAGCTGTATGAGATCGGCGCGGGCACCAGCGAAATCCGCCGCATGCTGATCGGTCGTGAGCTGTACGCCGAGACGGCCTGACCCCAAGGGCCGCCATGAGCAAGCTGATTTCCCAACTCAACCCGCGCGCGGCATCCTTCCAGGCCAACGTCGCCGCCATGCGCGCGCTGGTGGAGGATCTGCGCGCGCAGTTCGCTCGGGTGGAACAGGGTGGAGGCGACATCGCTCGCGCCAAGCATGTCGCCCGCGGCAAGCTGTTGCCACGCGAGCGCGTGCAGCAACTGCTGGACCCGGGCTCGCCCTTTCTGGAAATCGCGCCGCTGGCCGCGCATGCGATGTACGGCGACGAGGCGCCCGGCGCGGGCCTGATCGCGGGCATCGGCCGCGTGAGTGGCGTGGACTGCATGATCGTCTGCAACGACGCCACGGTGAAGGGCGGCACCTATTACCCGATGACGGTCAAGAAGCACCTGCGCGCGCAGGAGATCGCCGAAGCCAACCGCCTGCCCTGCATCTACTTGGTGGATTCGGGCGGGGCCAACCTGCCCAACCAGGACGAGGTGTTTCCCGACCGTGACCATTTCGGGCGCATCTTCTACAACCAGGCGCAGATGTCCGCGCTGGGCATCGCCCAGGTCGCCGTGGTCATGGGCAGTTGCACGGCGGGCGGTGCCTACGTGCCGGCCATGAGTGACGAGTCCATCATCGTGCAGGGGCAAGGCACCATCTTCCTGGGCGGCCCGCCCTTGGTGAAGGCCGCCACGGGCGAGGTGGTCAGCGCCGAAGACCTGGGCGGGGGCGACGTGCACACGCGGCTGTCGGGCGTGGCCGATCACCTGGCCCGTGACGACCTGCACGCGCTGGCCCTGGCGCGGCAGGCCGTGGCGAACCTGAACGTCGCGCGCGAGGTGCCGATCGCCACTGCCGACATTCCGCCCCAGGCTCCCACCTATGCCGCCGAGGAACTGCATGGCCTCATTCCGATGGACGAAGCAGGCCGGCAAAGCCGCAAGCCCTTCGACGTGCGCGAGGTCATCGCCCGCATCGTGGATGGCTCGGAGTTTCACGAATTCAAAGCCCGCTTCGGCGCGACCCTGGTCTGCGGCTTTGCCCACATCGAGGGCATGCCGGTGGGCATCGTGGCGAACAACGGCATCCTGTTCAGCGAGAGCGCGCAGAAAGGCGCGCACTTCATCGAACTCTGTGGTCAGCGCAAGGTGCCTTTGGTCTTTCTGCAGAACATCACCGGTTTCATGGTCGGACGCAAGGTCGAGAACGAGGGCATCGCCCGCCATGGCGCCAAGATGGTGACGGCGGTGGCCACCGTCAATGTGCCCAAGTTCACCGTCATCATCGGTGGCAGCTTTGGCGCGGGCAACTACGGCATGTGCGGGCGCGCCTTCTCGCCGCGTTTCCTGTGGATGTGGCCCAACGCGCGCATCGGTGTCATGGGCGGTGAACAGGCCGCCAGCGTGCTGGCGACCGTCAAGCGCGATGGCATCGAAGCCAAGGGCGGAGCGTGGAGCGCCGAGGAAGAAGCGGCCTTCAAGACCCCCATCCAGGCGCAGTACGAAGCGCAGGGGCACCCGTATTACGCGACGGCGCGTCTCTGGGACGACGGCATCATCGATCCGGCCGACACGCGACGCGTACTCGCCTTGGGCCTGGCGGCGGCGCGTCATGCGCCGGTGCCCGAGCCCAGGTTCGGCGTGTTCCGCATGTGAGATGGGGCTGGCCTACGAGGAGACCACGCGCATGAAAGACTTCCACACCCTGGACGTGGACCTGCAAGGCCCCGTGGCGCGGATCTGGCTGAATCAGCCCGAGACGCGCAACGCCTTCGACGACACCCTGGTCACCGGGCTCACGCGTGCCTTCACCCTCGCGGGAGAAGCGCGCGAGGTGCGCGTCGTGGTGCTGGGCGCGCACGGCCCGGCCTTCTGCGCCGGCGCCAACCTGCGCTGGATGCAGCGCATGGCCGGCTACACGCATGAAGACAACCTGGCCGACGCGGCCCGCCTGGCCGGCATGTTGCGCACCATCGCCGAATGCCCCAAGCCCGTGATCGCCCGCGTGCAGGGTGACGCCTACGCGGGTGGCGTGGGCCTGGTCGCGGCCTGCGACATGGCCGTGAGCGCGGACCAGGCCGGCTACTGCCTGAGCGAAACGCGCATTGGCCTGGTGCCCGCGACCATCAGCCCCTATGTGATGCGCGCAATGGGTGCGCGCGCCGCGCAGCGCTACTTCCTCACCGCCGAACGTTTTGCCGCCACCGAGGCCCATCGCATCGGCCTGGTCCACGAGGTGGTGGCCGCCGAGGCGCTGGACGCGAAAGTCAACGAACTGACCCACGCCTTGTGCGAAGCCGGCCCTGCGGCCGTGCGGGCCTGCAAGCGACTCATCGCCGGCGTGGCCGGGCGCGAGATCGACGACGCCCTGATTGACTGGACGGTCGAGGGCATCGCCGACATCCGCGCCAGCAGCGAAGGCCGCGAAGGCGTGCTGGCCTTCCTGGAAAAACGCAAGCCGTCCTGGCTGGGGTGATGGAGGTACGGCATGTTCAAAAAGATACTTATCGCCAACCGCGGTGAAATCACCTGCCGCGTCGCAGCCACCGCGCGGCGCCTGGGTATTCGCACGGTGGCCGTTTACTCGGACGCCGACGTGCACGCCAAGCATGTCCGTGCCTGCGACCAGGCCGTGGCTATCAGTGCCACGCCCGGCGGCAATGCGCCGCAGGACAGCTACCTGCGCATCGAGGCCATCCTGGCGGCGGCGCGCGCCACGGGGGCCGAGGCCATCCATCCCGGCTACGGTTTTCTCTCCGAGAACGAGGATTTCGCGCGCGCCTGCGCCGCGGCGGGCCTGGTCTTCATCGGCCCGCCGCCCTCGGCCATTCAGGCCATGGGCCTGAAGGCCGAGGCCAAGCGCCTGATGGAACAGGCGGGCGTGCCCCTGGTGCCGGGCTACCACGGCGCGGACCAGAGCCCCGAACTGCTGCGGCGCGAGGCCGCGGCCATCGGTTATCCCGTGCTGATCAAGGCCAGCGCGGGTGGCGGCGGCAAGGGCATGCGCGTGGTCGACCGCGCTCAGGATTTCGACGCCGCGCTTGAGGCCTGCCGACGCGAAGCTGCACGCAGCTTTGGGGACGAGGCGGTGCTGATCGAGAAATACCTGCAGCGCCCGCGCCACATCGAAATCCAGGTCTTCACCGACACCCAGGGGCAAGGTGTCTATCTGTTCGAACGCGACTGCTCCGTGCAGCGCCGGCACCAGAAGGTGCTGGAAGAAGCGCCGGCCCCGGGCCTGTCCGACACCTTGCGTCGCCAGATGGGCCGTGCGGCGCTGAGTGCGGCGCAGGCGGTCGGTTATGTGGGCGCGGGCACGGTGGAGTTCATCGTCGAACAGAACGGTCCGATGAAGTTCTACTTCATGGAGATGAACACCCGCCTGCAGGTGGAGCACCCGGTGACCGAGGCCATCACCGGCCTGGACCTGGTGGAGTGGCAGTTGCGCGTGGCGGCCGGCCAATCCCTGCCCCTGACGCAGGATCAGTTGCGCATCAATGGTCATGCCATCGAGGCGCGCCTCTGCGCCGAGAACCCGGACACCGGTTTCCTGCCTGCCACGGGACGCCTGGCCGTGTACCGCAAGCCGCCCGCGGCCTGCTTCACACGGGCTGACGCGACGACAGGCTTCGTGCGTGTGGACGACGGCGTGGAAGAAGGCGACGAGATCACGCCCTGGTACGACCCCATGATCGCCAAGCTCATCGTGCACGGCGCCACCCGCGAGGAAGCCTTGGCCCGGCTGGATGCGGCGCTGGCGCGGGTGCACATTGTCGGCGTGGTCAACAATGTGCAGTTCCTGCGCCACGTGCTGGCGACACCCTCCTTCGCTCAGGCCAGGTTGGACACGGGCCTGATCGAGCGCGAAAGCGCCCGGCTGTTCGGGCGCGAGCCGCTGGGCCTGCCCTTGAGGGTCGCGGCCGTGGTGGCGCGCATCCTGGCGGACGAGAGAGCTGACGCCGTGGCAATGACGGATCGGTCAGGCGCGACGCCCTCCCCGTTCGCGCGCCGCGATGGATGGCGGGCCTGGGGTCAGGCCAAGCGGCGTTTCGATTTCGTGTTGCCGCAAGGCGTGGCCCCGGCCTCCGCCCCGGATGTGGGCGCGGCGCGCACCCTGGGTGCCGAACTGCGCTATGGGCCGGGCTTGGGTCTGGCGTGGACCCTGCGCATCGGCGCGCGGAGCGATGCGGTGGAAGGGACCTTGTCGTTCCAGGTGCTGCCCGACGGCGGGTTGGACCTGGCGTTTGCGGGCGAGCGCCAGACCGTGGCCGTGCACGCGACCCGACCCGCGCTCGGGGGCCCCACCGGGTGGCAGGTGTTTGGCGCCGAGGGGGCGGGGAGTATCGACCTGATCGATCCGCTGACCCAGGTGGGCGGGGCGCAAGCCGAGGGTGGACGCCTGGCCGCGCCCATGCCGGGCAAGGTCGTGTCCTTCGCCGTGCAGGCGGGGGACCAAGTCCGCCAGGGCGAGGTGCTGGCCGTGATGGAAGCCATGAAGATGGAGCACGCCATCACCGCGCCCACCGATGGCCGCGTGGCGGAACTGCTCTATGCCCCCGGCGATCAGGTGGCCGAGGGCGCCGAACTACTGCGCTTGGCGGACTGAGCCACCTGGCGGGGGCGTGACTCCTCAATCCACCCGGATGTTCTTGGCCTTCACGATGCGGCTGTAGATGCCCGCGTCGCGCTGGATGGCCTCGGCCATTTCCGCGCGGCTCAGGCCCAGCGGCTCGCTATTCAGTTCACGGATGCGGCGCGACAGTTCCGGGTCCCGGCTGGCTTCGACGAACACCGCGTTGATGCGGTTCACGATGGCCGCCGGCGTGGCCGAGGGCGCCCAGATACCGTGCCAGGACATCATCGACAAGCCAGGCACCACCTCGGCCAGCGTGGGCACATTGGGCAAGGCGGCGAAACGCGTGGGGCCGGAGTAAGCCAGCGCGACGGCTTTGCCGCTGCTGATCAACGGGAAGCCGGTGGCGATGGGTTCCATCAGCGTGTCCACCTGGCCACCCACGATGTCGGCGATGGGGCTGGCGCGGTAGGGCACGTGCACCATCTGGGTCCCGGTCTCGTCCTTGAACCATTCCACGATCAGGTGCGAGGGGCTGCCGGCGCCGTAGGACGCGTGCGAGAGCGTGCCTGGCTTGGCCTTGGCGGTGGCCAGCAGTTCCTGGATGGTCTTGGCGCCGCCTTCGGGCTTGGCGATCAGCACCAGGCCCTGGCGCATGGTGGTGGCCACGGGCGTCAGATCCTTGGCGGGGTCGTAGGGCAGCTTGCTGTAGATGTAGGGATTGATCGTGAACGCGGTCGACAGGTTGTAGAGCAGGGTGTAGCCGTCGCCGGACGCCTTGGCCACCGTGTCCGTGGCCAGATTGCCCGCGGCCCCCGGCTTGTTGTCGATGATCACGGGCTGGCCCAGTTTCTTGGACGCGTAGTCGCCGTAGAGGCGCGCGAAGATGTCGGGCGGCGTGCCCGCCGCGAAGCCCACCACGATGCGGATGGGTTTGGACGGCCAGGCCTCCTGGGCCGATGCCAGGCCGCAGGCCAGGCTGATGCAGAGGCCGATCCACCAGTGAATTCTTGAACGCATGTTTGTCTCCTGTCGCGGGTCGTGCCCGCTTCTCTGTATAGGTCTGTCGAGGTCGCGTTGGGGGGCCAAGGGGTTTTCCTGGCAGGCCGGACTCCTTTCGTCTTGGGCTGGCGGGTGTGCGGTGTGCCCTGGGCGTGCTCAGTTGATCTGCGCGCCCGAACGCTTGACGGCCTCGCCCCACTTGGCGATTTCGGCCGCGCCGAAGCTGGCCATGGCGCTGTCGCCCATGTCGGCCTGTTCGATGCCCTGGGCCGCCAGCTTCTCGCGCGTCTCGGGTTGGGCCAGCACCGCGCGGGTGGCCTTGCGCAGGGCATCGCGCCGCGCGGCGGCCAGGCCGGCGGGGCCGTACAGCATGAACCAGGCCACCAGGTCGAAGTCGGGCACGCCCTGTTCCATCAGCGTGGGCACCTCAGGCGCCGCAGCGCTGCGCTTGGCGCCCGACACGCCCAGCGCGCGCAGCTTGCCCGCGCGAATGTGCGGCAGCACGGCGGCTGGGTGGTAGAACATGAACTGCACATTGCCCGCCATCAGCTCGGTCATGGCCTGGGCGCCATCGCGGTAGGGCACGTGCACGAAGTTCTTGCCCAGGCGCACATTGAGCAGTTCGCCCGCCAGGTGGCCCGAGGTGCCATTGCCCGCGGAGGCGAAGTTGATGTTGGGGTCCGTGGCACGGGCCAGATCGACCACACTCTTCCATGGCGAGGCGGCGGGCACGACCAGCAAGGTGGGCGTGGCGCCCACGAAGCCCAGCGGCACGAAGTCGCGCAGCGGGTCATAGCTCAGGTTCTTGAACAGCGAGGCGTTGATGGCGTGCGTGCCCACCGTGCCCAGCACCAAGGTCTGACCATCGGCCGTGGCCTTGGCCACCTGGTCGGAGCCGATGCTGCCGCCCGCGCCGGGTTTGTTTTCCACGATCACCGGCTGGCCGAGTTGCTTGCCCAGGCTGTCGGCCAGCACACGGCCGACGATGTCGGTGGTGGTGCCGGCGCCGAAGGGCACGACGATCTTCATGGCGCGTGCGCCGGGCACTTGAGCCCGCGCGGCCTGGCTGGCCAGCAGCAGGCTGGCGATCATCAGACGACGTTTCATGGTTGAGCTCCGAATCCTTGGGGGGTTTGACCTTCGTACTGCAGTTCGCGCGTGGCCTGGTAGGACAGCGCGAAGCCGCTGGGCGTTTCGGCTTCTTCGGCCAGATGCGCGATCAGCCCCGCAGTGCGCGCGAGGATGGGCACGCCGCGCAGCGACACGACCGGGAAACCCACGCCCAGCAGCACCGCGGGAATGGCGGCCGAGACATTCATGCGCAGGTCCTTGCCCACGATAGGGGAAATAGCGCGCTCCAGCGCCTGGGCGATGCGCACGTAACGCAGATCGGCACCGGCCTCGGTGGCGACGGCGATCAGCCGGCCCACACGCGGGTCCACCGCCTTGTGCAAGGGGTGGCCGTAGCCGGGGATGGCGCGGCCCTGGGTCTTGAGTTCGCGCAGTGCGGCCTCGGCGGCTTCAGCGTCGCTGGCGCCGGCCTGCATGCGCTGTTCCACGTCGAGGAACAGGCGCCCCGCCGTCTCCGACGCGCCCAGGATGACCGAGCCGCAACCCAGGATGCCCGCCGCCACAGCGCCCTGCAGCGCGTCCGGCGCGGCGGCGTAGGTCATGCGGCTGGCCTGAACGCTGGGCACGAAGCCGTGCTCCGCGATCGCCACCAGCGTGGCGTTGAGCACGGCGCTGGCCGCGGCATCAGGTTTTCTGCCCGTCAGCAGCAGGAAGAAGTAGTCGGCGAAGTTGAGGTGACCGATGGCGTCCTGGCACAGGTCCAGGCCGCGCACCACGATGGTGTGTTCGTCCGAGGTGCAGATGGCCGTGCGGGGCACGGTGTTCTTGCCGATTTTCATGGCGTGTGTCGCTTTCTCCGTTAGGCGGGCTCGAGCCGGAAGTCGTAGTGGGCCGACCAGTAGGGGGTGTCGATGGCGCGTCCATCGGGGGCCTTGCCGGCCGGGTGCGACTCGAAATCCACGACCAGGCTGGGGCGCACGCCGAACACGGCGTCCGAATCGATGTACGGGCTGTTGGCCACGAAAAGGTGGGTGGTCAGCGTGACGTGGCCGGGTGTGTAGACCTTCATGTGGATGTGGCCCGGGCGGTTCGGGTGGCGGCCCATGCCGTCCAGCATGCGGCCCACCGGGCCATCCACCGGCACGGGGTAATAGCTGGGCTTGATGGACCAGAACCAGTAGCGTCCCTGCGTGTCGGTGCGGATGCGCGCCCGCGCGGCCATGCCGGCGCCGTCGACCTGCATGTCGTAGACGCCCTCGCCATCGCCGCTCCAGATGTCCAGGGTCGCACCCGCCAGGGGTTGGCCTCGGGTGTCGGTGACACGGCCACTGTAGAACGCGGGTTCGCCCGGTACGCCGGGGGCGATGTCCGAACCCAGCGGCAGGATGGGTGCGCCTTCCCAGTAGTAGGGGCCTTGCACCGTGGCTTCGGTGGCCGGCGTGGGGCTGTGGCCGCCGTTGCCGGCATTGCGCCTGGCGGCGCGCATCTGGTCGAGCATCACGACCATCATGGAGGCGCCCAGCGTGTCGGACAGCAGGATGAATTCCTGACGCTTGTCGGTGCAGGCCTGGCCGGTGGCGGTCAGGAACTGGATGGCGGTCATCCACTCGTCGGGGCTCAGGTCCACCTCGCGGATGAAGGCGTGCAGGTGCTGGATCAGCGAGGTCATCACCTGCTTGAAACGCGGGTCCTTCGCGTCGGACAGGCGTTGCAGCACGGCCTGCGTCAGGTCATCTTCGGTCATCGGGGTCATGTTGTCTCGTCTCCTTCGTTGTGTTTCTCACGCGATCCCTGATCGCTTCTTGCCGGGCTGGGCCGCGTAGGGTCAAGCCAGGCTCAAGCGCCTTGCTTCAAGCGCCGCCTGATCGGTCCGACGATGGCCTCGTCGTCCGCGCCCAGCAGGGGCGGCGCCGTAACCTGCAGGGCGCGCTCACCGTCGAAGCTCACGGGCGAGCGGATGGTCCGCCACTCGCCGCCCTCCGGATGCGGCGCGCTCACTTCCAGCTGCAGATGCCTGGCCTGCGGGTCCTGCATGGCCTCCTGGGTGTCGTACATGGGAGCGTGGGGCACGTCCTCGGTTTCAAGGCGCGTGCACCAGGCCGCGCGGTCGCGCTGGCGGAACAGGTCGCCCAGCAGCGCGATCAGTTCATCCTGGTGAGCGATGCGGCCCTCTCGATCAGCGAAACGAGGGTCCTGAAAGAGCGTGGGCCGCTCGATCGCGTTGGCCAGGCCTTGCCAGAACTTCTCGGGCGAGGACATGTGCAGCGCGATCCACTTGCCGTCGCCGCATTCGAGCACATAGGACTGCGACACGCTGGGGCGGCTGAACGGCCCCATCACTTCGCCCTCGGAGAAGTAATGCGTGAAGGCGTCGAGGTTGAAGTGCGTCATGGCCTCCAGCATCGACACCTCGACCTTGCGGCCCTGGCCGGTGCGCCCGCGTTCCACCAGCGCGCCCAGCACGCCGTAGGCGGCATAGAAGCCCGTCAACGCGTCGGCGATCGCCGGACCGACCACGCGCGGGTTGGCCGGGTTGATCAGCAGCTTGAGGAAGGCGCTGGCCGCCTGGGCCACGGTGTCGTAGGCCGGGCGCGCGGCGGCGGGGCCGGTGGGGCCGAAGCCGCTGATGGCGCAGTAGACCAGCCGGGGGTTGAGCCCGCGCAGCCGCGCCTCGCCCGCGCCCAGTCGCTCGGCCGCGCCGGGGCGGAAGTTCTGGATGTAGACATCCGCGTCCTTGACCAGCTCGTCGAACACGGCCGCGTCCTCGGGCAGCTTGGGGTTCAGCGTGATGCTGCGCTTGTTGCGGTTGTAGGTCTGGAAGTGCGGGCTGTAGAGCCCACCGCGAAAGGCGCGGAAGGGGTCGCCCGTGCCGGGCTGCTCGATCTTGACGACCTCGGCACCCAGGTCGGCGAGGAACATGCCGGCAGCCGGCCCGGTGATGAAGGTGCCTTGTTCCAGGACCTTGATCCCGCTGAGGACTTGGTGCATCGACTATGTCTCCTGGTATTTTTCTTGTGCGGGCGGATGAACGGAAATCAGGCTGAACTCTAGGTCGGGTTGATGAGTATTGAAAATGATGGATATTCATGAATACCATCGACACCATCGATGAACTGCCTGGAGATTCCCCGCCATGGAGCTGCGGCATCTGCGCTATTTCAATGCGCTGGCGAGCTCGCTCAACTTCACGCGCGCCGCCGAGCGGCTGCACGTCACGCAGTCCACTCTGTCGCACCAGATCAAGCAGCTGGAGCAGGAACTGGACGTGCTGTTGTTCGACCGCGCGGCCAAGCGCGTGGTGCTGACCGAGGCGGGCGAGGCTTTTCTGCACCATGCCACCCTGGCCCTGCAGGAGATCGATCGCGGCCTGGGGGCCTTGCGCGAGAACCCGGGTGAAGTCGAGGGCGAACTGCGCATCGGTGCGACCCACACCTTCAACCTTGGCTTCATCCCCGACTGCATCGCGAGCTTCCAGCGGCGCTACGCCCAGACCCGCGTGATGGTGGATGAACTGGCTGCGGACGTGATCGCCCAGCGCCTGCAGCAGGGTACGCTGGACCTCGGCATCGCCTACCGGCCCACCGTGCCCGGGCCGCTGCAGTTCGAGCCGCTCTACCACGAGGAAATGGTGCTGGTGGTGGCGCAAGGCCATGCGCTGGCGCGGCGCAAGCGCGTGCGCATGGTCGAGCTGCACCGCCTGTCCATGGTGCTGCTGCCCGCCAGCTTCGCGACCCGGCAGATGCTGGACGAATGCTTCCGCTCCTGTGGTGCCGAGCCCCAGATCGTGGCCGAGATCAACACCCTGGCGCCCATCATGAGTCTGGTGGCCAAGACCCAGTTGGCCACGATCGCTGCGGCCGCCGCGGTGCCCGCGCATGCGGGCCTGTGCATCGTGCGGCTGGAAAGCCCGACGCCTGTGCGCACGCCCGGCATGCTGTGGTCTCCCGACAAAGGCGCCTCGGCACCGGCACGCGCTTTCTCGGCCATCGTGCGCAAGGTCGCGTTCCGTGCCAGCATGCGCGGGGTGGCGGAGCAGACCTAGGCCCGGGTGTTTGACAATCCGGCGCAGCTTCCGCCGCCATTCCATCTCCTATCCCGAGAGAGCGCAGAGAGACCCGTCATGAAACCACTACCCCAGCGCGTCAAGCTCGTCGACGTCGGCCCACGCGATGGCCTGCAGAACGAAAAGCAGTCCGTGCCGACCGAGGTCAAGGTCGGGTTGGTGCAACGCCTGCGGGCCGCGGGCCTGAGGCACATCGAGGTCACCAGTTTCGTCAGCCCCAAGTGGGTGCCGCAGATGGCGGACAACGCCGAGGTCATGCGGGGCCTGCACCGATCCATCGATGCCCCACGCGATGTGCGTTACGCGGTGCTGGTGCCGAACCTGCGGGGCTTGGACGCGGCCCTGGCCGCACCGCGCGAGGAATGGCCGGACGAGGTGGTGGTCTTTGGATCGGCTAGCGAGGCCTTCAGTCAGAAGAACATCAACTGCTCCATCGCCGAGAGCATCGAGCGCTTCGCGCCCGTGGTCGCGCGGGCGCTGGAGCACGGCATCGCGGTGCGCGGCGCGATGTCCTGCACGGTGGGCTGCCCTTACGAGGGTGAGGTCGCGCCCGAGCGCGTGGGCATGCTGGCCCGGCTGATGAAGGACATCGGCGTGCAGCACGTGGGCGTGGCTGACACCATCGGCGTGGGCACGCCGCTCAAGGTGCAGCGCGTGCTCGACGCCACGTTGCGGCACTATGGGGTGGACCAAGTGTCGGGTCACTTCCACGACACTTACGGCCAAGCCCTGTCCAACACACTCGCCAGTCTGGAGCTCGGCATCTGGCAGTTCGATGCCTCCGTGGCGGGCCTGGGTGGCTGCCCATACGCCAAGGGCGCGACCGGCAATGTGGCCACGGAAGACGTGGTGTACCTGCTGCACGGCATGGGCATCGAAACCGGCATCGACCTGGACGCGCTGATTGACGCAGGCGTCTACATCAGCGCCGCGCTGGGGCGCGAGCCGGTGTCGCGCGTGTCGAAGGCCGTGCGGGCCAAGCGCGCGGTCTGATTCGCCCGACAGCAAAGGGGCCGCAGGCCAGGGGTATCGGGTAATCCCCCTACGTAGTGCTGCGGACCCGTTCCGGTGGCTGCCATGGCCTCCCTTTCGCGGCACAATTCCGTGGCTGGCCGCGCGTTCGTGGTCTTTCCAACTTCTGTCATTCTCGCGGCCCACTCCCAAGGAGCAAACCATGTCCGATCCCATCGTCATCGTCAGCAGCGCCCGCACGCCCATGGGCGCTTTCATGGGCGACTTCGCGTCCCTCGCGGCGCACGACCTGGGGGGCGCGGCCATCAAGGCGGCCGTGGCGCGCGCGGGCATTGCGCCCGAACTGGTCAACGAAGCGATCATCGGCAACTGCCTGATGGCGGGCCAGGGCCAGGCGCCGGCCCGACAGGCGGGCTTCAAGGGCGGGCTGCCCAAGACCACCGGTTCGGTCACGCTGTCCAAGATGTGCGGCTCGGGCCTGCGTGCCGCGATGTTCGCGCACGACATGCTGGCCGCGGGCACGGCGGACGTGGTGGTCGCTGGTGGCATGGAGAGCATGACCAACGCGCCCTACCTGCTGCTCAAGGGGCGCGGCGGCTACCGCATGGGGCATGAGAAGGTCTACGACCACATGATGCTTGATGGCCTCGAAGACGCCTACGAAGCGGGTCGTGCCATGGGCACCTTCGGCGAGGACTGCGCGGCCAAGTACAAGTTCACGCGCGAAGCGCAGGACGCCTTCGCCATCGAGAGCGTCAAGCGCGCGCAGGTGGCCACGACCAGTGGCGCCTTCAAGGCCGAGATCACGCCCGTGACGGTGAAGACGCGCGCGGGCGAGACCGTGGTCGAGATCGATGAAGGCCCGGGCAAGGCCAAGCTGGACAAGATTCCCACGCTCAAGCCCGCCTTCAAGAAGGACGGCACCATCACCGCCGCGTCCAGTTCCTCCATCAACGACGGCGCGGCTGCACTGGTGATGATGCGCGAGTCCACGGCCAAGAAGCTGGGCTGCAAGCCCCTGGCCAAGGTCATGGGCCATGCCATCAATTCGCATGAGCCCGAATGGTTCACCACCGCGCCCATCGGCGCCACGCAGAAGGCGCTGGCGCGCGCGGGGTGGAGCGTGAAGGACGTGGACCTGTGGGAAGTCAACGAGGCCTTCGCCGTCGTCCCCATGGCCCTGATGGCGGAACTCAAGGTGCCGCACGAGATCCTCAACGTCAACGGTGGTGCTTGCGCCCTGGGTCACCCGATCGGGGCCAGCGGCGCGCGCATCCTGGTCACCTTGCTGCATGCCCTGCAGGCGCGCGGCAAGAAGCGCGGCCTGGCCACGCTGTGCATCGGCGGTGGCGAAGGTGTGGCGATGGCGATCGAGCGGGTCTGATCCCGGGACCCAGGGCCGCCTAAGCGTTGCGCGGCTCTCGGGATATGCGGTTGATCGGCTTCAATGCGAGCCGTTCGGCGGTCGAAAGGCGAGTTGGTGGCGTGGCACGAACCTTGTATAACGCAAGGAACGTCCACTCAGAACAAGTTTTTCCATGAAATTCAGCGCCAAACTCCTTGTCTGCGCCATGGTCCCCGCGGCGCTTTTCATCCTTAGTCTGGTCGGCAGCATCGGGGGACTGGTCTATACAAAGAACCAGTTCAGCGGTTACATCGAGACCGAACAGCGCATCAGCGAGGGCTTGCGAGAGATGTACGCCCAGGGCCTGCAGATGGGCCAGGCCTTGCGCAACATCGTGCTTGACCCGGGTAATTCCAAGGCCTACGACAACCTGGACGCCGCCCGCAAAGGCTATGAAAAGGCCTATGTGGACACGAGTGCCACGGCGCGTGGCACGGCCTTCGCCGACGGCCTGGACAAGCTGCCGCCGCTGCGTTCAGTGCATGCCCAGGCCCAGGAGCAGGTATTGGTCCTGATCAAGGCACAGTCGCCCGAGACGGCAAAATTCCTCAACAGCGCGGAGACGCCGGCCTGGCGCAATCTGCGCGGCGAACTGCTCAAGCAGATCGAGGTCGCGGGCCAGGCTGCCGCGCAGGCGCAGGCCCAGGTGGATGACCGCACCAAGCAGATGGTGTGGCTGGCCTTGTCCATGGCTGCGTTGGCAGTGGTCGTTTCCGCCACCTTCACCGTCTATCTGCGTAACATTGTGAAAAATGAGTTAGGCGGCGACTTGGGCGAGGCGCGTGAGGCGTTGACCGAAATCGCCCATGGCAACCTGGCGCACGAGGTGCCGGGCAGTGGCCATCCGAACAGCCTGATGCAGGGCCTGTCGCGCATGCAGACGGCCCTGCGCCAACTGGTGGGTTCGGTGCGCGAGGCCTCGGGCAGCATCTCCAGTGCCAGCGCCGAGATTGCCCAGGGCAACCAGGACCTGTCCATGCGCACCGAGAGTCAGGCCAGCACCTTGCAACAGACCAGCGCCTCGATGGAGCAACTGGGCTCCACGGTGCGTCAGAACGCGGTGAATGCGCAGCAGGCCAATCAGTTCGCGCAGAGCGCGTCAGCCGTCGCGGCTCAGGGTGGCGAGGTCGTGTCCCAGGTGGTCAACACCATGAAGGGCATCAGCGACAGCTCGCGCAAGATCGCCGAGATCATCAGCGTGATCGATGGCATCGCCTTCCAGACCAACATCCTCGCGTTGAACGCGGCGGTGGAAGCGGCGCGTGCGGGTGAACAGGGCCGGGGCTTCGCGGTGGTGGCCAGCGAGGTGCGTTCGCTGGCGGGTCGCAGTGCGGACGCGGCCAAGGAAATCAAGGCGCTGATCAGCGCCAGCGTCGCGCAGGTCGAGCAGGGTGAGTCCCTGGTCGATCGCGCTGGCAGCACCATGGGCGAGGTGGTGGCCAGCATCCAGCGGGTGACCGACATCATGGGCGAGATCAGCTCGGCCAGCAGTGCCCAGAGCGCCGAAGTCACGCAGATGGGCCAGGCCATCAGCAGCATGGACCAGGTCACGCAGCAGAACGCGGCCCTGGTGGAGGAATCCTCCGCCGCCGCGCTGAGCCTGCGTTCCCAGGCACAGCGCCTGGACCAGATGGTGGGCGTGTTCCGCCTCTGAGTGACCATCGGGCCCGCCTGAGCGGCCTGATGCGCAGCGCAAGACCGCTCGGTGATGTCAGTCAGGCCGGGTCGCGGTCGATGGCAAAAGCCGACCACGCCTGCCGCGTGGGCATCACTTCCAGGCGGTTGATGTTGATGTGGTCCGGCAGGGTGGCGACGTAGAAGATCTGCTCGGCGATGTCCTCAGCCGTCAGCGGCGTGGTGCCGCGGTAGAGCTTGTCGCTGGCGGCCTGGTCGCCGCCGGTGCGCACCAGGGTGAATTCGGTCTCGGCCATGCCGGGGGCGATGTCGGTCACGCGCACGCCCGTGCCCAGCAGGTCGCAGCGCAGGTTGTAGCTGAACTGCTGCACAAAGGCCTTGGAGGCGCCATAGACGTGACCGCCTGGGTAGGGCCAGCTGCCCGCCACCGAACCCAGGTTGACGATGCTCGCGCCTGCGCCCGTTTCAATCAGCTGGGGCAGCAGGGCATGCGTCACGTTCACCAGGCCCGTGATGTTGGTGTCGATCATGGTGTGCCAGTCCTGCAGAGCCGCCTTCTGCGCGGGGATGGGCGCCAGCGCCAGACCTGCGTTGTTGACCAGGCAACGCACCGGACGGAAGGCCGCAGGCAGCCCGGTCACCAGGGCCGCCACGGCGTTGGCGTCGCGCACGTCCAGCGTGGCGATGTGCACCGCGGCTTGGCCCGCCAGTTCCTTCTTCAACTCTTCCAGACGGTCGGTGCGCCGGCCCGAGAGCACGAGTGACCAGCCCGCTTGCGCGAAGCGGCGTGCCGTGGCGCGGCCGAAGCCCGAGGTGGCGCCGGTGATGAAGACGACGGGTTGGTTCATGGCGGATTTCCTGGATGCGAAAGAAGCGATGGAGAGAAAAAACAGGGACCGATTGTGCGCGGGTCGTGATCAGGGCAGCAACTGCCAAGCCGCGCGCGCGATCAGCAGCAGCGCGATCGCGCCCAGCACCAGGATGCAGATGCGCCGGTAATGGGCCTGGCCGTAGCGTTCGAACAGGCGCTGGCCCAGCAGGATGCCCACCACCTGGGCTGGTAGCGCCAGGGCCAGGTGCGGCAGGAACTGCGCGGGCATGCCGCTCAGCGCCACGACGGTGGCGAGCGAGACGATGTTCTGGCCCAGGAAGACAAAGGTCATGCTGGCGCGCGCCGTCGCCGCCGCGAAGTGGCCGCTCAGGAAATAGGCCACCAGGGGCGGCCCGCCCATGGCCGAGAAACCATTGAGCAGGCCCGAGCTACCGCCGGCCAGGGCCGTGGCCACCGGGCCGGGTGCGCGCGTGGCGCGCCAGCCCGAGAGCAGCAACAGCGCCGTGGCCAGGACGATGAGACCGATGGCCAGGCGCCCGGCGTCGGCCGGCACGCCCACCAGCAGCCAGGCCCCGAAGGGCGCGACCAGCACACTGCAGGCCAGCAGGGGTCCGACCCGGCGCCAAAGGATGTGGGGCCAGTCGCCGCGCAGGGTCTGCAGGCCCGAGAAGACCTGCAGGCCCATCATCACCGGGGCAATGGCCGCGGGCGGGAACACCAGGGACAGCGCGGGCGTCGCGAACAGCGCGGCACCGAAGCCGCTGAAGCCACGCATCACGCCCGCGGCGAAGATCGACAGGCCCACGAAGGCCAGGGTCCAGGCGGAGCCCTCCATGGCTCAGGTTTGGCCACGGCCCGAGGGGGCCGCGGCGGTCAAAACGGATCGAAACACGTGCTTACTTGATTTCCAGTTCGAGAAACTTGCGCACCCGATCGGTCTCCGGGTTCGTGAAGAACTTCTCGGGGGCGCAGCGCTCGATGATTTTGCCTTGTTCCAGGAACACCACCTGGTCCGACACGGCGCGGGCGAAATCCATCTCGTGCGTGACCACCATCATGGTGTAACCACCGCCCGCCAGGTCGCGCATCACGGCCAGCACCTCGCCCACGCGTTCCGGGTCCAGCGCCGAGGTGGGTTCGTCGAACAGCAGCAC
The DNA here is from genome assembly GCF_004328645.1 of Hylemonella gracilis. Taxonomy (GTDB): domain Bacteria; phylum Pseudomonadota; class Gammaproteobacteria; order Burkholderiales; family Burkholderiaceae_C; genus Hylemonella; species Hylemonella gracilis_B. The sequence goes on from NZ_CP031395.1 coordinate 1,062,133, forward strand.
CTCGGGTTCGATGGCCAGCACGCGGGCGATGGCCACGCGCTGTTTCTGCCCACCCGAGAGTGTGTGCGGGTACTGCCCGGCCTTGTCGACCATGCCCACCCTGGCCAGCAGGGCCAGGGCCTGCTCACGCACCTGGGCCTTGGGCTTGCCCTGCACGTGCACGGGAACTTCCATCACGTTCTGCAGCACGGTGAAATGCGGCCAGAGGTTGAAGCTCTGGAACACCATGCCCGTGCGCGCGCGCATCGCCGCCAGGGCTCGGCCCGGCAGCGGCTTGCCGGTCTGGTCGTCCACGCCCATGCGCGCACCGCCGATGCGGACTTCTCCGCGGTCGGGCTGTTCCAGCCAGTTCACGCAGCGCAACAGAGTGGACTTGCCCGAGCCCGAGGAGCCCAGGATGCTGACCACCTCGCCCTTGGCCACGCTGAGGTCGATGTCGCGCAGCACCTCCACGCCATTGAAGCTCTTGGACAGGTTGCGGATGGACACCGCGGGCGTGACGCCGGGCTGCGGCAGAGGTGGGTTCTCACTCATATTCAAGTCCTCGTAGCCGTCCATGGCGCCCGAAGCGGCGCATCAGCGCGTCCACCGCGATGCCCAGCGTCCAGTAGAGCCCGAGCACCAGCACGAAGGCTTCCATGGGGATGAAGTAGCGCGAAGACATGGCGTTGGCCGCCGCAGTCAGTTCGGTCACGGTGATGATGCCCAGGAAGGAGGTGTCCTTCAGGCACATGATGAGCAGGTTGCCGCTCTCGCCGCGCGTGCGCATCACCAGCTGAGGCAGCACGATGCGCAGAAAGGCCTTGCCGCGCCGGTAGCCGTGGGCGTAGGCCGCGTCCAGCGAGCCGGGTGGCAGCACCAGGCGTGCGCCACGCAGCAGCTCGGCGTAATAGGCCGCATAGTAGACCGACAGACCGATCAGCCCCGCGTCCCAGGCTTCCAGTCGAATACCCAGCGAGGGCAGGCCGTAGTACAGCAGGTAGATGAAGATCAGGAAAGGCAGCATGCGCAGCGCGTTGATGCCCAGGCGCAGGGTGCGGCGCGCGGCGTTGTCCCGGCCTTCCAGCAGCCAGGCCAGCAGGCAGCCGAGCACGAAACTCAGCACGGCGGCGAGCACGAAGAGCAGCACCGTCGTGCCCAGTCCGCCGAGCATCAGGTCGCGGTGCTCCCACAGCGAAGTCCAATTGTTGGGCGTGTCAGACATGGGCCGGCGGTGTCCTTACATCGCGAGCCGATGCGCGTTGCGCTGCGCGAGGGCCTGCAGTTTCACCATCAGCGCAATCAGTGCCATGTAGAGCACCGCCGCCGCGAGGATGGGCGGCAGTGGCTCGTAGGTCACTGCGGCGATGCGGTTGGTCACGCGCGTGAGGTCCACCATGCCGATGACGGCGATCGCCGGGCTGCCCTTGACCAGGAAGGTCATTTCGTTGATCAGGCCCGGCATGCTGGTCACGGCCATCTGAGGCAGCATGATGCGGTGGAAGGCTTGCAGCCGCGTCATGCCGCAGGCGAGAGCCGCTTCCAGCTGCTCACGCGAGAAGCCCCGGAAGGCCGAACGCCAGACCTCGGCGTTGAATGCCGAGGTGTTGATGGTCAGCGCCAGCACGGCGGCGACTTCACGGTTCAGTGACAAGCCCATCTTGGGCGAGGCCAGGAAGATGAAGAGCACCAGTGTCACCAGGGGCGTGGCGCGCGCGAAGCTGATCCAGGCGGCGAGCAGCGGGTCCAGCAGCGGCACGCGCGCCATGCGCAGCAGCGCCAGGCCCAGGCCGATCACCACGCCCATGGCAATGGCCAGACCCGAGGTCCAGGCCGTGACCCAGGCCCCGGCGAACAGCATGCGCCAGGCTTGTTCGTCCATGGTGTTGGTTCAGGTTCCCAGTCGTCGTGGTCTTACATGCCGGCGAGCTTCTTGAATTGCTCGTAGTTGGTGATGGGTTCGGTGGGCAGGGCCGGGAAGGCTTCGCCGAACCACTTCTTCTGCAGCTCGGCCAGGCGACCGCTCTTGCGCAGCTCGCCCATGAATTCGGTCATCAGCTTGAGCAACTCGGGGTTGTTCTTGGGAATGGGCCAACCCGCGAAGCCGCCGCCGGAAACGGCCACGCCCTTGGCGAAGACCTTGGGCTTGGCTGCCACGATGGTGTTGGCCGGCACCACGGCGTCGATCACGTAATCCAGGCGGCCGTTGGCGAGGTCGGCCATGGCTTCGGGGTAGGAGGGGTACTCCACCACCTTGCCCAGCTTGCCGCCGACCTTGGTCAGCATGGCTTCCAGCTCGGGCAGGCGCGCCAGCAGGGCGCTGCCCGCCTGCACGCCCACGGTCTTGCCCGACAAGGTGGGGATGTCGCCCAGGCTCTTGTCGCCCGCGCGCTTGATGTAGAAGTGCTGGGCCGAGGCGAAGGGCGGCGTGAAGTTGAAGACCTTCAGGCGCTCTTCCGTCACCAGCGCGCCGGTGTAAGCCATGTCGTACTGGCCCGCCGCGACGGAGGCAAGCAGGCCCGTCCAGGGCAGGATTTCCTGCTGGACCTTGACGCTCTTCTTGGCCATGAATTTCTGCAGGTCGACCAGCATGTCGGCGTGGAAGCCCACCGGCTTGCCGTCCTGGATGTAGTTGAAGGGCTGATAGTCGTCCTCGGTGGCGACCTTGAACACGCCTTTCTTCTGGATGTCGGCGAGGTCGGCATGCGCCGACAGGGCCGCCGCAGAGAGGGCCAGGACCACCGCCAGCGTGCGGGCGATGGAACGCGCGGCGGCTTGGAAGGAGGCGGGAACGGAAGAAACAGTCAGGGGGGCCATGGTTGCTCCGGTCGGTCGTTGAAGGATGACCGGATTCATGCAAGGTTCGGGCCTTGGGCCACACCGCGCACCCAGGCAAGCGGGCGGCGATGGTGACAGTTGCGCAAGCTGCCTTGGCCAGTTGCCGCGTGGCCCGCGCTGCCTGGGCCTCGGCAGCCCGCGCCAGCTTTTTCGGGTACGCCCCTTGCTTGAAGCTGGATGTGATCGACCACTACTTCCACCTGGACTTCGAGCGCACGCGGGGCTTGCAGGAGCAGTTGCGCGAGGCCTTGGTGGATGCCATCTTGCACGGAGCCTTTCCACCCGACGAGCCCCTGCCTTCCTGCCGCGACCTATCGCGCCAGCTTTCGGTGGCGCGCAACACGGTGGCCCTGGTTTACGAGAGTTTGTTGGAAAAAGGTTTCCTGCAAAGCCGCCCACGCAGCGGTTATTACCTGCACCCCGACTACCGCGAACTGGCAAGCGGCCCACAGGGAGGGGCCGTTTCGGGCGCGGTCAGCGTCGAGGCCCATGACCCGGCAGCGGGCACGGCACGCTCCCCAAGCTGGGGCGCACGCATCCGCCAGCCGGCCGGGCCGCGCCAGGGCATCCTGCGGCCCAGCAACTGGCGGCAGTTCCAGTACCCTTTTGCCTATGGTCAGGCCGATCCCGCCTTGTTCCCCGCTGCGGCTTGGCGCCGTGCGGCGCGCGAGACGCTGCAATCGAAAAGGCACCGCGACTTCTGGATCGGTGACGCGGTGGACCAGGATGACCCCGAACTGATCACGCAGCTGCGCACCCGGGTGCTGCCCAAGCGCGGCATTCAGGCTGCGCCGGGTGAAATCCTGGTCACCCAGGGGTCGCAGAACGCCCTCTACCTGCTGGCGCGCCTGCTGATGGGGCCGGGCGTGCGCGTCGGGCTGGAGAACCCGGGCTTTCGCGACGCCTGGAATGTATTTGCCATGCAGAACGCCGATATCTCCCTGCACGCGGTGGACGGGCACGGCCTCTGCCTCGACGAAGGACTCGCCGATTGCGACTACGTCTACATCACGCCCAGCCACCAGGTGCCCACGGGCGTCACGCTCAGCGCCGAGCGGCGCACGCAACTGTGGCAACAGGCGCACCTACGCGACCAGGTGCTGATCGAGGACGACTACGATGCCGACCTCGATCTCTCCAGCCACCCGCCGCCCGCGCTCAAGGCGGCGGACCGGCATGGCCGGGTCATCTACCTGAGCAGCTTTTCCAAGAGCCTGGGCCCGGGCCTGCGCCTGGGCTACCTGGTGGCCGACGAGGAACTGGTGCGTGAGCTGCGCGCCCTGCGCCGTCTGATGCTGCGCCACGCGCCCCTGCCTGCCCAGCGCCTGTTGGCCCGCTTCCTGGCCGAGGGGGATTACGACGCGCACCTGCGTCGCTACCGCGCAGCCCACGCGCGCAAGCACGACGCGCTGCGCCACGCCATCGAGCAGCACCTGGACGGTTGCGCATGTGCAGGGGGCTCAGGAGCGTCGGCATTCTGGCTGCAAGCGCCTGAAGCCGTCAGCGCGCAGAAGCTGGCCTGGGCGGCCTCGCGCCGCAGCGTATTGATCGAGCCGGGCGCGCCCCATTTCTTCGACAACCATCCGCCGGACCGGCATTTCCGTCTCGGCTTTTCCGCCATCAGCGCCGAGCGCATCGCGCCGGGCATCGAGTTGCTGGCGGATGTGATGGCGCGGGTGTAGCCTGTTCTCGCCTGCAGGATTGCGACGAGGTTTAAATTTTCCCGTGCTCCGTCAGCACCTCGTCCAGGACCGACAACGCTTGTTTCACCTGTTCCCCGTCCACGATGCACGGCGGGGCGAGGTGAAAGCGGTTTTCCACCGCGAAAACCAGCAGGCCCCGGCGCAGCGCGGCGGCCTTGAGTTCAGCCAGGCGCGCGGGCGGCAGCGGCGTACGCTTGACGGGGTCGCTCACGAACTCCAGCGCCCAGAACACCCCCTTGCCGCGCACCTCGCCAATGATGGGGTGGCGCGCTGCCAGCGCCTTCACGCCCGGGCCGAGGTGGTCTTCGCCTATGCGGCGCGCGTTCTCGACCATGCCTTCCTCGGCCATGGCGTCCAGCGTGGCGATGACGGAGGCCATGGCCAGCGGGTGGCCGGAGTAGGTCAGGCCGCCGGGGTAGAAACGGTTCTGGAAGAAGTCGCTGATCTGGTCTGAGATCATCACGCCGCCCACGGGCACGTAACCCGAGTTCACGCCCTTGGCGAAGACGACCAGGTCGGGTTGGACGTCGAAGTGGTCCAGCGCGAGCCAGGCGCCGGTGCGGCCGAAGCCGACCATCACCTCGTCCAGGATCAGCTGAATGCCGAACTCGTCGGCCAGGGCGCGCACGCCCTTCAGGTAGTCCTGTGGCGGCACCAGCACGCCCGCCGTGCCCGGAATCGATTCCAGCAGGATGGCCGCGATGCTGGCCGGGCCTTCGGCCTCGATCACGCGACGCAGGTGGCGCAGGGCGCGCTCGCACTCCTCGGCTTCGCTCGTCGCGTTGAACTCGCTGCGGTAGAGGTAGGGGTTGAAGAAGTGCACGTGGCCGCGCGCGTATTCGTTGGGCACGCGCCGTGCCTCGCCGGTGGCGACGATGGCCGAGCCCGTGTTGCCATGGTAGGAGCGGTAGGCCGAGAGGATTTTGTCGCGGCCCGTGTACAGGCGCGCCATGCGCATGGCGTTTTCGTTCGCGTCGGCGCCGGCGTTGGTGAAGAAGATCTTCTTGAAACTCCGAGGGCCGGACTTGGGTGCGCGCGCCAAGATGCGTTTGGCCGCCTCACCGCGCACCGCCGTCGAGTTCGAGGGCGCGAGTGTGCACAGCAGCCCGGCCTGATCCTGTATCGCCTTGACCACCTTGGGGTGCTGGTGACCGATGTTGGTGTTGATGAGCTGCGAACTGAAGTCCAGGAACTGGTTGCCCTCGTAGTCCCAGAGCATGCAGCCCGCGCCGCCGGCGATGACCAGGGGATTGAGCTGGCTCTGTACCGACCAGGACGACAGCACCAGCTCGGTTTCGAGCTGGCGTACGGCGGCGTTGTTGAGTGGGGCGGCTGCGTTCATGGGTCGGGCTCCGGGGCGGTGGGGTGATGGGCGGGGCCATCCGGGTTCGGGGATGGGGCGACTATGGCGCGGGTGCGGCGTGGGTCTTAGAGCCAGTTGCACGCGACGCGCTGGCCAGATCGCCATCGGTCCCTCACGGACGCGTGCTGGCTATGATCGGCCGCATGGAAATCGAGACGATGAATTACGAGGCGGTGTTGTTTGACTGTGACGGCGTGCTGGTGGACAGCGAACCCATCACCAACGGCGTGTTGCGCGACATGCTGGAGGAGCGCGGCTGGTCGATGACCCAGGAGGAATGCGAGGCGCGTTTCATCGGTCGCGCAGTGCGTGAGCAGCGCGCGGAGATCGAGGCGCGCACGGGCCTGCCTTTCACCGAGGACTGGCTGCACTCCTTCTATGCGCGGCGCAACGCAGCGCTGGAGGCCCGGCTCACCGCCATCGCGCACATTCACGAGACCGTGGCGCGGGTGCATCGCGCCTGCCAGGGACGCATGGCCTGCGCCTCGGGCGCGGACCGAGGCAAGGTGGAGCTGCAGTTGCGCAAGGTCGGCCTGTACGACTATTTCGAAGGGCGCATCTTCAGCGGGCATGAAACGCCACGTTCCAAGCCCCACCCCGATGTGTACCTGGCCGCCGCGGCCGCATTGGGCGTGGCCGCCGAAGGCTGCGCCGTGGTGGAAGACACGGTGGCGGGCGTCCAGTCCGGCGTGGCGGCGGGCGCCCGTGTGTTCGCTTACGCGCCGGTGCTCGTGGACGCGGGACGGCATGCCGTGCAGCAGGCCGCCCTGCTGCACGCCGGCGCGGCGCAGTTGTTCACCGACATGCGCGAACTGCCCGGCTTGCTGGCCCGCTGAACCCATGATCCGCCGAAGGGCGGTCGCAGGCTCAGTGCGAGGCGAGCAGCGCGCCCTCGACGTTCAGGGGCATGGGGATGTAGCCGCCATGGGCCTGCAGCAGCGCCGTCATGCTGGCCTCGTCCAGAGGCCGCGACAGCAGGTAACCCTGGAACTCATCGCAGCCTTGGCTGCGCAGGAAGTCGAACTGCGCCTGGTTCTCCACGCCCTCGGCCACCACGGTCTTGTGCAGGCTCTGGCCCAGTGACAGCACCGCGCGCGCGATCATGGCCACCTCTTCCTCGCGCTCGATGCCGGTCACCAGGGAGCGGTCGATCTTGATGATGTCCAGCGGAAAGCGCCGCAGGTAGCTCAGGGCCGAATAGCCCGTGCCGAAATCGTCCATGGCCAGTTGCATGCCCAGCTGCTTGAACTGGATCAGGGTTTCGAGCACGCGCTCGCTGCGGCTCATGAAGACAGTCTCGGTGATTTCCAGTTCCACCAGCTCGGGGGCCAGATCGGCCTCGCGCAGCAGGCGATGCACATGGCTCACGATGTCGTCGCTCAGGAACAGGCGCGGCGAGAGGTTGACCGCGATGCGCAGCGGGTTGAGCTTCAGGTCTCGCCCCTCGTTCCAGCGCCGGGTCGCGATGAAGGCGCGTTGCAGTATGGTCATGGTCAGTGGCAGGATCAGGCCGCTGTCCTCCGCGATCGGGATGAATCGGTCCGGGCTGATGGGGCCGTATTCCGAGGGGCGCCAACGCGCCAACGCCTCCATGCCGATGATGCGGCGATTGGCGTCGGTCTTGGGCTGGTAGTGCACGTCGAAGCTGTCGTGATCAATGTCGTGGCGCAGCGCCGCCTCCAGGTGCAGTCGCTCGGTCGCCACGTGGTTCAGCTCGCGCGTGAAGAACTGGAAGTTGTTGCGTCCGTTGCCCTTGGCCGCGTACATGGCCGCATCCGCGTGCTTGAACAGGCTGAGCGCGTCCTCGCCGTCGCCCGGGTACATGGCCACGCCCAGGCTGGCGCCGACCTGGAATTCGCGGCCCGACAGTTGCACCGGTCGCGCGATTTCGCCCAGCACGCGCTGGAGTTGGTCGATCACCGTGCTGGCCCGGAAATGGTCGGCCAGCAGCAGCACGAATTCGTCTCCGCCCAGGCGTGCCACGGTGTCCGAGGAGCGCAGGCAGCGGCGTAGCCGCAGCGCGACTTCCTTGAGCAGCTCGTCGCCCGCGTCGTGGCCCAGGCTGTCGTTGATGAACTTGAAGTGGTCGAGGTCGATGAAGACCACCACCAGGTGGTAGCCCAGGCGCTCGGCGCGGGCGATGCCCTGTTCCACCCGGTCGCTCAGCAGCATGCGGTTGGGCAGGCCGGTCAGCGTGTCGTGGTTGGCCTGGTGTTCCAGTTCCTGCTGGTAACGACGGCGCTCGGAGATGTCCTGCACCGTGCCCTCGTAATACAGCAGCTTGCCCTCGGCATCACAAACCGTGTGCGCGTTCTCCGAGATCCAGATGCGCGAGCCGTCGGCGCGGTAGATCTCGGATTCGAAATTGAGCACCTCGCCCTGTTCGGCCATCATCTGGCGGAACAGCTCACGCTGGCCCTCCTTCACATAGAGCTGGCGGCTGATGTTCTGCAGGCCGGTGATCAGCGCCTGCGCGTCGTCATAACCATACAGTCGCGCCAGCGCCGGGTTGACGGCCAGGTATTGGCCCTCGGGCGAGGACTGGAAGATGCCCTCGGACGCATGTTCGAAGATGTGGCGGTAGCGCTGCTCGGCGGCCTGCTGGGCCTCGGCGAGACTGCGTTGCGCGGTGACATCCTCGATGAAGCCCTCGATCACCAGCGTGCCTTGTTCGTCGGCCACGGCCACGCCGCGTTCGTGTACCCATTTGACGGTGCCATCCTTGGCGACGATGCGGTAGTCCACCGCGAAGCGCAGATTGGTGGAGGAAGTGGTGGCGACCGAGGTGCGCACGCGCTCGCGGTCCAGCGGGTGGGTGATCTGTTCCCAGCTCACGACGGCGTTGTGCACCAGTTCCTGCGGCGTGTAGCCGGTGAGCGCCAGGCAGCCCTGACTGACGAAGACCATGGTCCAGTGCGCGTCATTCAGGCAGCGGTAGGCCATGCCGTCCAGGTTGTTGATCAGGGTGTCGAGCACGCGGGCCCGGTCCAGTTCGCGCACGCTGAGCAGGGTGGTCCGTCGTGAGCGGGCCGGGGGCGCGACCGACGGGGAACCGGCCGGCACCGAGGGCGGGGCCGTGTGGGGAACGGCGGGGTCGGGCGGGGGGGCAGAGCGACGGGCATGTTTTTGGAAGGGCGAGAGCGCATGAGCAGCAAATCCCGTGCCGGAAAGTGCAGGGCCTTGACAGGCGCGGGCAAGCCCGCATCCAGGTCCTGGACGGCGCAAGGCATGCGGGCGCGTAGCGCCACCTGCCGCCGTACGCGGCATGCCTCGCTTGTCTCCGGTTTTTGTTACGATTTTTGAAAGGCGGAAGCGGTCTATTTTCCCACCCTCGCCCTGGGGGGCGTGCCGGTCTGTTACACCTGCGGTCCTGACTCTGTTGAATTCTGCGCAGGCGGTCGATCCAATCAACGACATGAAAATCTATTTCCACGGCGAAGACTTCCGTCCCGAACCCTGGCTGTCCGCGCTGCGACAGGCCCTGGCCGGGACGGGCGTCGCGGCGGAGGTGGCGCTCTGGGAGCCCGGTGCGCCACCGGGCGACTATGCCCTGGTGTGGGCGCCACCGCAGCGCCTGCTGGACGAGCAGACCCGCCTGAAGGCCCTGTTCAACCTGGGCGCGGGCGTCGACGCGATCACGCAACTGCGTTTCCCCCCTGGCCTGCGGCTGGTGCGCCTGGACGATGCGGGCATGTCCGCGCAGATGGCTGAGTACGTGCTCCATGCCTTGGTCCGGCATTTCCGCGAATTCGATGCCTACGAGGCCGAGGCAGCCCAGGGCCACTGGGGTTTTCGCCGGCCGCGCCTGCGGCAGGATTGGCCCGTCGGCATCCTGGGTCTGGGCGTGCTGGGCCAGCGCGTGGCGCGGGCCGTGCAGGGGTTGGACTTCCCGGTGCGGGGCTGGAGCCGCGCCCCCCGGCGCGCCGAAGACCTGGGCCTGCCCGGCCTGCAGTGCTACGCGGGCCGGGACGAACTGCCGGCCTTTCTTGCCGCGAGCAAGGTGCTGGTCTGCCTGCTGCCCTTGACCGTCGAGACCCAAGGCATCCTGAACCGTGACACGCTCGCGCAGCTCATGCCTGGGGGCTACCTCATCAATGTGGCGCGTGGCGGGCACCTGGTCGAGGAGGACCTGATTCCCCTGATCGACCGTGGCCACCTGGCGGGCGCGACCCTGGATGTGTTCCGGCAGGAGCCCCTGCCCGCGGGCCACCCCTTCTGGACCCATCCCAGGATCACCGTGACGCCGCACACGGCGGCGCGCACCCTGCGCGACGAGAGCGTGGCGCAAATTGCCGGCAAGATTGCGCGGCTGGAGCGGGGCGAGGCCATCGCGGGGCTGGTGGACCCGCTCAAGGGCTATTGAACGCAACGGCCATCGGGCCATGGGCAACACCAACAAGGACGAGGGAGCGTGAGCATGATGGACAAGCAAGGACAGGCCCGGCTGGCCGAGCGCGTGCGGCGGCACTACCTGCCGCCCAGCGACCTGCCCGTGTTCTGCACCCTGTGCAAGGTCAGCACCACCACCGGCCTGTGTCCGGTCTGCCTGCGCAGCCTGGAGGAAATCACGAACTGGCCGCGCCTGGACGACGAACACCGCCGCACGGTCTGGGGCCGCGTGCTGACGCGACTGGATGATGCCCGTGAGCACGAGCGAACCGCGCGTCGCCGGGGCGCCTTGCGCCGGTCGGCTGCGCAGGGGGAGTTGCCGCCCGAGCCGACACCGGTGGACGAGGTGCTGTTCGTGGCCGACTCAGGCGCCCAGACGCTTGCCCAAGAGGGCCAGGCGCACCCCTTGGAGCCGGATACCGCGGCCCCGGCGATGCCTGCGTCCGATGCGGCGCAAACCCGCGAGGCCTCGCCCGGGCCGGCCGATACGCCTAGGGCGCAGGGGCCTGCAGAAGAACTGGTTCCGGCCATTCCGCCTTTGGCCCCGGCGCCCGGCGAGGCAAGCACCACGTCGGCGGAGCCTGTGCCCGACCCCCCACCGCGCTTGGCCGTGGCGGCGCAAACGTCACCCGCTTCCGCGATCCACGCGGCAGTGCCCGCCCCGCCCGTCGCGCCACCCGAGACCTTGACGCACGGCGGCGTGCCGGTTGACGTCGCGGCTGCGCGCGCGCGCCAGGTGCGCCTGGCGATGGCCCAGGTCGTGCAGGCGTCGCTGGAAAGCGCGCGTCGGGAGCAGGCCAAGCCATCGCCCGGGCCCGAGGAAATCCGGCTCGAACCACTCATCTGAGGTCGGGCAAACCGTGGCGCTGGGGTCTTCTCTTTTGGGATGTGAAGGATGTTGGAATGTGTGGTGCTGAACTGAAACCTTTGCCCGAGGGCGTGCAGCGCGTGGCCGCGCTGTTGCAGGCCAAGGGGCATCCGCATGCGCCGGTGATGCTGGACGAGGCCGCGCGCACGGCGCAGCAGGCGGCGGACGCCTTGGGCGTGGTCCTCGGGCAGATCGCCAAGAGCATCGTGTTTCGTCGCAAGGGTGGCGCAGCGGGCGAGGGCGAACCGGCGCAGGAGACAGCGGTGCTGGTCATCACTTCGGGGGATCTGCGCGTCGACGAGCAAAAGGTCGAAGCCTTGGTGGGTAAGCTGGGCCGCGCGGACGCGGACTTCGTCAAGGCCCGCACTGGGTTTGCAATCGGCGGCGTGTCACCCATTGGCCATCGGGAGCCTGCGTTGCTGCTGATCGACCGCGAGCTGTTCCGCTTCGACGACATCTGGGCCGCCGCGGGGCATCCACACGGCGTGTTCCGCTTGCGTCCGCAGGATCTGCCGCACCTCACGGGAGGCGCGCCCGTGGTGGACGTGACGGTGTCGCGAACCGCCTGAGCACATCGATCACAACACAAGGAGGAGCACACATGAAACACATCGTCTTCTATCTGGACTTCATCTCGCCCTATGCCTGGCTGGCGTTCGCGCAACTGCCCCGGGCCCTCGAAGGCTTGAGCTACAGCGTGAGCTACCGCCCCATGCTGCTCGGCGCCCTGATCAAGCACCACCAGTCCAAGGCGCCCGCCGAGATCCCCGCCAAGCGGGCCTGGACCTACCGCCACGTGCGGTGGCTGGGACATCAGCAGGGCGTGCCCTTGCGCATGCCGGCCGAGCACCCGTTCAATCCCCTGCCCCTGCTGCGCCTGTCCGTGGCCTGCGGCATGAGCGGTGGCGGCGCCGCCGCGGGCGGGGACCCCAACCGCTACGTTTGCGAGACGCTGTTCCACCATGTCTGGCAGGATGGCTTTGACGCCAACGACCCTCAGCGCCTGCAAGCCCTGCGCGAGCAACTGCTGGGTCCCCAGGCGGTGCACGGGGGGCCGGTGGTGACGCCGGAGGACGAAGCCGTGAAGCTGCGTTTGCGGGCCAACACCGACGAAGCCGTGGCCGCTGGCGCTTTCGGCGCGCCGAGCTTCGTCGTGCACGAGGGCCCTGGCGAGGGGCGCCTGTTCTGGGGGCTGGACAGCCTGCCCATGTTGCGTGCTTGTCTGGAAGGCGATCCCTGGTTCAAGCGCGACGACGTGCCCGAGGCCTTCATGCCCACGCGTTCCGCGCTCGGCGCGCCAGCCGCGCAGCAGCAGTGACGGTGCGATGACATTGCGCGCATCATGGGCATTGCCCCGCGCGCAAAAAAATCGCGCATCTGGTCCCTGAGCCACGCGCAAGTTCAGGGGGAACCCTGAGTTTCACGGGTTAGTCCTAGCGGGCTGTGTAAGAAGTCCGTCAGCCATGGCTTCAAGAATTCGCCAGCCTCCCCGCGCCGGGGATTTCATGCGTCAACAAGGAGACAAAACATGGCTGCAACCCAGGCCGCAAGGCCGATGAGCCCCGAAGAGCGCAAGGTGATCTTTGCCTCGTCGCTGGGCACCGTTTTCGAGTGGTACGACTTCTACCTGTATGGCTCGCTCGCGGCCATCATCGCGAAGCAGTTCTTCAGCGGTCTGGATGCGGGCTCTGCCTTCATCTTCGCGCTGCTGGCTTTCGCGGCCGGTTTCATCGTGCGTCCCTTCGGCGCCATCGTGTTCGGCCGCCTGGGCGACATGATCGGTCGCAAGTACACCTTCCTGGTGACCATCCTGATCATGGGCCTGTCCACCTTTGTCGTGGGCATTCTGCCGAACTACGCCACCATCGGCGTGGCCGCTCCGGTCATCCTGATCTGCCTGCGGCTGCTGCAGGGCCTCGCGCTCGGCGGTGAGTACGGCGGCGCGGCCACCTATGTGGCCGAGCATGCCCCGCACGGCAAGCGCGGTGCCTACACCTCGTGGATCCAGACCACGGCCACGATGGGCCTGTTCCTGTCGCTGCTGGTGATCCTGGGCGTGCGCACCGCGACCGGTGAAGCCGCCTTCGCTGATTGGGGCTGGCGCATTCCCTTCCTGGTCTCCATCGTCCTGCTGGGTATCTCGGTCTGGATTCGCCTGACGCTGAACGAGTCCCCAGCATTCCAGAAGATGAAGGCCGAGGGCAAGCACTCCAAGGCGCCCCTGACCGAGTCTTTCGGCCAATGGAAGAACCTGAAGATCGTGATCCTGGCCCTGATCGGCTTGACCGCCGGCCAGGCCGTGGTCTGGTACACGGGCCAGTTCTACGCGCTGTTCTTCCTGACGCAGCAGCTCAAGGTGGATGCCATCACGGCCAACCTGCTGATCGCCGCCGCGTTGCTGATCGGCACGCCCTTCTTCGTGATCTTTGGTTCGCTGTCGGACAGGATCGGCCGCAAGCCCATCATCATGGCCGGTTGCCTGCTGGCCGTGCTGACCTACTTCCCGGTGTTCCAGGCGCTGACCAAGGCCGCCAACCCCGACCTGTACGTCGCCCAGGAAAAGAGCCATGTGGTGGTTGTCGCCGATCCGGGCGAGTGCTCCTTCCAGTTCAACCCCACGGGCACGGTGAAGTTCACCAGCTCCTGCGACATCGCCAAGCAAGTGCTGGCCGCCAGCTCCGTGAGCTATGACAACGAAGTGGCGCCCGCAGGCACGCCGGCCATGATCAAGGTGGGCGACAAGGTCATCCAGGGCTACAGCGCCAAGGGCATCACCGCCGACGAAGTCAAGGCCAAGGACGCCGAGTTCAAGAAAGCCGTGGCCGAGACGCTGAAGGAAGCGGGCTACCCGGCCAAGGCCGATCCGGCCAAGATGAACAAGACCATGATGGTCATCATCCTGGCTTACCTCGTGATCCTGGTGACCATGGTCTACGGCCCGATCGCCGCCATGCTGGTGGAAATGTTCCCGACCCGCATCCGCTACACCTCCATGTCCCTGCCGTACCACATCGGCAACGGCTGGTTCGGCGGCCTGCTGCCCACCACGGCCTTCGCCATCGTGGCGCAGACCGGCAATATGTACAACGGCCTCTGGTACCCCATCATCATCGCCGCGATGACGCTGGTGATCGGCACGCTGTTCGTGCGCGAAACCAAGGACGTGGACATCTACGCCAACGACTGAGGTGATGACCATCACCTGAGTCGATCCGCGGCCCCGGCGTCGCCGGGGTGGCCGAAGGCCCCCAGGCGGGGGCCTTCTTCTTTTGTTGTTCAGGAAAATGCAAGACCATGTGGAAGATTGCTGTTGGGTTCGTCGTATTCGCCGTCGTCGCGCTGTATTTCATCTCCGTCGCCGGTGACAAGGTCGACATGAGCGGTGAGAAGCACGGCGCCGATGCCGTGCACGCGCCCGAGCCTGCACCAGCTAAGTAACTGTGGGCAAAGCCCGTGAAATCGGAAAAGGCCGCCTGTTGCCTGATGGTTTAAGCGGCCTGCGCACACGCAGCGCCCCCTCGCCCTAGAATGTTCGCCCCGAACCTTTTCCACGGCCACCGTCATGACCCAGGGCAGCACCGCAAGCAAGCATGCAGCAAAAGCGCAGACGCACGCGCCCCAAGAGTCTCCAGGGCTGGAGCAGGGCCTGATCCGCATCCGGGGGGCGCGCCAGCACAACCTCAAGAACCTGGACCTGGACATCCGCACGGGTGAGCTGACCGTGGTCACCGGGCCCAGCGGCTCGGGCAAATCCAGCCTGGTTTTCGACACGCTGTATGCCGAAGGCCAGCGCCGTTACGTCGAGACCTTCAGTGCCTACGCACGCCAGTTCCTCGACCGCATGGACAAACCGGCGGTGGACCGGGTGGAGGGCGTGCCGCCCGCCATCGCCATCGACCAGACCAACCCGGTGCGCAGCTCGCGTTCCACGGTCGGCACGATGACGGAGCTGAACGACCACCTCAAGCTGCTTTTCGCCCGCGCCGGCCAGCTGTTCGACCGCAAGACCGCGCTGCCGGTGCGGCATGACACACCGGATTCGATCTACGCGCAGTTGGTGGAGCGCGCCCAGGCCAGCAATGACCCACGCCTGGTGTTGACCTTCCCGGTGGAACTGCCGGGCAACACCGCCGCGCAGGAAGTCGAGCAATGGCTGTCCGCCAGCGGCTTCACGCGTGTGCAGGCCGAGCGCGAGGAGGTACGCGGCCCGCAAACGAGCGCTGCGCCGGGCCGCCCCAAGCAAGCGAGCGCCCCCTCGGGGGGCGGCGAGGACACGCCAGTGCCGAGCTTGGGGGCAGTCAAAGTCCTCGACGTGGTGGCTGACCGTTTCCGTCTGGGGAACGCCGACCGCGCCCGCGTGGTCGAAGCCATCGAGGTTGCGCTCAAGCGCGGGGGGGGGCGGCTGAACGTTTATGCCGGGGACGAAGACAACCAAGAGGTTTGGCGCTTTTCCACCGGCCTGCACTGCCCCGAGAGCGACCTGCGCTATGCGGAACCGATTCCTTCCATGTTCTCTTTCAACTCGGCGGTGGGGGCCTGCGACACCTGCCGGGGCTTCGGCCGTGTGATCGGTGTCGATTTCGGCCTGGTCATTCCCGATGAAAAACTCACGCTGCGTTCCGGGGCCATCAAGACCTTCCAGACCCCGGCCTGGGCCGAGTGCCAGGACGACATGATGCGTCACGCCGAGGCTGCGGGCATTCCGCGCGACACGCCCTGGGCCAAGCTGACTGCCGCGCAGAAGGAATGGGTCATCGAAGGCGTGCCCGGCTTCAAGGAGCGCAACTGGAACAAGCAGTGGTACGGCGTGCGCCGCTTCTTCGGCTACCTGGAGAGCAAGGCGTACAAGATGCACATCCGCGTGCTGCTCTCGCGCTACCGCAGCTACACGCCCTGCACGGTCTGCGGCGGCGCGCGCCTCAAGACCGAAAGCCTGCTGTGGCGCATCGGCACGAAAGAAGACGCGGACGCGGTGCTGGCGCCGTCCTCGCGTCCAACCGTCCCAGGCGCCGACAGCCCCCTTGGGGCGCAGAAGGGACACGACCGTGCCGAGCCTGGGGGCCAACCGTTCCAGCGTTTCATGCCCGTGGGCACGGACTGGCGCCAAGAACAGCTCGAGGCCTTGCCGGGCTTGAGCCTGCATGACCTGATGCTGATGCCGCTGGACAGGCTGCGCGTGTTCTTCGCGCGCATTGCCGAACACAAACCCGAGGGGTCGAATGCCGATGCCGTGGGCGAGACGCAAGCCAGAAACGCGGGGGACGCCCAGGCGCTCCGGCTGCTCTACGAAGAAATCAACACGCGCCTGAAGTACCTCTGTGACGTGGGCATCGGCTACCTCACGCTGGACCGGCAAAGCCGCACGCTCAGCGGCGGCGAGGTGCAGCGCATCAACCTGACCACAGCCCTGGGTACCTCGCTGGTCAACACGCTCTTCGTGCTGGACGAACCCAGCATCGGCCTGCACCCGCGTGACATGCACCGCATCATCGAGGCCATGCAGCGCCTGCGCGACGCGGGCAACACCCTGGTGGTGGTGGAGCACGACCCTGCCGTGATGTTCGCAGCCGACCGCATGATCGACATGGGCCCTGGCCCGGGCGAGCGCGGCGGGCAGATCGTCTTCGACGGCAGCACGGAGGATTTGAAAAACGCCGACACCCTGACGGGCGCCTACCTGGGTGCGCGCAGGCAGATTGGCATGGGCTTCAAGCGCATGGTGGCTGCGAACACACCGCGCCTGATTCTGGAAGGCGCGCGCGAGCACAACCTCAAGAACGTGTCGGTGGACATTCCCCTGCAGCGCCTGGTCTGCGTGACCGGTGTTTCGGGTTCGGGCAAGTCCACGCTGATCCAGGACGTGCTGGCCCCGGCGCTGATGCGCCATTTCGGCCAGGCCACCGAGACGCCCGGCGCGCACGACCATCTGCTGGGCGCGGAGCAACTGGCGGGCGTGGTGTTCGTGGACCAGTCGCCCATCGGCAAGACCGCGCGCTCCAACCCCGTAAGTTACGTCGGTGCCTGGGACACGATCCGTGAGATCTTTGCCAATGCGCCGCTGGCCCGGCAACGTGGCTACACCGCCGCCAAGTTCAGCGCCAACAGTGGCGACGGTCGCTGCCCGACCTGCGGCGGTTCGGGCTTCGAGCACGTGGAGATGCAGTTCCTGAGCGACGTCTACCTGCGTTGTCCGGATTGCGACGGCAAGCGCTTCCGGCCCGAGATCCTGGAAGTCACAATTGAGCGCGCTGGCCGGACTCTCAACGTCGCGGACGTGCTGGAGCTCACTGTCAGTGAAGCGGCGGAACTTTTTAACGGGTCGCCGCAGGGCCGTTCCCAAGGCGACCCAGCCCCCTCGGGGGGCAGCGACCCGCGCAGCGGCGGAGCGTGGGGGCGTCATTCCGACCGAGACGTGATCCGCGCCTTGCAGCCCATTGTGGACGTAGGCCTCGAATATGTGCGCCTGGGCCAGCCCGTGCCCACCTTGTCGGGGGGTGAGGCGCAGCGCCTCAAGCTGGCCGGCTTCCTGGCCGAAGCAGCGCGTGCCGCCGGCAGCCGCCAGTTCATCGCGAAGAAGGGCACCCTGTTTCTGTTCGACGAACCGACCACGGGCCTGCATTTCGACGACATTGCCAAGCTGATGCGCGCGCTGCGCAAGCTGTTGGACGCCGGGCATTCGCTGCTGGTCATCGAGCACAACCTGGACGTGATGCGCGCCAGCGACTGGCTGATTGATCTCGGTCCCGAGGGTGGCGAGGCCGGTGGTCAGATCGTGGCCGTGGGCACGCCGGAAGAGCTGCGCCAGCACCCGACCTCCCACACCGCGCGGGCTTTGCGTGAATACGCCCACGCCATGGGCGAAGCGCACACGGCTCACGAAGGGGATGCGCGGCCTTACCTGAGTGCTTTCACGCCGGGCCGCAAGCCCGCCGTGAAGCGGGGGGATGGCGTGGGCAATGCCATCCGCATCGTCAATGCCAAGGAGCACAACCTCAAGAACCTGAGCGTGGACATTCCACGCGGCAAGTTCAACGTGATCACGGGCGTGTCGGGCTCGGGCAAGTCCACCCTGGCCTTTGACATCCTGTTCAACGAGGGGCAGCGACGCTACCTGGAAAGCCTGAACGCCTACGCGCGCAGCATCGTTCAGCCGGCGGGCCGACCCGAGGTGGACGCGGTCTGGGGCATTCCGCCGACGGTGGCCATCGAGCAGCGCCTTTCGCGCGGCGGGCGCAAGAGCACGGTGGGCACGACGACCGAGGTCTGGCATTTCCTGCGACTGCTCTACGTCAAGCTGGGCGTGCAGCACTGCATCCATGACGGTGCCGCGGTGCAGCCTCAGACGGTGGAAAGCATCCTTGCTCAACTGATGAAGCAGTTCAAGGGCCAAGAGATCGGTCTTCTCGCGCCCCTGGTGATGAACCGCAAAGGCGTCTACACCGAGCTGGCCGACTGGGCGCGCCCGCGTGGCTACACGCACTTGCGCGTGGACGGTGCCTTCCTGCCGACGACGGGCTTCCCACGCATCGACCGCTTCAAGGAACACAGCATCGAACTGCCGGTTGCCAGCCTGACCGTGTCGACAGAGAACGAAGCACTGCTGCGCGAGAAGCTGGCGACGACACTGGAGCACGGCAAGGGCGTGCTGCACGTGCTCAGCGATCTCGAGGGCCTGGCCGAGGCGATGCAGAGCGGCGGCGGCACGGCGGGCATCGGTCGACTGCAGGTGTTTTCGACCTTGCGCGCCTGTCCGGTCTGCGCCACCTCCTACGCCGAGCTGGACCCGCGCCTGTTCTCCTACAACAGCAAACATGGCTGGTGCCCGGACTGCGTGGGCACGGGCGTCAAGCTGACCAAGGACCAGCGCAAGGTACTCGACGATTCCGTGCGCGACGAGAAGGAACGCGGCCGCGAGCAGACCTTCGCCGAGCCCGAGGTGGAAGATGTGGGCGACGTGGTCTGCCCCGGCTGCGAAGGCACGCGCCTGAACGCCACCGCGCGGGCGGTGAAGTTCAGCGGCGTGGGCATCGCCGACATCGCCCGTCTGTCGGTCGACGACATCCGGCGCTGGCTTGACACCCTGGCCTCGCAAGGTCGCCTGACGCAGCGCGAGAGCGACATCGCACGCGATCTGATCCCCGAGATCAAGAGCCGGCTGGAGTTCCTGGCGCAAGTGGGCCTAGGCTACCTTACCCTGGACCGTGGCGCGCCCACGCTCAGCGGCGGCGAGGCTCAGCGAATCCGCCTGGCCGCGCAGCTGGGCAGCCATCTGCAAGGCGTCTGTTATGTGCTGGACGAACCGACCATCGGCCTGCATGCGCGCGACAACCGCATCCTGCTCGATGCCCTGCACACCTTGAGCGAGCGTGGCAACACCCTGGTCGTGGTGGAGCACGACGAAGACACCATCCGCCGCGCAGACCACCTGATCGACATCGGCCCCAGCGCCGGCAAGCGCGGCGGCCGCCTGGTGGCCCAGGGCCGCGTGAGCGACCTCACCCAGGCACAGGACTCGCAGACCGGCCGTTACCTGCTGCATGCCATCCGGCATCCGCTGCAGCCGCGCCGGGCCGTGGGCGAAACCGGTTGGCTCTCGGTGACGGCCGCGAACCTTCACAACCTGCAATCCGTCGATGCCTTGTTGCCGCTGCATCGCCTGGTCGCCGTCACGGGCGTCAGCGGTTCCGGCAAATCCACCTTGGCGCGAGACGTGCTGCTGGTCAATGTGGAGGCGGCGGTGGCGCAGCGCACGACCAAGGCCGGGCGCGATGCCCAGGGCCGGGGCGCGCATCCGGCCTGGAGCGGCTGCGCGGCCGTCGACGGCTGGCAGCAGATCGACCGGGTGCTGGAAGTGGACCAGACCCCCATCGGCAAGACCCCGCGATCCTGCCCGGCGACCTACATCGGCTTTTGGGACACCGTCCGCAAGCTCTATGCCGAAACGCTGGAGGCCAAGGCGCGCGGTTACGGTCCGGGGCGCTTCAGCTTCAACACCGGCGAGGGGCGCTGCCCGACCTGCGAGGGTCAGGGTGTGCGCACCATCGAGATGAGTTTCCTGCCCGATGTGAAGGTGCCCTGCGAAAGCTGCCATGGCGCGCGCTTCAACCCCGAAACCCTGGCGGTGAGCTGGCGCGGGAAAAGCATCGGTGACGTGCTGCAGATGGAAGTGGACGAGGCCGTGGAATTCTTCGGCTCCATGCCCTCCATCGCGCACCCGCTGCAACTGCTCAAGGACGTGGGCCTGGGGTACCTCACGCTGGGGCAGCCTTCACCGACGTTGTCCGGCGGTGAAGCGCAGCGCATCAAGCTGGTGACGGAACTGAGCAAGGTGCGCGACGACGTGACCCGGCGCGGGCAGAAGGCACCGCACACGCTCTATGTGCTGGACGAGCCCACGGTGGGCTTGCACATGGCCGACGTGGAAAAACTCATCCGCGTGCTGCACCGCCTGGTCGACGGTGGCCACAGCGTGGTCGTGATCGAACACGACCTCGACGTCATCGCCGAAGCCGACTGGATCATCGACCTCGGCCCCGAGGGTGGAGCCGGTGGGGGACGCATCGTCGCCGCCGCGCCGCCGGAGGAGGTGGTGCGGCTGGGCACGCATACGGGGGTGGCGCTGGCGCCCGTGCTGGCGCGGGGCTGAGCCTCACGTCGTCTGCCTGTTGAATGAGCAAAGCCCGCCAGGCCAATGCCGGCGTGGCTTGCCGGACTTGTTCAGGGACTTGTCCACAAACTTGACCACGGTTGTTCTGGCTAAGTGCGGGCCGCAATGGACCAGCCTGCGACGCAGCGACGGGGGATGATCCGGATTCCTCGACGTGAAGCCGCACTGGTTTTCCACGAGATGCGGCATGGCATCCGCTGCTGGCGGTAGCGCGCTAAACAGCGACGGTCTTGGGGCCTCCGGATGTCCGCGTGCCCAACAGAACCAGTGGCACCGCCACGGCATAGACCACGACCACCAGCAGCCAGATGGCGCCGGGCCAGTGTGACTGAACGCCGTAGTAGAAGGTCGAGAACGCGAGCGGGGCGACGATGGAGGCCAGGCTGACGGCCGACATCAAGACGCCTTGAAACTGGCCCTGCAGTTCGGCATGGACTTGGCGGCTTGCCAGCGCTTGCAAGGCTGGTGTGCCGATGCTGCCCAGCGCGAAGAGCGGCATGACGGCAAAGACCATCCAGCCCTGGCGGAGAAAGGCCATGGCCGCCAGCGCGACACAGGCGCAGGCGATGCCTGTCAGCACCGCGCGGCGTTCGCCGAGCCAGCGGCTGGCCGGTCCGGGGAGCAGGGCCTGCACCAGGGTCTGGCAGACGCCAAAAGTCCCGAGCGACAGACCGATCCAGAAGCCATTCCATCCAAACGCATCCGCGCCCCACAGGGCCCAGCAGATGCCATAGGCCTCGCCCGTCGTGCTCAGAATGAAGAAGGTCAGGATAAGGGGCAGCAGGCGCTTTCGCGACAGTGCCCAGCGCAACGGCCTCAGCGGATTGAGGCTGCCGAGGTCGATGCGTGTCGAGCCGGGGCTGGCGTGGCGCGACTCCGGCAGCATGAGGCAGGCGAGCAGGAAATTGATGGCGTTCAGCGCGGCCGCAGCGAGGAAGGGCAGTCGTACCCAGTGGTCCCCGAGCGCACCGCCCAGCACTGGCCCGATGATGAAACCCGCGCCGAACATGGCATTGAACAGACCGAAACGGCGGGCGCGTGTTGCTTCGGGCGAGATGTCGGTGATGTACGCGGTGGCGACCGACATGTTGGCGCTGGTCAGGCCCGCGATGGCGCGTCCGAGCAGAAGCAGCCCGAGGCAGGGAGCGCACGCAAGCAGCAGGTAGTTGATGGTGGCTCCGGCCAGCGACAGCAGCATGACGGGGCGCCGGCCCAGCCGGTCGCTGAGTGCGCCGAGCACAGGCGCGAAGACGAACTGCATGGCCGCATACAGCGCAGCCATGAGACCGATGAAAGGCGCGACGTTGGCGGTCTGAGTGACGTCCCGCACCAGCGTTGGCAGGATGGGAAAGACGAGGCCGATGCCCATGGCATCCAGCGCGACGCAAAGGTAGATAACGAGGAGAGGACTGTGGTTCATGGCGCGTTCCTAGTGTGGCGGGCAAGGCGTGGCAGGCACGGTTGCTCGCAACAGGTATCCGACGGGATGTCGGGGGAAACGCTGGCCGACCCACGCTAGGCGCTGGGGGCGTGTGCGCGACTGTCTGCCGGGGACGCTGGCTCAGGGGCCAGACATCGTCAATGCAGGCGGTCGTTTTTCGCGGTCTTCGGCTCGGAATTATCACACGTGCGCTTCCCAGGCGTCGGCGACGGGTGTCCACGGTGGACGAGGCGAGAGAGCGGTCGGAGGCAGGCATGGTCGGTCCAGAGTCGGGTCAGGCAAAGAGGGCGCACTGTAGAGGTCTGACCGCCTGGAACCAAGCAATAAAAACTCATGAACTTATGCCGCGGGTCCCTCACCGCTGGCCGAATGTGCGTCGCTGTCCCAAGGCGCGTTGCACGGACGTCGACGCGTGGACCCCCGAGGGCTCAGCGCCTTGCGGCCAGCAGGTCCAGGTAGGCGCCTTGCACCAGCGACGTGGGCGCGATGCCCAGCGCCGCCATGATGTCCTGCGCTTCCTGCGTACCGGATGCATCCGCTTCGTGGTCGGCGAGCACGACTTCCAGTTCGAGGTAATTGCCCAGGTCGACGACCCGGTCCAGGTGCACCCGCGTGCGCCCGATGAGGTAGAGCGTGCGCTGCTTGTGTACTCGGCCGATCTGGCCGTGCGCCAGCGTCAGGGCCTGCCGCAGTGTGTCGGGCTCCGCCGTCGGCGAACGGACGTAGGACGACACCTTGGGGCCCGCCTCGTCCGCGCGGTGGTAGTGGATGAGTTCGCCCGTGCCGTCACCGAAGTCGCGCAGCTTCAGTCGGCCCGACGTGCATCGGAAGAAGGTGTCGTCCTGGGCGATCTCGGTCGGGCCGGAGGTGGCCAGAGGCGTGAGGCGGGTCAGGACCTGGGCGCGATCGTCCATCCGCGCCTTGATTTCAATATTGCGTGCCATGGTCATGACGTGCTGGTTTCGCTGCTGCGCGAGGGGACGCGCGTGCCGGTGCTCGTCAAGGCCTTTCGGAGCCGTCCGGGTGCGACGCCGTAGCACTGCTGGAAGTGCCGAATGAAGTGCGCGGCGTCGGAGAAGCCGCATTCGAAGGCGATGTCGTTGATCGTTGAATCGGTGGTGGTCAACAGCCAGCGACCGTATTTCAATCGGGAGTTCCGGTAGAACTCCGAAGGTGATGCGCCGGTTTCGGCCAGGAACACACGCTCCAATTGCCGGCTGCTGGAATTCACCAGCTTGGCGATGACGCTGATTTCGAGCGGGATGGAGAGGTTCTTTTCCATCAGGATGATGGCCTGGCGCAACTTCTCGTTGTCGGCGGAGGCATAACCCAGCGCATGCCGGCGCGCGATGTGGGAGGAGGAAGAGCGCTGCGAGACCGACATCTGGTGCACGACCTTGGCGGCCCGGTCGGGGCCGCAATGGACGCGGATCAGCTCCGTGGCCAGTTCGATGATGGACACACCGCCCGCGCAGCTGATCCGCGGGCCGTCGAACACGTAGTCACAGTTCGTCGCGAAGCGCGCCTTGGGGAACATTCGCTTCCAGTCGTCCACGTGGAAAGGATGGATGCAAGCCAGCTGATCCTTCATCAGTCCCGCGCGCGCCAGCACGAAGGTGCCGGTGCAGATGCCGATGAGCGGAACGCCGGCTTCATCGGCCCGGCGCAGGAACGCCAGGTAATGCGGTTCCACATCGTCCATGAAGGGCAGCAGGCCGCCGATGACGGCGATGTAGTCGAACTTCGTGCCCGAGTCCAACGCTTCCTGCACGGGGATCTCGACGCCGGAACTGGCGGTGATGCGGGTGCCGGGCAGGCCCAGCACGCTCCATGAGCAGCGCACCTGCCGGCTCTGGTCGCCCAGGTCGGCCGCGTGGCGCAGCGCGTCGCACAGGCCCGCCAGTGACAGCAGGGGGAAACGCGGCCACAGCAGGATGCCGATGCGCAACTCCACGGCGTCGTCCGGCGGCACCGACGTGGCCGCCGCCGTGTCCAGGCTCTGCGAACCGTCGAGGCGGTGGACCAAGTGCTTGCCAGCGTCCTTCCCGGGCGGCGCGACACGCGTAGGGGTTTGCTTGGGATGTCGCATACGTTCAATTTAGCAGACAGCGCTTACAACCGGGAAAACGGGGGGCAAACCTACGATGCGTTCACGCCTGCGCAGCGTCATTCACCAACCCCTCGTCTGATTTTCTGGAGTCGATATGAAGCACTTGTCTCTGGCGCGCATCCTGTGCGCGGTTCTCGGCGTCGCGCTGATCGCGCCATCGGTTCACGCCCAATCGGTTCCCCGGACCATCGAGCCGGGGCAACTCACCATCGCCTTCACCGGTGACATGCCGGGCACGGGTTACCAGGACGGCAGCATGATCGGCTACGACGGCGAAATCCTGCAACGGGTGGCGAACACGCTCAAGCTCAAGGTCAAGCCCGCGCTGATGGAGTGGTCGGGCACGATCGCCTCGGTGCAGACCGGGCGCGTGGATGTGATGGCGGGCACCATGGGGTGGACCGAGCAACGCGCGAAGATCATGACGCTGAGTGATCCGATTCACTATTTCAAGAATGGCATCATGCAGTCGTCCAAGACCGACTGGTCGACCCTGAAGGAGCTGGAGGGGCGCAAGGTGGGCACCATCACCGGCTTCTCCTTCATCCCTGAGCTGCGCAAGATCAAGGGGCTGCAACTGAGCCAGTACGACACCTCGGACGCCGCCGTGCGCGATCTGCTGGCCGGTCGCATCGACGCCGTGATCGGCGATCCGCCGGTGGTGCAGTACGCCATCTCCCGCAATCCGCAGTGGAAGCTGCGTTTCAACGCCTTCACCGACAACAACCCGGAGTTCCCCTTGCTGACGGGCCTGGGCCAGGTGGTGTTCGGCCTGAGCAAGGACAACCCCGAGCTCGCGGCCGCCGTGAATGCCGAGATCGCCAAGCTCTGGCAAAAGTGCGAGCTCAAGAAGATCGGCGAGCGTTACGGCCTGGTGCAGGATGTCTGGTACGTGCCGGTCGGCCAGAACTTCCGCGCTGGCGTGGATCGCCCCGCCGACTGGCGCCTGCCTTCCTGCCGCTGACAGGCACGGTGGTGCACGACGTGAGGGATGACACGATGGCCTCCATGCAGGCGATGCGGCAAGCGGTGCGAGCCGATGCCGATTCCGCGCAGCGGCCCGTGCTGCGCATCGAAGGGCTGCGGAAAAGCTACGGCGCGCTCGATGTTCTCAAGGGCATCTCGCTGGAATTGCACAGGGGCGAGACCCTCGCCCTCATTGGTCCGAGCGGTTCCGGCAAATCCACCTGTCTGCGGTGCATCAATTTTCTGGAGCGTCCGACGGATGGCGCGATCTTTCTGGATGAGGAGCGCATCGGGCAATTGCCCAGCCGGCGACAGGACTGGCGCTGGATGTCGGACCGTGAACTGGCGCCCCAGCGCGCCGAGATCGGCATGGTGTTCCAGGGCTTCTACCTGTGGCCCCATTTGAACGTGCGCGACAACGTGGCGCTTGGGCCCATCCGGGCTGGCGGCATGGCGCGCGCCGAGGCGCACGCCCTCGCGCAGGAGATGCTGGACAAGGTGCATCTGGGACACAAGGCGGACGAATTCCCGGAGCGGCTCTCGGGCGGGCAGCAGCAGCGCGTGGCGATCGCACGGGCCCTGGCGCAGCGACCCAGGCTGATCCTGTTCGACGAGCCCACCTCGGCGCTGGACCCGGAACTGGTGGGCGAGGTGCTGGGCGTGATCCGCGAGCTGGCGGAGGAAGGGCGATCCATGATTCTGGTCACGCACGAAATCCGCTTCGCCCGCGACGTGGCCGATCGTGTCATCTTCATGGATCAGGGGCACATCGTCGAAAAAGGCAGCGCCGCCGAGGTCATCGATCGGCCGCGCGTGGAGCGCACGCGCAGCTTTCTCGGCAAGGTCGGTGGCCGCGTTGGGGCGGGCGATGACGCCAGTGCCCAAGTCGGCCTGGTGCGGCCCGCAAGGTGACGCCGATGATGCACACCTTTCTGGGCATTCTGGCCGCCTTGGCCGTGGGCGTGGTCACGATCGTCCAGGTGACGCTGGGGGCCTTCCTGATCGCCTGCGTGCTGGGGCTTGCACTGGCCGTGCTGCGGGTCTTCGGTCGCCACCGCCTGCCCTTGTGGCTGTTGTCGGTCTACGTCGAGTGGATGCGCAATGTGCCGGCGCTGGCGCATCTGTTCCTACTCTATTTCGGCCTTGCCGCGGCCGGTATCCGTCTCTCACCGCTGTGCGCGGCTGTGACGGGCTTGGGCCTGGTGGGGGCGGCGGTGCTCTGCGATGTGTTCGCGGCCGGCTTGCGCTCGCTGCACATGGGACAGCGTGAAGCGGCCCTGGCCGTTGGCCTGGCGCCGGGGCAGGTGCTGCGTTTCGTGCTCGTGCCGCAGATGCTGCGCGTGACCTTTCCATCCTTGACGAATTACGCCGTGGTGCTCATCAAGGACACCTCGATCGCGTCGGCCATCGCCGCGCCCGAAATCATGTTCCTCGCCCGCAACCTCGTGACATCGACTTTCGAGACCGTGCTGATCTACCTGGCGGCCATGCTGCTGTACGCGGCCCTGGTCTGGCCCGTGACCTGGGGGTTCCGACGGATCGAACTGCGAATGGAGGGCGTGCGATGACGGCGTTTTTCCTGACCTATCTGGAGTACCTGCCCGAATGGTGGCCGCGGCTGCTGGACGGCGCGCGGGTGACGGCGAGCCTGTCATTGTTGGGTTTCGTGCTGGCCCTGGGGCTGGGGGCCTTGCTGCTGGTGCTGCAGCGCGGCGGCGTGAGACCACTGGCGACGCTGGCCCGGGGGTATGTGGTGGCCGTTCGGACGGTGCCGCTGCTGGCCCTGTTGCTGACTTTGTACTTCGCGCTTCCCGCGCTGGGCCTGACGCTGCCTGGTTTCTGGGCCGGCGCCCTGGGCCTGGGGTTGCATGGTTCGGCCTACGTGGCCGAAATCCTGCGCGGTGGCCTGTTGTCGGTGCATCGTGGTCAGCGCGAGGCGGCACTGGCCGCGGGCCTGTCGCCGCTGCAGGTGTTTGTGCGCGTGGTGTGGCCGCAGGCCTTGCGCGTCATGCTCGCGCCGCTGCTCAATACCTACGTGACCCTGCTGAAAGACAGTTCCCTGTGCGCGTTGATTGCCACCGAAGAACTGATGTTGGCCGCGCGCGCCATCGCCAGCGAGTCGTTTCTCCCATTGCACATCTTCCTGCTGGTCGGTGTGTTCTATTTTGCGATCGCGTTTCCCCTGTCCATGCTTTCTCGACTCATCGAGCGGCGCCTGCGGCGGGGTCGACGCACCCTGGGGCGGCATGAGCCCTGCCCGGCCGTCCGAAGGCGCTCGCCCCGAAGCCACAGGCGAAGGTACACCCATGAATCCCGTTCTGTTCAATCCCGCCTTTGTCTCGATCGAGCAAGCCAAGGCGGCCATGGAGGCCGGTGAGCTCACCAGCGAGGTGCTGGTGGAACATCAACTGCAGCGCATCGAGCGATTCGATGCCAAGCTGCACGCCTTCGTCGATGTCTATGCCGACGAGGCGCGCGAGACCGCGCGCGCGATGGATGGCCTGCGCCGCGCGGGCATCAGTCTCGGCCCCTTGCACGGTGTCACCGTGGCGGTGAAAGACCTGTTCGAGATCGACGGCAAGCCGATCACCGGCGGTTCCGTGGCCCAGCCGGCCAGGATCTCGACCAGCACGGCCACCGTGGTGCAGCGTTTGCGATCTGCGGGAGCCATCGTGATCGGCAAGACCCACACGGTTGAATATGCCTTCGGGGGCTGGGGCACGAACGAAGTCATGGGCACGCCCTGGAACCCCTGGGATCTGCGCACGCACCGGATTCCGGGCGGCTCCAGCAGCGGGTCCGCGGTGGCTGTTGCCGCGGGCCTGGCCTGCGCGGCCATCGGCACCGACACCGGTGGCTCGGTGCGCATCCCCGCGGGCCTGTGCGGGCTGGTGGGACTGAAGACCACGCATGGTTTGATCAGCCGGCATGGCTTGATCGAACTCTGCCCCAGCCACGACACAGTTGGTCCCCTGGCGCGCACTGCCAGGGATTGCGCTTTGCTGCTGGACGTGATGGCGGGGGCTGACCCGCTGGACGACGTGTCGCAGGGCGCACCGGTGCGGCAGATTGCACCCGCCCTGAAGGCCCTGCCGCGCGGGGCCCGGCTCTGGGTTTTGCCGGCCGCGGAGCGGGTGGGGGTGGAGGCCGCCGTTCTGACCGCCTACGACGAAGCCCTGAACGTGTTGCGGGGCATGGGGATACAACTGGTCGAACAGGACCTGCCCCAGTCCTGCGCCGAGTCCATGCGCATCGCCGGTCAGTTGATGAGCGCCGAAGGCTACGCGCAACTCGGGCCGTTGTTCGAGCGTTCCGAACTGCGCTTCGACCCGAACATCCGGCGCCGCATTCTGCTGGGGAGTGGCATCAGCGCGCAGCAATACCAGGACCTCTTGCGTTCCCGTGACCGTGCACGCCGTGACATGTTGAACGCCATGGACGGCATCGACGCCTGCGTGTTTCCCACCAATGCCATCTCCGCCATTCCGGTGGCCGAGGTGGACGAACTCGCCACGCCCTTGTCGCGTTTCGGGCGCTTCGTCAATTTGATGAACCTGTGTGCCCTGGCCGTCCCGGCCGGGATGTCACCCGAGGGCATGCCGATATCCGTCCAATTCATCGGCCGTTCCTGGGACGAACCCAAGGTGCTGCGCCTGGGTCTGGGGTTCGAGCAAGCCACCGCGTGGCACGGGCTGCGCCCCGCCGGTCTGGATTGAGTACGAGGACATCATGAAAGTATGTGTGATAGGCGCCGGCATCGTCGGCTGCGCCACGGCCTACCAGCTTGCTTTGCAGGGGTGGGAGGTGCATCTGCTGGACCAGGCCCCGGGAGCGGGACGCGGCACCAGCTTCGCGAATGGGGCTCAACTCAGCTACAGCTACGTCGAGCCCCTGGCTTCTCCGGCGACCTTGCGCGGTCTGCCCGCGATGCTCGTGTCTTCCGCTTCGCCCCTGCGCTTGCGCCTGCGTGCCGATGTCCGTCAGTGGGTGTGGTGCCTGCAGTTCCTGCGGGCTTGCACCGCGCGACAGTCGCGCCTGGGGACACGCGAATTGTTGCTGCTCGCTCAACTCAGCCGGGAGACCTTGGACAGCTGGATGGACCGGGAGGACTGGCGGTTTTCGTTCCAACGCAACGGCAAGCTGGTGCTCTGTCCGGATGCGGAGTCCTTGCGCAGGCAGCAGGCCCAACTGCAGTTTCAATCGACGCTGGGTTGCCGGCAGACGCTGCTGACGCCGCAGGAATGCGTGGACCGGGAGCCGGCCTTGCGCACATCCATCGATCAGTTCGCGGGTGGCGTCTGGACCGCGGATGAATGTGTGGGTGATCCGCATGCCTTGAGCCTGGAAATGACAGACAGCTTGCTGCGTCTGGGAGGACAAGTCCATTTCGACACGAAGGTGACGGGGTTCGTCGTCCAAGGCGATCGCGTCGCGGCCGCGGTGACACCCGGTGGGGCATTCGCCGCCGATGCGTTCGTGATCGCCAATGGCGTGGAGGCCCCCCGGCTGGCGGCATTGGTCCGGGTCACGTTGCCGATCTATCCCATCAAAGGCTACAGCATCACTTTGCCCGTGCGTGCCTCGGACAAGGCACCCCGCGTCAGCGTGACCGATCTCGGGCGCAAGACCGTGTTCGCGCCGCTGGGCGGGCGTCTGCGCGTGGCGGCCAGGGCCGAGTTGGTCGGGCATGACCTGTCCATCCCACCCGGTCGCATCCAGCAAATGATGGACGCCGCACGCCAGATGTTTCCCGAGGCCTGCGAGTTCCAGGACCCGCAGTCGTGGGCGGGCTTGCGTCCCGCGACGCCCACCGCCGTGCCCATCATCGGGCAAAGAGGCCCCGCCAATCTCTACATCAATGCGGGCCATGGGGCGCTGGGTTTCACCTTGGCCGCAGGCAGTGCCTGGGTCCTGGGGCGGCAGATGCTCAGCGATCTGTCTTCAAACGTTCCCCCAGAAAATCCAGCAGCGCCTTGAGCTTGGGTGTGACGTGGCGCGTGCGCGGGTAGAGCGCCCAGGCGTCGCCGCTGTAGTGGGTCTGAAAGGTCCAGTCGGGCAAGACCGGGACGATGCGACCCTGGGCCAGGGCCTCCTGCGCCGTGAAATGGGGCAGGCTGCCGATGCCCAGGTGGCTCAGCACGGCGTCCAGTCGCACACCGGTGTGGTTGGCCGCGTAGCGACCGCGCACCTGCACGGTCGCGCTCTGCTCGCCGCGTCGGAACTTCCAGCGTGCATCGCCCGGTTCCTCGCCCAGGTAGATGCAGTTGTGCGCTTTCAGGTCCTGCGGCTGCGCGGGCATGCCGTGCGTCGCCAGGTACTCGGGCGTGGCGCAGAGCAGGTGGTCAATGCGCAGCAGGCGCCGCCCCATCAGCCCGGGCGGCGGCTGGTCGGTGATGCGGATGGCCAGGTCGATCTCTTCGTCGTACAGGTCCATGTAACGGTCCTCCAGGCGCAACAGCACGTCCACCTGGGGGTAGCGCGCCAGGAAGTCGGGCATGTGCGGGTGCACCAGGGCCCGGCCGATGGCCTTGGGCACGCTGATGCGCAGTTGCCCGCGCGGTTCCTCGCCTTGGTGGCCCGCGGCTTCGAGCGCGGCCTGTGCCGCGTCCAGCATCTCGCGGCAATGCGTGTAGACCGCCTGACCGCCATCGCTCAGACGCAGCTTGCGGGTGCTGCGCTGCAGCAGGCGCTGGCCCAGCGCCTGCTCGAGCCGGGCCACGGCGCGGCTGGCCGCCGAGGGCGTGACCGCCATCTGGCGGGCCGCTTCCGAGAAGCTGCCGGTCTCGACCACGCGGACGAACACCGCCATTTCATGCAGCAGAAGCTGTGCTTGATTTGTGCTCATGGAGAACAAATGATTTGAAATTTGAGTGGATTATCGCTTCGCACGAATGCTTTTAGACTGCCTGCATCGCGCTCTGAATCGACGTATCCCATGCCACTGAACCGCTTTTTCCCCCTGCGTTCCGCCCACGTCCCGGAATGGCTGAACCTGGCCCTGATCCGCTGGCCCGGCCAAGCTCCTGCAGAGCTGGAAGTGGGTCGCCAAGACAATGTGAACCATGACTGAACCGCTGCATCTCCATTCCCCGCTGCTGCGGGCTGCGCCAGGCCTGTTCTCGCATCCCGAGGTGTGGCTCAAGATGGATGCGCTGCAGCCCAGCGGCAGCTTCAAGCTGCGCGGGGTGGGCCTGCTGGTGCAGCGCGCCGCGGACGACGGGGCCACTGCCATCGTCTGCGCCTCGGGCGGCAATGCGGGCTTCGCGGCGGCCTGGGCAGCCCAGGCGCTGGGCCTGCAGGCCACCATCGTGCTGCCGCTGAGCAGCAGCGCGGCCGTGGCCGAGAAGATCGCCGCGCGCGGCGCCGAGGTGCTGCGTCATGGCGCGGTCTGGGATGAGGCGCATGCGTATGCCGTGGGGCTCGCGCAACAGCGCGGCGCGGCTTATGTCCATCCGTTCGACCACCCGCTCTTGTGGCAGGGCCATGCCAGCTTGATCGACGAAGTGGTGGCCGAGGGCCTGGACTTCGATGCGGTGATCACGGCGGTGGGCGGCGGCGGCCTGCTGTGCGGAATCGTTCAGGGCCTGCACCGCAATGGCCTGGGCCATGTGCCGGTGATCGCGGTCGAAACCCTGGGTGCCGATAGCCTGAGTCAGAGCATCAAGGCGGGCGTCGCGGTCACTTTGCCGGCCATCCGCTCCATCGCAACATCGCTGGGCGCCCGCCGCGTCGCCGACGAAGCATTGCGGCTGGCGCAAACCCACCCAACCCTCAGTCTGACCGTCAGCGATGACCAAGCCATGGCAGCCTGCATCCGTTTTGCCGATGGCATGCGTGTGCTGGTAGAGCCGGCTTGCGGCGCCGCGCTGGCGGCGGTGGATGCCTACCCTGAAATCCTGTCCCGCTTCAAGAGGCCCTTGGTGGAAGTCTGCGGGGGCATGGCCGTCAGCCTCGCGACGCTGGGCGCATGGTCCGCCCAGTCCTGAGTCGTCCACGGCACGCCTCCTGAACCACAAGCGCTGAGCCGCTTTGCGCGGCGCGTGGCGTTCAGGTTTTGCGGGAGCGGGGTTTGTCGGTCTGGGATCGGGTCCGGGGGGTGGCGGGACCGACGTCGTCTCGTGATGATGTGCCGCGCTTGCGTGACGCGGTGGACCGGACAGGTCGGGGGGATTTGGCTGGCTTGCGTGCCGCGAGCGCGGCCGCCATCGCCAGTCGCGCCCAGGGTGTCATCAGCGCGGGCGACTCGAGCGCTTCGGCGGGTGGCGTCCAGTAGCTCATCACGACCGTGGGTTTGTGTTTCGAACCTGCGTAGACAAAAGGCTGGCCGCCGGCGTCGGCAAAGGCCTGTCGCGTGGCCTCATGGGTCTTGAGATAGAGCCGACCGTCCGCGATGAGGGCGATGAACAGCTCGTCCACGTACAGGCCTTGTCCTCCGAACATGCGCCTGGCCCGCGCCTTGCCCAGTGGTGCAAACAATTCGAGACAGTGTTCGGCGAGTGCTTCGTGGGCCATGGTGTCAGGCAGGTGAGGCGGGCAGGTTCAGAAGGACCGAGGTTCGGGGCCGACCTGCTTGACGCGGGGGGGCGCGAGAATCACGCGTCATGATCCAACGCATCATTCTGATCGAGCCCGAGGCACCCGCCAAGCCTGCCCTGGGCGAGCCCTGCAATGGCTGCGGCCTGTGCTGCCTGCACGCGCCCTGTCCGTTGGGTGTGCTGGTGACGCGACGCTGGCGCGGCGCTTGCGCCGCCCTGCGCTGGGACGCGGCGCAGCGGCGTTACCAATGTGGTCTGCTGGCCCCGGCGCGTCCTCGCGGGCCGCGTTGGTGGCGCATCGTGAAACAGGCTTGGCTGCGTCGTTGGATCGCTGCCGGCCAGGGCTGTGACGCTGACGTGGTGGCGCAAAACATTCCTGACGGAAGGGATTGAAACCCAGGTTTGGTGCATTGCCCGATAGCCGTTAAAACAGTGGGTTACTAAAAATGAATCCAACGACTGCGCAAGGAGGTGCCGACATTGACCTGGATTGAAAACCTGCTGACTCCCGTTTCTTCCACCTGGGGTGGTGTGCTGGTGGTGCTGCTGCTGGCGGTCGCGCTCAGCGTGCTGACGTTTTACGCGGGGCGGCGCCTGATCATGCGCGTGACCACGCCCGAATCCATGCTGCGTCACGTGCTGATGTCCGTGCTGGGGCCCGCGCGCTGGGCCGTGCCCGTGGCCGTGGGCGTGCTGGTGTTGCAGGCCGCGCCCGAGAGCCTGCCCTGGATGGACGGGGCGCGTCACGTCACGGGTCTGCTGTTGATCGGCCTGTGCACCTCGCTGAGCATGCGCGCGCTCACGGGTTTCGCCAACGGCGTGCTGGCCCGGTATCCAGTGGATGTGGTGGAGAACCTGGAAGCAAGGCGGGTCCACACGCAGGCGCGGGTGTTGTCGCGTCTGGCCCAG
Source organism: Hylemonella gracilis (assembly GCF_004328645.1). Lineage (GTDB taxonomy): Bacteria > Pseudomonadota > Gammaproteobacteria > Burkholderiales > Burkholderiaceae_C > Hylemonella > Hylemonella gracilis_B. Next base: position 1,095,901 of record NZ_CP031395.1, read on the forward strand.
GTGGTGGTTTTCCTGGCCGGCCTCGCCTTCATGCTGATGACCTTTCCCGGCGCGCGCCAGGTCGGCACCAGCCTGCTGGCTTCCGCCGGTGTCCTCGGTCTGGTGGTCGGTATTGCGGCGCGGCCGGTGTTCAGCAATTTGATCGCGGGCCTGCAGATCGCGCTGACCCAGCCCATCCGCATCGACGACGTGCTGATCGTGCGCGGGGAGTGGGGGCGTGTCGAGGAGATCACGGGCACCTACGTCGTGTTCCGCGTCTGGGACGACCGGCGGCTGGTGATTCCTCTGCAGTGGTTCATCGACAACCCCTTCGAGAACTGGACACGCACCGGCACGGCCTTGCTGGGCACGGTGTTCCTGTGGGTGGATTTCGCCCTGCCGCTGGCGCCGCTACGCGCCGAGCTGGAGCGGGTGGTCAAGACCATTCCTGAATGGGATGGGCGCCTGGCCTTGCTGCACGTGACCGACACCAACGACCGTGCCATGCAAGTGCGCGCGCTGGTGACCGCGCAGGATGCGGCGCGCATGTTCGAGCTGCGTTGCAAGGTACGCGAGGCGCTGATCGATTTCATCCAGAGCCAGTACCCGGGACGTCTGCCCCGGTTGCGGGTGGATGATCTGCGATGGGACGACAAGCTGCCCTTGGCCGCTTGATCCGCTGAGACCGACCGGGCCGACAGGCCCTGTGGCACAGCGGGGGTGCGACTCACACGCGCGGCACAGGCTTAAGGCCGGTTTTGCAGCAGCGCCCGTGCAAGTTCCGTGAAGCCCGCGCCGCGTTCGCTTGCCGTCAGATAACGCGGTCGATGCGTCAGCTCGGGCAGGAAGCGCGCGATGTTGGCCACGCCCACGCTGTGTCGAAACCGCTGGAACATGAGCTGGTCGTTCGTCGAGTCGCCGATGTAGACCCACTGGTCGAGTTCTTCGCCGAGTTCCCGACCCAACAGTTCACGCACGATCCAGCGCGCGCCATTCCATTTGTCGTGTGCGCCGATCCAACCGTTGATGTGGATGCTGCTGACCGTGGCGTTCAGTCCCTCGGCCTGCATGATGCGCACCGCGTGGGCGACGGCCTCGGGTGGCAACTGGGTGAATTCGCTGTGGTCGATGGCGATGTCGGTCTCGCGGCCCGGGCTGTCCTGGGCCAGCGTGGCGCCCGGCACTTCGCGCAACACGCGTTGCGCCACCTCTTGCAGGCGCGCGTGGTTGCGGCGGCGCGTGGCTTCGTCCTGCTGGTAGATCTTGCGTCTTCCACCGTCGACCCAGGCGACCGAGCCGTTTTCCGCCACGAGGGCCTGCACCGGCCAGCTGCGCGCATGCGGCGCGCTCCAGCCGATGGGGCGACCCGTGACCGGGATCACCGCGATGCCGGCCTCGCGCAAGGCATCCAGCGATTGCCGCGCGTCGGGCGTGATCGCGCCCTCGGTGGTCAAGGTGTCGTCGATGTCGGTCAGCACGCCGGTGATGCGGTGGCGTTCTTCGGCGGGCCAGGTGGGGAGGGCGAGCAGCGTGGGTGAGGCGGACATGGGGATTCAGGGAGAATGCGCGGCAACATTATCCGGGGCCGCCGAGCGGCGAGCGAGCGCGATGGAAGAAATACACGGCGTGGCGCATGAGGTACGGCACGAGGGGCTGCACCTGCATGTCTGGGAGAAATTCACGGGTCGCCCCCAAGGCAAGCCCGTCCTGGTGCTGGCCCATGGTTCGGCGACGGGAGGGCGAGAGAGCTTTGACCTGCAGGTGCCGGGTCAGTCCAGCTACAGCGCCATGGACTTTCTGGCACGGCAAGGTTTCGACGTGTTCGCGTTCGACGTGCGCGGCTTCGGCCGCTCCACCCGGCCCGAGGATTTCCTGACGACCGAACAGGCCGCGAGCGATCTCAATGCGGTGGTGGATGACGTGCTGGCCCTGCGCGGTACGTCCCAGGTGCGGCAAGTGCATCTGCTGGCCTGGTCCTGGGGCACGCAGTACGGCGGACAGTTCGTGATGGCGCACCCGGAGAAAGTGGCGCGTTACGCCAGCTACGCCCAGATGCACGCCGACAGCCCGGACCTGAAGACTCGCCGACCGCGCCTGGCCGTGTTCCAGCGCAACCCCTACATCCGCATCACCGAGCAGGGCTGGAAGCTGCGTTTCCATTCGCTCACGCCCGAAGCGGTGAACGACCCGGTGGTAATGGACGCGTTTGCCCGCGCTGCCGTGGCGGCCGAGGAGAAGTCACCCACCGGCCCGCAGATCGACGTGCTCACCCGCCTGCCCCTGGTGGACCCGCATCGCATCACGGTGCCCACGCTGATGGTTCATGGCCAGTACGACGATGTGGCTGACACCGAGGGTCTGCTGCCCTTCTTCGCGGCTCTGCCCAACCCGGACAAGCAGTACGTCGTCATCCCCGACGGTGGGCACATGCTGCACCTGCAGCGTGGTCACAGGCGCTTGCAGCAAGCATTGGCGGCTTGGTTTTCGGCGTTCTGAACGACTCCGTTAGTCCGTCTCATGCACGGATCCGTGTGGAGGCCCCAAATAAAAAGGCCCCGGCGGTAGCCGAGGCCTTCAGGGGGCAACGGAGGTTCAGTTCGCAGACACGGTGCCATTGCCGCTGGAGGCGGTGTTGGTGTGCACGACCTTCTGCGCATAGAGGCCGGGGAACTGCTGGTTGAGCGTCATGCTGTCTTCGCCCACGGCCACGATGTCACCGGTGCGCACGGCGTCGGCCAGTTCAGCCTGCACTTGCTCACGCGTCTTGCCGGCCTTGGCGACTTGCTTCGGATAGAGGTCGGGGAACAGCTGGTTGAGCTTGCTCGAGGTGCCAACCACCATGTCGCCGTTGCGCACCGCTTGGGCCAGTTCGGCTTGGGCTTGCTCGCCGGTCTTGCCGGCCTTGGCGGCTTGTTGCGGGTACAGGCCGGGGAATTGCTGGTTCAGCGTCATGCTGTCTTCGCCCACAGCCACGATGGTGCCGCTGCGCACGGCCTGGGCCAGTTCAGCCTGGACTTGTTCGCGGGTCTTGGCGGTGGTGTCATTGGCCAGGGCGGGGCCGGCGATCAGGGCGGCGGCGATGGCAACGAGGGAGAGGGAAGTCGAGCGGTTCATGATGGAAATCCTTTCAGTTTGCTTCAATGGGCAGTGGTCGGCAGGTCGGTCTGACCGAGCTCAAGGCCACATCGATGAGCGTTGTTGGTGAGCGCTGCGTCGATGGGATGAACTGTATGCTTGCTGAAACAGGAGATAAACCAGCAAATCCGAACTTCGGTATTTCCAAAACAAAAACAATCGGCCCTTGAAATCGGAGAAACGCGACGCGACGGGGCTATCGGAACGTTGATCAGCCGTTTTCCTTGCTACTGGCCCTGCACGGAGTCTGATTTGTGCAGGGTGCGCCCTTGGCTCCCGGGAGCGGTGCCGGTGCGGAGGGCCATCTGGGACGCCCCCCAGGGCGTCAGCATGTCAGCGCAGTCGGACCGGTGCCTTGCCGTCGGCCAGCAGGGTGGCGGTGACGTGCAAGGTCACGGTGGTCGTGCCGCCTTCGGTCGGCAAAGGCATGCTCTCGCTGGCCATGTCCCCGCCCTTGGCCATGGCCAGCGCCCGCATCGGACGTGGCATGGCCTGGGATTGGTCCAGGGCCAGGGTCTGGATGCGGTACTGCGCGAAGCCGAAGGCCGCCGCGGTGGCGCGGGCTTTTTGCTCCACGCTTTGCGCCAATTCGGTGATCAGCCGGTCCCGCGCCTTGTCGTGCGCGGCGGACGACAGCGAGAAGTCGACCGACTGGATGCGCATCTCGCGGCTGAGCTCGGAGCTCAGGGCGCCCAGTTCGGTGAAGTTGCGCGACTGCAGCACGATGCTGCCGCTGACCGTCCAGCGCTGGGTCTTGCCCTTGGCGTCGTAGATCGGTTGCGTGGTCACGCCACCGAGCCGGGCCTCGATGCCGCTGGTCTTCTGAGCCTGGGCCAGCGCTTCGTTCAGCCGTGCCAGCACACGCTGCGTGAGCGCCCGGGTGTCTTCGCCATCTTCGGACGTACCGAGCGTGACGTGCATCCGGTCGTTGTCCACTTCTACCGATGATTGCGCGTCCAGGGAGATCGTGGTCGCGGCTGCGGGGTTGGGCAAGAACAGCTGTGCCTGGGCCGGGCTGCAAAGCAAGGCGATGGCGAGGGTTGCGACAAGGGCAGAGCCGGTGGGCAGGACGCGGATTTTCATGGGGTTCCTCCTGGAATCGTGCGGATGGGTGAAGGGGCGCTGGAGCTGGGGGTACCGCAGCGCAATGCAGACGCACTCGACGCGCCCGCATCATGGCATCGCTTCGTGACGCTGTCAGTGCTGTTCCAAAGCCAAGCCGGCGTGCTCGCGTAGCGGATGGAAGTGGATCTTGGGGAAGCGTTCCTGCGCCAGGCGCACGTCGTAAGGCGAGGTGCAAAGGTAGGCCAGGGTGTCGGCCGCGTCGCGTGCCAGGCGCTGGGGGTAGGCATCGCAGAAAGCCTTGAGTTCAGCCGGTGTGTCGGCGGTGATCCAGCGCGCGCCCGTGTATTGGCAGCCTTCGAGGCGCACGTCGGCGTCGTATTCGCTTTTCAGACGGTGTTGCACGACTTCGAACTGCAACTGACCCACGGCACCCAGCAGCATATTGCCGCCCATCTCGGGCTTGAACACCTGAATGGCGCCTTCCTCGCCGAGCTGGGCCAGGCCCTGCTGCAGTTGCTTGGTGCGCAGCGGGTTCTTCAGCACAACGGTCATGAAAAGCTCGGGCGCGAAGAAGGGCAGGCCGGTGTACTGCAGGGCCACGCTGCCGTCGGTGATGGTGTCGCCCAGTTGCACGCCACCGTGGGTGGTGAAGCCCACGATGTCGCCCGCGTAGGCTTCTTCCACGGCCTCGCGGCGCTGGCTCATGAAGGTGACGACGCTGGTCGGGCGCAGTTCCTTGGACGTGCGCTGGACTTTCAGCTTCATGCCCGGCTGGTACTTGCCCGAGGCCACGCGCACGAAGGCGATGCGGTCGCGGTGGTTGGCGTCCATGTTCGCCTGCACCTTGAAGACCACGCCGGAGAAAGCCGCGTCGTCCGGCAGCACTTCCTTGCTCACCGTTTCCTTGTTGACCACCAGCGAGCTGGTGCGGGCCTTGGGCCAGGGGGCCAGGTCTACCAGAGCGTCCAGCACCTCCATCACGCCGAAGTTGTTCACGCCCGAGCCGAAGAACACGGGCGTCTGCTTGCCGGCCAGGAAGGCCTCGCGGTCGAAGGCGGGTGAGGCGCCGGTGGCGAGTTCCATGCTGTCCATGGCCGCGTCGAACTCGCCGCCGAAGCGGGCGTGCAGCGTGGCACGGTCGCTGACGGGGATGGTCTCGAAATCCTGCGGGCGGCGTTCGCTGCCCGACTCGAACACGGTCATGGTCTGGGTGCGCAGGTTGATGATGCCGCCGAAGCTCTTGCCCTGGCCCACGGGCCAGGTCATGGGCACGCAAGGCATGCCGAGTTCGCGTTCCACCTCGTCCAGGATGTCCAGCGGGTCGCGCACCTCGCGGTCCATCTTGTTGACGAAGGTGATGATGGGCGTGTCGCGCTGGCGGCAGACCTCGATCAGGCGGCGCGTCTGCGCTTCCACGCCGTTGGCCGCATCGATGACCATGAGCGCAGAGTCCACGGCGGTCAGCACGCGGTAGGTGTCCTCGCTGAAGTCCTTGTGGCCCGGTGTGTCGAGCAGATTGATGACGTGCTCGCGGTACTGCATCTGCATCACCGAGCTGGCCACCGAGATGCCGCGCTGCTTTTCGATCTCCATCCAGTCGGACGTCGCGTGGCGGCTGGCCTTGCGCGCCTTGACCGAGCCGGCGATCTGGATCGCGCCCGAGAACAGCAGCAGCTTTTCCGTCAGCGTTGTCTTACCGGCGTCCGGGTGGGAAATGATGGCGAAGGTGCGGCGGCGCCGGACTTCCTCGGCGGTGTGGGGGGCGTGGGACACGGGGTGGTTCCGGAAAAAGGAAAAGCAGGCCCACTGTCGAAGCGGCCTGCTGGAAGGGCGAGATTTTATCTGTTCGTACATTGAGCTAAGCTTTAGAAATGCCAATGACGCCCCAGACTCGTATCCAACGCCTGTTCCTGGACTGGTCGCAGGACAGGGAGCTGGACGTTGACCCCATGTATGCGCTGATGCTGAAGCGTTATGGAGGCGCAGGTGGCCTGAGTTGGGAAGAGCTGCTGTGTTCCAAGCGTGTGCTCATCATTTCCGAGGCAGGCGCGGGCAAGACCCATGAATGCAGGGAAGAGCGCAAAAAATTGTGGGAGGCTGGCGAGCCTGCATTCTTCGTGGAACTGGCCGAGTTGTCTCGGAACGATCTGATCGACATGCTCGACCATGAAGAGCAACAGCGCTTTGAGGCGTGGCGTATCTCACAGTCCGATATTGCAACTTTCTTTCTCGACTCCATAGATGAACTGAAACTGACACAAGGCTCTTTTGAGATGGCCTTGAAGCGGTTTTTCAGAGCACTTGCTGGACAGCTTGCACGGGTGCGGGTTGTTGTGACGACGCGTCCGATTGAATTTGATCGTCGGCTTATCCACCGACATCTCGCGGTTCCGCAGCGCGCGGAAGGTCCCACCAATGCAAGTGGAAGCGACTTTGCCGATGCCGTCATGAGTCGGCATCGGAACGAAGTACCGGCCGATGCCGGGCCGCCAGAGTGGCGAACTGTCATGTTGATGCCATTTTCAACGGAGCAAGTTCGGCAGATGGCGGTGCTTCAAGGCATTTCAGACCCAGATGCGTTCTTGCAGGATATTGAGAAAGGAAGTGCAGAAGACTTTACCCGCAGGCCGCAGGATTTGATTGAGCTTTGCGCGAGTTGGAATGACTCCAATCCTCATCGCATACGCAGTCATCGGGAACAAGTTGAACACAACATCAAGGTCAAGCTTAGACCCAATACAGGTCGAGAAAAGGATGCACCGCTTGCAGAGGCCAAGGCGTTCGAGGGCGCGAGCCGTTTGGCATTGGCCGCATTGCTGACGCGCAGACTGACAATTCGCCATAGCGCCAATGCAGAAAGAGCCAGTGAGTCTGCCGCCGCTCTGGATACCGGCTTAGTCTTGCCGGACTGGTCGGAGCCGGAGCGCAAGGCACTGCTGGAGCGTGCCCTGTTCGGTTTTGCCAGCTATCAGCGTGTGCGCTTTCATCATCGCTCGGTGATTGAATATTTGGCGGCCAAGCGCCTTGATGATTTGTTGAACCGAGGCGTATCCATAAAAACCATCAAACGGTTGTTGTTTGCACAAACGCTACAGGGAGAGAAAGTGGTCAAACCTTCCATGCGGCCCGTTGCTGCGTGGTTGGCTGGCTTCAGAGCAGATTTCTTCAGGGAAGTGCGTGACCGAGAGCCGGAGCTTTTGCTCAACGATGCCGACCCGCAATCTCTGTTGACCGGGCAACGATTGGACGTGTTGCGGGCTTATGCGCAGCGGTATGGCACGGGCTCTTGGCGCGGTCTGCATGTGCCCAGGGTTCAGGTTCAGCGTTTCGCGTCAGCAGACTTGGGGCCGGAAATTCAACGGTTGTGGAGTGTTGGCATCGAAAACCGTGAAGTTCGGGAACTGTTGATGGAGATCATCGCCCTTGCACCGATCATGTCGTGTTCGGGCATCGCTTACTCGGTAGTTCTGGATCGTGAGGCGGATTCAGGTGAGCGCATACATGCGCTGAGTGCTCTGATTTCCATGAATGATGATCGTCTTGCCGCTGTGGTGGAGTCTTTGGTCTCGGAGGCAGATCTGTGGCCGGAAAGACTCGCGGGCAATGCAATCACGCAATTGTTTCCAACGCACATTGATGTCGTGCGCCTATGCCGTGTGATGGACAGGCTCAAACCCGCCGCAAGGTACGGATGGGATTGGGTCAGGCATGTTTTGACGCCGAAAATTGCCGAAGCGCCACTGGCGCTTACCGATATGCAGCAACTTCGCGCAGAGCTTTCTCGGCTTGTCATGGCTGGCGCTGTATGGGATCAAGACCATGACCGCATCAACACATCCAAGCCGCATCTGCGCAAGCCGCTTGCGGCAGTCTGTCTGCGCCTTATCAAGACAGGTGATCTTGGGCCAGAGGTGATTCAATCCAGCGTTCTCGCCTTGCGCTTGGATGCGAATGATGGCTATCGAGAATCTGATGACCCGCTTGTCCGCCTAAGAAGTGTTTTCGAGCAACAGCCCGCGCCTGCTCGCAAGGCTGTTTTTTGGGCCGACGATGCGTTTTGCCAGCAATACCATCCTCAGCAAGACCCTTGGCGGCGTTTTTGGAATGTGCATCACCGGGGCGCTGTGCGCTTGAGTCACCAGCAAGACGCGGAATGGGTGCGCGAAATCCTGGCAGATGCCCAAAGTCCGCTGGACATGCGTCGGGTGATGCTTGAAGCCTCGCTGCAGGCCGTATGGGATGGACAAGGTGAGCGGGTTGACCAATTGCGAAAGCTCAGGCCACTGGTAGAAGACGCTCCAGAGTTGGTGTCGGTGATAGACGCCGCGTTGCAACCCCGTGAACCCGACCCGAACGTGGTTCGCTGGGAAGCTGAAGCCCAAGAGCGGAAAAAGGAGCGCGAGCGTCAAGATGCCGAAGCACGCGAGAGCTGGATACGATTTTGGCGCAAGGTGGTCGAAAGCCCGGAAACAGCTTTCAGTCCCGACGAGGCTGGCGACACTGCTTGGAATCTGTGGAAGGCCATGAGGCGGTCAGGCGATCACAGCCGAGAGTTTGGTTGGAATCGACGCTTTGTTGAGCAATATTTTGGCAAAGATGCCGCTGATCGTTCGCGATTGGCGCTGATCGCTGCGTGGCGCAAAGTCCGCCCGACGTTGCGTAGCGAGCGATCTGAGGACGAAAAGAACTCGTACTTTGAACATTGGTTATTTGGTTTGGCGGGTGTTGCTGCTGAGGCCGAAGATCCGCAGTGGACGCATAAGTTATCCGCCACCGAGGCGGAAACAGCGGCCCGCTATGTGCCGATGGAATTGAACGGCTTTCCTTCCTGGTTTGAAAGCTTGGTGGAAACGCATCCGGAGGTCGTGGATGCCGTTCTAGGGGCTGAGCTCACTGCTGAACTGAATGAGCAGGCTTTGCACGCACACGCGGGGATCTTGCAGGATCTGGGGCATGCCACGGAGACGACGACAGCCTTGTTTTTGCCTCGGCTACGGGCATGGCTTGATGCGCATGGCCAAGAGCAAGAGGCGAGCGATGGGGAAAACAAGGCCCATGCCGATGAGCGGCTGCGGCAAGTGGTTGAAATTCTGCTGCGGCATGGTGATGTGGATGGATACATCGCACAAATTGCCGCGGAAAAAGCCTCACAAGGTCTTGACGCACCAAGAGCAATGATTTGGATGCCCATACTCATGCGGTTGAATCCATCGGTTGGCGTTGATGTGCTGGAACGAGCGCTGCACGCTTCTGAACCAGCTCCGCTTGGGCTTGGTGTCGAATGGATGGGCGCCTTGTTCAACGAGAGGCACGGCGGAACTTCAATAGATCTGTCTCAACCGGGCTTTGAACCTGCTCTTCTGCTTCGGCTTGTACGTTTGGCATATCGCCATGTGCGCTCTTCAGACGACGTCAAGCATGAAGGTGCTTATAGACCAGGGCCGCGGGATCACGCCGAGAGCGGGCGAAGTGCGCTGTTAAGCGCGTTGCTGAAAGCAAAAGGTCAGAAAGCCTGGGCAGCCAAGATGGAGATGGCAAACGATCCGCTGTTGGCAGATCTTCGTGATCGTGTCTTGCAATTGATGCGCGAAAAGGCAGCGGAAGAGGTCGATACTGCAACCCTTGCCGAATCGGATGTCGCGACTCTTGATGCAAAACGGGATATTTCCCCCATCACGCGCGACGACATGTTTGCGTTGCTGCTTGATCGTCTGGATGATTTGGAGGAGCTGTTGCTTAGCGACTTCTCTCCCCGAGAGGCGTGGGCTGGATTGCAAGAAGAGAAGTTGATGCGGCGAGAAATAGCTCGTGTGTTCAGCGATAGAGCCAATCACGCCTATGTCGTGGCGCAAGAAGAGGTTACCGCAGACGAAAAAGAAACGGACATTCGCTTGCACGCGACGGCATCGAATCAGCAAGCGGTCATTGAATTGAAGATCGGTGAAAAGGGGTGGTCTGGCAGAGATTTGCGTGACACGATCAAAAATCAACTGGTTCGCAAATACTTGGCGGCAGACGAGCGCGGCAGCGGTTGTTTGCTGGTCACGGTCAGCAAAGATCGCCGCTGGGATGACCCTGGCACCGGTGCCAGCCTGGATATGACGGGGTTGGCGGCAATGCTTCAGCGCGAGGTAGAAAAGGTCTCTGCAGAAATGGGCGGCCTTTTGCGCATCACCGCGCGTGTGCTGGATTTGCGACCAGGCTTGTCCCAAAAATGATCAACTCCGCCCAAGCCGCTCAATAATCGAAGCTGGGTTCTGGCGGCAGTCCAGCACGGCGACGACGGTGACGATACCGTCTTTCAGGTCGTAATAAATGGCGAAGGGGAAGCGTTTGGAGAGCGTGCGGTGCAGGCGACCATCGGACTTGGGATGGATGCCCGCATACAGAAGCAGCGCGTCAATGTCTGCGTACAGACTGTCGAGAAAATAGTCGCCAATGCCCGCTTGTTGCTGCTCGTAAAACCCATACCCTGCCAGCAAATCCGTCTCAGCCGCACGGACGATTTGTACTTGCATCAAACCGCCTTTGTTTGCGCGCGGATGCGTTCCTTGGCCTGCGCCCACGGTGCAATGGGCTCTTCCCCGCTGTCCAAGCGGCGCAGGCGTTCCTCCAAAACCGTACCATGCCAGGCGGGAGCGACATCGCCGCCCATTTGAGCGCACAGTGAATCCCACAGGGACTCCATCAGTTTCAGCTTCTCGGCGACTGGCAGTTCGGCAACATCATCTGCGGTCATGGTGTGCTCCAAAGGGCGTGTGTCCGCCATGGTAGCGGACGTCGCAGTCCAGGCTCAGTGCGCGCCGACCACCACCGGGATTTCCGTCGCCGGTGGCGTGTTGCGGCTGCGGCCGCAGCGCACGATGCCATCGATCATCACCATGCCGATGCCGGGGATGTCACCGAGCTGCACGCTCTCCAGCAGGGTCTTGCCAGCGGTGTGCTGCGCGCGGTCCATGAACACGAAGTCGGCCGCGCGGCCAGCCTCGATCAGGCCGCAGTTCAACTGTCGCATGCGCGCCGTGTTGCCAGTGGCGAAGCCGAACACCACCTCGGCCGGAATATTGGCGAAGCTGGAGATCAGCGCGATCATCCGCAGCATGCCCAGCGGCTGCACACCTGAACCCGCCGGGCCGTCGGTGCCCAGGATCACGCGGTGCGGGCATTTGAGCTCTATGGCCGCGCGCGCGGCCTCGATCGCGATCTTCTCGTTGCCGTTGTGCACGATCTCGATGGCGCGGGTGGACTTTTCGCACAGTTCGCACACGTGCTTCCACGGCAGCGAGGTGTGGCCGCCGTTGATGTGGCCGATGACGTCGGCGTCCGCTTCCAGCACCACATCCTTGTCGATCAGGCCCGAGCCGGGAATCGACGGGCCGCCCGTATGGATGGTGCTCTGGATGCCGTGCTTGCGCGCCCAGGCGACCATTTGCTTGGCCTCCTCGCCGGCCTTGACCGAGCCCAGGCCCACTTCACCCAGCAGCTTCACGCCGGCGTCGGCCAGGTCCTTGAAATCCTGCTCGGTCATGCCTTTTTCGATCACGGGAGCGCCGGCGATCACCTTCACGCCGCCGGGGCGGAAGTTGTCGAAGGCGCGCTGCGCGGTGATGGCCAGTGCCTTCAGGCCGACGATGTCCTTGGGTCGGCCGGGCAGGTGCACTTCGCCGGCCGAAATCATGGTGGTCACGCCACCATTCATGGTGGAGTCGATCCAGCCGATCTGATTCTGTCGTGGTGTCCAGTCGCCGAAGACAGGGTGCACGTGGCTATCGATCAGGCCGGGCGCCACGCAGGTGCCACGCGCGTCCACCACCGTGGCCGCGCCCTCGGTGTCGCAATCCTTCTCCCGGCCGACGGCGGTGATCAGACCGTCATGCACCACGATGGTGTCGGCATCAAGGATGGGCCGATCAATGTCGCCCGAAAGCAACAGGCCGATGTTGCGGATGACGACCTTGCCTGATTGGCCAGTGGCTGCGGCTTCTGCCATGGGAACTCCTGGTTTCGTGGGGGACGGGTAGCGGGAAGTCGCTGGCGCACAGGGGCTAGCCAGCAGGTCGACCCGCCGAATTGACCTTGCGCAGCACGGTGTCGAGGACGAAGGCCTTCCAATGCGCGACCGCCTCGGGTAAGGCGATGTCCTCGCCGAGGAAACTGCTCAGCGTGTAACGGTTGGACATGTGGAAATAGCCGCTCGCGGCGATCAGCAGGTACAGGTCGCGTGCCGAGACGTCCTTGCGGAAAATGCCCCGCGCGGCGCCGTTCTCAAGGATCTGGGCCAGCAGCGAGATCAGTTGCGACGAATACTCGCGTGCCCGGCTCGATTTGCCGATGTGCTTGCCCTTGTGCAGGTTCTCGGTGTTGAGCAGGGTGACGAACTCCGGATGCGCGCGGTAGTAGTCCATCACGAAATGCGTCATCCGGGTAAGCGCTTCCAGCGGCTGGTCGACGTCGAGGTCGAGTTCGGCCTCGGCCTCGTTCATGCGGCGGTAGATTTCCTCGATGACCTGGATGTACAACCCTTCCTTGCTACCGAAGTAGTAATAGATCATCCGGTCGTACGACTTCGCCAGGCGCGAGATTTTCTCGACGCTGCCGCCGTCGTAACCGTGCTTGGAAAAGACCTTGATCGCCGCGCGCAGGATGCTGTCGCGGGTGTTCTGCGCATTTTGCTCGCGCACACCCGTGCCGCGGCGCGCGGCGACGGGTGCCTTGGGCTTGTGCGTGGTGGTGGTTTTGGAAGTGGCCATTGAAGGGCGTTGCGTCACTTCTCGACGAAGGCACGCTCGATCACGAAGTCACCGGGCGTGGTGGTGTTGCCTTCGACGAAGCCACGCTCTTCCAGCATGGCCTTCAGGTCGGTCAGCATGCCTGGGCTGCCGCAGATCATCACGCGGTCTTCCTCGCGCTTGAGTGGCGGCAGGCTCAGGTCGGCGAACAGCTTGCCGGACGTGATGAGGTCGGTGACCCGGCCCATGTTGCGGTAGGGCTCGCGCGTGACGGTGGGGTAGTAGAGCAGCTTCTGGCGGACCATTTCGCCCAGGAACTCGTGCTGCGGCAAATGGTCCGTCATGAGGTCGTGGTAGGCCAGTTCGTCCACCTGGCGCACGCCATGCACGAGGATGACTTGCTCGAACCGCTCGTAGGTTTCGGGATCGCGAACGATGCTCAGGAAGGGCGCCAATCCCGTTCCGGTGGACAGCAGGTACAGGCGCTTGCCCGGCAGCAGGTAGTCGATCAGCAGCGTGCCCGTGGGCTTCTTGCCCACGATGATGGTGTCGCCCACCTGGATGTGCTGCAGTCGCGAGGTGAGCGGGCCTTCTTCCACCTTGATGCTGAGGAACTCCAGATGGTCCTCGTAGTTTGCGCTGCCGATGCTATAGGCGCGCAGCAGCGGCTTGTCGTTGACGCGCAGGCCGATCATGGTGAAGTGGCCGTTGGAAAAACGCAAGGCCGGGTCGCGTGTGGTGGTGAAGGAAAACAGCCGATCGGTCCAGTGGCGGACGCTCAGCACGCGTTCTTCATTGAATGCACTCATGGTCTCAGTTCGGAAATTGCGGGTTGGTGAATCAGTGCGCATCGTTTCGGGGCCGTTCGGTGCCCCAAAAACGGGCGCGAAAACACGTGTTGCACGTCGTCAATGAATGCGCTACATTGAAAAACGAATGTAGTGAACGCAACATTTTCATTGAGTAAATGCTACACAGAATGAGGCAGCCGCACAAGCACGGTATTCGGGCGGCGGCAGCTTTGCGGAACCGCTGAAATGACTGAACACACCAAGACGGACGGACTTCCCGACGTCGATTCTTCCACACTACCGCAGGCGTTCGGGCACGCCCGGCCTCGCACCGAGCGCATGAGCGGCGACAAGGTCGAGTGCAACGCCTGTCCGGTGCTCTGCCAGATTTCCGATGGCCGTTGCGGGGCCTGCGACCGCTATGCGAACCACGGTGGCGTGCTGGTGCGGGTGGACCCGGTCGTGGTGCTGCGGCGCGCGCTGGCGCAGGAGGACGCGAGTCTGGTTCCCTTCGCTGGACGCAGCCGGGGTGAACTGGCGGCCCCGGATGCCGAGCCGCGGACTGGGACGTCTGGCGAGCCTGTGACGGACGCTGATGTGGATGATGCCGTGACGCCCGCCTGGAATGGCGACTTGTTGCGGGCGGAGGATGTCTTCGTCACCGGCGTGGGTTCTTCCACCACCTATCCCGACTACAAGCCGGCGCCCTTCATCGTGTCGTCCAAGGTCCGTGACGTGGACATGGTGACCGTGGTCACCGAGGGCATCTTCAGCTACTGCAGTTTCAAGGTAAAGATCGACACAGACCGCTTTCTCGGCGCCGAGCAGGCCAATGTGCGTTGCAAGGGCGAGGTGGTCGGCCACGTGACCACCGCTGAATACGGCTCGCAGATGCTGTCGTTGGGCGGCGTCCATCATCTGACCGGTGGCAGCAAGAAGGAGGGTCGCATCACCGCCGAAGTGATGCGGGAGCTGGGCAACCGGCAGGCGGTGGAACTGACCATCGACGGCGGCGCACAGCTCGTCATCGAGGCGGGCAAGGCACCGATCGTCAACGGCGTGCAGGAGCAACGCATGCGCGTGGGTTGCGGCTCGGCGGCTGTCGGCATCTTCGCGCAGCAGTTCGCGGGGCTCGCGGACGAAGTGGTGGTGGTGGACGACCACATCACCGGCGTGCTGACGGAGCATCAGGCGGGTCGTTGCCTGGACATGCCGCGCTCGGGCATCCAGATGCGTGGCCGCAAATCGACGCCGGGTCGCTATTTCCAGGTGGCCAACCCGGGCACGGGCTGGGGGGGGACCGATATCGCCGATCCGCTGTCGATCATCGAGGGTTGGGACGAGGGCGTCGCGCGGCCGGGCCTTCGGCTGCTGATGACCTCAACCACCGGCGAACATGCCTCGTGGTACGTGCTCGACGATGCGCTCAGGCCGGTGGAGCAGACCATGCCAACCGAGGTGCGCGCCATCGTGGAGCGCATCGGCGCGAACTGCGAGCCATCGTTGTGCACGGTGCTGTTCCTTGGCGGCGCGGGGGGCTCGCTGCGCGCTGGCGTGACCGAGAATCCGGTACTGCTCACGCGCGCGATCAAACAGGCTCTGGTCAACGTCACCTGCGGCGGTGCGCCGGCCTATGTGTGGCCTGGTGGCGGCATCACGGTGATGGTCGACGTGGCGCGGATGCCGGCCAACAGTTTCGGCACCGTGCCCACGCCGGCCATTGTCGCGCCCATCGAATTCAGCATGCGACTGGCCGATTACCAGGCCCTGGGCGGTCACATGGACTACGTGCGCGATCTGGGCGAGGTGCTGCACAGCGGTGCGTGGCACAACGATGGCGCGCCTGTGTCGCTGCAATGGGCGCCTGGCGGCGGGGTCAACCCCTGGCCGCTGGTCAACGGTCCTCAGTTGGGCTGAACGGGAGCGACCACCATGCCCGCCCAGCGCTCACCTCTGTCTGACGGGCGCTGGCATTTTCAGCATGGCCCGATGGACATCGTCATTGGCGCACAAGCCCGTGATGCGCGGGGCGAGCGCGCCGTTGCTGACGCGCACGAGGCGGCCTGGCGGCGCTTCGTGCCGCTGTTGGATGAATTGGCGGGTGAACTGCCCCTGCTCCGACGGCCGATCGAAATCGATGTGGATCCTGAAGCCCTTCCCATGGCGGGCGTCGTCGGGCGTCGCATGTGGCATGCCTGCGCGCCGTTTCGCGCCCCCTTCATCACGCCCATGGCCGCGGTGGCCGGCGCGGTGGCGCAGGAATTGATCGCCTGCTACCAGCGTGAGGGCATCGCGCGTGCATGGGTCAACAACGGAGGCGACATTGCGCTGCATTTGATGCCGGGCGCCTCGGTGCGCATCGGCTTGTATGCCGACATTGCGCGCCTGACGGCACGCGAAGCCTTGAGGGGCGTGTCCGTGGACGGCCAGTTCGAGGTGACGCACGCCATGCCGGTGCGCGGCGTGGCGACGAGCGGCTGGCGCGGTCGCAGCTTCTCGCTGGGCATCGCCGACAGCGTGACGGTGCTGGCCGAGACGGCCGCCGCCGCCGACGCGGCCGCCACCGTGATCGCCAACGCGGTGGACGTGATCGACGCGTCCATCGTGCGGCGACCCGCGAACGAGCTTCGCGACGACAGTGATCTTGGCGCGATGCCCGTCACGGTGGATGTGCCGCCGCTGGCGCCGCAGCGCGTGGCCGAGGCGCTGGCGGCGGGGTTGCGCCGTGCCGGTGCGCTCCAGGCGGCAGGGCGGATCACCGGCGCGATCCTGGTGTGCCAGGGCCAGGTGCGCGTGATGGAAGGTGGGCTCTGCGGTGTAGCGCCAGGGGTCGCCATGATGGTTCCGGGTGCTGAAGCTGGCTCGGTATTTGCTAGAACTGGTTCAGTGTTTGCTTAACGAAATGCATGGAGTTATTTCCATGGTCCACAACCCATGATCGAGATACGACGCATCGTCACGCAGCTGGAGGAAATCCGCCACGAGTTCGGGCCCCCGGCCGGGCAGCCGCTGTTGCGCGGCGCGATCAGTGTTGTGCTCACCAACCCGTATGCGGGTCGCTTCGAGCCCGACA
Source organism: Hylemonella gracilis (assembly GCF_004328645.1). Taxonomy (GTDB): domain Bacteria; phylum Pseudomonadota; class Gammaproteobacteria; order Burkholderiales; family Burkholderiaceae_C; genus Hylemonella; species Hylemonella gracilis_B. The sequence goes on from NZ_CP031395.1 coordinate 1,112,673, forward strand.
TCCTGCCGATGATGGACGCGCTGCAAGACGTTGGCGTGGACATGGCGCGCCGCCTGCTCGTGGCCATGGCCGTGCCGAAGGAGCGTATCGGCACCTACGGCAAGGGCGCGATCGTCGGTGAGCGAGGCGAGCTGGAACATGGCGCGCTCTGGCATGTGCCCGGTGGCTACGCCATGCGCGAGCTGCTGGGTTGGAAGGGCGATCGCGCGCAGTACCAAGCAGGCACCGTCACCGAGAAGAAGGGGCAGCCCGGCAACGCGCTGGCCATCGTGCCTTCGACCAAGAAGGTCGGCCCGCCCGGTGTGACGCTGGACGTGCCGCTCACCAACATCAATGCGGCTTACGTGCGTGGACAGTTCGATGCGATGGAAGTCCGCGTGCCCGGCTCGCCGCTGCCGGATGAGGTGGTTTACATCCTCGCGATGACCACGGGCTATCGCGTGCATGAGCGCGTGGGTGGCTTGCGGGCCGAGAACATCGCGTTATGGGACGGCCAGCGCTGAGCGCGAGCCCGACGGCAAGGAACCCAGGAGCAAGAGATCCAAATGAGCGCCAACATCCGCAAGATCGTCGTCCAAGTGGACGAAACCCGCGTCGAAATGGGCAAACCCATCGACCCGCCCACGCGCCGCGCGCTGGCCATGGCGGTCATCGCCAATCCGTACGCCGGTAGCTACTCCGAAAACCTTGACCAGTTGATTGCCATCGGTGAAGAACTCGGCGGCTTGCTGGGTGACAAGTGTGTCAAGGCGCTCGGCATCGAGCCCGGCCAGGCCCAGAGCTACGGCAAGGCCGCGATCGTGGGCGAGGCCGGTGAACTCGAGCATGCCGCCGCCATCCTCCATCCGAAGCTGGGCGCGCCCTTGCGCGTGGCGGTGGAGAAAGGCGCGGCGCTCGTGCCTTCGGCCAAGAAGCGGGGTGGCATGGGCACGGCCATCGACGTGCCTCTGGGCCACAAGGACGCGGCCTTCGTGCGCAGCCATTTCGACGCCATGGAGGCGCGTGTGTCGGACGCGCCGCGCGCCAACGAAATCGTGGTCGCCGTGGTCGTGACGGACAGCGGCCGGCCGCTGCCGCGCATCGGCGGTCTGCAGGTCCACGAGATCAAGGGGCAGGACGGATTGCGCTGAGCGCGCCCGTGTCTCCGCCTGTTCCGTCGAACGAATCCTTACACCCCTTCCTCAACCCCAAGCCAGCCAGGAGCCCTTCCATGAACATCACGAAGCCTCTGAACCTCGCAGTCCGCTGGGCGGCGCTTGCCGCCGCCACGGCGGCGCTGTCGGCGCATGCCCAGATCAAGATCGGCGAGATCAACAGCTACAAGGCGCAGCCTGCCTTCCTCGAGCCGTACAAAAAAGGCATGGAGCTGGCCGTCGAGCAGATCAACGCCAAGGGTGGCGTGCTCGGCAAGAAAATCGAGATCATCAGCCGCGACGACAACGCCAATCCGGGCGACATGGTGCGTGCGGCCGAGGAACTGGTCTCGCGCGAGAAGGTGGACCTTCTCGCAGGCGCCTTCCTCTCGCACACCGGCATGGCGCTGGCCGATTTCGCCAAGCAGAAGAAGGTGTTTTATCTCGCGGGCGAGCCGCTGACCGACAAGATGACCTGGCAAGGTGGCAATCAGTACACCTTCCGCCTGCGTCCAGGCACCTTCATGCAGGCCGCGATGCTCGTGCCCGAGGCGGTGAAGCTCAAGAAGAAGCGCTGGGCCGTTGTCTACCCTAACTACGAATATGGGCAGTCCGCCGTCGCGGCATTCAAGACACTGCTGAAGGCCGCGCAGCCCGACGTCGAGTTCATCGCCGAGCAGGCGACGCCGCTGGGCAAGATCGAGGCCGGCCCGGTGGTGCAGGCCCTGGCCGATGCCAAGCCCGACGCCATCTTCAACGTGCTCTTCGGCGCCGACCTTTCCAAGTTCGTGCGTGAAGGCAACACCCGCGGCCTGTTCGAAGGCCGGGCGGTGGTGAGCGTGCTGACCGGCGAGCCCGAGTACCTCGACCCGCTGAAGGACGAAGCGCCCAACGGCTGGCTGGTCACCGGTTATCCGTGGAACGGCGTGAGCATCCCCGCGCACAAGGCCTTCCTCGACGCCTACCAGGCCAAGTTCAAGGACTATCCGCGCCTGGGCTCGGTGGTGGGCTACAGCATGATCATGGCGGCCGCGGCCGGCCTTGAAAAGGCCAAGAGCACGGATTCCGACAAGCTCGTCGCAGCCTTCAAGGGCCTGCAGTTCGACTCGCCGTTCGGCAAGGTCACCTTCCGCCCGGAAGACCACCAGTCCACCATGGGCGCATTCGTCGGCAAGACAAAGAACGAAGGCGGCAAGGGCGTGATGGTCGACTATGTCTATTACGACGGCGCCGACGCACGCTTCCAGCCGTCGGCCGCCGACGTGAAGAAGTCACGCGCCGCCGACTGATCCGTCCCGCCACCGCCGCGCCCGGGCGCTCCCTGAGCGCGGCGGTGTTCTCCTACGCCCACGGATGCCCGCATGAGTTTTTCCGGTTTCGTCGTCCAGTTGCTCAATGGCTTGGCCAGCGCGTCGTCGCTGTTCCTGGTGGCGGCTGGCCTGTCGCTGATCTTCGGCGTCACGCGCATCGTCAACTTCGCGCATGGCTCCTTCTTCATGGTGGGCATCTATGTCGCCTACTCGTTGGTCGACAAGTTCGCCGGTAGCCTGGGCTTCTGGCCTTCGCTGGTGGTGGCGGCACTGGTCGTCGGCGCGCTTGGCGCGCTGATCGAAATCCTGCTGCTGCGGCGCATCTACAAGGCGCCCGAGCTGTTCCAGCTGCTGGCCACCTTCGCGCTGGTGCTGGTGATCAAGGATGTGGTGCTCTACCTCTGGGGGCCGGACGAACTACTGGGGCCGCGCGCGCCGGGCTTGCGCGGCGCGGTGACGATCCTCGGAAGGCAGTTTCCTGCGTATGACCTGTTCCTCATCGTCGTTGGGCCAGTGGTGCTGGGCCTGGTGTGGCTGCTGCTGACGCGCACGCGCTTCGGCACGCTGGTGCGCGCGGCCACGCAAGACCGTGAAATGGTGAGCGCGCTGGGCGTCAACCAGGCCTGGCTGTTCACGGCCGTGTTCGCCCTCGGTGCCTTCCTGGCCGGCCTGGGTGGCGCGTTGCAGCTGCCGCGCGAACCCGCCACGCTGGAGATGGACCTGCACACCATTGGCGCGGCCTTTGTCGTGGTGGTGGTCGGGGGCATGGGTTCGCTGCCCGGTGCCTATGTCGCCGCGCTGCTCATCGCCGAGATCAAGGCGGTGTGCATCTGGCTCGGCGTCGTGGATCTGTTCGGGTTGCAGATTTCGTTTTCCAAACTCACACTGGTCGTGGATTTCCTGGTGATGGCGGCCGTGCTCGTGTGGCGCCCTTGGGGCCTGATGGGCAAGCCCCAGGCCGCGAGCCGTTATGTCGGCATGCAGGAGGAACCCCTGCGCCGTCCGGGCCCCGCTTACCTCACGGCGGCGGCCGTCTTCGCGCTGGCGCTGGTGGCCGTGCCCGTGCTCGCGCCCGACTCCCCGTACACGCTGGTGCTGCTGATTGACTTGCTGATCGCCGCTCTGTTCGCGGCCAGCTTGCACTTCATCATGGGACCGGCGGGCATGCATTCCTTCGGCCACTCGGCCTACTTCGGGCTGGGGGCTTACGGAGCGGCCCTGCTGGTGCGCGCCAGCGGCCTGCCGATGGAGGTGGCGCTCATCGTCGCGCCCGTGGCGGCAGCGCTCGGCGCGCTGGTGTTCGGCTGGTTCGCGGTGCGTCTCTCGGGCGTGTACCTGGCCATGCTCACGCTGGCCTTCTCGCAGATCACCTGGGGCATCACCTACCAGTGGGACAGCTTCACCGGCGGCAGCAACGGCCTGACCGGGGTCTGGCCATCGGACTGGCTGTCCGACAAGCGCACCTATTACTGGCTCACGCTGGCGCTCGTGGGCATCGGCGTGTGGTGGCTGCGGCGCGTGCTGTTCTCGCCCTTCGGCTACGCGCTGCGCGCGGGGCGCGACTCGGCGCTGCGCGCCGACGCGATCGGCATCGACGCCAAGCGCATGCAGTGGACGGCCTTTGTCGTAGCCGGGGCGGTGGCCGGCCTGGCGGGCGCGCTGTTCGCGTTCTCCAAAGGCAGCATTTCGCCCGAGAGCCTGTCGGTGAGCAAGTCGGTGGATGGTCTGGTCATGGTGCTGCTTGGCGGCATCCAGACCCTCGCGGGGCCGGTGGTGGGCGCGTTCACCTTCACCTGGCTGCATGACACCGTGGCCCGCAACACGGACTACTGGCGCGCCATGCTCGGCGCGATCATCCTCATCCTGGTGCTACTGTTCCCGCAGGGCCTCGCCGGCTTCGCGAAGCAGGCGTTCGACAGACTTCGTGGCCGCAGTGCGGAGGTGAAGTCATGAGCATCACGGCACCCCTGCTGCAGGTCAGCGACCTGGGCAAGTCCTTCGGTGGTGTGAAGGCCGTCGATGGCATCCACTTCAACCTTGCACCCGGCGAGCTGCTGGCGCTCATCGGTCCCAACGGCGCGGGCAAGACGACGACCTTCAACATGGTCAACGGCCAGTTGCGGGCCGACCGGGGTTCCATCCGCCTGGGCGGAGACGAGCTCGTGGGCCGCAAGCCGCGCGACATCTGGCGGCTTGGCGTGGGCCGCACCTTCCAGATCGCCGAGACCTTTGCCTCGCTGACCGTGGTGGAGAACGTGCAGATGGCGCTGCTGTCGCATGACCGCCAGCTGTTTTCGATGTGGCGCCGCGCGGCCGACTACCGGCGCGATGACGCGCTGAATCTGCTCGACCAGGTGGGCATGAAGTCGCAGGCCGACCGGCCTTGCAGCGTGCTCGCCTACGGCGACGTCAAGCGCGTGGAACTCGCCATCGCGATGGCCAACGCGCCCAAGCTGCTGCTGATGGACGAGCCAACGGCCGGCATGGCGCCCAAGGAGCGCAATGAACTGATGGCGCTCACCAAGCAGCTGGTGGTGAGCCGTGGCATGGCGGTGCTCTTCACCGAGCACAGCATGGACGTAGTGTTCGCCTATGCTGACCGCATGATCGTGCTGGCGCGCGGTCGACTCATCGCCGAAGGCAAGCCGCTCGACATCCGCGACCATCCGAAGGTGCAGGAGGTTTACTTCGGCACCGGCAAGACCTTCGAAAAGGAGGCCGCATGAACGACGTCCTGCTCAAGGCCAAAGGCCTCGCGGCCTGGTATGGCGCCGCGCAAATCCTGTTCGACGTCGACCTCGAAGTGCGGCGCGGGGAAGTCGTTGCGCTCATGGGGCGCAACGGCGCGGGCAAATCCACCACGCTCAAGGCCCTCATCGGCATGCTGGCACGCCGCCGCGGCTCGATCGAATTCATGGGCCATGACATTTCTCGTGGTGAACCGCACCATGCGGCGCGTCTGGGCCTCGGTTTCGTGCCGGAAGACCGCCGCGTGTTCACCGACCTCACGGTGATGGAAAACCTCGAGGTCGGCAAGCAGGCCGCACGCCGCTGGCCCGATGGCAGTGCCGCGCCGCTGTGGGTGGCCGAACGCCTGTTCAAGCTCTTCCCCAACCTCGGTGAGATGCCCAACCGACCCGGTGGCCGCATGAGCGGTGGCGAGCAGCAGATGCTGACGGTCGCGCGCACGCTCATGGGCAACCCCTTTCTCGTGCTGCTGGACGAACCGTCCGAGGGCGTGGCGCCGGTCATCGTGGAGCAGATGGCGCAGATGATCCTCGAGCTCAAGTCGCAGGGCGTGAGCATCCTGCTGTCCGAGCAGAACATGCATTTCGCGGAGCTGGTGTCCGACCGGGCCTACGTGCTCGAGAAAGGCCAGATCCGCCACGAGGCCCCGATGACCGAGCTCGCCGCCAACGAGGAAGTGCGGCGGGCCTACCTCAGCGTCTGATGGTTTTCTTCAACCCAGGAGCACACAGCATGGATACCCCGAATCTGATGAATCGCAGAAACCTGATCAAGGCCGCGGCCGCGCTGGGCGCGGTCGGTGGTCTCGGCGTGGCGGCGCCACTGATGGCCGCGGGCAAGATCAAACCCAAGGCGAACTCGGCGCTGATCGTGGTCGACGTGCAGAACTGCTTCGTCGACGGCGGAACGCTGCCGGTCAAGGGCGGCGCGGACGTGGTGCCTGTCATCAACGCCATGGCACCCGCCTTCGAGAACATCGTTGTCACGCAGGACTGGCACACCGAAGGCCATGCCTCGTTCGCGAGCACCTATGGCGGCAAGAAACCGTTCGAGACCACCCAACTGTCGTACGGCACCCAGGTGCTCTGGCCCGACCACTGCGTGCAGGGCTCCGACGATGCAGCGCTGCACGCGGGCCTGAAACTGCCGACGGCGCAGCTCATCATCCGCAAGGGATTCCACAAGAGCGTGGACAGCTATTCCGCCTTCGAGGAGGCCGACCGCAAGACCACCACGGGCCTGGTGGGCTACCTCAAGGCGCGGGGTATCAAGACGGTGTTCGTCACCGGTCTGGCCACCGATTTCTGCGTGGCCTGGACCGCGATGGACGCGCGCAAACTCGGCTTCGAGGTCTACGTGATCGAGGACGCGACGCGCGCGATCGACCTCAACGGTTCGCTCGCCGCGGCCTGGAAGCAGATGCAGGCCCAAGGCGTCAAGCGCATACAGTCTGCCGACATCGCAGTCTGAACGCGGGCCTGGGGTTTCTTTCGATGCACGCCCCGGCACCGCCCCCACTCAGGCTGCGCGTCAATGGCGCGGTGCATGAGGTGGGGGCCGCGCCCACCGCGCCGCTGCTCGCGGTGCTGCGCAACGACCTGGGGCTCAACGGCCCCAAGTACGGCTGTGGCCTGGGTGAGTGTGGCGCCTGCACTGTGCTGATCGACGGCGTGGCGGCACGCGCCTGCGTCATTCCCGCCGGTGGCGTGGTGGGGCGGGAGATCACCTCGCTCGAAGGCCTGGGCACGCGCGCCATGCCGCACCCCGTGCAGCGGGCCTTCATCGACGAGCAGGCAGCGCAATGCGGCTATTGCCTCAACGGCATGGTCATGATGGCGGCGGCGCTGCTGGCGCGCGACCCGTGTGCCGATGAGGCCGCGATCCGCCGGGAACTGTCGGGCAATCTGTGCCGCTGTGGCACGCATGTGGAAATCGTGCGCGCCGTGCTGAGGGCGGCAACCAACGTCGCACCATCCGGAGCTCACACGCCATGACGCGCCGCGCCGATGCGCCGTTGACGCGCGCCGACTTTCACGCAGCACGCGGTGTCCTGCTGGTCACCCGCCATCCACCGCCTCCGCCCGTGCCGGTGCCCGGGCAGCCGGCCGCCGTGCAGGCCAATCCGGCCGAGGGCGTCGAAATCCTTGTGGCAGTGTGGGACGACGGCAGCGTGACAGCGCTCCATGGACACGTGGACCTGGGCACCGGTATTCGCACGGCGCTCACGCAGATCGTGGCCGAAGAGCTGGACGTGCCGATGGACCGGGTGAACATGGTGCTGGGCGATACCACGCGCGCGCCCAACCAGGGCGCGACCATCGCGAGCGCGTCGATCCAGATCCATGCGGTGCCGCTCAGGCTGGCGGCTGCGCAGGCGCGGCACTGGTTGCTCGCGCGGGCTGGCGCGCAACTGCAGGCGGACCTTGCCGGCCTGGACGTGCAGGAAGGCGTCGTGCGCGACCGGGCTACCGGGCGCTTGATCACCTACGGTGAACTCGTGGGTAAGGATCATGTCGAGCTGAGCCTGGATGCGCGGACGGCCGTCAAGCCTCCCGCCGACTACACGCTCGTCGGCACCCCCGCGCCGCGCGTGGACCTGGTGGCCAAGGCCACCGGTGAACTGGTCTTCGTGCATGACATGCGCGTGCCCGGCATGCTGCATGGCCGTGTCGTGCGGCCGCCGTACGCGGGCGCTGACCATGGGGACTTCATCGGCAACACGCTCGAGTCGGTGGACGAATCGTCGATCGCGCATATTCCGGGCATCCGCGCGGTGGTGGTGATCCGCGATTTCGTCGGTGTTGTTGCCGAGCGCGAGGAAGATGCCGAGCAGGCCATGCGCGAACTGCGCGTCGCCTGGAGATCCTGGCCGGGTCTGCCGCCGCTGGACGACCTCGCGCAGGCGCTGCGCACCCAGCCTTCCACGCCGCGGCGGCTGGTGGACGAGGGCGACGTCGACGCGGCGCTCGCGGGCGCGGCGCAGGCCATGCCGCGCACCTACGTCTGGCCATACCAGATGCATGCCTCGCTCGGTCCGTCGTGCGCGGTGGCCGACTGGCGCGCGGACGGCGAAGGCGGCGCGGCGCGCATGACCGTGTGGGCTGGCACGCAGAACCCGCACGTGCTGCGCGCCGACCTCGCGCGCCTGATGGGCATGCCCGACCTTTCGATCGACCTGATCCGCATGGAAGCCGCGGGCTGCTACGGTCGCAATTGTGCGGACGACGTCGCCGCGGACGCCGCGCTGCTGTCGCGCGCTGCTGGCGCGCCGGTGCGGGTGCAGCTCACGCGTGAGCAGGAAAACGCCTGGGAACCCAAGGGCGCGGCGCAGCTGATGCAGGTGCGCGGCGGACTCAACGCGGACGGCTCGATCGCGGCCTATGACTTCGAGACCTCCTATCCCTCCAATGGTGCGCCCACGCTGGCCTTGCTGCTCACGCGCGTCATCGAGCCGCTGGCGCAGGCCTACGAGATGGGCGACCGCACGGCGCGCCCGCCCTACACGCTGGACAACCTGCGCGTCACGGTCAACGACATGGCGCCCATCGTGCGCGCATCCTGGCTGCGCGGCGTGTCCGCCCTGCCCAACAGCTTTGCGCACGAGTCCTACTTCGACGAACTGGCCACCGCCGCGGGTGAAGATCCGGTGGCTTTCCGCCTGCGGCATTTGCAGGACGCGCGCGCGGCGGAGCTGGTGCGTGCCACGGCCGAGCGCGCGGGCTGGCGTGTGCATACCGGGCCGAAGCAGGGGCCGCAGGCAGGTGGTGAGGGCGACATCGTCAGCGGCCAGGGCTTCGCCTATGCGCGCTACGTGCACAGCAAATGGCCAGGCTTCGGCGCCGCCTGGGCCGCGTGGGTGGCCGACGTGGACGTCAATCGCAGAACCGGCGAAGTACAGGTCCGGCGCGTGGTGGTGGGACATGATGCGGGCCTGCTCATCAATCCCGCGGGCGTCGAGCACCAGGTGCATGGCAATGTGCTGCAGACGACGAGCCGTGCGCTCAAGGAACAGGTCGACTTTTCCGCGCCCGGGCGTCCGCTGGCGCAGCGGGGCAGCACGGTGCCCGTGCCGCAGGCGCCGCCGGTGCAGAACCTCGAATGGGGCGCTTATCCGATCCTGAGTTTTCGCGATGTGCCGGTGATTGAGGTCTTGCACATGCCGAGGCCGGACGAACCTTCGCTCGGTGCCGGTGAATCGGCGTCGGTGCCTGGCACGGCGGCTATCGCCAACGCCATCTTCGACGCGACGGGCGTGCGTCTGCGTCAGCCGCCGTTCACGCCGGAGACGGTGCGTGCGGCGCTGCAGTCTTCCGCTGAGCCGCAAGGCGGTGACGCGGGCGCGCAGGCGCGGCCGGCGCCTTGGCCGGCCTCGGGCGGGACTGGAACCGAGACTCGTTGGCCATGGGGCGCGATGCCGCCCCGAACGCGGGGCTGGCTGGCGCGAGGGCTGACGATGACGGCGGGCGTGCTCGGACTAGGTGCGGCACTGCTCGGCTGGCGGCCGGCCATCGCGCCGGTGGCGCCGTCAACTTCTTCACCCTACAGCGCTGCCACGCTGGAAAAGGGCCGCCGGCTCGCCGCTGCCGGCGACTGCGCGGTCTGCCACACGCAGTCGGGCGGCACGGTCAACGCCGGAGGGCGCGCCCTGCGCACGCCTTTCGGCACGATCTACAGCACCAACCTCACACCCGACGTCGAGACGGGCATCGGTCTGTGGTCCTTCAGCGCCTTCCAGCGCGCGATGCGTGCAGGCATTTCCCGCGATGGCCGTCACCTCTACCCGGCGTTTCCGTACACCGCGTTCGCGAAGACGAGCGACGAGGATCTGGAAGCGCTGTACGCCTACCTGATGGCGCAGCCCGCCGTGCGCGCGCCCACGCCCTCGCCGGAACTGGCCTTCCCCTTCAACCTGCGTCCGTTGATGGCGGTCTGGAACGGCCTGTTCCACGACCCCGCGCCCTACCAGCCCGTGGCGACGCAGACGCCCGAATGGAACCGGGGGGCCTACCTCGTCAACGGGCTCGGGCACTGCAGCGCTTGCCATACGCCGCGCAATGCCTTCGGCGCCGAAAAAACCGGTGGGCCCGTCTGGCTGTCTGGCGCGTTCATCGACGGCTGGGAAGCCCCGGCGCTCACCGCGCTGTCGCGCGCGCCGATGCCCTGGACGAGGGAGGACCTCTACGCCTACCTGCACCAGGGCTACAGCCGCAACCACGGCACGGTCTCGGGGCCGATGGCACCGGTGATCGAGGGCTTGCAGGCCCTGCCGGAGACCGACATCCGCGCGATGGCGACCTACCTCGCCTCGTTCAATGTTCCAGCCGACGCCGAACCCGGCTCACTTTCGGGCCGCCAGGCCGCGGAGTGGGTGGCTGTGGCACAGGACAGCGCGCCCCTGGCCGGCGCCGGCCAGCGACTCTTCGACGGGGCCTGCGCGGCTTGCCACCACGATGGCCAGGGTCCCAGATTGCTGGGCGTGAATGTCCCGCTTGCGCTCAACAGCAATCTGCACAGTGACCACCCCGATAACTTGCTGCGCGTGATCCTCGACGGCATCCGCGCGCCGGCCGCGCGCGACATCGGGTTCATGCCGGGATTCCGCCATGCGTTCAGCGATGCGCAGCTTGCCGAACTGGCTGGGTACATGCGCGCGCGTTTCGCGCCGGACAAACCGGTCTGGCGCGATTTGCCGGCGCAGGTGGCCCGGCTGCGTCAACTGCCCCCGCACTGACGCCGTGCTCAACGCTCCGGCGCCTTGTCCTGTACTTGCGCGTGCAGGGCCGCGATCACGTCGCGCACGGTCTTGCGGGCCTCGGGCGACAGGGCCTGGTAGCGCTTGAGCATCTCGCGGTCCTGCATGGACAACTCGCCCCAGGGCGCGGCGGGCTCACGCACGGCGCGCGCGTTGCCGCCCTCGACGCCGAAGCGCAACTCGTCGGGGCTGACCTGCAGCCAGTCGGCCAGCACGCGCAGCTTGTCCTGCATGGGGATGGACACGCCCAGCAGCCAGTTGCGCGCCGTGTGCGGGGTGATGCTGCGGCCCCAGTAGCGCAGGTTGAATTCATTGGCGACGACCGTGGGTGAGGGCTTGACGCCGATGGCCGCAAGGGCCTGACGCAGGCGAGTTGCAAAGGCCTGGGCTTCGGTGGCGTGGGTGGCTGGGGCCATGCCGCGAACGGTAGAAGGAAGGCCTCTTTGAAAATCTATTTTTAATCACAAAAATTGTGATAGTTGATCAATAATTCATCGAAAGCCAATCAGCGCGGGACTTGGCGTACTCAGGTAATAGGGGGCAGGACGTTATAGGGAAGGAAACCCGATGTGGAATCAGCAGCAGGCCGAAGCGGGCGACATGAGGGCCCTCGAAGAGCGGGAAGCCCGGCGGGTCCGTGAGACGCGGCCGTGGCGGCTACCTCGCTGGCGCTCCGATGCGGCGGTGCGCGAGGCCGTGGCCCTGGCCGTCAGGCAGGTGGGTGCCCAGCTGCTGGAGGATTTCTACCAGGTGCTGCGCGCCCGCGTCGATCTGGATGGGCTGATGCCGCCCGATGCCCGGCGGCGCCTGAACAGCCTGGCTTGGCGCTGGCTGGAGCGGGTGACAGAGGTCGAACAGCCCTGGTTTGACGCCGCCGTCGGTGATTTGCTGCGGCGCATGGGCGAGCTGTGCTGGCGCCATCGTGTGCCGATGGACGTGGTGTCAGCGGGGGTGTCCCAGTTGGGGCATGGCATCGCGGCGCAATTGCTGGATTCCTCCCTGAAGCGGCGCGACATGCTGGCTGCGGGCCACTATGTCGGCAGCCTCGCGCATCTGGCGCAGGAGCGCCTGGCCGCCGCCTACTCCCGCAGGGAGGAGCGGGGCATGCGCGCGGCGGAGGCGCGGGGGCTGTTCGCGCTCGGCCAGAACATGGCCATGGAGCGGGAGCGCCAGCAGGCCGCGCTGCTGGACTGGGCGCTCCGCCTGACGCGCCAGGTGCTCCTGTCCGCGCCACGCTGGCTCGTGCCGCTGGAGTCCTCGCCCCTGGGGCTGTGGCTGCGGCACAAGGCGCCGCATCTTTTTGATGACGCGGCGGAACTGGCCCGTGTCGCGCAGGCGCTCCAACGCGTGGACCGCGAACTCCTGCCGCTGCTGCAAACCACGCCCTCCGGCATGCCCGCCTTGCAGCAGGCCCTGGCGCAACTCGATTTGGCGCTGGACGAGATCCGTTTCCATCTGGCCGACCTGTTCGAGCGCACCCTGATGTTGGAAGCCGGCCGTGACGCGTTGACGCAACTGCTGAACCGGCGTTTCCTGTCGACCGTGCTGAACCGGCAGATCCAGCTGCAAAAGGCGGGCCGCAGCCCCGGCTTCGCTGTCCTGGTGCTGGACATCGACCATTTCAAGTCCGTCAATGACCGCCACGGGCACGACGTGGGCGACCAGGTGCTGCAGCAGGCGGCGCGGCTGATCGTCCAGCATGTCCGCACAGGCGATTTCGTCTTCCGTTACGGCGGCGAGGAGATGCTGGTGGTGCTGACCGGCGTCCAGGCTGGGGAGGCCTTGAAGGTGGCCGAGCACATCCGCCACCGTTTCGAGGCCACGCCGCTGGCCCTCGGACAGGACCTGTCGCTGGACCTGACGGTGAGCATCGGGGTGGTGGACCACGATGGCCTGGCCGATCCTCAGCGCCTGATCAAGCGGGCCGATGCGGCGCTGTACGAGGCCAAGCGGGCGGGGCGCAACCGCTGCTGGCTGGCCCCGCCCGAGGCTTGAAATCCAGACCCGGGATCGGATGGCGTTTGTCTGCCCGCGCGTTACAATCTCCGCCGTTCGAGGAGCGTTGCAGCCCTTGCGCCTGCCTTGCAGGCCCAGTGGTGAGGCTCGAACCCCAGGGCGGCAGGCCCTGCCTTCCAACTGCGCTCACCCACCGGTCGTCGTGAGGTGAGGTCTTTCCCGCGCACGGCAACTCCGGTGGTGTTCAACCGCTACAGCCTTGGAGTTCACCATGAATGCCGTCCTCAAACCCGCCCACGATCACGCCATCCGTGACCTGTCCCTTGCCGCCTGGGGCCGCAAGGAAATCAAGATCGCCGAAACCGAAATGCCTGGCCTGATGGCCATCCGTGAAGAGTTCACCAAGAGCCAGCCGCTCAAGGGCGCGCGCATCACCGGCAGCATCCACATGACCATCCAGACCGCCGTGCTGGTGGAAACGCTGCAGGCCCTGGGCGCCAGCGTGCGCTGGGCCTCGTGCAATATCTTCTCGACGCAGGACCACGCCGCCGCCGCGCTGGTGGAAAAGGGCACGCCGGTGTTCGCCCACAAGGGTGAAACGCTGACCGAGTACTGGGACTTCACCCACCGCATCTTCGACTTCGGCCCCAAGGGCAGCGAAGGCGAAGGCCCGAACATGATCCTCGACGATGGCGGTGACGCCACGCTGCTGATGATCCTGGGCCAGAAGGCCGAGAAGGACCTGTCGGTCATCAGCAAGCCCACCAGCGAAGAAGAAACCTGCTTGTTTGCCGCCATCAAGGCCAAGCTGGCCGTGGACCCGACCTGGTACACCCGCAAAGCCAGCCAGATCATCGGTGTGACCGAGGAGACGACCACGGGCGTGCACCGCCTGAAGGAAATGAGCGCCAAGGGCACGCTGCCCTTCCGCGCCATCAACGTCAACGACTCGGTGACCAAGAGCAAGTTCGACAACCTCTACGGTTGCCGCGAATCGCTGGTGGACGGCATCAAGCGCGCCACCGACGTGATGATCGCCGGCAAGGTGGCCGTGGTGGCCGGTTACGGCGACGTGGGCAAGGGTTCGGCCCAGGCGCTGCGTGCCCTGTCGGCCCAAGTGTGGGTGACCGAGATCGACCCCATCAACGCCCTGCAGGCCGCGATGGAAGGCTACAAGGTCGTGACCATGGAGTACGCCGCTGACAAGGCCGACATCTTCGTGACGACCACGGGCAACAAGTCCATCATCACGCACGACCACATGGTCAAGATGAAGGACCAGGCCATCGTCTGCAACATCGGCCACTTCGACAATGAGATCGACATCGCCTCGATCGAGAAGTACAAGTGGGAAGAGATCAAGCCCCAGGTCGACCACGTGATCTTCCCGGACGGCAAGCGCATCATCATGCTGGCCAAAGGCCGCCTGGTGAACCTGGGTTGCGGCACGGGCCACCCCAGCTTCGTGATGTCCAGCTCCTTCGCCAACCAGACCATCGCGCAGATTGAGCTCTACACCCAGCCGCAGAAGTACACGCCGGGCCAAGTCTATGTGCTGCCCAAGCACCTGGATGAGAAGGTGGCTCGCCTGCACCTCAAGAAGGTGGGCGCGATGCTGACCGAACTGACGGACGAGCAGGCCGCCTATATCGGTGTGTCGAAGCAAGGCCCGTACAAGCCCGACACCTACCGCTACTGATGCGCATCGACCAGCTCCTGGTCCAGCGTCAACTCGCCAGCACCCGCTCACAGGCTCAGCGCCTGATTGCGGGTGGGGTGGAATGGCGGCAGGGCGAAGCATGGAAGCGCGTCGCCAAGAATGGGGACGAGGTGCCCGACAGTGCGGAGTTGCGCCTGCTGGACGATACCGAGGCGCGGTATGTCTCGCGAGGCGGCCTCAAGCTGGAAGCGGCGCTCCGACAAGTCGGCCTGTCGGTGCAGGGACTGCACTGCCTCGACGTCGGTCAGTCCACCGGCGGGTTCACCGACTGTCTGCTGAAGGCGGGTGCCACGCGGGTGGTGGGCCTGGATGTGGGGCAGGCGCAACTGCATGCGAGCCTGCGCGAGGACCCGCGGGTGCTTTGCGTTGAAGGGCTCAATGCCCGCGACGCGGCTGCGGTGGCGCAAGCGCTGGAAGGTGAGGTGCCGGAGGGTGGCTTCGACCTCCTGGTGGCTGACCTCTCTTTCATCTCACAGACCCTGGTGCTGCCGGCGGTGGTGCCCTGGCTCAAGAGCGGCGGGCATCTGCTGACCCTGGTCAAGCCGCAGTTCGAGTTGCAGCCGGGCCAGGTGGGCAAGGGAGGCATCGTGCGCGATGCCGCCATGTACCCCTTGATCGAGCAACGCCTGCGTGATGCCTGCGCGTCCTTGGGGCTGGCCGTGCAACGCTGGTTCGACTCCCCCATCGAAGGTGGCGACGGGAACCGCGAATTCTTCATTCACGCGATCAAATCACCGTGAGGCTCGCATGAGCGAACAACCGACACCGCAATCCTTGCCGCTGAGCATTGAGTTCTTTCCGCCCAAGACGCCTGAGGGCGTGGAGAAGCTGCGCGTCGTGCGGCAGCAATTGAAAGCCTTGAAGCCCGAGTTCTGCTCGGTGACCTATGGCGCCGGCGGCTCCACGCAGGAAGGCACGTTTGCCGCGGTGCGCGAGATCCTGGCCGAGGGCATGGACGCCGCTTCGCACATCTCGTGCATCGGCGCCACCCAGGCCACCATGCGCGAGAATCTGGCGGCGCTGAAGGCCATGGGGGTGAAGCGCCTCGTCACGCTGCGTGGCGACCTGCCCAGCGGATATGGCGCGGGCGGCGAATTCCACTACGCCAGCGACCTGGTTGCGTTCATCCGCGACGAGACGGGCGAGCACTTCCACGTCGAAGTTGCGGCCTACCCCGAGGTGCATCCGCAGGCCCGCTCGCCCGAGGCCGATCTGCAGGCCTTCGCGGCCAAGGTCAAGGCAGGTGCCGATTCGGCCATCACCCAGTATTTCTACAACGCCGACGCCTATTTCCGTTTCGTCGAGGACGCCGACGCCCTGGGCGTGACCGTGCCCATCGTGCCCGGCATCATGCCCATCACCAGCTCCACCCAACTCATGCGCTTCAGCGACGCCTGCGGCGCGGAGATCCCGCGCTGGGTGCGCCTGCGCCTGCAGGGGTATGGGGACGACACGGCCAGCATCAAGGCCTTCGGGCTGGACGTGGTGACGGCCTTGTGCGAGCAGTTGCGCGCGGGCGGCGCGCCTGCGCTGCACTTCTACAGCATGAACCAGAGCGCGGCCACGCTGGAGATCTGTCGGCGGCTGGCTATCGTGTGAGACTGAGACCGGCAGGGGCAAGGGCTTGAGAACCGTGCTCAGTGGCCTGCGCTCTCCAGCGTGTAAGCGGCATTCCGGTCCTGTCCGAGCAACTCGACCAGCTGAGGCAAGGTCGCTTTCAAGGCGCCTTGCAGGGTATGGGGCGGGTTGACGATGAACATGCCGCTGGCGGGCAGGCCGGTGGCGTCCTTGCCGGACTTGACGGTCAGCGTGGCATGCAGCCAGGGTTTGCCGGCCTGATTCGTCAGCGTGCGTAAACGGCGTGGCAGGTCATGGGCCTCGGGGCGCGGAATGATCGGGTGCCAGACGACATAACAGCCGGTGGCGAAGCGCTTCAGTCCATCGGCCAGCAGGCTGGCGACACGCGTGTAGTCTGTCTTGATTTCATAACTCGGGTCGCACAGCAGCAGAGCCCGGCGCGAGGGCGGGGGCAGAAACTTGGTGATGCAGCCGAAGCCGTCTTCCCGTAGCACGGCGACCTGCCGGTCCGCATCCAGTTGGGCGATATTGGCTTCCAGGGCCTTGCTGTCCGTGGGGTGCAGCTCGAACAGCTTGAGCCGGTCCTGCTCGCGCAGCAGGCGCTGGAGGATGAAGGGCGAGCCAGGATAGACCTTGGGGGTGGTGGATTTTGCATAGGCTGCACCGGGATTGAATTCCCCGATCAGCATCAGATAGTCCTGTAGCATCTCCGGAAGGGAGTCTGCGCTCACATCCGAGAGTCTGCCAATGCCGAAAGCGGCTTCCCCGCTGGTCTGGGCGTAGTCGCCGTCCAGTCGGTACAGGCCCGCGCCCGCGTGGGTGTCGATGACGGTGAGCGCGGTGTCTTTCTGCGTCAAATGCCGCGTAAGCGCGATCAGCGTGCTGTGTTTGAGGACATCGGCGTGGTTGCCGGCATGGAAGGCGTGGCGGTAGCTGAACATGGCCGTCCGATGTTAACTGCCCTGAAGCCAGGGAATTTGTATAATGGCAGGCTTCGCAGCGCTTTTGTGGCTCCGCGGCGAAGACGGTCAATGCAGCGCCTGAATTCGGCGATGCCTCTGCGCATTGCAGGGCGTGCGGTGCATTGGCTCTGACATCACCACCTAAGAGGCTCCCGAAAGAGGAGCACCGACCGTGGAAAAGAGCCCGCCAAACCCGTCCCGCTCATCTTTTGGCTGGGACGATTCTTGAAAGAGAAAACTCATGACTACGTTCAGCGCCAAACCCGCTGACGTGAAGCACGAGTGGTTTGTGATTGACGCGACCGACAAGGTCCTCGGACGAGTAGCCAGCGAAGTTGCTCTCCGTTTGCGCGGCAAACACAAGGCCATTTACACGCCTCACGTCGATACCGGTGATTTCATTGTCGTCATCAACGCCGCCAGGCTGAAGGTGACGGGCACGAAGTCGCTCGACAAGATCTATTACCGCCACTCGGGTTATCCGGGCGGCATCTCCGCCACCAACTTCCGCGACTCGCAAGCCAAGCACCCCGGCCGCGCGCTGGAGAAGGCTGTCAAGGGCATGCTGCCCAAGGGCCCGCTGGGCTACGCCATGATCAAGAAGCTCAAGGTCTATGGCGGCGCCGAGCATCCGCACAGCGCTCAGCAACCCAAGCCGCTGGCCATCTGAAGGAGTCCGAAATGATTGGTGAATGGAACAATGGAACCGGCCGACGCAAGTCCAGCGTCGCGCGCGTGTTTCTGAAGAAGGGCTCCGGCAAGATCACGGTCAATGGCAAGGACATCGCCGAGTACTTCGGCCGTGAAACCTCCATCATGATCGCCAAGCAACCGTTGATGCTGACCAACCATGCCGAAACCTTCGACATCCAGGTCAACGTGCATGGCGGTGGCGAGTCCGGTCAGGCCGGTGCCACCCGCCACGGGATCACGCGCGCTCTGATCGACTACGACGCGGCCCTCAAGCCTGCGCTGTCGCAAGCCGGTTTCGTGACCCGCGACGCCCGCGAAGTGGAGCGCAAGAAGGTTGGTCTGCACTCCGCGCGTCGTCGCAAGCAGTTCAGCAAGCGCTGATCCGCGTTGTGTCCTGCCTATGCCCCTATCCCTATACGGGGATGGCATGGGTGGTGGCGTGACGGGGCAGCTTGCAGGGTCGAATGGCAATGGATGAGGTCGTCTCCGACGTGGATGTCGGCATCGCCCTCGCATGTGTCATGTGCCTGACAATCTGTTGCAATGTAAAGGCCGCGCGGGTTTCAATCCGCCGGCCTTTTTCTCTGCGCGGCTGCTAGACTTTTCCCCCTATGCGAATGCGTCTGCTACTTCGGCGTCTGACGGTGAGCGCACCGCGCATGTCCGTGCGCAGCTCACTGCCTTGGCCCTTGCGCTGGGTGATTGCCGCCGTGACTTTCGGCTTCTGCGCCGCCATAGGTCTGTGGGCCTTTGAGTTCGGCCGCGACATCGCCGGCATCGAGGGCGGCAGCGTGGGCTACGTGGAGAAGCTGGAGCAGCAACTCTCAGAGTTGCGTCGCCAGGCGCGTTCCATGAAGGACGAGCGCGACGAGGCGCTGGCCAAGGCGAACACGGCCTCCACGCTGATGGCCGCCGAGCAAACCGCGCAGGAACGCCTGTCGGAACTCAATAAGCAGCTCGAAGCGGATAATCAGCGCTTGCGCGACGATCTGGGTTTCTTCGAGCGCCTGATCCCCACCGAAGGAGGGGGGAGTCTCTTGCGATTCGCGGCCTGCAGGCCGTCGTGCAGCAGGATGGACAGGGGCAGCTGGTCAAATGGCAGGTGTTGGTGATCCAGCCTCAAAAGAACGCGCGGGAGTTCAGTGGGCAGTTGGAAGTGCAGTTCATTGGCGTGCAATCCGGGCGGCCGTGGTCCGCACCTCTGCCGCAGGGAGCGCAGCCCATCCGGTTGCGCCAGTATGCGCGGGCCGAGGGCACGTTCCAGTTGCCGCCGGACACCGAGATCAAGAGCATCATCGCCAAGGTGATGCAGGGCGATGCGGTGCGCGCGGAGCAGTCAGTCAAGTTGTAATCTGAATTTGCAAGGATGTGGCCGCCAGTCCGCGCGGCAGGTGCCTCGTCCTGAATTTCTGTGTAGAAAGTTGTTCCCATGTTCAGCAAGCAAAAACCCCCGGCCATTCGAAGCTTGATTGCCGACGGTAATCACATCGAAGGTCATGTGCACTTCCGCGACGGCCTGCGCGTGGATGGCACCATCGTCGGCAACGTGCGTGCCCGAGAGGAAGACAGCAGCATCTTGGTCATCTCCGAGACGGCATCCATCCTCGGCGAGGTGCATGCTGACCACGTGATCGTCAACGGCACGATCAAGGGCCCGGTCTATGCCCGTCAGATGCTGGAGCTGCAACCCAAGGCGCGCATCGAAGGCGACGTCTTCTACACCGCGCTGGAAATGCACCAGGGCGCCATCATCGCTGGCCTGCTGCGCCCCACGCCCTCCATGCTGGAGGACAAGCCTGCCCTCAAGCTGGCTGCGACCGGCAATTGAACCTCCTCGCCTGCCTGCGGTCCATAGCGCCCGGTTCGGGCGAAGGCGTCACGCGCAGTATGGGTTTGCGAGGCGACTGCCGAGCGGTTCGACGGTTGGGTGTACCATCACAGCCCTGTCACTGAACAACTTCCTGCCAGAAGGAGTTTTCCCATGAGCGCAGTTGCCGAATCCGTCCAAGCCGATGTCGTGAGCGAGATGCCCGCGCCGATTCTCTTCACCGACAGCGCTGCGGCCAAGGTGGCTGACCTGATCGCCGAGGAGGGCAATCCGGACCTCAAGCTGCGTGTTTTTGTGCAGGGCGGTGGTTGCTCCGGCTTCCAGTATGGTTTCACCTTCGACGAGGTGGCCAACGAAGACGACACCACCATGACCAAGAACGGTGTCTCCCTCCTGATCGATGCGATGAGCTACCAGTACCTGCTGGGCGCCGAGATTGACTACAAGGAAGATCTCCAAGGCGCACAATTTGTCATCAAGAACCCGAACGCCACCACCACCTGCGGTTGCGGTTCCAGCTTCTCGGTGTGAGCTGCGTCTGGTTCTGACACACAAGGCCACCTCCGGGTGGCTTTTTGCTGTCCGTTCCGCAAGATTCCCGTTTTCAGTTTCCAGGTCGGCACTCCATGAACGCAACGCAAGCTGGCGCACCGCTCAAGGAGGGCGAACTGCGTGCCTTGCTCTGGCTGGTGGCGGTGGGTTTCTTCATGCAGACGCTGGATGCCACCATCGTCAACACTGCCTTGCCCGCCATGGCGCGCAGCTTGGGCGAAAGTCCCTTGCGCATGCAGTCCGTGGTCGTGGCCTATTCACTCACCATGGCGATGCTGATTCCGGCTTCGGGCTGGCTGGCAGACCGCTTTGGCTTGCGCCCCGTGTTCCTGGGCGCCATCGCGCTGTTCTCCGTCGGCTCGTTGCTCTGTGCCATGTCCAACACCCTCGGGCTGCTGGTGGCGGCGCGCGTGCTTCAAGGCTTGGGCGGTGCATTGCTCCTGCCCGTGGGTCGGCTCGCGGTACTCAAGACTTTTCCACGTGAACGTTTTCTGCAGGCCATGAGCTTTGTGGCCATCCCCGGGCTCATCGGTCCACTGATCGGCCCCACGCTGGGTGGTTGGATCGTGGAGGTCTCGTCCTGGCATTGGATCTTCTTGATCAATCTGCCCGTGGGGTTGCTCGGCGGCCTGGCGACCTTGCGTTACATGCCCGTCCAGCGCAACACGGCATTGGCCCGCTTCGATCTGACCGGCTACCTGCTGCTGGCCTTCGGCATGGTGACGATCTCCCTCGCGCTCGACGGCCTGTCCGGCCTGGGTCTGCGCCAAGCCAGCGTGCTGGTACTGATGATCTTCGGTCTCGCCAGTCTCGCGGCCTACTGGATGCACGCCTTGCGCCGTCCCGACCCGCTGTTCTCGCCCCAGCTGTTCGGTGTGGCGTCCCTGCGCATCGGCTTGCTGGGCAATCTGTTCTCGCGCCTGGGCAGCGCCTGCATGCCCCTGATGATCCCGCTGCTCATGCAGGTGACCTTGGGCTACTCACCCTTGCATGCGGGCTTGATGATGCTGCCCATCACGCTGGCCAGCATGTCCATGAAACGTCCAGGGACCTGGTTGCTCACGCGTTATGGTTACCGCCGCGTGCTCGTGTTCAACACCCTGTTCGTTGGTCTGGCGACCGCGAGCTTCGCGCTGACCACGGTAGAGCAGCCTTTGTGGCTGCGCATCCTGCAACTCATGCTGTTCGGCGCGGTGAACTCCATGCAGTTCACGGCCATGAATACGCTCACGCTCAAGGACCTCGCCCCCGCGATGGCCAGCAGCGGCAACAGCCTTCTGTCGATGGTGCAGATGCTGGCCATGGGCATGGGCGTGGCGGCTGCCGGGGCCGTGCTGGCGGCGTTCACCGGCTATTTCGGCAACGAGGAAGCCGCCGCCGCGTTGCCTGCATTCCGCGGTACCTTTGTCTGCATGGGGTTGATCACCCTGGCTTCAGCGGCCATCTTCTGGCAGTTGTCGGATGCCCAGGCTGCTCCCGCACGCGGTCGGCACGAACCGTCCGAGATGGAGTAGGCGCGCGCGGACACGCCCAAGCCGACGTTGCTTGCGCCCGGCAGAGAGGATCAGACGGGGTAGATGGCGCCCAGCACGCGCGCGTGACGCGCGCCCGTGACGCGGGTCAGATTGCCCGTTTCACCCGCCAGGCACTTGCGCGCCAGCCAGGCAAAGGCGGTGGCCTCCACCTGCAGTGGTGGCAGGCCGGCGGCATCGGTGCTGCTCACCGACACGCCGGGCAGCAAAGCGCGCAGGCGTCGCATCAGCGTGTCGTTGAGCGCGCCACCGCCGCAGACGTAGAGGCGTTGGCAAGCTGGTGCGTGACGCAGCAGGTCCGAGGCGCAGCTGCTCGCCGTCAACTCGGTCAGTGTGGCCTGCACGTCCACCGGCTTGAGCAGAGGATGCCGCACCAGCCGTGCCCGCAGCCAGTCCGGATGGAACAGGTCGCGCCCCGTGCTCTTGGGGGCAGTTGATGGAAAAAGGGCTCCTCGAGCAGATCGCGCAACAGCGCCTCGCTCACTTGGCCGCTTGCAGCCCAGCGTCCGCCGGCGTCATACGGCTGACCCTGGTGCCGTTGGCACCAGGCGTCGAGCAGGGCGTTGCCCGGGCCACAATCAAAGCCTCCGACCGCATTGCCCTGCAGCAGACTGAGGTTGGCCATGCCACCGAGGTTGAGCACCGCCACGGCGCCGTCGGCGTCAGTGACAGGTCCGAAGACCGCCTGGTGGAAGGCCGGCACCAGCGGCGCGCCCTGGCCGCCCGCGGCCACATCACGACTGCGGAAGTCCGCCACCACGCTGATGCCCGTCAGTTCCACCAGCAGGGCCGGGTTGTTGAGCTGCAGTGTGTAGCCCGTGCCACCCGGGCCCTCATGCCGTGGCCCGGGCTGGTGCCGTACGGTCTGGCCATGCGCACCGATGGCCCGGATGGCCTCGCGCGCGGTGCCGGTCGCCTGCAGCAGATCGCCCACGACGCCCGCGTAGACCCGTACCAGGCCGTTCGCGGCCAGTGCGGCGCGGTGCAATTCATCGCGCCCTTCGGGGGTGTTCAGGGCCAATAATTCGGCGGCCAGCTCGGCGGGAAAGGGGCGGGTCGCATGGTGCAGCACACGGATGGTGTCCTGGTCCGGGTGGGGCGTGATTTCGGCGAGCACGCCGTCCACGCCGTCCAGCGAGGTGCCTGACATCAGGCCGATGAAGAGAGCGTTCATGCAATGAATGGGAGGGTTCGGTTCAGCGCGACGCCAGCAACTGGGCCGAGACCAACTGCAGCCGGGCTTGCTGGGCAATGTGGTCGAAGGCAGGGCGGTTCGCCGCCGACACCGGCGGCGCCGATTCGCTGCGGCGAACAATCAGCAACGGGTTCTGGTGCTGACCGTTGATGCGGAACTCGTAGTGCAGGTGTGGGCCGGTGGCCCAGCCGGTGGCACCGCTGGCCGCCAGGGTCTGGCCTTGCGCGATGCGCTGGCCGTGCCGCACCAGGATGCGGCTCAGGTGGGCGTACAAAGTCTGGTGGCCGTTGCGGTGCCGCAGGATCACCACCTTGCCGTAGCCGCCTTGCTCGCCGGCGAACTCCACCACCCCGTCGCCCACGGCCCGTACCGGCGTGCCGATGGGCGCGGCGTAATCCACTCCCAGGTGCGCGCGCCAGGTTTTGAGAATCGGGTGCAAGCGCATGCGAAAGCCACTGGTCACGCGCGAGAAAGCCAAGGGCGAAGCCAGGTAGGCGCGCTTGAGGCTCTGTCCGTCCAGGTTGTAGTAGCCGCTGCGGCCGGTGGTCTGGGTCGGCTGGCCGGCCACCACGGGCGCTGGCAGGTCCGCGTTCGGTTCGGTGAACCAGACGGCTTGGTAGGCCTTGCCTGCGTTGATGAATTCAGCGCTCAGCACCCGGCCCGCGCGCAGGGGTTCACCGTCGCCTTCCAGCATTTCGTAGACCACGGCATAACGGTCTCCCTGGCGCAGGTCGCTGTGGAAGTCGATGTCCGCGGAGAAGATTTCCGCCAATTGCACGGCCACGGCATCTGGAATGCCTGCCTGGTCGGTGGAGGCGAAAAGCGAGCTTTCGATGACGCCACTGGCCATGCGCAGCGAGGCCGTCAGCATGGCCTTTTCCATGTGGGAACTGAAGCCATCACCGGCCCGTTCGATGATCAGCCGTTCGAAGCTGCCGTCGTCGCTCGGGCTCCAGCGCGCCGTCAGTCTGAGCAGGGTGTTGCGCTCACTCGCTTCCGCACTCAAAAGGCGACCCGTGCGTCCCAACAGGTGGCGGTGCGTGAGGATGTCCCGCTTCAGGAAGACGGCGGCCTGCGGGTCATGGATGCCCAGGCGGTACAGCAGGCCTTCGGCGGTGTCCTGCGGGCGGGACAGTTCGGAACGATAGAGATTGAACCGGTACCCCGCACCGCCGCTGTCTGGCGGATTGGCGGACCGCGGCATGTCCGGCGCGGAGGCGGTGGCGAATGGGGAGACGAAGGGCAGTGCCCGGACCTCGGCGGTGACTTCCTGCACCGGAAGTCGGGCGGGATCGGGTGCGAACGAGACGACAACAGCCGCCACCGCATAAGCGCCCGCGCTCAGGCCCAGCGCCACGAGGCTCAGCCCGAGCAGGGCGGGGCGCCAGCTCTGCCTCGAGCGCTGTTTCCAGTGGCGCAGCAGCAGTCGCCCTCGGGCATGCAAGGGACGGCTTAAGCGCTGGAACAGGGAGGGCAAGGCGGACATCACGGGGGGCGTTCGTCGGAGGATGGTGCGGCAAATCAGCCAGAGCGACGCGTCAAGAAGCTAGCAAAGGGTGGGCCAATTCCGCCGGTCTGTCGTGGGTGCCGTTTCCCGGGGACGCGGGTGTGCGGCACGTAAAATCAGCCGCTTGTTTCTGCTTCTCACGCCCTCGGCGCCCGCCGTGGCATGCCCCGGCCAGGGGCGCGACCAGTATATCGGCCCCTCTGAACCGGGGTGTAGAAAAATCCCTATGAACACATCCGCTCCCGCCGTTCCTTTCCCCGTCACCGATCGCGTGCGCGAAGCGCTGGCCGTGACCCGGCGGGGTTGCGAGGAACTGATTCCCGAGGACGACTGGGTCAAGAAGCTGGCCCGGTCTGAGGCCACGCACACCCCGCTGCGCATCAAGCTGGGCCTCGACCCCACCGCGCCCGACATCCACCTGGGCCACACCGTGGTGCTTAACAAGCTGCGCCAATTGCAGGACCTGGGGCATCAGGTCATCTTCCTGATCGGTGACTTCACCAGCCTGATCGGCGACCCCTCAGGCCGCAACAGCACGCGCCCGCCGCTCACCTCCGAGCAGATCAAGGCCAACGCCGAGACCTACTACAAGCAGGCCAGCCTGGTGCTGGACCCGCAGCGCACCGAGATCCGCTACAACAGCGAATGGTGCCTGCCCCTGGGCAGCATGGGCATGATCCAGCTCGCCGCCAAGTACACCGTGGCGCGCATGATGGAGCGCGACGACTTCACCAAGCGCTACCAGGCCGGCACGCCCATCAGCGTGCACGAATTCCTCTACCCGCTGATGCAGGGCTATGACTCGGTGGCGCTCAAGTCCGACCTGGAACTCGGCGGCACCGACCAGAAGTTCAACCTGCTCATGGGCCGCCACCTGCAGCAGGAGCATGGCCAGGAGCCGCAGTGCATCCTGACCATGCCCCTGCTCGTGGGCCTGGACGGCGTGGACAAGATGTCCAAGAGCAAGCACAACTACATCGGCATCAGCGAGGACGCCAACACCATGTACGCCAAGGTGCTGTCCATCAGCGACGCGCTGATGTGGGACTGGTACACCCTGCTGTCCTTCAAGTCCCTGGCCGAGATCGCCGCGCTGAAGAAGGAAGTCGAAGCCGGCCGAAATCCCAAGGATGCCAAGGTGGCACTGGCCAAGGAAATCACCACGCGCTTCCACGGCGCGCAGGCGGCTGAGGCCGCGGAGCAGGACTTCATCAACCGCAGCAAGGGCGGCATTCCGGACGAGGTCGAGGAGCAGACTCTGACCCTGGAAGGCGGCGCGCCCGTGGGCATCGCCGCTTTGCTCAAGCAGGCGAGCCTGGTGGCCTCGTCCGGCGAAGGCAACCGCCTCATCGACGGCGGCGGCGTGCGGGTGGATGGCAACACTGTCAGCGACAAAGGCCTCAAACTCGGCGCAGGGGTCTATGTGCTGCAGGTGGGCAAGCGCAAGTTCAAGAAGGTCACGCTGAAGGCGTGAGACTCAGGCCCGGACGAACAGACCAAACCAGGCGGCCGCAAGACAACGACAGGCACGGCATGACTTCCTCTGAACGCGTCCAGGCCCTGATTGATCGCCTCGGACTGCAGCCGCATCCCGAAGGTGGGTACTACCGTGAGGTCTTCCGCTCTGGGGAGCAGATCCGCCGCGGCGATGGCGCGTCCCGTTCCGCCCTGACCACCATCTTCTTTCTGCTGCCCCAGGGCGCCGTGAGCCGCTGGCACCGGGTGCGCGGGGCCGACGAGGTCTGGCACCACTACGAAGGTGGACTCTTGGAACTGCGGGTGTTGCCGCCTGGGCAGCGGCAGGTGCGAGGCTGGCTGCTCGGGCCGGTGGGGGTATCGGCCAGCGCCACGGCCGCGGAGGCCGATGTCCTGCCCGTGCGCACCGTGCCCGCCGATGCTTGGCAGGCCGCACGCTGTCTGGGCGACTATGCCCTGGTGGGTTGCACGGTCGGTCCCGGTTTCGACTTTGCCGACTTCACGCTGGCGAGTGATCTGCCGCCGGGGTCATGCCCTGGCAGCTTGGACCCTGAACTTCTGTGACACACGCCGACGGGCTTCTGCCAGCGGCCACGTTGTCTTGCCGCGTGGGCGTCAGCGCTGCGGGCGAGCTGCCTGCGCCTCGAACGCTTCGCCGATCGCGAAGAAATGCCCACCGGCCACGTAGTGCAGCGTGCGCAGGGCCGGGTCGCTACGGTCGTCATACCGCCAATGGCCATCCGCGAAGACCCGCGTATCGGCCCAGGCGGCCGCCACTTCGCCGATGAACAGGTCGTAGAGCTGCTGGTTGCGTGGTTCGGGCATCAACCTGCATTCCAGCCATGCCACGCAGCCTTGAAGCAGCGGCGCTTCGCCATGGCTGGCCGCGAAGGTGTTCAGGCCGAACCGTGCGAACTTGTCCCCGCCCTCGGCGTCCGCCTGCAACTCACGGCCAGAGAGCTGGCCCAGCGCGAGCACCACACCGGCCTGCGCGCGGCAGGGCACGTTGATGCAGAAATGGCCGGAGGCTTCGACCAGCTCCCGCGTGTACGTGCTCTTGTCCAGCACCACGGCGATCTTGGGCGGGGCGAAGTCCAGTGCCATGTTCCAGGCGGCGGCCATGATGTTGCGCTGGCCGCCGTGCGCGGCGCTCACCAGCACCGTGGGGCCATGGTTGAGGAGACGGTAGGACTGGGCGAGGTCAACGGCGGCGCGCATGGCAGGTTTCCGGTCGGATACAGCCCCGGCAGTATAGGAAGTGGTTGCTGACGCCGGTACCTCGGCCTCATGAGATTTGAAATATGATGAACGTCATATTTGTGCTATGATTCGCCCATTACGCAATACCAGACCACCCCATGCCACTCGCTCCCAGCCGCAAGCAACAGACGCATGACCGCATCGTCGATGCGGCGGCGCGCGCTTTGCGCAGTGGCGGTTTTGCCGGGGTTGGTGTGGCGGACATCATGAAACAGTCCGGGCTGACCCATGGTGGCTTTTACGCCCATTTCGCCTCGCGCGATGCCCTGATCGCCGAGGCGCTGGAACGGGCCGGGCATGACGCTCATGCCCGCATGCAAGACGCCTTGGACCAGGGCCAGGCACGAGGCTTCAGCCGTTTCCGCACCTTGGTCGAGAACTACCTGTCCGAACGACACCTTAATGCCCCCGAGCACGGCTGCGCCGTGGCGGCCCTGGCTTCCGAAATGCCGCGCCAGGCGGACGCGGTGCGCGAGGCCGCGGTGGCGCGCGTGCGCGAGTTGGTGGCCGACGTGCGTGCTGTGCTGGGGCCCGACCCGTCCGAGGAAACGGCGGGCGTGATCGCCAGCCAGCTCATCGGTGCCCTGCAGATCGCTCGCACTCTGGGCCCGAACGCCCAGGGCCGCAAGCATCTGGCGGTTGCGCGGCGCTTCCTGCTCGAACAGTTCGATCCCACCCCTGCATCCTGAAGGTTTCTTCGCCGCGCAGAGATCTGCGCATTTTTGTTGGTTCTTGAATATGACGATCGTCATATAAATCTGGAGTGAAACATGAAACTAGCCCAATCCGTTGTTCTTATCACCGGCGCCAATCGCGGCATCGGCCGGGAATTCGCCAAGCAGGCCCTGGCACGAGGCGCGCGCCGTGTCTACGCTGCCGCGCGTGACCCGGCGAGCGTGCGCCTCGACGGCGTCGTGCCGGTGCGCCTGGACGTGACCGACCCAGCGCAGGTGGCGGCCGTCGCGCGCGAGTACGGTGACGTGAACCTGATCGTCAACAACGCGGGTATCGCCAACCCCGGTGGTTTCCTCGCCGACACGGATCTGTCTGCCACGCGCCGTCAGCTCGAAACCAACTTCTTCGGCATGCTGCACATGGCTCAGGCCTTTGCCCCTGTGCTGGCCAAGAACGGTGGTGGCGCGCTGCTCAACGTCTTGTCCATCGCGAGCTGGATCAACCGCCCGGTTCTCGGCACCTACGGTGCCAGCAAGTCCGCCGCCTGGGCCCTGACCAATGGCCTGCGCCACGAATTGCGCGAGCAAGGCACCCAGGTCACGGCCCTGCACATGGGGTTTGTCGACACGGACCTGACCCGCGGCATGGAAGTGCCCAAGGCCACGCCGCAGGACATCGTGCGCCTGGCTTACGAGGGCTTGGAAGCGGGTGCGCTGGAGGTGCTGGCCGACGAGATCACGCGTCAGGTGAAACAGTCGCTGTCGACGCCGGCCGCGGCTTATCTGGCTGAAGCCTGAGCCCGGCCCCGGCACAGTGATTGGCGGCGGCCCGGATCAAAAGAGGTCAGTCCAGCCAGCGCTTGACCTTGTCCTGAGCCTCTATCGCCAAGCGCCAAGTGGTGCTGGTCTTAGGCAGGGTCAGCGGTAGGCGCAGGATGCGCTGGTCGCGGGCGATCAGGGCGGTGAGCGAGAGCTGCTCGCCTGCGTAGAGCGGCAGGTCGTCCAGCTTGCGCAGCCGCCAGGCACTGGTGTTCGCGCTTGCTTCGCCTTTTGCGGACTTGCTCGTGCCAGCCTTGCCCTGGGTCTCCACCCCCAACCACTCATCACCGACCGCGAAACCCGCCTGCTCGGCCGCGCCACCGCGCAGCACGGTCTTGATCTGCACGGCGCCGTTGTTTTCCGTCACGCGCAGGCCCAGGCGCTGCGCCAGTTGGGCTGGATCATCGTGGATGGCGATGCCTTGTCCTTGTAGCAGGTCCCGCAAGGGCAGTTCGCGGGTGCCGTGGACCCATTGCTGGAATTCCTTTTTCCAGCTCTGGCCGCTGAGTTCCTGCAGCACGGCCAGCACATCGGCCTCGGCCATCGGGCCGGCCTTGCAGCGGTGCCACAGCGCGCGCATCACGTCATCCAGTGACTGCTTGTGCCCGGTCTCGGCGCGCAGTGTGAGGTCGATGCACAGAGCCACCAGCGCGCCCTTGCCGTAATAGCTGACCGTGGCGTTGGGCGTGTTCTCGTCCACGCGGTAGTACTTGACCCAGGCGTCCAGGCTGGCCTGGGCCACGGTCTGCACCAGGCGCCCCGGCGTCTGCAGCAACTGGTTGATGTTCTTGTTGAGCAGGCGCAGGTAGGTGCTGTCGTCGATCAGACCGGCGCGGCGCAGCAGCAGGTCGTCGTAGTAGCTGGTGAAGCCTTCGAAGAACCAGAGCAGCTCCGTGTAGTTTTCCCGTGTGTAGTCGTAGCGCGCGAACTCGGTGGGGCGCAGGCGCTTGACGTTCCAGCTGTGGAAGTACTCGTGGCTGATCAGGCCGAGCAAGGTGGTGTAACCCTCGCCCGGCTTCTGGCCCAGGCGCGGCAGGTCACGTCGGCCGCAGATCAGTGCGGTGCTGTTGCGGTGTTCCAGGCCACCGTAGTTGTCGTCGGTGGCGTTGAGCATGAAGACATAGTTCTGGAACGGGGGCGCTTGCACTGTGCCGCCGGCGCGGCCCTGGGCGTGCCAGAAGCGGATTTCCGTCTCGCAGATGCGTTGCGCGTCGGCCAGCAGGCGTGCGCCGTCGAAGCTGGGCGGCGCACCCGCGACGATGAAACGATGCGGCACGCCGCAGGCTTTGAAGTCGCCGCGCCAGAACGTGCCCATCTCCACCGGGCTGTCCGCCAACTCGTCGTAATCGGCGGCGCGGTAGCTGCCCCAGCCTTGTTTGTCCACCGCCAGCGGTGTCAGGCCCGTGGCGACTTGCCAAGGTCCCATCGCTTCCTTGTCGGCGCCTGAAGGGCGAGACACCACGAGCCCATGCGGCTGGTCTTCGTGTCCTTCCACGCGCAGGCACAGGCTGGTGGCGTTGAAAAATCCCCGCTGCATGTCCAGCCAGGCGGTGCGCACGGAATTGTCGTAAGCGTAGACGCGGTAGCTCAGCAGCAGCGGCTGCGCCGGGTCACAGGCGATCGACCAACTGCACTTGTCCAACTGCCGTGGTGCCAGTGTTTTCTTGCCCTGCCGCGCCGTGAGTTCCTGCAGGTGCTTGGCGAATTCGCGCAGCAGGTAGCTGCCCGGAATCCAGACCGGCAGGCTGACGCGCTGCTGCGCCGCAGGCTCGGCGATGCTCAGCGTGACGCGGTAGAGGTGGGCGCGCGGGTCCTCCAGCTCGACCTGGAAGGCCACGGCCGCTTGGGACGGCGTGGCGGTGGTCCGAGTGCGGGGCTGGCGGGCAGTGTGGGAGGAACGGGCCATGGGGTCGGGACGGGAAGGCATGCGCCTGGGGAGGGCGTGGCGATAAAAATGCCGAGATCTGCTGGACGGCGGGTTCAGGCGGCGCGAAGTGGTTTATTTCTTTGCCGCGACGCTGGCGAATTGCTGTTCGATCTGGCGCGCACTCAGCGCGCCGGGCGCACGCACATCGTTGGCGAAGAACAGCGTGGGCGTGCCCTGGATGCGGTGCTTGCGGCCGAATTCCAGGTTACGCGCCAGCGCGTCCAGCGTGCGTTGCGAGCAGTTGGCTTGCGCGGCCGGGGGCGTGCCCTTGAGCATCCAGTCCTGCCAAGTGCGGGCACGCTGATCCGAGGCGGTGCACCAGACAGCCTGCGCCTTCTCAGTGGACTGCTGACCCAACACGGGGTAGAGGAAGACGTGGATGGTGACGTTGTCGATGTCGGCCAGCTCACGCTCCAGCCTGCGGCAGTAGCCGCATTCCGGGTCGGAGAACACCGCGAGCTGGCGTTCGCCCTTGCCGTGGCGGATGGTGAAGGCGTCATCGAAAGGCAGATCCTGGTAACGCACCGCCGACAATTGCTCCGTGCGCTCCTCGGTCAGGTTGCGCTGACTTTGCAGGTCGATGATCTGTCCCTGGATCAGGTGCTGCCCCTGAGCATCGGTGTAGAAGATGTCTTGTCCCACGCGGATCTCGTACAGACTGGTGCCGCCCGCCAGTGGCAAGGCGCGCACCTCGTCGATGGCGGGCATCTTCGGCAGGCGCGCGCTCAGGTTCTTGCGGATGGTCGCGGCGGTGGCGGGTTCCTGCGCGGTTTTGGCCGCAGGTGCCTTGGACTGGGCCTGCGCGGGCTGCGGCGGAGTCAGGCCCAGTACCAGAGCGAGCGCCAGGCCGGAGAGGGCCGCGAGCAGCGGAGGGGCACCGCGAACTGCGCGCGAAGAAAAGGACGGTGTCATCGTGGGGCTTGCTTTCATGCGTGTGTTGTCGCGCGCCATTCAGGCGCCCATGGCCTGGCGGGCCAGCCAGTGCTTGAGCCAGCCGCTGTGTTCCACCCCGCGCAGGCCCCAGGCACGCAAGCGGTTCCAGAACGGGCCTTCGCGGGTGTAGAGGCGTTGCAGCGCGTCCATGCCCAGGTCCAGCGGCAGCATGTCGGCCTTGCGGGCACGTTCATAGCGGCGCAGCAGTTTGGGGTCGGCCACGCCGCGCCAGTCCTCGCGCTCGCGCAGCACGCGGGCCAGCTCGGCCACGTCGGCCAGGCCCAGGTTCAGGCCTTGGCCCGCGAGCGGGTGCACGGCGTGCGCGGCGTCGCCCGCCAGCACCCAGGCCCCCTGGGCGGCGTTGCCGGCCCAATGCCGGGCCTGGGCCCGCACCAGGGGCCAGGCCCGGCGTTCGCTCACGAGCTGCATCGTGCCCAGTGCCTGGCCGCAGGCCGTGGCCAAGGCTTCGGCATAGGCCTCGGGGGCCAGGTCCTGCAAGAACGCGGCACGTTGGGGCGAGACGGACCAGACCACGGCCACGGTGTCGCCTTGCGGCCCGCCCAGCGGCAGCAGGGCCAGCACCTCACCGGCCGTTTCGTCGCGCAGAAACCATTGCCGCGCCACCTGGCCATGCGGTCGTTCGCAGCGCACGCGGGCGGCCAGCGCATGTTGGCCATACGGCGCCGAGTCGTAGTCGACGCCCAGGGCGGCGCGCGTGGCGCTGGCGCGGCCCTCGCAGATCACGGTGAGCGGTGCCTTGGCTTCCTGGCCAGGCGCCACTCGCTCGATCTGCGGCTGGTAGCGCAGCGCCGTGGCCAGGCCGTCTTCGAGCACGGTGGCGTCGACGATCCAGTTCAGCGCGGGCGCGCCCTGCAGGTCTCGCCGATTCGGGCCGTGCAGGGCCGCGCTGAAGTTCAGCTCGCTGCCTTCGTCGCCATGCACCTGCATGGCCAGTACGGGCGTGGCCAGCGTATCGTCCTCGGGCCAGGCGCGGATGCTCTCGAGCAGCGCACGCGAGGCGGGAGTGAGGGCGTAGGCCCGGATGTCGGCCTGCCCGCCCGGTGGCAGGGGCGGCGCGGCGCTCAGGCCCACGCGCAGCTTTTCACGCGCGAGCAACAGGGCCAGGCTGCGGCCGACGATGCCGTCACCGCTGATGAAGATGTCCAGGGCTGAGGAGGGGGATGCCATAGCTGAGGGGCATTGTAGAAGCCGGGCCCGACCCCAGACGGCAAGGCACAATCAATCCCATGCAAACCTCCGATGTCACGGGGCGGATTTCCAGCCTCCATGTGTACCCCGTCAAATCCTGCGCGGGCCTGGCCTTGCCCGAGGCGCTGCTGACCGAAACCGGCCTGGACCTGGACCGGGCCTGGATGGTCGTGGACGAGGCGGGTGAATTCCTCACCCAGCGTGAGCTGCCGCGCATGGCCCTGATCCAGACCGCCTTCAAGGGCGATGTGATGGGCGGCGGCGGTGAACTGCTGCTGCGCGCGCCCGGCATGCTGGCCTTGCACCTGCGCGTGGACACGGTGGAAGCACCCACCCGCGTGCGGGTCTGGCAGGACGAGGTGGCGGCCTACGACATGGGCGATCTGGCCGCGCAGTGGTTCTCGGACTTCCTGGCACCCGGTGGCTCGGGCCGCCCTTACCGCCTGGCGCGTTTCGATCCCGAGCACCGCCGGCTGTCCAGCCTGAAATGGACGGGCGGCGTGGAGGCGCCCAACCAGTTCTCCGACGGGTACCCGCTCCTGGTCGTGAGCCAGTCGGCGCTGGACGATCTGAATGCCCGCCTGCAGGCCGCTGGCCAGCCGCTGGTGGACATCCGACGCTTTCGCCCCAACCTCGTCATCGACGGCTGGGAGGCCCACGACGAAGACCGCGTGGGGCCCATCACCATCGAGACGGACGAGGGCGAGGTGCAGCTCACCCCGGTCAAGCCCTGCTCGCGCTGCCCCATTCCTAACATCGATCCGGACACGGCGCAAAGCCATCCCTCGGTCAGCGACACCTTGCAGGCCTACCGGCAGGACGCGCGCCTGAACGGCGCCATCACCTTTGGTATGAACGCCATCGTGACCGGCGGCGTGGACCGCCTGCTCAAGGTGGGGCAGGGAGTGCGGGCGGACTACGCGTTCTGAGGTGACGTGCCCGTTCAGCTCAGTGTAGGGCTGGGCTCGCCGTCGCGACTTCGACCAGCCAGTTCGCGATGGCCTCGCGCGCCACGGTCGGCGCCTGGGCGTGGCTGGCTGCGGGTTGCAGCAGTCGCGTCAGTGCTTGCGGGCTCAGCAGGGCATACAAGCGCGGATTGACCCGCTGCAGTGCCGGGTAGTCCCCGGTGGGCGCGATGTAGAGCACCGGCATCCGCGCCGGCAGGGCCCGCAGCGCGCGCTCCTGGTTCATCACGCCCTGTGGGTCGAACCAGGCCCAATAGATTTCGGCGCGCGTGCGCACCGTGCTCTTGCCCTTGCTGCCCTCGTAGTCGGCGAATGCGTCGATCTCCGCGCCGCGTCCCGCCTCGACCGAGGCCCTGGCACGTGCCCGTTCGACGCCGATTTGCTCCTCGTAGGCGACACTCCCGACGTTGCCGCCCGGCGCAACGGCCACCACACCGGTCAGCAGCGGCAGGCGCGCGCCCAGATGCAGGGCGTACAGACCGCCCTGGCTGTGCCCCACCAGGAAGAGGCGTGTCGCGCCGTCGCCCTGCAGCCCGACCCAGGCCTGCGCCACTTCGGCTTGCGCTTCGTCGGGGCTGGCGTCGTAATTCCGCCGGCCCGACCAGGGCATTTCGAGGTTGCGCACGAGGAAGCCGCGCGCCTGCAGATGGGCGGCCAATTCCCCGACCAGACGGTCCGGGCGCCCGCCCTTGCCGTGCATCACGACCACACCGATCTGCGCAGGCGTGACGTCCTGCGCACGGACGTTCATAGGCCCGAGCCACAGCCCCAGACAAAGGCTTCCAGCCAGCCAGACGCGGCCGGGTTTCATCGCCTTGCTCCTGAACCGTGCTTGTTCTGCTTCATGACGTCTCTGCCTGATGGAAGACGCCAGCATAGGGCAACAACCGGACGCGCCGCAAACCGGCCGACTTATCCAGCGTCTCCGTGGCTAAAGCTGTGGACAAGTGCATGAACAAGTCGCGCGGACCGCGCCCCTGCTGGCTTGCCATTGGGCTGCCTGTTTGACGGGCATGGACTGCGAGACCGGACGGCGAAAACCGCCCCCTTTAAAATACCGCCCCTCAAGCAAGGAACACCATGAGTCTCAAGTGCGGCATCGTCGGCCTGCCCAACGTCGGCAAATCCACCCTCTTCAATGCACTGACCAAGGCGGGCATCGCCGCTGAAAACTACCCCTTCTGCACCATCGAGCCCAATGTGGGCGTGGTCGAGGTGCCGGACCCGCGCCTGAAGCAACTGGCCGAGATCGTCCAGCCCGAGCGCATCGTGCCGGCCATCGTGGAGTTCGTGGACATCGCGGGCCTGGTGGCCGGGGCCAGCACGGGCGAGGGCCTGGGCAACAAATTCCTCGCTCACATCCGCGAGACCGATGCCATCGTCAACGTGGTGCGCTGCTTTTCCGACGACAACGTGATCCACGTGGCTGGCAAGGTGGACCCGATCGCCGACATCGAGGTGATCCAGACCGAACTCTGCCTGGCCGACCTGGGTGCGGTCGAGAAGGCGCTGCACCGCGTGACCAAGACAGCGCGTTCCGGCGACAAGGAATCGATCAAGCTGGTGGCCATCCTGGAGAAATGCCAGGCCGCGCTGGACCAGGGCAAGCCCGTGCGCACGGTGGACTTCAGCAAGGAAGAGCTGCCCCTGCTCAAGCAGTTCTTCTTCATCACGGCCAAGCCTGCCATGTTCGTCGGCAACGTCAGCGAAGACGGTTTCGAGAACAACCCCTACCTCGATCGCCTCAAGGAATACGCCGCCACGCAGAACGCGCCCGTGGTGGCCATCTGCGCCAAGATCGAGGCCGAGCTGTCCGAGATGGACGACGCCGACCGCCTGGAATTCCTCCAGGAGCTGGGCCAGGAAGAGCCCGGCCTGAACCGCCTAATCCGCGCGGCCTACAAGCTGCTGGGCCTGCAGACCTACTTCACGGCCGGCGTCAAGGAAGTGCGCGCCTGGACCATCCACGTCGGCGACACCGGGCCGCAGGCGGCCGGTGTGATCCACACCGATTTCGAGAAGGGCTACATCCGCGCCCAGACCATCGCCTTCGACGACTTCATCGCCCACAAAGGCGAGCAGGGCGCCAAGGACGCGGGCAAGATGCGCGCCGAAGGCAAGGAGTACGTCGTCAAGGATGGCGACGTGATGAACTTCTTGTTCAGTTCCTGAACTGAGGCAGCAGGCCAAGGGCCTGCTGTCACTCAGCAAGGCGTAGAACTTCCACGCGACCGAGGACGCTTGAGTTCCTCACGGGCGATGAGCCGATCCGCGATGTTTCTAAGGGATGCGAGGTGTCCGTATGAAGCGCTTGTGCGAAAAGTTGCGGCGCCCTGCCATTTGGTCCGGGCAAATGTTGCGACACCCAGCATTTTGGTTTTTGCTCGCGGCCCTGGGCATCGGCTTGATGTACCTGAAGTGGGAGAAGCACGAGCACATCCCCGAATGGATTCAAGCCGGTGGCTCGGTGTTGGCCATCATCGGTGCTTTCTGGATTGGAGATGCCACCAGGCGCGCGGAGCAGTTGGAGAAGAGCCAAGCCATAGGAGCCGTAGTTCAGGCAGCGCAGGACTTTTCGGCGCAGATACGGAAGGTGATCCAGCAATCAGATGCTGAGACTGGTGTGGATGCCAACATTCACAACATCTATCACCGGCAAGTGACCAATGCACTCGCAGATGCGCTGTCGAACATTCCTATGCATGAACTGCGATCATCTGAAGCGGTACAGGCAGTGCTGTATCTGCACGTGCAATTTGCGCATTTCTTGCCTAAGGTGATTGAGGACTTCATCGCGGAGCCACACAACCATCCAGAATTTAAAAAACAATGGGCTGCTTACGATGACCTGGCTATGCCAGAGCGTTTGCAGAAACAGAAAAAACTGAGAGAAGACCAGTTTCAATTGCTGGACAGCAATTTGTCGCGGCGTCTGGATAACATCGACAGGAAATGCAGTGAGTGTCTGCGTGCGCTTAAGGTTTAGGCCGACGCTGTGACACAGCGTCGGGCCGTGAGCCAGAGGGGACTGATGATGGCCTTAATTTGTGAGGTCTGGTCGTGACCTGCAAACAGATCGTGCAGACGGCATGCCTGGCTCCGTGACGCGCAATCCAACATTGCTCGCGTTAGAGGGCGATTCGGCATGCGCTACGCTCTCGCTCCCTTACACCTCACGGAGCCCCTCTTGAAGCTAAAGATGGCGAAGAACTCGCTGTTCGCAATCCTGTTGCGCTCGCCTTGGTGGATCAGCCTGCTGATCGGTGTCCTGCTGGGCTTGATCAGCTTTGCCTTGCTGCCGGACGAAGTCCGCGTCGTCGGTGCGCTGTCGGGCTTGCCCTTCGTCGTGATCGCGGTCATGGCGGCGATCCGTCAATGGGGCCGACCCAGCGCCGCACGCGTGGCGCAAACCCACGACGCCGTCGCGGCGATGTCCTGGCCGGCTTTCGCCGATCTGCTGGCACAGGCCTTCCAACGCCAAGGCCACACGGTGCAACGCGGCAAGACGGAAGACTTCGACTTTGTGTTGGAACGCCAGGGGCGACGCACCCTGGTCAGCGCGCGCCGCTGGAAGTCAGCGCGCACCGGCGTTGAAAGCCTGCGTGCGCTGCAGGCCGCACGCGAGGCCAGCGAGGCCGAACAAGCGCTGTACATCGCGCTGGCTCCGCTCAGCGAGCAGGCCCAGCCCTATGCCGCGGCGCAAAAGATCGAGGTCTGGCACGCCGAGGAGCTGGCCCTGGCGCTGCGCGATTTGCCGATGGGTAAGGCGGCGGGTCGGTAGCTCTGGCGAAGTTCAGCCCAGCATGAGTTGAGTGGCTGCTCCGGCAGGCGATGGCGCGTTCCCCACCCATCGATGCCGTTCGACTCAGTGTCCTACCCCAGCATCACCTCTTGCCCCATCCGCGCCACGCTCGCGCGCCAGCCCAGCTCCCGTTCAATCCGCTGGCGCAGTTGGTCCGCCGCCTCGGGCTCGCCATGGGTCAGGAAGACCTGTTTCGGCGGCCGGGGCGCGGCGCCCATCCAGCGCAGCAATTGCGGCGCGTCGGCGTGGGCCGACATGCCGGGCAGTTGGGTGACTTCGGCGTTGAGGGGCACGTCCTGGCCGAAGATGCGGATCATCTTTTCCCCCGCAGCGATGCGCGCGCCGCGCGTGCCGCCGGCCTGGTAGCCGGCCAGCACGACGGTGTTGCGATGGTCCGGCGCCAGGCGCTTGAGGTGGTGCAGCACCCGGCCGCCGGTGGCCATGCCGCTGGCCGAGATGATGATGGAGGGGTAGCGCACTTCGTTGAGCGCGCGGGATTCGTCGGTGGTGCGCACCATCTTCGCCACGTGGCACATGCGCTGGCTTTCTTCTGGGCTGAGCCGGTGCAGCTTGTGGTGGCGCTGGTAGATGCCCGTCATGTCGATGGCCATGGGGCTGTCGAGGAAGACGGGCAGATCGGGAATGGCGTGGGCGGCTTTCAGCCGCGCGATCAGCACCAGCAGGGCCTGCGCGCGCCCGACCGCGAAGGCCGGGATCACCACGCTGCCGCCGCGGCTGGCCGTGCGCTGGATGACCTCGCCCAGCAGCGCTTGGTTGTCCACGGCCGGGTGCACGCGGTCGCCGTAGGTGGATTCGACCACCATGCAGTCCACCGCCTCGGGCGGTGTGGGGGGCTCCATGATCAGGTCGTCCTCGCGGCCCACATCGCCTGAGAAGAGGATCTTGGTGCGGCCGTCCGAAAAGGTCGCGTGCGCCGCCCCGAGGATGTGCCCGGCGGGTGCGAGCGTGACGTGCAGGCCAGGCAGCACTTCCTCGCTCACGCCGAAGTCCAGCGGCCGCAGGTAACGCAGGCTGTGCCGCGCATCCTCTTCGGTGTACAGCGCCAGGGCCGGGTGGTGCTTGCTGCTGCCATGCCGGTTGGCGTAGGCCGCGTCTTCTTCCTGCAGGTGGCCGCTGTCGGGCAGCAGCAGGTGGCACAGCTCGATCGTGGCGGGCGTGGCGTGAATGGGGCCGCGAAAACCGCGTCGCAGCAGCAAGGGCAGGGCGCCGGAATGGTCCAGGTGGGCGTGGGTCAGCACCACCGCGTTCAGCGTCGCGGGGTCGAAGGGGAAGTCCTCCCAGTTCAACTCGCGCAGGTTCTTGTAGCCCTGGAACAGACCGCAATCGACCAGCAGCCGGCGCCCCTCGTGTTCCAGCAGGTAACGCGAGCCGGTCACGGTGCCGGCGGCGCCCAGGAAAGTGAGTTTCATTTTTTCCGCGCGGTGACCGCGTGTGTGTCTCGGACAAGCCGATCCGATCATATAGTGC
Organism: Hylemonella gracilis; assembly: GCF_004328645.1. GTDB lineage: Bacteria > Pseudomonadota > Gammaproteobacteria > Burkholderiales > Burkholderiaceae_C > Hylemonella > Hylemonella gracilis_B. The sequence continues at coordinate 1,151,692 of NZ_CP031395.1, forward strand.
GGGTTTCGCTGCGCATCTGCGCAATCGCGGACGAGACCGCCAACGAAACTGCGGACGTACAAGGAACCCGAGATCCCATGAGCTTCACCGTCGCTGACCAACTCGACATGTCCACCCCGGCCGCCAAGCGCGCGGCGTATGAATTGCTGAGTGCCCAGCTCCAGAGCCTGCTCGAGGGCGAGCGTGACCGCATCGCCAACCTGGCGCAGTTCTCCGCCTTGCTATACCAGGCCTTGCCGGACTTGAACTGGGCCGGCTTTTACCTGGCCCAGGGCGAGACCCTGGTGCTCGGTCCCTTCCAGGGCAAGGTGGCTTGCGTGCGCATTCCCTTCGGCCGGGGTGTCTGCGGCACCTGCGCCGCGACGGGGCAGGTGCAGATCGTGCCGGACGTGGAAGCCTTCCCTGGCCACATCGCCTGCGACAGCGCCTCGCGTTCCGAGTTGGTGCTGCCGCTGCGGGCTGGTGACCAGTTCCTCGGCGTGCTGGACCTGGACAGCCCGGAACTGGCCCGCTTCGACGAGATCGACGCCCAGGGACTGTCACGCATGGTGGCCACCTTGGTGGTGGGCACGGACTGGGCGCGCTGAGGCGGTGCCGAGGCGCTCGCCCGATGTGACGGGCGCGTTGGGCTAGCGCGCTGCGCCTTGCACCGCGCCCGCGCGCCGGCCGGCCCACAGGCTCAAGCCCAGTCCGATCAGGATCAGTCCCAGCCCGTAGACATGCAGGTTCGCCAGCAGCCCCTGGGCGATCAGGCTGGCGCCCAGGGCCGCACCCAGAGCCTGGCCGGCGTAGATGGCCGAGGAATTGAGCGCGATCGTGGCCGAGGCCAGCGCGGGAGCCAGTTGCACCAATCGCGCCTGTTGCGCTGAATTGCAGGCGAAGCCGCAGATGGCCCAGGGCAGCGCGATCAGCGCATGCAGCCAGAACGAGGGCGCACCGAAGGCCCGGCTCAGCGGCCACAGGGCCAGGCTCAGGGCGATGCCGGCCAGCGTGATGGCCACGGCGCGCGCCGGGCCCAGGCGGTCGATCTGGCGCGACAGCAGCAGATTGCCCGCCAGCCCGAACACGCCGAACCACAGCAGGAGCAGCGCCAGCGCGCTCGCACCCATGCCCATCATTTGCTCGTGGTAGGGCGCGAAGTAGGCGAACAGCGTCATCTGGCTGAAGGAATAGAACAGCGTCACGGCCACCACCCCCATCAGCGCGGGCGAGCGCAGGGTCTGTGCCCAGCCCTGGCGCGAGATCGGGGGTGGGCGCACGCCGTCGGGCAGCACCCGCCAGACCCAGGCCGCACCCACCAAGGCCAGCAGCGCCACCAGCCCGAAGGCCCAGCGCCAGCCCAAGATGCCGCCGATCCAGGCCGACAGCGGCATGCCCAGCACCGAGGCCAGCGACCAACCCAGAAAGATGGTGGTGATGGCGCGCCCGCGCTGTGCCAACGGCACCAGCAGGCCCACGCTGGCGGCGGCCTGCGGCGTGAAGATGCCGGGCGGCATCATGGCCAGGGCGCGCAGCACCAGCAGCCAGCCGTAGCTGGGCGCGCAGGCGCTGGCCGCCATGAAGACGCCGTACCAGAGCAACGAGAGTGCGAGCAGGCGCCGCCGGTCCCAGTCCGCCACCAGGCCAGCGGCCAGGGGCGCGCCCAGGCCGATCAGCACGCCGCCCACGGTGATCAGCAGGCCGGTCTGCGGAATGGACACGTCCAGCGAAGCGCTGATGTCGTTGAGCGTGCCGGGCACCACCATCACGCCCACGCCGATCACGAAGTTGCCGAACAGCAGTGCGCGCAGCGCCGCGGCGGCGGCGGGGGTGGCAGAGGGGGAGGTGCTGGAAGTGGTCATGGCAAGGGCCCGCAGTATGACGCCGCGCGGCCCGTTGGGTGCAGCCGTTCCCGGTGGCGCTGCCCGAGGCCAGGGCGTGGACCGGTCTCAGCCTGCATCGGTGGCGAAAGTCATGCGAAACACCGTGCCCGGTCCCGTGGGCAAGGGGCTTTGCAGGCTGAGCTGGGCGCCATGCTGCTTGGCGATCTCGCGCGCGATGGCCAGACCCAGGCCGCTGCCGCTGACCGCGGCGGGCGCGGCACGGTAAAAGCGCTCGAACACATGGGCCCGGTGTTCGGCGGCGATGCCCGGCCCGCCATCTTCCACCTCGACCCAGTGGGGGCCCACGCGAACCGTGACGCGGGTGCCCGGCGGGGCATGGTGCAGCGCGTTGTCCAGCAGATTGCCCAGGGCTTCGTGCAGCAGGGCGGTCGAGCCCTGCACCGTGCAGGAGGGCACCAGTGCCTCGAAGCCGAGGTCGTCGTCGCGTTGCACGGCGCGCGGCAGGAAATCCTGGGTGACCTGACGCGCCAGCGCCACCAGGTCCAGAGGTTCGTGGGGGTACATCTCGCGCGCGTGTTCGGCGCGGGTCATGGCCAGCAACTGCTCGGTCAGACGCACCGCGTCGTCGGTGGTCTTGCGCGCGGCGGTCAGCAACGTCTCGCGGTCCGTGGTGGCCTCGCGCTGGGCCAGCGTGAGCTGGGTCTTGAGCACGGTCAGCGGCGTGCGCAGCTGGTGCGCGGCGTTGTCGAGGAAGCGCTTGCGGATGTCGATCAGCCGGCCCAGGCGGGCCAGGTAGCTGTTGAGCGTGTCCACCAGCGGATGCAGCTCGCGCGGCAGGCCGGGGGGTTCGATCGGGGCGAGGTCGTCGTCCGCGCGCTGCGCCAGGCGCTGGCGGAAGCTCTCCAGCGGGCGGATGCCGCGCTGCACGCCCACCACCACCAGCAGCGCCGCGGCCAGCAGCAGCAGGGCCTGCTGGCCCAGGGTGTCGCGCAGAATGTGCTGCACCATCTGCTGGCGCGTTTCCAGGGTTTCGGCCACGCTGATCTTGAGGATGCGGGTCTGCCCTTGTTCGTCCTCCAGCACGTGGGTCAGGTGGGCCAGGCGCACCGGTTGCTCGCGGAAGTGCCCGTCGTCGAATTGCACCAGGGCGTGGTAGTGCACCTGCACCGGCGCCGCAGGCCGAGGGCCCGGCAGCTCGTCCTGACCGGCCAGCCCCTGGCCCTGGGCGTCGGCGATGCGGTAATACAGGCGCGAGCCGGTGTGGTTCTCCAGCAGGTAACCGGCCGCGCGTTGCGCCTGCAACTGCAGGCCGCCCTGACGCCAGGACAGTTCCTCCGCCAGCGCGCGGCTGGCGAGGTAAAGCGCGCGGTCATAGGCCTCGTTGCTGGCGTCGACGGCGTTGCCATAGCTGATCCAGGCGTTGAGCGCGCTCAGGCCCACCAGCGGCAGCAGGATCCAGCCCAGCAGCCGCGCGCGCAGCGAGGCGGTGGTGGTCATGACGAGGGGGCGCTGTCCTTGAGTGTCAGCAGATAGCCCAGGCCACGGATGGTGCTGACCGTGGGGGCCGCCCCTTGGCCCGATGGGCGCGGCGCGGTGTCGAGCTTCTTGCGCAGGCGGTGGATCAGCACTTCCACGGCCTCCAGTTCGGCCGATTCGTCGGGGAAGACGGCGCGGTGCAGCGCGTCCTTGCCGACGGCGCGGCCAGGGTGTTCCAGCAGCACGCGCAGGGCGGCGGTTTCGCGCGGGGTCAGCGCCAGCACCAGTTGGTGCAGGGTGACCTGGCCCGATTCGCGTTCCATCTCCAGCGGGCCCAGGCGCAGGCGCATCGACCGCATGCGTCCCGGGCGGCGCAGCAGGGCGTGCAGCCGTGCTTCCAGTTCGCTCAGGTCGAAGGGTTTGGGCAGGTAGTCGTCCGCGCCGAGGTTGAGGCCCAGCACGCGGTCGGGCACGCTGGCGCGCGCCGTCAGGATCATCACGGGCACGGCGTTGCCGCCTTCGCGCAGTTCCTGCAGCACCGACAGGCCGTCGCGGCCGGGCAGGTTCAGGTCCAGCAGCACGGCGTCGAAATCGCCACCGCCGCGCAACAGGTCCAGGGCTTCGTCGCCATCGCGCGCAAATTCCACGTCCGCGCCGTTCTGGCGCAGGGCCGCACCCAGCCAGAGCGCCAGATCGGGGGTGTCTTCGACGAGCAGGAGACGGGTTGTCAGGGTATGCACCGGGGGGTTCTGACAGGTGTTTGAAAGCCTGGGCCGGGCCGCAGGATCAGAATCCCGGGGCTGCAGGCAAGGTCCTGCGAAGGTTTTTTTGATTCTTACACAGGAGACGACGATGCAAGCGAAGCGACGTGAATTCCTCGGCCTGGGTCTGGCCGCCGGTACCGGCCTGGCCCTGCCCGTCTGGGCCCAGGGCAAGCCCCTGTTCGAGTCCCTCAACATGTTCGTGCCCGCCGCGCCTGGCGGCGGCTGGGACGGCACTGCGCGCGCCATCGAGCGCGCCGCCAAGGCCGCGGGCCTGGTGGGCAACATGCCCTTCGAGAACGTGGCCGGCGCGGGTGGCATGGTGGGCCTGCCGCGCTACGTGAACCAGCGCAAGGGCAAGGGCGATAACTTGATGGTGGGGGGCTCCGTCATGGTGGGCGCGGCCATCGCCAACAAGAGCCCGGTGACCATGAAGAACGTCACGCCGATCGCGCGCCTGACCGAGGAGGCCGGCGTGGTCGCCGTGCCCGCCAGCGGCCAGATCAAGACCTGGAAGGAACTGGAGACCGCGCTCAAGACCAACCCCCGCGCCGTGCCCGTGGCCGGTGGCAGCGCGGGCGGCACCGACCACGTGCTGCTGGGCCTGATCATCCAGGCCCTGGGCCGCAACCCGCGCGAGGCGGCTTACGTGGCCTTCTCTGGCGGCGGTCAAGCCAACGCCGCGCTGTTGGGCGGTCAGGTGTCGGCGGGCATCTCGGGCTACTCGGAGTTCGAAGAGCACATCAGCTCCGGGCGTTTGATCCCGCTGGCCGTGTCCGGCAACAAGCGCATTCCCGGCGTGAACGTGCCCACCCTGAGCGAGTTGGGCGTGCCGGTGACGGCGGCCAACTGGCGCGGCGTGTTCGCGCCCCCGGCCATCAGCGCCGCGCAGCGCGATGCCTTGGTGAGTTTCATGACCCGCCTGCACGATTCCGAGGCCTGGAAGAAGGAGCTGGAAACGCGCAAGTGGACGGACGTCTTCCTGACCGCGCCGGCCTTCGACAAGCAGCTTGCCGACGACATCCGCGCGACCGAGGCCGTCATGAAGGACCTGGGACTGGCTTGATGACCGCATCTGCTTCGAAGCGTCCGGCATCGGGCGCGGCACGCCGGCGTGCGCGCTTCACGCCCTGGGTCTTGGCGATGCTGCTGGCGGCGCTGGCGGTCGCTGCCGCCTGGCAGGTCACGGCCATCCCCGAGTCCATGATCCAGATGGCGGTTGGTCCGGTGCTGGTGCCGGGCGTGGTGGTGGGCATGCTGGCCGTGCTGGCCCTGGCCTATGGCTGGAGCGCCTGGCGCGGCCGCCAGGTGGACGACAGCCAGATCGAAGACCACGAGCCCCTGCCTGGGGGTGACCGGCGCCTGCTGTTTCTGCTGGGCGGTGGTGTGCTTTTCATGGCCCTGGTGCAGCCGCTGGGTTTCATCGTTCCCGCGGCGCTGTGCGGCATGGGCGTGGCCCGGGCTTTCGACGCGCCGGTCATCGGCCGTTCGGCCTGGCGCTCGGCCCTGATCTGCCTGGGCATTGCGGCCTTCTTCTGGTTCGTGCTGGCCTACCTGCTGGGCGTGGGCCTGGGCCCGGCGTTGAGCTGGCCCTGGACCGACCTGGCCGACGCCGCGGCGTCGGCCTGATTTTTCGGAGCAAGCATGCAAGGATTTGAGGCCCTGCTGGCCGGGTTTGCCAGCGCGTTGCAACCCACGACCCTGCTTTGGGGTTTCGCCGGCTGTTTTCTGGGCACGCTGGTGGGCGTGCTGCCGGGCATCAGCCCGGCGCTGACCATCGCGCTGTTGCTGCCGCTGACCTACCAGGTGCCGGCCACCAGCATGTTCGTGATGTTCGCGGGCATCTACTACGGCGCGGCCTATGGAGGCTCCACCACCTCCATCCTGCTCAACACGCCGGGTGAATCGGGCTCGGTGGTCACGGCGTTGGAAGGCAACAAGATGGCGCGGCGCGGACGCGCGGGCCAGGCGCTGGCGACGGCGGCCATCGGCAGCTTCGTGGCGGGCACCATCGGCACGCTGGCGCTGACCTTTTTCGCGCCCTGGGTGGTGCAGGCCGCGCTGGCCTTCGGCCCGGCGGAGTACTTCAGCCTGATGGTGCTGTCCCTGGTCGCCGTGTCGGCCGTGCTGGGCAACTCGGTGCTGCGCGGGCTGATCAGCCTCTTCCTCGGCCTGCTGGCGGGCTTGGTCGGCATCGACCTGCAGACCGGCCAGCCGCGCTTCACCTTCGGCCGCGCCGAACTGCTGGACGGGCTGGAGGTGACGGTGGTGGTCGTGGGGCTGTTCGCGGTGGGCGAGGCGCTGTACCTCGCCTGGCAAGGGCGTGAATCGCGCAACGCCGAGGTCATGAAGCTCACGGGCAGCCTGCGTCTGAGCCGGCAGGACTGGGGGCGTTCCTGGAAGGCCTGGCTGCGTGGCGCGCTCTACGGCTTCCCCATCGGGGCCATGCCGGCCGGTGGCGCCGAGCTGCCGACCATGCTTTCGTACTACACCGAGCGCAAGCTCAGCAACCACCCGGAGGAATTCGGCCAGGGCGCCATCGAGGGCGTGGCCGGGCCCGAGGCCGCCAACAACGCGGCGGCGGCCGGCGTGCTCATGCCGCTGCTGACCCTGGGCATCCCCACGTCGGCCACCGCGGCCATCATGCTGTCGGCTTTCGAGGGCTACGGCATCCAACCCGGCCCGCAGCTCTTCACGCAGCAGGGTGCGCTGGTCTGGACGCTGATCGCCAGCCTCTACATCGGCAACGTCATTCTGCTCATCCTCAACCTGCCGCTGGTGGGCCTGTGGGTCAAGCTGCTCAAGATCCCGCCGCCCTGGCTGTACGCGGGCATCATCATCGTGTCCATCGCGGGCGTCTACGGCGCGAGCAATTCGGTGTTCAACGTGGGCCTGCTGTTTGCCTTCGGCCTCCTCGGTTTCGTGATGCGGCGCTTCGACTTTCCGGCCGCGCCGCTGATCGTCGGGCTGATCCTCGCGCCCATGGCCGAGCAGTCCATGCGGCAGGCGCTCATCATCAGCCAGGGGGATTGGTTCACCTTCTTCACGCGCCCGCTGTCGGGCACGCTGATGGCCGTTGCTCTCGTGCTGCTGTTCGCGCCACCGCTGTGGCGTCTGGTCCGGCGCCGGCTCGCTGCCTGATCAGTCCGGGTTCGCCGGGCTGATCACAGCAACTTGAGCGATTCCGGAATCAGCCACAGCAGGGCCACCGTCATCGTGACGTAGCGCAGGAACTTGCCGAGGGCCATGTAGGCCACGCAGGGCCAGAAGGGCAGCTTGAGCCAGCCTGCCACCGCGCACAGCGGGTCGCCGACAATGGGCAGCCAGGCCAGCAGGCAGGCCTTGGGGCCCAGGCGTTCCAGCCAGACCAGTGCGCGCAGGTGCGCGCGCGACTGAGCCTGGGCGTGCGCCTGCATACTGGCGTGGTCATGGCGCAGCTTGTCCACGGCCCGGTGGGTGCCGTAGCCCAGCCACCAGTTCAGCGCGCCGCCCAGGGTGTTGCCCACCGTGGCCACGACGATGGCGGGCCAGAACAGTTCTGGATTCAGGTGCAAGAGACCCACCAAGGCGGGTTCCGAGCCCATGGGCAACAGGGTGGCGGACACAAAGGCGATCACGAACAGCGTGCTGAGGCCGAACTCTGGCAGGGCCAGCCAGGCCAGCAATTGCTGCAGCGCCACATTGAGTTGCTCCATCATGGGGCGCAGTATAGAAAGCACGCAGGTGCAAGTAGGGGAAAGCGTGCGAAAGCGCACGCGGTGCCGTGGCTTGCGCGGCCGATTCCAACTGCTGAAAATTTGAGCAGATAGAATCCGCCGCTTCGCCTCCGCCCTCCCAGATTCTTTTTTCCTGTTCCCGCATGAACTCCGGCTCCGTCCCCGGCGTGCGCATCGGTGCGCACCTGCTGCCGAACAATGTGTTCGCCGCGCCCATGGCCGGGGTGACGGACCGACCTTTCCGCAAGCTCTGCAAGGCCCTGGGCGCGGGCTACGCGGTCAGCGAGATGGTGACGTCGCGCAGGGAGCTGTGGAACAGCCTCAAGACCAGTCGCCGCGCCGACCACACCGGCGAACCCGGCCCCATCGCCGTGCAGATCGCCGGCACGGATGCCGCCATGATGGCCGAGGCCGCGACCTACAACGTCGAACGCGGCGCGCAGATCATCGACATCAACATGGGCTGCCCTGCCAAGAAGGTCTGCAACAAGTGGGCGGGCTCGGCGCTGATGCAAGACGAAGCCCTGGCGCTGGAAATCGCCGAAGCCGTGGTCGCCGCTTGCGAACCCCATGGGGTTCCCGTCACGCTCAAGATGCGCACCGGTTGGTGTCAGTCGAACAAGAACGCGGTGACGCTGGCCCGGGCCTTCGAGGGCGCGGGCATCCGCATGTTGACGGTGCATGGCCGTACACGCGAGCAGGGCTACGGCGGCCAGGCCGAGTACGACACGATTGCTGCGGTCAAGGCCGCCGTGCGGGTGCCCGTGGTGGCCAACGGCGACATCACCTCACCCGAGAAGGCGCAGGCGGTTCTGGCCCACACGGGCGCCGATGCCGTGATGATCGGCCGCGCCGCGCAGGGCCGGCCCTGGATCTTCCGCGAGGTCGCGCATTACCTGGCCACGGGCGAGCACCTGGCCCCACCGCTGGTGGCCGAGGTCCAGCGTTTGCTGCTTGACCACCTGTTGGAGCATTACGCGCTGTACGGCGACGAAAGCTGGACCGTGGGCCTGGCTGGGGGGCTGAACGCAAGCTCAAGCACTGGCGGACATCCAGGCGCGACCACAGGCGTTCGAAGCGCGCGTAAACACATCGGCTGGTATGTGCGTGGTTTGCCCGGGGGCGAGGCCTTCCGCGCCCGCATGAACGCCCTGGACGACAGCCGTTCCCAGTGGCAGGCCGTGGCGGATTATTTTGACGAACTGGGGTCCGTGATGGACCGATTGCCGGCGGCGGATGCCGTGCTGCCTGGGCCCGTGGAGGAAGAAGCGCCCGTGTGAGCCTGTGAACCGGGGAGAAGCGCGGGAAGGAATGCGAGAGAGAGTACGGATGAGCCAAGAACAATGAGTCCAAAAAAATGAGCAAGAAGCAGATCGAAGAATGCGTGCGCAACAGCATGGAAGGGTATTTCAAGGACCTGCGGGGCGCCGAGCCCGATGGCATGTACGACATGCTGGTGCGCGTGATCGAGAAACCGCTGTTGGAGGTGGTGATGGCGCACGCCGAGCACAACCAGTCGCGCGCCGCCGAGTGGCTGGGTCTGAACCGCAACACCTTGCGCAAGAAGCTGGTCGAGCACAAATTGCTCAAATGATTTTCCGAACTGATTGATAGACACCATGCAAGCACTGCTTTCCGTTTCCGACAAGACCGGCATCCTCGAATTCGCCAAGGCGCTGAACCAGCTCGGCGTCAAGCTGCTCTCCACCGGCGGCACCGCCAAGCTGCTGGCCGATGCCGGCCTGCCCGTGACCGAGGTGGCCGAGCACACGGGTTTTCCTGAAATGCTGGACGGCCGCGTCAAGACCCTGCACCCGAAAATTCACGGTGGCTTGCTGGCGCGCGCCGACTTGCCCGAGCACATGGCGGCCATGCGGCAGCACGGCATCACGCGCATCGATATCCTGGCCGTCAATCTCTATCCCTTCGAGGCGACGGTGGCCAAGCCGGGGTGCACGCTGGAGGACGCGATCGAGAACATCGACATCGGCGGTCCGGCCATGGTGCGCAGCGCGGCCAAGAACTGGAAGGACGTGGCCGTGCTCACCGATGCCGGCCAGTACGCCGGTGTGCTGGCCGAGCTGAAGGCCGGTGGCATCACGCACAAAACCAAGTTCGCCCTGAGCGTGGCCGCCTACAACCGCATCGCCAACTACGACGCGGCCATCAGCAATTACCTGTCATCGGTCAATCTCGGGGACACCGGCCAGCCCGCCGCACCTGCCGAGTATGCGGGCCAAGCCAACAGCAATTTCATCAAGCTGCAAGACCTGCGCTATGGCGAGAACCCGCACCAGACCGCCGCTTTCTACCGCGACCTCTACCCCGCGCCCGGCTCACTCGTCACGGCCAAGCAGTTGCAGGGCAAGGAGCTGAGCTACAACAACATCGCCGATGCCGACGCGGCTTGGGAATGTGTCAAGACCTTTGACACGCCGGCCTGCGTGATCGTCAAGCACGCCAACCCCTGCGGCGTGGCCGTGGGCAAGGATGCGCTGGAGGCCTACGGCAAGGCCTTCAAGACCGACCCCACCAGCGCCTTCGGCGGCATCCTGGCATTCAATCGCACGGTGGACGGTGCGGTGGCGAGAGAGATCACCGTGGCCAACAAGCATTTTGTCGAAGTGCTGATGGCGCCTGGCTACACACTCGAGGCGCTGGAGATCTTCAAGAGCAAGGTCAATGTGCGCGTGCTCGACATCGCGCTCGACGGTGTCAAGCGCGACGGCAAGACCGCCTGGGAGCGTGGCCTCAACAGCCACGACGTCAAGCGCGTCGGTTCGGGCCTGCTGATCCAGACCGCCGACAACCATGAGCTCCAGCGTGAGGACCTCAAGGTCGTGACGAAACTCGCGCCGACCCCGCAGCAGATCGAAGACCTGCTCTTCGCCTGGAAGGTGGCCAAGTTCGTCAAGAGCAACGCCATCGTTTTCTGCAGCGGCGGCATGACCATGGGCGTGGGCGCGGGCCAGATGAGCCGCCTGGACAGCGCGCGCATTGCCAGCATCAAGGCCGAACATGCGGGCCTGAGCCTCAAGGGCACGGCCGTGGCCAGCGATGCCTTCTTCCCCTTCCGCGATGGCCTGGATGTGGTGGCCGAGGCCGGCGCCACCTGCGTTATTCAGCCGGGCGGCAGCATGCGCGACCAGGAGGTCATCGACGCGGCGAACGAGCGCGGTATCGCCATGGTGTTTTCGGGCGTGCGGCATTTCAGGCATTGAGCCGTACCGCCTCGGAAGAAACAAAAAAAGCGACCTCAGGGTCGTTTTTTTGTTGGTCGAAGATGTCGGCTTTAGCGCATGGACTTGAACACCTCGGCTGCCGCGCCAACGGTGGCCGCAATGTCCGCCTCGCTGTGCGCCGCGCTCACGAACCCCGCCTCGTACAGCGCCGGCGCGATGTAGACCCCCCGATCCAGCAGACCGTGGAAGAGCGCATTGAACTTGGCGCTTTCGGTCTTCATGACCTGGGTGTAGTTCTGTGGCAGTTGGGGCAGCAGGAAGAAGCCGAACATGCCGCCTTCGCTGTCGCTCACGAAAGGTACGCCAGCCTGGGTCGCGGCGGCCTGCAGGCCGTCGACGAGGCTGCGCGTTTTCTTCGCGAGTGATGCGTAGAAGCCGGGCTTGGCGATTTCCTTGAGCGTGGCCAGGCCGCAGGCCGTGGCGACAGGGTTGCCGCTGAGCGTCCCGGCCTGGTAGACGGGGCCCAGCGGGGCCATCTGTTCCATGATGGCGCGCGGGCCGCCGAAGGCCGCCAGCGGCATGCCGCCGCCGATGACCTTGCCGAGCACGGTGAGGTCGGGTTGGAACCCCGGGATGGCTTTCGCATAGAGGCTCTGCGCACTGCCGAGCGCGACGCGGAAGCCCGTCATCACTTCATCAAGGATGAGCAGCGCGCCATGCTGGGTGCAGAGTTCGCGGCAACGCTTCATGAAATCAAGGCTGGCGCGCACGAAGTTCATATTGCCCGCAATGGGCTCGATGATGATGCAGGCGATGTCCGGGCCATGCAGGGCGAAGGCTTCCTCGATCTGCTGAACGTTGTTGTATTCGAGCACCAGGGTGTGCTGCACCACCTCGGGCGGCACACCCGCGCTGGTCGGGTGGCCGAAGGTGGCGAGGCCCGAGCCGGCCTTGACCAGCAGCGAATCCGCGTGGCCGTGGTAGCAGCCTTCGAACTTGATGATCTTGGGGCGGTTCGTCGCGCCGCGCGCCAGGCGGATGGCGCTCATGCCCGCCTCGGTGCCGCTGCTGACCAGACGCAGCATTTCCATCGAGGGCACGTGCTTGAGGATTTCCTCGGCGAGTTCGATCTCGCGCTCGGTGGGCGCGCCGAAGGAGAAGCCCTCGGTCGCGGCTTTTTGCACGGCGTCCAGCACGGCGGGATGGCCGTGGCCCAGGATCATCGGGCCCCAGGAGCCGATGTAGTCGATGTACTGTTGGCCGTCCGCGTCCCACATATAGGCGCCCTGGGCGCGGGCGATGAAGCGCGGCGTGCCGCCCACGGCGCGGAAGGCCCGCACGGGCGAGTTGACACCGCCGGGGATGACACGCTTGGCGCGTTCGAACAGGGTGGTGTTGAGGCTGGCGGGGTTCGTGGAACTGGACATGATGGCGGGCAGAAACGGGAACGAAAACTGGCGCGGATGCGATGCAGGTGCGGGGTGAGGTGATGGGCGCCGGTGCTCAGTGCCGGGTGCCGTGGGGCGGCAGGTCCAGCATGTCGTCGGAGCGTTCGTCGGCGATTTCGTCGATCTCGCCCATGTCGACGTCGCCCTGGGCCCAGAACATGCGGTCGGGGATGACCAGGCCCATGCCGGGGCGAAAGCCCGCGTCCAGGGCCTGGTCCAGGTAGGCCAGCGCCTCGGTGAAGGCTTCGTCCAGGTCGTTGCCCGAGGCCAGCAGGGCGGTCAGCGCGGCACTCAGCGTGTCGCCCGCGCCCGTGAAAGAGGCTTCGAAGCGCTCGAATTTCAGGCTGCCCAGCACGCTCTCGGGCGAAGCCAGCACGTTGTCGATCTGTTGCTCGGCCGGGTTGGATGGGTCGATCACCGGAATACCCGTCACCAGCACATAAGCCGAGCCATGCTCGCCCGCGGCGCGGGCGATGTCGCGCGCGCTGGGGGTCTTGTCGCCTTCCCAGTCCGGCAGCAACCAGCGCCACAGCGTGCTGTGGTTGCCCACGAGGATGGTGGTCTGTGGCAGGAGCAGCTCGGCGAAGGCGTCTTGATACAGATCAATCTGCACTTCGTTCCACCACGATAGATTGGGCATGTAGGCGATCAGGGGCGTCTCGGCGTAGTCGCTCGCGATTTCGGCGATGGTGCTCAGGTTCTCGGGCGTGCCCGCGAACCCGACCTTGATCGTTTGCACTTGCACGTCTTCGAGCAGCGCGCGCGCCTGTTCGGCCACGGCCTCTTCGTCCAGCGGATAGTGGTCGAAGGTCGTGGCTGTGTCGCGCGCGTAGGCGCCCGTCAGCACGGGCAGGGCATGCGCGCCCACCGAGGCCATGGCGGTGATGTCGGCCGACAGGCCACCAGCTCCGCTTGGGTCGTTGGCGTTGAACACCAGCACGCACGGTGGCTGGTGTTCGCCCAGGTCCTGGTCTTGTGCGCGGGTGTCTGTGTCGGGGATTTGCATGGCTGACCTGTGAAGTTCATCAGGCAGAATAGTGCGTGAAGGTTGCGGCTGTCGCGCTTACCTTGGTGGGTAAGTTGAAACAGGTCAGCGGCTCTCGCGCGTTTCGTCATTCAATTCTATAGAGAGAAAGTTGCAAGCTGTGAGTGAGAACAACAAAACCTGGATGTGCCTGATCTGCGGCTGGATGTACGACGAAGCCCTGGGCGATCCTGAGCACGGCATTGCCCCGGGCACCGCCTGGGCCGACGTTCCCATGAACTGGACCTGCCCGGAATGCGGCGCGCGCAAGGAAGATTTCGAGATGGTGCAGATCTGACCCGCGCCACGGGCGGCGTAGCGGCGACAATCCGGCCCACGGATTTCCCTTGACGCCCCAAGCACCGCCCGAGTCAGAAAGGACGCCCATCCGCCATGCCGTCGATTCCCAGCGCCGTCCTGCAGGAAGAACTGCGCGTCACGCTGGACGCGGCGGGCCGTGCGCTGCGCCGACTGCTGCATGAGCGCGCGACCGGGGGCGTGGCGCCTGAAGCCTCGCTCCTGCCGGATGTGCGCGATCGCCTGTTGCGCTGCGCCACGGCCCTTGAGCCTTTCAGCGGCTCCGCCAAGCTGCTCTATGCCATGGCGTCATTGGTGCAGAGCTACGCCGCGCACCCGCAGGCTCTGAGCGAGGCTTCGGCCGCCGCCGTGGAGCGCGCCAGCGACGCGGTGATCGAACACCTGGCCGCGCTTGCGCGGGGCAAGCAGGTCTCGGCCGTGGCGCTCTTTCCCCAATACCGTGAATTGTTGATGCTGCTCGGCGAGGAGCGGGTGCATCCGGCCGAACTCTGGACACCGCCTCAGGCGGCGATGCGCCCGGCGCCAACGGTGGAATTTCCGCTGGAGGGCGCCCCGGTAGCCGCGCGTTCCGCGGACGCCCCGGGCGGGTCCCAACACGCCTGGGCCTGGATCGATGGCACGCGGGTCGACAACGCCGCGCGCGCCGCCCTCAAGGCCGAGCCGCTGGCCTACGCGCCCGCGCTGCGCTCGCGCATGGACACGGCCCTGCTGCAGATGGTCAAGGCTGGTGGCGGCGCGGCGGCGCTGCCGCTGCGCGACATCACCCTGGGCGTGGCCGCGGGCGAGACCCAGCGCCCACGGCGTGCCTTCTGGCAACTCGCGTCCGCCTATTTCGAGGCGCTGGCGCTGGAGTTGATCGCGGCCGATGTCTACGTCAAGCGCACGGCCAGCCGCGTGCTGCTGCAGTACAGCGCCTTTTCGCGGGACCAGTCCGGGGCCGGGGGCGCCGTGGCCGTGGCCGATGGCCTGGCGCAGGACCTGCTTTTTTTCTGTGCACAGGCCGCGCCCCCCAATCTGCTGACCGCCGTGCAGGCCGCGCCTGTGCTGGCCACGGTGCGTCGCATCTACGGTCTCGGCGACGCCCAGCCCGTCAACTACGAAGCGCAGCGCTATGGTCGCTTCGATCCCACCGCGCTGGCGCAGGCGCGTCAGCGCATCCGCGCCGCGCTCGAAGGTTGGGCCGGCTTCAACACCGAGCCGGACCTGCTCTATCCCAACAGCATCCCGGACAACCAGCGCTTCGAAGCCCTCACCGCGCTGTTCAGCCAACTGGGCGTGTCCCTGCTGACCCTGCAACCCGAGCGGCGCGAGCTGGTGCGCGCCCTGCTGCAGGCCGCCGACTACATTGCCCGTGCCGCCTCCTGGCGGCCCTCGCTGTCCGGCGCGCGGCTGGCGACCGAGGTCGATCTGGCCTTGTGCTTCCTGGACGCGGCCTACGAAGACCTCGACCCCGCGGAAGACATGCTCAAACAGGAGCGCAGCGATCTGCTGGCGCTGCGCATTGACCGTGCGGTGGACGTGGCCGAGAGCGGCGTGGACCAGCCTGCCGAGCCCTTCCAGCCCTGGATGGCCGAGTTGCTGGGCCTGCCCGCGCCCACCGAATCCGTCTTCCAGACCTTGTACGAACTGGAGCATGAGGGCCATCCCTTCCAGTCTTCGCCACCGGTCTCCTTGCCGGTGGTGTCGCCCATGGTGTCCCGGCCGGAACCCGTCTGGGCCACCGAAGCGCCAGCGACGGCGTCCGACGACCCGCAGTCGCTGGAACAGGTCGATCCCTTCCCGCCCCTCGAAACCGCGCAGCTCGGCGGCGACGCGCCGCAGAACCCACACGAACTGGACGAGCCACTGGAACGGGCCGCGGACGCGAGCCGCTCCGAGTTCGACCCGGGCATGGCGCCGGCATCGGGTGCCGAACCTGAACCTGAGACCGAGACCGACCTTGCAAGGCAACCGGCCTTCAACGCGGACGAGGACGCGCAGGTGCCTCCCGTCGAGGTCCCCTGGGCCGACCGCGAAGAAGGCGAGGCGTCCGACCCGCCCACCGGCATCGCGTCCTTCGATGCCCCGCCCAGGGACGCTGTCTCCGTGCTGACCCAGGCCCTGGCGGATGAACAGGGACCGGAAGCCTTTCTGACCGCCGCACGCGAGGCCGTCCATGCCGGGCTGGATGTCGTGGCAGCCCAACTGGCCGGCATGTTCGACACGGCTCCCGGGGCCGAAGCGACCGCCGAAGGCGAGGGGGACGGGCCTCTGGTTCAGGCCTTCACGCAACTGGCCCAGGCCGCGACCCGGGAACAGGCGGCCGGCCTGGCCCAGGCGGGGGAACTGGCCGAGGCCGTGGACGTCCTGCTGCCCTTTCTGTCCGGGGCGGGTGGGGGCAACGCACGCCCGGAAGTGCTGCACCTGGCCCTGGAAGCGCTGCACCAGATCGGCCTGTGGGTGGAGGACGTGGCCTCGGGCCGTGCGCCCGAACCGCTGGTCGAAGCCCTGCGGCAAGCCGCCATGGCCTTGGCGTCGTCGGCGCCTTCATCACTGTCTTCAGAGTCCGCCACTGATGCGGACCCGATGCCGGACGAACCCGTGCCGGACTTGGCGGTGCTCAAGCCCGCGGCCGACACGGCGGTCGCCGCCGACTTGAGCGAGCCGCAGCCGTTCAGGCAGACCCGTTTCGTGGACGGTGAAGCGCGGTTCAAGCAGGTCGGTCCCTTGCGCCTGCCGCTGGCCGACTACAAGGCGTTCCTGAACGAGGCGGACGAGTGGTCGCGCCTGCTCAGCGCTGGCTTGAATGAATGGTCGCTGGACCTGGGTCACCAGGTGCGTCGTGCCCTGCCGGTCAACCTGCTCGCGCTCGCGCACGCCCTGGCGGGCAGCGCCGAGGGCCTGGGGCTGCAAGCCATTGCCACGCTCGCGCGCACCTTGGAACAGGCCATGACGCAGCTGCGTGGCGAGCGCGAGTTGCAGGTGCCCGCGACCGAGGCCGCGCGCATCTTCCTGCTGGCCGCGGAGGACATCCGTTACCTGCTGCACCAACTGACGGCTGGTGAACTCAAGATGCCAGAGCCCGGCCTGCTGGATGAACTGGCCGCCGCCGCCGGCATCGAGGCGCCGGTGCTGCTGGCGCCCGCGTCGCCCTCCGCGGTCCTGGCGTCGGCGGACGCACAGGCTTCGGGTTCATTCGATCCGCAGGGCCCGGCGTCGAACGAGCCCGATCTGTTTTCATCCGCCCCGCCGAGTGGCGCCGCGCCGCATTCTGTCCAACACCATGAATGGGGCTACGCCCCGATTCCCGATGCAAGCTCCGTCATCGATGCGGCAGGCGGGGCGCCGGTCTCGTCTCCCCTGCCGCTGCGCCAGCGCCTGGAAGCGCGGGTGGACGAGGTGCACGGCGGTCTGCACGAGTTGGACCTGATGCTGGAGCGCCTGCGCAGCTACCTGAAGTCCGCGGGCTTGCCGCCCGAGGCGCTCAAGGAGATCGCCACCGTGCAACGCCATCTGCAGGAGGCTTTGGGCGAACTGGAAGAAGACCTGCGCGAGCTGGACGACGAGGGCGAGGGCGGCCGATAGCGCTGGCGCGTGGCCGAGACCGGGCGATGCCCGTCGATGCCTGCAACCCGGCCCACTAAAATCCGGGCATGGCCCACGATCGCTCCCCTGCAGACAGCATCAACCTGACGAATCATTTCCTGATTGCCATGCCCGGCCTGGGCGATGCCTTCTTCGCCAAGAGCGTGGTCTACCTTTGCGAGCACAGCGATCGCGGTGCCCTGGGGCTGATGATCAACAAGCCCACCGACATCACGCTGAAGAACCTGTTCGACAAGGTTGACTTGCCCCTGGGCCGTGCCGACCTCCGGGACACGCCCGTGTTCCAGGGCGGGCCGGTGCAGACCGAGCGCGGCTTCGTGCTGCATGACGCGCTGAGCCCGGGCGTCGAAGCGCCCCTGGCGTGGGCGGTGGTCCCGCAGGCGGGCGAGACCCGCCCCGCCGCAGCCCATGCCCGCGTGAACCACGAGGGCGAGGCGCGGGACCACGGGGACAACAGCGGCGAAAAAAGCGAGGACAACGAAGGGGGCCCCTCCGACGCGGTCTACGCCTCCACCCTGGTGATTCCTGGCGCCGCGCTGGAAATGACCACCTCACGCGACGTGCTGGAGGCGCTGGCCAATGGCGCGGGCCCACAGCGCGTGTTCATCTCGCTGGGCTACTCGGCTTGGGCGCAGGGGCAGCTGGAATCCGAGATTGGCGAGAACAGCTGGCTCACCGTGCAGGCCGACTCCACGCGCATGCTCGCGCTGATCTTCGAGACACCCGTCGAAAAACGCTACGAAAAGGCACTGGCCCTGCTGGGCCTGGAAGCCTGGACGCTGTCGCCCGACGCGGGGCACGCGTGACATGACACACACCCTGGCTGCGCGCGCTTCGTGTCGCTTCGCCCCACGTGCCGGTGCCAGAGGCGCGGGCGCTTCGGTCGGTCCAAGCCTGCGCAGGCAGGCTTGGAGCCGCAGCCCTCAGCCCCTGGCAGGGGGCAACGCCAGTAGCCGTAGCCCGGCAAAGCCGGTTCTACGGCGTTCCCCGCTTGGGCTTCTGGCGCGCAGGCAAGGTTGACATGGATGCCACGACCCTGGTCCCCTCCGTGCAGCAGACCTTCCTGGCGCTGGATTTCGGCCTCAAGCGCACGGGCGTGGCCGTGGGCAACCGTCTGTTGAAGCAGGCCCAGCCCCAGGCCACCATCCGGGCCGAGGGGGACGCGCGCTTCACGCAGATCGCGGCGCGCATCCGGGAATGGCGGCCGGACGCGCTGGTGGTGGGCGTGCCCTTCCACCCCGACGGCGCCGCGCACGACAATACCGAACGTGCCCGCAAGTTCGCGCGCCAGCTGCGCGGCCGCTTCGGCCTGCCGGTGCACGAGGTCGATGAGCGCTACAGCACGACCGAAGCGATCGCCGAGGGCGGCGGTGGCAAGCGTTTCGATGCCGACGCGGGCGCGGCCTGCATCATCCTGGAACAGTTTTTGAGGAGTATCGAATGAACAGCGACGGTGGATCGAGCGCGGCGCCGAGCCGCGCCAAGCCAGCGGGTGCGCCTTCGGGGGGCAGCGCAGCGCACGAAGTGGCCAGCGTGGGGGCGCTTTTCCTGGACGCGGAAGCCCTCTACCGCGAGCTGCTCAAGGGCGTGCGCAGCTTGGTCACGCCGCAGACCCGCCTGGTCGGTGTCACGTCCGGCGGCGCCTGGCTGGCCGAGCGCCTGCAGGCGGACCTGCAGCTCGAAGGTCGCCATGGCGTGATTTCGTCGGCCATGCACCGCGACGATTTCGCGCGCCGGGGCTTGAGCAATTCTGCCCAGACCGTGCTGCCCTTCGAGGTGAACGAGGCGCGCATCCTGTTGCTGGACGACGTGCTCTACACCGGGCGTACCATCCGCGCCGTGCTCAACGAACTGTTCGATTACGGCCGCCCAGGAGTCGTGCAACTGGCCGTGCTGGTGGACCGGGGCGGGCGCGAGCTGCCCGTGGCCGCCGACTACGCCGCCGCGCGCGTCAGTCTGCCGGACGACCGCCTGCTGCAACTGGCGCGCGGTGACGACGGCCGCTTCAGCTTCCGCGTGGAAAGCGCCTGAGCGCCGACGCACACCCGCCCGGGCCGCAACAACGACCATGAAACACCGCAACCCCCAACTCAACAAGAACGGCGAGCTGATCCACCTGCTTTCCACCGAAGGGCTGCCGCGCGACATCCTCACGCACATCCTGGACACGGCCGCGAATTTCGTCAGCGTGAGTGACCGCGAGGTGAAGAAGGTGCCGCTGCTGCGCGGCAAGAGCGTGTTCAACCTCTTCTTCGAAAACAGCACCCGCACCCGCACCACCTTCGAGATCGCTGCCACGCGCCTGTCGGCCGACGTTATCAACCTCGACATCGCGCGTTCCTCGGCCAGCAAGGGCGAGAGCCTGCTTGACACCATCGCCAACCTGAGCGCCATGGCGGCGGACCTCTTCGTCGTGCGGCACAGCGAATCGGGCGCGCCCTACCTGATCGCCCAGCATGTCGCGCCGCATGTGCACGTGGTCAACGCGGGCGACGGACGGCACGCCCACCCCACGCAGGGCCTGCTGGACATGTACACCATCCGGCACTACAAGAAAGATTTCAGCAACCTCACGGTGGCCGTTGTCGGGGATGTGCTGCATTCGCGCGTGGCGCGCTCCGACATCCACGCGCTGACCACGCTGGGCTGCGCCGAGGTGCGCGTGGTTGGCCCCAAGACCCTGGTGCCCGCCACCATGGCGCCCATGGGCGTGCGCGTCTGCCACACCCTGGAAGAAGGCATCAAGGACTGCGACGTGGTCATCATGCTGCGCTTGCAGAACGAGCGCATGAGCGGCGCGTTGCTGCCCAGCAGCCAGGAATTCTTCAAGAGCTTCGGTCTCACGCCCGAGAAGCTGCAACTCGCCAAGCCCGACGCCATCGTCATGCACCCCGGCCCCATCAACCGGGGTGTGGAGATCGCCTCGGCGGTGGTGGACGGCAAGCAAAGCGTCATCCTGCCGCAGGTCACCTTCGGCATCGCGGTGCGCATGGCGGTGATGAGCATCGTCGCGGGCAATGTGGCGAACTGACGGTCGGAACAAGGGCATCGCATGAAACTGTTGATTCAAGGCGGGCGTGTCATCGACCCGGCCAGCAAGACGGACAGGATCGCCGATGTGGCGATCGCGGCGGGACGCATCGTGGGCCTCGGCCCGGCCTCGGCCGATTTCTCGCCGGATCGTGTCGTGGACGCGCGCGGCATGGTGGTTGCGCCCGGTCTGGTGGACTTGGCCGTGCGCCTGCGCGAGCCCGGCCACGAGCATGAGGGCATGCTGGAAAGCGAAATGGCCGCCGCCGTCGCGGGCGGCGTGACCAGCCTGGCCTGTCCGCCCGACACCGACCCGGTGCTGGACGAGCCCGGTCTGGTGGAAATGCTGAAGTTCCGCGCCGAGAAGCTGCACCAGGCGCGCGTCTTCCCCATCGGCGCGCTCACACGTGGCCTGCAGGGCGAGAGCCTGACCGAGATGGCCGAGCTGACCGAAGCCGGCTGCGTGGCCTTCGGCCAGGCTGATGTGCCTCTGCTCAACACCCAGGTGCTGCAACGTGCCCTGCTGTACGCCGCCACCTTCGGTTACACGGTCTGGTTGCGGCCCAATGATTATTATCTTGGCCAGGGTGTCGCTGCCAGCGGTGCCTTGGCAACCAGGCTGGGCCTGTCCGGCGTGCCCGTCGCGGCCGAGACCATCGCCTTGCACACGATCTTCGAACTGGTCCGTGCCACGGGTTGCCGCGTGCATCTGTGCCGCATTTCCAGCGCGGCGGGCGTGGCCCTGGTGCGCCAGGCCAAGGCCGAGGGCCTGCCGGTCAGTTGCGACGTGAGCGTCAACAGCCTGCATCTGTGCGATACCGACATCGGGTATTTCGACAGCCGCGCGCGCCTGACGCCGCCGCTGCGCCAGAGTGCCGACCGCGAGGCCCTGCGCGCCGCGCTGTCCGACGGCACCATCGACGCCCTGGTGTCGGACCACACCCCGGTGGACGAGGACGCGAAGATGCTGCCCTTTGCCGAGGCCGAACCGGGTGCGACCAGCGTGGAGTTGCTGCTGAGCCTGGCCCTGAAGTGGGGCGAGACCCTGGACAAATCAGGTTCGGGTGGCCTGAGCCGCGCCCTCGCCGTGTTGAGCAGTGAACCCGCGCGGGTGCTGGGCGGCGCCCTGGGCACG
This sequence comes from Hylemonella gracilis, assembly GCF_004328645.1. Classification (GTDB taxonomy): domain Bacteria; phylum Pseudomonadota; class Gammaproteobacteria; order Burkholderiales; family Burkholderiaceae_C; genus Hylemonella; species Hylemonella gracilis_B. The sequence goes on from NZ_CP031395.1 coordinate 1,173,190, forward strand.
CTGCAGGCCAGCATCGGCAAGCTCAGCGTGGGCGGCGTGGCAGACCTCTGCGTCTTCGACCCCGCTGCTGCCTGGACGGTGACGCCCGAATCCCTGCGCAGCCAGGGCAAGCACACGCCCTTCGCCGGATACGAATTGCCTGGGCGCGTGCGCTGCACCGTGGTGGGCGGGCAGGTCGCCTATCAGCAGGCCTGAGCGAATGGGTCAGTGCGTAATGACGACAGACAGACTTGGCGCATGACGAGGCAAGTCCAGACGGACCGGCGCGGCGAGGGCCCAGCGGGCCGCCGTCGACGCAAAACCGGCCAGGTGTCCGGGCTGCGCGCCAGTTGGCGTTTGGCCCGTGCGTTCTTGCACCTGCTCCATGGTCTGTTCATCGTCGTCGTGCGTTTTCCGCGCCTGAATGAGGAAGGCCGCGCCCTGCGCGTGCAGATCTGGGCGCGTGCCCTGCTGCGCCATCTGGGCCTGCGCGTGGAGGTGCGGGGCGACGTGGTGGCGCCGGGGCCGCTCTTGCTGGCGTCCAACCACATCTCCTGGCTGGACATCATGAGTCTGCATGCGGCGCGATACTGCCGTTTCGTCGCCAAGGCCGACATCCAGGATTGGCCCCTGGTGGGTCGGCTGGTGACGGGCGCGGGCACGCTGTACATCCAGCGCGAGTCGCGCCGCGACGCGATGCGTGTTGTCCACCACATCGCCGATCGACTGCGTGCCGGCGAGGTGCTGGCCGTTTTTCCCGAAGGCACCACCAGCGATGGTCAGGACCTGCTGCCCTTCCACGCCAATCTGCTGCAGGCCGCCATCAGCGCGGACTCGCCCGTGCAGCCCGTGGCCCTCGATTTCCTGGACGGCCAAGGCGAGCGCAGCCTTGCCCCCTGCTACATCGGCGACGATTCCCTGCTGGACACGGCCTGGCGCACGGCCCGTTCCAAGGGCCTGGTGGTGCGCGTGACCTTCGGCATGCCCCAGACGGCGCAGGGGCGCGACCGCCGCGCTTGGGCCGATGCGCTGCGCGACGATGTCATTCGTCTGCGTGATCGACCGGCTCCCGATGGCGAGCAGGGAGTCCGCTGAGTCCCGCTGGGCGGGTGGGATGCGCGAGATCCCGAAGAGTCTTACGGACTGTTTCGGATTCAGGTGCCCGAGGTCTGGAACGCACCAGAGACAATGAATCCACTTTAAACAGGGAGGGAGAAGCCGAGATGCGGAGTTTCGAAGAAGAGATCAAAGAGATGGAACGGTCTAAAAAGACTGGGCCGGTGAGAGAGATCAGAGAGATCCAGGAAAAAGCGGGTGGCACGCAAGCGGTGGCGCAAGGCCCGGCCGAGCTGGGCATCCGTTTCGTCGGTTCGGGCAGTGAGTATTTCCGTATCTGGATCGTCAACCTCCTGCTGACACTGGTGACCCTTGGTTTCTATTACCCCTTCGCCAAGACGCGGCGCCTGCAGTATTTCTATGGTGCGACCGAGGTGGGTGGGCACCCCTTGTCTTTTCACGGCAGGCCTTGGGCGATGTTCCGGGGGTATGTCCTGGCGGCGTTGTTGCTCTTTCTGTACAACATTGCGAGCAAAGTCTCGCCGATCGTCGGTCTGGTAGCTTTTGCAGTCCTGATGCTGGGGTGGCCTGCCTTGTGGCATGCCTCCTTGCGATTCAGTTTGGCCAGTACGGGATGGCGCGGCCTGCGTCTGCGGTTCACCGGCACGCGTGCTGGTGCTTACGGCGCGTTTGCGCTGCTGTTCGCCGTGCTGGTGATGTTTGTCATCGGGGTCACTTTGGCCAGCTCGACTTCCCAGGTGCTCAAAAGTCACGCGCTGGTTGTGATTCTGCTGGCCTATCCGGTGAGTCTTGCCTTGATCCCCGCCGGGTTCTGGCTGCATAGGCGTTATCAGCAGGGGCACTTGGCGATCGCCCATGAACAGACGGCGTTCGATGTCGGCGCAGGTCAGTTCTATCGCCTGTGCGGTATGGCCTTGCTCTACTTCACATTGCTTGTTCTGGCCGGCGCGCTCGCGATCTTTGGCCTGACGAAAAGCCGTGCCTTTGCCATGCCGTGGACGATCACTGCCCTGGTGTTGGGGGGCTACCTGGTGGTTTTGTGCGTGATTGGCGGGTACTTCGTCGCGCGTCTGCAAAACCTGACGTGGAACGGCACGCGTAGCCCCGGTCTGGCTTTTCGCAGCGCGCTCTCGGCAGGAGCGTTGATCCAACTCTGGTTCAAGAACTGGCTGCTGACCTTGGTCACCGTCGGGCTGTACCACCCTTTTGCCAAGGTGGCCAATGCCCGTCTGCGGCTGGAGTCCGTGACCTTGCTCGCCACCGTCAACGTGGACGAACTCGTGGCCGCGCAGGGCGCGAATGCAACTACCGCCATGGGTGATGCTGCGGGTGATCTGTTTGGCCTGGATTTCGGTCTGTAAGCCTTTCATCAACTGACGCCATGTCCACGGATCCCTCTTTTGCATCTTCCTCGTCCACACGTGCGCTGTACTTCAACGGCCAGAGCGGCCGACCCCGGTCGGTGCGCCTGCATGTGGCCGAGCGCGAACTGCTGGCCTCGGAGGGTGAAGTGGAAGTGGGCCGCTGGCCACTGAAGCAAGTGCAATGGCCCGAGCGCACGCGGCATGGGCAGCGCGTCATCCTGCTCGCCCAGGGCGGTTCGCTGCAGGCGCAGGATGCGGCCGCCTTCGACGCCTGGCGCGCCGCGCTGGGACATCACGACGGCTGGGTCGTGCGTGCACAGTCGCATTGGCGGGGCGTGTTGCTGGCCCTGGCGCTGCTGGTGGGGGTGGTGTTTGCCGGTTACCGCTGGGGTGTGCCTTGGGTTGCCGTGCAGGTCGTGCGCGTGTTGCCCTCGCAGGTGGATGAGGCCGTGGGCGCGGCGGCCTTGGACAATCTCGACGCATACTTACTCGCGCCCAGCACTTTGCCGGCGCAACGCCAGGCGGAGTTGCGCGCCGCCTTCGACCAGGCCGTGCGGGCAATGGACGAGACCCCCGTGTCGTGGACGCTGCATTTCCGCGCGGGTGCCAAATCTGCAGACCGTGCTGCGCAAAACGGCGAGGGCAAAAAGGGAAAACGCGGCGGCCCCAGGCACATCGGCGCCAACGCGCTGGCACTGCCGGGCGGCCACATCATCGTCACCGACGAGCTGGTGAGCTTGCTGGAAGGGCGGGACGACGCCCTGCTCGGCGTGCTCGGGCACGAATACGGCCACGTGCGCCTGCGCCACGGCATGCAGGCCTTGGTTCGGATGACGCTGGCCTCGGCAGCGGCGTCGGTGGTGGTGGGTGACTTCAGCAGCCTGCTCGGCGCCGTGCCGCTGCTGCTGGTGCAGATGGACTATTCACGCCATGCAGAGCGCGAGGCCGATGCCGAGGCGGTGCGCCTGATGCGCGCCAGCCGGCTCTCGCCCGAGGCCATGGTGGTGTTCTTCGAGCGCATGGCCGCGCGCCAGCCTGCACGCCGTTCACCCGAGGAAGGCGGCCCGCCCATCGCCCTGGCGAGCCACCCGGCGGATGCCGAGCGCATCCGCTTCTTCACCGAGGCGGCGCGGCCCTGAGTTCGTGAAGCGCCCGCGCAGCATCGCGCGTTTTGTGGGGGGCAGCCCTCAGTCCCGGGCTGGGAAGGTGACCACGTGGTCCACCTCGGGCCGAATGCCGATCCATTCGCCGATTTTGTGGTCGTGGTGGCTGGGCACGTGGGCCAGCACGGTCTGGCCGTTGGCCAGGCGCAGGGTGTAGAGGAATTCCGCGCCACGGAAGGCCTTGCGCAGGATTTCGGCCTTCACCGGCGCGCTGTCGTCGTGCACGATGTCGTCGGCGCGCAGCAGGATGTCGCGGCCTTCGCCGGGCTGGGCGTCGGCAAAGTGGCTGGAGTTCACCTCGCTCAGCTCGCCCAGCGGCGTCTGCACGACCACGCGGCCGTTGACCTCGCTGACCGTCGCGGGTGCGAACACACCGTGGCCGATGAAGTCCGCCACGAAACGCGTGGCCGGCCGGTGGTAGAGCGTGTAGGCGTCGGCCCACTGGTGCAGGCGGCCTTCGTGCATGACGCCGATGTGGTCGCCGATCGCGAAAGCCTCCAACTGATCGTGCGTGACGAACAGCGCCGTCGCCTGCGCGGCCTTGAGGATGGTGCGCACCTCGTGGGCCAGGCGTTCGCGCAGGTCCACGTCCAGGTTGGAGAAGGGCTCGTCCAGCAACAGCAGCTGGGGCCGCGGCGCCAGCGCCCGGGCCAGGGCCACGCGCTGCTGTTGCCCGCCCGAGAGTTCATGCGGGTAGCGCGCCTCGTAGCCTTCCAGACCGACCAGGGCCAGCACTTCGCGCACGCGGGCCTGGCGTTCGGCGGCGCTTGGCCGGGGCTTGAGATGTTCCAGGCCAAAGCCCACGTTGCGCGCGACGCTCAGGTGGGGGAACAGCGCGTAATCCTGGAACACCATGCCGATGCGGCGTTCCTCGGGCGGCAGTTGCTGGCCCGCGCTGCCGACGACGCGGCCCTGCAGGCGGATCTCGCCACCGTTGACTTGCTCCAGGCCGGCGACGGCGCGCAGCAGCGTGGTCTTGCCGCAGCCCGAGGGACCGATCAGCACGCCGATGTCACCCGCGTTCAGTTGCAGCGACACGCCGCGCACGGCGGATTGGCGCGCACCCGCGTAACGCACATCGAGGTCGAGGACTTCCAGGAACATGGCGAACATTGTAGATGCGTACAATTCTCAATTGCTGCGGATTGCCGCAAACCCCTGCGGCGTCATTCCCGAGCCAGCCTCTGCGTTCCATCCAACTTCTCCCCCGTGCCCCTGTTCTCCCCGTCTTTCCCCTGGTCCCGTCGCCTGGCCTGGCTGCGTCCGGTGCTGATGCTGGGGCTCACGGCGGTGCTGATGCTACCGGTGCTGGCCCTGTTCGCTGCCTGGTGGCCGGGCGACCTGACGCGCTGGATGGGCGTGGGCGGTCTGGAGGAGGGCGTGCGCGCGCTGGACGTGGTGCGCGAGATGGCGTCTTCCGTTTTGCCGCGTTACGTGGGGACCACGTTGCTGCTCTGCGCGCTGGTGGGCCTGGGCGTGACCATGGTGGGCCTGGCCACGGCGGCGGCCGTCACGCTGTTCGACTTCCCGGGCCGGCGCTTCTTTGAATGGGCGCTGCTGCTGCCGCTGGCCATGCCGGCCTATGTGGTGGCCTACGCCTACACGGACTTCCTGCAGTACAGCGGTGCTTTTCAGCAGGGTCTGCGGGCGCTGACCGGTGGCCAGGGCCGCATGTTCCCCGAGATCCGCAACACCTGGGGCGCGGCCTGGGTGTTGACGTTTTCCTTGTACCCCTATGTCTACCTGCTGGCGCGCACCGCGCTGGCCGAACGTGCCGCGCACCTGATGGAGGCCGCCCGCCTGCTGGGCGCGCCGCTGCGCGCACGCGTGCGCATGGTGGCGCTGCCACTGGCGCGACCCGCCGTGGCCGCAGGCGTGGCGCTGGCCCTGATGGAGACCTTGGCCGACTTCGGCGTGTCCAGCTACTTCGGCATCCAGACCTTCACGGCGGGGATCTACAAGGCCTGGCTCGCCATGGACCACCGCATCGCCGCCGCGCAGCTGGCCACCCTGCTGCTGGGCGCGGTCGCCGTGCTGCTGTGGCTGGAGCAGCGCTCTCGCGCGCGCCTGCGTTTCGTCACGGGGCGCGGCGGCGCGGCGGCTTCGGGCGAGCAGGCGCGGCCGGTCAGCTTGGCGGGCCGCGGCCGGCGCGCTTGGGGACTGTGGACGGTCTGGCTGGTTTGCGCGCTGCCCATCGTCATGGGTTTTGTCGCGCCCGTGCTCTTCATGCTGCACCCGCTGCTGGGCAATTGGGCCGATCTACCCTGGGACCGTTTCCTCGGCTGGGCCGCCAACAGTGTGCGCCTGGGCCTGATCGCGGCCGCGCTGGCCGTGGCCGTGGCCCTGCTGCTGGCCTTCGCGCTGCGTCGCCGACCCGACCCGCTGACGCGCGGCGTGGCGCGCATCGCCGGCCTGGGCTATGCGGTGCCCGGCGCCGTGGTGGTGGTGGGGCTGCTGCTGCCGGTGGGCTGGGTGCAGGCCCACTGGCCGGACAGCAGCCTCTCGTACTGGATCACCGCCACCTCGCTGGGCATCGTCTGGGCTTACCTGGTGCGCTTCACCGCCGTGGCGCTGGAGTCTGTGCAAAGCGGTTACGCGCGCATCCCGCCCAGCCTGGACGACAGCGCGCGCCTGCTGGGCGCGGGTGGCTGGGGCCTGCTGACGCGCGTGCACGGCCCGCTGCTGCGCCGCCCGCTGATCGCGGCGACCCTGCTGGTCTTCGTCGACGTGATGAAGGAGCTGCCCGCCACCCTGGTGCTGCGCCCCTTCAACAGTGACACCCTGGCCGTGGTGACCTACCAACTGGCGCGCGACGAGCGCCTGGGCGAGGCGGCCCTGCCCGCGCTGGCTTTGGTGTTGGTGGGGTTGATCCCGGTCGTGATGCTCAGCCGGGCCCTGCGCGATCGCTCGGCCTGAGGCTTTAGGCCAGGCGTAGCGAGCGCATCCAACGCACCGGATGCATGGTTGCCGCACTCAGCGCTTGAGCGTGGAGTAGTAGAAGGCCACAGCCTCGATCTCCGCGTCCGTCAGACCCAGGGTGAGCTGTTGCATCACGGTGGAGGGCCGGGCGCCGTCGCGGAAGGCGCGCAGCTGCTGCGCCAAATACCCCCGGGGCAAGGCGGCCAGGGGGGCGATGATCGAATCCTTGGTCGGACGGCCTTCGGTGCCGTGGCAGGTGGCGCAGACCGCTGCCAGTGCGCGTTGCCTCGCCGGGCTGAACTCCGGCGGTGCGGCGCTTTGAATGACCTGCGCGCGGGCCTCGGTTGCCTGCTGTGCTCTTGCGTCGCCTGTGGAGGCGCAGCCCTGGATCAGCAACAGCAGGCCGGTCAGCAGCGCGGTGGAACGGGGACGGGCGAGCAACATGGGCCGGGTTATAAACCTTCTCATGCTCGCTCTACTCCAACGTGTGAAGGAAGCCCGCGTCGACGTCGCGGGTCAGACCATTGGTTCCATCCAGCAAGGCTTGCTGGTCCTGCTCTGCGCCGAGCGCGGCGACAGCGACGCCGTGGCCGACAAGCTGCTGGCCAAGATCCTCAAGCTGCGGATTTTTTCAGATGAGGCCGATAAGATGAACAAGAGCGTGGTCGATGTGGGTGGTGGGCTGCTCATCGTGAGCCAGTTCACCCTGGCCGCCGATACTTCCAGCGGCAACCGGCCCAGCTTCACCGGTGCCGCGCCGCCGGACGATGGGCGCCGGCTCTACGACTACTTCGTGGAACAGGCCCGCGCTTCACATCCCATCGTGCAGACCGGGCAGTTCGCGGCGGACATGCAGGTGCATCTGGTCAATGACGGACCGGTGACGATACCGCTGCGGACGTCCGCGTGATCCGGGAAGCGGGAGAAAGAGAAAACCAGACGGACAATTCGCTGCAACGGACCACTTCCGGTGGTCATGGGCCTTATGCGTCATGCCGCATAAACACGCAACGACGCATTCTTCTCAGGAGATGCCTGATGTCTTTCGCCATCTATCCCGCGTTCTTTTTTACCGTGGTGGTGCTCGTCACCAACGCATACTTTTTGATGGGCGGGCTACCGCTGCTCATTCTCAAGCACGACATACCACTTGACGCCCGATTCGTCCGCAGCTTCTTCAACGTCTATTACGGGGTGGCCTTCTGGGCTGCACTGTGTGCGTTTGCCAGTTTTGCGCTTTGGGGGCGATTTGCCTTTGCGATGGGGATAGCCATCATGGCTATCGTCGCAATCTTGCTCCGGAGGCACCTCCTGCCCGTCATGCAGCGGCTGGGTACTCAGATTGAGGCCAATGATGGCAAGGCAACGCAGCGCTTTCGTCAAGTGCACGCGATGGCGCTGCTCATCAGCTTTGTCCAATTGGTGGTGCTGGTCTGGGGCACCATCCGGCTGTCGCAGCAGGTATGACGGCAGGTGGGTGGTGGCCGAGTACGGCGTGACCCTTGATCAAGTGCAATCGCTCTGCGGGCAGGGTGTCTGCTGAGCTCAACTCATTCGTACGGATTCCCGTAGCCCATCCCCTTCATCAACAAGACCTCCAAGGCCTCCATCTCCAGCGCATCGGTTTCGTTGGTCTCATGGTCATACCCCTGCGCATGCAAGGTGCCGTGCACCAGCAGATGCGCGTAATGCTCTTCCAGTGTCTTTTTCTGCTCTTTGGCCTCTTTCGCCACCACGGGCGCGCAGAGTACGAGGTCGGCCGTGACGACAGGTGCCTTCGTGTAGTCGAAAGTCAGGACGTTGGTGGCGTAGTCCTTGTTCCGGTAGTCGCGGTTGAGGGCACGACCTTCGGTGGCACCGACGATGCGCACGGTGATTTCTGCGGGGTGCAGCAGGGCCATGCGCATCCAGCGCGTGACTCGGGCCTTGCCCAGCAGTTTCTTGTGGCTCTCCGGCACGGCGGCACCGAACTGGAGCGAAAGGTCGAGTGTGGGCAGCAGCGTTTCGACGGGCTCAACACGAATGGGCTTTTTCGTATTCATGCGCGGTCTCCCGCACGCACGCTTTCGGTCCTGCGCTTGTCGTAGGCATCGACGATGCGCGCCACCAGCGGGTGGCGCACCACGTCGACGCTGGTGAAGCGGCAGATGGCGATGCTTTTGACGCGCTTGAGCACGCGCTCGGCGTCGATCAGGCCGCTCAACTGCGTCTTGGGCAAGTCGATCTGGCTCACGTCGCCGGTGACAACGGCGCGCGCGCCGAAGCCGATGCGGGTGAGGAACATCTTCATCTGCTCGGGCGTAGTGTTTTGCGCTTCGTCGAGGATGACGAAGGCGTTGTTCAGCGTGCGTCCGCGCATGAAGGCCAGGGGCGCGATTTCCAGCGCGTTGCGTTCGAAGGCCTTCTGCACCTTCTCGAAACCCATCAGGTCGTAGAGCGCGTCGTAAAGCGGGCGCAGGTAGGGGTCCACCTTCTGCGTCAGGTCGCCGGGCAGGAAGCCCAGGCGCTCACCGGCTTCCACGGCCGGGCGGGTGAGCACGATGCGCTGCACGGCGCTGCGCTCCAGTGCGTCGACGGCGGCGGCCACGGCCAGATAAGTCTTGCCGGTTCCGGCGGGGCCGATGCCGAAAGTGATGTCGTGGTTCGCGATGCTTTCCATGTACAGCGCCTGGTTGGGCGTGCGGGCGCGCAGGTCCTGTCGGCGGGTGTGCAAGACTTCGCCACCGTCGTCCAGCGCCATGTTGCTGTCGCCCGCGAGCATGAGTTGTACATGCTCAGGCTGGACGGGGCGTGCCGCCATTTCGTACAGGGCTTGCAACACTTCGAGCGCGCGCTGGGCAGGTTTCTTCGCGCCGTCGATTTTGAACTGCTCGTGCCGGTGGGCGATCTTGACCTGCAGCGCGATTTCGATGGTGCGCAGGTGCTCGTCGGCGGGGCCACAGAGGTTGGCCAGGCGCGTGTTATTGGGCGGGGTGAAGTCGTGGCGCAGGATCATGGAGGGCAGGGGTGGATAATTTCCGGTCGGTTCAAACACAGTGAATGATAGGTCCCCCATGATTGGCAGGCTTTCTGGCGCGCTCATCGCGAAAAATCCCCCGAGGTCCTGGTGGACTGCCACGGCGTGGGTTACGAAGTGCAGGTGTCCATGAACACCTTCTATCACCTGCCCGCGCTGGGCCAGCCCGTGACGCTGCTCACGCACTTCGTGGTGCGCGAGGATGCGCAACTGCTCTACGGCTTTGGCGAAGAGGCCGAGCGTTCGGCCTTTCGCGAACTGATCAAAGTCAGCGGCGTGGGGCCGCGCACGGCATTGGCCGTGCTCTCGGGCATGAGCGTGGCCGAACTGGCCCAGGCCGTGACCCAGCAGGAAATGGGTCGCCTGATCAAGGCGCCGGGCGTGGGCAAGAAGACGGCGGAGCGCCTGCTGCTTGAGCTCAAGGGCAAGTTGGGCGCCGACATCGGCGTGGCGGGTCCGGGGGCGATGGCAGCGACGCATGACGCGCAGGCCGATATTCAGCAGGCGCTGCTGGCCCTGGGCTACAGCGACAAGGAGGCGACCGCCGCGCTCAAGGCCCTGCCCAAGGATGTGGACGTGAGTGATGGCATCCGCCTTGCACTGAAGTCACTCGCCAAATGACCACAGGCCCTGCGTGCAGGGCCTGTGGTTCAGGTGTGCGCGGGGCAGGCCAGATCTCTGGCCAACCCGGCGGGGACGTCGTGGGCTCAATGCGCCGGCATGGCGCCCGTGAGCGTGATGGCGTCGCGGATGGTGCGGCTGTTGCGCGGCTGCAGCGGACGCGCCGTGTTGCTGTAGAGCTGGGTGTACATGTAGAGCTGCTCGGGGCTGATCTGCACCGGCTGCTTGAGCACCAGCCAGAGCACGCCCTCGGTGCAAGGCGGCGTGGTCAGAGAACCGAAGTACGAGTAATAGCGCTGGTCCTTCGGCAGGATGTCGTAGACGTTCACCAAGTCGGGCGGCATGCGCACGCTGTCGCTCGGGCCCAGGGGCATGTGGGTCCAGACTTTCTCGATCAGCGCGTTGGGTTCGCCGGTTTCGAACAGCACCGTCACCACGGCGAGCTGACCCATGTCGTTCTTGTGCACGAAGTGCGCACCCAGGGGGAAGCGCTGACCATTGATGGTCTCCTCGGCCGGGGCATGGAAGTGGAACTGCAGCAGCCGGTATTTGGTGTTGCGCACCGTCAGCACGTTGTCCGTGTTGTAGACCTTGACCTCGATGCTGTGGCCGGTATCGGTGATCGTGCCCTTGCTGGGCTTGTAACTGAATTCCAGCGGTTCGGCCGGGCCCTTGAGGGTGTCGTCGTCCATGATGGCGATGGGCGACTGTATCTTGCCCTTGCCGCACATGGCGTACTCAGGCTTGAGCTTGTGCCAGTTCTGCGGGCCGCCCGGACCCTCGTAGCTCCAGTGCTCGGGCAGTTCGGGCTCCGCGTGCTTGGGTGGTGCCTTGGGCGTGGGCAGGGCTTTGGCGCGGATCACGATACCCGGGGCGTTGCGCGGGTTCGACGCCTGCGCCAGGCGGGCCTTGCCTTCCATCTCAGCCTTGCGCGTCTGCGCGCTGGTGGTCGGCTTGCCGCCGGGGTTCTTCGGCGGCTGCGTGCCGGGCGCCATGCCACCGCTGGTGCTGTTCTTGTCGATGATGATGTTGAGCTGCTTGCCCGTGGCATCGCCACCGTTCATCGCGTCCTTGATCTGGTTGGCGATGGTGCTGCTGCCACCTTCCACGCGCACCGGGGCTGATTCGGTCGCCGGCTGGCGCACGGGCTTGGTCGCGACGTCGGCCTGTGGCGCGACGGGATGCGTGACCGGTCCGGTGGCATTCTGTCCCGTGGGCGAGTGCTCCTGGGCATGGCCCGATGAGGTGGCCAGGGCGGCGGCAATCACGGCCAGGGCGGCAGCGCCGGTGAACAGGGCGTGCAGCGGCTGGCGCAAGAACGGTGCGGTGCGTGTTTTCATGGTTTTCTTGATCCCGATTTCCCGTGATTCCCGTGGTCTGGTCCGGATTCTCGGCTGAATTGCGAAATCCTATATGACTCGTCATCCTATCGGCAAGCCGGGGAAGGTACTTGAGCGCTATATTTTCCGCTGCCCGCGCGTCTGCGGGGCATTCCGGGTGCTTTCCGGCCGATCGACAGGCCGTCCGCGGGGCTCGGGACCGGCTCAGGCCGGGAAGCCTTGCTGCCAGCCCGTCAGCAAGTCCTGCGAGCTCATCACGAGTCCCAAGTGCAAGGACACCATGGACAGCGCCGCCGACTCCAGATGGTTGTCGGTTCCGCGCACCAGATCGCGCAGCACGATCACGCGGTAGTTGAGGTTGTTGGCGTCGAAGGCGCTGTTGAGCACGCAGCAGTCGGTGAAGCCGCCGTCGAACACCACGGTGCTAATGCGCTGGTTGCGCAGTAGAAAATCCAGATCGGTCGGGTAGAAAGCCGACAGCCGACGCTTGTTCTCGACCCGCAGGTCCTGGGGCAGCACCTCGGTCACCCATTCGGTCCAGGGGCTGCCCTCGATGGCATGGGCGGCGGCGTTGGGGATCGGTCCGACATGCAGCGGGAAGGTGCGCCGCCACGCGGCCGGGATGCCTGCCAGGTCGTCCGCGCCACCGGCGCGCAGCACCGACTTGACGTGCACGATGGGCACGCCCAGCGCCCGTGCCTGGCGGTGAAAGGCGTCGATGGGCGCGACCACGTCGCGCGCACGCGGCGCGGGGCAGGGACAATCGGGGCTGTCTTCCAGGTGGCCCCGGTGCATGTCAATGGACAGCACCGCCGTGCTGGCCGGGTCCAGGTAGTCGAGGAAATCGGCGGCCGGCACCTCGCGTGCTTGCTCGTAGACCCAGACCTTCATCGGCGTTCCTCCCTCACGTATGGCTCACCCAGGGCGCCGGGTTGGGCGTGCACGCCCACGCGCCGGCCCAGGGCGACCCAGATCATCACGCCCAGGGTGATGGCGTACGGCGTCATCAGCACGAAATACTGCGGCAGCTGGACGCCAGCCGCCGCAAGTTGTGGAATCAGCGCCTCCACGCAGCCGAACAGCACTGCGCCGGCCAGGGCCTTCCAAGGCGACCAGCGCGCGAAGATGACCAGTCCCACCGCGATCCAGCCGCGCCCGCCGGTCATGCCGGCGATCCAAAGCTTGGTCGACAGCAGCGAGATGTAGGCCCCGGCCAAGCCCACCAAGGCGGCGCCCGCGAGCACTGCGACAAAGCGGTAGGCGCTGACAGGGATGCCGGCTGCGTCGGCGGCCTGCGGGTTCTCACCCACCGCGCGCCACTTCAGGCCCGTGCCGCTGTGCTGGAGGAACCACGCCACGGCGAGGAAGATGAAAGGTGTCAGCAAGGCCACCGGGTTTTGCACGAACAGGCCACCGATCAGAGGCAGCTCGGACAGGGGCCACAGCGCCACCGGGCCCTGCGCGGTGACCGGCACGCTGGTCCAGCCCAGCAACGTGCCGAGCAGGCTGGACAGACCCTGGCAGAAGAACACCAGCACCAGGCCCGCGATCACCTGGTGGACGCGCAGCCACACCACCATCGCGGCAAACAGCACTGACACCAGGCTGGCCGCCAGCATGCTCAGGGTCAGGGACACCAGGGTGGAACCCAAGGTGAGTTGCATGCCGATGGCCACCAGCGCGCCCATCAACATCAGGCCTTCCGCGCCCAGCGACAGTACCCCCGCCCGCTCGGTGAGGATCAGGCCCAGCGCGGCCAGCGCGTAGGGCACGGCGAAGTCCGGGATGCTGGCGATCCAGTGACCAATCAATTCCATGGGGTCCTCAGGCGGGCGACACGCGACGCAGGCGGTAGCGAATGAAGAAATCGGACGAGGCCACGCAGACCACGATGATGGCCTGGATCAGCTGCACCATCGAGAACGGGACCTGGTAGAAGACCTGCAGGCTGCGGCCTGCCACGAAGAGCGTGGCGATCAGCAAGGCGACGGCCGTGGCCGCGATGGGATGGTTGCGCGCGAGGAAGGCGATCAGGATGCCCGAGAAACCGTAGCCATGGTGGAAGGCCTGGGTCAGGCGCCCTTCCTGGCCGGCAGCCACCAGAAAGCCGGCCACACCCGCCAGCGCGCCCGAGACCAGCACTGCCAGCAGCATCATGCGGTTCGCTGGCACGCCCGTGGCGTGGGCCACGTCCGGATTGGCGTCGACGAAGCGCAGGTAGAGCCCCGCGCGGCTGAGCTTGACCAGCCACCAGGCCAGCAGCATGGCGATCAGTGCCAGCGTGATGGCCGCACCCGAGGCGCCAAGAAACTCGGGCAGGCGTTCGAAGCCACGGAACTGGGGTGAGTGAGGGAAGGCACTCTGCGGGTCCTTCCAGGCGCCGTACAGCAGATGCAGCAGAAAATTGCCCGCGATGTAGTTCAGCATCAGCGTGGCGATGATCTCGTTGACGCCCAGGTGCAGCTTGAGCAGTGCAGGGCCCAGCGCCCACAGCAGGCCGCAGGCCGCAGCCACGCAGAGCATGAAGGTCAGGCGCAGCGCGGGCGGGCCGATCTCGAAGATGGACATTGCCGTCGCGCCGATGGCACCCCAGACCATCTGGCCTTCCAGGCCGAGGTTCCAGAAGCGGGCACGGAAGGCGATGGCGGCGGCCAGCCCGACCATGATCATGGGCGAAGCCTGGAACAGCACCGCCTGCAGGCTTTGCGCGTCGAAGATGGTGGCGATCACGAATTCCTGGAACAGCTCACCGGCCGGCACGCCGGCGGCAACCAGGATGGCGCCCGAGACAAGCAGTCCGGCCACCACGGCCAGGAGCAGTACCAGTACCTGCCGGTGCCAAGGCATGTGCTGACGGACTTCCAGGGTGTAGCGCCGACTGAGCCAGGGCTCATGGTGGCGCGTGACCGTGGAAGCGGTGCCGGAGGCCCCATCCGTCGTGGCGACGAGTTCAGTCATGGTGGGTCATGGCTTGGCCGATCGCCTGGCGATCCGCCGGTTGTTCGAATTCGGTGACGATGCGCCCGCCAGCCATCACGCCCACGCGGTCGGCCAGTTGGAGCACCTCGTCCAGGTCCTCGCTGATCAGCAGCACGGCAGCGCCGGTGTCGCGGGCCGCGCGCAGCCGCGCATGCACCTCGGCGCTGGCGCGCACGTCCAGACCACGGCTGGGGCTGTGCGCCAGCACCAGGCGGGGCTGCTTGCTGAATTCGCGCGCGATCACCAGTTTTTGCGCGTTGCCACCCGACAGCAGCGCGGCCTTTTGCGCCGGCGACCGCACGCCCTGCACGTCGAAGGCCGCCACGGCCGCGCGTGCGTCGGCGTCGAGCCTGCGCCGGCGCAGCCAGGCCCAGCCGCCGTAACGGCCGTCGCGCACCTGGCCGATGCCGAAGTTCTCGGCGATGGAGAGGCTGCCCGCCAGGGCCAGGCGGTAGCGGTCGGCCGGGATGACGGCCATGCGCAGGGCATGGCGTTGCGTGGGTGACAGGGCCTTGAGGTTCCAGTTCTGCAGGTGGATCTCGCCTTCGGTCGCACCCGGCAGCCCCATCAGCGCGCCGGCCAGTTCGCTCTGGCCGTTGCCACCGACACCGGCGATGCCGTAGATCTCGCCCGCACGCACCGTGAGCGTGACGCCATTCAGGGCTCGTCTTCCCTGCGACTGCGCGCCCCGCAGGTCGCGAATCGTCAGCAAGGGCTCACCCGGGGCCTGAGGTGAGCGGTCTGTTCGAACCGCCCCCGCGTCCACGCCCGGACCCACGGTCAATCGCACCAGGTCGGAGACCGAGGTTTCAGCGGGATGCAGCGTGGCCACGGTACGCCCGCCGCGCATCACGGTGACGCGGTCGGCGTAGGTCTTGACATCGGCCATCCGGTGCGTGACCAGGGCCACGGCCGCGCCGGCCCGCGCGAGGGTGCGCACGGTGTCCAGCAGACGCGCGGCCTCCTCGTCCGTCAGCACCGCCGTTGGTTCGTCCAGGATCAGGATGCGGGCGCCGGCCAGCAGCACCTTGAGGATCTCGACACGTTGCTGCTCGGCGATGGACAGGCGATCTATGCGCGCCTTGGGGTCGATGGCGAAGCCCAATGCTTCGGCCTGCGCGCGCACGCGGGTCTCGACCGTCGCCAGCCGCTGGCGATGGCTGGTGACGGATTCGAATTCAGATTCGGGCAGACCGAGCAGGATGTTTTCGGCCACCGTGAACGGTCGCACCAGCTTGAAGTGCTGGTGGACCATGCCGATGCGCTGCCGGGCCGCGTCGCGCGGGCCTTGCAGGCGCACCGGATTGTCATCCACCAGCAACTCGCCGGCCTCGGGCTTGTAGAGACCGGCGGCGATGTTCATCAGGGAGGACTTGCCCGCCCCGTTCTCACCCAACAGGGCATGAACCTCGCCCCAAGACAGTTCGAAGTGGGCCGCGTCGAGGGCGAGGAATCCGTCGAAGGTCTTGCGTATGCCCCGCAGGGTCAGCGCGTTGGTCATGAGGCCCCCACGCTCCCCACTGCGTGTGGTTCGCTGCCCCCCGAGGGGGCGCGAGCTTGCTTGGGGCGGCCCGGCGCGGCGCTCATGCTCCCTCTCATTTCTGGGTTACCACGCCCTTGACGAACCAGTCCATCTTCCAGAGGTCGCCGTCGGACAGCACTTGGCCAGCGGCCACGCGCTGCTTGCCGTCGCGGTCGAGCAAAGGGCCGGCGTAGATCTGCTTGCCCTTGAGCAGCGCGTCACGCTCGGCCAGGATCAGCTTGGCCTTGTCGGCGGGCACGGCGGGGCCGAAGCCGGCAATGTCGGTGCCACCGTCCTTGAGCGGGATGAAGGCGCCATAGGGCGCCGGCTTCCAGCCGCCGGCGATGATCTTCTTGAGCTCGGTGACCAGGAACTTGTCCCACACCCAGACCGAGGAGCACAGCGTGGCCTTGGGGGCGAACTGGCGCAGGTCGCGGTGGTGGCCGGTGCCATAGACACCGCGCTCTTGGGCGACGATCTGCGGCGTGGGCGAATCCACGTGCTGGCCGATCACGTCGGCGCCCTGGTCGATCAGGGCCGAGGCGGCGGCGCGCTCCTTGACCGGGTCGTTCCAGGTGCCGGTGTAGATCACGTTGACCGTGGCGTTGGGGTTCATCTTCTGCGCACCCAGGGCGAAGGCGTTGATGGTCCAGTTCACCACGCCAAAGGGATTGGCCGCGACGAAGCCCAGCTTGCCCGTTTTGGAGGTCGCACCGGCGGCCATGCCACACAGGTACTGGCTTTCATAGGTGCGGCCGTAGAAGGATTCAAGGTTGGGCCCATTGGTGGTGCCCGAGGCGTTCAGAAAGGCCACCTTGGGGTACTTGGCCGCCAAGTCCTTGAAGGCATCGGAATGGCCGAAGGCGGTGCCGATCACGATGTTTGCGCCGCGCGAGATGAAGCGTTCGGCTGCGGGCTTGATGACGGAGGCGTCCTCGGTGATGTTCTCGACGAAGTTGATCTTCATGCCGAGTTCCTTCTCGATCTTGACGCGGGCCTCGTCGAAGGCCTGGGTCCAGCCACCATCGTTTTTTGGCCCGTAGTACAGCATCGCGATGGACGGCTTGCCCGGCAGGGTGTAGCCGTCGGCGGCGGGGGCTGGTGTGATGGATGCGGCGGCGACCGCGAGGCTCACCGCGGCGATGGAAAACAGCTTGAGCAACATGGGAAGGCCTTTCTGATCAGGGGCGGGAGGAGGAATACGGGTTGAGAGGCTGTGGTGAGAGCAGGGCCTTGTGCTGGCTCTCACATCATGAAGTTGATGCGAAACACATTGCCCTCGGGGTCGAGCAGCACCGACTGGTACCAGTTGTAGTACGTGACGTAGGGTGGCTTGATCAGCGTGGCGCCGGCCTCGATGGCGAGTGGCACCAGGCGGTCCACTTCCTCCTTGCCGTCGACGTCGATGTTGAGCAGGAACTTCACGCCGCGCGTATCGGAGAACTCCGAGAGCTGCAGCAGTTCGTAAGCGTCCAGTGCGTTGAAGCCCAGGCTGGACTTGCCGGTGTCCAGCCCGCGGAAGATGGGCGAGCGGATGGATTCGATTTCAGGGAAGCCGAATACCCGCTGGTAAAAGCCCGACAGGGCCACCACGTCCTTGGCAAACACGTTCACGTAAGAGAGATGTGCCATGGTCGCCACTCTGCTCAGGCCGTGACCTTGGTGCCGCCGAAGGTCGTCTGCTTGACGAACTTGGAGGTCAGGTGGTCGCCCGAGCTGATCGGCGCATGCTTCGGAGTCTCGCCCGGAGCCAGGCACACGGGCAGGCATTCGATCATGGCGTCGTAGTTGGGCTGGTGGAAGAACACCAGGGACTGGCGGCGCGTGTTCTTCATCGCGTCGTCGAAGGGCGGGTTGACCACGCGGTGCAGCGTGGACGTCCACTGGTCGTTGGTCCATTGCATCATCAGGTCACCAATGTTGACCGCGAAGGCATCGGGCATGTGCGGCACGTCCACCCATTGGCCGGCCTTGTTGAACACCTGCAGGCCCGGGCCGTCGGGCCGCACGATGGTCAGGCTGCCGTAGTCGCTGTGAGCGCCGGCGCGCATCTGGCCGGGCAGGGGCGGTTCGGTCTGCGCGGGGTAGCTCAGCACGCGGAACATGCTGATGTGCTCGTTGATCTTGTCGTCGAAGTAGGTCTCGGGCAGGCCGAGTCCGAGCGCGAACATGCACATCAGCGAGCGTGACAGCGCGCTCATGGCCTCGAAGTAAGCGGTGTAGGCCTCGCGGAAGTCAGGCAGCCCTTCGGGCCACAGATTGGGCTCGAAATGCGCGCCAGCGGCCGGGCCACGGTGGTAGTCGTCTTGCGGGACGTTGCTGGGGCCGATGGAGAAGGATTCCTTGAGGTCACCGGGCGCCGCTTCCTCGAGGCTGTACGACAGGCCTTCCTCGCCCACGGCACTGTAGCCACGCACCGCGTCGTCCCGGGGGCGATCCACCTTGCGTTTTTCGGCCAGAGGCAGCGCGAAGAAGCGGCGCGAGGCCTCGGACACGCGTTGGATCAGCGCCGGGTCGATCTGATGGTGGGTGATGACCAGGAAACCGATGCCCCGGCAGGCTTCGTCGACGGCGCGTGCCACCGCAGCCTTCCCTTCGGGCGTGCCCGTGAACCAGGGTTGAAGATCGATGACGGGAACATTCAGCACGGACATGACGGGCTCCAATGAGGCGCGCGGACGGACATGGAGGTCTTGCAACGTCCATGCCAACTTTGGACCAGTTGGACAAATATGCCGGACAGTCCGGCGCGCTGGGCTGGTGCGCCTGCGCGCTGCGCTGGTGCACCAGGCCCGCACGCTTCATGCATGATGCGAGCAGATGCCGAAGGTGGTTCGCCGCCGTCGCCGCGCCAACTCCAAGCACCGCCCACATGCCCTCGCCCCCTGTCCGCAAGCCCGTCCGATCCCCGTCGCTCGCGTCACGCGGGACCCCGGCGAAGCAGCCAGCGCCCAAGCGCGTGGCGGTGCCCGGCAGCCGGCGGCTGCGGCAGATCGAGGACAAGCGCAGCGCCATCCTGGGCGCGGCGCTGGGGCTGTTTTCCCGTTACGGCCTGCATGGCACGACGGTGGATCAGGTGGCGGCGCGCGCGGGCGTGTCCAAGAGCAACCTGCTCTACCACTTCGCCAACAAGGAAGAGTTGTACGTCTCGGTGCTGCGCGACCTGCTGGCGGTCTGGTTGGAGCCGCTGCGCAGTTTCACGGTGGAGCAGGACCCGCGCGAGGCCATTGCGGCCTACATTCGCCGCAAACTCGTGATCTCACGCGACCGGCCCGATGCCTCGCGCCTGTTCTGCCTGGAAATGATCCAGGGCGCGCCCCTGCTGCGCGATGAGTTGGCGCGCGAGTTGCGCGACCTGGTGGCGGCCAAGTCCGAGGTGATCCGGGCCTGGGTCGCGGCGGGCAGGCTGGCGCCGGTGGAGCCGCACCATCTGGTGTTCGCCCTATGGGCGCTGACCCAGCACTACGCCGACTTCGCGGTCCAGGTGCAGGCCATCACGGGCCAGACCCTGGACAACCCCGAATTTTTCGAGCAGGCCGTGGACAATGTGCAGCGCCTGGTGCTGGAAGGCATTGTCGTTGCGCGGCGCGGCGACCCGTCTTCAACCGAAGCGGGCCGGTGAGTAGGGTTGCGGGTCAATCCACGGCGTGTCGCCATCCACCATCTCGGCCAGCAGCCGGCCGCTGATGGGGCCCAAGGTGAAGCCTTGGTGCGCGTGGCCGAAGTTGAACCACAGACTGCGGTGCCGGGGCGCAGGGCCGATCACCGGTTTCATGTCCGGCAGACAGGGCCGCGCGCCGCGCCAGGGTTGTGCCTCCACCGGCGTGGGCAGGTCCAGTAGTTCGCGCGCGGCGGCCTCGGCCCGCGCCAGTTGCCAGGGCGTGGATGGCGCGTCGCGGTGCGCGAACTCCGCGCCCGTGGTGATGCGAACTCCGCGCTTCATCGGTGCGATGACCAGGCCGCGGTCCGCATCGAGCAGCGCGCGTGTGGGGCCCGCGGTGCCCGTGTAGTGACGGTGATAGCCGCGCTTGACGAACAGTGGCAAGCGGTAGCCCAGCGGGCGCAGCAGCGTGTCGGCCCAGGGGCCCAGGGCGACGACCGTGTGTTCGGCCTCGATCATGCCGTCATCGGCGCGGACCGACCAGCCGGTGGCGCCCTGCCGCAGCGAGGCGGCGTCGCCGCGTGCGATGCGGCCGCCTCGGCTTTGGAACAGCGCCGCGTAGCGAGCGACCAGCTCACCCGGATCGTTCACGCTCCAGGGGTCGAGCCAGTCGATGGCACCGGCCAGGCGCCGTTGCAGCGCGGGTTCGGCCCGCGCCAGTTCGTCGGGCGTGAGCGCCGCGTGACGCAGCCCATGCTCAGGGGCGACGCGCGCGGCCGTGCGCAGCGCCGCGTCCAGACTGGCCGGGTCGCGAAAGACCCAGCGGTAGCCTTCACGCCGCACCAAATCGTTCGCGCCGGCGGCCTCGATCAGCGGCGCATGTTCGGCGATGGCCTGGTCGGAAAGGCGGCCATAGGCCTGGGCAATGGCTGGGTAGCGCGCGGGTGCCGAGTTGTGCCAGTAACGGGTTAACGATCCGGCGATGGCTGGCAGCGCGGAGAAGTGGTAGTTCACGTCGCCACCGCACTTGAAGGCGGCACGCAGCAATTTACTCAGTTCGCGCGGAAACGGATAGGGTTCCACGGCCTCGCACTGGATGATGCCGGCGTTGCCATACGATGTTTCTTCGCCTGGACCACGGCGGTCCATCAGCACGACGTCGTGCCCGCGCTGCCGCAGGTGCAGTGCGGTGCAGGTGCCCACCATGCCAGCACCCAGGACGATGACGGTGGTCGGGTTCATGCCAGGATGGGCGCGCGTGAGCGCGCGGAAAAGTGGGCCATGTCGTGGAGGTTCGGATGAACGGGGGCTCGCGGGGGAGGGTTCCCTTGGGGCGTTCACCGCGAGGCGGAAATCATCGCATTCTGCCTCGCGATGGCCGCAAGGCATTGAAGGCCCGAGGCGCAAGACGCTCAGGGCACGGCATGCACCGCGCCGAGCGCGTGGTAGCCGCGGTCGAAGTAGACCAGCCCCTGCGCCCTGTCGCCCATCGCCAGCGCCAGCACTTCGCAGATCAGCACGTCATGGGTGCCCACCGCATGGCGCTGGACCACCCGGCAGTCGAAGGAGGCCGCCGCGCCGTCGAGAACGGGGACGCCCGAGGCCAGTGTGTTCCAACGGCCTTGCGCGAAACGTGCCTCGCTGGGCGTCTTGCCGCCGAACAGCGTCGACAGCGCCTGCTGTTCGGCATCCAGCACGTTTACGCACAGCACCCCGTTGCCCAGGAAGGCCGGATAGACCGAGGCCGCGCGGTTCAGGCAGACCAGCAGCGTGGGCGGTTCGTCGCTGACGCTGCAGACGGCGGAAGCCGTGAAACCGGCGCGTCCGGCCGGCCCGTCGGTGGTGATGATGGTGACCGCCGCGCCCAGCCGCGCCATGGCATCGCGGTAGTCGGCGCGGGTGACGGGAGTCGTGGCGATGGCGGGCATGAGGACGGGCTCCGGGGACTCAGGCCAGGCGGCAGGCTTCGTCGAACGGCAGGCGGGGAAGCCGTTCGCGCAGATGGCTGGCGTCGCCATGGCCAAGGTTGATCAGCAGGTTGGTGGTCCAGGGGGTGCCGGCGAAGAAGGCGGCATCCACCTTGGCTTTGTCGAAGCCGGACATGGGGCCCACGTCCAGCCCCAGCGCGCGGGCCGCGAGGATCAGGTAGGCCGCCTGTAGGCTGCTGTTGCGGAAGGCGGTTTCGTGCGCGGCTGCGGGGCTGCCGGTGAACCAGCTGCGGGCATCGACATGCGGAAACAGCCGGGGCAGGGCCTCGTAAAAGGCCGTGTCCCAGGCCACGATCACGGTGACGGGTGCGCTCAGAGTCTTGTCCAGGTTGCCCTTGGACAGCGCGGGTGCCAGGCGTTGCTTGCCTTCCGGCGTGCGTACGAAGACGAAGCGCCCAGGCGAGCAGTTGGCCGAGGTGGGTGCCAGGCAGGTCAGGTCGTAGAGACGGCGCAGCAGATCGTCCGACACGGCTTCGTCGGCCCAGTGGTTGTGCGTGCGGGCTTCGGTGTACAGGGCGGCCAGTGCGGTGGCGTCCAGGGGTGGTCGCATATCGGTTCAGGCTTGGGGGGGATGGGGTTGCTGCGCCAGGAAGGCGAGCAGGCTGGCGTTGAAGGTCTCGGCCTGGGTCACGCTGTGGGCATGGCCGCCATGGGGCAGGGTGTGCAACTGGGCCTGGGGCAGGTTCGCCGCGAGGTGGCGCGAACAGGTCCAGGGCACCAGCGCGTCGTCCTGCGTGGCGCTGATCCAGACCGGGAGATCGACGCCGGGCAAGGCCGCGTCACAATCGAAGGCGCGCAGCGCGGCGATGCGCTGGCGCATGGTGGTCTCGCCGGGAAAATGCGCGATGGCGTGTTCCACCTCTGACTCCACGCGCTCCGGGTGTTCGGCGCACCAGGCCGCCGGGTAAAGGAAGATCGGTTGCGCTTCGCAGTAGGCGCGCGCGCCGCCGGCGGCCAGCAGCGCCAAGCGTGCCTCGAAGCAGCGAGCCGAATGCGGATTGGGCTGGGACCAGGCGTTCACCAGCCCCAGGCTGGCCACGCGGGCTGGCGCGTCCAACGCGAGCTGCAGGCCCACCAGACCGCCCAGTGCATGGCCCACGAGGTGGCAGCTTGGTGTGTGGGTGGCGTCCAGCAGCTCAAGCACGTCCTGCGCCATGTGGGCGATGCGGTAGGGCTCGGGCAATATGCCGCCGCTGCGGCCGGTGCCGCGCTGGTCGTAGGTGATCACGCGCCAGCCGGCACCCAGCAGCGCGTCGAGTTGCGGGCGCCAGAAGGCGGCCGCGCCGCCCAGGCCCGAGGACAGCAGCACCGTGGGCCCGTTGGCGGGCCCGAGCACCTCGTGCATCAGCACCGGCATCGCGTTCAGGCCTTCTTGCCGATGTGGGCGATGGTGGCGATTTCCACCAGCGCGTCGGGCTTGACCAGGCCGCACTGGATGCAGAAGCGCGCCGGCTTGCTGCCCGGGAAGAACTCGGCATAGACCGCGTTGATCTTGGCGTAGTTGGCCCAGTCGGTGATGAAGATGTGGTTCATGGTGACGTCGGCCATGGTGCCGCCGGCGGCTTGCACCACACCCTGGATGGTGTTGAGCACGTGGCGGGTCTGGGCGGCGGCGTCACCGACGTGGACGACGTTGTTGTCCTTGTCGAAGGGCAGCGTGCCCGAGACGTAGAGCACGCCGTCGGCCAGGGTGCCGGGCACATAGGGGGCGAGCGGCACGCCGGTGCCGGGCGGGATGATGGCGGTTTGAGGCATGGGGTTCTCCAGTCGGGAGTGAACGGGGTGAGGGGAAGGATCAATCAGCCGGCCAGCGTCTGGCAGAAGGCGTCGACGCTGGAGACCCAGCCGAAGAAGGTCTCGACGTTGTAGACCACGCCTTGCTGAATCTCGGGCGAGCCGAGCTGGTGGGTGGCATCTTCCAGCATGACCGCGAAGTACTCGAGGTGGAAGGCGTCGCGCAGCGTGGATTCCACGCAGACGTTGGTGGCGATGCCGGTGAACACGAGGTTGCGGATGCCACGCCCGCGCAGCGTGCTGTCTAGCGCGCTGTTGAAGAAGCCGCTGTAGCGCGGCTTGGGCACGACGATGTCGCCGGGCGCGGGCTTGAGCGCGTCGACCAGTTCGTAGTCCCAGCCGCCCTTGGCGAGGAACTTGCCCGACAACTCAGGCTTGGCGCGCATGGTCTTGAGCGCGTTGGACTTGTAGTAGTTCGGAGATTGCGGGCCACCGGCCTCGACGTACTGCGCGTCCCAGCCGTTTTGCAGGTAGACGACCCGCACGCCGGCCTGGCGCGCCGCCGCGATGCAGCGGCCGATGCTGGCGATGGTGCCCTGCGCGCCCGAGATGTCGAAACCCGCCGAGTCCACGTAGCCGCCCAGCGAGGCGTAGGCGTTCTGCATGTCGACCACGATGAGGGCGGTGTTGCTTGCCTGCAGCAGCAGCGGTTCGGGCCGCGCGGGCAGGGCCCAGGCGGGGGGCGCGCCCGACGGCGCGGGGATGCCCACCGGCGTGATGGACCTCAGGGTCTGGTTGGTCTTGGGGGCGTTCATGTTCGCGCTCCTCAGGCGGCGAGCGCCTCGGCCTTCACGCGTGAGGGCACCGGGCTGTCGACATGGGTGCGGGTCTTCATCAGCGGCTGGATGTGTTCGCCGAAGGCGTGCACGCCGGCCACGAAATCGTCGAAGGTCAGCAGCACGCCTTCGGTGCCCGGCACCTCGGCCATCTCGTCCAGCATGCGCGCCACGCTGGCGTAGGAGCCGACCAGGGTACCCATGTTGATGTTGACCGCCGAGGGCGTCGTGGGGTCGGTCATCTGGCGCACATTGGTGTCGCCGCCGGACTTGGTGTCGGCCGCACCCTGTTGCGCCATCCAGGCCACGGCCTCGTGATCGATGCCCGCCTTGTAGTGTTCCCATTTGGCGAAGGCAGCTTCGTCGGTGTCGTCGGCGATGACCATCATCAGCACGTAGGTCGTGACCTCGCGCCCGGTCTGGGCCGTGGCCTCAATCAACTTGTCGGCCGCGGGCTTGAAGGCGGTGGGGGTGTTGATGCCCTTGCCGAAGCAGAAGTTGTAGTCGGCGTATTGGGCCGAGAAGGCCATGCCGGCGTCGCTCTGGCCCGCGCAGATCACCTTCATGGGCGCCTGCGGTTGGGGGCTGAGACGACAGTCGTCCATCTTGAAATGCGTGCCCTTGAAGTCGGAATGGCCGGTCTCCCAGAGCTGGCGCAGTACCTGGATGTATTCCGAGAGGTACTGGTAGCGGGTGGAGAAGAACTGGTCGCCGGGCCACATGCCCATCTGCGAATACTCGGGGCGTTGCCAGCCGGTCACGAGGTTGAGGCCGAAGCGCCCGTTGGAGATGGAGTCGATGGTGGAGGCCATGCGCGCGACGATGGCCGGTGGCATGACCAGAGAGGCCGCGGTGGCGAAGAGCTTGATCTTGTGGGTCACGGCGGCCAGGCCGGCCATGAGGGTGAAGGTTTCCAGGTTGTGGTCCCAGAACTCGGTCTTGCCGCCGAAACCGCGCAGCTTGATCATGGACAGCGCGAAATCCATGCCGTAGCGCTCGGCTTCCTGGGTGATCTGCTTGTTCAGCTCGAACGTGGGCTTGTACTGCGGCGCGTTTTCCGACAGCAGCCAGCCGTTGTTGCCGATGGGGATGAAGACGCCGACATTCATGGCTTGCCTCGCGGTGGTGGGGAGTCTGGGGCCCAGCCCCAGGCGGGCAGGCCGACGAGACCCATGTAGCAGATACCGTGCCACCTGAAAAACTATTTATATTCAATGACTTAGTGATGATGAACGAGGTATTTTTGACCAAATGGTTCAAAGTGATGCGTGGCGTTTCCAAGTGACGACGGAATTGGTGCGCCGGTGCCCAGCGGCGGTGCGACGGGCCGGGGTGGTCATAGCGCGGGCGACGGGACGTGCGCGTGGGGCGGCTCTGCGGATCGGCGGGGGTGAAGGGTCGGTCGGGAATCACACGGATAATCCCTGGCCACAGCCACCATGACCATACAGACCGACGACTTCGCTCCCACGCCGCGCGTGGTGTCCGCCGCCAGTGCTTCCCCCAAGGAGGAGGTCATCGAACGCGCTCTGCGCCCCAAGTTGCTGGACGAGTACGTGGGTCAGCAGAAGGTGCGCGAGCAGTTGGAGATCTTCATCGGCGCGGCGCGCAAGCGCGAGGAGGCGCTGGACCACGTGCTGCTGTTCGGTCCGCCCGGCCTGGGCAAGACCACGCTCTCGCACATCATCGCGCAGGAGTTGGGTGTCAATTTGCGCCAGACCAGTGGTCCCGTGCTCGAAAAGCCCAAGGACCTGGCCGCGCTGCTGACCAACCTCGAGAAGAACGATGTGCTCTTCATCGACGAGATCCACCGCCTTTCACCGGTGGTCGAGGAAATCCTCTACCCCGCGCTGGAGGACTACCAGATCGACATCATGATCGGCGAAGGCCCGGCAGCGCGCAGCATCAAGCTGGACCTGCAGCCCTTCACCCTGGTGGGCGCGACCACCCGCGCTGGCATGCTGACCAACCCGCTGCGCGACCGCTTCGGCATCGTGGCGCGGCTGGAGTTCTACACTGCCGAGGAATTGACCCGCATCGTCACGCGCAGCGCGAAGCTGCTCAACGCGCCGATGGATGATCAAGGCGCGGTAGAGATCGCGCGGCGTTCGCGCGGAACCCCGCGCATCGCCAATCGCCTGTTGCGCCGCGTGCGCGATTACGCGGATGTGAAAGGCTCCGGCCGCATCACGCAGGAGATGGCGCAAAAGGCCTTGGTCATGCTGGACGTGGACCCGCAGGGCTTCGACCTGATGGACAGAAAGCTCCTGGAGGCGGTGATCCACCGCTTTGACGGCGGCCCCGTCGGGCTGGACAACATCGCGGCCAGCATCGGCGAGGAAGCGGGCACCATCGAGGACGTGATCGAGCCCTACCTGATCCAGCAGGGTTTTTTGCAGCGCACTCCGCGCGGGCGCGTGGCCACCCTGGCTGCCTACCGGCATCTGGGCGTGGCACCGCCGCAGGGGCAGGCCAACTTGCCAGGCACGCCGGACGCGGGACTGTTCGGCGCATGAGGGCGCGCGGCTTCCGCGTGGCCGGGCCGCGGGCGGCTTGCCTTGTCGCCTTGTTTGCGTGCACGGCCTTCCTGCTGCTGGTCCCTGGGCCATCCCGGGCGCAAGAAGCAGCTTTGGCGAATCCAGGCCAGTCGAATCCATTGCAGGAGGACACCGTCGCCGCTGCCGGCCTGCCGCGTTGGGAACTGGGCGCGGGCGTGGCCATGGTGGACTTTCCCCTGTACCGCGGCGCAGCCGAGCGGCAACGCTACTGGCTGCCCACGCCCTACGTGCAGTATCGCGGTGACTACCTGCGGGTGGACCGCGAGCGCATGCGCAGTCCCCTGCTGGAGAGCGAGCGGGTGGAAATCGACATCAGCGTCAATGGCTCCGTGCCCGTGGACAGCTCGGAAAGTCGCGCTCGCCGAGGCATGGACGATCTGGATCCCACCTTGGAGGTGGGGCCCGAACTGCGCTGGGTGTTGCTGCGCGACGAGCGGCGCACGGCGAGGCGCGGCGATACCTTCATCGACCTGCGTGTGCCCTTGCGGCCGGTGTTCGCTGTCAACACCGACCGTTTTGACCAAGTGGGCTGGTTGACCCAGCCCACGTTGAACCTGGCTTACAAGAACATGGCAGGCACGGGCTGGAATCTGGGTGCCTCGACGAGCTGGCTGTTTGGCGACGCAGGCTACCACCGCTATTTTTACGACGTGAACCCGCGCGATGCGACCGCTGATCGACCGGCCTACCAAGCCAGTGGTGGCGCCTCGGGGCGACAGCACACGCTGACTCTGAGCCGCATGCGTGGCGATCTGTGGTTTGGCGCCTTCTTGCGCCGCGATGACTTGCGCGATGCGGTTTTCGCCGACAGCCCGCTGGTGCAGCGCCGCACTGACCATGCCCTTGGCTTCGCCATGGGTTGGGTTTTCGTGCGGTCGTCGGAGCGGGGCGCGCCTCGCGATTGAACGGAAGCGCGAAGTGCAAGGCCAGGACACGCCGGGGCGTGACCATCCCGTGAGCCTTCCTTCGTCCTGGGCGTCGAACTCAATCCGGCGCGTGCAGCCAGCCGCGCACGATCAGCCACTGCGCGACGAAGTAGCTGGACAGCACCCACAGCGGCGCCAGCGGCAGGGGCATGACAAATTTGTTGACCGCCAGCAGGTAGTCGCTGGCCATGAAAAAAACCGCGCCCGTCGCCACCAGCAGCGCACCTGAGGTCCGGCGTGTCGCCGCCCGACCCAGCGCTTGCGCTGCCATGAGTGCGATCACCACCACGTAGGCCCCCACCGGGCCGTGCAAGGCCGAAGGCAGGCCGTGGCGCCAGAGCCCGGCGTACACCAGGGCGCCGAGCAGCAGCGGCAGCACCA
Organism: Hylemonella gracilis; assembly: GCF_004328645.1. Classification (GTDB taxonomy): domain Bacteria; phylum Pseudomonadota; class Gammaproteobacteria; order Burkholderiales; family Burkholderiaceae_C; genus Hylemonella; species Hylemonella gracilis_B. The sequence continues at coordinate 1,201,194 of NZ_CP031395.1, forward strand.
GGGCTGGCCGGCTGGGAAACCAGGGCAGTCCGCGTCGGAAAAGAACCAGATAAGCCAGATGCGCCAGCAGAAAGCTCAGCAAGCCTTCCAGAAAATACGGGCCCGGCAGCATCAGGAACACGTCGCCCGCCAGGGAGCAGCCCTGCGCCAGCAGCAGGCTGAGCCCCGTGCCCCGTGACAGGCGGCCACGTGTCCAGGCTTGCGCGGTCCAGGCCAGGGCCAGCAACATGGGCAAGGGCTTGAAGATGCGGTGTTCGTCGGTCAGCGACAAGGCGGCGCAGGCCGTGGCGAGCACGGCGGCGTCGATGTAGAGCAGTTCCACCACGGTGATGCGTCCTTGCAGCAACGCTTTGGCGCTCCACAGTCCCGTGCCCAGGGCCAGCAGCCAGACGATGGCTTCGCCCAGGGCCTGAGTACCCGGTTGCGCCGGGGGCGTCGGTGGTGACAGGAAGGACAGCGCACCCGCCAGGATGGCGAGGAACTGCAGGGCGACGAGGGCCTTGACGGCGCGGGAGGCGGGAGGCTCGCGGCGTTCGGGGACGGGCATGCGCGGATTGTGCGGGCCCACGCCAGGCACCGCGTCTGGCAAAACCCTGAGGCGGGCAGCCCGAGGGCGCCGTTACTTGGGCGCGCAGGCCTGAGCGGCCTTGCCCAGTGCATCCAGCAGTGCCTTGCCTTCCTCGGGGCCCTTCAGCGCGAACTTGCTTTCATACCCCGAGCCCAGGGCGCCACCGCCGTAGACGATCTTGAATTCGTCTTTGCCGAGTTCGACGTACTGCACGATGTTGAGATTGATGTAACGACGCTTGCCGCCGTCTTCCGGCAACTCAAAGAGGCAGAAGCCACCGTTGCCGCTCACGTCGACGGTGGCGTGCGCGGGCAGGAGCAGGCCCAGGGCGAGTGAAAGCAAAAAGCTGCGATACATCATGTGCAAATTGTAGGGGGAGCGGGTGCGGGGCGGGGTAAACACCGATCGTTAGGATTGTTTAATTAATAAAAAATTAAAACTCTCTGACCCAAGAGTCAGGGGCATCTCTTACAAACAAGAAAGACCAACCATGAGACTCCATCGAATTCTGCTGGCCTGCGGCATGGCCCTGTCCGTCAACCTGGCCCTGGCGGCCGAAGTTGAAGTGCTGCATTACTGGACATCGGGTGGCGAAGCCAAGTCGGCGGCCGAGCTCAAGAAGATCATCAGCGGCAAGGGCCACACTTGGAAAGACTTTGCCGTGGCCGGCGGCGGCGGCGACAACGCGATGACCGTGCTCAAGAGCCGCGTGGTCTCGGGCAATCCGCCCGCGGCCGCGCAGATCAAGGGCCCGGCCATCCAGGAATGGGCGCAGGAGGGCGTGCTGGCCAATCTGGACGAAGTGGCCAAGGCCGAGAAGTGGGACAGCCTGCTGCCCGGTGTCGTGGCCAATGTCATGAAGTACAAAGGCGCCTACGTGGCGGCGCCGGTGAATGTGCACCGCGTGAACTGGGTCTGGGCCAACCCCGAGGTGCTGAAGAAGGCTGGCGTGGCCGGCATGCCGAGCAACTACGACGAGTTCTTCGCCGCGGCCGACAAGATCAAGAAGGCTGGTTTCATCGCCGTAGCCCATGGGGGCCAGAACTGGCAGGACTTCACCACCTTCGAATCGGTGGTGCTGGGCGTGGGCGGCGCCAAGTTCTACCAGGACGCGCTGGTCAAGCTGGACCCCAAGGCCATTGACTCGGCCACGATGAAGAAGTCCTTCGAGACTTTCCGCAAGATCAAGGGCTACACCGACAGCGCCGCGCCGGGCCGTGACTGGAACCTGGCCACCGCCATGGTGATGCAGGGCAAGGCCGGATTCCAGTTCATGGGCGACTGGGCCAAGGGTGAGTTCATCGCGGCCGGCAAGAAGCCGGGCAAGGATTTCCTCTGCGCCGCGGCCCCGGGCACGGCGAACGCCTTCACCTTCAACGTGGACTCCTTCGCCATGTTCAAGCTCAAGGACCCGGGCGCGCAGAAGGCCCAGGCCGCCCTCGCCGCGGCCATCATGAGCCCGGACTTCCAGGAGGTGTTCAACCTCAACAAGGGTTCCATTCCCGTTCGCCTGAACATGTCCATGGCCAAGTTTGACGATTGCGCCAAGCTGTCCAGCAAGGACTTCGTGGCCACGGCCAAGAACGGCGGCCTGGTGCCCTCGGTCGCGCACGGCATGGCCATCGCCCCGGCCACCGAAGGTGCGATCAAGGACCTGGTGAGCCAGTTCTGGAACGACGACAAGATCACCGTGGACGAAGGCGTCAAGCGCCTGCTGGCCGCGGCGCGTACCAATCCCTGAGTCCCAGGGTCTTCCCCCCTCTAGCAAGCAAGCAAAAATCCAACAGGAGACAACATGCAATACAAACGCGCCCTTATCGCGACCGCCTGTATGGCGGCCATCACGGCGGCCAGCGCGGCCGACCTCGGCTCCGGCATCGAGTTCACCGGCTACAGCCGTGGCGGCCCGGTGTTCAAGTCCGACAAGAACATCGACGCCGCCAAGGACTCCGTGGGCGGCTTCAGCCTGGGCGGTGACCTGCAGGGCTACCGCCTCGGCAACGAAGGCACCCAGGGCGGCTACGAGTTCTTCGTCGGCAAGACCTTCGACGCGGACAATGGCGTGAAGTACAAGTTCGGCTACATGCCGGAAAACTGGGGCGGCGGCATTGGCACCGTGCAGGCGTACAGCGAAATCTGGGGCCTGGATTTCGCGCCCGAAGCCAAGTTCTGGGTCGGCCAGCGTCGTCTGCGCATCCAGGACGTGCACATCGTCGACAACTTCCTGATGGACCTGGGCGAGTACCAGGGTGCCGGCGTGCAGGACTGGGCCGTCGGTCCGGCCAGCGTCGCCGTGACCGTGTCCTCGGGCGACAAGTTCGACGCCAAGCTGCCCCAAGGCACGTCGGCGAGCAAGGTGAACCTCGATGTCGGCATCCCGGTCAGCGACAGCGGCAAGCTCCGCCTGGTGGCGACCAGCGTCAGCACCACGGGTTTCGAGAAGAACGGCGGTAGTGGTTTCTCGCTGCTGTACAACCAAGGCTTCGGCGCCCTGAAGAACAGCCTGTACCTGCAGACTTCCAGCGGTCTGGCGAACATCCAGGGCAAGTTTGTGAACCTCGAGCAGAGCGATGATGCATCGGGAGTCGCCGCTAACGTGATTGCTTACAAGGTGAGCCGCGTTGCCGATTCCATCGACTGGCAGGTCGGCAACTTCGGCGGTCAGGCGCTGCTGGCTTACCAGACCAGCGAGCCCGAAAACGGCGCGGACAAGGATGTGGAAACCAAGGACCTCTCCTTCGGCGGCCGCGTGTCCTACGCCTTCACCAACAACTTCAAGCTGCTGCTGGAAGCGGCCACGACGAAGCGTACGCGTGATGGCAGCGACGACCAGACGCTGAACAAGGTCACGATCGCCCCCACGCTCAGCAGCGGGCCGGGCTTCTACAAGCGTCCTGAGCTGCGTTTGTACGTGACCATGGCGAACTGGAACACCGCTGCCGCCGAGGCCAATGCGAGCTCGTTCGGCGCGGACGACAACGGCGACTCCCTGAAGAAGCAGACCATCGTGGGTCTGCAGTACGAAATCTGGTGGTAAAAATCCGCTGGGTTGAATGAGGCCAGGGGAAGAGCCGTGCGCTCTTCCCCGGTTTTTTTTGTTTGGATACGTGAACCCTTGTGCCTTTGACTGATCGATTGGAAAAATGGCTGCCGAGGCTGGTCCTGGCGCCTGGTGTGGTGTTGGGGCTGGCCTTTGTCTACGGCCTGATGATCTGGAACGGCGTGCTGTCGGTCTCGGTCTCACGCATGCTGCCCAACTACGAATTTGTGGGCCTGGCGCAGTACGCCCGGCTGTGGGAGATGGACCGCTGGTGGGTGGCGCTGAAGAATCTGGTGATCTTCGGTTTCGGCTACGTGGGTGGTTCCATGGTGCTGGGCATCTGGCTGGCCATTCTGCTGGACCAGAAAATCCGCGCCGAAGGCTTCATCCGCACGGTCTACCTCTACCCCATGGCCCTGTCTTTCGTGGTCACGGGCACAGTCTGGAAATGGCTGCTCAACCCCAGTCTGGGCCTGGAGAAGCTGTTGCACGACTGGGGCTGGGAGAGCGCCAGCTTCACCTGGTTGGTGGACAACGACATGGCGATCTACTGTGTGGTGATCGCGGGTGTCTGGCAGTCGGCGGGTTTCACCATGGCGCTGTTCCTGGCGGGCCTGCGCGGTATCGACGACAGCATCATCAAGGCCGCGCAGATCGACGGGGCCTCGCTGCCCCGCATCTACTGGCGCATTGTGCTGCCGGCGCTGCGGCCGGTGGTCTTCTCCACGCTCATGGTGCTGTCGCATCTGGCGATCAAGAGTTTCGACCTGGTCATGGCCCTGACGGCTGGCGGACCCGGTTACGCCACCGACGTGCCCGCGACCTTCATGTACGCCATGAGCTTCACGCGCGGCCAGATCGGCCTGGGCGCGGCCAGCGCCATGGTGATGCTGATGACGGTCGCGGCTCTGGTCGTGCCTTATCTGTACAGCGAACTAAGGAGCAAGCCTCATGAGCGCTGAACGGCCGCCCGAAAGCGTTCGCATCGCAGTGCGAAGCACGGAGACTACCCCATGAGCGCTGAACGCAAGCTGAGCCACTGGCTCAACCGGGGCCTGATCTACGGCAGCCTGGGCCTGGGCGCGCTGCTCTTTCTCGCGCCGCTGTATGTGATGCTGGTCACCTCGCTCAAGGACGCCGAGCAGATCCGCGCCGGCAATCTGCTGGCCTGGCCGACCTCGCTGAACTGGGAGTCGTGGACGCTGGCCTGGTCCACGGCCTGCACGGGCGCGCAGTGCTCGGGCCTGCAGCCTTATTTCTGGAATTCGGTGCTGATGGCCGTGCCGGCCGTGCTGCTGTCCACGACCTGGGGCGCCATCAACGGCTATGTGTTGAGCCTGTGGAAGTTCCGCGGCAGCGACACCCTGTTCGCCCTGCTGCTCTTTGGCGTCTTCATGCCCTTCCAGGTGGTGCTGCTGCCCATGAGCCAGGTGCTGGGTTGGCTGGGCCTGTCCAGCTCGGTGGGCGGGCTGATCCTGGTGCACATGCTCGCGGGCCTGCCCAGCACCACGCTGTTCTTCCGCAATTACTACGCGGCCGTGCCGCCCGAGTTGCTGCGCGCGGCACGCATCGATGGCGCGGGTTTCTGGATGATCTTCTGGCGCATCATCCTGCCGATGTCGACGCCGATCGTGATGGTCACCCTGATCTGGCAGTTCACCCAGGTCTGGAACGATTTCCTGTTCGGCGTGGCTTTCACCGGGGCGGACTCCAAGCCCGTCACGGTGGGCCTGAACAATCTGGCCAACACCTCGAGCAGCGTGAAGGCCTACAACGTGGACATGGCCGCGGCGTTGATCGCGGGTCTGCCCACCATGCTGGTTTACGTGCTGGCGGGACGTTATTTCGTGCGCGGGCTGACCGCCGGTGCCGTCAAGGGTTGAGGAAAGTAAAGACGATATGGCTTCTGCGCTGGATATTCGCGGCATCCGCAAGAGTTTTGGCAAGGGCGAGCGGCAGGTGGAGGTGCTCAAGCGCATCGACATCGACGTCAAGCCCGGTGAGTTTCTGATCCTGGTCGGCCCCTCGGGCTGTGGCAAATCGACCCTGCTCAATCTGATCGCGGGCCTGGACGACCCGACCGAGGGCGCCATCCGCATCGGGGACCGCGACGTGGTGGGCGTGCCCCCGGCGCAGCGGGACATCGCCATGGTGTTCCAGAGCTATGCCCTGTACCCGACCATGAGCGTGGCCGAGAACATCGGCTTTGCCATGGAAATCCGCAAGGTGCCCAAGGCCCAGCGCGTGCAGCGCATCGCCGAAGTGGCCGCCATGCTGCAGATCAGCCACCTGCTGGACCGCCGGCCCTCGCAGCTTTCGGGCGGGCAGCGCCAGCGCGTGGCCATGGGGCGGGCGCTGGCGCGCCAGCCCGAGCTCTTTCTTTTCGACGAACCGCTGTCCAACCTGGACGCCAAGCTGCGCGTCGAGATGCGGGCCGAGATCAAACGCCTGCACCAGTTGAGCGGTATCACCAGCGTTTACGTGACGCATGACCAGATCGAAGCCATGACCCTGGGCAGTCGCATCGCGGTCATGAAGGACGGACTGGTGCAGCAACTCGGCACCCCCGACGAGATCTACAACCGGCCTGCCAACACCTATGTGGCCACCTTCATTGGTTCGCCAACCATGAACCTGATCGCGGGGACGGCCGCGCCGGATGGCAACGGTTTCGTGTTGCCCGAAGCCCGGCTGCCGCTGGTCTGTCCGGCTCCCGCATCGCAGGCATTGACCCTCGGCGTGCGGCCCGAGCACCTGCTGCTCAGCGATGGCTCGGATTGGCGTGGTGAGGTCCAAGTGGTGGAGCCCACGGGCGCAGATACCTATGTGATGGTGCAGACGGCCGCGGGTCGGGTGACGGTGCGAACCTCGCCGCAGACGCCGGTGCGTCCCGGCGATCGCGTGGGCCTGACCCTCAGCCCGGAGCAGGCGCACTGGTTCGACGCGGCCTCAGGCGCGCGCCTGTGAGGCGTCCGCCAGGCGGGGCAGCAGCAGGCGCACCCGCAGACCGTGGCCGGCTGGGTTGGTTGCGCTCGGGGGCTGCGCGGTTTCGATGAGGGCCTCGCCGCCGTGGCGGCGCGCGATCTCTTGCACGATGGACAGACCCAGGCCACAGCCGCCGGGCAGGTTGCTGCCACGCCAGAAGCGTTCAAAGGCCTGCTCGCGCAGCGCGGCGTCCAAGCCCGGTCCGTTGTCCTCCACGCGCAGCTCGATTCGGGGGCCGTGTTCCAGCACGGCGATCGTGACGGTGCTGTCGCCCCGCGCCGCACCCTCCTGGTGACCGTAGCGCAGGGCGTTGTCGATCAGGTTGCCCAGGGCCTCGCGCAGCAGCAACTCAGAGCCCAGCACCCAGACCCAGGCTTGATCGGGTCCTTCGTAACCCAGGTCCACGCCCAGGTTGACCGCGCGCGGGCTGAACTCCCGCGCGACGGCCCGCGCCAGTTGGCCCAGGTCCAGGGGCTGCATGGGCACGTCGGCGCCGCTGCGCGCCAGCATGAGCAGTTGGTTCAGCAGGTGCGCGCTGCGCAGCGCACCCGCGTGCACCTTGCGCAAGCGGGCCTGGATCAGCGCGGGTGATTCTTCCTGCAGCGCCAGTTCGGTCTGACTGATCAGGCCGGCCAGGGGAGTGCGCAGTTGGTGGGCCGCGTCGTTGATGAAGCGCTTCTCTTGCACCATGCTGCGCGCCACCGAGGCCAGCAGGCGGTTGATGGCGGTGAGCAGGGTGTGGACTTCGCTCGGCGCCGTGGTCAGCTCCAGTGGCGTCAGTTCCTGCGGGGAACGCTGCTGCAGCTGCGCCTCCAGCCGCGTCAGGGGCTGCATGCCGCGCTTGATGCCGGCGTAGACGAGCAGGCTGAGCAGCAGGCCCAGTACCAGCAGCGGCGCGAGCAGGGTGGCGATCAGCTCGCGCGCGATGCGGTCGCGCGCCACGTAGCTCTTTGCCAACTGCACCCGCAACAATTGCGTATCACCTTCGCCATAGGGCAGGTCCAGCACCACGGCGCGCATGGTGCGCCCGTTTTGCTCAGTGCGGTAGACGGCTGGTGTGCCCGGGCGCAGCGGCAGGGGCGGCTCGGCGAAGGACTGGTTGCCGATCAGGAAGCGGCCCGGCGGCGAGGACACCATGTAGTTCACGCGATCCTCGGGCTCCTCCTCGATGATGGCCTGGGCCGCCTTGGGAAAGTCCACCAGCAGGCCCGAGCCGATGGGCTTGACCTGCCGTGCCAGCGAGCGCACCGACTGCAGCAGAGACTGATCCAGGGCTTTTTCGGCCGAGATCAGCGCGATGCGGTAGGTCAGCGCCCCGCCCACCAGCCAAAGCACCAACTGCGGCAGCAGCAGCCAGGCCAGCAACTGACGACGCAGGGAGGGGATGGACTTCATGCCGGATCAGGCCGATGCGGCCTCAGTCCATTTCGAGCATGTAACCCAGGCCGCGGATGTTGCGGATGCTCGCGCCCGTGCCCTGCAGCTTGCGCCGCAGGCGATGCACGTAGACCTCCAGGGCATTGGAGGCGATAGGTTCGGAGCCTTCGCTCTGCCAGACCAGCAGCACGTTGTCGCGGCTGACGACTTGGTTGATTTGCGCGTGCAGCACCCGCAGCAACTCCCACTCGCGCTGGGTCAGCAGGATGGACTGACCCCGGACCCAGACACGGGGCTGTTCCGTGTCGAATTGCAGATCGGGCGCGGAAGACCCAGAGGCGCCTGCTGGGTCGACGCCCGCGCCGACATGCCGGGCTTCGAAGGCGGGCAGGCGCGCGCGCCGCAGCAGGGCCTGAAGGCGCGCGCTGAGTTCGGCGTTTCCGAAGGGCTTGGTGAGGTAGTCGTCGGCGCCAGCCATCAGACCCTCGACGCGGTGGTCGATGCTGTCGCGCGCCGTCAGGATCAGCACGGGCAGGCTCTCGAAGCGTTCGCGGATCCAGCGCAGCAGGCGCATGCCGTCGATGCCGGGCAGTCCCAGGTCCAGGAGCACGGCATCCACCGCCTCGGTCGACAACTGCTGCTGCGCACTGAGGCCATCGGCGCAGGCCAGGGTGTGATGCCCGGCCTGAACCAGCAGGTCCGACACGCTGTCGCGCAGCAGTTCGTCGTCTTCGACCAGGAGGATGAGTGCCATGCCGGGGATTGTGCCGTGAAGCGCGGCGAGGTCGTCCCCGAGGGCGGGTGCTCACCAGCGCGTGAGGTCCAGGGCCTTCGAGGCGCCCTGCAAGGCGGGTGAGACCGGGCTCTGGATGACCCAGGTTGGGATGGCGGCGAGGTACGCGCGAAAGCGCCCCTTGTTTTCGAAGCGCTGCCGGAAGGGCGAACGATCGAAGCGCTCCCCCAGGCGCGGCACGATGCCTCCGCCGATGTAGACACCGCCGCGTGCGCCCAGGGTCAGGGCCAGGTCGCCGGCCACGCTGCCCAGCCATCCGCAGAACATGTCCAGGGCCTGTGCCGCCTTGGACTGGGGCAGGGCCTCGGCGCGTTCCATCACCTCGGCTGGCGTGGTGATCTCGAGGCCCTGCCCGTCCTGCAGTTCGCACAAGGCGTGGTAGAGGTCGACCAGGCCGGGCCCGGAGAGGACGCGTTCGGCCGAGACATGGCCGTAGCGCACGCGCAGGTGTTCGATGACGGCGTACTCCTGCGCGTTGCCGGCGCTCAGGGTGACGTGTCCGCCTTCCCCCGCGATCGGCAGCCATTTGTCCTGGTGCCCAAGCGGCAACAAGCCCGACACCCCCAGGCCCGTGCCCGCGCCGATGAGGCCGATCGCTGCCAGCGGTGCCGCCAGACCCGTGCCCACCTGGCGCAGCTGTTCACGCGGCAGTTCCGGCAGGGCCAGGGCCAGGGCCGTGAAGTCGTTGAGCAGCAGCAGGCGCGGCAGGGCCAGGGCCTCGCGCGTGGCCTGGATGGAAAACTTCCAATGGTGGTTGGTCATCGCGATCTGGTCACCCGTGACTGGGTTGGCGATGCCGAAGGCGGCGCAGGCCGGCCGGGGCAGGTCCTGGGCTTGCAGGTAGGCCTGGCCGGCGGCGACCAGGGACGCATGCTCGGCGCAGGGCAGCACCTGGACATGGCGGATCGGGCTGGTGGCGCTTTCCTGCCAGCCAAAACGCGCATTGGTGCCGCCGATGTCGCCCAGCCAGCGGGGGTAGGCGGCTGGGGGCGTAGCGGCGGGGGCTATCGATTCAAACATGGTGGGCGGTGCAAGCGGTGGGTCAGTCTGTCGGTGAGTCAGTCCGTGCGTCAGGTGGCAGGGCTGCGGCTCAGGAGGCTTCGAACCAGGCGCCGTGCTCGCGCGCCATCAGCGCCGAGGAAGCCGCGGGGCCCCAACTGCCTGCCGGGTAATTGCGAGCCTGCTCGTTCAACTCGTGCCAGCCGGCGAGGATGGGGTCGATCCAGCGCCAGGCGGCTTCCAGCTCGTCGCGGCGCATGAAGTGTGTCAGACGACCCTTGATCACGTCCATCAGCAGGCGCTCGTAGGCCTCGGCCCGGCGCTGGCGCGAGGTTTCCTGCAGGTCCAGGCTCAGGCGCACCGGATGCAGATTCATGCCCGAGCCAGGCTCCTTGACCATCATGGCCAGTTCGATCGATTCCTCGGGCTGCAGGCTGATGATGAGGCGGTTGGCTTGCTGGCCGGGGCTTTGCCCGAAAGGGGAAAAGGGCTGCTCGGCGAACTCGATGATGATCTCGGACTGGCGCTTCTGCATGCGCTTGCCGGTGCGCAGGAAGAAGGGCACCTGGGCCCAGCGCGCGTTGTCGATGTGCGCGCGCAGCGCGACGAAGGTCTCGGTCTGGCTCTGCGCGGGCACGTCCGCCTCTTGGAGATAAGCAGGCACGGCCGTCCCGTCGCTCACGCCGGCCGTGTACTGTCCGCGCACGGTGTCCCGCTTCACATCGTTGATGTTCATCTTGCGCAGGGAACGCAGGACCTTGAGCTTTTCGTCGCGCACGTCGTCGGGGTCCAGCGAGATGGGGGGCTCCATGGCCACGATGCACAGCAACTGCAGCAGGTGGTTCTGCACCATGTCGCGCAGCGCGCCCGTCTGGTCATAGAACCCCGCGCGGCTGCCCACGCCCACCGATTCAGCCACGGTGATCTGCACGCTGCGGATGAAGGGTGCGCGCCACAACGGCTCGAAGATGGCGTTGCCGAAGCGCAGCACCATCAGGTTCTGCACCGTTTCCTTGCCCAGGTAGTGGTCGATGCGGTAGATCTGGTCTTCGCGGAAGTGGCGCGCGATCTCGGCGTTGATGGCCTGGGCCGAGGCCAGGTCCGTGCCCAGCGGTTTTTCCACCACCACGCGGGCTTGCGGGTCGATCAGTCCATCAGCGTGCAGGCGCGCGCAAATCTGCGCGAACAACGCAGGCGCCGTGGCCAGGTAGTAGACGCGCAAAGCGTCCGGGCTCAGGGCCTGGCTCAGTGGGCCGCAGCCCTCGGTCTGAGCGAGGTCCAGCGCCACGTAGTCCAGGCAGGCCAGGAAGCGTTGCCAATGGGCTTCAGACCACGCCGCAGGCGCGATCAAACCGGTGGACCGCGCTTGGATGAACTGCAGGTAACCGTCGCGATCCCAGTCCTCGCGGCCAATGCCAATGATGCGGGTCTGTTCGGGCAGCCGTCCATGCAGATAGGCCATGTAGAGCGCCGGCAGCAGCTTGCGCCAAGCCAGATCCCCCGTGCCACCAAAGATGACGATGTCCAGCCTGCCGGGTGTCGCGTCTGCGTTCATGCGTGTTGTATTGGCTGCGGCATGCAGGCATGAACCGGCCGGGCGGGAGTTCCGCGACCTGCCGCATGGCCTGTGCGCCCTTGTCTCTGGGTCTTCTTTTCGGTGTCTTGTCGCGCCTGCGTACGGTCACGGCCAAGGCTTTTAATAATACTGTAATTCAAGACGCTGGCGAGGCGGTCGCTTCCATCCGCTCGTGCTCAGACGCCAGGGGCTTCGGTTCTGAACGTGGGGTGCCGTGGTTCGGCACGGCTTCAGGTGCTGGTTTCGTCCAGGCCTGCGCCTTCCAGGTGCGAGGTATCGGCCCAGCCGACCAGGCTCATGCCCTCGGGCGTCCACAGCAGGTGGTTGAGGGCCGCGTTGCCCAGTTGCCAGGTGCGAGGGGCTTGCAAGTCCTGAGCCGTGGCAAGTCGGTACAGCTGGTCCATCACGCCGCCGTGCGCCACCAGCACGATCAACTGCCCCGCATGCGGCGCGGCCAGGGCCGCAAGGGTGCGCGCCACACGCTCGCGGACCTGCAACAGCGATTCTCCTGGCGCCACCTCGGTGCGTTCCGGTGCGGCAGGCGGGGGCGCCCAGTCCGGTACGCGCTTGCGCCAGAGCCGGGCTTGCTCAGGCCAGCGCGCGTCGATCTCGGCATAGGTCAGACCTTCGAAGGCACCGAAGCCGCGTTCGCGCAGGCCCGCGTGCAGTGTCAGCGGCGCGCCCGTGGCCTGATGGATGGCCTGCGCGGTCTGTCGTGCGCGCTGCAAGTCGCTGCTGTAAATGGCGGAAATGCGGTCCAGCTCCGCGTCGCCCGCGTGACGCTCGGCCAGTGCGCGCCCCAGGCGCCCGGCTTGCCAGCGGCCGGTGTCATTGAGCGGGATGTCCAAGTGGCCCTGGATCCGTGTGTCCACGTTCCAGGCGGTTTCGCCGTGGCGCACGGCGATGATGCGGGTCGGCTGATGCATGGGCCGATTTTAGTTTTACGGCCCCGGACCTGCGCGGTGGGGCAGTGAGCGATCGTGGGGGGCCCTGTTTCGGCGCCGGGCCGCCCCAAGCTGAAACGCCACCTCCTCGGGGGGCAGGGAGCTACACGCAGTGAGCGACCGTGGGGGCCCTGTTCAACGGGGAATCTGGACCGTCACCGGGCCGGCGTGCGGTGCGGGAAAATCTTGCAGCGCCGCCTTCAGCAGGGCGGGCAGCACCTTGTCCCGGTCGCCCCAGGGACCTTCATGGCTGGCGCGGGTTTCGTAGACGATGCGCTGAGTTTCCAGGTCGCGCAGCAGCAGGGACACGGCATAGGCGTAGCGGACGGTCGGCGGCCAACTGGTCCAGCCCATGCCGATGCGGGTGCCGGGGCCGACACGGCCCGGCCCGACGAACACGCCGAACTCACTGAAGAAACCCGGGCTGTACGGCGGTACGCCGGGGTAGCGCCGGCCCCAGTCATCCACGTAGAACGACTCGGTGCCGGTGTGGACTTGCACGCTGTAGCGTGGCTGCTGGTCATCACGCACTAGGCCCACGGCCTGGAGCGCGGTGTCGGCCATCGCCTCGATGGCCTGCGCCCGCGCCGGTTCTTCGGCTTGTGACGGCAGGCGCTCGTAGCGGTAGCGCGCACCGGGTCCGAGCGGCGTTGGGGCCTTCATGGGCGCGGCGGATGGGGCTGGCGCATCGTTCGTGGGCACGGTGGCGCGCACGTCGGTTTCGATGGTTCGCAGTCCGGAACAGCCCGTGGTGAACAGCGCGAACAGGGCGGCGCAGCTGAGGGCAATAATCCGACGCGGCATGGTGCGGCAGCTCAGAGGGTGACGACCTGAATGCCCGGCAGGGCTCCCATGGTTGGGGCTGTCTCAGGGAATTCTTCTTCGTCGAAAGCCGTGTCGCCGTTGGCATCGGGCACGCCCGTGGTCTGGATGTTCTTGAAGTCGTGCAATGACGCGTCCATCAAGTGCGTGGGGGCGACGTTCTGCAGCGCGCTGAACATGGTGGCCAGGCGACCCGGGTACTTCTTGTCCCACTCGCGCAGCATCTCGCCGACCTGCTTGCGTTGCAGGTGTTCCTGGCTGCCGCAGAGCGTGCAGGGGATGATGGGGTATTGCCGGTGGGCGGCCCAGCGGATCAGGTCTTTCTCGGCCACGTAGGCCAGCGGGCGGATCACGATGAACTCGCCGTTGTCGCTGACCAGCTTGGGCGGCATGCCCTTGAGCTTGCCCCCGAAGAACATGTTGAGGAAGAAGGTCTGCAGCATGTCGTCACGGTGGTGGCCGAGCGCGAGCTTGTTGCACTTCAGTTCGCGCGCGACCCGGTAGAGGATGCCGCGGCGCAACCGGCTGCACAGGCTGCACATCGTCTTGCCTTCGGGGATGTTCTTCTTGACGATGGAATAGGTGTCCTGCGTCTCGATGTGGAACTCGATGCCGAGTTGCTTCAGGTACGCGGGCAGGATGTGGTCCGGAAAGCCGGGCTGCTTCTGGTCCAGGTTGACGGCCACCAGCGTGAAGCTCACCGGCGCGCGGCTTTGCAGCTTCATGAGGATGTCCAGCATGCCGTAACTGTCTTTGCCGCCGGACATGCAGACCATGACACGGTCGCCTTCCTCGATCATGTTGTAGTCCACGATGGCGCGGCCCACCTCTCGGCACAGGCGCTTCTCGAGCTTGTGCGTCTCGCGCTCGATTTTCAGCGCCTTCTCGTGGCTGATCTCGGGGGCGGCGGTTTCGGGTTCGGTCCAGGTGGCGGTCATGGTCGTGCGGGGGCTTGCGGTCGCGTGAGCGTGTGAAGGACTGAATTATCCGGCGTGGGCTGCGTTCATGCCGAGGCTCTCACCATTCCCCGGTTTCCGCCCGGATGGCGACTTCGCAGTCCTGGAAGATCTCGAGCTTGACAATCTTCACCCGCACCCCGCGAACGCCGGGCAGTTGTAGCAGGCGATGGGCCAGTTTGCCGATCATGCTCTCCAGCAGGTTGAGGTGCTCGCGCTGGCATTCGTCGATGATGATCTGCCGCACCTTGCGGTAATCCAGCACGTGCTTGATGTCGTCGTCGTGTGGTTCCAGTGGCTGCGGGCCGAAATTGAGTTCGGCGTCCACCTGGATCGGCTGTGGCGCGGTCTTCTCGTGGTCGAGGATGCCCAGGTTGGCGTTGAAGCGCAGGCCGGTGAGGGTGAGGGTCTGGTTGCCTTGGTCGGGTTTGGCGGTGATCGGGGCGGCCCATTCGGGACGCAGGGCCATGCGCTCGACGCCCACCGATTCGCTGTCGGGGTACACGTCGGGCTTGCGGGTGGCGACACGCACCGCGGCGATGCGGGGATCGTCCAGCAGCTGGCGCACGATCTCGTCGCACAGGGTTTCTTGCAGTTCGTAGCGGCCCTGGCTGGCAAGGCGCGTGATCAGCTCGCGGACGGGGTCGTAGTCCACCGTGCTGCTCAATTGGTCCGCGCTGGCCGGGGCGTGTGACAGGGGCACGCAGAGGTCCACGTCGAAGAGCACGCGCTGTGCGGCGTGTTTTTCGAAGTCATGTACCCCGATGCGCACCCTTTGTTCATGACCACGCAGAGACAGCACGCGGCTGTTCAGCGCCAAGGTGGGGTCCAGCGCCGCGAAAGGCAGCATGGCGGAAGAAGGTGTATTCGTTGTTGTCATCGTGGCGTGAGTCCCAGGTCGATCGCGTACATCACGTCGCGCGCCAGTGGCAATTGATGTTGACCGTTGTCCACCGGCAGCACGCAGCCATTGAGCGCGAGGTTCTGGGCCAGGTGCAGCGCGGCTTGCGCGACGTGCTCGGGGTTCAGGGGCTGGCGCAGCAGGTTGACGCGGCGCGCGCGTTCGAAGTTGTCCTCGGTCTGCGGTCCGCTGACGAAGGACAGGCCCGGCGAGATGCCGCAGACGCGCAGATGGGGCGCATAGGCCTGAGCCTGCAAGGCCACGGCGCGCTCCAGCGCCAGCTTGCTCAGGGTGTAGGAGAAATAGTCGGGGTTCAGGTTGTGTACTTTTTGGTCCAGCACGTGGATGACGCAGCCAGGCGTCGCTGTCCGTTGGCGCACTTGGCGGAAAAATCCCTGCGTCAGCAGCAGGGGCGCCATCGTGTTCACGGTGAAGGCGCGCAGCAATTGTTCCGGCGTGAAGTCCGCGGCGCTGTCGGCCTCGAATTCCGACGCGTTGTTGATGATGCACTCCAGCCCGGCTTGCGCGAGCCCGGTTGCCCGGTCCACGAGATTTGTGGCGTCCTCGGTGTCAGCCAAGTCTGCCTGCACCGTTCGGCAGGTACCGCCCAGGGATTCGATCTCCACTTGCAGTGCGCGCGCCGGGGCATCGGAATGGCGGTAGTGGCAGACGACGCCCCAGCCGTCACGGGCGAAGGCCAGGCAGAGGATGCGGCCCAGCCGTTGCGCGCCGCCCGTGATCAGCACCCATTTTTTTGGGGAGGAGGAATGATTGATCGACGGTTTTTCGTTCATAGCATCGCTTCGGTGACAATCCGCGCGTGAGCAATACGACGCAGAGTTTAACGACCCACCTGTCAGCGCATCTGGCGCAGGCCCTGACGGAGGCGGGTGGCTGGCTCGGCTTTGACGATTTCATGGCGCGGGCGTTGTACACGCCGGGGCTGGGCTATTACGCCAACGATCTGCGCAAGCTGGGCTTGATGCCAGGCGCCAGTGGCGGGGGCAGCGATTTCGTGACGGCTCCCGAGTTGTCGCCGCTGTTCGGGCAGGCTCTGGCGGCTCAGATCGGCGAGGCGCTGGAACGCACCGACGCGGACCAGGTCTGGGAGTTCGGCGCTGGCTCCGGCGCGCTGGCCTTGCAACTGCTGCGCGCCTTGCGCGGCAAGGTGCGGCGCTACACCATCGTTGACGTGTCAGGTGCCCTGCGCGCCCGTCAGCAGGAGACCCTGCAAGAGTTCGCTGATCAGGCTGACGTGCGCATCGACTGGGCCAATTCCTTGCCCGAGGCCATGCATGGCGTCGTGGTGGGCAACGAGGTGCTGGATGCCATGCCGGTCAAGCTGTTGATGCGCAAGCATGGCATTTGGCATGAGCGTGGCGTGGCCGAGGCCCGTGGTCATTTCGTCTGGGCCGATCGACCGACCGAGCTGCGTCCGCCGCTGGCGATCGCGAGTGAGCACGACTACCTGACTGAAATCCACGCGCAGGCCGAAGCCTTCATGCGCACCGTGGCTGGCAAGCTGCTGCGCGGCGCCAGGGAGGGCCGGCATGGCGCGGCCTTTTTCATCGACTACGGCTTTCCAGAGGCCGAGTACTACCATCCGCAGCGCCACATGGGCACGGTGATGTGCCACCGCGCGCACCAATCCGACACCGACCCGCTGAGCGATGTGGGCCTCAAGGACATCACCGCCCACGTGAACTTCACCGGCATCGCGCTGGCGGGGCAGGAGGCCGGGCTGGAAGTGCTGGGCTACACCTCGCAGGGGCGCTTTCTGTTCAATTGCGGTCTGGCCCGCTTGATGACGCTGGCCGAAGCCGCTGCAGACACGCCCGGGGCGCTGGCCCGGCGCGTGCAGGCCAGCAGGTTGGTGATGGAGCATGAAATGGGCGAATTGTTCAAGGTGATTGGTTTTGCCACGCCCGACTCGGCGGGTCTGTCCCCCTGGGGGGACGCCGCTGCGCTGGGCTTCGCCTCGGGCGATCGCACACACGCGCTCTGACAGGGCCGGGAGCAAGGACGAGTCATGTGGCGCTGGTTGCTCGCTGTTTTCATCATCGTGCTGATCGTCAACGCACTGACGCCCTGGTTCCAGCGTATCGGCTTCGGCCGTCTACCTGGTGACCTCAACTTCACGCTGTTCGGCAGGCGCTTCAACCTGCCCTTCATGAGCACCATCCTGCTGAGTCTGGCGGCGGCGCTGATCGCCCGCCTCATCTGAGGTCTGTGGAGCCCGGGTCGTCCCCGCAGTGACGCTGTCCGCTGACCGACAGGCCTGCACGATGGGCGGGTTGGCTTGCCCGGTCAAACGTCCTGCAGGGCTCGTTCGATGGCATGCACGCGCGCCGCGTGGATGCGCCGACCCACGTCTGGTCCCTTGAGTCCTTGTGCCATGGCCTGCGTCGCGATGTCATGGGTGGGCAGGGCCAGCGCGGCATCCAGCGCGGCCTGCAGGCGCGCGGCCTGCGGGTAGGAGCGCTCGCGCAGCCCATCGCCGGGTACCCCGCGCCCGCGTGCATCGCAAGTGCAGGCCAGCAACACAAGGCCGAAACGTTCGGGCTTGCGCAGGGCATCGCAACGCTCCAGCAGGCGCAGCACCGCCTCGGCATTCAGCTTGCCACTGGCGTGGATGTTGCCGTGTTCGCGCGCCACCACCTCGCCCAGCTCGCGGCAGTCCAAGGGCACCCGCAGCCGCTCGGAAATGCCTTGCAGCAGCCGCGCGCTGCGCCCTTCGTGCCCGAGATGGCGTGGCAGCAGGTCCGAGGGCGTGGTGCCCTTGCCCAGGTCGTGGCCCAGGCAGGCGTAGCGCACGGGCAGGGGCGCGCGCAACTCGGCGGCCAGGT
Organism: Hylemonella gracilis; assembly: GCF_004328645.1. Classification (GTDB taxonomy): domain Bacteria; phylum Pseudomonadota; class Gammaproteobacteria; order Burkholderiales; family Burkholderiaceae_C; genus Hylemonella; species Hylemonella gracilis_B. Next base: position 1,219,001 of record NZ_CP031395.1, read on the forward strand.
CCAATACCAGCATCAGGTGCACGCCGGTGTCCACCTCGGGATGGTGCGCGGCGGGCTGGGGCACGCCCCAGAGCCGGTCCACCTCGGGCAACAGGCGTTTCAGGGCACCGCAGGCGCGCAGCACCTCGAACATGCGCGAGGGCTGGTCTTCCATCAGGCCGCGGCTGAGTTCCTGCCAGACACGTTCGGGGACCAAGTGGTCCACTTCGCCGTCTTCGACCATCTCCCGCATCAGCGCCACGGTCTCGGGCGCGACCTGAAAATCCGTGAAACGCGCCGAGAAGCGCGCCACGCGCAGGATGCGCACCGGGTCCTCGCGGAAGGCCGGGGTGACGTGGCGCAAGATGCGCTGTTCCAGATCGCGCCGGCCCTGGTAGGGGTCGACGACCTGCGTGGCATCGAAGCTGCCATCGGTCCGGCAATGTTCACGCGGCACGGCCAGGGCGTTGAGGGTGAGGTCGCGCCGGGCCAGGTCGTCTTCCAGCGTCACGTCGGGCGCGGCGTGGATGGCAAAACCCTTGTAGCCGGGCGCGGTCTTGCGCTCGGTGCGGGCAAGTGCGTGCTCTTCGTGCGTCTCGGGGTGGAGGAAGACCGGGAAGTCCTTGCCCACGGGCGTGAAGCCCTGGGCGGCCATGGCCTCGGGGGTGGCGCCCACCACCACCCAGTCCCGGTCCTTGACCGGCAGGCCGAGCAGGGCATCGCGTACCGCGCCGCCCACCATGTAAATCTGCATGGGGACAGTCTAGCCGCTTGCGCCCGCAGCAGCGAATTGGTGCAGCAGTGCGTCCGTCGCAGGGTCGGACGGGTAGAAAAGTTCGACGCTGAGTTCGGCCAGGGTGATGTCCCGCGGCGTGCCAAAGGCCGTCAAGGTCGTGAACAGCGAGAGCGAGTGGCCGCCGATCTCCATCTCGCAAGGGATGAGCAACTCGGGCATGCCGCCTGCCGGACCCGGTGCCTCCGCCAGCGCGGCCACATGGGGGTAGCCCAACACCTCCTGCTCCAATTTCGCCAACTGCGCGTCGCGTGACTCCTGCACCTGGCGACGCAGCGTGCGCAGCAGGTAAGCGCCCCATTCGTCGAAGTTGCGTGTCCGCGCCGCGTAGCCCTCCGGGTGCAGGCTGGCACGGAACATGTTGACGCCCGGTTCGCGCAGCGCAGCGGGCAGCAGGGCGATCAGGCGCTGCGCGGCGCTGTTGGCTCGCACCACGTTCCAGCCGCCGTCCAGCACCACACCGGGGTAGGGGTCGTGCGCGCGCAGCAGCTTGTCCAGCGCGGCGTGGATCTGCGACATCTGCCCGGAGGCCAGCGGCTGTTCGGTGTAGCGCGGCGCGTAACCCGCCGCCAACAGCCAGACATTGCGCGTGCGCAGTGGCAGGGCCAGGCGTTCGGCCAGGGCCAGCAGCACCTCGGCACCCGGCCGGGCGCGCCCGGTCTCCACATAGCTCAGGTGGCGGGGCGAGATGCCCACGTCCAGCGCCAAGTCCATCTGGCTCAGGCGCCGTTGCTGGCGCCATTCTCGGATCAAGGTGCCGACGGCACCGGTTTGGCCGTGGCTCGAAGGCCGGGCGGAGGTGTGCAAGGTTTTCATGGGGACGGGCGAATTGGTGGGCACTCAAGGTGCTCAGCATGCGCCATTTTGCGCAGCGCTTCCATGACCTGGGAGGTCATCGACGTGCTGCGGGCTGGGGCCGACACTGGCGCCGTCAGCCATCTTGTCCACACCCTTTAAGGAGCTTCACCATGTCGTCTTTCACCACGGTTCTTTCCTCGCCCCGTCTGCTGCATCTCGCCCTGCGCAGCGACGCCGCCAGTTGTCTCGCCATGGGCCTGCCCTTGGTGGCGTTCGCCGATCCCTTGTCGGTCTGGCTGGGGCTGCCAACGCCGCTATTGCTGGCCTGCGGTTGGGCGCTATTTCCCTCTGCAGCCTTGATGTTGCTGGCCGCCCGCAGCGCCCGGCCTCCTGCAGCCTTGGTCTGGCTGGTGATCCTGGGTAATCTGGCCTGGCTGCTGGGCAGCGTCTACCTTGGGTTCGCGCTGCGACTGACCGGTTTGGGGCAGGTGTTCCTTGCCAGCCAGGCCCTGGTGGTCGTGCTTCTGACCGAGCTGGAGTACATGGCTTGGCGGCGCCTGTCCCAGGCGCGCCAGTGAGTCGATCCTGAGTGGCACTCCGGATGTGCCGGCCTGGCCGTTCAGCAGCCGGAACCCGGCCAACGCGCGCGCAGTGCCAGCAGGGGGTCGGTCTGTCCCAGATAGCCGGGGGCGACTGCCATCGGCGAGGCTGGCGTGATGCCCAGCGCGTCCAGGCCGGGCAGCCGACCAGTGGCCACATTGGGTACCTTCATCGAATCCAGGTTGTCGCGGCTCATCAGCGGTTCTCCGGGTGCGCATTCCATCAGCGCAGCTTGCAAGCGACCCAGCATGGCGGGCAGCGCGATCACCGGGCGTGGCACGCCGGCCGCTCGACCAGCCAACTGAACCAGTTCACGCAAGCTGTGCACCGAGGGTCCGCAGAGTTCGTAGGTTTGCCCGACCGTGCGTGCGTCGAGCAGGCAACGGGCCACCGCCTCGGCCACATCCTCCACCCAGACCGGCTGGAAGCGTGCTTCGGCACCGGCCAGCGGGAGCAGGGGAAAGACGCGTTGCAGCGCGGCGAAGAGGTTCAGGAAGCGGTCATCCGCACCGAAAATCACACTCGGACGCAGCACCGTGAGTTGCAGGCTTGGGCCGACCGTCGCACCGGCCGCTTCTCGCAGCACGGCTTCACCCCGGCTCTTGCTGCGCAGATAACGCGAAGGCGCGGTGGTGGCGTTCGCCGGGTCGGCGCCCAGCGCACTGACGTGGACCAGGCGCCACACGCCGCTGGTCAGGCAGGCCTGGGCCAACTTGCGCGGCAGCGCCACGTGCACGCGCTCGAAATCGGCTTCGCGACCTTGCAGGATGGCCACCAGATGGACCACGGCGTCGTGGCCGGGCAGCAGGCGGCGCAGGGTGGCTTGGTCGTGCGCGTCGCCTTCCAGTACGGTCAGGCCCGGCAGATGCTGCACGAGACGAGCGTGCTCGGCGCGGCGTGTGAGCACCGTGAGGTCGCAGCCCCGGCGGACCAGGTGTTCGCAGACATGGCGGCCCACGAAACCGGTACCGCCGAGCAACAGCACACGCTTCATGGCAGATCTTCGACCGGTTCAGGCTTGGCCACGCCCTGTGGCCCGACGTAACCCAGGCGCACCTTGAGCGATTGCGGCTGGCCGCTCAGGACGGCGGCGTAGTTGACGGTGTTGGGCAGCACTTTTTTCACGTAATCCCGGGTCTCGCCGAAGGGGATGTTCTCGATCCAGATGGCAGCTTCCAGCACGGGATCACTGGTGTTGCCACGCCAGGCGCGAGCGCGGGTGGGGCCGGCGTTGTAGGCCGCCGCCGCCATGGGCATGGAGCCATCGAAAGCTTCCAGTACGAGCTGGAGGTAGCTGGAGCCCAGGGCGATATTGGTGTCGCGGTCGGTGATTTGCTTGGGTTTGTAGCTGCGCAATCCGATGCGCCGCGCCGTCCAATGCGCGGTGGCGGGCATGACCTGCATCAGGCCGGCCGCGCCCACGCTGGACTGGGCTTCGGCGATGAAGCGGCTTTCCTGTCGGATCAGGCCGTAGATGAAGGCGGGTTCCAGCCCGGTCTGCGTGGCGCGTTCCTGCACCTGTTCGCGGTAGGGCGTTGGGAAGCGCTGCGCGTAGTTCATGAAGGCGCGGGTGCGGTCGCTGGTGTTGATGCAGCGGTCCCAGACCTGGGCCTCGCAGGCCAGGGTCGCGGCCGCCAGCAGCTCGCGATCGCTCATGCCGCCGGGTACATGCAGGCCGATGGTGTAGTTCCATTCGCGCACGCCTTCATCGCGCAGGCCGATGCGAATGGCTTGCAGCGCGCGCTGCAGGCCTGGATTGTCGCGCGCGGCTTGCAGCTCTTCGGGCTTGGGTTCCGCTTGCTCGGCCGGCGCCACCACGGTCTGTCCCAGCTCTTCCAGCGCGAGCTGGCCGTAGAAATGGCTGGGCGAGGCAATGGACTGTAGCAGGGCGCGGGCACGCTGTTCGGCGTCCGGCACCTGCAGGGCCAGCACGGCGCGGGCACGCCAGTAGACCCAGGTCGGGTCTCGCATCTGCGCGGGACTCAGGGCGGCGATGGCGTCGTTCACTTGCTGCCAGTCGTTGGCGCGCAAAGCGGCACGCACGCGCCAGAGCAGATGGTCGCTGTGCATGTTGGCAGGGTCACCCTGGGAGTAGTACTCCAGCGCCTTGTCGGACAGCAGGCGCGCGGCGCGCTTGCCAATCACGCCCCAGATCCAGCCGCGTTCCTCCTCGGTCAGCTGGGCGCGCCAGCGCAGCTTGTTCAGTTCCTCGGCCGCGGCATGCGGATCGTTGGAGGCCATGCGCACGATGGCCAGCGTCACCCATTCACGCGTCTTGGGGCGGAAGGCCGTCAGGTTCTCGTCCAGGTAGCGCCTGGGGCCGGCGTAGAGCTGGTTCAGCCCCACGGCCCAGGCCGGGTTGAGCAGGCCCACGGCCTGCTGGGCGATCTGGGGTTGGTCGAATTCAAAGCCCAGGCGCGCACGCCGCCAGACCACCATCGGGTCCAGCCGGCCGTCCTGCAAGAGGCGCTGGGCGGCCGCGGCGCAGCCTTCTCCAGGCGTGAACAGCTGGCCCAGCCACAGATCCGTCACCTGCCGGGCGATGGCGTCGCTCACTTCGGCCGGCGTGTTACTGCCTTCTCGTGCGTAGGTCGAGTGCAGGGCGTGGCAGCGCACCTCGGGGTCGTCGTGCATGCGGAACTTGGCGTATTCGGCATCGAAGCGCGTCCAGTCACGCCGCTTGCCGAGGATCAGCAGCCAGTCGTTGCGCAGGCGGTCTTCCAGGTAACTGCCGGCATAGCGAGTCAGGAAGGCTTCGATTTCTGGTGCCTTGGCGTCTTCCAGCCGGGCGCTCAGGTCCCAGTAGGCGGCCCAGATTTCCAGGGCATGGCCGCGAAGCTGGGGCAGAAGCTCGGCCATCCGGCGGCGGTCGAGTTTTTTGTAGGCCATGCCCATGTCGCCCAACAGCATGTCCTGGCGGGATTTGTTCCAGGCCGTGGCAGCTTGCGCCACAGGTGCCGCTGGGGTGGGCACGATCGCCGCCATCGACTCGGCGTTCGGGCTGGCTTGGGGGGTGGCGGGCAGGGCTGTTTCGGGGGCGGTCGTGGCGCCAGGCAGCGTGTTGGCCGTACCGGACGTGGCCACCAGCGCGGACACGACGGGCAGCGATGCAGCCACCGGGGGCGCCAGGGGCGCACGCGCGGCGGGGCTGGCGGAGGCTGGGGCGGGCACGAGGAAGGCCGCGGGCACGTCCGGCGCGGCTTCGCCCTGGGCCGGCGCCGCCTGGCTGGGGGCAAGCAGTCCGCCAGCCAGCAACAGGCTGGTCGTCGATGTCAGAATAGCTCGAAACTTCATGCGCAAATTATGACCATGACTGGGCCCCGCGATATGTCAGAAAAAACCACAGGAATAAGGTCAGAAAAACAGGAACTGCGCCAGCGCCTGATTGCCGAGCGCCTGGATCTGCCCGATCGGATGGCCCGGGCGGCGGCGCTGCAGCAGGTCATGCGCATCTGGCTGATCGGACGCCCCGATCTGGTGATCGGAGCCTATTGGCCGATCAAGGGCGAATTCGACCCCTTGCCGGCCCTGCACCGGTGGAAGGAGGACGGCGAACTGCTGGACCAGGCGCAGCGCCGCCGCATAGGCCTGCCGGTGATCGACAAGGTGCACAAGACGCTGACCTTCCACGCCTGGTACCCCGGCTGCCCCATGGAAGAGGATGCCTATGGCATTCCCAAGCCCAAGGACACGGAAGTCATCGTGCCGACCCTGCTGTTCGTTCCGTGCGTGGGGTACGGCCCCGGTGGCTACCGTCTAGGTTATGGCGGGGGGTTCTACGACCGCACGCTCGCCACCTTGCAGCCCAAGCCGCACACGGTGGGCCTGGGCTATGCGCCGGGTTTTGTCGACGACCTCGAGCCCGAGTCCCACGACATGCCCCTGGACGCCATCCTCAACGACAAGGGCGTGGTCTGGCCGGTGGGCATAGGCTGAGCCGGCATCGGGTTGGATGGGGCGTCCGTCCGACCCGTGTCACCTTGATTTCCGAATCCGGATTCCCAAGGTCTTGGCTTTGGCGCCGTGCAGCGGCTGGATGAGGCCGACGAGAGCTGCTGGAATGAATGTCCCAGCAACTTCGTTCAAGAGGCTTCATCATGAAATCATCTTCCTTGAAATACGCACATTGGGCATTTCAGTTCTGCTTGGCCCTGGGTTTGGCCTTGGGGCTGAGTTACGTCTGGGCGGCTGTGCCCGCACAGGCTGCAAGCGCTCAAAGTGGAGGTGCGGCAAAGCCCGCCAAGCCGCCAGCCGTGGCGCAGGCCCAGCCTGGTAAGGAAACGGACAAAAAGCACACGCAGCAGGAGCGGATGAAGAACTGCAACGCCGAGGCCAGGGCCAAGACCTTGAAGGGTGACGAGCGCAAGGCCTTCATGAGTCAGTGCCTGAGCAACAAGCCGGAGGAGCAGCAGGGGGCGAAGAAATAGGCGCAGCCTGTCCAGCACATTCCTTTGTGACATAAAAAAACCCGTGCAGCATGAGCTGCACGGGTTTTGTTCTGAGATCGCATCAGACCAGTGCCAGGCCGAGGCCCGAGCACCGATCAGGTGGCAAGGATCAGAACACCAGGATCATGCCCACGGCGAAGCCCGAAGCGGAATCTTCAGCGCTTTCGAAGAGCACGCCTTCGTCGGTCTTGGCGGAGCCAAACTCGGCATAGCCATAGACGTTCTTCAGGACTTCCTTGTTGACGAATACTTCGTAACCAGTCGTCTTCACGTCCTTGGTCGTCACAACAGTCCTCGACTTGTCCGTGTTGACGGAGTATTGGGCCCCAACGCTCCAGCCGGCCACCGTGGTCACTGCACCAAAGTTAACTTGGTTGATGGTGTCCAACTTCTGATAGTCGGCCTTGAGCTTGAATGCGCCAAAGTCATATTGAGCGCCGAAACCTGCATAAGCAGCGGTTTCATCAAAGTCATCGGTCCCCTTGTTGTCATCCTTGACGCCAGAGCCTTGGTAGGCAGCGGCCAAAGTCACCGGGCCGACAACGTAGGTCAAACCGAGGGAGGCTACGCCCTTGTTGTCTTTGTCGTCTGCACCAGTCCAGGTCGACGGATCGTCCTTATCATTGGTGGCGTCGTCCTCGTCAAAAGTCTTGCCATCAACGTAGTCTTGGCTGCCTGCCTTCACATAGCCAGCTTGAACCGTCAGGCCACCCATGCTCGGGGAGATGTACTGCAACGAATTGCTTTGACGAGCGGCGATAACGCTGCCCCAGATGCCGCTGCTGTTGGATCCATAGGACGTATTGAACGCGGAGGACACGCCGTTGGAAGCGCCGTTGAAGTCCAGGCCGATGAAAGTTTGGAAGGGCACGCTGTCTTGCTTGCCGAAACGGAACTCACCAAAACCGCCCGACAGGCCAGCCCAGGCTTGACGGTTGAACAGCGTGGTGCCACCGTTGGTGGCGCCAGAACCATCGATACCAGCTTGGTAGTTGAAGTTGGCCTTGACGCCGCTGCCGACGTCGCTGCTGCCCTTCAGGCCGAAACGCGTCGTGGAATTGCCTTCCGAGGCGCCGCCGTTGCCGCCCGAGTTCAGACCAACGTCGTTGCCCAATGCGTCACCTGCGACGCTCTTGCCGGCGCTGATGTCGAACAGGCCATAGGCGGTCACTTGGGCTTGAGCCACACCGGCAGCGCCCAACAGGGCGGCTGCGGCTGCGGCGGAAATCAGAGCTTTTTTCATTTGAAAAGTCCTTGATGGGTTGAACAAAGTCTTCGAAAGACCGTCGGGAATTATGACAGCCTAGTCACGGCCATCTGGGTGATTTCGTACGCAAGAAGCATGCCTTTGATCTGCATCAGTTGCGCCTGAGCAACAGGGAGTTGCACGGAGTGGTCTTCGCATGACGGGCGTGCGGGATGCCGTTACATCTTCGGCACTGCGCTGTTTTGGGCGGACCCGTAGATCCTCCAGAACAGGCACCTGCCGTGCTCAGATTTCCACTTTGCTTCCCAACTCCACCACGGCGTTGCTGGGCAGGTTGAGGAAGTCCGCCGCGGCACTGGCGTTGTGGTGCATCTGGGCGAAAAGCTTTTCGCGCCAGGCGGCCATGCCGCCGCCCAGGGTGGGCACCACCACGTCACGCGAGAGGAAGTAGCTGGTGTTCATCGTCTCCATCAGGCAGCCGCGATTGCGCACCGGTTCCAGCGCTGCGGGCAGGTCGGGGTCGTTCTTGAAGCCGTAGTTGACGATGACTTGCCAGCAGTCATGGCCCAGCGGGGTGATTTCGATGCGCTTGTCCAGGCCAATCCAGGGCGTTTCGTGGTTGCGCACGGTGACGAAGAGGTTGTTCTCGTGCAGCACCTTGTTGTGCTTGAGGTTGTGCAGCAGGGCATTGGGTACCGCGCCGGCCTCGGCGGTCAGGAAGACCGCCGTGCCTTCGACCCGCGCGGGCGGGCTGATGAAGACGGCGTCCAGGAAGCTTCGCAGGTCGATCGCGTCGGCATGCTGCTTGTCCGCCAGCAGGCGGCGACCCCGTTTCCAGGTGAGCATGATGGTGAAGACGAAGATGCCGATCAGCACGGGGAACCAGCCGCCATCCACGATCTTGAGCATGTTCGAGGCGACGAAGAACAGGTCGATCACGAAGAACAGGCCGGTGGCGGCGACGCACAGCGCCAGGGGGAGCTTCCAGGCGTAGCGGATGACGAAGAAAGTCAGCACCGTGGTGATCAGCATGTCCATGGTGACGACGATGCCGTAGGCCGAGGCCAGGGCTGTGGAATTGCGGAACAGCCCGATGGCGAGCACGATGGCCGCGAACAGGAACCAGTTGATCGCGGGGATGTAAATCTGCCCAGCCTCGCGCACCGAAGTGTGGCGGATCACCATGCGCGGCAGATAACCCAGCTGGATGGCCTGCTTGGTGACGGAAAACGCCGCCGTCAGCAAGGCCTGGGAGGCGATGACGGTGGCTGCGGTGGCCAGTACCACGAGGGGCAGCAGGGCCCATTCACGCAACTGCGGGGGCACCATCAGATAGAAGGGATTGCTGACCGCGCTGGGGTCTTCCAGCAGCAAGGCGCCCTGGCCGAAATAGTTGAGCAGCAGCGAAGGCATGACCACGGAGAACCAGGCCAGGCGGATGGGCTTCTTGCCGAAGTGACCCATGTCAGCGTACAGCGCCTCGGCCCCGGTGACGGTCAGCACCAGCGCGCCCAGCAGCAGGAAGGCGGTGCCCGGATTCCCGAGGATGAAGTCCAGTGCGTAATGCGGGCTGACGGCGTAGAGGATGGTGGGATGGCGCGCGATCTGCGTGATGCCCAGCATGGCCAGCACGAAGAACCAGGTCAGCGTGATGGGGCCGAAGAAGCGTCCGATGCCACCCGTGCCGAACTTCTGCACGAAGAACAGCGCGAACAGAATGACCAATGCCGCCGGGATGATGAAGGGGTGCACACGGGGCGTGATCAGTTCCAGGCCTTCGATGGCGGAAAGCACCGAGATGGCGGGCGTGATGACACCGTCGCCGTAGAAGATGGCCGTGCCAAAGATGCCCACCATCAGCAGCACGCGACGCAGGGGCGGGCGGTCTTTCACCGCCTGTGAGGCCAGGGTCAGCATGGCGATCAGGCCGCCCTCGCCGTTGTAGTCGGCGCGCAGGATCAGCGTCACGTACTTGAGCGACACGATGACCGTGACGCTCCAGAACACCATGGAAAGAATACCGTAGACGTTGTCGGGCGTGAAGGCGATCAGCCCTGAACTGAACACGACCTTGAGCGCGTACAGCACGCTGGTGCCGATGTCGCCATAGACGATGCCGATGGCGCCCAGGGTCAGGGCGGCGAGGGAGGATTTGCTGGCGCTCATGGGGGATGGCGCTGGGCCTTGGTGTTGGGTGGCCTTGCGCCGGATCAGGCGTAGACCTCGGCCTCAGGGTCCGTGGCCTCCAGCTCATAGCTGGCAGCGAGCAGGCCCAGGCGAGCGACAACGCCGTACATGTAGAAGCGGTTGGGCACGGACGCGCCGGGCTTGGCGCCAGGCTGCGGCAGTTGTGTGCTTTGGTCAAAGGCCAGAGGCACATAGCTGGCGCCGGGGGCATTGAGGTTTTCGTCCTCGCCGCGTTCCGCGTGGATGCGATAGAAGCCGCCGACCACGTAGCGGTCCACCATGTAGACCACAGGTTCGGCCACGGCATCGTGCATGCGCTCGTGGGTGAGAACGCCTTCCTGGATGATGACGCTGGGGATGTTCTTCTGCGCGCGCAGCTTGGCACGGGCGTGTTCGTTGAGGACCTGCAGGTCCTTGGCGTCGCGCACGGTCATGATGCCCTTGCCATCGGTGCCGTTGTCGGCCTTGACCACGACAAAGGGCTTTTCCTTGATGCCGTACTCCTTGTACTTGCGACGGATGCGCGCCAGCAACGTGTCGACATTGCTGCTCAGGCACTCCAGGCCGGAGTCCGTGTCGGTGTCCGAGAACGCAACGCCTTCGCACTGTTCATGCATGGGCGTGATCAACCAGGGATCAATGCCCAGCAGCTTGCCCAGGCGTTTGGCGACCTCCTCGTAGCTCTTGAAGTGGCGGCTCTTGCGCCGCAGGCTCCAGCCCGCGTGCAGTGGCGGCAGCAGGTACTGCTCGTGGATGTCTTCCAGGATGCCCGGGATGCCTGCGGACAGGTCATTGTTGAGCAGGATGGTGCAGGGGTCGAAGTCCTTCAACCCTAGACGGGTCTTGCTGCGCACCACGGGCTCCAGCGTGATGGATTCGCCGCCAGGCAGCGCGATGGTGGTGTTTTTCTTGATCGACGGACTGATGGAGCCGATGCGCACGTTCAGCCCGGTCATGTGGAAGATGCGCTGCAACTGGGCGATGTTGCTCAGGTAGAAGGTGTTGCGCCCGGCGTTCGCGGGGTCGATGTTCTCCGGAATGAGCAGCAGGTTGCGTGCTTCCGGACAGATCTTCTCCACGGCGGCCATCGAGGCCTGCACGGCCAGGGGTAGCATCTCGGGCGTGAGGTGGTCCCAGCCGCCGGGGAAGAGGTTGGTGTCCACCGGCGCGAGCTTGAAGCCCGCGTTGCGGATGTCGACCGAGCAGTAGAAGGGCGGTGTGTGCTCCATCCACTCCAGGCGGAACCAGCGCTCTATCGCTGGCATGGAGTCCAGCACGCGCTGTTCGAGCTCGTTGATCGGCCCCGTGAGGGCGGTGATGAGATGCGGAACCATGCAAACCCTTTTTTCTTGATCAGGGGCGCGAGACGCCCGCATCCCCGGGGATGCGCGGCCCGTCGGAGTGTCACGTCCTGACTTCTCCCTGCCCCAGCACCACCCATTTGAGCGACGTCAGCCCGGCGATGCCCACCGGGCCGCGGGCGTGGAATTTGTCCGTGCTGATGCCGATCTCGGCGCCCAGCCCGTATTCGAAACCGTCGGCGAAGCGCGTGCTGGCGTTGACCATCACGCTGGCTGAGTCCACCTCGCGCAGGAAGCGCTGGGCATGGACATGGTCGGTGGTGAGGATGGCATCCGTGTGATGGCTGCCATAACGGTTGATGTGGGCGATCGCCTCGTCCAGACCATCCACCACCTTGATGCTGATGATGGGGGCGAGGTATTCGGTGGACCAATCCTGCTCGGTGGCGGCCGTCAGGTTCGCGCCCTGGACCGAGGCCAGGATGGCCTGCGCCTCGGGGTCACAGCGCATCTCCACACCCTTGGCCGCGTAGATCGCGCCGATCTTCGGGAGAAATTCGCGGGCCACGCCGCGCGCGACCAGCAGGCCTTCGCTGGCGTTGCAGGGGCTGTATTTCTGGGTCTTGGCATTGTCGGACACGGCGACGGCCATGTCGATGTCGCAAGGCGCGTCGACATAGGTATGGCAATTGCCGTCCAGATGCTTGATGACGGGCACCTTGGCCTCGCGACTCACGCGCTCGATCAGGCTGCGTCCGCCGCGCGGGATGATGACGTCCACGTAGTCTGGCATGGCGACCAACTGGCCGACGGCAGCGCGGTCGGTGGTTGGCACGAGCTGCACCGCGTTGGGCGGCAGGCCAGCCTCGGTCAGCGCCTCGTGCACCAGGCGTGCAAGGGCTTTGTTGGAATCGATGGCTTCAGAACCGCCGCGCAGGATGCAGGCGTTGCCGCTCTTGATGGAGAGGCTGGCGGCCTCGATCGTTACGTTGGGTCGGCTCTCGTAGATCATGCCGAACACGCCCAGCGGCACGCGCATCTGTCCCACGCGAATGCCTGAGGGCTGCTGCATCAGACCAGAGATCTCGCCGATGATGTCGGGCATCGCGGCAAGCTGTTCGCAGCCCAGCGCCACGGTTTCGATGATCCTCGGCGTGAGCTTGAGCCGGTCCATCATGGGGGCGCTCAGGCCCGAGGCCTGGGCCCGTTCCAGGTCCTGCGTGTTGTCGGCCTGCAAGCGGGTGGTCTGGTCACGCAGCCGCCGCGCCAGCGCGCGCAGCGCGGCGTTCTTGCGGGCTGAGCTGGCCTTGGCCATGAGTGCCGATGCCGCCCGGGCTTGGGTGCCCAGGTTCTGCATCAGGGCGATCAGGTCCGATGTGGCTGCCTCGGTTTCAGCCCCGGGCGCCGCCTGGGCGAGCAAAGGGGCTTTTTCTGGCGCGTTCATGGAGGGCATTTTACGCCGGAGGGCTATTGCACTGCACGGCAGACCGCCATGGCGAGCCGGTGCAGGGCTTGCCACCCATCTGCGGGCCACCCGGGCGCCCTCAGGCCTTTCACGATGCCATCCACCTGGTGCGCGGCATAGAGCAGGTCGTTCAGTTGAGTTTCTGACAAGCGCGGCAAGGCGCGCTCGTAGAGTTTTTCCTTCACGCCCCAGACGCGTTGTTCGCGCAGCGCCATGGGCAGGGGGCGGCCCTGGCCGATGGCATCCTTGACACGCTTGAGGCCTCGGATCTCCTCGGCGATGGCGTAATGAGCCAGCACCCCGGCCTCGCCTTCGGCCTGCAGGCCGTCCAGCATTTTCTGCGTGCGGACCGCCTGGCCGCCCAGCACGGCCTCGGCGAGTTTGAACACGTCGTAGCGGGCGACGTTGAGCACGGCAGACTCAATCTGCTCGAAACTCAAGGTGCCTGCAGGGTAGAGCAAGGCCAGCTTGCTGATTTCCTGGTGCGCTGCCAGCAGATTGCCTTCCACCCGGTCGGCGAAGAATTGCAGGCTGCGCTGGCCTTCCTCCCCCTCGGCCACGCGTTGACCCTGGGCCCCCAGGCGCTGGGCGATCCAGGTCGGCAGGGCCCGGCGTTCCACCGGATCCACTTGCACGGTGACGCCAAAGCTCTCCAGCGCACCGAACCAGGCCCCTTTTTTGGTCTGCATGTCCAGGCGCGGCAAGAGCACCAGGGTGAGGGTGCTGTCATTGCCCTGTGCCGCCTCAGCGATCTGCTGCAAGGCCGTGCTGCCGTCCTTGCCCGGCTTGCCACTGGGGATGCGGACTTCGACGATTTGCCGTTGCGCGAACAGGCTCAAGCTGCCACCCGCAGCCAGCACCTCACTCCAGTCAAAGTGGGCGCCCGCCACGGCGTGCACGCTGCGTTCGCTAAAGCCCTCGGCGCGCGCGGCAGCCCTGATGGCGTCCGCAGCTTCCTGTTGCAGCAAGGCTTCGTCACCGTGCACGGTGTAGAGGCTTTTCAGGCCTTTACGCAGATGGACTTCCAACTGAACGGCGGGGACCTGCATGCTCAGAAGTTCTTGACCAAGCCCAAGCCCACGAAGTTGTAGGCCGCGTTGACGGGCGTGATATCGCCATTGGAGAAATGCCGCCAGTAAAGCTCAAGACCGAAGTCGTTGTCGAAGCGATAACCCAGGAACAGTTTTTCCCCAAAGGTGAATGCGGAATCGACGCGTCCATCGATCTTGCGTTCCTTGATGTAGATGCCCAGGCCCAGACCCGCATAGAAATGTTCGAAGTTCGGGACCAGCAGGAATTCCTGCATCAAGCCGAAGACGGCCTGGGTTTTGTCCAGACCGATGATCTGCGAGACGTGGATCGACGAGCGCGCGGGTAAGCGGAAAAATGTTGAGGGCTGCGCGTATTGCAGTTCGACCAGCCCCAAATCTTCCTGAATTTGCAGCGTGCTGCCCATGCGAGACAAGTCTCCCTCGCCGGTCGAGCCGGCTGCATAAAGGGCGAACTGATTCTGCTTGTCCCCGAACATCGGGTTGTACGCCTGAGCGTCTGCCATCGCGGGGATGAGCAGCCAGGACAGCAGCAAGAGGAGATGGATCCAACGCGGCGGCATTTTGTTCAAGTTCGGTCTCCGTCCTGTGGCGATGGCCTTATTCCTGCGACGATGTTTCGAGGGTCTTGGCATCAAGGGCGGCCAGACGCCGCACGATTTGCTGCACCAGATCAATCTGCATGCCACGGTAGAGCGCAGCTTCTTCGGCTTCCTTGGCCAGTGCCAAGGTCTCGTCGTAGCTCATGGTGCGTTGCTGTGTGAGCGTGGTTTCCGGGATGATGATCTGGCCTTGGGGCGTGCGCAGTCGGAACTTCAGGGTCAGGTTCAGCTGGAATTCACGTGCCTGGCCCGTGGCGTTGACGCCAATGACGGTCTTTTTGCGCAGTTCGCCATACACGTCCAGCACGACCTGTGCGTCCGTGGGTTTGGCCGGTTCTGTCAGATAAACCAGGGGCCCGCTGGCGGGCAATTGACGTTTCAGCTCCACGCCCAGCGGCGAGTAGCGTGGCGCGCTGCTGTACAGGGTCCGGAACGGATAGTCGACGCTGGGGCGCAGGCCGAAGCCGCAACCCGCAAGAAGCGCGGTCAACACAAAGCATGCGAGCAGGACGGCCGTGGTACTGGCTTGGGCCAGCCACGGGCGGTGCTCCCCGCAGGAGTTCGAAAACGGCCGTCGCGAGCCGGGGGGACGCAGCGTTGTGGTGAACATAACCTTAGACCACGACGTTGACCAAGCGACCCGGAACGATGATGACTTTTTTCGCTGGCTTGCCTTCCGCGAACTTGGTGAAGTCGGGTGAGGTCAGCGCCGCAGCTTCGATGGCTTCCTTGCTCGCATCCGCCGCCACGCGCAGCGCGCCACGCAACTTGCCGTTGACCTGCAGCATCAGTTCCACTTCGTCCTGGCTCAGGGCGTTGTCATCCACCTTGGGCCAGGCGGTGTCCAGCAGGCCGCCGAACTGACCGGCATAACCCAACTGCTCCCACAGCACATGGGTGATGTGGGGCGTGGCAGGGTAGAGGCAGCGCAGCAGGATGCCGAAACCTTCGATCAGCACCACTTCCGCGCCTGGGGTGCCAAGTGCCTTGAAGCTTTCCAGGGCATTGAGCATCTTCATCACGCCCGAGACCACCGTGTTGTACTGCATGCGCTGGTAGTCGTAATCCACCTGCTTGAGCGCGCTGTGCACCTCGAAGCGCAGGGCCTTGGCTTCCTGGCTGAAGGCCACGTCGTTCAGCGATTGCTTGCCGGCCACGCTGGCTTCGGCCGCGCTCTTGTCCATGGCTGCGAGCTTGGCGCCGAAAGCCCAGACGCGCTTGAGGAAGCGGTGGCTGCCTTCGACGGCGGTGTCGTTCCACTCCAGCGTGGCCTCGGGCGGCGCGGCGAACATGGTGTACAGACGCGCCGTGTCGGCGCCGTACTTCTCGATCAGGTCTTGCGGGTCCACGCCGTTGTTCTTGGACTTGGACATGGTGCCCACGCCCTCGTAGTCGATGGGCGTGCCGATGGGCAGCGTGCCCACCGCGTTCTTGAGCTTGGCCCCGACGATCTTGCCGGTCGCGTCGAGCACATGCTCCACATCGTGCGGCCAGAAGTATTCCTTGCCGCCCTTGTCGGTGCGACGCGAATAGATATGGTTGAGCACCATGCCCTGCGTGAGCAAGTGAGTGAAGGGCTCGTCGATCTTGACCAGACCCAGGTCGCGCATCACCTTGGTCCAGAAGCGCGCGTACAGCAGGTGCAGGATGGCGTGCTCGATGCCGCCGATGTACTGGTTCATCGGCATCCAGTAGTCGGCGCCACCTGCGACCATCCGATCGGCGTTGGCCGGATCGCAGTAGCGCATGAAATACCAGGAACTGTCCACGAAGGTGTCCATGGTGTCCGTTTCGCGGCGTGCAGGCTTGCCGCAGACCGGGCACGCTACGCCGGCGTGAAAGCCTTCGTGCTTGTGCAGCGGATTGCCGGAGCCGTCAGGAACGCAGTCCTGGGGCAGCACCACCGGAAGGTCTCGCTCGGGCACCGGCACGGCGCCGTGCTCCTCGCAATGGATGATGGGGATGGGGGTGCCCCAGTAGCGCTGGCGGCTGACGCCCCAGTCGCGCAGGCGCCAGGTCGTCTTTTTTTCGCCCAGGCCCTTGGCCCCCAGCAGCTGGGCCACCTTGTCGACGGCGGCCTTATGGCCCAGGCCATCCAGTACCCCGCTGTGGACGCAGGCGCCTTTTTGCTTGTCGCCGTACCACTCGGCCCAGGCCTCGGTGGAGAAGGTCGCGCCCTCGACCGCGACCACCTGCTTGATCGAGATGCCGTATTTCTTGGCGAAGGCGAAGTCGCGCTCGTCGTGCGCGGGCACGCCCATGACGGCGCCGTCACCATAGCTCATGAGCACGTAGTTGCCGACCCAGACTTCCACTGTCTCGCCCGTGAGTGGGTGCGTGACGAAGAGTCCCGTGGGCAGCCCTTCCTTTTCCTTGAGCGCCAATTCGGCTTCGGTAGTGCCACCCTTCTTGCAGTCCTCGATGAAGGCCGCGAGCTTGGCGTTGCCCTGGGCCGCGTGCGTGGCCAAGGGGTGCTCCGGCGCGACCGCGCAGAAGGTCACACCCATGATGGTGTCGGCACGGGTGGTGAAGACGTGGAGCTTGCCGTCCTGGATGAGTTGGCCGTCCGCGCTTTTGATCTCGTGCGGAAAAGCAAAACGCAGGCCTTCACTCTTGCCGATCCAGTTTTCCTGCATCAGCCGCACCTTGTCGGGCCAACCGGTCAAGGTGGCCTGGGGGTTGCCGAGCTGTACATGCGCCAGCAGTTCTTCAGCGTAGTCGGTGATCTTGAGGTAATACCCTGGGATCTCGCGTTTTTCCACCAGCGCGCCTGTGCGCCAGCCACGCCCGTCGATGACCTGCTCATTGGCCAGCACGGTCTGGTCCACCGGGTCCCAGTTGACGACCTGGGTCTTGCGGTAGGCGATGCCTTTTTCGAGCATCTTGAGGAAGAGCCACTGGTTCCACTTGTAGTAAGTGGGGTCGCAGGTGGCGACCTCGCGGCTCCAGTCGATGGCCAAGCCCATGGCCTGCATCTGCCCCTTCATGTAGGCGATGTTTTCGTAGGTCCACTTCGCCGGCGGCACGCCGTTCTTGAGGGCCGCGTTCTCGGCCGGCAGGCCGAAGGCGTCCCAGCCCATGGGCATGAGCACGTTGTGGCCCTTCATGCGCAGGCTGCGCGCCAGCATGTCGTTGATGGTGTAGTTGCGCACGTGCCCCATGTGCAGCTTGCCGCTGGGGTAGGGCAGCATGGAGCAGGCGTAGAACTTCGGTTTGGGCTGGCCCTGCGCGTCCAGCGCGTTCTCCGTCACGCGGTAGGCGTCCTGCGCGATCCAGTCGGTGCGCGCGTCGTGTTCGACTTCGAGAGGCGAGTATTTTTCTTGCATGGTGCGGGTGGGAATGCTTATTTCAGGCCGAGCACGTCGAACATGTCGTACAGGCCGTTCTGCTTGTCGGCGAGGAAGCCCACGGCGCGCAGGCTGCCCTGGGCGTAGGTGGCGCGGCTCGCGGATTTGTGCGTGATCTCGATGCGCTCGCCCGTACCCGCGAAGAGCACGGTGTGGTCACCCACGATGTCACCCCCGCGGATGGTCGAGAAGCCGATGGTCGACGGATCGCGCTCCCCGGTATGGCCGTAACGCTCGTAGACCGCGCAATCCTTCAGGTCGCGGCCAAGCGCCTCGGCGATGACCTCGCCCATCTTGAGCGCGGTGCCGCTGGGGGCGTCGACCTTGTGACGGTGGTGGGCCTCGATGATCTCGATGTCGTAACCCGTGGACAGGGCCTGGGCGGCCATGGCCAGCAATTTCAGCGTCACGTTGACACCCACGCTCATATTGGGCGCAAGCATGATGGGAATGTCCCGGGCCGCTGCGGTGATCTCGGCCTTCTGCGCGTCGCTGAAGCCCGTGGTGCCGATGACCAGGGCCACGCCCAGTTCGCGGCAGACCGCGAGATGGGCCATCGTACCTTCGGGGCGTGTGAAATCGATCAAGGTGCCGGCGTCTTTGAGCCCTGCCCGCAAATCGGAGGTGATGGCCACGCCGCTCACTTGGCCGAGAAAGGCCGTGGCTTCCTGGCCCAGGGCGGGGCTATGGGGCTGGTCCAGCGCACCGGCGAGTTCAAAGGTGTCCGCTGCCTGCACGGCCTCGATCAGCATGCGGCCCATGCGGCCGGAAGCGCCCGCCACGGCGACGCGGCGGCGGCGCGCGTTGGATGGCGTGGAAAGAGTAGGAGTAAAGCTCATGACTGGGGCGTGGGTTCCAGGGGCGGGTAGCTGGCGGGCAGGGGGGGCACGGGCGGCAACGGTGCGGCGGGTGCTGGTGGGGGAAATCCGCGAGGTCTTTTTCATTGGCCTGCAGCAAGGGCACGCGTTTGCTGACGGGTTTGCTCAGGCTGGCGGCGAATTCTGTTTCGCTGGGGAACTCTGCATCGGTTTCAAAACGCTCCAGGCGATCGTCCTGAAAGTAGACCGTGAGCCGGCGTGCCTGCGGCGCCACGCCCTGCTGGTCGATCGTGAAGACATAGTCCCAGCGGCCGGCATGAAAGAGATCAGCGACCAGCGGCGTGCCCAGGATGTCGCGCGCCTGGATGCGACTCATGCCCGGACGCAGGGCGCCGAGCTGCTCGCGCGTGATCACATTGCCTTGCACCACAGGGGGGCGGTAGGGCGCGCAGGCCGACAGTAGTGTCAGGGTGCCAGCTGCGAATGCCAGTGTGGCGAGGTAGGCCGCGCGGTGTAGGCGGTGCAGGATGTTGGGCATGGGAGAAAAGGCGTGCGACCGGAAGGAATAAGCGCGATGAAGGCGGGTGTAAACCCGGCATCGGGCTGGCGGGAACAGTGAACGCGCTATCATCGTCGATTGTATTTTCTCTCATCCTGCCCACGAATTTCCTCAGTACAGGAGCCCGCCCATGAGCACCATCGACGAACTCAAGAGCACCGGTCTGAAAGCGACCCTGCCCGACTGAAGGTGCTGGAGATCTTCCAGAAGGGCAAGCAGCGGCACATGAGCGCGGAAGATGTCTTCCGCGTGCTGCTGGACGAACATTCTGACGTGGGCCTGGCCACCGTCTACCGCGTGCTGACCCAGTTTGAACAGGCCGGTATCCTGATCCGCAGCAATTTCGAGGGTGGCAAGGCCATCTATGAATTGAACGAAGGGCATCACCACGACCACTTCATCTGCACCAAGTGCGGCAAGGTCGAGGAGTTCTACGACGAGCAGATCGAAAGCCGGCAGAAGGCCATCGCCAAGGACAAGGGCTGGTTGCTGCAGGAACACACCATGTCGCTCTACGGCCTGTGCACCGATTGCGCCAAGGTGGCGTTGCAGCGCTGAAACGTGGCGGCCCTTCGTCGCGGGGGCGCCTGATCAGCCCCCCATGGCCTTGCGGTGCCGCTCCGTGAATTCCTTGTAGGTGTCGATGCCGCGCAGTTGCAGGATGGTGTTGCGCACTGCAGCCTCCACCAGCACCGCCAAGTTGCGCCCGGCCACCACCTGGATGATGGCTTTGCGCACCGGGATGCCCAGCACGTCCTGTCGTAGTGGTTCGGAAGGAATGCGCTCGTAGTCGCGCTCCATCGTCTCCTTGCGCACGAGGTGGACGATCAGCTTGAGCCGCATCCGTCGGCGCACCGCGGTCTCTCCGAAAATGGCCTTGATGTCGAGCAGGCCGATGCCGCGCACTTCCAGCAGGTTGCGCAACAGCTCGGGGCAGCGGCCTTCGATCGTGTCCTGATTCACGCGGTAGAGATCGACTGCGTCATCCGCCACCAGGCCGTGCCCGCGCGAGATCAACTCCAGACCCAGCTCACTCTTGCCCAGGCCTGATTCACCGGTGATCAGCACGCCCAGGCCCAGGATGTCCATGAACACGCCGTGCATGGACGAGCGGTCCGCGAAATGTCGCGACAGGTAGCTGCGCAGCACGTCAATGACGTAAGCCGATGATTCCGGCGAGGCGAACATGGGGATGTTCGCGTTCTCGCAGAAATCCACCAAGGCCTTCGGTGCGGGTTGGCCGTCGGCCAGCACCAGCACGGGGGGTTCCAGCGTGGTGATGCGCGCCACCCGACGCGCGCAGTCATCGTGCGTGCCGCGTGTCAGGTAGGCGATCTCGCGCTCGCCCATCACCTGCACGCGGTAGGGATGGATGTAGTTGAGGTACCCCACCAGGTCTGCCCCCGAACGCGCGGCACGCACGGCGACTTCGTCGAAGCGGCGCTCGGAAGCGCCCAGGCCCGCCACCCATTCCCACTTGAGTCGACCGCGAAACTCTTCAAACAGCACTTCGGCGCTGACAACGGTAGGCCTCATGGCGCTCCTTCCTGGGGTGTATGGGGACGATGGCCGGCGCGGCTCAACTGCAGTTCAGCGCCACGCTAGGCAGACAGAGTGTGTGCCGAGCTTTGTGATGAGCGCCAAGCGGCGATCAGCGCGTGCAGCGACGTGGCGTCGCCGTCGGTCGCGAGCTGGTCGCGTAGCGCGGTGTCGCTGAGCATCTCGGCGATTTCGGAGAGGATCTCCAGGTGTTTCTGCGTCGCGGCCTCCGGCACCAGCAGGACGATGAGCAATCCCACCGGCAGTGCATCGGGCGCGTCGAAGACGATCGGGCGCGCCAACTGCAGCACGGCAGCCAGCGGCGTCTTGAGCCCCTTGATGCGTCCATGAGGGATGGCGACGCCGTGTCCCAGCCCGGTGGAGCCCAGGCGCTCGCGCGCGAACAGGCTGTCGGCCACCAGCGCACGGTTCAGACCTTGCAGGTTCTCGAACAGCAGACCGATTTCCTCGAATACCCGCTTCTTGCTGGTGGCTTCAACGTGCGTGAGCACTTGCGCGGCGGGCAGGATGGCGGCGAGGCGGTTCATTGGAGCGCTGATTATGCATAAGTGGGCGCTCCGTTCCATGGGCATGAAAAAGCGCCTGTATCTGCATACAGGCGCCCGGATATTCCGGCGCCCGGAGGGCGCCGAGAAGCGCAGTTATTTACTGCAGCAGGTGCTTGGCGGCGGCGCCGTGGTGGTCCTGAAGACGATCCTTGTGGCGTACCACCTGGCGGTCCAGCTTGTCCATCAGCTCATCGACGGCGGCGTAGAGATCCGCATGCGTGCTTTCGGCGAACAGGTCGTTGCCCTTGACGTGGATATTGCATTCGGCGCGTTGACGCCGCTCTTTCTCCTTCTGCTTTTCCACGCTCAGGAGCACCTTGATATCAACAAGCTGATCGAAGTGCCGCGTGATGCGGTCCAGCTTGCTTGTGACATAGTTGCGCAGGGCCGGAGTGACATCGAGATGATGGCCGCTGATCGTCAAATTCATGGACGCCTCCATAGTCTTGATAGAGAGAAAACGCCGTACCCAGCAGCCCCGTGATCCATCCCTTGCGACACCGATGAATGATCGGAGCTGCGCAGCTGCGGACGAATTCACTATGCGCCCGGTGTCACGGAAATGCAATGCCTTTTCCCGTCGGCCCGTCCTGTTTTTTCATTCATGCGGGCGCGTGAAATTTGTCTCATTGCAGAATGTTGAAAGCTGCTTCATCTGCCGCAAAGGCTGTGTGCCCTGCCATGGTGCGGTGCGATAATCGAACGCCTTTCTTCCAACGTTTCCCGTCGCAAGCGCCATGCTCAATATCTTCACGCTCGTCAATGGCCGTTTGTTTCAGGAAGAGATCGAATCGCTGGAGGAGCTGTCCCGTTTTCAGCCCATCTGGGTGGACTTGGAGGCGCCAACGCTCGAGGAAAAACGCTGGGTCAAGCAGTACTATGGCCTTTCGATTCCCGAAGACGCGATGGATGAAGACATCGAGGAATCGGCCCGTTTCTACGAGGAAGACAACGGCGACCTGCACATCCGCAGCGATTTCCTGATCACCGACGAGGATCAGCCGCGTTCCGTGCGTGCGGCCTTCATCCTGAACCTGGCGAACGATCAACTCAAGAGCAAGGGCGTGCTGTTTTCCATCCACGACGAAGACCTGCCTGTGTTCCGTCTGCTGCGCATGCGCGCGCGGCGCGCGCCGGGTCTGATCGCCGATGCCAAGGAAGTCTTGCTCAAACTCTTCGACGCCGACGTGGAATATTGCGCGGATCGCCTCGAAAGCGTTTACGACGAACTCGAAAAGGCCAGCAAACTAGTGCTGTCCGGCGAGGTGACCGACGAACTGGCCGGTGACGTGCTCGCGGCCATCGCCCGGCAGGAAGACTTGAACGGGCGCATCCGTCGCAATGCCATGGACACGCGCCGCGCCGTCAGCTTCATGATGCGTAGTCGCATGCTGGGCGCCGAGCAGTTCGAGGAGGCGAGGCAGATCATGCGCGACATTGATTCGCTCGATGGCCACACCGCATTCCTGTTCGACAAGATCAACTTTCTGATGGACGCCACCGTGGGCTTCATCAACATCAACCAGAACAAGATCATCAAGATTTTTTCCGTGGCCAGCGTGGCATTCCTGCCGCCGACCATGATTGCCAGTCTCTACGGCATGAACTTCGAGCACATGCCCGAGCTGAGCCAGCCCTGGGGTTATCCATTTGCGCTTGGGTTGATGGTCCTGAGCGCCGTGGTGCCCATGGTCTATTTTCACAAGAAAGGGTGGTTGCGACGATGAGAAAGCCGATTCTGAAAAGCCTTCGACAAGGCGCGTTGCTGGCAGGCGCCTGGCTCCTGGCCTCGGGCGCGCAGGCGGCCGGTGGGCATCACGCGGTGGATGACGCGGCCATTCTTGATTCGCGCTCTTGCGTGGCGGATGCCTGGGTGGGGGACAGCCGCACCACCCTGCTGCACCTGGGGGCTTCCTGTGGGGTGGGCCCGGTGGAGTTGGGCGTGTCGACCGAGCATGAGCGCTCCTTCAATTCCGATTCGGACTTTCCTTCGCAGACCGGGCTCGGCTTGGAGGTGAAATGGGCGCACGAATTGGACCAGGAGGTTGGTCTGGGGCTGTCCTATGAATTTGGACTGGATGCGCGTCCCTTCCCGCCGGAATATGCCCTGAGCTCCTTCAACGGTCTTTTCACCTGGACGCCATCGTGGTCGTCACGGCGCGAATATGCCGTGCACCTCAACCTCGGGACCGACATCGTGGATGGTGGGGACGCCGGTGGCAACGAGGACTATTCCCGCTGGGGCGTGGCTCTGGAGTGGACGCCCGATGGCGCGCGCTTGCCCGACATGATGAAGGACATGGGCCAATGGTCCTTTGTTGGCGAGCGGTTTCGCCGTTTCGACGCTGACTATCTGCGTCTGGGTTTCCGCATCGGTGTCGGTCGCAACGGCAACATCGATATCAGCCGTGAGCAAGGCTTGAACAGCACCGACGAGGGCGGACGCTGGTTCTTCGGCGTGACGATGCCGCTCGAAATCCGATGAGCGTGGGTGGAGTTACGGCTGACCGGGGCCGCCGCCGTGCCCTCCGTGAGTTGTCAGCCCAGCAGCGCACGCACAATGGCCGCTGAATGGCGGCTGGCCGTTTCCTCGATGAAGCGCTGGAAGTCGCCGTGTGCCGTGTCGTCGGCGCGGTCCGACACGGTCCGGACGGCGGCATAGGGCAAGCCGTAGTCGAGGCAGACCTGGGCAAAGGCCGCCCCTTCCATCTCCACCGCCAGTGCATCGGGCAGGGCATCCCGCAAGGCCCGGCTGTCCGCGGCGCTTGCGACGAAGCGGTCGCCGCTGATCACGAGGCCGCGGTGCAACCCGGCTTGCGGCAGTGCCTGCCGCGCGGCCTGCGCGAGCCGCTCGCTCCAGTGGGGGTCGGTGGGAAAACGCGCTCGCCCGTACAGCGGCGCCTCGAAACGCGGGAAGAGCGGCGAGGCGTCCATGTCATGCTGCAGGAATTCGCTGGCCACGACCACGTCGCCGCGACATACGCCTTCGGCCAGGCCGCCCGCAACACCCGTGAAGAGGATGACATCGACCTGGTAGCGCTCGGCCAGCACGGTGGCCGTGGCTGCCGCAGCGACCTTGCCGATGCGGGCCTGCACGGCGACGACCTCGTGACCGTGCAAGCGACCACGCCAGAACTCGCGCCCGGCCACCTGCTCCGCCGTACCGTGCTCGATGTCGGACAATACAGCCGCAAGTTCCTCGCGCATGGCGGAGACAATGGCAACTCGCATGGGATGGGTTGAACGCCGTGTGATGTCGGTCGCCGCGCTTGACTTTGCTCGTGCAAAGTCAAGCGACTGCTCAGATGGTGACCTCCGCGATCACTGTTTGTCGCGCAGCTCGCGCCGCAGAATCTTGCCCACTGGCGTCTTGGGTAACTCGGTGCGGAACTCGATCACCTTCGGGCGCTTGTAGCCCGTCAGGTTCTCGCGGCAATAAGCCTGCACCTGCTCCTGGGTCAGAGACGGGTCGCGCTTGACGATGACCAGTTTGACGGCTTCGCCGCTTTCCTCGTTGGGCACGCCCACCGCCGCGACTTCCAGCACGCCGGGCATGCGCGCCACCACGTCCTCGACCTCGTTCGGGTAGACGTTGAAGCCGCTGACCAAGATCATGTCCTTCTTGCGGTCGACGATCTTGAAGTAGCCCTTCTCGTCCATGACGCCGATGTCGCCGCTCTTGAACCAGCCGTCCGCGGTCATGACCTTGGCGGTTTCGTCCGGCCGCTGCCAGTAGCCAGCCATCACCTGCGGTCCCTTGATGACGATCTCGCCGGCTTGGCCCAGGGGCACGTCGTTGCCGTTGTCGTCGATGATCTTCATGTAGGTCGACGGCAGCGGCACGCCGATGGTGCCGGTGAACTCCTTGTTGGTCACCGGGTTGCAACTGGCAGAAGGGCTGGTTTCCGACAGGCCGTAGCCTTCGACGATGGGGCAGTGGGTCTGCTTCAGCCACTTGTCGGCCACCGCGCTCTGCACGGACATGCCACCGCCCAACGATACCTTGAGGTTGCTCCAGTCCGCCGTGTGGAAATCCGGATGATTGACCAGGCCGTTGAAGAGCGTGTTGACTGCGGGGAAGCTGTGGAAGGTGTGCTTGCTCAGTTCCTTCAGCACGGCGGGCAGGTCGCGCGGATTGGGGATGAGAATGAGCTTGCTGCCGTTGCGCAAGCTGAGCATCATGCCCACGGTGAAGGCGAAGATGTGATACAGCGGCAGCGCGCAGACGCCCGTGGGCTGTTCACCCGCTGGCACCTTGCTCATCACCGGCGCATTCCACAGCTCCGACTGCAGCGCATTGGAGATCACGTTGCGGTGCAACAGCACCGCGCCCTTGCTCACGCCCGTGGTGCCGCCCGTGTACTGCAGCACGGCAACGTCGTCAGGGTTCAGCTTGGGCGGGGTCAGGGTCTTGCGCGCGCCCTGGGCCAGGGCGTCGTTGAAGCGCACCGCGGTCGGCAGGTCGAAGGGCGGCACCATTTTCTTGACCTTGCGCACCACCAGGTTGACGATGTGGCCCTTGAGGCCGATCAGGTCACCCATGGCGGCCAGCACCACGTGCTTGACGGGGGTGTTGGCGATGCACTTCTGCAGCGTGGCGGCGAAGTTTTCGATGATGACGATGGCCTTGGCACCGCTGTCCTTCAACTGGTGCTCCAGCTCGCGCGCGGTGTACAGCGGGTTGACGTTCACCACCACGTAGCCGGCGCGCAGGATGGCGGCGACCGTCACCGGGTACTGCGGCACGTTGGGCATCATGATGGCGACACGGTCCCCTTGCACCAGGCCCAGGCCCTGCAGGTAGGCCGCGAAGGCTCGGCTGAGTCGATCGGTGTCGGCGTAGCTGAGGTCCTTGCCCAGGAAGCTGTAGGCGGGGCGGTCCGCGTACTTGCGAAAGCTCTCGTCCAGCAGGCCCACCAGCGAGTCGTAGGGCAGGGGCGGCAGGTCGTGCGGCACGCCTTCGGGGTAGCTCTTGAGCCAGATGCGTTCGCTCATGTCTTGTCTCCTGTGTTATCGGTTCTGACGATCGCGGAACAAAAAGACCGTGCTGGAATTTCCAGCACGGTCGTGCTTTTTTCCGCCGAGGAATTATGCCCGTCAAATTTTCAGGGCGACCAGCACTTCGTCCAGCATCTTCTTCGCATCTCCGAAAAGCATGCGGTTGTTTTCCTTGTAGAACAGGGGGTTATCCACGCCGGCATACCCCGAGGCCATGGAGCGCTTCATGACGATGGAGGTGCGGGCCTTCCAGACTTCCAGCACGGGCATGCCGGCGATGGGGCTGGTCGGATCCTCCTGTGCCGCGGGGTTCACGATGTCGTTGGCGCCGATGACCATGGCCACGTCGGTGTCGCCGAAGTCCTCGTTGATCTCGTCCATCTCCATCACGATGTCGTAAGGTACCTTGGCCTCGGCCAGCAGCACGTTCATGTGGCCGGGCATGCGGCCCGCCACCGGGTGGATGGCGAAGCGCACGTTGATGCCTCGCGCACGCAGCGTCTTGGTGATTTCATTCACCGTGTGCTGGGCTTGCGCCACCGCCATGCCGTAACCCGGCACGATGACCACGTTCTTGCTGCCTGCCAGCAGCTCGGCGGTTTCCGCCGCGCTGATCGGGCTGACCTCGCCTTGCGGCTGGGGCCCCGTGCTGGCGGCCGCCTTGGCCGGTGCGGCGCCGAAGCCGCCAGCGATCACGCTGATGAAGTTGCGGTTCATGGCCCGGCACATGATGTAGGACAGGATGGCCCCGGAGGATCCCACCAGCGCGCCGGTGACGATCAGCAGGTCATTGCCCAGCATGAAGCCGGTGGCCGCCGCGGCCCAGCCGGAGTAGCTGTTGAGCATGGACACTACCACGGGCATGTCCGCGCCGCCAATGGCCATCACCATGTGGATGCCGAACAGCAGGGCGATGGCCGTCATGACGTACAGCGCCGTCATGCCCTCGGCCGGCGTCTCGGCATGGATGAAGTCACGTCCGAACCAGATCACGGCCAGCAGGCCGGCAAGGTTGAGCCAGTGGCGCGCGGGCAGCAGCAGCGGCTTGCCGCCGATCTTGCCCGAGAGCTTGCCGAATGCGATCAGCGAGCCGCTGAAGGTGACCGCGCCGATCAGGATGCCGATGTAGATCTCGACTTCGTGGATCAGCTTCTCGGCGCCCTCGAAGTGGATCGAAGTGTCCACGTAGCTGGCGTAACCGACCAGACAGGCGGCCAGGCCGACCAGGCTGTGCATCAGCGCCACCAGTTCGGGCATCTGCGTCATCTTCACGACCTTGGCAGCATAGAGGCCGATGCTGCCACCGATCAACAGCGCGCCGACGATCCACGATACGCCGGCCGCGCTGACCTGCGGACCGAACACGGTGGCCAACACGGCCAGCGCCATGCCCACCATGCCGAACAGATTGCCACGGCGCGAGGTTTCCGGGTTGGACAGTCCGCCCAGACTCAGGATGAAAAGAATGGCGGCGCCGAGGTAGGCCACCGTCGCAAGACTTGAGGACATGATCTTCTGCTCTTTCTTCTCGTTTTACTTGCGGAACATCGCCAGCATGCGGCGCGTGACGGCGAAGCCGCCGAACATGTTGACGGCCGTGAGCACCAGGGCGGCGGCGGCCAGCCAGCGGATCAGCCCATCGGGCCGGCTTGCGCCTTCGGCGATCGGCGGCGCGATTTGCACCAACGCGCCGATGGCGATGATGCTGGAGATGGCGTTGGTCACACTCATCAGCGGCGTGTGCAGCGCCGGAGTGACGTTCCAAACCACCATGTAGCCGATGAAGCAGGCCAGCACGAAGACCGTGAAATGGCCCACGAAGGCCGCAGGTGCGTAGGCACCGATGAACCAGAAGGCCAGCGCGCCCAGCGCGAAGACGATGGCCAGGGTACGGGCGGGCATGGGAGCGCCCGGGCCATGG
This sequence comes from Hylemonella gracilis, assembly GCF_004328645.1. Classification (GTDB taxonomy): domain Bacteria; phylum Pseudomonadota; class Gammaproteobacteria; order Burkholderiales; family Burkholderiaceae_C; genus Hylemonella; species Hylemonella gracilis_B. The sequence goes on from NZ_CP031395.1 coordinate 1,247,181, forward strand.
CCATGGGCGGCGGCTTTTTTCTCAGGCGCGGCGGCTGGCTTGGGGGCGGGCGCGGCGGTCTTGATCGGCGGCGCGGGCCAGGTGATGACGCCGTCCTTGACGACGGTGAGGCCGCGGATGGCGTCGTCCTCCATGTTGACGTGCATGACACCATCCTTGGTCTTGCACAGCTCCTCGGTCAGGCGGAACAGATTGGTGGCGTAGAGCGAGGACGACTGCTTGGCCAGGCGGCTCACCAGATCGGTGTAGCCGATGATCGTGACGCCATGCTTGACCACGACCCGTCCCGGCTCGGTCAGCTCGCAGTTGCCGCCCTGTTCGGCGGCCATGTCCACGATGACGCTGCCCGGCTTCATGCTCTGGACCATCTCGGCCGTGATCAGCTTGGGCGCCGGCTTGCCTGGGATCAGCGCCGTGGTGATGATGATGTCCACCTCGCGGGCTTGCTGCGCGTACATCGCGCGCTGCGCGGCCTGGAAGCCCTCGCTCATGACCTTGGCATAACCGCCGCCGCCCGAGCCTTCTTCTTCGTAATCGACCTTGACGAATTCACCGCCCAGCGAGATGACCTGATCGGCCACCTCGGCGCGTGTGTCGTTGGCGCGCACCATGGCGCCCAGGCCGGCCGCCGCGCCGATGGCCGCGAGGCCGGCCACGCCGGCGCCGGCGATGAAGACCTTGGCCGGCGGCACCTTGCCTGCCGCCGTGATCTGGCCGTTGAAGAAACGGCCGAAGGCGTTGGCGGCTTCGATCACGGCGCGGTAGCCGGCGACGCTGGCCTGGGAGGTCAGGGCGTCCATCTTCTGGGCGCGCGACAGGGTGCGCGGCAGGCAGTCGATGGCCAGCACCGTGGCCCTGCGCGCGGCCAGTTGCTGCATCAGATCGGGGTTCTGCGCGGGCCAGACGAAGCCGAGCAGCGCCGCGCCCTCGCGCAACTGGCCGACTTCGGCCGGGGTCGGGGGGCGGACCTTGAACACCACGTCCGCCTTCGACCACAGCGCGGTGGCGTCCGGGGCGATGTCCGCGCCTGCGGCGCGGAAGGCCTCGTCGCTGAAATTCGCCGCCGCGCCCGCGCCGGATTCGACCGTGACCGCGAAGCCGAGCTTGACGAGTTTTTCCACCACCTCGGGCGAGGTGGCCACGCGCTGCTCACCGGGGAAGATTTCCCGCGGCACGCCGATGCGCTGGGCGACCGGGGTCGTTGAACCAGTCTGCATGCATATCTCCTGGATAGTTTTGAAAACCGTCGCGCGGGTTCGCCCGGAGGCCGCTCCATGCCGGGTGGGATGCCGCTCTATTGGGCGGCTAGCTTACCCGAGAAACCCATGTCTCCCAGGAATAAGCGCTATGGCGTTCCCGGGCGTTTCATAGAATTCCGTCCCATGAGCATCCGTTGGAATCCCAGCGTCACCGTGGCCGCCATCATCGAGCGCGCCGGCCGTTATCTGCTGGTGGAGGAGGAGACGCCCGAGGGGCTGCGTCTGAACAACCCGGCCGGCCATCTGGAGCCGGGCGAGTCGCCGCTGGAAGGCTGCGTGCGCGAGGCGCTGGAGGAAACCACCCATCGCTTCATGCCCACCCACCTGCTGGGCATCTACCTCTCGCGCTTCCAGCGCCAGCCCCCTGGCGAGGCCGTGCAGGACATCACCTACCTGCGTTTTGCCTACATCGGCGAGCTGGGCGAGGCCGTGGCCGGACGGGTTCTGGACACGGGCATCGTGCGCACGCTCTGGATGACGCCCGAGGAGATCCGCGCCAGTCATGCACGCCACCGCAGTCCCTTGGTGCTGCGTTGCATGGAAGACCATCTGCGCGGGCAGCGCCATCCGCTTGACCTGGTCTACACCGACGCGTCGGTGCAATTGATGAACCGTTGACTGCGGAATTGCGGGCTGTCGCTGTACAGCCCAGTCCATCGGCGCGGGCTACGCGTCCGCCACCCCGTGCCTCCCGCATCGAGCGGGCGCGCGATGCGGCGGTGTCGGGCAGGCCTGCATGGAGGGCTAGCAGACTGTTGCAATTTCTTCGCTGAGTCTGAGTTGGGCGGGCATGAATCATGCAGGCCTGCGATTCAGGTTCATCGACGGAGTGATCCGCGCACGGGGAAGTTGGCATACAAGAATCAAGAATCGCTGTTCACGGTTTTAAAACTGGAGGACTTCGTGTGTGTGCGAGGCAGCCACTGAGTCCTTCGTGTACCTGGACTCGTTCGGTCATCTGGTTGTAAGAGTTTGCGAGCAACCTCTAAGCAGGGAGTACACATGCACTTGAACGGTTTGAAAATTGGAACTCGTCTGGCAATCGCGTTTGCTCTGGTGCTTGCCTTGCTGCTGGCCAGTCTGGCGGCCGGCCTGACGGTGCTGAGCCGGGTGAGTCGTACCTTGAATCAGGTGGTGGAAGAACGGTACGCCCAGATCGCACTCAGCAATGCGATCAAGACGGTGGGCGACAAAGGCATCATCACGATCGGCCGCATCCTGCTGGCCAACACGGCCGAGCAGACCAAGAAGTACATGGACGACTACGCGGCCTTGCGGAGCATCAACACCGAGAATTTCGCCAAATTCGAAAAAACCCTGAACAACGACGACAGCAAGGCGATCTTTGCCGAGCAGTCGGAGGCCCGCAAAGCCTACGGAGGTGCGGTGCGCAGCTTCTTCGCTCTGATGGCTGACGGCAAGCGCGAGGAGGCCATGGCGGTCTACCAGGGTGACATGGCCAACCTGCAACCGCGCTACTACGCCTTGATCGACAAGATGGTGACGTACCAGGAACAGGGCATGATCACCGATGTGGCCCAGGCCAAGAGTGCGACCAATGCCGCGCGCATCGGCATGCTGGCCTTTTCGGCCGTCGCGGTGCTGCTGGGAATTGCAACGGCGGTCTTGATCACGCGTTCGATCACCCGACCGATAGACCGGGCCATCTCGATGGCAGAGTCAGTGGCCAAAGGCAATCTCACCTACAAGGTCACGGACGACAGCAAGGACGAAGTAGGCCGCCTGATCGGAGCACTCAAGCACATGGTGGACAACTTGCACCGCATCGTTTCGGAGGTGCGGACTGGGGCGGATACCATCGCCAGTGCCTCGCACCAAGTGACATTGGGCAATCAGGATCTTTCCGCCCGCACCGAGCAGCAGGCCAGTGCGCTCGAAGAGACGGCAGCCGCGATGGAGCAACTGACTTCAGCGATCAAGCTCAGCGCCGACAATGCCAATCAGGCCAACTCCCTGGCCCTGGAGGCTTCATCCGTGGCCGTCCAGGGCGGTGAGGTCGTGGGCCAGGTGGTGGCCACGATGAGCTCCATCACGGATTCCTCCAAGCGCATCGTCGAGATCATCAGCGTGATCGACGGCATCGCCTTCCAGACCAATATCCTGGCCCTGAACGCCGCAGTCGAAGCGGCCCGCGCGGGCGATCATGGGCGGGGCTTTGCGGTGGTGGCTGCCGAGGTCCGTACTCTGGCGCAGCGCAGTGCCGTGGCGGCCAAGGAGATCAAATCCTTGATCGACAACTCGGTGCAGCAGGTCGACCGAGGAAGCGCGATGGTGGATCATGCCGGCGCGACGATGAAGCAGGTGGTTGCCAGCATCAAGCAGGTCAGCAGCATCGTGGCCGAAATCAGTGCCTCCAGCCGCGAGCAGAGTCAGGGTATCGAGCAGTTGAACGACGCCATCGTGCAGATGGACGACTCGACACAGAAGAACGCGGCCATGGTGGAGGAAAGCACGGCAGCGGCACGGTCGCTGCAGGATCAGGCCAACCAGCTCAACGAAGTGGTGCGAGCCTTCGTGCTGAGTCAATCGGCCCAGCCTTCACGGCAACTGCTGGCGGCAGTGCCGGCACCAGCGCTAGGTTTTTCAGGCGGAGACAACAGCCGGTAGACCGACCGGCATGATTCCCGATCTGCGTCCTGCGACAGGGGCGCAATCGGGGCCCTGCCATCCATGGCATGCGGCGCCCCAGAACGCGCCCCCATGGCGAACCTCAGAACGCGCGAGCGGCGTGGGTTCGGTGCCATTTGCTTTTGGGAGGAAGCCATGCAAAGCCTGTCACCCGTGCAGCAGTCGTCGCTGCATCGTTCTCTTTTCGATCCCGGTCATCCCATCGCAGAAGAGCCTGATCGGATCGTGAGTCAGCGCGTCCGTCCGGGCGTGCTGCGCCTGCTCGACGCCTTCCGCCAGCATGGTTACCGATCTTCCGTGCTCGACCCCTTGGAATCTGCGCCGGTGGCCGAGGCGGCGCTGCTGACGCCGGAACGCTTCGGATTGGTGCACGGCGACGCGGTCAGCGAAGACGATTCGCCGTTGCTGGGCGCGAAGACGGTGCAGGAATTGACGTCCGCGCTGCACGCCGTGTATTGCGGCAGCCTCGCACTGGACGCGAGCGCGGTGCGTGATGAGACGCGGTTGGCCTGGCTGTATGCAGAAATGGAGACCCCGGTGCGTGCGTTGCCACTGCCGGCCGCCATGACCGGTACCGGCTTGCTGGCACGGCTTGTGGGCGTGCAGAGCTGGGAGCACTATGTGGCTCGGCGTTTCCCGAACGCCAAGCGTTTTTCGCTGGAGGGTTGCGAGGCGCTGATACCTCTGCTCGATGTGCTGGTCGCGCAGGCGGGCGCCTATGGCGTGCGCGAGCTGCTGCTGGGCATGCCGCATCGCGGTCGCATCAATGTACTGGTCAATCTGCTGGGCCGATCTGCACCGGAGTTGCTGAGCTACTTCGACCCTAAGAACCCGGATCCCGAGCGCCACAAGGACCTGCCGTATCACCTGGGGGCGCGGCATCGGGTCAGCACGCGTCATGGCGACATTGACCTGCAGCTTGCCGCCAACCCCTCGCATCTGCAAAGCGTCATGCCGGTGGTGGCCGGCATGGCGCGCGCCAGCCAGGATCACGGCGAGCATCATGCCCCGCATCAGACGCTGCCGGTCGTGATGCATGGCGATGCCGCCTTGGCCGGACAAGGCGTGGTGATGGAAACGCTGATGCTGGGTCGCAAGGCGGGCTACACCGTCGGCGGCACCGTGCACATCGTGATCAACAACCAGGTCGGCTTCACCGAACTGCATGCCATGGACGCGCGACAGCCACGCTACGCCAGCGATGTCGCGCGGATGATTGATGCACCCGTGCTGCGCGTCAGCGCGGATGCCCCTGAGCAGGTGCAGCGCGCCGCTGCGATTGCGTTGGCCTACCGCGCACGTTTCGGCGGCGATGTCTTCATCGATTTGATCGGCTACCGCCGCCTTGGCCATTCCGAACATGATGTGCCGACACTGACCGCCCCGACACGCCAATCCCGCATCGATCAGTTGCCCACCGTGGTGGATCGCTTCGCCGCTCAGCTCTGCAGTGCAGGACGGGGCAGCGAGCCGGATCTGGCACTTTTCATTACACATTGTCGCGAGCGGGCGCAGCGGTCGTTTGAGCGCCCGTTGGCGCAAGCCCCCGCACTTGGGCAACACCGCGCAGCGGTAGCTGACCTGCCGGCGCCCGGCTTGGCCCAACTGCAAGGCATCGTTTCGACGCTGACCCGATTGCCGGACGGTTTTCAGCCACATGCCATGGTGCAGGCCCTGATCCAGGATTGGCAATCCATGTCGGCCAACCGTGACGCCCTGTGTGATTGGCGTTTTGCCGAGAACATGGCCTACGCGACACTGCTGCAGGCCGGTATCGGCGTGCGCGTGTCCGGCATGGACGTGCGCCGTGGCACCTTCATGCACCGCCAGGCGGTCTGGCATGGCCAGCAGGCAGATGGCCAGGGGCCGGCCGAGTTTCAGCCACTGGACAGACTGCGTGCCGGCCCGGTGCGCTTCGAGGTCTACAACTCGCTGTTGTCCGAGGAAGCGGTGCTGGGTTTTGAGTATGGCTACAGCCTGCGCGAAGAGCACCGCCTGGCGATCTGGGAGGCGCAGTTCGGTGATTTCGTCAACGGGGCTCAGGTCTTCATTGACCACTACATTGCATCAGGTGAGGCGAAGTGGGGATTCGCGTCCGGTTTGATGCTATTGCTGCCACACGGTTACGAGGGTGTCGGCCCCGAGCATTCCAGCGGCTTTCTGGGCCGCTTCCTGCAGCTGTGCGCGCAGGGCAATCTGCAAGTGGCCATGCCATCCACTGCGGCGCAATGGTTCCATCTGCTGCGTCGCCAAGCCAGTTTGCAGCCGCGCCGACCGCTGGTGGTGATGAGCCCCAAGGGCACGCTGTATGAGGAGCCTGGTTCTCACACACCGCTGCAGCGGATGCTGGAGGGCGCTTTCGAGCCCGTGCTGGACGATGCCACGGTGAAGTCACCCGCTTCCGTGGAGCGTGTCGTGTTGTCCAGCGGCAAGCTGCACTACGACCTAGAGCGGGCACGTCAGGCAAGCTCGACTGAGAGCACTGCGCTGCTGCGGTTGGAGCAGCTCTATCCGTTCCCGCAACTGGCCTTGCAGCGTCTGCTGCAGCGCTACAGCGGCTTGCGGGAGCTGGTGTGGGCACAGGAGGAAGAGCTGAACCAGGGCGCCTGGCCTTTCATCCGCGACGAACTGACTGCCTTGTGTCCGCAGGGCGTACAGCTGCGCTGCGTCGCCAGGCCCAGCACGGCGACAGGCCCCACCGTATCGCAGGTGGTCCATCGGGCTGAGCAGCGCCTGCTGGCGATGCAGGCTCTGGGCCTGCAATAGGTCGGGAGCACCGCAGTTCACGCCCAACACAAGCAGACGCTCCTGTGGCCGAATCTGATCAGTCTTGGACGAACGACTGATCTGAGGCGAGCGGTCAATTGCGCACGTGTCCAGCAAATGACCGGTAGCAATGACTGCGGTCGATCGCTCCAGTTGGCCAGCTTCTCAGCATGGGGATCCTGCTTGCTTGGGCTGAAACCGAGCTGCGGGGCCACCGCATCCGCGCGCTGGAAACCCTTGCGCAGGTCGGGGCAGGGCGGGTAACGCTGCGCCTGCGCCGGGTATCACGATTCGTGAATCCGGCATCAGCGCGCGAGGTCTCTTTCTCCGTAGAAACCAGTGCATCTCCCCGGAGGGCGCTTCCTATACTGGATCGAACGGAGATTGCGAGGAGACCTCATGAAATTCAAGTCCCTGACTGCGGTCCTGGGCGCCGCGCTGGCCTGCATGCCTGTGCTCGCGCAGAGCAACTGGCCCGCCAAGCCCATCACGATGGTCGTGGGCTTCGCCGCCGGTGGCGCCACCGACGCGGTGGCGCGCATCATCGCCAAACACCTGGGGGACGAGCTCAAGACCAATGTGGTGGTGGACAACAAGGCTGGCGCAGGCGGCAACATCGCTACCGAGTTGGTGGCACGCGCCGAGGCGGACGGCTACACCATCCTGCTGGGCAGCGTGGGCTCGCTCACCGTGGCGCCGCATCTGGTCGCCAAGCTGCCTTACAAGCCGCTGGAGGATTTCGCGCCTGTCACGATGGCTGTGGTCTTCTCGAATGTGCTTGTGGTCAAGCCCGACCTGCCTGTCCACACTCTGGCCGAGTACATCGCGCTGGCCAAGAAGGAGCCCGGCAAACTGTCCTATGCATCACCCGGCATCGGCGGTGCGGGCCATCTGGCCGGTGAATTGCTCAAACTGCGCGCCGGCATCGATGTCACCCACGTGGCTTTCAAGGGGGGTGGCCCGGCCATGCTGGCTCTGTTGGGCGGGCAGATCGATTCCTTCATGTCTACCCCGCCCACGGCCGGCCCGCACATCAAGACGGGCAAGGTACGCGCTTTGGCTACCACGGGCGCCAAGCGTGACCCACTGATGCCCGATGTGCCGACGGTGGCCGAGCAAGGCTTTCCCGGCTTCGACACGTTGAACTGGTATGCCTACGTGGTCCCGGTCAAGACGCCCAAGCCCATCGTGGAGCGGTTCAGCAAGGCACTGGTCAAGATCCTCAGCAACCCCGATGTGGTTCGGGAGCTCGAACTCAAGGGCCTGTCTCCCAGCCCAGGTACCCCTGCAGAGCTCGCGGCTTACATGAAGCGTGAGTACGACACCTGGGCCGAGGTGGTCAGCAAGGCCGGCATCAAGCCGGAATGAACGAATCTATCCGACAAGAAAAGAAGGGGACGCGTCCCGCGTCCCGGCAATAAGGAGACTCTCATGCAACGTGATCACGAAACCCTGACCCGGCGCGATGGCCTGAAATGGGTGGGAGCGGTCGGCCTGTCGGCCATTGCCGGTCTGCCGGCCCGTGCCGAGGAGGCCTGGCCCAGCAAGCCCATCCGCTGGATTCAACCCTTTGCCCCGGGCGGCACATCCAGCATCGTGGCGCGCGTTATCGCCAACGAGATCACGAAGCAGACCGGCGCTGCCTTCGTCATCGAGAACAAGGGCGGCGGCGGCGGTGTGCCGGCCATGCAGGAATTGCTACGGGCGCCGGCCGATGGCTACAGCTTCATCATGAGCCATATCGGCCTGCTGGCGGTCAACCCGCTGATCTACCCGGACGCCGGTTACGACGTGAACAAGGACTTCGTGCCCGTGACCCTGGTCAACCGCCTGCCCAGCCTCTTTGTCGTTCACAAGGATGTGCCGGCAACCGATATCAAGTCTTTTCTCGCGTATGCCAAGACGCGGTCCGGTCTGCTCAATTACGCCTCGGCGGGCAATGCCAGTGCCGGCCATCTGGCCATCGAGGCGCTCAAGCTCGCGACCGGGCTGTCCATCATGCACGTGCCCTACCGCGGCACCGGTCCCGCGCTCAACGACGTGCTCGCCGGGCGGTGCGAGTTGTTCTCGGCCGGCACACCGGCCTTGCTGCCGCACATCCAGAGCGGTGCCTTGCGCTGCATCGGCGTGGGCTCACCCAAGCGCATTTCCGCCTTGCCCGACGTGCCCGCGATCGCCGAGCTCTACCCCGGCTTCGAAACCGAGCAGTGGTACGGCATCCACGCCCGTGCTGGCACGCCGCGCAACATCATCCTGCGCATGCAGAAGGAAGTCGCGAAAGCCCTGAATGCGCCCGAGGTCGTGGCCCGGCACGAATCCGAAAGCGCCACGCCGGGCGGCGGCTCGCCGGAAGACTTCGGCCGATTCGTGCGTCAACAGCAGGTGCGCTGGAAGGAAGTGGTGCTCAAGGCCGGGATCAAGGCTGAATAAGCTCAAGGCCGAGCAGGCGCCGCTCCCATTGCCGGATGCGCCAAGTTCACCAGGGCGCGTCCGGTGCACCAGCGCGCCAGGTTGTCGAGGAACAGCGCGGCGACGCGCTGTTCGTGGCCGCTGAAATGCCCCGCCGTGTGGGGCGTGGCGATCACGTTCGGCAAATCCCAGAGCGGCGAGGTGGCGGGCAGCGGTTCATGTTCGTACACATCGAGGAAGGCGCCGCCCAGGTGGCCCGATCGCAGCGCGGCGATCAGGTCTGCTTCCACCACCACCGCACCACGCGACACATTGATCAGTTGCGCGCCCGCCGGCAGTGCGGCCAGCGCGCGCGCATCCGCCAGGCGGTGCGTGCGCTCGGTCAGCGGGCAGGCCAGCAGCAGCCAGTTAGTGCCTGGCAGGTGGGCATGGAAATCGTCGTAGCCGACAAACTCGACACCGCCCAGCGCAGGCGCGGCCTGCCTGCGCACGACCACGACCTTCAGGCCCAGGGCCAGCAGCAGAGCGGCGATGCGCTGGCCGATCGGCCCCCAACCCACCAGCAGGGCGGTCTGCCCCGCCACCGAGGGCGGCGGATCGTTCAGCAGCGGCGCCCAGCGGTGTTCGCGCTGTGCCGCCATCAGTTGCGGCAGGCGCCGCGCCAGCGCCAGCAGTCCGGCCAGCATGCTCTGCGCCACGACGTCGGCGTTCGCACCCGAAGACGTCGTGACGTGCACGCCGCGTGCATGCAACTCCATGTAGATGTCGCGGTCGGTCCCCGCCGAATGGACATGAACCCAGCGCAGGCCTTGCGACCTGCTCAGCACTTCGTAGCATGCGCGCAGCGCGGGGGCGATCTCGTGCTTGGTGGACAGGCCCGTGATGTCGCGCGAGATGAAGGCGATGTCGATGTCATCGCGTGCCCCGGTCACTGCCGACTCGGTGGTGACGAACTCGAGCGCGTCCCGTCCATGCTCGGCCAGCACGTGTTCGATGTCCGCGCGCCAGCGCGTCAGTGCCTGCCGCGACAGCAGGATGCGCAGAGGAAGCGACGAGTTCACGACTGCCTCAGGTCTTGTAGCCCGGATCCAGGCGGTCGAGCTTGCGCAGCAGGGCCGGCCATTCCATCTGACCGTAGGGGCGGCGCGTGCCTGGCTGATAGTTGTTCCAGGTTTCTTCCAGTACCGGCTGCGGCACCTGCACCAGTGGTGTGTTGCAGGCCATGGCCGCGAGCTGGCTGCGGCAGGAGAGCTCGAGCCGGTGCATCCAGTTGAAGGCTTCGCCCACGGTGCGGCCCACGACGAGCGCGCCGTGGTTGCGCAGGATGAGCGCTTCGCCTTGTCCCAGGTCTTTGAGCAGCGATGCCTGCTCGGCCGTGTCCAGCACCACGCCCTGGTAGTCGTGGTAGCCGATCTTGAGGAAACGCATGGCGGTCTGCGTGATGGGCAGCAGGCCGCACTCCAGCGCCGACACCGCCATCGAAGCCCAGCTGTGCGTGTGGATCACGCAGGCCAGTTCGTGCCGCGCCTCGTGCACGGCGCTGTGGATCACATAGCCGGCCTTGTTGATGCCGTAATCGAGGTTGCCGAAGTCGGGCTTGGAGAGGATGTTGCCTTCGACGCCGATCTTGACCAGGCTGGAGGCCGTGATCTCCTCGTACATCATCCCGTAGGCGTTGATGAGGAAGGCGCCGTCCTCGTCCGGCACGCGCATGGAGATGTGGTTGGCCATCATGTCCGACATGCCGTAAAGGTCCACCAGGCGGTAGCAGGCCGCCAGGTCCACGCGCGCCTGCCACTCGGCCGGCGTGCAGCGCGCCTTCATCGAAGCAATCTTCAGGCGTCCGTTCTCAACCATGGTCACTCTCCTCGAAATGCGAATGCGGTGTCAGTCATCGCCGAGCTTGAGTTGGCTCGGCAGGCGTTTCTCGATGGCCCACTTGAGCAGGGCCGCGCTGCGGAAAATGCCGTGTGCGAACTTGCCGTAAGGCAGAGTCAGGAAAAAAGCCATCACGAAACCCAAATGGAGGGCCAGTAGCGTAGGCATGGCCGCACTGCCGCGCGCCGCCCACAGGCCCAGGCCCGTGAGCGAGGTGAAGAACAGCAGGGCGATGAAGCCGCGGTCCATGGGTTTCTGAGCAGCGTCGCCGTGCCGTGGATGACGGCGCAGGTTCAGCCGGTATAGGCCCGCCGTGCCGATGCACAGACTCGCGCCGCCCACGGCACCCAGCAACTTGGGCAGACTGGGCAAGTCGTAGGGCGCCACCCAGCCGAACAGGTAGTGGTAGAGCGTGGCCACGCCGGTCGCTGCGAAGCAGAGCAGGAAGCCGTAGAAGGTGAGGTGGTGCATCACACGGCGCTGCTTGGTCCAGGCGTCGTCCTCGTTGTGACAACCCTCGCCGTGGCCGCCATCCAAGTAGGTGAGTCGCAGCGCGTCCTGCGTGGCCTCGGCGGTCGCGCCGACGCGCACGGCGGCGATGGCCGGCGCCGCGTAGTCATGGCCCGGCGTCACCTCGCGCCAGAAGCGGCGCACGCCCAGGGCCAGGGCCAGCACCGCCAGCAGGAAGATGGGCGCGAACAGGCTCACCAGCAGGTTGTGCGGGAAGATGCCGTAGAAACCCGTCTGCGGCGGCACGTTCCACAACGTGCCCTTGAGCCAGAGCGTGAACAGCATGAAGAAGGACAGCGCCAAGGCGGCGGCCAGCGCGAGCGTGAGGCCGTTGCGCTGGTAGAGCCGACCCAGCGCGGGCGGCCACGCGAAATCCGTGTAAGTCTGCAGGCGCACCTTCGCCATGGCCTGCGGCACGTTGACGGCGAATTCGTGCGGCGGCGCGTACTGACAGGCGTGCAGGCAGGCGCCGCAGTTGTGGCAGAGATTGGCCAGGTAGTGCACATCGGCCTGTGGGAAGGACAGGCGGCGCGTCATGGCCGGGAACACGGCGCAGAAACCCTCGCAGTAGCGGCAGGCGTTGCAGATCTGGAGCTGGCGTGCCACCTCTGCCTCGGCCGCGCCGGGCGCGGAACCATCCGCCGGTTCGCCATTCGCCAGGGCCAGCGCCTCGCGGGTCAGACGGTCAAGCTGCAACATGCGCTTGCTCCGTCTTTTTCTCTTGCAAGGCGGCGCGCGCTGCCCCGGTCCCGGCGATGCGGCCGAAGGCCGTGCCGATGGACATGCCCACGCCGGCCGTGTAACCCTTGCCCAGTACATTGCCGGCCATCATCTCGCCCGCCACGTACAGGTTCTTGCTGGGCACGCCACCGAAGTGCACGGCCGAGCGTTCGTTGACCTTGAGCCCGAAGTAGGTGAAGGTGATGCCGGGGCGCAGGGCGTAGCCGTAGTAGGGGCCGGTGTCCAGCGGCAGGGCCCAGTGGGTCTTGGCCGGCGCCAGGTCTTCGGTGTGGCAGTCGTCCAGCGCCGTGTGGTCGAAGCTGCCGACGCGGCAGGCCGCGTTGTAGGCGTTCAGCGTGTCCATGAAGACGTCGACCGGCAGGCCGAGCTTGCGCGCCAGCTCGGGCAGGCTGTCGGCCTGCACGCCGGGGAAGACCGGCGGCATGAAGCGGCCGATGGCCTTGCTGTCGATGATGGAGTAGCCGATCTGCTCTGGCTGCTGCGCAACCAGGCGGCCCCAGATGGCGTAGCGCTTGGGCCAGAAGTCCTCGCCCTCGTCGTAGAAGCGTTCGCCTTGCCGGTTCACCACCACGCCCAGCGAGACGCAGTCGATGCGCGTGCAGATGCCGCCGTCGTACAGCGGCGCGCGCGCGTCGATGGCCACGCAGTGCGACTGGGTGGGGTCACCGATCATGTCGGCGCCCTGCGCCTGCATGTGCTTGATGAGCACGCCCTGGTTGTAGCGCGTGCCGCGGATCAGGAAGTTGTCGGCCGGCCATTCGCCGCGTTCGTTGCGGCCCCAGGCCTCGCGCAGCCATTCGCGGTTCGACTCGAAGCCGCCAGCCGCCAGCACGCAGGCGCGCGCCGTGATGCGTTCGCCCTTCACCCAGGCCGCCTGGAACTGGCCGTCCACAATCTCGAGCCGGTCCACGGGGGCTTCATAGCGGATCGACACGCCCAGCTTCGCGGCGCTGCGGTAGTAGGCGTTGACCAGGGCCTTGCCGCCGCCCATGAAGAAGGCATTGGTGCGCGCCACGTGCAGCGCGCCCGACAGCGGGGGCTGGAAGCGCACGCCGTGCTTGCGCATCCAGTCGCGGCAGTGGCTCGAGGCGCGGATGGCCATACGCGCGAGCTTCTCGTCGGTCAGGCCGCCCGTGACCTTGAGCAGGTCCTGCCAGAACTCCTCCTCGGGGTAGGCGTCCACCAGCACGTCCTGCGGCGCGTCGTGCATGCAGCGCAGGTTGCGGGTGTGCATGGAATTGCCGCCGCGCCATTCCTGGGGCGCGGCTTCGAGCAGCAGCACGGAGGCACCGGCCTCGCGCGCCATCAGGGCGGCGCAGAGGGCGGCGTTGCCGCCGCCTATGACCAGAACATCGATCATGGGAAAAACTCCGGCGCTGGCGCCTGCGGGCCCGACGCTTCAAGACACTTCAATGGAACGAACTGTAAGGAGCGCGACGTGGCCGTGGCAGATCATCCCTCGTATGGGGCCATCACGATCCGTGATGCCTCAACGCGACGCGGCCGGGGCTGCGAAACGGTCGGTGCACTGGCGGCGACTCAGTCCAGCAGACTGGCGCCCACCCAGCGCCCCGAACGTACGAGTTCGCGCGCGCAGTCGGCCAGTACCACGCGCGTGGCCAGGGCCGCCGGCGAGAGCTCGTCGTCCGATAGGCTGCACAACACGTTGCGGCGGCGGGCCAGGGGATCGACCAGCTCCGACAGGGCGAAACGCCCGTCCGCGTCGCTGTAGCGGCTTACGGCCGCCCAAGGTTGCAGCGAGCCGCCGAGACCGGCCTCGACCGCGTCCATCAGCATGGACAGGGAATCGATCTCGGCCACCACCAAGGGCTGAATGCGCGCGCGGCCGAATACCGCGTCGAGCGCGCTGCGCAGGCCATGGCCGCCCGTGGGCATGATCAGCGGCTCATCTTTGAGCGAGGCCGTGCGCACGTGCGCTGGAGGCTTGCCCTTTAGCGCGTTGCGCGCGCGGATGAAATAGAGCTTTTCTTCCAGCAGCGGCATCATGCTCCAGCGCCGCCCGGGGTCCGTGTTGAACAGCACGGCCAAGTCCAATTGGCGCGCATTGAGCATGGTCGTGACATGGCCGGACATGCTTTCCACCAAATGGAGGCGCACGTCAGGGTAGCGCGCCCGCATGGCGCGCAGCAATGGAATGCCCAGTACGGCCGCCGTGGTCGGCGCCAGGCCCACGCTGACGGAGCCGGACAGCCGCGCCTGCTGGGCCGCACGTGCGGCCTGTTCGGCGTGGCGCAGGATCAGTTGGGCTTCGCGGAAAAAGGCCAGGCCGGCCTCCGTCGGCACGACGCCCTTGCTGCTGCGCTGGAGCAGACGCGTGGACAGCTCGCTTTCGAGCCGGCTGATCTGCTGGCTCAGCGCCGACTGAACCAGATCGAGCTCCAGCGCGGCGCGGCTCATGGAGCCGAGCTCCACGATGCGTACGAAGTAGCGGATCTGCCGGAGTTCCATCAATAACCTGCTGTCTACGGGATTGTCCTGAGCTTGGGATAATCGCACACCTATGAGCAAGGCAGGCAAACAACGTGTGGTGGTGGGACTGAGCGGGGGCGTGGACTCCGCGGTCAGTGCTTATCTGCTGAAAAAGCAGGGCTACGACGTGGTCGGCATCTTCATGAAAAACTGGGAAGATGACGACGACAACGAGTACTGCTCGTCGAACATCGACTTCGTGGACGCTGCCGCCGTGGCCGATGTGATCGGCATCGAGATTGAGCATGTCAACTTCGCCGCCGAGTACAAGGACCGCGTCTTCGCCGACTTCTTGCGCGAATACCAGGCCGGCCGCACACCCAACCCGGACGTGCTGTGCAACGCCGAGATCAAGTTCAAGGCCTTCCTCGACCATGCCATGCGCCTGGGCGCCGAGAAGATCGCCACCGGTCACTACGCACGGGTGCGCCTCAATGACCAAACCGGCCGGCATGAATTGCTCAAGGGCCTGGACCCGTCCAAGGACCAGAGTTACTTCCTGCACCGCTTGAACCAGGCACAGCTGAGCAAGACGCTGTTTCCGGTGGGCGAATTGCACAAGACCGAGGTGCGCCGCATTGCCGAAGAAATCGGCCTGCCGAACGCGAAGAAGAAGGACTCCACGGGCATCTGCTTCATCGGTGAGCGGCCCTTCCGCGAGTTCCTGAACCGCTACATCCAGAAGGAGCCCGGTCCCATCAAGGACGGCACGCCGCTGCCTGGCAGCGAGGGCGTCGAGCGCGCACACGGCCGCGTGATCGGCAGGCATGTGGGCCTGAGTTTCTACACTCTGGGCCAGCGCCAGGGCCTGGGCATTGGCGGCATCAAGGAAAAAGGTGCGCAGAAAGGCGGGGGCGAGCACGCGCCCTGGTTCGTCGCGCGCAAGGACATGGCAAAAAACCAGCTCTGGGTGGTGCAGGGCCATGACCACCCGCTGCTACAGAGCCACGGCCTGCATGCGCTCGACGCCAGTTGGATCGCTGGCGAGCCGCCCGTGCCCGGTGACTTGCACGCCAAGGCCCGCTACCGCCAGGCCGACGCGGCCTGCACGCTGGACCAGGTGAAGGCCTCGGGTTTCAGCCTGCGGTTTCCCGAAGCCCAGTGGGCGGTGACACCGGGCCAGAGTGCCGTGCTGTACGACGGCGACGTCTGCCTGGGCGGCGGCATCATCGACGCCGCGCAAGCCGCGTGAGGCTCAGACGCCCCAGACCACGTCCTTGCCCGCCGCCTGGCTGCGGCGCAGCATCTCGATGAAGGGCGTAGCCCGCTGGCGCAGGCTCACGGTCTCCTCGGCCTCGCTGCTGGACTTGGGCTCGACTTGCGTCTTGGCCGCTTCCTCCGCAGTTTCCCGTTCTTCCTGTGTGATCGCAGCTTCCAGCGCCGTGATGGCTGTCGGCATCTCGCTGGGGCGCAGGATGCCACGCCGATCCTCGCCGTACTTGCCAACGATCTGCAGGATGCGCCGGCCTTGTGGCTCCAGCATCAGCAGGTCGGAGGCAGCGCGGGACTGGAACTTGTAAAGCATGGTGTGAGGTCGATAAAACGGCGTTTCACGGGTAGACGCGGGAGGCAACGCAACTCTCAGCTCAACGACTCAATCAAATCGATGTAGTCCTGCATGGCTGCGTCGGCGCTCTTGCCCTTGTGCGCGTTCCATGCATCCCATTTGGCGCGCGCGACCATGTCGGTAAAGCTGGGGCGCGAACCGGTCGCGTCGCCTTCGGTGGCCTGCTTGTAGAGGGAATAGATCTTGAGCAAGGTGGCGTTGTCAGGCCTCTCGTCCAATTCCTTGGACTGGGCGACGGCGGCTTCAAACTGTTTTTTCAGATCGCTCATGGCGGTGTTCCATATTCAGGGATTGCGGTTCCCGAGTCGGGGCGGCCTCGGGCTGGTAGGCGCGCAGCAGATGCCGCAGCAGGGTCTGCTGCGTCGCAACCAGATAGGGTAACAGCAAAGCCAGGGACTGAGCCGCCGCGCGCAGCACCGCGTTCTGCAATTGCTCGGGTTCCAGCGCTTGGCGAGGGTCCAGCGCATAGTCATGGCTCAGGCCATGGCTGAGTAGCACACTCTGGGTCGTAGCCAACTGGTCGAGTTGCGCGGCGAAGTCTCGCGCCGCGTCCGGGCCTTCGACCCATCGGCCGGGCTCAAGGGCACCTTGGGCCAGCAGACTGTCGAGCAACTGGCGCAGGGCGGCGGCCTGCGCCAGCAGCAGCCGGCGCATGCCCTGTTCCAGATGGCGGTTGCGCTGCAGCAGCAGGCTCAGGTCACGGTAGAGGAAGCGGTACTCCCAGATGCGTTCCGCCAGGCTGTGGGTGAAGAACCAGGCGTCCTCCACGTCGCGCGCTTGCGAGGCCGCGATGAGCAAGGGCGCCAAGGCGTCCAGGTGGTGGTCAAACAGGGTGCTGACCAGTCCATCCTTGCTGGGTTGGTGGTAATGCAGATTGCCCGCGCTGATGCCCATTTCGGCCGCGATCTGCCCGATGGACACCTGCGGCTCGCCATATCGGTTGAACAGTGTCAGCGCCGTTTCCAGGATGCGCTCGGCCGTGCGGCGCGGAGCTTTGCGGGTCATCACAGTGCTGGCCCGCGCTCAGCGGGCCTTTTTGGTGGCCGTCTTGCGGGTGGGCGTTTTGCGTGCCGCTGTCTTTGCCGCGCCCGTGGTTTTTTTCCTCGCCGCGGTCTTTGAGGCGCGCGCTGTACCGCGCCTGTCGGTGTTGGTGGCCTCAAGCTCGGCCTCCAGGCGTGCAATGCGGTCCTTCAGTGCCTGCAGCTCCTGGGCGGTCGGCAGGCCCAGCCGTTGCAGGGTGCGTGCCACGCGCTCCTCGAACAGACCTTCCAGCTTGCTCCACTGCTGGCCCAAGTTGTCACTCAGCTTGTCACTGAAGTTGTCGCCCAACTTCTGGTTAAAGGCGGCCTGAGCTTTTTCCGCCACCGAGCCGGCCATGGCCTGGGTGCGGCGTTGCATGGCCAAGCCCTCCTGCACCAGCGCGTCCAGCACCTGGCTGCCTTGCGCTTGAGCCCGTGCCAGGGCGTCCAGGCCGCCTTGCCAGATCTGACGGGCGGTTTCGTCGAAATCAGGGTGTTTCTGCATGATGTCTCCTCCGCAGGTATGCACTGTAAGGTGTCGGTGAGGGGAGCACCAGAGGGTGCTGCGATAATCCCTGCGATTAAAAATACCGAGGGATGGCAGGAATGATTCTGGTGACAGGTGGGGCGGGTTTCATCGGCTCCAACTTCGTGCTGGACTGGCTGGGGACAGGCCATGCGCATCGCGACGAGCCGGTGCTGAATCTGGACAAGCTCACCTACGCGGGCAATCTGGAAAATCTTGCCTCGTTGCAAGGTGATGCCCGGCATGTTTTTGTGCAGGGCGACATTGGCGACAGCGCCTTGTTGACCCGCCTGCTGGCCGAGCACCGGCCGCGAGCCGTCGTCAACTTCGCCGCCGAGTCCCATGTGGACCGCTCCATCCACGGTCCCGAGGATTTCATCCAGACCAACATCGTTGGTACTTTCCGTCTATTGGAATCTGTGCGCGCGTACTGGAATGCTCTTGATGAGCCGGACCGGTCGGCCTTCCGCTTCCTGCATGTGTCCACCGACGAGGTTTATGGTTCGCTGGCCGCTGAGGCTCCGGCGTTCACCGAAGCGCACCGGTACGAACCGAACAGCCCATATTCCGCGAGCAAGGCCGCGAGCGACCACCTTGTGCGTGCTTACCGCCACACCTATGGCCTGCCGGTCCTCACGACCAACTGCTCCAACAACTACGGTCCTTATCACTTCCCCGAGAAGCTGATCCCCTTGATGATCGTCAATGCCCTTGCAGGTAAGTCACTGCCGGTCTATGGAGACGGCATGCAAGTGCGCGATTGGTTGTACGTCCAGGACCACTGCAGTGCCATCCGTACGGTGCTGGCGCGTGGCCAGGTGGGTGAGACCTACAACGTTGGTGGCTGGAACGAAAAACCCAATATCGAGATCGTCGAAACGCTTTGCGTCCTGCTCGACGAACTGCGCCCCCGCGGCGATGGCCAGAGCTATGCGGATCAGATCACCTACGTGAAGGACCGGCCCGGGCATGACCGGCGTTACGCCATCGACGCCCACAAGCTGGAGCGTGAACTGGGCTGGAGGCCGGCCGAGACCTTCGAGAGCGGCATCCGCAAGACGGTCGAGTGGTACCTGGCTCATCCGCACTGGGTGGCCCGCGTACAGTCCGGCGCCTACCGTGACTGGGTGCGTAAGCAGTACGCCTGAGTACAGACAGCGCGCGCATGAAGATCCTCCTGTTCGGCAAGAACGGCCAAGTTGGCTGGGAACTGCAACGCAGTCTGTCCCCGCTGGGCGAGCTGATCGCGTTGGACCGCTCGGGCGCGGACGGTCTGACCGGGGACTTGAATGATCTGGCCGATCTGGCGCGAACGGTACACGCTGTGCAACCCCAGGTGATCGTCAATGCAGCGGCCTATACCGCCGTTGACCGGGCCGAGGCCGATGTCGAAGTGGCCCACCGAATCAATGCCGAGGCACCCGGGGTACTGGCCCGGGCTGCCGCGCAGCATGACGCGCTGCTGGTGCACTACAGCACCGACTATGTGTTCGACGGCGGCGGCACGCGGCCCTGGCGCGAGAACGACGCCACCGCACCCTTGAGTGTCTATGGCCGGACTAAGCGGGAAGGTGAGCTGGCCATACAGGCTGCTGGCTGCCGCCATCTGATCTTCCGCACCAGTTGGGTCCATGCCGCGCGCGGCGGCAACTTCGCCAGGGCCATGCTGCGGCTGGCCGCGGAACGCGAAGTACTGAAGGTCATCAACGATCAGATCGGCGCGCCTACGGGCGCTGATCTGCTGGCCGACGTGACGGCGCATGCCGTGCACCAGGTGATGCGCCAAGACGTGTCCGCCGAAGCATTGGGCATACACCATCTCACGGCTGCCGGTGAAACCAACTGGTTCGACTATGCCTGCTTCGTGCTCGGCCACGCGCAAGACAAGGGCTGGGCGCTCAAGACCTCCCCCCAGCAGGTGCAGTCCATTCCCAGCAGCGCTTATCCCACGCGTGCGCGCCGCCCTCACAATTCACGCTTGGACTGCGCGCGCCTGCAACGAACCTTCGGTCTGACTCTGCCCCCCTGGCAGGTTGGCGTGGCGCGTATGCTCGACGAAATATTTTGAGAGAGACACCATCCAGATGAGCGTACAACGCAAAGGCATCATCCTCGCTGGCGGCTCCGGCACACGCTTGCACCCGGCCACGCTGGCCATCAGCAAGCAGCTGCTGCCGGTCTACGACAAGCCCATGGTCTATTACCCGCTTAGCACCCTGATGCTCGCGGGCATCCGCGACATCCTGCTCATCAGCACGCCACAAGATACGCCGCGCTTCACGCAATTGCTGGGCGACGGTAGCCAGTGGGGTTTGAATCTGCAGTACGCCGTGCAACCCAGTCCCGATGGTTTGGCGCAGGCCTTCATCATCGGCGAGCGGTTCATCAATGGCGGCCCGAGCGCATTGGTGCTTGGCGACAACATCTTCTATGGAAACGACTTTCAACCGATGCTGGGACAGGCCATGGCACGAGGCCGTGGCGCCACAGTTTTTGCTTACCATGTCCAGGATCCTGAGCGCTACGGCGTGGTCGAGTTCGATGCGAGCGGCAAGGTCCTATCTCTTGAGGAAAAGCCCAAAGTTCCGAAAAGTAACTACGCCGTGACGGGCTTGTATTTTTATGACGGACAAGTTGCGGCTTTGGCCAACAACCTCAAACCCTCGGCGCGTGGAGAGCTCGAAATCACCGATCTCAATCGCCAGTATCTGGATCAAGGTTTACTCAATGTGGAACTGATGGGGCGTGGCTATGCCTGGTTGGATACCGGGACACATGACAGTCTGCTGGAAGCCAGTCAGTTCATTGCCACGCTGGAACACCGACAGGGTCTCAAAGTGGCTTGCCCCGAAGAAATTGCCTGGCGACAAGGTTGGATCAATGGCGCAGATCTGGAGAAGCTCGCCCTGTCCATGGCCAAGAATGGTTACGGGCACTACCTGATGCGCTTGCTGAAGGAGGGGTACGTTCAGTGAACGTGATTCCGACGAGGTTGCCGGGTGTGCTGATCATTGAGCCTCAAGTATTCAATGATGCGCGTGGCTTTTTTTTTGAAAGCTACAACGACATTACCTTTTCTCAGGCTACGGGTATATCGCTGCACTTTGTGCAAGATAACCACAGCCATAGCGTTCATGGTGTACTGCGCGGCATGCACTATCAAATTCAACGGCCGCAGGGCAAGCTGGTGCGGGTGATCAAAGGCAAAGTGTTTGACGTGGTGTTGGACTTGCGGCGCAGTTCGCCGTATTTCGGTCAATGGACTTGCGCCGAATTGAGTGATGCCAACCAGCGGCAGCATTGGATTCCACCAGGTTTTGCACATGGCTTTCTCGTCACGGGCGAGTCGGCGGATGTACTCTACAAAGTCACGGACTACTACGCACCAGAGTACGAGCGTTGCGTACTCTGGAATGATCCCGCGCTTGGCATCGATTGGCCACTGGGTGCCGTGAGTGGTGATATCAGGCTTTCGACCAAGGACGGGCAGGGGGTGACGCTGGCGCAGGCGCAAACCTACGCATAGCAGCTGAGGAACTGAATATGTTCAATGTCACTCCTGTCATTCTTTGCGGCGGCTCGGGTACCCGCTTGTGGCCGCTCTCGCGCGCAGGTTTCCCCAAGCAATTCCTCGTGTTATCAGGTGTCAACAGCCTGTTTCAGCAGGCCGTTCAACGAATCCAGACCGCCGCGGCGCCGGACATACAGATTGGCCAGACCCTGGTCGTGACCAACGAGGAGCACCGCTTTCTTGCCCTGGATCAGTTGCGGGAATTGAAAGACGTAATGGCTACCTTGCTGCTGGAGCCATCTGCGCGCAACACCGCTCCAGCCCTCACCCTGGCCGCATTGCAAGCTCGTGCCGAAGGCGATGACCCCATCCTGGTCGTGACCCCATCCGATCAGACAGTGACCGATGGTGCCGCGTATTCGGCCGCGCTTCAGGCGGCCATTCGGGCTGCCGTCAATGGCTCCATCGTCATCTTGGGCGTGACACCGGACCGACCGGAAACCGGCTATGGCTACATCCGCGCGAGCGGTGCATCTGGTGATGGCGAGGGTGTCCGTAAGGTTCAGGCGTTCGTTGAAAAGCCCGACTTGGCTACCGCCCAGAACTACCTGGCAGAAGGCGGCTATTTCTGGAACGCCGGCATGTTCGTGCTCAGGGCCAGTACTTGGCTGCATGCGCTAGAGCGCTTCCGATCAGACATTGCGCAAGCTACACGCGCGGCCTGGCAAGGCAAGACCACCGACGCGCAGTTCATCCGACCCGACAAGGCTGGGTTTGCCGCCATCCCTTCCGAGTCGATCGACTATGCCGTGATGGAAAAATGCCCGGGTTCGGACATCTCCACGTACATGACACCGCTGGCCGCAGGTTGGAATGACCTGGGTGCTTGGGAATCCGTCTGGCAAGTGGGCGCGCAGGACGCGCAAGGCAATGTGTTGCAAGGCGATGTGCTTGCCGCAGATACGCACAACACCTTGGTGCATGCCAGTGGTCGTCTGGTGGGTGTGGTGGGCGTGGACAATCTGGTCATCGTCGAGACGGCTGATGCCGTGCTGGTGGCCGAACGCAGCCAGAGCCAGAACGTCAAGAAGATTGTCCATGCGCTAGAACAGCGCAAGCGCGAAGAACAGACCCTGCATCGCAAGGTGCATCGCCCCTGGGGCTGGTACGACAGCGTGGACCAAGGCGAGCGTTTCAAGGTCAAACGCATCATGGTCAAGCCGGGGGCGTCACTGAGTTTGCAAAAGCATCACCACCGCGCTGAGCATTGGATCGTGGTGACCGGGACCGCCGAGGTGACGTGTGGCGACAGGAAAATTCTGCTGAGCGAGAACCAGTCCACCCACATTCCGCTCGGAGAGGTCCACCGCCTGGCCAATCCCGGCAAGGTGCCGTTAGAAATCATTGAGGTACAAAGCGGCAGCTATCTCGGTGAGGATGACATAGTTCGTTTTGAAGACACGTATGGCCGCTGTTGACAGGGGCGTTTTAATTCACATGAAACAGAAAATTGCACTCATCACCGGCATCACCGGGCAAGACGGTTCTTATCTCGCTGAACTCTTGCTGGAAAAAGGTTACATCGTTCACGGTATCAAGCGTCGCGCGAGTCTTTTCAACACCAACCGCGTTGACCATCTCTACCAGGACCCGCACATTGACCACCGCAACTTCGTGTTGCACTACGGCGATCTGACGGACACCAGCAACCTGGTGCGCATCGTGCAGCAGGTGCAGCCGGACGAAATCTACAACCTCGGCGCGCAAAGCCATGTGGCCGTGAGCTTTGAAAGCCCTGAGTACACGGCGGACGTGGATGCCATCGGTGCCTTGCGCCTGCTGGAGGCCATCCGTATCCTGGGCTTGGAAAAGAAAACTCGTTACTACCAGGCCAGCACCAGCGAACTCTACGGGCTGGTGCAGGAGATTCCGCAAAAGGAAACCACGCCCTTCTATCCACGCAGCCCCTACGGCGTGGCCAAGCTCTATGCCTACTGGATCACGGTGAACTACCGTGAAGCGTATGGCCTGTATGCGTGCAACGGAATTCTGTTCAATCATGAGAGTCCGCGTCGTGGCGAGACCTTCGTCACGCGCAAGATCACGCGCGGGCTGTCCAACATTGCACAGGGCCTGGATCAATGCCTGCACATGGGCAATATGGATGCACTGCGCGATTGGGGTCACGCCAAAGACTACGTGCGCATGCAGTGGATGATGCTGCAACAGGACGCCCCCAAGGACTACGTCATCGCCACTGGCGTGCAGTACAGCGTGCGGCAGTTCATCGAGAAATCGGCGGCCCAACTGGGCCTCGCCTTGCGTTTCGAAGGCAAGGGCGTGGATGAAAAGGCGGTGGTGGCCGCCATTCATGGCGACAAAGCCCCTGCCTTGAAGGTGGGTGATGTCGTGGTGCGTGTTGATCCCCATTACTTCCGCCCTGCAGAGGTCGAAACCCTGCTGGGCGATCCGAGCTTGGCGAAACAGGATCTGGGCTGGATACCCCAGATCACGCTCGACGAAATGGTGCAGGAAATGGTCACCCATGATCTGGAGCAGGCCAGGCAGCATGCACTGCTCAAACACCATGGTTACACCGTGCAGGTCAGCAAGGAAAAATGAGCTCGCTCGAACAACCCCGCATTTATGTTGCTGGCCATCGCGGCATGGTCGGCAGCGCCATCGTGCGCGCCTTGCTGGCCCGGGGCGTCGCGGCAGACCAGATCATCACGCGCACGCATGCGGAGCTGGACCTGACCCAACAATCCGCAGTGCAAGCATTCTTTGCTAGCGAAAAACCTGACCAGGTCTACTTGGCAGCAGCCAAGGTGGGAGGCATCCTGGCCAACAACAGTTATCCGGCCGATTTCATCTACGATAATCTGCTGCTGCAGGCCAACATCATTCATGCGGCGCACGAGTACGGGGTACAGAAGCTACTCTTCCTGGGGTCAAGTTGCATCTACCCGCGCATGGCGCCGCAACCCATGGCGGAAGATGCTTTGCTTACCGGGACGTTGGAGCTGACCAACGAGCCCTACGCCATTGCCAAGATCGCCGGTATCAAGCTCTGCGAGAGTTACAACCGCCAGTACGGGCGCGACTACCGCAGCGTAATGCCCACCAACCTCTATGGCCCAGGAGACAACTACCACCCCGAGAATAGCCACGTCATACCTGCGCTGTTGCGGCGTTTTCATGAAGCCAAGGTTGATGGAGCTTCGGAAGTAATGATCTGGGGGACGGGTAAGCCTCGGCGCGAGTTCCTTTACGTGGATGACATGGCCGCAGCGAGTGTCTTCGTGATGTGCTTGTCCGACGCCGAGTATCGAGCACAAGTGAAACCGCAGCTAAGCCATATCAACGTAGGTTACGGTTCGGATGTGACCATTGCGGAGTTGGCGCAGACCGTCGCGCGTATCGTAGGTTACACGGGCCACATTGGTTTTGACGTCGAAAAGCCAGATGGGGCACCTCGTAAACTGATGGATTCCGGGCGTTTGCAGGCCATGGGGTGGCGTGCAACTGTGACGCTGGAAGATGGGCTGCGTCGTGCTTATCAGGACATGCAGACACAAGAGATGCGCAGCGTATGACCCATTTTGCTGTCTTGAATCTACCGACCTTTGCCGATCAGCGTGGTTCGCTGACAGTCATGGAGCGCGCACTGCCGTTTGAGGTGGTGCGCACCTACTGGATTCATGGTGCCGATGGGCAGACCCGTGGTGGCCATCGGCACACCTATACGCGGCAGGCCTTGATAGCGATCAGCGGAAAGATCGACGTCTACATGAACGACGGCGTGACGGCCGAAACGATCGCACTCGATCACCCCGGCAAATGCTTGCTGGTGGAGCCCAAGGATTGGCACACCATGAATTTTGGTCCCGGCTCCGTGCTGCTGGTCATGTCTTCCCATCCCTATGACCGCAGCGAGTACATCGACACGCCGTATGAGTGAGCCTCACATGATCGAATACGAAAGCCTCGTACGCTCCAATGCTGCCTTCATGGCCGATCTGGAGGAGGCCGCGACCCGCGTGATCCGCAGCGGCTGGTACGTGCTGGGGCAGGAAGTCAGTGCCTTCGAGGCCGAGTTCGCCCAATACATCGGTGCCAAGCACTGCATCGGCGTGGCCAACGGCCTGGATGCCCTGATTCTGTCCATCGAGGCGCTCGACTTGCCTGCGGGCAGCGACATCCTGGTGGCGTCCAACACCTACATCGCGACCATCATCGCGATCCTACGCGCCGGCCACAAACCCGTGCTGGTGGAACCCGAACTGGCCACGTTCAACATGGACCCGGCACGCCTGCCTGCCGCCATGACGACCAACACCCGGGCCATCTGTGTGACGCACCTGTTTGGCAAAACTTGCCGCATGGACGCCATCGGTGCCTTCGCGCGCGAACATGGCCTGAAGCTTGTGGAGGACTGCGCGCAGTCGCACGGCGCCAAGCTCGGCAGCCAGACGACCGGCACCTTCGGTGACGCTGGCTGCTTCAGCTTCTACCCCACCAAAAACCTCGGCGCCGTGGGCGAAGGGGGCGCCATTGTCACCAACGACGACGCCCTGGCCGAACGCCTGCGCATGACGCGCAACTACGGCTCCGAGAAGAAATACGTCTTCAAGTATGTGGGCGTTAACTCGCGCCTGCATGAAATGCAGGCCGCGCTGCTGCGCGTGAAGCTGCGGCACCTGAACGAGATGACGGCGCACAAGCGGAAGTTGGCCCGAATCTATTTTGACCACCTGCCCGACTGGCTGGCCAAGCCGCCTGAGGCGGCCGATGAGTTCGACGTCTTCCACATCTACGGCATCCGACACCCACAGCGCGACGCCTTGCGTCAGCACCTGCTCGACCACGGCGTGAAAACCGAGGTGCACTATCCTATTCCGCCGCACCACCAGGAGGCCATGAAAGGCATCCTGTCCGGCCACTACCCCATTACCGAAGAGCTGCACGCCACCGAGCTTAGCCTGCCGATCTCGGTGGGCAACACGGAAGCCGAGATCCGGACCGTGTGCGACGTGCTCGTGGCGGCGAAGGAAAGGTTTGCGCCGGCATGAGCAACCCAAAGCAGACCCCCGAGGACCGCTGGGACGTGGTTATCGCGCCCCGCGGCAAGGTCGTTGCGCTCGATCTGGGTAGCGTCTGGCGCTACCGGGACCTGATCCTGATGTTCTTCAAGCGCGACTTCATCGCGTTCTACAAACAGACGATTCTGGGCCCGCTGTGGTACCTGATACAGCCGCTCATGACGGCCACCACCTACTTCGTGGTGTTCGGGAAGATCGCGAACATCTCGACCAGCGGCCTGCCGCCCTTTCTTTTCTACATGTCGGGCATCGTGCTCTGGAATTACTTCTCGGTCTGTCTCATCAACAACTCCGAGGTGTTTTCCAAGAATGCCGCGCTGTTCGGCAAGGTGTACTTCCCTCGCCTGGTGGTGCCGATCTCCATCGCCATGAGCGGGCTGGTCGCGCTGGCCATCCAGTTCAGCCTGCTCACCGCCGTGACCATCGGGTTCATGCTGCTCACCGACGACGCGAAACTGCACGCCCAGATCCTCCTGGCATTGCCGTTCATCGTGGCGCATGTGGCTGCGCTGGGCATGGGCGTGGGGCTGATCGTCTCCGCGCTCACCGTGCGCTTCCGGGACCTCGCCTTCGCGGCCGGATTTGCGACCCAGCTCTGGATGTACGCCACACCGGTGGTGTATCCGTTCTCGCAGATTCCGGAGCGCTACCAATGGTTCTTCTACCTGAACCCCATGACCGCTCCCGTGGAAACCGTTCGTTCGGCCATGTTCGGCTCGCCCGGTGTCCCGGTGACACTCTGGTTGAGCAACATCGCCATCGCGGGCCTGCTGCTCCTGGCAGGGGTGCTGCTGTTCTCCCGGGCGGAAGCCAATGCCATGGACACGGTGTGAAGGCACGACATGAACTCTGATGTTGTCATTCACGCTGAGAACATCAGCAAGCAGTACCGCCTGGGCGTCATCAACCACGGCACGCTGTACCGCGACCTGCAAAGCTGGTGGGCGCGCTGGCGCGGCCAGCCCGACCCCAATGCCGAGGTGGTGGACGCGCGCGGGCACCGGGAGAGCAAGGCCCGAATCGTCGGGGACCGCTTCTACGCACTGGACGACGTGAGCTTCTCCGTCAATCAGGGCGACATCATCGGCATCGTCGGCCGCAACGGGGCCGGTAAATCCACGCTGCTCAAGGTGATCTCGCGCATCACCGCGCCCACCACGGGTCGTATCCGGCTCAAGGGGCGGGTGGCCAGCTTGCTGGAGGTGGGCACGGGTTTCCACCCCGAACTCACGGGCCGTGAAAACGTCTACCTGAATGGGGCCATCCTCGGCATGAGCCGCCGTGAGGTGAGCAGTAAGTTCGAGCAGATCGTCGAATTCGCCGAGATCGGTGAATTCATCGACACCCCCGTCAAGCGATACTCGTCCGGGATGTACGTGCGGCTGGCCTTCTCCGTCGCGGCACACCTCGACCCCGAGATCCTGCTGGTGGACGAAGTGCTGGCCGTGGGCGACATCAACTTCCAGAAGAAGTGCCTGGGCCGCATGCAGGAAATCGGCAAGGACGGCCGGACCATCCTGTTCGTGAGCCACAACGTGTCGGCCGTGAAGCAGATGTGCAACAAGGGCCTGCTGCTGAACGACGGCCGCTCCATCCGCGTCGGCCCCACCAGCGACATCATCAGCGAGTACGTGGACCATTTCAACGACCATCAAGCGGCGGAGTACGTGCGGGCGACCGAGCCGAACCCGAGCAGTGTGGCGGTCCTGCGGCTGGCCATCTGCAACGCCAAGGGCGCCATCGCCAGCCAGATCGAGTTGACCGAGGACTTCTTTGTCGAGGTCGACTACCTGCTGGGCACGCCGATGTCGGGCCTGAGCGTGGGCCTCCAGGTCATCCTGGACGACGGTCTGTTGACCATGCTGTCCCTGTCCGACCCGGAATTCGCCCCCGAACGGCTGAACATGCGCCCCGCCGGCCGCTACAAGGCGCGCGTGAAAATCCCCAGGCAGATCCTGAACACCGGTCGCTACCGTCTCCGGGTCGGCATCTCGTCGCGCTTTTCCGTCTACGACATCGTCGAGAACGTGACCTTCGAGGTCGTCGACAACGTGGGGATCGTGCAGTTCATGGGATGGGACCGCAAGGGCTCCCTGCTGGGCGTCCAGCTGCCCTGGGACGTGGAGCGCGCCTGAGCATGCTGTCGACCATCGCACGCCAGCTGGAAGACCTGCGCTCGACGTGCGTCGGCCTGTGGTTGCGCCTCAACGGCGTCGACATGGGCCCCGGCTGCCGCTTCGGAAGGCGGGTCAAGGTCGCGCGCGGTGTCGTACTCGGCCAAGGCGTGAGCCTGCAGGACGGTTGCGAGATCCACGGACGGGTGCGACTGGGCGACCGGGCCGTGGTGCAGAAATGCGCAGAAATCGCGGGCCACATCGACGTGGGCGTGGAAACCGTGATCGGCTCCTACGCCTTTGTGTCCACGATGCCCCAGGCGCATATCCGCATCGGCGCGCGGGTGCTGGTGAATTCCTTCAATGTGATCGGCGCGGGCGAGCAGGTCGTGATCGAGGACGACTGCATCTTTGCACCCTATGTGCAGATCACGGACTCGACCCACCGGTTCGAGCACATTGAAGACTCGCCCCGGCACGATGCCGGCACCTCCAGCCCCGTGGCGATTGGGCGAGGGTCATGGCTGGGCAGCGGGGTCAAGGTATTGATGGGCGTGCAGGTGGGCGACGGCGTGGTGGTCGGCGCGGGTGCGGTGGTCAACAAGAGCCTGCCGGCCATGTCGGTCGCGGTGGGCATGCCCGCCGTGGTAGTGCGGATGAGAACCGCCAGGGATCAGAAGGAAACAGAAACAGCATGAGCAAGGTATTGATCACGGGCGCCGACGGCTTCATCGGTTCCCACCTCACCGAGGCCCTGGTACAGGCTGGCCACCACGTGCGCGCCCTGTGCCAGTACAACTCTTTTTCCAGTTGGGGCTGGTTGGACGGTTCGCCTTGTCGCGGCGACATCGAGGTGGTGCTCGGCGATGTGCGGGACCCGGCGCAGATGCGCAGCATCTGCAAGGGCGTAGACACCGTCTACCACCTGGCTGCACTGATCGCCATCCCCTATTCGTATCACGCGCCCTCGAGCTACGTCGACACGAACGTCCAAGGCACGCTCAATGTGTTGCAGGCCGCGCTCGATGCCAGCGTCGGCCGCGTCGTGCACACCTCGACCAGCGAGGTCTACGGCACGGCCCGCGTCGTGCCCATTCGCGAAGACCATCCCCTGCAGGCCCAGTCGCCCTACTCCGCGACCAAGATCGGCGCCGACGCGCTGGCCTACAGCTTCCACAGCAGCTTCAACCTGCCGGTGATCACGGCCCGGCCGTTCAATACCTACGGGCCACGGCAATCGGCCCGTGCCGTCATTCCCACCGTCATCACCCAACTGCTCGCGGGCCGAAAAACGATCAAGCTTGGCGCCCTAACACCCACCCGGGACTTCAACTTCGTTCTCGACACCTGCCAGGGCTTTATGGCGCTGGCCGGGTGCGAAGGCGCCGTCGGCAAGACCGTCAACATTGGCTCGGGCACGGAAATCTCCATTGGCGACACGGTGGCCCTGATCGCCGAGCTGATCGGCACCGAGGTGCAAATCGAATGCGATGAAGTGCGCCTGCGCCCCACCAACAGCGAGGTCGAGCGCCTGATCTGCGACAACTCGCTGATGAAGTCGCTCACGGGGCACTCGCCCCGACACAGTCTGCGTGAAGGCCTCGCCCAGACCATCGACTGGCTGCGGCGACCAGAGAACCTGCAACGCTACAAGGTGGATCAGTTCAATGTCTAGGCGCGCCGTCATCCTGGCCGGCGGCAAGGGCACCCGCCTGCGCCCCTACACCTTGGTTCTGCCCAAGCCGCTGATGCCCATCGGGGAATATCCCATCCTCGAGGTCATTATCCGGCAACTGGTGCAGGCCGGGTTCGACCACATCACGCTGGCCGTGAACCACCAAGCCGAGATCATCAAGGCGTTCTTCCAGAACGGCGAGCGCTGGGGCATCCGGATCGACTACTCGCTGGAGGATCAGCCTCTGGGCACTATGGGCCCGCTCAAGCTCATCAAGGATCTGCCCGCGCATTTCCTTGTAATGAACGGCGACATCCTGACCGACCTGGACTACACGCAGTTCTATGACAGTCATGCAAGCGAAGACCGCATCTTCACCATTTCGTCCATGCGCCGGGAACACCGGATCGACTATGGCGTGCTCGACTCTGACGCCTCGGGCCTGCTGTGCGGCTTCCGGGAAAAGCCGGGGGTTTCCTACGAGGTGAGCATGGGCGTGTACATGGTGAGTGCGCGCGCATTGCAGCGCATTCCGGTCGGACGCCCCTATGGCTTCGATAACCTCATGCTCGATCTGCTGGAGGCCCGTTCGCCCGCGACCGTGCGACCGTTCTCGGGTTACTGGCTCGATATCGGCCGGCCCGACGACTATGCCCAAGCCATCGACGAGTTCGAGTCGATGAAATCCAGGTTCCTTCATGATTGATGCCCTGGTCACAGGCGCGGGAGGTTTCATCGGCCAGGCGCTGTGCGCGAGCCTGCGCGCAAACGGCTGGAGCATCCTGCCCCTGACCAGTGCCAACGGCGACGTGGCCGCCGCCGAGACCTGGAAGCCACTTCCGCCCGCGCGCGTGGTCTTTCACTTGGCGGGTCGCAGCTTCGTACCTGACAGCTGGGCACGAGGCCCCGATTTCGTGAGCACGAATGTCACGGGCACCGAGCACGCCCTGGCGCACTGCCGGGCACACGGCGCGCGCCTGGTGCTGGCCAGCGCCTACGTGTACGGCATTCCCCAGCGCCTGCCCATCCGCGAAACCGACCCCGCTTCGCCCAACAACCCGTACGCCCTGACCAAGCGCCTGTCCGAACAACTCTGTGAGTTTGCGGCACAGCACCAGGGTGTCGCGGCCACGGCGCTGCGCATCTTCAACGTATTTGGTCCCGGGCAGCGCGCCGAATTTTTGATCCCCAAAATCCTGCAGCAGGTCGAGGCCGGGAAGGAAATCCGGTTGCTGGATCTGGCTCCCCGAAGAGACTATGTCTATCTGAGCGACGTGGTCGATGCCTTTATCAAGGCTGGCGAAGTGAGTGCAGGCTTTCATGTCATCAATGTAGGCTCAGGCCAGTCACTTTCCGTCGCAGAAATCGTCGACAAGATACAAGTTGTGGCGGGAACCCGGCTACGTGTGGCCTCGGACTCGGTGGAACGCCGCCAGGAGATTCCCGATGTGGTGGCCGACATCGCCCTGGCGCAGCAGGTGCTGGGGTGGCGACCCCAGCTGAGCTTCGATGCCGGCATCGCACAAATACTGAAGAGGGTCTGACTTTGAGCAAGCGTTACGTACCGATCAACAAGGGCAACTACTCCATGGACACCCCGGAGCGCGAGGCGCGCTTTGAGGTCTACAAGGGTGAGGGCTGGGAGAAGGAATACGCCGAATACCGGCGCGAATGGGCCGAGTTGCCCCAGCGCCAGGAGGTCAGGGACTACCCACTGCTGGTGGACCTTGAGCTCTCGTCCATCTGCAACCTGCACTGCCCGATGTGCTACACGATCACGGACAAGTTCAAGGAGCACGTCAACACGACCCGCATGGACTGGGACCTGTACTGCAAGATCATCGACGAGATCGGCGGCAAGGTGCCGGCCCTGCGGCTGAGCCTGCGCGGCGAAGCGCTGCTGCACAAGCGATTTGCCGACTGCATCCGTTATGCGAAATCCAAGGGCATCAAGGAGGTGTCCACGCTCACCCACGGCGGCAAGCTGACTCTGCCGTTCTTCGAGGAGATCGTGGACGCGGGCATCGACTGGATCACCATCTCGGCCGACGGCATCGGTGAAACCTACGAACGCATTCGCAAGCCGATCAAGTTCAAGGATCTGATGGACAAGATCAAGGCGATGAATAAGTTCAAGGAAGAGCGTGGCCTGCACAAGCCCGTCATCAAGATCCAAGGCATCTGGCCCGCCATCCGCGACCAGGCGCAGGAGTACTACGACACCTTCGCGCCTCACGTCGATCTGGTCGCCTTCAACCCACTCATCGACTACCTGGGCAACGACACCCACATCGAGTACCTCGAGAACTTCACCTGCCCGCAGCAATACCAGCGCCTCGTTATCGGCGCCGACGGTCTGGTGATGAAGTGCTCGAACGACGAAGAGAACCGCGAGGTCATCGGCGACGCGAACAAGCAGACCATCCACGAACTCTGGCACAGCGAGAAGATGAACGCCGTGCGCGAGCTGCACAAGCGCGACCGCGGCTTTATGGAAAGCGCGGTCTGCAAGCGCTGCTACCTGCCACGCAAGACCGAGGACGAGGATGCGGAGGTCGGTGGGCGCACGTTCACCGTCAAGAACTACGTGTTCCGGATCCAGGTGGTGGGCAAGTAAGGCCGGCCCACGCGAAGGCCTAGAACCGGCCGCCGCTCATGCGGCACGGGACGCCAGGTTTCAACAGTTGCGAGAAAAGACATGTTCAAGAACTTCCACAGCGACCGCTGCTATGTGATCGCCGAGATCGGCGGCAATTTCACGACGCTGGAACAGGCGCGCCGCCTGATCGACGAGGCAGCCGGCTGTGGCGTGGACGCGGTCAAGCTCCAGACCTACCGGGCACAGACGCTGTCGAGCCGGGTGGCCATGTTCGACATGGAAAACACTGGGGTCACGTCCCAGTTCGACCTGTTCAACAAGTACGCGATCGACGAGAAGCTGCACCACGAGGTCTTCCTTTACGCGCAGGACAAGGGGCTCGACTGGTTCTCGTCCCCGTCCCACCAGAGCGATGTCGACCTGCTCGAGCGCTGCGGTGTGGGCGCCCACAAGATCGGCTCGGACGATGCGGTCAACCTGCCATTCCTGCGCTACGTCGCGCGCACCGGCAAGCCCATCCTGCTGTCCACCGGCATGTGCACGCTGGAGGAAGTCCGCCGGTCGGTGGACGCGATCCTGGGCGAAGGCAACGACCGGCTGATCCTGCTGCACGCCATCACCAGCTACCCGACACACCCGCAACACGTCAACCTGCGCGCGATGCAGACGCTGATGGAGACCTTTCCCCAACTCGACGTGGGCTACTCCGATCACACGGTGTCTCCCGTGGCCAGCTTGTGTGCGGTGGCGATGGGCGCGCGCGTGGTCGAGCGCCATTTCACTTACGACAAGGCTGCGGACGGCCCGGATCACATGCTGTCGGCCGACCCTGCCGAGATGAAATGGCTGGTCGATGCGATCCGCGCCTTCGAGGTGATGCGCGGCAACGGCATCAAACGCCCGGCGGACAGCGAGAAGACGACCCGGCGCAACAACCGCAAGAGCTTGGTGCTCACTCAGGCCGTCAGGGCGGGTGATCGCCTCACCGCCGAAAGCGTGGCCATCAAACGCCCGGGGTACGGCATCCAGCCGCGGTTTTATGAGCAGGTGCTGGGCAGGACCGCCGGCCGCGACCTCGACACCGACGCCGTGCTCGATTGGAGCGACTTGGCATGACCTCTGTCGGCCTGGTGGTGCAGGCGCGCATGGGATCGACCCGGCTGCCGGGCAAGGTGTTGCGCCCGGTCGGGCACCTGACCTTGCTGGGTCACGTGATAGGCCGTCTTTCGCAGCTGCCGCAGCGCTGGCCGGTGGTGGTCGCGACGTCGACGGATGCGCGGGACGATGCCATCGTGGCGTGGTGCCGACAGGCCGATGTCGCCACGTTCCGGGGCAGCGAGCACGACGTGCTGGACCGTTATCTGCAGTGCGCGCGCACCTGGGACTTTGAACACGTCGTGCGTCTGACGGCCGACAACCCGTTCACCGATGTGCCCGAGCTGGAACGGTTGGTGCAACTGCACCTCGATGGTGGCTTTGACTACACGCACTCCTTCGGCATGATGCCGCTGGGCGTGGGCACGGAGGTCATCAGCCGGTCCGCGCTTGAGCGCAGCCACGTCGAAGGCTTGCAGCCCCACCATCGGGAGCACGTCAACGAATACATCCAGGAGCAACCCGAGTTGTTCCGCATCGGTGTGCTGGATATCCCGGCGAACAAGCGGGCCCCCAACCTGCGGCTGACGGTGGACACTGAAGAAGACTGGCGCCGTGCCGACGCCCTGGCCCGCCAGGCTCGTGGTCGTTGGCTCGAGACACAGGAAGCGATTGCGCTGTGTTCGTCTTCTGCATAGAAAGCTCCCATGCGCGCGGCATGGGCCATCTTTACCGCAGCCTGACCCTTGCCGATGCGCTGGTGCGCATGGGCGAGGACGTCCACTTCCTGATCAACGCTCACGAGCCCTCCCTGCAGATCCTGAAAAGTCGGGGGCATGCGCATGCCACCGTGGATCTCGCGCCCGAGGCTGGCGGCTGGGAGACCGAAGCGGTACGGCGCTTGCGCGCCTCTGCCTGGATCAACGACCGGCTCGATACCACCGCAGCGCATGTGGGGCGCGTCAAGGCCATGGGCCTGCCAGTGGTCACCTTCGACGACCGGGGCAGCGGCGCGGCGCAGAGCGATCTGAATGTGGCGGCGTTGGTCTTCGACCCCGAGGAAGTCGCTCGCCTTCAAGGAGTACGGGTGCTGACCGGTGTGGACCATCTGGTGCTCAATCCCGCCATCGCCCGCTTCCGCCGGGCTCGCGCGCAACTTGGCAGCGTGCTGGTGACGCTGGGCGGTGCCGACACGTACGGCGCCACCGTCAAGGTGGTGCGCCTGCTGCAGGACCAACCGTGGCAGGTCACCGTCGTGCTGGGCCCGGCCTTCGCCCACCACGAGGCGCTGGCCGAGGTGATGCCTCGTCACTTCGAGGTCCGGCACGGCGTGGCATCGATGGCCGAAGAAATGGCCCGCCACGATCTGGCCGTCACGGGCGGCGGGATGACGCCCTTTGAAGCCAATGCGGCCGGGTTGCCCTGCCTCGTGGTGGCCAACGAGCTTTTCGAGATCCCGGTCGGCCAGACCCTGGAGCGCATGGGCGGCTGCCGGTTCGCGGGACACCATGCGGCGATCAATGCGTCGGTATTTCGGTTGCCGCTGGACATCGCGGGCATGAGCACGCGAGCCATGGCCTCCGTGGGCCTGGACGGTGTGCAGCGCGTGGCCACCGCCGTGCGGGAGTTGGTGCGGCCATGAGCAAGACCGTCGTCATCCACCAGCCGGACTTCGTGCCTTACCTTGGCTTCTTCCAGCGGTTTCTGTCGGCGGACGAGTTCATCGTGCTGGACCATGTGCAGTTCGTCACCGGCACCAGCCGCAGCTGGACCCACCGCGACAAGATCAAGACACCGTCAGGCGAGAAATGGCTCACCCTGAGCGTGCGCAAGGCGCCCCTGGGCACCCCCATCAACGAGATCGAGCTGTCCAGCTCGGTGGACTGGGCTACCGACAACCTGAACCTGCTGAAACAGAACTACCGCAGCGCACCGTTCTTTGACGAGGTGTTTCCGTCCATTGCCTCCCTGTACGACCAACCGCCCCGGCTGATGGCCGATTTCAACCTGCGCTCAATCGAGTTGCTCATGGACCTGCTGGACGTCCGGCTGCCCTGGGTGCGCTCCAGCACCTTGCAGCCCGCAGGCAGCAGCAACGAGATGCTGATCGACCTGCTGGGCAAGGTCGGTGCCACGCACTACCTGTCGGGCAATGGCGCGCGCGACTACATGCAGCCGGAGAAATTCGCCCGGGCCGGCATCGAGGTGGTCTGGCAGCAGTTCATGCATCCGGTTTATCCGCAACAATTCGGGGCCTTCGTGCCCTACCTGAGTTCGCTGGATGTGCTGTTCAATTGCGGCATTGCGGCTTCCCGACAAATTCTGAGAGAAACAGCATGAAGATATTGGCTATTGGTGCGCATTTCGACGATGTGGAGCTGGGCTGTGGCGGCGCGCTGGCGGCCCACGCCGCCCGTGGCGACGAGGTCTACGTGTTCGTCGCCACCGTCTCCGGCTTCACCAACCAGTACGACCAGTCGGTGCGATCCAGCGACGTGGCGCGGGCCGAGGCCGAGGAAGCCATGAAGGTCCTGGGCGTCAAGCAGATGTTTTGCGGGGACTTTAAGACCCTGGAGGTGGAGTTCGTGGACAGCCTGAACATCCAGATCTTGCGGCTCGTGGAGCAACTGGCCATTGAGCAGGTGTACGCCCACTGGACCGGCGACATCCACCACGACCACCAAGCCGTGGCCCGCGCATCGCTGCACAGCTGCCGGCACGTGCCGCGCCTGCTGATGTACCGCAGCAACTGGTACCACTCCACGCTCGATTTTCGTGGCAACTTCTATGTGGACATCACCGACCACTGGGATGCCAAAGAGCAGGCCATTCGCGCGCACCAATCGGAGATGGAGCGCACTGGCGCCAAGTGGATCAGCTTCTTCCGCAACGAGGCAGAAAATGCTGGGCAACGCATCGGCGTGCGCTACGCCGAGGTGTATGAGGTTGTGAAATGGCTGCAGTCATGAGGACCTGGCTTCGGTACGCGGCCTGGCTGTTGCCGCACGGCGTGCACGTGCTGCGCCAGCGCTTGCGAGCGGCACGACCTCCCGCGCAGCTGGTGCCGAAAGAGGTGCTGGTTGCCAATGGCCAGCTGAAGAACCGCCACGCTGGTCAGCGCTGCTTCATCGTGGGCAACGGCCCCAGCGTGAAACAGGTCGATTTGCGCCGCCTTCAGGGTGAAACGGTGTTCTCCGTTTCTAATGGTTACCTACATGAAGGCTACGCAGCGATGGCGCCCCAGTACCACTGCGTGCCGCAGATCACCTATGGCCGGATGACCGAAGCCGACGTGGTGTCCTGGTTCCGCGAGATGGAGAACAGCATCGGAAATGCAGAGTTGTTCCTCAACGAAACAGAAGCGGCATTGGTCAGAAGGTATGGGCTGTTTGCTGCACGGAAGGTGCATTACCTTGCATTTCAAGAAAACTTCGACGAGCTGAATGATCTGCGTCTTATCGATATCGTTCAATCGGTCCCTAGAGTGGAGTCGGTCCCGATCATGGCCCTGATGATCGCGATGTACATGGGTTTCCAGGAAATCATCCTTCTTGGCGTGGACCATGACAGCTGGCGTACGGGGTATTACAACTACGCATTTCAACCCAAGGCCATGTCCGGTAAAGACTATTCTGTAAACGATCAAGGAAAGATTCTTGCCGAGAATTTCGATACATTCCAAAGTTTGGCGCGACTCTGGAGGCAATACCGTCACCTGGCCAAAGTGGCATCGGCGAACCATATAAAAATTGTGAATGCCAGCCCTGGGGGTGAATTGGATGAATTTCCGCGTGATTCGCTCGAATCACTTGGCATTTGAGTCTCCGCCGAAGTATGAAAAACCTGATGATCGCCCTGCGCTCT
Organism: Hylemonella gracilis; assembly: GCF_004328645.1. Taxonomy (GTDB): domain Bacteria; phylum Pseudomonadota; class Gammaproteobacteria; order Burkholderiales; family Burkholderiaceae_C; genus Hylemonella; species Hylemonella gracilis_B. The sequence continues at coordinate 1,284,955 of NZ_CP031395.1, forward strand.
CGATTCAAACTGACGAGAGAACGCGAAGCAACGCCCGTTAATGGATACGTAGGGCGATTTGAAGATTGGCAAACGGCCAAAAGCCAGACCTTGGGCTATCAGGACCCCGCAATCGCAAGAAAAGTTGCGGGAGCCGTGCAAAAAATCCTATCCGGCTCTGCACCCTATGAACGCGATTCTGTGATTTTTGAGAACAGAGAGTTTTCATTTCCGCTGGCCACCGCATTGCTGTGGGTTGCGACGAAAGCGCAAGGGCAGCTGCGCGTCCTGGATTTTGGCGGAGGGTTGGGCACCAGTTTCTTTCAGAACAAACCTTTCATGAGCTGGCTCTCCCATATCGAATGGTCCATTGTTGAGCAGCCGAGTTTCGTCGAGCAGGCTCGTGTCTTGTTCGCCAATCATTCGCTGAAGTTTTATTCAAGCTTGACCGCAGGACTGCAAAATGCAAAACCACAGTTCGTTCTGCTGTCTAGTTCTTTGCAATATGTCGAGAAGCCCTATGAAGTATTGACAGAGGTAACTGAAGCAAAGGTTGATGTGATCATGCTAGATCGGACTCTTTTCTCCTCAGAGTCCTCGGACTATGTCACAAGGCAATATGTGCCTCAGAGCATATTTCCGGCCACAATACCGACGTGGATACTCAGCAAGGAAAAATTTCTGGAATACATGCAGCAGAAATACCGCCTGCTTTCGGAGTTTCCCGCCTTCAAATCAACAATCAATCTCGATAGAGATGGGCGAAATCTGCAGGAGCTTGGTTACCTATTCGTTTTGAAGGGGTCGGCCTATGAACTTGCCTTGAATGAGAAATAGCGAGGTCGTGTTGAACTTCATTGCAAATCAACCAAAGGGCTGTCCACTTTGTGGTTCAGGCAGAGCGCAGCTGCATCGCTGGCACAGCATAGCCGACGTGCGTGCCGAATGGAAACAAGGACTTGGCTTTGACCCTTTCGACCGCTTGGAAACGGGTGACCACCTTTTCCAATACCGTTGCTTGGATTGCGACATGCGCTTCTATCATCCCGCAATCTGTGGTGACGGGGAATTTTACAAGGAGCTCTCGACCCGCTTCGTGTGGTACTACGAGAAGGACAAGTGGGAGTTTGATGTTGCAGCTGATCTCATCTCGCAACTGACCGACGTGCGCAGGCTGTTGGAAGTCGGCTGTGGGCAAGGGCATTTTCTGACCCGAATGCACAACCTCTACAACTGCCAAGGCGTGGAATTCAATCCCAAGGCCATTGAAGACTGCCAGGCAAAAGGACTGAACGTCTCTTCCAGCACCCTTCGCTCAATAGAGACATCCTTCGATCTTGTGGTGGCTTTTGAGGTTCTCGAGCATCTCAGCAATCCGAGGGAGTTCATGGAGGATGCGCTGAGGGTCGTCAAGCCTAATGGTTATTTGCTGCTCGCCGTGCCCAATCCGGAGGGGTATTTCTCTGAGGCAGATCGAGTTCTGCTAGATATGCCACCGCATCATGTTCTTTCGCTGAGCAAAAAGACATTCGAGAATATTGCAAAGATCTTTCAGCTAGAAATAGTGAATATTCAACAGGAACCTTTGCGATTTGCTCACTACAAGTCGTATATCAGTAACTTCATTTTGCCCGACCTTCCCACTGCCGAAAAGCAGCCGCTGCTCAAGCGTTTGATGAGAAGGTTTCTTGGCATTGATCTTGATGTGGAGAGGCGTAAGGTTGTGGAACAGTTAACAGCGATTCAACTGGCGACCTCCTATCCCATCGCCAAAGATGGGCTGACAGGCCAGACCCACATGGTTCTATTTCGCAAGATCGCGTGACCTGGACAATGCAGATTCATGTTCTCATTCCTGTTTTCAACCGCCTGCACCATACTCAGCGGGTGATCGAATCGCTGCGCGCGCAGACGCGGGCGAACGATGTGCGCATCGTCGTCATCAACGACGGCTCCACCGATGGCACACGCGATTACCTGGCGGGCCAGGCCGATGTCACCACCCTGGAAGGCGACGGGTCGCTCTGGTGGGGCGGGGCGATCGACCTCGGATTGCGGCACGTGCTGGCCAACGCCTCACCCAACGACTATGTGCTGTTTCTCAACAACGACACCTGGTTCGCTCCGGACTACGTGGACACGCTGGTGCGCGTGAGCCGAGAGGGCGGCGGCGCGGCGGTGGGCAGCGTGATCCATGAAGAAAACCGTGACGATCCCCTGGTCAGCATCGGCCCGCGCATCAGCATCAACCACATCGCGGTCTGGGACCTGCTGGCCGAGTTGCCGGAGCAGGAGCGCCGGTCGCCCAAGCCGGTCTACCGAGTGGATGCGCTCTCCGGCCGGGGGACGCTTTACCCCGTCTGCCTGTTCAAGACCCACGGCGGCATGCGCCCTAGGCTGCTGCCGCACTACCTGGCCGACTACGAGATCGCCATGCGATTCGCGCGCGATGCCCGCACGCCGCTGCTCGTGAGCAGCCAGGCCATCGTGTTCTCGCCGCCCGTTTACGGCAACGAAGTCGCGCAGCTAGGCTGGTGGGAACGGCACTTCGGCCAGCGCTCGTCGAGCAACGTGATCCGGCGTCTGGCCTTCTACGGCATGGTTGGCTCCCCTCTCCAGCGACTGACGGCCCCCCTGCGGCTGGCCTATTTCGGCATGTCGCGCTACCTTCACCAAAAACTCAAACCACGCACATCGATCACATGAATAGAGAAGATACGACGTGCATCGCCTGCGGTTCGTCCACAACGGTGTTCATCGACCGCATCTGGGACGACCGCTATGGGTGCCCCGGGGTGTTCTCGGTATTGCAATGCGGGTCCTGCGGTCAAATGGTGACCATGCCCCGTCTGACCGAGGCGGACCTGCCCGCGCTTTACAGCCAGTATTACCCCCGGCGCAACATCGATTTTGACTTACTCGAAAAGGAAAGTGCCCTGGTCGGGAAGAAGCACGCTCGCTTCAAGCGATGGCTGGCCGGCACGGACAACCAAGGCCACTACCTCGCCAAACCCGGGCAGCGCGTGCTGGACATCGGCAGCGGCTCGTGCCTTTCCCTGCTGGAGCTTCGTCAACTCGGTGTCGAGCCCTTTGGTGTGGAAGCCGATCCCAATGTCGCGGTCATCGCTCAGCGCTACGGTCTGAATGTGCACATCGGCAGCATCCACGACGACCCGTTCCCCGGTCAGGTGTTTGATCTCATCACGCTCAACCAGGTGATCGAGCACGTGCCCGATCCGGCCGCCCTGCTGCGCGTGGTACGCGACCGACTGGCCCCCGGTGGCCGCATCGTGCTGTCGTTTCCCAACGTGTCGTCGTGGCAGCGCCGGTTGTCGGGGACGAGGTGGATCAACTGGCATGCGCCTTATCACCAGCACCATTTCAGCCGGCGCTCGTTTGCCCTCTTGGCCCGGCAACAGGGCTATGAGGTTGTGAACGCCCGATCGATTACCCCCAACCTCTGGACCCTCCTCCAACTGCGCGCCATAGGCCGCGCGCCTGATGTAGGCGTGGCCTCGAATGCCTGGCAAAGCGGCCGGGCGCCGGGCGCCGGGCGTCCGTCCTTCGCGCGCCGCTTGAAGAACGCGTTGCTGCGGCGGCTGCGCACGGTGGTGGGTGGCCTGCTGGTGGTCGTCAACCGCATCGTAGACCGGCTCGGCGCGGGCGACAGCCTGCTGGTCGTGCTGAAGAAAACTGCTGATGGACACTGATTGCAGGGATTGCACATGAAGGTGGTCATACTCGATACCTATTACCCCCGTTTCCTCAAGTCGTTCTACGCCGAGCATGCTGGGTTGAGCCATGCGTCCTCGCAAGAACAGACCCAGGCCCTACTGAAGGCCGCCTTCGGCACCTCGGACTTCTATTCGCGCCATCTGAATAGCCTGGGCGTGGATGCCCATGACCTCGTCGCGAACTGCGTGCCTCTGCAAAAGATGTGGGCCACCGAGAACGATGTCTCGTTCAGTGCCTGGGCATTGCGTCTGCCCCACCGCACCTTCCGGTTGCCAGTCATCGGCGCGCAGCTCGCGGCACTGCCGGGCCTCATGGAAGTCGCGATCGCCCAGATCCGCTCGCTCAAACCCGACGTCCTTTATTGCCAGGACCTGAGCTTTTTCCCGGGTGAGGTGCTGAAGGATCTCAAATCGGACGTGCGGTTGATCGTCGGGCAGATCGCATGTCCGCTCCCGCCCGAGTCTTTCCTCAAGGGCTACGACCTGATCCTGACCTCCTTCCCGCACTTTGTTTCCCGCTTGCGGGCGCTGGGTGTCGCCTCTGCGTACTTCCGCATCGGCTTCGACACGCGAGTCTTGGATCTACTCGGAAAGGTTCAGAGAGACATCGGCGCGAGCTTCGTCGGTGGCATCAGCCGCCACCACGGAAAGGCTGTGCCTCTACTGGAATACTTGGCAACGAATACGCCCATCGAGTTCTTTGGCTATGGCGCGAAGACGCTGCCGCGCTCCTCTGCTATCCGCAAGCGTCACCACGGCGAAGTCTGGGGCTTGGATATGTACCGCGCTTTGGCACGCAGCCGCATCGCCCTGAATCGTCACATCGATGTGGCCGAGAACAACGCCAACAACATGCGCCTCTACGAGGCTACCGGCGTGGGCTCGCTGCTCATCACGGACCGCAAAGACAACCTCGGTGAGATCTTCGAGGTCGGCAAGGAAGTCGTGGCCTACTCCTCGCAAGAGGAAGCGGCGGAGCTGATCCGCTACTACCTCGACCATCCCGAAGAGGCCGCCGCGATCGCCCGTGCCGGACAGGCCCGCACGCTGCGCGAACACACCTACCGGCACCGCATGGAAGAACTCGTGCCGGTGCTGGAACGGCACCTCGGAGCGCGCCGCCCATGAAAGCCGCATTGCGTTCCCTGCTGAACCGCTTTCCCCGGCTCAAGGCCGGGCTCAAGCGGCTGCGCAGCCGCCTGAGCCCGCCGGGCGGCGTGTCGTCGAACTACGTGCCCCTGAAAACCGAGGAGGCCGCCGGCGAAGCCGCCCGCCTGCGTGACGCCTGGCAATCCGACGCGCTGCCGCGCCGGCAACGCGAGCTGGTGAATACCCAGCTCGCCGCTTACCGGCGCGGTGAGTCCATTGACGTGTTCGATGTCATGTGTCAGGCCCTGCGTGCGCTGCCGTCGGACGCGCGCGGCATGTCGGTGCTGGAGGTTGGCTGCTCCAGCGGCTTCTACGCGGAGGTGCTAGAGATCGCGGGGCTGGGCGTGCGCTATGCCGGCTGCGACTATTCGCCCGCCTTCATCGAGTTGGCCCGCCAGACCTACCCGGACCTGCGGTTCGACGTCGAGGACGCTACTGCGCTGTCGCACGACCGCGGCGCCTTCGACGTCGTGATTTCGGGCTGCTGCCTGCTGCACATTCCGGAGTACCAGGCGGCCGTCGTCGAGACGGCGCGCGTGGCCCGCCAGTACGCCATCTTCCACCGCACGCCTATGGTGCTCGGGCAACCCAACCAGTACTACCGAAAACAGGCCTACGGAGTGGAGACGGTGGAAATCCATTTCAACGAGCCCGAGTTCCTGGCCCTGCTGGCCGCCAGCGGCCTCGAACTGATCGCGACCTACACGCTGGACGAGACCGTTCACGGTGGTGTGGGCACGGCCAATCGCACCTACGTGTGCAGAAAAATCGCATCATGACTCCCCGCCACTTTTGCACGCTGTTCGACAGCAACTACCTCCTCAAAGGTCTGGCCATGCTGCGCAGTCTGGCCCGTCATTGCCCGGGCGCGAAGATCTATGTGCTTTGCATGGATGCTCAGACGAAATATGTTCTTGAGCACCTCGACTTGCCTTTTGTCAATTGCATCGCTCTGGCAGAGGTTGAAGACGATGCATTGCTTCGGGCCAAGGCGGATCGCGGCGTGGCCGAGTACTGCTGGACGCTTTCCTCCGGGTTCACCTGGCATGTCATGCAACGCTTTCCTGAGATCGATTTTCTGACTTATGTCGATGCCGATCTTCTGTTCTATTCAGACGTGAAACCGCTGTTCGATGAAATCGGTGATGCTTCCATAGCCATCATCGAGCATCGATTCACCGATCGCCTCATGGACCGCATGGTCAATGGCCGCTTCTGCGTCGAATGGGATAGTTTTCGCCGGGACGAGCAGGGTATGGCCTGTCTTTCGCGCTGGCGCGAACAATGCCTGGAGTGGTGCTATTACCGTCTCGAGGACGGAAAGATGGGCGATCAGAAATATCTGGATGAATGGCCTGATCGCTATTCCAAGTGCCACATCCTTATGCATCCGGGTGCCGGCATCGCGCCATGGAACTACGCCCGTTATCAATTCGGCCAGGATGCCTCAGGCAATGTCACGGTAGAGGGCGCACCTCTGATCTTCTACCATTTCCATCAGTTCCAGCTATTGGAGAATGGTGGCTTTGACCGCTTGTCAACCTTCTATACCTCGGAATGCCCGGAGCCGGCTGCCATCTACGAGGCATACGAGGTCGAACTGAAAACCTGTCTGGCTGACGTAAGAATCCTGGTTCCCGATTTCAAGGCGGGCCTGAAACCCGTCTCCATTGTGCGAGGACGCCGTTTCATACAGCGCTTCGTGCCGATGTGGATGAAGGAAGTTGCTCGTCGCTTTATGCGGTACTAGCCCTATGAGCATTGCAGAGCCGACTATCACGGTCATTACCGTCTGCTACAACAGTGCGGCCACAATTGCTGAAACGTTGCGCTCGGTTGCCTCTCAAACCTGGAGGGCGATTGAACACATTGTCATTGATGGCGGATCTACCGATGGGACTCAGGCGCTCGTACATCGGCATGGACGCCCGGGAATTGTTCTGGTATCAGAGTCCGACGATGGCATTTACGATGCCATGAATAAGGGATTGCGTCTGGCGTCCGGAGACTGGGTTGGTTTTTTGAATGCCGACGATGTGCTCGCTGATCCATGTGTGCTGACGGAGATGGTAGTGTCTGCGCAAAAAACCAAGGCGGATATAGTGTATGGGGACCTGGAGTATGTGGTACGTGCCAATGCTCAGCGTGTCATACGGCGTTGGCAAAGCGGGGTCTTCATACCTGCGCAGCTTCGCAGGGGCTGGATGCCTCCTCACCCGACCTTCTATGTCCGTCGGTTCTTGGTGCAACGAATAGGAGGGTTCGATCCTCGTTTTCGGATCGCTGCGGACTACGATTTCATGCTTCGGTATTTAAGCGCACCCGATGTCAAGGTCGTCTACTTGCCGCGTTTGATGGTGCAGATGAAGACTGGTGGTGTCAGCGGAAATGGTTCTTTGCGAGCCATACTGCAACGGAATTTCGAAAGTTACAAGGTTTTGCGCAAAAATCGCCTGGGTGGTCTGGGGGCCTTGATCTGGAAGAATGCGCGCAAGCTGCCGCAGCTGTTCAGATAAGAGGCGCTGACATGGGCATCCGGCACAATCGCTGCTCATGAGTATTCTATTGACGGGTGGCGTTGGCTACATTGGCAGCCATGCGGCGGTGACGTTGGCGCAGATTGGACATAAAGTGGTTCTTTATGACAATCTCAGCAATAGCCGCGCAGACGTGGTGTCGCGGTTAGCGAGGATTCTGGGGCATGCTCCTGTGCTGATTGAGGGAGATGTGCGCGATACAGAGCTTCTGGCGCAAACGTTGCGCACTTATAGTGTCAGCGCCGTGATGCATTTTGCCGGACTCAAGGCCGTAGGCGAGTCGGTGGCTCAGCCACTGGCTTACTACGACAACAACGTCACCGGCACCCAGTGCCTTGTGCGTGCCATGCGGCGCTGCGGCGTGCGTAAGCTCGTGTTCAGTTCGAGCGCGACGGTCTATGGTGAACCGCAGTATCTGCCGTTGGATGAGAAGCACCCGACCCATGCCGTCAATCCGTATGGTCGGAGCAAGTTGCACGTTGAGGAGATGCTGAGCGACCTTGCAGTTTCGGATGCAGACTGGAGGATTGCCTGCTTGCGCTATTTCAATCCGGTGGGCGCGCATTCATCCGGATTGATCGGAGAAGATCCCAATGGCACTCCCAACAATCTCATGCCCTATATCGCGCAGGTCGCAACGGGGCGTCGCGACAGGCTCAGCGTGTTCGGTGGGGATTACGACACGCCGGATGGAACGGGTGTTCGGGATTACATTCACGTGACTGATTTGGCTGATGGGCATCTCGCCGCATTGAATTTTTTAGGGCGCGACGATGCGGCTGGGTGGCATGCCTTCAATTTGGGCACAGGGACGGGCCACAGCGTGTTGGAGGTGATTCAGGCTTTCGAACGCGCAAGTGGCATGAATGTGCCATATGAAATAGTCGCGCGTCGTCCCGGGGATGTGGCCTCTAGTTATGCCAGTTCGGACAAGGCGCGACAGATACTGGGCTGGCAAGCAGGGGTCCGCCTGGATGAAATGTGCATCAGCGCGTGGCGCTGGCAACAGCACTGTGCGCAACTTTAGCGGGGGCTGGTGAGAAAAAAAAGATCAGGGATGGAAGCAATACTGTGAACAGCATCGTCATCGCCGGCATGATTTCTTGGGTAATTACCCTGTTGATCATCCGCTTCAATCATTTGCACAACGACTTGACTGCGGACTGCATGACCGGGGTCCAGAAGTTTCATTCACATCCCACGCCGCGCGTGGGAGGGGTAGGCTTGTACTGTGGCGTGGCGGTTGTGGCGCTTTTTCTTCTTCTGCGCGAACTGGATGTCGGTTGGAGCCTGCTGATGCTATTGCTTGCGGCGGCCCCGGCTTTTGCCGGAGGGCTGGTGGAGGATCTCACCAAGAAAGTCTCCGTGCTTTGGCGTCTTGGGTTGACCATGGTGTCGGCTGTCCTTGGGTATGTGTTGCTGGGGGCGGAATTGAATCGTCTGGACGTTCCCTTGGTGGATCAGTGGGTGGACTTGGCGTTGAGTTGGTGGCCTCTGTCCTTGTTGCTGACCATGGTGGCGATCGGGGGCGTGGCCAACGCCATCAACATCATCGACGGCTTTCACGGTCTGGCGGGCGTGTTCTGCCTGATGATCTTCGGCGCCTTGGGTTACGTGGCCTTTTTGCTCGGCGACACGCTCTTGTGGACCACTTGCGCGGCCCTGATCGGCGCGTTGCTTGGCTTCTTGGTTTGGAACTATCCCCGAGGGCTGATTTTCCTGGGGGACGGTGGCGCCTATTTCCTCGGCTTCATGGCAGGTGAACTGTCGGTGCTGCTGGTGATGCGCCATCCGGAGGTTTCGCCCTGGTTCCCGATGCTGCTGATGATCTACCCGGTCTTCGAAACTCTCTTCTCGATCTATCGCAAAAAGATCCTGCGTGGCATGTCGCCTGGGGAACCCGACGGGGTGCATTTGCATATGCTGGTATACAAACGCTTGGTGCGCTGGGCCGTAGGCAGTTCCGAGGCGGAAGACAGGAACAACCGCAATGCGCTGACTTCACCCTATCTCTGGGTGTTGTCTTCCATGGCCATTTTCCCAGCGATGTTGTTCTGGCGCTCGACGCCCATGCTGATGTGCTTCGTGCTGCTGTTCGCCGTGAGCTATGTTTGGCTCTACCGTCGCATCGTGCTGTTCAAGGTACCCAGGCGGCTGGTGCTGCGCAAGACGCGCACTCCGGACGGGCGTTCCGAACAAGGCCCCGTGGACCGCTAGCCAGTCCCATGAATGGGTGCCGGACGGATAACGGACCAATCAATGGACGGTACTTGCCGAAGGCGCTTGTGACTTGCGGCACAATTTGACCGTCTTTCCTTCCCGCGCTTGCTGCCGTGACCGACGCCCTCAATCCGCCTGCCTCCTCCCAAGCCAAAGCCGCCATCCTGGCCCAGGCCCTGCCTTACATCCGCCAGTTCCATGGCAAGACCATGGTCATCAAGTACGGCGGCAACGCGATGACGGAGCCAGCGCTGCAGCGGGCCTTCGCCGAGGACGTGGTGCTGCTCAAGCTGGTGGGCATCAATCCTGTGGTGGTGCACGGCGGCGGGCCGCAGATCGAGACGGCCTTGAAGCGCCTGGGCAAGAAGGGGGAGTTCGTACAGGGCATGCGCGTGACTGACGCCGAGACCATGGAGGTCGTCGAGTGGGTGCTGGCTGGCGAGGTGCAGCAGCACATCGTGGGCCTGATCAACCACGCGGGCGGCAAGGCCGTGGGCTTGACCGGGCGCGACGGCGGCATGATCCGCGCGAAGACGCTGAATCCCGAACTGGGCCAGGTCGGCGACATCACGGCCATTGATCCTTCGGTGGTCAAGGCCTTGCAGGATGACCAGTTCATCCCGGTGGTCAGCCCCATCGGCTTCGGCGAGGCCAACGAGAGTTACAACATCAATGCCGACGTGGTGGCCGCCAGGCTGGCGATGGTGCTGCAGGCCGAGAAATTGCTGATGTTGTCTAACATTCCCGGCGTGCTGGACAAGCAGGGCCAGCTGCTGACCGAGCTGACCATGAAGCGCATCGATGAACTGATGGCCGATGGCACCATCTCGGGCGGCATGATTCCGAAGATCGCGGGCGCGGTGGACGCGGCCCGCAGCGGTGTGAACGCCGTGCACATCATCGACGGTCGGGTGCCGCATGCCATGCTGCTGGAAATCCTGACCGGCGATGCCTACGGCACCATGATCCGTTCGCACTGAGCACCTGCAGGCGGGTGATTCCGTCCCATTCGGAATCGCCGCCGCCGAATGTTGGACAATGACCCGTAACCGCTAAACACTCATTCCCCGCACCGAATGTCCGACGCCGATCTCCCCTCCGCCGCCGAGTCTCCCGCCACGGATGCCCCGAAGTGGAGGCCGGGACGGAGGTCACCCCGGCCCGCAAGCGACCCAAGCCCGGCGAGCGGCGCATCCAGATCCTGCAGGCGCTGGCCGCCATGCTGGAACAGCCCGGTGCCGAGCGCATCACCACCGCGGCCCTGGCGGCCCGCCTGGAAGTGAGCGAGGCCGCCCTGTACCGCCATTTCGCCAGCAAGGCGCAAATGTTTGAGGGCCTGATCGAATTCATCGAGCAGTCTGTGTTCACCCTGGCCAACCAGATCGCCGAGCGCGAATCGCAAGCCACCGACCCCAGCGCGGGGCTGCGCCAGGCCGCCGCGGTCGTGACCCTGTTGCTGCAGTTCGCCGAGAAAAACCCCGGCATGGTGCGCGTGATGGTCGGTGACGCCCTGGTGTACGAGAACGAGCGTCTGCAGCAACGCATGAACCAGTTCTTCGACAAGATCGAAACCCTGCTCAAGCAAGGCCTGCGCTTCGGCGCGGCGGCCGATGCCTCCACGCCCTCGGCCGATGCCCAGGTGCAGGCCTCGGTGCTCACGGCCTTCGTGGTGGGCCGCCTGCAGCGTTTCGCACGCTCGGGCTTTCGCCGACCGCCTACGGAATTCCTGGACGACAGCTTGGCGCAGATGCTGCGCTGAGGCGCTGGTCGGGGTCACCGATCGGCTCGAGGCAGGCACCGCTGTGGGGCTTGGCCCGAGGTTCTGCTGACCGTTGGTGCCAGACGTGCATCAGAACGGCAGATAAAAAAAGAGGAGATCGACCATGAAACTTGCTCGTTATGGCAAGCCCGGCCAGGAAAAACCGGGCCTGATCGATGCCGAAGGCCGGCTGCGCTCGCTGGCCGGTGTGCTGCCCGACATCGGTCCCGCGCAACTGTCGGACGCCTCGCTGGCCAAGCTGCAAAAACTGAAGGCCGACAAACTGCCTCTGGTGCGCGGCCAGGTCCGCTACGGCGCGCCGGTGGCGGGCACGCCCAAATTCATCGCCATCGGCCTGAACTACAGCGACCACGCCAAGGAAGCGGGCATGCCCATCCCGGCCGAACCCATCGTCTTCACCAAGGCCGTCAGCTGCATCCAGGGACCGGACGACGACGTGATGCTGCCCAAGGGCGGCCAGAAGGGCGACTGGGAGGTGGAACTGGGCGTCATCATCGGCAAGACGGCCCGCCATGTCACGCAGAAGGCCGCGTTGGACCATGTGGCGGGGTATGTGTTGGCCAATGACGTGAGTGAACGTGCCTTCCAGCTGGAGCGCGGCGGCCAGTGGGACAAGGGCAAGGGCTGCGACACCTTTGGCCCTCTGGGGCCCTGGCTGGTGACGAAAGACGAGATCCCGAACCCGCAGAAGCTGGGCATGTGGCTGGATGTGAACGGCCAGCGCATGCAGACCGGTAACACCCGGACCATGATCTTCAGCGTGGCCAAGATCATCAGCCACCTGAGCGAGTACATGACGCTGTCGCCCGGTGACGTGATCATCACCGGGACCCCGCCTGGCGTGGGCATGGGGATGAGGCCTCAGCGCTTCCTGCAGCCTGGGGACGTGATGACACTGGGCATCGAGGGCTTGGGCACACAGACCCAGCACGTCGTCGCGTTCAAGCGCTAAAACCCCAACCTTTCCGCTTATCAGACACGGGCAAACCGGCGGACCAGACCTGGTCTTGTGGGGAGTCACTTTTTTGAGGCAAAATAGAACGATCGTTCGTTTTATTTTGAGTCATGCCCCAGCTCGCCGTTCCCGGCCGCAAAACAGCTCGCCGCCGCGTCGCCGCGCCAGACGCCGCGCCGAGCCGCGTCCTGCACAAGGGGCAGCAGACCCGTCTGGTCATCCTGGACGCTGCCTTGGCCCTGGCGGCCGAGGCGGGGCTTGAGGGCTTGTCCATCGGCGCGCTGGCCGAGTCCACGGGCATGAGCAAGTCTGGCGTCTTCGCGCATTTCGGTTCGCGCGAGGAGTTGCAGATTTCCGTCATTCATGAATACTTCCAGCGCTTCGAGCAGGAGGTGTTTTATCCAGCGATCCAGGAAGCGCGCGGCCTGCCGCGCCTGCGTGCGCTGTTCGAGAACTGGATGAAGCGCGTGACGGAGGAAATCCAGTCGGGCTGCATTTTCATCAGCGGCGCGATCGACTTCGACGACCGGCCTGGCCCCGTGCGTGATGCGCTGGCATGTTCGGTGCGGGTCTGGCTCGCGGCGGTGGAGCGTGCCGCGACCCTCGCGAAAGAAGAGGAAGAGTTGGTGGCCGACGCGGATGTGCGGCAGATTTGCTTCGAGATCCACGGCCTGATCCTGTCCGTGCATTACGAGGCGCGTTTTCTTCAGACGCCGGGTTCCATCGAGCGTGCCCAAAGGGCCTTCGAGCAAATCCTGGCGCGATATTCGTCCGGCGCGCACTGAGCGGGACCGCGAGTGGTCATTCCATCAGGCTTACATATACCGGTTCTTTAATTCAACCTTCGAACACACAAGGAGTACACCATGCCCAGCTACAACCCGCCCCTGCGCGACATGCAGTTCGTGATGCACGAGATGCTCGACGTGAGCAGTGCGCTCAAGCAGATGCCGCGCCATGCCGATACGGACGCCGACACCATCAATGCCGTGCTGGAAGAGGGCGGCAAGTTCGCCGCCGAGGTGGTGTTTCCGCTCAACATCAGCGGCGACCAGGAAGGCTGCACGCTGAATCCGCAGACGCGCGAGGTCACCACGCCCAAGGGCTTCAAGGAGGCCTACGCGCAGTACATCGAAGGCGGCTGGGCCGCGCTGTCCTGCGACCCTGAATACGGCGGCCAGGGCCTGCCCTTCGTGCTGAACCAGTGCCTGTACGAGATGTTGAACTCGGCCAACCAGGCCTGGACCATGTACCCCGGTCTGTCGCATGGTGCCTACGAGTGCCTGCAGGCCCACGGCACCGACGAGCAGAAGAAGCAGTTGCTGCCCAAGTTGGTCAGCGGTGAGTGGCTGGGCACCATGTGCCTGACCGAGCCGCATTGCGGCACCGACCTGGGCCTGCTGCGCACCAAGGCCGAACCCCAGGCCGATGGCACTTACAAGATCAACGGCACCAAAATCTTCATCAGCTCGGGCGACAACGACTTCACCGAAAACATCGTTCACCTGGTGTTGGCCCGCCTGCCCGACGCGCCCAAGGGCAGCAAGGGCATCAGCCTGTTCGCGGTCAGCAAGTACAAGCTCAAGGCCGATGGTTCCCTCGGCGAGCAAAACGGCATCTACTGCGGTGGCCTCGAGCACAAGATGGGCATCCACGGCAACGCCACCTGTCAGATGGTCCTGGACAACGCGGTCGGCACCCTGGTGGGCCAGCCGCACAAGGGCCTGCAAGCCATGTTCGTGATGATGAACGCCGCCCGTCTGGGCGTGGGTAACCAGTCGCTCGGCCTGACGGAGGTTGCCTACCAGAACGCCCTGGCCTACGCCAAGGACCGCCTGCAGATGCGCAGCCTGTCCGGCACCAAGGCCAAGGACAAGGAAGCCGACCCCATCATCGTGCACCCGGACGTGCGCAAGATGCTGCTGACCGCCAAGGCCTACGCCGAAGGCGGCCGCGCCCTGGCCTGCTACTGCGCGCTGCTGCTGGACCAGCACCTGTACCACCCCGACGAGCAGGTGCGCCAGGACAGCGACGAACTGCTGGCCCTGCTTACCCCCATCATCAAGGCCTTCCTGACAGACAACGGCTTCCAGGCCACCGTGATGTGCCAGCAGGTCTTCGGCGGTCATGGCTACATCAAGGAATGGGGCATGGAGCAGTTCGTGCGCGATGCCCGCATCAACATGATCTACGAAGGCACGAACACCGTGCAGTCGCTGGACCTGCTGGGCCGCAAGATCCTGGGCAACAACGGCGCGACGCTCAAGAAGTTCGGCAAGATCGTTGGCGCGCTGATCGAGGAAGAGGGCGTGAACGAGAAGATGAGCGAGTTCATCAGCCCCCTGGCCGTGCTGGCCGAGCAGATGACCAAGTTCACCATGGAAATTGGCTTCAAGGGCATGCAGAACCCAGACGAGGTGGGCGCCGCCGCCGTGGACTACCTGCGTGTCGCGGGTCACCTCGTGTTCGGCTACTTCCATGCTCGCATGGCCTCCGTCGCGCTCAAGAAGATCGCCGCCGGCGACACCGATCCCTTCTACCAGGCCAAGCTGCAGACCGCGCGCTTCTACTTCGCCAAGCTCTTCCCCGAGACCGCGACGCTGATGCGCACGGCCCGCGCGGGCTCCAAGTCCCTGATGGACACCCACCTGGCCCTGGCCTGAAGCATATGAAGCACCCCCGAAACGCCTTTGGCATCTCCCCCTTGAGGGGGCACACCCAGTGGCCCGGCCAAGCCGGTTCCACGGGTGCCCGCGTCTGGTTGCTTGGTACGCTGCTTTTTGTGGCGGCTTCGGTCGTTCACGCCCAGAACACGCCCGTGGGTAAGTGGCACACCATCGATGACGAAACGGGCGAGGTGAAGAGCCTCATCGCCATCACCGAGACGGGGGGTGTCGTTGCGGGCCGCATCGAGCAACTGCTGCGCAAGGGCGCGGACCCGAAGGCAAGCTGCGTGAAATGCGAGGACGACCGCAAGGGCCAGCCCATGGTGGGCCTGGAGATCATCCGCGGCGTCAAACAGAACCGCGGCGAGGCCATCTGGGAAGGTGGCGAGATCCTCGACCCGGAAAAAGGCAAGACCTATAAGCTCAAGCTGACGCCCATCGAGGGCGGGGCCAAGCTGCAGGTGCGCGGCTACCTCGGTCCCTTCTACCGCACCCAGATCTGGGTGCGCGTGAACTGAAGACACAAAGGAACATCATCATGTCCCGATTCCAAGTAAGAAAAGTCGCCGTGCTCGGCGCGGGCGTGATGGGTGCGCAGATCGCGGCCCATCTCGTGAACGTCAAAGTGCCGGTGGTGCTGTTCGATCTGCCGGCCAAAGAGGGGCACAAGAACGGCATCGTCACCAAGGCGATCGACAACCTCAAGAAACTCAAGCCCTCGCCCCTGGGCGTGGCCGACGACGCGGCGTTGATCCAGGCCGCCAACTACGAAGAGAACCTGGGCTTGCTCGGTGAATGCGACCTCATCATCGAGGCCATCGCCGAGCGCATGGACTGGAAGCTCGATCTCTACAAGAAGATCGCGCCGCACGTCGCCAAGCACGCCATCGTGGCGTCCAACACCTCGGGCCTGTCCATCACCAAGCTGTCCGAGGCGCTGCCGGCCGAGATCAAACCGCGCTTCTGTGGCATTCACTTCTTCAACCCGCCGCGCTACATGTACCTGGTGGAGCTGATCGCGACGCCGACGACGCAGCCCGCCATCCTCGACCAGCTCGAAACCTTCGTGACCAGCGCCGTGGGCAAGGGCGTGGTGCGCGCCAAGGACACGCCCAACTTCATCGCCAACCGCGTGGGCATCGCCGGCATGCTGGCGACCATGAAGGAGGTCGAGAACTACGGCCTCGGCTACGACGTGGTGGACGACCTCACGGGCAAGAAGTTGGGCCGCGCGTCCAGCGGCACCTTCCGCACCGCCGACGTGGTGGGCCTGGACACCATGGCCCACGTGATCAAGACGCTGCAGGACAACCTGGACGAGAAGAGCGACTCCTTCTACGGCAGCTTCGGCACGCCGGCCGTGCTCAAGACCCTGATCGAGATGGGCAACCTGGGGCAGAAGAGCAAGGCGGGCTTCTACAAGAAGGTGGGCCGCGACATCCTGCGCTTCGACCTCGAGGGCAAGGAGTACGTGCCGGGTGGTGAAAAGGCCGACGCGGTCTACGAGCGCATGCTCAAGAAGCCCGCGGGCGAGCGCCTCAAGCTCTTGCGCAACGCCGAGGGCAAGCAGGGCCAGTTCCTCTGGGCCATCCTGCGCAACAGCTTCCACTACGCGGCCGTGCACCTGGCGACCATCGCCGACACCGCCGCCGACGTGGACTTGGCCATGCGCTGGGGTTTCGGCATGAAGCAAGGTCCCTTCGAGCTCTGGCAGGAAGCCGGCTGGCTCGAGGTGGCCAAGATGGTGCAAGCCGACATCGACGCGGGCAAGGCGCTGAGCAAGGAGCCGCTGCCCAAGTGGGTGTTCAGCGACGCGGTGGTGAAGGCGGGCGGCGTGCACACCGCCAAGGGCTCCTACAACCCCACGACGGGTCAGTTCCAGCCGCGCCGCCGACTGCCGGTGTACGAGTTGCAGTACTTCCGCGAAAGCCTGCTGGGCGACGGTACGCCAAAATACAAGACGGCAGGCATCACCCTGCACGAGGACGAGGCCATCCGCATCTGGACGCTGGACGACAACCGCGCCAGCGTGACCGGCAGCGTGCTGATCGCCAGCATCAAGAGCAAGATGCACGCGATCGGCCCCGGCGTGGTCGAAGGCCTGGTGCGCGCGGTGGAGATTGCCGAGCAGGACTACCAGGGTCTGGTGATCTGGTCGGGTGACGAGCCTTTCAGCGTGGGCGCGGACCTGCAGGCCACGCTGCCCGCCTTCATGGTGGCCGGCGTGGGTGCGATCGAAGGCGCCGAGCAGGAGATGCAGACCATGATGCTGCGCCTGCGTTACGCGGGCGTGCCGGTGGTGTCCGCGATCCGCGGCATGGCGCTCGGCGGCGGCTGTGAGCTGGCGGTCTATTCGCAGCGCCGCGTGGTCGCCATGGAAAGCTACATCGGCCTTGTGGAAGTCGGCGTGGGTCTGGTGCCCGGCGCGGGCGGTCTGACCTACATCGCGCGCCGCGCGGCCGAGAACGCGGCTTTCTCCACCAACAAGGAACTGCTGCCCTTCCTGACCGAGGGTTTCACCGCCGCCGCCATGGCCAAGGTGGGTACCAGTGCGCTGGAATCGCGCAAGCTGGGCTACCTGCTGGACAGCGATGTGATCGTCCCGAACAAGGACGAGCTGCTCTACGTCGCGCTCAACGAAGCCAAGGCCATGTACCAGGGCGGCTGGCGCGCCCCGCTCAAGCGTCTCTTCCCGGTGGCCGGTCGCAGCGGCATCGCGACCATCAAGGGCCAGCTCGTGAACATGCGCGACGGCGGCTTCGTCAGCCAGCACGACTTCCATATCGCCAGTCTGATCGCTGAAGTGGTCTGTGGCGGCGATGTGGATGCGAACACGCTGGTCAGTGAGGAGTACTTGATGGCGCTGGAGCGCAAGGCCTTCTGCTCGCTGATCGTGCATCCCAAGACGCAGGAGCGCATCCTCGGCATGCTCAACACCGGCAAGCCCGTTCGCAATTGATGAAGCTACTGCGCGTCCCTCATGCCGCGTTGGGCGGTGCTCGGAATCCTTACGTACAGGAAGTACGTTCCGGTTCCTGCGCTCCGTCCGCCTTGCCTGAGGGTCGCTCGCTACGCTTCCTCAATCACGAACAAAACCCTATTAACGTGATGAAGAAAGACGCATCATGAAACAAGTGCAAGACGCTTACATCGTTGCCGCCACGCGCACGCCCATCGGCCGTTCGCACCGCGGTTTCTTCCGCAATATGCGGCCCGATGACCTGCTGGCGACCACGCTCAAGGCCGCGCTGGCCCAGGTGCCGAACCTGGACCCCAAGTCCATCGAGGACGTGGTGGCCGGCTGCGCCATTCCCGAAGGGCCGCAAGGCCTGAACGTGGCGCGCATCGCCGCGGTCATGGCGGGCCTGCCGGTGGGCGTGGGCGGCATCACGGTCAACCGTTTCTGCGCCTCGGGCCTGTCGGCCGTGCAGATGGCGGCCGACCGCATCCGCGTTGGCGAGGCCGAGGTGATGATCGCCGCTGGTGTGGAAAGCATGAGCATGGTGCCCATGGGTGGCAACGTGCCGTCCTTCTCGCCCAACTTCTTCGGCAACACCGACAACGTGGACGACTACGGCATCGCCTACGGCATGGGCCTGACGGCCGAGAAGGTCGCCACGCAGTGGAAGGTGAGCCGCGACGACCAGGACGAGTTCGCCTACAGGTCCCACATGAAGGCCGTGGCCGCGATGAAGGCTGGCGACTTTGGCGACGAGATCACGCCCATCGAGGTGGCCGAGCGTTCGGTGAACCTGGACTCCGCCGAGGTGTCGGTCAAGAAGCGCAGCGTGAATCTGGACGAGGGCGCGCGCCCCGACACCACCGTCGAGGCGCTGGCCAAGCTCAAACCCGTGTTCGCCGCGCGCGGCTCGGTGACTGCGGGCAACAGCTCGCAGACCAGCGACGGCGCGGGCGCGCTGATCCTGGCCAGCGAAGCCGCTGTCAAGCGCTTCAACCTGCAGCCGCTGGCGCGTTTCGTCAGCTTCGCCTCCAAGGGCGTGCCCTCGCACATCATGGGCATCGGCCCCATCGAGGCGATTCCCGCAGCGCTGCGCTACGCGGGCCTCAGGCACGAGGACATGGACTGGATCGAACTGAACGAGGCTTTCGCCGCGCAGTCGCTGGCGGTGATCCGCACCCTGGGCCTGAACCCCGCCAAGGTCAACCCCATGGGGGGGGCGATCGCGCTGGGCCACCCGCTGGGCGCGACCGGCGCCATCCGATCGGCCACTGTGGTGCACGCGCTGCGCCGCAAGAACCTGAAGTACGGCATGGTCACGATGTGCGTGGGCATGGGACAGGGCGCGGCCGGCATCTTCGAGCGCGTCTGACGACCGGCGGGTCGGCCTCTGCGGCCCCCGGTTTCACGGAGTATCGCCATGCAAACCAGAACCCTCACTGTCGACAGTGCCACCTTGGCTGTGCGTGTCTTCGAACCTGCAGGCGAGATCAGGGCCACGGTGGTCATCGGTGGCGCGATGGGCGTGCCCCAGAGCTACTACGCGGCCTACGCGACCTGGCTGGCGCAGGAGGGCTACCGAGTCTGGACGTTCGACTACCGCGGGCATGGTGATTCCCTGGGGTTCGTGCCGGGCGGGCGGCTGCGCGGTTTCAAGGCCAACCTCTTTGATTGGGCGCGTGACTACGAAGCCGTTGTGAAGAGCGCGCGCAACGAGCGCCCGCAATTGGCGCTCTACCTGCTGGGCCACAGCCTGGGCGCTCAACTGCCCGGGCTGTTCGAGCGTCCCGAGCGGGTCGATGGCTTGTTCAGTCTGGCGGCGGGCAGCGGTTACTGGCGGGAGAACGCGCCCGCATTGCGTCGTCGTGTGCTGTTCTTCTGGTACGTCGCCGCGCCCTTGGCGACGCTGCTGTGCGGCTACTTTCCCGGGCGGCGCCTGGGCATGGTGGGCGACCTGCCCGCGGGCGTGATTCGCCAGTGGCGGCGCTGGTGCCTGCATCCGCGCTACATGGTGGCCGAAGGGCACGAAGTGGAACGGCTCTATGCCGCCGCGCCATACCCCATCCGGGCCTGGTCCTTCAGCGACGACGAGATGATGACCCTGGACGGCACGCGCAGCCTGCTGGCCCTCTACGCATCTGCCCCCCAGGCGCTGGAAGTCATTCGACCCGCCGAGGTCGAACTGCCGCGCATCGGCCATTTCGGCTTTTTCCGCGACAGCATGCGCAAGGCGTTGTGGCCACGCAGCGCGCGGGTGTTGCAATCCTTCGCGGACGAACATTACGCCCGCGATTCCCGGTTTTGAAGGGCGGTTCACGATGCATGCTTTCGATGCCGCCCTGCGGCTGGATCCCGTCGGGCAGGACCGCCGTCCCGCGCGTTTCGCGGGCCACACCAGCGCCGATTACTGGAACATGGTCGGGCCCTTTGGCGGCAGCACGGCGGCCGTGGTGCTGGCCGCCATCCTGCGCCATCCCGATCTGCTGGGTTCGCCCCTGTCTATCACGGTCAACTACGCGGCCGCCCTGACGCAAGGGCCGTTCGAAGTGCAGGTGCTGCCCGCGCGCACCAACCGCTCGACCCAGCACTGGACGGCGGCCATCGTGCAGAACGACGAAGAGGGGCAACCCCAGGTCGTCACCACGGCCACCGCCGTGACGGCCGCGCGACGCGAGACCTGGAGCATGAGCGACCGGCCCATGCCGCAGGTGCTGGCGCCGGCCGAGCTGCCCGCGCGGGGGTTCGAGCGGGCCATGGCCTGGCTGGGCCAGTACGAGATGCGCCCGGTCAGCGGTTCCATTCCCGAGGCCTGGGACGATCGCTTGGGCACGGACAGCACCACACGACTCTGGATCCGCGACCAGCCGCCGCGCCCGCTGGATTTCTGCTCGCTGCTCGCCTGCTCGGACGTGTTCTTTCCGCGCGTCTGGCTCCGGCGCGCCACCTACACGCCCGCAGGCACGGTGTCGATCACGACCTATTTCCACGCCAGTGCCCAGGAACTGCAGGCGACGGGCGTGGGCTGGCTGCTCGGTCAGGCCAGCGCGCAGGAATTCCGCAACGGCTTCTTCGATCAGTCCGCGCAGCTCTGGAACGAGGCCGGCGTGCTGCTCGCCACCAGCCATCAGATCGTCTACTACAAAGCCTAAACTTCAGGAGACCCTTCATGAGCGACATCCTCGTCCACACCGAAGACGGCATCGCCACCCTGAGCTTCAACCGCCCCGAGCGCAAGAACTCCATCACCTCCGCCATGTACGCGCAGCTGGCCGACGCGGTGGAGGCGGCGGCGGCCGATGCCAGCGTGCGGGTGCTGGTGTTCCAAGGCAGCGAGACCGTGTTCTCTGCGGGCAACGACATCGGCGATTTCCTGAATGCGCCCCCGGCCGATCCGAATGCGCCGGTCTGGCGCTTTATGCGCGCCTTGGCCGGTTTCCAGAAGCCCGCTTTGGCTGCGGTCAACGGCCCGGCCGTGGGCATCGGCACCACCTTGTTGTTCCATTGCGACCTGGTGTACGCGGGAGACAACGCGGCCTTCTCCATGCCCTTCGTCAACCTGGGCCTGTGCCCTGAGTTCGCCTCCAGCCTGCTGGTGCCGCGCATGTTCGGTTACCACCGCGCGGCCGAGGCCCTGCTGCTGGGTGAACCCTTCATGGCCGAAGCAGCGCTGGAAGTCGGCCTCGTCAACCGCGTGCTCGCGCCCGCCGAGACCCATGCCTACGCCCAGGCCCAGGCCCGCAAGCTCGCGGCCAAGCCTTTGAGCGCCCTGGTCGAGACCAAGCGCCTCATGAAGCGCGGACTGGACGTGGAGGTGAACGCGCGCATGAACGAGGAGGGCGCCAGCTTCGGCCGCATGCTGCGTGAACCCGCCGCCCGCGAAGCTTTCGGCGCTTTCATGGCCAAACGGAAACCTGACTTCAGCAAAGTCTGAAGTCGGTCGCCCGCAGGGCCGCCACAATGGCCCCATGTTTGTCATCGCCAAGCTTCTGAACGTTCTCACCCAGCCCTTGGCCTGGGTGGTGGCCTTGCTCTTGCTCGGATTGCTGCTACAGCGCCACTGGCGCCGCGCGGGCCAGGGCCTGCTCTGGGCCGCACTGTTCGTGTTGCTGCTGCAGGGCTGGGAGCCTCTGCCTGATGCCTTGCTGCGCCAGCTCGAAGCGCAACACCCCGCGCCCGTGCAGCTCAATCTGTCTCAATACGCTGGCGTGATTGTGCTCGGTGGCAGCACAGAGTCAAGCTATGTCTGGGAGGGCCACGACCAGCCCGCGCTCAACAGCGCGGCCGAGCGCTTGACCGCGGCCTTGCCGTTGTTGCAGCGCGAGCCCAGGCTGTTGCTGCTCTACACGGGGGGCGAAGGCGAATGGCTGGCCGATGGGCTGAGCGAGGCAGAGCGTGCGCGCCGCTTCTATGCCCAGCAGGGCGTGCCATCTGAGCGGCTGCTGCTGGAAAGCCGCTCGCGCAACACCCACGAAAATGCCTTGTTCAGCGCCGCCTTGCCCGGCGTCGACCGGACACGTCCCTGGCTGCTCATCACTTCGGCCTGGCACATGCCGCGCGCCTTGGGCACCTTCAAGCAGGTGGGCTGGAATGTGACGCCCTGGCCCACCGACTATCGCACCGGTCTGGCCACGCCCTGGCACCAGTATTCCCTGTCGCAGGGGGCCGCGAAATGGCAGCTGGCCTTGCATGAACTGCTGGGATGGGCGGCCTACCGCCTGAGCGGCAGGCTCTGAGCCCCGGCGCCCTCAGGCCGTCATCGCGGGCCGGTGCGGCACTTCGCGCGGCCGGCCTTGTTCGTCGATGCAGACATAGGTCAGCGTGGCTTCGGTGACCTTGACGAACTGTCCTTGGGACTTCATGCGTTCGGCATAGACCTCGATCTTGACGGTCAGGGAGGTGCGGCCGACGCGGACCAGCTTGGCGTAGAAGCTGAGCAGATCACCCACGCGCACCGGCTGTTTGAACAGGAATTCGTTGACGGCCACGGTGGCCATGCGCCCGCCCGCATAACGGGCCGGGAGCACGGAGCCGGCCAGGTCGACCTGGGCCATGACCCAGCCACCGAAGATGTCGCCATTGGCGTTGCAGTCCGCCGGCATGGGGATGACCTTGAGCACCAGTTCCTCGTCGGAGGGCGGGGTGGCGGGGCCGAGATTGACGGGGAGGGCGGCGGGGGCAAGAGACATGGAGGACAATTCCTGAAAAACCGGCCCGCGCAATGCGGACTCTCTGAATTGTCTCACTCCCACCCTCATCCTTCCCATGCGCGGCCACGCTGACCACTCCGCGCGCCGTGGCGGCGCGCTTTTGAATTCCTCCCTCGTTTCCGTCGCGCCCGTGCTGGCAGCCGGGCAGCGTTCGGACTGGGCCACGCTGGGCAAGTTGTTCCCTTACCTCTGGCACTACAAATGGCGGGTGTTGGCGGCGCTGGCTTTCATGATCTGCGCCAAGCTGGCCAACGTGAGTGTGCCGGTGCTGCTCAAGGAGCTGGTGGACCGCATGAGCGGGGCCACCGGCATAGGCGCCGCAGTGGCCGCGGCGGTGATCGTCCCGGCCGCGCTGTTGCTGGCGTATGGGGCGCTGCGCTTCATGACCTCCCTGTTCACGGAACTGCGTGAGCTGATCTTCGCCAAGGCGACCGAGGGTGCCGCGCGCAAGCTGTCCCTGCAAGTCTTCGGGCATCTGCATGCGCTGTCCTTGCGCTTTCATCTGGAGCGGCAGACGGGTGGCATGACCCGCGACATCGAGCGGGGCACGCGCGCCGTGCACACCCTGATTTCCTATTCGCTCTACAGCATCCTGCCGACGCTGATCGAGTTCGCGCTGGTGCTGGGCCTGCTGGCGTTCAAGTTTGATCCGATGTTCGTCTGGATCACCCTGACCGCGCTGATCGCCTACATCGTGTTCACGGTCTCGGTCACCGAGTGGCGCACGCAGTACCGCCGCCGCATGAACGAGATGGACAGCAATGCGCACGGCCGCGCCATCGATTCCCTGCTCAACTACGAGACGGTCAAGTACTTCAACAACGAAACCTTCGAGGCGCGCCGTTACGACGAGCACCTGGAGCAGTACCGGCGCGCCGCCATCAAGAGCCAGATGACGCTGAGCCTGCTCAACACCGGGCAGCAGCTCATCATCGCGACTGGCCTGGTCGCCATGCTCTGGCGCGCGGCGTCGGGCGTGGCCGATGGGCGCATGACCCTGGGCGATCTGGTGATGGTCAACGCTTTGATGATTCAGCTCTATATCCCACTGAACTTCCTGGGCGTGCTGTACCGCGAGATCAAGCAGAGCCTGGCCGACATCGACAAGATGTTCACCTTGCTGGAGCGCGAGCGCGAAGTGGCCGATGTGCCGGGCGCGGTGGAACTGGCCTTGCCCGGGCAGGGATCCCCCGCCGTTTGTTTTGATGACGTCAGCTTCGCCTACGACCCGGCCCGCCCCATCCTGCAGGGCCTGAGTTTCGAGATCCCGGCTGGCAAGACCGTGGCCGTGGTCGGACCTTCAGGCGCGGGCAAATCCACGCTGGCGCGTCTGCTCTACCGCTTCTACGACATCACGGGCGGGAGCATCCGCATCGCGGACCAGGACATCCGCCAGGTGACACAGGGCAGCCTGCGCCGGGCCATCGGCATCGTGCCGCAGGACACCGTGCTGTTCAACGACACCATCGCCTACAACATCGCTTATGGCCGCACCACTGACCCAAGCCGTCCCGGCCAGGCCGGTGCGACTCGGGAGGAGATCGAGGCAGCGGCCAAGGCTGCCCACATCCATGACTTCGTGAGCGCGCAACCCCAGGGCTACGACACCATGGTGGGCGAGCGCGGGCTCAAGCTGTCGGGCGGCGAGAAACAGCGCGTGGCCATCGCGCGCACCTTGCTGAAGAATCCGCCCATCCTGATCTTCGACGAAGCCACCTCGGCCCTGGACAGCGCCAACGAGCGCGCCATCCAAGCCGAATTGCAAAGCGTTGCGCGAGGCAAGACCACGCTGGTCATCGCGCACCGCCTGTCCACCGTGGTCGATGCGCACGAAATTCTCGTGCTGGAACAAGGGCGTATCGTGGAGCGTGGATCGCATGCCGCCCTGCTGGAAAAGAACGGCAGCTACGCGCGCATGTGGGCCTTGCAACAGAGCGTTTCGGACGCGATCTGAGCCCCAGGGCGCAGGCCGGGGCCATAATCCGCTCCCGGTTTTCCCGTAAAGGAGACCCGGGTACGGTTTTTGCTCGTCTTTTTGCTAGATACTTCGCCGTCCCATTTTTTCATCCCGGTTCTATTCCGGAATTCACAGAAGGAGCTCCTCACATGAAAAAGCATTTGCTGGTTTCCGCCTTTGCCGTGGCGCTGACGACCCTGGCCGCAGGCGTGCAAGCCCAGGCCAATGACACCCTGGCCAAGATCAAGTCCTCCGGCAAGGTGGTGATGGGTGTGCGCGAGTCTTCTGCGCCTCTGTCCTACACGCTGGGTGACGGCAAGTACACCGGCTACCACGTCGAGCTCTGCCAGAACATCCTGAAGTCCGTGGCCCCCGGCGCGACCGTCGAATACA
Source organism: Hylemonella gracilis (assembly GCF_004328645.1). Classification (GTDB taxonomy): domain Bacteria; phylum Pseudomonadota; class Gammaproteobacteria; order Burkholderiales; family Burkholderiaceae_C; genus Hylemonella; species Hylemonella gracilis_B. The sequence continues at coordinate 1,310,491 of NZ_CP031395.1, forward strand.
CGCCCGTCACGTCCGCCAACCGCATCCCGCTGGTGCAGAACGGCACCGTGGACATCGAGTGCGGCTCCACCACCAACAACGCCACCCGCCAGAAAGACGTGAGCTTCGCGCTGACGACCTACGTGACGGAAGTGCGCACCGCCGTCAAGGCGACCTCGAAGATCAAGTCCATCGCCGACCTCGAAGGTAAGACCGTCGCCACCACCACGGGCACCACGTCCGTGGCCCTGCTGCGCAAGCACAAGCGCGGCGCCGACATCAAGTTCACCGAGGTCTACGGCAAGGACCACGCCGACAGCTTCCTGCTGCTCGAGTCCGGCCGCGCCGACGCTTTCGTGATGGATGACAACATCCTGGCGGGCCTGATCGCGAGTTCCAAGAATCCGAAGGACTTCACGATCGTTGGCGAAACGCTCAACATCGAGCCCATCGCCATCATGGTCCGCAAGGACGACCCGGCCTTCAAGAAGGCCGTGGACGACTACATCCGCGCAGCCATCAAGTCCGGCGAGCTGAACAAGCTCTACAGCAAGTGGTTCTTGAGCCCGATCCCGCCGAAGAACACCAGCGTGAACCTGGCCATGGGCTCCGTGCTGAAGGATCTGCTGAAGAACCCGTCCGACGCGCCGGCCGAGGAATTCAACAAGTAATCCCGGCTTGAAGAAACGCCCGCCGCGCGGCGCAGCCCGTCGGCGGGCGTTTTCACAGTCGGACATTCGTCCCGATTTCAGCGTAAGCAAGCAAGGAATGAGGTAAGGCATGGCCCTGGATTGGTCCATCTTCTGTGCCGACACCATCGATCAACAGGTGCAGGCAAATTGCCTGGGCGTGGGCCGCGACCAGACCTATCTGGGGTGGCTGATCGAGGCGTGGGGGCAGACCATCATGGTCGCGGTGCTGGCGCTCGGCGTGGCGCTGGTCATCGGCACCGTCGTCGGCGTGCTGCGCACCCTGCCCGACACGCCGCACGGCAAATCGCGCATCGCGCGCTGGGCCAACCTCTGGGTAGAGTTTTTCCGCAACATACCCCTTTTGGTGCAGGTCATCCTCTGGTACCACGTGGTGCCGGTGGTTTTCCCGGTTTTTGCGGACGTGCCCAAGCTGCTGCTTGTGGTGATCGGGCTGGGCTTCTTCACTTCGGCCCGCATCGCCGAGCAGGTGCGCGCAGGCATTCAGGCCCTGCCTCGTGGTCAGCGCTACGCCGGCCTGGCATTGGGCTTCACGACCCGGCAGACTTACCGCTATGTGCTGCTGCCCATGGCGTTTCGCATCATCATCCCGCCGCTGACCAGCGAGTGCATGAACATCTTCAAGAATTCGTCGGTGGCCTTTGCCGTGTCCATCACCGAATTGACCTTCTTTGCCCAGCAGGCGGGCGAGGAAACCTCGCGTGGCATCGAGATCTACCTGGCCGTGACCCTGCTCTACATCATCTCGGCTTTCGCCATCAACCGGATCATGGCATTCATCGAAAAGCGCGTCCGCGTGCCTGGATTCGTCGCATCCACCGGTGGAGGCCATTGACATGATGGTGCTGGACTTTTCCTTTTTCACCTGGGAGGTGTTCCGTTCCTACGTGCTGGGTGGCCTCTGGTTCAGTCTCGCGCTGACCTTGGTGGCAACCCTGGGCGGGGTGTTTTTCGGCACGCTGCTCGCCTTGATGCGACTGTCAGGCATCAAGGCGCTGGAGCTGACGGCCGCGGTCTATGTCAACGGCATGCGTTCCATCCCGCTGCTGATGGTGCTGCTGTGGTTTTTCTTGCTGGTGCCCTTGGTCATCGGGCGACCCATCGGCGCCGAGGGCTCTGCGGTCATCACCTTCGTCGCCTTCGAAGCGGCTTATTTCAGTGAAATCATGCGGGCCGGCATCCAGTCGATTCCGCGCGGACAAGTGAATGCCGGTTTTGCCCTGGGCATGAGCTATGGGCAGAACATGAAGCTGGTCATCCTGCCGCAGGCCTTCCGCAACATGCTGCCGGTGCTGATGACACAGACCATCATCCTGTTCCAGGACACCTCGCTGGTCTACATCATCACCGCGCACGATTTGCTGCATGGTTTCACCGTGGCGGGCAACAACCTGAGCCATCCGCGCGAAGCCTACATCCTGGCCGCGGTGCTTTATTTCGTGATCTGCTACAGCCTGTCCAATGCCGTCAAACGCCTGCAGCAGAAGATCGCCATCATTCGCTAAAAACTGTTTTCGTCGGAGTTTTCATCCATGTCCCAGCCCATGATCGAAATCAAGGAAGTGTCCAAGTGGTACGGCCCGGTGCAGGTGCTCAACCATTGCTCGGTCAGCATCAACAAGGGTGACGTGGTCGTGGTGTGCGGTCCCTCGGGTTCGGGCAAGTCCACGCTGATCAAGACCGTGAACGCGCTCGAGCCCTTCCAGCAGGGCGAGATATTCGTGGACGGCGTGCCCCTGCACGATCCCAAGACCAACCTTCCCAAGCTGCGCAGCCGCGTCGGCATGGTGTTCCAGCACTTCGAGCTGTTCCCGCACCTGTCCGTGACGGAAAACCTGACCATCGCGCAGGTGAAGGTGCTGGGCCGCAGCCTGGACGAAGCCAAGGCGCGCGGCCTGAAGATGCTGGACCGCGTGGGCCTGATGGCGCACAAGGACAAGTTCCCCGGCCAGCTGTCGGGCGGCCAGCAGCAACGCGTGGCCATCGCGCGTGCGTTGTCCATGGACCCGATCGTGATGCTGTTCGACGAGCCGACCTCGGCGCTGGACCCCGAAATGGTGGGTGAGGTGCTGGATGTGATGGTCAAGTTGGCGGGCGAAGGCATGACCATGATGGTGGTCACGCACGAAATGGGTTTTGCCCGCAAGGTCGCCAGCCGCGTGATCTTCATCGACGTCGGCGGCCGCATCCTGGAGGATTGCTCCAAGGACCAGTTCTTCGGCAACCTCGAGGCCCGCCAGCCGCGCACCAAGGATTTCCTGAACAAGATCCTGGCGCATTGAGCCGGGGTGCGGTCTTGCTGCGCCCGCTGCCTCTGACTGCGCTAGCCTTCACGCCCTTCGGCGTGGTGATTCAGCACCCGGGGGAGGTGGGCCAGACCATCAATGCCGGCAGCGCGCAGCGCTTCGATCTCGTGCGCGATCTGCAACTGCACCAGGCGCAGGGCCGGGCCGTCCTGGCGCTGTTTCGCGCCCAGGCCCGTTCATTCCCGCAAGCGCTCACGACGCTGGAGCGCCATGCGCTGGGCAGCCAGAGCTTCGTGCCCCTGGGGGCTCGGCGTTTCGTGATCGTGGTCGCGCCTGCCGGTGCCGCCCCGCGCGCGGAAGATCTGCGGGCCTTCATCACGGATGGTGCACAGGGTGTCGTGTTGGCGCCCGGCGTCTGGCATCACGCATTGCTGGCGGTCGATGCGGGGGACTTCGCGGTCATCGAACGCACGGCCGATGCCGTGGACTGCGAGGAAATCACTTTGCCGCAGCCAGTGCTGCTGAGCCTGAGGCCGGAGGCCGGCTAGTCCGCCGCGGCCAGCCGGCCGATCAAGCTCCCGCAATGCGCTCGGCCAGCGTGATCAGTGAACGGTCGCTTCCTGCCGGGCCCAGCAGCGACAGGCCTAGGGGCGCGCTGTCGCGTTGCGCCAGCGGCATCGAGAGTTGCGGGAAACCTGCGAGGCCGGCAATGCACAGCATCTGGATGGCGCGGTTGCGGTAATCCTCCAGCGTCGATTCGGAAGTGCTGCGCAGGGGCGCGATGTCGGGCATGGTGGGCATCAGCAGCACGCCATCGTTGCCCAACAGCTGCGTCAGGTGCTGGTGGAAACGCGTGCGGAAAGTGTTGGCGGCCTGCACCTGTGCATCCGTTACTTCGCGCGACCAGGCAAAACGTTCCGCCACGCCGGGCCCCAGAGGCGGCGCGTAACGTTCGATCAGCGGACCGTCGGTCGTCCAGGCTTCGCGGCCCTGGATGTGGCGAAAACTCCAATACATGGCGTCGAAACTGTCCAGCACGGCGTGGACGGGCTGGCTGTCGCCCAGCAGCTTTTCCACGCCTTGCACGGCCGGGCCCAGCGCGGCCGTGACCTCCGGCGATAGCAAAGACCAGACATCGGTGGGGCGCAGCAACCGGACACGGCTTGGCAGCGGGTGCGGGTCGGCGTCCAGCAGCACATCGGCCACGCGCGCGATGGTCAAGGTGTCACGCGCGAACCAGCCGCAGGTGTCCTGACTGGGTGCGAGATCCAGCGCCCCTTCAAGGCTGACGCGGCCATGCGTGGGGCGGATGCCGTACAGGCCGCAGTGGTTGGCTGGCGCGCGCACCGAGCCACCGGTGTCCGTTCCCAGCGCGAAGTCGCACAAGCGCGAGGAGACCGCCGAGGCCGAACCCGAGGAAGAGCCGCCGGTGATGCGTTCCGGTGCCGCGCCGTTGATCGGCGCGCCGAAATGCGCGTTGTTGCCGTTCATCGAAAACGCCAGCTCGTCGGTGACGGTCTTGCCCGCGAAGCGCGCGCCCGCGTCCAGCAGTGCCTGCACCGTGGGAGCGGTCCTTGTCTTGATGCCTGACAGCGCGAGCACGATGGGGTTGCCGCCGCCCGTCGGGTAACCGGTCACGTCGAACAGGTCCTTGACGGCGAAGGACAGACCCGTCAACGCGCCGGTGGATGCATGGGCGACAGGGACGTCGGGATAGGGGACAAAAGCGTGGGCAGGGTCGTTCAGAGGCATGGCCGGGACGGTCGGAGAATGGTCAGGAAATTTCGTGCAGGCGCAGGCAGCTCACGCGGTGGCCGGGGCGCGCTTCCTCGGCCTGGGGTTTCTGCGCGCGGCAAGCATCGTTCGCGTGGGAACAGCGTGGCGCGAAGGCGCAGCCCGGCGGCAGCGCGCTCAGGTCCGGCGGCGCGCCGGGGATGGTCTGCAGTGCGACACCGCGCTGCATCGCGCCATGGGCACGTCCCTGCAACAGGGCGCGCGTGTAGGGGTGGCGCGGTGTACGGATCAATTCGTGCGCCGTGCCTTCCTCGACGATGCGACCCGCGTACATCACGGCGATGCGGTCGGCCACCTCCACGGCGGCGCCGATGTCGTGGGTGACGAAGACGATGGACAAGCCCAGTTCGCGTTGCAGCTCGCGCAGCAACAGCAGAATCTGGATCTGTACCGTGGCATCCAGGGCCGTGGTGGGTTCGTCGGCCAGCAGCACTTGCGGTTTGCAGGCCAGGGCCAGGGCGATCATCGCGCGTTGGCGCATGCCGCCGGACAATTCATGCGGATAGGCCGCCAGCCGCCGTTCCGGGCTGGGGATGCGCACGCGTTCGAACAGCGCCAGCGCCCGCTGACGGGCGGTCGCGGCGTCAACCCCATCGTGTCGGCGGATCGACTCGACGATCTGGGCGCCCACCGAATACACCGGGTCCAGGGCCAGCAGCGGTTCCTGGAAGATCATGGAGACCACTTTGCCCCGGTAGTCCGCCAGCGCGCGACCCGACATCGCCAGCACGTCACGGCCAGCCACGCGCACTTCGCCGGCCAGGGTGGTGCGGCGCTCGGGGTGCAGGCGCAGCAAGGTGCGCAGGGTCACGCTCTTGCCCGAGCCGGATTCGCCGATCAGCGCCAGCACTTCGCCGCGCCGCACGTCCAGGCTGACGCCGCTGACGGCGCGCACTGGCTTGCGGCCGCCGGTGAAGGTCACGCCCAGGTCGCGCAGGCGGACCAGTGGCTCGTCGGTGGCGTTGGTGTGGATCATGCTGCTCAGGCGGCTTGCGTCAAGGCGAGGGGATGGCCACTGCCGGCCTCGTGGATCAGGCAACTGACGCGCTGCAAGGGCGAGACCGGTCCGAGCTGCGGCGCACGCTCGGCGCATACCGGCGCCGCCTGCGGGCAACGTGGATGAAATCGGCAGCCGCTCGGCGGGTTGATCGGATTGGGCGGGTCGCCGGCCAGGGGCGCCGTTTCGGTGCGGTGGTCCGGGTCCATGGCGGGCATGGACGAGAGCAGCGCCCGGGTGTAGGGGTGCGCCGGCTGCTCATAGAGCAGGTCGGCCGCGCCGATCTCGGCCACCTGGCCGAGGTACATCACCATCACACGGTCGCTGATGTAGCGCACCACATGCAGGTCGTGGCTGATGAAGACGTAGGTCAGGCCGAACTCGGTCTTGAGGTCCGCCAGCAGGTTGATGACTTGGGCTTCCACCGATTTGTCCAGGGCTGACACGGCTTCGTCGAGGATGACCATGCGCGGCTGCAGCGCCAGCGCGCGGGCGATGTTGACCCGCTGGCGCTGGCCGCCCGAAAGTTCGTGCGGATAACGTTCGGCGAAACGACCGGGTTCCAGACCCACCCGCGCCAGCAGGTCGCGGGCACGCGCCACGGCCTCGCGCGTGCCGACGCCGTGCACCTGGGGGCCGAAGGCGATGGAGTCCTCGATGGTCAGGCGCGGGTTGAGCGAGGCATAACTGTCCTGGAACACCATCTGCACCTGGCGGCGGAATTCCTTGAGTGGCAGGTCGCGCGAGCCGACCGTACGACCGTCGAACACCACCTCACCCGCGGTGGGCGCGATCAGTTGCATCAGCAGCCGCGCCGTGGTCGATTTGCCGCAACCGGATTCGCCAACCACGCCCAGGGTCTCGCCCTTGAGAACCTCGAAGTCGACGCCATCGACCGCGCGCACCACGCCGCCACCGCCGCCCAGGGGGCCTTGCTGGAGTGGGAAGTACTTTTTCAGGCCGCGGATGGTGAGCAGCGGCTGGGCGGGGCCACCGACATCGACCAGGGGAGGCAGCAAGGCTGTCATGGCTTCATCCTTTGTTGTCCATGGCCATGCGCAGGCCGTCGGACAGCAGGTTGAAGGAGATCGAGGTGATGAAGATCATCACGCCCGGCAGCGCCGCCACCAGCGGCTGGGTGTAGATGGCCGTGCGCAGGGTGTTGAGCATCAGGCCCCACTCGGGTTCGGGTGGCTTGACGCCCAGGCCCAGGAAGGACAGGCCCGAGGCCAGGATCATCGAGACCGCCACCAAGCTGGTGGCGTAGACGAAGATAGGGCCCAGCACGTTGCCCAGCACATGCACCCGCACGATGGTGAAAGCATCAGCGCCCGAGGCCCTCGCGGCTTCCACGTAGTCACGGCCCCGCACCTGGGTGGTCACGGCCTCGGCCACGCGCGTGATCTGCGGGATGAAGACGATGGTCAGCGAGATCAACGAGTTCAGGATGCCCGCGCCCAAGGCGCCGGACAAGGCGATGGCCAGCAGCACCGAGGGAAAGGCGTAGAACACGTCCACCGTGCGCATGATGGCGGTGTTGACATAACCACCCGCATATCCCGCAACGATGCCAATGGTGGTGCCGATCACGAAGGCGCAGATCACCGGCGTGATGCCCATGAAGAGCGACAGCCGGGTGCCCACGATCAGGCGGGACAGCAGGTCACGACCCAATTCGTCGGTGCCCAGCGGAAAACCTTCGGTGCCCACGGGTCGCAGTCGCTTGAGCATGGAGGCCGCGTAAGGGTCGGACGGCGCGATCCAGGGGCCGAAGAGGGCCATCAGGAGCAGCAGCAGCACGACGATGGCCGCGCCGATGGCAACCGGGTCGCGCCGAAAGCGCAGCACGACCGAGGTCCAGTAGCCGCGTGAACGGCCGGCGGGCAAGGCCTGGATGACGGGTGCGGCCAAGGTGGGGCTTTGTGCGTTCATCAGCGTGCGATGCGGGGATCGAGCAGCGTCTGCAGCATGTCCACCAGCAGGTTGAGCATGACAAAGAACAAGGCCAGCACGAGGATGGTGCCTTGCAGCAGCGGCAGGTCACGCTGGAAGATGGCTGAGTTGAGCAGGAAACCCGTGCCCGGCCAGGAGAAGACGGTCTCGATCAGGATGGAACCACCCAACAAATAGCCCAATTGCAGGCCCATCACGGCCAGCGCGGTGGGGGCGGCATTCTTGACCACATGGCGGAAGATGCCGAACTGGGTCAGCCCCTTGGCGCGCAGGCCGACGATGAATTCCTGTTCCAGCAGCTCGGCCACCAGCGCGCGCACTGTGCGCGCGATGATGCCCATGGGGATGACCGACATGGTCAGCGCCGGCAGCAGCATGAACTGCAGGTGCTCCCAGTTCCAGGCCCACTCGTCCGAGCCGCCGGGACCGGCGCCTGTGGCGGGCAGCCACATGAGCTGCGAGGAGAACACGATCACCATCACCATGCCCAGCCAGTAGTGGGGCACGCTCACGCCCAGTACCGACAGCAGGGAGGCCGCGCGGTCCAGCAGGGAGTTGCGGAAATAGCCGGCGACAAAGCCGAACAGGCTGCCCAGCAGAAAACCGATCAGCGTCGCCACCAGGGCCAGCCTCAGGGTGTTGGTCACCGCGCGCAACACCTCATCGATCACCGGACGGCTGGTGGCGATGGAGGTGCCCAGATCGCCATGCAAAGCACGCCAGACCCAAAGCCCGAACTGTTCGGGCAGGGAACGGTTGAAGCCGTAGAGCTCGCGCAACTGGGCTTGCAATTCGGCCGAGGCATCGGGCGGCAGGATGGAGACCAGAGGGTCCCCGGGCGCCAGATGCACCAGCGTGAAGCAGACCAGGGCCACCCCCAGCATGATGGGCAGGGTGTAGACGACGCGTCTGAGCAGGTAGGCAAGCATGAAGGGCGGGCGTCGGGCTGGCTCGAGTGCGGATCAGGGGCTGGGGCGCTTCGGAGCGAACTCGGCCCCGGCGCGTGCCATCAGTCCATGGACATCGTGGCGATGTCGATGAACCAGCTGCGCGGCTGCACCACGTTCTTCACCTTGGCCGACATGGCGCGCGGGCCGACGTCGTGGGCGATGTAGATGAAGGGCGGGTCTTCGACCATGTGGGCGTGCAACTTGGCCAGGGCCGCGTCACGCGCCTTGTCGTTGAAGCTGGTTCGGGCGTCCGCCACCAGCTTGTCCACTTCGGGGCTGCCGTAGTAGCCCCAGTTGTTGGAGACTGGCGGGAACGCCTTGGTGGAGACGAAACGCACCATGGCGAAGAACGGGTCCATGGCGGCGAAGCTGATGTTGACCGCGTTGGCACCATTGGCCGAGGGGTCCTTGGCGCCCTTGCGCCAGTTGGTGAACAGCGTGTTCCATTCGATCACGTCGAATTCGACGTCGAAGTAGCACTGCTTGAGGGACTGCTGCACGAATTCGTTCATGGGCAGCGGCTGCATCTGGCCCGAGCCCGAGGCGGAAATCTGCACCTTGACCTTCAGCGGCTTGGCGGCGCTGTGACCAGCTGCCGTCATAAGGGCTTGCGCGGCCTTCACGTCGTACTTGATCTCGAACTTCGGGTTGCCCCACCAGGGGTGGCCCGGCGGCACCACGCCCTTGGGCTCGGCCATCATGCCGCCCAGCAGCTGCTTGAGGCCGCCACGGTCCACGCACAGATTGGCGGCTTGGCGCACACGCTTGTCCAGCCAGGGGGAACCTTCGGCGAAGGACAGCTGCCAGGGCCAGACATGCGGTTGAGCGTTGCTGTAGATCTTGAAACCACGTTGCGTGATTTGCGCCATGGCATCGGGCGCGGGCGCCTCAATCCAATCCACCTGGCCGCCCAGCAGCGCGGCCGTGCGCGCGTTGGCTTCGGGCATGGGGAGCAAGACGACCTTGTCGATCTTGGGCGTGCGCTTGCTGTCCCAGTAGCCCTTGTTGGCGGCCAGTTCCAGGCGCTCGCGGGCCAGGAAGCGGGTGACCCTGAAGGGGCCGGAGCCCGCGGGGTCGGCGGCGAACGCGGTCCAGGCAGCCTTGGCCTTGTCGGCCGGGGTGGCACCTTGGGCGGCTTCGAACTTTTTCTGCCAGTGGACGGGCGAGGCCATGAACAGGTTGGTCAAGTTCAGCGGCAGGAAGGCGTCGGGTTCGCTGGTGGTCAACTCCACCGTCATATCGTTGATCTTGCGGGCGCTGCGCAGCGTGGGCATGCGCGAGGCGGTCACGCCGACCTGGCTGGCGTCGAAATGGACGGCGTCCTTGTCCAGCACCTTCTGCACGTTCCAGACCACGGCGTCGGCGTTGAAGGGTGAGCCATCGTGGAACTTCACGCCACTGCGCAGCTTGAAGGTCCACTTGGTCTTGTCCTTGGCATCCACCGCCCAGGAGGTCGCCAGGCCGGGGATCAGCACGCTGGGGGCGTCGGACTTGGACAGGTCCCACTGCGTCAGCGCGTCGTAGATCGGGATGCCGGTGAAGCGGTTGCCTTCGAAACCCTGGTCGGGCTGGCCGAGCGTGCGCGGAATGTCGGCCGCCGTCATGGCGATGCGCAGGACTTTCTCTTGCGCCTGGGCGGTGCCGTTCAACAGAGACAAGGCGGCGCTCAGGGCCAGGCCGAGCGTGGCGAGGCGCGCGGCGGAAGGAAGCAGACTCATGTGACCTCCAGAAGTCAGCGGGTTGAGGGTGCTGCCGCCGATGCAAGCCGCATGCCAAAAATGCTATGTATAAATCGATAATCGATATTGTTGATTAATTTATCGATACTTGGCATGCTATTCGCTACCAGGGATGCCAGGACTGTTACGCATGCCTCGCGCATTCCAAACCAAGATCATGACCACCGCCACCGAACTCCGCATTGATGCCGAACGCCTCTGGTTGTCCTTGATGGACTTGGCCCACATCGGTGCCACGCCCCGGGGCGGTGTGCGGCGACTGGCCCTGACGGACGAAGACCGCCGGGGCCGTGAACAAGTGGTGCAGTGGTTTCGGGAAGCGGGGCTGGACGTGCGGGTGGACGAGGTGGGCAATGTCTTCGGCCGCCGAGCGGGCACGGACGCCAACGCGCCTGCCGTGGCGACGGGCAGCCACATAGACACCCAGCCTTCAGGCGGCAAGTTCGATGGCAACTACGGCGTGTTGGCGGGGCTGGAAGTGGTGCGCACGCTCAATGACCACGGCATCCGCACGCGCGCGCCGCTGGAGGTGGTGTTCTGGACCAACGAGGAAGGCTCGCGTTTCACGCCGGTGATGATGGGCTCGGGCGCTTTTGCCGGCGTGTTCGCGCCGGATTTCATCCGCGAGCGCGCGGACATCGAGGGCCAAACGGTCGGTGACGAGCTGACGCGCATCGGCTACCGGGGCGCGCACCCTTGCGGACAGGTGCCGGGTGGCATGTACGCCGCCTATTTCGAGACGCACATTGAGCAGGGGCCGGTGCTCGAGGACGCTGACCTGCCCATCGGCATCGTCACCGGCGCGTTGGGCCAGCAGTGGTACGACGTGGTCGTGACGGGGCAAGACGCGCATGCCGGCCCCACGCCCATGGCGCTGCGGCACGATGCCATGCTGGCCGCGGCGCGCATGATCGAGGCGGTCAACCGCATCGCGCTGGCGGAAGCACCGCATGGACGCGGTACCGTGGGTTTCATCCAGGCCCAGCCCAATTCACGCAACGTCATTCCAGGGCAGGTGAAATTCTCGGTCGATTTCCGCAACCTGACGCAAGCCGGGCTCGACCGCATGGATGCCAGCATGCGCGAGGCCTTTGCCCTGGCCGCCGCGCAAGGCCAATGCGAGGTCGACATCAGCCAGGTCACCAAGTTCAAGCCCTGTGCCTTCCACCCGGATTGCGTGGACAGCGTGCGGCGCGCGGCACGCGCGTTGGGTCTGCCGCACATGGACGTGGTCAGCGGCGCCGGGCACGACGCGGTCTATCTGAATGGCGTGGCGCCTTCGGGCATGATCTTCGTGCCCTGCAAGGACGGGATCAGTCACAACGAAATCGAAGACGCCCAGCCCGAGCACCTGGCCGCCGGCGCCGACGTGCTGCTGTGGGCCATGCTGGAACACGCGCGCTGAATGGGTGCGCTGCACGGGTGCCGGTGCACGCGATGTGATGGCATGGTGCATGCCGTCCCGCCCACGAGTGCATTGACCGCAGTTGGAGGAAACGGTGAAGAGCCTCAGTAGGTGGCCAGCGACTGCGAAATCGCGCGCGCGCATTCGATGACCAGCGGCGCGAGCTTGGCCTGTGCTTCGTCCATCGTCCAGCGGCTGGTGGGCGGTGAGAGGTGGACGGCGGCCACCGCCCGACCCTGGTTGTCGACCACGGGTGCGGCGATGCCCATGTCGCCCAGAAACAATTCTTCGCGGTTGGTGGTGTAGCCGGTTTTGCGGCACAGCGCCACGCGCTCCAGGATGGCGTTTACACCGGTCAGCGTGTTTGGCGTGCGCGCCGGTCGCGGCGCGCTGCCGAGCAGGCTGCGCACCTGGGCATCGGGCAGGGTGCTTAGCCAGGCCCGGCCCGAGCTCGTGCAATACATGGGGATGCGCATGCCTACCGGGGTGAGCACGGGGATGTGCTGCGTGGTCAGGAACTGGGCGATGTAGACCATGTCCGCGTCCACCGCCTCGGTCAGGCTGGCGGTTTCGCCGCTGGACTGGGCCAGTTGCGACAAATAAGGATGCGCCGCGCGGATCAGCGGATGCGCAGCCAGGTAGTTGAAACCGATGTCGATGACCTTGGGCAGCAGTTGAAATCGTCGTGTCTGTGGGTGCTTGCCCACGTAGCCTAGCACTTGCAAGGTGTGTACGGTGCGCTGCGCCGAGCCCTTGCTCATGCCGGTCAGCTCGGCGAGTTCGCCCAGCGTCAGCGTGCGGTGCGACGCGTCAAAGGCACGCAGTACAGCCAAGCCTTTTTCGAGTGATTGATTGAACAGGGGGTCGGCGACGGGGGACGGCATGGTGGCCGGATTATCAATGCGGGGACAATACGGGCATGGCGCAAGAAATCACCCTCACCCGTCCCGACGACTGGCACCTGCACCTGCGCGATGGCGCGGTGCTGGCCACGACCGTGGCGCACGCGGCCGCGCAGTTCGGCCGTGCGCTCATCATGCCCAACCTCCGCCCGCCGGTCACGACCGCCGACCAGGCGCTGGCCTACCGGCAGCGCATCCTCGCTGCCGTGCCCCGGGAGGCGCCTGACAGCGCGGGTTTCCAGCCGTTGATGTCGCTCTACCTGACCGACAACACACCGCCCGAGGAGATCGCGCGCGCGAAGGAAGCGGGCGTGGTGGCGCTGAAGCTCTACCCCGCGGGCGCGACGACCAACAGCGACGCGGGCGTGACCGATGTCCGCAAGACCTACAAGACGCTGGAAGCCATGCAGCGCCATGGGTTGCTGTTGCTGGTGCATGGCGAGGTGACCGACCCGGCCGTGGACGTGTTCGACCGCGAGGCCGTTTTCATCGACCGCGTGCTGCAGCCCCTGCGCCAGGATTTTCCGGAGCTGAAGATCGTCTTCGAGCACTTGACGACCCAGGAGGCCGCGCAGTACGTGGCGGCCAGTGACCGTTACACGGGCGCGACCATCACGGCCCAGCATCTGCTCTACAACCGCAACGCCATCTTCACGGGCGGTCTGCGGCCGCATTTCTACTGTCTGCCTGTGCTCAAGCGCGAAGTGCATCGCCTGGCGCTGGTGCAGGCGGCGACCAGTGGCAACCCGCGTTTTTTCCTGGGCACGGACAGCGCGCCGCACGCGGCGACCCTGAAGGAAAACTCGGTCTGCGCCGCCGGTTGCTACACCGCGCACGCAGCCATCGAGCTGTATGCCGAGGTCTTCGACGCCATGAACGCGCTGGACAAGCTGGAAGGCTTCGCCAGCCACCACGGCGCGGATTTCTACGGCCTGCCGCGTAACGCGCAGCGCATCACGCTGCGCCGCGAGAGCTGGACGCCGCCCGAGCGGTTCACCTTTGGCGAGGCCGAGCTCAAACCCTTGCGCGCGGGGGAGGCGCTGGCCTGGCGCCGAGTCTGAATGGATGGCGCCCACTGCTTCGAGTCGCACCGGCCCGGCTTCGGGCTGGGCGATGGCGCCAATCGACTGGTCTGCCCCCTGGTTCCACCCTTGGCGTGAGCCTGGGGCGGGTGTCGTGGCAGGCTGTCAAGCTGGCCAGGCGGTGCACGAGGCCCTGAGCGTGGCGCGGTCGTCGACGGCTGCGCCGAACCTGCGTTTCGGGCCTCAGCAGATCTTGCCGGCAGGGGAGCCCTACGAGCGCTACATCTTCGAGCAAGGCGTCGTCCCGACGCGCGACAACGCGCACGATTTCTTCAACGGCCTGGTCTGGCTGGGTTTGCCCCAGGCCAAGCGGCGCATGAATCAGCTGCAGGCGGCCGAGATCGCGATGCATGGCGTGGGCGCCGCCCGTGGGCCGGTGCGCGACGCGCTCACCGTCTTCGATGAAAACGGCGCCGTGCTGATGGCGCCAGACGCGCTGTGGGAAGCCCTGCTTGCGCGCGACTGGCAGCGGCTTTTCGTGGACCTGCGCGTGCGCTGGTGCGAGGCACGCCTGCTGGTCTGCGGCCATGCCTTGCTGGAACAGTTGCAGCGGCCCCGCAAGGGACTGACGGCCCATGTCTGGCGGGCCCAGGCGGGGATGATGTTGATGGCGGAGTTGGATGACTGGCTGGCCGGTCAACTGCTGCCTGAGCGCCTGGCTCGCAAGCCCTTCACGCCCTTGCCCGTGCTGGGCATTCCGGGGTGGTGTGCCGAGAACCAGGCGAATGGCTTTTACGACGACACGCGGGTGTTCCGGCCCGCGCGGGCCCGGGCTCAGGCCGCATGATCAGCCCGCGCGAGGCGCTCACGGACTTGCGCACGCGCGGCAGTTCCTGCCCTCAGTGGCCCAGGCCCAACTCCCGCGCGATCGCGGTGTTCTTCGCATTCGCCCGCTGGTAGGCCGGCCGTTCGTCCAGCCTTTGCACGTAAGCCGTGTACAGGGGGCGCGGTTCCAGCATGTTGAACTGCAGCATGTAGCGCAACGTGCCGCCGAAAATCACGTCCGCCATCGTGAAACGCGCGTCCAGCAGCCAGGGACCGTGCGCCAGGGCGGCCTCCATCGTCGCCAGCATGTCCTCGTAGGTGCCGAAACCCGCGGCAGCAGGCCTGAAATTCCAACCCGATGCATGCGCCATCGCACCCGGTTCGATGACCGACGGGGCGAAGAAAGACCAGCGCAGGAAGCTGGCCCTGGCGGGATCGTCCAGAGCGGGGGCCAAGCGTCCCGGGGCATAACAATCCGCCAGGTACAGGCCGATGGCCGCGCTTTCGGTCACGACCACGGACCCGTCGACCAGGATGGGCAGCTTGCCCATGGGGTTCAGCGCCAGGATGTCGGGTGCCTTTTGTGCGCCCTTCATGATGTCCACGGGGTGCAAGGCGTAGGGCACGCCAGTTTCCTCCAGCATCCAGAGGACGTTTGCCGCGCGCGAATAGGGGTGGTGGTAGAGGACGATGGACATGACGTTTTTCTCCAACGCGGGTTTCACCGGGCGCCATGATAGTGGTGCCGCGCCCCTTGCATTCCGGGGCGCGCCAGAGACGCGCCAGCGGTCCGGACCGGGTGGGCCCGCTGAAATTGCCATTTCCACCTGTGGGATTGCACGGTTTTTCTTGAAACCGGGCGGCGCGCCCTTACCATTCGCGCCGTGGCCGCCATCTCGCGTGCGGCTTGTTCCAAGGAAATCATGAAACGCATCGTTCTTTTCGTTCTGACCAACCTGGCCATCGTGCTCGTGCTGGGCATCGTGGCGAACCTGCTGGGTGTCAACCGTTACCTCACGGCCAATGGCCTGAACCTGGGTGCGTTGCTGGGCTTCGCGCTCATCATGGGTTTCGGTGGCGCCTTCATTTCCCTGCTGATCAGCAAGCCCGTGGCCAAGTGGAGCGCGGGCGTGCAGGTCATCGAACAGCCTCGCACCGCGGACGAGGCCTGGATCGTCAACACCGTGCGCAAGTTCGCTGACCAGGCCGGCATCGGCATGCCCGAGGTCGGCATCTTCGAGGGGGAGCCGAACGCCTTCGCCACGGGTGCGTTCAAGAACTCGGCCCTGGTGGCCGTTTCCACGGGCTTGCTGCGCAACATGACGCGCGAGGAGGTCGAGGCCGTCATTGGCCACGAAGTCGCGCACATCGCCAATGGCGACATGGTCACCATGACCCTGATCCAGGGCGTGATGAACACCTTCGTCGTGTTCCTGTCCCGCGTGATCGGCTACGCCGTGGACAGCTTCCTGCGCAAGGGCGACCAGGAAAACAGCGGTCCTGGCATCGGCTATTACGTGACCACCATCGTGCTGGACATTGTCTTGGGTTTCCTCGCCGCCATCATCGTGGCCTGGTTCTCGCGTCAGCGTGAATTCCGCGCGGACGCGGGCGCGGCGCAGCTGATGGGTCGCAAGCAGCCCATGATCAACGCCTTGTCCCGCCTGGGCGGGCTGACGCCCGGTGAACTGCCCAAGAGCGTCGCGGCCATGGGCATCGCCGGCGGCATTGGTCAGCTCTTCAGCACCCATCCGCCGATCGAAGAACGCATCGCCGCTCTCCAAGCCATGCGCTGATTCCTGGGCCCGGCCCGCGCGCGATCTCCCGCGCGTCGGCCTTCGGGCAAGGGCTCACCTGCTTGTCCCGCGTCGGTGTGAGCCGGCGCGTTTTTTTTGCCTGGGTGATTCGCGTGAGTGGCTTGACCCTGCCAGTGAGTCACGTGATGATGGCACGCCCTGCATCGCAGGCTTGCAAACTCAACAACCGTGCCGCGTCGTACTGCGTCATCCCCCGGAGGAAAACCCCGTTCGATCCGTGTTGGGCGAGGTTTTGTGGTTCGCCTGTGGGGGGCCATGGTGGCCTTCAATCTTCTGTTGGTCGGCTTGACCGTCGGGTCCTTGCAGGCCGGGCGCATGCGCTTCGAGCACAGCGCGATCGTGGCCTCGGAGACTCTGCTGCGATCCATGGCCCAGAACATCGCCTACACCCTGAACGGTGAGGACCCGCTGGAACCCGAGCCCATGCTGACGCAGCAGTTGCGTCATCTGCCGGAGCTTCGGGGATTCCTGGGGACGCGAGGCTATTTCGCCGTGTTTGACGCGGGCCTGCGTCAAATCGTGCGCCATCCGCCCTTGTCCTGGCCGCTGGAGGAAGCGCAACCGTCTTTCGCGACCCCCGAGCTGCGCACCAGGATCACCCGTGGCGAGGTCGAGGGGCAGTACCTCACGCCCGGCGGATTGGACGAGCGGCGGATGCCGCGCATGGGCATCGACGCGGACGAAACCCTGTTCCTGTTCCACCGGATCGATGGCAGCACCTACTATCTTCTGCTGAGCCTATCCGCGCGGGACTATCTGCATGAATGGCGCCTGGAGAGGGACAAGGCAGGCGCCCTGGTCCTGCTGTTCCAACTGGGAAGCCTAGTGGTGTCCGTACTGATCCACCGCGCCTGGCGCAGCCAAGCGACCGCCTTGCGCGCCTTGCGGTTCGAAAAGGAACTCAATCAGACCATCGTGCGGTCGGCGCCTCTGGCGATCTACACGCGCGATACCCAAGGCCGCGTCACGGCCTGGAATCCGGCGGCGGAAAGGCTTTTCGGCTGGACGGAGGCTCAGGTGCTTGGGCACTTTCTGCCCAGTGTCCCGCGGGCCATGGAGTACCAGGACGAAGACAATGCCTTGCGCCTGCGCGTCCTCGCGGGCGAAAGCATTCCCGATCTGGAGGTGCAGCGGCAGAAAGTCTCGGGCGAGATGTTCGAGTTGAGCGCTTCGCTGTCTCCCTTGCGCGACGAGGACGGCTCCATCAGCGGTTTTCTCACCATCGCGGCGGATGTGACGGCGCGCAAGCAGGCGGAGCGGCAGGTGGAGTTCCTCGCCTACCGCGACGTGCTCACCGGCCTGCCCAATCGCGCGCTGCTGCAGGACCGCTTTGCCCAAGCCATCGCACGCGCGGAGCGTCATCACTACAAGGTGGCGCTGCTGTTCCTGGATCTGGACCATTTCAAGACCATCAACGATTCGTTGGGGCATGCCACGGGTGATGCGTTGCTCAAGGAAGTGGCGCAACGTTTGAGTGACTGCATGCGCGAGATCGACACCATCAGCCGCCAGGGGGGCGACGAGTTCCTGGTGGTGCTGTCGGACCTGGAGGGCACCGAGATGATCTCGCCGGTGTTGCTCAAGATCCGCGAGCGCTTGCAGCAGCCGCTGCTGTTCGATGGGCACGAGCTCAGCATTTCCTCGTCCATCGGCGTGGCCCTCTACCCGGACGATGGCCACGACTTCGAAACCCTGCTCAAGAAAGCCGACACCGCCCTCTACCGTGCCAAGGACGCGGGGCGCAACCAGGCGCGTTTCTTCGACGAGCAGATGAACACCGAGGCCGTGGACCACCTGCACCTGAAAAACGGCCTGCACCGTGCGCTGAGCCGCGGCGAACTGGAGCTGCATTACCAGCCCCAGTTCGACCTGCGCACGGGTGGCGTGGTGGGTGTCGAGGCCTTGTTGCGCTGGCGGCACCCGGAGGAAGGGCTGATCTCGCCCGCGCGTTTCGTCCCTGTAGCGGAAGACAGCGGCTTGATCGTGCCGATCGGCGAATGGGTAATCCGACAGGCCTGTGCGCAGGCCATGGCCTGGCGCCAGGCCGGCCTGCAGCCCCTGCGGATGGCGGTGAACCTGTCGGCTGTCCAGTTTCGGCGGGGCGAGGTGCAGGCCGTGGTGGCCCAGGCGCTGCGGGACAGCGGCCTGGCCCCCGAGCAACTGGAGCTGGAACTGACCGAGTCCATCCTGCTGCACAACACGGAGCAGGTGCTTCTGGCCGTGGACCAGATCAAGCAGTTGGGGGTGAAGCTCTCGATCGACGATTTCGGAACGGGGTATTCCAGCCTGGCCTATCTGAAGCGCTTCGCGGTGGACAAGCTCAAGATCGATCAGAGCTTTGTCCACGACCTGGCACATGACTCGGACGATGCGGCCATCGTGCGTGCCATCATCCAGATGGCCGCGGGACTGGGACTGCGGACCATCGCCGAGGGCGTGGAAGACGCCGCGGTGCTGGCGGCACTGCGACGTTTCGGCTGCGACGAAGCCCAAGGCTATTACCTGGCTCGGCCCTTGCCGGCCGCAGAGTTTGCCGAGTTGGTCAGACGGCTCGAGGCCGCGCCCTGCGATCTGGACGCCATGAGCCGAGTCTGATCAAGACGCCAGGGGGCCTACAAGTCGGGAGGCGTGATGGCGGGGGCCCGGTCACCCCGCGCTCAACCGGCCTGCGTGGTGTCCAGGCTGTGTGCCAGCGACGAGGCCAGTGCTTCCGCGACTTTGATGCCGTCCACGCCCGCCGAGAGAATGCCGCCCGCGTAACCCGCGCCTTCTCCAGCCGGATAGAGCCCCCGTACGTTCAGGCTTGCGCAGTCGTCGCCGCGCGGCATGCGCAGGGGCGACGAGGTGCGCGTTTCCACGCCGGTCAGCACGGCGTCCGGCAGGTCGTAGCCCTTGATCTTCTTGCCGAAGGCTGGCAGCGCTTCGCGCATGGCCTCGATGGCGTAGCCCGGCAAGGCGAGGCTGAGATCGCCCAGCTTGACGCCTGGCTTGTAGGAGGGAAGGACCGCGCCGAACTTGTGTGAGGGGCGCTGGGCCAGGAAGTCGCCGACCAATTGGCCCGGGGCCTCGTAGCTGGCACCACCCAGTTCGTAGGCCAGCGCTTCGAGCTTGCGTTGCAGCGCGACGCCCGCGAGCGGGTGGTATTGCTTCGGGCTTTGTCGCGCCAGCGCGGTTGACTGCGCGGCGTAACGACGGCCATCCTCCTCGCCGAAGGCCGCGATCCAGTCTGCCAGGTCGTCCACACCGTCCGGGTAGTCGTCCGGTTCGATGCCCACCACCATGCCGGCGTTGGCGTTGCGTTCGGCACGTGAGTATTGGCTCATGCCGTTGGTGACCACCCGGCCCGGCTCCGAGGTCGCGGCCACCACGGTGCCGCCCGGGCACATGCAGAAGCTGTAGACCGCGCGTCCATTGCTGGCGTGGTGCACCAGCTTGTAGTCCGCCGCGCCCAGCAGCGGGTGGCCCGCGTGCCGGCCCCAGCGCGCACGGTCAATCAGGCTTTGAGGGTGCTCGATGCGAAAGCCGATCGAAAAGGGTTTGGCCACCATGGACACGCCCTGGTCCCACAGCCGCGCGAAGGTGTCGCGCGCGCTATGACCCAGCGCCAGCACGGCATGACGCGTCGGCAGCTCGTAGGCGGTGTCCGTGGTCAGGTCGAGGACGTTCAGTCCCCGCAGCGCGTGCTGCCCGCCCGTCGAGGCGTCCCTGTCCAATAGCAGATCCGTCACGCGCTGCTGGAAGCGGATTTCCCCGCCCAGGGCCGTGATCTGCGCGCGCATGGACTCGACCATCTTCACCAGCTTGAAGGTACCGATATGCGGGTGCGCCTCGGTCAGGATGTCCTCGGGCGCGCCTGCGGCCACGAACTCGTTCAACACCTTGCGCCCGAGGTGGCGCGGGTCTTTGATCTGGCTGTAGAGCTTGCCATCGCTGAAGGTGCCGGCGCCCCCTTCACCGAACTGCACATTCGATTCGGGGTGCAGGACCTTCTTGCGCCACAGGCCCCAGGTGTCCTGGGTGCGTTCGCGGACCGCCTTGCCGCGTTCCAGCACGATGGGCCGGAAACCCATCTGTGCCAGCAGCAGGGCGGCAAAGATGCCGCAGGGGCCGAAGCCGATGACCACGGGGCGGTGCTCGGGATGGGACTGCAGGCGCGTCAGAAAGTCTGCCGGGGCCTGTGCGGGGGCCCGATACGTCAGGTCAGGGCTGGGACCGATGTGGGGGTGGGCGTCAAACTGGGCCAGTAACCGGGCTTCCAGCTCGGGCGCGAGCTCCACGTCCACGATATAGACCTGCTGCAGTTCGGCCTTGCGCGCGTCGAAACTGCGTTTGTAGACCTGATGGGTCCGAAGTTCCTCGGGCGTGATGCCCAAGGTCCGTGCGACAAGCGTCGGCAGGGCTTCGGGGGCATGCTCCAGCGGGAGCTTGAGTTCGGACAGGCGGATCATGGGTTCCTCGGGCTTGTGGTGATCAAGCAGAAAGAGGTTCGGCAAAACCGGAATGATAAGGTGAGAGGAGATAATGCGCGCCGTGAAGTCGGCTGGACCGCCGCTGGCACAAGCAGGGAAACCTGGTGCTGGAGGAACGTCCGGACTGCGCAGGGCAGCGTAGGAGGTAATACCTCTCCACCGCGAGGTGAGGATCAGAGCAACAGAGACGAGTCACTTTGGGGCCATGCCCAGGGCGCAAGCCCGAGGCAAGGGCTTCAAGGTGGGTGAAACGGGCAATCTCTACGCGCAGCAACACCAAATAGGCACACGATGACGGGGCCCCCGAGTGTGCGGGTAGGTGGCACCGAGCCGCACGGGTAACCGGCGGCCCAGATGAATGGCGGTCACGTCATGGGCAACCGTGATGCACAGAATCCGGCTTACAGGCCGACTTCACACTTTTGCCTCGCAGCGATTGCTTGAGTTTCGGCCACGAAAAAGGCTGGACGGTGCCAGCCTTTTGAGGGGTGCATCAGACCTTCAGCGCCATTGGTGCGCGCCGAAGATCAATGCATCTCAGGACTTCGATGCCGCTGCCAGGGCCGCGCCCAGGGCGAACACCGAGTTCGGCGCCGTGGTGCGGGGGCGCTCCACCGGCCTCGGCGCGAAGATCCCACGACGGGTCTGGGTGGCGCGCGCGGAGGTGGGCTGCGTGGAGGCATCCGCGTCGGGACCCAGGTCGACGCCCTTGGCGCGTTGCTCCTCGCAAAGCTGGTGCAGTTTGATGCCTTCCATGTGGTCCATCATGCGGCTGCTCAGGCCCGACCAGAGGTCACGCGTCAGTTGCAGGCCGGCTTCACCGGCATCCGCGACTTCCTCGCCCATCAGTTCCTGCGCGCCTTCGACGGCACGGATGATGTCGGCCACACTGATGCGCTGGACGCTGCGGCCCAAGGTGTAGCCGCCGCCCGGACCGCGGGTGCTTTCCACGAGGTTGGCGCGGCGCAGCTTGGAAAACAGCTGTTCCAGGTAGGACAGGGAGATCTGCAGGCGTTGGCCGATGGAGTTCAGCGGCACGGGGCCTGCGGCCTCGCGCAAGGCGAGGTCGATCATGGCGGCGACGGCGAAGCGGCTTTTGGCGCTCAGACGCATGGGGAACTCCTTTTCTCTTAGCCAGAAACTTCGAACCCGACCGAGTAGGCGGTTCGGACGCGTCCTGCTCAATCGGTGAGGGACTGAGTCATTCCAACATAGGGAAGTTCCCTTCAACTTCAAGGCTTATCTGCTTTTTTTCTGGCTTGAATTCGATCAAATACGTATTCATTGGATTTATTCGAAAGTGATCGCTAACAATCAATGCTTTTAAAGTTATGTAAATGCCACCAAACGGCGTTTTCTCGGGAGATCCTGGGCCGGGACGACTTCAAATTGAGAAACCAATCCGGGACTTGAGGCTCGGGGGCGATGGCGGGGGAGGCGTATGGCGCCCAAAGGCGCCGCGCGATGGCGTGTACGCCCAGGTTTCGTTCAGGGACGCCCCGCCATCTGCCCGATAATTTGTGCCATGCGCATACGTTTCACCAAGATGCAGGGTGCGGGCAACGACTTTGTCGTGCTCGACGAAACCCAGGGCCGACTGGGTCTGGACTCTGCCCAATACCGCTGGCTCGCGGATCGCCATTTCGGGGTGGGGGCGGACCAGATTCTCAGCGTGCGCCCCTCGCCGGCTCCCGGCATTGACTTCGAATACGTTATTCACAATGCCGATGGGGCCGAGGTTGAGCAATGCGGCAACGGCGCGCGCTGCTTTGCACGCTTCGTGCATGACCGCGGCTTGAGCGGCAAGCAGGCCATTCGCGTGCAAACCCTGAGTGGGGTGATCGAACCCAGATTCACATCCGATGGCCGTGTCACCGTGGACATGGGCGCACCGGTCTTTGACCTCGTGCGAGTGCCCTTCGACGCCGAGGGCCTGGCACCGAGGATAGACGCTGCCTGGCAGACCTGGCCGGTGCCGCTGGACGGCGGTGTCGTGAATCTGGCCGTGCTGTCCATGGGCAACCCGCATGCGGTGCAGCGTGTCGCCGATGTGGACGCCGCGCCGGTGCGCGAACAAGGGCCACTGATCGAACACCATCCGCGCTTTCCGCGCCGTGTCAATGCTGGCTTCATGCAGGTGGTGACCCGAAACCGGGTGAAGTTGCGCGTCTGGGAGCGGGGCGCGGGCGAAACCCTGGCCTGCGGCACCGGAGCCTGTGCCGCCGTGGTGGCAGGCATCCGCCAGGGCCTGCTGGATGCGCGCGTCGACGTGCAGACGCGTGGGGGTGTGCTGACCATCGAGTGGGGCGAGGGACGACCGGTGCTGATGACCGGCCCGGCCACCACGGTCTTCCAGGGCGAAATTGACGTGCCCGATCTGCCTGACCTTGTGAATTCCTGAGCCTGGACTTGCGCCCATGACCGAAGAAGAAATCGTCCGCTACTTGCGCGGCAATCCGGCTTTTTTTGATCGCAACGCGGATGCGCTGGCTGAAATCGTGCTGGTCAGCCCGCACAGCCGGCGTACCGTGAGTCTGCAGGAGCGCCAGGCCGAGCTGCTGCGCGAGAAGATCAGGGCCTTCGAAACGCGCCTGATGGAGTTGTTGCGCCATGGCGCGGACAACACCATGCTGGCCGATCGCCTGTTGCGCTGGGCCGGGGATCTGTTCCTGGAGCACGACCCCACGCTCGTGCCCACCTTGATCGCCCATTCCATTCAGCAGCAATTCGCCGTGCCCCAGGTGGCCTTGCGCGTCTGGGGCGTGGCCGCAGCCCACGCCAGCGCGCCTTGGGCCCAGGGCGCGACCGAGGAGGTGCGACAGTTCGCCGAGGCCTTGCGTGAACCCTTTTGCGGGGTGAACACGGGCTTCGAAGTTGCGGCCTGGTTGCCTCATCCCGAGCAGGCCGTGTCACTGGCCTTGCTGCCTTTGCGTGCACCGGTGCAGGACGCCGCGCGCGCCGACCGCGCCTCGGACTCGCCATCGACCATGGGGCTGATCGTGCTGGCATCGCCGGATGCCCAGCGCTACACCAGCACCATGGGCACGGATTTTCTGGTGCGCATCGCCGAGGTGGCCAGCGCGGCCCTGTCACGCTTGAGGTGAGGCATGACGCCGTCGGATACGCAACTCGTCGAGCAGTATCTGGCCCATGTTCGCGTGGAGAAACGCCTCGCGCAGCGCACCGTCGAGTTGTACACGCTGGATTTGCACAAGCTCGGCGAATTCGCGCGCCAGGCGGGTGTGCCCTTGCTGCAGGTTCACAGCGCGCATGTGCGGCGCTGGATCGCCCAGATGCATGCCGGCGGGCGCAGCGGGCGCGGCATTGCCCTCATTCTTTCCGGCTGGCGCGGTTTTTATGCCTGGCTGGGGCGTCAGGGCCACATCGCCAGCAACCCGGTGCAGGACGTGCGCGCGCCCAAGGCCGCCAAACCCCTGCCCAAGGCGCTGAGCGTGGACGAGGCGGTCCAACTCGCGAGTTATCGAAGCGATGGGGCGGGTGTCGACGCGCGGCTCGGCGAGGACGATGACCCCTGGTTCGCCGCCCGCGACGCCGCGATGACCGAGTTGCTCTACAGCAGCGGTTTGCGCGTGGGGGAACTCACGGGGCTGGATGTGAGCGCCAGCGAGGCGGCTCGCAAGGCGGGGCGGGGGTGGCTGGACCTGCAGGCCGGTGAAGTCCAGGTCCAGGGCAAGGGCGGCAAGCGCCGCGCCGTGCCCGTGGGGGCCGCCGCGCGCCTGGCCTTGCAGCAGTGGCTGGCGGTGCGCGGGCAAGGCTTGCCGGCCGCCGCGCAGGATGGGCAGACCGCACTGTTCATCGGTCGCAACGGCACGCGCCTCACGCCGCAATCGATCTGGCAGCGCTTGAAGCGCCGTAGCCTCCTGGCGGGGCTGGCCACGCCCGTGCATCCGCACATGCTGCGTCATTCCTTCGCCAGCCATGTCCTGCAATCCAGCGGGGATCTGCGGGCGGTTCAGGAACTGCTAGGCCACGCCAACATCGGCACGACGCAGGTCTACACCCGCCTGGACTTTCAGCATCTGGCACGGGCCTATGACGAGGCCCATCCGCGCGCGAAATTGGGCGACAAGGCCGGTGGCAAGTCCAGTGGCAAGAAGTGATCCATCTCACTGACAGCCCCGGCCGGCCGGGCCTGGGGTTCAGCTATCGCCGGGCATCGGCAGCTTGGGTAGGTCCGATCGGGGTGTTTCATCCCCCTCGTTCGAACCCAGCAACTCGTGCGACGGCGCCAGGGCCATCGGACCGGAGGACTCGTCGTTCAACCTGAACACCCCGACCGTGCGCACCAGGGCTTGCGCCTGGGTTTTCATGCTGTTGGTGGCGGCGGCCATCTCTTCCACCAGCGCGGCATTCTGTTGGGTGGTCTTGTCCATGTTGGTGATGGCTTCCTCGACCTGCGCCACGCCATCGCTTTGCTCGGCGCTGGCCGCGCTGATCTCGCCCATGATCTCGGTCACGCGCCGGATGCTGTCCACCACCTTGGACATGGTGCTGCCGGCCTGATCCACCAAGCTTGTACCCTGTTCCACCTGCGTGACGCTGGCCGTGATCAGGTTCTTGATTTCCTTGGCGGCGTCCGCGCTGCGCCCCGCCAAGGCGCGCACCTCGCCCGCCACCACGGCGAAGCCGCGTCCCTGTTCACCCGCGCGCGCCGCCTCGACCGCCGCGTTCAGCGCCAGGATATTGGTCTGGAAGGCGATGCCATCGATCACGCTGATGATGTCGGCGATCTTTTTGCTCGCCTCGCGGATGCCCTTCATGGTCTCCACCACCTGTGCGACCACTTCGCCGCCCTGCGCCGCGACGGCGGACGCATCCTGGGCGTACTGATTGGCTTGCAAGGCGTTGGCCGCATTCTGCTTGACGGTGCTGCCCAGCTGTTCCATGGAGGCGGCGGTCTGCTCCAGTGAACTGGCCTGCGCTTCCGTGCGCGCGCTCAGGTCCTGATTGCCTTCCGCGATTTCCGCGCTGGCCATCGAAACAGCCTCGCTGCCAATGCGGACCCGGGCGACCAGATTCGTCAGCGCGGTCTGCATCTCCAGCAAGGCCTGCAGCAGTTGTCCGAACTCGTCCCGGGTGTTGGGTTGAATGGGCGCGCTCAAGTCGCCCTGGGCCACGCGCAGCGCCAGTTGCGCCGCATGGCGCGCACCGCCCGAGATGCGCTGGCTCAAGGCGTGACCGATCAGCAGCCCGAGCGCGCAGGTCAGCAGCAGCGAGCCCAGATTGCCATACAAGACACGGTCGCGCACGGCGCCGCTCTGGGCATGGGCTTCGCCGGCGCCTAGTCTGGCTAACTCGCTGAGCTGACCGACTTCCGTCGTCAGACTTCCGAAAGTCCGAAGCGCGGGTCCCTTCAGGATGTCCAACGCTTCTTCGTCCCGGCGTTGCCGAGCCAGCCCCACGATCTCCTCTTGCTGGGCCTTGTACTGTTTCCAGGTTTCCTGCAGGGCGTTCAGAGCCTCCTGCTGCACGCCGTCAGTGAAATAGGGCGTCAGGCTCTGCAGTTCCTGGTCGATGCCCTTGCGCATCTCGTCCATCTGCTTCTCGAGGGCTCGCCGTTCGTCCTCGCCGAAAGTCAGCACGTGCTGGAATTGCGCCGCTCGCAGCAGGTTGACCTGCGCGCGCAGCGCGCCCGCGTGCTGCGTCGCGGGCAACCAACGTTCGGCCATCTGGCGTGCGTTGTCGTTCAGCGATCCGGCCCCGTAGATGGCATACAGCGACTGCGCGGCGGCCAGCACCAGCACCAGTATGAAGCCGCCCATGAGTTGGGCGCCGATCTGCAAGTCCTTGATGCGCATGGTGCGCTGTCTCCGTGTTGTATACCGGTCACTCTATGCCCAAGCCGATGGCATGGATAGTTCGGGAAAGCCCCGGACTTTCACGGTCGAGGGCGGCTTGCCGGGCAGACGTGGCACGCGCTATTCCAATAGCCGCGACAATGATGCCCCATGAAGGTGATAAGCATCAGAGAAGGCAAGGAGCGCGCCCTGCAGCGCCGGCATCCGTGGTTGTTCGAATCCGCCATCGCCAAGGGCGGAGGAGACATGGGCGAGACCGTGCGGGTGGAGTCCGCGGCAGGCGGCTTCCTGGCCTGGGCAGCCTACAGCCCTCAGTCCAAGATTCGCGCCCGGGTCTGGAGCTTCGACGAGCAGCAGCGCATCGACCCAGCATTCTTCCGTCAGCGTGTGGCCGCCGCGGTGCGCGCGCGCGCGCGTTTTGCGATCGCCAGCGATGGTCTGCGCCTGGTCCATGGCGAAGCCGATGGACTGCCTGGATTGATTGTGGATCGCTATGGCGACACCCTGGTCGCGCAATTCACCAGCGCCGGGGTCGAGCGCTGGAAGGCGGTGCTGGTCGATGCCTTGCTGGCCGAAACAGGTCTGAGTCGTCTTTACGAGCGCTCGGACGCAAGCGCGCGCGGGCTGGAAGGGCTGCCCGAGGCGACGGGCTGGTTGCGCGGACAGGGGGAAACCGCGCTGATCCTGAAGGAGCATGACTGGAAGCTGGGTTTGGATATCGCGCAGGGCCACAAAACCGGCTTTTACCTCGACCAGAGGGACAGCCGCAAGCGCTTTAGCGATTTCACACGGCGCCTGCAGTTCCAAAAAGTCCTGAACTGCTATTGCTATACGGGCGGTTTCACGGTGGCGGCCTTGCAGGGCGGTGCGGCGCAGGTCACGTCCATCGATTCTTCGGGGCCTGCGCTGGCGCAGGCGCGGGCCAATGTCGCGCTCAACGGCCTGGACGAAAGTCGCTGTGAATTCCTGGATGCCGACGTGAACACCAGCCTGCGCCGTTTCGGCGAGGAGGGGCGCAGCTTCGATGCCATCATCCTCGATCCACCCAAGTTCGCGCCCACCGTGGCGCACGCCGAACGTGCGGCACGCGCCTACAAGGACATCAACCGGCTGGCCTTCAAGATTCTGGAGCCCGGCGGCGTTCTGTTCACCTTTTCCTGCTCAGGTGGCATCGGTGTCGAGTTGTTCCACAAGATCGTGGCCTCGGCCGGTGCGGACGCGGGCGTGGACGGTTATATCCAGGAGCGCCTGGGCGGCGCACCGGATCACCCCATGACCCTGGCCTTCCCGGAAGGGGAGTACCTCAAGGGGCTGGTGGTGATGAAGAAGTAAAAACCGCCCTTCGCGAGAGCGGTAGCTTTCCACTGAAAAGTGTTTCGTGGGTTTATTCTTCTTTGCGGTTTGCGGTGCGCAATCCATTCAGGTCACTTGGGCTGCACTGCGTCGGCTCTTGACCGCGCAAGTCATAGCAGTGCCAACCAAAACCAATCGGCCAATATGCAATGGCGACGGGTGGCCAGAAGATGGATGCGATTCGGAAGCTCGACTTCAACTTGCCGGACGACACCACTTCTGTGTCATTTTTCTTCAATTGATAGGTAATGCCACCCGACTGTCCCCAACTGAAAGGGCGCGTCGCGACCTGCCCTGAGACATAAGATGTGTCTCCTTTGGCTGGCAGAACCAGCTTGGTGTTTTCCGGGACCATGACATAGGTTCTGGTGGAGCAGCCCTGCAGAATCAGGGCGAGGCCAATTACGGCAATGGCCGTGAAAATCTTTTTCATGTGAAGTTTTTTTCCCTAGGGTGGTTTCGTATGGCCTGGATCGGGGACCGGAATGAACCGTCGAACTATTTCGCGGCCCATTGCGACCCCGTGAGTTTTATCCTACATCATGGGCATCGTCCGAATCGAACTCGGCCCCGGTCTGATTGAACAGATGCGTACCGACAAAGTGTGGCGTCTTCCGCAGCGCTGTTCACGGTAGGCACTTGAAGTAGTCGCTAAACTCCCCCACCTACCCGTGTCCTGGGCCCCGTTGTAGTGGTGGCCCGCCATTCAGTCAACGAGCGCGCACCATGGCCCTGATTCCCGCCACCATCCTCACCGGCTTCCTCGGTTCCGGCAAGACCACCCTGCTTCAGCGCGTGCTCAAGGAGGCGCATGGGCAGAAGATCGCCGTGGTCGAGAACGAGTTCGGCGAGGAGAGCATCGACAACGAGATCCTGGTCAACGACACCCAGGAACAGATCATCCAGCTCAACAACGGCTGCGTCTGCTGCACCATCCGCGAGGACCTGCGTACCACGCTGCAGTTGCTGGCGGCCAAGAAACGTCAGGGCCTGCTGGATTTCGATCGTGTGGTGATCGAGACCACGGGGCTGGCCGACCCGGGGCCGGTGACCCAGACCTTCTTCATGGACGACGAGATCGCCGAGAGCTATCTGCTCGATTCCATCATCACTTTGGTGGATGCCAAGCACGCGAACCAGCAGTTGGACGAGCGCCAGGAAGCCCGTCGGCAGGTGGGCTTCGCTGACCAGATCTTCCTCAGCAAGACCGATCTGGTCGCGAAGGAGGCGGTGGAGGCGCTGATCCACCGCCTCAAGCACATGAACCCGCGAGCGCCGCAGAAGGCTGTGCATTTTGGCGAGGTGCCGATCTCCGAAGTCTTCGATCTGCGCGGCTTCAACCTCAACGCCAAGTTGGAAATCGATCCTGACTTCCTCAACGCCGACGAGCATGACCACGATCATGGGCATGACCATGATCATGAACACCACGACCATGAGCATGGCGAGCACTGTGACCACCCGCACCACCACCATCACGACGACGATGTGAAGAGCTTTGTCTTCAAGTCCGAGCGGGCCTTCGACCCGGCCAAGCTGGAAGACTTCCTGGGCGCGATCGTCAACATCTACGGCCCACGCATGCTGCGCTACAAGGGCGTGCTGAACATGAAGGGCACGGACCGCAAGGTGATTTTCCAGGGCGTCCACCAGCTCATGGGCAGCGATCTGGGGCCGGAATGGGGGGCCCAGGAGCAGCGCCTGTCCAAGATGGTGTTCATCGGCATCGACCTGCCCAAGGACATCCTGGTGCAGGGCCTGCAACAAAGCCTGGTTTGATTCTTGCAAGGCTGAATCGGGCCTTGCGGGATTCCTCCGGGGCCCGGGTCGGTGGCCCGAAGGCGGGCATGCATTACACTCGCGCCCCTTAAGGCCGTTCCTGGTCTTGTCCGTGTTGCGCTCGTCAACGCGGGGCGTCGCTGTCGTGCACCAGAAGAAGCAGGCCCGAGTCTGCCCGGAGGAGTCCATCAAGTGAAAGCCAAACCAGCCAAGTCGATGACTGCATCGTCCCCCTCCAAGGCCAAGCCGCCGACTGCTCCCGCGCGGGGCAAGGCGGGAGCAGCCGCGTCCCAGACCCGGGGCGCCGCGGGGGCGAAGAAGGCGACCGGCAAGACAACCACGTCAACGAAAGCGGCGGTCAAACCGTCCGCCAAGCCGGCGGTCAAGAAAACGGCGTCGAGCCCTGCCAAGTCCGTCAAGGCACCGGCCAAATCCAAGGCGGTCGCGGCCTCCAAAGCGCCAGCCAAGCCCGGTACCCAAAAGCCGGTGGCGGCCAAGTCTGTGCCAGGCAAGACTGCGGCGAAGACGAAGGCGAAGACCGCAACGCCCGCCAAGACCGTGCCGAAAACCACGGCTCGCGCCAAAACATCGGCTGTCTCCAAGAGCCCAACTGCCAAGGTGCCGGTGAAAAAGGTGGTGGCCAAGGCCGCTGCACCTGTCCTCGCCTCTGCGAAGACGGGTAAAACACAAAAACTCACACCCTTGGCGCCTGCCAGGCCGCCAACTCCTGTATCCTCCGCGCCCGTCGTGTCCGTCTCGTCGGCAACCGAAGGTTCGCCCCGCATGAGCAAGGCGAATGCCCGATTGGCGCAGATCACCGTGCCGTCCATCGACCCGGCCGCGGCCCATGCGAGCAGGGCGAGCTATGTCTCGACCCTGACTCAACCTGTTCTTGACTCCCCTCTGATTGCGCCCGTGAAGAAAGATCCCAAGCTTGCCAACAATTGGAAAACCAAGTCCGCCGAGGAACTGAGCGATGAAGAACTCATCGCGATGCCCGACAGCGAGTACATGAACGACAAGCAGCTCGCGGCTTTCCGCCAGCGTCTGCAAAAGCTCAAGCAGGACATCCTGACCAACGCCGGTGAAACCACCGAGCACCTGCGCGAGGACACCGTGGTGGTGCCTGACCCGGCCGACCGCGCGACCATCGAGGAAGAGCATGCGCTGGAGCTGCGCACGCGCGACCGTGAGCGCAAGCTGCTCAAGAAGATCGAGCAGTCCATCGCTCGCATCGACGCGAGTGACTACGGCTATTGCGATGAGACCGGCGAGCCCATCGGTGTCGGCCGCCTGCTGGCGCGCCCCACGGCCACGCTGTCGCTCGAGGCGCAGCAAAGGCGCGAGCTTAAGCAGAAGATGTTCGGGGACTGACGCTTCCGTCATCGAAGGTGTCCCCTCGCGCCCCTGATCCCGCTGCCCGCGCACCACTTGTCGCGCCATGACGCCAGCACCAGAAGGGACCCGGCGCTTGTCACGGTGGCGCCATGCCGACTGGTTGCGCCGGGTGATCCGCTGGCTGCGCTGGCGCAGCGTGCCAGCCTGGCTTGAGCTTGAGGAAACCGCGCCGGGTCCGGGCTACAGCAAGGAAGAGCTCAAGGAGTTGATCGAGCGCAAGCGCGCCAACGACTTCGTGCGTAAGCGTGAGTTCGAACACCTGCGGCGTTTGCGGCGACGCGAGCCGATTGCCAGTGCCGAGACCGACCGCTTCACTTCCTTCCAGAGCAGCCTGACGGCGTCTGACGCGCGCAACCGCGCCGCCACCATCCGCAAGATCAACGAGATCGAGGCGCAGATGTCACGCCAATGGTGGCGTGGCGAGAATGACGAAGCCCATGGTCGCCTGCCCCCTGCGGTGCCCGGCCCAGCGCAGACGCCGGTGCCGCCTACCTTGCACGGGAAGTCCGATCCACGGGCGGACGCGGGTGGTGTTCCCGCCGACGAGCCGCTGTCGACTTTTTTTGGGGCCGACAGTGAGCCTGCCCCCGATTTGCCTGTTTCGCCGCACGCCCTCGACATAGGGCGAGGGCGTCCGCGGCCCGATGCGCCGTTCGACCGTTCTGCGCACCCGTCCGGAGATGACGGTCATGTCTGGAACGACGCGCTGCCCAGCGCCTTGCACGGGCTGTCCGCGTTGCCGGAGGCCTTGCCCTCACCCGATGGCGAGGGGCAAAGTGCTTCGGCCTGGGTGGCTGTGCCGATGCCGGCCGATCCAGGGGGCGGCGCCTGGCACCCCGCACGGACCAGCAGTCCGACAGGGTTGGGCGGCGGCGGCATGGGATGGGGCGCGGGCATGTCGCCCCAACGCGGCGTGTCCGCGGCGCGCGCGATGTTCGCGCGGCCGGTTCCCCCTCCCGCCCCCGACCACTTGGCCGATCCTGATCTGGAAGACGCCGCCATCCGCTACGCGAATGGTGACCATGAGGGCGCGGCCCGCAGCCTGCAGGCCGCGCTGAAATCGGCGCTGGAAGCTGCGGTGCATGCGCCGCAGATTGCTTCCTCGTCGGTGTTGCAGGCCTTGGTGCGCGTGGCGCATGCGAGCAAGGTGCCATCGCCGCAACTGGTGGAGACTTGGTTGCTCGCCTGCGTGGATCTGGCCCGCGCCACCGGCCAACAGGCCGAATACGAGCGGGTGGTCGCGGACTGGACGCGCCGTTACGCGCCGGTCTTCACGCACCTGGCGGCCGTTTCAGTGCCGCGCTGGTTCTCCATGCCCGATCGTGTCGGGCCGGGCAAGGGCGCTGTGCGACTGCACCGCCCCACGCCACCGGCTGTGCGCGTGCCTGACTGGCGCAGCCCCGCGCGTCTGGATGCCTCGGCCGCGCTGGCGCTGCAGGCCAAGTCCGCCACGATGTTCGTGCCTGCGGACCTACCTGCGGACCTGCCTGCGGTGATGGATGAAAGCGCGGCCGCCCTGGTGCTGGACTGGCAGGCCCTGCGCGGCATCACGGTCGACGCCGTGCCCCTGCTGGCCCAGTTGATCGCGCAATGGTGTGAAGCGCCCGCGAGCGCGTCCTTGGGACTCGTGTTCCGAGGCCCCGCGAGCCTCGAGCGCGCGCTGCTGGCGCTCACGCACGGGAGCGGCGCCAGTGCCAGTCCCTTGCATTGGCGCCTGCGCATGGACGCATTGCGTCTCATGCGTTTGCGCGACGCCTTCGAGCTGGCCGCCCTGGACTACGGCGTCACCCACGAAACCCAGGCGCCGGCCTGGCAGGAACCCCTGGCCGCTTGCCTGCTGCAGGGGCCCAGCGATCCGCTGGAAGCCGAGGCCGAGGACATCCGCGCCAACTGGGAGACACTGGAGGATCCGGCGTGGAACGCCGAGGCCATGCCTGGTGTGTTTCTGGACCGGGATGCGCTGGGCACGCTGGACGTTTGGATTGGTGGTGGCGCCGAGGCGCCCGAGCTACCGGGTGAAGGAACCGCAGCGCAGCCGGTGCGGGTCGATCTCTACGGGGAAATCGTCGGGGATGCCACCGAGGTGTTGGCCAAGCTGGCCAAGGCCATCGCGGGTCGCACCCACATGGTTGTCTCCTGCACGGATCTGATCCGGGTGGATTTCCCTGCGGCGGGCGGGCTGCTCAACTGGGTGGCCGATCAGCAAGTCCATGGGCGGCAGGTGCAGTTGCGCGACGTGCACCGCCTGGTGGCCGCCTTTTTCAACGTGATCGGCATCTCCGAGCACGCGCGGGTCGTGCCTAGATCGGATTGAGCTAGGGTTGGTGCGGAGCGGTTTTGATCGCAAGCATTGGCGCTGGCATACCAAGGCCTCATACGCGGGCTCCCGTGGAACCGGCTTTGCCGGGCCACTGGGAGCGCCCCCAGCAAGGGGGGTGGCGTAGCGCCCAACGAGGCGCGTAGCCTGGGGGTGGGACAATATCCTCATGGAACAATTTCACGGAACCACCATCGTCAGTGTGCGGCGGCAGACCCCACGGGGCATGCAGGTCGCGATCGGCGGGGACGGGCAGGTCACGCTGGGGCACATCGTCGTCAAGGGCACGGCACGCAAGGTACGCAAGCTCTATCACGGCAAGGTGCTCGCGGGCTTCGCCGGTGCGACGGCGGACGCCTTTACCCTGTTTGAACGCTTCGAGGCCAAGCTAGAGAAGCACCAGGGCCATCTGCAGCGCGCCGCGATCGAACTCACGCGCGACTGGCGCACCGACCGCGTGCTGCGCCGTCTTGAGGCCATGCTGGCTGTCGCGGACCTGGAGAGCTCGCTCATCATCAGCGGCAACGGCGACGTGCTGGAGCCCGAGCACGGTGTGGTCGCCATCGGCTCGGGCGGCGCCTACGCGCAGTCCGCGGCCATGGCCTTGCTCAAGCACACGCAGCTGGATGCGAAAGAGATCGTCAAGCAATCGCTGGAAATCGCGGGCGAGATCTGCATCTACACCAACATGAACCACACGATCGAAGTACTCGAATGATGAGCGCAGCGCAGAACCGCTTCAAGCAAGCTCGCGCCCCCTCGGGGGACAGCGCACTACACGCAGTGACCAGCGTGGGGGCGCCATGAGCAGCATGACCCCGCAGGAGATCGTCTCCGAACTGGATCGCCACATCGTGGGCCAGAGGGACGCCAAGCGTGCCGTGGCCATCGCCCTGCGCAACCGCTGGCGGCGCCAGCAGGTCGACGCCGCGCTGCGACCCGAAATCACGCCCAAGAACATCCTGATGATTGGTCCCACCGGCGTCGGCAAGACCGAGATCGCGCGTCGCCTGGCCCGCCTGGCCGATGCGCCGTTCATCAAGGTCGAGGCCACGAAGTTCACGGAGGTGGGTTACGTGGGCAAGGACGTGGACAGCATCATCCGGGACCTGATGGACGTGGCCGTGAAGCTGACCCGCGAGGCCGAGATGAAGAAGGTGCGCACCCGCGCCGAGGACGCGGCGGAAGAGCGCATCCTCGACGCGTTGTTGCCGCCGCCACGCGATTTTTCGCGCGACGGCTTTGGCGAGGAACTGGAGCGCGGTCGTGTCGAGCGCCCCGATCAGGGCGGCGACAGCAACACGCGCCAGATCTTCCGCAAGAAGCTGCGTGAGGGTCAGCTCGACGAGCGCGAGATCGAGATCGAACTCAATGAACCCAAACCGCAGCTCGAGATCATGGGGCCGGCCGGCATGGAGGAGATGACCGAGCAACTGCGTGGCCTGTTCGGGCAGATGGGCGCGGGCAAGCGCAAGCTGCGCAAGATGCGCATTCCCGAGGCCATGAGGCTGCTGCTGGACGAGGAGGCCGCCAAGCTGGTCAACGAGGACGAAATCCGCGCGCAGGCGCTGAGCAACGCGGAACAGAACGGCATCGTCTTCATCGACGAGATCGACAAGGTGACATCGCGCAGCGAAGGCCAGAGCACGGCGGAGGTCTCGCGCCAGGGCGTGCAGCGCGACTTGCTGCCCCTGGTCGAGGGCACCTCGGTCAGCACCAAGTACGGTGTCATCAAGACCGACCACATCCTCTTCATCGCCTCGGGCGCTTTCCATCTGAGCAAACCCAGCGACCTGATTCCCGAGCTGCAAGGCCGTCTGCCCATCCGCGTGGAGCTGGCCTCGCTGTCCGTGCAGGATTTCGAGGCCATCCTGACCCAGACGCATGCTTCGCTCACCAAGCAGTATCAGGCCCTGCTCGCGACCGAAGGCGTGACCCTGGAATTCGCGCCGGACGGCATCACGCGGCTCGCCCACATCGCCTACGAGGTGAACGAACGCACCGAGAATATCGGCGCGCGGCGCCTCGCGACCGTGATGGAGCGGCTGTTGGACGAAGTGAGCTTCGACGCCACCAAGCTCAGTGGGCAGATGGTGAAGATCGATGCCGCATACGTGGACCAACGGCTGGCGGCGTTGAGCAAGGATGAGGACCTCTCTCACTACATCCTCTGAGGCCGGTCTGACGACGGCTGGTGTCCGTCGGCGCAGATCGCAAAGGCCGTGACAAATCGCAAGGGCGTCCTGGGACGCCCTTGTTTCTTTTTGTGGGCGCCCACTTCCTTCAAGCGAAACATGCACTTTACGATCTAAGTCCTTCATTTAGATCGTTTTTTCATTGAAAATAGCCTTCAATTAAGCGTTTAAGTCTTTGATTTCATTGAAAAAATTCACAAGCGCCTCTTGCGCCTCTTGTTTTTACTGATACAGTGCAAAAAAGTGCAATTAAGTGGTGGAAAGTGCGTGTGCGCTTTCTGCCCTCCTGTACTGGTGCAAACAAGAGGTGCTGCGCGTGTTTCAAGGGGCTTCATCGCTGAGTCTGGATGCCAAGGGGCGGCTGTCCGTGCCGACCCGGCATCGGGACGTGCTCGCCTCCGAAGCGTCGGGCCTGGGCGCCGGCCAGCTCACCATCACCAAGCACCCGCACGGTTGCCTCATGGTGTTCCCGCGCCCCGAATGGGAAAAGTTCCGCGAGCGCATCGCCGCGCTGCCCATGGATGCACAGTGGTGGAAGCGCATCTTCCTGGGCAATGCCATGGACGTGGAGATCGACGCCACGGGCCGCGTGCTGATCTCACCCGAGCTGCGGACGGCGGCCGGCATCAGCAAAGACGTGATGCTGTTGGGCATGGGGCGCCATTTCGAGCTCTGGGACAAGACGCGTTACGAGGCCGAGGAGGCTCAGGCCATGCAGGCCCGCATGCCTGACGCTTTCAAGGACTTTTCCTTCTAAAGGTCGGCGGTGGAACAGACATGGACACACACCACGGTCTTGTTGAACGAAGCGGTCGATGCCTTGCTCAACAGGCCGGTGGAATTGCCGGACTCCGTGAAGTTGGAGGACGGGCACTACGTCGATGCCACGTTCGGGCGGGGCGGCCATTCGCGTCTGCTGCTGTCCAGGCTCTCGCCGCAGGCACGCCTCACGGCCTTCGACAAGGACCCGCAGGCGGTGGCCGAAGCGGAAAGAGTCGCCGAGTCCGACCCGCGTTTCTCGATCCGGCACCAGGGCTTCGCGCAACTGAGCGACTTGCCCGCCCAAAGCTGCCAGGGTCTCCTGATGGACCTGGGCATCAGTTCGCCGCAGATCGACGACCCGGCGCGGGGTTTTTCCTTCCGCGCCGAAGGGCCGCTGGACATGCGCATGGACCCGACGCGCGGACGCAGCGTCGCCGAGTGGCTGAGGGTGGCCGAGGTGCGAGAGATTGCGGAGGTGATTCGTGACTATGGCGAAGAACGGTTTGCTGGCCCGATTGCAAAGGCGATTGTCGAACGCAGGCAGGCGGGCCGCCCCCTTGCCACCACCGCTGAACTGGCCCAGCTCGTGGCTGGCGCGGTCAAAACCCGCGAACCGGGCCAGAACCCTGCGACGCGCACATTTCAGGCTTTTCGGATTTTCATCAACGCCGAGCTTGAAGAACTGCAGGCGGCGTTAGAGGCGAGTCTCGATGTCTTGCAAACCGGAGGACGCTTGGTCGTGATCAGTTTCCATTCGCTGGAAGACCGCATCGTCAAGCAGTTCATCGCGCGGCACGCGCGCGAGGTCTACGACCGTCGCGCGCCTTTCGCCGCGCCGACGCCGACACGGCTGCGCGCCGTCGAACGCCTGCGTCCCTCCGAGGCGGAAGTGGCGGCCAATCCGCGCGCGCGCAGCGCCATCATGCGCGTGGCCGTCCGCACGGACGCGGAAAGGGGGGAGGCATGAGTGCCATGATGAGCGCCGCCCGGCCGCCCGAAGGCGCGAAGGCCCCCTCGGGGGGCAGCGAACCTCGCGTAGCGGGGAGCGTGGGGGCCATGATGAGCGCCGCCCGGCCGCCCGAAGGCGCGAAGGTCTCCTCGGGGAGCGTGGGGGCTCTGTCATGACCCGCGTCAACTTCATGCTCTTTCTGGCTGTGCTGGCCAGCGCCCTGTACCTGGTGCACGTGCAGTACCAATCGCGCCGGCTCTTCACCGCGCTGGATCGCGCCACATTGGATGCGCATCGCATCGAGACCGAGCGTGAGCAACTGGAGCTGGAAAAACGACGTCAGGCCACCGCCCAGCGCGTGGAGCAACTGGCCCACGATCGCCTGCAGATGCGGACGGCCACGCCCGCCATCACAGACTATGTGACGCTGGGCCGCAACGGCACCGTGGCTGCGGTGGAGGCGGGTGCCACACGCGCGGCCCAGGGCCGTGAGGTGCAAGGGCGTCTGGGCGGCGTCAACCTGCCGCGCGGCTTGGTCAACGCCGACACCGGCGCGGCGAAGGAGCGCCGCTGATGGCCGGCCCGCGCAACATCCGCTACAGCGCCAGTCCGCTGCTGACCAGTCGCACGCCGGTCTGGCGCAGCAAACTGGTGGTGGGCCTGGTCGCGGCGGCCTTCATGGTGCTGGCCGCGCGCGCGGCCTATATCCAGGTTTTCTCGAACAATTTCTTCCAGAAGCAGGGCGAGGTGCGTTACTCGCGCACGCTGGAACTGCCGGCCACGCGCGGTCGTATCCTGGACCGTAACGGCCAGATGCTGGCCACCAGCGTGCTGGCGCCCAGCATCTGGGCCATTCCAGAGGACGTGGAGGAGCAATCCCCGCAATGGCAAAAATTGGCCCGCCTGCTCGACATGCCCTTGGCCGACGTCAAGCGCAAACTGCAGGCCGAGGACAAGACCTTTGTCTGGCTCAAGCGCCAAGTCGACGAACCCACGGCGCGGCAGGTGGCCGCACTGGGACTCAAAGGCATCTACCAGACCAAGGAATACAAGCGCCAGTACCCCGAGGGCGAGGCGGCCGCGCACCTGGTGGGCTTCACCAGCATCGAGGACCATGGCTTGGAAGGCGTGGAGCTCGCGTTCAACGACACGCTGTCGGGTAAGTCCGGTTCGCGCCGGGTCATCAAGGACCGGTTGGGCCGCGTGGTCGAGGCCGTGGGCACCGAGGTACCGCCCGTCGAGGGGCGGGACGTGCGCCTGACGATCGACAGCAAGATCCAGTTCTTCGCCTACGAGCGGTTGCGGCAGGCCGTGCAGGAGCAACGCGCTCAGTCGGGTAGCGTGGTCGTGCTGGACGCGCAGAGCGGTGAGATGCTGGCCATGGCCAACTACCCCAGCTACACGCCGGACCGCCTGACGCGGCGCGGCAGCGCGGCCCTGCGCAACAGCGCCCTGACCGATACCTTCGAGCCCGGCTCCACCGTCAAGCCCTTCGTGGCCGCGCTGGCGCTGGAGCGCGGCATCGTGACGCCATCGACCAGCATGGCCATCAGTACCAGCGGCCAGATGCGCTTCGGTGGCGCCGTCATCAGTGACACCCACGCCTACCCGGTGCTCACGGTGTCCGAGATCGTGCAGAAGTCCAGCAACATCGGCATCGCCAAGCTTGCACTGCAGATGCCGGCCAGCGACCTGTGGGAGCTTTACAGCCAGATTGGTTTTGGCCAGCGTCCGCAACTCCCTTTCCCGGGGGTCGTCAGCGGGCGCTTGCGCCCCTGGAAAGGCTGGAAGCCGATTGAGCACGTGACCATGAGTTACGGCTATGGTCTGTCGGTGAGTCTGGTGCAACTGGCTCAGGCCTACACCGTGTTCGCGCACGATGGCGAGATCATCCCTATCACCCTGCAGAAGTCGCAGTACGTCGATGCCGACGGGGTGCGTGGCGTGCGCCTGTTGCACGCCGACCACGCGCGCGCCGTGCGCCAGATGTTGCGCATGGTGACCAGCACCGGCGGCACGGCCACCCGGGCGCAGGCCCAGGGGTATTCGGTGGGTGGCAAGACGGGCACGGCCCGCAAGCTGGACGACAACGGTACCTACTCCAACAAGAAATACCGCAGCGTCTTCGTCGGTCTCGCACCCGTGGAGCAGCCGCGCATCATCGTGGCCGTGATGATCGACGAGCCTGGCGCGGGCCGCATCTACGGCGGCGACGTGGCCGCTCCGGTGTTCAGCGACACCGTGCAACAGACCTTGCACCTGATGGGCGTGCAGCCCGACCTGGACGTGAAGCCGCAGATCGTCGCGGAAGGCATGGACAGGGCCGCAAAAGGAGGTCGGCTGTGACGGCGACCCCGGTCCTGCTGCATTCCCCCGAACTAGCGACGCGCTGGTTGCGCGAGCGCGTCGACCCGGCGCGCGGCCAGCTGACCACCGATAGCCGTCGGGTCGGCGCGGGAGACGGCTTCATCGCCTGGCCTGGCGCCGCGCGCGACGGCCGGGCTTTCGTGCCCGCCGCGCTGGCCCAGGGTGCGATGGCCTGCCTGGTCGACGCGCGCGGCTTGGCGGCTTTCGCCGATGGTTTGGGTCTTGATGACCCGGCGCGTGCCGACCGGATCGCGGCATACGATGGCCCCGAGGGCCTGAAGGCCGCCAGCGGCCCGATCGCGGCCGGCTACTACGGACAACCCTCGCAGGTGCTCGAGGTGCTGGCCATCACCGGCACCAATGGCAAGACGTCCACGGCCTGGTGGCTGGCGCAGGCCTTGTCGGCGCTGCGCCCGGGCGCGCCGTGCGCCATGATCGGCACCTTGGGGGTGGGGCGCGTCACGGCCGCGGCCGAGGAGATCGTCGCCACCGGCCTGACCACGCCTGACCCGGTGCTGTTGCAGCAGGCCCTGCGCCGTTTCGCGGACCAGGGCTTTTCAGCGTGCGCCGTGGAGGCCTCGTCCATCGGCATCGTCGAGCGCCGACTCGATGGCACGCGCATCCGCGTTGCGCTCTTCACCAACTTCACCCAGGACCACCTGGACTACCACGGCAGCATGGCGGCCTATTGGCAGGCCAAGGCGGCCCTGTTCGATTGGCCGCAATTGCGTGCCGCGGTCGTCAACATCGACGATCCCAAGGGTGCAGAGCTCGCCTCCGAACTGGTCACGCGCCCCGACTTCGATCTCTGGACCTGTTCCGTGCGCGCGGACAGCTCGGCCCGACTGCGCGCCAGCGAGATTCGCATGACGGCCCAAGGCCTGCACTTCGAGCTGCGCGAAGGCACGCAGACGGCGAGCCTGCAGGTCCGCACCCTGGGCACGTACAACGTCAGCAATCTGCTGGGGGTGATCGCCGCGTTGCGCTGCCTGGGATTCCCCTTGGCGGACGCCGCGGCGTCCGGCAGCTCCTTGCATCCGGTGCCCGGGCGCATGGAGTTTCAGGGGGGCGACGCCATGCCCTTGGCCGTGGTCGACTATGCCCACACCCCCGACGCGCTGGCGCAGATTCTGCAGGCCCTGCGTCCGCTGGTGGCGCAGCGTGGCGGCCGCCTGTGGTGCGTCTTCGGTTGCGGGGGCGACCGAGATCCGATCAAGCGTCCGCTGATGGGCGCGGCAGCCGCGCGGCACGCGGACCGCGTGGTCCTGACCAGCGACAACCCGCGCGGCGAGTCGCCGCTGGCCATCATCGAACAGATCCGGCGCGGGCTGCCGGTAGACAGCGATGCCTGGGTCGAGCCCGATCGCGCCTTGGCCATCACCCGCGCCTTGGCCGACGCCGACACGCCGGACGTGGTGCTGATCGCGGGCAAGGGCCACGAGGACTACCAGGAGACGGCGGGCGTGCGCCGGCCGTTCTCGGACCGGCAAGAGGTCCGTGCGGCGTTGCAAGCGCGGGCCGCGCGCCAGTCGACATCAGAAGGAGCAAGGGCATGAACGGCAACACGGAAACCATGTTCGGCCTGCGCGAGGTGCTGCCTTGGCTCAGCGGTGCCCAACTGCTCGCCGAAGAGGTGGGCGGGCCCGCCGTGGACGACGTCCGCGTGCGACGCGTCCATACCGATTCACGCACCCTGCGCGAGGGAGATCTGTTCGTCGCGCTGCGGGGTGAGCGTTTCGACGGCAATGCCTTCCTGGCGCAGGCCCGTGGCGCGGGCGCGGTGGCCGCCTTGTGCAGCGACGCTGCGGCCTTGCGCCAGGCGCAATTGCCCGGCTTCGTGGTGAGCGACACCCGCCGTGCGCTCGGGCAATTGGCTGCGGGTTGGCGACAGCACATCGCGCGCGGGCACCGCCTGCCCCTGATCGCCATCACGGGCAGCAACGGCAAGACCACGGTGACGCAGATGACGGCCGCCATCCTGCGCGCGCACAAGCCGCAGACCACGCTGGCCACCGAGGGTAATTTCAACAATGACATCGGCGTGCCGCTGACCCTGCTGCGCCTGCGACCCCGGCACGAGTTGGCCGTGGTCGAACTGGGCATGAACCATCCCGGCGAGATCGCGCAGCTCGCGGCCATCACCCGGCCCACGGTCGCGCTGGTCAACAACGCGCAGCGCGAGCACCAGGAATTCATGCCTGGCATCGAAGCGGTGGCGCGCGAGAACGGCGAGGTGATTGCCGCGCTGGGCGCCGAAGGTGTCGCGGTCTATCCCTCGGACGATGCCTACACCAGCGTCTGGCATGGACTGGCCGGCGCGCGGACCCGACTCACGTTTTCGCTCACCGACGCGGTGGCCGATCTGCACTGCGCCGACCCCTCGATGGCGCCGCCCCAGTGGCAGGCTGACGACAAGGGGGGGCGCTGGGAGGTCCAGGCGCGCACGCCCGCAGGCACCTTGCGCTTCACCTTGCGCGTCGCCGGCCTGCACAACGTCAAGAACGCCCTTGCCGCCGCCGCCTGCGCCCTGGCCGCGGGGGTGCCTTTGAGCGCCATCGTGCGTGGGCTGGAGTCCTTCGAGCCGGTCTCGGGGCGGTCGCGTGCCCTGCGTGTGTCGGTGGCGAGGCGCGAGCTGACCGTGGTCGACGACACCTACAACGCCAACCCGGATTCGGTGCGAGCCGCCATCGATGTGCTGGCCGGCCTGCCTGGTCCGCGCCTGCTGGTGCTGGGTGACATGGGT
Organism: Hylemonella gracilis; assembly: GCF_004328645.1. Classification (GTDB taxonomy): domain Bacteria; phylum Pseudomonadota; class Gammaproteobacteria; order Burkholderiales; family Burkholderiaceae_C; genus Hylemonella; species Hylemonella gracilis_B. The sequence goes on from NZ_CP031395.1 coordinate 1,352,981, forward strand.
GAAGTCGGACAAGACGGACCGCGCTTCCATGCCGAGGTGGGGGCTTACGCGCGTGAGCGCGGCATCGAACTGCTGCACACCCTGGGTGAGATGAGCGGGGTCGCTGCCCAGGCCTTCATGGGAGGCCTGCACCATGGTCAGGACGTCGACGCACTGAACCTCGTTGTGCTGGCCACCTTGCCGCAAGTGCACAGCGTGCTCGTCAAGGGCTCGCGCTTCATGAAGATGGAACGCGTGGTGCAGGCCATCCAGGCCTACGCCGCCGCAGAAAAGGAACTACAACATGCTGCTTCGTCCTGAACAAGGGGGCCTCACATGCTGCTGAGCCTGGCCCAATGGCTCCAGACGCTGTACCCTGAATTGGGTTTCCTGCGCGTCTTCCAATATCTCACGCTGCGCGCCGTGCTGGCGGCGGTGACGGCGCTGCTCATCGGCCTGATCGCCGGTCCGCGCGTGATCCGCCGTTTGACGGCGCTCAAGATCGGGCAGCCCGTGCGTGAGTACGCCATGCAGACGCACTTGGTCAAGAGCGGCACGCCCACCATGGGGGGCGTGCTCATCCTTCTGGCCATCGCGGTGTCCACGCTGCTGTGGTTCGACCTGAGCAATCGCTTCGTCTGGGCGGTGTTGTTCGTGACTTTCGGTTTTGGCGCCATCGGCTGGGTGGATGACTGGCGCAAGGTTGTGCGCAAGGACCCCGAGGGCATGCGCTCGCGCGAGAAGTACTTCTGGCAATCGCTCATCGGCATCGTCGCGGCCTTCTACCTGGTGTTTGCCATCTCGGCCAATGGCAATCAGAGCGTCTGGGAGCTGCTGATGACCTGGATCCAGGCGGGCGAGGTCATCTTGCCGCCCAAGGCGGGCCTGCTGCTGCCCTTCTTCAAGCAGGTCAGCTACCCGCTGGGCGTGGTGGGCTTCGTCGTGCTGAGCTACCTTGTGATCGTGGGCGCGAGCAATGCGGTCAATCTAACCGATGGCCTGGATGGCTTGGCCATCATGCCGGTGGTGATGGTCGGCTCGGCGCTGGGCATCTTTGCCTACGTCAGTGGCAGCATCTTCTATTCCAAATACCTGCTGTTTCCCTACATCCCCGGATCGGGCGAGTTGCTGATCTTCTGCGCCGCCATGGCGGGCGCAGGACTGGCTTTCCTCTGGTTCAACGCGCATCCGGCCCAGGTCTTCATGGGCGACGTGGGCGCGCTCGCGCTGGGGGGCGCCCTGGGCACCATCGCCGTCATCGTGCGGCAGGAAATCGTGTTGGCCATCATGGGCGGCATCTTCGTGGCCGAAGCGGTGTCGGTGATGTTGCAGGTGAGCTACTTCAAGTACACCAAGCGGAAATACGGCGAAGGCCGTCGTCTCCTCAAGATGGCGCCGCTGCACCATCACTTCGAGAAAAGTGGCTGGAAGGAAACGCAGGTGGTCGTGCGTTTCTGGATCATCACCATGCTGCTGTGCCTGGCCGGTCTTGCGACCCTGAAATTGCGTTGAATCCCGCGATGAACCCAGAAGAGACCCAAGCCCCGTCCAGTCCGCTGTCCGCGTCCACGCAAGTGGCGTTGACCGGCGTGCCCGCGGCGCAGCCGGGGGGGCGTACGCACACCGTGCCGGGCATGGACACGTTGACCGCCGGACGCGAGGCAGCCGCCTTCGTCGCCGCGCTGTTCGCCGACGCGCCGGTGGCCGACGGTGCATCGCCCGCGCCGTCCGTCTCGGTGGGCGGAGTTGGCGTGGCGGAATCGGCCGAATCGGCCGAGACCTCTCCGCCTTCGGGAGAGCTGTTCAGCGTGTCTGCCGAGGACGAGCTGGGGGAGGTGCTCGACGTCGCCGACAAAGTGGACGCGGCGCCGGTATCCGCCCTGCAAGGCCAGGCCGTGCTGGTGCTGGGCCTGGGGGCTTCTGGCCTGGCGATGGTGCGCTGGTGCGTGCGCCAGGGTGCGCGCGTGAGCGTTGCCGATACGCGCGCCGTGCCGCCAGAACTCGCCACTCTGCGCGCCGAACTGCCGCAGGTCACCTTCATCGCGGGGGAATTCAGCGCGGCTCTGGTCGAAGGCGTGGACCACGGCGATGTCCGGGCCGTCTTCAAGAGTCCAGGCCTGTCACCGGCGCAGGTGGCGCCAGTCTGGCAGGTCGCGCGCGCGCGTGGCCTCTGGATGGGGGGTGAACTCGACCTGTTCGCGCATGCGCTGCGCGACCTCCAGGTCGGACGGGAGGGCGCGGACAAGACCGAGGGCTACCAGCCCAAGGTGCTGGCGATCACCGGCACCAACGGCAAGACGACAACGACGGCGCTGACGGCCCTGTTGGTGGAACACACCGGCAAGACCGTGGCCGTGGCGGGCAACATCGGCCCCAGCCTGCTGGACGTGCTGAGCGAAAAACTCGACGCGCAGGCCCAGCGGGGAGCCGCCCTGCCCGAAGTCTGGGTGCTGGAGCTCTCCAGCTTCCAGCTCGACGAGGCGCAGGGCTTTGAGCCGACTGCGGCCGTGGTCCTCAACCTCACGCAAGACCACCTGGACTGGCATCCCGACATGGCGGCCTATGCCGCCGCCAAGGCGCGGGTGTATGGTCGCCAGGGCCTGGCCGTGTTCAACCGCGACGACCCGGCGGTGGTCGCCATGGTCGCGTCGCCGTCCGGCGAGAAAACCCGCGCCGGCAAGGCGCGCCCGCGTACCACGGTCAGCTTCGGCGTGGACATGCCGCGCCGTCCGGGCGACTTTGGCCTGGAGCAAGTCAACGGCATGAGCTGGCTGGTGCGCGCCCAGGACGCGGACGAAGCGCAGAAACGTCGCAAGTCCGTGAGCGAGGCGCAGGACGAGGAGCTGTTCATTCAACGCCTGCTCCCCGCCGACGCATTGCGCATCCGCGGCCGTCACAACGCAAGCAATGCCCTGGCCGCTCTGGCGCTGGCCCAGGCCGCGGGCTGTCCCCTGGGGCCGCTGTTGTTCGGCTTGCGCGAGTACCGGGGCGAACCGCACCGCGTGGCGCCGGTGACCATCGTGCGCGATGTCGAGTACGTCGACGACAGCAAGGGCACGAATGTGGGCGCGACCGTGGCCGCGCTGGTGGGGCTGGGCGAGTCAATGAACGCGTCGCCACCGGGTGGCGAACACGATCTGGTCGGACAGGCCTCGGGCCCGCGCATCGTCGTGATTCTGGGTGGGGCAGGCAAGGGGCAGGATTTTTCGCCACTGGCCGAGCCGGTGCGGCGCTACGTCCGCGCGGTCATCCTGATCGGACGCGACGCGCCCCAGATCCGCGCCGCCGTGCAGGGCAGTGGCGTGCCCCTGCTGGACGCCGCCAGCATGGCCGACGCCGTGCACTTGGCGAGCGCGCAGGCGCGCGCGGGTGATGCCGTGTTGCTGTCGCCCGCCTGCGCGAGCTTCGACATGTTCGACAACTACGAGCACCGCGCGCGGGTCTATGTCGAGGCGGTGCGGGCCTTGGCCCAGGACGCGGGAGTCGCACTGTGAACCTCCGCCCCGACAACCGCACCCCATCCCGTCTGGCGACCCAGGCGATGTCGCACCTGGGCACGATGGCCGCATCCTTGGGCGGACTGATGAGCGCGGCCGCAAGCCAGGGCTGGCGCCTGGCTTCGGGGGGGGCGCGTCTGGGATGGCAAGGCCTGCGCACTCGCTTGCACGGTCGGCGTGGCGCGCCTGCGCCGCATGAGGAGGGCGAGCCGCCCATGGAGCTGCCCGTCAAAGTGGGCCTCTATGGCGCGGGCACGGGTTTCGGTACCAGCACGTTCGGGAACAGCACGTTCGGTCCAGCCACTTTGGGCGCCACGGCCACGGTTGACGCGGGCTCGGCCCGGCGCAGCTACCTCTATGGCCAGGGGGATGGCGGTCTGCCCGCGCGCCTGATGGCCTTCGACCAGGCTCTGCTCGGGGTGCTGGTGGCCTTGCTGGCCTGGGGGCTGATCATGGTGTATTCCGCCACCATCGCCTTGCCTGACAACCCGCGCTTCGCGCAGTACGGCCAGGGCTATTTCCTGCTGCGCCATGCTTCGGCCTTGTGCGCGGGCTTGGTGCTTGCAGTGGTGGCCTTCCGCATTCCCATGGACCGCTGGGAACAGCTTGCGCCCTGGCTGTTGCTGGGCGCGTTGCTGCTGCTGGCGGTGGTGCTGGTGCCGGGCGTAGGCCGCGAGGTGAACGGCGCGCGGCGCTGGTTCTCGTTGGGTTTCATGAACTTCCAGCCCTCTGAGGCTGCCAAACTGGCGGTGCTGGTGTACGCCGCAGGCTACATGGTGCGCAAGATGGAAGTGAAGGAGCATTTCTTCCGTGCCGTCGCACCCATGGGCCTGGCGGTGGCGTTGATCGGCGTGTTGCTGCTGGCCGAACCCGACATGGGGGCCTTCATGGTGATCGCCGTCATCGCCATGGGCATCCTCTTCCTGGGCGGCGTCAATGCCCGCATGTCCTTCCTGATCGCCAGCATCCTGCTGATCGCCTTCGTGCTGATGATCGCCGCCAGCGAATGGCGGCGCGAACGCATCTTCGCCTACCTCGACCCCTGGAGCGAGCAGCACGCGCTGGGCAAGGGCTACCAGCTCTCGCACGCGCTGATCGCCTTCGGCCGCGGTCAGATCTTCGGTGTCGGCCTGGGCGGCAGCGTGGAAAAACTCCACTGGCTGCCCGAGGCGCACACCGATTTCCTGCTGGCCGTGATCGGGGAGGAATTCGGCCTGATCGGCGTGCTGACGCTGGCGGCGCTCTTCTTCTGGCTCACGCGCCGCGTCATGCACATCGGCCGTCAGGCCATCGCGCTCGACCGCGTATTCGCTGGCCTGGTGGCGCAGGGCGTGGGCATCTGGATCGGCTTCCAGGCCTTCATCAACATGGGCGTGAACCTGGGCGCCTTGCCCACCAAGGGACTGACGTTGCCATTCATGAGTTACGGAGGCTCGGCGATTCTGATGAACCTGATCGCGATCGCATTGGTCCTGAGGGTGGACTACGAAAACAGACAACTCATGCACGGAGGCCGGGCATGAGTTGTCTGTTTCAACAAAACGGACACCAGCGCGTCAGCGCTGCACGGCGCAGCCGTGGGCATGCACGGAGGCCGGGCATGAGTTGTCTGTTTCAACAAAACGGACACCAGCGCGTCAGCGCTGCGCGGTGCAGCCGCATGCGCGGAGGCCGGGCATGACCGTGAGCCACGCCGGGCCGCCCCAGGTGGCGAACACGGCTCCCTCGGGGGCAGCGAACCCCGCGCAGCGGGAAGCGTGGGGGCACGTGCCAAATGTGCCCTGATCATGGCCGGTGGTACGGGGGGGCACATCTTCCCCGGCCTGGCGGTCGCCGAAGCCTTGCGTGACAAGGGCTGGCGGGTGCACTGGCTGGGTCACCGCGAGCACATGGAAGGCTTGCTGGTGCCGCCGCGCGGTTTTGCCTTCGAGCACGTGGACTTCGGCGGCGTGCGCGGCAAGGGGCTGCGCAGGTTGCTGCTGCTGCCGTTTCACCTGCTGCGCGCCTTCTGGCAGAGTCTTTGCGTGGTCCGCCGCGTGCGACCCGACGTGATCGTGGGGCTGGGTGGCTACATCGCCTTCCCCGGCGGCATGATGGGCGTGCTGGCGGGCAAGCCATTGGTGCTGCACGAGCAGAATTCCGTCGCCGGTCTGGTGAACAAGGTGTTGTCGGGTGTGGCCCGCCGCGTGTACTCAGCCTTTCCGACCGATCGACCAGGCGCTTTGCGCAAGGCGCAGTGGGTGGGCAATCCCCTGCGTACCGAATTCCTGAATCAAGCGCCACCAGCCGCGCGTTTTGCGGGGCGCCAAGGCCCGCTGCGGGTGCTGGTCGTCGGCGGCAGCCTGGGCGCGCAGGCGCTGAACGACATCGTTCCCAGGGCCCTGGCCTACATCCCGCGCGCGGAACGACCGCAGGTCACGCACCAGAGCGGCGCCCGGCAGATCGAGACCTTGCGCGCCAATTACGCGACCGCTGGCGTGGAAGCCGAACTAACGCCCTTCATCGAGAACACGGCCAGCGCCTACGCGCAGGCTGACCTCGTCATCGCCCGCGCGGGTGCGAGCACGGTGACGGAAGTCGCCGCCATCGGCGCGGCGGCCATCTTCGTGCCTTTCCCGGCCGCGGTGGACGACCACCAGACCGCGAACGCGCGCTTCCTGGTGGATGCGGGCGGGGGCTGGCTCATCCAGCAGCAGGACCTGACGGCTGCGGGCCTGTCCCTGCTGCTGAAAAACGCCTCGCGCGAGGAGTTGCTGCGGCGGGCCGAGGCGGCCTACGCCGTGCGCAAGACGGATGCAACGCAGCGCCTCGTGGCGGCCTGCGAGGAACTGACGGGAGGCGTGGCATGAAACACGCGATCAAAAACATTCATTTCGTCGGCGTGGGCGGCGCCGGCATGTCTGGCATCGCCGAGGTGCTGCACAACCTGGGCTACACGATTTCAGGCTCGGACCTGTCCGACAGCGCCACGCTGCGGCGTCTGGCCGGCCTGGGCATCAAGACCTTCGTGGGGCACATGGCGCAGCATGTCGCGGACGCGGACGCGGTGGTCACCTCCACCGCGGTGAAGGCCGACAACCCCGAGGTGCTGGCCGCGCGCGACAAGCACATTCCCATCGTGCCGCGCGCCGTCATGCTGGCCGAGTTGATGCGCCTCAAGCGTGGCATCGCGATCGCCGGCACGCACGGCAAGACGACCACCACCAGCCTGGTCGCCAGCGTGCTGGCCGAGGCCGGGCTGGACCCGACCTTCGTGATCGGGGGGCGGCTCAACAGCGTGGGTGCGAACGCGCGGCTGGGGCAGGGCGAGTTCATCGTGGTCGAGGCCGACGAAAGCGACGCGTCTTTCCTGAATCTTCTGCCCGTGCTTTCGGTGGTGACCAACATCGACGCCGACCACATGGAGACCTACGGGCACGACTTCGGCCGGCTCAAGCAGGCCTTCGTGGATTTCCTGCACCGCATGCCGTTCTATGGCACGGCCATTCTCTGTACCGACGACGCGGCCGTGCGCGAGGTGGCGGACACCGTGAACTGTCCGATCACCAGCTATGGCTTTGACGAAAGCGCCCAGGTGCGCGCGGTCGATGTGCGGGCGGTGGGTGGGCAGATGCATTTCACGGTGCAGCGGCGCAACGGGGTGGTGTTGTCCGACCTGGACGTGGTGCTCAACCTCGCGGGTCGGCACAACGTGCTCAACGCCTTGTCGGCCATTGCCGTCGCGGCCGAACTGGAAATTCCGGATGCCGCGTTGCTCAAGGCGCTAGCCGAATTCAAGGGTGTGGGTCGGCGTTTCCAACGCTATGGCGAGATGCCTGCCAAGGGCGGGGGCACGTTCACGCTGATCGACGACTACGGCCATCACCCGGTGGAGATGGCGGCGACCTTGGCTGCGGCGCGTGGCGCCTTCCCAGGGAAGCGCCTGGTGCTGGCCTTCCAACCGCACCGCTACACGCGCACGCGCGACTGCTTCGAGGATTTTGTCAAGGTCATCGGCGAGAACGCCGACGCCGTGCTGCTGGCCGAGGTCTACGCGGCGGGCGAGAGCCCGATCGTCGCGGCCGATGGGCGCAGCCTGACCCGCGCCTTGCGTGTGGCGGCCAAGGTGGAGCCGGTGTTCGTGGACGACATCGCCACCATGCCGCAGGCGATTCTGGACACGGCGCGCGCGGGCGACGTGGTGATGTGCATGGGCGCGGGGTCGATTGGCGGTGTGCCCGCGAAAGTGGTGGAGTTGGTGAAATGACGGGTAATGCGAAGTTGAGCGCCGCCGGGCCGTCCCAAGGCGCCAAGGCCCCTGCGGGGAGCGTGGGGGCCAGTGGTCTAGGCAAAGTCGCGGTGCTGATGGGTGGCGCGTCGGCGGAGCGCGAGGTCTCGCTGATGTCGGGCACGGGCGTGCTCAAGGCCTTGCGCGCGCGCGGCGTGGATGCGCACGCCTTCGATCCGTCCGAGCGCGAGTTGGGCGAACTCAAGCGTGAAGGTTATGCCCGCTGCTTCATCGCCCTGCATGGCCGCTTCGGCGAGGATGGCACGGTGCAGGGCGCGCTGGAACTGCTGGGTATTCCTTACACCGGCAGCGGCGTGCTGGCGTCCAGCGTCGCGATGGACAAGGTGATGACCAAGCGCATCTGGCTGGCCGAGGGCCTGCCCACGCCACGCTGGAAGAACGTGACAAGCGCGGAGGAAACCCTCGCCGCGCTGTCGGAGCTCGGCGCGCCGATGATCGTCAAGCCAGCGCGCGAAGGCTCGACCATTGGGCTGACCAAGGTCAGCGACGCCGCTCAGTGCGCGCTGGCCTACCAGTTAGCCGCCCAGCACGACCCGCTGGTGCTGTGCGAGCAATTCATCGCGGGCGACGAGGTGACGGTGCCCGTGATCGGCAGCGGCACCGACGCGCGTGCGCTGCCAGCCATCCGCATTGTCGCGCCCGGCGGCAACTACGACTACGAGCACAAATACTTCAGTGATGACACGCAGTACATCATCCCCAGCGGATTACCCGCGGGAGAGGAGGCGCGCATCCAGCAATTGGTGCTGCGCTCCTTCCATGCCCTGGGTTGTCGGGGCTGGGCACGGGCGGACGTGATGATCGATGCCGCGACCCGGGCCCCCTATCTGCTGGAGATCAACACGTCGCCCGGCATGACGGGCCATTCGCTGGTGCCCATGTCGGCCAAGGCGGCAGGCATCAGCTACGAGGACCTGTGCCTGCGCCTGTTGGCATCGGCCGAGCTCGACCACGCGCGACAAGGTGAGGGCGCATGAGGAAAAAGACGGTGGCCCAGCCTGCGTCCACCGCAAGGGCGGCGGCGGGCCAGGCCGCGCCCGCGAGCGCCACTTTCGACGTGCGCCTGATGAACGGCCTGGCGCGCGCGATGCTGCTGGTCTTCGTGCTGCTGGCGTTGGCCTATTTCGCGCGCTGGGTGATGCAGCGTCCGGTGTTCTCCATCAGCGGCCTGACGGTGCTGGGCGACGTTCGACACAGCAATGCCCCGACCTTGCGCGCCCGTGTCATGCCGCATATCCAAGGCACCTTCCTGACGGTGGATCTGCCGGCCGTGCAGCGTGTGTTCGAAGCGCAACCCTGGGTTCGGCGTGCCGTGGTGCAGCGTGAGTTCCCGAGTCGCCTGCGGGTGATCCTGGAGGAACATCAGCCGGCCGCTTACTGGGGCCAGGAGCAGGGCACCGACCAGGGCGCGGGCGCCCAGGCCCTGCTCAACCGTCAGGGCGAAGTCTTCGAGGCCAACCTGGACGAAGTGGAAACCGAAAACCTGCCGCGCCTGGATGGCCCGGTGGCGCGTGCTGCCGAGGTGCTGTCGATGCAGCGCGACGTGGCGCCGTTGCTGGCCGCGCAAGGCTTGCGCACGGCCAGCCTGGTGCTGACGCCGCGCGGCAATTGGCAATTGGGTGTTCGGCAATTGGCCCCGGCGCCTGTGGGCGGCGCGGCCCTGATCGAACTGGGGGGCGGCGATGCCCCCGAGGTGAAGGCGCGTCTGCAGCGTTTTCTGGACACGGCGGCCCAGGTGGCGGCGCATCACCGGCGCGACCTGACGGCGCTGGAAAGCGCCGATCTGCGATACGCCCAAGGTTATGCGCTACGCCTGCGGGGCGTGAGCACGGTCGCGGCCTTGGACAAGGCGCGGGCAAAGTAAAGGAACAAGCGAAGGACGCGCACCCCCATGGCAAAGGAATACAAGGATTTGGTCGTCGGTCTGGACATCGGCACCGCCAAGGTGATGGCGGTGGTGGCCGAGGTCCTGCACGAAGGCCCCCACGCGGGCGAGCTGCGCCTGGTCGGACTGGGCATTGCGCCCTCGACCGGGCTCAAGCGCGGCGTGGTGGTGAACATTGACGCCACGGTCCACAGCATCCAGCAGGCGCTGCGCGAGGCCGAGCTGATGGCAGATTGCAGGATTTCAAGCGTCTACACCGGCATCACGGGCAGCCACATCCGCGGCATCAACTCCAGTGGCATGGTGGCCGTGAAGGACCGCGAGGTGACCCAGGCCGACGTGGCCCGCGTGGTGGAGACGGCCAAGGCCATCAACATCCCGAATGACCAGCGTCTGTTGCTGGTGGAGCCGCAGGAATTCATCATCGACGGCCAGGACGTGCGCGAGCCGGTCGGCATGAGTGGCATCCGCCTGGAGGCCAAGGTGCACATCGTGACCGGCGCGGCCAGCGCGGCGGAGAATATCGTCAAGTGCGTGCGTCGTTGCGGGCTGGAGGTGGAGCAGCTCATGCTGAACCCGTTGGCCTCCAGCCTCTCGGTGCTGACCGAGGACGAGAAGGAACTGGGCGTGGCCCTGGTGGACATCGGCGCGGGTGCGACCGACGTGGCCGTGTTCACGGGCGGCGCGATCCGCCATACCTCGGTGATCCCGATCGCGGGTGACCTCATCACCAGCGACATCGCCATGGCGCTGCGCACGCCGACCAAGGACGCCGAGGACATCAAGGTCGAGAACGGCTGCGCCAAGCAACTGCTGGCCGATCCGGACGGGCAGCTCGAAGTGCCAGGCCTGGGCGATCGCGGCCCGCGCATGCTGGGCCGGCAGGCGCTGGCTGGCGTGATCGAGCCCAGGGTGGAGGAAATCTTCACCCTGGTGCAGCAGGTGCTGCGCGAATCGGGCTGCGAGGAGGTGTTGTCCTCGGGCATCGTGCTCACGGGAGGCAGCGCCCTGATGCCGGGCATCGTGGAACTGGGGGAAGACATTTTCCTCAAGCCCGTGCGACGCGGCGTGCCGAAGTTCTCGGGCCGAGGTGCCGAGCTGGTGGGCCAGCCCCGGGCCGCCACCGTGATGGGCATGCTGGAAGAGGCGCGCCTGGCCCGTTTGCGCGGCTACCGCGTGAGCACGGGCAACCCCCTGCACACGGTCAAGAGCAAGGTCACGCGGCTGCGCGACTGGTTCATCAGCAACTTCTGAGGCGAGGCCCGGACATGACGACGCTTTACCTGTGCCAACTGGCCCGAGGCAGCCCGGGCCGAAGTCCGCGGCGCCGCTGGCGACGGGCGCGCGCGAGCGGATGAGGGCCGACGCATGAGAACAACAAGCCGCAAGGCAAGACGCAAATTCAATCAATCAAGGCAACTGACACGGATGGCAAGGAGCAAGCTATGAGCAGCATGAACATCGAAATCATCGACGAATCCGAATTCGATCGCGGCACGCAGATCAAGGTCATCGGCGTGGGCGGCGGCGGCGGCAACGCGGTCGAACACATGATCGAGCGTGACGTGCAGGGCGTGGAGTTCATCTGCGCCAACACCGACGCCCAGGCCCTGAGCCGCAGCAGCGCCGCCCGCAAAATCCAGCTGGGCCGCAGTGGCCTGGGCGCGGGCAGCAAGCCCGAGAAGGGGCGCGAGGCGGCCGAGGCGGCGGAAGACCAGATCCGCGAGGCCGTCAGCGGCGCGCACATGCTGTTCATCACCGCGGGCATGGGCGGCGGCACAGGCACGGGCGCGGCGCCAGTGATCGCGCGCATCGCGCGTGAGATGGGCATCCTCACCGTGGCCGTGGTGACCAAGCCTTTCGAATGGGAGGGTGGCCGCCGCATGATCAACGCCGACGCGGGCCTGGCCGAGCTGGAAGCCAATGTCGACTCCCTCATCGTCGTGCTCAACGAGAAGCTGCTGGAAGTGCTGGGCGATGAAATCACGCAGGCCCAAGCCTTTTCCTACGCCAACGATGTGCTCAAGAACGCGGTGGGCGGCATCGCCGAGATCATCACCACGCCGGGCGAGCTGAACGTGGACTTCAACGACGTGCGTTCGGTCATGGGCGAACCTGGCAAGGCCATGATGGGCACGGCCCGCGCCAGCGGTCCGGACCGCGCGCGCATCGCTGCCGAGCAGGCCGTGGCCAGCCCCTTGCTGGAAGGCATCGATCTGTCCGGCGCGCGCGGCGTGCTGGTGCTCATCACCGCCTCCAAGGACAACTTCAAGCTGGCCGAGACCAAGCTGGCCATGAACACCATCCGTGCCTACGCCGCGCCCGAGGCCATGGTGATTTTCGGCACGGCCTACGACGACAGCCTGGGCGAGGATCTGCGTGTGACGGTGGTCGCCACCGGCCTGTCCATCCGCCAGGGCGGGCGCCGTACCGCGCCGCCCCTGCAGGTGCTGCGCACCGGAACCCATGACGCCGTGGGCGCCCCCCTGCAGGTGCCGACGCTGAACAACCCGATCAACGCGGCGCCCGTGGCCGCGCCGCCGACACTGACCCAACCCCTGGGCCAGCCGATGTCGCAGCCGGCGGCCCAGCCTTTTTCGTCGTCCCAATCCTACGGCGCGCCGCTGGGGCAGTCGGCGGCGTCCCTGGGTGCTGCCGCCGCCTCGGCCAGCGCCGCGCGCGCCGCCGCTCAGGCCCGAGTGGCCGAGCGCACTGCCGCTGCGCAGGGCAATCTGCCGGGCATGACGCCGCCCGCTCCGCCGCAGGCGGACTACAACCAGATGGCCTCGCCCGCCGTCTGGCGCACCCGCGACCGCACCCAGGCCGCGGCCAAGGTGGATGCATTGTCGGCGGGGGGGATGGAGGATCTGGAGATTCCCGCCTTCCTGCGCAAGCAAGCTGATTGACGGATGTAAAGCTGCTGCGCGGGCCTATATTGCATCTGCGGTGCGCGCCGTACAGGAAGTACGGCTGTGCTCCTCGCCGCAACCTCGACCCGCTCGCTACGCTTTCCATTCCGTCAATCGCGAGATGTGTTCAGAGACGGGATCGTTTGTCACCACAAGCAAACTATTGCCGCGATAGTCAAGGTTTCTGCGGCAGAACAGGCCCTGTGAGGGTCTACTAACTTAAAATAGTGGCCATGTTGCAACAACGCACCCTCAAATCCCTCACCCGTGCGGTGGGCGTGGGCCTGCACGGCGGCCAACGCGTGGAGATCACGCTGCGCCCCGCGCAGCCAGACACCGGTATCGTGTTCCGTCGCGTGGACCTGCCCGAGCCGGTGGACATTCCCGTGGGTGCACTGACGGTGAGCGACACGCGCATGGCGTCGACCCTCAGTCATGGCGGGGCGCGGGTGAACACGGTGGAGCACCTGATGTCGGCCTGCGCGGGCCTGGGCATCGACAACCTCTACATCGACATCACCGCGGAGGAAGTGCCCATCCTGGATGGCTCCTCGGCCAGCTTTGTCTTCCTGCTGCAGAGCGCGGGCATCGAGCTGCAGAACGCGCCCAAGCGCTTCGTGCGCGTCAAGAAGCCGGTCGAGGTGCGCGAGGGCGAAGGCCAGAACGTCAAGTGGGCGCGCCTGGACCCCTTCCACGGCTACAAGCTCAGCTTCGAGATCGACTTCCACCATCCCGCGGTGGATTCCACCGGCCAGCGCGTGGAGTTCGACCTGAGCGTGCACAACTACTCGCGCGACATCGCCCGCGCGCGCACCTTCGGTTTCACCAAGGACGTGGAGATGATGCGCGCCAACGGCCTGGCCCTGGGCGGCGGCATGGACAACGCCATCGTCATGGACGACTACAAGGTGCTCAATGCAGGTGGCCTGCGCTACGACGACGAGTTCGTGAAGCACAAGATCCTCGACGCCATGGGCGACCTCTACGTTCTGGGCAAGCCGCTGCTGGCCAGTTACACCGCCTTCCGCTCCGGTCATGGCATGAACAACAAGCTCTTGCGCGAGCTGTTGGCGAACGAGGATGCCTGGGAGGTCGTGACCTTCGAGAACGAGAAGCTCGCGCCCAAGGGTTACGCGCAATTGGCGCGTGCCTGGTAAGCGGCCTGCGCCTCTCGAAGCACATTTCACACGTTCACAAGTCAGCGAGTCTTCTTTCCATGCTGCTGTTCCGCTGGGCCATGCTCTTGCTGCTGCTGGGTGCGGCAGTTAGTTTCGCTTTCTATGCCGGCACCGGCCAGTCCCGCTATCGCCGCTGGGGGCTGATCACGCTCAAGTGGACCATCATCGCCGCGCTGCTCTTCTTCGCGGTGCTGATCGTCACGCGCATCGCCTGAAACCTGAATCGGGCAGGGCGCGCGGCGTCCCTTGCGTGGCGCGCGCTGCGCCCTAGGTCGCAGCGAGGTCTGATCAGAGGTAGTGCGCCGTCGTCGTCATCACCTTGGCGGCGGCGCGCATCAGGCCCTTGACCGGGCCGGGCAGTTCCGTGCCGCCCGCGTCCAGAGCCTCCGAGGCATGGCCCGCCTCGTCCTTGCTCATCTGCGCCACGATGGCGCGCGAGGTCGTGTCGCCTGTGGGAAGACGCTCCAGGTGACTGTCCAGGTGCGCTTCCACCTGGCGCTCGGTCTCCACCACAAAACCCAGGCTGATGGCATTGCCCATGCGCCCCGCCAGCAGGCCGATGCCGAAGGCCCCGGCGTACCACAGCGGGTTGAGCACGGAGGGGCGTGAGCCCAGTTCGTCCAGACGCTGCTTCGTCCACGCCAGGTGGTCAGTTTCTTCGTCGCAGGCGCGCATGAAGTGTCGGCGCAGCATCGGGTCGGGCGTGGTCAAGGCCTGCGCGGTGTACAGCGCCTGGGCGCAGACCTCGCCCACGTGGTTCACACGCATCAGCGCCGCGGACAGGCGCTTCTCTTCCGCGTTCAGTTCCTGCGTCTTCGCCGAGTCCATTGCCGAGCGCGCGGCGCTTGGCGTGGGGCGGGTTGCGCGGGGCGGCGCGAACAGCGTGCGCAACGCCGTGTCGGCGGCGGTGAGCAGGGCATCTGGGAAAGACTCGGGCACATGGCTTGAACGCATGGCGGGATTGTGCCTCGGCTGAACGAGGCGGGCGGGCATGGTCTCTGACGCAGATCAAACGACATGATCGGTGCGGCATCGAGGCACTTGCGTTCATGCGGTGTACATCAGCGCATCGCGAAGAAGGCAAGGGGCAGCATGGGACAGGATGGTGTGTCGCGCATGACTTAATCACTGACCGCCGGGTCACTAAGTTCATGAGGACATGTGTTGTGTTCAGCACGGAAGGCATCGACTGCCACAGACCAGGCGATGAGATATCGATGACGGAAATTTGACCCTGCAGTGTTTGTTGCCTCAGCACCACAGCAAGTGTGACAAAGCAGTGACTTCAGGGTTTTCACGTTGTCTTGCACCTAGGCCTTCTGGTGCAATAGCGCCCAACTTCCTTGCTAGAGGAGGTGAACCAGGGGTCCATCCCAGCGTCGTACGGCTTCACCGCCTGCTGCTGTTTCGGCCTCTTGAAGAACCCAGTCTTGGGACCTCTTGTTTAACCTTTGGAGAACTTTCCACATGAAAAAGACCCTGATTGCCGTGGCTGCGCTGACGGCTGCTGCTGGCGCGATGGCCGACGTGACGATCACTGGTGTGTTTGACACCACGTTGCGCATGTCCAGCTTTGACAATGGTGCCGGCACGGAAGTGAAGACGACACAAGTTGGTCGTGATGGTTCTGGCACTTCTGGCTTGTACTTCTCTGCTACGGAAGACTTGGGCGACGGCTTGAAGGCTCTTGGCTTCGCGGAAATCGATGCCAGCCCGTTCGAAGCTGCCACCGTGTTCAATGGAGGCGAGAAGTACGCCGGCCTGCAAGGTGCTTTCGGTACCATCAAGATCGGTTCTCCCAATACCCCGAGCCTGTCGGTCCAAAGTGGTCTGCGTGGCGGTCTGTTTGGTACCAAGGACGGTGGCCGTGCTTCCGCTGGCGGCTCCAATGTTGGTGGCAACTCCAGCTTCATTGACACGAGCACCCTGATGGGCGTGTCGCTGACGCGTTTCACTGGTTCTGTCCGCTATGACACGCCTTCTTTCAGTGGCTTCAGCGCGGCTGTGAACTTTGTGCCTGAGTCGGATGACAAAGAACTGGGCACCGCTCCTGCAGGTGGTGGTTATGTTGCTGGTGACGCTGTTCCGGCGCAAGGTGCTCTGACCGATATCGGCCTGTTCTACAAGGCTGGCCCGATCAATGCCGGTTTGACGATGTATTCGAAGGATGAAGATCTGGGCGGCTGGACGACCGGTGCCCCTACCACTGCGCAAAAGCTGGGTTCCGCCAAGACCACCCAAACCAGCTTCGGTCTGCAGTTCAACGCTGGTTTTGCAATCTTCGGCGTGGGCATGAACAAGACCAAGCTTGAAGGTGGTATCGCCGATCTTGACACCGAAATCACAGGCTCCAATGTACTGGCCACCGTGCCGCTGTCTGAAGCTCTGAGTCTGGGTGTCAACTATCAGATGGCGGAAGTGAAGGACGGTGACAAGTACAGCCAAGTCGCTGTTGGTGCGAACTATGCACTCAGCAAGATGACTTCGGTCTATGCGCGCTATGTGTCCGGTACCTCGGATGCTGATGGCGATCCGAAGGCGACGACGACGCTGGTCGGTCTGATGACTAAGTTCTGATCCTCCGCTGACGCAAGTCAGCTTGTGATCTGAAGTTCAACCCCTGCTGCGGCAACGCGGCAGGGGTTTTTGTTTCTGGGGGCCGTCAACAATATAAGCCAGTGGGCTGCATGCCACGAATGCTACGTTCTCGGCACAGTTAGAATGCACCCCGTGCCGCCTTAGCTCAGTTGGTAGAGCAACCGCCTTGTAAGCGGTAGGTCGTCAGTTCGAATCCGACAGGCGGCACCAGGCAGATTCGCGCAAGCAGCTGCCATCCATTTTGTGAAACCCGCACGCCGTTTGCCGGCGTGGCGGGTTTTTTGTTTTCCGGGGCAACTTGGGTCAATTGGCGGGCGATTGCACCTTGATCCGGATGCTGTCCACCGGCAGGCCTTGGCTGCGCAGGCGGGTTTCGAAGGCTGGCAGCAGTTGTCGAATTTTCGCGGCGGCTGCGTTATTTTTAACAATCAGACACCAATTGCGCCCCTCTATGGGGCCTGCCAGCACCGCTGGATGTAACACCGCTGGTAATATCGGTCGAATGGCCAGTAGCCGGGCCTGTGATTCCCGGCTGAGTTCGCTCAAATGAGCCAGCACCGGCGACGCTTGGGCGGCTTCTTGCAGGCTCAGGGGAAGGTGCTGGCGGGACGTATGGGCGTTCATGCGGGGCGGCTGGTTGCCGATATACCAATGGCTTGATGCTGGGGTGTCGCTGCGGGGCTGAGAGCCTGGCGCGCTGAGCTGGCCCGCAACGGAAAGGGAAGACGATGCATGTGATTATCACGGACCCCACATGGGTGTCCAAGCGGCGTTCCATCCATCTGAACGGCACGCAACTGCTGCTCGCGGGTGTGACCGCGATGCTTGTGCTGCTGATGGCCGCCGCAGGTCTCTACCACTGGGTGTTTCTGAAGGGGGCGCGCGAGAACTGGCCGGTGATCGGCTCCCTGGTCCGCTGGATGGTGCAGGACGAGATGGCCCTGCGTGAGCGTTTCATGCGCGACAACCTGGACGCGATGGCGCGTCGCATTGGCGAGATGCAGGCCAAATTGCTGCAACTGGAATCACTGAGCGAGCGCGTGGCCGGCATGGCTGGCATTGACCCTGCTCAGGTGCGCGCCAAGCCGGGTCAGGGCGGCGCCTTGGTCGAGGGCTTGGACAGCCGTCCCTTGTCCATGCAAGAACTGCAAAAAATCATGTCCGATCTGGAGCGTGCCACGCGCCGGCGCACGGACATGATGGCGGTGGCCGAGTCGCGTCTGTTCGAGCAGAAGGTGCGTACGATGATGATCCCGACCTCGCATCCGGTGGAGTTTGGGTTTGGCTCGGGCTTTGGCTGGCGCATCGATCCGTTCACGGGCCGCGCGGCCCTGCATACGGGCATCGATTATCAGACGCCGCTGGGCACGCCGGTGCTGGCGGCGGCGGGCGGTGTGGTGGTGACGTCCGAACTGCGGCCCGATTACGGCAACCTGCTCGAAATCGATCACGGCAAGGACCTGATCACCCGGTACGCGCACAACTCCAAGCTGCTGGTCAAGAAGGGTGACCTGATCAAGCGCGGCCAGCGGGTGGCCTTGTCGGGCAATACCGGTCGTTCGACCGGCCCGCACATGCATTTCGAGGTGCTGGTGCGTGGTGTGCCCCAGGATCCGAATAAATTCATGAATGCCAGCCGCAGCCGGCTGGATCAGCAGCTCCGCTTCGCCGCCACCATCCAGCCGAGCGGCTTGCCGCCCAGGCCGGTGCGCGTGATGGAGACTGGCACGGATGCCGCGCCGTTGGAGTCTGCAAATCTGGACGCGGCCCATGCCGCAGCTGCCCAGGCGGGCGGCAAGGCGCTCGCGGTTCCGCCCGTCACGGCTCAGCCGGTCCCGCATTGACACCTCGGCGCGTGGTGCTCTACCTGCCGGGTAGAATGCGCCGTTCAGCCGCGCCCGTCGGCCTGGCACGCGGGCGGCGGGCTTCCATATTCAACCTATCGGTCATCGGATAAGAGTCCCGGGCCTGTCCCGCCCAAGCGGCGCGGTGGCTGGCCGGGACGCGTCGCGTTCATGGGCATCAACATCCTCACCAAAATCTTCGGCAGCCGCAACGAGCGCCTGCTCAAGCAATACCGCGCCGTGGTCGCGCGCATCAACGCACTGGAACCGGGTCTGACCCAACTGGACGACACGGCTCTGCAGGCCAAGACGTCGGAGTTCCGTCAGCGTGTCGCCCAGGGCGAGAGCCTCGAGAAACTGCTGCCTGAGGCTTTTGCCGTGGTGCGCGAGGCCTCGCGCCGGGTGATGAAGATGCGCCATTTCGACGTGCAACTGATCGGCGGCATGGCCCTGCATCAAGGCAAGGTGGCCGAGATGCGCACCGGTGAAGGCAAGACGCTGACGGCCACGCTGGCGGTGTATCTGAATGCACTGGCCGGTCAGGGCGTGCACGTGGTAACGGTGAACGACTATCTGGCGGGTCGCGACGCGCGCTGGATGGAGAAGCTCTACAACTTCCTGGGCCTGACGGTCGGCATCAACCTGCCGCAGATGCCGCGGGAGCAGAAGCAGGCCGCCTACGCCGCCGACATCACCTACGGCACGAACAACGAATACGGCTTCGACTACCTGCGTGACAACATGGTGTACGAGGCGGCGGACCGTGTGCAGCGCGGCCTGCACTACGCCATCGTGGACGAAGTGGACTCCATCCTGATCGATGAAGCGCGCACGCCGCTCATCATCAGTGGACAGGCCGAGGACCACACGGCCCTCTACCTGGCCATCAACAAGCTCGCCCCGCAACTCACGCGCCAGGAAGGCGAAGCCGATCCGCGCACGGGCGAGGGTGTCATCAAGCCCGGCGACTTCACGGTGGACGAAAAGAGCCATCAGGTCTTCTTGACCGAATCCGGGCATGAAAAAGCAGAGGCTCTGTTGGCCCAGGCGGGCCTGCTGCCCGAGGGCGCGAGCCTGTACGACCCGGCGCACATTTCGCTGATGCACCACTTGAACGCGGGCCTGCGCGCGCGTCACCTCTACCATCGTGACCAGCATTACGTGGTGCAGGAGGGGCAGGTTGTCATCGTCGACGAGTTCACGGGGCGCCTGATGACGGGCCGTCGCTGGAGCGACGGTCTGCACCAGGCCGTCGAGGCCAAGGAAGGCGTGAAGATCCAGGCCGAAAACCAGACCCTGGCCAGCATCACCTTCCAGAACTACTTCCGTCTCTACGGCAAGCTGGGCGGCATGACGGGTACTGCCGACACCGAGGCCTACGAGTTCCAGGAAATCTACGGGCTGGAGACGGTGGTCATTCCGCCGCACCGGCCCAGCCGCCGACAGGACCAGCTCGACCGTGTCTACAAGAGCACGCAAGAGAAGTACCAGGCCGCCATCGCCGACATCCGCGAATGCTATGAGCGAGGTCAGCCGGTGCTGGTGGGCACGACCTCGATCGAGAACTCCGAGATCATCGACAAGTTGCTGGACGCTGCCAAGCTGCCGCACCAGGTGCTCAACGCCAAGCAGCATGCGCGCGAGGCGGACATCATCGCCCAGGCCGGTCGCCTGAAGGCCATCACCATCGCCACCAACATGGCGGGTCGCGGCACGGACATCGTGCTGGGCGGCAATGTTGAAAAGCTGGTCGAGGCCGTTGAATCCGATCCGGCGCTCGACGCAGTTGCGAAGCAGCGCAAGATCGAGACCCTGCGTGCGCAGTGGAGCGAAGAGCACGAGAAAGTGGTGGCGCTGGGTGGCCTGCGCATCATCGCCACTGAGCGGCACGAGAGCCGACGCATCGACAACCAGCTGCGTGGCCGTTCGGGCCGCCAGGGTGACCCGGGCTCCTCGCGTTTCTACCTGAGTCTGGATGACGCGCTGATGCGCATCTTCGCGGGCGACCGCGTGCGTGCGATCATGGAGCGCCTCAAAATGCCCGAGGGCGAGGCCATCGAGGCGGGCATCGTCACGCGCAGCATCGAAAGCGCGCAGCGCAAGGTCGAGGCACGCAACTTCGACGTCCGCAAGCAATTGCTCGAATACGACGACGTGGCGAACGATCAGCGCAAGGTGATTTACCAGCAGCGCAACGCCATCATCGACGCGCCCGATCTCTCGGCCCAGATCGCCGGTCTGCGCGAAGGCTGTTTCACCGACCTCGTCCACCAGTACGTGCCCGAGGGTTCGGTGGAGGAGCAATGGGACCTGTCCGGCCTGGAAAAGGCCTTGCACGATGAATGGCAGCTTCAACTGCCCCTGCGCCAGACCGTGGAGCAGGCCGAAGCCATCAGCGACGAGGACATCTTGGAGCAGGTGCTGGCCGCCGCCCACGCGTCCTACAAGGGCAAGGTCGATCTGGTCGGGGTCGAGCAGTTCACCCAGTTCGAGCGCATGGTGCTGCTGCAGAGCATTGACACGCACTGGCGCGAGCACCTGAGCGCACTGGACTACCTGCGCCAGGGCATCCATCTGCGTGGCTACGCCCAGAAGCAGCCCAAGCAGGAGTACAAGCGCGAGGCTTTTGAGCTCTTCGGCCTCCTGCTCGATGCGATCAAGAACGACGTCACCCGCATGCTGATGACGGTGCGCGTGCAGTCCAGCGAACAGATTGGCCAGGCCGCCGAGGCGCTGGAGCAGCAGGGCGAGCATCTGAGCAATGTGCGTTACACCGCGCCCACGGAAACCGGCGAGGCAGAGACCCTCTTGGATGCCACCACCGCAGTGGCGGCCGTGCCCAAAGTCGGCCGCAACGATCCTTGCCCCTGCGGTAGCGGCAAGAAGTACAAGCACTGCCACGGGAAGCTGAACTGATCCTCGACTTTCGCTCACTGCGTGCGGCTTGGATCTCCTCTTTCAGAGAAAGAGCTCAGTTGGTTCGGCGCGCGCCCACTTGCAGCGATGCCTCTCTGCTGAAAGAGTTTTCTCATGCCCGTCAACCTCTCCGCCCCCAACCCCGCTGAACTCTTGCCCATCGCGGGCGTGCGCATCGGTATCGCCGAAGCCGGTGTGCGCAAGGCGAATCGCAAGGACCTGACGGTCTTTCTGCTGGACGAGGGTGCGACGGTGGCTGGCGTGTTCACGCAGAACCGTTTCTGCGCCGCGCCGGTGCAGGTCTGCCGCGAGCATCTGGCCCAGGCCGGCAACCGCGTCCGAGCCTTGGTGATCAACACGGGCAACGCAAACGCCGGCACCGGCGCCGATGGTCTGCGCCGTGCGCGCGAAACCTGCGATGCGCTGGCACTGCAGCTGAACGTCGCGCGCGAGCAAGTCTTGCCTTTCTCGACCGGCGTCATCATGGAACCGCTGCCGCACGACCGCATCATCGCGGGCCTGCCCGCGGCCCTGGCCGATGCCAAGAGCGGCGCATCCGGCGCGCAATGGCTGCGTGCCGCCGAAGGCATCATGACCACGGACACCCTGCCCAAGGCCATCAGTGCGCGCGCCGACATCGGGGGTGCGACCGTCAACATCACGGGCATCAGCAAGGGCGCCGGCATGATCCGCCCGAACATGGCGACCATGCTGGGGTATCTCGCCACCGACGCGAAGCTCAGCCCGACCGTCGCGCGGCAACTCGCCTTTGAGCTGGCCGAAGGGTCGTTCAATCGCGTGACGGTGGACGGTGACACGTCGACCAATGATTCCTTCGTCCTGATCGCCAGCAATCAGGCTGTGCACGCCGAGATCACCTCGCTGGACAGCGCTGAAGGTCGCGCGCTCAAGACTGCGTTGCTGGCCGTGGCCCGTCAGTTGGCCCAAGCGCTGGTGCGCGACGGCGAAGGTGCGACGAAGTTCATCACCGTGCGGGTGGAGGGAGGCCGTACGGCCGAGGAATGCCGTCTGGCTGCCTATGCGATCGCGCATTCGCCATTGGTCAAGACCGCGTTTTATGCCAGCGACCCGAACCTGGGGCGCATCTTGGCGGCCGTGGGCTATGCCGGGATCACCGATCTGGACCAGGGCGGCATCGATCTCTACCTGGATGATGTGCACGTGGCTGTCCAGGGCGGACGTCATCCCAATTACCGGGAAGAAGACGGCCAACGTGTGATGAAGCAAAGCGAGATCACCGTGCGTGTGGTGTTGGGGCGCGGGCAGGCCGTGGACACGGTCTGGACCTGTGACTTCAGCCACGACTACGTGTCCATCAATGCGGACTACCGTAGCTGATACGGCGGGTGGCGCATGAACGAGCAATTCCTACGTCTGTTGGAGCGCGCTGAACAGGTGCTGGCCCGGGTCGAAGCCGTCCTGCCCTTGCCCGCGGGGACCTTCGCGCAACCGGACTGGACCGCGTCCATCGCCTTCCGTTACCGCAAGCGCAGTTCGGGCCAGGGCCTGATCGAGCCAGTGCGCCATGTCGGGCGCATGCAGTTGGATGACCTGAAGGAAATCGAGCCGCAAAAGGACAAGATCCTGCGCAACACCGAACAGTTCGTGCGCGGCTTGCCCGCGAACAACGTGCTGCTGACGGGCGCGCGCGGTACGGGCAAGTCTTCGCTGATCCGAGCCTGTCTGCACGCCTACGCCGACCAAGGCCTGCGCCTGATCGAGGTCGACAAGAGCGATCTGGTGGATTTGCCCGACATCGTCGAGGTGATCGCGCAGCGGCCCGAGAAGTTCATCATCTTCTGCGATGACCTCAGTTTCGAGGACGGCGAGGGTGGCTACAAGGCGCTCAAGTCCATCCTGGACGGCTCGGTGGCCGCAGCCACGCCCAACGTCGTGATCTACGTGACCAGCAACCGCCGTCACCTGTTGCCCGAGCACATGAAGGACAACCTCAGCTACACCACCAGCGAGGACGGTGAAATCCATCCCGGCGAGGTGGTGGAGGAGAAGATCTCCCTGTCCGAGCGTTTCGGCCTGTGGGTCAGCTTCTACCCCTTCAGCCAGGACGAGTACCTGAGCATCGCAGCGCAGTGGCTGCGCTCCTTCGGTGTCGGCGAGGCCGACATCACCCAGGCGCAGCCCGAGGCTCTGGTCTGGGCGCTGGAGCGTGGCTCGCGCAGCGGGCGCGTGGCCTACCAATTCGCGCGTGATTACGCTGGGCGGCACGGCGCATGACGACGGGCCGCGCCTCGCTTCTTGCCGTCCACGTCGCGCCCAAGGGGCGCCTGGCCGTTACGCTCACTGCCCTTGGGCGGTTCTCATGAGCGAACCGCGCCAGCACACCGAGGTCGCCGTCGGTATCCTGATCCGGGATGACGGTGCTTTGCTTCTGTCCAGTCGGCCCGAGGGCAAACCCTATGCCGGCTACTGGGAGTTTCCGGGTGGCAAGCTGGAAGCGGGTGAAACCGTGGCCCAGGCCCTGCGGCGCGAACTGATCGAGGAACTCGGCGTGACCATCTCCGACGCCGAGGTCTGGAAAGTCACCGAGCACGACTACCCGCATGCCTTGGTGCGCCTGCATTGGTGCAAGGTGCGCGCCTGGTCGGGCGAGTTCGAGATGCGCGAAGGCCAGCAGATGGCCTGGCAGACTTTCCCGCTCACGGTCTCGCCCGTGCTGCCAGGGGCCTATCCGGTGCTGGATTGGCTGGAAGCGGAGCATTCCCGCAGCGCCTAGCGCAGCGCGCGCTGCCCCGCAAGGTTGTAGGCAAGCCGTTAAACGAAGAGGCCGCCACGCACTTGCCGTGTGCGGCGGGGGATCATTACTTCTTCAGATAGACGGCCTGCTGCAGCCCCTTGGTGATGTCCCGGTTCAGATTGCCCAGCCATCCCTTGGGTTGGCTGGGGGTTCTGTTTTCATTGATCGTCCCGAGGTTGTAAGTGCGATATCCGACACAGTAGGCCTGAATCTGCTTGTCCGAAATCAGATAGGTGACGGTGGCTTCGCTGCCGCGATGGTTGAGATAGATCACCACGCGCCCTTCGCTGTCTTCCTTGATGTTCCAGTCGCGTCCCATGGAAGCCATGACAACCACCTTATGCACATCCTGGACAGTCAGTTGGTCGGACGGCACATTGATGCTGAAAGCCAGTTCCCCCTCGGGGGTTTCGGTCGCGTGCACCGAGGCGATTGGCAGCAGCAGCGCTGCGGAAACTGCGGCGAGCACAGACCAGAATTTGTGACGCATCATCCCTTTACTCCAATTGGTTGAAACCGCTGGGCGACCCTTGCACGCCCAGGGCGGTGTGCGCATCTTAATCTTCGCGAGACATCGCTCGCCGCCGTTCACGCGTTGATCTGCATCGCTGGACGTGCCTGCACGCGCGTCAGCCAGGCCTTGACGTGCGGATGCGCATCCACCGGCGCCCCGATGTAGACGCTGTAGCCGATGACAGAGCCCACCACCAGGTCAACCAGCGAGTAGTCCGCCCCGAGCATCCAGGGTTGCGCGGCCAAGCGCGCATCCAGGAGGGCCAGCAACTGGCTGAGCCCCTGCCGGGCAGTGTCGGCATGGACCGGGTGGCGCAGCGCTTCCTCGCCTTGTGTCGCGACCTGCAGGCGCACGAGCACCGCGCCGTAAGTGACGTAGGACCAAGTACACCAGGACATGGCCTGCAGGTGTTCGGGCGTACCGCCTTTGGGCCACAGCCCGCGTTCCACGCCAAAGCTGTGGCCGAGCCACAAGTGGATAGCCAAGGCTTCGAACATGGGGGCGCCGTTCACGGTCAGGGTCGGGACCTTGCCGTTGGGGTTGAGCGCCAGGTAACCCGGGCGGCGCTGCTCGCCGGTGTGGATGTCGATCTTCACCCGCTCATGCGGCACGCCCAGCTCGGTCAGGGCGCAGGCGATGGGGGTGGCGCTGGACATCGGGTGCCAGTAGAGGACGATGGACATGGAAAGCTCCTTGGGGGTGGTTAAGGTGCCCGCACTGTAGGTTCTATTGCGGACAGTTTCGGCCCTCAATAAAAGGTAAAGTCAGGCTCATGCTGAGTTCCTCCTCCCGCCTGCTGCGTCTGCTGTCCCTGCTGCAGACCCGCAGCCATTGGGGCGGCACCGAGCTGGCTGAGCGTCTGGCCGTGCATCCGCGCACGCTGCGGCGCGACATCGACCGGTTGCGCCAACTGGGTTATCCGGTGCACGCCAGCAGTGGCGTCGCGGGTGGGTATGCCTTCCGGGCAGGCCAGGCCTTGCCACCCCTGCTGCTCGAAGACGAGGAGGCCCTTGCAGTGTCGATCGCCTTGCGCACGGCGACGGCGGGCGCGGTGGGCGGCATCGAAGAGCCGGCCTTGCGCGCATTGGTCAAGTTGGAGCAGGCCATGCCGGTGCGCTTGCGCCGCCGCGTGGACGCCTTGCGCTCGGCCATCCTGCCCCTGGATCGCACCGGCCCCATCGTGGACGCCACGCTACTGGCCACGCTGGCGGTGGCCTGTCGCGACCAATTGCGGCTGGAACTGAGCTACACCGACATCCGCGGGCGCAGCGCCATGCGCAGGCTGGAGCCTCAGGGCGTGGTGCACACGGGGCAGCGCTGGTATCTCGTGGCCTGGGACCTGACGCGCGCGGACTGGCGAACCTTTCGTCTCGATCGCATCGTGGGCGAGCCCGCGGTGGGCGCGCATTTCGCGCCGCGCGCCGGGCCCGAAGGCGGTGATCTGCGCGCTTACGTGTCGCGTTCACTGGCAGTGGCACCTTTTCCCGAGCAGGCGCGCGTGGTGCTGCATGCGCCTCATGCAGTCATGGTGCGCCGCATTCCGCCCTCGGCTGGCGTGCTACAGCCGCTGGACGACCAGCGCTGTTTGCTGGACTGGGGCGCGCACGGGCTCGACCCGCTGGTGTACTGGCTGCTGGCGCTGGACGTGGATTTCGAGGTGCTGATGCCGTCCGCACTCAAGGACAGACTGCGCGCGGTCGGAGAGCGGGCCGCGCGTTGCACGCGGACTTAGCCTTGGGCCTAGGGCGTGCCGCCTCTTTCTGCTTACTGCAGGCGCGGGTCGCCGTACTGCTCGTCTTCCGGTGGTGCTTCGGTCGGCACGCGAAAGCTCTCGCTGGCCCAGGCGCCCAGATCCACCTTCTTGCAGCGGTCGCTGCAGAAAGGCCGATAAGGATTGCTGGGAGCGAAGAGGCTGTCGCCGCCGCAGCGCGGGCAAGGGACCACGCGGGGCGGTGGCGGCGTATCGCTCGGTTGCGGATTCATCGCGGATGGCTGCGGCTCAGGCGCAGAGGGTCAGCTCGAAGCTCGTGTCCTCGGTGCTGGCGTGCAGCCGGTCATTGTCGTCCTTGCGCATCAGGCGGATCGACAGCATCAACCGATTGCCGCTGATCTCGGGGATGAGCCCCAAGGCGGGGTCGATCACCAAGCGCAACAATTGAAAGGCGCGGCCCTGTGGCAGGGCCTGCTGGTACTGGCCGCCGTTGGCCAGCACTTTCTGCGGCACCCCTGAATCGCGTTGCAGCGTGAGCAGCAGGGTGATGGCGGCGGCCAGCGGAGTCAGAGGGCTGATCCAGCGGTGCAGGTCGGCGCGGCGGCGTTCCGCGCTTTCGTTCTGCCAGGCGAAGTAGGCGGGCAGGTCGAAGGCGCAGGCTCCGCCAGGAATGTTGATGCGGCTGCGGATGCCCATCAGCCACTCGTTCTCCATCAGCATGGCGCCGGTCTTGCCCGTCAGACTGGTGAGCTGGCCGTAGCTTTCGTCGAGCTGTTGCAGCACCTCGTCCAGCACGGCCTGCGCGATGCCGGGCTTGTCTCGGTAGCCATTGAGCATCTGCTTTTGCTTTTCGAGGTCGCGCAGCACTTCGGCGCGCAGGTCGGAGCGCATGCCGACCTCCATCACCTCGAACAGGCTGGCGAGCGCGTAATGGTGGTCCAGCGCTTCTTCGCGCGCGACCAGCTCGAGCAGGCGGCGAAACAGACTCTCCAGTCGGAGGTAGGTCCGTATACGTTCGTTGAAGGGGTATTCGTAAGTGATCACATCAGTGGGCGCGGACTCTGCGGGCAATCATAGCCCGGCAATCGGCCAGAACGACCCGCACTGCGGGCAAATACCGTGTCAAAAGCCGAGCAGTCTCGCCAAATCGACCAGCTGTGACTCGAGTTCGCTCACACTGATACCTTCGTTACAAATCACGTGGTCGGCGGCTTGCAGGCGCTGTTCCCGCCGGGCCTGTTGCGCGATGATGGCCTCCACGTCGGCGCGCGTGAGCCCGTTGCGCGTCATGACGCGTGCAATCTGGGTGGCCGGCGTGCAATCCACGACCAAGACGCGGTCCAGCTGTTCGCGCCAGGGGCGGCGGCCGTCGTCACGTTTGACCCAGCTGGACTCCACCAGCAAGGGTACGTCGTAAACGATGCAGGTCGCGCCCTTGGCGATGGCCGTGGCCGTTCTTGCCTCGGTTTGCGCTTGTACCAGCGGATGCACGATGGCTTCCAGTCGCCGGCGCACCGTTGGATCGGCGAACGCCTGCTGGCGCATGCGCGCGCGGTCCAGCGCACCTTGCGACGTGATGGCTTCCGCGCCAAAGGCTGCGCGCAAGGCGTCGATCGCGGCGCCGCCCGGTGCCGTGGTTTCGCGGGAAATTGCGTCGGCATCGATGACCACGGCACCCCGCGCCGCCAACAGGGCGGCCACCGTGCTTTTGCCGCTGCCGATGCCGCCGGTCAGACCCAGGCGCAACGGCGAGGGCCGTGTGGCACCGACAGAGGGAGGGGGTGTAGGGGGCATGGCCGCTATTTCAGCACGGGCCCGAAATCCCCCAGGTTCAGCCCCAGGGCAGCAAAAAATACACCGTGTCCCAGTGCGAGGAGCGCCAGACCCGCGAAAGCCAGGAACGGTCCGAAGGGGATGTAGAGCGGCGCTTCCTTCTCGGGCTCTTCGTCCGTGGCGCGCGCCGATGCGCGCCGTTGCCGCCCGAGCAGCACCAGGCCGACCAGCGCGCCGAGGCTGGACGCCAGCAGCAGCAAGGGCGGCAAGGCCGCCCAGCCCAACCAGGCCCCGAGCGCGGCCAACAGCTTGAAGTCACCGTGTCCCATGCCCTCGCGGCCGGTGGCCCAGTGGAAACTGGTGGCCAGCAGCCAAAGACTCAGGTAGCCGATGGCCGCGCCCCAGAAGGCATCGACCAACGCCGTCCCGGTCCAGCCGAGTGCCGCCCCGCCCAGACCGGCCCACAGCAAGGGCTGGGTCAGGCTGTCGGGCAGCAGGGTTGTATCCCGGTCGATCAGGGCCAGGGCCAGCAGCACGGCACAGAAACCGCACCAGGCCAGCGCCGTCGGCAGTTGCGTGCTGCCCGCGCGCGCCGCGCACCAAGCGAATAGCAGGGCCGTTCCCAGTTCCACCAGGGGGTAACGCGCACCGATGGCCCCATGGCAGGCCGAACAACGCCCCCGCAAGACGAGGTAACTCAGCAGGGGAATGTTTTCATGCCAGCGCAGCACATGGCCGCAGTGCGGGCAGTGCGAGCGCGGGCTCAGCAACGAGAGTGCGGGCTCATGCGGCCGGGACGGCGTGAGGGGTTGGGAATCCGCCGGAATCGCCGTGGCCACCTCGGCCCGCCACTGCCTTTCCATCATGCGGGGCAGACGGTGCACCAGCACGTTGAGGAAACTGCCGATCAACAAGCCCAGCAGCGCGAAGGCGCCGACAAAGCCCGCGTCTGGCGCGGTGATGCCTAACATCACGTGCCTCTCCTCAGACAATCTGGCCCAGCTGGAAAATCGGCAGGTACAGGGCAATCACGATGCCGCCGATTACTAGCCCGAGCACCAGGATGATGAGTGGTTCCAACAGGCTGGACAGCCCCGACACCAGATCGCCGACTTCGTTCTCGTGAAAGTCGGCCGCCTTGGCGAGCATGGCATCGATCGCGCCGGACTCCTCGCCGATGGCGCACATCTGCTGCACCAGGGGCGGAAAGGCGCCGCTGCGTTCCATCGCAAGGGCCAGGCTGCTGCCCAGCCCGACCTCTTGTCGGATGCGGTCGGTGGCTTCCTCGTAGACACGGTTGCCCGCAGCGCTCCGTACTGTGGCCAGTGCCTGCGCCATTGGTACACCGGCGCCGTGCAGGGTGGCGAGGGTGCGCGTCCAGCGCGCCAGACAGGATTTGTTGATCAGCGGACCGAACAAAGGCAGGCCGAGCAGGGTGCGATCCCGCAGGGCCTGGAGCGTGGGGTGGTGGCGCACCGCATGCACGGTGGCGCAGGCACCCACACCCAGCATGCCGAGCAACAGCAGCCACCAGCGCGCCAGGAAATCGCTCAAGGCGATGAGCAGCAGTGTCGGGCCGGGCAGGTCCGCCCCGAAGGAGCGAAACACATCGTGGAAGGCGGGAATCACGAGCACCATGATGACCGACACCACGAGCAGGGCCGTGCCGACCACAACGGCCGGGTACATCAGGGCCGCGCGGATTCTGGAGCGCAGCGCCAGCGTTCTCTCCAGATGCAGAGCCAAACGCTCCAGCATCTGATCGAGCATGCCCGCCGTTTCACCCGCCTCGACAAGGCCGCAATACAGGCGGTCGAAATGGCGCGGGTGTCTGCCGAAGGCCGCGCTCAGGGTGGCGCCTGCTTCCACGTCGGCGCGAACGCGCAGCAACAGCAGGGTCAGGTTGGCGTTCGCATGGCCGTGCGCGACGATGTCGAAGCCGCGCAGCAAGGGCACGCCAGCCTTCACCATGGCGGCGAACTGGCGGGTGAAGACGGCGATGTCCTTGGTGGTGATCCGGCGCGTCGGAATGGTCCACCAGCGCCGCTGAATCCGGGTGGGCAAGATGTCCTGGCGGCGCAAGGCCGCCCGTACCTCGCGCGGATGGGCCGCGCGCAACTCACCCCGCACCAGGCGACCCGCCGCATCTTCTCCCTCCCAGACGTAGAGAACGGCGCGGGGAACTGACGTTGAGTCGGCTGGCAAGGCGGCATCAGGCATGGCGTGCATCATCACCGATCGGTTTCGAGCTTGTAACGGGCCCCCTGTTTTGGCAATGGAATCCGCAAGACTGGGCCCGTGCGGGGGCACGGCAGTTCCCGTGGGTTTGCCGATCCGTCCTTTTTGCTTCAAACCGGCCTGCCGGCATCTCAAATGGAAAAGGGTTAGCGGCCACTTGGCTGCTAACCCTTGAATTGCTTGGTCGGAATGAGAGGATTCGAACCTCCTACCCCTTCGTCCCGAACAAATTAACAGCCAAATTTCCTAGGACGTTAAAAAACGTCTTTGGAGCATATTGTCATTGTAAATCAATGACTTATAATTTTTCGAATGTGCAAAGGTATCCAGCAAGATTCATTGAAAGCCGATTTCTGGTTTACCCATGGGTTTACCCATGGAGGGCAAGATTCATGACTCGCTATCCCAGGCAAGGTAAAGGCCGGAGGTGGACAGTAAAGGAGCTTGAAGCCGTGCCAAATGATTGGACGGGAGATGTGCTCAATGATGGCGATGGCTTGAATGGGGAGGTGCGAGCGAAGCAGGATGGTTCACTGACTATCGCTTGGCGCTATGCCTTCAAATGGGAAGGTAAGCTCAAATGGTTCTACTGCGGTACATGGCCGGATGCCAGTCTCGAAGCAATCCGGCGTGAGCGTGACAGTGCGCGGGAACTGGTCAAAACCGGCGTCAATCCCAGCGATCAACGCAAAGCAGGGCGCATTGAAGCGCAAGCGAAAGTTAAAGCCGTTATTGATGAGGCTGAACGGCAGACGGTCGAGAATCTACCTGTGCGAGCTATGTACGAAGCATGGCTCGCTGATGGAGTAGCGCGCAAGGGTGACAACGCTGATTTGATCCGCGAGTTCACCAAAGACGTACTACCAGCTATCGGGGATATGCCTGTCCGGAGTGTCACCGAACATCATATTCGTGAGCTTCTGCGCGCAATGATCAAACGTGATGCCTGCAGCATGGCTGATCGCGTGTGTGCGGATATGGTGCAATTATTTTCGTGGGCGGAAAAGCGCAAGCCCTGGCGCGGATTGATGGTAGATGGCAATCCGATGGACTTGATCGAATTTGAAAAGCTTCTTCCGCCAGGAAAAAAAGGGCGCAAGGCGCGAGATCGAGTTCTTGATGCTGACGAAATACGGGAGCTTCAGCTCATCCTGAAGAGCATGGAGGAGGCATACGAGGATGCACCCAAAGGAGAAAAGCACAAGGCTCAGCACCCGCTGAAAAAGGAAACGCAGCTTGCGTTGTGGATTTGTCTAAGCACCGCTTGTCGCATTGGAGAGTTGCTGAAAGCGCGCTGGGAGCACATTGACTTGAAGAAAGGGGAGTGGTTTATACCTTCGGAGAATGCCAAACAAGTTCGGGGTGGTACACCAGACCATTTGGTCTATCTTTCCGAATTCACTTTGAATCAGTTCAAAGCGCTGCATCAATTGACTGGGCGGAGCGAGTGGTGCTTCCCGGCCCGAAGTGCTGGCATCGGGCTTCATTCGAAAAAGCCCACGGATACGCATGTCTGTGAGAAATCCGTTTCTAAGCAAATTGGCGACAGGCAATGTCGATTCAAGAAACGAGCGCAGTTGAAGAACAGGCGTAACGATGACAGTTTAGTGTTGTCGCAAGGGGGAAATGGTGCTTGGACGCCACATGATCTTCGGCGTACTGCTGCAACAATGATGCAGATGCTGCATGTGCCTCTTGAGGTTATTGATCGGTGTCAAAACCATGTCTTGCCTGGCAGCAAAGTCCGCCGACATTACATGCACTACGACTATGCCGACGAAACCCGACATGCTTGGGAGAAGCTGGGTAACCATCTAGAACAACTGCTTACATGATTGAAGTGCGGCGCGGCCAGAGGGGTCTACGCACGTGCAAATTTGTGTGCTACAGTTTCACCACTCTTCAAGCTTCAGTTGGTTCAGCGCTCGCAAAACATTACGCGACCATGAAAGTATGAGAGGCTCGTCCAAGGCTGCACCCCCTCGGACAGAATCTAAAAATTTGAGATTTGGCGACCCGAGCAGCCTTCAATCTCCGACACATTAGAGACTCGCGAACACATCCAGCGGTCTCGTTGAGAAGCGTATCGAACAGGGCGTCTGCTCTGTTCCCCACCTCCCAAGATGGTGGGATTGATGTTCAAGCTCAGAAAGAGACATATGAACATCCGCATAGCCGCGCTATGCATGCACGCTGCCCCTCAATTCCTTTGCCTTGCATCACGGATCTGCCGTGCCGTGTGCATTTTCATTCGCAGTACTCGCCTACGAACAAGGCCCACTTGCATCGTGAAAGAAGTGGCCAGCGAGAAAACGCTCTCCGCAAGGAGGGATGTCATTCTGCAACCTTTTTTTTTGACCATGCTGAATTCAGAAATGTCTCCCCAAGTGATCCGCCTCCCGGGTGTTCGTCACTACACCGGTCTTTCGCGCTCGACGATCTACGCTCTTGTGCGGAATAACGATTTCCCCAAGCCGCTCAAACTTGGGCCTCGCGCAAGCGGGTGGCTCCAGGCAGAGGTCTCTCAATGGCTCAAGGCCAAAACCGTCCAGCGTGACGAGTGAGGTGCAAGAAATGTCTACGTTTACGCCGTCGTCACAATCTATCCCGGATTTCGAGGGATGCATGGAAACCATTCGTACACTGAGTTCCTCCTATATGAGCTTCTCCGCCTACATTCGCCGTATGTATCCAGCCATCGACGAGGCAATTCGGGATGGCACGCCTCTCGACGTGATTTTGAAGGCGATCAATGGCAAGCTTGGTACAAACGGCACCCTTGCTGCGATGAAGTCCGCTCTTCAGCGCATTCGCAGCGAAATGGCCGCAAAACGCACACTTGGTTTGCCGCCTGACTTTGTCGCTCCTCCTATGCCCGCGTCTCACTTCCCGTTGCAACCCTACGATCGTCCTCCTTCCTGGGGGCCATTCAATAACTTTCCGCGAAGCGGCCCGATGAGTCGCCTGTGAATCTGTCTTGGAGTTGATAAAAATGCCGACCTTGCAGGGTCGGCATTTTTTTTGCGAGAACAGTGAGGGCGGGTGCGCGATTCCCGACGGTTCTCAACGATTCTTTGAGATATGTATACCGATTCCGATCGATCTGGGCACTGGGCAAAGTGTTCAAGCTGCTTCCAATAAACGGGAACGTAAGAAACACACACAATCCGATTTATCTCCGTGCCGTCACGAATTGCTGCTTTTCCGTCCCGGTCATTTTTCTGATCCTGGCGGCCCCCAAGTGACGCTCTGGCTCGCGCTCAATACCTTGCTGCTTGAGTGTCCGGTGATCAACTCGCGCTGCGTGCCCGTACTTCTCAAGCGCGGCATTTTGCAGCTCGGCACACCGCCTGCGCATCTCGATTAGTTCAAGCCGCAGCTCCAGCATGTTCCTTCCCCCGCTTTCCTTCTTGCATCCGCCAAGCTCAGGGTTCTTCGAGTTGAATCGACGAAATGTTTTTTCAGGTGCTCTCTCAATGCCATCGGGCATCCGATCCGAGAACATCAAGTGCAGGTGCGTGTTGCTGCGGCCTTCCAGTGACGATGTGTTCTCATGAACCGCGAATTGGTATGGCTTTGTCCCTGCGATCTCATTGACCATCTCATCGACCAGTTCAAGCTGCTGACTCTTCGTAAGCTCTTCGGGCAACGAGATTTCATGCTCCCGGTAGACCGCGCCATTAGCGCGCTCATGCTTGTCCCCTGCGCGCCAGAAACTCACCGGGTCATGCTTTGCCCATGCTGGCATGTTGCCATGCCCACTGAAGACCAGATCCTCTCTTGTGCCGAATCTTCCTTGACGGGTGATGTAGCTCACGTGCTCAACAGCATTACCCTTCTTCCCGCTTTTGACTCTGTGGTGAAAACTTGCCATGAAACAAACCTTTCTGTAGTTGGAATGAAAAAAGCCTGCGCACGTATGTGCACAGGCCTTTGCATCGGAGGTTTTTCCGTTGATCTGAGAGAAAGGGTAAGTGCGCGTCGGATATTCACCCTCTACTCGTCTATTCAAGATCCTGTATCACTCCTCATACAGATATCGAAGCAGTAAAAAAATACTACGAGGTGTACCACTGCTCAAGATTCAGCAGAGTTAATCGCCTTCTGTGAAGGCGTGCACTGCTGCATATTTTTTATCAGACAGGATAGATCTATGACAAGCCACAGTACGTTGACCGAGCGATGTCAAACATACGAGTCAAAGAGTCTCTTGTCATCTGCTTCCGGTATTCCCAGCAAGACGAAAACTTCCTGAGCTTTCACGTCTTGCGTCGATAGGCGTCGATTCTCTGGCAGTTCACTGTTCATGTAGCGGTCAATCACCTCTTCGATCTGAGTGATGACCCCGTACCGAACACGGCGTTCGATTTCGTGTCTCTTCAAGTGGAGACCGGGGAACTCAAAAATGCCTGCTCGCCAGGCTCCCTGAATCAATCGAAAGCTCAGTACGTTCCTGTCGACCAGTTTGCTTGGTATCGCTACTCCTGGTGAGACCACCCGGTGGTAGTGAAAGGAGTCGACGCGTAGAACCTCTTGCCCGTCTTCATAGAGCTCTGGGACCTTGAACACCAGCCGATCCAGCTTGCCAACAGAGATCCCAGCAGGAGGTTTGATCGAAACCCTGACCGCTCCGATATAGCCGGGAAACTGGCGTCGCAATGCCGTGCGCCAGTAGAAGCGCAGCTTCACTTCGAGATCGGTGAGGTCGGGCATGCGGACGTTGCTCCCAATGACTTGTGACCACTGATTGCATTCAATCACACGGACCACGCCATCCGTCACAAAGTGCACAGGCTGTTCACCAGAGCTCAAACCGGACAGTTCGAATTTCTGAAATCAATCAGTGCGGGATCTGCATGTTTGAACTGCGCTGTCAGGGCAGCGCTTCGAGGGATGGCATTTCCCTACCGGTCAGAAAGTGCGCGAGTGCCGCTACTTGCTCTGCTGTAGCTCTCGCCTCGCCCGTCGTTCCCACTTGGTCAGGACGAGGTCCATCTGCTCATCGATGTCCTGGAGCGCTTCACGCGCCAACGTCGGCCCCAGCCGTGATTGCAGCGTCATCACGCGCTGATAGCTGATCAGCGCAAATGGCCAGGTCGTTCCCGCATCTGCGGCCGGCATCATCGGCTTGGGAACAGGCGCGTCACCCGTCCAATCAAGATACCCGCGCGGCATCCCTGCCTGCTGCTCCAGTGCGCGGGCGCGGCGCTCCCCGAAAGCCTTCTTACGCAGTAAGGCGGACAGTTCCCCCTGGTTGATCTGGCGCTCGCCGTCGTTCGTCGAGGCGATGAAGTCCACCATCCGGCCCTGGAAATGCGCGTCGATCCAGCGTTGAAGCTGGGTACGCCGGTTCTCCTCGTCGGGTTTTGTGGGCTTCTCAGGGCTGCTCATGGGTGACGCAAATTCTGTTGCGCCATTACCAAAAGGTAAAACACCAACCAGATACATTACTTTTGAGTAATAATTCATGGCGATGAACTCGCTAATGAAATCAAAGGTTTGCCCCTTCTTCAGCATTACCCTCTTGTCATGTTTCCCTGGACTGTCGTTTGCCCAATCTGGCCTGGAAAGCGTCGGTGACCTGACCCAGGTCATCGTGCCGGCCTACGCCCTGGGCATGGCTGCCAATGAGGAGGGTAGCGAAGGTGTCACTCAGTGGAGCTACAGCTTTGCCGCCACGATGGCGACGGTCTACGCCATCAAGTCCTCTTTACCGGTGCAGCGCCCCGACTACGAAAACGGGGACCGCAAGGACAGTTTTCCCAGCGGGCACACGGCCGCCGCGTTCAGTGGCGCCACGTTCATCCATCGACGCTATGGACTGGAACGGGCTGTGGGTCCCTATGCGCTGGCCGTGTTCACGGGCTATACGCGCATCGAGGCCAAGAGGCACCGCCTGGGTGACGTTCTGGTCGGGGCCTCCATCGCCACGGCCTGGACCTGGGCCTTGGTGGACGAGAAGGCGCAAGTGCAGGTCTCCGTAGACAGGGGGCAGGTCGCGCTGCGTTACGTCTTGAGTCTGGATTAAGACCCCGAAACGGACAACACGCAATGCCGAAGCGTATTTCCTTGGTCGTCCCGTTCTACAACGAGTCCGAGGGGGTGGATGCCTTCTATCAGGCCATCCATCCTGTCCTGGATGCTCTGCCTGGCTATAGCTTCGAGATCGTCTGCATTGACGACGGGAGTCGGGATGACACGCTAGAACGGCTGATTGCCTACAAGGACATCGACCCTCGTTTGATCGTCCTGGAGTTGAGCCGCAACTTCGGCAAGGAAAGCGCCATGACGGCGGGCCTACACATGGCAATGGGCGATGCGGCCATCGTGCTGGATGCGGACTTGCAGGACCCGCCTGAGCTCATTGCTCGCATGCTGGCGCTGTGGGAGAGCAGCGGCGCGGACATGGTCCTTGCCAAGCGGGCGGATCGCAGTAGCGACGGCTGGCTCAAGCGCATGAGCGCGCTGGGTTTCTACAAGCTCCACAACCGCCTGGCAAAGGTTCCGCTCCCAGAGAACGTGGGGGACTGCCGGTTGATGGCGCGCCCTGTGCTGGAAGCGCTCAAAACTTTGCCCGAGCGGACCCGCTTCATGAAGGGGCTGTTTGCCTGGGTCGGCTTCAAGACCGTCACGCTGGAGTACACGCGCCCGGTTCGTGCTGGGGGCACAAGCAAGTTCTCGGGCTGGAAGCTCTGGAACCTGGCACTGGACGGCATCAGCTCTTTCTCCACTGTCCCTTTGCGCATGTGGACCTACCTGGGTGCTCTGGGGGCACTGTCAACGGCCTGCTACGCGCTCTTCGTAGTCGTCCGCACCCTGGTGCATGGCGTGGACGTGCCGGGTTATGCGTCTCTGCTGGTTGCAATCCTCTTCTTCGGCAGTGTGCAGCTCATCAGCGTAGGGGTGCTGGGCGAATACATCGGGCGTATCCACGAAGAGTCCAAGCAGCGTCCGGTCTATCTGTTGCGTGCGGTGCATCGGCAGGATGCCGGGGACGCACCTACTTCCGAGGCATGAGCTTGCCGCTGCGCTTGCTTCTGCGACAGCTTGCCTGCTTCGTGGCTGTGGGTGTTACCGCCACTGCTATGCATTGGTGCTTGGCTGTGTGGCTGGTTGAGGCATGGAGTCTGCCGGCAGCAGCGGCCAACTTGGCGGGATGGGTGCTGGCTTTCGGGGTTTCGTTTGCCGGGCACTACACCTTCACGTTCCGTCATGCACACACGGATTGGAAGCGTTCGGCCTGGCGCTTCTTTCTGATTTCAGTAAGCGGCTTCGCCGTCAACGAACTGGGATACGTCGGTTTGTTGCACACGACGGCGCTGCCCTATGACCTGCTGCTCGCACTTCTTCTCGTCACCCAGGCTGGATTGACCTTCCTGGTAAGTCGTCTCTGGGCCTTTCGCCACTCAGCGTCCGTGCCCCCCTCTCAAGAAACACCCTCATGAAGAACACAGCCTCACAAACGTCGCTCGTCCTGACTTGGCTGATTGCATTGGCCGTTCTGTTGCGCCTGATTACCTTGGGGCTCTATCCCCTGTCGGATCTGACGGAAGCACGCTACGCGGAGATCGCGCGCAAGATGGTGGCCTCCGGCGACTGGATCACGCCCTGGTATGCCGAAGGCGTGCCGTTCTGGGGCAAGCCGCCGCTCTCCACCTGGTTAACGGCCGGGAGCATGCAGCTGTTCGGTGTGAATGAGTGGGCTGCGCGACTGCCTCACTTCCTGTGTGCTGCGCTGGTGGCCTGGCTCATGTGGAGCTGGCTGCGGCTCTACAGCGCCCGAACGGCTCAACTGGGATTGGCTCTGCTGATCGGTTCAGTGCTTTATTTCGTGGCCGCAGGCGCGGTGATGACTGATATGGCTTTGCTCGTTGGCCTGGTCCTGGCGATGCGTGGCTTCTGGTTTGCAATCACGCGAACGGATGGCTTCAAGGTAGCGAAGCGTGAGGGCTGGTTGTTCTTCATAGGTCTCGGTCTGGGGCTGCTCGCCAAGGGGCCAGTGGCCCTCATACTCGCGGGCCTGCCTATTGGCTTGTGGGTACTAGCCTGGCTCGTCTCACCACATCAAAGCAGCGTCCCGGGTATAGGACGCAAGCTGATCTGGTTGTGTAAGCGGTTGCCTTGGCTGCGAGGTCTGGCCTTGATGTTGTTGATGGCCGTGCCTTGGTACGCGCTGGCCGAATGGCGTACACCCGGATTCCTGAACTATTTCCTGATCGGCGAGCACTGGCACCGATTCACCCAACCAGGCTGGAGTGGTGACCTCTACGGCACCGCGCACGTCGAGCCTCGTGGAGCGGTCTGGCTTTTCGCGCTGGCCGCCTGCCTGCCATGGAGTTTTCTGCTGCTAGCGCTGTTGCCTGGACGAGCAAAGGCAAAAAATGAAACGGCACAGAACCCACCAGTGCAGGATGCGAAGCCATTGGGCTCTGCATCGCTGCGCTGGTATCTCTGGGCTTGGGCGATCGCGCCCTGTTTCTTTTTTACTGCGTCGCGTAATACCTTGTGGACCTACGTCTTGCCGAGCTTGCCGGCTGCATTTGCATTGATGGCTCTGTGGCTGGCTAGAGATTCACGTGATCACCGAGTGAACGCCATTATTGGCAGCGGCTTGCTCGCCGCAAGTGTTTCATTTACTGTTGCGGTGCTGGGATTCCCTGAAATTCACAACTCGGCAAAGGACGTGATCGCCGCATATGAGGAGCGTCGAAGGCCTGACGATGAAATCGTGTTCATCGGGTCGGGGAACTACTCGGCATTGTTCTATTCGCTCGGGCAGGCACGCATCGTGCGCGTCGGCCAGACAAAGGATGGGAGTGCACGGAAAATTCTGGAGCGACTACCGGCCATTCATTCAACAACGGGGACTCAGTTTCTGGCTTTACAGAAATCGCAGTGGAAGCGATGGGGCGCGGGACTGGATAGACGGGCGCAAGATGTGGGGGAGCACAGAGGCTACAAACTTCTAAGATTGCTAAAAGACGAGAGGCAATAGCAAAAATCTGCATCGTCAAATGCCAACACCCAGGCAATGACTGCTTTTGATGCTGCATGAGATAGGGCAGCTCAAGGCTGGTTGCAGTCTTTGCATTTCAGTACTCCAATGACTGCATTTGGCGCAAGCGGTCAACTTGGAAGGTCTGATAGCTAATTCAGCTATCCTGTTGGGCGCATTTCGCCGACCGTAGGCGTCGAATAGGAGAGCCGGTGCCCTGATGTGGACGAACGAAACCCCTTTCCAAGCGCTCTCGCTCACGGGCGGAGGCTATCGTGGCTTGTTCACGGCTAGGTCCCTCCAAGTCATCGAGGAGCACGTTGGTGTGCCAATCGGCCAGCGCTTCGATCTGACCTGCGGCACGTCCATCGGCGGCATCGTCGCCCTAGCTGTGGCTTTTGAAGTCCCGATGAAGCAGGTTGTGGAAGTGTTCGAGCAGTATGGCGCGGCAATCTTCCCGCCGCACGATCCACCTTCGACAAAAGTTGGCAAAGGATGGGATCTTTGGCAGCACGCCCGCAAGCCTCGCTACTCTACAGCCCCACTTCGCGAAGCCATCTCGAAGCTCCTTGACAAAGACGCAACGCTGAACGATGCAAAGCATGCAGTTGCTATTCCAGCGGTCAATGTGACCCAAGGAAAACCCCAGGTCTTCAAGACGCGCCACAAAGAGGAATGGGCCCGCGATTGGAAGTTCAAGGCGGTAGACGTGGCACTGGCGACAGCCGCGGCTCCAACGTTTTTTGAACTAGCGGAACTGGGCGGAAACCTGTATGCCGATGGTGGCCTGTTCGCGAATGCTCCTGATCTCTTGGCACTGCACGAGGCTGAATACTTCTTCAATGTGCCAACAGATGCAGTACGCATTTTGAGTATAGGTACTACGACAAAAAGCTACTCAGTTTCCTTTGCTTCTGGCCGACAGTTCGGGATTGCAGATTGGATGGAAGACCAGCGCCTCTTTTCTGTCACTATTTCCGCGCAGCAGCAGTTTGTAGATCAGCTCATTCAGCACAAACTGCAGGATCGCTATTTCCGGCTAGACCACGAGCCGTCGCAAGAGCAGACCAAGGACCTGGGGTTAGACGTCGCGACCGAAGCCGCCAGAATGACCTTGAAGGCCCTTGCAGATAAGGCGACAACGGATGTACTCAGCAACCGCCTAAAGGACTACTTGGTACATCAACCGCAACTCAAACTCGCGAAGGAAAACTGATGGGCCAAGCGTCTAAGCTGTTCAATGGGAACACCGATCAGACGCTTATCGGGCGCGTCACCCCGACGGCGGAGCAGCGAGAGTTCCTGCAGCAGCAGTGGAACGACCTCGCCGACTACTTGAAAGAGATGCTTGCTAAGCACGGCTACGCCATCTCCACGTGGCTTCAGGGCTCCTACAAGTACGGAACGCTCATCAAGCCGGTTCGCCACGGCGAAGAGTATGACGTTGACGTTGGCCTGTACTTCGAGTGGGACGACGACCAAGACGCAGAACCAACGCCTAAGCAACTCCGGAACTGGGTTCAAGCCGAACTTCTTGAGTATGAGAAGGCGTGCGAAGAGTTGAAGAAGGTGGAGGTGCCGCCCAAGGAACGTTGTTCTCGCGCGTCATACGTTCGACAGTTTCACATCGACACGCCGGTCTACCACCTCAACACGGACTCCGACGTACGGCGCTTGGCCTGCCTGTCGGGGAAGTGGGAACACAGTGATCCGAAGAAACTCTACAAGTGGTTCAAGGACGCCGCCAGCGGCGATGACCGTGATCAGCTTCGGCGGCTTGTTCGATACCTCAAGGCCTGGGCAGCGGTCTCCTTTGACGACGCTCCCGACTCCCGGCCGTCATCAATCTTCCTGACAGTCGTCGCCACTGAAGCCTATCAGGTCTTGTGGATGGAGCGCATTCTCGGGTTGACTGATGATACTGCGCTCATTGCGATCATCAAGAAGATGCACGACCGATTGTTCGACGACCGCAGGATCGAGAATCCGGTAGACAAGAACGAAGATCTCAATCGGATGTCTTCGGATGCGTGGGATGGATTTCTGCCCAGACTTGCCGCGCTGCAGAACATCGCCGACCGCGCTGGCGACACTGAAGATGAGGTGTCGGCCGCACTCATTTGGTCGGAGGCATTCTCGTTTCTCATGCCGCTGCCTGAAACTGACCAAGTAGAAATCGTCGACGAAACCTTCGGGCGAGCAGTCATGCAATTGCCAGAGGTTGAAGTCAAGGTATTCACAGGTACGCCACCTCGCCTCTTGGCAACGCATCGTAACGAAGTGCCAGGCGTGGCAAAGGACTGCGACCTGACGTTCACAATCGTCAACCCACATGTAGTGCCGGAGTTCGCGATAGTAGAGTGGACAGTCCGCAATGAGGGCGAAGAGGCCGATCAGCGGAGCGACTTGGGACACCGACGAGTTGGAATGCGCCTCCTCAGCGCCGAGGAACACACGGCCTACGTGGGCAGACACTTTATGGACTGCGTCGTTCGCCTAAACGGGCAGGTTTACGCAGTTCGGCGCGTGCCGGTAACGATCCGCGACGTTCGGCATGTGGCACGCAACCCAGCGAAACCATCGTACACAAAACTCC
The DNA here is from genome assembly GCF_004328645.1 of Hylemonella gracilis. Classification (GTDB taxonomy): domain Bacteria; phylum Pseudomonadota; class Gammaproteobacteria; order Burkholderiales; family Burkholderiaceae_C; genus Hylemonella; species Hylemonella gracilis_B. The sequence continues at coordinate 1,394,678 of NZ_CP031395.1, forward strand.
GGAGTCGTTTCCGCCAACGCCGGTGACACCTTCTATTGGGCCTCAGGTTTGACGCGCAGGAGTGTCTACCGAAATCGGGGCAATTCAGACCGCACAAACCGATGTCCGCCAAACTCGATCAGCTAGCGTTCCGGTTCTTCAAGCTTTTCGCTCAATACGAGTACGCGTTGAAGGCAATGGGCTATGGTCGCGCCGGGAACGCGGACGCAGCCGAGCCCGAGTGGGATCGGTTCGCGAATGAAGTGGGCACTCTTCTACTTCAGGCGGAGAACCCTGACGTCGTGGCAGCCCGGACATATCTCTTCGAAAATCCACCGAAGCGTCAAGTGTGGGTCAATGGGAACGCTGCCTGGGCTGAGGTTCCAAACGTCGAGCGCTCAGCTCAGATGCTGGTTGCTCACATTCGTCGGGTGCGGAACAATCTGTACCACGGAGGCAAGTTCCATGGACAGTGGATCGACCCAGACCGCAGCTTGGAACTCCTTTCCAAGTCACTGCTGCTCCTGGAACACTTGGTCAGTGCAGATGCGGGGTTGCATGAAGCGATCCAAGGCAATGCGGTCTAACAAGTCGGTCGACTCGGACGTGCCCCGGCAGCGCGCCACTCACCTCCAACGTTAGACATCATTGGGTACACGTTGTGGCACACGAGAAGCTGCGAATCGCCAGGACAAGCCAGGATGTTCTTATCGCCAACGTGCGCGGCCAAGTCGGCGAGTCGATCACGACTTGGGTCATGCTCAGGCACGCGATGGCGCAAGCGGCAACGATCCGCTCTACTGACCCGATAAAAGACATTGGAAACCGGGAGTTGGCCTACCTGGACATCTTGGTCCAGAAGCTGAAAGACGAACTCATCGCGAATCTGGCGGAACTAGGTGATGAGAAAGTTGGGAGAGCCAATTTCTACTTCGCATCAGTGAAGATTGGCTCTCTCACTAACGAGACTAGCAAATTCTCAAAGTTCGTCATATCAAAACAGTTTCGACGCAAACGGAACCAAGAGATAGCACATCGAGAACAGCCAGAGCAATGGTTCGAGGACCGTCCAATCTATATCGGATACCAAACAGTCTTGCGTGGCCTGGCAATGGCCGTACGTCTAATGAAGGCCTTCGATCGCAAGCATCTCGGTCCTGCCTCGCCGTACCTGTGGGGAGAGGCTCGCAAGAAGCGCGGTCAATTCCTAGCGCCGGCGCGTGCCGCCTATCTCTTGCTACCGTATCTTCGCCTCCCCTCAGAGACCAGAGTTCGTGTCGCGCTTCAAGAGCAAGCGGAAGGGAAAGTGATCTGGACAGAGATGAAAACGACGATCAATGGCGCCCCGGCAAGCATCTTGGCAAACAAGGAGTGGGGTTTACTACTCCTTGGCAATCGAATCCTGCCACTCGATGAGTATCCGCTCCAGAGTCTTGATTCAGTCAACTTCGGCCCCGAAGCGACACTGCCGAATGACGCCTAACTCGAACGTTGAGGCACCGCTCCCCCTGGCGCTGACTGTCCGGTATGTGGCCGCAACCTGACGGCCCCATTTTTAGTGAGTTAGGCAGCAATCGCTGCACAGCCGTCGGTCAAAGCTCAAGGTCCAGTTCAGGCTGCAAGCGGCCAGTCAGCGCGCAGATTCTTGATGGCCGGTTTGCCTGAGAGCGGACGCCGGGGATACCTGACCCGATACTTAGTGGAATTGTGGGAGAGCCGCCAGCGCCGGTCGGAACTCGTTGGCTAGCATATCCTTGGCCCAGTTGCCAATTCCTTCGAGCTTAGAGAGGTGACTGAGGGCTTGGCCCAAGCGATTCACGAGCGCAGGCGATCCGCTCGCGGCGGCCTCTCTGACCCAAGCATCTCGATCAACGCCAGGTATGTCTTTCGACAGTAGTTCGGCGATCGACCAGGTAATTGGTTCGGCAATCCCATTCTGGAGGCAGGATATGGAGCCACCTTCGATCTCGTGAGTATGAAACCCTTCAAGATCTGAACCAGGACGTCTGAGAACCTCTGTGCAACCACCCAGTTCCAGCAGAAGGGGGGCAGCGAGATTGAACAAACTGCCGTCCTCTTCTTGGAAGGCTACGCGATATTCGCGAAGCTGAGACAGTATTAGCCAGCCATCCATATTGGCTACTGTCGTGAGGTCGTCATCTTCAATGGGAACGGTCAGAGTTTGCGCTGCGCTTCCTCGGGTACTCAGTGTCAGCATACCGTCTCGTCCGATATTCACATCGACCAAGCCCACGCTGGGCAGGAGAGTCACCATCCGCGAACCGGCGGGCAATTTCTCTCGGCGTGGCGGCAGGCGCAGCAACGAGTTGATGAGTTCGATGTACAGCCTGCCTCCCAAATCGGGAATGGCTCTTGAAATTGCATGGGCGCAGATAGCATCGCCAAAAAAAATCTTGGAGCCGATGGCTATCAACCACTTGGCAGCCTCTTGCGAGTCCTTGCCTACCTTTTTCGGAAGAAGACTTGCTATCCGCGTCGCAATCTGTTGGCCGAATAGCTCCGGAACTCGGAAGACCCACGTCGCTTCGTCAGAGAATGACGCGCCGCGACGCAAGATCCCTGATTGAACTAGATCCTGAACCGCCTGGCGGTCAAGGTGCTGCCGAACGACTTTCTGACGAATCGAGAATAGCTGAAGCGAGCTAAGAACGTCTCCATGGTGGCGTTTCGTATTCAGATCGTTCAGGTACGCCACAGTCAGGCGCTTGAGATCGTCGCGCAACTCGCCGAGATCTGAGAACCTGTCGTCCGCGACGTCAAACATCTGGACCCCGAGAAGCGGAGCGAGGACCGCTCGACGCTCTGGGGAAGCTTCAACCATTTGGTCTGCAACTGCTGCGCGAAGAACCCAAGGGGCGCGCAGCTCGATAGCGTACTGTGCACCGTAGACGAGTCCACCTCCAAGGTCTGCCAGTACCCGCACTGCCGCCTTGAACTCATCGTCGTCGTAGTTCCCTATCTTGATCGTTGAACTGATCCGACCGATCCGTGTCTTCTCACGCCGATTGGGCTTGAGCACCAGCGAGTCGAGATCGTTTTCGTCCAAGGAGACTACGACTCGCAATCCGTCTCCAAAGCTCCACAGCAGTTCATCCAGTTCGCCAAGGAGGACCGCGCTAGCAAGTGGGAGTGTGTCGATGCAAATCACCAGCAACCGGTCGCCTCTGTTCGTCAACTGGCGGACCCACACCCGCGCGTCGTCCGTACTGGCTGGCCAACTGAACTGAGCCGCCAGCACGTTCGCAAGGCGGCGGAACAGACCTTCCCCGCAGGAGGAGCCCTCGACGTAAAGCACGTCCCATTCATCCTGGTCGCTCGTGAGCGCGAGTTCGCGCAAGACCGAGCTCTTACCGGAGAGGGGAGGTCCAGCCAACACTGCTACCTTACGTCCGGAACGCAGTGCCACCCGCACCTCCCGCGTAGCGCGTCTAGGCACGATGAAGCCCTCTACAAAGCGCTCGCCGCCTTCCCAGCCCGAAGTGAGCTCAGCAAGTTCATTCGAGGTCAGGGCTTTCACCGCGGACGTTGCCAGATCCGTTCCGAGCAGCTTGCTGATGGCGGTCGATACCCCCGTCCGCGCTGCTGTGGCAGCCGTCTTAACTCTTTGCGCGAGTTCGACTGCTTCGAGAGTCGTGCCTTCGAGACGCGCCATGTCATGCGTCTGGAAGATTCGCGTGTCCGTTCCGTTCGTGATGACCACAAGGGGCGCCTGAGCCAAAAGTGCGTAGGAACGCCCCTGCTCTTCATCGGCTGGCGTAATTGCAAGTCCTTCCCGCTTCAGCTCCAGGACCGCAAGCGGGGTCTCCTTCTGGTAAACGAGGATGTCTGCGCGACCCTCCACATAGTCCGCGGTTCCTGCATCAAACACCGTGTGCCCCAACTGCACTTTGAATCGCAGCTGGTGGCGCAGGTCCATGGTTCCAATGAAGACGCGGCTGAGTGTCGCGTTGATACGCGACTCGAGTTGAGCCTCTGTCGGTGTGGTTGTCGTTATCGGCACGCGCTAATACCCCTTTGCAGTTCGAAATTTTCTCTGAGTCGGCATTCAGCGCAAGTATCGGACAAACGCCGAACCGACAGGGGTGAGTCCTGCTGCAATAGAGACGAGACGTCCTTCAACTATGTCATCCAGTTGACTCTGACGATGACATACGCCGCCAACAGCAGCGTGAATGCGGTGGAAAGGTCTGCCCCATTTAACGCCTTTCGGCGTCGAGGTCGACGAGATGTTTGAGTTGGTACCGACCGCTCTTTGTCGCACTTCCGCCCATCGCATCAGGACGGTCGACCGGCAGCAATCGCTGCGCAGCTGCCCTCCGACACTGAAGATCCGGTTCGGATCACTCATCGTCGAAGGCGGATTATTCGGTTTCGGCTAATTTTGCTGCCGCACCTCGTCTGCCCAATTTTCTAACCTCGGCAATTCGTTCTAGCTGGCTTGCCCTGGGTTTAGATGTCCCCTTTTCCCAGTGGTAAACGGTTTGAAGGGAAACGTCGAGAATTTTCCCCATGTCTGCAGCTGACAGACCAAGCTTCTTACGCAGGCTCGCAAAGCCCGCAGCACGAAAACGCAGCTTCGGGTTGTCGTTTGGCGTCTCACTGACGGCAGTAGTCGCGCTCTTGCCTAGGCTGAAAATCTTCTTCTCCTGTGCAGTCAGCTCTCGTTTCAGTTTGGCTATTTCGCTACGGTATTGGGCTGCAGCTTTCTTCAGGCTTTCGACTTCGGCACGGATCTCTTTTCGAGCTAGACGTGTTATTTCCGATTTCAGAAGGCTTGTAATATTTGCCATATCGGTCCTGGTAGCTTTTGTACAGACAATAAAAAAATCGAGTAGATGAGTCGTGAACGCCATCACAGCATTTGATATCTGGCCGTTTCTTACCAGAATCATCTTTTAACAGAGATGCGGTTGAACGCCTAGAAGAGGCTGACTCCGGTCACTTGGTCTCGATTCCCTAGTGACTATTGGTATCGGAACCAGTCATTGATCATTCTGCAGGCTTGCTGGCTGCTTCGAGTCGAAAAGTGGATTCACTAGTCACTTTCCTTCCTCGGCCTGTTCTTGCAGCGATTGGGTTTATCAAGGTATAAAGAGTGCAGGCTAATAAAAATGCCTCTGGAGGGAGCAATGCAACAAGAAGATATTTTCTACGAAGACCGGTTCCTTGAAAGTTGGGCTGGCCCCATCGTTACAAATCCCAGTACGGCAATTGTTGAGCTTGTCGCAAATTGCTGGGACGCCTATGCCACCGAAGTCAACATAAGCTGGCCTAATTCGAAGAACCACAAGCAATTCTCCATCTCGGACAACGGCAAGGGCATGACGAAGGCTGAGTTCGATTACATCTGGCGTGCCATGTCCTATGACCGCATCGCCAAGGGCGGTGTCACAACAACACCGCCACTAGGTTTAGAAGGTCTTCCTCGCTTTGTCTTCGGCAAAAATGGCAAGGGTCGGTTCGCCAGCTTTTGCCTCACCACGAACTACCAGATCAATTCGATTAAAGACGGTCAGAAGTTCATCTACAAGGTCAGCAGGACACCCAACAAGCCACTGATCACAGAACTCGTGGAGTTCATTGAAAAGGACGTAGAGGGACATGGTACGACTATCACCGGGGAAGGAGAAATCCCTCAAATCAATCTTTCGGTGGAACAGGCAAGAGAATTACTTGGTGGGCGGTTCCTTGCTAATCCGTCCTTCAAGGTCATCCTGAATGGATCACCGATTTCGTTTGCCGACATAAGCAAGTCATCTCTATCTATCGTAGAAGTTGAAGTGCAAAACTACGGAACGGTCAAGATCTATCACATTGATACCCGCAAGGCAGACAAGACGACGAAGCAGCATGGCATAGCGTGGTGGGTGATGAACCGTGCTGTGGGTGAGTGCCGTTGGCGTGGTACTGACGTTGAACGCATTCTTGATGGTAGAACAGAGAAGGCCAAACGCTTTACCTTTATCGTTCAAGCAGACTTCCTTAATAAGGAAAACGCCGTAAAGGAAGATTGGTCGGGCTTCGTTGAAATGAACCCGGCATGGGAAGCGACCAGGCCAATCGTCCAAGACAAGATTCGGGAAATCATTGACAACACCAATGCGGCCGAACGCGAAGAGAAACGTAGTGCTGTCCTTGAGCAAGTAGGGCAGTCGGTCAACGCCCTTCCTCTTCTGAGCAAGGATCGTGTGACCACGTTCGTCAATGAGGTTGTGGATACCTGCCCGAACTTCGGTGAGCAAGAGATCGTGCAACTGACAGGTATTCTGGCGAAACTGGAGAAGAGTAAGTCTCAGTATGGTTTGCTAGAAATCCTGCACAAACAAGACCCGCATGACCTCGACGCTCTTCACGAAGTACTGAGCCAGTGGACCATTGGCATGGCGAAGGTCGTTCTTGACGAAATTCAGGGCCGCCTGAAGGTCATTAACGAACTTCGGATCAAGATTCAGGTAGCAGGTATCGATGAAGTCAAAGAACTTCAACCGCTATTTTCCAAGGGCCTGTGGATGTTCGGGGACAAGTTTGAATCTATTCACTTCACATCAAACAAGGGCATGACAACGGTCATCCGCGAGTTGTTTGACGGTAAGGCTGACAAGGCTTCATTGAATCGGCCAGACTTTGTGATACGCGGCGATGGAAGCACAGGTTTTTACTCGCTTCCATCCTACAACGAGGATCACCAAGAGGTAGGCGTTGGTCACCTAGTCATCGTAGATCTGAAGACCACCAAGCTTTCACTCGGGTCCAAGGAAAAAGAGCAAATTTGGAAGTATGTGAAGGAGTTGAGGAAGAAGGGTTATATCCAAGCGGAGACGAGGATAGATGGTTTTGTTCTTGGAGATCAGATTGAGAGTGGTGAAGGCGGCACCCGCACGGAAGACAACGACAAGGTGAAGATTCAACCCTTGCTGTACAGCGTTATCTTGAACCGGGCTGAACAACGCCTTCTGAAGCTCTATGAAAAGGTAAAGGAAGCTCCGTTCCTTGTGGCACAGCAGGAAGAGTTGAACAAGTTCATTGAGCCCATCGCCGTACAGCAGCCTGCCTTTCTGGGGCGGAACCAGTGGCGGCAAAATGACTTCTTCCTTGAACTAGATTGCTGCCTACAACAACTTCTTTGCGGCGTTGAACAGCAAGAACAAGGCGTTTTACGTCAGCAGTGCCACGTTCGGCCGCATGGTTCAACAGGTCAACCCTGGATCACCCAGCTACCAGCAGCTCACGCCATTGAGGCAAAGTCAAGGCAAGTCCAGCTCGCGTTTTTTTCGTTACCTTTCCATTCATGGCATAGAAACTAGGTAGGGAGAGACATGACAGATATTGACGACGAAGACCCTAAAGTTCGCCGCAATTTGGTGGCTTTCAGTTCGGCCATCCTGCTTTTCGCGTGGCTGGAGTTGCCAATGAAGGCGGTTACGGAAAAATTCGTATCAACGAGTTGGTCCGCCGAGCCATTGCGAGTGTGGCTGGCGATCGCCGGGGTACTGATCTACCTTGCAATGCGCTTTCACTTCATAGGCGGAGGCAAAGAAGCATTCAGTACGTTAGGGGATGGGTTCCTGACTGACCTACATTGGCAAGTCGGTGCTTACATGAAACGCATTGAAGATGCACCTGCTAGTCGAAAGCAAATGCGTCACCCACTCGCCGACGCAGTGGACTTTGGTATACGCACCTTTGCTGTGTCAGGCAAGGCAACACCTGACGCTTTACACCACGTCCACGTAAAGCCGCAGGGGTACGACAGTGGTAAGACTTGGCGTTTCTCGGGTGTCGCGGAGATCAACTTGGAATTTTTCAGCAAGGCCGATCGTGTAGAGCCCGTGCTTGATAGCAAAGAATTCGAAGTGAGCTACTCGCTTCCTTTCTGGCTGCGAGCATGGTACCTGCTGAAAGCCGCTTGGACGTCCTTCATTTTTTCAGAGCGGGCAATTACTGGGATGGCCCCAGTGTGGCTAGCGACTACAGCTAGTTTCGTGACAGGGCTGCGGCTTGGGACACTTTGGTCTGCCTAGCTGATGTGTGTAACACCAGAAAAAATCATGAATGGTCTCTGTGAAATTCGATCCGAATCAGTCGGACCGTTTTCCACCTACCCTTTCCGTCAAGGGGCAAAGTGTCGCAAGACGCACTTTGCTCCCGACATCCCTCCGGTTTCAGTAGCACTTGTCTTTGAAATCTGTTCGTTTTCGCTATAGTCCCGTCCCTCACGGAGATGATTAATGCCGAGCGACCCCGTCCTCGTTTATCAGGCGCTCGCCCCTTGCTGCCTCTACCAAACGGACAAACCAAAACCAGCAATCTTCGCGGAAGTGGATTGATGAATCGATAATATGCAATACCTCCTCCCGTGAGTATGCGCGTAGCATATCTGCAACGTAACGCAGATTGTTCAGTTGAAGAGGCGCATCCAGGACGCGCGTCATGAGCTCCTCATGCACGGCGCGGTGCATAGGGTTGGCCGTAGCGGCCAGCCGATACAACAAGCTATCTTGGTCAATTTCGCTCGATGCAATACAGCATTGGAGTGCCTCAACAGGAAACAGATCGAAGCCATCGGCGAACACTTGTGGAATGAGCGCAGCGAGGGAAGGCACCGCAAGCATGCGATCCAGCAGTCGAGCGCTGTAAGTAGCAGTTCCATTCAACGCCATCAATACCGCAGCCGCGCGCTTGTCGTCGAGATGGTGCACGACACAGTCAATGGCTAAGTCTGGAGAAAGAGCCAAAAATTGTGGAGTGAAGTGATCCTCCCATCGGTTCATCACACTATGAAGTGCGATCCAATAGGGAAAAGGATGTTCGATACCATCGCGTGTCTTTATGCGAAGCACGAGACCAGATCTCTTCTGCCAATCCTCGTAGAGTAAAAGCGCTTGTCGGATGTGGTATGTCGGCAGAGCATTCGGCTGCTTCGCGATGAACATTACAAGGTGGGGAATGCCCTTTGGGTAGACTCGCGCAGTAGCGTTAAGCACATCCTGCATAGCCTTGGGCCGCATCGGACTACCTAGCCGCCGCCAGATCTCATCGATTAGTGTGTCAGGCGCAGTCGAAAGCCAGCGCATGTGGGCAAGCGCGGGGATGTGGTGGATGCCCGCGAAGGACTGGGGCAGTTGTTCAATCAGTTCCGGTAGCAGGGCCTCGCCATGACGTGCAATTAATACCCGCCAACCAGCCTCGTCATGACCTGCGGCGATCCAGGCCCGCGCTGTTTCGTCATCAATCTCAAACGAGAGCACCTCAGCAAGTTTGTGATGATGAGCAGCACCAGTTGCTAAAGCTACACGCTGATAGCGGGCTACCCATGGTGAGCCACATTCCACAATAGCAAAACCGAGCAGTTCTTGTGCACGTGGCCCCATAGAAGGGAAACGAGAGAGTAGTAACCCTAATATATCGTCATCACCGCAGCCGACGAGCACTCTGTTGAGTTCGATCCATCCACTGGAATTTAGTGCTACAACAGATTCGACCAAGCGTTCGTATTCGATAGCGATGAATCGAGCCAGGCTTCTGTTGCTGCGTCTTGTTGCTGCGGCCCGAAGTAGCCAGGGGTGTGAAGCAATGACAGTGTCAAGATGCGGATGAACCCATTGCGGCACATCGCCGCAGCAGCCAAGCGCGGTTGCTGCCGCCTCTGCCCAACTTATTCGACCTGTTGCTGCAACTTGCTCAAGCCAAGGGCTCCACTCTGGCCCTCCCCTTTCGGCGATTGCATTGAGGACAAGGTCGCTATTCGGTGACCCTAGCCAGTCGGCAAGCGTAGCCCGCTGCGCATATAAGGCGTTTGGGCGGAGCGCCTGTTTCCACTCAGGGAGATACAGTTTGGATCGGCCAAGTTCAGCGAGCACCTCCAGAGCGGGGCGAAAAAAATCCGGGCGCGAGCCTTCCAGCGCAGCCATGGCGGCGCGATTGCGCACGGCTAGCCGAGGATCTGCAAAAGCGCGAGAGAACGATTCTGTTAGGAGCGAGAGAGGTCGTTCAACACTGCGACTTGTTTCGAGAACGGCTGCCAGGACAATATCTTCCTCAACTATTGCATTGACGTCGCTCTCTGCAGCACGTCCACCTGCTTGGATGGCCAGAGCATAGCTCTCGCGCGTCCGGAGCGGGCTTATCGCACGCTTGGCGACGGCGTCTTCCAGCAAGCCGCGTCCTGCAAGCCAGCTCCAGTAAAGGTCGTGGACAGGAACTGCCTGACCGCTACGTTCCAGAATAGTACCGAGGCTTCTCAGTAGACTAACCGGGTCTGTAATGCCCGCCTTCACTGATCGAATTTGGAGCTCATTCACGAGGCGCCCAAAAGATCGTGTTCCTGCTAGAGATAAGTCGGCTACGGCTCCAGCGAGCACCTGTGTAAAGCTCTCGGGTAACCCGTGCATAAGGTGCTCGTGGAATTGACGCAAGAGGTCGCCGGTCGTCGCAGAGCGTATACCTGAAAGAATTTGAATGGACAGAAGGAGAGGCAGTCGCAGAAGGTCGATCACCGAACTAGGTGGAAGCGGTTCACTTGGCGCTGCAGCAGCGAATACACGCGCCACTTGGTCAGGTGAAAGCAGATCGAGAGACCATTGCTTAAAAGCGCCGTCGTCGATGTCTACGAATTTGGCCGTCACAACCAAACGTGAGCTTCGTAGAGCACGCAGCGCGCGTCGTTTCTCACCTGCTTGTGCAGTTCCTGAAAACTCGGACCAGCTATCAATGAAAACGCAAATTCGAGGATCTTGGAATAGGGCAGATAGTTCGATCCCTGGTGCCGCCTCTGTGATCATTACCTCTAGGTCGCGCCAGCCTGTCACTTGCCCCGCAGGAAGATACAGCGGAACGGTCGTACCGGCTTTGAGTAATTTATTTGCTGCATGCCAGAGAGCATGTGTCTTGCCAGAGCCTGGCTGTCCGATGATGACGTGTTTTTTCTCCGAAAGACCAATTAGCCCCACTAGCGACACACTCGATGGATCCCCGTTAGGCTTTATTTCAATGAGACGTGGCTCGATTGAGAATGCTTCCATAAGAGCATCTCGAGCCGAGGCCTCGGCTGCGGGGTAAAGCAGGTCTATCGATAGCGGGGCGCCAATCTCAATCAACGACTGTGCTAAGCCACGTAACTCTTCAACGGACAGAATGGTAATTGGTCGTGCGACGCGCTCACCCAGCAGATTTACGGCGACGCTTGACGGAACAGCGATTGCCGTCGCACTCTCAAGGCAAGCCTGAAGTTGTGCTCTATTTAAGCGACGCAGAGCCTTCCCAAGTGCGCACGCAACGATATCGCGGAAAACAGCATCGTAGGCGCGACGGGCCATGTCTGCAGTCGCCTGGAACTCACCTCGGCGCGCGACTAACGTTCGCCGGTTGGCCTCCTCGAGAGCGTGCCAATCCGGAGCACCGCATGCAAACGTCACTGGGCCGAGAAGTTCGGCCTTGAGCTGATCGGGAGGGCTATTCGCGACAAAATACCGAAGCTCCTCAGACAGGGGACGCTTAAGAAGAGCCACGCGGAGCTCTTCAACTTCGTCTTCGGAGGTGGCAACTTCCCAAGCGATCAGGCCAGCCACTCCGGAAGGCAAAGCATCCTTTTGCTCCTGTCCGATGCCCGATGTTGTCAGAAACACGAGCCTTACTTCCCGCCCAGGGTTGCTGGCACGAAGTCTATACAGTGCCTCAATGGCGGCCAGAACATCTGGCGAGTTCAGCGTTATCGATCTGGACTCGCGCGTGTCTTTTACCTGCGTGGCTCTAAGCACTTCATCGACCCTGCCCGGTTCGCGTAGAAGTTCGGTGTAGTCCTCGGCAACTTCTAGGTAGAGTTCATCGTGCGCTCCTAACGCCAACCATGCTGCGGCCGAGGCGTGGAGCTGGTAGACATAGCCCCTAAGCGACGCAGTAGCTTGTCTGCCCAATTCTTCGGGCGGAACACTCCATATCTGAGACGCATCTCCTAAGTAAGAAACGGGCGTGGTCGGCATGGGGTTGGCTCATTAGAAAAAGAGTGGCATAGCCAGACATGAATTTTTTGGTTCAATTCACCGCAGGAAGTGTATTTTCCCCACAGGTATGCCAGCTAATCTAGGTCGACTAACCAGAATCCTTGATTGATCCATCCGGATTGATCAGCCCTGCTGGACGCAGGAACAAAATGTCGAATGATTCCGCATGTTGATAGATGATCCCTGCGAACTCAAATTGAAGACCACGATCCACAAACGCAGGCCCTCCGCTAAGCCCACCTAGTTCTTTGAGGGTAATGGCCTTATCGCTGTCTCCACGGGCCACTGATGAAATCCAGTAGTCACGCTCCAATTGGCAGGACAAGCGATCTGAATGGGAGGTTGTCACCTTAATTCCAGCCGTACTGAATGAGCCGAAAACAAGTTCGTCGTGGGCTACCCATTCTCGCCAAGCACCCGGGAACCCACCAAACATAATTGGCTGCCCTACTTCCACTGGTTCCGGGGGCCATTTGGCAGGTCTGATAACGCGACTCCCGATCTCCCCCTCACGCTGAAGAGCATCAAGTTGCGCTGTCGTGAGCCGGATCGTGACCAAGTCTGTTGTGTCGTTCTTGCAAACCAGTTGGTCCTCGACCGATATTTCAGTCATTCCGATTTGTAGCAGCGCATCACCCAACTCGTTGCGCACGTCGTAGTACGCGTCTATGACGTGGGCACAGGTGACAGCGTAGATACCGCTGGGTAGCTCTAAAAGCGTGGCAGTACCGTTAAAGACTTTGGTTGTACCGCTCTTTCGTGGTCTTCCTCCTAAAAATACAGCTTTGCAATACTGCAACGGGTACTTGACCATGATCTCACCGCCGGGACCAGTGGCGAAGCGTCGCCCTTGCTCTTCTGACATGAACTGCAACGGATATGTCACGAGGTTGAAGACGAGTTAAAGATCTGGCGGAAAACCGGGTAACTTAGACGGATCGCTATCGTTGAAGGTTCCTTTCCGCAAATTTCCGATGAAATCGGTGACTGTTGTGACGTCTTTTGCGATCAATGACCTACGATTAGGCTCAAGTAAAGCAACAGAGGGTGGAAAAAATTCATCCCACCCGTCCCAGCGATTCGGCCAAGGCAGGACACGCACACTCCCCGCCTTCGTCTGGTAAACCACCCAGGCTCCTCCATCCTTGAGTGGGAAGAGAAAAAACGAGGCATGAGGCTTTGCATCTGGCGCCCAACTCCAGCCCTGAACTGACTTCGGGGTTACCAGAGGAGGACTCAACGCAAAGCGACGCAACTGCTCAAACGCGTCAGTATTGGAGGTCGAGTTGAGCATGCCTTGACGCTGCTGCTTCCGCATCGATTCCTCTGCCTCTAGCCTGCGATTGGCTTCATCTGCCAATGCATTTACCTCAGCTAGCGCGGCCGAGCGCTGTCCATCCTTATCGGGAAAGTAAATCCATATCCAGCGCAGCGCATGCTGCAGATATTCAGTCGCGATCTTGGTTGAGGTGACTTCGCCTGGCTTGGGTGCAGGGCACCAGCACAAAAGTTTGAAGGCGTTCGGGTTGCCGGCTGCCTCATCGCCCAGAGAGGTACCGAGGTTCTCAGCGCGCACGTCGACGAAGATTTCCAGTTGCGCGCCATTGGCAAGAGGAGCCGTCCCGATCGGATGGGTGCGAGGCGGAAGGGCTTTGGGACCAAAACTATCGGCCCAAGTGATTGCGGCACCTGAAGCCAGCATTAGCCGGGACTCGATCGCTTTGGAGATACTCCTGCGACCGTAGATATGTGGCCTAGTATCTGTGACATGCTCCAAATGGGCCGGAATCGGGAAGGGTGAGCTCGTGCTCAGAATCTGTAATGCCAAACGGCGAAGCAAATTGAGGGCACCGGCGAGACACTCTGGCCGCTCTTGGCCGGCAACGTGGGCGAAATGCCAGATGCGAACGGTGCCTTTTTTTGCTTCAAGACGGCTTGAGCAACTAAGGCAGAAGCACCCACAGGCAAGCCCGGAGGGAACGTCCCCGATGAAACGGGTTTCACCGGTTTCGCTGATTCCTGCAAAGAGGGTGCTCATGAAGGCTTCAGTTCTTTGAAGTGCCCAGAGAGATGGCGTCACAATATGATAAACCTCGGAATTCTGCGCGCATGCAGATAGCTTTCAAGAGTCAAGGTATCGAGTGACGGACAGTAGGACGTCGATGACCAAACTGTAGGGCTAAGAAGCGGAGTGAGATGCAATGTCCGTTTTGTAGAAGTTACCCAGGAATTTCATTTGCAAAGTGCCCGCTCGCATCGCGACCGAAAGGCCAAATGAGAGTGGGCATATGTGATGCGTTTTCAGGCGGCCTCAGAAGTGACCTTGATTGCCAGCTTCTGACTCAGGCCAGTTCGATGCTCGGGTTTGTGCTCTTGAGCATGAGGTAGTCGTTGTTCAGGGGAAGCGTTCTGCGCCTGCTCAGAGTTGTAGAACTCCTCCACGACGCTGGATGCCTCCTCAATCGACTCCTCGAATGCCCCGTTCGCAAAACCCATGCGTGCTGCGTTGTCCAGTCCCTGCTGACTGAAACCAGCCTCCAGCCTGGCCTGTGCCAGAACCTTGGCCTGCTTGATGGCCTCTTCGAGTGCCAGCCCAGTTCGAACTGTCAGGTCGACGTAGTAGATCGCCGACCGATGGCTCTGAGTGGTGGACTTGCCTCGAATCTTTAGTTCCAGCGGCATAGCTGCCAGCACATCGCCCGAAACGCCCTTGAAGTACTGCAGGCGTGCCGCCAGCGTGCGGATGGAGTTGAAAGACGTGGTGCGGAAGATGAATGAGCCCAGCTCATCAAGCGTCGCGTCGTCTCCCCCACCATCGATCACCACGTTCAGGCGACCATAGGGCTTGCACTTGCCCCAGCCAAAGTCGCAGCCCTCAGGTGACGGACAAGCCATTTCCTTGACGCCATCCTCCGTGGCTCGACGACAGGTTTCCCCGTTGCCCACACAGACGGGGCGCCCTGTCTCCTTGTCGAAAGCCGAGAACTCCGCCCGCAGATTCAAGTCCGGGTCATTGAAGAGCACCCGTACTGGAATCGAGCGCAGCTTGGCGTTGGCCTCCTTGCGCAGCTTGCCGTCCATTGGATGCAGCATCCAGCCATCACGGTTCTGGACCTGGGTGGTGATGGTGAACTGGTCATCCTTTTCCGGCAGACGCTTGCCATTCTTCTCCACCACGCGACCGATGGAGATGCGCCCGATGACGGGCGGGGTGATTGCAAGACCTTTGAGCATGGGTTGATTCCTTTCTGATGTTCAAGATGAAGCGGTGACGAGGAATCGCCGCGCTCCGGGTTTGGTAATGACGTAGCGCTCAGCCAAGTCAGGGTGATCGGCCAGGAGACGCTTGAGGTCTACGCCCTCGCTGTCCTTGCTGCGCTTCCAGGAGACCTCGCCGGACTCGAAGACGGCCCGACTGGCGTCGCCCATGGCTTGTTGGATGGATTGAGTGAGCTGGGCTTCTTCTTCCGTCAGTCCAGCGATGCGAGAGCGCAGGGTCAGGAGGTCTGCGAACGTGGTTGACAGGCTGCGCTCCGAGCTGAAGTCCACCGTCGTTCCCGCGTCACGGGGATAGAGGCACCGCAGAGCCTGGTCCGCCGATTCCGAGCCGTCTGCTGGCGGTGGGTTTTCGTCCTGCACGTACTTCCAGAAGCGGGCTTCCAGTTCGATGAGGTTGGCAATCAGCGCGTCGTCCCGCTTGATGCGGTGAACCTCCAGTCGCTGACCGCAGAGCAGCACAGCCACGTCCGCAGCGCGCTTGCCTGTCACGGCCAGTTGGTGCTGTACCTGGATCTGGACGTACTCGGGCACTCCCTGTTTCCAGAGCCTGGCGCCGAACTCTCCCGCCGTCTTGCATTCCAGAATCTGGACTTCGGGCACGCTCACGACCTCACGGTCGAGGTTGGCCAGCATGAAGGCGTATCGGGGATGCTGCAGGATGGCGTTGACCTTGCGCACCTTGTTGCCCGTCTGCTGGGTATAGGCTGCGGCCACGATGGGCTCCAGCAGCGTTCCCCAATAGACGGGCTCCGTGGTGTCGGTCGGATCTGGCTTCTTGAGATCGATATCCCTGCCAGTCTTTTCCATCCAGAGTTCGAGCTGGCTCTTGTAGGGCGACAGGCCCACGGCTGCGGCGGCATCTGAACCGCCGATGCCAGTGCGCCGGACCTCCAGCCAATCCTCCCGCTTGATGTGGCGGGTTTCGACCAGGCGCAAGGCTGGCCGGCGAGCGGTCCCCGCCGATACCTGCTTGAGATGAGACATTGGAAACTCCCAATAAAAAAGCCCCGCCTGAATCTCAGGCGAGGCTTCGGGTTTGCGAAGGTGATTTCGTTGGGGTCAGAGCACGTAGTAGTGGTAGCTGCTCGTCGTGTGGAGCTGTTCGTACTCTAGTTCGAAGCGGTTGTCTTCGACGTGAATGGTCACAGTTCCCTTGCCGCCGTCATTGCGCTCCCAGCCCGGGTGGTTCTGACCCACCCAAGCCAAGACGAAATCCTCCAAGGATTTGTGCAAGAGGCAGGCGCTCTCTTCGAGCTCAAAGCGAACGATGCTGTCCTGGATGCGCTTCAGGACACGGCACTGGATCACCTTCTCGGTTTTGAGCAATCGCGCCATCATCTCCGGCTCGATGGTTGGCTCTGATACCTTCCCGATTCCGCCACGCCCTTCGTAGTCAATGATGACCGTCCGCATGTCCAACTGATGCAGCCGGACCATCAAGGCTTCGCGGTTGAACTTCAGCGCTCGCTCGTGAACCTCACGATCTCCGTTCATGAGTACCTCCTTCTTGAAACAAAAAAAGCAAAAGCCCGGCAGCTTTCGCTGTCGGGCTCTATGACGAGTTGAAAGATCTGCTCAGGCCACCAGCTTCAGGGCTTCTTCCCAGGCTTTCTGCTTGATGGCTGCCCCTTGGCCGAACCAGGCTGCGTCGCGGCGATGGTCATCACTGCGGGCACGGCGGTGATGGTCCACGTACTCGGTAATGCTGTTGAGCAGCCCCCAGGCCGTACCGGTTGCCGAGGCCAACTCGGAGCCCTTGCCACGGCCCGCGTACAGCTCCTGAGCGGCCTTGAGGGCGCTGTCATTGACGGTGAGATTGACCCCTTCGTTGCTGTTAACCGGGTAGGTCAGCACACGACGCAGGAATCCCTCAACCGCTCCATCCTTGATCTTGCAATCGGCCAGAGCCTTCATACGAACCATGAAGCCATCCCAGGAAGAGATGGCAATGCCGAGCTGACGCTTGACGGCCTGGGCATCGAATTGGCTGCGGTGCATGACCTTGATTGCGCCTTCTCCTTCACGCAGGGCGATTTCCAGCGAGTTGCTGCACGTCACTCTAAGAGCGGTGAACTTCGCTGTAGTCGCCAGCGTGCCATCGCAAGCCGTTGCCAGCAGCAGATAGCCATTGACCTTGTCACGACCCTTTAGACAGGCACTTTGGCCGGTCTTGGCCAAGGCCCAGAGCTTGCGGCCTTCTTTGAGGACGCCAGCGGTTTCGAGCTCGAAGCCGCCTGCCTCGGTCAGGTCGCGGTAGAACTCCAGGATCTCCGAAGGCTGAACGACCTGGAAGCGGCTGGAGACGACCGATAGAGGCATCTTGGTGTCCGAGCGGTAGAGGACTCGCTGCTCGGGGAAGGCGCGGATCGAGCCTAGGCCACGGTTGCTGTCGTTGCCGTCCTTGCCCTCGTTGGCAATGAACCGGACATCGGCAGATTCGATGCGCCAGTCCATGCCGGCGCGCTCGGCCCAAACCTCGATGGGTTGCCCGGGCGAGAGTTGGTTGCCCAGGCCATGCCAGGGCGCTTCGTTGGCATAGGCCATCGTTTGTACGAGATGCATGTAGGTGCTCCAAAAGGCATAAAGCCCGGTCAGCTTGCGCTGCCGGGCTTTGTGAGGTGAGGAATGAAAAGATGAAGAGGAAGCGGAATTCAGTCTTGAGACACGCTGAAGGTGTGATCACAACGCAAGCAGTGGTAGTTGTCGAGGACGTTGCTGTCCACGACATCTCCCAGCGCGCTGCCAGCCATACCGCCGACCGTGCCTCCGGCAATACCTGCGAAGACTGCTCCCAGAAAACCGCCCACAGCTGAACCAACGGGGCCGGCAATCGCGCCGACCATTGCGCCCGCTCGCGCGCCGGACAGCGCCGAGAAGAATCCACCAACTGATCCTGCGGCCGCGCCGACCGCACTGCCGACGCGACGGCCTCGGTTCAGGGTTTCGATATTGAAAGAATTGCACTTGGGGCAAGCCATGGGCCTGCCCGGGAAATGGGACATATTCACTCCTGAGTGGGATGCGCCGGTGCAACAAAGCACAGACGAAGGAACCACTATTGGTCCGCTCAGGTAGGGAATATGTGTCTGAAAAAAAATAGAAACCTGAGGTGCTTAGCTCCCCCCCATCATTCCGCCAATCGACTCTTCGGGCCTTAGCGAAAGCAAGAATGGTTAGACAATAGCCTCAGATTTTTTGTTCCACTTCTTATGGCAACGGGTGGCCTCCCAGCTATTTGGAGAGGGCCAAAATCGTTGCCTCAACACTAAAGCCGTTTGCATCGCGGAGGGCAAAATAGGGCAGGTACACTTGCGCAATGAAAAATCTTCGTGCAGTCACGAAGGGCATCCTAAACCGCGTCGAAGAACTTAGCGGCAAGAGCATCCAGTTCGTGCGTGACGAGAATCTTCCTCTTCTTGCAACGCTGCAAATAGCTCGGAACGGCGCGGAGTTTCATGTCCTTCGCTATCAGCCGAGCAACGATCCGCTCGACTACTTAATCGCCTACCAGGCCGGCTTCCTCTTGCGTATGCTCGAGAATCCACCGACACATCGATTCGACTTCGCCCCCTCCCCAGAGGCAGGAAAGTGGGTCGAACCGCTGGTGGCAGCGGGCCAGCCGTTAGATGCACCCGATCGGCAGATGCTGCCGGAGTTCTCCAAGATTGTTGCCCAGTGGGCTCTGATGAACTTGCGGTCGTTCCCTGTCGGGATGCGTATCGACCAGTGGATAGCGTCCGAGTGCCAGGAACTGCTAGAACTACAAGCTTCGAGCATTTCTCTACAGCAACAGCAGAACGTTGACTTGCTAGCTTTCCGTAAGGGGAAACTGACTATCCCGACTACCCTGATGGGCAGCATCGCGGCTTATGCCCTGTTCGCGGACCGCCTGACTGGCCAGGGGACATACGCCATTCCCTATGGTGCGGCGGGCGTGCTTTCTTACGGAGAGCAACTGCTTAAACTTTGGGAAACTGTGCCATCGGGCGCTCAGCACGACTGCGAGCTGGTTGACCAATGGGCGGAAGCCCAAGGCCTTTCCGGCTGGTACACCTGGATTCCCTACCGCCCATGACTGCAAAGCCGTCGCTCTTTACTCTCCCTGTCGAGCGTTTCGACCTGGGCCTGCTTCCTCACGACGCGAGGAATATTGGCTCGGATGCTTTCAAGACTGCGGTCGTAACCCATTTCGCTGTGCAGTACGCAGCTAAGAGGCAACAAGCCGTTGTCTCGGTCAACGACCGCGAGATATTGGTGCTCGTTCTGCCGGATGAATCTGATCCGTTGGACTTCGTAATGACGATGCTCCAGTCTGGACGCATCAAGGAAGCCATGCCATTCCTTGAAGCCTTGGCCAAGGCTGACCCAGACAACGTCCAAATTCTCTACAACCTGGGGATCGCCTACAGCGAACTGGAGCATTTCGACGAAGCCATCATTCGCCTCAAGCGCGCCGTGGCCCTAAACCCGCAGCATGCTCACGCCTGGACTGGCATCGGCGTGGCTTACCAACGAATGGGCAAACGTGCTCAAGCGTTGGAGCCAATGCAGAAAGCCGTTGAGGCAGACCCTTCGGATGGGTACGCACGGCGCAATCTCGCAGCAATCCTATTGGGGGTAGGTCGTGCCGCCGAAGCGCTCGAGCACCTACGAGCAGCCCGAAAGGCGCTTCCTCATGACGCACAGACGCTCTACGGGCTTGCAAGTGCGCTAGAGACTGTTGGTGGTGAATACAACGATGATGAGGCTGACGAGCTTTACCAAGTCGTCATTCAGAAGTTCCCAGGCTCCCAGGTCGCCGAACTTGCCAGAGAGGCTCGTACCAAGAGAGCCGGCAAGAGCATGCGTGAGGCGGTCGGTGGAGGGCTTCGCCCTGACGTGATGATGTACATCGCAGGAGCACTGGATACCTTTTCCCAAGTTGGCCCCGAGAAGAGCCGCCAAATCACGATGGAGGTCGCCATGAAGGGGCAGGACGGCCTTGACATTCACGACCCAGAGCAGAAGTACACCCTGACATCACTGCCAGGAAAGTTCTCGGGTATGCATTTGGTGTCCATCATGTACGCCGGCATGAAGACGATCAACCCCAATATGGATGTTGGCATCGACCTAAGTGCTGAATACGAGGCAGCCAAAGCGATGCGCTGCAACTAGTAAGAACACCATAAGAGGAACAGGGACGGAATGCAGCTTTACGCAGGGACTTCTAAAGACTTCATCTCAGACGCTACGCGCAATGGCATCGCAGCCAAGCTGGAGCGAGCGTTCCTCGACGCCTTTCACTACAAGCCATCCATCCAGGAGGTTCAGTCTTGGCAGAACTCGCTCTTTAGGATGGCGTTTGCGCTGCAGCAAGGCAGTTTCCTAGACCACGGCATCCTTCTGGAATACCAACTCCCTCTGTCTAGTCGCCGCCTGGACTGCATGGTCACAGGTACCAACGCGGGAGGCCACCCATACTCGATCATTGTCGAACTGAAGCAGTGGAGCGATGTCGAGGAGTCCAACGCTGAAGACTGTGTCACCACCTGGATCGCAGGTAGCAAAAAGGACATTCTTCACCCCTCGCGGCAGGTTGGACAGTACGAGGAGTATCTGCGTGACATGCACTCAGTGTTTGTGCGAGGAGAGGTGGGTCTTCGTTCTTGCGCATTCCTGCACAACCTCTCTTACGACCCAAAGAGTGAAATCTTCGCTGAGCGGCACAGACAAGTCTTGAAGCAGTACCCCGCATTCACAGGTGACAAACAAGACGACCTCATAACCTACATGGGGGACCATCTTCAAGCCGGGCGAGGCGAAGCCGTTCTCGACCAAGTGCTGAAGAGCAAGTTTTTGCCCAGCAAGAAGTTGCTAGAGCACACTGCCGAAGTCGTTCAGGACCAGAAGGCGTATGTTCTGCTAGACAGCCAGCAGGTCGTCTTCGCCAAGGTTCTGGCAGAAACCCGCGAAGGTGCCAAGGCTTTAAAGCTCAAGAAAACTGTTGTCTTGGTCCGAGGGGGCCTGGCACAGGTAAGTCGGTCATCGCCTTGCATCTTCTTGGACGGCTGTCGGGCGAGGGACTCAAGACAATGCACCTCACAGGTTCGAAGGCATTCACTGAGAACATGCGAAAACTCGTTGGTTCGCGAGCGGCCGCTCAGTTCGGCTACTTCAACATCAATAAGCGCGGAGACCTGCCTCCGAACCAATTTGATGCACTCGTGCTGGATGAGGCTCACCGAATCCGTGAGAACGGCAAGGATCGATTTACCAAAGCTGAGGACTGGTCAGGCCTCCCTCAAATTGACGAGCTGATCCACATCGCCCGGGTGAGTGTCTTCTTTATCGACGACCGTCAGATTGTTCGACCTGGCGAAGTTGGAAGCTCGGAACTCATCAAAGAGGCTGCGAGCCGAGCAGGCGCGAAGCTGCTCGAATACGAGCTGGACGCCCAGTTTCGATGCAGTGGCTCTGACGGGTTCATTAACTGGGTGGATAACACCCTGGACATTCGCCGAACCGCCAACGTCTTGTGGAAGCGTGACGACCCCTATGAATTCCGCGTCATGGACTCAGTGCAAGAGCTGGAACACGCCATCCGACAGAAGGCCGTGGACGGTAGCGCTCGTCTCGTAGCGGGCTTCTGCTGGCCTTGGTCAGTTCCGAAGAGCGACGGAAGTTTGGTTGCAGACGTGCAAGTCGAAGGCTGGGCAATGCCATGGAACGCAAAGCCTGATGCGGGTCGATTGGCGGCTGGAATACCAAAGTCAAGCTTCTGGGCCTCAGACCCCGGGGGCCTAGACCAAGTCGGTTGTGTCTACACTGCCCAAGGATTCGAGTTCGACTACGTCGGCATCATCTTCGGCTTGGACCTTCGCTATGACTGGAACAATAATGAGTGGGTGGGTGACAAAAAGCAATCCCACGATTCGATGGTCAAGCGCAGTAAGGAGCAGTTTCTCGACTTGGTCAAGAACACCTACCGAGTGCTGTTCACACGAGGCATTAAGGGCTGCTACGTCTATTTCATGGACGAGGGAACTCGTCGATTTTTCCAGAGCCGCCTTGAATGAACGCCATGGCAAATCCATCACGCCTTATCGACGTCACAGCTCTCGAAGCCGCTTTGCAGAAGTTCGCCGACGAGCGAGACTGGAACCAGTACCATTCACCAAAGAACTTGGCCATGGCTCTGACCGGTGAGGTTGGGGAGCTTGTTGAAGTCTTTCAGTGGCTTACCGAGGAACAGTCTAAGGCAGTCGCCCAGGACCCAAAAACAGCGCGCGCCGTCCGTGACGAGTTAGCAGACGTGGCCCTTTACCTGGTTAGGCTTTCATCTGTCCTCGGTGTCGACCTTAACGAGGCGGTAGTGACAAAGCTGAAGTCGAACGCGCAAAAGTATCCCGTTGGAGACTCTACGCCGAAGCGTACGACTTAGGTGAATAGGTTCTCGGGCGTACGTTGAACCGCCCCGACTTTCGTGGAGGCGGGTTGGTTTAAGTAAGGCCCCCACCATGGGAGCGACCGACGTCCCTTCGGAACTGACTGGCGAGTTGTCAGCAGTAGTTCACCCATTGTCAACATACGGGTGAGCAAGTCATTCAATCTCGAGCAAATGTCGAAAAAATACTAAACACGTTCAAAAGAGCGGCCGAATTAGCTTTTTCTAGTTTTAGAGATTGACTCTAGTGACCCGAGGACAGTGATCACTCGTTTCAATCACCTGCGACGATTGAGTCTGAACTTGGATCTTTGAGGATATTGGCTTGTTCTTTTGACGGGCGTTAAGGGTAGCACTTAGGAGAATGTGATCAAGACCGACAAACCCTCTACATCCGGTGGCAACTCCACTCAGCGGAACCTGTACTAAGCTGGGATCTCCATCAGATATCTCCTGCCACAGATATTTGGATTTGACGCTACCTTTGCCATCCATTTTGTTGGGCTTATTCGGAAGAACACCATCTGTTCTCACTTGATCAGGGGGTATCTTTTTATCCTCAGCGAGTTCGTCATCGATCTTGCGATTGAAATCTCCCAGCACCACGAAGAGTGGTGATCGCTGGGCCACTGCTTCGATCCAAGTTTCTAATGGAGCTACTTGGCGATTCAAAACTTGGCAGGCGGGAGCCTCACTTGTCAGCAACTTCCCTTCACCGAATTTATCCTTGTGGAGATTCGCACAGCTCGACTTCAGATGGACATTCAGTAGGCTAAGTTTTTGCTGTCCGATACTGAGCGAAAGCTCAATGCCTGGACGCAGAAATTTTTGAACGGATGAGGAATTTTCCAAATCCTCTTCAATGGATAGGCTTGGCTCAGGTTTGCAGACACCTTCCCCAAGAGACTTCCTCCACGCAAAGCCAATAGTCTGAAAAGCTGTGTGGGGCGCAGCGCAGGTCTCGAAATCGGCTACGTGCTCACCTAAGAGAATCCGAATAACCTCTGCAGATTTGACCTCTTGGAAAGCCAAGATGTCCACCTTATGTTTATCCACCAACATGTGGATGGTGCCCTTTAGACCTTCCAATTTCTGCCTATACAGGTCTGCCGGCTTTCCAGGATTCTTAGCCAATATCTCGTCAGAAAGATCGTAGGCATTGCAGGGTGCGACCTGAAGCGCTTGTCCAGGGCCTCCTGCTACTTTATCGAACGCGGCTTGGCAGCTTTTGGCCCGCTCCTTTTCTTGCGGCGTAGGCTCGGTGGCATCTTTGGGAATCTTGGCGCGTGTGTCGCACCAATTCACCTTTGGGTCCTTACAGACTCGAATGTGCTCCTTGAAATCATCCTCTGTCCCTGCCCAGGCCAAATTGAACGAGGCAATGCCAAGCTCTACAGCCGTGGCGGGCAAAAGAATGCATGATGCAATTGTTCCTGCTAGAACCTTTTTGAACATGTCCCGATCCCTCTGGAGGTTGTAAGCACATTACTTACTAATCATCCAGTAACCGGAATGCTTTGCAAGCCTTGTTAGCTTTCTGAAGGATTGCACCGCCGTCCCCGCGATTTTGTTGCCTCGATTCCCAGTCAATTAGCTAGCAGCACACTGGCAAATTCACGGTATTTAGTAGAGCGGGGGGGTAAAAAATTTAGTCCCGAAGGGGGAATTTGAATTTACCCCCCGATTTACCCCCGATTTGGCTTGGAACACACTGGATTATGTTGGACGACTCGGGAAGCAAAAAAGCCCTAAGTGATTGATTCACTTAGGGCTTTTGGACTAAGATGGACTGTCTTAGACAAATTTATGGTGGCCTGGGGCGGAATCGAACCACCGATCGGATGCGTAGCCCAGGCTCGCAGCAACAATCACTGAAGGGCGCTCTCTCGGCAAGAGTCGCCGCTCAGCGAGCAGACCTGACTGGCCGTAACCAGCCTGTCGCCGCTTTTGGCGTGGCCGAATCTGTTCGTGACCTGACCTGCGGACAATCTGTCGGGCAACGCGTTGAAGCAGGTCCGTTTCACTTGCCCAATCTCAGTTCCGAAGCAGATCTGTGATGGAGCCGTCGTCAAAGGAGAAGCGGGGAGTGCAGTGGCGTCCAAGTTGATCCGAGGACAGCCAATTTCCGGTTTACCCATGGGTTTACCCATGAGGCTCTAGAAACGGGAAAGGGTTAGCAGCCACTCAGCTGCTAACCCTTCAATTTGTTGGTCGGAATGAGAGGATTCGAACCTCCGACCCCTTCGTCCCGAACGAAGTGCGCTACCAGGCTGCGCTACATTCCGACTGGTTCAAAGCGTTGTTTCATTGACGACACCGCGCTTCGCCGCCGCTTGTCGCGTCAGGATTGACGTGCGAGCAGCTGAGTCGCCAATTGTACCAAACTGGCACTGTGCAAATTTGCTGGCAGTCCCCGGGTCGCCGCGATAGCACGTTCCGCTTCGCGGCTCGCGGCAGCGCGGGCGATGTCCAGCGCGCCGGTGCGCTGCACGATGCCGATGACTTCCTGCAGCACCTGTGCATTGCGCGCCTCGTCCTCACCCAGGCCGCTTTCGATCGCGCCACGAATCAGTTGCCGTTCCTGGGCCGTCCCTCGTTGCATGGCGGCGATTAGAGGCAGCGTGGCTTTGCCCTCGCGTAGGTCGTCGCCCAGGCTCTTGCCCATGACGGTGGCGTCGCCCGCGTAGTCCAGCACGTCGTCGATGACCTGGAAGGCTGTGCCCAGGGCCTGGCCGTAATCGGCGCAGGCGGCTTCGAGCATCGCGTCGGCGCCGGCCAAGATGGCGCCACAACGGGCGCTGGCTTCGAACAGCTTGGCTGTCTTGGAGCGGATGACCTGCACGTAACCTGCCTCGTCCAGGTCGGCGTTGTGCATGTTCATCAGCTGCTGCACCTCACCCTCGGCGATCACGTTGGTGGCCTCGGCCAGCACTTCCATGATGCGCATGCTTTGCGCTTCCACCATCATCTGGAAGGCGCGCGAATACAGAAAATCGCCCACCAGCACACTGGCCGCGTTGCCGAAGGCTTCGTTGGCTGTGGGGTTGCCTCGGCGCAGCTTGGAGTCGTCCACGACATCGTCGTGCAACAGGGTGGCGGTGTGGATGAATTCCACCACGGCGGCCAGCGCATGGCGGTGAGGGCCCTGGTAGCCCAACGCGCCGCTCACCAGCAGAAGCAGGGCTGGACGCAGGCGCTTGCCGCCCGCGCTGATGATGTAGTGGGCGACTTGGCCCACCAGCGGCACGCCCGAATCGAGCCGTTCAGCGATGACCCGGTCCACGGCCCGCATGTCATCGGTGATCAGGGAGAGCGGGGAGGGGGACGATGGGGAGGACACGACGGCGGGCCAGAGCGAGGGAAAGAAAAGCGGGATTATAGGAAGCAGGGGGGCCATCTGCCTGACCCTGACCAGGGCTTTGAGGTCGCCCCGCCAGCGGGGGAAGCGCATGTATTTGGCTTGGGCGGTCCCGTTGGGCATAAAGCGGCGGTCATGCTAAAATCTTGGGCTCCGTGGAAATCCGTCTGCGGGGTGGATCTGTGGCGCGGCGTGAAAGCGCGTGGCGTAAAAGCCGGGCGAAGCCAGGCGCGCAGGATTCAGAAACCGATTTCTCAAGAGGTCAATATGTACGCGGTCATAAAAACCGGCGGCAAGCAGTATCGCGTTGCCGCCGGCGAAAAGATCAAAGTAGAACAGATTGCTGCGGACGTGGGCCAGGAGATCGTCATCGACCAGGTGTTGGCCGTCGGAAACGGCGCCGAGCTCAAGGTCGGGACGCCCCTGCTGTCCGGCGCGACTGTCAAGGCCACCGTGGTGGCGCATGGCAAGCACGACAAGGTGCGCATCTTCAAGCTGCGCCGTCGCAAGCACTATCAGAAACACCAGGGGCACCGCCAGCAGTTCACCGAGCTGCAGATCGGCGCCATCTCCGCATAAGGAGCAGCAGACATGGCACAGAAAAAAGGCGGCGGCTCGACGCGAAACGGGCGTGATTCCAAGCCCAAGATGCTCGGCGTGAAGGTGTTTGGCGGGCAGCAAATCAGCGCCGGCGCCATCATCGTGCGCCAGCGCGGCACCAAGTTCCACCCCGGCGTGAATGTCGGCGTGGGCAAGGACCACACCCTGTTTGCCCTGGCGGATGGCGTGGTGTCCTTCGCGACCAAGGGTGCGCTGAGCAGGCACACGGTCAACGTGACCGCGGCGTGATGCCTGCGGGCTGAGTGTCCTCCAGGGCGCTCCCGCACCAAACCCTGCGCCCACGCCGCCGGTGGGGCGCAGGGTTTTTCGTTTCTAATCGCTGAAAAGCAAGCCACATCCCTCCGCCATGAAGTTTGTAGACGAAGCCTTGATCGACGTCGCCGCGGGCGATGGGGGGAACGGCTGCGTTTCCTTCCGGCACGAGAAATACAAGGAGTTCGGTGGTCCCAACGGGGGGGACGGCGGACGTGGTGGCCATGTCTATGCCGTGGCCGATCCCAACCTCAACACCCTGGTGGACTTCCGCTACACGCGTCGCTTCGAGGCGCAGCGTGGCGAACACGGCATGGGCTCGGACATGTTCGGCGCGGCAGGATCGGACATCACGCTCAAGATGCCCGTGGGCACGCTGATCTGCGACGCCGAGACCGGTGAGGTGCTGTACGAACTGCTGACGCCGGGCGAAGTCATCACTATCGCCAAGGGCGGCGACGGCGGTTTCGGCAACCTGCGCTTCAAGAGCGCGATCAACCGCGCTCCTCGCCAGAAGACGCCGGGTTGGCCCGGTGAAAAAAAGAATCTCAGGCTGGAACTCAAGGTGCTGGCGGACGTTGGCCTGTTGGGCTTGCCCAACGCGGGCAAGTCCACCCTGATCACCGCCATCTCCAACGCGCGGCCCAAGATTGCTGACTACCCTTTCACAACCCTGCACCCCAACCTGGGCGTGGTGCGTGTCGGACCGGAGCAGAGCTTCGTGGTGGCCGACATCCCGGGCCTGATCGAAGGCGCGTCCGAGGGCGCGGGTCTGGGGCACCAATTCCTGCGCCATCTGCAGCGCACGCGCTTGTTGCTGCATGTGGTGGATCTGGCACCCTTCGATGACAGCGATCCGGTGGCCCAGGCCAAGGCCATCGTCGCCGAGCTGAAGAAGTACGACCAGTCTCTGCACGACAAGCCGCGCTGGCTGGTGCTCAACAAGCTGGACATGATTCCGGTCGAGGAGCGCGAGGCCCGCGTCAAGGACTTCGTCAAGCGCTACAAATACAAGGGCCCGGTGTTCCAGATCTCGGCGCTCACGCACGAGGGCTGTGACCTGCTGGTCAAGTCCGTGTACGAGCAGGTGCGGGCGCAGCAGAAGGCCGAGCAGGCGCCTGCGCCGGAGGAGGTCGATCCGCGTTTCAAGGATTGGTCTCCAGAAGAGTGAAGGTGGCGCCGTTCTGGATAAGTCTGTAGTCGAGGTTTTCTTGATCGACTCGGATAGACAGTTAGTCGGATCTTCCTGCTGCGTAATGCGTAGACGATGACGTGACTTCACACAGCCGTATGCACACGATTTCTAACGTTGCTCTAACTTACCTTTGGCGGGCCTGATGCCCCACTAATGGCAGGCTATACTTTCAAGCCGGTGCGTCAGTTTTCTGCTTTATCTCTAAGTATTTAACGAGAGGCAGCGCACTTTTACCTAGGGAGGTTCCAAAAAATGCGTTTCAAGTTTTTGTTGCTTACGGCGGTTCTATTGTTTTGTGGCTGCGCCACAAAAACGGCTTCAATTGATCCAGCCCAAGACATTGATGCTGGGGTTTGCAATTGGGCGTTTACTGGAAGCGCTGATTTTGAAGCAACCAGCAAAGGCCAAGGTTCCGCCAAAAGCTACAAGTGTCATCTCGGCTCTGCGACCATTTATCGCTACACCGCTGGTCGTTCAGACTGGACAGATGGCAAAGATGATTTGCTGACGATGATTAAGCTGAATCATTCCGGCATTGTTCAAGGATACAAAAACAACGGGATTACTTCCGAGCCTTTTATTCTTACTGCTCAAAATGGTCAGCATTACCTTATCAATGGAAAGAATGTTGCGGCAATGCGCTACGACTTGCGCGATGCCAAAGGAAACAAAAGCACCAGCTTTCTTTTTCTGACTGCTGACGCCGGGGAGATCCTCAAATACAGGATCACTTTTGCTGATTACAACAAAGATTTTCTAACTTCTGTTTCATTGTCGTTGCTGCGGCAGTCGGTGCCCAAGCCTGCAACTTCGGCCAACTAGGACAGTTTTTCCCTTCGCTTTCATCGTACTCGGCACCTACCCCGGCGCCAAGTAGCCATACCCTCTTTCCTGATGCAGGAAAGAGGGCATGTGCCCAAGCAGTTTCGGGTTCGGTGGCGACGGCTGTGTCTTGGGGAAACCAGGGGTATATGCTTTGAGCAAAAAAGCGGCAGCGTTTATGGATTGCGCCACTCAAAAAATTGCCACGGCGTTACGCTAAGACATAGCCTCGTTGCGGCTCTAAACCACACATGTCGCAATCTCCTTCATCCGTCGTTCTCCTAAAGCAAGCCACCCGCATTGTGGTGAAAGTCGGCTCCAGCCTCGTGACCAATGAGGGCCGGGGGCTGGACGAAGCGGCGATCGAGGAGTGGAGCCGCCAGCTCGCCGCCCTGGTGAAGGATGGGCGCGAAGTCATCATGGTCTCCAGCGGCGCGATCGCCGAGGGCATGAAGCGCCTGGGCTGGAGCCGTCGCCCCAAGGAAATCCATGAGTTGCAGGCCGCCGCCGCCGTCGGTCAGATGGGGCTGGCGCAAATGTACGAAACGCGCCTACGCGCCCATGGCTTGCCCAGCGCCCAGGTGCTGCTGACGCATGCCGACCTGGCCGACCGGGAGCGTTACCTCAACGCGCGCTCGACGCTGCTGACCCTGCTGGACCTGGGCGTGGTCTCCGTCATCAACGAGAACGACACGGTGGTCACGGACGAGATCAAGTTCGGCGACAACGACACGCTGGGCGCCCTGGTGGCCAATCTGGTCGAAGCCGACGTGCTGGTGATCCTGACCGATCAAAAAGGCCTCTACACCGCCGATCCACGCAAGGACCCGGCGGCGCAGTTCGTGCACGAGGCGCGCGCGGGTGATCCGGCGCTGGAACAGATGGCCGGTGGCGCAGGCAGCAGCATCGGCAAGGGCGGCATGATCACCAAGATCCTCGCGGCCAAGCGCGCCGCCGGCAGCGGCGCCAGCACCGTGATCGCCTGGGGCCGTGAACCCAGTGTGTTGCTGCGGCTGGTGCAGGGGGAGTCCATCGGCACGCTGCTGGTGGCGCAGACCGGCAAGACACAGGCGCGCAAGCAGTGGATGGCCGACCATCTGCAGTTGCGCGGTGCGGTGGTGGTCGACGCTGGCGCGGCACGCAAGCTGCGCCAGGACGGTAAAAGCCTGCTGCCCATCGGCATGACGGCGGTCGAAGGCGAGTTCTCGCGAGGCGAGGTCATCGCCGTGCGCGACGACCTGGGCGTCGAGATTGCTCGGGGCCTGACCAACTACGCCAGCGCCGAGGCACGCCTGCTGTGCCGCAAGCCCTCCACTGAGATTGAAAGCCTGCTCGGCTACATGGGCGAGCCGGAGATGGTGCACCGGGACAATCTGGTGCTCACGCGCTTGACCTGAAACCACCGGCGTAGGCTGGTGCCTGAGGGTTGGTCATGCAGCTGCGCCCATCGCTGCTGGATTGGCTTCCGGCCTGATCTGGTCAGGTCAGCCCACCCGCCTGAGGTTCATGCGTCCTTGCGCTCGCCGCAGGCTTCGTCCACGCCCGGTGTCGTGTCCGGGGGCTGCACATACGCGGCTTGAGGGTCCGGGTCGAAGCTGGCGCCCGGGGGCAATTCCAGTTCCTGGCCATGCAAGCCCGGCAGGCTGCTGCCGCGCGAGCCGGTTTCACGCCCGTCGCGCAACTCACGGGTCGGACGTTGTCCCTGGCGCAGGTAGCGGTTGCGTTGTTCGGCGCGCGGCAGGAAGCGGGCGAGTTCGGTCAGCGCCATTTCGTAGACACCGCGCTTGAATTCGATCACGGCTTCCAACGGCACCCAATACTCGTTCCAGCGCCAGGCGTCGAATTCCGGATGGTCGGTGGCGCGCAAGTTCAGGTCCCAGTCCTGCCCCAGCAACTGCAGCAGATACCAAATCTGCTTCTGCCCTTTGTAGTGGCCCCGCGCTTCGCGTCGGATGTAGCGGTCCGGCACCTCGTAGCGCAACCAGTCGCGGGTACGGGCCACGATGCGCACGTGTTCCGGCTTGAGCCCGACTTCCTCGCCCAGTTCCCGGAACATGGCCTGTTCCGGGGTTTCGCCCCGGTCGATGCCGCCTTGCGGGAACTGCCAGGAATGGGTGCGGATGCGCTTGCCCCAGAAAACCTGGTTCTTCTGGTTGAGCAGGATGATGCCGACGTTGGGCCGAAAGCCGTCCCGGTCAAGCATAATCAAACCCCAAATTTTTAAACTGAGTCCATTATGCACGGCCCTTGCGCCGGATCAAAGTGGGCTCCTCTTGATCAGGGCTGCTCCAGGGCCCCAGTTTTGCCGTTTCCCCCATGAAAGCCACCCAATTCCTGATTTCCACGCTCAAGGAAGCCCCCGCCGACGCCGAAGTCGTGAGTCACCAACTCATGACGCGCGCCGGCATGGTCAAGAAGCTCGGCGCCGGCATCTATACCTACATGCCCATGGGGCTGCGGGTGATCAACAAGGTGGCGGCCATCGTGCGCGAGGAGATGAACCGCGCGGGCGCGATCGAGCTGACCATGCCCGTCATCCAGCCGGCCGAGTTGTGGCAGGAAACGAGGCGCTTCGAAACGATGGGTCCTGAGCTGCTGCGCATTCGGGACCGGCACGAGCGCGACTTCGTCGTCCAGCCCACCAGCGAAGAGGTGGTGACGGACATCGCCCGTCAGGAGTTCAAGAGCTACAAGCAGTTGCCCAGGAACCTGTACCAGATCCAGACCAAGTTCCGCGACGAGCGCCGTCCGCGCTTCGGCCTGATGCGCGGGCGCGAATTCATCATGAAGGACGCCTACAGCTTCGACCGTGACCCTGCGAGCGCACAGATCAGCTACCAGGCCATGGCCCAGGCCTACCGCGCTGCCTTTGACCGCTTCGGCCTGCGTTACCGTGCCGTGGCGGCCGACAGCGGCGCCATCGGCGGCGATTTGTCCGAGGAGTTCCAGGTCATTGCCGCCACGGGCGAAGACGCCATCATCTACTGCCCGACGAGCGACTACGCGGCCAACATCGAAAAGGCCGAAGCGCTCGCTCCCAAGGGGCCACGTCCCGCCCCGAGCAAGCCGCTGACCAAGACGCCGACCCCGGGCAAGAGCACTTGCGCGGACGTGGCCGCACTGCTGAACGTGCCGCTGCAGACCACGGTCAAGTCCCTGGTGCTGGCGACGGACGAACTGAACGACAAGGGCGAAGTTGCCAAGAGCCAGGTCTGGCTGCTGCTGCTGCGCGGCGACCACGACATGAACGAGGTCAAGGTTGGCAAACTGCCGGGCTTTGAGCAGGGCTTCCGCTTCGCGACCGAGGCCGAAATCGTCTCGCACTTCGGCTGCAAGCCGGGCTACCTAGGGCCGTTGAACCTCAAGCTGCCGGTGCACGTCGTCGCTGACCGCGAAGTGGCCGTGCTCGCCGACTGGATCTGCGGCGCCAACGAGGTGGACTTCCACCTGACCGGCGTGAACTGGGGCCGTGACCTGCCCGAGCCGGAATTGGTGGCCGACATCCGCAATGTGCTGGAAGGTGACCCCTCGCCCGACGGCCAGGGCGTGCTCGCCATCGAGCGCGGCATCGAGATCGGCCACATCTTCTACCTGGGCACCAAGTACAGCAAGGCCATGAACGCGACCTTCCTGGGCGAGAACGGCAAACCCCAGTTCTTCGAGATGGGCTGCTACGGCATCGGCATCACGCGTCTGCCGGCCGCGGCCATCGAGCAGAACCACGACGCCAAGGGCATCATCTGGCCGGACGCCATCGCCCCCTTCACGGTGGTGATCTGCCCCATCAACCCGGACCGCAGCCCCGAGGTCAAGGCCGCTGCCGACAAGCTCTACGCCGAGTTGCTGGCGGCTGGTGCGGATGTGATTCTGGATGACCGTGGCGAGCGCCCCGGCGCCATGTTCGCCGACTGGGAATTGATCGGCGTGCCGCACCGCGTCACCATCGGTGACCGCACGCTCAAGGAAGGCAAGGTCGAGTACCAGCACCGCCGCGATGCCGAGGCCGCGCCGCTGGCCGTTGGCGAGGTAGCGGCCTTCGTGTTGGGCAAGCTCAAACGCTGAGCCGCTGACCCGAGCTGGTAAAACAGAAAAACTACTGCAGAAAACCCGCGCGCGACTTGCCACTGCAGGCGCGGGGCAGGTCGTCCGCCGTCAGCGTGTCGCGTTCGGCGAGGCGCGCATTGCCGAATGCTGTCATCAGCGCGCGCCGCATCTCGCGCGGCGCGAGTTCGGCCAGTGCGTCCAGCACCTCGTCCGTGGCCTCGGGCGAGAAGCGCCGGCCCCAGCCATGCTCCTGGCGAATCGCACGGTACAACCGCTGCGCGATGGCGCGTGCCTGCTCCCGCGTGGGTGCGGGCACCTCGAACACGTTCATGCGGTTGAGGATGGGGTCGGGAATGGCGCGCTCGTCGTTGGCCGTGCTGATCCAGATCACCTGGCTCGCGTCGATGGCCACCTCGGCGAATTCGTCCACGAAAGCATGCGCCGTGTCGTGCTCCAGCAGGCCGTAGAGCGCGCCCAGCGGGTCGTACTGCGCCTCACCCGCCGCCTTGTCGATCTCGTCGACTACGATGACCGGGTTGGCGTACTGGCCGTCCACCAGGGCTTCGAACACCTTGCCCGGGCGCGAACCCTTCCACTGCGAGGAGGCGCCCGAGAGCAGCCAGCCCGCCGTCATCGCGCTCATGGGCACCAGGCTCATGCCGGTGCCCAACAGGGCGGCGAGCTGGCGTGCGAAATGGGTCTTGCCCACGCCCGGCGGGCCGAGCAGCAGCATGGGGGTGATTTCCAGCCCGTCGCCGCTGTCCTGGCTCAGCGCCACATGGCGCTTCACGTCGTCCAGCACCTCGGTGAAATTGGGCAGGTCGTCGTAGAGCGCACTCATGTCGGGCACGCCCGCGGGCTTGACCTGGAAGCGCTCCGGCCCTCGCTCCAGCATGCGGGCATAGGTGCTGCGCAGGCTGTCGTGCTCGCGTTCGGGCAGCTTGGCCAACTTGCGCTCGACCTCGCCGGGCTGGAACACGCTGCGCATGCGTGCGATCGGCAGACGCAGGGCGGAACCTTGCGGAACCAGGGAATGCGGTGACGCCATCGTTTGACTCTCCAGGCAACAGCCGATCGGCTAAGGCGAGGGATGATCGGCCTGGAAACATTCAAGCACAAGCCGTGCCGGTGCTCAAGATGGCAAAGCGGGGACGCGGACCCGGCTTGCAGCTTTTTTGAAACGATCGGTGAAGGGGAGTCGGGCGGACGTGCCGCCCCACTGGGGCGACTCAGACCGTGGTGGCCAGCACCTTTTGCAGCTCACCGCTTTCGTACATCTCCATCATGATGTCCGAGCCGCCAATGAACTCGCCCTTGACGTAGAGCTGCGGGATGGTGGGCCAGTTGCTGTACTCCTTGATGCCCTGGCGGATCTCATCGTCCTCCAGCACATTGACCGTCTTCACGGTCTTGGGGTCCACGCCACTGGCCTTGAGAAGCTGGATCGCGCGGCCCGAAAAGCCGCACATCGGGAAGCTGGCGCTGCCCTTCATGAACAGCAGGACGTCGTTGCCCTTGACGAGTTGGTCGATGCGTTGCTGGGTGTCGCTCATAATCGGTTTCCTCCGGAAGATTCCCGCGATTATTTCACTTCCCTATTGCGTCTGCATTCACCATGAAAATCACCAAGGACACTGCGGTTACCCTGCGTTATCGCCTCACCGAAGCGAGCGGCGGCCAGTTGCTCGAGGACGGCCGCGAACCCAGCGCCTACCTGCACGGCGGGTACGGCAACATCTTTCCCAAGGTCGAAGAGGCGCTGGAGGGCCAGGAAAAGGGCTTCCAGCTCAAGATCACGCTGCCGGTGGAAGATGCCTTTGGCGAGCGTGACGAAAGCCTGGTCCGTGTGATTCCCAAGAGCGAATTCCCGCCCGGGGTCAAGGTCGGCGGCCACTTGGAGGGCCGCAGCGACGAAGGCCAGTCCGTGCATTTCCGTGTCGTCAAGATCAAAGGACCCGAGGTCCACTTGGACGGCAACCACCTGCTGGCGGGCCTGGCGCTGAAGCTGGAATGCACCGTGCTCGACGTGCGCGCTGCCACAGCCGAGGAAATCGCCCATGGGCACGTGCATGGCGATGGTGGACACCACCATTGACGGTGCCGCCTCAGTGCGCCTGCCGTGAAACCCCGCATCACCGTCATCACCCTGGGCGTGGACGACCTGGAAGCGTCCCTGCGCTTCTACCGTGATGGCCTGGGCTTTGCCACCGACGGCATGGTCGGTCAGGAGTTCGAATTCGGGGCCGTGGTCTTCGTGCAGCTCCAGCCCGGTCTGCGCCTGGCTTTGTGGCCGCGCAAGAGCATCGCCCATGACACCGGCCAGCCCCTGGGTTCCCGCAGCGCCACCGAACTGACATTGGGCCACAACGTGGGTTCGAAGGCGGAGGTGGACGCCGTGATGGTCCAGGCCCGCATGGCTGGCGCCGCCATCACCAAGCCCGCGCACGACACCTTCTGGGGCGGTTACTCAGGCTACTTCCAGGACCCGGACGGCCACCTGTGGGAGGTGGTCTGGAACCCGCAGTGGACAGACCTGGATTGAACGAGCGCCGTCCGTCCGTTCGCACCTTAAGCCTGCGCACCCACACGAATCGCATCACACCATGCAACTGATAGCTTGCACCCTCGAAGCCCATGGCGAAGCCATTCTCGCCATCCTCAACGACGCCATCGTGCGCACCACGGCGCTGTACGACTACAAGCCGCGCAGCATGGACAGCATGAGCACCTGGTTCCAGGCCAAGCGCGCGGGCGGTTTTCCGGTCATTGGCTTCGTCGACGGTGACGATGGGCAGGGCGAGTTGCTGGGCTTCGCCAGCTACGGCACCTTCCGCAACTTCCCGGCCTTCAAGTACACGGTGGAGCATTCCGTCTACGTGCACCACGCCCACCGTGGCAAGGGACTGGGGCGCAAGCTGCTGCAAGCCCTCATCGAACGCGCCCGTGCGCAGCAGGTGCATGTGATGGTCGGCGCCATCGACGCCACCAACAGCGGCAGCATCGCCTTGCACGAGCAACTGGGTTTCAAGCCCTGCGGTGTCGTGCAGCAGGCTGGCTTCAAGTTCGGGCGCTGGCTGGACCTCGCGCTCTATCAGCTCATTTTGGAGACGCCGGAGCGGCCGGTGGATGGGTAAAAGAAGATGAGGTTTTGGTGGGTCAATCAGAAGCAGACATACCGGCACGAGGTGCGGGGAGGCTATCTCTGGTCACCAAAGCTGAAATCAAATCAAGCGCGCAACCCCTACTACGACTTCATGCGTGAAGTCGCTCCAGAGGACGTAATTTTTTCATTCGCAGATGCGCAGATTCGCGCAATTGGAATTGCTAGCTCGCATGCCTATGAGTCTCCAAAGCCATTAGAGTTTGGTGAGACAGGTGCGTACTGGGATCGCATTGGCTGGCGAGTTGACGTCAATTTCCATCCGTTGCGATTGCCAATTCGCCCAGCAGAACATATGGCGATTCTGCAGCCACTTTTGCCGGAGCGTTATGCACCATTACGTCCCAATGGCGCAGGATTGCAGAACCTTTACTTAACAAAGCTACCTGAGGTTTTCGCTGCTGCACTCGTCGATCTACTTGGCGCAGAGGCGAGAGCTTTGATTTTGGGGCATCGTGTCGCGAATGAGCCGTTACATGCGCCTGCCACAGGGTTGGTCGAATGGGAGGAGCATGTATTGGATCAAGTCAAGAGCGATATCTCCGTGCCGGAGACGCAACGTTTGGCACTGGTGCTAGCTCGTCGTGGCCAGGGTGTTTTCAAACAGCGCGTGATGACGATCGAAAGGCGTTGTCGTGTGACGGGGGTTGAAAACGCGGAGCATCTCAGGGCGAGTCATAGCAAACCTTGGAGAGACTCGACGAACGAGGAGCGATTGGATGGTGAGAATGGGTTGCTGCTTACACCCAGTATTGATCATCTATTTGATCGCGGCTTCATTGGTTTTGGTGACGATGGAACACTGCTGGTGTCGCCCGTCGCGCATGCCGATTCGCTGCGGCGGATGGGTGTTGACTCCGCCCGCTCCACTCACGTGGGATCCTTTTCGCAAGGACAGCGTCGCTATCTCGAGTTTCATCGAGAGAACGTGTTGCTTATGTCGAGGTTTTTAGAGCATCTATAAGTGCTTCTTGACTCGGGTCCAGTCTACGCCTTCAACAACCCCCGCTTCTCAATAAACCCCACCACCTCCTCCAACCCCGCCAGCGTCTTCAGGTTGGTCATCACAAACGGCTTGGCCCCGCGCATCCGTTCCGTGTCGGACTTCATGATGTCCAGGTTGGCCCCCACGTGTGGTGCTAAGTCGGTCTTGTTGATGACAAAGAGGTCGCTCTTGGTGATGCCGGGGCCGCCCTTGCGCGGGATTTTTTCGCCAGCGGCGACGTCGATCACGTAAATGGTCAGATCGCTCAGCTCGGGGCTGAAGGTGGCGGCCAGGTTGTCGCCGCCGCTTTCCACGAACACGATGTCGGCGTTCGGGTACTCCTTCAGCATGCGGTCGATGGCTTCGAGGTTGATGGAGCAGTCCTCGCGGATGGCGGTGTGCGGGCAGCCACCGGTTTCCACGCCCATGATGCGTTCGGCCGGCAGGGCGCCGCTGATGGTGAGCAGGCGCTGGTCTTCCTTGGTGTAGATGTCGTTGGTGATGGCCACGAGGTCGTACTTCTCGCGCATGGCCTTGCAGAGCATTTCGAGCAGGGTGGTCTTGCCGGAGCCGACCGGGCCGCCGATGCCCACACGCAGGGGCGGCAGGGGTTTGCTGCGGTTCGGGATGTGGTGCAGGGCCGGTGTGTTCATGGTGTTTCCTTGTGGGCATGCGCCCTGGCGATTCAGGAGCGGAAAAGTCGGGAGTACTGGGTTTCGTGCCGGCTGCTCAGGATGGCCAGCATGGGGCTGTAGGCTTGGCGTTCTTCGTCGGGCAGTTGCAAAGCATGTTCGACGGCGGTGGGAATCTCGGCGGCCAGCCGGGCCAGGATGCGTTGGCCCGAGGTCTGTCCCAGGGGCACGGCCTTGAGCGCGGCCTGCATCATGTTCTCGGCCCAGCCGAAGGCGTAGGCGAGCAGCACGTCGCGTTCACCCGCCTGCTCGGCCTGCGCTCCCGTGGGGCCCGCGGCACAGAGCGCGTACATGACGGGGTAGCTCGGCTCCAGGGTTGCGGCGAAGTCCAGCGCGGCGGCGTCGGCCCCGGGCAGGTGGCGCAGCCATTCGCGCAAGGAACGGCCCATCTGTTCGGTTTGCAGGCGCAGCTCGGCGCTTTCGCGGGTCTGCAGCAGCCAGCTGTTGAGGGCGCACACGCGGGACGTGTCGCCGCGTCGCCACGCGCGCAGGGTCTGGGCCATCACGGCCAGGTCCGAGCGCGCAAGGGTCAGGTGCAGCTGTTCCACCAGCCAGTCGGCGGC
This sequence comes from Hylemonella gracilis, assembly GCF_004328645.1. Taxonomy (GTDB): domain Bacteria; phylum Pseudomonadota; class Gammaproteobacteria; order Burkholderiales; family Burkholderiaceae_C; genus Hylemonella; species Hylemonella gracilis_B. Next base: position 1,433,074 of record NZ_CP031395.1, read on the forward strand.
TTGGGCCTCGCCAGTCACCAGACCGGCGTCGATCGCGGCTTCCAGACCTTCCGAGTAGGAAAACCCACCCACCGGCAGGGCGGGCGAGGCCAACCAGATCAGGTGCAGCAGGCTGGCCGGCGACAGCGCGGGTGAGACCGCCTCAGTGCTTGTGGTGGTGCGCATGTCCATGGGCGTGTCCATGGTCGTGGTCATGATCATCGTGCGCATGACCGGCGTGGCTGTGGCTTTCGTGATCATGGGTGTGCGCAGGCGCATGCGAGTGGCCGTGATCGTGTGCATGCCCGTGCTCATCATGTGCATGCTCGTGACTGTGACCATGTGTGTGGCCATGGCCGCCGTGTCCTGCATGGCCCTGCGCGTAGGCGCCGCCCTCGGGTTCAAAGCCCTCGTTCTGCTCGGTCACGATCAGGTGCATGGCGCGCAGCATGTCGGCCAGCACATGGTCGGGTTCGATCTTCAGGTGATCGGGCCGCAGTTCGATGGGCACATGGCGGTTGCCCAGGTGGTAGGCGGCGCGGGTCAGGTCGAAGGGCGAGCCGTGTTCGGCGCAGGCGGTGATGCGCAGCACGGGCTGAGGCGCAGCCACGACGCGGATGAGCGATCCGTCCTCGGCCACCAGCACGTCGCCGCCGCGCACCACGGTGCCGCGCGGCAGGAAGACGCCCAGCTCGCGTCCCGAGGAATCGGTGGCGGCAAAGCGGCTTTTTTGGCGCACGTCCCAGTCCAGTTCGATGGTGGGCGCGCGTTGCACGAGGACCTTGGCCAGGCCCTGGCCTTGGGAGAGAAGTTTGGAGATGGTGAGCATGCGACGGAGTTTAGTCTTCGTCCCTGCGGGCCCGCGCCGTGCCTGGACGAGGTCGCGACGGAGATCTGTGGAGCGCGCGGGCCGCGGACGTGTGGCTGGGCTGGCTCAGAACAGAAAGTACCGTTGCGCCATCGGCAGGCTCCTGGCCGGCTCGCAGGTCAGCAGCACGCCGTCGGCGCGCACCTGGTAGGTCTGCGCGTCGATTTCCATCTTGGGCACATAGTTGTTGTGCACCATGTGGCGCTTGGTCACGCCGCGGATGTTCTTGACCGCCGAGAGCCGTTTGGCCAAGCCAAAGCGCGTGCCGATGTCCGCGGCCAAGCCGGCCTGCGACACGAAGGTCAGCGAGGTCCGCGCGATCGCGCCGCCAAAAGCGCCGAACATGGGCCGGTAGTGCACAGGCTGGGGCGTGGGGATGCTGGCGTTGGGGTCGCCCATGGCCGCGAAGGCGATGAAACCGCCCTTGAGGATGAGCGCGGGTTTGACGCCGAAGAAGGCCGGTTTCCAGATCACCAGGTCGGCCCATTTGCCGGGGGCGATGCTGCCCACCTCGTGGCTGATACCGTGGGCGATGGCCGGGTTGATGGTGTACTTGGCGATGTAGCGTTTGACGCGGGTGTTGTCGTTGCGCGCGCCGTCGCCTTCCAGGGCGCCGCGCTGCACCTTCATCTTGTGCGCGGTCTGCCAGGTGCGTAGGATGACTTCGCCCACGCGGCCCATGGCTTGGCTGTCGCTGCTCATCATGCTGATGGCGCCCAGGTCGTGCAGGATGTCCTCGGCCGCGATGGTTTCCTTGCGGATGCGGCTTTCGGCGAAGGCCAGGTCCTCGGCGATGGCCGGGTCCAGGTGGTGGCAGACCATGAGCATGTCCACATGCTCGTCCAGCGTGTTCACCGTGTAGGGCATGGTGGGGTTGGTCGAGCTGGGCAGGAAGTTGGCCTCGCCCACCACCTTGAGGATGTCAGGCGCGTGGCCGCCGCCCGCGCCCTCGGTGTGGAAGGCGCAGATGCCGCGGCCCTTGACGGCGGCGATGGTGTTCTCGACGAAGCCCGATTCGTTCAGCGTGTCGGAGTGGATGGCCACCTGGGTGTCGGTGGCCTCGGCCACGTCCAGGCAGTTGCTGATGGCCGAGGGCGTGGTGCCCCAGTCCTCGTGCAGCTTGAGGCCGATCACGCCGGCGTTGATCTGTTCGTGCAGCGCGGCAGGCAGGCTGGCGTTGCCCTTGCCCAGGAAGCCCAGGTTCATGGGGAAGGCGTCGGCCGCCTGCAGCATGCGTTCGATGTTCCACGCGCCGGGCGTGCAGGTGGTGGCGAAGGTGCCCGTGGCCGGGCCGGTGCCGCCACCGAGCATTGTGGTCACGCCCGAGCACAGCGCTTCCTCGATCTGCTGCGGGCTGATGAAGTGAATGTGACTGTCGATGCCGCCGGCCGTGACAATGTTGCCCTCGCAGCTGATGATTTCGGTGCCAGGGCCGATGACGATGTCCACGCCCGCTTGCGTGTCGGGGTTGCCGGCCTTGCCGATGGCCGCGATGCGTCCGTCCTTGAGGCCGATGTCGGCCTTGACGATGCCCCAGTGGTCGATGATCAGGGCGTTGGTCAGCACCGTGTCCACCGCGCCGCCGGCCTCGGGGCCGCTGCCCGTGCCGTCGCGCGTGCGCTGACTTTGCGCCATGCCATCGCGGATGGTCTTGCCGCCGCCGAACTTCACTTCCTCGCCGTAGCCGCCGGCGCGCAGGGTGTAGTCCTGCTCCACCTCCACGATCAGTTCGGTGTCGGCCAGGCGCACGCGGTCGCCCTGGGTGGGGCCGTACATCTCGGCATAGGCGCGTTTGGTGATGAAGGACATGGCGTGATATTCCGTTGAGCGTGAGGCTTCAGAGTTTTCCTTGCACGAGGCCACGGAAGCCGTGGACCCGGCGCTCGCCGCTGAAGTCCACCAGCTCCACCGTGCGCTGCTGGCCAGGCTCGAAGCGCACGGCCGTGCCGCTGGCGATGTTGAGCCGCATGCCGCGCGCGGCGGCGCGGTCGAAGTCCAGCGCGCCGTTGGTCTCGGCGAAGTGGTAGTGCGAGCCGACCTGAATGGGTCGTTCGGCGGTGTTCTTCACCACCACGGTGTGGGTTCGCCGCTCGGGATTGAGCGGGTGCGCGCCGTCGTCAATCAGCAGTTCGCCGGGGATCATGGTCTTACCCCGCGACGAGCAGGGCGCCCGTGAAGAGACCGAAGCCAGCGACCGCGAGGCCGGCGGCGCGTGCGAGCAGCACGTGGCGGTTTTGCAGCCAGGGCCCCAGCAGCAGACCCGCGCCGTGCAGCAAGGCCGTGCCCAGCACCATGCCGGCCAGCGCGGGTGCGCCCGTGAGTTCATTGCCGTGCGCCGCGCCGTGGAACAGCGCGAACACCGCGACCAGGGCCGCGGCAGCCAAGGCGCCCAGGCGGGCGCGCAGCGTCAGCAGCAGGCCGACCACGAACAGCGAGGCGGCGATCATGGGCTCGACGGCGGGGAAGGACAGGCCGGCTTGCGCCAGCAAGGCCCCGGCCAGCAGGGTCAGCGCGAAGGCCAGCGGAGCGACCCAGATGCGACGTACCGCCAACGCGCTCCAGATGCCCACGGCCAGCATGGCGGCCAGATGGTCCAGGCCGAAGAAAGGATGGCTGAAGCCGGCGAGGAAGCCATGATGTCCGCCGCCATCCGCGCCCACATGGGCAGACGCGGCCAGGCTGGCGCCGAGCAGCAAGAGAGGGGAGAGACGGTGCAGTTTCATGCGGGTTCCTTGCGTGTCGTGTGCGTGTGAAGCAGAGGGCGCGGCCAGCCTGTGCGGCGGACCGCGCCGGAGGTTCAGGGAATGGGTTGGTGCACCGTCACGAGCTTGGTGCCGTCGGGGAAGGTGGCCTCGACCTGGATGTCGGGGATCATCTCGGGCACGCCGTCCATGACCTCGTCGCGCGTGAGCAGGGCGCGACCTTCGCTCATCAGCTGCGCCACGGTCTTGCCGTCGCGCGCGCCTTCCATCACGGCGGCGCTGAGGAAGGCCACGGCCTCCGGGTAGTTGAGCTTGAGGCCGCGTGCCTTGCGCCGCTCGGCCAGTAAGGCGGCGGTGAAGATCAGCAGCTTGTCTTTTTCACGGGGCGTGAGTTCCATGGTTCTATGTCTTCCCTCTTTGAACAGCCGTGTATGCAATAGGCATGCCGCCGGCACTCTTGCCTTCCGGTGGCCCACGCGGGGCATGATGCACCACGAATGGGCAATTTCAGATCAAATGCCTTAGATGCGTGCATGCAAGGCCGTCAATTGGCGATGCAAGGGGGCGGTGCGCGCAAGAATGCGGTGGCGATGCACCCCAAAGATGCGTCGCGCATAGGCGGTCGCAGTCGGGTCAACGATCAGCCCGTAGACCGGCAGGCCCCGCTGGGCGGCTTCCCGTACGGCTTGGCGAGCATCCTCGACCAAGTCACGCGGGTCATGCGCGTCGATGTCGCTGGGTGCGCCGTCGCTGAGCACGAGCACGGCGCGTCGTTCGGCGGGTTCGGTGGTTAGCAGCCGGGTCGCGTGGCGCAGGGCCGCCCCCAGGCGCGTGGACCACGCCGGCTGCAGGGCTTCCAACCGCGCTTGCGCGCGAGCATCCATGGCTTGACCGAAATCGAGCAGGCGTCGGTAATGCACGCGGGCTCGGGAGTCCGAGTGGAAGGCATGGATCGCGATGCGGCCCCGTGCTGCCAGGACGGCGCGCGTGAGCTGCCAGGCAGCCGCCTGTTCCAGCGCCATCAGGCTGCGTCCCTGGGCGTCCTGGTCCGCGGTGGACTGGGAGCTGTCGAGCAGGAGCAGCAGACTGCAGGGCGGCTGCTGAGGGGCCCGGCGTTGGAAGACCCGTCCGTCGTGCGCCTGTTGCAGGCGGCGGCTCAGTACGGCGTCGATGGCCGCGTCCAGGTCGAGCTGCTCGCCCTCGGATTGGTGGCGCAATCGGCGGACGGGGCCAACCGACAGGCGTGATGGCGAGTGGAGGCGCGAGGGGAGGCGCGTGCGCTCGAGACCGGCATCGGTGATCGGTTCCGTAACTTGCACAGGCGCCCATTCGTGCAGCGTGCACCAGTCGGGGCGCAGGCGTTCGAGGCGCCGGTCCCATTCGGGGTAGAGGTGAATTGCCGGCCCGCCTTGGGGGATCGTTGCAGCTTCGTCCTTCGGTGATGGGGGCAAGGGTAGCGATGCGCAAGCGGGGTGCCCGACCGGGGGAGGTGCCTCGGGCGTGGGCAAGGTCTGCGCTTCCTCGGTGTTGCGCTTGTGCGTCCAGAGGTGGCTGTGGTCATCCCGATAAGGCGCGGGCACGGCCAGCTGTTGTGGTTCGTGGCGCACGCGCATCTGCCCGAGGTCGTTGGCGAGGATGGACGCGAGCCGGCGAAAGGCCGCGGCGTCCTCCAGCCCATGCGCGCGGCGTGCGGCATCGAAGGCGCTGCGCGCCTTGTTCACCCAGTGATGCCCATCGGGACACCGCTCGTCGTGCAGCGCCAGGTCCAGGCGCGACAGCAGGGCGAAGAAGCTCAAGCCGTCTGCCTGCCAGGCCGCGCGCAGCGGCGCATCGAACCAGGCGCGCACGCCGGGCAGATCACGCGCGAGCAATTGCTCGACCCGTGCATCCTCGATGGCGCCCACCACGACCTGGGCCAGGGGCCGCAGCCCGTTTGGGGGCTGAGCGGGCACGGAATGCAGCAGGTGGGCGGCGGCATGCGCCACGGCGGCCCGCTGCAGTGCTGGCGTCAGCGCGGGCAGCAGCAGGTGCATGGGCGTGAGGATGGGGCGTGTGGACGAGGGTGGTGGCGGCTGCGCTGCGCTGGATGCGTCTGTGGGCAAGTGTTGCACCGCGAGGCCGCGCAGGCTGAGCGCGCGCAGCAGCAGCCTCGGCACGGTGAGACCAGGGGCCGAGCCGGGTGCCTGGGCGTCAGGGGAAAGTGGCATGCACCAGCTCGCGCAGGGCGGCGCTCAGATCGGGGTCATCGGTCAGCGCCTGGGTGAGGGTCATGGCGCAGCTGTCGCGCGGTTCCATGCCGTCGCGGATCAAGCGGCCCGCGTAGACCAGCATGCGGGTTGATGCGCCTTCTTCCAGACCGTGCTCGCGCAAGGCGCGCGTGCGGCGGGCGAGGCCGACCAGGCGCGCCGCGAGTTCCATCGTGACGCCTGCTTCGTGCGCGACGATGTCGGTCTCCACCTCCGGCGGCGGATAGTCGAATGCCAGCGCGGCGAAGCGTTGTCGGGTCGAGGGTTTGAGGTCCTTGGTGTGGCTCTGGTAGCCCGGGTTGTAAGAGACGACGAGCTGGAAGTCCGGATGCGCGTGCAGCAGTTCGCCCTTGCGGTCCAGCGGCAGCAGACGGCGCGCGTCGGTCAGCGGGTGGATCACCACCGTGGTGTCCTGGCGCGCCTCCACCACCTCGTCGAGGTAGCAGAGGGCGCCATGGCGCACTGCCAGCGTCAGTGGGCCGTCCTGCCAGACGGTGCCCTGCGCGTCGAGCAGCCAGCGCCCCACGAGGTCGGCCGCCGTCATGTCTTCGTTGCAGGCCACGGTGACCAGCGGGCGGCCCAGCTTCCAGGCCATGTGCTCGACGAAACGCGTCTTGCCGCAGCCCGTGGGGCCCTTGAGCAGCAGGGGCAAGCGGTGCGCCCAGGCCCGTTCGCAGAGCTCGACTTCGCGCGCCGACGGCCTGTACCAAGGCGCGGCGGCGACGCGGTAGGCCGCCAGCGGGTCGGCGAGGGCTTCCATCAATCAGCGGTGGACGGCCGGTGCGTTCGGTATGCCCTCGATCGGGCATTCGGGCGTGCCCACGGTGCTCCGCGTGAATGACTCCACCTGCTTGCGCGTGCCCTCGGGGTCGTTGATCCATTGGCCGTAGAAGGTGTACGGGCAGGCGGCCACGCCGCTGTCGCCCTCGCCCGAGTTGATCTTGCCGGTGTAGCCGCGGTGCAGCAGCTTGAAGAGGTGGTTCTCGCTCTGGCCGTTCTTGCGGAAATCACGGATCAGGCTTTTGGAGAGGGCCGCATACTGCAAGCCCATTTCCTCCTCGCCGCATTCCCCCAACGTGCGGCCGTCGAAGCCGATCAAGGCGCTGTGGCCGAAGTAGGAATAGACGCCATCCCAGCCGGTCGCGTTGGCCACGGCCACGTAGCTGTTGTTGGCCCAGGCCATGGCCTTGGCCATCAGCACCTGCTGGTCCTTGGCCGGGTACATATAACCTTGGCAACGCACGATGAGTTCCGCGCCCTTCATGGCGCAGTCGCGCCAGATCTCGGGGTAGTTGCCGTCGTCGCAGATGATGAGGCTGACCTTGAGCCCCTTCGGGCCGTCCGAGACATAGGTGCAGTTGCCGGGGTACCAGCCCTCGATGGGCACCCAGGGCATGATCTTGCGGTACTTCTGAACGATCTCGCCCTGGTCGTTCATCAGGATGAGCGTGTTGTAGGGCGCCTTGTTCGGGTGTTCCTCATGCCGTTCGCCGGTCAGCGAGAACACGCCCCACACTTTCGCCTTGCGGCAGGCGTCAGAGAAGATGGCCGTCTCCTCGCCGGGCACGGCGGCGGCGGTCTCGTACATCTCTTTCGCGTCGTACATGATGCCGTGCGTGCTGTACTCCGGGAAGATCACCAGGTCCATGCCTGGCAGGCCCTGCTTCATGCCCACCACCATGTCCGCGATCTTGCGGGCGTTGGCCAGGACTTCCGCCTTGGTGTGCAGGCGCGGCATCTTGTAATTGACGACGGCCACGCCGACCGTGTCGTTGCTGCTGGATATGTCGCCGTGGATCATTTTTGACTCCTAGGGAGTAGGTCGATTCGTGTGTGAGCGATGGCGAAGGTGAATTAAGTTCTTGCTTTTCCACCCCCTATCCCCCGCCCCTTTCCACCCTCGCCAGGGCGGAAGGGGGGCCTTCATTTGGGCTCGTCCTTGCGGACAGGCTGCTACGGCACGGGAACCGATAGCGGACTGGTGCGTGTCAAGTTCAATGACTGATCATCCAAGGGCGTTTGCCTGCGAAGGCCTTGGAGCCATCGGGGGCACGCACCGTCGAACTGCGCTTGGACGAGGACCCTGAGCAGCACCCGCAGCCCGCAGGATGTCGCATTCGCCCGTAGTCGCCATCGCGCGAGGAGCGGGGCGCGTGCGCGGCCCGCTCATTGGTCTCGTGCGCCGCCCGTGTCTCGCTGCTCAGGCAGGCCAGGCGCGGCGCGGCCACGAAGACGCGGGGCGACGTTGCCCCGCAGTCCGGGCAGGCACAGGGCTCGTCGCGCTGCGATACCGAGCGCAGCGCGTCGAAGCCGCCGCAGTCCGGACACGCGTAGTCGTAGGTGGGCATGCGGGGCTCCTGCTTGGTTACTTGACGTCGGGCGAGATCGGCATCTGGATGCTGCCGTCGATGAACTTCACCGGACCGGCCGCCGTGGGGTTGATGTCGAAGTCGAAGATTTCGGTGGGCAGCCAGAGCGTGGCGCAGGCATTGGGCACGTCCACCACGCCGCTCACGTGGCCTTGCACCGGCGCCGTGCCCAGGATGGAGTAGGCCTGGGCGCCGCTGTAGCCGAACTTCTTGAGGTACTCGATGGCGTTCAGGCAAGCCTGGCGGTAGGCGATGGTCACGTCCAGGTAGTGCTGCTTGCCCGCCTCGTCGACCGAGATGCCTTCGAAGATCAGATAGTCCTTGTAGTTGGGTGTGATGGGGCTCGGCTTGAAGATGGGGTTCTTGATGCCGTACTTGGCCATGCCCCCCTTGATGAGGCTGACGCGCATGTGCACCCAGCCCGCCATCTCGATGGCGCCGCAGAAGGTGATCTCCCCGTCGCCCTGGCTGAAGTGCAGATCGCCCACCGAGAGGCCCGCGCCGTCCACGTAGACCGGGAAGTAGATCTTGGAGCCGCGCGACAAGTCCTTGATGTCGCAGTTGCCACCGTGTTCGCGCGGTGGCACGGTGCGCGCACCTTCGGCGGCCACCTTCTTGGCGGCGTCACCCGTGAGTTTTCCCAGATGGGCAGTGCCGGCGAAGGGCGGGTTGGCCAGGCCGGGCACGCGCGTGGGGTCGGTGTCGATCAGGGCCTGCTCGCGCTGGTTCCATTCGTCCAGCATCTTCTTGTCGGGCAGGCAACCGATCAGGCCGGGGTGGATCAGGCCGGCGTATTCCACGCCGGGCACGTGGCGGCTCTTGGTGAACATGCCGTTGATGTCCCAGATCGACTTTTGCGCCAGCGGGAAGTGGTCGGTCAGAAAACCGCCGCCGTTCTTCTTGCTGAAGAAGCCGTTGAAGCCCCAGAGGCTGTCCTGCTTGGCGCCGATGTCCAGCAGGTCCACCACCAGCAGGTCACCGGGCTGCGCGCCCTTGACGCCTACGGGGCCGGAGAGGTAGTGCACGGTGGAAAGGTCGATGTCGCGCACATCGTCGGCGCTGTCGTTGTTCTTGATGTAGCCGCCGGTCCAGTCGTAGGTTTCCAGCACGAAATCCTCGCCAGGGTTGACCCAGACCGCGATCGGGATGTCCGGGTGCCAGCGGTTGTGCACCAGCGGATTGCTGGGTGCGGGTTGCTTGAGATCGACCTTGATCAGAGTGTCAGCCATGGTGTTGCTCCTAAGGGTGGCGGTTGAAAGTGGTCAGACGGAGAGGTAGGACTTGATGCGTTGCACATCGGTCTGCGCGCGCAGGGTCTCGTGCACCAGGCGGCCGCCTTCGATGACGAAGAGGCGGTCGGCCACGTCCATCGCGAAGGACAGCACCTGCTCGGACACGACGATGGTGATCTCGCGCAGCTTGCGGATCTCGTTCAGCGCCTTGGCGATGTCCTTGATGATCGAAGGCTGGATGCCCTCGGTGGGCTCATCGAGCAGCAGCACCTTGGGGTCGGTCACCAGCGCGCGCGCGATGGCCAACTGCTGCTGCTGGCCGCCCGAGAGGTTGCCGCCCTTGCGTCGGCGCATGTCCCAGAGCACGGGAAAGAGCGCGTAGATCTCTTCGGGGATGCGCCGGACCTTGGCGTTCTCCAGACCGGTCTGGATGTTTTCCTCCACCGTCAGCGTGGGGAAGATCATGCGGCCCTGGGGCACGTAGGCGATGCCCTTGGCAACGCGGCGGTAGCTTTCGTCCTTCGAGACATCCTGGCCATCGACCTCGATGTGACCGGACTTGAGCGGCAGCACGCCCATCAGGCTCTTGAACAGCGTGGTCTTGCCCATGCCGTTGCGGCCCATGATGGCGACCGTCTCATTCTTGTTCCCCTCGAAAGAGATGCCGTGCAGCGCCTCGCTCTGGCCGTAGGCCGTGTACATGTCGGTGACTTTGAGCATGGTGTGACTCCTCAATGGCCCAGATAAACGTCGATCACCTTGGGGTCGGCCTGCACGGTTTCCATGGAACCCTCGGCGAGGATCTTTCCCTGGTGCATGACCGTGACCTTGTGCGCGATCTGCTTGACGAACTCCATGTCGTGCTCGATGACGATCACCGAGCGGTTCTTGCAGATGCGCTTGAGCAGGTCGGCCGTGAGTTCGCGCTCGCGCGCGCTCATGCCGGCGATGGGTTCGTCCAGCATCAGCAACTCGGGTTCCTGCATCAGCAGCATGCCGATCTCCAGCCACTGCTTCTGGCCGTGGGAAAGCAGGCCGGCTTCCTTGTCCAGCACCTCGGCCAGGCCGATCTCCTCGGCCACGACCTGCACGCGGGCCTTCACCTCGTCGGTGCACTTGAAGCCCAGCGCGCCGAACACCGAGCGTCCCGAGGGGAAGGAGACCTCAAGGTTCTGGAACACGCTGAGGTTTTCGTAGATTGAGGGCGTCTGGAACTTGCGGCCGATGCCGCGGCGCACGCGGATGTGCTCGTCCAGTGCGGTGAGTTCCTCGTTCTTGAACTTGATGCTGCCGCCGCTGGCCTTGGTCTTGCCGCAGATCAGGTCCAGCAGCGTGGTCTTGCCCGCGCCGTTGGGGCCGATGATCACGCGCAGCTCGTTCTTGTCGACGTAGAGCGTGAGGTTGTCGATGGCCTTGAAGCCGTCGAAGGAGACCGTGAGGTCCTCCACGGCCAGGGCGAAGTCGGTGTTGCTCATGGTGGGCTCCTGGGAGGTCCGGTTCGGGGCTCAGGCGCGCTGGCCGCTGAGGGAGTTCGCGGCAGCGGGGCCGCCCCCGCGACTCGTGGGTGGTTTAGGCGCCCCGTCGGCGGAGGCTGGGCTGCTGGCGTCCCGGCGCACGGCGGCGCGGATGGCGAGTCGCTCGGCCTGCTTGCGGCGCCACCACGGCACGACCTTCTGGGCCCACAGGCCGGCCAGGCCTTCCGGGAATGCCATGGTCACGCCGATGAAGAGCGCGGCCATCAGGAAGAGCCAAAGGTCGGGAAAGGTTTCGGAAAAGTAGGTCTTGCCGAAGTTCACCAGCAGCGTGCCATAGACCGCGCCGACCAGGCTCATGCGCCCGCCCACCGCCGCGTAGATCACCATCTCGATCGAAGGCACGATGCCCACGAAGGAGGGCGACATGAAGCCCACCTGCAGCGTGAACAACGCGCCGCCGATGCCCGATAGCGCGGCGGCCAGGCAAAAGACGAAGACCTTGAACATGGCCACGTCGTAGCCCGAGAAGCGCACCCGGTCTTCCTTGTCGCGCATGGCCAGCAACAGGGTGCCGAGCTTGCTTTTCTGGATCCAGAGGCAGAGCAGGATGGTGCCCAGCAGCAGCAAGGCGCAGAGGTAGTACAGGAGGTACTTCGCGCCGTCGGTGCGGATGTCCCAGCCCATCAGGGTCTTGAGGTCGGTCATGCCGTTGATGCCGCCGGTGTAGCCCTGCTGGCCAACGATGAGCACGGTCAGGATCAGCGCCACCGCCTGGGTGATGATGGCGAAGTACACACCGCCCACGCGACGCTTGAACATGGCGTAACCGATGACGAAGGCCAGGATGGTCGGGATCAGCACCACCGCGACCAGCGCGAAGGGCAGGTGCTTGAAGGGCTCCCACCACAGCGGCAGGGCGGTGAGCTGGTTCCAGTCCATGAAGTCGGGGATGCCGGGCGTGGACTGGATCTTGGTGCTGACCGGGTCGCTGGCCTCCAGCTTGAGGAACATGGCCATGGCGTAGCCGCCCAGGCCGAAGAACACGCCCTGGCCCAGGCTGAGCACGCCGCCATAGCCCCAGAGCATGACCAAGCCGAGCGCCACGAAGCCATAGCTCAGGTACTTGCCCACGAGGTTGAGGCGGAAGATGTCGAAGGTCAGGGGAAAGAGCACCAGCAGCACCAGGGCCAGGATGAACACCTTGCCCAGGCCCTTGCTGGCGAGCCACGCGGTGAATTGCTTCATGGGAAGACTCCTGAAATGAAAAGCGCAATCAGCGCCGGACCTTGCTGGCGAACAGGCCTTGCGGGCGGATCATGAGAATCACGACGATGAGCGAGAGCGTGAGCACCTTGGCCATGGAGCCGGTGATGAAGAACTCGCCGATGGACTGCGTCTGCGCGATGCCGAAGGCCGAGGCCACGGTGCCCAGCAGGCTGGCCGCGCCGCCGAAGGTCACGACGAGGAAGGAGTCGACGATGTAGAGCGAACCGCTGGTTGGACCCGTGGAGCCAATGGTGGTGAAGGCCGCGCCCGCCACGCCAGCGATGCCGCAGCCGATGGCGAAGGTGAGCCGATCGGTCCGGCTGGTGTTGATGCCGATGGCATTGGCCATGGTGCGGTTGCTCACCGTGGCGCGCACCCGCAGGCCCCAACGGCTCTTGTACAGCGCAATCAGCACGCCGCCCGTCACCAGGGCGGTGAGTGCCAGCACGAACAGGCCGTTGATCGGGATGTCCAGACCTTCATGCGGGGCCCAGGAACCCATCAGCCACTCGGGCAGCGTGGGGCTGACTTCCTTGGGGCCGATGGCCGAGCGGAACACTTGCTGGACCGCCAGACTCAGACCCCAGGTGGCCAGCAGGGTGTCCAGCGGACGTTTGTAGAGAAAGCGGATCAGGCCCCATTCCACCAGCCAGCCCGCGACGAAGGCCAGCAGAAAGGCCACGATGATGGACACGGGGAAATAGAAGGGCACGAGGTCTGGCGCGAACTTCTCCGTCAGCGTGGACAGGAGGAAGACGGTGTAGGCGCCGATGGTCATGAATTCGCCATGCGCCATGTTGATCACGCCCATCTGGCCGAAGATGATGGCCAGACCCAGGCCCATCAGCAGCAGCACCGAGAACAGGCTCAGCCCCGCGAAGCCCTGCATGAGGGTGATGTTGAGTATTTCCGAGAATTCCATGTGTCACCTGCCTGTCTGAGCGTGTGCCCGCGCCCGCGTCGGTCCGTGGGTGCGAAGCGGAAAAACGGGGTGGCGGCCATTCCCCGTTCCAACCCGGGCCGCCACCCCGACCCCTCGCGGAGTCCGGTACCTGCTTACTGGTAACCCTTGGGGAAGGGATCGGGTTCGATCAGCTTGGGCGACTCGGACACCACCTTGAAGGTGCCGTCCTTGTTGCCGATGGCGATGCGCGACTTGCTCCACAGGTGGTGGTTCTCGTGCAGCTTCACGTAGCCTTCCGGCGCGGTCTTGAGCTCGATGCCGGGCGAAGCGGCCACGACCTTGTCTACGTCGAAGCTGCCGGCCTTCTCGACGGCGGCCTTCCACAGCCAGGGGCCCAGGTAACCGGCCTGGGTCACGTCACCGATCACCGCGTCCTTGCCGTACTTGGCCTTGAAGGCGGCGACAAACTTCTTGTTGTTCTCGTTGTCCAGGGTCTGGAAGTACTTCATCGAGCTGTAGAAGCCTTCGAAGTTCTCGCCGCCCACGCCGGTCATCTCGTCCTCGGTCACCGACAGGGTGAGCAGGAATTGCTTGGCGCCGGTGATGCCTGCGGCCTTGAGCTGCTTGTAGAAGGCCACGTTGGAGCCACCCACCACCGCGGCGAAGATGCAGTCCGGCTTGGCGACCTTGATCTTGTTGATCAGGGAGTTGAAGTTGGTGTTGCCCAGCGGGTAGTACTCCTCGCCCACCACCTTGCCCAGCTTGCCCACGGACTCGATGTGCTTGCGCGCGATCTTCATCGAGGTGCGGGGCCAGATGTAGTCCGAGCCGACCAGGAAGAAGGTCTTGGCCTTCTTCTCCTTGGCGCCCCAGTCCAGGCCGTAGATGATCTGCTGCGTGGCTTCCTGGCCGGTGTAGATCACGTTCTTGGACTGCTCGAGGCCCTCGTAGAACGTCGGGTAGTAGAGCAGGCCGTTCTCCTTCTCGAAGATGGGCAGCACGGCCTTGCGCGAGGCGCTGGTCCAGCAGCCGAAGACGGCGGCCACGTGGTCGTTGACCAGCAGCTTCTTGGACTTCTCGGCGAAGGTCGGCCAGTCAGAGGCGCCGTCTTCTTTGATCACCTTGATCTTGCGGCCCAGGATGCCGCCCATGGCATTGATCTGGTCGATCGCCAACTGTTCGGCCTGGATGGAGCCGGTTTCGGAGATGGCCATGGTGCCGGACGACGAGTGCAGCTGCCCCACGACGACTTCGGTGTCGGTGACGGCCAGCTTGGTCGTGTTGACGGCCGCGGTGGGCGGCGCTGCGGCGTGGCCGAGCGCGGGCAGGCCGGCGATGGACAGGGCCCCCAGGCCCTGCAGCAACTGGCGGCGCTGCAGGCCGGGGGCCTGCGGCGGGGTGGGGACGGACGATTTTTTCATGGGGCACTCCTGCTGAGAATGGTGGGAACCAAGAGCACCGGCCTTCACTTTCAGCCAGGTGCCGCGCGACACGACGTCACCGCTGGCGCCAGATTAGGGAGAGACGCTCCGCCGTCCCATACGTCAATCAACGTATCGCCGACCCCGGCCGCCGCGAGAACACTTCTTGCATGTGCACCCGTGTGGGCATCCCATGGCCCCAGAAAGAGGCGCATTCATGAATACCGCCCGGCAGCGCATCTTCCCGATCCGCCGCGACTACAACTCCTGGGTTGCCAACGAGACCCTGGAGGACTACGCCCTGCGTTACACGCCGCGCGGTGCACGCAAATGGAGCGAATGGCGCGTGGCCAACACCGCCTTCGGCGGCATGTCTTTCCTGGCGCTGGAGGCCATCGGCGGCGCCATCGCGCTGAGTTACGGTTTCGGCAATGCGCTCTGGGCCATCCTGGTGATGGGGCTGATCACCTTTCTCACGGGCCTGCCGATCTCGGTCTACGCCGCACGTCACGGCCTGGACATGGACCTGCTCACGCGGGGCGCGGGTTTCGGCTACCTGGGTTCCACCGTCACCTCGCTGATCTACGCCAGCTTCACCTTCATCTTCTTCGCGCTGGAGGCGGCCATCATGGCGCTGGTCCTGGAGATGGCCTTCGGCTGGCCGCTGGTGTGGTGCTACGTGTTGTCCTCGCTGGTCATCATTCCGCTGGTCCTCTACGGCATCACCTTCATCTCGCGCCTGCAGACCTGGACGCAGCCGGTGTGGATCGTGCTGCTGCTCTGGCCCTTTGCCTGGTTCGCGCTCGAGCAGCCTCAGCTCTACCGCGATTTCACTGGCCTGTCGGGGCTCACCTCGGGCAGCAGCGAGTTCGAGCCGCTGATGTTCGGCGCCGCTGCCACCGTGGCGTTCTCGCTCATCGTGCAGGTGGGTGAACAGGTGGACTACTTGCGTTTCATGCCCGAACGCACGCGCACCAACCGCTGGCGCTGGTGGGGCTGCGTGCTGCTGGCCGGGCCGGGCTGGATCGTCATGGGCATGCTCAAGATGCTGGCCGGCGCCTTCCTGGCCTTCGTGGCCCTGCAGTACGGCGCGTCGCCCGGCCAGGCGGCCGAACCCACGCAGATGTTCCTAGTGGGTTACATGCGAGCGGTCGACAGCCCGACGCTGGCTTTGTGGCTGACGGTGGTCTTCGTCATCATCTCCCAGGTCAAGATCAACGTGACCAACGCCTACGCGGGCTCGCTGGCCTGGAGCAATTTCTTCGCGCGCATCACGCGCAGCCATCCGGGGCGCGTGGTCTGGCTGGTATTCAACGTCATCATCGCCATGCTGCTGATGACGCTGGGCGTGTTCGGCGCGCTCGAACACGTG
The DNA here is from genome assembly GCF_004328645.1 of Hylemonella gracilis. Taxonomy (GTDB): domain Bacteria; phylum Pseudomonadota; class Gammaproteobacteria; order Burkholderiales; family Burkholderiaceae_C; genus Hylemonella; species Hylemonella gracilis_B. The sequence continues at coordinate 1,448,908 of NZ_CP031395.1, forward strand.
CTGGGTCTGTATGCCAATGTGGCGATCGCCTGGGTTGGTGCCCTGGTGGCCGATCTGGTGATCAGCAAGCCGCTGGGTCTCAGTCCGCCCGGCGTGGAGTTTCGGCGTGCCTACCTCTACGACCTCAACCCCGTGGGCCTGGGCGCCATGCTGCTGGCCGCAGCACTGGCCTGCGTGGCCTACGCGGGTTTGCTGGGTGTCTGGGCCGAAGCCTTCGCGCCCTTCATCGCGCTGTTCACGGCCATGCTCACCGCGCCGCTGCTGGCCTGGGCCACGCGGGGGCGGTATTACCTCGCGCGCCAGGATCCTTCGCCGTGGAAGCCGGGCGAGCTCGTGCGTTGCAGTGTCTGCGACAACCACTTCGAGAGTGCCGACATGGCGCATTGCCCGGCCTACGGTTCACCCATCTGCTCCTTGTGTTGCTCGCTCGAATCGCGTTGCCATGACCGCTGCAAGACCGAGGCGCGCGCGGCCGACCAGGTGAGCCGGGCACTGGCCTGGGTGTTGCCAGCCGGGCTGAACAACCGGTTCAATTTTCGCGTCGCGCAGTACTTCGCGGTCTTTCTGGGTCTGTCCGCGCTCATGGGATTTTTGTTGGGCGTCGTTTATGTGCAGGAAAGCCTGCAGGGCGCGGCGCATGCCGAGGCCCTGAGGTTGCCCTTCATCAAGGCCTTCTCGTTGATGGCGGTGCTGGCCGCCGTCTGCGCCTGGTGGGTGGTGCTGGCCAACGAGAGCCGGCGCATGGCGCACGACGAGTCCGAGCGGCAGACCCAGTTGTTGCAGAAGGAAATCGACGCCCACCAGCGCACCGACGAGGCACTGCAGAGCGCCAAGGAGGCGGCCGAATCTGCCAGCCAGGCCAAGACCCGTTACGTGGCTGGCATGACGCACGAGTTGCGCACGCCGCTCAACAGCATCCTGGGCTACGCTCAGATCCTCCTGCGCGGCAACACGCTCAAGGGCGGCGCGCGCGAGGCCGTCACCACCATCCAGCAGAGTGGTCAGCACATGCACGCGCTGATCGACGGTCTGTTGGACCTGGCGCGCATCGAAGCCGGCCGCCTGCGGCTGGACCCGGCGCCCTTGCCCTTCCAGGAATTCCTGTCCGAACTCGCGCGCATGGTCCAACCCCAGGCCGAGGGCAAGGGCCTGGCCTTCCGGCTCGAAACCCTGGGGCGTGTGCCAGCCTGGGTGCGCGCCGACGCCAAGCGTTTGCGCCAGATCCTGATCAACCTGCTGGCCAACGCGGTACGTTTCACGGACCGGGGTCGCATCGTGTTCCGCGTCGACTGCCGGCACGAGGTGCTGCGCTTCGAGGTCGAGGACACGGGCATCGGCATCGCGCCGCAGGACCAGGAGCGCATCTTCATGCCCTTCGAGCGCGGCAGCGCGGGTCGGCGCTCCAGCGAATCCGGCACCGGTCTGGGTCTGGCCATCACCCACTTGCTGACCGAGCTGATGGGGGGCGAGCTGCTGCTGCAGAGCGAGGTCGGTCGGGGCAGCATCTTCAGCGTGCGCCTCTACCTGCGCGAGATCGAACCGCCGGCCCGCCCGGCCGTCAACGCCCTGCGACCCATCGCGGGTTACCTCGATCCACGCCGCACCCTGTTGGTGGTGGACGACCAGCCCGTGCAACGCCAACTGCTGGCCAGCCTGCTGCTGCCCCTGGGCTTCGTGGTGCGCGAGGCCGCCAGCGGCCGTGAAGCACTGGAGATCGTTCAACAGCGCCTGCCCGACGCGGTGCTGCTGGACATCAACATGGACGACCTCAACGGCTGGCAGACCGCGCAACTGATGCGCGACGTGGCACCGACCCTGCCCATCCTGCTGGTCTCGGCCGACCCCTTCGAGAACCGTCCCGAACTGCTGGCCGCGGTCGGCGCACGCGGTTTCGTGAACAAGCCGGTGATCGAGTCAGAGCTGCTGGACCTGCTGGCGCGCATGCTGCAGCTTGAATGGGTGCACGAGGTGCAGCGTGTCGACGCCCCGCCTCTCACGTCCCTGGGCGTCGCGGGCGTCTTGCCCCTGCCGCAGGAGCTGCGGGAGCGTCTGATCGCGCTGGCCCGTCAGGGCAACGCCAGCGGCCTGCGCAGCCTGCTGCGCGGACGCGCCGAGCAGGCACCGGCCCTGGCCGAGACCTTGCAAGTGCTGGTCGCCTACGTGGATCGGTTCGACTTTCCCGCCTTGATCGCCCGCTTGAGAGAGACCGAAGATGCCTCCCCTGCCTGAGTCCCTCGTCCCCCTTGCCTCGCAAGTCTCCCACGTGGTGCTGGTGGTAGACGACGCACCCGAGACCTTGCGCATGCTGTGCGACGCCCTGGCGCTGGAGGGCTACACCGTGCTGGTCGCGCGCGACGCCACCGAGGCGCTGGAGCGCTTCGAGATGGGCGTGCCTGACGCGGTGCTGCTGGATGCGCTGATGCCGGGCGAGGACGGTTTTTCCCTTTGCCGTCGACTCAAGGCCGAACCGCCGTGGGCCCATGTGCCTGTGATCTTCATGACCGGCCTGGCCGAGACCGAGCAGATCCTGCAGGGGTTTGCCTGCGGCGGCGTGGACTACGTGGTCAAGCCCTTGCGCATCCCCGAGGTGCTGGCCCGTCTGGCGACGCACCTGCGCAATGCCCATGTGAGCCGACTTGCGCGCGAGGCCGTGGATGTGGCCGGTCTGGGTGTGCTGCTGCTGGACAGCCAGGGCCGCATCGCCTGGCGTTCACCTCAGGCCACGCGTTGGTTGCAGCAGATTCCGGCGCTGCGCGAGGGCGAGGCCGCCTTGCGTCGCTGGCTGCTGCAACTGCTGGACCAGGGTGAGGCCCTCGTGACCTTGCCCGATGGCAGCCAGTTGCAGGCCCGCCACCTCGGTCAGGGGGGACCAGGCGAACGCATGGTGCTGTTGCGGCAACTGCCGGCTGCGGCCTCCGGAATGGTGCCGCGCGATCCGTCCCAGCGGCGCTTGAGCGGCGCGGCACTCACGCCGCGTGAGACGGAGGTGCTGTCCTGGCTGGCCAAGGGCAAGACCAACCGCGACATTGGCGACATCCTGGGCATGAGCCCGCGCACGGTCAACAAGCACCTGGAGCACATTTTCGAGAAACTGGGCGTGGAGACCCGAACGGCCGCGGCCGCCATTGCCAACAGCCTGCTCTTGGAAGACTGAGCGCGAAAGCCCAAAAAACTTCTGCTACAATGCGCAGCTTCGCGGCTGTAGCTCAGTTGGATAGAGTACTTGGCTACGAACCAAGGGGTCGTGGGTTCAATTCCTGCCAGCCGCACCAAAAAAGAAAAGCCCGCAACCGCAAGGTTGCGGGCTTTTTCCTTTTTTGCCACGATTCTTCCGCCATGAGCAAAGCCTTCACCCGCGAAACCGATGCCGATGACGACGAGGACATCGGCCTGCCCGCCCTGCCCGCAGGCGGCAAGAACTACATCACGCCCGCTGGCTACGCGCGGCTGCGCGCCGAGCTGATGCAACTGATCGACGAAGAGCGTCCGAAGGTCGTGGAGGTGGTGCATTGGGCGGCCAGCAATGGCGACCGTTCCGAGAACGGGGATTACCTTTACGGCAAGAAGCGCCTGCGCGAAATCGATCGGCGTATCCGTTTTCTGACCAAGCGCCTGGAGATCGCCGAAGTGGCCGACCCGAGCGTGCACCATGGCAGCGATCAGGTGTTCTTCGGCGCGACGGTCACCTACGCGGATGGTTCCGGTGCGGAGCGCACCATCACCATCCTGGGCATCGACGAAGCGGACAATCTGCGCGGCCAGGTGAGTTGGATTTCACCGGTGGCGCGCACGCTGCTGAAGGCGCGCGTGGGTGATGTGCTCAAGCTGGTGACACCGGCTGGCGTGGAGGAGATTGAAGTGCTGGAAGTGAGCTACCCCAAATCGGGGGCTTGAGTGGCAGGCGGCACGCAGGTCCTTGGGCTTGGGGAGTGATGGCCTGTGGATGCCGTCGCCTGTTCAACTGGAGCTCGCGCGGCGTGCACGCAGGACGGCCGGGGTGCGCTTGAGCGCGCGCAGGGCCGCGGCCAGGTGGACGCGATCGCGCACAGCGATGATGAAGCGCAGATCGGTCACTTCCTGCGGGCCTTCCTGGCCCATGTCGATGTGGACGATGTCGGCCTCCGCGCCGGCCAGGGCCGAGGCCACACGCGCCAGCACGCCCTTGCCGTTGTTGAGGGTGACCACGATGGCGGTCTGGAAGGGGCGCGTCGGCTCGTCCGACCATTCGACGCCGATGAAGCGGTCGCTGTCCTTGTTCAGCAGCTTGCGGGCGGTGGCGCAATCGGCCGTGTGCACCACCAGGCCTTCGCCCCGGCCGAGGTAGCCAACGATGGCATCGCCGGGAATCGGGCGGCAGCAGGGGGCGTAACGCACCGACGCGCTTTCGCTGCCATCGACGGTGATCGGGGCTTGCCGTTCCTGGCGGCGCAGGAACTGCTCCTGGCTGACGCGGATCGCGTCGGGCCGGATCTTGGCGCCCTCCATGCCCTCGGCAATCAGGATGGCCAGGCGCTTGGCCACGATGTCGGCCACCCGCTTGCCCAGGCCGATGTCTTCCAGCAGCTCGGCGCGGCTGCGGTTGCCGGTGAAGTGCAGCAGCTTGCTCCACAGCGCGGTGCTGCCGGCTTCGTCGTCGGCCGGGAAGCGTTCCACGCCCTCGGCGCGCAGGGCCTGTAGCAGGAGTTTTTCGCCCAGTTTTTCACTGTCGGCCTGGGCCAGGGTCTTGAGGTGGTGGCGGATCTTGCTGCGCGCGCGGCCGGTGCGCACGAAGCTCAGCCAGGCCGGATTGGGCGCGGGGACGGTGGCGGTGACGATTTCCACCGCGTCGCCGCTTTGCAGCTCGGTGCGCAGTGGCACCTGCTCGCCGTTGATGCGGGCGGCCACCGCGCGGTCGCCCACGTCGCTGTGGATGGCGTAGGCGAAATCGACCACCGTGGCGCCGCGCGGCAGCGAGATGATCTTGCTCTTGGGTGTGAAGACATAGACCGATTCCGGGAACAGGTCCACCTTGACGTGGTCCAGGAACTCGGCGGCGTCGCGGGTTTCGTTCTGGATGTCCAGCAGCGATTGCAGCCACTGCGCCCCGAGGCGCGCGGCGATGGGGCTGTCCGGCTCGTTGGCCTTGTACAGCCAGTGCGCCGCCACGCCCGATTCAGCCACCACGTGCATGGCCTCGGTGCGGATTTGAAACTCCACGTGGACCGCCGAGGGCCCGACCAGCATGGTGTGCAGGGATTGGTAGCCGTTGGCCTTGGGGATGGCGATCAGGTCCTTGAAGCGGCCGGGCACCGGCTTGTAGAGCTGGTGCAGTACGCCCAGGGCGGTGTAGCAGTCGGTCAGGTTGGGCACGATGACCCGAAAGCCATACATGTCCGAGATCTGGGCGAAGCTCAGGTGCTTCTCGTCCATCTTCTTGTAGATGGAGTACAGGGTCTTCTCGCGGCCGGCCAGGCGCACCGGAATGTGGGCACCCTCGAAGGCGATTTCCACTTCCTTTTGCACCTTGCCGATCAGGTCACGGCGGCGGCTGCGCGCGCGCTCCAGGGCCTTGGCCAGCACGGCATGGCGCCAGGGGCGCAGATGGCTGAAGGAGAGCTCCTGCAGCTCGCGGTAGGTCTGGTTCAGGCCCAGACGGTAGGCGATGGGCGCGTAAATCTCCAGCGTCTCGGAGGAGATGCGCGCCCACTTGGCGCGCGGCACGTCGTCCAGCGTGCGCATGTTGTGGCTGCGGTCGGCCAGCTTGATCAGGATGACGCGCACGTCACGCGCCATGGCCAGCAGCATCTTGCGAAAGCTCTCGGCCTGGTTTTCCTCGCGGGTGCTGAACTGCAGCTTGTCCAGCTTGGTCAGGCCGTCCACCAGCTCGGCCACGGGTGCGCCGAAACGCTCGATCAGCTCGGGCTTGGTCACACCGCAGTCTTCGATGGCGTCGTGCAGCAGCGCCGCCATCAGGGCCTGGGCGTCAAGCTTCCATTCGGCGCACAGTCCGGCGACGGCGATAGGGTGGGTGATGTAGGGCTCGCCGCTGTTGCGCAACTGGCCCAGGTGGGCCTCGTCGGCGAAGCGGTAGGCCTGCCGCACCTGTTCCAGATCGGCGGGGGAGAGGTAATCCAGCTTCGCCGTGAGGTTGGCGAAGCTTGCCGCCGCCGCATTGGCCGCTGCCGCGTTGACCGTCTGGGCCACGGTCGGGTCTGCCGCCGAGCTCGAAAGGCCCGCAGGCAGTCCACCCAGGCCGGCGGCGGTAGCCGGAGCCGGGGGCGCGACGGTGGTGGGGGGCATGAAGTGGCTCACGGCCGAATGGTAGCGGGCAATAAAAAAGCACCGCGCGGGCGGTGCTTTATTTGTCGGTTTTTTGACGTTTTTCTGAAGACCGGGCCTGAGCCGGCTCAGATCGGTACTTTCTTGAGCATTTCCAGGCCGACTTTGCCTTCCGCGATCTCGCGCAGGGCGGTCACGCCCGGCTTGTTCTTGCTTTCGATCTTGGGCGCGTGGCCTTGGCTCAGCATGCGGGCGCGGTAGGTCGCGGCCAGCACCAGCTGGAAGCGGTTGGGGATCTGCTGCAGGCAATCTTCGACGGTGATGCGGGCCATGGGTTCTGCTCCAGGGGCTGAGCCGCGTCGATGAGGAGCGCGGTCCGGCGGTTGGGTGATTCGGGGAAGGCGGTCAGGGCAGATGCAGCGCCTCGAAGGTCTCGGGTCGGGCCCGGCGCTGGGCCGGATACCGAAGCCGCTGAGCTTGCACGACGAGTCGCAAGTCAGCCAAGGCGCGCTCGAACTGGTCGTTGATTATAACGAAGTCGAAGTGGGGTGCCTGGGCCATCTCGGTCGCCGCGTTTTTCAGGCGCAGGGCGATTACCTCTTCGCTGTCCTCGCCGCGCTTGATCAGGCGGGCCTGCAATTCCTCCCAGCTGGGCGGCAGGATGAACAGGGTGGCGGCGGCCGGGAACAGTTTCTTGATCTGCATGGCGCCCTGGTAGTCGATTTCCAGCACGATGTCCGTGCCAGCCAGGATGCGGTCCGCGATGGACTGGCGCGAGGTGCCGTAGCGGTGGCTGTGCACGTTCGCCCATTCCACGAAGGCATCGGCCGCGACCATGGAATCAAAGGCCAGTGGGGAGATGAAGTAGTACTCCCGCCCGTGCTGCTCCTGCCCGCGCGGCGCTCGCGTGGTGTGGGAGATCGACAGCTGCAGGCGCGGGTCTTGCGCCAGCAGCGCGTTGACCAGGCTGGACTTGCCCGCTCCGCTGGGGGCGGCGATGACAAAGAGGTTGCCGGGGTATTCCATGGCGAGATTCTAGAGGGCGGGTGTCGTGGCGCCAGTCCTTATTCCAGGTTCTGCACCTGCTCGCGCATCTGCTCGATCAGCACCTTCATGTCCACCGAGATGCGCGTGAGTTCCAGTGTCGCCGACTTGGAGCCCAGGGTGTTGGCTTCGCGGTGCAATTCCTGGATCAGGAAATCCAGCCGCTTGCCCAGTTCGCCGCCTTTTTTCAGCAGCCGCTCGATTTCGTCCAGGTGCGCGCCCAGGCGCGTCAGTTCCTCGGCCACGTCGATGCGGATGGCATAGGCCGTGGCCTCGGTGAGCGCCCGGTCCTGCGCGGCTTCAGGGGTGGCGCTGCCCTCAGACAGGTTCATCGCCTCCTTCCAGCGTTCCAGGAAGCGCTGTCTTTGCTGTTCCACGAGTTGGGGTACCAGGGGCGCCGCCTGCGTGGTGAGCTGACGCAGTTGCGCGATGTGCCCCAGCAGCATGGTGGCCAGCCGCGCACCCTCGCGTTCGCGGGCCTGCAGCAGGGCGTCCAGGGCCTGGGAGGTCAGCTTCTGGGCCAACGAACTCCAATCCTGTGGCAGGGCGCGCCGCTCGCTTTCATGCTGCTGCGTCGCCAGGCGCAACACGTCGGCCACGCTGAGTTCGCGCGCAGTCGGCAACCAGGTGCGCACGCTTTCCTGCAGCGCGCCCAGGCGCTGCAGCAGACGCGGGCTCGGGTCGCCCAAGGCCTCGCCGTCGCCGGTCTCGATGAAGGCGCGCAGCTCCACCTTGCCGCGCTTGAGCCGGCCCTGAACCAGTTCGCGCAGGGCCGGTTCGGTGGCGCGCAATTCTTCGGGCAAGCGCAGGGTCAGGTCCAGGAAGCGGCCATTGACCGAGCGGATTTCCAGGCCCAGGCGCGCGCCGGGCGTGGGGGAGGATGAGTTGGCTGAGGACGCGGAAGAGAAGGCCGAATGGTCCGCCGTGCCGGACGTAGGTGTGTTGGTGGCGGGGTCCTTGCGCGCCTCGTGCTGGGCGCTGGCGTAGCCGGTCATGCTGTAAACTGACATGGCTCTCCTCTCTGGTGATGCGTGGCGCCGCGATCGACGCGGCGCAATGGATACGGGTGCGGCCATTCCTGCGTTGCGACAGCGTCGCGACCGGCACCGGAAAAGCGGCGAGCATAACCGCACCGCCTTCCTTCCATCTCTTCCACGTCACGTCCACGATGGCCAAGGTCAAGCCCGCCCCCCTGTCGCCAGAGACCGTCATCGGTGGGGGTTACCGCATCGTGCGCAAGCTGGCCGCCGGGGGCTTCGGCGTGGTCTACCAGGCCACCGACGCTGCGGGTCAGCCCGTGGCCATCAAGGAATACCTGCCCGCTTCGCTGGTGACGCGCGCGTCCGGCGAATTGCTGCCGCAGGTGGCATCCGAGCGTCTCTCGCTCTATCGCCTCGGGCTCAAGAGCTTTTTCGAGGAGGGGCGCGCGCTGGCGCAGATTTCGCACCCCTCGGTGGTGAGCGTGCTCAACTTCTTCCGCGACAACGACACGGTCTACCTGGTGATGAACTACCTGGAAGGCGCCTCGCTGCAGGAATTCATCATCACCGCGCGTGAACAGAAGCAGCAGAAGGTGTTTCGCGAGTCGACCATCCGCTCGCTGTTCGACGAAGTGCTGCGTGGCCTGCGCATCGTGCACCAGCACAAGATGCTGCACCTGGACATCAAGCCCGCCAACGTTTTCGTGACCGATGACAACCGCGCGGTGTTGATTGATTTCGGCGCGGCGCGCGAGGTGTTGTCCAAGGAAAGCAGTTTCGTGCGCCCCATGTACACGCCTGGGTTTGCCGCACCCGAGATGTACCGGCGTGACGCGGTGCTCGGTCCCTGGACCGACATCTACGCCATCGGGGCCTGCATCTACGCCTGCATGCAGGGCTACCCGCCGTACGAGGCGCCGCAGCGGCTGGACAAGGATAGGCTGACCACCAGCCTGGCGCGACTGCGGGGTGTCTACTCCGACAACCTGATCGACGTGGTGGCCTGGTGCATGGCGCTGGATCCCTTGTCTCGCCCGCAGTCCGTCTTCGCCTTGCAGAAGGAGCTGAGCCGTGAAAGCGAATTGCGCTACACGCGCCTGACCCCGCGCGAGAAGATGCGCATGCGCTTCGATACCTGGATCTCCGAGCTGCGCAAGACCTTGCGTGGCCTGGCCGGCCTGTCCGCGGTCAAGACCCGCTGATTGAAGCCTCACTGACCATGAACACCCAGCTCCCCGGTGGCGCAGCCACCCCGCGTTCCGACAACCGCGCCGCCGATCAGTTGCGCGTCGTGCGCATCACCCGTCGCTACACCGTGCACGCCGAGGGCTCGGTGCTGATCGAATTCGGCCGTACCCGCGTGCTGTGCACTGCCTCGGTCGAGGAGCGCGTGCCGCCGCACAAGAGGGGCAGCGGTGAGGGCTGGGTCACGGCGGAATACGGCATGCTGCCGCGCTCCACCCACACCCGCAGCGACCGCGAGGCCGCGCGCGGCAAGCAGAGCGGGCGCACGCAGGAAATCCAGCGACTGATCGGTCGCAGCCTGCGCGCCGTGTTCGACCTCAAGCAATTGGGTGAGCGCACCATCACGCTGGACTGCGATGTGCTGCAGGCCGATGGGGGCACCCGCACCGCCGCCATCACCGGCGCCTGGGTTGCGGCGCAGGACGCGGTGAACACGCTGCTGGCGCAGGGCAAGCTCAAGGCCTCGCCCATCACGGCGCCGGTGGCGGCGGTGTCGGTGGGCATCGTCGCGGGCCGGCCGCTGCTCGACCTGGAATACACCGAGGACTCGGCCTGCGACACCGACATGAACGTGGTGATGACCGTCAACGCCGCGGGCGATGGCCATTACATCGAGGTGCAGGGCACGGCCGAAGGCGCGGCCTTCAGCCGCAAGGAGATGGACGCCTTGCTGGCCCTGGCAGAAAAAGGCATCCACGAACTGGTAGCCTTGCAGCGCCAAGCGCTTCAAGCGTGATGCCCGGAGTGAAACTTGCGTCATGAAACTGGTTCTCGCCTCCAACAACAAGGGCAAACTCGCCGAACTGCAGGAACTGTTTGCGCCGCTGGGCGTGGCGCTGATTCGGCAGGCAGACCTGAACATTCCCGAGGCGCCCGAGCCGCACCGCACTTTTGTCGAGAACGCCCTGGCCAAGGCCCGTCATGCCGCCAGGCTGAGTGGACTGCCCGCCGTCGCTGACGACGCGGGCCTGTGCGTGGACGCATTCGGTGGCCTGCCCGGCGTGGACACGGCCTACTACGCCACGCAGTTTGGCTATGAGAAGGGCGACGCCAACAATGTGCGCGCCTTGCTGGAGCAGATGAAGGACGTGCAGGGGCCGGGCAAACGCCGCGCCGCGCTGGTCAGCACCCTGGTGGCCTTGCGCTCCGCCGACGATCCCGAGCCCCTGATCGCCGTGGGCCGAGCCGTGGGTGAAATCACGCAGGCGCCCATAGGCGACAACGGTTTTGGTTTCGACCCGGTGATGTACATCCCCGCCTTCGGCAAGACCTTTGCGCAATTGCCGACCGAGGTGAAGAATGCAAACAGCCATCGCGGGCAGTCGGCAAGGCAGATGGTGCAATTGATGCGGGAGCGTTGGTTCTGAGCTTGAGATTCGGCTTCGCCGTGCATGCATGGTCGGCGAACGCGCGAGCCGGGCGCTGCGGATAGCGCGCTCATACGGTGGTGGTTGGCCTTTGGCCAACTTCGCATCGACCATGCCTTGAACGCCTGTCCGGCACAACTCGCTGTGCGATGGCGTTGCCATCGCGCCGCTCAAACACGATGCCGGAAATCAGAGGACGAAGCGCCGCACTTGCGGCGCGACGGCGTTCAGGGCATGGCCGATGCCACCACCGAAATCGCGCCCTGTCCGTAGCGCCCGGCTTGCGCGTCGGCTTGAGGCTGGCCTTACGCACATGCCAAGTCTCCATGAATGGGGACTTGACTCCGCGTCTTGCCCGAAAATACGTGCCTCACCATGCACGACATCCAACACTACATGCGTCCCGGCACGCTGCAATTGACCAGCTTGCCGCCGCTCTCGCTCTACGTGCACCTGCCCTGGTGCCTGAAGAAGTGCCCGTATTGCGATTTCAACTCGCATGAACTCAATCCCAGGGATGTCCCAGAGCAACGCTACCTCGACGCACTCGTTGCCGACCTCGAAGCCTCGCTGCCGCTGATCTGGGGCCGATCGGTCCAAAGCATCTTCATCGGTGGCGGCACGCCCAGTCTGTTCAGTCCGGCCGGCATCAACCGCCTGCTGAGCGATATCCGTGCACGTCTCAGGCTGGCCGCCGATTGCGAAATCACGCTGGAGGCCAACCCGGGCACGTTCGAGATAGACCGTTTCGCGGCCTTCCGCGCGGCGGGCGTGACGCGCCTGTCCGTGGGCGTGCAAAGCTTCAACGATGACCATCTGAAGGCTCTGGGCCGAGTGCATGACCGCGCCCAGGCCCTGGCCGCGCTGGAGGAGGCCGCGCGCAGCTTCGAGACCTGGAATCTGGACCTGATGTACGCCCTGCCGGGGCAGAGCCTGGCGCAACTGGACGCCGACCTCGACGCAGCGCTGTCCTTCGCGCCGCCACATTTGTCGGTCTACCACCTGACCATCGAGCCCAACACCTATTTCGCCAAGTTCCCGCCGCAGACGCCGGACGAGGACACGGCCTACGCCATGCTGGACCGCATCACCGAACGCACGGGTGCTTCGGGCCTGGGGCGTTACGAGGTCTCGGCCTACGCCCGACCCGGCCATGGTTGCCGCCACAACCTCAACTACTGGCAATTCGGTGATTACCTTGGCATCGGCGCGGGCGCGCACGGCAAACTCAGCTTCGCCCACCGCGTCATGCGTCAGGTGCGCGCGCGCGATCCGCGCCTGTACATGGAGCGTGCCCTGTCGGCGGAACCTGGCAGCGCCGTGGTGCAGGACGAGGAGGTCAGCCGCGCGGATCTGCCTTTTGAATTCATGCTCAACGCGCTGCGGCTGCGGGAGGGCTTCGCGTTGCAGGATTTCTCGGACCGCACGGGTTTGGCTTTGACCGCAATCCAGCGGCCGCTGGAAGAGGCCGAGCGCAAGGGCTGGCTCACGCGTGACCTGAGCAGGGTCCGACCTACGGAACAGGGGTTCGATTTTCTCAGCGACCTGCAGGCGCTGTTCCTGCCCTGATACTTGCCCCGGATCCTTCCAGGATCGAGCGCCATGGCTCATGGCCTTCGTTCGCGCTTCATTTCCGTGTCCGGCCTGCCGATATAGTCTCTGAGACCCCAGGCGCTCAGGAGGTGGCATGTTCTCGATTTACGGCGAAAGCGGTCGCATCTTTCGCGGCGCGATGGAAGATCTCTGGCGTGTGGACGCCTTGCGTGGCGTGATGCGCGCGCGCCGATTGCCTGGGCTGACGTCGGACCCTCGCGATCCCGCCGCCGTGGCGTATCGGCGCGCCACGGCCCGCGTGGCACGTGAGGGCGCTGCGGCAGAGCCGCAGGCCGATGCCGACGAGGTGGTGGCCGCCATCGAAGCGCCGCCCCGCAGCCTGGCGGCCGGCGCTGCACTGTCCGCCTACGCACAGGCCAGTGGCCAAGGCCGCGAGCGCCAACCGCTGCGGCGCGTGGCCGACGTGATGACCCGCCAACCCATGACCGTGAACGCGGATACCAGTGTTTTTGAGGCCTGGCGCTTGCTGGGCGAGCGCGGCGTGGGCCAGGCCCCGGTGCTGGCTGGCGCCGCCAGTGGCGCGCCTGGGCGGCTGGCTGGCCTGATCAGCCGGGCCGAACTGCTGGACCTGCGGCGCTTGCCGCGACCCGACGCGCCGGCCGACGCCTGGCGTGAACTGTTGATGCGTCCCGTGGCGGCCGTCATGTTCAGTCCCGTGCCGGCCGTCAGCCCGGATGCCGATCTGCGGCGCGTGGCCCGTGTGTTGCTCGACACCCACCTGCCTGGGCTGCCGGTGCTGGAAACCGTGGACAGCAGCATGGAACCTGGCGCGCAGGGCCAGGACGACGGCGTGCTCGTGGGGTTTATCTCGCGCAGCGACATCCTCCAGGCCGTGGTGCACGATCCGCCGCTGGACCTCTGGGGTTGACACTCTGCCCGCGCGACGAGGCCGGGCTTCCTTGCTTGCGTGGGCGCTCGGCCGCCCTCGCAAGCACGGCGCATCGCACACCGAAGGGACGTGGTCCCGGGGCCGCAGGGCACTGCGGTGCCGGGGGGACATAGTTCTTTACAAACAAGACGCAATATCATTCTGGCTTGCGGGCATGATGCCTCGCCTTCTGTTTTCATTTCCGGTTCTTCCCCTCCATGCAAGCCCTCACCCCTACACGTCGCCATCGCACGCGCCGCATTGCCCTGTTGATGACGCCTGTCGTGCTGATTGGCGCGGGCTGGGGGGCTGGCAATGGTGGGAGCGCAAGAGCGGTGCCCAGGCCAGTTACCTGACGGCGACGGTGCAGCGCGGCGACATCGAGGACGTGGTCACGGCCACTGGCTTGCTGCAGCCGCGCGACTATGTGGATGTGGGCGCTCAGGTGTCCGGGCAACTGACCAAGATCCATGTCGAGGTGGGCAGTGATGTGCAGGCCGGGCAATTGCTGGCCGAAATCGGCGCCGAGCAGTCGGCTGCGCGCGTCAAGGCCAACCGCGCCTCGCTGCGTGCCCAGCGGGCCACGCTGGCGCAACGACAGGTGGAGTTGGTCAAGGCCGAGCGCGATTTGCGCCGCCAGAAAAATCTGATGGCCGACGAGGCCACCACGGCCGAGGCCGTGCAGAACGCCGAGACCACGGTGCTGTCCACGCGGGCGCAGATCCAGTCCCTGGAAGCCCAGATCGAGCAGGCTGACGCCACCATGCAGGTGGAGGAGGCCAACTTGAAGTACGCCAAGATCTACGCGCCCATGCCGGGCACGGTGGTCAGCGTCAGCGCCCGTCAGGGGCAGACGCTCAACGCCAACCAGGCGGCGCCGACCCTCTTGCGCATCGCCGATCTCTCCACGATGACGGTGCAAGCCCAGGTCTCCGAGGCCGACGTCAGCCGCCTGCGCGTGGGCATGCCGGTCTACTTCACGACGCTGGGCAGCGGTGGCCAACGCTGGCAAAGCACCCTGAAGAAGGTCGAGCCCACCCCCGCCGTGACCAACAATGTGGTGCTCTACAACGCCTTGTTCGACGTGCCCAATCCGCAGCGTCGCTTGATGTCGCAGATGACGGCGCAGGTCTTTTTTGTGGTCGCGCAGGCTCGGGGCGTGCTGACGGCGCCGATGGCCGGGCTGACGATCCAGCGTGGGCAAGGGGGCGGACCCCGCGCGAACGCGGGCGCGGCGGCAGGCGCTGCCGGCGGCAGTTCGGGGCCGGCGACAGGGTCCATGCCCGCGCAGGGCGGGGCCGGCAGCGGAGCTGCCCAGGGCTCGCGCCCGGATTGGCAGAACCTGTCGGCCGAGGAGCGCGAACGCCTGCGCGCCGAGCGGCGTGCGGCGAATGGCAATGCCGGCGGTGGTTCCGCATCTGGAGCCTGGGGCGGTGGCAACGCGGCGGGTCCCGCGCCCTCCCGTCGTGCCACGGCCAAGGTATTGACGGCCAACGGGGTGCAGGAGCGCGAGGTGCAAGTCGGCGTGAGCAGTCGCGTGCTGGCCGAAATCCTCTCCGGCCTGGAAGAAGGGGACCGGGTGGTCACGGGCCAGCGTCAGGGTAGTGGTGCAGGCGCTGCGGGTGCTGCTTCGGCTGGCGCAGGCCAGCGTTCCGGCGCTCCGGGTGGCATGCCACCTCGCTGAGCAGGCGCGGGCAAACATGGATCGCGCCATGAACACAGTCATCAGCGCGGCAGCGGGCGCGGGCCAGGAGGCCAGTGCGGATCAGCCGGCAACGGGCTTGGTCGCCCGCGTGCCGCTCATCGAGTTGCGCGGCATCACCAAGACCTACCGCAACGGCGAACTCGCCACGCGCGTGTTGCACGGCATCGACCTGGTCATTTATCCGGGCGAATTGGTCGCCATCGTCGGCGCCTCGGGGTCCGGCAAATCGACCCTGATGAACATCCTGGGTTGCCTGGACCAGCCCACCACCGGCAGTTACCGCTTCATGGGCCGCGACGTGGCGGCCTTGTCGCGCGACGAACTGGCCGCGCTGCGGCGCGATGCCTTCGGCTTCGTGTTCCAGAGCTACAACCTCATTGCCACCGGCACAGCGGCCGACAACGTCGAGGTTCCGGCCGTCTACGCGGGCGCGCCGCCACAGGAACGGCGCGAGAGGGCCAGGCAGTTGCTGGAGATGCTGGGCCTGGGCGAGCGCCACCACCACAAGCCGAATCAGCTGTCAGGCGGGCAGCAGCAGCGTGTGTCCATCGCCCGTGCGCTGATGAACGGCGGTCCGGTCATCCTGGCCGACGAGCCCACGGGCGCGCTCGACAGCAAGACGGGCGTTGAAGTCATGGACCTGCTCAAAAGTCTGGCCGCGCAGGGCCACACCGTCATCATCATCACCCACTCGGCCGAGGTGGCCGGGAACGCACAACGTGTCATCGAGATCAAAGACGGCCACATCGTGGCCGATCCAGGGCCGGCGCCCGCGTTGAAGGAGGATGCGCAGCCCAAGACTTCTTACTGGGCCCGGTATTCAGGCCGCGTCTCTTACGCCGATGAATTGGTCGAGGCCGCGAGGACGGCCATGAGGGCCTTGCGCTCCAACGTCTTTCGCGCGGTGCTCACCTTGCTGGGCATCGTGATCGGCGTGGCCTCGGTCATCGCCATGCTAGCCATCGGTGACGGCGCCAAGCAGACCGTGATCGACCGCATCAGCGCGATGGGCAGCAATTTGCTGCTGGTGCGGCCCGGCGCGCCCAACTCGCGGGGCATAGGCAATGTCGCGACCCTGGTGCTGGCCGACGTGCAGGCCATCAATCGGGAGGTGCCCAATGTGCTGGCCGCCGTGCCCGAGCAGAGCAGCAGCGTCACCTTGCGTCACCAGGACGCTGACTACAGCAGCAGCGTGCTGGGCACGTCCTGGCAGTACCCGCAGGCCCGGCAATGGCTGCCGGTCAGTGGTTCCTTTTTCAGCGAGGAGGACGAGCAGAACTACGCCACCGTGGCCGTGCTGGGCCAGACGGTGGCGAAGGCCCTGTTCCCGAACTACGCGACGGGTGGGCAGGACCCCGTCGGTGAATTCATCCTGGTCAACAACCTGGTGTTCCAGGTCGTGGGCGTGATGAGCGCGCGCGGCGCCTCGCCCTTCGGGCAGGACCAGGACGACGTGGTGTTGGTGCCCTATCAGACCAGCCAGTTGCGCCTGTCGGGTCAACGGTTCCTGCGCAACGTGACCGTGGCGGTGCAGGACGTGAGCCGCATCGACGAGACCCAGGCGGCGGTGGAGTCGCTGCTCGCCGAGCGTCATGGCGTGATCGACTTCCAGCTGCGCAACATGGCGTCCATCATCGAGACGGCCAGCGAAACCCAGGACACCATGACGGTGCTGCTCGGTTCCATCGCCGCCATCTCCCTGCTGGTGGGCGGCATCGGGGTGATGAACATCATGCTGGTCAGCGTGACCGAGCGTACGCGCGAGATCGGCATCCGCATGGCCACGGGCGCGCATGAGCGCCACATCCTGCAGCAGTTCCTGATCGAGGCCCTGCTGGTCTCCGCGCTGGGGGGCCTGATCGGCGTGTTCATCGGTCTGGGCGTGGCCGCAGTGATCGCCGCGACCGGCACGCCCGTGCTGTACTCGCTGGCGCCGGTGCTGCTGGCTTTTGGTTGCGCCTTCGCGACCGGCCTGGTTTTCGGTTACCTGCCCGCGCGTAAGGCCGCGCGGCTGGACCCGGTGGTGGCGCTGGCCTCGGAATGAGCGGGCGTGACAAAAATGATGTGTCGTGACATGAATTCAACAAGAACGAAGCAAGGCCAGGGCCGGCGCATCGCACCGACCCTGGCCTTGCCGGCGCTGCTCTTGCTGCAGGCCTGCGCCAGCACGGCGCCGCCGGCCGATCCGGCCGGGGCCGCGGCACGCGCCAAGGTCGAATTGCCTGCTGGCTGGCGCACTGATGCGCCAGCGGCCGAGGCGCCGGTGCTCGACGGCGCCTGGTGGACTGCCTTCCAGTCCCCCGCGCTGGAGCGCCTGATCGCCGAGGCCCAAGGCGACAGCGCCGAGTTGCGCATCGCCTATGAGCGCATCCGCCAGGCCGAGATCACCTTGCGCCAGAGCGGGGCCTCGCGCTGGCCTTCGGCCAACGCCAATGCAGGCGCGTCGCGCAGCAGCAGCAGCGCCGCGGGGCAGGCGACGACCACGCGTGAATCGACCAGTGCCGGCTTGTCGGTCAGTTACGAGGTAGACCTTTGGGGCCGCGTCGCTGACAGCGTGCGCGCGGGCAATGCCAGCCTGCGCGCCAGCCAGCACGACTGGCAAGCCGCGCGCCTGAGCCTGGTGGCCGGCGTGGCCGGGCAGTATTTCCATTGGCTGGGCCTGGGGGAGCGCGTGGCGCTGGCCCAGGCCAATCTGGCCCGGACCGAACGACTGCTCGCCATCGTCGAATCCCGGCTGCGCAATGGCGTGGCCACGCCGCTGGAGGTCTCGCAACAGCGCGGCACCTTGCTCAGCCAGCGTGTCGCGTTGCTCGCCCTGCAGCAGCAACGCGGTGAAAGCGCCACCGCCCTGGCCTTGTTGCTGGGGCGTCAGCCCATCGGTTTCTCGCCCGAGGCGTATGTGTCGGCCTCGCGCGATGCCGCTATGGATTTCGCGGCCCTGCGCGTGCCCGAACTCGCGCCCGGCCTGCCTGTGGCCTTGTTGACACGCCGACCGGACCTGGCCGCCGCCGAGGCGCAACTGGCCGCGGCCGACGCCAATGTGGACGCGGCCCGCGCGGCCCTGCTGCCCAGTGTGTCCCTCTCCGCGTCGACCAGCCTGACGTCGGCCAGCCTGTTCAGTCTGGCCGATCCGACGCGCAGCGTCTCGCTGGGCCTGGCTCTGGCGCAGAGCATCTTTGACGGGGGCCGCCAGCGTGCGCAGATCCAGCTCAGCGAATCGCAGCGGGTGGTACTGATCGAGAACTATGGCCAGGCCATCCGCACGGCCGTCAAGGAAGTCGGTGATGCCCTCGGCCAGGCCAGTTACAGCCAGCAGCAGGAGGATCTGCAACGCGAGCTGGTGGTGCAGGCCCAGGCCTCGCTGCGCCTGGCCGAGCTGCGGTACCGGGAAGGTAGTGGGGACCTGATGTCCCTGCTCGACGCGCAGCGCAGCCTGTTCAGTGCCCAGGACAGCCTGAGCGTGCAGCGCCTGGCGCGCCTGCAAGCCGTGCTGGACCTCTACAAAGCACTGGGCGGGGACTGGGCGCCACCGCCCAGTGTCTGATACTTGGCAGCACGGCACACGGCGGTGGGGGGCGGCTGTGTCTGAATCCGTTCTCTACGATTTTTTGACAAAACGAATGAGAATGATTTTTAAATAGATATACTCTGCTGCGTGAAAACGCCTGGTGCCAGTCCCCTGCCTACAGCCGCCGAAGCCGCGCCGCGGCTCATCGCGTCCCAGCGCGCCTGGTGGCTCAAGACCCTGCACCAATGGCACTGGATCAGCTCGGCCCTGTGCCTGATCGGCATGCTGCTGTTCGCTTTCACAGGCATCACCCTCAACCACGCGGCCGACATTGGCGCGCAACCCCAGGTCACCCGGAAGCAGGTGCAATTGCCGCCCGAAATGCTGGCCGCCTTGGGCCACGGGGGCGGCGAGGCCCCAACGCCGCAAAGTGACGACGCTCCGCTGCCGCCCGCCATGCGCCAGTGGCTGGACCAGGCGCTGACGCTGGAGTTGCCTGCGGCCCCGGCCGAATGGTCGGCCGAGGAGGTTTATCTCTCACTGCCTCGGCCCGGCGGCGACGCTTGGTTGCGCATCGCGCGCGACAGCGGCGAGGTTGAGTACGAACTCACCGACCGGGGCTGGATCTCCTGGCTCAACGACCTGCACAAGGGCCGCCACACCGGCTGGGCCTGGAAGTGGTTCATCGATGTGTTTTCCGTCGCTTGCCTGTTGTTCTCCATCACGGGGCTGCTGATTCTCAAGTTCCACGCGGCCAATCGGCCCAGCACCTGGCCTCTGGTTGGCTTGGGGTTGATCGCGCCGCTGCTGTTGCTCATTCTTTTTGTTCATTCCTGAAGCCGAGGAGTTTCCTGTCCATGTCGTCCGCCATGAAGATCTCTTACACCAGCTACGGGTCCGTCCGGGGGCTGGGCCGCGTCCTGCCCTGGGCTGCGCCCCTGACCGTGGCCTTTGCGCCGGCGGCGGTGTTCGCCGCCGACCTGTCGCTCACCGTCGAAGTGCCGCGCCTGGACGTGGCCGAGTACCACCGTCCCTATATGGCGATCTGGGTCGAGAAGGCCGACCAGAGCTTCGCCGGCAACCTCGCCGTCTGGTACGACCTGAAGATGCGCAACAAGGAAGGCACCAAGTGGCTCAAGGACATGCGCTCCTGGTGGCGCAAGAGTGGGCGCGAACTTGACATGCCGGTGGACGGCATCAGCGGTGCCACCCGCGCGCCGGGCGTGCACACGGTGAGTTTCGGCAACAACAGTGCCCTCAAGGCCCTGCCCGCCGGGGAATACCAGCTTGTGATCGAGGCTGCGCGCGAAGTGGGTGGGCGTGAACTGCTGCGCCTGCCCTTTGCCTGGCCCGGCAAGGCCGGTGCCAAGGCCACGAGCAGCGAAGCGCGTGGCCAGACGGAACTGGGCGCCGTCAGCCTGACCGTGCAGCCCTGAAAGCCGCGAGACCGCTCACCGAACACGCAAGGAACACGACCATGAAAAAACGCCTTTCCCTTCTCGCCTCGATGGCCGCGCTGGCGGCCGCGTTCGCCGCGCTGCTGCTGCCCACCGCCGCGCAGGCCCACCGCTCCTGGCTGTTGCCCTCGGGCACCGTGTTCTCGGGGCAGGAGCCTTGGGTGGCGGTGGACGCGGCCGTATCCAACGACATCTTCTACTTCGAACACAACGCCGGCAATCTGGACAACCTGGTCATCACCGGGCCCGACGGCAAGCCGGTCGAAGCGCAGAACCAGGCCAAGACGCGCTACCGCAGCGTGTTCGACGTGAAGCTGGACCAGAGCGGTACCTACCGCATCGCCCTGGTCAACGACAGCGTGTTCGCCAGTTACAAGGTGGGCAACGAGACCAAGCGCGTGCGCGGCACGGTCGAGAGCCTGCGCCAGGAGATCCCCAAGGACGCGCAGGACCTGCGCGTGACGCGCTCGCAGACCCGCACCGAAACCTTCGTGACGCGGGGCAAGCCCGGTGGCGACAGCCTCAAGCCCACGGGCCGTGGCATCGAACTGGTGGCGGTCACGCACCCCAACGACCTGTTCGCCGGCGAAACCGCGACCTTCCGTTTCGTGGACGACGGCAAGCCTGCCGCAGGCTACGGTGTGACGGTCATCCTGGGCGGCAAGCGTTACCAGGACAAGCTGACCGAGCTGAACCTGGACACCGACAAGAATGGCGAGATCAAGGTCAAGTGGCCGCAGGCCGGCATGTACTGGCTGGAGGTCGAACCTGCCCGTCCGGCGCGTCCGCAAGGCGCTCCCCAAGCGGGTGGCCCCGGCATGCCCGCCGCTCCGGGTGCCCAAGGCGGGCCGATGGGTCCCGCAGGGACCCTGGACAAGCCGACGCGGCGCGCCGGCTACAGCCTGACGCTGGAAGTCCTGCCGCAATAAGCCGAGTCGCCGTGCAGGGGCGCGGGCCCGAGGTCGCGCCGGCGTGGCCGGGCCTGGGCTGCCCTGGCGAATCTCCCGCATGAGTGCCACAGATTTTCCCGAGACCGCCGATGCCGTCCGGGTGCTGCTGCCGCGGCATCTGGACGAGGCGCTGATGCCCACGCTGGGCGTGCGGCCCCGGGGTCTCGAAGGCGCAAGCATGGGCACGAGCTGGCGCGTCCTCTGGCTGGCGGACCGCGTCGCTGGACAGGCCGCGTCGGAACAGGAGGTCGCTGTCCGGGCGGCTGTGCAGGCCGAGTTGGACCTCGTGGTCGCGCAGATGAGCCATTGGCGGGCTGATTCCGATCTGGGGCGTTTCAACCGCGCGGCCCCGGGCACGGTGTTACGCCTGCCTGCCGCGTTTGCCGAGGTGCTGCGCGCCGGCCTGTGGCTGGCCGAGCTTTCCGGCGGGGCCTTCAATCCGGCCGCAGGTGCCCTGGTCAATCTCTGGGGCTTCGGCCCGTCCGCCGATCCGCTGCATCCCTCGGGTGCCCACCCGCGCTACGACGAGCCCGGGTTTCTCATGCCCACGGAAGGCGCCGCGCGCGCGGCTCTGCTGCAATGTGATTGGCGCGCCCTGCGCTTCGATGGCCAGGATGGCATCGTCCAGCCTGGGGGCCTGCAACTCGATTTTTCGGCCATTGCCAAGGGCCATGCCGTCGACAGCATTGCCGCGCGCTTGCAGGCCATGGGGTTCGCACATGTGCTGGTGGAGGTGGGCGGTGAACTGCGTGGTGCCGGCTACGGCCTGGGCGGTCAGCCCTGGTGGGTCGAGTTGGAGGCACCGACGGCAACGCCCAGCGCGGCCTTGCCGCGCACGCGCCTGGCCTTGCATGGTCTGTCCGTCGCGACCTCGGGGGACTACCGGCGCTGTTACACCCATGACGGCCTGCGTCTGCCCCACACCATCGACCCGCGCAGTGGCCGCCCCATCACGCATGGCCTGGCGTCCGTCAGCGTGGTTCATCCTCAGTGTCTGTGGGCCGATGCCTGGAGCACGGCCTTGACCGTGCTGGGCCTGGAGCAGGGGCTGGCCCTGGCGCGCGAACACCAGATCGCGGCCCTGTTCGTGCAGCGCGTGCCGGCCGCGGGCGGCCAAGGTGAGTCCGGGCACGAGACATTGCGCGAGGTGCTCACGCCCGCGCTGCAGGCACTCGCCGAATGACACGGGCCCCATGACCTTGTTCCGATGAAGTTTGTTCAAGCGCTCTTCGTTCTCCTGGCCTATGGCGCCTTCTGCGGCCTCATCGTCTGGCGCCATCGCCAGCGCGTGCAGGCTGCCGCGCAGCGCGCGCAAGCCCTGCTGCACAGCGCCGTGCCCGATTCAAGCGCGGGCCGCACGCTCTGGTGGGTGGTCCACGCCAGCCAGACCGGGCAGGCCGAGGCCCTGGCCGAGCAGACCGCGCAAGCGCTGCACAGCGCGGGCTTGGCGGTCCGCCTGCTGCCCCTTGGGCAGTTGCGCCGCGACGATCTGCGAGGCATGGAACGCCTGCTGTGCATCGTCAGCACCTATGGCGAGGGTGATGCGCCCGACAGTGCCGCGGCGTTCGTGCGCGACTGCATGGACGATCGCGAGGCGGCACAGGCGCAGGACACCGAGTCCTTGCCTCGCCTGGATGGCTTGCAGGTCGGCCTGCTGGCCCTCGGCGACGCCAGCTATGCGCAGTACTGTGGTTTTGGTCGCGCGCTGGACGCTTGGTTCCAGGCAAGTGGCGCGCAGGCCCTGTTTGACCGCGTCGAGGTGGACCGCATGGCGCCCGCTGCCATGCTGCGCTGGCGCAAACAACTGGGCGCCTTGATTGGCGCGGACAGGGCGGGGCAGACCGGGGATGAAGCCGGTGCGGCAGATCTGCCCGATTGGGAGACGCCGCCCCTGCAAGCCTGGACCCTGCGCGCGCGCTGCCATCTGAACCCCGGCAGCGCGGGCGGGCCCGTGCATCACCTGGAGTTCGTGCCCGAGGCGGGGGACTTGCCAGCCTGGGAAGCCGGCGACCTGGCGCAGATCGACATTCCGGGCGCCCCCGGTGCGCCGCGTGACTACTCCATCGCCTCCGTGCCCGCTGATGGCGCGCTCCACCTGCTGGTGCGGCAGACATGGCGTGTGCATGCCGATGGCGGCCGCAGCCCGGGCCTGGCTTCGGGCTGGTTGACGGCGGCGACCGACGGTGGCCTGCCCCTGCACGGTCGCGCGCTGCTGCGACTGCGCGCGCACAGCGCGTTCCGCATCGGTGGCAATGCGCAGCGCCCCCTGATCCTGATCGGCAACGGCACGGGCCTGGCGGGCCTGCGCGCCCACATCCGCGCGCGTCTGACGCAGGACCCTCGCGCGTCGCCGATCCAGGCTCCGGGTGCATCCACGTTGTGGCTGATCTTCGGCGAGCGCAACGCCGCCACCGACGCCTATTACCGGGAGGAACTCGAGGCCTGGGTTGCGCAGGGCTTGTTGCGAGTGGACTGGGTGTTTTCTCGGGACTCGTCCGCCGCGCAGGCGGGCCCGCGCCCCTATGTCCAGCACGCGCTGCGCGAAGCCGCGGCTGAAGTGCGGGGCTGGGTGGCGGGGAGTCAGACCCGGGCCGGCGCCGCGATTTATGTCTGCGGCAGCCTGCAGGGCATGGCGGGTGAGGTCGATGCCGCCTTGCGCGACATCCTGGGCGAAACCGACTTGCGTGCGCTGGCCGACGCAGGGCGGTACCGCCGGGACGTCTATTGAGGCCTGAATGTGCTGATGTCCTCTGGATGGCGGTGCTCTGCCGGGTCTGGCACGGCACCTTGTCTTAGAATTGAGAACGATTTTTATTTGTAGATTCAAGCAGCGAGGAAACAGCATGAAATTTCAAGCAAGCAAGCGACTCTGGATGCTGGGCGCGACGAGCGCCGCTCTGGTGCTGGGTGCCGGCCTGGGCAGCCTGAATGCCGCCGCGCAGACCGCGGCTCCGACGCACAAAAACGGACAGGTGGGTCTGGCGGCGCCGGCCGCGACCATCACCACCAAGAGCGTGGTGGCCCATTACGCCACCCTTGTGCATGCGAACTACGAAGACACCCTGCTCGCCGCGCTGGAACTGCAGAAGGCCGTCCGCGCCTTCACCGCCGCGCCCTCGCAGGCCCGGCTGGACGCCGCCCGCAAGGCCTGGCTGGACGCGCGTGAGTACTACGGCCAGACCGAGGCCTTCCGCTTCTACGGCGGCCCGATCGACGACGAGGACGGCCCCGAGGGCCGCATCAACGCCTGGCCCATGGACGAGTCCTATGTGGATGGCGTGGAAGGTAAGCCCGGCAGCGGCTTGATCAACGATCCCAAGTTCAAGATCACCAAGGCCAGTCTGTCCGAGGCCAATGAAAAAGGCGGCGAGGAAAACATCGCCACCGGCTGGCACGCGATCGAGTTCATGCTCTGGGGCCAGGACATGAGCGACGATGGTCCGGGCGACCGCGCCTACACCGACTTCGTGGACGGCAAGCTGCCGAACGCGGACCGTCGTCGCCTCTACCTCAACGTGGTGACGGACCTGCTGATCGACGACCTGCGCTTCCTGGTGCAGGCCTGGAGCCCCGTCAAGGCCGATGGCAAGAAGAACTATCGCGCCGATTTCGAGAAGGGCGGCGGCGAGTCCGTGCGCAAGATCATCGTGGGCCTGGGCTCTCTCTCGCGCGGCGAGCTGTCGGGCGAGCGCATGGAAGTGGCGCTGAACACCCAGGACCAGGAAGACGAGCATTCCTGCTTCTCCGACAACACCCACCGCGACATCGTGGCCAACGCGACCGGCATCCAGAACGTCTGGCTGGGCAGCTACAAGCGCCGCCCCGGCGCCAAGGGGCCTCAGACCGTGCAGGGCGCTTCACTGCGTGCCCTGGTCGCGGTGAGGAATTCCGCCCTGGCGGACAAGACCACGGCGCAGATCGCCGAGTCGGTGGCCGATGCCGAGCGCATTCCCGCACCCTTTGACCGTGCCATCCTCGACGGATCGCCGGGCCAACCGCTGATCAAGAAGACCGTCGCCAGCCTGGTCGAGCAGTCCAAGTTGCTGGTGGAATCGGCCTCGGCCATCGGCATCACCAAGCTGACCCTGGTGGAGCCCTGATCACGTCATGAAACCGTTTGAACACAAGGCCCCGCCCCATGCGTCGCGGGGGCGCGGCGTGGTCGTTGGGCTGCTGGTCACGGTTGCGGGGTCCCTGGCGGTGTCGGCCCTGCTGGCGCAGACCCGCACGCCCGATGCCGGCGACGCCGCCGAACGCGAGGCCAGCGAAAGAACCGCCGGCAAGGGCACGGTCTGGGCCACGGGCCAGAACGCCTTTTCATTTCCCCTGGCCAATTTGAACGACGCCGAGCGCACGCGCTTCGTCGTCGGCAATTCCTTCTTCAAGCGCAACTGGGTTGAGGCGCCGGCCTCGACCCAGGCGCGGGACGGCCTGGGCCCGCATTTCATCGCGCGCTCCTGCGCGGGGTGCCACCTGCTGGACGGTCGCGGCGCGCCGCCCGACTGGGCGCGCACTCTGTTGCCCGGAGCGGACGCGGAAAGCAGCGTAGGCCTGCTGCTGCGCCTGTCCATCCCCGGCCAAACCGACGCGCAGCACGGGGTGGTGCCCGAGCCGGTTTATGGCGATCAGCTGGGCACGGCCGCCGTGCAGGGCGTCCAGCCCGAGGGCCACATCGAGATCCGCAGCCGGCCGATCGAGGTCCGCTTCGCCGATGGTGGCACGCACACCTTGCGGCAACCGATTTACAGCATCACGCGCCTGGGCTACGGGCCGATGGTGCCCAACCTGCTCATCAGCCCGCGCGTCGCGCCGCAGGTGATCGGCATGGGCCTGCTGGAGGCGATCCCCGAGGCGGACATTCTCGGCAACGCCCGCGCGCAGGTGGCCTTGAACGGGCCGCTCACGGCCGCCATCAAGGGCCAGCCCAACCGGGTCTGGGATGTGTTTGCGAACCAGGGCGCCGGTGGCGAAGTGCTGGGCCGCTTCGGCTGGAAGGCCAATGTGGGCAGCGTCGCGCACCAGACGGCGGGCGCCTTTCTGGGTGACATCGGCATCACCTCGCGCGTGAATTGGCGCGAGGCCTGCACGCCTACGCAGGCCGATTGCCTGCAAGTGCCGCATGGGGGCGGCAAGGGCAGTGACCGGCAGAACGGCCGCAAAGTCACGACCCTGCGCACTGCCGCGCAGGCCAGCCCCGAGCAGCCCGAGATCGACGACAAGACGCTGGGCCAGGTCATCTTTTACACCGCGACCCTGGCGCCGCCCGCGCGCCGCCGTGTCAACGACCTGCAGGTCCAGCAAGGCCAAGCCCTGTTCCATCAGGCGCAGTGCGCGGTCTGCCATCGGCCGAGCTACACCACCTCGACGCAGGACAGCAGTGGCACGGGCGGCTTCCCGCGCCTGACCAGCCCGGCCCTCAAGGGCCAGCGCATCTGGCCCTACACCGATCTGCTGCTGCACGACATGGGCGAGGCGCTGGCCGACGGCCGGCCCGACTTCCAGGCCAATGGCCGCCAGTGGCGCACGCCGCCGCTGTGGGGCATCGGCCTGATCCGCGACGTCAACGGTCACCAGCGCCTGCTGCACGATGGCCGCGCCAACGGCGTGCTCGAAGCCGTGCTCTGGCATGGCGGCGAGGCCGAGGCCAGCAAGCAGCAGGTGCTAACCATGAGCGCTGCGGAACGTGCTGCCCTCGTGGCCTTCCTGGAGTCCTTGTGATGGTGATGGGTCAGCGCGACTCGTGGCCCCGCCTCCTCCCGGGGCTGCTGCTGGCGGCCAGCCTGGGCTGGGCCAACGTGGCATTGGCCCAGTCCGCGCCACGCCTGGCCTTTCCCTACTACACAGCCGAGCAGGCGCTGACCGGCCTGTATGCCCGTCAACTGCCGCCGCGCGCGCAGGCCTTCGACGTCTCGGCCCAAGCCTTGGTACAGGCCACGCAGGCGCATTGCCAGGGCCACATCGGCAAGGATGCGCTGCACGCCCAGTGGCAAGAGACGCTGCTGAGCTGGCAAGTGCTGGCCACGCCCGCCGTGGGTCCGCTGGTGCAGCGGCGCAGCCAGCGTCAGATCGATTTCTGGCCCGTGCGCCCCAACCTGATCGACAAAGCCTTGAAGAGTGCGCCGCGCAACCTCGGCGACATGGCGCGCGTAGGCACGCCGGCCAAGGGTTTCGCGGGTTTTGAATACCTGCTGGCTGAGTCCGCCGCCGCTGGCCTGCAGGGCGAGGCGAACAAGAACCGCTGCGCCTATGCCGTGCTGATGGCCCAGGGCATCGCTGCCGAAGCCAGTGCCTTGCGTGCCGACGTCGATGGGCTGGCCCAGCGCGACTGGCTGGTGGACGAGGAATCCGCCGACGTCGAGACAAGGCTGGCGCAGACGCGCGCGGCCTTCGCCGAATGGGTGAACCAGTGGCTGGGCGGGCTGGAGCGCCTGCGCTGGCCGCAGATGGAGCAGCCGCTGGTGAAGGCGCAGACCGCGGGCAAGCCGCCGGTCTTCCCGCGCCAGGACTGGGCCGACAACCTGGCCGACTGGCGTGCGCAATGGGCCAGCCTGCGCGCCCAGGCCCTGCTGGACGACCCCCGGGCCGTGCCGCCCGTGCCGGGCCAGGCCTTCGTGCCCCTCGAGGCCTTGCTCTACGGCAAGGGCCAGGTGCAGCTGGCCGCACGCTGGCGGCAGGCCATCACCGCCGCCGATGCCGCGATGGCCGGGCTGGGTGCGAGCTACAGCGGCGCCGACCTGGAGGCCGCGGCGCGCCAGCTCAAGGAACTGACCGTGCTCTACCAGCAGCAGGTCGCCGCCGCGCTGGATGTGCCCCTGGGTTTTTCAGACGCGGACGGGGACTGAGAAGAAAGCCGGGCATGCGACGCCGTCTGCTTTTGCGTTCCGGGGGGGGCGTGCTGCTGGGCACCGCACTGGGCCCGGCCCTGGGTCAGTCTGGGGCGCTGGGCTCTGCTGCCGCGCATCAGGGCGCGACCCTGCTCGCTGCCTGGCGCCACGAGGCGCAGGAGTTCATCGGTCTGGTCGGCCTGGACGATGCCGCTTGGCGTGTGCATCAGCAACTGGCTT
This sequence comes from Hylemonella gracilis, assembly GCF_004328645.1. GTDB lineage: Bacteria > Pseudomonadota > Gammaproteobacteria > Burkholderiales > Burkholderiaceae_C > Hylemonella > Hylemonella gracilis_B. Next base: position 1,476,968 of record NZ_CP031395.1, read on the forward strand.
TGCCGACACGCGCACACGGCCTGTGGGCCGAGGCGGATGGCGCCTTCCTGGCCGTGGCGCGCCGGCCCGGCGACTGGTTGCTGCGCTGGCGCCCCGCGGGCGATGCGGCGGGGTTGGCCGCCGAAGGGACGACCCAGTGGCTGTGGATCGAGGATGACCGCCGTTTCAATGGCCACGTCATCGCCTCGGCGGAGCACGCAGGAGAAAGTCGCACAGGCCGCACGCTCTGGACCACCGAAACCGAACTGGAAGACGGCCAGGGCCTGCTCGGCGTGCGCGACGCAGCCACGTTGGAAAAACGTGCGGAGTGGTCCACGCATGGCCGAGACCCGCACCAGTTGCTGGCCTTGCCGCGTGCCGTGGGGCGATTCGCCGCAGGCACGTTGATGGTGGCCAATGGCGGCATACCCACCTTGCCCGAAACCGGCCGCGCCAAGTTGCTGGACCAGCGTCTCAAGCAGCAGCGGATGGACGCCTCGCTGGTAGCCCTGCATCCCGGCACTGGTGCGTTGCTGGGCCAGTGGCGTCTGGCCGATCCGTTCTTGAGCATCCGCCACCTGGCTTTCAATGCAAGCGCCGGCCGTTTGGGCATTGCCTTGCAGGCCGAGCATTCGGACCCGCAAGCCCGGCAGGCCGCGCCGGTGCTGGCCGTCTGGGATGGTCGCGCCCTGCGCGAGGTCGATGCGGTGCCGCGCGGCCAGTCTGCGCTGCAGGGGTATGGCGGCGATATCGTGGCTCTGCCGCCCGCGATGGCGGGTGGCGGTTTCGCGATCAGTTGTGCACGGGCCGATGCGCTGGCCTTGTTCGATGCCGACGGCCGTTGGCGTGCAACGCTGCCTTACCCCGGGGCCTATGCCTTGGCCGGTCGAGCCGACCAAGTCTGGCTGGGGGCGCCCCCGACATTCTGCGCATGACGGCGGACAAGCCGCGCGATGCCATTCGGAACCTGCGTGCCGCACAAGACGGGCTGAGCGACTGGCAGTGGGACAACCATTGGGTGGCGGCGTAGCCGCTTTCCGACCCAATCGGTCCCAGGTCACGCGGGAAGCGACTTTCCGTCAGACCTCGGCCCAGAGGCGCACGAGGTTGTGGTAGTTGCCGGTCAGGCTCACGGTTTCTTCGCAGTCGCCGAGTCGCGCGCGCAGTTTCTGGATATTCTGGTCCAACTCGAACAGCAGCGCCCGCTTGCTGTCCTCGCGGATCATGCTTTGCAGCCAGAAGAAGGAGCACACCCGTGCCCCGCGTGTGACGGGCGCCACGCGGTGCAGGCTGCTGGACGGGTAGAGGATCAGGTCGCCGGCGGGTAGCTTCACTTCGTGCTCGCCGTAGGTGTCCGCCACGATCAGCTCGCCCCCGTCATAGTCCTCCGGTTCGCAAAGGAAGAGGGTGCACGACAAGTCGGTGCGCAGCGCCAGGCCGCCGGGAAACGCGGCGTTGGGCGCATAGCGCACCGAGCCGTCAACGTGCATGCCGTAGTGTTCGCCGCCCTCGTAGCGGTTGAACATCGGCGGAAGAAAACGCAGCGGCAAGGCCGCGCTGAAGAACAGCGGGGTTTTCTTGAGCGCGTCCAGGATGACCGCACCGAGCTGCTGCGCGAGCGGAGAATGCTCCGGCAACTGCCGGTTGTGCTTGACCTTGGCCCCCTGATCGCCCACGGACGCTCGGCCATCCACCCATGATCCGGCGTCCAGCGCTTGGTCGAGTGCGGTGCGCATGCCGCGTACTTGCTCTTGGGTCAGAACGTTAGGAATGTGCAGCAACATGATGGGATTCTCAAGCAAAAAGAGGCCCATCGATTTGATGGGCCTCAAAGTGATGGAAGAAAGCTTGGGGTAGTTTTGCCAACCGTCAGAAGCTGTAGGCCGCCGTGATCGTCGCGGAGCGCGGTGCGCCCAGGGTCATGCGCGAGCCGTTGTTGTTCAGTGTGCTGATGTATTCCTCGTCGAACAGGTTGTAGACATTCAGACGCACGCTGAGCTGTTTGCTGAACTGGTAGGCGGCCATCATATCGGTGACCCAGTAGGAAGGGATGACCGGCATGTTCTGCGTGGACAAGTCCGTCCCTTTGGTGATCACGCGTTTTTGCTCGGACACATAGCGCGTTCCAAGACCCAGCGTGGTGCTCTTGATCTGGTAAGAGGTCCAGACCGTTGCAGTCAGGTCGGGCGACCAGCGCACGCTATCGGATACCGTTGCGCCATTGGTCCCGGAGCGTTGGTCAATCTGTTCCGATTCGGTCTTGGCGACACCTGCTGTGATTTGCCAGAAGTTGGTGATCTGTCCCACGGCCGCAACTTCGATTCCCTTCACCTCGGTCTTGCCTTCCTGGACCGTGGCATTGGTGATCGGGTCGATGGAGGTTTGCTTGTCGTTCACGGAGCGGAATACCGCCGCTGCCAGATTCAGACGCTTGTCCAGCAAGTCCCATTTGGTTCCCAACTCGACCGTGCGGGTGGTCTGCGGGTCCATGTCGGGATTGGCCTGATTGGTCGCAGTGCTGCTGAGTTGAAGGTTGTTGCCGCCGGGTGGGGTCTGGGAGTCGGCGTAGGACACGTAGACGCTGCCATCCGGGATTGGCTTGTAGACGCCACCCACGCTCCAGCTCAACAAGGTGCGCTCGTCGTCCAACTTGGTGACGGTGCCGTCAGCAGCGACCGCACGTGTGGTGAGCTTGTAACGATCCGCGCGCAGTCCGCCGTTGATCGAGTACTGGTCGTTGATCTTGGCGTTGTCAAAAACGTATACGCCCAGCGTGGACATCTCGCCGGTTGTTTTGACGTTCTTGGCGAAGCCGGCCATGGTGTCGTTTGAATTCGGGTTGTACAGATTGGCCGCGGTCGTGGTGCCAACCGTGTTGAAGCTGTAGCTTTCCTGTTCTTCCTTCAGCAACTCAACACCCGCCGCAAGACTGTGTTCTAGGCCCAGGGCGTTAAACATGGTGTTCGCGCTCGTCTGGTTGGCCAGGATGGTGTTGGTTTGGTCCACCTTCTGGCGCGAGCGCGCCAGCGTCCATGTCGAAGGATCGTTCACCGTGGCAGTGGGCGCTGTGACAGCGCCCACGCCCGTGAGTTCGCGGTCCATCTCGTTCTGACCCCAGCGGGTGACGTTGCGAATCGTGGTGCCTTGACCCAGGTCATGCTCGACCTTGAAGGTCACCATGTCGGCCGTTACCTTTTCGTAGTCGTCCTTGCTGCCGTAAAAGTTTTCAGTGTCGACACGGCGGCCGGCGTTCATCGCGTTGGCTTGCGCTTGCGTGACCGCATTGGTGCCCGTGGCCGTAGCGCGGTAGTAATCCGGCATGCCGATGGTCGGAATGCCGCCATCCGGCACGTTGTCTTGGCGGATGTGCTGGCTGTAGAGATGCATGCGCGTGGGCGTACCCAGGCCGGTTACATAAGACAGGCCCAGGCCCGTGCCCTTGTTCTCGACCTCGTCACGGCCATCGACACCGCTGTCTTGCACCATGCCGTTGACGCGGAGGGCCGAGGTCTCGCCCACCTGGCGGTTCAGATCCACGGTTGCGCGCTTTTTCTCGGCGGTGCCCAGGGTCAGGGTGCCGCTGCTGTCGTCGCCCAAGTGGGCTTGCTTGGAAATCAGATTCAGGTAACCGGAGGCGGCGCCGCGTCCGGTTTCGGCGCCGGCCGCGCCTTTGACCACTTCCACCTGCTCCAGATTGAAGGTGTCGCGCGTCACGGCGCCGAGGTCACGGATGCCATCGACGAAGGTGTTTTGCTGCAGGGAGAAACCGCGCAATTGGAAGGTGTCACCCGCCGAGGTGTTGCCACCTTCGCCTAATTGCATCGTGATGCCCGGGGTATTGCGCAGGGCTTCCGTCAGGGTGACCGCGCCTTGTTCTTCCAGTGTTTGCTTCGTGATGACCTGGATGGTCTTGGGCGTGTCCAGCAGCGGCTGCGTGTATTTCGGATTGGCTGAAGTTTCGACCTTGTAATCCACCGTGCTTGTGTCCTGCACCGTCACGGTCGGCAACGTGCTCGCGTTTTCGGCGGTTTGTGCGCCGGCGGGCAAAGCAAGACTGGCCAACACGGCGGCGCCAATCAGGTTGCTGCGCAGAGGCGCGGGAGAAGTGGACAGGCCGTGCTTGCGGCTCTTGATGTACGCCATGGAATGAATGCTCCGTCGCTGGGGATCAGTGGATTTCAGATTGCGTCAACTGCAGCGGGCTCTCTGGGACCATTGGGAAACACGGCATCACCGGTTTCGACGGTCAGACTGGGTGAAAGCCAGATTTCCAACACTGGATGCAATCGACAGAGCAAATGATAATAATTTTTATTAAGATATGTCAAAGATTTTCAAGCTGTGCCAACAAAAGTGACGGGCATGGGGGCTGAACGACTGGTTTCCTGGTGTCAGGGCGCAGTGCTTGTTGGCTTTTGGCAACGCATGGCGCGTGACAAAGCGCCAGCACCCGGTTTTGTGCGGGCGCAAGGGCTTCGTGAGCCGGTACCTCCGAAGTCGCTTCTTCTCGGCACTGCAAGCCCGGGTTTGAGCCCAAACAAGGACCCATGCTAGAGTCCGGCGCATGTTCCAGGGTCGCCGTCCTCTCCGACTAGACGCGGGTGTTGCGCAAGCGCAATGCCTGGGTTTTGTCGCGTCCGCAGCGGCCACTTTGCAAGCTGGCGAGGCCGCGTCGGGCCTGGGCCCTTTGAGTCCTCTGGGCCGTCTGCTCCCCGCAGATTCCTGAGCCCGGCGACACCCCTCTCCCTTTTTCACGCACCCCTCCTGTCGCCGGGCTCCCTCAGTCCGGTGCGCTTGCGGCCCGCTTTTGACGCTGGGCCGGTTTTGCATGAGGAGTTTTCCATGTCCAGCGACCGTCAGGATGAGCTCTTGCTCACCGAATCCAATTACGCCCGTTTGTCGCGCCTGAACTGTGAAGCGCTGCGCGATGTGCTCGATGCCGCCGATGTCGTGCCCGATGCCCAGGTGCCCGACGATCTGGTGACCGTGCGAGGGCAGGTGCGCGTGCGCCATGAGGCCAGCGGACTCGAACAGACCCTGACCCTGTGTTGGCCCGAGGAGGTTCAAGCCGAGGAAGGGCGCATCTCCGTGCTGTCGCCCATCGGCACGGCCTTGCTGGGCCGGCGCGCCGGGGTCTGGGTGGCCTTGCGCCTGCCCGGCGGGCAATCGCAACGCCTGCGCATCGAGGCCTTGCTGTAACTCGTTCGTCCTGAGCCCTTCGGCTCAGGACGGGCTTCGACAGGCTCAGCCCGAGCGGGAAGTTTCAAGTTCAAGCATGCCAACTCAATAGGGACGCAAGGCCAGCTTGATCGCGGGTGCGGAACCCGCGTACCGGGCCAGGGCCGCGCGAGTGGCCTGGTAACCGGCCTGGATGGCCTGTTCCTGCGAGGGACGGTCGGCCATGTCCGGCACCGCCACGGTGGGCGCGATCACCATGTTCGCCTCGGCCAGTTCGGGCGCGGCGATCAGGCAACTCTGGGTCTGCATGACCTGGCCGAGCACGCCCAGCACGTTCATCGTTGCCGCGCGGGGGCTGCGGCAGTAGATGTCCACCGCGATGACCAGATCAGCCCCCAGGGCACGCGCGAAGCGCACCGGCACCAGGCTGGTGACACCGCCGTCAATCAGGTGCCCGGCCTCGTACGCGACCGGCACCTGCATACCCGGGACGGCCGAGGAGGCCTGGATGATCCGGCCCGCCGGCCCCTGCGTCAGCAGCATGGGCTGGGCGCTTTGCAGGTCGGTGGCCACGGCGGCGAAGCGGATCGGGAAGTCCTCAATGTGCTTGTCGCTGCCCTTGCTGCCGATCAGTGTGTCCGTCCAGCCCGCGAGTTTGTCACCCCGGATGAAACCACCCGATTGCCAGGTGAAGTCCAGCAGCGAGGACACTTTGATCGCCAGCGCGGCCTCGCGGATCGCTTCGACCGACATGCCACTGGCATAGGCCGCGCCGACCACCGAACCCGCCGAGGTGCCCACCACGATGTCGGGGCGCAGTCCCGCTTCTTCCAGCGCCTGCAGCACGCCCACATGCGCGAAGCCGCGCAGGCCACCGCCACCCAGGGCGAGCGCGACCGTGGGGCGCCGCTCGCCGTTGTGCGCGGCGCGAGGGCCGGTGCTCTCTTGCACTTCGGCCAGGGTGCGCGGATGCAGGTCCGCCGACGCGGTGGATGGGCTGGCGGCGCAGCCTGTGAGCAGCCATGCCGTGAGCAGCAGCGCCGACAGCGCCGCCGTCCGCATGCCCTGTGATTTCAGAAGGGTCCGCATGGTGGTGGGCGCCCGCATCACAGAACGATGGAGGAAGCGCGGTCCGTGTCGACGGCACCGGGCTGGCGCGCGGCCAGCGCCACCGCGTCCGCGCCGGCCGCGTAACGCAGGCGCGGCGTGGGGTCGTTCGCGGCCAGCCACACGGCCTCGGCCACGTCCAGCTCGCTCGTGACGGCTTGGGGCTGTCCCATCGCGGCGAAGATGGCCTGGGCATAGGGCACATAGGCTTCGGGGATCAGGCCCTGCATGCGTTCTGCGCCGTTGGCCGTGAATTGCGTGGTGGGTGCGTAACCCGGTTCGACCAGCTTCACGCGCACGTCAAAGGCTTGCAGCTCAAAGGCCAGCGAGGCGGTGAAGCCTTCGATGGCGGTCTTGCTCGCGGTGTAGGCCGCCACCAGGGGGAAGGGGGCGATGGTCGCGCTGGAGGTCACGTTCACCACCAGGCCCGAACGGCGCTCGCGGAACTGCGGCAACACGGCCTGCGTCATGGCCATGGTGCCGAAGGTGTTGGTCTCGAAGATCTCGCGCACCGTGGCCATGGGCGTGGCCTCGAAGGCACCGAAGAGGCCGAGGCCGGCGTTGTTGACCAGCACGTCGATGGGGCCGGCGGCTGCCAGCGCCTGGGCGATGCTGTCGGGCCGGGTCACGTCCAGCGGCAGCAGATGCAGGCGAGGGGACGGCGGCAGCCGGTCGGTGCGCGGCGTGCGCATGGTGGCGTAGACATTCCAGCCCTGGGCGTGGAAGTGGCGCGCGGTTTCCAGGCCGTAGCCGGAAGAGCAACCTGTGATCAGAACGGTTTTCATGAAGAACTCCTTGAAGGGTGGTTGAGGGGGTGGCGAAAACAGGTGCAACGATAGTGGCCAGATTCCGGACTATCTACAATCAATAATCCGTAATTAATTTGCAATCGTCCGGAGGAGGCGAAAGTGGTGGATCCGCTTGTCGACGTCATCACCCTGCTGCGGCCGCGCGCGGTGTTTTCCAAGGTCATCAGCGGCGCGGGGGCCTGGGCCGTGCGTTACTCGGCCTTTGGCCAGCCGAGCTTCTGCACCATGCTCGAAGGACGCTGCCTGCTGACCGTGGACCAGCAGGCGCCCCTGACCCTGGAGGCCGGGGATTTCCTGCTGATGCCGGCCACGCCGGGGTTCACGCTGTCCAGCCCGGAGCCGGCCGTGCCCGTCTTTCTCGACCCCGACCAGACACGGGACACCACGGGCGAACTGCGCCACGGCCGCCGCAGCGGCCCGCCGGACGTGCGCATGCTGGGCGGTTATTTCGCCTTCGACTCGCCCGACGCGGCCCTGCTCGTGTCCCTGCTGCCGGTGCTGATGCAGGTGCGAGGGGTTGAGCGCCTGCCGGTGCTGGTCCAGCTTGTGCGCGATGAATCGCTCGATACGCGGCCCGGGCGTGACTTGGTGCTGCGCCGTCTGGTGGAAATTCTGCTGGTCGAGGCGCTACGGTCCGGCTCGGGTTCGGGCTCAGATTCCGCTTCAGGCGCATCCACGCAGGGCGATGGCCACGAGCGCCGTGAGGGCGATGCGCCACCCGGCCTCTTGCGTGGCCTGGCCGACGCCCGCGTCGCTGTTGGTCTGCGCCTGATGCACGGTGAGCCGACCCGTGCCTGGACGGTGGAAGCGCTGGCCCGCCAAGCCGCGCTGTCGCGCTCCACCTTCTTCGAACGTTTTTCGCGCACCGTGGGCCTGCCGCCCATGGAATACCTGCTGTCCTGGCGCATGGCCCTTGCCAAGGACCTGCTGGCGCGCGGCGACCTGGCCATTGCCGACGTGGCCGAGCGCGTGGGCTACGGCTCGGCCAGCACCTTCAGCACGGCCTTCAGCCGTTATGTGGGGGTGCCGCCGGGGCGGTATGCGCGGGAGCGGGAGGCCGCTGGCATGGAGGGCTGAGGGGCGCACCTGTTCTGCAGCCTCTTCATACCAGTGCGGCATGCACCGCGCGATTGAAGGTTCACAGATAGGGCTGGATGTTCTGCATCGCGCGGCCCACGTAAGCTTCCTTTTCACCCACGGGGGCCACGTAATGGATCGCGCTCTTGGCGGCTTCAACGCCTTCCAGGCGCGCGATCAGCCACGCCGCCAGGTACTGGGATGACAGGCAGCCCCCTGCGGTGGCGACGTTCTCGCGGGCAAAGAAGGGCTGGTTCAGGACATTCACGCCAGCTTCCTCGACCCAGGGCTTGGTCGTCAGGTCGGTGCAGGCGGGAACGGCATCGAGCAAGCCCAGCTTGGCCAAGACCAAGGTGCCCGAGCATTGCGCGCCCAGCAACTGGCGCTTGGCGTCGAACTGCATCTGGGCCATCAAGGCTGGGTCGGCGACCACCTCGCGCGTCTTGATGCCGCTGCCGACGATCACCGCGTCGGCCGCCGAAGCCTCACCCAGGCTGATCTGCGATGCCAGCACCACGCCATTCATCGACGTCACATAAGGCGCGGGGCAGGCGAGTGAGACGCGCCAATCGGGCTTCTTGATGCGGTTGAGGATGCCCAAGGCAATCAGTGAATCGAGCTCGTTGAAGCCGTCGAAGGTGAGGATGGCGATGTGCATGGTGGCTCTTGTTACGACACGGGGTGGAGGAGCAAGGCATCGTATCGGCCCATTTCAATACAATCAAATAATTGTCATGGATACATTCCGCCGTGGGACTCGCCCGCTACAAAACCCTGGTTGACGCCTACGCCACCGACATCCGCGCGGGCCGGCTCACGCCCGGCACGCGCCTGCCCACCCATCGCAAGCTGGCTGCCGAGCATGGGCTGGCGCTGGTGACCGCGAGTCGGGTCTACGCGGAGCTGGAAGCCATGGGCCTGGTCACGGGCGAAACGGGGCGCGGCACCTTTGTCCGCGACGCGGCCTTGCCCGAGGGACTGGGGATCGACCAGCAGACCGTGGCCAGCGACATGGTGGACCTCAGCTTCAACTACCCAGCCTTGCCCGGTCAGGCCGAGATGCTGCGCGCCGCGTTGAAGCAACTCGCCGCGTCAGGTGACCTGGACGCGCTACTGCGCTACCAGCCGCATGGCGGGCGTCCGCATGAGCGGGCCATCGTGGCCCGGCATCTGGCGAGCCAAGGCCTCACGGTCGACGCGGGCCAGGTGATGATCACCGGCGGCGCGCAGCACGGTCTCACCGTGGTGGCCATGGCGCTGCTCAAACCGGGCGACGTGGTGGCGACGGATGCATTGACCTACCCCGGCATGAAGGTGCTGGCCGAGCTGCTGCGGCTAGAACTGGTGCCCGTGCCTGCGGAGGCTGACGGGCGATCAGGCCTGGACCTCCATGCCCTGGAGCGCCTGTGCAAGAAGCGCCGTGTGCGCGCCGTCTATGTCCAGCCCACGGTCCACAACCCGCTGGGTTGGGTGATGAGCCTCGACCACCGGGAGCATCTGGCCACCCTGGCGCGGCGCCACGGCCTGCTGCTGATCGAAGACGCCGCTTACGCCTTCCTGGCGCAGCACGCGCCGCCTCCACTCGCGGCGCTGGCGCCGGAGTCAACCGTGCATGTCTCGGGCTTTTCCAAGAACGTCGCCACGGGCCTGCGCGTGGGTTACGTGGCCGCCCCGCAGGCCTGGGTACCCCGCATCGAACGCGCCATCCGGGCCAGCACCTGGAACACCCCCAGCGTGATGACGGCCCTGGTCTGCGGCTGGCTGGAAGATGGCACGGTCCAGGCCCTGGAGTCCGCCAAGCGCAAGGACGCCCGAAAGCGGCAGGCCCTGGTCGCGAAAGCGCTGCAGGGCCTGCCCTATCTCTCGCACCCCACGTCCTACTTCGCGTGGTTGTCCTTGCCCGAGGGTGCACGCGCCGACCGGGTGGCGGGTGAGTTGCTGGCGCAAGGCATCTCGGTCAGCACGGCCGAGCCTTTCTGCACCGCCGCGCACGTGCCCCAAGCCATCCGCCTGGCCTTGGGCTCCGTCGACTTGGCGATGCTGCGTGGTGCCTTGCATCAGGTGCGGGAGGTGGTGGAGTGGAGTGCGGAGTGACTTGGGTGAGCGGTGGATCGTGGAGGTCTGACGTCCAACCCTTTATGCCCATGCCGATCCATGGCTCCGCAACTGGACTTAGGGGATCGGGTTCTTGATCCAGTCGGCTATGTGCTGGATGGCTTCCCGCTCCATGCCGACAAAGCCATGCCAGTGCTGGCCCGCGCACGCATCGCCGCTGGGATGGGCGCCGCCGTTGACCCGCATCAGCTTCTTGATGGGAGCGTTCGTCAGGCCCGCGAGGATCAACGGCGTACCGCTGGCGGGGCAGTGCACGCAGGCGTCGTGGGCGTGGTGGTAGATCAGCACCGGGATCTCGATGGACTTGAGGTTTTGGCGTGGCACCGCGCCTTCGGTGGTCATGCGAACCACGCTGGAGGTCAGCACAAGTCCGGCGATGGCTGGATCGCGGACCTTGATCGCCATCGCCGTGGCAGAAATGGTGCCGCGACTGGTGCCCACGATCCAGACAGGCAAGCTGCTTTTCTGCTTCACGAACCCCAGCACCTTGGCAACGTCTGCCATGTGTCGAGGCTCGGTTCGATCCGACCACCCCAACGCAGCTGTGTCGCTGGGCCGCCCGAAGATGGCGACGTTGAAGCCCTTGGACAGAAAGAAGGGCGCGGAGCGCACCAGGAAGTTGCCGCTGCTGGCCTTGCCGTCCTGGACCTTGCCGAAACCACCCTCCCCGCCGGGAAACAAGAACACGGTGGCTTGGGCCCTGGGCGCGGCTTCCCAGAACACGGTGGTGACAACGCCATCACGCGTCGGTACCTTGAACAGCGAGCCCTCCGCATGTGCAATGCAGACTGCAAACGCGTGGGCCAGTAAAACAAGGGCTTTGCCGAACATGTGTGTTCTTCGCCTCTTTCATCCAGCGTCACCGTGTGACGCGCGTTTTGAGTCCCGCTGAACTCCAGATTCAGCCACCTGCATCACTTGCTCAGGCTCAAGAGCTGCAAAAAAGCCCACGCACGGAACGCCGTTGGTGGGCTTGTTCATGGGGCAGACAATGCTTTTCTGTCAGTTGTGCCGATACGCAAATGATGACCTCGAAATAAAGAATTTATTGGCCATTATCCGGTCCATTGAAGGTGTCAACTCAAACCGAAGAAAGCAATTATTGACCAAGAGCCTTTAGAGTAAGCAAAACTCGACCGAAAGATTCCCTCGTTGATTCGGGCATGAGAAACCTTTTAGTCGGGATTACTCGCGCCTTCGTTGCGCGACAGCCGTCAATCCAGTAATCTGCCTCCATCCTCCGGAGCCGCCAGATGTACTTCACCGCATCACGATCGTCTCGCCAGCTGCTGGCTGGTGTGATGCCTGTGCGTGCGTTGACGTCCTCCATCAAGCGCTCCGTCCTGGCCATGTCCATGCGCTTCTCCTACGACTCACGGGATTGCCGCGCGGTCAACAGCAAACGGTTCACACACCCTGTGCGAACCCGAACCTGCACAGCCGCCACACCAGCGAATTCCGTCCAGGAGTTCAGGCAAACGCGAAACACCTCTAACCACGCGTAGACGCCCGGGCTCCTGACTCACCAGTCAAAGGAGCCCATCGTGAACTCACAACCCGCTTCCCTCAAAGAACTTCAGTCGCTTTATCCCTACCAGTTCAGCAACCCAGCTGATGTGGACGTTGCCAAGGGCTGGATGCCCATCTTTGCAAAGCTCTGCGCCGACGTGGACCAGACGCTTGGGCAGGACAAACTGGGCTTTCACTGGAGTCAGATCAAGGAGAAGTTCGGATCTGCGCGGTTCTACTACCGCTTCGGGAGCCGCGAATCCGGCACTCGACTGGATATCTGGACGCCCCAGGGTGTCTTGAGCCAGCAGATCTCGCCCAAACGCAGAATCAGGACTGAAAAGGATCGCAGCTTCCAGGACATCAGCAGGGCCATCCTGCAGCTGACCGATGTTGCCCAAGTCGCGACGAAGAACGTTTGCCTGGCCTGCGGCGCGCCGGGTAGTCCGGACGTCGGTGAGGGCTACGTCCTGATGCTATGCCCAGAGCACCAGGCGCGGCGCCGCCAATTGGACAGCCAGGAAGGGCTGATTGACTGGGAAACGCTGGAAGACGAGAACAACCAAGGGAGCGCGTGACCATGACCAAGCTCCTGATCCTGAGTGATCTGCACAACGACATTCAGCCCATGTGTGCGGAGGTGGATGGCCGCCGGATTGATGCCGACGCCGACGTCGTGGTTCTAGCCGGCGACATCCATGAAGGAGTGCAAGCGCCTATCTGGGCGCGTCAGGCTTTCCCGGACAAGGAAATCATCCTCGTGGCCGGGAATCACGAGTTCTACGGCCGCTCCTGGAACAAGAACTTGCACGAGCTGCGTCAGAAGTCAGCCGAGCTGGGAATCCATTTCCTGGAGGATGACGCCGTGGAGCTGTTCGGGATCCGGTTCCTGGGGTGCACCATGTGGACTGACTTCGCCTTGTACGGAGCGGACCAGGCGCAAGACTTCATGGCCAAGGCCCATGAACGCATGAGCGACTACAAGCGGATCAAGCTGGACCGCCTGCCGGGCGAGAACCAGGAGTGGAAAGAACAGCGACGACCACAAATGATTCCGCTGCTGGCGCAGCGTCGCCATGAGGCGAGTGTGCAATGGCTGGATCGGGAGCTCACAGCAGGCAACCCGGACAAAACTGTGGTCGTGACGCACCATGCACCACATGAGAAATCGGTACCCGCAGAGTACAAGGGGCACCCGCTGAGTCCTGCCTACGCGTCAGATTTGTCGCACCTACTCGGGCGGTCCAAGCTCTGGATTCACGGGCACATCCACTTCAACGCGGATTACCTGGTCGGTGCGACCCGGGTGATCTGCAATCCCCGCGGGTATTCCTATGCCAAGAGGGAAGACATAAACAAAGAGTTCCGGCCGGATCTGATCGTCGAGGCCTGAGGCAAAGCCGAACATCAAGCCATGCCGACCACACGACGCATGTTGACCCGCTCCATAGCGGTTCCGAGGTAGTCGACCGAGCAGCCCCCAATAAGACTGGCGACCCACCAAGCACCGAGTTTGAGGGCACTCTCCAAGGAATCCAAAAGCTGATCTGCGGCGCGTCCGGATACTTGATATTGACCAGCCTACCTCTTTGGGTAGGAAATTTTCAGTTTAATGAAAAAATCTGACCAGCGCTAATGCGACGACCAGTGGCAAACTCAATAGAAGTACGCAGCTGACAACACCAGGCAATAGCCTGTTCCAGACCCAGCGGATGGGGTGTGCTTCTATCAGCCTGCGCTCCGAGATTAGAGTTTCATTTGCAGACTTGCGCCGAGAAAGTTCTGCTTTGAGCAGATCACGTTCAGATAGCATTTCGCTGATGTATTCGCGAACATCACGCTCTCCGATAGATTCTTTCCAGTTTTCAACAGGAGTAAGTTCTTTAACTAACATTGGTTTTGATACGCCCTCGCGCTGTTCCGAATCTCGAAAATCGAACTTAATCCCAAATTGCGCGTAGAAACGATTTCGCCTTTCCTTGTTATCTTCCCCAGCTTGACCGGCCACCAGCTTAATAGGTCGAACCCGAGCTTCAGGCCATTGCTGAACCCACAGCACAATCTCATTCATCAGATAAGTGCCAATTCGTTGCCCTCTAAGCTCAATAGGATCAAAGAAAAGCGTATCGTTTGGAGAGGTCAGTGCAACCATGGGCATACCATCCACAGAGTTGCGCGAATAGCTTCCGAAGAATTTCCCTTTCCCACTCACGCGGTAGGAGTTCCTCGGTGTAATGCATTCATAAGAAATTTGAACTGATGCAGTGAGTACGGAATCATCCGCCTCATTTTTCTGAAATTTCTCCTGCCGCTCAATCAAAACCCAAGCAATCGGATTTCTTTCAGGCTCTTTTCGGTCTCGGACTTCAAGCAAGTAGATGCGCGATTTGGTTGGTTTTCCATTTTTTATTTCAGGATCAAGAGAGGGCAGTGTCATTTTTCTAGAAGAGAGAACTCAAAATCATGAGGCCGCGAGATATCGCTAAGAACTCTGGACGATTCGAATGAACTGGAGGCTCAGGAACCATCCTGCGCAAGGATCCAGGTTCCTCCAAAACCTTTGGCACCGGAGGACGCGTAGCTGGGAGAAACGCACCAAAGCGGATGGCTACATAGGCGCGTGACCGAAGGGCGCGCAGACGATAGCCGAGGTCCAGCTGCAGCATGCAGGCCGAGCTCTTTGGGCGCGTGTTCGAAGTCTCAATCTAAGGGCCGCTTCGGATGCCGGTACATGATATCAAGGAGGCTTTGCTCCGATAGCAAGCTAGACGAAGAAAAGAGGAGAAAACCAGGGAACAATGAGCCTTATAGAAGCCCAACGAGCTCTTGTCATTTCAATTCATGAGCGATCAATTCGTACTTGTATGCCATGTGCCGCAAGCACTGAAACTATCTCTTGATCATCGGTATTTTTGTCGTTTCCCATTGGGGATCGACCGATCTCAATTTGCGGACTCTCCCATATGACTAGAACACTGCCTTTTCTTTTCGATGGCACAAATTCCATTCGTTTATTGCGAAGGAATTTCAAAGCTTCTTCAACGCTTTGAATTTCCTGCGTGAGTTCCGTTCTTAGATAGACGGGTGTTTGATTAATACCGTTTTTAGGATCACGAAGATATTGCCAATCCGAAATAGGTTGAGTGGGCTCCATGTGATTGGTTTCCTATAAGGCTTTCTAAAAAAGTAGCAACTGGAAGGATAACGAGCTATAGGGGTCAGAGGTCTTGGATTTTCGACCATCTCCATTGCAAGTTCCATGGCAGAGGGCGTTCTGCAGTGAAATTAAATTCATCTACATGCGTAGGCTCTTTTCGACTTCGATTGCATGAATACTGGCTAAAGCGAAGCGACATCGCTCGGCTATGTAGTGGCAAGAATCGGAAGCGAGCTGCATCGCAATGCTCTGTGCTTCATCCCCAATTGAATCCAGGCGCCGAATCAAATATTCGGCAGCAACTCGGCGGACAAGTGATGAGCGATCCGCTATGGCACGTTTCAGGGTCGTCAGGAACGGCTCAGGATGCTGAAGAGGTCGCTCCCCGAGCACCGGTTCTAACCGACCTTCGCACCATCTGACGTCCGTCCAAACCCACTTTCGTCCGACAAGCCAGGTCATTCGTCCGTCAAGAAGGAAACGAAAAGCTTTGGCTCGGACCGCAGGCTGAATTGCGGTGCTTGAGAATTCTCCCAACCATTCGTCGAAAACCTGAGTTCGTCCGGCCTGCGCAAGTATTTGGGCAACGGGTCCCGTCGTGGCTTGCTGAATTCGTGCCTTGAAGATCAAGGCAATTGACTTCATGCCGACCAAATCAGACAGAACCTGCCTGTCTGCATCTTTCATGCGTCCCCAGGACATCCAATGCGGCAGGGCATGCCAAAGTGCTTCTGCGACATGCTCAGGGTCGGAGCGTTCTGCCATCCGAGGTAGATGCATTCGTGCCGCGGTGCGCACTTGAGGTACCCAGTCATTGAGTCGGCGCAGTGCGAGAGCGAAAAAGAAGCCATTGGGAGCCCCATCCGCTAGCGAGCGCATGGCGTCCTCGCGCTTGAAGCCATCACCATTGCAAAGATCCAGCCAGGATGCGGGGGCAGTCGGCTTTTTCCAGATCGTCCATCGACGGGCAGCGGTCCGTTGCTTGAAATCCCAAAGCTCGATTCGAAGCCTTCTCTCCCAGAGATCCAGGCTATTCAGTGACAACTGGGATGTTTCGGCTGCAAGCGAAGCCATTGCCTCTGGTCTCCCACGACCGCTTGCATTTGCATTGAGAAACTGAGAAGCCGCAGTGAGTACAGCCGCTTCATTCTGTAAGTGGTGAGGCATGCCTCAGTGTGCCATCAAGGCATCAATGCATTGGCGATAGGGGGGCGATTTGCGAAATGAACTGCCGGTGTGCGTGTGGATACCGCGACGGTCAGTTGCCGATGGCGATGGCTCAAATCCGCGCAAACGAACGCTAGCTCGTTCGTTGTCGAAACAGAAATTCAGTTTCGTACTTAATGCTTCTAAAGAACTGAATTAATCAATTTGCAAATTTCAATATAACTCTTTAATATTTTGGCCGATTGTTCCCATTGACCCAGATGATGCTCACTTCAAGCATGGCTGCCACCGGCTCTTCTGATGTGCCCTCAGGGCAGGGGTTACGCACGCCTTCTGACTTCCACAGTGCAGGAATTTCAATTGCTGACTGGGCAAGAGAGCGGCAATTCAATGTCCGGCTGGTCTATGCCGTGCTGCGCGGGGAAAGAAAGTGCTTGCGAGGGGAAAGTTTCAGGATCGCCCAGGAGCTCGGTATGAAGTAACCCACATTCAAAGCATCAAGCTGCTGCCACCTTGTTCGGTGGCTGAAAAGACAAAGGGTCAGGCGCCGACCAAAGCATCCTGACCCTCTATCCGCCGCACCGATCAGGCGAGGCATCTAACGTAGAGACAGTCTATCCGCGGGCTCCCCGCGGGTCAACTCCTGATCTGTGCATTTTTGTACCCGTCCGAGTGGGTAGGGATGGCTGCGCCCTCCGCCTCAGACAAGCACAGGTTTTCCACTGCAGGTGGAGAGGGGTTGTCATGGTCGATCGATGCAAGTCTGCATCGGGTGCTTTGTCTACATGTCCCGGACAAACGCGGCTCCGGAGGCGCTGTGCTTGATAAAGCCCAACTGATCGATCACTTTGATCGATTGGGTATTCCCGCCAGAGGGCGGGAGCTTGTCCTGCGCACCAGAAGGGAGGCCCCTGTACGCGACGTGCAATCTCACGGAGGCAACGTCATCACCGTGCTGGCTAGTCGGAAGATGGCTAGCGAGATTCGCTGTGAAAGCCGTCATGTGGAGTATCCCGCGGCTGTAGACCACGAATACAACCCTGCGGTGCTTGAATACTACGCACAGCCGTGCAATCTACATCTGGAGCTGTTTGACCCTGCTGCGAATGCGACCAAGAAAATACACCACTGTCCTGATTTCTTGGTCATTCGAGATGACGCTGTCGTACTGGAAGAATGGAAGTCTGAGGAGAAGCTGAATCGTCTGGCGGAGAAGTATCCCTATCGCTATAACAAAGGGAATGATGGATTCTGGTGCTCCCCGCAGATAGAACAGCAGCTAGGTGAGCTTGGCATCAGGTACCGAATCTGCAGTGGCGACAGCATTCCACGCGTTCGGGTCGAAAACTATCTCTTCCTGGCAGATTTTTTACACCCTGCCGCACCACTGTGCCCTGATCCAATCCTCAAGCGCCTCAATGAGATCTTAGGTGAGCACGGCGCAATCTACCTGGATGAGTTATTCCGTGATCCGCACAACCTTGTTCCAGACGAGGTGTTCAAGGCAATCGCTGAGAGGCAGGTCGTAGCCAATCTGGATGTAGAGCCCTTGTCGTCGCTCGGGCGGTGTCGTCTGTTGAATTCCGCCGAAATCTGACCCACTTAGAGCAGTAATTTCCATCCAAAGTTGACCCACGTAGACCCTACCCTCCGAGCTTTAAACGCGGGGGGAAATTTGGAGTGATAGACGTGGCGACATTGAATGTCATCAGGCGTTGGGCACTGCGAGAACAGATGTCCATTCGCGAGATCTCCAGGCGCACAGGCCTGGCTCGCAACACAGTGAAGAAGTACCTGCGGTCGGATGAGACCGAGCCCACCTACACAAGGCGGGTCAGCCCAAGCAAGCTCGATCCGTATGCCGAGAAGCTGGCCAACTGGCTAGGAATCGAGGCAACAAAATCGCGGAAACAGCGGCGCAATCTGAAGCAGATCTACACATGGAGATGAATCATAGAAGTCAACGGCGTATCGTTGACCTCATCAATGACATATGGGACTCTGATTTGGAAGGGCGAATCCAGTCCAAGAAGGCCGTCCGTCAGCATCCTCGCGTAGAGAAGTCAGAGGGGCTAGTCCGTATATTCATCGGCAACGCATCAGCATCGGCGGAGGACAAGCTGCGTCGAGAAGCACTCTGCGAGTCGGCTATGCGAGCCGCGACGGGCCTGGCCAATTGGGAGCAAGGCAATCCTGGACATAAGGTGCTGGCCTTGGAGCACTCCCTGGTGGCTCGCCGTGGCGACTTCTTGGAAGCCTTTGAGGCGTTATCGCTCCTTGATCCAGATTCGGTCCGTCCGGATGCGAATGGCGATGTCTCAGGTCCAACAGTTGTTCAGATGCTCTTACGCGAGCTAATGGACCTCGCCGACTGCGTCAGGGATGGGGGCGCCCCATCGGACTTCGCTGTCACGGAGGTGCTACATCGCTATGGTCGGCTACAGCAGCTCCCCGAAGAAGGTGAAGCTCGCTGGCAGGTGCTCAAAGCATACCAGCTGGCGGTCGAAGACTTCGCCAAGGCGTGCGTCAAGCCTGCGGTGACCGTGCGCGAGGTGCTCGCACCAGTGTTACAGGTTGGTTTATTCGAGCCAGACAAGCGTCTTGTGGCTGCGTTCAACGACGCGAACCCACCACCGCCCGCACCAAAGCCAAGGCAGCCGGAGGCCTTCGAGAACAGACTGTCTCGCGGCTGGCATGGGCTCTTCGACTCGCCTTGGATTCAGCTTCGTCGGTTCAAGACCTACTTGAGCGGAAAGTCTCATCTCGCGACGCACCAGGTGGTCAAGGGATCGGAGTTCGACCACGTGATGGTGGTGATGGACGACGAGGATGCCGCTGGCAATCTATTTGCCTACGATCGCCTGTTCGGTGCCCCTCTCGGCGAGTCCGACGTCAAGAACGTGGGGGAAGGCAAGGAGACTTCGGTTGACCGGACTCTCCGGCTCCTCTACGTGACCTGCAGCCGTGCAAGGGAGAGCGTGGCGCTGGTGCTTTGGGCGAAGGATGCAGCCCAGGCTCTGGCATACGCTCAGAAGAGCAAGTGGTTCAATCCTGGCGAGGTGCAGGCGATCCCCGAGTAGGCCCTCCACTTGCGCGCTGAGCGGCTGGAGTTGATCAGCTGATAGTCTCCACCATCAGGTCATGTTTAACCTGCCTCCCGGCCTACCGCATCGAGTCATGCACGTCTACGTCTGCCTTTTCTTCGATCTTCGCTTCGTGAGGCCCGAAGTTGGCTGCCGCCTGCCGGTAGCGTGAGATCAGTAAGCACAGCGGAATCGCACCGGTTGCGCAGACCGTAGAGGCGAGGTGATTTGTATCACGAGGAGCCTGTGAGTCACTTCACTGACCCGTTTGAAGCAGACACCGGCCGTCTGCGTCGGTGGTACGACTGACGGCAACCGCTGCTGACCAGTCCGTTGCCGCTGACCTCGATCATTCGGCGGCTCCAACTGTCACCGGAACTACAACCTAAGTCAGGGAGGCTACCTTGGTCGAACAGAAAAGCAAAATATGGCCGTTCGGCGAATAAAGCATAACCTGTCCAAGTGGCCACTTTATGCTTAACGGCACATCAGTGTTGGAGACTTTGATGTCTGCCCTGGCGGAAGCGGTGAGATTCGAACTCACGGATGGCTTACGCCATCGCCGGTTTTCAAGACCGGTGCCTTAAACCGCTCGGCCACGCTTCCTGTTCGGTGTGGCCCGCGCATGATGCGCGCGGGCGCGGATGAAGAGCCGCAATTCTACGCGGCGCTGGCCTTGCCGCCGGCAGGCGCCGCCGTGGGCGTGCTCTTTTTTTCCGGCGCGGCGTTGATGGTGATGCCGCCGGGCGGGCGGGCGTTCTCGGCGGCGCCCAGGGCCGGGCGCTGGCCAGGGCCGCCGTACTGGGCCCGCCATTCGTTGATGGCTTCTAGCTGTGCCGTCGCGTCGGGGATCTGCTGGTCGTACTTGTGCAGCACCAGCAGCGCAGTGCTGACCAAGCGAGCGTTGAGCGTGGCGCGTCCGCTTTCCATCAACTGGCGGAGGGCGCCATTGGGGTCGCCGTTCATGCCGAGCTTGACGGCGCTTTCCATGAGGCGGATCGGGCGCTCGCCCGCGGCCCGCAGACGCTCGGCGTAGGGCAGGTGGGGGCGGGCTGCGCCGGCCAGCAACTCGTTCATGGAACGGCCGCTGACGAAGCGCTCCGCCAGGGTGTCGAGCACGGGCAGGAAGTCCTCCAGGTCCAGGCCAAGGGACAGGGTGCGTGAAGCCAGGTAGGACATCAGCACGATCAGGTCGGCGGCGATTTCGATGTCGAAATCAGGGTTGCGCACCTGCTTGGCCAGGTCGCGCGTGTAGTTGGCGGCACGACCGAATTCCTTGTCCAGGATGTCGCGCAGCGCACCCAGGATGCCCTCCATGCTACGCACCCGCGCGCCGTACTCGTCCTCGCGCAGCGTCAGCTTGGCCAGGTCTTCGCGGCAGCGCTGCAGGGCACGGCGGTCATCCGACTGCATGGCGATGAAGCCCAGCAGCATCAGCGTTTGCGGGTCGAACATCTTGGAGCCCAGGCCCTGACGCGCGCTCTGCCCCAGGATCTTCTGCGCTTCCTCGTACTCGCCCTTGTAGTAATACAGATGCCCCAGGCTCTGCAGCCGGGTGATGGAGTAGGGCGTGACGCTGCAGGCGAGCTTGTAGGCGGCGAGGGCCTGATCGTGGTTGCCCAGCTCGAACTGGGCGCGGCCCAGCACGTCGTAGGCGTCGGCGAACTGGGGTTCCTCGCTGATCAGGGCTTCCAGCGTGCCGACGGCGCGCTGGGTTTCGTTCATGCCGATCTGCGCGCGCGCCACGCCTAGCTTGGCCCAGGGCAGGGTCTTGGCCTCGATCACCGCTTCGTACATGCGCTGGGCTTCGTCGTAGCGCTGCAGGCGGATCAGCAGTTCGGCGCCGATGCGCGCGGCGTAGAGCCAGTAGGCGTCCTTGGCTTGAAAGCGCGCCATGCAGAGGTCGGCGGCTTTTTCGTAGTTCTCGGTGGAGATGGCCGAAAAGATGTCGTTCAGCGCGGTCTTGCGCAGGCGGGCCTGGTGCAGTCGCTCGGCCAGGCGGGCGGCAGTGTGGGGTTTGATGAGGTAGCCGTCGAGCGCGGATTCGGCGGCCTCGGCCACCTTGGTATAGCTGGCCTCGCTGGTGACCATGATGAAGATGGTCGAGAAGGGCAGGACCTGGTTGCGTCGCAGCTCGTCCAGGAAGTCCTGGCCTGAGGGGGTGCCGGGCTGGAAGTGCTGTTCGCACAGCACGATGTCGAACTTGCGGTTTTCCAGCATGCGCCGCGCCTCGGCGGTGCGCATGGTCTGTTCGACCGTGCCGACGCCGAACTCCCGCAGTTGGTTGACCAGGATGGCGCGTGAACCGGGGTTGCTGTCGATGACCAGCGCAAGCAGGTCGGAGAGGTCGTCGTCTTCTAATGCCATGGGCCGCTTTCCTTGTGCCCCGGGGCCGCTTGCTTGCACTGGCTGCTGGGGCGACCTGACATGATAGCGGTGGGGGCATGTGCCTTGCCGACGAGTCGGCATTTGTCACGCCGGATTCCCGTAGCGCCTTGGCAAGCTTCGTAAGGAAATGTATGCGCCCGCTTCGTTATGGCCGTAGGTGCTGGGTGACGGGCGCCGGTGGATGGGGGCGGAGTGGGGTCGGGTTCCGGCCGGGGTCGCTCTGGGCATAGCGGGGTGACTTCTTGCATTTTTGCTCATTAATGAGTACATTATCTTCATTTTGTACTTATCAATGAAATGGCGAAGTCTTCCGAGCACCATGATTTCCTGCCGCCCGAAGCCCGCGTGGCCCTGGAACGGTTGGGCGAGCACCTGACGCTGGCACGCAAGCGCCGGCGCGAGTCGCTGCGGGCGTGGGCCGCGCGGCTGGGCGTGTCGGTCAGCACCGTGACTCGCCTGGAAAAAGGAGACCCGGGCGTGGGCATGGGCGTGTATGCGGCGGCTTTGTGGCTGGTCGGGCGGGTGCAGGCCTTGCCCGAGCTGGCCGATCCGGCGTTGGACCAGGGCGCTTTGCTGATCAGCATCCGCGAAGCCGAAGGTCGTTCACGCCCGCGGTCCCGTCCGACGAACAAGGCGTCCGCGTCATGAATGCGCTGCACTACACCCCGCGTGATGAGCTGTTTCTCTGGTGGCTGGCCGAACCGACCCAGCCTCGCCTGGTGGGTCGTTTGCGCCTGGTGCGGCGCACGGCTGGTCATCCCGGTGGCGTCTCGCTGGAATACGCCCCGACCTGGCTGGCCGAGGGCCTGGCGCTGAGCGAGGACTTGCCGCTGCGCCCGGGCGAATTCCTGCCGGTCGAGAACGACGCGGCCGCCGGCGCGGTGGACGACGCTCGCCCGGACCGCTGGGGCGAGCGGGTCATCCGCCACCTTTACAAGCCGCCGCGCCTGTCCACGCTGGAATACCTGTACTTCGCGGGTGATGAGCGTTTTGGCGCGCTGGGCGTCTCCACCTCGGCGCAGCGTTACGAGCCGCAGCCCCGGCCCGTGCTGCCCGTGGTGGGGGATGTGCCAGCCTTGTACGAACTGGTGCGCCGCATCGAGGCGGGCGAACCGGTGGAAGAAACGCTGCAGCGCCTGGTGGCCCCCGGCACCACGCTGGGGGGGCGCGGCCCAAGGCGTTGATCGAGATCGACGGCCATCCCTGGGTGCTCAAGTTCGCCGACGCCGGGGATCCGAACGACAGCCCTTTGGTCGAGCACGCGGCCATGACCCTGGCCGCCCGCGCCGGCATCGCGGTCTGCGAGACCCGCCCGATCGCCCTGGACGATGGCCATGCCGTGGCGGTGCGTCGCTTCGACCGTGCCAAAGGTCGGCGCCTGCATGCGCTCTCCGCCCACGTGGCCTTGCGCGCCGCCGCCAGCGAAGCCGGCTACCCGGAACTGGCTTTGCTGCTGCGCCGGCGGGGTGACCCACAAGAAATCGCCGCCAACGGTGCCCAGGTGTTCCGCCGCATGGTCTTCAACGTGCTGATCGACAACACCGACGACCACGAGAAAAACCACGCCCTGCTGGTCGAGGGGCGCAGCTACGCCCTGGCCCCGGCCTACGACGTGCTGCCCGCTGGCCAGGCCCTGGGCTACCAGCAGTTCCGTGTCGGCGCCCTGGGCCTGGACGCCAGCGCGGAGAACCTTTTGTCCGAGCCAGCCGCCTTCGGCCTGCGCCGTCCCCAGGCGCTGGCCCTGGCCCGCGAGGTGGCCGAAGTGGTGGATGGCTGGCAGGCGCATTTCGCCGCTTGCGGGGTCAGCGCGGGCGACCTGGGCCGCCTGGCCGAGCAGATCGACCGGCCTTACCTGCTGGGCGAGCGGCGGGCCTTGCTGAAGGCTTGATGCCGACCGAATGCCGATTCGACGCCCGTGGGGTATGGCGCGTCAGTGCGCGCCGGCCTTCTTGGGCACCGGCAGGGGAATGCCACCCGCCTCGCGGTTGTCGGACGGCCCGCCGAGCGTGAGCGTGGTGCGCAGGGTGATGTTGCCGTAGCGCCGGCGCCAATCCTGGATGGTCGACTGGTAGGTCGCCGCATCGGGAATCTGGGACGCGTAGCGCTGCAGCACCAGTTGCGCGGTGGTGATGAGGCGCGCGTTCAAGGTTTCCTGGCCGTGCTTGAGCAGTTCGCGCACGGCGCTGACCGGATCCCCCCCATGCTGAGCTTGACGGCGCTCTCCATCAGTTTGATGGGCCGTTCGCCCGCTTCGCGCAGGCGGTCCGCATAAGGCGCATGCGCGCGCGCCGCGCCGGCCAGCAGCTCGCTCATGGAGCGTCCGCTGATGAAACGTTCGCCCAGGGCGTCGAGGATGGGCGGCAGATCACTCAGTTCCAGGCCCAGGGAGACTGTGCGTGAGGCGATCTGCGACAGCAGGAAGATCAGGTTGGAGGCTGCCTCGGCGTCGAAGTCGGGCTCGCGGATGCGCTGGGCGTGCTCGCGCGCGACCTTGAGCGCCTGGCCGTATTCCTTGCGCAGGATGTCCAGCAGCGCGTTGAGCGTGGCTTCCATCGTGCGCTGACGCTGGCTGTACTCGCTGTCGCGCAGTCCGAGCTTGGCCAGTTCGCCCCGGATGCGGTGCAGGCCCTGGCGGTCGTCCATCTGCATATAGATGAAGCCCAGCAACATCAGCGTCTGCGGGTCGAAGGAACGCGTGCCCAGGCCCTGGTTGACGCATTGGTTGAGCACATGCTCGGCCTCGCCGTACTCGCCCTTGTAATAGTGCAGATGCCCCAGGCTCTGCAGCCGCGTGACCGAGTAAGGCGTGGCCGTGCACGCCATCTTGTAGGCGACCAGGGTCTGTTCGTGGTTGCCGAGCTCGAAATGGGCGCGACCCATCACATCGTAGGCATCGGCGTAATGCGGCTCTTCGCTGATCAGCGTCTCCAGCGTGCCGACTGCGCGCTGCGCCTCGCCCCGACCGAGCTGCGAGCGGGCCACGCCCAGCTTGGCCCAGGGCACCGTCTTGGCGTTGATGATGGCTTCGTAGAGGCGCTGGGCTTCTTCGTAACGTTGCAGTCGGATCAGCAGTTCGGCGCCGATGCGCGCGGTGTAGAGCCAGTAGGGGCCTTTGGCTTCGAAGCGCTCCATGCAGAGGTTGGCGGCTTTCTCATGCTGGTCGGACTCGATGGCCTCGAAGATGGGTGCCAGCACGGCCTTGCGCTGGCGGGCCTGCTCCAGCCGCTCGGCCAGGCGGGCGGCGGTGTGGGGCTTGATGAGGTAGCCGTCCAGGGCGGATTCGGCGGCCTCGGCCACCTTGGCGTAGCTGGCCTCGCTGGTGACCATGATGAAGATGGTCGAGAAGGACAAGATCTGGTTGCGCCGCAGATCGTCCAGGAAGTCCTGGCCCGAAGGTTCGTCGGACTGGAAATGCTGCTCACACAGGATGATGTCGAAATGGCGGCGCTCCAGCATGCGGCGCGCCTCGGAGGTGCGCGAGACCTGTTCGACGTTGCCGACCCCGAACTCCCGCAATTGGTTGACCAGGATGGCGCGCGAGCTGTGGTTGCCGTCGATGATCAACGCCTGGGTGCCGGAAAGATCTTCGTCCTCTAATGCCATGGCCGTCGGTTCCTGTGCTCTGCTGCGCCGGCCCTGTTCTGGCAGGGCGGGTTTGCGCGCGCAGGGGGCTGGGGATGTGCTGTGAATCAGCAAGTTTAAGGCCAGAAGCAGACCGTGCCCTGCGGCCGAACCGGCCGTGTGACTCGGGCCAACCCCAAGCCGGTGCTGGTATCGGTCACGACCGAGTGAAGCCGGCAAGCAGCCGAGGTCGGGGGGCGTGACGCGTGGGCGCGATGCGGTGAGGTTCAGCGACCGTCGGCGGCGACCACATGGACACGCACGGGCTGCCAGGC
This sequence comes from Hylemonella gracilis, assembly GCF_004328645.1. GTDB lineage: Bacteria > Pseudomonadota > Gammaproteobacteria > Burkholderiales > Burkholderiaceae_C > Hylemonella > Hylemonella gracilis_B. Next base: position 1,502,433 of record NZ_CP031395.1, read on the forward strand.
GATGGTTCCGCCATCGACCCCGCCGGTGCCGGGCCGGGGCGCTTGCCCGGCAAGCTGCGTGGTGGGCATGGGCGTGACGCTCTCGCCCTGGCCTTCGCTCAGGGTGCGAAGCTGGAAGCGCCCGCTCTGGTCCCACAGCCAGGTCTCGATCACGCGGGCCGAACCGCCCTGCAAGGCCGATGACGCCGGGGCCGGATAGGGGGCGGCCTGGCGCACCAGGCGCTCAATCTCGGCCATGACGTCGGGGGCATGCGTGGGTGCGCGCAGCCAGCGCAGGCTTTCGACCTGGCCCTGGGCATCCACGTCCATTTCGAGCACGCCCACGGCGCGCAGGTAGTGCGGCATCACGCCGGCATAGATGCGCTCGCGGTTCTGGCCGTACAGGTGCCGGGCCGTGTCCAGGCGGTAGCTGGGCAGGTTGTCAGGGGCGACGAAAGCATGCGTGGCGGTGGTGCCGCGCGTGGGCGGCTTCAGACCCGCGCTCCCGGGCGTCGCGCGCGGTGACGCGCAAGCCGCCAGCAGCAGGCCACTCGCGCACATCAGAGCGAACGACAGCCTGTCGAGGCTGGGGGCGACACTGCGGATGAAGTTGCGGACGAGGCGGCACATGACGGCCCACTGTGCCACAGCGCCGGTGTGTCCGATGGGCGGAAAACCAGGGGATTCCGTCCCGCGCACTGGCTTTAGACCGTGATTCGGTCCCCCTTCAGGCGTCGGGCGCCACGGGGTGCTGGGCCAAGGCTTCGAGGGCTTTGACCAGAGCGGAGTGGTCGGCCTGGTCATGGCCCAGGGCGGCACAGGCCTGCATCAGCTGGGCCGCGCCGGCTGTCTGAGGCAAGGCCATCTTGAGTGCCTTGGCACTTTGCAAGGCCAAGTTCAGGTCTTTCTGGTGCAACGCGATGCGAAAGCCCGGGTTGAAGGTGCGCTTGACCATGCGCTCGCCGTGAACTTCCAGGATGCGGCTGGAGGCAAAGCCGCCCATCAGCGCCAGTCTTACCTTGGCTGGGTCGGCACCGGCCTTGGAGGCGAAGACCAGCGCTTCGCTGACGGCCGCGATGTTGAGCGCGACGATGATCTGGTTGGCGACCTTGCAGGTCTGACCGGCGCCATTGCCGCCGATCAGCGTGATGTTCTTGCCCATGAGTTCGAACAGCGGCTTGACCCGTTCGAACACGGCGTCCTCGCCACCGACCATGATGGTCAGCGACGCTGCCTTGGCGCCGACTTCACCACCCGAGACGGGCGCGTCCAGGTAGGCCGCCCCCAGCTCATTGATTTTCTTCGCGAAAGTCTTGGTGGCGATCGGATCGATGGAACTCATGTCCACCACGACCTTGCCCTTGCCGTTCTTGCCGAGGCCCTGGGCCACGCCGTGCTCGCCGAACAGCACCTTCTCCACGTCCGGTGTGTCCGGCACCATGGTGAAGATGATGTCGGCGCGTTCGGCCACGCCTGCTGGCGTGGTGCAGACGGTCGCGCCCGCGTCGGCCAGTTCCTGCGGCACCTTGCTGCGGGTGTTGACGAAGAGCACGTGGCCGCCCTTGATGAGGTTGAGGGCCATCGGCGTGCCCATGATGCCCAGGCCGATGAAGCCGATTTTGAGTCCGGATTTGGTCATGTGCTTGTCTCTCTCGTGGTCCTGGTCAGGCGTGCGGGAGCCGGTGTGGCCTCGCACGCGCGTTCATTCAGTGGGTCTGGTTTTCAGGCCAAGGCCTTGATCCAGCCCAGCCCTTCGGTGGTGCTGGCCCGTGGCTTGTACTCGCAACCGACCCAGCCCTGGTAGCCGATGGCATCGAGGTGGCGGAAGAGGAAAGCATAGTTGATCTCGCCCGTGCCCGGCTCGTTGCGCCCCGGGTTGTCGGCGAGCTGGATGTGGGCGATGCGTGCCAGGTGCTTTTGCATCGTCGCGGCCAGTTCACCTTCCATGCGCTGCGCGTGGTAGATGTCGTACTGGATGTAGAGGTTGGGGCTGCCCACGCCATCGAGGATGGCCAGGGCCTGGGCCGTGGTGTTCAGAAAGAACCCCGGGATGTCATGGGTGTTGATGGGCTCGATCAGCAGTCTGATGTTCGCGCCATGCAGCTTGCCCGCCGCGTATTTCAGGTTGCTCACGAAGGTGGCATGGGCCTGGGTGGCGCCCACGCCTTCGGGCACCTTGCCGGCCAGGCAGTTGACTTGCGGGCAACCCAGGGCCGTGGCGTAGGCAATGGCCTGATCCACCCCCGCGCGGAATTCCTCCACACGGTTCGGGTGGCAGGCGATGCCGCGTTCGCCGGCCTCCCAGTTGCCCGCCGGCAGGTTGTGCAGCACCTGCTTCAGACCGTTGGTCTTGAGCAGGCTGGCCAGTTCGTTCTTGTCGTAGGCATAAGGGAACAGGTACTCCACCGCCGTGAAGCCCGCCGCCCTGGCCGCCGCGAAGCGCTCCAGAAACGGCACTTCGTTGAACAGCATGGTCAGGTTGGCCGCGAATTGGGGCATCGTGTCGTCTCCGGGGTCTTTGCGCGCGAGGAATCAGGCCACGGCCGCGGGCGCGTCGGCGCGCTTCTCGGCCAAGTCCTCGAACTCGATGATATTGTCGATTTCCGTGCCCATGGCGATGTTGGTCACCCGTTCCAGGATCACCTCGATCACGACCGGCACCTGGTGCTCGGCCATCAGCTGTTCGGCCTTCTGGATCGCGGGCTTGAGGTCGTCCGGGCTGTGCACGCGGATGGCCTTGCAGCCCAGGCCCTCGACCACCTTGACGTGGTCCACGCCATACCCCTGGGCCACCGGATCGCCCTGGGTGTTGATGTTCTCGAAGGCCAGCTGCACGCAGTAGTCCATCTCGAAGTTGCGCTGGGCCTGGCGGATCAGGCCCAGATAGCTGTTGTTGACCACGATGTGGATGTAGGGCAGCTTGAACTGCGCACCCACGGCCAGTTCCTCGATCATGAATTGGAAGTCGTAGTCGCCCGAGAGCGCCACGATCTTGCGGCCCGGGTCGGCCGCGCGCACGCCCAGAGCGGCGGGCACAGTCCAGCCCAGCGGGCCAGCCTGGCCGCAGTTGATCCAGTGGCGAGGTTTGTAGACGTGCAAGAACTGCGCTCCCGCGATCTGCGACAGGCCGATGGTGCTGATGTAGCAGACGTCGCGCCCGAAGGATTCCACCATGTCCTGGTAGACGCGCTGGGGCTTCATCGGCACCTGGTTGAAGTTGGTCTTGCGGCGCAGGGTCTTCTTGCGCTCCAGGCATTCATTGGCCCAGGCGGCGCGCTTGGGCAGCTTGCCCGCGGCCTTCCATTCACCGGCCACCTGAACAAAGAGACGCAAGGCGGCCTTGGCGTCGGAGGCGATGCCGTAGTCGGGTGAGAACACGCGCCCGATCTGCGTGGGCTCGATGTCCACGTGCACGAACTTGCGACCCTTGGTGTAGGTTTCGACCGAGCCGGTATGCCGGTTGGCCCAGCGGTTGCCGATGCCCAGCACGAAGTCGCTGGCCAGCATCGTCGCGTTGCCGTAGCGGTGGCTGGTTTGCAGGCCGCACATGCCGGCCATCAAAGGGTGGTCGTCGGGGATGGTGCCCCAGCCCATCAGGGTCGGGATCACGGGGATGCCGGTCAGCTCGGCGAATTCCACCAGCAGCTCGGAGGCATCGGCGTTGATGATGCCGCCACCCGCGACGATCAGCGGCCGCTCGGCTTCGTTGAGCATGGCCAGCGCCTTCTCGATTTGCGCGCGGGTCGCGGCGGGCTTGTAGACCGGCAGCGGGGCATAGGTCTCGGGGTCGAACTCGATTTCGGCCATCTGCACGTCGAAGGGCAGGTCGATCAGCACCGGACCCGGCCGGCCCGAGCGCATCAGGTGGAAGGCTTGCTGGAAGGTGCGCGGCACCTGCGCGGGCTCGCGCACGGTGACGGACCACTTGGTCACGGGCTTGGAAATCGATTCGATGTCCACGGCCTGGAAATCTTCCTTGTACAGGCGCGCGCGCGGGGCCTGCCCGGTGATGCAGAGGATGGGAATGGAGTCGGCCTGGGCCGAGTACAGACCGGTGATCATGTCGGTGCCCGCCGGGCCGCTGGTGCCGATGCACACGCCGATGTTGCCCGGGTTGGCACGGGTGTAGCCCTCGGCCATGTGCGAGGCACCCTCGACGTGGCGCGCCAGAATGTGGCCGATGCTGCCCTGCTTGCGCAGCGCGGCGTAGAGCGGGTTGATGGCCGCGCCGGGCACGCCGAAGGCCTGAGTGACACCTTCTTTTTCCAACACCCAGACGGCGGCTTCGATGGCTTTCATTTTGGCCATGGGAATCTCCTGATGAACAGATGGACGCACTGTAGGAAGAGAAGGCGACTTGCGGAATACGGAGGGCGCCCATAACATCTATTCCGTGACGGAATGAGCCGGGCAGGCGCGAATGGCGCGAACCGCTCTACAGTCGGCAGGCCTAAGGAATCAAGCCAAGATGGATCGATTGCATGCCATGCAGGTGTTCGTGCGGGTGGTGGAGACCGGCAGTTTCTCCAAGACCGCGCGCGAATTCGCCACCACGCAGCCCACGGTGACCAAGCTGGTCGCGGCGCTCGAGGAGAGCCTGCGCGTGCGCCTGCTCAACCGCAACACGCGCGGCATCAGCGTGACCGAGTCGGGCGCGCTCTATTACGAGAAATGCAAGACCATCGTGCGCGACGCCGAGGAGGCCGACAACAGCGTGCGCATGCAGCAGACCCAGGCGCAGGGCCTGCTGCGTGTTGGCACCTCGGTGGCCTTTGGCCGGCGCGTGATCACGCCGCTGGCGCTGGATTTCATGGCCAAGCATCCCCAGGTGCAGCTGGACCTGAGCTTCGAGGACCGCTACACCGACCTCGTGGCCCAGGGCATTGACGTGGCGGTGCGCATGGGCAAGCTGGCCGATTCGACGCTGGGCGCGCGTTTTCTTGCCGCCAATCCCTGGGTGCTGGTGGCGGCACCCAAGTACCTGCGCAAGCAGGGCATGCCCAAGAATGCCAGCGAGCTGAGCGAGCACCCGGCCTTGATCTACAGCAGCGTGCTGGGCGACGATGTCTGGCGCATGACCAGTCCCAAGGGCGAGGCCGTGACCGTGCCCGTGGCCGGGCGGCTGCGTTCGAACAATCTCTCCGCGGTGCTGGCCGCCGCGCGCAATGGCTACGGCATCGCGGCCATGCCGCGCTACGTGGCCAGCGAGTCGCTCAAGAGCGGCCATGTGGTCGAAGTGCTGCAAGGCCATGTGCTGCCCGAGCAAGAGATTCATGCCGTCTTCCCCAGCCCGAAACTGGTGCCAGGCAAGGTGATGGCTTTCATCGCCTACCTGCAGTCGCGCCTGGGCGACCGCTGGTGGGACGATCTGCCCAAGGCCTGAGGCAGTGCGCAGGCCGATGTGCGGCCTGCCGCACAATGCGCGCCGGAGACAAAACACAAGACACCATGGACCTGACGACCTCGCCTGCGCCCGACCTGGGCGCTCTCCACGCGCGCCTTCCCGACCCGCGCACCCAAGCGCGGGAATTTCTGCGCCACCTCTACCAGGTTGCCGTGCGCCGCGCCCTGCCCTTGCACAACATGGCGGCCCATTTGCCTCGGCCGCCAGACCCGGGAAAAGGACGGACCATCGTGATCGGTGCGGGCAAGGCCGGGGGGGCCATGGCCCAGGCGGTCGAGGCGCTGTGGCCGGTGGATGCGCCGCTCTCGGGCCTTGTCGTGACGCGCTATGGTCACACGCCACCGCGCCCGCAAGGCCTGCCCCAGCGCATCGAAGTCGTCGAGGCGGCGCACCCCGTGCCCGACGCCGCCGGTATGGCGGCGGCGCAGCGCATCCTGCAGACCGTGCAGGGCTTGACGGCGGACGACCTCGTGCTGTGCTTGATTTCGGGCGGCGGTTCCGCCTTGTTGACCCTGCCAGCCGAAGGATTGACGCTGGCCGACAAGCAGCGCATCAACCGCGAGCTGCTGGCCAGCGGCGCCAACATCGGTGAGATGAACTGCGTGCGCAAGCATCTCTCGCGCATCAAGGGCGGGCGGTTGGCCGCGGCCTGCGCGCCCGCGCGGGTGGTCACGCTCACCATCAGCGATGTGCCGGGGGATGACCCTTCCGTCATCGCCAGCGGCCCCACGGTGCCCGACGCCAGCAGCTGCGCCGACGCGCTATCGATTTTGCAGCGTTACGGCATCGCCCTGCCGCCGGTGGTGCTGGCCGCGCTGGAGCAAGGTGCCTACGAAACCCCCAAGCCTGCTGACCCGGTGTTCGCCGGGCAGATCGTGCGCCTGATTGCCACGCCCAAGGAATCGTTGCAGGCCGCCGCCGACGTCGCGCGCGAGTTGGGCCGGGCGATCGGCCTGAACGCCTACGTCCTGAGCGACGAGCTGGAAGGCGAATCGCGCGAGGTCGGCAAGGTGCACGCGGCGCTGGCGCGCTTCGCGGCGCGCGAAGGGCAACCCTTCGCGCGGCCCTGCGTCATCCTCAGTGGTGGCGAGACCACGGTGACCGTGCGGCCCCAGCCGGCGGAAGCGCCGCGGGGGCGCGGAGGGCGGGCCGGTGAGTTCTGTCTCGGCCTCGCCATGGCGCTGCAAGGGCAGGGTCAGGTGTGGGGCCTGGCGGCGGACACCGACGGCATCGACGGCATCGAGGACAACGCGGGGGCTTTCGTTACCCCCGACACGCTGGCGCGGGCGGCAGCGCTGGGCCTGTCCGCCGCGGCGCACCTGGACCGCAACGACAGCTACGGCTACTTCCAGGCGCTGGGCGACCTGCTGGTGACGGGGCCAACCCACACCAACGTCAACGACTTCCGCGCGCTGTTGGTGTTGTGAGGCATCGCGGCCTCAACGCGCGGTCAGCCGTGTCCAGAAGCCGCGCAGTCCGTGCCAGGCGCGCGACAGCTGCTGCGCGACGAGGAACACATGGGACACGCTCCGCCAGGCGCGGCGCGGTCGTGTCAGCAGCAGGGCCAGGGTGACCATGGGCCCGACGGGAAGGTGGCTCAGCCATTGCAGGCCGACCCGCAACTGATCGGCCAAGGCCAGGGGAGGCTTGAGCACCTGGCTCTGATGCGCCAGGGCGACGCGCAGTTCGGCGCTGCGCTGTAGCAGTTGTGCCTGCTTGAGAACCAGTGCGCGACGGCGTCGACGGTGCATCGTCATTCTTCCTCGCGCAGCGCGGCACGGTCGCGCCCCAGCTCGTCTGCGCTTGCGCTGAACATGCCACCGGGTTTGCGCAAGCGCGCGCGGGCAATGCAGAGCAAGCCGCCACCTGAGCCTAGGAACAGGACAGTCAGCACGCCCAGAGCCTGAAGGCGGTGACTGTCCCAGAACAGCACGACCAGAAAGGCGACCAGCAGCACCGTGCCCAGGCTGAGCAGCAGCAGGGCCGAGCCTGCCCAGAGCAAGCCGTCGAAGAGGCGTAGTTTTTCCTGCTCGACTTCGTTGCTGATCAAGGCCAGGCGGACCTGCACGCATTCCAGCGCCGTGTCGAGCAACTTGCGCGTTGACGCAAACAGACCGGGGCTTTTGGGGGACGTGCCCATGCCTTGCCGTTCATTGGCGGCGGGCAATGACCAGTCCCGCGAGCAGGCCCAGGGCGGCACCGATGCCGATCGAGGCCCAGGGGTTCTGATGCACGAATTCATCGGTGGCTGCACTGGCGGCCTTGACTTGGTCCAGCGCGGCATCCTGCAATTCACTCAGCTTGGCTCTCGCCGAGACCAACCGTTGGTGGATACGGTCTCGGGCCGCGGAGACGCCATCGCCTGCCTCGCTGGCCGTCATGCGCAGCAGTTCTTCGGCATCCTCGATCGCCTGATGCACGTCTCCGATGAGTTTGTTCTTCGGGGGGAGAGGGGGTCAGACATGGACATATTCCTTGAAGCAAGTCGGAGATGAGCGCCGAGGCGACAGCCGTGCGCAGCCTGGAAATGAGAAACGCGGTGGAATCAGTGTGCATCCTTCGGTTGATTTGCAAGGGGTCCGGGTCGATATGACATGGGGCATGCATGACGCCGATTCATTTCGAGTGCCATGAGACATGACCGTAATAGGCGGGGCGGTTCGTGACTGTTCGGCAGCGCACATAGGAACATTAAGCAGATCGATTTGACGATCTTTGTTTCATTCATGGCATCTTCTGACAGGTCGGGGCCCTATGTTCGCTATCGAACAGACCCTGCTCCACAAGGCACCTTAGGGTTGGCCTCTGGTCGATTCCATTGATGGAAGGTCTTCGAAAGAGGCATGCAATTTTCGGATGCATGAGGAATTGATTCATGCCGAAACCCTGCATTCATCTCAATCAAACAAAGGAAACCTTCATGAAAAAGAACACCATCGTCGCCGCGGTCACGCTGACCTTGCTGCTTGTGTCCGGCTGCGCCGTGACTCGGGGGCAGGAAACGGTTGGCGCCTACATCGATGACACCACCATCACCTCCTCCATCAAGGCGCGTTTCATCGACAACAGACAGGTCGATGCTTCGAGCATCCGGGTCGAAACCCTCAATGGGGTGGTTCAACTGTCGGGGTTTGCCAAAAATACGATGGAAAAAAGCACCGCGGAGAGCATTGCCAGCGATGTCAAGGGCGTGAAGTCCGTCAAGAACGAAATCGCTGTTCATCCGTGAGCAGTGGAGGTTTGTCGAGGAATTTCTTTCACATCAACCAAGGAATCACCATGAACTGGGACCGCATTGAAGGTAACTGGAAACAGATCGCCGGCAAGCTCAAGGAGCAATGGGGCAAGCTGACCGATGACGAGCTTCGTGTCATGGCCGGCAAGCGCGACCAACTGGTCGGGAAGATCCAGGAGCATTACAGCCTGGGCAAGGAAGATGCTGAAAAACAGGTGACCGTCTGGCAGTACAAGTTCAGCGATTTGTGGTTTGACGCGGAAAAGCAGCTCCAAGCAATCAAAAAGTAATTGCGGATTTTCCGATGACGACATAGTCGCTGGAAGTTGACCAGGAAGAACTTTGGGCCATCGTGTGCGCTTGCAAACATGCCAGCGCGCATAATGGCCGCGCCCGCTGCCTGTGTGTTTGCACTTGAAATCGGCTTGGCGCAAAGTTTGATTTCAGGAGGTGGCTGACATGGCGACGGTTTGATCATGGATCCGCGCGATCCGTTGAGCAATCAGCTCCTGGCTGCTCTGCCTGCCGAGGATAGGCGGCGCTGGCAGCCCCAACTGGAGTCTGTCGAATTGAAACTCGGGCAGGTGATGTATGAATCCGGCCGCGAGCAGGACTATGTGTATTTCCCCACGTCGGCCATCGTCTCCCTGTTGTATGTGACCGAGAATGGCTCGTCGGCCGAGATTGCCGTTGTCGGCTTCGAAGGCATCGTCGGTATTGCGCTGTTTCTAGGCGGGCAAACCTCACCCAGCCGGGGTGTGGTGCAGAGCGCGGGGCAGGCGTTTCGCCTCAAAGCTAGCGTTATCAAGGAAGAGTTCAATCATTCCTTGCCGGTCATGCATCTGATGCTGCGTTACGCCCAGGCGCTCATCGCGCAGATATCCCAGACCGCCGTCTGCAACCGGCATCATTCCGTGCAGCAGCAACTTTGCCGATGGCTGTTGATGAGCCTGGACCGACTTCCGGGTAATCATCTGCGCATGACCCAGGAACTGATCTCCAACATGCTGGGCGTGCGGCGCGAAGGCGTGACAGAAAACGCGCACAAACTGCAGCAAGCGGGCCTGATCCGCTATGCGCGCGGGCATATCGAGGTGCTGGACCGACCAGGCTTGGAGCGGGTCGTCTGTGAGTGCTATAGCGTCGTCAAGAAGGAATACGACCGCCTGCTGCCCGCAGTGATCGCAATCTGACAATTGCAGAAGCCAACTCTGCGCGCGTCTTCAGATGCGCAGCCTTATGTGTGCTGCAGGACAGTCATCCGCAACCTACATCGGTAGGCTGAGATTGCTAGGCCAGGGTTTCGGGTGCATGCTTGCTTTGGTGCACATGTCGCCGACTCTCGCCGGTTCAATCTAACGGAAGCCAGCATGACAAGCCTTGGAAACCATCTGGTGCAATCACTGCCGCGCAAGGATCGGACCCGGTTTCTTTCTGAATGCCGGTCGGTCGAACTGGCGTTTGCCGAGATCCTCTGTGAACCCGGTGAACCCATGGACCACGTCTACTTCCCTGTCAACTGCGTTATCTCCTGCGTCGCATGCAAGGAAGGAGAGCCCAACCTGGAGGTCGGTATGGTGGGGAGCGAGGGCATGCTGGGGGATCATTTGGCCTTGGGTGTGTCGTCAGCCCCGTTCCACGCCTTGGTTCAGGCCCCCGGTCTGGTCTGGCGGATGAGGCGTGACCAGTTCCTCCAGCAACTGCGCGAGAGTGCCGCCTTGCAGCGTGTACTGCAGCGCTATCTTTACGTGCGTTTTGTGCAATTAGGCAATCAGGCGGTGTGTGCGCATTTCCACCAGGTCAATCCACGGCTGGCGCGCTGGCTGCTCATGAGCCAGGATCGTTCACACGCTGACAGTTTTCACATGACGCATGAGTTCATGGCCTATCTGCTGGGCGTGCGCCGCGTTGGCATCACCAAGGCGGCAGGCAGCCTCCAGCGCGATGGCCTGATCAAATACCACCATGGTTTCCTGTCCGTGCTCGATCGTCCGGGCCTGGAGGCCGCCGCCTGCAACTGTTACGCCAAGGATGTCGCGGTTTACGACAAGCTGCTGCCTTGAGTTTTGGCGGTGACCTTGCCAATCAAGTCCGCAACTGTGCGCTAACGCACGGAAGAACGGAGCCTGGATGCTTAAGCTGCTCAGGGACAACCATCTGGAGAATGCCATGAGTCTGGGAACCCTGTTGCTGATCGTCCTCATCCTGATGCTGATAGGCGTCGTTCCCACTTGGCCGCACAGCCAGAACTGGGGATACATGCCAAGCACTGCCCTGGGCGTCGTCGTGCTGGTGATCCTGGTGCTCTTGCTCATAGGGCGCATCTGACCCGCTTCAGGGGCATCTGACCCTTCCAATGCGCGTTCGCATCTGAAACCCATGACCTGAAATGAAGCCACGTGCAGGGGCGCGGGTCCGGCGCGCACCCGCATCGATGGTCCGACTTACACCAGTCTGAGTCTCTCTTCAGAGACCAGTCCGCAGGGATGACCCTGACTGATTCGTCATTCCCGGGATGACCCAGACATATGGCGCTTCAGTGGCGCGGATGCACCAGCAGAGGGGTCATGGCTTGGCGGGTTCTGGTGATGGTGGGTCTGCTGGAGGTGGGCTGGACGGTGGGGCTGAAAAACACCGAAGGTTTCACGCGGCTCTGGCCGAGCGTGGGCACGGCGGCGACCATGGTGGTGAGCATCGGCCTGCTGGGCCTGGCCATGCGCACCTTGCCCGTGGGCACGGCCCACGCCATCTGGACCGGCATCGGCGTGGTCGGCACCGTGGCCCTGGGCATGTGGCTGTTCGGTGAGCCGGCGACGCTGCTGCGCCTGCTGTGCGTGGGGCTGATCCTCGTGGGCATCGTCAGGCTGAAGCTCATGGCCTGAGGTTCATGGTCACTGGCCCCAGACAAAAAAGACCGCCTGGGTAGGCGGTCTGGCAAGGGACAGACAGGGACTTGGGTTGCCGGCCAGAACGGGCCTCAGCTGCACAGCGCCCGGATGTCGGCTGGGATCGGGATGGCGCGGATGCCCACGCCGTCCTCGCGCCGCGCGGCAAAGATGCGGACCTCGTCGCATTCCATGATGAGGTCCATGCCGCCCTCGGCGGCCGCGTTCTCGCGTTCGATGCGGTAGCGCTGCACGAAGCTCTTGTCGCGCCATTCGGCCACGTGCACGCGGATGTGCAGCAGATCGCCGTAGCTGGCCGTCTTGACGAAGCGCGCATGCGTGTCGACCAAGGGTGTACCGATCAGGCCCAAGGTTTGTTCGGTTTCGTGCCAGGGCGGCACGCCGCTTTCGATGAAGAAATGGCGCGAGGCCGCGTCGATCCAACGGAAGAAATTCGGGAACCAGACGATGTCTGCGGGATCGCAATCGCCGAACTCGACGCGCTGGAGATAGGTGATGGTATTCGACATGGTGATGTTCACCGCTCGCCGCCGGGCTGCCCCAAGGCGAGCGACGGCCCCCAACCCAAGCAAAGCGCAGGACAAGCCTTTGCCTGGGAGCAGCGACTCGTGCAACGGCGGAGCGTGGGGGCCACCATTCAATCGCCCTTGATGCCGCGTTCGCGGATCAGCTTGCCGAAGCGCTTGGAATCCTCGTCCGCCTTGGCGGCAAACTGTTTGGGCGTCATGGGCGCTGCGGCGCCGCCCACGGCGTTGATGCGCTCCTTCACGGCGGTCGTGCCTAGGATTTTGTTGATCTCGGTGTTCAGGCGCGTGACCACGGCGGCCGGCGTGCCCGCAGGCGCGTAGAAGCCGAAGTAGCTGTCGGCGTCAAAACCCTTGAGGCCGGTGGCCTCGTCCACGGTGGGCGTGTCGGGCACGATGGCCGCGCGGTGTGGGCTGCCCACGGCCAGCAGCTTGAGCTTGCCCGACTGCACGTGCGGCAGGGCGATACCCGGGTCGAAAGAGAAGTCGATCTGGCCGGCCAGCAGGTCGTTCAGTGCCGGGGCCGCGCCCTTGTAGGGCACGTGCAGGGCGTCGGTGCCGGTCATGCTCTTGAACATTTCCCCGGCCAGGTGGGGCGAGCTGCCGTTGCCCGGCGAGCCGTAGGACAGCTTGCCCGGGTTGGCCTTGAGGTAGGCGACGAATTCCTGGGCGTTGTTCACCGGCAGGTCCTTGCGCACCACCAGGAAGACAGCCACGCGCGCGACCGCGGCCACGGGCACGATGTCCTTGGCCGGGTTAAAGGGCATCTTGTCGTAGATGTGCGGGTTCACCGACACCAGGCCGCCCGAGCCCATCAGCAGGGTGTAGCCGTCTGCCGCCGACTTGGCGACCGCGTCGCCGCCGATGTTGCCGCCCGAACCGGCGCGGTTTTCCACCACCACCGGTTGACCCATCACGTCCTGCAGCGGCGCCGTGACCAGACGGCCCAGGGTGTCGGCCACGCCGCCGGGCGGGAAGGTCACGATCACCTTGACCGGTTTGTTCGGGTAGGCCTGGGCGGTCGCTTGCAGGGGCAGCAGGCCCAGCGTCAGGCCGCCGATGGCGACGCTGGCCGCCAGCAGCGCGCGGCGCAGGCGGGAGGTGGATGGGTTTGTCATGGTGATGTCTCCTCGGTTGAAAATCAGGTGCTCTTGTTCTTCATCGCGGGCCTGCGCACCCAGCGTATGGGTTGGGCCTTCAGGGGGCGCGCTGGCGCGCCGTGCTGCGCCAGCGTCTTGTCCAACGCCTGGCCCGCATCGTCGGTCAACGCGGCTTGGCGCGCGGCGGCGATGGCGGCCGCGCGCGCCGTGTCGTCGTTGAAATGCGGCGCGGTTGCCAGATGGCGCACCACGTGCAGCAGATTGTCCTTGCCACGTTCGTTGGTGCTGCCATAGCCCTTGATCAGGCGGCCGCACTGGGCGATCTCGAAGCCGCTGTCCCAGTGCCGGGTCGTCTGCCGGGTCACGGCCTGCAGCCATTCGTCGATCAGGGCCTGCTCGGTCACGAAACGACTGCCGTGCGGGCGCAACCACTTGAGCCTGCCCAGCAGCCGCAAGGCCAGCATGCCGCTCACCGTGTGCGTGCCAATTTTCAGCGGCAGCGCCCAGGGTGTCTTGCCCGCCAGCGCGCGGCGGCGGTCCCAGGCCAGCAGGCGCTGGGCCAGGCGCTGTGGCAGCAGGGCCGCGAACTCGGGCACGCCGGGCTTGAAGTGGTCGTGGAGTTTGAGCAGGTCTGCATCTTTGGCCTTGACTTCGCCCAGCACGCGCTGCCAGCGGGTGGCGCTGCTTTTGAGATCGGCCACGCGCACGATGTCGTCGAAGGCCATCCACAACGCCAGCCAGCGCGCCATCTCGCGCGTGACGGCCCAGCCGCGCCGGCCTTGCGGGTCACTTGCGCGCTCGGCTTCCAGCACTGTGTGCAGGCGTTCCAGGTAGCGCTGCGCGTAGGCGGCATTTTGGTACTCGGTCAGGCGTGCGCAGGCCAGCGCGATGAGTTCGTGCAGCGTCGTCGGAAAACGTGCCTCCACCTCGGTCGGCAGGGCGGGCGCCGCCTGCGCGGCGCTGGCAACCGGGGCGGATGGCGTGGGTGATGCGCTCAGCACCTGGTCGATGTAGCGGGCCTGTTGGCGCTGCGCGTGCACGGCCTCGAAGCCCAGGGCGAAACCGCGCAGGCTGGCTTGAGCCATGCTGCCTTCACCACCGATGACGTGCTCGTAATCCTCGCGCTTCATGGGCAGCAGGCCGCTGGCCGCGATGCAGCCCAGCAAAACGGCGCTGACCACGGTGCCGGCCTGGCGGGTCAGTTCCGCCATGTCGATCAGGTGATGGGCATGGCTGTGCGCGGCGACGAGCTGCGCGAGCTGCGCCGTGTCGCGCCGACCGTCGCCCAGCTGCATCTTCTCCATCGTCGTCAGCGTGCGCGCGGTGGAGCTGAGCACCAGGGTGCGTTCACGGCTGGCATGGCCCAGGCTGAGTTGGCGCGCGGTCTCCAGCAGCTCGCTGGACACCAGGGCGTCCAGCCGGCCGGGCATGGGGTAGAGGCCGAGCACGGGGCGCAGGCCGTTCAGCTCGGACTGGGGTGTGGGGAAGACTTCAAGGTAATAGGTGGTCGCGCCCGTGCGCTGGGCCACGCCGGGAATGGAAGTGGCCTGGACGGGGTAACCCGCGTGGCGCGCGGTCTCGACCAGCCATTCGGTCAGCACGCCGCCGCCTTCGCCGCCGAGGGCGCAGAGCAAAAGAGAAATGGGTTGATTCATAGGATGTTTTGCCGCCGGGCCGCCCCAAGGCGAGACGCTGCCCCGAATCCAAGCGAAGCGCAGGGCAAGCCTGCGCTTGGGGGCAGCGCAGAACACGAAGTGGCAAGCGTGGGGGCCATGTCTTTCAGGCGGGTTGCAAGGCTTTGATGAGGGGGCGACGCAGGGCGCTGAGCAGGCGTTCATGCCAGCGCGGGTTCTGCACGACCTCGGCCCGGTAGAACGATGGGCAGAGCGTGGCCGCGTGCGCGTTGGCGCCGCACAGACCGCAGCCCACGCAGCCGTCGATCACGGTGGCCACGGGGTCCACTTTCAGCGGGTCCGGGTTGTCCTTGAGCGTCAGCGTGGGGCAGCCCGAGAGCCGGATGCAGGCGTGGTCGCCGTTGCACACGTCTTCGTCCACGCCGTACTTCACGCGTTCGACGCGCTTGCCCTTTTTCAGCAGGCCCGCCAGCCAAGGCTTGATGCGGCGCTGGCGTTCGAGCTGGCATTCACCTTCGGCCACGATGACCTTGAGGCCGTTGAAGTCGGAGGTGAAGGCATCCACCAGGGTCTTGCGCACGTTCTCCACCTCGTAGGTCGTGACAGTGCGCAGCCATTGCACGCCCAGGCCCTTGAGTGTGCTCTCGATGGTCTGGTTGGTGTGGACCACGCTGGCGCGTTTGTCGCTGGCGCTGGTCTTGGCTTCCTCATCGGGGGTGGAGATGATGTCTTGCGTGCCGGTGGCCGAGGTGTAGCCATTCTTGAAGATCAGCAGCACGGCGTCGTCGCCGTTGAAGAGCGCGCTCTGCACGCCGGTCAGCAGGCCGTTGTGCCAGAAGCCGCCGTCACCCATGACCGAGAGCACGCGCCGGTTCATCATTGGCGACACGCCCGCTCGGCTGGCCAGCGACATGCCGTAGCCGAGGATGGAGTGGCCGAAGGAGAAGGGCTCGAAAGTGGCCAGCGCATGGCAGCCGATGTCGCCCGCGATGTGCACGTCGCCCACCTGCTGCTGCGCGATCTTGAGCGCCGAAAACACGGGTCGCTCGGGGCAGCCGATGCACATGCCTGGTGGCCGGCCGGGCAGGGCCTGGCCCCCGTCCTTGGCGATGTCCCGGGCGATGGCGGCGCGGCGCTCGCGGTTGCCGACCAGCCATTCGGGTACGGCCGCTGGCAGCAGCTCATTGCGGTACAGCTTCAGGAATTTCTCCAGGCCAACGGCCATGACCTCGGCCGAATATTCGCCCGTCGCGGCCAGCATGTCCTTGCCGTGCAGCGGGGTCTGGATGTCTGCGCGGCGCAGCATCGTGGCCAGTTCCTGCTCGATGTACTCGGGCTGGCCTTCCTCGACCATCAGCACGGCGCGCTTGCCCACGCAGAACTCGGTCAGCTCCTCCGGCACCAGGGGGTAGGTGACGTTGAGCACCAGCAACGGGATGTCGGTCTGGCCAAAGGCGTCGGCCAGGCCGAACTGCTGCAGGGTGCGGATCAGGGTGTTGTAGAGCCCGCCCTGCACCACGATGCCGAGGTCGGTGTGCTTGCCCGGGAACAGTTCATTGAGCTGGTGCTTGCGCACATAGGCGCGCGCGGCCGGCAGGCGCTGGTCCACCTTGAGCTTCTCGTGGCGGAAGGTCACGGGCGGGTGGGCCAGGCGCTCATAGTTGAAGGCGGCCGGTTCTTCCATCAGGGAGCGGGTGGAGATGCGAGGTGCGCGGTTGTCGCGTGCCGCGAAGCTGCCGCGCACATGGCAGGCGCGGATGCGCAGCTCCAGGATGGCGGGCATGTTCGAGGTCTCGGACAGTGCGAAGCCGTGTTCCACCATGTCGACCATGCATTGCAGGTCGGGCCGTGGGTCCAGCAGCACCATGCCGGATTTGAGTGCGTAGGCGTGGGTGCGCTCCTGGATCACGCTGGCGCCCTCGCCGTAGTCCTCACCCACGACGATGAGCACGCCCCCCGTGACCCCAGGCGAGGCCAGGTTGGACAGTGCGTCGGCCGCGACGTTGGTGCCGACGATGGACTTCCAGGTCACCGCGCCGCGCAGCGGGTAATGGATGGAGGCGCCCAGCATGGCGGCGGCCGAGGCCTCGTTGGAGCAGGCCTCGACGTGCACGCCGAGTTCGTCCATGTAGCCCTTGGCCTGCACCATCACGTCCAGCAGGTGCGAGACCGGCGCGCCCTGGTAGCCGCCGACGTAGGACACGCCGGACTGCAGCAGGGCCTTGGTGATGGCCAGGATGCCTTCGCCATGGAAGGTCTGTCCCTCGCCCAGCGCCAGGGACTTGATCTCCTGGCTGAATGAAACTTCCACGCGCGGGTCTCCTCTTGCGTTCGTTGTTCTAGGGGCCGCCTTCCAGCCGCAGGGGCCTGAAAGCTGCGGCAGTGTCTCGCGGGGTACGACATTCTTCAATAGCATCTGCGAGATATGTAATATGAGCAACATGCATATCAACGAGCTGGACCTGAACCTGCTGCGCCTGTTCGACGCCACCTACCGCCTGGGCAGTGTCAGCCGCGCGGCCGAGGCCGTGGGCCTGACTCAGCCCGCGGCCAGCCACGGCCTGGGCCGTCTGCGTCTGCTGCTGGGCGACGCGCTGTTCGAGCGCCGGGCCGGTGGCGTCAAACCCACGGCGCGGGCCGATCGGCTGGCCGGCGCGGTCCGTCAGGCCCTGGGCACCCTGGAGGCGGCGCTGAATGAAAGCGCGGCCTTTGACCCGCGCCAATCCACTCGCACCTTCCGCCTGCACATGAGCGACATGGGCGAGAGCCGCTTTCTGCCCGAGCTGATCACCACGCTGCGTGAACGCGCGCCCGGCGTGCGGGTGCAGACCCTGCCGCTGCCGCGTGACCAGATCGGCGCGGCGCTGGACGAGGGGCGCATCGACTTCGCCTTCGGCTTTCTGCCCATGGTCAAGGACACGCAGCGCGTGCAATTGCTGCAGGACCGCTACATCGTCATGCTGCGCGCCGGCCATCCCTTCCTGGCCGTGGCCCGCCGCAAGAAAGGGCCGGCCCTGGTGGACGCGTTGCGCACGCTGGAGTTCGTCGCCGGGCGCACCCACGCGGACACCTTGCGCATCCTGCAGGGGCTCAAGCTGGAGGACCGCATCCGCTTGACGGCCGAACATTTCATGGCCCTGCCGGCCATCGTGGCCGTGACCGATCTGGCCCTGGTCATGCCGCGCAACATCGCCCGGGGCTTCGCGGCAAATGGCTACGCCTTGATGGAACCGCCGTTCCCTCTGCGCGATTTCACGGTCTCCTTGCACTGGAGCCGGCGTTTCGAGGCCGATCCGGCGAACCGTTGGTTGCGGGAGTTGATGGTGGGGCTGTTCGCGCAAGCGGCGCAGGCCTGACGCCGCAGGCCCTGGTGCCAGGCGCTTAGGTGTGTGCGCTGCCGGCGCCCAGCGCCGGGCCGCCGATGCCGAACGTCTCGGCGAATTCCGGGGCCGAAACCGGCCGGCCGAACAGGTAACCCTGCCCCTCTTCGCAGCCGAAATTTTGCAAGCGCAGGCGCTGGGGCGCTTTTTCAATGCCTTCGGCGATCGTTTCCAGGCCGAAGCTGCGCGCCATGTCGAGAATGGCCCGTACCACCGAGGCATCCCGTTCTGATTCGATCAGGCTTTGCACGAAGGAGCGGTCGATCTTGATGCGGTTCAGCGGATAGCTCTTGAGCAGGCTGAGCGAGGCGTAGCCGGTTCCGAAATCGTCGAAGGCGATGCCGACGCCCAGGGCCCGCAGGCGCCGCAGCGTGTCAAGCACGAGCGCATCGTTGTTGAGCACGATGTTTTCGGTGATTTCCAGCTCAAGCGCCTGCGGCGGCAGGCCATGCCGCTGCAGCGCCGCCGTGACCTGTGCGGGCAGGTCGTCTACGCGAAACTGCGCGCCGAACAGGTTGACGCCGATGCGGAAGTTCTGGGCGCCGTTTCTGCGCCAGAGCGCTGCCTGGGCACAGGCTTCGTCCAGCACCCAGAAGCCGACGACCGCCGCCAGCGGCCCGCCTTCCAGCGCGGGCAGGAAGGCGGCAGGAGACAGGAGCCCGCGCTGAGGGTGGCGCCATCGGATGAGTGCCTCCGCGCCGGCCAGCGCACCGTTGTCCAGGCGGATCTGAGGTTGGTAGAACAGCACGAACTCGCCCTCGTCGACCGCGCGGTGCAGTTCGATGGCGTAGAGACGGCGTGCCACGGCTTCCATGCGCAGCGCCGGGACGAAGACGAACGTCTGCCCACGGCCGTGGCGCTTGGCCTGGAACAGGGCGAGGTCGGCGTTGCCGATCAGTTCCAGCGCTTCCTTGGCATGGACGGGCGCAAGCGCCACGCCGCAACTGGCCGCCACGCGCACCTGGTGCCCGTTGACGACGACCGGATCGGTGATGCGCGCGATGGCGGCGCGGGCGCAGGCCGACGCCTGTTCCGGGCTCGTCATGCCGGGCAGCAGCAGCGCGAATTCGTCGCCACCGATGCGTGCCACCGTGGCCGGCTGAGGAGCGGACTGTTCGAGGCGACGGGCGATCTCTCGCAACAGGGCATCGCCCACTTCGTGGCCCAGGGTGTCGTTGACGTCCTTGAAGCCGTCGAGGTCGATCATCAGCACCGCCGCAGCGCCAGCGCGTGCCAGCGTTTCCTCGGTGCGCCGGTACAGGCAGGCGCGGTTGGCCAGGCCTGTGAGGACATCGGTGTTGGCTTGCCGCCGCAGTTCCTCCTCCCCGCGCTGGCGCTCGGTGATGTCCTGCAGATGGGCATTGAGCGTCAGGCGTCCGTTCTCGCGCCAGCAGAACACCGACAGGCCGAGCAGGAATTCGCTGCCGTCCTTGCGCATGCCGTGCATGCCGCCGGGAACGGCGAGCCCGTCCACCGAGCCCGCCGCGGCGACCCGCGCGATCAACTCGCGCACGGTGGTCTGGTGGCGTTCGCTGACCAGTGTCTCGACCTGGCGGCCTGTGCCTTCGTCCGGGTCATAGCCGTGCAGGGTGGCCGCGGCATCGTTCCAGGCCACGATGCGGCCCTGCTCGTCGAACCAGACGACCGCAGTGGGTGAGTTCCTGGCGTATTCCTCGAACGAGTGCCTCGATTGTTCGGTCGACAGCTCGAGGCGGCGCAGCTCAAGCCGGTCGGCGGCCATCTTGGCGAGTTCACGCAGGCGGGCGCGGTCTTCGGGCGAGAAGTCATGGCGCGGCCGGCTGTCGATGAGGCACAGCGCGCCCAGGGCATGCCCTGAGGGCGAGCGCAAGGGGACGCCGGCGTAGAAGCGCAGGCCGGCCGGGCCGGTGACCAGTGGATTGTCGTGGAAGCGCTCGTCCCGTGTCGCGTCGGGCACCACCATCACCTCGTCCTGGGTGATGGCGTGCGCGCAGAAGGAGGCGTCGCGGCTCATGTCGACCTCGCCGTCCAGGCCGGTGCTGGCCGCGAAGAAGACATGGTCGCTGCCGATCATGTTCACCGCGGACACAGGCATGTCGAACATTCGCGCGGCGATCCGGACCACCGGTTCCAGACTGGGCAGGGGGTGGTCGCCGCGCAAACCGTATTCGGACAGGGCCTTGAGCCGCTCCTGTTCCGTCTCCAGTACGGGTGGGCATTTCATGGCCTTATCGTCCACCGTTGAAGCCCGTCAGCCAAGGGAGCGCCAGGAATATAAATGCGTCCGGCGTGATAAATATGCCCGGCGCAGGCCTCCCTGTGACGCCAGTGACAATGGCCCCGATTCTGGCAACTGCGGGCTCAAAGCGCACGATGCCGGGTCGTTTCATGGGCAGTGACACTCGGCATGCGGCTGGCCCCGCTGCCAGATTCTTACAATCTCCCGTATTCCCGGGAAAAACACATGAGCATCAAGAGCGACAAATGGATCCGCCGCATGGCCGAGCAGACCGGCATGATCGAGCCCTTCGAACCGGGGCAGGTGCGCTACGCGGCGGACGGCCACAAGATCGTCAGTTACGGCACCAGCAGCTACGGGTATGACATCCGTTGCGCGCGCGAGTTCAAGGTGTTCACCAACATCCACAGCACCGTGGTCGACCCGAAGAACTTCGACGAGAAGAGCTTCGTGGACATCGAGAGCGACGTCTGCATCATCCCGCCCAACAGCTTCGCGCTGGCGCGCACGGTCGAGTATTTCCGCATCCCGCGCAATGTGCTGACCATCTGCCTGGGCAAGAGCACCTACGCGCGCTGCGGCATCATCGTCAACGTCACGCCCTTCGAGCCCGAGTGGGAGGGTTACGTGACACTGGAGTTCAGCAACACCACGCCGCTGCCGGCCAAGATCTACGCGGGCGAGGGCTGCGCCCAGGTGCTGTTCTTCGAGAGCGACGAAGTCTGCGAGACCAGTTACAAGGACCGCGGCGGCAAGTACCAGGGGCAAAGCGGCGTCACCTTGCCTAAAACCTGATTGCCCAAAACCTGATGCCTCAGGGCCGGCGCTGCGCGACCTTACCTGAAAACCTGAGGCGTCATGCGAGTCGAGGGAACCTCGGACTCGCTGAGACCAGGGACTGGGTGCACATGATCGCGTTCCGGCGCCAGTCTTCCTGGAATGGCCCCATGCAGCTCGCTGAACCCGCGCATTTCAGCCCTGTCGTCGCGGGCTTGCGGTTTTCCGAGCTCACGGACGACTTGAACTTCAAGCGCGACTTCAAGCTGGTGGGTGACAGCCTGGGCATGTGGTGCAGCTTCGTGCTGCAGCACACGGGGCTCAAGGCCGGCCTTGTCGAACGCTTCCGCAGCGTGATCTACATCTTTCGCGAAGGTCGCGAGATCTCGCAGGACCTGATCCAGACCCGGTGTTCGCGTGGTGCCGACATCGCGCGCCAGCTGCGTTTTCCCGAACCGGTGGCCCTGGGCATTTACAGCCTGGACGAACACTGGAATGGCGGTGGTCGGCCCGACCATCTGCAGGGGGAGGCCATCCCGGTGTATGCGCGCATTGCGTTGTTGGCGCAGGTCAGCGATGTGTTTCACACCGCGGGCGGGCGTGAGGCCGCGCTGCAGGAGGTACGGCTGCGCTCGGGCCAGTGGTTCGACCCGGCGCTGGTGCGCGCCTTCGAGCAGGTGGCGCAGGACCGTGATTTCTGGACCCAACTGAGTGCGCCGGAACTGATCCAGTCCGTGCTTGCGCTTGAACCGGGGCGCTATGTGGTGCCGCTGGACGAGGATTATCTGGACGACATCGGGGTTGCCTTCGGTCAGATCGTGGACTCCAAGAGCCCGTACACCAGTGGACACAGCGCGCGCGTTGCGCTCTACACCGACCTGATTGGCGAGACCATGGGGTTCAGCGTCGAGCGGCGTCGCTGGCTCAAGCGCGGCGCGCTGCTGCACGATGTGGGCAAGCTCGGCGTGAGCAACAGCGTGCTCGACAAGGCAGGCACGCTCAACAGCGAGGAGTGGGAGGCCGTCCGCCTGCACGCCGAATTGACCGAATCCATCCTCTCGCGCATCACCGCCTTCCACGAACTGGCCAGGGTGGCTGGCGCGCACCACGAGCGCCTGGATGGCAAAGGCTATCCGCGTGGTTTGGGCGCCGAAGCCACTACCATGGAAACACGCATCATCACCACGGCCGACATCTTTGATGCCATCACGGCCTCGCGTCCCTATCGGGGCCCGACCCCGATCCCGCAAGCTTTGGAGATCATGGACAAAACTGTCGGCACGGCGCTGGACCCCGCGTGTTATGCCGCGCTTCAGCGTGCCGTGGCCCAGGTGCCACAGGCTTGACACGCGGCTGGTTCAGCTTTGGCCGGAGTCCGAGCGCCGCTCCTCAGACGGTCGCCAGTTCCTCGATGGCCACGACCGCGCGGTTGCGGCCCTGGCGCTTGGCTTTGTAGAGCGCCGCGTCGGCGCGCTTGATCAGTTGTTCCATCTGGACCGTGCCGCTGCCCTTGTAGGACGTCGTGCCCGAGATCTGGCCGGCGCGCAGGGGGTTGTAGGCGGCCACGCCGATGCTCACCGTGATGATGTCGCCCGGGACCGAGGTAGCAGCATGCGGGATGCGCTGCGCTTGCACGGCGCCCACGATCTTCCGCGCCAGTTGCTCGGCCCCTGTGGAGTCCGTTTCGGGCAGGATGACGGCGAATTCCTCGCCACCATAGCGCGCGGCCAGGTCGCCCGGGCGTTGCACGGCGGCACGGAGGACGCGGGCTACGCGTTCCAGGCAACGGTCGCCTTGCGGGTGGCCGTAGTGGTCGTTGTAGGTCTTGAAGTGGTCGATGTCGATCATCAGCAGGGCCAGCGGCTGTCCGCGCCGCGTGGCGCGCGCCCACTCGGTGGACAGCGTCTCATTGAACTTGCGGCGGTTGGGCAGATCGGTCAGGGCGTCGGTCTCGCTGATCCAGCGCAACTGCTCCATGCTTTTTTCCAGCGCGGTGGAGCGCGCCCTGAGTTCCGCGTTCAGCGCCGCGGTGTGCATGTTCATGAAGGCCGCGAACAAGCCGACATGCGCCGCCACCATGCCCAGTACCTGCAAGGCCAGGACGCCATAGATCAGTTGCTCGAAGACCAGGAAGAGTTCGGTGAAGTTTTGCGCGAGCACGACCTGCGTGACCATCAACACGATCAGCAGCGACCAGAAGATCACCGGGTCACGGCGGCTGCGGCCGAACTTGTTGATCTGCTTGGTCTGGTAGCGGTTTCGCGCCAGCGCGATCAGACCGAAGGCCGCGACCAGACCAAGCAGCGCCGAATGGACCTGGACCACCCGGTCGGCGTCGGAGCGGGCCAGCCAAAGGGCCAGGGGTTCGATGGCGGTGAGGGTGAAAGGCCAGCTCCAGCGCAGGGCATCGCGCATGTGGCCATGCAACTCCTGCTGGCGCAGGACGGCACATTGCCCGGCATGCAGCAAGGCCAATCCCAGCGTGACCAGGGTGGCGCTGCCGACGATGACAGGCAGCGGCGCCAGGGGTGTGTGACGCAGGTTGACGAGCAGGAAACCCGCGGCGCTGAGGCCGAAGCCCAGCCCCCATAGCAGCAAGTAGGGCTGTTTTTCGCGGCGCCAAAGCAGGTAGAGGCTGATGCCTTGCATCAGGTCGATGACGCCAAAGAAGAAGTATTGCGTGTAGAGATCCAGGTTCAAGATGGACGGGCTCCCGTGCTGCGCCGCCACTGTAACGGTGGGGCATATTCCTGTCGATACGGCGCATCCACCGGTCCGTTCGGGCAGGATCGGCCTGATAGGGGATAATTGAGGGCAATGAATGACGAAATTCGTGCTGAATCCCCCGAGCTCGCATCTCCGGCCCCCAAGCGCTACGCTGACTTGACCCTGGCCGAGCCGCTCAAGCGCGCCGTGGCCGACATGGGCTATGAAACCATGACGCCCATCCAGGCCCAGGCCATCCCCGTGGTGCTGGCGGGCCAGGACGTGATGGGCGCGGCCCAGACGGGCACCGGCAAGACGGCGGCTTTCTCCCTGCCCCTGCTGCAACGCCTGCTCAAGCACGAAAACGCCTCGACCTCCCCGGCCCGCCACCCGGTGCGCGCCCTGGTGCTGTTGCCCACGCGCGAACTGGCCGACCAGGTGGCGCAGCAGGTCAAGATGTACGCCAAGTACACCCATCTGCGCAGTGCCGTGGTCTTCGGTGGCATGGACATGAAGCCCCAGACCCTCGAACTCAAGAAGGGCGTGGAAGTGCTGGTGGCCACCCCGGGCCGCCTGTTGGACCACATCGAGGCCAAGAACGCGGTGCTCAACCAGGTCGAGTACGTGGTGCTGGACGAGGCCGACCGCATGCTGGACATCGGCTTCCTGCCTGACCTGCAGCGCATCCTCAGCCACTTGCCCAAGCAGCGCACCACGCTGCTGTTCAGCGCGACCTTCTCGCCCGAGATCAAACGCCTGGCCTCGAGCTATCTGCAGAACCCCATCACCATCGAGGTTGCGCGTTCCAATGCGACGGCCGCGACGGTGGAGCAGCATTTCTACAGCGTGGGCGAGGACGACAAGCGTCATGCCCTGCGTCAGGTGCTGCGCAACAAGAACCTCAAGCAGGCCTTTGTCTTCGTCAACAGCAAGCTGGGCTGCGCCCGGCTGGCCCGTGCGCTGGAGCGCGATGGCCTGAAAACCGCGGCCCTGCACGGCGACAAGAGCCAGGATGAACGCCTGAAGGCGCTGGACGCCTTCAAGAAAGGCGAGGTCGATCTGCTGGTCTGCACCGACGTGGCCGCGCGCGGCCTGGACATCAAGGATGTGCCCGCGGTGTTCAACATGGACATCCCCTTCAACGCCGAAGACTACGTGCACCGCATCGGCCGCACGGGCCGTGCGGGCGCCCAAGGCGTGGCGGTGAGCTTCGTGTCGCCGCGGGACGTGAAGTCGGTGGCCGAGATCGAAAAGCTGATCAAGACCAAGATCGAGATCGAGCCGGTCGAGTTCGACGAGGACCGTCCGGACATCCGTCGCCAAGGCCGCTTCAACGAAGGGCACCGCCTTTATGAGCGGGAGCCTGGCCGTGAGGACGGGCGCGACGAGAGGGGTGAACGTCCCCGGGAGCGTGGTCCTGAGCGGAGTGATGGCGGCGCGCCGCGCCGGCGCGATACGCCGCGTCCCGCCTCGCGATCCGCTGTCGCCCAGGCTGACCCATTCTTCGACCGTCCCTACGAAGTCGCCGCGACCGAGGCGGCGGCCGAGCCCGCGCCCTGGGAAGCGGCGACCAAGCCGGTCACCAACCGTGGCAATCTGTCGACCAACATCCGCCCCAAGCTCAAATTGGCGGCGCTGTTCAAGCAGTCCTGAGTTTCACGCGAAGCCTGCTGGCCTGTGGGTGAGGGACTGGGGGCCGCGGTTTCCAGCGTTCCCGCGTCCCCCAAGCGCCTGTCACGTCGGCATGCTGGTCCAACCCAGGCCGGGGCTGGGCACCCGCACACCGTCCAATTCCAGCCATTGCGGCAGCAGCGCGCCTGCCGACTGCGCATCGCGCACAAAGGCGTCCAGCGTGCGCACGCGGGCGGCGGGTACGCCGGCGGTGTGCAAGGCGTCTTCCCATTCCTGCGCGGTGCGCGTGCGCAAGGCGGCGGCCAGTCGGGCGCGAAAGGCCTCGGGATCGCGCGCGCGGGCGAAACCCTGCCCTTGCGCCAGATCTTCCGTCGCCTGCTCGGCCGGCCAGCCCAGCACCTCGTAAAGCCGTGCGATCTGCGGCGCCGTGTTGGCACCCACTGCGATCCAGCCATCGCGCGCCTCGAAGTATTCCGCCGCCGGGCTGCCCGAGTAGCCCTTGTTGCCCACGCGGGCTGGCGCGCCGCCACCGGCCATCGCGTCCACGCTGAAGGGGTACATGAGTTGCAGCGCCGCGGCCCACATGGACACATCCACATGCCGGCCTTGACCGGTGCGGGCGCGCTCCTGCACGGCAGCGGTGATGGCGAAGGCCGCGAGCACCCCGGTCATCACGTCCACGACGGGAAAGCCCGTCTTCACCGGGGGTTCGCCTTCGCTGCCCGCCAGCATGGCCATGCCCGTGAGGGCCTGTATCACGTGGTCATAGGCGCCACGTTCCGCCCAAGGAGCATGCTGGGTGCCGTAGCCCGAAATGGCGCAGGAGATGAGACGCGGGTTGCGCTCACGCACCGCCGCGTGGCCCAGGCCCACGCGTTCCAACACGCCGGGACGGAAGTTGTCCACGAGCACATCGCAATGCTCGGCCAGCGCCAGCGCCTCGGCGCGACCGGCCTCGGTGTGCAGATCGATGGTGCGGCATTGCTTGCCGGCGTTGAAGGCCGTGAACTGTGTCGCGCCCTGCGCCGCGCCGCGCATCACGTCGCCGCCGGGCGCCTCGACTTTGACCACGATCGCGCCCAGCTGAGCCAGATAGAAACTCGCCAGCGGACCGGCGATCACATGGCTGAAGTCGACCACCTGCAGACCCGCGAGGGGCCGCATGACGCAATCCTGTGTCGTGCTCATGTCGTTGACAGGCGGGCCGCCTTGACGATGCGTTCGTACCTGCGTGTCTCCTGCGCCATGAAGTGGCCGAAGTCGGCGGGCGAGGCGCTCAGCGCCACCAGCACGCCCGCGGCCTCGTGGTCGGCGCGCACGGACGGGTCGTTGTAGACCTTCTGGTAGGCGCGAAACAGCACATCCACCACCTCGCTCGGGGTGCCCGCGGGCGCCCACACGCCGCTCCAGGACGACAGCGCCAACTCTTCCTTGCCGAGTGCCTCGTGCAACGTGGGCAGTTGCGGAAACTGGGCCAGGCGCTGGGCGCTTGTGGTGGCCAAGGCGCGCACGCGCCCGTCCAACACCTGCGGAATGGCAGTGGAGGCGATGGGAAAGGCGAACTGCGTGGTTCCCTGCAGGATGCTGGGAATGATGTCCACGGAACCTTTGTAGGGCACATGCGTGGCCCGCACCTGCATTGCCTGCTCCAGCGCCGCGCCGATCAAGTGCGCCGCGCTGCCGATGCCTCCCGAGGCGTAGTTGAGCGTCGCCGGCCTGGCGCGGATGGCGGCCACCAGTTCCTGCACCGTTTTCCACGGCGCGTCGGCTGCCACCACCAGCAGTGCGGGACTGAAACCCGTGCAAGTGATGGGCGCGAAATCCTGTAGTGGGTCGTATTTCACAGCGGGTTGCATGAGCTTTTGCACGATCTGGGTCGATGAACCGAGGATCAAGGTGTAGCCGTCGGCCGGCGCGCGTGCCGCGCTCTGCGCGGCCAGAATGCCGCCCGCGCCCACGATGTTCTCCACCACCACGCTCTGACCCAGCACCTCGGTGAGCTTGGTGCCCGTCTTGCGGGCCAGCAGATCGGGGCCACCACCGGCCGCGAAGGGCACGATGGTTTTCACGGGGCGACTTGGAAAGCCTTGGGCCCACGTGGGTCGCCACGCGGTCGACGCGGCCAGCGAGGCGGTGGCGACGAGTAGATGCCGCCGAGACGGACAAAAGGAAGAGAGCGCGCCGGGATGCGCGTGGGTATCGAACATGGCTTGTCTCCTGTTATTGGGGCGAGGCGACAGGCAGTCTAGGTCTGTGAGACCATAAGAAAAATACACACTTTCTTATCCACCGATAAGCAAATCCATGCACACCGACCCCGTTCTTGCCAGTCGTGTCGGCCACCTGCGGCTGCGTGATCTGCTGCTGCTCGACCACATCGCCGACACCGGCTCGCTGCGGCGCACCGCCGAGCGGCTGAACGTGACGCAACCTGCCATCACCCAGGCACTGCAAGGCTTGGAAGCGGCCTTCGGCGTGGCGCTGGTCGAACGGCAGGCGCGCGGCGCCACGCTCACGTCAGCCGGCCAAGCGGCGTTGCAGCGTCTGCGCGCCGCGCGGCACGAACTGCTGGCGGCCCAGGCTGCCGCGCAGATGTCGGCTCACCCGACGCTGCATGTCGGTTGCGTGCCCGTGGCGGCGCTGCGCTTCATGCCGCCCGCGCTGGCGGCCCTGCAGCGCGACGCGCCGCACATCCGCGTGGAACTGCATGAGGCCACCGTGGCCCCGCTGTGGCAGGCCTTGCGCGCGGGCTCGCTGGACGCCATCCTCTGCCGCTTGCCGCCGCCCGATCAGCAGGAACTGATGCTCGACGATGCGGACGTGCATCTGGTGGGCGACGAACACTTCGCCTTTGTCGTCGGCCCCGGCCACCGCGCCGCGCGTGGCCGGCAGACGCTGCGCAGCCTGGCCGGGCAAGCCTGGGCGCTGCCAGCGCGCGCGAGCCTCACGCGGCGCGCGTTCGACCAGCTCTACCTCGACGCCGGCCTGGCCCCGCCCACCCCGGCGGTGACCTCGGTGTCGTTTCACACCAACCTGCATCTGGCGGCCACGGGCCGTTTCATCACGGTGGCGCCGCAGTCGGTGCTGCTGCGCTACGTGTCCGCGCTGGGCCTGACGCCGCTGCGTGTGCCCGCGCCGCGCGGCGCGGGGCGACTGGCCTGGGTGGTCCGCGCGAGCCGACGGCACGACCCGCTGCTCGTGGCCCTGACAGCGTGCATCATCGAGGCCGCGAAGGGCGGCGCATGACCAGGCTGGTTACGCCTTGTGCAAGGCAGCGAGTTCCTTCCACACCTTTTCCTCGTCCACGATGGTGACCGAGATGCGTGCCATGCGCGAGGGGGCCTGCGTGGGGGAAAAGAGTGAACCGGGCGGGATCAGCAGTCCGCGATCGGCTGCTTCGCGCGCCAATTGTTCGCTGTCGCGCCCGCAGTCGGCCCAGATGAACATGCCGGCCTGGGGCTCGTTCGGCACGGTGTAGCCGAGTTTGAGCAGACGCTTCAGGCAACGTCCTCGCGCTTCATCGACCCGGAGTCGAACGCGCTCGACATGTCGGCGGTAGGCGCCGTCTGCCAGGATGCGGTGGACCACGCGCTCGCTGAGTTCGCTGGACGTGAGGCCGCCCAGCATCTTGATGTCGCTCAGACGCTGCACCAAGTCTTCCTTGGCGGCGAGCCAGCCCACGCGCAAGCTCGCCGCCAGCGTCTTGGCGAAACCTCCGGCCAGGATGACGCGATTCAGGCGGTCCAGCTCGGCCAGCCGCGTCAGGCGGGTCCCGCTGTTGGCATGCAATTCGGCGTAGGTCAGATCTTCCACCACCATGAAGTCGTGTTTTTCGGCGACGCGCAGGATGTCGTAGGCCGCGCCGGCGGACAGGCCGTAGCCGGTGGGGTTGTGGACCGCGCTGTTGGTGATGAAGAGCTTGGGTTTGTGCTGAGCGGCGGCCTGTTCCAGCCAGGCCACGTCGGGGCCGTTCGGCCCGCGCGGCACGCCTATGAGGCGCGCGCCGAAGGCCGCCAGGCGCCCGAAGACGACGTACCACGCGGGGTCTTCCACCAGCACCGTGTCCCCGGGTTGCACCAGCAGCCGCGCCACCAGGTCCAGCCCGTGCGTCACCCCACTGGTGGTGAGCAGGTGCAGGTCCGGATGCGCCGGCACGTTCTGCGTCTGCAGCAAGGCGGCGATTTGCTGGCGCAAGGGTGCGTAGCCTTGCGGATGCCCGTAGCCCAGCAGAGGGCCTTGCGCCGTGCGCCCCACGCTGCGCAGTGCGCCGGCCACCAGATCCAGGTCCAGCCAATCGGGCGGCAGCAGGCCCGCGCTGCCTGGCATGGCCCCATCGATGGGGGTGGAGCCGAACATGCTGCGCAGCATCCAGCGTGTGTCGATCTGCGCGGGTGCGATCGGCTTGGTTGCCTTGGCGTTGTTGTCGATCAGCGGCGCGCGACGGGCCTGCACGAAAAAGCCCGCCCCTCGGCGGGATTGCACCAGGCCCTGCGCGACCAGGCGTTCATAGGCTTCAACCACGGTGAAGCGGCTGACGCCGGCCTGCTCGGCCATCTGGCGGATCGAGGGTAGGCGCGTGCCGGGGCGCAGGCCTTGGTCCTGGATGCGGCGCGTGAGGTCGTGGCTCAACTGGGCGACCAAGGTGGCGTCGGCCGCATGCACGAGATGCGGCCTGGGTGGGAAAGGCGAGGCCGCGGCGGATGGACCGGGACTGGGCGTGTTGGAGGGCAGGGCAACTGTCATGGTGTTCGGACCGGGCCAGTGTCTGCGGAAAACCGTTCAACTGTACCGGTACTGTATTGGTGACTGGCCCTAGAGTGACAGGCGTACCGATGACTGTCAAGGCCTCTCCATGTTGACCCGTTCCCCGTCGATTCCCCTGCCCCGCGTCGAACTGTCGGGTGCGGCGATGCCGGCCCCCGCCTCCGCTTCCGCCGCCCCGCCCGTGGCGTCGTCGGCCACGCCCTGGGAAGGGTATGGTTTTGGCCTGTTGGGGGTGCTGATCTTCAGTCTCACCCTGCCCATGACACGCATGGTCGTGGCCGAATGGCCACCCTTGCTGGTCGGTCTGGGGCGGGCCCTGGTAGCGGCCTTGCCCGCGGCGGTTTTGCTGGCTGTCAACTGCAGCCGCCTGCCCCGGCGCGAGGAATGGCCCGGCGTGCTGGGTGCGGCGCTGGGCATCGTGATCGGCTGGCCCCTGCTGTCCACCCTTGCCTTGCAGAGCGTGTCCGCCTCGCACGGCGCGGTCTTCAACGGCCTGCTGCCGCTGTCCACCGCCCTGTTCGCGACCTGGCGCAGCGGCGAGAAACCCGCGCGGGCCTTCTGGGCCTGGGCGGCGGTGGGTGCGGTGCTGGTCACCGGGTTTGGCTTGCTGCAAGGGCAAGGCGCCTTGCAGGCCGGTGATGCGTGGTTGCTGCTGGCGGTGGTGGCCGGGGGTCTGGGTTACGCCGAGGGCGCGCGGGCCGCGCGCACGCTGGGAGGAGGGCGCACGATCTGCTGGGCCTTGGTGGTCAGCGCGCCGCTGATCGCCGTGCCCGTGGCCTGGATGCTGGGCGACGCGGCCGAGGCCGCGCGGGCCAGCGGCATCGTCACCTCCCATCGTGCCTTGCTGGCCTTTGCCTGGCTCTCTTTCGGTTCCATGTTCCTGGGTTTCTTCGCCTGGTACCGTGGCCTGGCCGTGGGGGGCATCGCCCGGGTGGGGCAGGTGCAGCTGCTGCAGCCCTTCCTGACCGTGCTGGCTTGCGCGCTCCTGTTTGGTGAACCGGTGAGCACCGAGACCTGGGGGTTCGCGGTGGCGGTGATCGGGGTCATCGTGGGCGGGCGACGGGCCTTGCGCGGCGCCAGCGCGCAGCCGATCCCGCAAGCAAAATCATGATCATGGAGATGACGATGATGGACACGGTTTCGACGCACGCTTTTTCCTGGATGCAACCCGCCCTGCTCGGGCCGCTGGCGCTGTTCACCTTCATCAGCTCCATCACGCCGGGGCCGAACAACACCATGCTGGCGGCCTCGGGGCTGAATTTCGGCCTGCGCCGCACCTGGCCCCATGTCTGGGGCGTGAACCTGGGCTTCGTCGCGATGCTGGTGCTGATCGGACTGGGCATGGGTGCTGTTTTCGTCCGCTACCCTTGGCTGCAGCCGGTCCTGAAGTACGTGAGCGCGGTCTATCTGCTGTTCCTGGCCTGGAAGATCGCGAACGCCGCGCCACCCCGGCAGCCACAGGACGGGGCCACGCCAAGCCGGCCCATGACTTTTGTGCAGGCGGCCCTGTTCCAATGGGTCAACCCCAAGGCCTGGGTCATGACGACGGGCATGGTGTCCGCTTACGTGCCGCCGGGCGACGCCTTCTGGGGGCATCTGGGGCTGGCCGCGCTCATCGCCATGGGGGTGGGCATGCCCTGCATCACCATTTGGGCCGCCTTTGGCAGCGCCCTGCGCCGCTGGTTGCACCGGCCGCGCATGATCCGCGCCTTCAACTGGACCATGGCCGCGCTGCTGGTGCTATCGATCGGGTTTTCCGTGGCCTAGGGCGCATGCCGGGGCCTTTGACAACACCACCCACGAGACTGACATGAAAACCCAGTACGACGCCGCGTACTGCCGCGACGGCAGTATCGCCGTCGCAGACCTTGCGCAGGAATGGCTGTTCCCCTTAGGCAGCGCGTGCCAGAAAGACCCACGCTCATGAAATTGACCCTGTACGTCGTTGACGCCTTCACGTCCGAGTTGTTCAAAGGCAATCCGGCGGCGGTGGTGCCCCTACGGGAATGGCTGCCGCCAGCGCTGATGCAGGCCATCGCGATGGAGAACAACTTGTCCGAGACGGCCTTCTTCGTGCAGGCGGCGGACGGCCGTTTCGACATCCGATGGTTTTCGCCCTTCAAGGAAATCGACTTCTGTGGGCACGCTACGCTGGCCAGCGCCTTCGTGCTCGTCGAGTCCGGCGTGTCGTCCCTCATCACCTTCCGCGCGCCAGCGGTGGGTGAGCTGCCGGTCGTGCGCATGCCTGATGGCCGCATGGAAATGAGTTTCCCGAGTCGTCTGCCCACGCCGGTGGATGAGGTACCCCAGGCCTTGCGCTCCGGTCTGCCGCTGGCGCCGGTGGCCGTTCTGCGCAATGCGCAGGCCTGGTTCGCCGTCTATGAGAGCGAGGCGCAGGTGCGAGCTTTGCGTCCGGATTTCGGGCAGCTGGCGCAGCTGGGGCCGCTGGACGTGACGGTGACCGCGCCCGGCGCGGACTGTGATTTCGTGTCGCGTTATTTCTGGCCAGCCAATGGCGGTGAGGAAGACCCGATGACCGGCTCCATCCACGCGGGCTTGGCGCCTTACTGGGCCCAGCGGCTGGGAAAGACCGACTTGCGGGCCCGGCAGCTGTCCCGGCGCACCGGCACCCTGGGTTGTCGCGTCGAGGGCCAGCGCGTGCATGTGTCGGGCACGGCCGTGCAGTACCTGCGGGGCGAGATCGAAGTCTGATTCGCGCGCCACCGGCCTGGCGCGGGTGGTTTCCTTCAGAAAGGCTTGCGCGCCGGCTCGCAGTCTTCCTGTATCAGGACATGCGTGGCCGCGACGTCGGGCATGACCCGCAAGGCGCTCAACTGGCCACCCCAGATGCAGCCCGAGTCCAGGGCCCACAGGCGGGCGCGGCGGAACACGTTCTGCGGTTCGGCCAAGCCCAGCGTGGACCAGTGACCGAAGGCGAGGGTCACGTCTTCGCTCGCCGTGCGCCGGCCCGGTACCTCGAACCAGGGCAGGTAACCCGCTGGCGCGGTGTCCAGACCTTCCTTGGCGCTGAACTCCATCGCGCCTTCGGGCGTGCAAAAGCGCAGGCGCGTCAGGGCGTTGACGATCACGCGCAGGCGGTCGTCGCCTTGCAGGTCGTCGCGCCAGGCGACCGGTTCGTTGCCATACATCCGACGGATGAAGGTCGACCAGTCGGGGCTCGCCAGCACGTCCTGCACTTCAGCGGCCAGTGCGAGGGTCTGCGCCGCGCTCCATTGCGGCAGCACGCCCGCGTGGACCATCAGGAAGTCATGGCCCTCCAGCGTCGCACCCAGGGCCAGGGACTGATGGCGTACCCAGCCCAGCAGCACGTCGCGGTCGGGCGCGTCCAGGATGTCGTCCACCGTGTCGCCGCGGTGGGCGCGGCGCACGCCCAGCGAGACGGCCAGCAGGTGCAAGTCATGGTTGCCGAGCAGGCAGCGCGCCGCGCCTTCGTAGCGCATGAGACGACGCAGCACGGCGGCCGAGGACGGGCCACGGTTGACGAGGTCACCCAGCAGCCAGAGGGTGTCGCGGCTGGGGGAATAGTCGACGGCGGTAAGGAGGCGGCCGAGCGCGGCATCGCAGCCTTGCACGTCGCCGATCAAGTAGTGAGCCATGCGGCGTTTTTTCGTGGATCTGGACAGGGCAGGGGATTATCCGACTCATGCGCGAGCGGACAGCGCAAGGTGAAAAGCCCGCGAGGTAAAGTCCCGGCCATGGACTTTCTGTTGATAGCTTTTTTGATCGTGCTCAATGGAGCCTTCGCCATGTCGGAAATGGCCCTGGCTTCCAGCCGCCGGGCGCGCCTGCTGGCGGCCGCCCAATCGGGCGATGGGGGCGCGAAGAAGGCGTTGGAGTTGATGGACAACCCCAACCAGTTCCTGTCCACCATCCAGATCGGCATCACCTCCATTGGGGTGCTCAACGGCATCGTGGGCGAGGCCGCCTTCAGCGACGACCTGGCCGAGCTGCTGCAAACCCTGGGCGTGAGCGCAGGCGCCTCGGGCGTTACTGCGACGGCGCTGGTCGTCACCCTCATTACCTTCGTGACCATCATCTTCGGTGAGTTGGTGCCCAAGCGGGTCGGCCAGCTGTATCCCGAACTGGTGGCGCGTTGGGTCTCGCGTCCCATGGGGGGGTTGGCCATGGGGGCCAAGCCCTTCGTGAAGCTGCTGTCGGCGAGCACCCAGGCCGTGCTGAAACTGCTGCGCGTGCCCGATGTGGCACGCGGTGTGACGGAGGAGGAGATCCGCCACAGTCTGGAAGAGGGTGTGGACGCGGGTCTGATCGAAGAGCACGAGCACCAGATGGTGCGCAATGTCTTCCGCCTGGACGATCGACCGCTGATTTCCATGATGGCACCGCGCGCGGACATTGCCTGGCTCGACGCCGGGCTCACCGCGGCGCAATGCCTGGAGCAACTCGCGCACAGCAGCCAGACCGAACAGGATGCCCAGCAGGGCGAGCAGGAAAGCGGCAGTGTGCATTCCTGGTACCCCGTGTGCCGGGGCTCGCTGGACGACGTGGTGGGGCAGATCAGCGTGGGCGCCCTGCTGGCCCTGGCCCAGGATGCGGCGCATGCCGTGGACCCGGTCGAGCGCCATGCCCAAGCGGCCGTTTTCGTGCCGGAGACACTTTCCGGCATGGAACTGGTCGAGCAGTTCCGCGCCCGTTCCCTGCGCATGATGTTCGTCGTCGACGAATATGGCGCGGTGCAAGGACTGCTGACACCCGCGGACTTGCTGGAGGCCATCACTGGCGAACTGCAATCGGCCCCGGTGGATGCCTGGGCCACGCAGCGCGACGACGGCTCCTGGCTGCTGGACGGCGTGATGCCGGTGGACGAGCTCAAGGCCCGCTTCGAGATCCGCGAGTTGCCGGACGAAGACCGGGGGCGCTACAACACCGTCGCTGGCCTGCTGCTGGCCGTCAGCGGACGCCTGCTCAAGACGGGCGAGCGCGTGAGTTGCGCGGGGTGGGAGTTCGAGGTGGTGGACCTGGATGGCCGACGCATCGACAAGGTGCTCGCCACGCCCCTGCCGCCCGACGCCGCACCGGAGGACGAGTCGCAGTCCTGAGGCGCGCTGCCGCAGTCGCGTTGCATGCGGTTCAAGGCGGGCATCACCCTGTCCGCCATAAACCCTGCCTATCTTGGCCATAGATACGCAGAGAACCGAAGTCAATCGGGGAAAGCTAAACTTTGCCCTATCGGTTTTCCCGGGGATGTTTTCCCTGAACCGGTTGCAAAGCCAGTGAGCTTCCTTTCCACCTTTCACTACAGGAGATGTCAATGTCCCTCATCAACAGCCAGTTCCCGGCGTTCAAGACCCAAGCCTTTCACAATGGCAAGTTCATCGAAGTCAGCGACGCGACGCTGAAGGGCAAATGGTCCGTGCTGATCTTCATGCCGGCTGCTTTCACCTTCAACTGCCCGACCGAAGTGGAAGACGCTGCTGACAACTACGCCGAGTTCCAGAAGTTGGGTGCCGAGGTGTACATCGTCACGACCGACACGCATTTCTCGCACAAGGTCTGGCACGAAACCTCGCCCGCCGTGGGCAAGGCCAAGTTCCCGTTGGTGGGCGATCCGACACACACGCTGACGCGTGCCCTGGGCGTGCACATCGATGAAGAAGGCCTGGCCCTGCGCGGTACCTTCATCGTCAACCCCGATGGTCAGATCAAGACCATGGAAGTGCATGACAACGCCATCGCCCGCGACGTGAAGGAAACGCTGCGCAAGCTCAAGGCCGCCCAGTACGTTGCCGCGCACCCGGGTCAGGTGTGCCCCGCCAAGTGGAACGAAGGCGCCAAGACGCTGACGCCCTCGCTGGATCTGGTCGGCAAGATCTAAGCCGCCGCACGCGGGCCGCGATTGCGGCCCCTGCGCAGGCAGTACCGCAGCCGGATGGGCTGCGCCGGCCCTGGACACACCAGGCCGCGCGGCCCATCTCACGGCGGTAAGGCACGGCGATGGAATCAGCGCATCGGGCGCAGTCTCGGACTGGCTCGTTTTTCGCCGCGGCATCCCCATCTATCAGACCTCACGCACCCCAGGAGAACCCCATGCTCGACGACGCCATGAAGTCCCAGTTGCAGGCGTACCTGACCAAGCTGCAACGCCCTATCCGGCTGATTGCCTCGCTCGATGGCGGCGAGAAGTCGGCCGAGCTACGCGAGTTGCTGCAGGAAATCGCCGGTCTGTCTGACCAGGTCCATTTCGACGACTCCGGCACGGATGCGCGCAGGCCGTCCTTCATCATTGCACGCGATGGCGAGACCACGGGCGTGCCCCAAGGTGTCCGTTTTGCCGCCATTCCCCTGGGCCACGAGTTCACTTCCCTGGTGCTGGCCCTGCTGTGGACCGGTGGCCACCCGCCCAAGGTGGAGCCCGAGGTGATCGAGCAGATCCGCAACCTCGAGGGTGAATTCAAGTTCGAGGTCTACATGTCCTTGAGCTGTCACAACTGCCCCGACGTGGTCCAGGCCGTGAGCCTGATGAGCATCGTCAACCCGCGCGTGCAAGCCACCATCGTGGACGGCGGCCTGTTCCAGCAGGAGGTGGACGAGCGCCAGATCATGGCCGTGCCCGCCACCTGGCTGAACGGCAAGATGTTCGCGTCGGGTCGCATGACCGTCGAGGAAATCGTGGCCAAGCTGGACGTCAAGAGCGAAGAGCGCGAGGCCGCCAAGCTGTCCGCCAAGGACCCGTATGACGTGCTCATTGTCGGTGCGGGCCCCGCGGGCGCTGCAGCGGCCGTCTACGCGGCGCGCAAGGGTATCCGCGTGGGGATCGCCGCCGAACGTTTCGGCGGTCAGGTCAACGACACCCTGGCCATCGAGAACTACATCTCCGTGCTGGAGACCGAAGGGCCGAAGTTCGCCGCGGCGCTGGAAGCCCAGGTGCGCCACTACGAGGTGGACATCATGAACCTGCAGCGCGCGGACAAGCTGGTGCCGGCGGCCGGGCCCGGCGGCTTGGCCGAGGTGCACATGGCGAATGGCGGCGTGCTCAAGGCGCGCAGCGTCATCCTGTCCACCGGCGCGCGCTGGCGCAACGTCAACGTGCCGGGCGAGCAGGAGTACAAGAACAAGGGCGTGGCCTACTGCCCGCACTGCGACGGTCCCTTGTTCAAGGGCAAGAAGGTCGCCGTGATCGGCGGCGGCAACTCGGGCGTCGAGGCTGCCATCGACCTGGCCGGTATCGTCGAGCACGTGACCCTGCTCGAGTTCGGTGATCAGCTCCGGGCCGACGCGGTGCTGGTGAGCAAGCTCAAGAGCCTGCCGAATGTGCAGATCATCACGCAGGCGCAGACCACCGAGTTCTCCGGCGCGGGCGGCAAGCTCGCCGGGTTGGATTACCTGGACCGGACCACGGGCGAGAAGAAGCATGTGGGCGTGGAAGGCGTGTTCGTGCAGATTGGGCTGGTGCCCAACACCGAGTGGCTCAAGGGCACGCTCGAACTTTCGAAGTTCGGCGAGATCGTGGTCGATGCCAAGGGGCACACCAGCGTCCCCGGGGTGTTCGCGGCCGGCGATTGCACGACCGTGCCGTACAAGCAGATCGTGATCGCCGCCGGTGAGGGCGCGAAAGCCGCCCTGAGCGCCTTTGATCACCTGATCCGCATGCCGGCGCATGAAACCGTGACGGCCTGAGGCGTCGGCTTGCCCGACCGTGAAGGGGCTGCTTGCGCAGCCCCTTTTTCATGGTGTCTGTTTCAGGGCCTGCCTCAGTGCTTGCCGGCCCGCCTGCCGCTCGCTCTTGGCCGTCTTGCGGTGCACACCGGCTTTTCGCTTCAGCGCCGGTGCCACCAGCGGATTGCGTGGCGCCGGTGGCGCGACGGGCTTGAGCCGGAGCGTGAGGCGGCGCTTGGCGAGTCGTGCGGAGTTCATGGTGTAATTCTTGCCCATGAAAGTTACTGCTTCGATCTTCAAGGCCTACGACATTCGCGGCGTCGTGCCGGCTACCCTCGATGAATCCGTGGCCGAGAGCCTGGGGCGTGCGTTTGGTCTGGCCGCGCGCGCGGAAGGCGAAAGCTGGGTGGCCGTGGGCCGCGATGGCCGCCTGAGCGGTCCGGCGCTGAGCGCGGCCTTGATCCGTGGCTTGCGCACCGTGGGCCTCGACGTGATCGACCTGGGCATGGTCACGACGCCCATGCTGTATTACGCGGCCAGCACGGTGTGCAAGAGCGGCATCCAGGTGACGGGCAGCCACAACCCGGCCGATTACAACGGTTTCAAGATGGTGCTGGCCGGGCGCGCAATTTACGGGGATGAAATCCAGGACTTGCGCAAGGCCATGGAAGCGGACGAAACGCCACTGCTGGGTGAGGTCGGCGCGTTGCCCTCGAAGGCTGGCAAGTTGACCAAGCTGGACATCCTCTCGTCCTATCGCGACCGCATCCTTGGTGACGTGCGCCTGCAGCGTCGCATGAAGATCGTCGTGGATTCCGGCAACGGCGTGGCGGGTGCGTCAGCGCCCGGCATCCTGCGTGACCTGGGCTGCGAGGTGCGTGAACTCCACAGCGCGGTGGATGGCACTTTCCCCAACCACCATCCCGATCCCAGCAAGCCCGAGAACCTGCGCGATCTGGTCAAGGCGCTGCGCGAGACCGACGCCGAGATCGGCCTGGCGTTCGACGGCGATGGCGACCGCCTGGGCGTCGTGACCAAGGATGGGCAGACGATCTTCCCGGACCGGCAATTGATGCTGTTTGCGCGCGATGTGCTCAAGCGCGCCCCAGGCAGCTTCATCCTGTTCGATGTGAAGTGCACGCAGCGCCTGGCGCCGGCCATCAAGGAGGCCGGCGGCAAGCCGCTGATGTACAAGACGGGCCACTCCCTGATCAAGGCGCGCATGAAGGAGATCGAGGCACCCCTGGGTGGCGAGATGAGTGGTCACGTCTTCTTCAAGGAGCGCTGGTACGGTTTCGACGATGGCACCTACGCCGCCGCGCGCCTGCTGGAAATCCTCAGCCGCTCCGCCGACGCCAGCGCGGTGCTCAACGCGCTGCCGACCAGCCATTCCACGCCCGAACTCAACGTGGCCTGCGCCGAGGGCGAGCCACACCGGGTCGTGGCCGAGTTGCAGAAGAAGTCCTTGGGCACGGGCGTGTTCCCGAAACCCGCGGAGGTCAGCACCATCGACGGCGTGCGGGTCGACTGGCCGGACGGTTTTGGCCTGATCCGTGCCTCCAACACCACGCCGGTGCTGGTGCTGCGCTTCGAGGGCCAGACGTCAGAAGCCCTCCAGCGCATCGAGGGCGAGATGCTCGCGCTGCTCAAGAGTGTCAAGCCGGACGCGGCCCTGGGCGCCGCCGCGCACTGAGCGCTGTGCTCCGCACCCGTTCAGGGTGCGGGGGACTTACCTGGATTGAGCGGGCTTGGCCGCAGGCGCGGTCGTCGGCGCCGCCGGAGTGCTGGCCAGCAGCGCGTTGATGTTCTGCAGGTCGTTGCCGTTGAGGTCACCACTGGCTTGGCGCAGGCGCAGGTTGGCCAGCAGCACGTTGTAGCGGGCTTGCGCCAGGTCACGCTTGGTCTGGTAGAGCTGGCTCTGCGCGTTCAGCACGTCGATGTTGATGCGCACGCCCACGCGGTAACCCAGTTGGTTTGCGTCCAACGCGCTCTGGCTGGAGGTTTCGGCGGCTTCCAGAGCCTTGACCTGGCTCAGCCCCGACAGCACGCCCAGGTAGGCCGTGCGCGCACCCTGGGTGACCGCGCGTTCGGCGCCTTGCAACTGGGCCTGGGCCTGGTCTTCGAGCGCCAGGGTTTCGCGCAGACGGTTCTGCGTGGCGAAACCCGCGAACAGAGGCAGGGTGAGCTGCACGCCGATGGTGGTGACGTTGGCGGCATCGGTGCCGTTGGCATTGGGGCCGCCGTTGCTGTAGTTGTTCATGCTGCGGCTGGCCGTCAAGTCCACCGTGGGCAGATGGCCCGAGATGGCCTTGGTGCTTTCCAGTTCAGCATTGCGCAGGGCCACGCGGGCTTGGCGCACCGAGGGGTGCTGGGTGCGAGCCTGGTCCACCCAGTAGTTGATGTCCTGTGGCGCGACGGCGGGCAGCGCGACGGCGGGTGCCAGGGGCAAGGGGCGGGCGTCCTGCACACCCACGAACTGGTCCAGCGCCAGCTTCTTGATGCGCAGGTCGTTATCGGCGGCGATTTCCTGGGCGGTCACAAGGTCATAGCGCGCCTGGGCTTCGCGGGTATCGGTGATGGTGGTGGCGCCCACCTCGAAGTTGCGCCGTGCCGCGGCCAGTTGCTCGGCCACGGCGGTTTTCTGCGCTTGCACGAAAGCGAGGCCGTCCTGGGCGCTGAGCACGTCGAAATAGGCTTGGCTGACACGCACGATCAGATCCTGCTCCGCGGCCAACCATTGGGCCTCGGCCAGCTCGGCTTGTTGCGTGCCTTGGCGGAAGGTCGCGAAGTTCGCGGGACGAAACAGGGGCTGACTCAGGTTGAGGCTGGTGCTGTGGGTCTCGTAATCGTGCGAGTTCGTCGTTCCGTTGGCCATGTCGGCTGACTGATCGGTGCGATTGACGCCCGCGCTCAGGGTGATGGTGGGCAGCACGGCAGCCTTGGCCTGATCGGCGCGTTGCAGGCCAGCCTCGTACTGCGCGCGCGCAGCCTGGTAGGTGGCGTCATGGCCACGCGAGGCCTGGTAAAGGTCCATCAGGCTTTGTGCTTGGATGGCGGGTGCGAACAGGGCAGCGACGGCCAGCGTCAGGGTCGCGCGCGGGAATAGGCGGTGCAGTTTCATGGGACTAGGTGGCGAAGGTGGGCGTTTGCTCGGTCTGCCGCATCCCCGGGAACGCAGCAAAGGTATATAGTAAGCAATGCTTATTATATATCTTGCTTGCAATTTGGGGGTGATGGCGCATGGTGCAAGAGGGCAAGGTCAACAAGCGCTTTGTGGCGCGGAAATCGGCGGTCAGTAACGTGGAATGCTGGGGTCGCGCTGCGCGGCCCAGGCCTCGATGCCGCCGCTGATATTCACGACGCGCTCGAAACCTTGGTGTCTCAAGTACTCGGCCACACGCAGGCTGCGGCCACCGTGGTGACAGAGGCAGGCAATCTGGCGCTGGGACGGGCGGTCCGGGTCGAGCTGATCCAGCGCGCCGGGCACGGTGTTCATGGGAATGTGCAGCAACTCGAAACCCGCGTCGGCCGCCGGCCGCAGCGCGGCGATCTGCAACTCGTGCGCCTCGCGCACATCCAGCACCAGCGGGCCAGGGGAGTCCGCGCCCTGGGCCTGGGTGGCCGCTTGTGCCTGCCGCAGCCAGGTGTCGAAATCGCCAGGGTGGATGTGCTCGATCATGCGGATGCTTTCAAACGCGAAGGGTGTTGGGGTGCGCTGCCGGGGGGGGGGTGCAAGCTGAACGGTGTGGGCTCGCGCCAGGATCAGAAATGGAAACGTGCTGCTTCGGGGAAGTTGCGCAGGCGCGGCGCGACCGTGTCCCAGCTTGGGTGGCTCTGGTAGCTCTGGTCTTGCACGCGCGTGATCAGGGTGGCGCGCATCATGGGGGCGCCGGCTTCGCCCACGATGGCGAACAGGCGCCCGCCCAGAGCGAGTTGCGCCAGCAGGCCCGCCGGGACCGCGGCCACCGAGCCGGCCAGCACGATCACGTCGAAAGGCGCCTCGGCGGGAGCGCCCTGGCTGCCGTCGGCTTGCTGCACCTGGGCGTTGGTGATCCCCGCCTTCTGGAGGTTGGCGCGCGCCAGCGCCGCCAGCTCCGCGTCGATTTCCAGCGCAATCACCTGTTTCGCGCGCTTGGCCAGCAGCGCGGCCAGGTAACCGGAACCCGCGCCGACCAGCAGCACTTTGTCTGTCGGCCGGGTGGCCACGTCCTGGACGATGCGCGCCTGCACCCGGGGCGCCAGCATCACGGGCGCGTCTTCGCCGCTTTTCAGGGGCAGTTCGGTGTCGGTGAAGGCCAGGGCGCGCAGGCCGGCGGGCACGAAGTCCTCGCGCTTGATCTCGGACAGCAGGGCCAGAACGTCCGCGTCCAGCACGTTCCAGGGGCGGATCTGCTGCTCGATCATGTTGAAGCGGGCTTTTTCGGTGTTCACGAGGGTGTTCATGGCGTGGGATTCCGTGGGGGTTGGGGGGTAAGTCGTTTGGACGTGGTCAAAAATTTTAGTGAGTTCCCGTAGCGCTGCGATAAATCCGGTTTCAGGAGGCTCATGGGGCCTGACCGGCGGAGGGTCGGTTGCCCTGCCAGAGCCGCCGCAACCAGTGGGCGAAGTCGTCCAGGTAGCAATAGGCCACCGGCACGACCACCAGGGTGAGCAGCGAGGAGGTGATGATGCCGCCAATCACCGCCTGCCCCATGGGGGCACGCTGTTCCGATCCCTCGGACAGCGCGAAGGCCAGCGGCACCATGCCGAAGATCATGGCCAGCGTGGTCATCAGGATGGGGCGCAGCCGCACCTGCGCGGCGGTCAGAAGCGCCTGCTCGCGTGGCATGCCCGGCACCGGGCGACCGTCCGCGTCCTGTCTGTCCTCGCGAGCGCGGATCGCGAAGTCCAGCAGCAGGATGGCGTTCTTGGTCACCAGGCCCATGAGCATCACGACGCCGATGATCGAGAACATGGACAGCGAGGAACCGAACAGCATCAGTGCCAGCACCACGCCGATCAGCGTCAGCGGCAGCGAGGTCATGAGCGCCAGGGGCTGGAAGAAGCTCTTGAACTGGCTGGCCAGGATCATGTAGATGAAGATGATGGCCATGGCCAGGGCGGAGATGGCGTAGCCGAAACTCTCCTCCATGTTCTTGGTGGCACCGCCGAAGCGGTAGCGGTAGCCGGGCGGGAAATTGGTGGTCGCCAATGCCTGGCGGATGTCGGCCGAGACCTCGCCCAGGGAGCGGCCATGCACGTTGGCGGTGATGGTGACTTCGCGCGTCAGGTCGCGCCGGTTGATCTGGCTGGAACCCGTGCCCTCCACCAGGGTGGCAGCCTGGTTCAGGCGGATCACGCGCGCACTGCCGTCCGAGGCCTGACCGACGGCGAAGGGCAGGCGCTCCAGGTTGCCCATGTCCTGACGGGCTTCGGGTGCGAGGCGCACGTTCACGTCATAGGTCTGGTCATCGCTGGCGCGCCAGTTGCCCACCGTGTCACCGGCGACCAAGGCGCGCAAGGCGGTCGCGATCTGGTTCACATTCAGGCCCAGGTCGGCCGCGGCCTCGCGATTGACCTGTACGGCGATGGTCGGGCGACCGGGTTTGGCACTGCTGTCCAGGTCCACCAGCCCGGGGATAGGCGTGATTTTTTCCAGCACGGTCTGGGTCAGGCGTTCCAGCTCGCGCAGGTCCTGGCCTTGCAGCGAAAACTCCAACTGCTTCTGGCCCCCTACCGCGTCCATCAGTCCCACGTGGGTGACGATGACGCCGGGAACCGAGCGCAGCCGCTCTCGCAGTACGGCGGAGATCTGGTTCACGTTGCGCGTGCGCTGCACGCGGTCCACCAGGCGCACATAGATGCTCGCGTAGTTCTTGCCCTGCGCGGTGCCGGTGTTGAGCGTGGCCAGGGAGTAGCGCACTTCGGGAAACTCGCGTTGCAGGATGTCCTGCACCTGCCGCGCCTTGGCTTCGGTGGCTTCGATGGACGTGCCCTCGGGGGTGCGGAAGTTGACCGTGGTCTCGGAGAAGTCAGCCGCGGGCACGAATTCCGAGCCCAGCAGCGGCACCAGCAAGAGGCTGGCGACGAAGACGACGAAGGCCACGATCAGCGTGGCGAGCTTGTGCGCCAGCGACCATCGCAGCAGGACCTGATAGACCTGGGCCAGGCGCTCGGTGGCGCGGTCGAACCAGCCCGTGACGCGGCCCACGGTCCGGTCATAGACGCTGCGTGGTCCGTCCCGGTTCGCGCCGTGCCCGTGGATGCTCGGGTCGGGCCAGATGGATGACAGCATCGGGTCCAGCGTGAAACTCACGAACATCGAGATCAGCACCGCCGCCACGATGGTGATGCCGAACTGGTGGAAGAACTTGCCGATGATGCCGCCCATGAAGCCGATGGGCAGGAACACCGCCACGATGGACAAGGTGGTGGCCAGGACGGCGAGGCCGATCTCCTCCGTGCCTTCGAGCGCGGCCTGGTAATGGCCCTTGCCCATCTGCACGTGGCGCACGATGTTCTCGCGCACCACGATGGCGTCGTCGATCAGCAGGCCCACGCAAAGCGACAGCGCCATCAGCGTGATCATATTGATCGTGAAGCCGAAGGCCTGCATGAAGAGAAAGGTGCCGATCAGCGCGATGGGCAGGGTCAGCCCCGTGATGACGGTGGAGCGCCAGGAATTCAGAAACAGGAAGACGATGAGCACCGTGAGCGCCGCGCCTTCGAGCAGGGTTTGGCGTACGTTGTTCACCGCCACGCGGATGGGGCGCGAACCGTCCTGGATCGGTTCCAGGCGCACGCTGGCAGGTAGCAGCCCCTGTGCCTTCAGCTCGGCCACGGCCTTTGTCAGGCCATCGATCACGGCGATGGTGTTTTCATCCTGCGATTTCTGCACGGTCAGCAGCAGCGTGCGCTGGCCGTTGTAGAGCGCAACGCTCTCCAGTTCCTCCGCGCCATCCTGGATGG
The DNA here is from genome assembly GCF_004328645.1 of Hylemonella gracilis. Classification (GTDB taxonomy): domain Bacteria; phylum Pseudomonadota; class Gammaproteobacteria; order Burkholderiales; family Burkholderiaceae_C; genus Hylemonella; species Hylemonella gracilis_B. Next base: position 1,547,275 of record NZ_CP031395.1, read on the forward strand.
TGGCGACCTGGCCCAGGCGGATCGGTGTGTCCCCCTTGCGCGCGACGATGATGCGCGCGAAATCCTCCGGGCGCCGCATGCGCGCGTCGATCTGCACCGCGATCTCGCGCGTGCTGGAACGCACCGCGCCCAGCGGCAATTCCTGGTTTTCGCCGCGCACCGCGTCGGCCACCTGCGTGGGCGTGAGGCCGTAGGCCTCCAGCGCTGCGGGGCGCAGGTAGATGTTGATCTCGCGCTTGGTGCCCCCCACCAGGTTGACCGCGCCGACGCCACGCACGTTTTCCAGGCGCTTCTTCAGCACCTGATCGGCCCAGTTGGTGAGTTCAACCGGTGAGAGATGGCTGGCCCCCACGCTTGCCGCTGCGCCTGCTGCGCTGCCCCCCGAGGGGGCGTTCGCGCCTTGGGACGGCCCGGTGACGCTCGGGTTGCTGGTCCCCACGCTTGCAGCTGCGTTGATTCCCGTGCTGGCGCTATCCGATGGTGCATCGCTCAGCACGGCCAGAGACCAGATGGCACGGCTGGAGGGGTCGAAGCGCAGCACGCGCGGCTCATTCACCTCGTCGCGCAGCGAAGGGCGCAGCGCCGCGACTTTCTCGCGCACGTCGTCGGCGGCCTTGCGCCCATCGACGGTGAGTTGGAATTCGATGATGACGACGGACTGGTTCTCGTAGCTGCGCGAAGTCAGGGTGTTGATGCCAGCGATCGAGTTGACGCCTTCCTCGATCTTCTTGCTGACTTCACTCTCGACGATCTCGGGCGAGGCGCCCGGGTAGGTCGTGCTGACCACGACCACCGGGAATTCGATGTTGGGAAACTGGTCGACCTGCAGGCGCTGGTAGGAAAACACGCCCAGTACCACCAGCGCCAGCATCATCATGGTGGCGAAGACCGGATTCTTCAGGCTGACGCGGGTGAACCACATGGCGGGTCGTTGTGTTGGTTGGTACTTGGCGTGCGCAGGCGCTGAGGTTCAGCGGCTCGGTGCGCCAGGTCCGGGTGCTGCGTTGAGGGCAGACGTACTGACATCACGCACCGCCGTGCCCTCGCGCAATGCGCCCACCACGCCTTGCAGGACCCTGCGACCCTCCAGGGGGCTGCCGTCGACTGCCTGCACGGCGACCAGTTCGCCTTCGTCACTGTTCGCGCCGGAGCTCGGATCACGGCCCCGCAGGCCGAGCGTGACGCTCAGGTGGCGAACCATGCCCTGGTCCAGTACTTGCAGATAGGGCTGGGGTTTGTCGTAGCGCACGGTCGACACCGGCGCCGCAACGGCGCGTGAGCTCTCGGTGGCCAGCGTGCCCTGGGCGAACAGGCCCTGGCGCAGCCCGGCCTTGCCCACGTCCCGGGCGTCCAATTGCAGGTAGATCAGCACGCTGCGACTGCCGGCCTGGGTACTGGGGTTGATGCGCACCACCCGCGCAGGCAGGGGCTCAGCCATGCCCTCGACCTGCAGGCGCGCCTGCTGGCCCACGCGCACGCCTACCGAGTCCGCCGCGCTGATCGCCGCCTCGATTTCCATCTGCGACAGGTCGACGATCTCCACGATGCGCGCGTCGATCGCCACGCGCTCGCCGGCTTGCGCCAAGCGCTGCGCGATTTGTCCGCTCATGGGCGCGCGCAGCACGGTGTCGTCTGCGCTTTTCTGCGCCACGTCGGCCGCGGCCACCGAGGCCTGGTAGCTGGCGCGCCCCGCGTTGAGCTGGGCCAGGGAGGTGTCCAGCGCCGTGCGCGAGATAAAACCCTGCTGCACCAGGGCCTCGTTGTTGTCGTACTGGCGCTGGTTGATGTCGAGCTGGGCTTTTGCCGCGTCGGCCTGCAGCCGGGCCTGGCGCAGTCGGGCCGCGTACTCGGCCGGATCGATGCGGGCGATGACCTGGCCGGCTTGCACACTGTCGCCTTCGCGCAGCGTCAGTTCCTGCAGCTCGCCGGACACGCGCGCCTTGACCAGGGCGGAACGAACCGCGCGCAGCGTGCCCGATACGGGCAAGCTGCGTTGCAGGGGGCGCAGGCGCAGCACCGTGTAGTCCTGCGCCTGCAACTCGATCACCGGACCTGCGTTGCCCACGGCCTGCGTTCCTTGAGAGGTCGGGACGGCGGGAGGCATCGGCGATTTCGGTCGCAGCAACAGATAGGCGATGCCGGCCGCGACCAGCAGCACCAGCGCCCCGACCAGAAGGCGGCCGCGCCGCGTGCGCGAGGCCGCCGGGAAAGGACGTCGTTGCAGCGAGATCATGGGTGGCAGGACGGGTGGATCGGAGAAGACAGCTTGCGCGGCCTGGACTCAGGCCGTGGTGGCACGGGGCGCACACAGCCCGTGCAACAGGATGCGCGCCTGTTGCTCGAGGTAGCGCACGGGGTCAATGACCTCGATCGGCGCGGCGCAGGCGCCGAAGGAGTGTTTCCAGGACATCAGGAACAGCATGGGGGCCAGCACGGCGTAGACCGCGTGTTGCATGTCGGCCGGGGCGATGGGCCGGAATTCACCGCGATCCACGCCCCGCTGCAGAATGCGTTGCACCAGCGAACGGCCCGGCGCCATGACCTCGCTCTCGTAGAAAGCCGCGAGCTCGGGGAAGTTGGCGGCCTCGCTCATCATCAGTTTGGTGATGCCCGCAACCGGGGTGCTGCCCACCCGTTCCCACCATTCCTGCAGGGCGTACTGCAGCAGTTCGGAGGTGCTGCCGGACCAGACCTCGAACTCGGCGTTCCATTCGGGAAAATGGCCGGCCAGGTTCTCGCGCACCACGGCCTTGAAGAGCTCGTCCTTGTTCGCGAAATATAGGAACAACGTGCCCTTGGACACCCCGGCACGCTGAGCGACTTCCTCCACGCGGGTGGCGGCATAGCCTTTCTCGACGAACAAGGCCAGTGCGGCGGCCAGCAACTCACCGGGGCGGGCTTCCTTGCGCCGTGCCCGCTTGGCAGGCATGGTCGCATCCTCGCCATCCTTGCGCCGCGAGGTCAGCGCCGAGACGAGGGTGGCCGCGACGGGGCATGCTTTTCGGATCATCAAATGATTTTAATGACTTCTCGGTCATTAGACAAGGCGGCCATGCAGTCGGATCAGTACCGGTCAGCGCCGGTGAAAGTCAAGACCCAAGGCCGGCGTGGAGCGCGGAGGTGGCAAGCACCTCGAACGGCAGGGTCATGGAAAGCAGGAGGCCAAGCTTCTTCAGACGCATTGTGTAAGTCTTTTGGCGTGGGGGCGAGCGCGAGACCATGCATCATGGCAGACTAGTCGGTCTTGCCTTGCAGGCCACAAGCTTGTCAAGCGCATGCAGGAACTATGAAAACTCCAGCGCACCCCTCTGAGATGGACCACACCCCAACTTCGGACACTTCGGCCCCGGCGACGGAAACCATCGCGCTTGGCGGCGGCTGCTTCTGGTGCACCGAGGCCATCTTCACCCGCGTGCGCGGCGTCGTCGATGTCGAGAACGGCTACAGCAATGGCCATGTCAAGAATCCCAGCTACGAGGATGTCTGCACCGGCGACACCGGCCATGCCGAGGTCGTGCGCGTGGTCTACGACCCGGCGCAGGTCAGTCTGCAGCAACTGCTGGGCATTTTCTTTTCCATCCACGATCCGACCACCCTCAACCGCCAAGGCAATGACGTGGGGCCGCAGTACCGCAGTGGCATCTACACGACCACGACCGAGCAGGAGCGCGTCGCCCGGGAGATGATCGCCGACCTCGATCAGGGCCGCATCTTCAACGCGCCCCTCGTGACGGAGGTGCAGGCGCTGGGCAACTACTGGCCTGCCGAGGACTACCACCAGGACTACTTCGAGCACCACCCCGAGCGTGGCTACTGTGCGTTCGTGGTTGGCCCCAAGGTGGATAAATTCCGCAAGCACTTCGTCGAGTTGCTCAAGCCGGGGGCTTGACGCACCGCCTAAAATGGGGGTGCCATGTCCGCCTATGTCCTGACCCCCTTCCAACCGCGAGGCCGCGCCTGGCGCGCGCTCGTGCTGGGGCTCATGCTGCTGTTGCCTTTCGCGCAACTGGGCGCGGCACTGCATGCCTTGAGCCATTCATCGCACGTGCAGACGCGTGCGATGGCAGCGCAGGGCGAGGACGCGCACGGACGATCGGAGACATCTGGCGGTGCGCATGTCTGTGCAGGCTGCCTAGCCTATGCCCACCTCGGCGCGGTCGATTTGCCCGACCTGCTCACGCCGCCCTTGCTGACGGGTCTGGTCTTCGGGCTCGGCGTGGCGCCCTTGGCGGTCGAGCTGTTCGCCAGCGTGCCCGTGTTGCGCAACCGGGGGCCGCCGGCCCTGCGCTGAGCCCGCTCCCCTGTTGGGCCGCATGCGGGCCCGCCGCTTTCCTCGCGCAGCCTTCTCATCCCGGTCCACGGGATGACCGCGAGTCACCCGTCCCTCTCCGGTCCTGCCACACAGCGCAGGTGTGTCCGCCGGAGTCCCGTTCCTTCTTGCCCCACGCTCACTCATGAAATCCGGCGCTTCCAGACGACTTCTCGGCCTTGCGGCGCTGGCCCTGCTGGTGCTGCTGCCCATGGGCGCGCGCAAGCTCATGGGCTTGCGCGACTTCAGCAAGGACGGTTCGATGATTGCCGAAGCGTCTGGGGCCGCGGCCCCGGTGTTCCGCGAAACCGCCTGGCGCGAACTTGAGTCCGAGAACTGGAATCTGGACGCGGTGCTGAAGCAACTTCAGCAAGAAGCGAAGTCCGTGGACGACAGTGATCCCCGCATGCGCGAGCGCATGCAGCTGATAAGCATGCTCTGGGCCAATGCGCCGCCGAATGCGCGCATGGATGAGGTCGCCGTGCGCTTGTCCGGTTATGCCGTTCCCTTGGAAAAGAATGCGGAAGGCATCACGGAATTCCTGCTGGTCCCGTACTTCGGTGCCTGCATCCACGTTCCTCCGCCGCCAGCCAACCAGATCGTCCGGGTGCTTGCGCGGCCCGCCCTGCGCGACCTGCGCACGATGGATGCCATCCGGGTCAGTGGCGTGTTGCGCATCCAGCGCAGCGGTTCCGAGCTCGGTGACAGTGGTTACGCGATGCAGGCCGCGCATGTCGAGCCTTACACCCCTTGATTTTTCCCCGCACGAGGCGATGACCATGAAATGCGTTCCTGGCGCTTGGCGGCGTGGCCTCTTCATGCGGCGCATGCTGTCTCTTCTGACGCTGGCCTCCGTGTTGTCACCCCTGGCCGGTCGTGCGTACCAGGGCGACCCGCCGCCGGTGGTGCCCCCGTTCAAGGGCGACTACCAGGTGACACGCTGGGTTGATTTGGTGCCGAAGGATTGGGATCCCTACGCTTCGTTCGATGATCTGAAGAAGGACGGTGGCAAGGCGCTTGCGTTCAACGACACATCGCCACAGGCCATGGAGTTGCTCGACAAGATCCGCCAGATCTGGGACAACGCGCCGACCAACCCTGCCCTCAACGGCGCGCTCACGCGCCTGCCCGGTTACGTTGTGCCTCTGGAGGAGGGGCGGCAAGGCCTCAAGGAGTTCCTGCTGGTTCCTTATTTCGGTGCCTGCATCCACACCCCGCCGCCGCCGGCCAACCAGATCGTCCACGTGGTGCTGGACAAACCCGTGCCGGGCGTGCGCTCGATGGACGCAGTCTGGGTGGTGGGCACGCTCAAGACCACGCGACGCGGCAGCGACATGGGTGTGAGCGGCTACCAGCTGCGCGCCACGGCGCTCGCGCCCTACCAACGCTGAGCCAGGTATGCCCAGGCGACCCATGCACATCCACGATCTTGGTGTCACGTCGCACGCGGGGCGTTCCGCGGGCCCGCGCACGGTGCACGCCTGGATCGCGACTCTGCTCGTGCTGGCCCTGCTCTGGGCGCAGATGCTGGGCCTGGCGCACGGCGTGCGCCACTTCCATGCGCCACATGCGCATGCGGCGCATGACTCCAAGGCCAGTCACGCGCACGTCGCTCATGCGCCTGCCGCGCCGCAAAATCTGCTGGAGCACTTGGCCGTGCCCGACGGTGAGGCGCAGGAGCAGGAGTGCCGCCTCTACGATCAACTGGGCCAGGGCGGTCCCATCGTCTTGTCGCTCATCGCCACGCTGACGCAAGCATCACCCCTGACGCCTGCCTGGGTCGTGCTGCAGGCCCTGCAACCTCGACCCTGCGTCGCTTTCGCGGCGCGTGCCCCGCCCGCGTCTCGCTGACTCCTTCTTCACGTTGGTTCGCCATGCGGTTCCTTGGGGCCCGCGTGGTGGCCTTGTTTTGACTTGAGAATGATCGAGACGCTTCCATGAATCGAATGTCATCTTCCCGGCCCGCGCGGCACGGGGTTTTCGCGTTGGCGCCCATCGCCGCGCTGGTCCTGATCAACTGCCCAGCCTGGGCGCAGGAGACCGCAACCCTCCCGCCCGTCGTGGTGACGGGCAATCCGCTGGCCACGGCCGAGCAGATCGCGCCGGCCGAGCAACTCTCCGGCACCGTGCTGCTGGAGCGCGGGCAGTCCACCCTGGGCGAGACGCTCAAGGGCTTGCCCGGCGTGAGCAGCACCTGGTTCGGCCCCAATGCCAGCCGCCCCGTGATTCGCGGGCAGGACGGCGACCGCATCGCCATCCTCAACAACGGGGGGGCCAGCCTGGACCTGTCCGCGCTGAGCTATGACCACGCGGTCACGCTGGACCCGCTGCTGACCGAGCGCGTCGAGGTATTGCGCGGTCCGGGCGTGCTGCAGTACGGCGGCAACGCCGTGGGTGGCGTGGTCAACGTGATCGACAACCGCATTCCACGCACGGCCGAGTTTGGCGAGGAGGGCGGTGTCTCGGGTCGGCTGGGCGCGTCCTACGCTACTGGCAGCGATGAACGCGGCGGGGTCCTGTCCCTGGACGGCGGCAACAGGCGCTATGCCCTGCACGTGGACGCGATGGCACGCAAGTCCGACGACGTCGAGGTGCCGGTGTCGCGTGAGTGCACCACCGATGGCGTGACCCGCACCGCCAAGCGCATCTGCAACTCGGCCAGCGAATCCAGCGGCGGCGCCGTGGGCGGAACGCTGTTCTTTGACCGTGGTTACCTGGGTGCTTCGGTCTCCACCTACGACAAGGACTATGGCACCGTGGCCGAGGACGAGGTCACGATCAAGATGCGTTCCGACCGCGTCGCGCTCGAAGGCGAGCTGCGCGACCTGGGCCCCGTGCTGCGCAGCGTGAAGGCCCAGTTCAGCCAGACCGACTACGAGCACACCGAGTACGAGGGCGACGACGTCGGCACACGTTTCAAAACCGACGGCCAGGACCTGCGCCTCGAGGCGCGACATGTGCCGGTCGATGCCTTCGGCGGCGCGCTGGACGGCGTGGTCGGCCTGCAGTTCGACCGCGCCGATTTCTCGGCGAATGGCGACGAGGCTTACGCGCCGAGCAGCCGCACGCGGCAGAGCGCGGTCTTCGCGTATGAAGAACTGGGCCTGGGCTGGGGCAAGCTCAGCGCGGGCGCGCGCGTGGAATCGGTCAAGGTCGAGTCCTTCGGCGCGGACGGCAACCTGGCCTTCACGACGGGGACACGCAGCTTCACGCCGACCAGCTACGCCCTGGGTGCCTTGTGGAACGTAGCCTCCGAATGGAAGCTGACCTCCAACGTCTCGCTGAACGAACGTGCGCCGCGGCATTACGAGCTGTACGCCAACGGCGAGCACGTTGCAACGAACGCGGAAGAGATCGGCAATCCGGACCTGGACCTGGAGCGCTCGGTGAACGTGGACGTGGGCACGCAATGGCAGCGCGGCGCGCACAAGGCGCAGTTGCAGTTGTTCCAGCACCGCTTCAGCAACTACATCTCGCTCGAGAGCACGGACCCGGCCAGCGACCCGCCGCAGTACACCTACACCGAGGTGCGCGCGCGTTTCACGGGCCTGGAGGTGAGCGGCAATGTGCGGTTGCTGGACGCATTGCACAAGCTGGACCTGGGCCTGAGCGCCGACCGCGTGGAGGCCGAGAACACCAGCACGGGTGAACCGCTGCCGCGCATCGCGCCGCTGCGCGTGGGCGCCACGCTGCGCTGGAGCCGTGCTGCCTGGAACGCTGGCGTGGGCGTGGACCGTTACGTTCAGCAGGATCGTGTGCCCGATGGCCAGGAAACGACCGATGGCTACACGCTCTGGAACGCCTCGCTCAACTACAGCGACAAGCTCGGCGGCATGCCGGCGCTGTGGTATGCGCGCGTGGACAACATGGGCGATGTCGAGGCTTACTCGGCCTCGTCCATCCTGACGCAGACCGCGCCGGGCAAGGCACCGCTGCCGGGGCGCAGCCTGAAGGTCGGCATGCAGCTGAGTTTCTGAGCTGAGGGGCGGCCGTCGTCGTGACGCCCGGGGGGTGGCGACGGCGGCCAGGCAAGGAAAGTGGAGCGCGGTACGGCGTCAATGCTGTCCGCGCTCTTTTTTTCCATCCATGACGCTGGCTATACTCGAAAACAGGGGTTTGATTTTCCCATGCCCCCGCCCATGCAGTGGGAAACGGAGGGTTGAATGTCCATGCCTCGATGGACCCAGGTCGTGGCTGGCGTGTTGCTGGCATTTGTGGTGCTGGTCGTGACCGTGCTCGCCGCGGCCGCGCTGCTTTTGCAGCACCTGGACCATCCCTGGTTCAAGCCGCGCGTTATTTCCGCGCTGGAAGCGGCCACGGGCCTGCGCATGGACTACCAGCATGCCAGCGTGTCACTGAACTCCGGTCTGCGGCTGGAACAACTTGTCGTGCGGACCCCCTCGCCCTTCGACGCTGCCGCGCCCGAGCTGCTGCGCTTGGGGCGGCTGGAGGCGGATTGGTCTATGCGTGCGCTGCTGTGGGGCCCGGTGCGTGTGGCGCGTGTGGCTGTGCATGACGTGGCCGTGACCTGGGTGGCCGATGAGGCGGGTGCGAACTCGCTGTCCGTTCTGGCGCCGGACGCCGCCGCGCAGCAAGGCACCGATCCAGACGCATCGCCAGGTGGGTCGCGCCAACTCGCTGCCTTCTTCTCCGCGCTTGCGCCGGTCGGCCAGCTCGAGGTGTCCGGTGTGTCGCTCGAGTACCTGCGGGTGCGCGGCGGGGCCGTGATGGACCGCTGGTCTTTGCGCGGGCTGGCCCTGAATGCGCAGGGACTGCCTCGCCACGATCGGGGCGACCCGGCCGATGGGCAGAAGAATGAACCGATGGACGCGCCGGGAGGCTGGACGCTGCGGGCTGCCATGGGCCGGCCCGATGCGCCGCTGGATGTGACGCTGCTGCACACGGGCGCGCAGGGTGAGGAAGCCGGCAAGCCCCTGGCGTCGGCCCAACTGGCGCTGTCGCTGATGGTCGACGCCAGTGCGGCAGGGGCGCAGGCGCGCATCGGCCTGGATGTGACACGGCAGGATTTCGACGTGCGCATCCCGGCCGTCCCGCTGCTGCGCGGGGGGATGAGCGCGAACGTGGATGCAGCGCGGCGGGGACTCACCATCGAATTGCAGCCCACGCGCCTGGCCGACAGCGCCGAGGTACAAGCCAGCGTGTTCCTGCCCGACGACGCCAACGCGTCCGTCGCCGTGTCGCAGCTCCGGGCCGATGCCGATCTGGCGCGGATGCTGCGGCTCATCCCCGCCGATTTGCGCCCCATCACGCTGGAACGCGGCCAACTGCATCTTGAAGTGGCCGGCCTGGCGTTGGAATCAGGCGATCCGCAATCCCGTCCTGTGAATGGCCCGACGAGTGGCCCGGCGCGGGCGCGTTTGACGCTGGAAGCCGACGCCGCCCGGGCCGAAGTGGACGTGGAAAAAAACGAGGACGGTCTGCGCTGGACGGCCACTGCCCGGGCGCCGGATCTGGCCCTGGCCCGGCCCTTCCTGCCCGACACCGTCCTGGCCCGCCTGCCCTGGCGCCGCCTCGGCGTGGACCTGTCCTCCCACGGCCGGGCCGAAGCGCTCTTTTCATCCGCGCCGCGCGTCGCGCACCGCACCGAGCTGCGCTTGTCGCGACCGGCCTGGGACGGCATCGTTTCGGCCCGCGAGTTGGTCGCCGTGCTGGACTCGCAGGGCGATGCCTGGCAGCACCGGGGCGACTTGCAGATCCGGGCCGAGGGCTTGCGCGTGCATGAGCAGGACGCGGGCGCGCAACGGCACACGCTGGCCTTCGACTTCGACCGCAAGCCGTCCTCCCCCAGTAGTGCCCGGAAATTCGAGGCGCATGCCCGTCTGTCCAACCAGGCGGGCATGCAGCTCGCGCTCGACGCCGCGCTGACCTTCGATGCGCAGGCCCGTGCACTGCGCGGCAGCGTGAAGGCGCAGCTGCCGGCCCAGCCGCTGCCGGCACCCCTGCTGGCTTTTCTGCCTGCGGCGCTCGATACCACGCGGCTGGCGCTGGACGTGGACGCGCAAGGCGCGCTCACCGGCTTCGTCACCCGCATTGGCGATGACGGCAGGCCCGAGTTTGCCCCCGACCCGCTTGCCAGCGCCGCCGTCGACGGCCGGGCGGTGGTGGAGGCGCGTGGGTTGCGCTGGCGGCAGGACGGCCTGGCGGTGCTCGTGCCTGCCTTGCGCTGGCAGCTGGTGTCCCACCCGGGCACCAGCGCCAAGATACGCCGCCAACTCACCACCGAATTGAGCGCCGAGCGCGTGCGCGTCGTCCTGGCCGAGCGCGGGCTGACACTCACCCGCTTGACCGCCACCACGGACACGAGCTTTGGCGCGAACCCGCAGGACGAGCCGGAACTCGCGCTGCAACTCAAGGTGGACACGTTGGAGCAGCAACCCGCGCTGCCGTATCCGGTGCGACATCTGGAATGGCAGTTGCGCGCCCGTCGCGACGCGGACGGTGTTTTCCACCTGCCTGAGTTCAAGCTGACGCATGCGGGCACCCGGACCCGCCTCACCGCGCAAGGGCGACTCGACCTCGCGCCGACGCGGCGGCGCTTCGCGCTCAAGGGTGTGCTGTCGCAGGACGTGGCGGGCCTGAACCTGCCCGGTCGGATGGAAGGCAGCGGCCAGGCCAGCGTCGATTTCGATCTGGCCTCGCCCGACCTTGCCACCTTTCGCACGCAGGCCAGCTTGCGGCTGGACGGTGTGCATCTGAACCTGCCCGGGGCGGGCATCGTGGTCGAGGGGCTGGACGGCGATGTTCCCGTGTACGAGGACCTCCGGGTGACTGGCGGCCGCTTAGACCTGCTGGGCAATCTCGCTCTCAACCCCTATGCCATGCTGCGCTTCACCGACCAGTACCCGCTGCTGTCGCGCGGTGGTTATGTGTCGGCGCGCAGCATCACCACGCCCATGGTCCGTATCGCGCCACTCGCAGGCAACCTGACGGTACGGCAGAACGTGTTGGCCATGACCCAGCTCGAAATGGGCGTGCGCGGAGGCCGTGTCACCGGCCAGGGCCGCCTCGATTGGCGCGGGCGCGACTCCGTGCTGGAGGCCCGCGTGCGCGCCACCGGCGTGCAGTCCTCGCATGGCGAACCTTTCGACGGCAATGTGGCGGTGGTGGTCGCCGCCCGGGATCGCAGCGTGAACGGGCGCGCGGAAATCCTGCGCATCGGCAAGCGCCACCTGCTGGACTTGCTCGACCTGGCGGACCCGCATGCCGCCGACCCCACCATCAACCGGGTGCGTTTCGCGCTCGGGCTGGGCTACCCCGAGCATGTGCGGCTGCGCTTCGACCAGGGCTTTGGTCGCCTGCTGGTCAGCCTGGGCGGCACGGCGGGGCTGGTCAGCATCGACGAAGTTCGTGGCATCCCGATGGGTCCCATCGTGGACAGGGCCCTCCACGCGATGCAACTTTCGACAGACTGAACCATGATGCATTCGATGAAAAACGCCACCCTGACGACGATGGTCTGCGCCGCGGCCTGGACACTCACTGGCTGCGTCAGCGCGCCGGAGGTGGTGTTGGTGGACCGCGCCACGGCACTCGAAGAACAGGCCGCAGGCTCGTTCCAGGATCTGGAGCGACGCCTGGCGCGCGCGGGCATGAGTCCCGCGCCGATCCCTTTCACGCCCAACCAGTTGGAGGATCTGGGCATGCAGCCGCCGCCCCTGGTTGACCCGCTGAACAAGACGCCCGCCGATCGGGTGGACGAACTGCTGCGTCGCCACTGCATTGGCGAAGGCAACGATGGCCTGCTGGCCGACACGCGCCGCCATTGCAAGGCGGGGCGCATGACAGCGGAGGACGTCGCGCTGCTGCAGCGCGTGAACAGCGCGCGCCAACAGTTGTGGGCCTGGATGCGCGAGCAGACATCACGCACCGTGCCCCAGATGAGCGAGGACCAGCTGCGCAGCCGCTGGCAGCGAGTGCATGCCGAGGGCCTGGTCTGTGGCGCACGGTTGCAGGCGGCGGACGGCAGTTGGGGCGAGAAGACATGCTGATGCACTTGCCGCGCTTCTTCGCGGGCAATCTTTCACACTGTCTGTGGCGGCTTGTGCTGTGCGTCAGCGCTGTCTGCGCGGGCCCGGTTCATGCTCAGGACGCCGAGGGCGAGGGTGGCTTGCGCGTCCCGACGCGGCTGACCGTGGGCGTGGGCGACCAGTTCCTGGGCCAACTTGCGCCCCCAACGCCCCGTTGAGCAACACACTGCTCTTCGTCTCCAACCGCAACATCGTCACCGAGATCTACGCGCAGGACATGGAACAGGGGCGAGAGCGTCGCCTGTTCAACGATGGCGCGGACGTGACCTGGCCCCGCATCAGCCCCGATGGCCGGCGCCTGCTCTACATCTCCTTCCGTCACGAGGCGGGTGGGCAGTTGTGCGTGCGCGACCTGCCCAGAGAGAATGGCGAGAGCGGCAAGCGCAGTTGCCTGAAAGAAGCTGCCGTGGCCTTGCAGGCTGAGTGGATGGACAAGGCGCACATCGTGCTGTTGAGTCGCACGAGCATCCAGGGCGATCTGCAGTTATCACGCGTGGAGGTGGACGACCCGAGCGATGGCAAGAACGACGACAAGGACGGTGTCAGACTCAGGGCCAGCCCCTTGGTCAGCCGTAACCTGAGCAGCCCCGCCGTCTCGCCCGATGGGCGCTGGCTGGTTTATGTGCCGGTTCAGCGTTCGGCCAAACCTGTGGGGCCGGGTTTCGCGGCGCGCGCCAGCGCCCAGCTGGAAGCCTTGCGCCTGGACCAACCCGATGCCGTGCCCATCCCGCTGGCGCTGGACTTGCCGGGGCAGAGCGGCCAGCCGGCCTTCTCGCCCGACGGACGCTGGCTCTACGTGACGCAGTTCTTCACCGACTCCAACGTCGATGGCGTGATCGACGCCGACGACCGCGGCGTGCTGTTCCGCCTGCCTTTTGACAGCCGCCGCGACGATGCCGTCCAGCAGGCCGCGGCGGCCAGTCCCGATCAACTCACCAGCCAGGCATGGAACTGCCAGTACCCCGCTCCGGCGACCGCCACCCTGATGGCGACCTGCGAGCGTGGCGGGTCGCTGGACGTCTACCAATTGCCGCTGGACGGGCAGGTTCCCGCCGAATGGGACGTGCAGCGCCTGCGCGCCGAACTGGGCATGGTGGGCCGCAAGGCCGACGAAATCCTGCTGTACCGCCAGCGCACGCAGCTGGAAACCCGACCCAGGCCGCGCCGCCTGTTGCTGATGCGCATGGCCTGTTTGCATCTGGGGCTGGAGGATTTCGACGCCGCTGCCTTTTATGCCCGCCGCATGGCGGCCATCGACGATCCCGCCACCGCCGGACTGGAAGCGCCGCTGCTGGCTTTGATCGAACACCGGCACGGACTGAGGCTCGCCGAACAGGGGCGCACGCTGACCCCGCGGGCCGAGGCAGGGCGCATGACGCAGGCCGCGCAGCGAGTCGCGCTTGACATCGCCACCGCGCCCAGCCCGTCGTCGGCCGCCTTGCGCCACATCGTGCGCAGCGAGATGGCGCAATCCGCGGGCGACTTCGGCCAGGCACGCTGGGAACTGGAGGCGGCCACCGCGATCTTGCAAGGTGTGACGGCGGACAGAAGTCCTCGCGCCGTGCTGGAAGCCTGGCACGAACGCGCCGACGCGCTGTACCGTCTGCTCGGCGAGCGTGAAGCGCAGGTGGAGGCGGGCCGGTGGCTGTCGCAGCACCCGGCTTTCAATGAGGACGATCAGCTGGACTATGCGCGCGCCGCCGTCCGCGCCCTGTACCGTGGCCGTCCCTACGGCGAGGCCGATGCCGCGCTGGCCCAGGCGCTGGTGCAAGCGAAGGAGCCGGCGAAGGAGCGGGCGCCATCCGACCCGGCGCAGTCTGGCCCAGCGTCCGATTCGGCCTGGGTTTTCGCCCTGGAACTGGGCCGGCACATCCATGCATTGCGCGAGGAGCGCGTGCCCCGCGCCCAGCGCGACGCCTTGCTTGCTTTCTATCGCCAGCAAAGCGGGCAAGCCAACGCCGCTTTGCGCCAGCGCGTCCTAGTGCAGGACGCCGTGGAGCGTGCCTCGGAATTGGGCGCGGACAGCGTGATCGAGTTGCTGGCCCCGGCCTACGTGGACGACACCCGCGTCGGCACCCAGGAACACCGCCGCGCAGAACGCTTGTACAGCCGCGCGCTCATGGGCCGCGCCTACCGGCATCTCGCCGACCAGCGGCATGACGAGGCCCGTGCCGATTTCGACCTCGTCACGCAGCGCACCGGCTTGCTGGAGGCTGCCGTCGAATCCATCAACCTGCGGCTGCGCGCCGGGGTGGCGCCTGCGGTCATCGAAAAGGACGTGACGACCACCGTGCCTGGCATGGCCGAGCCTATGCAGCGCTTCGTCAAAGCCTATGTCATCACGCGCCAGCTTGGCCGGATCGAGGGCACATTGGCGCACAGCCAGGCCGCCGCGTCAGCGTTGGCCGAACTGCGTGCCGCCTGGGCGGTGTTGAAGAACCGGCGCGAGGCCCAGGCGCTGCAAGGTGCCATCTGGCACGAGGACTTCCTGCGTAGCGGTGACGCCGCTGCTGCCGAGCGTGCCAACTGGCACTACCGGGTGGCGCTCGACTTGGTGCGCAACAACCTGCGTTATCGGGCCATGTTGTTGGGTGCCTTGGGCATGCTGCACACCCAGGCTGGCAACTTTGCCATCGCCCTGGGCTACCTCGACGAACGCGACAAGCTGCCCTACACCGACGACACGGCAGGCTTGGCTGTCTCGCTGGCGCGCGCCCGCGCGCTCTTGCACACGGGGCGTGATGCCGAGGCGGCACAGGCGGCGGACGACGCCCTGGGGATGGTGGAGGCCGCCGCGTCCCGCACCCCCCCGTCACGCATGGCCGAGCGTTACGGTGCGCTGGTGCTGGACCGCGCCGCGCTCTACAACCTGTCTGCGAATCGCTTTGACCGCGCGCTGGCGCTGTACGACCGCCTCCTGCCGGCCGAGGACGGGCGAGCCGGTGCGGCGGGCGCTGCGTTACCGGACCGCGCCGGGCAGTCGCCCCCATCGCCGCGCAATGCCCTGGTCCAGCGCCTGGCCCGCGGTGCGGCCGCGCTGGGCGCGAACCAGCCCGAGCGCGCCTTGGCCGACTTGGACGTTCTGGAGCGCGAACTGGCCAACCCTGCGGCGCAAGCCGCACTGCAAGCGCCCGACTCCCGCACCACGCCCGAGCAGACGCTGCGCGCGCAGCGCATCGTCGCCACGGGCCTGCGGGCCAAGGCGCATGCCCAGCTGGGCCAATTGAACGAGGCCGCGCTTGCGCTGCAACGGCGGCGCGACCTGTATGCCGCGCAGTTCAGCGAAACGGACCGCGACGAAGACCTGCGCGCGCTCACGCTGGCCGAACTGCAATTGGCCGAGAACGCAGTGGATCGTGGCAGGAATGCGAGGGATCACGACAGCGCGGCGCAGGCGGCCCGCTGGCTGGGCCAGGCCATGCGCCACGCCGATGCGCTGGCGAAACGCACCGGTGCCCCGGTGGACGCCGGGCAACTGAACACGCTCTGGTTCGCGGCGCAATGGCAGGCGGGGGCGCAGGCCGCGACGCAGGGCGCTGGCATCGGAACGGGGTCGCTCCGCCTGCCGTTCGACCTGCTGGCGCGGCTGGAACAGGCGCGCCGCGTGCTGGCCGAACGTCCCGAGCGGGACGCGGCCTGGCGTGCCTGGCAGGCCTGGTTCGAGGTCTATCTGGCGCTCGTTGATGACGGCCCCGTGGTCGCTGACCGCCGCTAGGGGGCACGGTGCGCGGCTATACTGATTCGATCCTATGACTTTTCTCAAGCGATTGCTGATGATGGGCGGCCGCGCCCCCTTGATCGGCATGACGGTGCTGGCGGTGCTGGTGCTGGTGGTCGCCGTGCTGGGTTTCGGCTTCAGCCCCGCGCCGGGCAATACGCTCACCATCGCTGCCGGGCCGGAAGGCAGCAACTTCGCGCGCACCGCAGCGCGCTACCAGAAGATTCTGGAAAAGCAGGGCGTCCAGCTCAACATCCTGACCACCGGCGGTTCGCGCGACAACCTGCGCCGACTGATGGACGCGACGCAGAATGTGGACGTGGCCTTTGTGCTGGGCGGTCAGGCCGGCGAAGCCGAGGTGGAAAAACTCGTGTCGCTGGGCAGCGTGTCTTACCAGCCCTTGATGGTGTTCTACCGGGGTTCGCCGAAGAAACTGCTTTCGGAGTTCAAGGGCTTGCGCCTGGATATTGGCGAGGAGGGCAGCGGCACGCGCACGCTGGCCTTGGCGTTGCTGGCGGCCAATGGCATCAAGCCTGGCAGCGAGGGTGACAAGACGGTGCTCGTCGATACCCCCGACCAGGACATCGCCAAGGCGCTGGAAAGCGGGAAGGTGGACGCCTTCTTCGCCATGAACGAATCCACGCCTTCCGCCTTGATCCGCAACCTGTTGCGTGGCGGCAAGGCGCATCTGTTCGATTTCGCGCAGTCCGAGGCGTATTCGCGGCGTTTTTCCTACCTGAACAAGTTGACCTTGCCGCGCGGCGCCATCAACCTGGGCGAGGACATTCCCGCCGCCGACGTGCGGCTCATTGGGCCCACGGTCCAATTGGTGGCGCGCGAGGGGCTGCATCCGGCCATTTCAGACCTGTTGCTGGAGACCGCGCGCGCAGTGCATGCCCGGCCCGGCCTGTATGCCAGGCCGGGTGAGTTTCCCTCGCCGCTGGAGCGTGAGTTCCGCATCAGCGAGGATGCGCAGCGTTACTACAGCTCGGGCCGCAATTTCCTCTATCGCACCTTTCCGTTCTGGGTGGCGAGCCTCATCGCGCGGGTGGCGGCCATCCTGGTGCCCGTGCTCATCGTGCTGATTCCGGGCATGCGGGTGCTGCCCGCGCTCTATCGCTGGAGCATGACCCGGCGCATCTACCGCTACTACGGCGAGTTGCAGAAGCTGGAGAAGGAATGGCCGGACGCGGACGCGGCGCGGCGCGTGGAACTGCTTCAACGCCTGGACCGCATCGACGCCTCGGTGTTCAACACCCGCGTGCCCTCGGCCTTTGGCGATTTGTTCTACGACCTGCGTGGTCACATCACCGATGTGCGCCGGCAACTGCGGCAGGCCCCCACGGCCTGATGGCGTACGCCGGCGCTTGCTCTTTTTGCTCATGAACTCCACCGTCATCGCCGCCCTGGTTCCCGTCGTCTTGCTCGTGGTGCTGGGGTATGCCGCGGGCCGTCTGCGCTGGCTGCGCGCCGAATCGGCCAAGGATCTCTCCAACCTCGTCTTCCTCGTGCTCATGCCGGCCTTGATGTTCCGCACCATGGGCAAGGTAGACATCGCGCACCTGGACCCCCTGCCGCTGCTGGGCTACTTCAGCGCCGCCCTGCTGCTGTTCGCGTTCATCGTGGGATATCACGGCTTGCACCGCCTGTCCCTGGTCAGGGGGGCGGTGCTGGGCGTGGCCGCCACCTTCAGCAATCTGGTGATGATCGGCATCGCCTTCATGAGCCTGGTCTACGGCGATGCGGGCTTGGTCGTGCTGCTTTCCATCGTCTCCGTCAACGCCCTGGTGCTGCTGACCACGGGCGCGGTGGTGCTGGAACTCGCCGTGGCGCATGAGGCGCTTCGCGCGTCGCAGTCGTCAGAGGTCGCGCAGGCAGGGCGGTCGGGCCGTCACGCGCTGGGTCGCACGGTGTTGCAGGCGGTGAAGAAATCGCTGCTGCACCCCGTGCCCATTCCCATCGTTGCCGGGCTGCTCTACGGTCAGACCGGCTGGGGCATTCCCGAGATGATCGACAAACCCCTGCAATGGCTGGGCAATGCGATGGGGCCGCTGGCCTTGCTGCTGGTGGGCGTGACGCTGGCCGGTGCCCGCGCGCGCGAACACCTGCGCGGCGCCTTGGTTTTGACCGTGGTGAAGAACCTCGTGCTGCCTGCGCTGGTGGCGGGTTTTGGCCTGCTCTACGGCGTCACGGGTCTGCCGCTGGTGGTGATGGTGGTCGCGGCCTCCTTGCCCGCGGGCGCGAATTCCTTCCTGTTCGCGCAGCGCTACAAAGTGGCCGAGGACCTGGTGACGGCGGGCATCACCGCTTCCACCTTCGCCGCGCTGTTGACGGTGCCGCTGGTGATGGCGCTGGCGGCACGGTTGGGCTGAGCAGCGGCCCGCATGCCGGCGTTATTCCGGCTGAATGTTGGCGGCCTTGATCACTTGCGACCATTTCCTGGCTTCGCTGTCCAGGAAGGTCCGGAACTCCGCCGCGGTGCCGCCGCGCAGTTGCAGGCCAGCGGCCTCCGCCTTCTTGCGCACCTCGGCGTTGGCGATCGCAGCATTGGTCTCGGTATTCAGTCGCTGGACGATCGCGGCCGGCGTGCCAGCCGGCGCCATCAGGCCGTACCAACCGTAACCGACGACGGTGGTGAGGCCCGACTCGACGAAGGTCGGCGTGTCCGGGTATGCAGGTGAGCGTTGCTCATTGGCCACGGCCAGTACGCGCAGCTTGCCAGCCTGGATGTGCGGCACGGCGGTGGAGATGGCGGTCAAGGTGGCGTCGATGCGCCCGGCCAGCAGCTCGGTGTAGGCGGGCGCATCGCCTTTGAACTGCACCACCACGCCCTGGGCACCGGCCGCGCGCATGAACAGCTCGGCGGTCAGATGCGGTGCCGAGCCTGCACCTGGAGACCCAAAATTGAAGCCTGCGGGATTGGCCTTGCCCCATTGCAGGAACTCGGCCACCGTCTTGTACGGCGCTTCGGCGTTGACCACCAAGAAGAGCGGTGCGATGGCTGTGCTGACGATCGGTGCGAAGCTCTTGCGCAGATCGTAGGGCAGGTTGGGGTACAGGGCTTCTCCGATGGCGATGGGCGCTGCCGCGTGCAGCAGGGTGTAACCATCGGGCGCCGCCTTGGCGATGTATTCGTTGGCGATGCGCGTTCCGGCGCCCGCCTTGTTTTCCACCACGACCGGCTGCCCCAGGCGGGAGCCCAGGAAGTCACCGAGCACCCGGGTCAGGATGTCGCTGGAACCGCCCGCGTTGTAGGGCGAAATCAGGCGGATCGGTCGGCCCGGCCAGGCCTGGGCTGTTGCGGACGTGGCCAGGGGCGCCAGGCCCGCCGCAGCGGCGGCGCCCAGCAGTTGGCGGCGGGTGTAGTTCATGTCGGTCTCCTCGTTCTTGGTTTGTCACGCGCCGATGTCAAAGACGGCGCAGGGGTGGGTAGGCATAGTGGAAATCAAGATGGTCGCGTTGTGGCTGGTAGAGCCGCAGCACCACGAAAAACCGCTCGCCAGGCGGCGTGGGCAGCCAGTTGCCGCCGGGGCCGGGATCGTCCGCCTGCAGGCGGATCACCAGGCTGCCGTCCGCCTCCCGCCGCAATCCCGGTGTGCGGTCCCCAATCGAGTGGCGGTGGATGGGGTTGGCCACGAGCAGGCAGTCGCTGCGACGGTACATGGTCAAGGACCAGAAAGCGCCCACGCGCGGGCCGCCGTCCGGCGCGAAGCGCAGTTCGTAGGCGTTCGATCCATGCAGAGCTTGGCCGTCGGCGTCCACTTCCGCGGTGGGGTACATCGCTTCCTCGATGCCGAGTGCTCCGATGAAGTTGCGCGCGACGCGGGCCCGTGTCAGCACTTCCTTGCCCCAGTGCTTGCGCACGGCCACCGGCAAGGCCCAACCGCCGCCCAGGGCGTGCGGCTGCTCCTTCTCGCGCAGTTCCTCGAAGACGCGCGGCAGGGCCACCGCCAGCTCGGCATCGTTGTCCGGCCAGCGCAAGCGCTCGCCTTCGGGCACGGGGTTGCGTGCCAGGGCGTCCTCAACGATGGCACGGTAGAGCGCGACCGAGGGGGCGGTCGTGGCACCCGCGCGGCCATCCAGCCGCGTGTCCACCCGCATGGCCGCATCGCTGCCGTCCAGCCGGCGGGCCGTGATCTGCGTCTGCAAGGCCCGCACCTGTTCCAGGTCGGCGGTAGTGTCGTCGACCAGGACACGGCCGATGACCCAGACGTCCAGGCCGGGCGCGGCGATCACGTTCGACACGTCGGCCGGCACCTCGCCGCGCCAATCCGGGCCGTGCACCAGTGTGCGTTGGCGCCGGTTGCCCGTGGTGCGACGGCCGACATAGGCAAAGGGGTTGGTCCAGGCGTCGAGCAGGCCCAGCGTCCAGTAGCGTTCCCCCATGTCGGGGCTGTCGATCAGCACCGGCCCCTCGGACAAATCCAGCCAGGCATTGCTGAACACCGTGTCGTTGTTCGGGCTCACGACTTCCCGGTCGTCGGGACCCAGACGACGGTGGGTGT
This sequence comes from Hylemonella gracilis, assembly GCF_004328645.1. Lineage (GTDB taxonomy): Bacteria > Pseudomonadota > Gammaproteobacteria > Burkholderiales > Burkholderiaceae_C > Hylemonella > Hylemonella gracilis_B. Next base: position 1,567,855 of record NZ_CP031395.1, read on the forward strand.
GGGTGAACTGGTTGACCCAGCGCAGGCGGGAATCGCGGTCGACGGCGGCGAAGCCCAGCGTGGGGTGGCGCCTCGCGGTCGTGGCCGCGCGCATGCGCATCATCTCGAACAGTGGCAAGGTGTGCACGACTGCCGCATGGGCCATCGTGTCATCGGTCGTGGGCAAGGAGAGCACAAGGTGGTTCATGGTGTTCAGGCGAGCACGCGGCTGTGCCGCAGGGCCGCGATGTCTGCTTCGGAGTAACCGGCCTCGGCCAGCACGGCCGCGCCGTCGGCGCCACACGCGGGGGCGGCCGGCGGTGCGGCTCGGGGTGCATCGCCCAGCCGGTAGGGCAGGCCCAAGGCGCGGTAACGCTCGCCATCGGCGGATTCGGCCTCGACGAGCAGCCCGCTCGCGGTCATGTCCGCGCTGGCCAGCACATCGCGATAACGGCGCACCGCGCCAGCCACGATCTGGTGCCGGCTGAGCAGGGCGACGCATTCCTCGCTGGTGTAGCCGGCCAAGGCCTCTTTCAGCACCGCGCGCAGCTCGGACCGGTGTGCGACGCGGCGCTCGTTGCTGCTAAAGCGCGGGTCATCCGCCAAGTCCTCGCGCGCGATGGCCCGGCAAAAACGCCGCCAATGGTCTTCCGCATAGGCGGAGAGCACGATGTGGCCGTCGCGCGTGGCGACCACCTCCGCCGCCGGGGCGTTGTGGGGCTGGCCGTCGCCCAGGCGCGTGGGTTCGGGGGCGCCGCCCAGGTACTCGCACCAGGTCGCGGCTTGCAGGTGCAGGGCGGTTTCCAGCAGCGACACTTCCAGCGTCTCGCCCAGACCGCTGCGCTCGCGCCCATACAGCGCCGCCAGCACGGCCTGCGCGCCGAGTTGCGCCGCAGCCGCGTCCACGATGGGTACGCCCACTTTCTGCGGCAGGCGGTCGGGTTCGCCTGTCACCGACATCAGGCCACTTTCGGCTTGCGCCGCGACGTCGTAACCCGGCCGGGCATGCGAGGGGCCTGCGCTGCCGAAGCCCGAGATGGAGAGATAGACGAGGCGCGGATGCAGCGCCCTGATTTCGGCTGCGCCGAGCCCGAGCTTGTCCATCACCCCGGGACGCAAATTCTGGATCACGATGTCGCTGCGCGCGATCAGTCGCAGCGCGATCTCCCGGCCGGCCTCGCTCTTGAGGTCCAGGGCGATCGAGCGCTTGCCCCGGTTGTAGGCCCGGATCATCGATTCGCCGTAGCGGCCGATGTGGCGCGCCTGATCTCCCGTCAGGGGTTCGACCTTGATCACGTCGGCCCCCAGTTCGGCCAATGTCATGGCCGCGCCGGGGCCCGCGATGTATTGGCCGAAATCCAGCACCTTCACACCGGCCAGGGGGGCGGCGCGCGCGCCGGGGGAAGAGGTGGGCGAGGGCATATGGGTCACGACGATAGAGGCGGGAAAGATTCCTGAAAATTCAATAATGCTGATGGCGTGATCACCAAAGTGGATCACGCCAACCCGCTAAAAAAGGATTCCGCCATGAAATCAAGCCCAGACTACCTGGTGCGTCGTCTGCGCCTGCGTCACCTCGAACTGCTGGTGGCGCTGGTCGACGCGGGCACCTTGCGCGCCGCGGCCACCCGCCTGCATCTGAGCCAGCCCGCGTTGAGCAAGATGCTCGGTGAGATCGAGACGGGTTTTGGCGTGCGACTGTTCGAGCGCAGTTCGCAGGGCGTGATGCCCAATGCGCTGGGACAGGCCGTGGTGTACCGGGCGCGTGTCATGCTCGGCGAGCTGGCGCGCGGCAAGGACGAGGTGGATGCCCTGCGCACGGGGGCGTCGGGGGTTCTGCGCGTCGGGACCCTGTCGGTGACCTCCGCGGTGCCGAAGGCGATCGTGCACCTGCGCCGCGGCCTGCCTGCCGCGCGCGTCCAGATCCTGGAGGGACGCGTCCGCGAACTGATCCAGCGCTTGCTCGACGGTGAACTCGATTGCGTGTTCGGCGCCATCACGCCCGAACTGCTCACGAGCGATCTGCTGCCCCAATTGCGCCCGGAAGTGTTGCTGGACGATGAACTCTGCGTGCTGTGCGGGGCAGACCATCCGCTGGGGCGCCGCCGCCGTCTGCAGTGGGCCGACCTGCGCACGTTCGCCTGGGTCACACCCCCCAAGGACACCCTGGTGCGTCAGGCCTTCATGACGGCATTTCTGAATGGCGGGCTGGAGCCGCCGGAACCGGCCATCGAGGTGCTTTCATCGGTGAGCGTGGGCAGTCTTTTGCGCATGGATTCCACGCTGCTGGGCGCGGTGCGGTTTGAACACGCGCAGGACGAGCTCTCGCGCGCTGGCGTGCGCCGCCTGACCGTGACACCCGCCGTTCCCCTGCCGTCGCTGGGGCTGTACACGCGCCGCGCGACCGAAAGCCCCACGCCCCTGGTCCAGGCCTTCGCGGCCGCGATCCGCCGGGTGGGTGCGCGGGCGCGCCTTGCCGATGCCGGCATTGGTGCAGGCTAGGCGGTGAGCTGATCCAGCAGTTCGACCAATTGCTCGAAGCTGCTGGCCCAGCCTTCGTGGTGACCTTCGCGCGAGGCGGTGGAAGCGAAGCCGGTCTGCAGGAAGTTCATCCGTGTCTGGCGCGGCCCGAGTTCCTCGAACGTCACGGTGACCAGCGTCATGGGGCCGGGTTGGCCCTGGTCGTCGAGCCAGCCGTGCGTCATGACCAGGCGTTCGGGTTCCACGATTTCCCGGTACACGCCATGCACCCAGTGGTCTTGTCCCTCGGGCGAGCGGATGCAGGCGCGGTAGGCGCCGCCCACCCGCACGTCGGAGCTGGCTTGGCCTCGGCTGAAACCGCGCGGGGCGGCCCAGCGGGCCATCTGCTCGGGGTCAGTCCAGGCGCGGAACACCAGGGGGCGCGGGGCGTCGAAGACGCGCGTGAGGGCGAGTTCGTTCTCGGCCGGGGGGAGGGCATCAGTCCTTGCGTTCATCGGAGGGCTCCTGCAGTTGAAGTTCATCGAGGTGGGCGGCGAGCTGGTCGAAGCTCCGTTCCCAGTAGGCGCGGTAATAGGCCACCCAGTCGGCCGCCGCCTTGAGCGGTGCCGCCTCCAGGCGGCAAGGCCGCGCCTGCCGGGCACGTGTGCGGGTGACGAGGCCGGCGCGTTCCAGCACTTTCAGGTGCTTGGAGATGGCGGGCTGGCTCATGGCAAAGGGTTCGGCCAGTTCCGTGACATTGGCTTCCCCGCGGGCCAGCCGGGCCAGGATGGCGCGGCGCGTCGGGTCAGCCAGGGCGGCGAAGGTGGCGGTCAAGGGGTCCACATGCATATAAATAACCAATTGGTTTTATAACTAATTGGATTTTAGTGAGGCGTGTTGTCTTGTCAAGGCTCTGCTTGGCGTGAGCACGGGCAGGGCGGGAAGGGGAGGGGCACTACGGACGCGTGCACGCAGGTCGGCCCCACGACGCGCGGAGCGCGCGCCACAGTTTCAGGCCCGCTGCGCCGCGGCCCGTCAGCCGCGCCATGCGCCAGGAGTCGGTAAATGGGGCTCGCGGGACTGGCCGGGCACGTTCAGGGTGCCAGCCGCTCGCGCACCCAGCGCTCGCCCGCTTCGCCGCGCTCCAGCCGGTAGCGCAGCCGGTCGTGCAGCCGGCTGGGCCGGCCTTGCCAGAACTCCCAGCGGTCCGGCACCAGGCGGAAACCGCCCCAGTGGGGCGGGCGGGGCGGGTTCAGCAGGTATTGCGCGCCGTAACGGGCGGCGTTGGCGACCAGCACGCCGCGCCCGCCGATGACCTGGCTTTGGGGGCTGGCCCAGGCACCGATGCGTGAATCGAGAGGACGGCTCTGGTAGTAGGCGTCGCTTTCTTCCGAGCTGATCTGCTCCACGCGGCCTTCGATGCGCACCACGCGTTCCAGCTCGACCCAGTGGAACTGCAGCGCCGCGTAGGGGTTGCCCGCGAGTTCGCGGCCCTTGCGGCTGTCGTAATTGCTGTACCAGACGATGCCGCGCTCGTCATAGCCTTTGATGAGCACGATGCGCGACGAGGGCCGCAGGTCGCTGCCCACGGTGGCCAGCGTCATGGCATTGGGTTCAGACAGTTGGGCCTGCAGGGCCTCGTTCAGCCACAGTGCGAACTGGCGCAGTGGGTCCGCCTGCGAGGCGTCTTCGCTGAGCTCGGCGCGACCGTAGCTTTTGCGCAGCGCCGCCAGGTCGCTGGCGCTCAGAGTCTGGGCGGGTGGGGTGGACGTCATGGCGCGATTGTAGGAAGCCGCTCGCGCAGGAAATCCAGGAACACGCGGGTCTTGAGCGGCAGGTGGGCCTGCCGCGGGTGGTAGGCGTACAGGCCGGGAAAACCGGCGCTGTACTCGGGCAGCACCTCGACCAGTGTGCTCGTGCGCAGGGGCTCGACCAGGGTCAGGTCCCAGCCCATGGCGATGCCCAGGCCCGCCGTCGCCGCGTTCAGGCCGGTCTGCCAATGGGTGGTGATCAGTGGGCCACGCACCGCGTATTCGGCGATGTCGCCATCGACCAGAAATTCCCATTTGTAGATCGCGCCGCTGCTGCGCATGCGGTAGTTGATGCAGCGGTGCGCCGCCAGATCGTCGGGGTGGCGCGGCGTGCCGTGCGCGCGCAGGTAGTCCGGCGACGCGACGCAGCGCATGCGGAACTCGCGTGTCAGCGGCACGGCCACCATGTCGCGTTCCAGCGATTCACCGATGCGCATGCCCAAGTCCAGGCCGTCGCGCACGATGTCCACGAAACCGTCGTCATACATCAGCTCAAGGCCGATGTGGGGATGTTGCGCGAAGAACTCCGGCAGCAGCGGCTCAATCAGGAATTGGCCCGCCATGTAGCTCAGCGTCAGGCGCAGGGTGCCCCCTTCGACCCCGGCGCTGGATTGCAGGTCTTCGGTGGCCGCCTTGAGGCTGGCCAACGCCGGCGCCACCCGTGCCAGGTAGGCGTGGCCGGCCTCGCTCAGGTTCACGCTGCGGGTGGTGCGCTCGAACAGGCGCACGCCCAGGCGGGTTTCCAGCTTCTTGATGGTCTGGGACAGCGCAGCGGGTGTCACGCCCAGGGCGTGGGCCGCCTGCGTGAGGCTGCGGTGGGCGGCCACCTGCTCAAAGGCTGCGAGCGCGGCCAGAACGTCGGATTGCATGGGGGGCGATTGTTAAGTGGAACTTGATAACCTAGATAGAGGCCAGGTATTTCTCTTTGACTGCGTCTGCGGCACACTGCCGCGGTTTCTTGCGTCCGCGTTCCCCCGGAACCGGCCGCCCCCGGTTTTCCGCCGTTCCCTGATCCACAAGGAGCCTCCATGGCAGTTTCATTCACCCTCAATGGCAAGCCGGCCTCGGTCGATGTCGACCCCGGCACCCCCATCCTCTGGACGCTGCGCGACACGCTGGGCATGACCGGCACCAAGTTCGGCTGCGGCATGGCCATGTGCGGCGCCTGCACCGTGCACCTCAATGGCGCCGCCATCCGCTCCTGCGTCACCCCGGTGGCCTCGGCCGAAGGACAGCGCGTCACCACCATCGAAGCGCTGGCGACCGACAAGATCGGCCGCGCGGTCGAGAACGCCTGGGTCAAGCACGACGTGGCCCAGTGTGGCTACTGCCAGAGCGGCCAGATCATGAGCGCGACCGCGTTGCTGGCCAGCAACAAGAAACCCAGCGACGCCGACATCGACGCCGCCATGGCCGGCAATGTCTGCCGCTGCGGTACCTACACGCGCATCCGCGCCGCCATCCACGACGCCGCCCGCGCCCTGGCCTGAACGAAGGGAGAACTTCCATGACCACCACCACACCCTTCCATTCCCGATTCATCGACGCCCAACTGATCGGCGCCTTGCCCAAGGGCCTGCAGGCCTTGGCCCAGCGCCAGAACGGCGAGGACGCCGACGCGGATGCCGGTCTGCCGCGCCGCAGCTTCCTCAAGCTGGCGGCAGGCTCCGGCTTCGCGCTGGGCGCATTTCCCCTGGCCGCTTCGGCCCAAGGCACGGCGGCTGGCGCGGGCGGCGCGGCGGCCAGCAGCCTCAAGCCCATGCAGCAACCTGCAGCCTTCGTGCGCATCACGCGTGACGGCATCGTCACGGTCACGGTCAACCGCCTGGAGTTCGGTCAGGGTTCCCACACCGGCCTGGCCATGGTCTTGGCCGAGGAGCTGGATGCCGACTGGGCCCAGGTGCGTGCCACGCACGGCAACGCCGATCCGGCCTACGTCGACCCGGCCTTCGGCATCCACATCACGGGCGGTTCCGGCGCGCTCAAGAATTCCTACACCCAGTACCGCGAACTCGGCGCGCGCACCCGCGCCATGCTGGTGGCCGCAGCCGCGCAGCAGTGGAAGGTCGAGCCGTCCGCGTTGCGCACCCAGGCCGGCGTGGTGATCGGCCCCGGCGGGAAGAAGTTGGGCTATGGCGAACTGGCCGAGGCCGCGATGCAGCTGCCCGTGCCCGAGCAGGTCGTCCTCAAGGACCCGAAGCAGTTCCGCCTGATCGGCCAGCCCACCGGCCGTCTGGACGCGCGCGCCAAATCCAGCGGCGGGCAGGACTACGGCATCGACGTGCGCCTGCCCGGCATGCTGACCGCCGTGGTGGCCTATCCGCCGGTGTTCGGCGCCAAGCTGCAGTCGGTGGATGACGCGGCGGCCAAGGCCGTCAAGGGCGTGCGGGCCGTGCTGCGCGTGCCGCTGGACCGGGGCGCCGAGGGTGTGGCCGTGATCGCCGACGGCTACTGGGCCGCCAAGCAGGGGCGCGACGCGCTCAAGGTGGACTGGAACACCAGCGCCGTCGAGAAGGTGGACAGCGCACGCCAGCTCACCGCCTACCGTGAACTGGCGACCAAGCCGGGTGCCTTGAAGTACGACGCCGACCTGTCCCAGCTGGCCAGCGCCCCCCGCAAGATCAGCGCCGAGTTCGTCTTCCCCTACCTCGCGCACGCGCCCATGGAGCCGCTGAACTGCACCGTGCAGATCAAGGGCCAGGGCGCGAACACCCAGGCCGAGCTCTGGACCGGCACGCAGATGCCGGGCCTCGACACCCTGGCCGCGGCCGCCGCGCTGGGTGTCACGCCGCAGAACCTCAAAATGAACGTGCAGATGGCCGGTGGTGGTTTCGGCCGCCGCGCCGTGCCCAGCAGCGAGTACGTGGTCCATGCCTGCGCGGTGGCCAAGGCCGCGCGCACGGCTGGCCTGGACGCCCCGGTGCGCACGCTGTGGAGCCGCGAGGACGACATCAAGGGCGGTTATTACCGTCCCATGCACCTGCACCGCGCCGAGATCGGCTTCGACGCGCAGGGCAAGGTGCTGGGCTGGAACCACGTGATCGTTGGCCAGTCCATCCTCAAGGGCTCGCCCTTCGAGGCCTTCATGGTCCAGAACGGCGTCGACGCCACCATGGTCGAAGGCATGAAGGAGCCCTACGACGTGCCCATGAAGCTCACGGTCCATCACCCCCAGGTGAACGTGCCCGTGCTCTGGTGGCGCAGCGTGGGATCGACCCACACGGCCTACGTGATGGAAACGCTGATCGACGAGATCGCCCGCGCGACGAAACAAGACCCGGTGGCCTACCGCCTCGCGCTGATGGAAGGCAAGCACCCGCGCCACCAGGCCGCCATGAAGCTCGCGGTCGAGAAATCCGGCTACGGCAAGAAGAAGCTGGCCGCCGGCCGCGCCTGGGGCGTGGCCGTGCACGAGTCCTTCAACACCGTGGTGGCCTACGTGGTCGAGGCCTCGGTCAAGGACGGCACCCCCAAGTTGCACGACGTGACCGTGGGCGTGCACTGCAACCTGGCCGTCAATCCCAGGAGCGTGGAAGCGCAGGTGCAGGGCGCGGCCCTGATGGGCCTGGGCATGTGCCTGCCCGGCGCGGCCATCACGCTCAAGGATGGCGTGGTCGAGCAGAGCAACTTCCACGACTACCCGGTGGCGCGCATGCCCGACATGCCGCGGATCGCCGTGCACATCGTGCCCAGCGCCGATGCCCCCACCGGCATGGGCGAACCCGGCCTGCCGCCGCTGGCGCCCGCCTTCGCCAACGCCATCGCGCAACTGACTGGCAAGACGCCGCGCCAACTGCCTTTCAAGCTGGACGCGGCCTGAGACGCGGGCAGACGCTGACGCAACGACGAGGAGCCACCCATGGACAGTCTGGACTTGCGCGTGTTGGCCGATGCCCTGGCCTGGCGGCGGGCCGGTCATGCCGTGTCCTTGGTCACGGTGGTGCAGACCTGGGGCAGCGCGCCGCGCCCCCCGGGCGCGCTGCTGGCCGTGCGCGGGGACGGGCAAGTCAGCGGTTCGGTCTCTGGCGGCTGCGTCGAGGATGACCTGATCGTTCGCGCGAAGGCCGCTCTGGCGGCTGGCGTCGCAATGGCGGGCGCCGCGACCCGCCCCGAACTCATCGTCTACGGCGTGGACCAGGACGAGGCCGCGCGCTTTGGCCTGCCCTGCGGCGGCACGCTGCGCCTGGTGCACGAACCGCTGCAGTCGGTGGACTGGATCGAGGACGTGCTGACCCGCACGGCAGCGCACCAGCTGGTGGCGCGCACGCTGGACCTGGCCACGGGCGCGGTCACCCTGGCCCCCGCCGTGCGTGGCCAGGAACTGGTGTTCGACGGACGGCAACTCACCACGCTGTTCGGCCCGCGCTGGCGGCTGCTGCTGATTGGCGCGGGGCAGCTCTCGCAGGCCGTGGCACCCATGGCGGCCTTGCTGGACTTCGAGGTGCTGGTCTGCGACCCGCGCGAGGAATACGCGGGCAGCTTCGACGGCGCGGCGGCGCAGCGCTTGCAGGGCATGCCGGACGACGTCGTGCGCGAACTGATGCCCGATGCGCACACCGCCATCGTCGCGCTCACGCACGACCCCAAGCTGGACGACATGGCGCTGCTGGAAGCGCTCAAGTCCGCCGCCTTCTACGTCGGCGCGCTCGGTTCAAAACGCAACCAGGGCACGCGCAAGCAACGCCTGGCCGAGCACTTCGACCTCAGCGCCGACGAACTTGCGCGCCTGCACGGCCCGGTTGGCCTGGACCTGGGCGCGCGCACGCCGGCCGAGATCGCCGTGTCCATCCTGGCCGAGATCGTGCAGGTGCGCAATGCGGCCTACCTGCGCGCGCGGCGCGAAGCTGTGGTGACATCCGACACCGCGCCGGACCTGGTCGTGGGGGCCAGGGCTGGCATCGCTGCGTCCACCTGCGTGGTCGCGCGCTGAGCCTGGCCGTGCGATGAGTTTTGTCGTGTTGGTTCTCGCGTCGGGGCGGGGCGAGCGTTTTCTCGCCTCGGGTGGTGCCGCGTTGGCCCCGCACAAGCTGCAGGCCCAGTTGCAAGGCCAGACCGTGCTGCAACGCACGCTGGACGCCGTGCGCGCCAGCGGCCTGCCCTGGCATCTGGAGCAGGCGAGCCACCCTGGCATGGGCGACTGCATCGCCGCCGCCGTGCGCGCGGCTTCGCTCACCTATCCAGATGCCCAAGGCTGGCTCATCCTGCCGGCCGATCTGCCCCTGATCCAACCCGACACCTTGCGCCGCGTGGCCGGGGCGCCCGCCGCCTGGCCGGTCGTGCGGCCGGTCCACCAGGGCGAGGCAGGGCACCCAGTACGTTTCGGCCGTGCCTGCACACCCGACTTGTTGGCCTTGCGGGGGGATGCGGGCGCGGCAGCGGTGGCACGCCAGCACGGCCCGGCCCGGCAGATCGACGTGGATGACGTCGGCTGCGTCACTGACATCGATACGGTGAACGACTTGGCCCGTGCCGAGGCCTTGCTGCGGGCGAGGCACTGAGCCGAGCCTGTGCGGCGCGCGCGTCGCGGGGTGAGCAAGCCAGTCGTCTTGAGCAAGGCGTAAGGCTCTTCGACAAGCTCACGGTGAACGGACTCAGAGTCGGCCTCAGGGCGCGTGCTTCAGCAGCGCCTCCAGTGCCTGGTCATGGATGCCGTGGGCGCGCAAGCTGTCCAGCGTCTGCCGGGCGTAGTCGCGTGTGCTGCCGTAAATGCCGTGGGCGTGCCTGAAGATGTGCTCGTACTGCCCGGCGCTCAGCGTGCCCGTGTAGTTGGGGCTGCGCCGTGACAGCGTGAAGGCCAGGGCCCGCACCGGGCCTTGCGGGGTGTCGCAGCGCAGCCAGCGCGGGTCATAGACACCGGTAGCCATCTCGCGCTGCCACAGCTGCGCCAGCGTGGCGGGTGCCTGGGCGCGCGCGATCCGGTAGACGACGCCGTGGCAACTGCCGCCCGAGAGCAGGGCGAAGACCAGGCCGGGCTGTTCCACCGTGCCGCGGTTGATGCGGCTCCACATCTTGAGCGCGCGATGCCAGCCGCGCACCCGAGCCATGCGGCGCTCGGTGTGGTCGAAGTCCGGCCGCCAGATCAGCGAGCCGTATCCGAACAGCCAGAAATCGCCGTGGTGCGCACCGTGCTCGGGGTGGTGTTCCTGCCACTCGCGCAGCGCGTGCGCGAGCATGGGGGCGGGGTCGCGCAGGGGGCGGGGCCGGGTGGCGTTCATGCGCACGAGGTTCAGGTTCCAGAGGTCAGGACCGGTCCAGGCGGCCCCCATTGGCCAGCCAGCGGTCCAGCGGCTGCGGCCGCGCGTGCAGGTAGCCCTGCTGCGCCGTGCAGCCGTGGGATGAGAGAAATTCCGCCTGGGCGCGCGTTTCCACGCCTTCGGCGACGACCTTGAGTTCGAGGTGGCGCGCCATGGACAGGATCATCTCGACGATGGCCGTGTCGCCCGGATCGTCCGGTGTGTCGGTGATGAAGCTGCGGTCGATCTTGAGCTCGTGCAGAGGCAGGCGCTTGAGGTAGGCCAGGCTGGAGTAGCCGGTGCCGAAGTCGTCGATCGAGAAGCGGATGCCGCGCTCGGCCAGGGCTTCCATGCGCTCGATGGTGTGTTCCAGATCATCCAGCAGCAGGCCCTCGGTGACTTCAAAGATCAACAGCGCGGTGTCGACCTGCTGCCGGTCCAGCAGCGCCAGCGCGCGCTCCACGAAATCGTGCTGATGGAACTGCCGCGGGCTGACGTTGATGGACACCGGCACGGCGTGACCCGCCTCGCGCAACTGGCGCTGGATGCGGCAACCCTGTTCCAGCACCCAGTCGCCCAGGCTCTGGATCAGGTTGCTCTCCTCGGCGATGGGGATGAAGCGCGAGGGCGGGATGGCGCCCAGCGTGGGGTGGGTCCAGCGCAGCAGCAGTTCCACGCCCACGATGGCGCCGCTGGCGTCCACCTGGGATTGCAGGTGCAAGGCCAGCTGGTTGTTCTCAATCGCGTGAGCCAGCTCGTTTTCGAGGTTCAGCTTGGCCTCGACTTCCTGCTGCATCTCGGCTTCGAAGTACGCGACCCGGTTGCGACCGGCCGTCTTGGCGCGGTACATGGCGGTGTCCGCGTTGCGCAGCAGTTCCTCGGCGCCCTGGGCCGCGCCGCCCAGCACGACTACGCCGATGCTGGCCTGCGTGCTGTAGGGCTGCCCGTCGAGCAAGAAGGGCTGCTCAAAGGCTTCGCGCACCTTGTCCCCGACCACGCGGGCGGCACGCGCCTCACCCGTCGCATCCGTGGGGCTGTGCGGCGAGAGGATGACGAACTCGTCTCCGCCCAGGCGCGCCACCGTGTCTTCCTCGCGCAGCAACCCGCCCAGGCGCCGTGCCACCGCGACCAGCAGGGCATCCCCGGCGGCGTGGCCGCGCGCATCGTTGATGTTCTTGAAGCGGTCCAGGTCCAGGTAGAGCAGGGTGCCCCCCTGGGTTCCACGTCGAGCGCTGGCCTGGGCCTGGTTGAGCCGGTCCATCAGCAGGCGGCGGTTGGGCAGGCTGGTGAGTTCGTCGTAATAGGCCAGGCGGTTCAGGGCCTGGGCCGTGCGGCGCAGTTCCTCCTGACCCTCGGCCAGGTTGCGCGCGATGATGAGCTGCTGCTCCAGCGAACGGTCCAGCTGCTGCAGCAGCACCGCGCAGGACAGGGTGAGGATGGCGCTGATGAACAGGAAGTTCACCGTGATCACCAGCCACTCGATGAAGGGCTGCCCCTCCAGACCCGGCACGTGCAGGTCGGTGTTGGCCAGGTAGCCCAGCAGCAGCAGCGTGACGGCGTTCAGCGCCAGGGCCGACAGCGCGGGCCGCAGGCCCAGCAGCAGCGCGGTCAGGACTGGGAAGGCCATCAGGTAGATCATGCTGACCGGCCCCACGGTCATCAGGAACCAGGTGCCCAGCAAGTAGGTCAACGCCAGCAGGTTCCAGGCCCGCAAGGCATAGGGCAGCCGCTGCCCGCGCCACAACGTGTAGACCCAGGCCAGGGCGATCACATCAATGACCACCGTGCCCCAATACGCCCGCTCGACGGCCAGCGTCATGCTGGGCAGGGCCGTCAGCGTGCCCAGCAGGGTGATGGAAAAAAGGACGGTGTTGAGAATGCGCGCCCGCCAGTCCGGCAGCACCTCGGGCGCCCCCGGTTCGTGAGGCAGGACGCGTTGCAGCAGCGCGGACTTCTTCAAGCGGTGTTCTCCGGCGACCGATGGGAAGGCCGCGGTAACCACATCCTAGCGCGGCTGGGTCATTGTCGGCAGTGTGTGCCGGGAAAGCCTGTTCAGCGCAGGCCGGCGCCCTCTGCGTGCTCGGCGCGCTGGATCAGCTCCACCTTGTAGCCGTCCGGGTCCGTCACGAAGGCGATCACCGTCGTGCCGCCCTTTACTGGGCCGGCCTCACGCGTCACATTGCCGCCCGCCGCCTTGATCTTCTCGCAGGCCGCGTAGGCGTCCGACACGCCCAGGGCAATGTGGCCATAGGCGCTGCCCAGCTCGTACTTGTCCACACCCCAGTTGTAAGTCAGCTCAATCTCGGCCTGGTCCGGGTTGCCATTGCCGTAGCCGATGAAAGCCAGCGAGTACTTGTACTCCGGGTTCTCGGACCGGCGCAGCAGGTTCATGCCGAGCACCTGGGTGTAGAAATCGATGGAGCGCTGCAGGTCGCCGACGCGCAGCATGGTGTGGAGGAGGCGCATGAGAGGGATTCCCTGGGTTGAAGCAAAACCAGGGACCGAGCATAGCGCGGAGGGGACGGGTGGGTGGGGGCTGGGGTTTAGGCGCCGCCTGGGCGGTGGACCGTTGCGGTTGATTGGGTGGAGGGCTGGAGTGCAGCGTGAGGTGCTGCTCGCTGTCTGCGGATGTACTTACGCTCACTGGCGGCAAGTGGTCGTACAGCGAGTCGCTTTACTTACCGGAGCGACGGCGTGGTAGGGCCGCGCGTAGCTCCTTCTCGCTGAGCACGTATTCAGATTTGTCGTTGAGTCGTTGGACGGCCAAATCAATGAATGCACGGGTACGAGCTGGCTGCGAAGATCTATTGCCGAAATAGACGAAGTAGTTGGCGTAGTTCGGCATGTGGTCGACGAGGATGGGAACCAACTGGCCTGATCGGATATAGGGCGCCGCCGTCACGCCGGCGAGTTGCCCGAGTACCTTGCCGGCCAGGACGGCCTGCAATTCAAACTGCTCGTCGTTGCTGCAAATCGCCGGCACGACAGGTTGATCCGCCGCCTGGTCGCCGAGCTTCACGCGCCACGGAAGAACCTTGCCCGTGCTCGGGTGCCGATAAGCGCTGCAGCGATGCGAGGCAAGGTCAGCCAGGGAATCTGGCACCCCGTGCCGCTGGAAATACGAGGGCGCGCCGCAAATCGGCATCTGCACCGGAAACAGCCGCCGGGCGATGACGCCTTCATGGGGTGAGGGCCCGAGACGAAAACCGACGTCCACCCGATCCTCCACCCAGTTGCCGATCCGATCATCCAGCAACACATCCGGTTGTATGCCCGGATGCAGGTCGCAGAACTCCTCGACCAGCCGCCAGACAATGGGCTGGAACGTCGTGCGCGGCCCCGTGATGCGTAGGGGGCCAGCAAACTCGTCCTTCGCCGATCTGGCCGCCTGCAGCGCTCGCTGCATTCCCAGCACGGACGGCTGCACGTCCTCGAACAGGCGATGCCCCGCATCGGTCAGCGACATCACGCGGGTCGTGCGATGGAACAGGCGAGCATCCAGATGCGTCTCCAACTGGGCCAGTGCCTTGCTTGCCGCCTGGGGACTGATGCCCAGCTCCAGGGCTGCTTTGCGCAGGCTGCCCAACTCTGCTGCCTTGATGAAGGTCGTGACCGACCGAAGTTCGTTGATTGCCATGGAGGGTCTCCTTCTCTGATGTGATTGTCATCAATTTGATGCCAATAAATCAACCTTTCCGTCACTATTCAGATGCCAGTGTCGCGCCTAAAGTTCGGTCCAACGAACCACCAAAGGCAGCGACTTATGCAGCACGTCACCTTGAACAACGGCCTCCAGATGCCTATCGTTGGCTACGGCGTCTTCCAGATTGCGGACGCCAACGAATGCCAGCGCAGCGTCGCCGACGCTATCGAGGTTGGTTATCGGCTGATCGACACTGCCGCCTCGTACATGAACGAAGAGGCGGTTGGCAAAGGCCTGCGGTCCAGTGGCTTACCGCGCGAGCAGCTCTTCGTCACCAGCAAGCTCTGGGTGCAGGAGACCGGCTACGAGCGTACGCAGCAGGCCATCGAGAAGTCCCTGCGCCGATTGCAGCTCGACTATCTGGACCTTTATTTGATCCACCAACCCTTCGGTGATGTCCATGGCTCCTGGCGCGCGATGGAAGACGCCTACCGTGCCGGCAAGTTGCGCGCCATCGGCGTGAGCAACTTCCAGTCGGACCGCCTGATGGACATCAAGGCATTCAATGAGATTGCGCCGGCGGTCAATCAGATCGAGGTCAATCCCTTTCAGCAGCAGTTGGAGAGCGTCCCGTTCATGAAGGAAATCGGCGTGCAGGCCGAAGCCTGGGCACCTTTTGCGGAGGGGCGCAACGGGCTCTTCCAGAACGAAGCGCTGTTGGCCATCGCGACACGCCACGGCAAGTCAGTCGGGCAGGTCGTGTTGCGCTGGCTGGTGCAACGGGGAATCGTCGCCCTGGCGAAGTCCGTGCGCAAGGAGCGCATGGCCGAGAACATCGCGATTTTCGACTTCGCGCTCGACGATGCCGACATGGCTCGCATCGCGACGCTCGACACCAACACGAGCAGCTTCTTCTCGCACCGTGATCCGGCCATCGTCAAGTGGATGTCCGAACGTAAGCTGGACATCTGAGTGTGATCATGGCTCTCTCCGGAACCCAGCTGCCGTCACGCAGCGCCAACACTGTCCTGGCCATCATCGTCGCCAGCTACCTGATGATTGTGGTGGACATTTCCATCGTCATCACGGGTTTGCCACGCATCCAGGCCAGCCTGGGGTTCAGCGCGGCCCAGCTGTCCTGGGTGACCAATGCCTACACACTGGCTTTCGGAGGACTCTTACTGTTGGGAGCCCGTGCTGGCGACATCTTGGGCCGGCGACGGATGTTCATCGTGGGCCTGTCGCTGTTCACTGCGGCGTCGGTGGCGATTGGCTTCGCACCGTCGGTGAGCTGGCTGCTGATAGCCCGCGCCATCCAGGGCGTCGGCGCCGCTGTGCTGGCGCCGTCAACGCTGGCGCTGCTCTCGACCCACTTTGCCGAAGGTCCGGCGCGTACCCGCGCACTTTCCCTGTATGCCGCTGCGGCGGGAGTGGGGGCCACGTTGGGATTGGTGCTGGGCGGCCTGTTCGCTGATCTGCTGTCCTGGCGCGCAGGCTTCTTCATCAATTTGCCCATCGGTCTGCTGCTGATCTTGACCGCCAGGCGGCACATCGCTGAGACTCCGAGGCATTCGGGTCGGTTCGACCTAACCGGCGCCGTCACCTCGACGCTCGGCATGACGTCGCTGGTCTACGGCCTGGTGCGCGCGGCCGACTCAGGCTGGAACGATGCCCCTGCGCAGGCCGCCCTGGCTGGCGGTGTGTTGATGACTGCCGCCTTCGTCTGGATCGAGCGCCGCGTCAGCCAGCCCATCTTGCCGCTGCGTCTTCTGGCCAGCCGCGAGCGCGCGGGTGCATACCTGGCTCGCATGCTCTTCCTCGGCGGTTCCGTGGGATTTTGGTTTTTCTCCACGCAGTTCTTGCAGGGCGTGCTCCATCTGAGGCCCCTGCAAGCAGGCCTGGCCTTCCTGCCCGTCACGCTGCCCAACTTCGCCTCCGCGATGGTCGTGCCCAAGCTGGCCCGTCGCTTTGGCAACGAGTGCTTGCTCCTCGTGGGCCTGCTGCTCGGCGTTGTGGGCCTGTTCTGGCTGGGCCAGGCCGATCCCCACTCAAGCTACTGGACGGGTATCGCACCGCCCATGGTTCTCATCGGTCTGGGCCAGGGTCTGCTGTTGGGTCCGCTGACTGCGGCAGGCGTGATGGGTGTCGCGCGCGAAGACGCCGGCGCCGCCTCGGGCCTCGTCAACGTCGCGCACCAACTGGGCGGCGCCTTGGGGCTCGGTGTGCTCGTGCTTGTCTTCGCCAGTGCCGCGCCTGTCGGCGCTCATGACAGCGCGACCCTCGCTCACCAAATCGCGGCAGTCATGGATGTTGCCGCCGTTCTGCTCGGCCTGGCACTGATGGTGTCCTGGTTCTTCATCGTCCTGCCGCTCCGTGGCAGTCAAACCCGACCTAAGGAGGCGCACTCGTGAAAACCATTCTCTCGATAGCCCTGAGTTGCGCTGCAACAGCGGCAACTGCGCAGTCCTCTGCCGCAACTGCTGCCTCGCCTGTGGTCGAGGTGCGCTCCGCATCTTCACAGCCTGTCGCCACGGGGTCCGCAGAGACCTTTACCGGGAGCGTGCTCATCAGCTCGCCATTTCAGGCCTTGCCGCCAGGCAAAGCGGGTGGTGCTACCGTGACCTTCGCGCCCCGCGCACGGACAGCATGGCACACCCATCCCCTGGGTCAGACCTTGATCGTCACGGCCGGGCTGGGCCTGGTTCAGCAGCAAGGACATCCGGCTCAAGTCATCCGCCCTGGCGATGTCGTCACCATTCCCGCCAATGTGCGTCATTGGCATGGCGCGGCAGCTGACGGTTCGATGACCCACGTCGCCATCGCCGAGAAGGAAAACGGTGTCTCTGTGACCTGGGAGGCCAAGGTCAGCGATCAGGACTACCAAACCGCCTTGGACAGTACCGGGCTTGCAACCCTGGCCGGTGAGAGGTTGAAAGCCGCGCTACGCGCGCAAGCTTCGTCCGAGGTTCTGAGCGCGAGGCAACAAGCCATTCCGCTGATTGCTGCCTTCGTGGCGATCAGTGATATGCCCAGGCTGAACACCGCGCTGAACCGGGGACTGGATGCGGGATTGACCGTCGGTGAGGCCAAGGAAATCCTGGTGCAGCTCTACGCATATGCCGGATTCCCGCGCAGCCTCAACGCGCTCGGTGAATTGCTGAAGGTTGTGGAAACTCGCAAGCAGCGTGGCATCCATGACGCGCCGGGCCGCGAGCCCAGCCGAACCATCGCCACGGGCCACGAACTGGTCGTGGCCGGCAGGGCGAACCAGACAGAGATTTCCGGCGGTCCGGTTCAAGGCCCCGTGTTCGATTTCGTGCCCGTCATCAACCAGTTCCTGCAGACTCATCTGTTCGGTGACATCTTCGAGCGCGACAACCTCGACTGGCAAAGCCGCGAGCTGGCCACGGTCGGCGCGCTCGCCGCCACCCCGGGCGCGGAGGCGCAGTTGCGCTCGCACATGCGCGCCAGCCTGCGCGTGGGCTTGAGTGCCTCCCAACTGCGACAGCTGACACAGGCGCTGGCCGACGGCGTTGGTCCAGAAGCCGCCGACCGCGCGAAAGATGCACTCACACAAGCCCTTGCTGCCGCATCGAAAGGTTGAACATGAACACCACCCCCATCCTGTTCACCGCTGCCATGGCCATGGCGAGCCTGCTGAGCGGCTGTGCGATGAGTTCCAGCAACTCCGGTCCTTTGATGATCAAGGCCCAAGGCAGCTTCGCTGCGGGTGGCACGGTTCAGGCAACCCCTGGCAACTACGACAACAACAAGCCCACGGCTGCGGGGCAGAGCTTCCACGGCGATCATCTCTACGCCTTCTATCAGGTCCCGCAGAACCCGAAACCCTTACCCATCGTGATGCTGCATGGCGCCTTCCAATCGGCACGCAGTTGGGAGACAACGTCGGACGGTCGAGAGGGCTTCCAGACCTTGTTCCTGCGTCGCAGTTTCCCGGTCTATCTGGTCGATCAGCCGCGCCGCGGACGTGCCGGCAATAGCACCGTCGCTACAACGACCGAGCCAACGCCTTACGACCAGCTCTTCTTTGACCAATTCCGGCTCGGCAAGTGGCCAAACTACTTCAACAACGTGCAGTTCGACCGCAAGCCGGAGACGCTGGAGCAATTCTTCCGCTCGGTTACGCCCAACACCGGCCCCTACAACGCAGGCGTGATCTCTGACGCCATGTCGGCACTGTTCGCCAAGACTGGCCCGGCGATTCTGTTCACTCACTCCCAGGGCGGTGGTCCGGGCTGGCTGACGGCGATCAAGAGTCCCAACGTCAAGGCCATCGTCGCTTTCGAGCCGGGCAGCGGCTTCATCTTCCCTCAAGGCGAAATGCCACCGGCAATGCCGAGTGCCGCCGGCACGCTGTCACCCGAGGCGGTGCCACTGTCGGACTTCCAGAAGCTCACCCGGATTCCCATCGTCATCTATTACGGTGACAACTTTCCGGTCGAGCCAACCATGGAGCGTGGCCAGGACAACTGGCGTGTGCGTCTCGCCATGGCGCGCCTCTGGGTGGATGCCATCAACAAGTACGGTGGAGACGCTCGCCTGGTGCACCTTCCGGAAGTCGGCATCCGTGGCAACACGCATTTCCTGATGTCTGATCTGAACAATGTCCAGATCGCCGACCTAGTATCGCAATTTCTCTCCGAGAAGAAGCTCGATTGATCCTTACACCCCGCCGCGCTGTGCGGCGCGGCAGCTCAAGAAGATTGGAGCCCACATGAACCACGAAGCCATCAATGAGAAGAGGCGGGAATTCCTCGGAACTTCCACACTCGTACTGTCAGCCGCAACCATTGGAGTTCCTGCCATGACCATGCCTGGCCCGGCAGCCGCAGCCGACTACAGGAAGAATCCCTTCACACTGGTGTATGGCGGAGCCATCACCGCCAACGAACCCGGCAAGGTCAACATCCATCCGGTGAAGTACAAGCTCAAGGGCTTGGACATCGTCGCCAACGTCTATACCCCCGCGAACTTCGATCCGAAGAAAAAGTACGCCGCAGTTGTCGTTGCGCACCCGAACGGCGGGGTGAAGGAGCAGACCGCTGGCCTGTATGCGCAACGGCTGGCAGAGCTGGGTTATGTCACGATGGCTGCCGATGCCGCTTACCAGGGTGGAAGTGGTGGATTGCCTCGTTCGGTGGACACGCCGGCAAACCGTATCGAGGATATCCACGGTATGGCGGACTTCATCACCGTCTATCCGGGCGTCGACGCCGAGCGCCTCGGCCTGCTTGGTATCTGTGGCGGTGGAGGGTATTCGCTGTCTGCAGCAAAGACCGACAAGCGCTTCAAGTCGGTGGCGACGCTCAGCATGTTCAACTCCGGCCGTGTTCGGCGCAATGGCTTCGCCGATTCACAACTTGCCACCATCCAGCAACGCCTGAAGCAGGCTTCGGATGCGCGTGCTCAGCAAATGGCAGGGGGCAAGATTCTCTATGCGGGTGATGCCGACATGACTGACGCCCAAATTGCCGCGCTGCCCTTCGAGATGTACCGGCAGGGCTACGAGTACTACTGGAGGACGCACGCCCATCCCGGCTCCACCTTCAAGTACACCATGAGTAGCCTGCTGGACCTGATGCGTTGGGACGCCATCGACCAGATCGAGTTGATCGAGCAGCCGCTGCTGATGATTGCCGGCAGCAAGGCCGACAGCCTCTACATGACCGAGGAAGCGTTTGCAAAGGCGACAGGAGCCAAAAACAAGGAGTTGTTCAAGGTCGAAGGTGCTACGCATATTGAGACCTACTGGGTTCCCAAGTACGTGGAGGCTGTTGTGGCCAAACTGACTCCGTTCTACGCCCAAAACCTCTGACGCAAGGCGCCGAATTCTTGGTTGGGCCTGATTCAGGCTTCATCGGTTCGCACGACGACTTCCCATGACATCCACCACGGATTCCGTTCGACGATCGCTCATGGCTGCCCTGACCGCGCTGCCCCTTGCCGGGGCAACAACGGCCTCCGAAAAGCAGGAGCAGAGTCGGCACTCCGGATCGACGATCCTCGTCGCCTATTTTTCACGGTCCGGCAATACGCGGGTCATCGCCAGCCTCCTGCACCGATCGCTCAACGCTGACCTGTTCGAGATTCAACCGGCGACACCGTATCCCGAGGACTACCTGGAAACTGTCGAAATGGCACGGCAGGAACGCGACAGCGGACGTGAACGATCCCTGGCCATCAAGGTGGCGAACATGGCGGTCTACGACACGGTCTTCCTCGGTTTCCCCATCTGGGGCGAAACGACACCACCCGTGATCCGCGCGTTCTTATCCGCGCACAAGCTATCGGGGAAGTCGCTGATTCCTTTCGTCACACACGGTGGTTACGGACTTGGCAACAGTCAGTCTGTGCTGGCCCGTCTTGCACCTGAGGCGCGACTGCACAAGGGTTTCTCCATGGAAGCAGATCAAGAACGGAGAACGATGAATCAGGTCAACGATTGGCTGAAGAAGATCCAGGCCCGCACCTGAAGAACTATTTTGTTTAAAGGGTAGGGATTCGGCCCACTGAAGCTGCCTGACGACGTTTGTCATGGCGATCTTGTCAGTAGTACTGCTGAACGGCCACTTCGTGGAAGCAGCTGGCCAGCCTGAACGCTGCTCGATGACAGGTTCTGGTGTCAGCAGTCATTGGGGCTCCGAAATCTAGTGACGGCATCCAGCCTAAAACTGACATCGCTTTGCCAAAAAGTCTGGCGGTAGCGATCGCTGCCAGACTTGGCCTCCCACGTATCGCGCGGTTACTGCTCTAAGCTGGCAATTGACCCGAAATCCTCCCCTTGAACCGTCGACCAGCAGGCGTCATAAACGCCCGCTAGGCCGCGTCATTGCTAGAGGGTTGTTTTCGACTTCAGCAGAAAACAGGAGTCTCCTCGCCAGGCCGCATAAAACCTAGGCCCTTGTTTTCGACTTTAATTGTACGGAACAACCGATGTTTTGTGCAATTAAAGTCGAAAACAGCCCTCTAGCATTGGTGCGGCTTTGCGGTCCATCGATTTCATGAGTCGTTTGAGAGAAGTCGAAAATAATCCTTACAGAACGATCGACTCGATCTGAAAGTTTGTTCAGTAGGCGTCAGAGTTCTGATGAACCCGGCACCCCAGTCCGAGAGGTTCACTCCTTATCCAAGATGATTTTTGGATTGTTCAGACTGTGGCTAAACGGCTGCACGTGGCTGGTCGGGTGGGCTCTGCTCTACGTCCCACAATAGTCTTCCGGGTAGATATTCCTGGAAAGATAGTGATAGATGTCCACGTTTTCATTGTGCTTCTGATTGTTAATGCTTTTAAAAATCGTAGAGTATTGACTACGGTAGTGGGTATCAGCAATCTGATTTATGCTGTCGATTCTGAATTCATCCTAGCGCTTTTTTCGGTTTACACGCGCTTGCTGATACTGTTCGAAATCGAGTGTGATCTAGGCGGCGTAGAAATATTGCTGGCAGCATGCCAATTCATTCAGAAAGTACGCAAGACGAAAGCAAGGAGAAGCCTTCATGAGCATCTTTTCGAACTTCGGAATCGCGAAACGCCTCTATCTCGCCTCCGCCATTCTGATCCTTGCGCTGATTGGTGTGACCACAGTGACATGGCATTCAATGAGCAAGGTGGCTGTTCTGGCTGAGCAGACGGATATACAGCGCGTGCCTCAACTCACGCAGATTGCCACAATGGAACTGAATGTGACCCGTGTGTCGCTGCAGATTCGACACGCGATGTTGGTCCGGACGCCTACAGACTTAACAGCGACTCTGGCGGATATTGGCGAGAAACGGAAAAAGATCAATGAGACCTTGCAGGCCTTCGAGGCCGGAATTTTCACCTCTGCCGGTCGCGAGACCTTCGCCCAGATGACACCTCTGATGCAACGTTTTTGGCAACTTGGCACAGAGAACATCAAATTGATCCAGGAGGGGCGAAAAGACGAGGCCTTCGATTTCCTGGTTCAGAAGACCATCCCTGTCCGCAATGAGTTGCTCAAGGTGTTAGATGCCGAGAAATATCGACAGGAAAAACAACTGAGAACGGAACTTGCAGAAGTAAAAGAAAGAGCAGAGACGGTCCGACTCGAACTCGTATTGTTGGTCGTTATGGTTGCGGTTGGCATGTTCGTCTTGCCTTGGTACATCGCCGCTCTATTGCAGCGACGCACCAAGGTCTCGCAGGACGTGGCGGATCGAGTACGCGATGGTGATCTGACTCGCACCGTGCAGGACGATACTCATGACGAGTTCAGTCCCTTGCTGGCTTCCCTGTGTGAAATGCAAACTTCTCTGTCACGCATCGTTGCCATCGTGCGCCAAAACAGCGAATCGGTTTCCACAGCCAGCGCCGAGATTGCCCAGGGCAATCAGGATCTCTCCGCCCGCACGGAACTCCAGGCTAGCGCGCTCGAGGAGACAGCCGCCAGCATGGAAGAGTTGTCTTCCACAGTCAAGCAGAATGCCGACAACGCGCGTCAGGCCAATCAGTTGGCCCAGAGTGCGAGCACGGTAGCTGTGCAAGGTGGTGAAGTGGTGGCCCAAGTGGTAAGCACCATGAAGGAAATCAATGATTCCAGCAAGAAGATTGCTGACATCATCTCCGTCATCGACGGCATAGCCTTCCAGACCAACATTCTGGCGCTGAACGCAGCGGTGGAAGCTGCCCGCGCGGGCGAGCAAGGCCGTGGCTTTGCCGTGGTGGCTGGCGAGGTGCGCAATTTGGCCAGCCGTAGCGCCGACGCGGCTAAGGAGATCAAGATTCTGATCACCGACAGCGTCAGCCGGGTGGAGCAAGGCAGTGCGCTCACTGATCAAGCTGGCAGTACCATGAGCAAGGTTGTCAGCAGCATCCGCCGGGTGACCGACATCATGGGCGAGATCAGCGCCGCCAGCGTCGAACAGAGTTCTGGTGTCTCACAGGTGGGTGAAGCCGTGACACAAATGGACCAGGCCACTCAGCAGAACGCGGCATTGGTGGAAGAAATGGCCGCAGCGGCAAGCAGTCTCAAGGGCCAGGCCCATGAACTGGTGCAAGCCGTGGCTGTGTTCAAGATCGACGGAAATGGCAGCGATGTGCCAGCGGTTGCCTCTGCAGCGACGCGTGCAAGTGCTGCTTCCCTGCTTCAGCAGAATGCTGCACGGCATTCTCCAGGACATACGCGCGTAGCTCGTTTGCAACCTCGGACTGTCTCTGCACAATCGGAGCCTATCCGGCGGCTCACCGAGACGACGGATACCGATGGTTGGGGAACGTTTTGAAATCTCTTCACTAGCTCTGGTTATTGAAGATCAACTAACACTAAGCTATGTGTTCTCCTTCGACGGGAGCAGAAAAATGGTCGGAACAAGATCCTTAGTTGTGTAGATCTGATTCAGATTGAGCCGCTGCTTCCGCGATTTTTTGCCTCGATTCCTAGCCAGGTAGCCAGCTTCTCGACATAAGGATCAAGCTTGCTTGGGCTGACCCGCCTTGTGTATAGGCGAGTTCGGTCTGATTCGACCGCAGGCACTTCTTCACTGTATTGCGAGCAGGCCTGTGCACCTGGATCGCATGATTCAAGCGTTCAGCGGTGCTGTGCATACGCATGCCCTCACACCGGTTCGTGTCGGAGCACTGCAATATTCACCGTTGCCCGAATTTCGAACCCCAAGCTCTCGTATAGAGTGATCGCGGCAGTGTTTGTCGCCCATGCGTGCAGGAACGGTAAACCCCCATGGCGCTGGATGTCCGCCGCCGCTGCGGCCGATAGTCGCCGTGCCAACCCGCGGCCTCGGAAGTCGGGATGGGTGCAGACGCCGCTGACTTCGACATGCCCAGTAAAGCGCATGCGCTCTCCCGCCATCGCGGCCAGCCGACCATCGATGCGTACGCCGATGAAGCGACCCATCGTGTGTGTCCGTGCAAGGAAGGGACCTGGCTCGGTCAATCTTGCAAGGGCGAGCATCTCGGCCGCATCCGCGTCGCCAAGCACCTGAATGTCGTCATCCGTATGCAGTCGACGTGTCGCAACCATCTGCACGCCTGATGCGGCCTTCACTATTTCCAAGCCGAGTGGCACCACGATCGGTGGAACCTGCGCCAAATAGACGCTGTCGTCGCCTGGTTGCACCAGTGCGGCCAGCGCCGCCAAGCTATCGGGGCTTTCGTCGGGTGTCGCTGCAAAGCGGTTGATGTCGGGCTGGAACCGCCGCGCGCGCTCATCACCCAGGCTCCAGTGCGGCTGATCTCGCAGGCTGGCCCAAACGGGACGGTCGAGGTCAAGCATGCTCATGTCTCCTCTACCCGTTGCAGCAATGATCTCTCTGCCAGCGCCTTCTCGAGCGCGGCGAGCTGGGTAAGCAGATCACCTTTCAGACCAGAACAGGCATGAGCTACGGAGGTTTCGATGGCCGGCCAAGCCACGCCCTTGGCGCGCTGTACAAGGGCACGTCCCTTGCGGCTCAGGCCTACGCGGCGCACCCGCCGGTCATCCTCACTCGTTTCGGACTGCACAAGGCCATTGTTCTCCAGTCCACCCAATGAACGCGTGACGACGGGTTGGCTGACACCAACTGCCTGACCGAGATCACCCACGCTCAACGCGCCCAGTCGGTCCAGTGCCGCGAGCAGCGGAAAGTGGGCTGCTGGCTGATCGAAGCCGTGCGCTGCGAGCACAGCTTGTGTCTGCGCCTGTAGCGTCTCGCCAATACGCTTCAAGCGCGTTCCTAGGCTCAAATGTCCGAGTTCCTTGACGACGTCTTCGATCACAAAGGCTCCTCTCAATTTAATATATATCATGATATATAAATCGAGAAATGACGTCAATCACGGTATCGGGCGAGGTGGATGGCCACGAGCTTGCTAGACGCATTAATTAGCGGCCGGGCCGTTCTTGGTTCAAGGAAAAAACGCGGCCCTCGGGGCGGAAAATTCAAAGGCAGTGGTTGATCTAGCGTGATCTGGCCACGATCCACAGCGCCCAACTGGCCAAAGCGAGAAGCACGCTCCAAGTGATGAATGACCCGAGGAATTGCATAGTGAACTTGGGTCGCTCCATTCCTAGCGCATGAACGACTCGCCCAATTACATAGGTGCTTCCAAGCCCTTCCAGCCAATAGCCAGATCCACCGGCGTACTCGATCAAAACCAGCAGAATGAGCACAAAGGGTGTGTATTCCACGAAATTGGCATGAGCCCGCATCCTCTCCTGCAGCTCAGGTATGCCGAGATCTCCAACTCCACCGGGTCCGTTGAGGCGGATCCGCACGCACCGATAGGCTAGCCACAAATTAATGAGCGAAAAAATGGCTGCAAAGGTCAGTGAAATCGGAAGTGGCATCTTGAGGGGCGTCATGCCAATAATTTCAGACAGGCTTCGGCATCAATGCTCTTCGATCGGATGACTGCCTGCCCAATACCTCAGCTCAACGGCATTCCGCCAAAACCTTCGGGTCTGTCTGAGCCGGCTTGGAGCGAGGTGCCGGAGTCAACTCGGCGATGAAGCTCATCGCGGGCGGCGCCGAAAGATGCTGCTTGAACGCACCGAAGAGCGCCTGGGTGTACGGCTGGAAAAAGTGGCTTTGCAGCGCTGCCTTGGTTCTCCAGACCTCATACATGACGTAGGTCGGCTTGCTGGTGTCCAGCGCCTTGTGAATGGTGAAGCTCACATTTCCAGGTTCTAGGCGGCTGCACATGATGGACATGCGCGAGATCTTTTCAAAATCGGCTTCGGAGCCTGATTTCACCTCGAGGGTGGCAACAACCGCTATTTCACCGTTCGGGCTTTCCTTGATGTCCGGGGGAGCATCGGCCGCGAAGGCTTGGCCAGCGCCCAAGAGAGAGCCGGCCGAAAGGGTGGCCGCGAGAATCATTTGTTTCAAGCTCATTGGTTTCTCCAAAAAGGTTTGCGTGTGAGCATGCTTAACCATGTCACTATCATGATGATAGTAAAAAGACTACTATCATGCAAGTAACTTAATGCGGATGCCCACCAAGGACTGGTGGTCTTCAGGAGGTAAGGGCATGAAACACAAAAGCTTTTTGGAAACGCAGTGCCCCATTGCCCGCGGCCTTGAGAGGGTCGGCGAATGGTGGAGCATGCTCATCATCCGCGAGGCGTTTTATGGGGCCAAGCGCTTCGATGAGTTCCAGCAGGGACTCGGAGAGATCGCTCCGAACACGCTGACGCGGCGGCTGAAAGAACTCGTTGAGAACGGCATCTTCGAGCGCCGTCTGTACAGCACACGGCCCGAGCGTTACGAATACATCCTGACGGAACGTGGTCGCGATTTCCTGCCCGTTCTATGGACGATGCTGGAATGGGGGAACAAGCACTTCTGTCCGGAGGGAGACCTGGTCCACTTGAAGAACGTCAAGACAGGCAAGAAGGCGAAGCCTTTTCTTGCCGATCAGGTAACCGGGCAGGAAATGTTGGCAGCCGAGTACCAGTTCGTCGCGAAGTTCAGATAGAGCCTCCCGAGACCCGGAACGTACCTCGACGTGGTGAACCGCTGAGTCCCGGACGTATTTGCACCTTCTATGCGCAAAAAATTAAAGTCCGGCAGCTGCAACCAGATCGCCGAGCGCGCGGACTTTCGCCGAGTGTCGCCGTTGCAGCGGACTTACCAGATGCAAAAGGAGTTCTTGAACTGCCCAGTCTGCTAGCAAGAGCTGCGCCTCTCCGCGGGCCATTTCTTCCTCGAACAGGAACGTCGTGGAAAGTCCCAAACCTTGTCCTGCGAGCACGGCCGCGCGGACTACTTCACTTGAATTACCCCGGTTCCAATAGACACCTCTGAGCCTCAATTTGACTGTCCTCGGTTCGCAGGAGGAGGTTGTTCTCACAGTTTTGAGAATTCAAGCATGTGTAGATCTGCTAGCGGCGCGATATGAGGCAAATCTACACCGTCAAGCCTCGCGACTTGGCCGACTAGACCATCAGGCGGTGGTCATCCTTCGATTTAACCCTTGTTACGATCCGCTCTGCTTGCATCTTTCATGAAGGCGAGCAGAAGGTTTCCTAGTCGAGCGGGCTGCTCCTGTTGGATCCAGTGACCTGCCTCGTCGATGAGTTCGACGCCGCTCATCTGTGTCGTTGCCTTGGTCTTCATGAGGTCGATCGCGCCGGGTGACACATAGTTGGCCCAGTCACTCTTTCCGCCGATGAAGAGCGAAGGGACATCGATCGTCTTGCCCGAAAATAGACGCAGTTCAGCGTTTAGGGCAGGGTCGGTAAAGACACGATAAGCCTGCAAGGCGCCTTGAAATCCTGTGCGGCCATATTCCGTCGTGTACACATCAAGTTCAGGTTCGGTCAGCCATTTGCAGGCCAAGATCTCTGCGGCGGAAGGGTGAAATGGCGCCACGGTCTGGGACATCGTTTTGCCCAATTCCATGACGTAGTAGGTCGGCAATTGCGCAAGTTCCGCAGGGGTGGGCGCCTTCAAGGGATGCGGCTTGTTCCCCGGCCAATCTGCGCTCTTCACATGGAAAAATGCGCGGAGAAATGCATGTAAACCTTGTGGGGGGTGCCACAAGTCAGCGTTGGCCTCCCGTGTGCTCAAGTACTGTTGGTAGTGCATGCGCGGCGGATCGAGCGCTGCCAGCGCGGCCGCCAATTTTTGATTTCCAGTATTCGGTTGCACCGGCGACGCTTGGCTATCTGCAATGTTGAACGGAAAAGCCGGTGTACCAGGAAACGGTGCGCTCATCAGCACCACCGAGGGAAACATGTCAGGTCGGGCCAGCGCGCAATAAGCCGCTACGGGCGAACCGAAGTCGTGCCCAACAAGCATTGCCGTACGCCGATATCCCAAGGCCGAAACCAGTCCGAGTGCGTCTCTCGTCATGTTCAAGAGACTGAAAGACCCTAGCTGAGCGTCATAGCTGCCGTCCCAACCGGTGGTGCGACCAAAACCCCGCTGGTCGGGCGCCACGACGTGGTAGCCGGCGTCAGCCAAGATTGGAATCAGATGTCGCCAACCGTACGCCAAGTCCGGAAAGCCGTGCAGAAGCAGCGCGAGCGGTCGGTCAGGGCTCTCGTGACCAGCCTCGAGAACATGGACATCGAGGCCGTTGACCCCATGGATCATGCGCGAGCGGACTCCCTTGGGAAGAGCCCCCTCGGGATAGGTTGATGTGGTCAAAACGGATTCTCCTGTGGGGGTTGCGCTGGCGGGCTGCAATGTCGCCGCAATCAGGCTGGCGGCGCTCATCGCTAAGACGGTTCTTCGGGACACCGATGGCTTGGGACTGAATGGAAGATTCATGATTTCTTGGCTGAGGGCTTGATGACGGTGGGTTTTTCGTTCTATGGTGATCGCCATTGTATGGCGATCACCATAGAACGGTCAAGCGCTCTGTGTTAAGTTCACGGCATGCCGCGTAAGACTGACGCCCGCTCACGCGCGATTGCCACCGCCGAGCGACTTTTTCGCATCCAGGGCTATACAGCGACTGGATTGACCGAGATCCTTAAAGAGAGTGGCGCGCCTAAGGGATCGTTCTACTTTCACTTTCCACGCGGCAAGGCACAGCTTGCGGAAGAAGCGATCGACCAATACGTTGCGGTCAGGATTGCTGTATTGCGCAATATCTCGTCGAATACGATGGGTGATGCTCTGAATTTCGTGCGCCAGATCTTCAGCACATTCGCCGCCGAAATGGTCGCCTCTGATTTCCAGTATGGATGTCTGATGCAAAACCTGGCGAATGAGCTGCCTGCGCTCGATGCTGAGCTGACTAAACGGGTCGCGCGCGGATTCGCCGATTCGACCGAGGTTGTCGCGGAGCATTTCAGAGGGTGCGGGTTCGCGCCAGCGCGCGCATCCACTACCGCTGCCGCATTGGTGGCCGCAGTCGAAGGCGCGCGAACGATTGCCCGTCTGGAGCGCACGCCGGCCATATTCGAGGCTCTGGCGGATGTTTGTGTCCGGAGGGCTGCGTCAGAGGGGTGATCAGGCCCAATGTGTGGAATCCCGCTGAAATCTGACGGTGAGCACTGCGAGAACAGGTGTTCATCTGCGAGATCTCCAGGCGTACTGGCCTAGCTCGCAACATGGTGAAGAAGTACCTGCGGACGGACGAGATCGAGCCCACCTACATCAGGCGCGTCAGCCTCGATCAGTCCGACTAGCTGCTGCACAGGCCTGTCGAAACTGCGCGTGCACGTGATCGCTGCTTTTTTGGGTACCGGCGCATCATCGAGCGCGATGTAGAGGAATCCCTACAGCTCGCGCACGGTACGTTCCAGTACGACACCCCAACGACGCCGGATCAATGCTGGATCGCTTAATGCCAGGTCATGCACGGTGAGTATGCCGGCGACGCGCTGTTGCTCGCCGATGCGTCGGGGTCGATACCGGTCGCCCAACGAATTCGAATCTGAACTCGCTCAGCAGGCGGCCTAGTTCTAATGAGCCCCATGGTCCAGGCCGAGGGGCTCACTCCAATTGGCATGGAAATCCACCCTGACACGCTGACCGATGCAATGTCAGCACCTCGTTCATCCGTGATGCGGAAAGCCGAGGGTCGAGGTTGATTCTCGGATGTGTAGCCAGATATTTCTACACAAGTGATTTAAGTTTGATGCAATCGGGCGGCTCCGGAGCTGTCACTTTCAACCTGCCCTGCCGCTGCGGGGAAGGGTCGAATTGGTGCGGTATGCCACTGCAGCGTGGCAAGTTTGGTTGAGCAGCACTCCACCATTTGCGGGCTGCGGCCCGCGCAGCCAAGGTAGGAATCGTCTTACCCGTCCCATCCGATTCTGACAAACGAACCGGTCGAGTCTGATGGCGCGCAGCGTCTCGTGTCGGCACCATGACGGCCATGAAGATTCTGGTCGTCGAACATTCCGAACTTATCCGTATCCGCCTCGCACGGCAGATTGGGACCATCCTTGGCGTCAACCAGGTGATAGCCGCTTTGGATCGCGTGCAAGCACAGCGGCTGTTCACGGAAATGCAACCGGCACTGATAGTGCTGGATCTGCACTTGCCTGACGGTGACTCCGTCCCCCTGATCCCGCAGTTCAAGAGCAAGAACAAGGATCTGAAGATCGCCGTGCTGACCAACGACGCCACGGACTACAACCGCCAGCGCTGCCTGCGGGCCGGCGCCGGCTGGTTCTTCGACAAATCCACCGAGTTCGAGCAGTTGCTGGAGCAACTGCGCCGTCTGTCCGATCCAACAACTACCCGGAGAGCCCCATGAGCACCGTCCTGAGTCCCGTGCCGCAGCGCGCCAACATCGATGCACCCACATCCATTCGCGAATTCCTGGCCTTCAAGCTCGGCGACGAGGAATATGGCGTTGACATCTTGCGTGTGCAGGAAATCCGTTCCTACGAGCAGCCCACGCACATCGTCAATGCACCGGCCCAAATCCTGGGCGTGGTGAACCTGCGCGGCGTGATCGTTCCCATTGTCGACATGCGCATCCAGTTCGGACTTCCGGAGGTGAAGTACGACGTATTCACCGTGGTCATTGTGCTCAACATTGGCCACAAAGTGGTCGGCATTGTGGTCGACGGTGTATCCGACGTGATCACCCTGACAGCGGATCAGATGCGCCCAGCACCTGAATTTTCCGGTGCGATCGATTCGGGTTCCGTGCTGGCACTGGGTACGGTAAACGACCGAATGCTGATTCTGCTCGACATCGAGTGTGTCATGGACAGTGCGGAAATGGGTCTGGCGGAACGCCAAAGTATTCAGTAATAACTTTCAGAGAATGCAAGGAGAAAAATCATGAACATCTTTTCAAATTTCGGTATTTCGAAGCGTCTCTATCTGGCTTCGATCGTTTTGATTCTTGCTTTAGCAGGCGTTGCCTTGACGTCCTGGCTGTCCTTGAGCAAGGTGGCGGAATTGGCTGATAAAACCGCAACACAGCGCGTTCCACAACTGATGCATATCGCCTCGGTGGAACTGAACGTCACCCGTGTGTCACTTCAGATTCGTCATTCGATCTTGGTTCGGACACCTGCGGACCTGGCGGCGACGCTGGCCGATATCGGAGAAAAAAAGACAAAGATCGACGAGGCCCTCAAGGCCTTCGAAGCGGGAATCTTCACTCCCGCTGGGCGTGAGGCGTTCAACAAGATGACGCCGCTGGTGCAGCGTTTCTGGCAGATTGGAACTGAGAACATCAAGCTGATCCAGGATGGGCGAAAAGACGAAGCCTTCGATTTTCTGGTTCAGAAAACCATTCCTGTTCGCAATGAACTGCTCAAGGTTCTGGATACCGAGAAAATCAGGCAGGTCGAGCAATTGGACAGAGAACTGAGCGAAGTTGAAAGTCAGTCCGAGACGATCCGGCTCGAACTGGTGCTTCTGTCCATCGCCGTGGCCATCGCCCTCTTCGCCTTGTCCTGGTACATCGCCGCCTTGCTGCAGCGGCGCACCAAGACATCGCAAGCTGTGGCGGATCACGTTCGCGACGGAGATCTGGCTTATTCTGTGCAAGATGATGCACATGACGAATTCAGCCCTTTGCTGGCTTCACTGGGCGAGATGCAAGCGTCTTTGTCGCGCATCGTTTACAACGTACGCCAAAGCAGCGAATCGGTCTCCAACGCCAGTGCCGAGATTGCCCAGGGCAATCAGGATCTGAGCGCGCGCACCGAAAGCCAGGCCAGCGCGCTCGAAGAGACTGCCGCCAGCATGGAAGAGCTGTCCTCCACCGTTAAGCAGAACGCCGACAATGCCCGCCAGGCCAACCAACTGGCCCAGAGCGCCAGCATCGTGGCCGTGCAAGGGGGTGAAGTGGTGACTCAGGTGGTGAGCACAATGAAGGGCATCAGCGACAGCTCGAAGAAGATCGCTGACATCATCGGCGTGATCGACGGCATCGCTTTTCAGACCAATATCCTGGCGCTGAACGCGGCGGTGGAAGCCGCGCGGGCCGGCGAGCAGGGCCGAGGTTTCGCCGTGGTGGCTAGCGAAGTGCGCAATCTGGCAGGGCGCAGCGCGGACGCGGCCAAGGAGATCAAGACCTTGATCACCGACAGCGTCAGCCGAGTGGAGCAAGGCAGCGCACTGGCCGATCAGGCCGGCAGCACCATGAACGAGATCGTGGGCAGCATCAAGCGCGTCACTGACATCATGAGTGAGATCAGCGCCGCTAGCGTCGAACAGAGTGCTGGCGTGTCGCAGGTGGGCGAGGCCGTGACGCAGATGGACCAGGCCACGCAGCAGAACGCGGCGCTGGTGGAAGAGATGGCTGCGGCTGCCAGCAGTCTCAAGAATCAGTCCCAAGAGCTGGTACAAGCCGTGGCCGTCTTCAAGCTCGACGAAAAGAACAGCAATGTTGTGACGCTCGCCCCTAAAACCACGCGTGCAAACGCTGTCACCTTGCCGACGCGGCGTTCGCCGGAACGCGCAAACAATGTGGCACGTATGCAACCTCACATGGTCTCCGCCCATAAGGAACCTGCCCGAATCGAAGCAAAGACAGGCACAGACGATTGGGGGGTGTTCTGAATCATGCCCATGCTCTCTGTAGCATCGATTCTTGAGTTTTGCAGACCATAGGCTGGACCGAGTCACTCATGAACTTCGGTCAGCCTAGCGGAGTGACGAGTGATTATCATCACCGGTGATTCACTGATTGATGCCCAATCAAACCACTTTTATTTCACCGGGAATGCCGTCGCTTTTGGCTCTGATTCGGTGCTTCATTCAAGCCGAGCGCTTTGTGCCGCTCGGCTTGATGCAGTGATCAACCGCTTCACCTACATTGGCATAGATGACACTGTTGAATTCCCGACGTCCCCCCGAAATTGAGTAGCAGCTGAGCTTGGAGTCCAATCCCAAACGACAGGAGATTGGACATGAAGAAGAGATTCACGGAAGAGCAGATCATTGGCTTCCTGCGGGAAGCGGAATCGGGCCTGGCGGTGGCCGAGCTGTGCCGACGGCATGGCTTCTCGGAGGCGAGCTACTACCTGTGGAGATGGGCGCCAGCGAAGTCGAGGCGTTTTTGACGCATCTCATCGCCGAGCGCAAGGCGTCTGCATCGTGACCATTCGGACGTATCCACCACCATGGGCACTGAATGACCGCTTTGGGGTTCGCGGACAAAGGGCCGCTCTGGGTCGAAAGCGGTTAGCCCACCGGGCAGATTAATTTCAGAATTGTGTGCGCGGCTAGAGTTCAATCACCTCTGTTTATGTATATTGTTTGAACTACAGCCAATAGGATTGACATGGCAAATATTACAAGTCTTCTGAAATCAGAAATAACACGTCTTGCTCGAAAAGAGATACGTTCAGAAGTTCAAAGCCTGAAAAAGGCTGTAGCACACTACCGTAGTGACATAGCCAAACTCAAACGAGAACTGGCTGCACAAGAAAAGAAGATTGTTCGCCTTGGCAAGAGTAAGCCCTCTTCCGTCGATGAAGCGTCGAATGAAAGCCCGAAGCTACGATTTCGTGCCGCTGGATTTGCGACACTGC
The DNA here is from genome assembly GCF_004328645.1 of Hylemonella gracilis. Lineage (GTDB taxonomy): Bacteria > Pseudomonadota > Gammaproteobacteria > Burkholderiales > Burkholderiaceae_C > Hylemonella > Hylemonella gracilis_B. Next base: position 1,601,420 of record NZ_CP031395.1, read on the forward strand.
GCAAAAAGCTAGGTCTGTCAGCAGCAGATATGGGGAAAATTCTCAACGTTTCTCTTCAAACCGTCTACCACTGGGAGAAGGGAACAACTAAGCCTAGGGCAAGTCAACTTGAGCGCATCGCAGAGGTCAGAAAACTGGGGAGACGAGGCGCAGCAGAGAGATTGGCTGAGATCGAATAGGCCACCCTCGGCGAGAAAATCCTGACCTGAACTTCGGTGGTGGAGGGCGGCTGTGCAGCGGGAGCGGCCTCTCACACCGTAGAACTTGATGCCTGAAAGCAGCTGTTCCACGGTTGAGGTGAGCGGGTCCGGTGTTTTGCCGTTGAGCTTTGTCTAATCTGCGGGTTAGGCTGCACCGACATTGGCGTGGAGTGCAACAAGCTCAGCTATACGAATGTGATCAGACAGGGAAAGGAGGCGATCAGCAATTCCGCGGTTCCTCAACTCGTCCCTTACCGCCTTCAAAAGTACCTTTCCGTGAGCAGCTGGTGAGTGCGGACCAGTCAACAGATTTGCGCACTCGACGGCAATCTCTCCAGAGTTAGGACGCTCCCCAGCCCGACGCTGGTTTTCAACAACGGTGTTCACGTACTTGGCGGTTAGCTCTGCTCGACGGGTATTGAATGCCGCACTAAGTACCTCGTCCGCAACTTCTACTGTGACTGCGCAAGTTGCCGCCAAATGTTCGCGTGTGAGAAAGAAAGACTCCAAGTCATTCCCCGTCGGGAGGAATGCACTCACCTGCATTCGTGCAAATTTGGCGCTGAATTCCGCAAGTTGATCGGCTGGCAGAAAATCCCGGTCACGGTGAAGCACATACCGCGCGTTCGGCGCAGTCCGGCGAAGGTGCGATATCAGCGCAGTTGCGGTAGCAATCTGGGTGCAACCTGAGTAGGACATGATCTCGCACTGCTCGAGGTCGTAGCCACTGGCCTCCAGAAGTAGTTCCAGAATGTCGTGACTCGCATCCTCCGTGAGAAAAATGTGAGTCGGGTTGCCAAGACGCTCTCCAGCATTGAGCGCTCCGATCTCCACTAGCGCCTGTACTTCGTACTTGTCAGTTTCTACCTCTTGTCGACCATCCCTCAGCCAGACAAACCGCGCCGCGTCAGCGAGAGCTGCAATGATGTGCTTACTGTGGCTACACAACACGATCTTGGTGCCACGTTCGGCTATGTTGGCTAAGGCACCGGCGAGCAACTTTTGGTTGTTTGGATGCAAATGGCTATCAGGTTCGTCAAGCAGTAGGAGGCGGGGTGCAAAGAGGTTGACGTACGCAAAGATCTGGATAGCCTGCAGTACACCCGTCCCGCAGGTGTCGATTGGGTACTGCGTAGCACCGCGCTCAACATGGCAGTTAATTACCTCATCTATATTCGGGTCGTAGCTAACCTGGATTGCGTAGCCGGGGAACAGCATCTCAATTTGCTGCTGAAATGCAGCCCATTTCTCCGGCGCTTGGCTCAGCTGTAGCAAGATGTTCCTGAAGACTGAGTTTGAGTCACCCTTGGCGGCAGCCTTCCGAACCACTATGTTGGCTTCAAACCGTTCTTCGGCTGGAATTCCAGCCAACCCAGTGACTAATGCTGAGTATGGTTCGGTGACAGACTGCAGCCTAGTACCAAGTGTTCGGCCGACGACCTCAATAAGTATGTTTTTGTTCCGTCCCTTGCGGACGGTCACTCGGCATGCGTCGTCGCCGTCCTTGTACGTAATCTGAATTGCTTCATCCTCTCGTTCCCTTAACTTGCCATTTCGAGCGAGCGAAAGAACGTCCTTGATTGGCGCATAGACGAGGTCAGATTGGCCGATAGAGGTGGAAAGACGGTTTCCAACCCAGGCACCCCCCTGTATAGCAGCGGTCTGCGCGGCGGAAACACCAAACTGAAGCGCTTGAAGAATCGAACTCTTCCCGGCGTTGTTGCCGCCAACCAGGAGATCAATGCCGTCAACAGATAGTTGAACCTGCTCAATGTTCTTGAAGCGTTCTATCGTGAAGTCCATGGATTGCTGGGCTTGTGACGCCGGAAGGTGCACTGTCTAGCTTACCCGAAACCGGTCGTCAATCGATGACTGCAACCAGCCTGTAGCCGACATGGCTTTGGACAAGGGCCAGGCGGTAGCGATTGCGGCCGGACTTGACCCCACATGTAACGCGCGATTACTGCCCGCCGCTGGCTATTGACCCGAAATCCTTCCCCTGAGCCTGCTGTCCAGCAGGCGTCATAAACACCCGCTAAGCCGCGCCAATGCTGGATGGCTGTTATCGACTTCTGCAGAAAACCGTCGCCTCTCCGCCAGGCCGCATAAAACCTAGGCCTTTGTTATCGACTTTATTTACCTGTTATCGACTTTAATTGCTCGGTTCACCGATGTCCTGAGCAATTAAAGTCGATAACTAAGCTCTAGCATTGGCGCGGCCTGGTGCCCCGTCGATTTCAAGAGTGATCGTTGAAAAGTCGAAAACAACTTTGACAGCAAAGACGCTACTGAACTCGGGGCGATTCAATCACGGGTTTCTAGCGGCCATCGATACCAGTATGTTTGTGACCCGACTATTGGAACTATCCACAGCGCGGCCCCTACACTAAACAGGCGATCTTCACCGATCAATGACCCGTCGTTCGCTCGCCTTAAGAATAGTGTGCGTTCTGAACGATATCCTCCTGTACCTCCCGCGCCTCTTTGCACGATCGGTCGCAAAACTAGAGCGCCATCAGCGCAAGAAAAATCATTCGAAGCTTCATGCATTGTCACCTCGAATCTTTTTGTACCGTCGACGTTGGTGACAATTGCCTTTAATGCGCCAAGAGACGATTCGAGAATGATTGGGCCCGATGTAGACGAACCCAGACGCATGCGGCTTGGCAAATTGTTGGAGTCGATCTCTGGAAGATTGGAATAGAGGCCAATTGGCATATAGCTTCCTGTTAAATCAGGACAGCCTCTCGAATTCTGAACAGTTGGCCATTTCGTGGGGTAGCTATCTGATAACCCGCTGAGAGGCGCACAACCTGTCAGAAACATACACGTCAATGTGTAAAGCCAGCTTCTAACCATGACTGCTCCAACAGTTGATTCGTGGATGGGCGCCGTTTCGACCTCGCTTGCGACGGCGCTCACTCATCGCGGGCTCGACAATACGTTGCGTATAAGACGGGGCCTAGACATGAACGAAACGCTCACGAAGTCTGTCACTTAGATTTCCGATTCTGGCAGGACCAGCCCAGTCCCGAGTCGAGTACCGACGACTGGCTGGCCTTCAAGGTTCTATTCCGGGATTGAGATCGACAGAGGCGCACTTAATAGAGCGCGCCATGTGTCGTAGTTTCGACCATTGAATTTTGCAAAAAACTCTTGGTTCTCGGAAACATATCCGTCTGAGGTGACTGCCTGAGTGTAATTCGGCGTCAAAGGTTCAAATTCAGGTCTCGCACGGTAAGACACCCACCTAACCTGATTTCGAGGAAGAATTCGGAGTACGGCTATTCCATTAGCTTTGGCGTATGCAAGGCCACCAGCTTGAATTGCGCCACTGATAGCCAAGACTCCTTTGACGTTCTTCCCAGCGATCTGATCCAACTTCGCCTTGAATTCCTCAACATCGTCAACAGGAATCGCAGTACGGTAGTCCTTGCATTCACAGACCCATAGCATGGACCAATCCTTGGCGTTCGGAAGTCGTACTTCAATGGAGATATCTACAACAATATCCGTACCGCGATCGCGTGAGTAGTAGCCTTTTCTCTGAAAGGTGGAACAGTGCCGGGCGAGGAGACCCAACCGATCGGCCTCCAACTCGTCTCGGAGGAGATCAAAAACCTCATCTTCGAACCGCCTTCCACGCAAGCTGGTATTCATTTCTATCTAACGAATGAAAGTGGCTTCCACCATCCCGAGCTGGCCGCGACTTGTGGCCAACGGCAACGGATTCCCAAAATGGGTGAATCGCCGCAATTCAATAGAAATCTCTGCGGCTCGACTTGAATCAAATGACATCGTCGATTATTTGGTCGATTCAGGGTGATCAAAATATTCGGCACAAGTCGCGGTCAGTGCAGATAATCGGCGGTTTACTCCGAAACTCGCCTCAGCCAAGCGCTATAAGACGAATCAACATCATCCGGTTGAGCCTGAATATGTTCTTCAAGAGCGTCGGTGATGCCGAATATCTTCCACACCAGAGGCGACAGTCGTTTTGTAGGACTGTCCGAATTTTCAGCATCACGGAGCAACTGCAAGCTGCGCTCCTTGTATTCCGGAAGTGCGTCGGATTTGTAGTCGAGTGCTTTGCCCAGACCCGATAGGTACATCAGCTTGGGCACCTCGGACTTAGGCCAGTGCAGGGCCATGGTCAGGGGCCAGTCCAGTATTGCGCGCTCACCCCACAGGCTAGATTTCGGAGCAATGTCGTTGGCGAGCAGCGTCAGCGTAAGCGCCTGTCCAAGCTCGGTCAGGTAGATCGGCAGGATCTCAGCGTCAGGGCGGGTGTAGAACGTGTCCAACGCCTGTGTGCGTTTGAAACCGATGCGGTCGAGCAAGAGGTTCTCCATTTCCAGCACAGTAGCACCAAGGGCCGCTTGAGTTGTCTCTCTGTTATCGGTGGATATCTTGGAGCGAGTAGCGCAATCCCAAAGAACCAGGGAAATCATCCAGGGCTCGTCGCTGCCTGGACCGGGGCTGCCAATTTCTCCGGTGACGAAATACTTCATCTCTGGTGGCAGGTTGTCGAAGATTTTGTTCTCGTCAATTGGGCCTGCTGATATGACAGGACCACCTCCCTCAACAACCATGACGTAGCAACTCGCCGCGTAATCACTCCAGTAATGAACCGCCTCAGTCAGATAGAGAGGAATCGCGCGAGTGAGTCGACCAATATCGTCTTCGCGCTGCGACTCAGCGCGAATCTCACCACTCACGTTCTTTGAAAACGCGAAGAAGCCAATTTTCGGAGCCGCTTCTGGTTTTTGAGCAAAGAGCCAGTCGGCGTTGCGCAGGCCGTATTGCCATATCGGCTGCGTAAGCCCGATTGAGCTGATTTTCAGATTGTCTGGATCAATGGATGCACGTTGCCCATCATCCCTACTCATCTTCTGAAAGGCTTCCGCAAACTGGTTCAATTGCTGCCGGATCGGCGCAAGACCGAGAGCGTACATGCGGGCGAGTAAGGCTTGTCCTTCGTCCGCTTTGCCGAGTTCCCGATAGGCTCGGAGCAGGTTTATCCCGGTGAACGTATCGTGCTTGTGCTCATCGTAGAGTGGAGCAATCAGCTCGAGAATAAGCGGTATCTGGCCATTGTTGCCCAAGTCGCCCGACATCATCGTCAGAGTGTTGCCATCGTATAAGCCGCTTGCCAAGACCTCTTGGTAAAGGGATCGAGCCGATTCGATTTCTTTGCGCTCTAGATGATGGCGGGCCAGCCAAAGCTTCGCGCGCCAACTGCCGGGCAAGGCCGCCGCAGTATGTAGAGCCTGTAGATAACCAGCTTCGCCACCGCGCTCCTTTTGGACGGCGGACCACCAGAGCAGTCCGTTCTCCTGATTCGGATCCACTTGTATCGAGCGCCAAAGAGTTTCATCGGAGTTGCTCTGATCTCCGCGCTCCGTAAATACCTTGGCGAGATTGGTGAGTAGAGAGCCGGTTTCTCCTTTTTTGGAGATTCCTTCGCGCAATGTTTTTTCTGCCTCATCCAGCCGTCCGTTTTTCATCAGCACGATGCTCCGAATCGTGTGACTGCGCTCGGGGTCACCATCGATCTCGAGCAGTCGTTTCGTAGCTGGCAGTAGGTCTTTCTCGAATCCGTCGTTGAGACCCGAGATCACCAATTTATACAGCTCGCCTGCGTCATTCCACTTTGGCTCCAGGCTGGGCAGAAAGACTTTATCGCGCCAGTCATTTCGAGTGATCTTGACTTCCCGACCATAGGCGTCATACGCCGTAATCAGATCTTCTTCTGCCGCTGTAGTTGAGGCGACAGGTGCAATTTTTTGTGAAGATTTGGAAGAAGATTTTTTCCCGCTCAGGGTGGACAAAAGGCGTTTGAGCATGGGTTTCCAGGGTTTCAGATGCAAGATCAAGCGTAGCGCTTCCTAATAACGTCGCGCCAATGCAGAAGAACTTCAGCCACCTCGGCGTCGTGCTTTGGATTTTGTTGAGACAAACCCATGTACTGGATCACCGATCCGAGATAGTGGGAGATCTCACCTGCAGTGGAAGAGTTTGTGAGCAAGGCGTAGACCTGGGGTAGGTAGCTGTGGTACTCGTTCCGAGCCTCGGGCGAGCGGGACACCCCAATGGGGTCCCAGATGTAGAACAGGACCTCATCCACAGCGCGGTACAGCTCAATCTCCCAAGGCTCTGATTTCTTTCCCATTCACTGCACCTGACGTTCTGAAGGAACTATGTTCGGATGCCTGCCGATAGCCTGCTGCACGAGCGATCGGTAGGATTTCTCAGTCTTCGCGCCGAACTGAAATCCCTGGGGCAAGACCGCGTATTTGCCTCGATAGAATCAAAGACGACGCAATTCGGCTCCATGTCGTATGGCGTGCATCATTCCATCCACAACAACAGAGTTCAGGAAACATGGTAACTGCAAAGAAAAAGTCTTCCCCCTCCACTGCGAAGAAAACTGCAAAGGCTCCCGTCGCAGCCGCGGTGCGTCCCATCAAGGACACCTTCACCAAGGGCGCGCTGGCCAGCCATTTGGCTGAGCAGTCGGGTGTGGAACCCAAGTCCGTGAAGGCTGTGCTGGCCGCCTTGGAAGCGACCGTGCTGGGTGCAATCAACAAGAAGGGCGCGGGTGAGTTCACGCTGCCCGGACTGCTCAAGATCGGCGTTCAGAAGGTGCCCGCCAAGCCCAAGCGCAAAGGCATCAACCCGTTCACGAAGGAAGAACAGGTGTTCGCCGCCAAGCCTGCCACCGTGCGCATCAAGGCACGTGCCCTGAAGAAGCTCAAGGACGCAGCGCTCTGATCAGCGCTTCACTCAAGCCGAGCGCTTTGTGCGGCTCGGCTTGATGCAGCCGTAGAGTGCTTCATGCACACTGGCATAGATGACACCTTCAGCATGCAAATCGTTGGGTACCTTTGCATATCCATTTCGCTGGTACCTCATTGCAGCCTCAGTTGCGCTCATCGCCATTTTTCATGGGACGGGACTCTTGGTTCTAGCAGGATGGCTTGATATCCGCGCAATGCGGTATTGCCTGCGCTTCGCCTGCCCGTTGCTGTCTGTTTTCTGGGCTGTGCTCTGTTGCGTGAATTGGTTCCCTCCCGATATGCCACTGAACACTCCTTTCAAGCGGTTCATGGCTCACTTCTCTGTGCGTAACGCATCTGACTTTAGACAATGGCAAGCGTCTTTCATGGTCGGGGTGATCGGGTTCATTTTTCCGATTGCTTTCGTCTATGTATCCATGTTCATCTGAAGGTTGCAGGCTTGCAGTGTTGAATTCCGCCGAAATCTGACCCACTTGGATCAGTAATTTCCATCCAAAGTTGACCCACGTAGGCCCTACCCTCCGAGCTTTAAACGCGGAGGGAAATTTGGAGTGATAGACGTGGCGACATTGAATGTCATCAGGCGTTGGGCACTGCGAGAACAGATGTCCATCCGCGAGATCTCCAGGCGCACAGGCCTGGCTCGCAACACAGTGAAGAAGTACCTCCGTTCGGAGGAGACCGAACCCACCTACACAAGGCGGGCTAGCCCAAGCAAGCTAGATCCCTATGCCGAGAAGCTGGCCAACTGGCTAGGAATCGAGGCAACAAAATCGCGGAAACAGCGGCGCAATCTGAAGCAGATCTACACACCGAGGTCATGGATGTCAACCCGGAGATGCTGGAGCAGAGCGAAGACGAGCTCGTCGGTGTACTCGTTACCAATAGTGTTCCGGGAAACCGACTTGAAAGCCGACCAAGTGTCCTTGTGCTTGCGGTCAAAGATCTTAGATTCCAGCTTCTGCAGGAAGTCCGCGAGGTCAACTGAGGCTCGGGATAACTCGCAGAGCCGCTTGGCCGCTTGATTGGCCGCGGTGGCGGGCGCAATGGTGGCAATCACCAGCACGTCACGAGAGCGAACGAAGGGGCTTCCTTCAACCTTCAGGAAGTCTCTCCAGACCCCTTGTAGGCTGTCGATGAAGTCCGTGTCGCCCGCTGTGGCGTTCAGTCCTCGCTTGCACTGAATGAACTGCTGCCAAGTGACGCTGCCGCGGCTGATCTGGCTGTAGACGTCGTCGGTGTGGGCTCCGGTGTAGCGAGCCTCAAAGCGAAGGGTTTCGACGCGGCAGCCATGTAGGCAGAACGCCGTAGGCAGACCTGTAAGCATGTTCGCCAGGTACAGAGCGCCCACGCGGGCCTGGAAGACTCCGCCTCCGCCGCCAGTAGCGACAGTGCTCGTCACCTGGGTACCCTTGAGGGGGTCTCGTTCGGACTCGTGTTTCTTGCTCATAAGCAAAGACTTTCACCACTGTGTGGCGCCTCCTTACCGCAAGCATAAAGGCTGTTATGGCTCGAACCATCATGTCAAGACCCGGCCGCGCCTTGGCCGGCTCGGTCGGCTAAGCCCTCACCAACGCCAACCACCATCGGCCTGAATCACACAGAGCGGCTCAAATGTTAGGCTGCTTGCACTTCGGTGACAGCGAACGCCTGCTCTTGATAGATGCTGGTTGACCGCTTAGGGTCGGGAATAGCACTTGGATGATCACGACTGCGAGGGGACGCAATCAGCTGAGGCTGTGTGAAAACTCGCTCAACACTCCAGACGGTGAAGCAAAGGTCTCTCAGATTGGCCCAGAAGCGGTTTTCTTGGAATGTCCAAAGGGTTCAGGACTCTCGTTCTCATGGTTCTAGCGAGTTTTCACGCAGCCTCAGCCTGAAGCCGAAATCGAATACGATATTCAGATGAATCCCGTCGCATTGCCAGACCACGGGTCTTCCGAGAACCATGGGATTGTCATCATCGAGGGCATCATGGGCTCCGGAAAATCGACAACCATGAGGTTCGTCGCGAAGGCGCTGGAAGATGCAGGCCTGCCGGCACTTGCTGTTCACGAGCGTTCCGACCCGCACCCTGTTCGGGCGACTGATGAGCTCCAACACTGGTTCGAACCCTGGCGCGAATCCACAGCTGAACAGCTGGCGCGTCGAGCAGTTTCAAGGTGGCGCTCGTTTGCTGAAGAGGTCCGACTTAACGCGTCCGTGCCCGTGCTGGACGGCCAGCTCTTCCACGGCGACCTTACCAATCTCTTCCTGATGGAGGCGAGCTTCGATGACCTTGCGGCGTACTGCGATCGCTTGGTCCATGTCATCGAGCCATTGAACCCGCTCGTCGTCTATCTGCGGCAGCAGAATGTTGAACGCGCCGTGCGCCTTGTTTGTGCTGAGCGAGGGGAGGCGTGGGTGAAATATCAGGTCGACTGGAAGCTGAAAGGACCGTACGCGGTCCGCCGGAGCTTGGCTGGTCTCGAAGGCCTTATCGCGCTGTACCAGGACTACCGACTCATGACGGACGCGCTCTTCGACAGACTGAGGCTGGACAAGATGGTCATCGAGAACTCTGAGCGAGACTGGGCGCGGTACAACCAGCAGGTCCTCGAAAGACTCGGTCTGGACGGCGTACCAAGCGCCAATTGAGGTCCGTGTTCGCAGGCGGAATCCAGCAAAAATCAGGGCCAGTATTGTCCATACCGGTCCTCCCAAACCCTACTTCATGAAGTTCGACACGCTGCCTCATCAGTGTCTTGTGGACGAGATGCTCCAGATCCGGGTGCAGGGGCTTCGTGCCGGCGAACGGTTGAACCTGAAGCTGTGGAGCTGCTTCAATGATGCTGTGTGGCGGTCCGAGGCAGTTTTCCTCGCTGACTCCCGCGGCGTCGTGGACCTGAGTACTCAAGCACCTGTTTCTGGCTCATACACGGGCGTCGACTCCATGGGACTCTTCTGGTCCCGCGCCCCGGTGTCTTCTGAGATCGCAAAAGGCTACGACGGCAAAAGTACGGACCCGCTCACGGCAACGCTTACCGCAGAAAGGGACGATGGTGCGCCGCCAATCTCCCACGCTGTCAGGCGTGTCTACATGAACGAGGGGGTTGTGTCGCGGAAGGTCAGGGAACGGGGCCTAGTCGGCAAGATGTTTGAGCCCAATCGACCCGGCCCCCACAGCACAGTCCTTGTGGTCGGTGGTTCCAGCGGGGGATTGGCCTGGTCCCAGGAGGTAGCGGCACTGCTGGCATCACGAGGCTACGCTGCGCTTGCCCTCGCATACTTCGGCGCCGAAGGCCTGCCGCCTACGCTTGACCGCATTCCGCTCGAATACTTCGGCACAGCCCTGGAATGGCTGGGAGCGCAGCCTAACATCGCTGCCGACCAGGTTGCGGTGGTCGGCGCATCGCGAGGTGGAGAGCTGGCCTTGCTTCTCGGTGCGACATTCTCTGAAATACGGGCCGTGGTCGCGTATGTGCCCAGCGGCATCCTCTGGCCTGCGTACCCTGCAAGCGGAAATGGAGCTTGGACTTCAGGTGGGAAGGAACTCCCTTACGCCAAGACGCTGACCTACGAGCAGTGGGACGAGGCACTTGCAACAGGCAACGCACGAGAAGGTAGCTTCGATTGGTACCTCATCCCGTTGAAGGATGCCGCGTATGCGAACAAGACATCAATCCGTGTGGAGAACATCAACGGACCTGTGCTGATGATTAGTGGCATCGAAGACAGGGTATGGCCGTCCACCGGACTGACAGAGTTCGCTGTAGAGCGCTTCAAACGACTTGGATTTCGTCATCCGGTCAAGCATCTAGCCTATGCAGATGCGGGACACAGCATCGCTTGGCCAAACGCTCCAACGACGATGCTCAAGTCGAAGCATCCGGTATCGGGCGAAGAAATGGATATGGGTGGAACGCCAGAGGGGACTGCACGTGCGAGACAGGAATCATGGCCTCGTATGCTTGAGTTCCTGAGTGGTGCACTTGGCAGTGGGTAGCCTTTTCAGGTCTATTGCATCGCGAAACCTACGCATATCAATGACCGCTTCAGAGTAAGCCTAGCAACTGACTAGGGCCGGAAGCCGCACTCCGGCCCTCTCGCGGCGAGAGACAGTAATCAGCCTGACGCGAACGTCACGTGTTGGACGGCGGCTGTGCAGCGGTTGCCGCCGGTCGCTCACGAGCAGTCACTTTCCGGTGTAGTTCACACAGCGGTCATCCGCGTGCCCACGCCCTTGGTCGATACGACGGCTGGGATCAGGTGAAGCTCCGACACTAGCGGCGCGCTGAATCTAAGTCGCGACTTGAAGGTCCGCTGTCGGCGAGTGCGAATAGGTGTTGCCGACCAGTTGCAGTCTGTCGTTGCCAAAGAAAGCAATCACTCAATGTTCGAAGTACCCGGCCACCGGAGCGGCGAAGGGAACCTGCAAGCGCAGCTTGCAGGCGGTTCGCGCTGACTGAGTGATTAGGCCCCAGCGCGCAGCTTTCGTAAGAAGTGCCCAAGGTTTGGGTCACTCTCATCCAGCGGCACTTCGGAGAAGTGGAACCAGCGGGCATCGTTGAACTCCGAGTCATCGAAGTTGATCGGTTCGTGCCTTGATCTGCGCACCGGATACCAAAGCGACACGTCCGTGTGCCCACTCGTGAGGCCCACTGTCTCGGTGACAGTCACCATCAGCGGTGCTTGGATCTCTGATCCTAAGACATCAAAGCCAAGTTCCTCCTTTAGCTCCCGGATAACGGTTGCCCTGGGATCTTCGCCTTCTTCCACATGACCGCCGGTCGGCAGCCATCGCTTCGCGTTCTTGTGATCTACGAGAAGGATATGTTCATCGTCGACCACAGGGAAGTACGAGACCAAATGCTTCGGCGGAGTCGCTGGCTTGGCCACCCGGAAAAGCGGCGCGCCCGACGCAACCCAACTCTTGGCATCCAGCCATTGCTCGCGCTCGGCCTCGGAGACCGGGTGAATCAGCTCTAGTTGCGAGAGGACAAGTTGGTGCAATCTGGAGCCTAACGTGATATGGACCGCAAAAGTGCGGAATAACATGGATGGGTGTTCATCCTAGTGCATCCCTAGCTTCGGTCTAAGTGCTTGTATTGCTTCAAGAATTCAGATGAATATAGCGTGGCGTCTCGTTCATAAAAAATAGAGAAGCTCCGCAAAAATACAAAATTACATCACCGCCGCCGCCCTCAGTTTCAGCAGTCCGTTGTTACTGTATGGAGTGACTGCTTTCAAGCTGATTCGCCAACTTCCGCTTCTGGCCGGGAGCGCCAGTTGGCCAGAATTTGCGATGACCGTCGTTCGGCGCGAAAACCAGTTTACTCAAAGTCAGCTTCGAGGCACAGTGTCGGAATCACACTTTCGGCCAGAAGCAGCCTTTCGATCCACGAAGCAGATTGCGGCCGTTGCATCTCAATTGAGGGGTGGCACAGCATTGCATGCGTCCTGAAATCTGTTGACTTTCTTGCCTGGTTTTTCGGTTTCATTCCGACGTATAAAAGCGGTCCGGCGATGTGCGAAGATCAATGAAAGAAGGTTGTATAGAACGAGGAGCAGCTATATACGGCTGATACAGCATCGAAGGGGTATCACTGTCGGTGATCGTACCGTCAGAAGCCGCCCTTAACAATCTACACTCTGGCATTGCATTCAAACGAGGAGCGCTCTTTGTTCAGCAAAATCAATTTCAAATACACAGATGCGACAGAAGAGAAAATCTACTCTCCCGAACTCATCGAGTTGTGCTACGTCGATTTGGAGAATGTGCTGCAACGCGTGAACGATCCGTCAAAGTTCTTGGTGCTCGGAACGAAAGGATCTGGGAAGAGCGCCCTTGCCTCAAAGTTGCATCTTTCAGCCAAGCCTGAATGGAATAGATTCGTTTCGATTGACGATCTTGAACAGTTTGAGTTCCATCTACTTGAGAAGACCGGAGGAGAGAGGGGAAAAGCGATTGGTGGAGCACTGTCTGTTTGGCAGCTGCTTCTTCTCATTCGCGTCCTGTCTTTGCTGCTTCAAGATGAGCACTTCAAACAATTGAACGGTGGGGTCGAGGCGCTTGGGCGCGCGCTGCAGCGCCACGGACTCGCACCCTCTTCTAGCCTTGTCTCGATTGTTCAGCAGACAAGCCGCCGTGGCGCGTTCTTAACCTTCAAAACGATCAACGCAGAACTGAGAGGCGAGACCACAAACGATACAACGACGAAACTGAAAGATCCTGCGGCCGTCCTAGGATCTGTCAAAGAGCTGATTGGTCAATGTAAGCCATCCCAATCCAATTTTCGACTCATAGTCGATGGCTTAGATCACCCGCTGAAGGACGGCCGGACGAATGCAGCTTACCTTGGGGACCTGATAAATGCAGCCCGCGCGATCAACTTGTATTTTGCCTCGCTCGACGTAGATGCGAAGGTCATCGTCATGATCCGAGATGAGGTGTTGTCACTGATTCCCGACCCCAACTTGGCGAAGCGCGTGAATGACAACGGAATACCTCTTAAATGGTACGACAACACAAGATCCCCATTAGATACACCGTTGCTAAACGTCATCGAAAAAAGGGCTCATGCGGCAGGATTCACTGAGCCAATAGGAAATCTTTGGGAAACGTGGTTCGGCAAATACATTGATTCAAAAGATTCGGCAGCATTTATTCTCGACAACACGAGATTTCTGCCGCGTGATCTGATCAGCTTCTTCCGTGAGCTTCAGTCTATCGGTGCCAACCCTCCCTTTGAACGCAAACAAATTCTGGCCGCACTGGCCAATTATTCTGAGTGGTTCTTGCAAGAGTTGTCCGATGGACTGGCGGGCTTTACTGTCGAAGAAGTTCGCTCGGAGTTACCTTCTATTCTTTCGGAGCTTGGGCGTCGATTTCCATTCGAAGACTTCGCACGTAAATTAACTGAGCATGGATTAGCTGGAAAGCAGCCGGCGGAAGAGATAGCCAAAGACATGTTCAATGCATCTTGGATTGGCAATACATGGAAGACGGAACAAGGTACGGATAGGTTTTCTTTCAAGCATCGAAAGAGGAACGCCTCATTCAATAGAATGCAAGAGATTGTGGTTCATAACGGTCTTTGGAAGTCTCTAAACCTAATCTAGGAGTTCTCTGAAGATCTGGAGCTCAGGGAGGTGCTACTTGGAGCTCGCTTTGACGGAAACCGAAAAGTGTTGAGGGCAACGCTCAAGTACTTCGATCCAACTGTGCGCACATTCACTGTGGCGGCCTCCTTAGGCGAGTTCAGGATGGTTCGAGCGGGCCAATCATGACAGTACCGAACTATTGCGCGCAGAAGTCAAACTTGTCGGTCAGCTCAAACACGTTGCGGCTAGGGGCCAGTCACATTTGAGTTGAATGACTGCTTCGCCACGTAGCGAGCGTCAGCTATGGGTCGACATGAGCAGGCCGCGCCGCGCTAAAGCGGTCATTCAAGCAGTCAAGAAGGTGGCGCGAGGTGCGCGGCCGGGCTATCAGTGAAATTGCCGGCTAGGCCGCCCGCGCTCAGTGGCCGGTCTTGCCAGGAGCGGTCGCTCCGGACCTGGGGCGTGAACGACTCAGATCAGCCTGAAGCTGCCACCGCTTTGGCGAAGAGTCTGGTGGTAGCGATCGCCGCCAGACTTGGCAAACCAAGTATTGCCCGACGCGGGCAATTGACCCGAAAACTTCTCCTAGAACCGTCGACCATCAGGCGTCATAAACGCTTGCTAGGCCGCGTCATTGCTGGATGGCTGTTATCGACTACAGCAGAAAACTGTCGCCTCCCCGCCAGGCCGCATAAAAACTAGGCCTTTGTTATCGACTTTATTTACCTGTTATCGACTTTAATTGCTCGGATCAACCGATTCACCCGGGGCGATTCAAGCCTGCAAAAACATCTGGTAGGCCGGGTTCTCGGTCTCTTCCACATGGGCATACCCCAGCGTGGCAAGAAACTTCTTGAAGGCTTTGTCGTCCGCCTTGGGCACTTGCAGGCCGACCAGGGTGCGGGCGTAGTCCGCGCCCTGGTTGCGGTAGTGGAAGAGGCTGATGTTCCAGTTGGGCTGCATCAGGCTCAGGAACTTGAGCAGGGCGCCCGGTCGCTCGGGGAAGGTGAAGCGCAGCAGGCGTTCGTCCTTGGCCAGGGCCGAACGGCCGCCGACGAGGTGGCGGATGTGTTCCTGCGCCAGATCGTCGTGCGAGATATCCAGGGTGGTGAAGCCGTGGCGCTTGAAGTTGGCCGCGATCTTGCTGCTTTCGCCTGGGGCGCTGGTGGTTAGGCCGACGAAGACGTGCGCCTTCTTCGCATCGCTGATGCGGTAATTGAACTCGGTCACGTTGTGCGGTCCACCGGGCAACTGGCCCACGACTTCGCAGAAGCGCCGGAAGCTGCCGCGTTCCTCGGGCATGGTGACGGCAAACAGGGCTTCGCGGGCTTCGCCTACCTCGGCGCGCTCGGCCACGAAGCGGAGGCGGTCGAAGTTCATGTTGGCGCCGCAGAGGATGGCCGCGTAGGTCTGGCCCTTGGTCTTGTGCTCGGCCACGTACTGCTTGATGGCCGCCACGGCCAACGCGCCCGCGGGTTCGACGATGGAACGTGTGTCGACGAAAACGTCCTTGATGGCGGCGCACACGGCGTCGGTGTCCACCGTGATGTAGTCGTCCACCAGTTTTCGGGCGAGACGGAAGGTTTCAATGCCCACCTGCTTGACGGCCGTGCCGTCGGAAAACAGCCCCACGTCGGGCAACATCAGGCGCTTACCTGCCTTGACGGACTGCAGCATCGCGCAAGAGTCCTGGGTCTGCACGCCGATCACCTTGACCTCGGGGCGCACGGTCTTGATGTAGGCGGCCACGCCGGAGATCAGCCCGCCACCGCCGATGGCGACGAAGACAGCGTCCAGTGGCCCCTGGTGCTGGCGCAGCATTTCCATGGCCACCGTGCCCTGGCCCGCGATCACATCCGGATCGTCGAAGGGGTGGACGAAGGTGAGGCCATTCTTCTTCTGCAGTTCCATGGCGTGGGCGTAGGCGTCGGAGTAGCTGTCGCCTTGCAGCACGACTTCACCGCCGAGCGCGCGCACCGCTTCGATCTTGACCTGCGGCGTGGTGGTCGGCATCACGATCACCGCACGCGCACCCAGCTTGCTCGCGCCCAGCGCGACGCCCTGCGCATGGTTGCCGGCGGAGGCGCAGATCACGCCTTTCTTCAATTGCTCGGGCGTGAGGTTGGCCAGCTTGTTGTAGGCCCCACGCAGCTTGAAGCTGAACACGGGCTGCTGGTCCTCACGCTTGAGCAGCACGGTGTTGTGCAGGCGGCGGCTCAGGGTCTTGGCCTTGTCCAGCGAAGTTTCCACTGCCACGTCGTAGACGCGGGCATTGAGGATTTTCTGCAGGTAGTCGGCGGGGGTGAGGGGGCGTGGCGCGCGGGCGGGGACTTTTCCGGTTTTCATGCGTGGGGCGATTCTGCTCAAAAAGACGTCGATGGGACCAGGGCTGACCGCTTGTGGGTACGCGGGCAGGGCGGTGGCGCAGGGATAATTCGCGTCAACGCAGGACGTGGGGCCA
The DNA here is from genome assembly GCF_004328645.1 of Hylemonella gracilis. Lineage (GTDB taxonomy): Bacteria > Pseudomonadota > Gammaproteobacteria > Burkholderiales > Burkholderiaceae_C > Hylemonella > Hylemonella gracilis_B. The sequence goes on from NZ_CP031395.1 coordinate 1,617,964, forward strand.
AACCCCATATTCAGACCCCCATTTTGACAAGGAAACACGCGATGGAATGCACGGTGAGTTGGACGGGCGCGAGCGGCACGCGTTCGGGCATGGGTTTTGTGGCGGAAACGGGCAGTGGCCACGTGCTGATGATGGACGGCGCGCCGGACGCCGCCAAGCCCGAGAACGGGGGCCAGAATCTGGCGCCCCGCCCGATGGAGACGGTACTGGCCGGCACGGGCGGCTGCACGGCCTATGACGTGGTGCTGATCCTCAAGCGGGGGCGGCACGATGTGCGCGGCTGCACGGTCAAGCTGACCAGCGAGCGTGCCGAGACAGACCCGAAGGTGTTCACCAAGATCCACCTGCATTTCACGGTGACGGGCAAAGGCATCCCTGAAACGGCGGTGGAGCGGGCAATCGCGCTCAGCCACGACAAGTACTGCTCGGCCACCATCATGCTCGGCAAGACGGCGGAGATCACGACGAGCTTCGAGCTGAAAGAAGCTGCATGATCGATTTCGAGGGCCGGGTGGCCATTGTGACCGGCGCGGGCGGCGGTCTGGGACGTGAGCATGCGCTGGCTCTGGCCCGGCGTGGTGCGAAAGTGCTGGTGAATGACCTGGGCGGCGCGCGCGATGGCAGCGGCGCCTCGGTGGATGCGGCGCAGGCCGTGGTGGACGACATCCACGCCGCCGGGGGCGCGGCCCTGGCCAACGCGGCCTCCGTGACCGATCCCGATGCCGTGCAAGCCATGGTGCAACAAGCGGTCGATGCCTGGGGGCGGGTGGACATCCTGGTGAACAACGCGGGCATCTTGCGCGACAAGACCTTCGCCAAGATGGACCTGGCGGATTTCCGCCTGGTGCTGGACGTGCACCTCATGGGCGCCGTGCATTGCACCCAGGCCGTCTGGCCCGTGATGAGCGCGCAGCAATATGGCCGCATCGTGATGACGACATCGTCCAGCGGCCTGTACGGCAACTTCGGTCAGAGCAATTACGGCGCGGCTAAGATGGCCCTGGTGGGCTTGATGCAGACGCTGGCGCTGGAAGGCGCGAAACATGACATACGCGTCAACTGCCTGGCACCCACGGCCGCCACGCGCATGACACAAGGGCTGATGCCTGACGTGGTGCTGCGCGCGCTCCGGCCCGAAGCCGTGGTGCCCGCCATGCTGCTGCTGGCCAGCGCCGACGCGCCCACCCGCGCCATCCTGTGCGCGGGCGCGGGCAGTGTGGAAGCCGCGCACATCACGCTGACCAAAGGTGCTTGGATCGGTCTCGGTGACGATGCGGACGAACGCCTGCGCGAACAGCTGGACAAAGTCACCGACCGCACGCGCGACAGCGTGCCTGAAAGCGGCAACGTGCAAGGCTCGCAGGAAGTCAAGCGCGCGATGCTGAATTTCTGGCGTACCTGATGCTCAGTGCCCGCGTCCGTCCCGATAGCGGCCACTGGTCTTGCGCGACAGCGGCGCAGCCTCGCCCAGTCGCGTGAGCGTCTGGCCCGCATGGGCCTGCGTGATCGCCAGGCCCAGGGCATCCGCCGCGTCCGGCCCGGGCAGGCCGGGCAGCTTGAGCAGTCGCTGCACCATGGCCTGAACCTCGGCCTTGGATGCGCGCCCATGGCCGGCCACGGCCTGCTTCATCTGCAAGGCGGTGTACTCGGCCACGAGTAGCCTGCAGGTCACCAGCGCCGTCAGGCAGGCGCCGCGCGCCTGGCCCAGCAGCAGGGTGGACTGCGGATTGACATTGACGAAGACGATTTCCACCGCCGCCTGGACGGGTTGATAGCGCGCCACGACCTCGTTGATCCCGTCGAACAGCACCTTCAGCCGTGCCGGCAGATTTCCCTGTTCTTCCTTGGCGGTGCTGATGGTGCCGCTGGCGATGTAGCGCAGACGCTGGCCCTGCGCCTCGATGACACCAAAGCCCGTGGTGCGCAGGCCCGGGTCGATGCCCAGGATGCGCAGCGTCGTGGGCGTGTTCATGGCCGGTGGAGGGGAGTGGACTTCATGGCGGAAGCTGGGCAAACCAAAGCCGCGATTCGATGACGCCCGCGCGCTCGGCCAGGTAGCTGGAGTTGGGCAGCTTCTCGAAGAAGCGCGGGCGCGGCAGCATCACGGCCAGGCGGGCGGCCTCTTCGGGGCCCAGCTGCCAAGCATTCTTGGCATAGTAGCGCTGTGCGGCGGCCTGCGCGCCAAACACGCCTTCACCCCATTCGACGTGATTGAGGTACACCTCCAGGATGCGCCGCTTGTCGAGCAGGGTCTCGAGCATCAGCGTCAGTACCAGCTCCTGGCTTTTGCGCAGCAGGGTTCGTTCGCCCGACAGAAACAGGTTCTTCGCCAGTTGCTGGGTGATGGTGGAGCCGCCCACCACCTTGGGCTGGCGCACCGCCTGTTGGGTGGTGCGCTGCGCGGCGGAGCGCTGGGCCAGCATCTCGGCGCGGGCCTGGGCGGCCGCGTTGCGCAGCCAGGCTTCCTGCAAGGCCACCCAATCCACGCCAGGGTGATTGACGAAGCCGTCGTCCTCGGAGGCGATCACCGCGCGCTTGAGCTGCGTGGAAATCCGTTCGTAATCCACCCACTGCTGACGCCAGCGTAGCGGCTTGGGCTTGCGCACGACCACCTTTTTGCCGTTCGTGGCCACGGGCGGGTCCGCGCGGCTCTCCTGCCAGAGCCGCCACAGCTCAGAGCGCTCGAAGGCGGTGGACTGCGGATCGACGCGCACCATCAGCGCGATGCGTCCGAGGAAGAAAAGCTGCAGCGCGAACCCCGCAATCAGCAGCAGGACCAGCCAGCGCCAGAGGGCTTGCAGGGGCAGGGACAGGGGACCGCGCATGAAACGTGAGAGGTGGGAAGAGGTTGGCGTGCGGCGACGATGGATGGCGTGTTGGCGGTAGGCGGATCGACCCTCGGCCTTGTCATTGCCCTGGGCGCCGAGCGTCGGCGCCGGCATGGCAGCTTCGTCCGGGGGCAGCTCGTCCAGGGCATGCAAGAGGGAGTGGCTGGCCTCGGGGTGCAAATCGAAGCGGGTGTCATCGAACGCCGGCCGATTGTCGCGCGCACCCGCGCGCCTGCGTCTGGAAGTCAGCCATCGCGACAGTCGTTTCAGCATCCCTGGGGTGTCCTGCGGGGTCCCGCGCCGATCAACGCGCGGGCGCGTTGCTCACCTGGGTCTGCAGCGTGGCGTCGTGCGCGAAATGGAAGCGCGAGACCACCACGATCTGATCAGCCTGCTTGCGCATGGCCGGCGTGAAGGCGCCGAACGGCGAGGCCGCCTGCGCAATGGCCTGGGCGCGCCGGTCCAGCTCGCGGTTGCCGGAGCCCTGCGCCACTTCGGCGCTGACGATGCGGCCCTGCGCATCCACGGTGAGGGCCATGGTCAGTTCGCCGTACAGCTGGCGTCCAGCGACGTTCGGGAAGTTGGCCGTGCCCTTGGCTTCGATGGCACGGCGCAGGCGGTCGTAATACTGGGCGTAGGCCGCTTCCCGTGTGGCGGGACCGATGTAGTGCTTGCGCGGGCGAGCGCTGTCCTGCTGGATGCGCCGCTCGATTTCCGCCAGCTGCTTGAGCAGCAGGCGGCGTTTTTCTTCCTGTGCGGTGTTGGCGTTGCCCGCCGCGTCGCTCTGGGGCGAGGGAGCGGGCAGGCTGGCGAGCTGGGCGCGCACCTGGGCCAGCAGCAGGTTCTGCTGGGCCTGCAGGCGTTGGAGCTGCTCACTGGTTTCCTGGTCCAGGGTGTCGCCCTGCAGGTCGATCTGCGTGGCCGGCAGTGGGCTGGTAGCGCGCCCGGCCTCGAGTTCACCGCCGCCGGCGAGCTTGCTCTGGGCAATCGCCTTGGCCTCCTCGTCGCGCACATCCTCTTCCTCGCTGCGAGCGTTGACCAGGATGACTTCCAGCGGCGTGTCCCGGAAGGCACGTTCGAACGCCTCGGGCGCGACGAAACGCACGGTCAGCAGGACCGCGTGCAGGCCCAGGGACACGCCCAGCGCCCACTGCAAGGTGTTGAGCTGAAAAGTAGGCAGCCGCATGGGTTTGGACAGGCGCGAATTCACGGGGCCGGATTATCGCCGCAGCTTCCTGGCGGGCCCATCCTTCAGGTGCCGCTGGTCGGGGACGCGCCCTCGGCCTCGGGAGCCTCGTTGACATCCACCGCGATGGCAATCGGGCCGGCGGCCAGGGAGTCATCGTCCTCGCCTTCAGCGGTTTCGGCGAGATCACCCTCGGTCCCGTTGGCGTTGGCGTCGGCGTCCAGGCGCGCGATCACCGTGCCGCTGACGTCCAGGGCCACTTCGTCGATGGTGCCAAGTTTCACCCGCACCCGCGCGCCGCGCGACAGGCCTTGCGTGCCCAGCACGGGCAGCACCAGGGGCAGGGTGTCGGCGCGGGCCAGGTTGTCCTTGAACACCGTGGCGTCCAGCTCAGTGATGCCTTGCTGCGCGAGGTACTTGAGCGTCCAGTAGCGTTCGATGGTGGCCTGGTAGCCGTTGTATGTCGTGTAGGCCGCGTCGAAGGCGCTGATGATGGCGAACAGTTCCGCATCCTTGGGCTTGAAGGGCGCGGCCAGCGCGGCCGTCCTGCCATGGCGCGCGCAGGCGATGATCTGCCACTGGTTCACCATGTCGGTGTAGCGGCGCAGCGGCGAAGTGCTCCAGGCGTAGCTGGGCACACCGATGCCCGCGTGCGGCAGGGCCTTGACGCCCATGCGCACCTTGACGCCGGGCGCCAGGCTGGCCTGGCTGCGGTAGATGGCGGGCACGCCCAGTTCGGCCATCCATTGACCCCAACTGCTGTTGGCCAGGATCATGGCCTCGGCCACGATCAAGTCCAGCGCCGCGCCACGTTGGCGCACACCGATCTGCACCGACTCCTGGCCTTGCGGCTCACCCGCGCCGCCCAGCAGGCGGAAGTTGTAGTCGGGCCGGTTGAAGGTCTCGGGTTTGCCGCGCACGATTTCGCGCCCCGCCTTCAGGTGGCGGGCCAGGCGATGCAGAAAACTCAGTTCTGCACGCAGCGCGGGGGTCAACAGGGCCGCATGCGACGTGGCTTCTGGGGGGAGGGCGGGGGTAAAACCGGGGTTGCTCAGCCATTCCTCCGTCACCACGCCGTCCAGTTGGTCGTGGCGCAGGTTGTGGGCGATGGGTACGCGCTCCAGTTTCGTTGCGCTGTCCACCAACTCCAACGTGTCCTCCTTGAAGCGCACGTAGAGCGACACGGCGGGGCAGGCCTGGCCTTCCTGCAGGGTGTAGCGCTGCACCACGTCGTCGGGCAGCATGGTGATCTTGTAGCCCGGCATGTAGACGGTGGACAAGCGGTCGCGGCCCAGCTTGTCGATGGCGTCGCCGCGCTGCACGGCCAGGCCGGGCGCGGCGATGTGCACGCCCACCGTCACCGTGCCCGAGCCCAGGCCCTGCACCGACAGCGCGTCGTCGATTTCCGTGGTCTGCGAGTCGTCGATGGAGTAAGCCTGCACGCTTGCCGTGGGCAGTTCATCCTTGATCTCGGGCGCCACGAGATTCGCGGGAAAGCCGTAGCCCTTGGGGAAGTTGTCGAACAGGAAACGGCGCCAGTGGAATTGGTAGGGCGAATCGATGGCGCCTGCCGCCTGCAGCAGGTCCAGCGGCGCCTTCTGCGTGGCGCGCGCTGCTTCCACCACGGCCTTGTACTCGGGCGCGTTTTTGTCCGGCTTGAAGAGGATCTTGTAGAGCTGCTCGCGGATGGGCGCGGGGCAGTTGCCTTGGGCGAGTTGCTGCGCCCATTCGCCGATCTGGATCTGCAGCAGGCGCTTCTTCTCGATGGCGGCCAGCGCTTGCTGGATGATCTCCGCCGGCGCCTTCTTGTAGCGTCCCTTGCCCGCGCGGCGGAAGTAATGCGGCGCTTCGTGCAGGCGCAGCAGGGCGGCGGCCTGCTGGGTCAATGTGGGTGGGTCCTGGAAGTACAGGGCCGCAAGCTCGGCGAAGCCGAAATCCTCCTCGGGGGCGAACTCCCAGGCCAGGTCCAGCTCGATGCCCTCGGCCAGGGGCTGGGCCTCGGCCAGCAGCGCGGCCGGCGCGGGTTTCTCGAATTTCAGCAGCACATTGGCCGCCTTGACCTTCACCCGCTTGCCGGTGTCCAGCTCCACCTGGAGCGAGGCGTCGGCCTCGGAAAGGATGCGGCCGGCGAGAAACTTCCCGGCTTCGTCGAACAATGCAAACATAGGGGGATTGTCCCATGGGCAAGGTCTGCCCCGGGGTTGGGGTACATGGCGGTGCGCGGGGTGTGGGTACCAGTTTGTCCACCGCGCCCGAAGCTTCGGTAATCGCTAAGAAATCGGATATTTCCCGAGCCTCGGGGCTTGCACAGTCTATGCTGCTGCAAAAGAACGACAGGTGGAGACCATGCCATGACCTTCCCGTTCAGAAACGCGGTGCTCACGGGCGCCTGTGGTGGCTTGGGCCAGGCGCTGGCGCGTGAACTGATCGCCAGGGGTGCGGCCGTGGCCCTGGTGGGGCTGAACCGCCCGGTGCTCGATGAACTCGCTGCCTTGGCGTCTGAGCGCTGCACGGTCTACACGCCCGACGTGGCTGACGCCGCGGCCATGCAGGCCTGCGCGCGCGACTGGATGGTGCGCCATGGCGTGCCCGATCTGCTGATCGCCAACGCGGGCGTGGCCGGGGGCTTCGACACCGCGCAGGCCGACGATCTTGCCGTGATGCGCCGCATGCTGGAGATCAACCTGCTAGGCGTGGCCACCACCTTCCAGCCGCACCTGACCGCCATGCGTGCCCAAGGGCGTGGTGCCCTGGTGGCGGTGGCCAGCATCGCGGGCTGGCGGGGCATGCCGGGCAACGGGGCCTATTGCGCGAGCAAGGGCGGCCTGATCCGTTATTTGGAGAGCCTGCGTGCCGAACTGCGCGGCACAGGCCTGAGCGTGCACACGGTGAGCCCGGGGTATCTGCGCACCGCGCTGACGGCCGGCAATCATTTCGCCATGCCCGGTTTGATGGCGCCCGAGGACGCGGCACGCAGGCTGCTGGCCGGCGTGGCGCGTGGGCGTGAACACATCGTGCTGCCGCGACGCATCGGCTGGCTCTCGCGGGCTTTGTCTTTGTTGCCCGTGTCCTGGCATGACCACCTGCTGCTGAACCAGCCGCGCAAGCCGCGCATGGGCGAGGCCGGCGCCACTGCCATCCCCGGTCTGCGGGTCAGCGACCCGCCTTCTTCCCAACCCCGACGTTGAGCCTGTTGCATGACGACCCTTGACACCCGCACCGACACGCGCACCCAGATCGCCCTTATCGGCGCTGGCCCCAGTGGCCTGGCCGCCGCGCGCAATCTGCAGAAACTCGGTATTCCCTTCCAGGGTTTCGAGGCCTACACCGACGTGGGTGGTCTGTGGAACATCCACAACCCGCGCAGCACGGTCTATGAGTCGGCTCACCTGATTTCGAGCAAGACCACCACCGAATTCAGCGAGTTTCCGATGAAACCCGAAGTGGCTGATTACCCCAGCCACCGCGAGATGCGACGGTACTTCATCGACTTCGCCCAACATTTTGATCTGAAGCGGCACTACTGCTTCGGTGCGCAGGTGCAAAGCGTCGTGCCGGTGGGCGAGGGTGACGGCGAGGACAAGGCGCCGCTGTGGCGCGTCACCTGGCGCGACGCGCAGGGCGAGCACGGCGCCGAGTTCAAGGGCCTGGTCATCGCCAATGGCACCTTGGCCGAACCGAATCTGCCGAAGTTCGAGGGGCGCTTCAGCGGCGAGCTCATCCACACAGCCGCCTACAAGAGCGCCGAGCAGTTCCGCGGCAAGCGGGTGCTGGTGGTGGGTGCGGGCAACTCGGGCTGCGATATCGCGGTGGACGCCGTGCACGCAGCCGACAGCGTGGACATCTCGGTGCGTCGCGGTTATTACTTCGTGCCCAAGTACGTGTTCGGCAAACCGGCCGACACCCTGGGCGGCAAGCTGCGCTTGCCCGTCTGGCTCAAGCAGAAGATGGATGCCCTGGTCCTGGGCTGGTTCACGGGCGATCCCGCGCGTTTCGGCCTGCCCAAGCCCGACTACAAGATGTACGAGTCGCACCCCGTGGTGAACTCACTCATCCTGCACCACCTGGGCCACGGCGACATCCACGTCAAGCCCGACATCGCACGCCTGGATGGCCGCACTGTGTTTTTCAGGGACGGCAGTGCGCAGGACTACGACCTCATCCTCTGCGCCACGGGTTATCGCCTGCACTACCCCTTCATCAAGCCCGAGCTGCTCAACTGGCAGGGCATGGCGCCACAGCTTTACCTCAACATCTTCACGCCACGCTTCGACAACTTGGCCGTGATGGGCATGATCGAGGCCAGCGGCATTGGCTGGCAGGGCCGCTATGAGCAGGCCGAACTGGTCGCGCGTTATTTCAAGGCGCAGGCGACCGGTAATCCGGCGGCAGTTGCGCTGAACGCGGCCAAGCGCGGGCCTGCGCCCGATCTCAGCGGTGGCTTCAAGTACCTCAAGCTCGAGCGCATGGCCTATTACGTCCATAAGGACACCTACCGCGCCGCCGTGCGCGCGGCCAGCGCGGCGCTGGCCTGATTCATCGCTGACCTCAAGGGAGAACGCATGCTGCCTGTCGACGAGATCCGCCTCAACTTCAACCCCGCCTCGCTGGTCATCCTCAACGTGGTGCTGGGCTTCCTGATGTTCGGCATTGCGCTGGACACGCGCGCGGCCGACTTCCGGCGCGTGCTGCGCATGCCCTGGGCCATGGGCGTGGGCATCGCCGCGCAGTTCCTCGTGCTGCCGGCCGTGACCTTCGGGCTCACGCTGCTGCTGCACGTCGCGCCGAGCATCGCGCTGGGCATGATCCTCGTGGCCTGCTGCCCGCCAGGCAACGTGAGCAACATCGTCACGCACCGTGCGGGTGGCAATGTGGCGTTGTCGGTTTCCATGACGGCCATTTCCAACGCCCTGTCCATCGTGCTCATGCCGCTGAACTTTGCCTTCTGGGCCGGTCTGCACCCCACGGCCGCGCCGCTGTTTCGCAGCATCGCGCTGGACCCGGCGGAGATGGCGGGTCACATCGTGGCCATCATTGGCATCCCCTTCGTGCTGGGCATCGTCTGCGCCGAGAAGCTGCCGCGCTTGACCGCGCGCATCCGCAAGCCCGCGCGTTTTCTGAGCTTCTTCTGTCTGATCGCCTTCATCCTGGGCGCCGTCGCCGGCAACTGGCGGTATTTCCTCGACTATGTGGGGCTGGTGCTGCTGGCGGTGGTGCTGCACGATGCGCTGGCCTTCCTCACGGGCTACCTCTGCGCGCGCGCCAGCGGCCTGCAGGACTATGACCGCCGGGCCGTGTCCATCGAGGTCGGCATCCGCAACGCGGGCCTGGGCCTGGTGCTGATCTTCAGCTTCTTCGGCGGCTTGGGCGGCATGGCCGTGGTGGCCGGGGTCTGGGGTTTCTGGGACATCATTGCGGGCCTGGTTCTGGCCAGTTGGTGGGGCCGCAGACCTGCTGCGGGAACACCCGCGCAGGTGGAGTCTCAGTCATGAGCGAGGCAGCGGCCGGTGCACGCCGCGTTTTCATCACCGGCGCCGACGGCTTCCTGGGCCGCAGCCTGTTGGCCGAGCTGGTGCGCGAGGTCCGCTTGGCGTGCATCGTGGCGGCCGACGTGCGGCCGGTGCCCGAGTCACGACGCCATCCCGGCGTGATCTATCTGACACTGGATGTGCGTGACCCGGCCCTGGGCCAGCAGATGGCCGCCTACCGGATCGACACCGTGGTGCACCTGGCGTCCATCGTCACGCCGGGCCGCGGCTCCAGCCGTGAACTCGAATACTCGGTCGACGTGCTGGGCAGCCGCAATGTGCTGCAGGCTTGCGTGGCCCAGGGCGTGCAGCACATCGTGGTGAGTTCCAGCGGCGCGGCCTATGGCTACCACCGCGACAACCCGGCCTGGCTGCGCGAGAGCGACCCGCTGCGCGGTCACCCGGCCTTCGCCTATGCCGACCACAAGCGCCAGGTCGAGGAGATGTTGGCCGACTACCGCGTCAGCACACCGGCCCTGCGCCAGACCGTGCTGCGCATCGGCACCATCCTGGGCGAGACCGTGGACAACCAGATCACCGCGTTGTTCGAGAAGCCGCGCCTGCTGGCCATCCGTGGCAGCGAGAGCCCCTTCGTCTTCATCTGGGACCGCGACGTGACGGGCGCCATCCTGCATGCGCTGCGCACGCGCCAGGCCGGCTGCTACAACCTGGCCGGAGACGGCGCGCTCCCCTTGCGCGAAATCGCCCGGCGCCTGGGCAAGCCGCTACGGGTGCTGCCGGCAGCCTTGCTCCAGGCCGCGCTGGCCGTGGGGCATGCGCTGCGCGTCAGTCGCTACGGCCCCGAGCAACTGGACTTCCTGCGCTACCGCCCCGTACTGCTCAACACGGCGCTCAAGACCGAGTTCGGTTATGTGCCAGCCAAGACGAGCAGCGAGGCCTTTGACGCTTTTGTGGCCGCTCGTGCGGCACAGGGACGACCGTTGACGAGGTGGTGAAGAACGGAGAGTGCGCCTGTGCTCAGCCACCAGGCTGAAGCAGCACCACCAACGCCCCCGCGCCGCCTTCGGCCGGTCGCGCCTGCACGAAGGCCAGCACGTCCTTCTTCTGCGCCAGCCAGCCCTGCACACGACCCTTGAGCACGGGCGTCTTGCCCGGTGAACCCAGGCCCTTGCCATGGACCACGCGCACGCAGCGCAGTCCTTGCTTGCGGGTTTCTCGGATGAAGGCGCCGAGCTGTTCGCGGGCTTCCTCGGTGCGCAGGCCGTGCAGATCGAGCTGGGCCTGGATGGCCCAGTCGCCCTTGCGCAACCGGCGCGTCACGTCCGGGCCGATGCCCGCGGCGCGGTAGCTCAGGTGTTCGTCGGTGTCGAGCAGGGTGGACACATCAAACTCATCGCTGATGGCTTCGCCCAACACGGCGGCCTCGTCGCGCTGGCGTTGCAGCGGGATGGGCGCGGGCTTGTCGGATTGCAGCGCCGCGCGTCGGGTGCTGCCATGCTTGGCGGCGAGCTTGGGCGGCAGTGCCTGCACGGCGCCGGCGGCGCGGCGAAACAGATCGCCATCGCTCTGGCTCTGCCGGGCGCGCTTTTTTTCCTCGGCCAACCGCTCGACCTCCAGCTTTGCCTGGGTTTCCAAGGTTTTCTTGACCTGTTTGAGGTCGGCCAAGGTGTCGAGCCTGGTGTTGAACTTCGCCTTCATGCTTGGGGTTGTACACCAGCCCGATGGGGCCTGTCCTGCCGCGCTCAGATCAGACCGTGCTCCGCCATGGACAGGGCCTGGCCGGGCGCGACGATGACATGGTCCAGCACGCGCACGTCGACCAAGGCGAGGGCACTTTGCAGGCTGCGCGTCAGCAGTTCGTCGGCGCGCGAGGGCGACACGCTGCCGCTGGGGTGGTTGTGAGCCAGTACCACGGCCGCGGCGTGGTGGTGCAGGGCGCGCAACACCACCTCGCGTGGATAGACGCTGGTCTGCGCCAGCGTGCCACGAAACAGTTCCTCCAGCGCGAGCAGGCGGTGCTGGCTGTCCAGGAAGAGCACCGCGAAGCATTCGTGCAGCTTGGCGGCGAGATGCATTTGCAGGTAGTGCTTGACGGTCTCGGGCGTATCGAGCGTCGAGCGCGCGCGCAGTTGTTGTGCCAGCGCGCGGCGCGCGAGTTCCATCACCGCCCGCAGCTCGGCACGCTTGGCTGGGCCCAGTCCCTTGACGCGGTTCAGGTCGTTTCCACCGGCTTGCAGCAGGCCGGCGATGCCATCGAAACCGTCCAGCAAGTCCTGCGCGAGCTGCAGCACGCCCTTGCCGGCGACGCCGGTGCGCAGCAGCAGGGCCAGCAGTTCGGTGTCGGAGAGCGCGCCCGGGCCGCGGGCCAGGAGTTTTTCGCGCGGGCGCGATTCCGTCGGCAAGTCTTTGACCATGGGGTGGGTATTCGGGGGTGGATGGCTGGGGCGGCGCCTGCTTTCTACAATGGCGGGCTGGGCGCGGCCAGGGTCTTGGCTTTTTGCGCCTGCGCCTTTTCAGTCTTCCACTTTTCAACCGGCAGGTTTTTCTCATGAGCGCCACGCCCGCGCGGGTCGTCCCCGGCTCCTTTCTGACGCTGCATTACCGCTTGGCTGGCCCGGCCGGTGATGTGGTCAACACCTTCGGCGGCAAGCCCGCGACGCTGACCATGGGCTCGGGCGAGTTGGCGCCCGGCATCGAGGCCGCGCTGATCGGGCTGGAGGAGGGTGTGCACACGAAGCTGGACCTGCCGGCGGGTGTGTACGGCGAGAAGAACCCGGACATGCAGCAGTGGCTGTCGCGCAAGGAATTGCGCGAGCTGGGCGACCCGAATGAGGAGTACCGCGTCGGTGATGTGGTGCAGTTCCCCACGCCGGACCGGCAGGGGCAGTTCGGTGGCGTGGTGGTGCAAACGGGTGAACAGTCCGTGCTGTTCGACTTCAACCACCCGCTGGCGGGCCAGCCAGTGACGTTCGAAGTGCAACTGATTGGTGTGTTGTGATGGGGGCGGGGAGCGTGGGAGGCATCATGGACGCGAGCGCAGAAATTCTTTTGGCCGAACCCCGTGGGTTCTGCGCGGGCGTGGACCGGGCCATCGAAATCGTCGAACGGGCCCTGGCCAAGTTCGGCAGGCCCATCTACGTGCGGCACGAGATCGTGCACAACACCTATGTGGTGAACGACCTCAAGGCCAAGGGTGCCATCTTCATCGAAGAACTGGACGATGTGCCGCCGGGCGCGACGCTGGTGTTCTCCGCCCACGGCGTGAGCCGCGCCGTGCAGCGCGAGGCTCAGCGGCGGGGTTTCCAGATCTTCGATGCGACCTGTCCGCTGGTGACCAAGGTGCATGTGGAAGTGGCCAAGCTGCACAAGGAAGGCTACGAGTTCATCATGATCGGCCACAAGGGTCACCCGGAGGTCGAAGGCACGATGGGCCAGCTCGACAGCGGCATCCATCTGGTGGAAGACGAGGCGGACGTGGCGCGGGTGCTGCCGGCGCAGAGCGAGAAGCTCGCGGTGGTGACGCAAACCACCTTGTCGGTGGACGACGCGGCGGGCATCCTGGCGGCGGTGAAGGCGCGGTTTCCGCAGGTGCGCGAGCCCAAGCAGCAGGACATTTGCTACGCCACGCAGAACCGGCAGGACGCGGTGAAGGTGCTGAGCGGCCAGGTTGACGTGCTGGTGGTGGTGGGCAGCCCAACCAGTTCCAACAGCAACCGCTTGCGCGAGGTGGCGCACAAGCGCGGCGTGTCGGCCTACATGGTGGACAACGCGGACGAGCTGCAGGCGGACTGGTTCGAGGGCAAGGCGCGGGTGGGCCTGACGGCGGGTGCTTCGGCGCCGGAAATCCTGGTGCAGCAGGTGATCGAGCGCATCAAGGCGCTGGGCGCGGTGGCGGTGCGCAAGATGGATGGGGTGGAGGAGACGGTGAAGTTTCCTTTGCCCAAAGGTCTGAAGGTCTGAAACCTGTTCTTGTGGGTGGCGGCGCGCCTTGGGCCTGGGGGCCGGGGCGCTCATGCGGGGGTGGTCGGCTTTGCCGACTGCGCATCGGCCAGGCCTTGTACGCCTGTCCGGCATAACTCACTGCGCGCCTTTGGCGCTCCGTTCAGACAGGATGCCGGAAATCAGATCACGAAGCGCCGCTCACTTCGTGTAGCGCCGCCACGGCGTTCAAGGCCTGGCCGATGCCACCCCCGAAATCGCACCCCGGCCCCCAGGCCCAAGGCGCTGGGGCACCCGTGTTGGCAGGTCGCCCTTCGAGCGCCAACCTTGCTGATCGAGCAGGCGTGCGGGCTGGGGTGAACCCGCCGATTTCGATTTTGCGTTCAGCAAAATCACATGAGGCGTGGTCAACCCAGCCCGCACGCCTGCGGCAGCCACAAGCGGATGCCAGCAATCAGACCGTGATGGAGCGATAGCGCCCCTACAATCCGTCCCCATCATGCTAGACCTCAATCTGCTCCGCAAAGACCTGGACGGCGTGCTGGCCCGTCTGGAAACCCGCAAGAAGCCGCAGCCCTACCTCGACGCCGCCCAGTTCCGCGCGCTGGAGGCCGAGCGCAAGATCTTGCAGACCCGCACCGAGGAACTGCAGGGCAAGCGCAATACCTTGAGCAAGCAGATCGGCGCGCTCATGGGGCAGGGCAAGAAGGACGAGGCCGAGGCCGCCAAGGCCGAAGTCAACGCGCTCAAGGGGGAGCTGGACACGTCCGCCGCGCGGCTGGAACAGATCCAGGAACAGATGCAGGCGCTGCTGCTCGCCGTGCCCAACCTGCCGCACGAAAGCGTGCCCGTGGGTTCGGACGAGCACGGCAACGTGGTCGTGCGGACTTGGGGCGAACCCAAGCAGTACGGTTTCGCGGTCAAGGACCACGTGGACCTGGGCGAACCGCTGGGCCTGGATTTCGACACCGGTGCCAAGCTGACCGGCGCGCGCTTCACGGTCATGAAGGGCCAGATCGCCCGCCTGCACCGCGCGCTGGCCCAGTTCATGCTCGACGTGCAGACGCAGCAGCATGGCTACACCGAGTGCTACACGCCCTACATTGTCAACGGCGACACCCTGCGCGGCACCGGCCAGTTGCCCAAGTTCGAGGAAGACCTCTTCGCCGCCAGGAAGGGCGGGCAGGAGGGCGAGGCCGAGAACGTGGCGCTCTACCTCATCCCCACCAGCGAAGTCACGCTGACCAACTTCGTGCGCGACGAGATCGTCGCCGAGGCCGACCTGCCGATCAAGCTCACCGCCCACACACCCTGCTTCCGTTCCGAAGCGGGCAGCTATGGGCGCGACACGCGCGGCATGATCCGTCAGCACCAGTTCGACAAGGTCGAGATGGTGCAGATCGTGCATCCTGACAAGAGCTACGAGGCGCTGGAAGAGATGACGCGCCATGCCGAGGCCATCCTGCAGAAGCTGGGCCTGCCCTACCGCGTGATGAGCTTGTGCACCGGTGACATGGGCTTTGGCGCCGCCAAGACCTATGACCTCGAAGTCTGGTTGCCCGCGCAGAACACCTACCGCGAAATCAGCTCTGTCTCCAACTGCGAGGCCTTCCAGGCCCGCCGCCTGCAGGCCCGCTACAAGAACGCCCAGGGCAAGAACGAGCTCTTGCACACCCTCAACGGATCCGGTCTGGCCGTCGGCCGCGCCCTCGTCGCCGTGCTGGAAAACTATCAGCGCGCGGACGGCACCGTCGAGGTGCCGGAAGCACTCCGCCCCTACATGGGCGGAGTATCGGTGCTTGCACCGACATGAGCTGATCGTTTCATTACAGGCTCGCCTGGCGGGTCCGAGGTTGCGCGCTCCGGTATAAAGCGGATCATCCTGTTCCTGACCGAAGGAGTGCCACCATGACCTCACGACTGCGCCGTGTACTCTGTGTCGCCGGGCCGGCGCTGCTGCTGGGGGGCACCGCCACGGCGGCCGATGCCTTGGCCGTCGGCCAACCCGCGCCGGACTTTTCCTTGCCGGATCAGCAAGGCCAGAAGCGCGGGCTGAGCGAGTGGCGCGGCAAATGGCTGGTGCTGTACTTCTATCCCAAGAACGACACCCCCGGTTGCACCACAGAAGCTTGCAACTTCCGTGACGACTGGCTTCAATTGCAGGAGCTGGGTGCAGAGGTGGTGGGCGTGAGCGTGGACACCAGCGCCTCGCACGCGGCCTTTGCGCAGAAGCACAAGCTGCCCTTCCCCCTCTTGGCAGATGCCCACGGTGAGGTGGCGGCACGCTACGGCGCCCTGTCCGACTGGGTGGTCGTCAAGCTGGCCAAGCGCCAGACCTTCATCATCGATCCGCAGGGGCGCATCGCCCGGGTGTACCGCGCGGTGGATGCAGACCGGCATTCAGTCGAGGTGGTGGCGGATCTGCGGCATCTGCAGTCCCTGCCGCGCTCCGTCGCCACGCCGGCCTGAAGCCGCGGGACGTCGGCTCATGCGCCTGCTCATCCTCGAAGACGATCTGCAATTGGGCGAAGCGCTCAGC
Organism: Hylemonella gracilis; assembly: GCF_004328645.1. Lineage (GTDB taxonomy): Bacteria > Pseudomonadota > Gammaproteobacteria > Burkholderiales > Burkholderiaceae_C > Hylemonella > Hylemonella gracilis_B. The sequence continues at coordinate 1,633,945 of NZ_CP031395.1, forward strand.
GGCGGCCTGCGTCAGCAGGGCCACGTGGTGGACTGGTTCACGTCCGGTCCCCCGGCCGACGCGGCCCTGCGCGGCACGACCTACGACGCGCTGGTACTGGATCTGGGCCTGCCCGGTACCGACGGCCTGGTCTGGCTGCGCCGTTGGCGCCAGGGCGGGCTGGCTTTGCCGGTGCTGGTGCTGACCGCGCGTGACACGTTGGAGCAACGCATCGAAGGCCTGGATCTGGGCGCGGACGACTACCTGATCAAGCCCATCGCGCTCGATGAACTTGCCGCGCGGCTGCGCGCCATGCTGCGCCGCGCCACTGGCCGCGCCACCCAGGCGGAATGGGTGCATGGGGATTTGCGCTACGACCCGGCCAGCATGCAGGTGCGCTGGAAGGACAAGCCGGTGGAGCTGACGGGGCGTGAGACCGCCTTGCTGGAGGTGCTGCTCAAGAACCCGCAGCGCGTGCTGTCCAAGAACCAGTTGCTTGAGCAGCTCTACGACTGGGGTGGCGGTGAGCCCGAAAGCAATGCGCTGGAGGTGCACATTCACCACCTGCGCCGCAAGATCGCGCCGGGCGTGGTGCGCACCGTCCGCGGCTTGGGTTATGCGCTGGGCGCCGCGGAGGGCAAGGCGTGAGTCTGCGTCGGCGACTGCTGCTCTATCTGCTGATTTGCGCACCCGTGGTCTGGTTGCTGGCCTTGGCCGGTTCTTTCTTTCAGGCCCGGACCGAGGTCAACGAACTCTATGACACCGAGCTGATCCGATTCACGCGGCAGGTGCAGCTGACCTTGATCGGTGTCAACGCCCGTGGTGGCGCGGGCCCCATGCCGGATTCGCCAGTGCGAGGACATGCTGATCTGGATTCCCTGGCCATCGTGGTCTGGGATCGCGATGGCCAAGTGGTGCTGGCCGACCGCGAGGGTGCGCAATTGCCCTTGCGACCGGATGGGGCGGGTTTTATTGATCTGGACATCCACCAGGAGCCCTGGCGTGCTTACTACCTGCAGTCTGCGGACGGTCGCTGGCTGGTGGCCGCTGGCCAGAGCCTGCACGAGCGGGACGAGCTGGTCTATGGACTGATCGGCACCCAACTGCTGCCCTGGTTGGTCATGCTGCCGATTCTGCTGGTCGCCATGGGCTGGGCCGTGCGCGAGGCGCTCGCGCCCATGCGCGCGCTCAGCGACGAGTTGGCGCGGCGCGGTGCCGACGAATTGCAGCCTTTGCCTGCGGGCGACGCGCCCGTGGAGTTGCGCCCCTTGCTGGAGGCGATGAACGGCTTGTTCGATCGCATCACCGCGACACTGGCACGTGAACGCCGCTTCACGGCCGACGCCGCGCACGAGCTGCGCACGCCGCTGGCCGTGCTCAGCGCCCAGTGGGACCGCTTGCACGGTGCGCGCGAGGATGCGGAGCGCGACCAGGCGATGCGGGCCTTGCGCGCGGGCATCGACCGCATGGCCCGACTGGTGGACCAGCTGCTGCGCCTCTCGCGGCTGGAAGCCGCCCAGGGCCTGCCGCGGACCGGCGAACTGGATTGGCCGGACATTGCGCGCCAGGCCATGAGCGAGGTGCTGCCGCTGGCCGAGCGGCGCCAGATCCAGCTCGACTGTCTCTGGCCCGAGCCACCGCAGGGGCCGCCAGACTGGGTGGGTGATTCCCAGCTCATGGCGGTGCTGCTGCGCAATCTGCTGGACAACGCCATCCGCTATGCGCCTGAAGGCAGCACGGTGAGCCTGGGTTTCGAGGTCGACCGGCTGCGCGTGGACAACGCAGGATCCGCGCTCTCGAAGGAATTGCTGGCCCGTCTGGGCGAGCGCTTTCACCGTCCCGAGGGGCAGACCGAGAGTGGCAGCGGACTGGGGGTGTCGATCGCTCGGCGCATCGCCGAGCTGCACGGCCTCACGCTGAACTACGGCGCCTGCGCCGATGGCACGGGCGTGGAGGTCGTGCTGGCCCGGGCTGGATGTGGTGAGGGCCGAGACGGCCCGTGATCAGTCGGCCCGGGCCTTGCTCAGCAGGGCGCGGATTTCCTCGCGGCGGCCAGTGTCGGCGATCTGGCGGCCTGGGCGTGCTGGGGCCTGCAGCGCGCGCTCCAGGTAGCTGATGCCTTCGGCCTTGCGCTTGTTCTCGATCAGGAACTCCCCGTAAAAGAAGTTCGAGTCGATGGCCGCTGGGTTGATCTCCAGCGCCTTCTTCAGCAGGGTCTCGGCCTTCGCCTTGTCGCCGAAGCCCAAGGGCCAGCCTGGCACCTTGTAGTAAAGCACGCCCAGGCTGCCGTAGGCTGAACCGTCGAGCACCTGACCGTCGATGGCGATGGCCTGTTCATACAAGGCCTTGGCCTGCTTGACCAGGCTGAGTGCGCCCAGGCCGCCTTTTTCACCGGCCAGCGAGCTCACGATGATGCCTTCCCAGATCAGTGGTTCACTGCGCCCGACATAGGTCGCGCTGACCTGGTGGGCCTTCAGGGCCAGGGTTTCGAAGTGCTTGGCGCGTTCCGAGGTTGGGGTCTGGTAGCGGATCACCTCCCAATCGCGTTGCAGGCCGGCGACGGCGTCGTCCACCGGTGCGGCCTGCGCGTGGTTCAGGAACAGCAACGCGATGACCGCGAACAGGGGAAAGAAGACCGCGATGAGCGTGCGGCGAGTGATTGGGATGCGGTGGGCGACGTGGCCCGTGTTCTGTGCTGCGTTCACGAAGTGGCTCCTTGGATGGTTTGAGTTTGGGTGAGGTGGCGGCGGTGTTTGTCAAAGCTGCCGTCGAGCAGGGGGCCGATGGCGCCGTTCAGACGCGCGGCCAGGCGTTCGGGCCAGCCGATGTAGCGCTCGGCGGCCTCGTCACGGATCAGGCCGACCAAGGCCTGGGCCACCGTCTCGGGGCTGTCGCTGGCCGTGCCCGTGGCGCGGTTGTAAGCCTCGGCCTCGCCGGTGTTGAAGGCCGTGCGCGTGCTGCGCGGCGCCAGCAGTTGCACCTGGACCGAGGTGTCCGACAGTTCGCGCCGCAGGGCTTCGGCGAAACGGTGCACGCCGGCCTTGCTCGCGCCGTAGAGGCTGAAGCCTGGCAGGCCGATGGCGCCTAGCGCCGATCCGACGAAGACGATCTGCGCGCGAGGCTGGCGCTGCAACTGGGGCAGCAGGGCCTGCGTGAGCAGCATGGGAGCGATCAGGTTGGTCTGCAGCACCTGCTGCATGCGCGCGGCGTCCAGCGTCTGCAGAGCGCCGAAGCCCGCCTCGCCGGCCGCGTGCACGACCACGTTGATGTCCAGCCCGGCACAGGCTTGCGCGACCTGTTCGATGTCACGTGGGTCGTTCAAGTCGGCCCGGATCCAGTGCCGACCTGTACCCTTGGCTTGCGGCGAGCGGCTCACACCCAGTACCTGGGCGCCTGCCTGGCGCAGGGCCTGGTCCATGGCGGTGCCGATGCCGCCGCTGGCGCCGGTCAGCAGCACGCGTGCGTCTTGCAGTTTCATGCCAGCACTCCTTGCGCTGGCTGCGTGGCCATGGCGTTTGCGGCCGCCGCGGCGGGCGCCTGCGGCAAGGGCAGGCCGCGGAACACATCGCCGTAAAGACGGAAGAAGGCGCGCGCCGCGTGCACGATGTCAGCCTGGTCCGCCGCGTCTTCGATCTGGTCCATCAGCAGCGCGAAATGGGCGGTGTGCTCCTGGTCCAGGGTACCGTGCGAGCGCAGGTAGCTGAAGGCGCTGTCGGGCAGGCCCAGGGGCTTCTGGATGGCGTCGGCCGCCTGCAGCGCCAGCGCCACGCTGGTGCCTTCCAGCACGTGCACCATGCCGAAGAAGCCCAGCGGGTTGCGGCGTGCGATGGTGTCGTAGGCGTAGGCCACCATGACTTCGGTGGCATGCGAGGGCTGTCCGTGACGCACTGCTTCGGCGTCAGCGCCGCAGGCGCGGATGTCGTTGAGGATCCACTCATCGTGGCCGATTTCTTCCTCGATGTACTCGTCCATCGCGTCGTTCAGCCAGGCGTGGTGCGCGGGCAGCGCGGCCTTGGCCGCGCGCAGCAGCGGCACGGTGTGCTTGACGTGGTGGTAGGCCTCGGTCAGGAAGGCGATGTAGCTGGGTAGCGAGACCTCGCCGCGCAGCAGCACCCCCTGGATGATGGGCGCGGACAGCAGGCCCAGGCGGGCGTTGGCGCTGTCGGTGAGGAGACGGTTGTGAAAGTTCATGGTGGATGCCTCAGGAGATCAGGGTTTCGGAAAGAGGGGTGCACATGTCGGCATGCGCGTTGAAGATCGCGGCGCGCTGTGGGCGGCCATTCGCGGTGGCGTAACCGGTCTGCGCGCTGAAGGGCCCGCGGCCCCGTGTCCAGCGCGCCACCCGGGCGTAGTCGGGCAAGGTGGCGTTGGCCGTGTCGACCGCGGCCTGCAGCGCGGCATCGGGCACGTTGTCCTGCACCGGCCAGAGCACGGCCCAGAGGCTGGGTTCGCCGTCGCCGTAGACCACGGCCTGGCGGATGACCGGTTGGCTACCCATGGCCGTTTCCACCCATTCCGGCGAGATGTTGCGGCCATAGGCACTGATCAGCAGGTTCTTCTTGCGACCTTGGATGTGCACGTGGCCATTTGCATCGATGTGGCCGAGGTCGCCGCTGGGCCACCAGTCGGGCGCCGGGGTGGCGTCGCCCAGGTAGCCCGCGAACAGGCTGCCCGCGACTTCGATTTCGCCATCGGCAGCCACGCGCAGACGTGCATGGGGCAGGGGGCGCCCCACGCTGCCCGGCTGCTGGGCACCCGGCAGGTTCAAGGTTTGTACCGAGGCGCCCTCGGACAGGCCGTAGCCCTCGTAGGCGGGGATGCCCAGGGCTTGGGCGGCGGCGATCAGGGGCGCGCCTACGGCGGCACCGCCGACGGCCACGAACTTCAGTCCCTCGGGCGCGCGCTGGCCGGTCTGGCGCAGCAGGCCAAGCCAGGCGCGCAGCATCTGCGGCAGCAGGATCATGCTGTCGGGTGCGTGGCGCAGCACCGCCTGGTGGAAGGTCACCACGTCGAACTGCGAGGAACCCTGCCAGCCCAGCTCGGCCAGGGGCGGTGTGATCAGCAGCGCGCCCTGGCGGCGCGCCGCCATCTGGCCGGCCACGTTTTCCAGCAGCACGGCAAAGGGCAGCACGCTCAGGTGGCGGCTGATGCCCAGCGGACCCAGGGCCTGCACCACGCTATCGGCCACGCGTTCCATGGCGGCCAGACGCAGGCACACGCCCTTGGGCGCGCCGGTGCTGCCCGAGGTGTAGGTGATCTTGGACGTGCCGGCCGGCATGGCCAGGCCATGCGCGGGCAGGCGCGCCAGTTTCAGGGCCTGGCCGGCGACTTCCAGTGGCTGCCAGGGCAGGACGGACCAGGCGGTGGCCGCAGCCGGGGCCGCCACCAGGGTGTCCACGCCCGCGGTCAGCAGCGCGTGCCGGATCTGGTCGGGTGTGAAGAAGGGGGGCAGCGGCACGTGCACGATGCCGGCCCCGGCGGCGGCTTCGTCCAGCACCGTGACGGCGGCGCCGTTGTCCAGCAGCGTGGCCAGCACCCGGGTGCGGGCCTGGCGCAGCGCCTGCTGCGCCGCGCGCACGGCCGTGCTCAGGTCGGTGGCGGTCCAGTCACGCTGACCGTCATGGAGGACGGCGGCGCTCATGACAAGCTCCAGCGCCGGGCAAGCGCGCGCAGGCCCAGGTCGAGACGGCCGGCCGCGACCACCGGGCGGTGGTCGTAGTAGCTGCCCCAGTCCGCCGCGTCCGCGCCCAGCAGGGCGGGGTCGGCCAGCCCCAAGGCCAGCGGCGTGATGCCCAGGCGCACGAAGAGGTGCTGCAGTTCCTGGGTCAGGGTGCTGACCACCCATTCAAGGTCCAGGCTGGCCAGGTGCGGCCCCATCAGGTGGATCAGGCGCTTGCCCGCGCCAGGCTGCACGGCGGAGAGGTGACCCACCTCGACGATGCGCGCGCGGGAGACCCCGGCGGGGGTATCGCGGCCGAGTAACTGTTCGACCGGTCCGGCCAGGTAACGCTCCAGGAACAGCGGGCCGCTGTCCGCGACGCGGTAGCCGGCGGCGGCGCTGATGTCACCCGACTCGTCGCGCAGGCTGACCAGCGCGGGCGCGAAATGGCGGACGCGGGCGCCGTAGCGTTCCAGGTAGACATCGTGGATGAAACGTTCGACCTGCGCGCGATCCTCGTCGTCCACGGCGTGGACGGCGAGGTGCCGACGGCCCGGGGGCAGGGCGGCGACCGAGAGACCGGTGGAAGGGTGGTGGGAGGCCTGGGCCAGCATGTGCAATCCTTTGCGCGAGGGGCGTGGTTGGGATGGCGTGATCTTGGCGGCCGTGCCTTAAGCGGGCATTAAGTGCCGGCTCGTGTCATCGATTGGGCCTTTGACGCTAGAATCCGACCCAGCCGCACCCGCGGCCCACTTGATCGGGAGAGACCGCCGCCACCGCGCGACGGCGCCGAAGGAGCAACCGCCCCGGAAACTCTCAGGCAAAAGGACCGGTCAAGGCGTATTCACACTCTGAAGAGCCATCGGGTTTCGTCTATCCGGTGCACCGCAGGAGCAAGCGCCCTTCATGGCTGGCCTTTCATCGGCCTGAAATGACGTGGCGTGAATCTCTCAGGTTCCAAACAGAGGGGGCGCGCACTGCACATGCGTACACGCGCATGAAATGTGCTTGCGCCTTCCTCATCGACGTTTGGAGTGCTTTCCATGAAAACCATCGCCGTCATCGGCGCCGGCATCACCGGCGTCACCACCGCTTACGCCCTTTCGCTGCGTGGCTACACCGTCACCCTGTTCGAGCAGAACCGCTACGCGGCCATGGAGACGTCCTACGCCAACGGCGGCCAGCTCTCGGCCTCCAACGCCGAGGTCTGGAACCATCCCTCGACCCTCCTCAAGGGCCTGAAGTGGATGCTCAAGAGCGATGCCCCGCTGCTGGTCAATCCCAAGCCGAGCTGGCACAAGTTCAGCTGGTTCGCCGAGTTCCTCTTCAATCTGGGCAAGTACAAGCAGAACACCATCGAGACGACGCGCCTGGCCGTCGCCGCGCGCCAGCACATGTTCGCCTGGGCCGAGGCCGAGGGGCTGGACTTCGATCTGAAGAAGGAAGGCATCCTGCACATCTACCGCAGCAAGAAGGAATTCGACAACGCGGCCAAGGTGTCCAAGCTGCTGGCCGCCGGCGGCCTGGAACGCCGCGCGGTGACGCCGGAGGAAATGCGCGCCATCGAGCCCACGCTCGCGGGCGATTACCACGGTGGTTATTTCACCGAGACGGACTCGACGGGTGACATCCACAAGTTCACCCACGGCCTGGCCGCCGCCGCCGAGCGCCGAGGCGTGAAGACCCTGTACGGTCAGGAAGTGCTGCGCCTGGACAGCGACGGCCAGCGCGCGCGCGTGACGGTGCGCGCGGGCGAGGGCGAGGAGACGCTGGGTTTTGACGGCCTGGTGGTGTGCGCCGGCGTCAAGAGCCGTGCCTTCGCCGCCCAGCTGGGCGACCGCGTGAACATCTACCCGGTCAAGGGCTACTCCATCACCGTGAACCTGCAGGACGCCCAGAGCCAGGCCGCCGCGCCCAACGTCAGCCTGCTGGACGACGCGGCCAAGCTGGTGACCAGCCGCCTGGGCGCGGACCGCCTGCGCGTGGCCGGCACGGCAGAGTACAACGGCTACAACAAAGACATCCGTGCTGACCGCATCCGTCCGCTCGTGGAGTGGGTGAACGCCTGCTTCCCCGGCGTGAGCACGCGCCAGTTCACGCCCTGGGCCGGCCTGCGTCCCATGATGCCGGACATGATGCCCCGCGTGGGCCGCGGCCGACGCGCCAATGTGTTCTACAACACGGGCCACGGTCACCTGGGCTGGACCCTGTGCGCCGTGACGGCCGACATGGTCGCCGAGGTCATGCAGCAGAGCGGCGGCGCCGTGGCCAAGGGCGCACCCACGCTGAAGACCGCGTGATGGCATGAGGGGTGGACGGCCTGAACGCCGTCCCGCACGCGGGCGCCCGATGGCCTATCGGGCGCCCGTTTTCGTTTCACACGCCGGCGCGGGAAACTGGCCGATGCCCAGGGGTCATGCGCCGAAGCCATAATGGCCCCCGCCATGAACCAACTCGAAGCCCTGCGACAGTACACCGTGGTGGTGGCCGACACCGGAGATTTCCGCCAGCTCGCCGCTTACGCGCCCCAGGACGCGACCACCAATCCTTCCCTCATCCTCAAGGCGGTGCAGAAGCCGGATTACGCACCGCTGCTCAAGGAGACCGTGACGCGGCATCCAGGCCTGCCGATGGACGAAATCGTCGATCGCTTGCTCGTGCGCTTCGGCCGCGAGATTCTGGCCCTGATCCCGGGCCGGGTGTCGACCGAGGTGGACGCCCGCCTCAGTTTCGACGCGGCGGCCACCGTGGCGCGCGCCCGGCGCATCCTCGCGCTCTACCGCGCCGAGGGTGTGGATACGCGGCGGGTGCTCATCAAGGTGGCGGCGACCTGGGAGGGCATCCAGGCCGCGGCGGCGCTCGAGCGCGAGGGCGTCCACACCAACCTCACCCTGCTGTTTTCCTTCGCCCAGGCCGTGGCCTGCGGGCAGGCCGGGGTGCGGCTGATCTCGCCCTTTGTGGGACGCATCTACGACTGGCACAAGAAGGCTGCTGGCGCCACCTGGAACGAGGCCGCGAACGCGGAGGCGAACGATCCCGGCGTGCGCTCGGTGCGCCGCATCTTCGAGCACTACAAGCACTTCGGCATCGCCACCGAAATCATGGGGGCGAGCTTTCGCAACGCCGGGCAGATCACCGCGCTGGCTGGCTGTGACCTGCTGACCATCGCTCCCGAATTATTGGCGCAGTTGGCCGCTAGCCAGGCCCCGGTGACCCGCAGCCTGGATGCGGCCGCCGCGAAGGCGCTGGACCTGCCGCCCGTGCAGTACGACGAGGCGGGTTTCCGCTACGCGCTCAACGAGGACGCGATGGCCACGGAAAAACTGGCCGAAGGCATCCGCGCCTTCGCCGCCGACGCGGTCAAGCTCGAGCAGCTGATCCAGAGCGTCTGAACGACCACACAAGAAGGGGACCGCATTGACGACGCACACCTTGCGCTGTGACCAAGCGCCTGCCTGGAGCCTGCTGCAGGATTTGTACGAACGCCGGGGCCGTGCCCTGGACTTGCGCGAGGCCTTCGCGCGGGATGCCGGGCGCTTCGAGCGCTACAGCCTGCCTGCGCCCCAGGTCTTCGCCGATCTGTCCAAGAACCTGGTGGACGATGAGATCAACGACGCGCTCACCCAACTCGCGCGCCAGTGCGAGCTGGAGGCCCAGCGCGACGCCATGTTCGCGGGAGAGCACGTCAACCGCACCGAGGACCGCGCGGCCATGCACTGGTTGCTGCGTTACCCCCGCAGCGCGGCCTCGGCCCTGCCGGCCAGCCTGCGGCCTGCCCTGGCCGAGGTGCATACCGTGCTCGACGCCATGCTGGCCTACGCCGAGGCGGTGCGCACGGACGCCGACATCACCGACGTGGTCAACATTGGCATCGGCGGCTCCGACCTTGGCCCCCTGCTGGCCGTGCAGGCCCTGGACCCGTACGTGGACCACCGCAAGCGCTACCACTTCGTCTCCAGCGTCGACGGGCACGAGCTGAGCGCCGTGCTGCGCGGCCTGCGGCCCGAGCGCACGCTTTTCCTCGTGGCGTCCAAGACCTTCACGACCATGGAGACCCTGACCAACGCCTGCACGGCGCGCGACTGGTTCCTGAGCAAGATCGGCTACCACGACGAGCCGCGCAACCCCACCGACGTGGCGCGCTACATGGAGCGCCATTTCTGCGCCCTGACCAGCAACGCGACGGCGGCGGCCGAGTTCGGCGCCACCCGCACCTTCCCGTTCTGGGACTGGGTGGGCGGGCGTTATTCCATGTGGTCTTCCATCGGGCTGATGATCGCCATCGCCGTGGGCGCCGAGCGCTTCCGTGCCCTGCTGGCCGGCGCGCACGCGATGGATCAGCATTTCCGCGAGGCCCCGCTGGAAAAAAATCTGCCCGTGCGCATGGCGCTGCTGGACATCTGGCACCGCAACTTCCACGGCTTCGGCAGCCGCAACATCGCGCCCTACCACAGCGGCCTGCGCCGCCTGCCGGCCTACCTGCAGCAACTGGCGATGGAAAGCAATGGCAAGCGCGTGGACATGGCTGGACAGACCCTGCCCTACGCCACCGCGCCGGTGGTCTGGGGAGAGCCGGCGGCCAACGGCCAGCACGCCTACTTCCAGATGCTGCACCAGGGCAGTGACGTGATTCCCATGGAATTCGTGGCCGTCAAGCGTGCCTTGCATGACCTGCCCGGTCACCACGTCAAACTGCTGGCCAATGCCTTGGCCCAGGCCCAGGCCTTCATGCAAGGCCGGCAGACCGAAGACGGCCACCGCCACATGCCAGGCAACCGGCCCAGCACCTTCCTGCTGCTGGAGTCCCTGACTCCCGAGAGTCTGGGCGCGTTGATCGCGCTGTACGAGCACCGCGTGTTGGCGGCCGGCGTGCTCTGGGGCATCAACAGCTTCGACCAGTACGGCGTCGAGTTGGGCAAGGTGCTGGCCCTGGACATCGAGCCGCGCCTGACCAGTGGCGACGCGAGCGGGCTGGACGGCTCGACGGCGGGTTTGCTGGCGCGTTTGCGCGCATGAACATCGTCTTCGATTTCGGTGCCGTGCTGTTCACCTGGCAGCCGGCCGAGTTGGTGCGGCGCCATTTTCCGCACCTCACGCCCACGCCACAGGCGGCGGAAGCATTGGCGCGGGACTTGTTCCATCACGAGGACTGGCAGGGTTTCGACCGCGGTGCGCACGCGCTGGACGAGGCGGTCGAACGCATCTCGGCGCGCCTGGCCTTGCCGGGTGACGCGCTGCATGCGTTCCTGGCGCCCATCGGCGAACGGTTGGCACCCATCGACGCCACCGTGGCGCTGCTGGCCCGATTGCGCGCGCAGCGTGAGTGTGACCCGGCGGGTGGCCTGCGGCTGTACTTTCTCTCGAACATGCCGGCGCCCTATGCCCGGGTGCTCGAGCGTCGACACGACTTCATCGGGTGGTTCGATGGGGGCATCTTCTCGGGTGACGTGCAACTGGCCAAACCGCAACCCGAGATCTACCGCCTGCTCGAATCCCGCTACGGCCTGGAGCCGGCCCGCACCGTCTTCATCGACGACATGCAGGCCAACGTCGAGGCCGCGCGCAACCTGGGCTGGCAGGCGGTGCATTGCACGCAGCCCGAGCGGCTGGACGCGCAATTGCAGGCCCTGCTGCCGCAGCGGTTCTAGCCACGAACCGTCTCCGCAGGCGTGCGCAGGCAAAGAAGCGCGTGACGCTCCAGTTCGCCTCGCGCCCACTGGATGCGTGACCCGCCTCGCAACGCGGGCTGCTGCGCCGGCCTACTTGCCGGGTCCGGTACACGGTTCCATGCGCATCCTAGGGATATCACCAGGGCTCTCTGCGCATAAAAGTATCGATGACCTGCCGCAGGGTACTGGAGCCCCTGGAATTCCTCACCAGAATGGGCGCCCTGCGGTCGCGCGCATGACGCGCGGCAAGAGAGTGCCCGCAGCCCCGCATGCGTGGGGGGCGGAAGGTGCCGAGGGGCCGCAGCAACCGTTCCATACACCAGAAGGAGACAGACATGCACCGTTTTCTCAAGACCGGCCTGGCCCTGGCCCTCGCGGCCGCGGGCTGCGCGCAGGCGGCCACCGAACTCGTGGTGGCCACCGTCAACAACGGCCACATGATCGAGATGCAGAAGCTCACGCCGGCCTTCGAGAAGGCGCATCCCGACATCAAGCTCAAGTGGGTGACCTTGGAGGAGGGCGTGCTGCGCCAGCGCGTGACCACCGACATCGCCACCAAGGGGGGGCAGTTCGACGTGATGACCGTGGGCATCTACGAGGTGCCGATCTGGTCGAAGAAGGGCTGGCTGATGCCCATCAACACCGACGCGGCCTATGACGCCAACGACCTGCTGCCTGCCATCCGCGCGGGCCTCTCGCACGAGGGCAAGCTCTACGCCTCGCCCTTCTACGGCGAAAGCTCCATGCTGATGTACCGCAAGGACCTGGCCGACAAGGCCGGGGTCAAGCTGCCCGAGCAACCGACCTGGGCTCAGGTGAAGGACTTCGCCGCCAAGGTGCACAACCCGGCCGGCGGTGTCTACGGCATCTGCCTGCGCGGCAAGCCGGGCTGGGGCGACAACATGGCCCTGCTGACCACCATGGTCAACACTTACGGCGGTCAGTGGTTCGACATGCAGTGGAAGCCGCAGATCGACACGACGCCCTGGAAGCAGGCCATCGGCTTCTATGTGGACCTGATGAAGGCCTACGGCCCGCCCGGTGCCGCGGCCAACAGCTTCAACGAGAACCTGGCGCTGTTCAACGAGGGCAAGTGCGCGGCCTGGGTGGACGCCACCATCGCCGCCTCCTTCATCAGCGACCCCAAGCAGTCCAAGGTGGCGGACAAGGTGGCCTTCGCGATGGCGCCAGTCGCCGTCACGCCCAAGGGTGCCAACTGGCTCTGGACCTGGAACCTGGCCATCCCCTCCAGCTCGAAGAAGGCCGAGGCGGCGCAGACCTTCGTGAAGTGGGCCACCTCCCGCGCCTACATCGAACTGGTCGCCAAGGAACATGGCTGGCACGCCGTGCCCACGGGCACCCGCCAGTCCACCTACACCAATGCCGAGTTCCAGAAGGTGGCCAAGTTCGCCGCCGCCGAGCGCAAGGCCATCGACAGCGCCAACCTGAACGACAGCACCCTGCCCAAGTCGCCGTACGTGGGCGTGCAGTACGCGGCCATTCCCGAGTTCCAGGCCATCGGTCTGGCGGTGGGCCAGCAGATCAGCGCGGCGCTGTCGGGCAAGGTCACGGTGGAGCAGGCCCTCAAGACCTCGCAGACCCTGGCCGAGCGCGAGATGAAAAAGGGCGGCTACTACAAGTAAGCCCCGACCTCGCACGACCTCGCCGCCATGACCCGCCTGCTGCCGCGCGCCTTGCTGGCGCCCGCCGTGGGAGCCTTGCTCCTGTGGATGCTGGTGCCCTTGCTGATGACGGTGTATTTCTCCGTCGTCCGCTACAACCTGCTGCAGCCGGGTGACCATCCCTTCGTGGGGCTGGAGAACTTCACCTACTTCGTGACCGACCCGGACTTCGGTCCGGCGGTCTGGAACACGCTGGTGTTCCTGGCCAGCGTGGTGCTGATCACCGTGGTGCTGGGCATGGGGTTGGCCCTGCTGGTGGACGCACCCTTCCCGGGGCGGGGCATTGTGCGGGTGCTGCTGATCTCGCCTTTCTTCGTCATGCCGGCGGTCAACGCCCTGCTGTGGAAGCACATGATGATGAACCCCATCTACGGCGTGCTGGCGCAGCTGTCGCGCGGCCTCGGCCTGGAGCCGGTCGACTGGCTGACCCATGCGCCGCTGTTCTCGGTCATCGTCATGGTGGCCTGGCAGTGGCTGCCCTTTGCCTGCCTGATCTTCATCACCTCGCTGCAGTCGCTGGACCGCGAGCAGATGGAAGCGGCGCGCATGGACGGCGCCGGCCCCATCCAGCGCTTCTGGTACCTCACGCTGCCGCACCTGGCGCGTCCGGTGGCGGTGGTGGTGATGATCGAGATGATCTTCCTGCTGGCTGTGTTCGCTGAGATCGCCATCACCACGGCGGGTGGACCGGGCAACGAAAGCACCAACCTGACCTACCTGATCTTCAAGCAGTCGCTGCTCAGCTTCGACGTGGGCGTGGCCTCGGCCGGCGCGCTGTTCGCCGTGCTGCTGGCCAACATCGTCGCGATCTTCCTGATCCGCATGGTCGGCAAGAGTCTGGACTGATCATGGCGACCACCTTTTTCTTCTTTGCGCGTACCGTCCTGGCCTGGGGCGCGGCGCTGCTGCTGTTCTTCCCGCTGGGCTGGCTGTTCCTCACGGCCTTCAAGACGGAGCTGCAGGCCATCGCGGTGCCGCCGCTGTTCCTGTTCGAGCCCACGCTGGACAACTTCGCCGAGGTGCAGCGCCGCAGCGACTACCTGCTGTACGCGCGCAACTCCCTGGTCACCAGCGTGGGTTCCACGCTGATCGGCCTGGCCATCGCGGTGCCTGCCGCCTATTCGATGGCTTTCTTCCGCACCCGGCGCACGCGCGACATTCTGATGTGGATGCTCTCGACCAAGATGATGCCGGCCGTGGGCGCCTTGCTGCCGGTCTATGTGCTGGCGCAGACCGCTGGCCTGCTGGACACGCTGACCGTGCTCACCGTGGTCTTCACGCTGTCCAACCTGCCCATCATGGTCTGGATGCTCTACAGCGCCTTCAAGGACATCCCGGGCGAGATTCTGGAAGCCGCGCGCATGGACGGGGCCAGCCTTTGGGGCGAGTTCCGCCACGTGGTGCTGCCGCTGTCGCTGGGCGGCATCGCGTCCACCGGCTTGCTGTGCTTGGTGCTGAGCTGGAACGAGGCCTTCTGGGCGCTCAACCTCAGCAGCGCCAAGGCTGGCACGCTGGCCACACTGATCGCCTCCTACTCCAGTCCGGAAGGGCTGTTCTGGGCCAAGCTCTCCGCCGCCTCGCTGCTGGCCATCGCCCCCATCGTGGTCTTCGGCTGGTTCAGCCAGAAGCAGCTGGTGCAGGGCCTGACCTTTGGCGCCGTCAAATGAAACCGGGCAAGGACGCTTCCATGGCTTATCTGCAACTGAACGACATCCGCAAGCGCTTTGGCGAGATCGAGATCATCCAGGGCATCGATCTGGCGATCACGCAGGGCGAGTTCATCGTCTTCGTCGGCCCTTCGGGCTGCGGCAAATCCACGCTGCTGCGCCTGATCGCGGGGCTGGAGCCTATCACCGAGGGGCAACTGGTGCTCGATGGCCGCGACATCACGCAGACGCCCTCGGGCAAGCGTGACCTGGCCATGGTGTTCCAGAGCTACGCGCTCTACCCGCACATGAGCGTGTACGACAACATGTCCTTCGCGCTGCGCCTGGCGGGCGCGCCCAAGGACGAGATCCGCCGCAAGGTTGAGCAGGCCGCCGCCACGCTCAATCTCACGCCCTACCTGCAGCGCACGCCGCGCGAACTCTCGGGTGGTCAGCGCCAGCGCGTGGCCATCGGCCGCGCCATCGTGCGCGCGCCCAAGGTTTTTCTGTTCGACGAGCCGCTGTCCAACCTGGACGCTGCCCTGCGCGGCAACACGCGGGTGGAGATCCACAAGCTGCACAAAGCCCTGGGCGCCACCACCATCTACGTCACGCACGACCAGGTGGAGGCCATGACCCTGGCCGACCGCGTGGTGGTGCTGCGCGATGGCCGCATCGAGCAGGTCGGAGCACCGCTGGAGCTGTACGACCGGCCCGTCAACCAGTTCGTCGCGCAGTTCATCGGCATGCCGTCCATGAACCTGATCCCGGCCACCGCCGTACCGGCTTTTTCCGAGGCCACGCAAGGCCGGCTGCCGCTGGATGGCTGCCTGGGCGTGCGACCCGAAGGGCTGCGGATTCACGCACTGGACCATGCCGCAGCCCCGGGCGTGCAGGGCCACGTTGAGCTGATCGAGGCGCTGGGCGCGGACACCCTGGTCCATGTGGACCTGGGTGGCCTGTCCGTGGTGGCGCGGCAGTCCGAGCGCGCGGCCTGGGCCGCCGGGGATGCCGTGCGCGTCTCCCTGGATCCTGCGGCGCTGCACTGTTTTGATCGTGAAGGCAGGGCTCTCGCGCCGGCCTGAGGCGATTGCTTTTTCTTCTATCTTCTTCCTTTTTCCGGAGACACGGACGTGACTTCCCCGCAAGCCCCCCTCCGCACGGTGCTGCACCTGGGCCTGGGCTCCTTCCACCGCGCGCACCAGGCGGTGTACCTGCAGCAATTGATTGACCTGGGCGACACGCAGTGGTCCCTGGTCGGTGCCAATCTGCGGCCCGACATGGCCGAGACCCTGGACGCCCTGGCGCGTCAGGACGGCGCCTACACGCTGGAGACGATCTCGCCTGCGGGCGAGGTGCGCTACCAGCGCATCAGTGCCATCCGCGAGGTGATTCCCTACGTGCCCGGCATCGCGCCCGTGGTGGCGCGTGGCGCCGACGGGGCCACGCGCATCGTGTCCTTCACGGTGACCGAAGCCGGGTATTACCTGGACGAGGCCGACCACCTCGACGTCCAGGCGCCCGAGCTGGCCGAGGACCTGGCCCGTGCCCGGCGTGGCCAGGCGGGTCAGACCATCTACGGCGCCATCACCGCCATCCTGCGCGCGCGCCAGGCCAAGGGCGCGGGCGCGCTCACGCTGCTCAACTGCGACAACCTGCGCCACAACGGCGAGCGTTTTCGCGCCGGATTGCTGGCCTTCATCCGCCATGCCGGCCTGCCTGAACTGGCCGCCTGGGCCGAGACCCACACCAGCTGCCCCAACGCGATGGTGGACCGCATCACGCCGCGCCCGCCGGCGGAACTGCGTGCGCGTGTGCGCGCCGCCACGGGCTGGGACGACGCCGCACCCGTCACGGCCGAGAGCTTCATCCAGTGGGTGATCGAAGACCGCTTCATTGCCGGCCGCCCCGCCTGGGAGCGCGTGGGCGTGGAACTGGTGCCCTCGGTCGCGCCTTATGAGGAAGCCAAGATCCGCATCCTCAACGCCAGCCACAGCTGCATCGCCTGGGCCGGCACCCTGGCGGGCTTGCAGTTCATCCACGAGGGCACGCACACGCCCGCCATCCGCCAGATGGCCTGGGACTACGTGACGCAGGACGTGATCCCCTGCCTGTCGCGCCCCGGCCAGCCCAGCCCGGTGGACCTGCCCGCCTACCGCGATGTGGTGCTGGAGCGCTTCGGCAACCCCGCCATCCGCGACACCAACCAGCGCGTGGCGGCCGATGGTTTCGCCAAGATTCCCGGCTTCATCGCGCCCACCGTGCGCGAGCGCCTGGCCCAGGGCGCCAACATCGAGAGTGTGGCTCTGTTGCCTGCGCTCTTCCTGGCTTTCCTACGGCGCTGGCACGCGGGCGCCTTGCCCTACGCCTACCAGGACCAAGCCATGGACCCTGCCGTGGCCCACGCCCTCTGCGAGGCGACCGACCCCGTGGCCGCGCTCTGCGCTGACCGCACGCTCTGGGGCGAGCTGGCAGGCGACGCACGGCTGGTCGACGCCGTGCGCCGCGCGAGCGCACGGGTCCATGACTTCGTGGCCGCCGCACAGGTGTCGACGGCCCGCACCGATCCGGCCCGCTGACCACCGGGAACTTCCATGCGCATTGCCATCGTCGGCGAATCCCTGATCGACTTCACCGCCACGGGCCCGCTGGCCTTCCAGGGCCACGAAGGCGGCGGACCCAGCAACTGCGCCGTGGCCGCCGCGCGGCTGGGCCAGGCCACGGGCTACATCTCCCAGCTTTCGCGCGATATGTTCGGCGAGCGTCTGTTTGCCTACCTGCAGACCAACGGGGTGGATCTGCGCTTCGTGCTGCGCAGCGACGCACCGACCACGCTGGCCTTCGTCGAGCGCACGGCCACCAGCAACCATTACGCTTTCTACATGCAGGGCACGGCCGACACGCTGTGGGCGCCCGCGCAACTGCCCGAGTTGCCGCAGAGTTGCCGCTTCCTGCAATTCGGTTCCATCGCCCTGCTGCAGGAGCCCGCGGCCAGCCGCATCGTGGACCTGGTGCGGGCCGAGCGCGGGCGACGCATTGTGGTGTTCGACCCGAACGCCCGGCCCACCCTGGTGCGCGACCCGCAAGACTTCCGTGCACGCTGCCAAGGCTGGCTGGCCCTGGCCGACCTGGTCAAGCTCAGCGACGAAGACCTGGCCTACATCCTGCCCGGCTTGTCCGCCGACGAGGCCGCAGCGGTCGTGCTCGCGCTGGGCCCGCGCGCCCTGGTGCTGACACACGGCGGGCAGGGCGCCACGCTCTACCGCGCGGGGCAGGCGCCCTTGTCCGTGTCCGCGCCCGTCGTGCAGGTGGTGGACACCATTGCCGCAGGCGACACCTTCGGCGCGGCGCTGATGGTCGGGCTGCTGGAGCAGAGCGTGGAACGGGCAGGGCAACTGGCCCCAACCACCGCCGCCCGCACAGGGGCGCAGGTCGTGCCGGCGAACCCGCCCGATGCCACGCCTGCCCTGGGCGACGCCGCCTGGCGCGCGGTCCTCGGCTTCGCGGCCATGGCCGCCGCGCTCAACTGCACGCGCGCGGGCGCCAGTCCGCCCACGCGCGCCGAGCTGGACGTGGCGCTGACCCGTCCGGAGTGATAAGGTCGCGGCCTCGCGCCCAGCATCTGCGCTACCCTGCCTTGCACACGGCGCGGTTTCAGCCCTCCACGACGTTCACACGCCCTGTCCACCATGACTGCCACGACCGTCCCGCGCACCCGCCGGCCCCGCCAACGCCAGCCCGAGCTGGAGCGCGAATTCGCCCGCTCGCCCGCGCTGGGTTACGAGGACGCGGAGGAGGCCGGCCTGGTGCGCTGCCTCGCGCATGGCTTTCCGAGCCCGCTGGTGCGCTGGCATTTCCACGAGGAATACGAGCTGCACCTCATCACCGAGACCTCGGGCCGCGCCTTCGTGGGTGACTGGATCGGCCCCTTCGAACCGGGCCACCTCGTGCTCTGCGGCCCGCGCCTGCCGCACAACTGGATCTCGCTCGACGTGCCCGAGGGCGGCGCGCCCGGGCGCGATCGCGTGATCCAGTTCCGCCACGAACCCGTGGCCCGCGCCGCCGAGGAGATCCCCGAGCTGCGCGGCGTGCTGCAACTGCTGGACCGCGCTCGCCACGGCATCGAATTCTTCGGCATGGCCGAGGCCGCGCAGACCCACTGGGACGCCGTCAAGGCCACACGCGGCCTGCGTCGACTGGCCGCCTTCTGTGACTTCCTGGCCGACCTGGCCGACTGCAACGACTACCGCCTGCTCTCCACCGTGCAGATGCAGGGCGAGGCGGGCGAAGCGCAGATGGAGCAGATCAACCACATCGTCAATCGCATCATGGCCCGCGTGTCCGAACCGCTGAGCCTGGCCGACGTGGCCGAGGAACTGGGCATGAGCCAGAGCCGCTTCAGCCGCTTCTTCCACCGCGCCACCGGCAACAGCTTCACCGACTTCGTGAACCGCGTGCGCATCAACCACGCCTGCCACCTGCTCATGCAGACCGAGGACTACGTCACCGATATCTGCTATCAGGTCGGCTTCAGCAACGTGGCCAACTTCAACCGCCGCTTCCTGGAACTCAAGGGCATGACACCGACTGAATTCCGGCGGCAAGCGGAGAGTCGGTTTGGGGCGGTGTGAGGGGAGGGCAGACTCGGTGGCTGAATCCGCCAATCAAAGCGGACGTATTGGCAAATGGCTCCACAATCTGATGGATGGCCCAGATTTCTGAGATCCTGCTTCACGCGCAAGCATGTATTGCGACCGCGGAACAAGTGCTGCTATTGTTTGAGGTCAATCCGCTGACGACCGAGAAGCTTGCCGCCAAAGCGTTCTTCTGCAGATGTATCGACCATTTTCGTGCAGCCTTGTTGCTTGCTCAGGAAGATCTTGACCCAGAAGCGCTTGTGCTTGTGCGAGGGATTGTCGAAACAACATTCGTCGTTGGAGGCTTACTCACAGGCTCTGTAACGACCGCGGAGATGGAGGCATTTGATCGCGCAGGACGAGCCAAAAGTGCAAAGGCACAGAATGATTTTCTTCGCAGAAACGCCTCCTCAGACTTACGAGAGCGTGCACGTGAATTCGCCGAGCGCAATGCAGGACCCATATTGAAGTTTGAGCAGATTGCCAAGCAAGTCGATGCTGAGGATCTTTACAACGGGCACTACCGAATGTTCTCGCACATGGCTGCACACCCTTCCATGACATCGGTCGCTAAGTACATTGACTATGGTGAGGGCTCAACAAGTGTCAGGTATCCAGGCATCGGGTACCAACAGAGGACGACGTTGCTGATTGCTTGCGGGGCCTTTTTGCACACCTGCGCCGCAATCGAACATTGGGTTGGCACGACACCTAGCGTCAACCAATCTATACAAGCATGTCTACTTATGCAGGAATCATTTGGTTCTGTACTTGATCGCAGTAACTAATAGACCGCTCTTGGCCGACTGTCGATATTTCTAAGCTTCCACTAGATAAAAAACCACCATAAAAAAACCCGCGGTGTCGCCACCGCGGGTTTTTGTTTCAGGCCGTGAGGCTGGGGATCACATCCCCATGTCGCCCATGCCACCCATGCCGCCCATGCCACCACCCGGCATCGCGGGGGCGTCGTCCTTCGGCGCTTCGGCGACCATGGCCTCGGTCGTCAGCAGCAGCGAAGCCACGGAAGCGGCGTTCTGCAGCGCGGTGCGCGTGACCTTGGTCGGGTCCAGAATGCCCATTTCGATCATGTCGCCGTAGGTGTCGTTGGCGGCGTTGAAGCCGTAGTTGCCCTTGCCTTCCAGCACCTTGTTGACCACGACGGAGGCTTCGCCACCGGCGTTGAACACGATTTCGCGCAGGGGCGCTTCGATGGCCTTGAGCACCAGCTTGATGCCGGCGTCCTGATCGGGGTTGTCACCCTTGATCGTGCCGATCGATTGCTTGGCGCGCAGCAGGGCCACGCCACCACCGGCGACCACGCCTTCTTCCACCGCGGCACGCGTGGCGTGCAGGGCGTCTTCCACGCGGGCCTTCTTTTCCTTCATCTCGACTTCGGTGGCGGCACCGACCTTGATGACGGCCACGCCGCCAGCCAGCTTGGCCACGCGCTCTTGCAGCTTCTCGCGATCGTAGTCGCTGGTGGCTTCTTCGATCTGGATGCGGATCTGCTTGACGCGGGCTTCGATGTCGGCGCCAGCGCCGTTGCCATCGATGATGGTGGTGTTTTCCTTGCCCACTTCGATGCGCTTGGCCTGGCCCAGGTCAGCCAGCGTCACTTTTTCGAGCGACAGACCGACTTCTTCGGCGATGACCTTGCCGCCCGTCAGGATGGCGATGTCTTCCAGCATGGCCTTGCGACGGTCGCCGAAGCCCGGAGCCTTGACGGCCACGACCTTCAGGATGCCGCGGATGGTGTTGACCACCAGGGTCGCCAGGGCTTCGCCTTCGACTTCTTCGGCAATGATCAGCAGCGGACGGCCCGACTTGGCGACTTGCTCCAGCGTGGGCAGCAGGTCACGGATGTTGCTGATCTTCTTGTCGAACAGCAGCACGAAGGGGTTGTCCAGCAGGGCAACTTGCTTTTCGGGCTGGTTGATGAAATAGGGCGAGAGGTAGCCGCGGTCGAACTGCATGCCTTCGACGACGTCGAGTTCATTGTTCAGGCTCTTGCCGTCTTCCACGGTGATCACGCCTTCCTTGCCGACCTTGTCCATCGCGTCGGCAATGATCTTGCCGATGGACTCGTCGCTGTTGGCAGAGATGGAACCGACCTGCGCGATTTCCTTGCTGGTGGTGGTGGGCTTGGAAGCCTTCTTCAGCTGTTCGACCAGGGCCGTCACGGCCTTGTCGATGCCACGCTTCAGGTCCATGGGGTTCAGGCCGGCGGCCACGTACTTGCTGCCTTCGCGCACGATGGCTTGAGCCAGCACGGTCGCGGTGGTGGTGCCGTCACCCGCGTTGTCGCTGGTCTTGGAGGCCACTTCCTTCACGAGCTGGGCGCCCATGTTCTGCAGCTTGTCCTTGAGTTCGATTTCCTTGGCCACGGACACACCGTCCTTGGTCACGGTGGGGGCGCCGAAGGAGCGCTCGAGCACCACATTGCGGCCCTTGGGGCCCAGGGTCACCTTGACCGCGTTGGCCAGGATGTTCACGCCTTCGACCATGCGGGCGCGGGCGTCACCGCCGAAAACAACGTCTTTTGCTGCCATTTGAAATTACTCCGTATTCAGTTCAATTGAAGAAGGGGGCAGGGAAGTAATTACTTCTCAACCACGGCAAACAGGTCATCCTCTTTCATCACGAGGAGTTCATCGCCATCGACCTTGACGGTCTGGCCGCTGTACTTGCCGAACAGAACGCGGTCACCGACCTTGACGTTCATGGCGGCCAGTTCGCCCTTGTCGTTCTTCTTGCCCGGGCCCACGGCCAGCACCTCGCCCTGGTCGGGCTTCTCGGCGGCGCTGTCAGGGATGACGATGCCGGAGGCGGTCTTGGTCTCGTTTTCGACGCGTTTGACGATCACGCGATCAGCCAGAGGACGCAGTTTCATCAGGAATCTCCTAAAGGTTGAAACAGAAAAAGGATCAGCGAACTGCGCTTTCCCGCTGCGCGGGTCGGCGCTTTTGACTGGGCTGGGGCACATCGTCGTGCTCCGATCAGCGCCAACGGATCCGTTAGCACTCATCTCCAGCGAGTGCTAATCATAAGGCTTTTTGCGGGGGTTTCAAGAGGTGGGATTGACGCGTGGCTGTCGAGGCACCTGTCGACTTTCAGTGAATTTTGAATTTTCTTCACTGAGTTTTGAACTCCCGTGAGGCGGAAAATCAAGCCTAAGTCAATGTTTCAAAAAGTCTTTTGAAGACTTTGAGCGTAGCTTGACGTCACGGCGAATGCGATGAGGCGGCGACGCTTTTGCCTGATCAAAGGGTGATGGTGCTGTAAGAAAATACAGTTCCCAATCTTCTTTGGGCATGCAGACGAGACAGGGCCATCGTCAGCGCCTAGCTGCCTTTTTATTGCATGCCTTGCAGGCTCTGGCACGGGCCAGATGTGCCTGACCATCGCGCCGCTCGATCGGTTGACCCACCACGGCTCCAAGGAGGCCAAGGGCGCATCAAGCCCAAGTTTTTATCCAAACCCCCAGCGGATCGCTATCCCATCAGCGCCAACACCTCACCTCACTGTTTCTCGAAACCGATCTGTTGGATCATCGTGCCCCAGCGCTCGTACGCGATATGCATCTCCTGCATCAACTCGGCCGGGGTGGAGGCCACGGGCTCGTAGGCACCTTTGGCCATGAAGTCGCGCACCGACTGGCTGCTCAAGGCCTGGCGGATCAGGCCGTTGAGCCGGCTCACGGTTTCTGGCGCCATGCCGGCCGGGCCTACGATGGCGATCCAGCTGGGGAGGTCCATGCCGCTCACACCACCCTCGGTGATCGTCGGCACCTCGGGGAGGGCTGGGCTGCGCGCCGATGCCACCACGCCCAGGATCCGGATGCGGCCCGTGGCGCGGTTCTGGATGGCGGTGGGAGCGGCGTCGAAATACGCCTGCACGCGGCCTTCCAGCAGGTCGCGTGCCGCGTCCGCCGTGCCTTTGTAGGGCACATGCACGACGTCGATGCCGGCCGCGCGCGCGAAGGCGGCGGCATAGACATGCGAGGAGGTGCCGGTGCCGAAGTTGGCGAAATTCAGCTTGCCTGGGTTGGCTTTGCCCCATGCGACCAGTTCAGGCAGGTTCTGCACCGGCAGCGATACATGCGTGGTCAAGACCAGTGGCCCCTTGGCTGCCATCGAAATCGGCGTGAAGTCCTTGAACGGGTCGTAGGGCACCTTGGACAGCGTGTGCGGGTTCTGCGCGAACACGGAGGAGGGCGCGTACAGCAGCGTGTGGCCGTCGGGTGCCGCACGCATCAGCTCCTGTGCCGAAATCATCATGCTGGCGCCGGGTTTGTTGTCCACGACCACCTGGGTGCCGGCGATCTCCGCCAGCCGCTGCCCGATGGCTCGGGCCTGTCCGTCCAGTGATCCGCCAGCGGCCAGCCCCACCAGCAAGCGGATCGGCCTGCCCGGCTGGGGGAAACCGGCTTGCGCCCGCACGCCTGCAGCGGTGGCGAGCGTGCCGAGGCCGGCCCAGGCCGCGAAGACGCGACGGGACAGGCGGAAAGAATGGCTCATGTCTGATCCTCTGTTATTTGGTCTGCATGATTAAAACGTCTCAATGAAACGAGTTGTTAAGTGGTTTACCCGCAAGAAAATCACAATTCATTTGAATAAATTGGACTACGAGTCCATTTGAGTTGATTCTGAAAAATGTCACACCTCCCATGCCAAGTGCTGCACTTCGGTGCAATTCGACATTCAACAGACATCTGGGAAAGCAGCCAGTCGGCGATGCGGCGTGGAGGTGACTACAGCACGCGGGGCGGTGCAGTTCAGCCGATGTGTTGCATCGACCGGTTGAGTCCGCCGACCATTCCTGTCGTTTGCTTGCCATGGTGCATGTCACCTGTCCATCAGGCTTGCCGGGTGGCGCCCGCCGAGGGCGGTGCGTGCATCGCCATCAGTTCCACCACCCAGTCGATGAAGACGCGCAAGCGGGCGCCCACGTGGCGCTTGGGCGGATAGGCCAGGTACAGCGGCATGGGGGCGATGGACCAGTCCTCGAACAAAGGTCGCAGTTCGCCCCGCACGACATGGGGTGCCGCCAGGTAGTGGGGCAGCCACAGCGCGCCCAGCCCGGCCAGGCCGGCCGCGAGGTAGGCATTGCCATCGTCCACCGCGAGGGCGTAGCGGCCCCGCACTTCCAGGCGTTCTTCACCGCGCCGCAGGGCGCAGGGCAGGATGCGCCCGGTGCTGGACCAGAGGAACCCCACGATCTGGTGCGGCGCGGTTTCCAGATCCAGCGGGTGCGCGGGGGTTCCGGCGCGTGCCAGGTACGCGGGCGCGGCGTACAGCCGGATGGCCAGATCGCCCACATGCCGCGCCACCAGCGAGGGGTCGCCCGGTTCACCACCGCGCACCACGCAATCGACGTTCTCGCCGATCAGGTCCACCACCCGGTCACTCACGCCCAGGTGGACCTGGATGTCGGGGTAGCGCGCGTGGAAGTCAGGGAAGGCCGGCACCAGGATCAGGCGGGCCAGCGGGCTGGGCACGTCCACCCGCAGGCGGCCGCGCGGCGCGGCGGCGGCGCTGCTCAGGCTGGTCTCGGCGTCCTGCATGTCGGCGAGCAGGCGCACGACACGCTCGTAATAGGCGGCGCCATCGGCCGTCACGTTCACCTGGCGGGTGGTGCGGTTCAGCAGCCTGACCCGCAAGCGGGCTTCCAGCTGCTGCACCAGCTGGGTCACGGTGGTCTTGCTCATGTGCAGGGTCTGTGCCGCCTGGGTGAAGCTGCGGGTCTCCACGACGCGGGCGAAGGCCTGCATGGCATCGAAACGGTCCATGGCCGGTGGGGGGTGTGAAAAAGGTGGGAGGGAATGGGATTGTCTGGATTATGAAAACAGTCTTGGACAAACTTTCCTGTTTATCCAAACGATAGGCTTGCCTACAGTGCCTGCTTCACCCAACGCTGCACGCAATGAAAGGCATGTGATGACCCCACGTGATGTTGTTTTCCCCGCAGGCCGGCAGGCCCTGTACGAGCGCAACCGCTATTCCCCGGCCGTCCGTTCCAACGGTTTTCTGTTCGTGTCGGGCCAGGTCGGCAGCCGTGAGGACGGCTCGCCCGAGCCCGAGCTGGAAGCCCAGGTGCGGCGCGCCTTTGACAACCTGAACGCGGTGCTGGGCGCGGCCGGTTGCAGCTTCGACGACGTGATGGACGTGACGGTCTTCGTCGTCAACCCGGAGCAGAACTTCGAGCGCATCTGGCGCATCGTGCCCGAGTACTGGGGCGAGGCGCCACACCCCACGCTGACCGGCATTGGCGTGACCTGGCTCTACGGCTTCCAGTTCGAGATCAAGGTGATCGCCAAGCTGCCCGGCTAAGCAGCGTTGGGCGTAGGGACTGCAGCGCGGCACAGACCTTGCCCCGCCATTGCTGGATGGCTGTATACTGTATTTAATTACAGTATTTGAACGGGGCAAAGTTCATGGGCATCCAGGCATTGGTCAGCTCGCAGGTGCCTTCGCCACGGCTGGCGGCGCTGGACGGGGTGTGGCGCGCGGCCGAACTGGCCCGCGTGCGGCAGACCTATGTGCCCAGCGGTCATGGCGAGTTGGACCCCGAACTGCCCGGCCAAGGCTGGCCCCTGGGCCAATTGACCGAGATCCTGCAGGCCCAGCCGGGCTTGCATGAATGGCGGTTGCTGTTGTCCGCCTTGCGCCAGGCCGTGGCGCACGGTCCTCTGGTGCTGGTGGGAGCGCCGCAACTGCCCAACTTGCCCGTCTTGAGCTTGTTGGGTATCCCCGCCCGGCAACTGCTGCGCGTGGACGCCCACTCGGCGGCCGAACGCCTGTGGGCCACCGAGCAGGTGCTGCGCGGCCGCGAGCTGGGCGCCTTGCTGAGCTGGTTGCCGCGGGCCCGTCCCGAACAACTGCGCCGCTTGCAACTGGCCAGCACGGCCACGCAGGCGCTGGTGTTCGCCTTGCGTCCGATCGCCGCGCGGCATGAATCTTCCCCCGCGCCCTTGCGCCTGACCCTGCAGGCCGCGCCCCAAGGCGCTGAGGGGGGGCGCCGGGGCTCAGCGTGGAATTGTTCAAGCGCCGTGGTCCCGCCCTGGACCATGCCCTCACGCTCGCCGCGCCGCTGCCCGTCACGGCCGCGCTGCGCCGGCGTCGCCTCCCGGAGGAACCCCCTCATGCTGTGGTGCGCCCTGCGACCCCGTCTCACGCCTGGCACCGCGCCCAGCAGCCCGTCGCCGCATGAACCCCCGCCCGGTCCTGAGCAGCAAGCCCTGGCCTGGTGGGCCTTGCAGTTCAGCCCCCGGGTCTGCATGCTGGAAGAGGCGGTGCTGCTGGAGGTGCAGGCCAGTCTGCGGCTGTACGGCGGTCGGCGCGCGCTGCTGCATCGCTTGCGCGCGGCCTTGCCCGAGGCAGAGGCTGCGGCCTTGGCCGTCGCCCCCACGGCCCTGGCCGCCTTGGCCCTGTTGCGCACCGTGCCGCAAGAAGAAGCCGCGCTCGACGCGCAGGCCGTTCCTGCGGTGATTCCGGCCGTGGCCTGCGCCACACGCCACCTGAGTTCCACGCTCGATGCCTTGCCGCTGCTGCACCTGAGTGCGGCGCGCGCGCATGCGCCCGTGCTCGCGCGCCTGGGATGCCGCACCCTGGGGCAACTGCGGGCCTTGCCGCGTGACGGTGTCTCGCGCCGTTTCGGCGCGGCCTTACTGGAGGCACTGGACCGCGCCTACGGCCAGCGGCCCGAGGCGCAGGACTGGATCGCGCTGCCCGAGCGCTTCAGCGCCAGGCTGGAGTTCACGGGGCGCGTCGAGACAGCGGAAGGCCTGCTCTTCGGCGCGCGGCGCCTGCTGGGGCAACTGGTCGGCTGGCTGCAGGCGCGGCAGCGGGGCGTGCTGGCCTTCACCCTGCATTGGGAGCATGACTTGGTGCGCCGGGGCGAATTGCGCAACGGCCAGCTGGACCTGCGCACCGGTGCCGCCACACGCGACACGCGCCACCTGGCCCGGCTGCTGGGCGAGCACCTCGCGCGCATCCAGTTGCCCGCGCCGGTGCAGGCCATCCGCCTGGACGCCACCGAAACCGAAGCCTTCAAGGCCGACAACACCAGCCTGCTGCCCGGGGACGTGAAGGACGGCGAGCCGCTGGCGCAGCTCATCGAACGATTGGCCGCGCGCCTGGGCCCGCACCGCGTGTTGCGTGGCCGTGTCTTGGCCGACCATCGGCCGCAGCACATGCAAGCCTGGTTCGCCGCGAGCGAGCCTGCGGCGAAAACAAAAACAGCGACGCCTGCGCTGCCGCCACACCTGCGCTTGCATCCCGCCTGGATCCTGCGCGAACCGCTGCGCCTGGACATGCAGGGTGACCGCCCGCTCTACCAGGGGCCGCTGCGCATGCTGGCCGGCCCCGAGCGACTGGAGACCGGTTGGTGGAGTTTCTCCGCCGCTGCTGAAGTGGAGGGCGAGGAACTGGCTTTGCGGGATTACTACGTTGCTCGCAGCCCGCAAGCGGGTCTGCTCTGGGTGTACCGGCGCCGCGGTGGAGGAGAGCTGGCCTGGTTTCTACAAGGGATTTATGGATAGCTCCGCCCGCAACCTCATGTCCATGGCCACGGCTGGTTCGACGCTGCCCGCTTACGCTGAGCTGCATGCCTTGAGTAACTTCAGTTTTCAGCGTGGAGCCTCACAGCCGGAAGAGCTGGTGGCGCGCGCGCATGCGCTGGGCTACAGCGCGCTGGCGATCACGGACGAGTGCAGCATGGCTGGCGTGGTGCGCGCGCATGGCGAGGCCAAACGGTTGGGCCTGGGCCTGCTCATCGGCGCCGAGCTGCGGGTGGAGGTGCCCGATGCCCAAGCGGGTGAAGCACACTTCACGCTGGTGCTGCTGGCGCGCAGCCGCGCGGGGTATGGACAGTTGTGCGAGCTGATCACCCAGGCGCGCAACCATACGGTGACGCCGCGCGAGCGGGAGCGCGGCCTGCGCTACCGGCTGCACATGGAAAACTGGCCCCCTCCAACACTGGACAGCCGCGATTTGCTGGCCTTGCTGGTGCCTCAACGCGACGGCCTGCAGCCCGATTCGCCCGACTTCGCGGCGCAGCTGGACAGGCAGCTGCAGTGGTTGCGCGCGAGGTTCATGCCACATGGCTGGCTGGCGGTGGAACTGCTGCAGAGTCTGGACGACGAGTTCTGGCTGCGCGAGTTGCAGGCCGCGGGGGCGCGCTGCGGCGTACCCCTGGTGGCAGCGGGCGGGGTGCACATGCACGTGCGCTCGCGCAAGCCGCTGCAGGACGTGATGACCGCCATCCGCCTGGGCCGGCCCGTGGCCGAGTGCGGCTTTGACCTGCAGCCCAATGCCGAGGCGCATCTGCGCTCGCGCCAGCGCCTGGCCGCGCTCTACCCGGCGGCGCTGCTGGCCGAGACGGTGCGCCTGGCCGGGCTCTGCCACTTCAGCCTGGACGAGCTGAAGTACGAGTACCCGCAAGAGGTGGTGCCCGAGGGCGAGACGCCGGCTTCTTACCTGCGCCGCGCCACGCTGGAAGGCGCGCAGACACGCTACCCGCAAGGCGTGCCGGTGGCGGTGCGGCGGCAGATCGAGCACGAGCTGGCGCTGATCAGCGAGCTGCGCTACGAGAAATACTTCCTCACGGTCTACGACATCGTGCGTTTCGCGCGTGACAAGAACATCCTGTGCCAGGGCCGGGGTTCCGCGGCCAACTCGGTGGTCTGCTACTGCCTGGGCGTGACCGAGGTAGACCCGGCGCGCACCAGCGTGCTGTTCGAGCGCTTCATCAGCAAGGAGCGCAACGAGCCGCCCGATATCGACGTGGATTTCGAGCACCAGCGGCGCGAGGAGGTCATCCAGTACCTCTACGCCAAGTACGGCCGGGACCGTGCCGCGCTGACGGCCGCCGTGCACACCTACCACGCGCGCGGGGCGATCCGCGACGTGGGCAAGGCCCTGGGCCTGGACGAGGACATGATCGACGCACTGGCCAAGGCCCATCAGTGGTGGGACGGGCGCGAGGTGAACCATGAGCGTCTGCGGGCGCTGGGGCTGGATGCGGACAGTCGACCGATCCGTCTGCTGCTCGAGCTCACACGACCGCTGCTTGGGTTTCCGCGCCACCTGTCGCAGCACAGCGGCGGTTTCGTGCTCACGGGCGACAAGCTCACGCGCACGGTGCCCGTGGTGCCCGCCGCCATGGAAGGGCGCACCACCATCGAGTGGGACAAGGACGACATCGACGCGCTGGGCCTGCTCAAGGTGGACGTGCTGGCCCTGGGCATGCTCAGCGCCATCCGCCGCACGCTGGATTTCGTGAGCCAGTGGCGTGGGCGGAAGTTTCGCTTGCAGGACATTCCGCCCGAAGACCCCGAGACCTACGACATGATCTGCCGCGCCGACGTGGTGGGCGTGTTCCAGATCGAGAGCCGCGCGCAGATGAGCATGCTGCCGCGCCTGCGGCCGCGCTGCTTCTACGACCTGGTGATCGAGGTCGCCATCGTGCGCCCCGGACCCATCCAGGGCGGCATGGTCCACCCCTTCCTGGAGCAGCGCGAGCGCCAGCGGCGCGGTGAGCCCCTGGCCCTGCCCAATGAAGCCTTGCGTCCGGCGCTGGCGCGTACCCTGGGCGTGCCCATCTTCCAGGAACAGGTGATGCAGATCGCCATCATCGCGGCAGGCTTCACGCCGGGCGAGGCGGATCAACTGCGCCGCGCCATGGCCGCCTGGCGGCGCAAGGGCGGCGTGGACAAGTTCCAGCAGCGCCTGAGCGAGGGCATGACGGCGCGCGGTTACGAGCGCGAATTCGCCGAGGCCATCTTCCGGCAGATCGAGGGCTTTGGCGAATACGGCTTTCCGGAAAGTCACGCGGCCAGTTTCGCGCTGCTGGTCTACGCCAGCGCCTGGCTCAAGCACCACGAACCCGCGGCCTTCCTGGCCGGGCTGCTCAATTCCTTGCCCATGGGGTTCTATGGTCCGTCGCAACTGGTGCAGGACGCGCGGCGCCATGGCGTGACGGTTCGGCCCGTGGACGTGCTGCACAGCGATTGGCACTGCACGCTGGAGCCGCAGGACGAGGCCGGAATCGGCCATCGACCCGCCACCCAAGCGGCCGTGCGCCTGGGCTTGTGCCTGGTTGCAGGGTTGAAGAACGCAAGCGCGCGGCGCATCGCCGAGGCACGTGCCCAGGGGCCGTTTTTCAACACCGAAGACCTCGCCTTGCGTGCGGGGCTCGATGCGCTGGATCTCAATGCCCTGGCGAGCGCCGACGCGCTCATGGGCCTGTCGGGCCACCGGCGCCAGCAGGTCTGGGATGCCTCGGCCTTGCACGCCGCGCCGGCCTTGCTGCGCGGCGCGCCAGTGCACGAGCCGACGCTGACGCTGGAAGTCGCGCCGGAGGGCGAGGAGATCGTCTTCGACTACGCAGCCACCGGCCTCACGCTGCGGCGGCATCCGTTGGCGCTGCTGCGCCCGCGCCTGTCTCGCCTGGGCTTGCAGACTGCACAGGCCTTGCTGGGCTGGCCGAGCGGACGGCCTGCGCGGGCTTGCGGACTGGTCATGGCCCGGCAGCAGCCGGGCACGGCCAAGGGCGTGGTCTTCGTGACGCTGGAAGACGAGACCGGGAATGTGCAGGTCATCGTCTGGAAGGCCTTGCGCGACCAGCAGCGCGAGGTGTTGCTGTCCGCGCGCCTGCTGGTCGTGCACGGCACCTGGCAGCGCGAGGGCGCGGTGTGCCATCTGATCGCGAAGCACCTGGAGGACCGGACGCCCTGGCTGGGACGTCTGGCCACGCAGAGCCGGGATTTCCACTGAGCAAGTCCAGAAGAGGCGTGGGGTGTGTCGAGACCCGCCCATACGCGTGCCCTTCATCCTGGATCGGCCGCGGGTCTTCAGGGGGGCGTCGCGCTCAGCATGCGCCGCTGCGCGGCACGCTGACTGAGGGCCAGCGCTTCGTCCACGCTCAGGTGGCCGGCCACCGCCTCCGCGATGCGCTGGCCCACTTCGTCTCCGATGGCCGCGAATTCCGGGATCGTGGCGAACTGCACCCCGAGGTAGGGGCTGGGCGGCAGCGTGGCGTTGCGCGGGTCGGCGCCGCGGATGGCGGCGAGCTCATGGCTGGCCCAGGGCGCGGCACGCTGGAAGCGCGGATTGGCGTAGGTTGAAACGCGCGTGCCCGAAGGCACCAGACCCCAGCCTCGCAGGGCCGCCACCTGCTCGATGTAGGTGCGCGACGTGGCCCAGGCCACAAAGGTCTGGGCCGCTTCCGTGTGCGCCGCGTCGATGTCCGAGGGGATGGCCAAAGCCCAGGCCCAGAGCCAGCGCGCGCCCTTGGGGGTGGTCCCCACGGGGGCCGGGGCGAAGCCGACCTGTTGCGCATGGGGGTTTTGTCCGGGATCGGCCAGAAAACCTGCCGCCACGGTGGCGTCGACCCAGATGGCGCACCGCCCGGCGAGGAAGAGCGCCAGGTTCTCGTTGTAGCCGCGTTGAACCGCGTCGGGCGGGCCGTAGCGACGCAGCAGGTTCACATAGAGGCTGAGTGCCTCGTGCCAGGCCGGGGTCTGCAACTGCGGGCGCCATTGCATGTCGAACCATTGGGCACCATGGGTGTTCGCGATCGTGGTGAGCAAGGTGATGTTTTCGCCCCAACCGGCTTTCGCCCGCAGGCAGATGCCGTAGACCTTGTCCTTCGGGGCATGCAGCCGGGCCGCGAAATGGGCAATGTCCGACCAGGTGGGTTGCGCGGGCATGGACAGCCCGGCGCGGGCGAACAGGTCCTTGCGATAGAACAGCATGGAGCTTTCGCCATAGATCGGCGCGCCGTAGAGCCGGCCCTGGTGCGACAGGCCTTCCCGGATGTTGGGCAGCAGATCCTGGGGCTCCATCTCTGGGGTGGTGTGGATCGGCGTCAACCAGCCCTGGCGCGCCCAGATCGGTACCTCGTACATGCCGACCGTCACGACATCGAACTGGCGACCCTGCGTCGCGATATCGCTGCTGACCGCCTTGCGCAGCTGGGCTTCGCTCAGGGTGATCCAGCGCAGCTTGATGTTCGGATGGGCACGCTCGAATTCGGGGCTCAGCGAAGCCATTTGCAGCATGTGCCCATTGTTGACCGTGGCGACGACCAGGGTGAGGGCGGCTGCGGGCAGTGACAGCGCCAGGCCGCCGAGCAGGGCGCCGAGACGGCTCAGACCAAAGATCCGGGGCGTGGCAACGTGCCGCGTCATGTGCCTGTTTCCAGTGTCTGCTCCGCACTTTGGCGCCCCAGCGTCTGCAGGCTGGCCTCGAACGCTTCCACGGCTTGCGGTCGTCCGAAGAAATAGCCTTGAAAGGCCTGGCATCCCTGTTCCACCAGGAAGCGGTGCTGGGCCTCGGTCTCCACGCCTTCGGCGATCACGTCCAGTCCGAGGCCCCGACCCATGGCGATGATGGTCTGCGCCACCATGGCGTCGCGGTGGCTGGCCGGCAGGTCGTCCACGAAGGACTTGTCGATCTTGAGCTGCGTCAGCGGCAGCTTGGTCAGGTAGTTGAGCGAGGAGTTGCCGGTGCCGAAATCGTCCAGCGAAATCATGAAGCCGCAGGCTCTCAGGGCCTGAAGCTTGCTCATCGAGACGTCGAACTCGTCGATGGCGGTGCTCTCCGTCACTTCCAGCTTGAGTTTTTCTGCCGGGATGCCCGCGCGCCGGATCTTGGTCATGATGTCGTCCACGAAGGTGGGCGACTTGAACTGTCGCGGGCTGATGTTGACTGCCACGGTCAGGTGGCTGGTCTCGGGCCGACCGGCCCACCGAGCCAGTTGATGGCAGGCGGTGGACAGCGCCCATTGGCCGATCGGCTCGATCAGGCCGGTTTCCTCGGCCAGGGGGATGAAGTCCGCAGGTGGCACGAGTCCGCGGCGCGGATGAACCCAACGCATCAGGGCTTCGGCGCCCACAGGGCGGCCCTGCGCGTCCACTTGCAATTGGTAATAAAGCACGAGCTGGCCCCGTTCGATGGCTTCGCGCAGCTCGTGTTCAAGATCGCGGCGACGATCGATCTCGATCTGCATCGCCTCCTCGAAGAAGCGCACAGTGTTGCGTCCTTCCTTCTTGCACTTGTACATCGCCAGCTCAGCTTGGCGCAGCAGGGTGCCAGGATCTGACCGTTCGCTGGACGACAGAGTGATGCCCACCGAGGCGGTGCAGACGAGGCGATGCCCGGCCAGCGCCAGGGGTATTTCGACGGCGCAGCGCACGGCTTCGGCCAACGCTTGGGCGCGTTGGGCCGCTTCCTGTCGTTCCAGGCCGAGGTTCTTGGCGACGAGCACGAAGCTGTCACCGCTGAAGCGGCCAATGGTGTCGCCTTCACGTGCGATCTCGCTGATGCGCCGTGCCATCTCGATCAGCAACTGATCGCCAATCACATGGCCGAGCGAGTCGTTGATCTTCTGGAACAGATCGAGGTCGATCATCATCACGGCATCGAGGGCCTGTGGTTCCGCGCCTCGGTCGGGGACGTGGCCCATGCGGTCTTCGATCAGCAGCCGGTTGGGCAGACCCGTCAGGGGATCAAAGAGCCGCAGCCGCTCGGCCAGCGCGCGCGCGTCCCGTTCAGCGGTGATGTCTTGCAGATTGCCGATGTAGCGCAGGGTACGGCCTGCCGCATCCGTGACCTCCGTGATGGACAGGCGCACCGTGTAGAGATGGCCTTCGCGGTGCCGGTTCACGACTTCACCCTGCCAATGCCCGTCGCGCTTGAGGGCGGTCCAGAGCGCCTGATAGAAAGAGGGCTCGTGCAAGCCGGACTGCAGCAAGCGGGGTGTCTTGCCGATGGCGTCCTCGGCGCAATAGCCGCTGATCCGGGTGAAGGCGGAGTTCACGCGCTCGATCACGCCGTTGGCGTCGGCGATCATCATGCCGTCGTGGCTTTCAAAGGCCACCGAGGCGATCCTCAGTTCGTGCTCCGAGCGGTGGCGCTCGGTGATGTCACGCCCGATCGTCAGGATGCCCGCGGGCGCACCCTGTGCGTCGTGCACCAGCACCTTGACCATCTCGATGTCGCGCGTGCCGCCATCCTGGGTCCTGAAGGTGGTGTCGTATTGCAGCGGCTTGCCGCCCTGCAGCACCTCTTGGTCATTGCCCTGGACGAAATGCACGAAGGCCTTGTCGGTCAGCAGATCCTGGTCGGTCTTGCCCAGCAACTGTTCGCGTTTGAGGTTCAGCAGGCCAAGGGCACCGGTGTTGCAATCCAGGTACACGCCTTCCGGGCTCTTGAGCATCATGGCGTCCGGGCTGCTTTCGATGATGGCGCGCAGCAAAGCCCGTTCCACGCGCAGTTCCTGGGCGGCGCCCTCCAGTTGCTGATGCTTGTGCTGAATCTCGGCGGTCCTGTGCTTGACGGAGCGCCGCAGCATGCGGATCCAGAGGCCGCCAGCCGCACCCAGGCCCAGCACCAGCAGCATGGCGATCATGGCGATGCGCAGGTAAGGACGGTACTGGAAAGGCTGGCTGAACCATCTGTCGTGCAGCTGCGCGCGCTCTTCGGCGGTGATCAGGCGCATGCCTCGCTCGACCAATTCGTACGTTGCGATGTCGCCTCGGTTGACCGCCCAATGGAACTGACCTTCGTACAACTGGAACGCTCGACCAAAGTTGAGTTGGTCGCGATGCAGGTACAGATAGTAGTTGGCTGGCTCGTCGTCCATGCAGAAGATCTTGATCTGGCCTGCCTTCGCCGCTGCCAGGATGCTCTGGTAGTTCGGATAGGCGGCCAGGTCAGAGACCCCCCGGCTTGTCAGCGCGTCCACGCAGGCGTCGCCGCGCTGCACGCCGATCGTGAAGCCGCTGAGGGAGGCAGCGTCGTGGATGCCCTGGATGGAGCTGTCCACGTAGATGCTGACCGGCAGCGTGGCGTAAGGCGAGGAGAAGTCATAGAGCTGTTCACGCACCGGTGTGCGGAATATCATGTCGATCACATCGGCTTCACGGTCGCGGATAGCGCGCTGCGCCTGCGACCATTCAATGGCTTGCAGGTCCACGCGGACCCCGGTCTTGCTTTCCCAGAGTCGCCAGAGATCGACGATGTAGCCTTCGGCCTGCCCGTCCGCGCGCAGGACGACATAAGGGGGGTAGTTGTTGTCGGTGACGACACGCAAGACTGGGTCCGCATGCGACGCCGAGGCCGCGATGGTCAGTAACACCCACGCCAATTGCCATCGCCATGCTGGCAAAGGCCTTGCGCATGCAGTCACGATGCCTCCTACCCTGGATGATTCGAGAAGCCATTCCGCAGGATCAGCGCGCCTACCAGTCGGCGGTCGGACCAGCGTGCAGGCAACATATCAAATCACAGCTTTGCGCCGCAAGGCCCTGCCGGTCATCAAACAGCGCATTCATTTCGGCCCAAAAGCGGAAGTTTTTGGGGGATGAGGTCGATTGGTAAGGAGCCTTGGCGTGGTGATGGAGGGCCGTGCCAGCGACGCAGCAAAGGCCCGTGACGCCGCAGACAGAGGGACCGACTTGAACTGCTGCGGCGTCTGGCTTAGGACAAGGTGCCTTCAGATGGTTTGGAAAACTGGGCGATAGTCGGGAATACCCCGTCCATGCAGTCCACCTCTCCTGTCGTTATCCTGACATAGTTAGGGGAGAATATCCGACTGGTTTGACTGCTAAAGCCGAATCCGGCTAGGGAAAAGCATGCGCGTCACGTTCCTCTCCGCAATGTTCCCCAGACTGCGCCGCGCGCGCAATCAGGAATTGCTGCATCTGGTCGGATTTGTGCTGGGGGTGGTGTTGCTGTTTGGCTTGTGGCCGACGCTGGATTTGACGGTCAGCGGTTGGTTCTACGCTGGCGACGGTCAGTTTCCTGCCAAACAATGGGCTTGGGTGCGGACGATCTATGACTACCCCAAAGTGGGGCAGTGGATTGTCGTTGCCGCCTTGCTGGCGTTGCTTCTGGGGCGGTTTTTGCCGGGGCGCTGGCGCGTGACGCGCTCATGGCGGCGGCGTTGCCTGGCGCTCCTGTTGGCGGCCGCTCTGGGTGTCGGCTGGCTGGTGCATGACGTCGTGAAGGAGGTTTCCAACCGGCCGCGCCCTAATCAGACGCTCGGACTGGGCGGGGAGTACGCCTTTGTCCCGATGCTGAGGTCTGGCATGCAATGCGGGGACTGCGTATCTTTTGTCAGCGGTCATGCGGCGGGTGGCTTTGTCTACATGGCCTGGGGCATGTGGGGGGCGCCCGCGACGCGTCGTCGCTGGCGCCGCATTGGCTGGTTCGCTGGTGGCGTTCTGGGGGGGGTCCGCATCCTGCAAGGCGGGCATTTCCTCAGCGATGTGCTGTTCTCGGCCGTGGTGATGTGGCTATGTTGCTGGCTGATGCGTGAGCTGTGGCTGCGGTTCGCGCGTTGGCGTCGCTGGCGCAAGGCGGGATCTGAGGCTGACGCGGTGGTTTTGCCCGTGGTCTGTAATCAGGCTCACACGCCCAGCCTGTCGCGCAGGCTGTAGTACCAGGCACCCAGCGCCGTAAAGGGGACCCGGAACAGCCGGCCGCCCGGGAAAGGGTAGTGTGGCAGGGCACCAAAGGCGTCGAAGCGTTCGGCCTGGCCGCGCAGTGCTTCGGCCAGCACCTTGCCCGCGACGTGGGTGAAGGTCACGCCGTGACCGCTGCAGCCCTGTGAGTAATAGATGTTGTCGCCCAGCCGGCCCATCTGCGGCAGGCGAGAGAGCGTGAGCAGGAAGTTTCCGGTCCAGGCGTAGTCAACCTTCACGCCCTCAAGCTGAGGGAAAGTCTTGAGCATCTTGGGCCGGACGATGGTCTCGATGTCAGTCGGATCCCGCGCGCCATAGACCACACCACCGCCATACAGCAGACGGCGCCCGCGTCCCCGATCATTGGCCGTTAAGCGAAAGTAGTCGAGCAGGTAGTTGCAGTCTTCCACGCAGTAGTCCTGCGGCAGCAGGCTGCGAGCCAAGTCTTGCGGAAGTGGTTCGGTGGCGATGACCTGAGTGCCGCAGGGCATGGACTTGGCGGCCAACTCCGGCAGCAGGCCGCCCAGGTAGGCATTGCCGGCCACGACCACGAAGCGGGCCCGTACCTGGCCGTGCGGCGTGTGCACGACGGGAGGTGTCTGCGCGGAGCCCCGGTCGATGCGGATGGCGGGGCTCTGTTCATGGATCACGCCGCCCAGCGACACGATGGCCGCCGCCTCGCCCAGGGCCAGGTTGAGCGGGTGGATGTGGCCACCGCCGTGATCCAGCGCACCGCCGATGTAACGCTCGGTCGCGACCACGTTGCGGATGGCGTTGGCATCCAGCATCTCCAGCTGGGTGTAGCCGTGACGCGCCCACAGCGTTTGCTGGGCTTCCAGGTGGCGCATCTGCCTGGCCGTGAAGGCCGCGAACACGCCGCCTTCTTTCAAGTCGCAGGCGATGCCGTACCTGGCCACGCGCTCCCGGATGATGCGTCCGCCTTCGAAGGCCATGGCGGCCAACAGGCGGGCGGGCTCCGCACCGACCTGGCGCTCGACGGTATCGATGTCGCGGCTGTAGCTGTTGACGATCTGCCCGCCATTGCGGCCGGAGGCACCGAAGCCGACCTGAGCGGCTTCGAGCACCGTGACCTTGAAGCCATGTTCCAGCAAGTGCAGCGCGGTGGACAGCCCTGTGTAGCCCGCGCCGATGACGCAGACGTCGGTATCCACCTGCCCGGCAAGAGCCGGGTACGCCACCTGGGGGTGGCGGGACGCGGCGTAGTAGCTGTGGGGGTGAGACGTGCTCATGGATGGACGCGACCCTTTGGCTTCGGCCAGCCCTTCGGGCTTTAACGTCGCTGCGCGAAGTTAGTCTGCGCCGAAGAACCGATGAAACCGCGTGCAGTGCACGCGGCTGGCTTACAGCCCGGCTGCTGCACGTAGAGCCGCAGCTTTATCGGTTCTTTCCCAGGTGAACTCGGGCTCCTCGCGGCCGAAGTGGCCGTAGGCGGCGGTCTTCTGGTAGATCGGGCGCAGCAGGTCCAGCATCTGGATGATGCCCTTGGGTCGCAGGTCGAAGTGCTCGTTCACCAGCGCCGCGATCTTGTCGTCGGCGATGACACCCGTGCCTTCGGTGTAGACCGTCACGTTCATGGGCTTGGCCACACCGATGGCATAGGCCACTTGCACCTGGCATTGCTTGGCCAGACCTGAGGCCACCACGTTCTTGGCCACGTAACGCGCCGCGTAGGCGGCGGAACGGTCCACCTTGGACGGGTCCTTGCCGCTGAATGCGCCGCCGCCGTGCGGGCAGGCGCCGCCGTAGGTGTCGACGATGATCTTGCGACCGGTCAGGCCGCAGTCACCCTGCGGGCCACCGATGACGAAACGGCCGGTCGGGTTGACTAGGTAACGCGTGTCCTTGAGCCATTCCTTGGGAAGCACGGGCTTGATGACTTCCTCGATCACGGCTTCGTAGAAGCTGGCCTTGAGCTTGGTCGCGCTTTCGCTCTGGTCGGGGCTGTGCTGGGTGGACAGCACCACGGTGTCGATGCTGTGCGGCTTGCCGTCCACGTAACGCATCGTCACTTGGCTCTTGGCGTCCGGGCGCAGGAAGGGCAGCTTGCCGCTCTTGCGCAACTGGGCCTGGCGCTCGACCAGGCGGTGCGCGTAATAGATGGGGGCGGGCATCAGCTCCGGCGTCTCGTCACAGGCGTAGCCGAACATCAGACCCTGGTCACCGGCGCCGGTGTTCAGGTGGTCGTCGCTGGCATGGTCCACGCCCTGGGCGATGTCGTTGGACTGCTTGTCGTAGGCCACCAGCACCGCGCAACCCTTGTAGTCGATGCCGTATTCGGTGTTGTCGTAGCCGATGCGCTTGATGGTGTCGCGCGCAGTCTGGATATAGTCGACGTTGGCGTTGGTGGTGATTTCACCGGCCAGGACCACGAGGCCAGTGTTGGTCAGCGTTTCGGCGGCGACCCGGCTCTTGGGGTCTTGCGCGAAGATTGCGTCCAGGATCGCATCCGAGATTTGGTCAGCCACTTTGTCGGGATGGCCTTCGGAAACGGATTCGGAAGTGAAGAGGTAGTCGTTCGCCATTGAATAAACTCCGGTATTTGCTGCGGCGCTGGCCTGGAGTTCAGGGCGAACGCTTTAGCAGAATTGTTTTATGTCGCCCTGCAAGTTGCTCATTTAACTCAGCGACGCGGTCATTCTAGCCTGGAAAATTCTTCTCTCACCTCATGATTTTGCTGTTTCGCTTCTTGTCCAGGTGGCCTTTGGTGGTGCTTCACGGCGTAGGCTGGCTTCTGGGGTGGCTGGTGTTCAGTGCGTCTCCCACCTACAGACGCCGATTCATTGCCAACATCCGGCAGGCGGGATTGAATTGGCGGCATGGCCTTACAGCCATAGGCCAGACGGGCTGCATGGTGATGGAAACACCTCGCTTGTGGTTTGGGGGGGCGGTACCAGTGCAATGGGCAAAGGGCGCGGAACTGTTGGTACAGCAGGCATTGGATGCAGGCAAGGGCGTTCTGATACTC
Source organism: Hylemonella gracilis (assembly GCF_004328645.1). Lineage (GTDB taxonomy): Bacteria > Pseudomonadota > Gammaproteobacteria > Burkholderiales > Burkholderiaceae_C > Hylemonella > Hylemonella gracilis_B. Next base: position 1,673,673 of record NZ_CP031395.1, read on the forward strand.
ACACCCCATCTGGGCTGTTTTGAGATGATTCCCCAGGAATACGCCAAGAGATTCGGTGCAGTGCAGCCAATCACCGTGCTGTACCGTCCCTCGCGGCAGCCCTATCTGCGTGAGGTCGTGGCAACGGCCCGGCAGCGGGAGCATCTGTTGACCGCTCCAACCACGCTGGCCGGTGTCAAGCAGATGCTGAAGGCTCTGCGCGCCGGTCAGTGCGTCGGTCTGTTGCCAGATCAGGTGCCGCCCGAAGGGCTAGGAGTGTGGTCACCGTTCTTTGGGCGGGAGGCTTACACCATGACCCTCTCGGCCCGTTTGGTGCAGCAAACGGGCGCATCGATTCTGCTAGTGCGTGGCGAGCGCCTGAGTTGGGGGCGAGGGTACCGGTTTCATGCCCTGCCTATGCGACAAGAACTGCCTGATGACCTGGCTGCGGCGGTGGCCATGGTCAACCAAGCCATGGAGCAGTTGATACTCAGCAGTCCAGGTCAGTACTTATGGGGTTACTCACGGTACAAGCAGCCACGCAAGGAGTCTGTCTGATGTGGGCGAGGTTGGGAATTGAATGCCTGCGCCTCATTGCGCTTTTGCCACTGAGTTGCGTGCGCGGTTTGGGTTCTGTCTTGGGGCTTTTGCTCTATGTGTTCGTGGGGTCGCGTCGGCGCATCGTCATGACCAACCTCGCTTTGTGTTTTCCAGACCAACCGCTGGCTCAAAGACGGCGCTGGGCCCGGGCCTGCTGCGTCTATTTCGCGCAAACCCTGCTGGATCGCGCCTGGCTTTGGCATGGCAAGTCAGACGTGGTGAGTCGACGATTGCGATTGACGGGTGCGGTGCATGATCTACAGGGAGACGCGCCCACGGTGATTTTTGCACCGCATTTTTTTGGTCTTGACGCCGCGGGCGCAGCGGTGAGTCAGCAGATCAATCGGCCCATCGCCAGCATCTACATGCCTCAACGCAACAAGGTGGCCGATGCCTGGCTGCGCAAGGGGCGGATGCGTTTTGGCGATGTGCGACTTTTTGAGCGCAAGGACGGCAGTCTCAAGTCGATCGTCGCCACGCTGCGGGCTGGCGGCTTGCTGTATCTGTTGCCAGACATGAACTACGGGCGCAAGGATTCCGTCTTTGTGCCCTTCTTCGGTGTGAACACCGCGACCGTGCCTTCATTGCCACGCTTTGCCCGCCTGGGCAAGGCCAAGGTGGTTCCGGTGACGGCTCGCCTGACCAAGATCGGCTACGACATTGAAGTGCACCCAGCCTGGACCGACTATCCGACAGATGACGAAGCGGCGGATACGGCGTACATGAACCGTTGGCTGGAGGGAGTCATTGCCACCATGCCGGCCCAGTACTACTGGGTGCACAAACGCTTCAAAACCCGGCCCAAGGGCGACAAGAAAAAAATGTATTGACCGGAATCGATTTCAGTATCGTGGGGTGGGGCGCAACGATTGCAGGCGTGCTTTTATGCGCGCGTAATGCGCATCGTCTGCTTTTACTTGGCGATTTCCAGGAATGAGGTAATCGTCTTTCAGGTAGGTCAGGAAATTGCGCCGCAACTGCTCATCGGGTGTGAACTGCTCCAGTTGAGTCAAGGCCTTTTCCAACTGAGGCCCGCTGCGAGCCGAGAGCGTCAGGCCGGGAAGATCGTAGAACGCCTGTCCTATGACAATGACTTTCTTGCTGTACAGCATGGCTTCAATGCCGACCGTGGAGCTGATGGTGATGACCGCTTCGGCATTTTCGATCAAGGTTTGAGTCGGGTATTCATTGGCGAAAAACCCCCTGTCCGCCGGCAGCAGCGAATGCAGATCGCCGTAAGTCTTGTGGCTGGAGGGGTGTTCCTTGAAGACGAACTGGTATTGCGGGAATTTGTCTGATAGAGCTCGAAGCTCATCAAACAGATGGCGCATGTTCTGAATCCAGGGGGAGAACAGAATGATCTTCGAATCAGTGTCGATTTGAAACGGGATGAAGACGTAACGTTTCGGCAATTCACGTCCCGAGGATTGCCTGGCGGTCTTGACCCGGCGAGCGACCAATTGGGCAGCCTCCGGGGCTGGCGCTGGCGGCAGGTTCCGAAAGAATGCCGGATCACGCGGTACCGAATTCCGCTCGTGGATTCCTTTGCCGTCGCAAACGGTTGTGTTGGGCAAAAAGCCATGCTCCATGAAGGCGCAGGGGATGTTGTCCCGTCGAGCGGCCTCTGCAAAAATGTAGCGGCGCGGTTTCAAGCCGTTCCAGATCACGGCCAAGCTGGGGGAGAGTCGCCGCATGGTTCTGCGGTCACAAGCGTAATGCCAGCGAAAGATCAGCCGTTGCATCGCCATCCAGATCGGGCCTGGGGATTTTCCATCGCGTTCCGCACGATAGTCTTTGATGGCATAGGACATGCAATCAGTAAGCAGCGCTTCGGGGGGCGACAGCAGATCCGAGAGGGAGGGCCACTTCAAAGGTGAAGGACGCATCACCACGAAAGCCTCGCCCATGAACTTACCCAGCTCGTTAAAATAGGTTCGCTGAGCGAGGGCTTTTGCGCAAAAAACAATCACGAGTTCATTCTCCGGTGTCGATTCCAAACCCGTGATGACGGGCAACAAAAAATTGTCGACAAATTATAAGGACGTCCATGAAGCTAGTCATGACACTGTTGGTCAAAAACGAGGAGGACACAATAGAAACCAACATCCGTTTCCATGCAGATCAAGGCGTGGATGCTTTTATCGTCATGGACAATGGTTCAACCGACGCGACGCCAGAAATTCTGAAGATCTTGCAAAAGGAATACGACCTGACCGTCGTCCACAATGCCTCGACGGCATACAAGCAAAGCGAATGGATGACGGGCATGGCCCGGCAGGCTCGCAGGGAACTAGGCGCTGACTTGGTCATCAGCAACGACGCCGATGAGTTCTGGAGCACGCATGATGGCAGTTCCCTGAAAAGCAAACTGACCTCGCAGGAGTCAGTGGTGACGGTCCGACGCTACAACTTCATTCTGGATGAGGCGCAAGGCGAGGATCGCGATGGTTATGTGCATTGCAGCAATCGCGTGATCAACCCGATTCTCTACACCTCTCAGGAATATGAGGTCCAGAAGAAGTTATCCATGCCCTTGCAGAGGATCGCCCCCAAGGTCATCGTCAACCCTGTGGGGCTGCTTCACATCAACGGGGGCAATCATCGTGCCAAGCACATCATGTTTTGGCGCAATCGCGTGTCTGAAGACATTGTCGTGGACCACTATCCCATCCTAAGCTATCGAAATTTTGAGAAAAAAATTCAAAGTCGCCAAATCATCCGTACCCTGCATCCGGAGAGAAGGCTCAATGTGCATTACCGACGCTGGTTGGCCAGCCTGGATTCGGGCGAGTTGAGGCAAGAGTATCGACAGATGTTGGTTAACGAGAAAGAGTGCGAAGTCCTACAGCGCTTTGGCGTGATTGAGCAGGTTAAGCCGACTGCCTTGGCGCGCTGGCATGCTGCGCGTTAGATTTGATCCATATCCGATCATGCAAAAAAAACATTACCTGATTACTGGCACCGCCGGATTCATTGGGTTCCATCTCGCTCAACGTCTGCTGCAAGAGGGGCATTCCGTGGTCGGTTTCGATGGCATGACCAAGTATTACGACCCACGCCTGAAAGAACGCCGCCACGCCATTTTGAGTGAGTTCGGTACGTTCACGCCGGTGATCGGAATGTTAGAAGACAAGGCCGTACTGGACAAGGCCGCCAGCTACGACAAGCCAGACGTCATTGTCCATCTGGCGGCGCAGGCGGGCGTGCGTTATAGCTTGGAGAATCCCAAGGCATATGTGGATTCCAATTTGATTGGCACGTGGAACATGCTGGAATTGGCGAAAGAACACCGTCCTGAGCACCTGCTTATTGCTTCCACTTCATCCATTTACGGTTCCAACGAAAAAATCCCCTTTGCCGAAATAGATCGCGCCGACGAACCCATGACGTTGTACGCGGCGACGAAGAAATCAGGCGAGTTGATGGCGCACAGTTATGCCCATCTGCACAAGATTCCGACGACTGCATTCCGCTTCTTCACCGTCTATGGCCCCTGGGGCCGTCCCGACATGGCATTGTTCAAGTTCGTGGACAGCATCTTGCGCGGCCAAGCGATCGATATCTATGGTGAAGGGAAAATGAGCCGCGATTTCACCTACATCGATGATTTGATCGAAGGCATCGTCAGATTGATGCGGGTGATGCCGGGTGAGAATAATCGGGTTACGAATATCGACACGTTGTCGCAGCATGCGCCCTTTCGCGTCGTCAATATTGGTGGCGGGCAGCCTGTCGAGCTGATGAAATTCGTTGAGACGGTGGAGCAAGCGGTCGGTCGTCCGGCCCTGCGGAACATGCTGCCCATGCAGCAAGGTGATGTTCCGCGTACTTATGCAGCACCTGAATTGCTCGAAGCTTTGACAGAGTTTCGTCCGGACATTCCGGTTGCTGTAGGCGTTCAGAAGTTCGTCGAGTGGTATACGTCGTACCTCGCCGAAGTAGAAATCAGATAGGCGACCGAATGCGGGAAGGCTTTACCGTTGTAACCACTTTTCGATACGTCCCAGAATGCCTCTTCGCTTGGGCTGTTTGATCGGGAAGGCTGCGGCCGATGCCTTGGCCAGCTTTTTCAGATCAAGCGCAGCAACAGTGCTTTCATAGGAACCGCGTGGCGCGACGAGAACCCAAAAACCTTGTCGCACCGGTTGGAGATAGAGAATCTCGAATCGCGCAGTCAGGCGCTGCAGCCACCAACTGGGCGCCTCTTGGATGATGTGGGCGTTGCGCCCGTCACTCAATATTTTCTTTGCGGGACCTGTGTGAATCGAGAAGAGCCCATAGCTCTTGGTGATACCTGCAAGGTCGTCGAGCACACCATCTAGCAGATGCGGCTCGATGTGTTCCAACACATCGATGCAGCACACGAGGTCTGCGGGGTGCGGCGAACCATATTCGGGAAACACGGGATCATAGGGGTGATAACGGACGGCACCGTGTCCCATGGTGTCCAACTTGTGCTTCAGCGCACGCTTGCCCGCGCCGTAATCAGCCAGCGACTGCACGCCGCTCAGCTTGATCAACTGGCTAACCAGCGGCGCATACATGACCGACGCCACACCATACCGCCGGCTTTTATGCAGTTTCTGCTGCTCTGCCAGATAGGTTGCAGAAATAGTGGTGAGTGGTGGTGTGGGCTGGGTCATTGGGAATCTCCTTAACTTGGCATGCTAACGCATAGGCTGGGCCACTTCGGCCCGTCTCGCCATGACCAATTGCGCCGCCAGGACGCAGACGAGCAGGGCGTAAGTCATGCCATTGAACGCAGACTTGTATATCACCACGCTGACAAGTCCAAACGCAAACACGGAGCCAATCGTCAGTATTCCAGCTGCTGCGTGGGCGCGCTGATGAGCGTCTCCGATCGAAATTGCATGCCGCAAGCAACGGATGAAGAAAACCAATGGTCCGAGAATTATCCCGAGATAAGCCAGCAATCCTACGCTCCCGCGTGTGGCCATCGTGTGCAAGATGTCTGAATGAGCATGGCTCCATGGATGGAAAGCCGGGATGTCACCCTGAACGATCATGCGTTTGAGTTCGGGTTGGTACTCGGTAATTCCTATACCTATGAACGGATGTCGTAAGAACATCTGCCAAGCCGCTTCCCACATGCCGAAGCGTGCACCAATCGAAGTATCGAAATTTTCCTTTTTGACCTGCTGGATGTCATATACCATTTCAGTTAAACGTAACTTTTGCTGCAAGGTATGAGAGTTCAACAAGAGTACGCCACTGAGTATTGTCCCCACCAGTCCGAGAACCAGCATCCAGCGGTGAAAGCGGTCTTTGCGAAATGTCAGCAGTAAGCCAATAAGTAGTGGCAGTGGCAACAAGGACGAGCGCGAGCCCGATGCCATGCTGGCAAACATTGCCAGCATGGCAAGTGCGAGCAGACAGACACGCCATCGAGCGCGCATTTGCGTGGACAGTGCACTGAAAAGAATCAAGAGCATGGCAGCTATCATGCTCCAATTGCCGAAGCGAATCGGAGAGCCGCTGAGTTCACCCGCGCGTGCCAGTCCCTGGATGGCGGTGTCATGTACACCATGCCAAGTGGCAAGCAATGCTGCGACAACAAGCCCCCAAAGCAGGCTATTGGGACTTGCATGGGTGACAGTTGCTAGAACGAGCACGCTCAAAACCAAAATTAAAACGTACTGCCAGTAGTTGTAGATATAGGCCTTCTCCAAAGGCACGGGAGAACTTAGGAAGAACAATCCCGACATCAGCCCCCAAAGCAGAAATGGCCAGGCAATCCAACGCAAATCTGGTTGCTTGGCGTGCAAGAAGATAGAGCGTATGCCGGATCGTGTTTCCGCATGGGCCCACACGGTGATGAAAGCAAACAAGGCAACCCAGGATGTGCCAACCATTTTTTGGCTCTGAAGAAACAGAGCCCCAAATACGCCGAATGTCAGAGTATTTAGAAGCAGACGCCTCCATGCATCAAGTAGATTGGACGATGGCGAGGACATAGGTGATAGGGCTTGATCTGACATTTTCAACGCGCCATCGCATCGAGGTATGGCTTAAGCACTTTGCTCACAAGGAAACGCCCTCCACTGTATCGCGAAAGATGGTCTTCATCTCGGTACAAACTTGCCCCCTCTTCATTGAAAAGCAAGCATTCGTCAATAGGACAAAATGCATCGATGCTGGGAATGATGGTTACACCATGCAACTGACTCAACGCAGCCAAGTAATCCTTTTGCCGGGTAAGCACTTGAGCTTTTAGTAAGCGTGGCGAGGCCGATGTGCCTTGCATTAGGTGTAAGACAGCGCGCAATGGCTGCCCAGGTTCGAGCATGCGTGGATCGAAAGTAAGTTCCGGGTTGTCCGCAAGTACATAAACGTGCTTGCCCAGTTGATTCATACGATCGATGATCGGTTGCAGCACACGTTGCACCCGTTCCGAGTCCATTTTCTCCGCGCTCATGATCAGGAACACGGAATGTACTTCTGCATTCTGCCGAATGCTGAGCGCGATCCGGTCTATTACACTGGGCAGCGCCTTTGCAGGAATGCCGTGTCTGAAAGCGGAGCGTCCCACCAGCCACGTGTTGAGTCCGAGGCTGGCGTTGTAGTCTGCGACGGCTTCGTAAGCGGCCAGTGCGTGGCTATCACCCCAGAGGACTGCAGTCCGGGCTCCTTGCGCATTGTGGTAGCGGCAGTACGGTAAGAACTTCCCCGTGCCTCCGGAAAAGTCCGGATTTGCGAGGAGGTCCTTGTACAAATCACCAAATCGCAGGCGGCAAGCCTCGTCACTGTTTTCGGCGGTGGATCGGTCAACCAGTCGATGCCGGCCCGTCTCCTCAGTCGCGGGTTCACCCGATGTCGACAGGTGGATGCCATAACCTGTCAAGCCTGCAAGCGTCAGTGCGACAGTCAGTCCGATGGCTTTGGCCCCGAGAAACTTGCCAAACCGCAGAGGTCGCTCCACCAGTTTGTAGGTCAGCGCAGCCAGAATGATTGCCGCACCAAGCAATATCCAGCGCAAGCCGAAGGCCGGCATTTCCCCCAGAATGATGCGGGGAAAAACCAGCAAAGGCCAGTGCCATAGGTAAAGGGGGTAGCTGATGAGGCCGATCCACACCAACGGCCGCCAACTTAAAAATCTGTTGAATGGGGTGGGGTTGCCCGCCCTCGTGCCGGCGGCAATCAGCAAAACAGTACCCAACACGGGGGCCAGTGCTTGTATGCCGGGAAAGCGCCGCTCTTGAGCTTTCAGGGAAAGTAGCAAGAGAAGAAAGCCGACCCCGGCCATCCAATGCTCTTTATGACCCCGGTAGCGGCGTCTTGTATCGTTTTCGGGGGGCGGTGTCGGCGATGTGATGGCGGCGTGCTTCTGTCGCTGCCAAAAAGCCAACAGCACACCAGCCAACAATTCCCAAAAGCGCGTCATGGGCATGTAGAAATCAAACGCCGGGTTGATTCTGTAGACCGCGAGATTCCAGCCGAAAGACGCCAGGGTTATCAGTCCAATACCCACGGCGATACGTGACTGCTTGCGCCAAGTGCCGAGGGAGACCAGATAAATGAACAGCGGGAAGACGAGATAGAACTGTTCTTCGATCCCAAGGCTCCATAGATGAAGCAAGGGTTTGACTGCCCCCGCTTCGTCGAAATAGCCGGTTTCCCCGAAAAGCACGAGGTTGGAGACGAAACCCGCGCCGCTCGCGACATGTTTGCCCAGGTTGCCAAAATCTTCGGGCAGCAGAGCGAAATAGCCAAAAAGTAGGCAGGTGCCCAGCACCAGCAGCAAGCCCGGAAGAATGCGGCGCGCACGCCGCGCATAGAAATCCAACAGGCTGAAGCGGTTTTCCGCGAAGGCGTCCAACAGGACGCCTCCGATCAGGTAGCCGGAAATGACAAAAAAAACGTCGACACCAATAAAACCGCCGCGCACTGCGCCGGGGAAGTAGTGGTGAAACACCACTGCCAACACGGCGAAGGCGCGGAGCCCATCGATGTCGAAGCGCCAAGTGCCCGGATTCGGATGGCGGGCACCAGAAGAAGCTGCCATCAACCCTCGCGTTGCAACTTGCTCTTCGCGGTGGTTGTCAATTGGAATACATCAGCCTCTTTGCAATTGTTCGCCGCCGCGTATTCGCGGAACCATTCCTCGGAGTACCCGCAATCCTTGTAGTCGGGGTAGAACGGCCCACCTTCGGTGTAATGCAGCATCGACGGATTCTTGAAGTGGTTGTAGTCCACCAATGTGTTCCATTCCAGCGGCAGAGAGCCAATCAAGTTGTCGTTCTCCAGCCATTTGAACTGGTGGAGTTGAAGACCCGTAGCGGTATTCACATAGTCCGGCGTCAGCGCCTTGCATTTGGCGTTGTTGAACAGGATCACGCTGGACCAGTTCTTTTTCTCATACCGAGTCTGAGTGGCGTGCATGAACTTCTCGGCTTCTCCGGGGTCATGCTCGTGCTTGCAGACCATGGTTGCATACTTGTCATCGCGAAGCGCCCACAGCTTGGCAATGTCATCGACGGCAATGATGTCGTTGTCCATGAAAATGGACCAGCCCTCGTAATTGGAGAGGTAGGGCGTGAAGAAGCGGGAAAATGAAAACTCAGTGGATTGCAGCGGATTCACGTCGCGCGTGTACAGGCGGCCCAGATTGGTCAGGCTGATCGGGCAGAACGTCACCGGTGCCGTAGCTCGTGCGGTGATGCTGTGCACCAAGGTCTGAAACGCTACCGGAATGCGGCGGTCGTAACCAATGAAGATTCTGATCGGTTCGTTCATGATGTAAGGTCAGGCGTAAGCCCGTGTCATGTTGAGGACTATTTTGGCGAACTCGTCCATATCGGGAGTGCCAGTGGGCCAAGTATAGGTGCTCAATTCGGCAGCATTCAATGGCCGATTTTGATGTGCATCAATGATGCCTTTCAAAAGTGTGACCAGCGGCGTCTTGCCGCTCACGTAGACCGCGTTGCGATGATTTTCGCTAGGCAGCGTGGACATTCCCGGTAGATGGTGATAGCGGTTGTGGGCCGAATGCAGCAGCACCGGCCGACCAGCACCCAGTGCTTCGTCGATGGTCGTTGAAATGCAGGCCACCAGCAAATCCGTTGCTGCGAGTGCCTGCTTGAACGAGCCTTCGTTGCTGATTTCCACGTTGGGGTAGTGCGGAACAAACTGCTTGATCGCGGCCAAGTTGATTTCGGTCTTGTTGTTCTGTGGCTTCAGTCGTACGACAAGCTTTGCTTCCGGAATCTGGCCAACTGCTTCAGCCAATTCCGCAATGCCGTTGATGAATTCATCCGGCGTCTCCACTATCCAGGGAATGTGGTTGTTTTCGCCCACGTAGTTGCCAGCGAACATGATTTGAAAAGTCGGCTTGTCATGAGCGACTGCCAATACTGTGTTCTGCCGGACTCCGATGACTTTTGCACCGTGCGGTGACAGTTCCCGGATCAACTCAGCAATAGCAGGAAAACGCACGGCCAGAACGGTTGCATGGTCACTGTAAATACGGCCGAGAGAAGCCCATAAGTCACCCATCGCTTTGGACGGCGCCTCGCGTTGGGGCGTGTGAGAAGCATGATTGAACAGAACGACCTGGGTTCCGAGTTTGCGCGCGACGCGACACGCGGAGATCCTGAAGCTTGTGTTGATTGCATCCGTGCTGATCACGGCTGGCTTAAGCATCGACATTTGGTCTGGCATCGCGCGTTCGTACCCTAGTGCGAGCCCGACGATCCTTTCCATATACGGTTCGGATATCTCAAAGACCTTGCGTCGAAAATCATCCGCAATTCCCGCTGTCACCGCCTTCATCTCAGGCATGTGTGACTTGACGCGATGTGGATGGAAAAAGTAGGTGGGCGGATGCATTCTTGGGGCAGCAAGACCTCCCCTGAGTCGAAGGGCACGACCCAAGGAACGCTGCACAGCCTTGATGGCTTTGAAGAGGTTTTCAGGGGTTTGCGTGGTGTTTCAAGGACCGCCAGCGCCGAATCATGTTTGCGAGCGGCAATTGAGAAACTGTGAGAGGACGGTCGGACCCCGTCGATGATCAACAGCTTCTTTCGATTCGCCAGCAACAAACGTATGCAGAAGCCGTTCAAGCGAATCAGCATTCGATGCATCCATGACAAATCCAGCGGGTCCAAAGTGGATAGTCTTGCGCGCGACATCTCACCAAAGACGGTTTCGAAAGCCTCTTGAGGGGTGTTCGCGCGCTGCAAGACGCCATTGGAATCCACCCAATGAATTTCTTCCAAGCCTTGCAAGGACTGGTAGAAAAATGAGCCTATGCCAAGTTCGTGAAAGTAGGCGCATCGCCCAGCTTCTACTTGTGTGTCAGTCAGACCTTGTTGCCGTGCCAGTCGTTCGAACTCAAGTAGCCCATTCTTCAGGTGCATGACGGTTTGAGCATGCATGTGGTCGTTGTAGATGTCGGAGGAGCGAATCACCTCATGACCACTGTCGTGACCGAATACAGCTGCAGCGGCGGGCGTGAAAGTCAGAAGTCGAGCACCCCGTCGCAAGTTCTGTCTTTGGACGACTCTCGCTTCTTTTTCGTCTCGAATGATGATGGTCGGTCTATGGAGCATGACTAAACTGTCTTCGTGTTCCAGGGTTGAGTTGCAGGTGCGCTGAGGACAAATCGCGCAAACTCGTCCATGTTGGGAGTGGTGTCGGGCCAAATAAGGGCTTTCAACTCCTGTTCATTCAAAGGCCGATCTCGATGTGCATTTATGACGCCTTGCAAAAGCACGACCAGTGGTGTCTTGCCGCTTACGTAGACCGCGCTGCGATGCGCCGCTGTAGGCGGCGTGGACATGCCCGGCAGATGCTGGTAGCGGCCGCGGGTGGAATGCAGCAGCACTGGCCGACCAGCACCCAGTGCTTCGTCGATGGTGGTTGAGATGCAGGCCACCAGCAAATCTGACTCAGCGAGTGCCTGTTTGAACGTACCTTCATTGCTGATTGCCACGTTCGGATACTGCGGTAAGAACTTGCGCAGCGTTTCGGGATTGCATTCCGGCTTGGCGTTCACCTTGACCCGAATCACCAACGTTGCTTGCGGAATCTGGCTGATGGCCTCGGCCAGTTCGGCGATGCCATCGAGAAATTCATCCGGAGTCTCCAGCATCCACGGGATATGGTTATGCAAGCCCATGTAGTTTCCCGCGAACAGGATCCGAAACGGGCGATTGCCTTGTGGAGGCGCAAGCTTTTGCGTCTGACGAACGCCAATCACTTTGTCGCCATGGGGGGACAGTTCCTTTACCAGTTCCGCGATCGAGGGCGCCCTCGCTGCAAGAATGGTCGAATGGTCGTTGTAAATTCTTCCCAGAGACGCCCACAGATCGCCCATCGTCTTTGAGGGCTCTTCGGTTTGCGGCGTGTGCGAGGCGTGATTGAATAGCACCACTTGCTTGCCCATGGTCTTGGCCGCGCGAGAGGCGGAGATGGCAAAGCCGGTGAACGGCGAATCCGTGCTGATGATGTCCGGCGCCAGCTGTGCGATGTCCAGGGGAACCTGGAGCTCATGGCCCAGCGCATGCCGTATGACTTTCTCTAGGTACTTTATGGAGACCTTCAGGGTTGCCTTGCGGAATTCGTCGTGGACTCCGGCAATGATCCCTTCGATCTCCGGCATGTGAGATCTGGTTTCTTGCGGCCAGAAGAAGTAACGGGGCAGGCGCGTGCCCGTGAACTCCTTCTTGCTGCGCATCAGCACCAGGGAGCCCGCCATGTAGATCACGGTTTTCAGTAGACTTTTGGGCAGAGGACGGGACAGCAGGATCACCAGACGCGGGTCTTGCCTGTAGGTCGCATGCGCAAAATTTTGCGAAGAAGGTCGTGCCTTGTCGATGATCAGCAGTTTCTTCCTGCCTTTCATCAGCCTGTCCATGCGGGCCTTGTAAAGCTTCAGCAACCAGAAATGCAGGGGGAAATACGGGCCGTCCTGTTCAAGGTTTGCGATGTCGACTTCAGGCTTGAGCATCCGCCTGTGGATGAAGCCACCAAAAACGCCTTCGAACACCTCGTCAAAATTCCTGCTGCCTTTCAGCTTTCCGCGGGTGTCCAACCAGAAGGTTTCCTTGAAGCCGCGCAATGAATGCCAAAAAAAGGAAGCAGTCGCGAGCTTGTAGAAGTAGGTGATGCGAGTGGCTTCGATTTGCGTGTCCGTCAGCCCGTGCAATCGAGCGAGCCGGTCGAACTCTTCCAACCCGTCTTTCAAGTGCTCGACGGTTCGCGCATGCAGGTCGTCGCCGTAGACGTTCGTGGTCCGAATCACTTCGTAGCTTGGATCGTCTGCAAACACGGCCGCAGCGGCTGGGGTCAGTGTCAGCAGCCGGGCATTTTTGGCCAGGGGCTTGCGTTTGATGGTGTTCGCGTCTGCCACATCGCGAACGACAATCACGGGCCGGTCAGACATGGGCGGTGATCCACAGAGCCTGGTCATTCTTGGGTGTAGGGGCGCACCAACTGCGCTTCAATGCTCCACGGGTGGCCATCCCAGCCTTGGTGCGTAAATCCGATGGGCTCCAAGTGATCGCCCGAGCGCATCAGCGTCTTGATCCATTCGAAAGCAATCAGACCAGTGCTGGGCAATTGATCTTCCTTCATGCCCAGGGCCATCAAGCGTTTGTCGAGCTCCGCTGAAAAATCCGCGTCGATTTCGATCAGTTTGAACTCTGCGGCGATCGCCTTCTTGTCCAGGGGACAGCGAAAGCTCCGGTAGCTGCGAAAAAAACTGAAGAATCCCTTGGCTGCCGCTTTCAGGCGGCGTATCTTTTCTTCCGAATAGGCTTCGTTTCTGGCGAACACCAGAGAGAAATCACCGAGCTTTTTCCTGGCAGTCAGCTTGCGCACATGGCGGACTACTTTTTTCGAAGGTGTCCCGGTGTTGGTGATGACGACGTACTTGGTCTTTTCCCGTGGGATGAGATCCACGTGCAGGCATTTGTTCGTTTGAATGATCACGTCCGCATCGCGGATGCTGGCCTCCATGCCGTTGATGGGCGCGTTTCCGACAAGAAGATATCGCATAGGCAATTCCTTGGCCTGGGGTGGCAGGACCGGTGTTCTCGGCTGGGCGTGCCTGAATCTGAATGGGGCTCAGGCAAGTCGCCTGAACCGTTCCGGTAGTTGGACGATGATGCGCAGGCCGAGCATGGCGGGCTTGTTCCAGGCATAAAAGGGGCGGAACCAAGTCTGGATGAATCGCGCGATTCTGAATATCCGCTCGTCCGTGATTGCTCGCTTTTCCGTGATGTCGTGAACGACCCGCATACGCGCACGTTTAAAGTGTTTTTGCTCGCCTCTGGCAATGATGTCAGGGTGTTGGTATTTGGCCAGTAGCGCGTCGTAATCTGTGTTGCCCAAATGCAGCAGGTACAGATTCTTGTCGATCTGGAAATTATGGCCACGGATGCGATGGAAACCACGTCCCCACCGAACGGGCTTGGCAATCACGCTGGCTTTGGTGAACCGTGTATTGATCAGCGCATAGCCCCGTTGCGCCAGGATGGGCCGAGACTTGTCCAGCGCTTGTTCACGCGCAAGGTGCTGGCCCACGTCCAATCCCAGGCCGCTGATGCTGGTTTGAATGTCCAGCATTGACAGGTATTGGGGCAGATTCATGCCGGTGTCTGGATCCACAATCAGGCACTCATCCGAATCCGTTCCGATGACCAAGTCGTAGGTCTTCAACAATTCGGCGGCGCGATCGGACAGAAAATTCAAGCGGCGGTTCTCTGCATCCACCACCTTGATGCCTTGTTTTTCAACCAACGTGACGTTGGCGCGCCCAGCCTGGGCGGGCACTTGCTGATCCAACCCATCCATGTAGATGTACAGGTTTTCCTCGCCCAGCAACGGGCCGTAGTAGGCCACCCAACGGTTCAGGAAAAACTCGTCATTGCGTGCCATCGTGATGGCGGCTATTTTCTTCATTTCGTGGTTTCGTTGGCGATTGCGGGAGGATGGACGACTTCAGCGTCTTCATGCACAGAGTTCGCGTGCGTCCAATCCCACAGCAGGCGGGACACCTCTTCCACCCCTGTGCGCTTGGTGGCGGAGAACAGCCGGACCTCTCCTCCCCCCGCATTCAGCTTGGCGATGGACAAGGCTTTGGCCCCTTCGCTGCGAGTGAGCTTGTCTGCCTTGGTCAGCACGATCAGGAACTTCAGGCCCTGCTCGACCCGGGGCCGGATGACTTCCAGCAGCACCTCGTCCAGTTCCGTCAGGCCATGGCGCGGGTCGCACAGCAGCACGATCGCGGCCAGATTCTCGCGGGTGACGAGGTAGTTGGCCATCACCTGCTGCCAGCGGATCTTGTCCTGTTTGGGCACGGCGGCATAACCGTAACCCGGCAGGTCGGTCAACACGGCATCGGTCACCCCTTGTTTGCCCAGCGAGAACAGGTTGATGTGCTGGGTGCGCCCGGGTTTCTTGGAGGCGAAGGCCAGTTGCTTTTGCTGTGTCAGCGTGTTGATGCAGGTGGATTTACCCGCGTTGGAGCGCCCCACGAAGGCGATTTCCGGTACCTCCAGTGCCGGCAAATGGTGCAGGTCCGGCGAGGTGGTCAGGAAGCGGGCCGTGTGCAGCCAGCCCAGCGCGGGGTGCTTAGGCGCGGCGGCCGGGACCGATTTCCGGGGCAGCGTGGGTGCACGAGAGGTGGCACGACGCGGGGGGGCTTTGGGAGCGGGTGGGGGGGCATGGCGTCGGGCAGGCAAGGGTGGGGCGCTGGAGCGGCGGGGAGGCGCGGGGCGCGGATGCCGGGCGAAAAGGCGCGGCGGGCGGCGCATTGTAGAATCGCCGCGTTTGATCCGGGTCATCGGGGCTGTCTTGCCGGTCCCGGGCCGACCACCGTTTTGCCCAACAACCCTAGAACCAGACCATGAAGTTGTTTGCCCCCCTGATGTTGGCTGCCGCGCTGGCAGCGCCCGCCTTTGCCATCGCCGAGGAAGCCCAGAAGGTCGCAGCCCCCGATCTGGCCAAGGGTGAGGCCAAGTTCGCCTCGGTCTGCGTGGCTTGCCACGCGGCGGACGGCAATTCCACCATCGCGGCCAATCCCAAGCTGGCTGGCCAGCACCCGCAGTATTTGCTCAAGCAACTGCAGGAGTTCAAGAGCGGCAAGCGCGAAAACGTCGTGATGAAGGGTTTCGCCTCGATGCTGAGCGACGAGGACATGGTCAACATCAGCGCCTGGCTGGCCGCGCAGAAGCCCAAGACCGGCTTCGCGACCGACAAGGATCTGGTGCAACTGGGGGAACGCATCTACCGTGGCGGCATCCCTGATCGCCAGATCGCTGCCTGCGCGGGTTGCCACAGCCCCAATGGCGTGGGCATCCCGGCACAGTACCCGCGTCTGTCCGGTCAGCATGCCGCCTACACCGAGGCCCAGCTGAGTGCCTTTCGCACCGGCGCCGCGAATCCCAAGGCCGGTGGCACACGCCTGAACTCCTTGCCCATGACGCAAGTCGCGGCCAAGCTGAATGACCGCGAGATCAAGGCCGTGTCCGACTACATCGCCGGCTTGCGCTGATTCCGGCGTAGACCTCGACCGCCGCAAAGCAAATCCATAACAAGGCGGGCTGCTCACAAGGCAGGCCCGCTTTTTTCATGCCCATTTCCCTGAGCTCTCCGTGACCGCCGAAACCCCGTCCGACACCGCCTTGTCCGGTTTTCGCGCACGCGCCTCGCGCGGGCTGCGCGGTGGCATGGAACTGCTGGCTTCGATGCGCTTCGCCATCGCGCTGCTGACCTTGATCTGCATCGCCTCGGTGATCGGCACGGTGCTGAAGCAGTCGGAACCCTATGCCAACTATGTCAATCAGTTCGGTCCGTTCTGGGCCGAAGTGTTCGGCAAGCTGAACCTCTACACGGTCTACAGCGCTTGGTGGTTCCTGCTGATTCTGGCCTTTCTGGTGGTCAGCACGACGCTGTGCATCGTGCGCAACACGCCCAAGATCCTGACCGATCTGCGCACCTATAAGGAAAACATCCGCGCGCAGGCGCTGCAGGCCTTCCGGCATCGGGCCCAGGCGACACTGGACGAGTCGCCCGAGGCCGCCGCGCGGCGCATGGGCGCCGTGCTGGCCGCGCGGGGCTGGAAGGTCAAGCTGCAGCAGCGCGAGAGCGCCGGCTGGATGATCGCCGCCAAGGCCGGTGCGACCAACAAGCTCGGTTACCTGGCGGCGCACAGCGCCATCGTGATGATCTGCCTGGGCGGACTGCTGGACGGCAATCTGATCGTGCGCGCGCAGATGTGGCTGGGTGGCAAGACCGTGTACAGCGGTGGTGGGTTGGTGTCCGAGGTCGCGCCAGAGCATCGCCTGTCCGAGCGCAACCCCACTTTCCGCGGCAACCTGTTGGTGGCCGAGGGAACCGCGGCGGACACGGCCATCCTCACCCAGCCCAATGGCATCGTGTTGCAGGACTTGCCCTTTGCGGTGGAGCTGAAGAAGTTCATCGTCGAGTACTACCCCACGGGCATGCCCCGCCTGTTCGCGAGCGAGATCGTGATTCACGACAAGGCCACGGGCGAAGCCCGGCCCGCGCGCGTGGAGGTCAACCACCCGGCCAGCTACAAGGGCGTGGAGATTTACCAGTCCAGCTTCGACGACGGTGGTTCCACCGTGAAGTTGCGTGCCCTGCCGATGGACGGCGTGAGTGCGGCCTTCGAGCTTGAAGGCCGGATTGGCGACAGCACCCGGCTGACCCGGGGGGCTGGCATGCCGGGCGGCAGTGCCGAGCAACTGACGCTGGAGTACACGGGACTGCGCGTGATCAACGTCGAGAACATGGCCGAAGCCCAGGCCGGGGCGGGCGGCCCGCGCGACGCCGGCGTGGACGTGCGCAAGGTGGACTTGGGCAGTTCCCTGAGCGGGCTGCACCAGCGCCTGGGCGCGGCCAACAAGCCCGACGCCCCTCAGACCCTGCGCAACGTCGGCCCCAGCGTGAGCTACAAGCTGCGCGACGCGGCCGGCCAGGCCCGCGAATTCAACAATTACATGGTGCCGGTGGATCTGGGGGAGGGCGCGCCGGTCTTCCTCTGGGGCCTGCGTGAAACGCCGGCCGAGCCCTTCCGCTACCTGCGCGTGCCTGCGGATGCCGAAGGCAGCAGCGCGGATTTCTTCCGCCTGCGCGCCGCGCTGGCCGACCCGGCCTTGCGTGAACGCGCCGTGCGCCGTTACGCCGCGCGCATGGTGGATGCCAACCGCCCGGATCTGCAAGGCCAGCTGGCGGCGTCGGCCTTGCGTGCCTTGATGCTGTTCGCTGGCGCGGAGGCGGCGCAGGAAGGGCGTGCACCGGTGGGAGGTTTGCAAGCCATGGCCGACTTCATGGAAAGCCAGGTGCCCGCAGGCGACCGCGAGCGCGCGGGCGAGATGCTGATGCGCATCCTCAATGGCGCGCTGTTCGAACTGTTGCAGACGACGCGCGAACGTGCGCATCTGGCGCCGCTGCCCACTGATGCCAAGACCCAGGCCTGGATGGCCCAGGCGGTGCTGGCCCTGGGCGATGCCTGGTTCTACCCTGCGCCTTTCGTGCTGCAATTGAGCGATTTCACCCAGGTGCAGGCCAGCGTGTTCCAGGTGGCGCGTGCGCCTGGCAAGAACGTGGTCTATCTGGGTTGTGCCTTGTTGATCCTCGGGATTTTTGCCATGCTCTACGTGCGTGAGCGCAGACTCTGGATCTGGCTGGAACCCGCCACGGGAGAGGCTGGCGCGGACGGCGGCATGGGCAGCCAGGCCACCCTGGCGCTGTCGACCAACCGCGAGACGCTGGACACAGACAAGGAATTCGTGCAACTGCGCGGGCAATTGCTGCCCAACGCGTCGCCCGGTAAGGAGTGAAGACATGAACACAACCACCCTGACATTGAACGAGGGCTACTTCGCCCGTCGCAACGCCTTTGACTGGGTTTTTGCCCTGCTCATGCTGGTCGGCGGCGGTTACGCGTTCGCGCGCTACCACGCGGCGATGGACGTTTACGAGCAAGCCATCCTGCTGCTGTCCATGCCCGCGCTGATCGCGCTGGGCTGGTCCTGGCGCCCGCTGCGCGCCCTGAGCCTGGGCGTGGCCCTGCTGGCCCTGCTGGCCATCGCGTCCTACCAGGGCGTGGACACCCAAGGCATGCCGGGGGGTGACCTGGGGCGCGCGGAACAGGTGTTCTGGCTCAAGTACTTTCTGTCCAGCCAGTCCGCGATTCTCTGGATGAGCGTGCTCTTCTTCATGAGCACGGTTTTTTATTGGTTGGGCATGTTCTTCAGCCGCGCCCAGGGGGCCACGCTGGAGCTGATCGGCTCGCGTCTGGTCTGGGCCGCGGTGGTGATGGCGCTGACTGGCACCCTGGTGCGCTGGTACGAAAGCTATCTGATTGGCCCCAGCATTGGCCACATTCCGGTGAGCAACCTCTATGAGGTGTTCGTGCTGTTTTGCTGGATGACCGCGCTGTTCTACCTCTACTTCGAGCAGCAGTACGCGACGCGTGCCATGGGCGCCTTCGTGATGCTGGTGGTCAGCGCGGCGGTCGGATTCCTGCTTTGGTACACCGTGGTGCGCGAAGCCCATGCCATCCAGCCCCTGGTGCCCGCCTTGCAGAGCTGGTGGATGAAACTGCACGTGCCAGCCAATTTCGTGGGCTACGGCACCTTC
This sequence comes from Hylemonella gracilis, assembly GCF_004328645.1. Taxonomy (GTDB): domain Bacteria; phylum Pseudomonadota; class Gammaproteobacteria; order Burkholderiales; family Burkholderiaceae_C; genus Hylemonella; species Hylemonella gracilis_B. Next base: position 1,692,882 of record NZ_CP031395.1, read on the forward strand.
TCGCTCGCGGCCATGGTGGCTTATGCCTACCTGATCAAGAGCCAAGCCGAGCGGGAAGCCCAAAACGGGTTGCGCTGGTACAAGCTTGCCCCGCTATGGATCTTCGGCGTCGTGTTGTGCTTCGTGCCCATCGCCTTCCGCCAGAAGATGGCTGGAGGGGGCAGTTACTGGCTGGTCTATTTCATCGTCGCGGCGCTCATCGTTGTGGGCATTCTGCTGGGACGCAAGCGCATTGCCGAGCGCCTGCCCTCGGTCGAGGTGCTGGATGACGTGATGTACAAGTCCATCGCCGTCGGTTTCGCCTTCTTCACCATCGCCACGGTGCTGGGCGCGCTCTGGGCGGCCGAGGCCTGGGGTGGCTACTGGAGCTGGGACCCGAAAGAAACCTGGGCCCTCATCGTCTGGCTCAACTATGCGGCCTGGCTGCACATGCGGTTGATGAAAGGCCTGCGTGGCACGGTGGCCTCATGGTGGGCGCTGGCGGGCCTGGGCGTCACGACCTTTGCCTTCATCGGTGTCAACATGTTTCTGTCCGGGCTGCACAGCTACGGGACTTTGTGACCTGATCCACCTGCGCAGCGCTGACTAGCCTCCCGCAAGAAGCGCAACTGCATCTTGAAGTTGCGGCAGTAGGGGCAGGCCAGTAGGTGCAGGCCTAGCGGGATCTGTTCGCCCAGCGCGAGCGGACGGTCCTGTTGCTCCGACAGCAGGCGAGTGGCCTGCCGGCATTTTTCCTTCAGCATGGCGTGTCTTCCTTGATGTCGGGGGCGAACCAGCCCCGTTCCAGGCAACTGCGCAGGGCCAACCGGGCGCGGTGCAGGATCACGTGGCAATGGTTGGCTGTGATGCCGAGCTGCTGGCAGACTTCGGATGTTTCGAATTCGAGGAACTCGCGCATCATGAAGACGCGTGCCGTGTGCTCGGGCAGATGGTTGAGGCAGGCGTCGAACACGTCCCAGAATTCGTGCTGGCGCAGTGCTGCCTGTGGGTCACCCCAACCCTGGGGGCGGGCCGAGAGCGTCCAGTGGCCGTGGGCGTCGAACAGTGCTTCCAGCGTCTGGTCCAGCGCCTCGTCGTCCGCGCCCAGGGCCGACGCGTTGATGCTGCGGTTTTGCTGGCGTATCGTGTCCACGATCTTGTGTTTGAGGATGCCGAAGACCCAGCCCTGTACTTCGGCGCGACCGGCGTATTGATGCGCGCCGGACAGGGCGGCGAGCAAGGCGTCCTGCACTGCATCTTCCGCAGCCGCGGCGTCTCGCAACTGCAGGCGCGCGAAGCGCAGCAGCTTGGGGCGGAAAGCGGCCAGGGTGCTGGCAAATGGGGTGGCGGCGGTCATGAAATTTCCATGCGCATTTTGGTTCAGTCGGACCCGACGTTCATTTCTTACAGGGAGACAAAAAAATAAGGAAAGGTGTAAGTTTCCCCTGGGCTTACCCGACGCTTATTCAGGACGGTCTGCATGGAAAACGGCCTGTCCGGGCGCCGCCATCCGGCCGTGTTCCGACTGACAAATAGATGGCCAGATGATGCAGTCCGACAGCGCCATGAAGGATGGCGCCATGATGAAGGGCGGCGAGAAGATGAAGAGCCATGCCATGAAAACCGGCGCATCGACGATGTAAACGTCCGGTGGACAGGACTCTGCAAGTTTTGTCCGTCGGGTGTAGGCTTGCGTGCGCAGAAAAGGAACAACCCCATGCTGATACAGACCCGCAACCACGGCTACGACCATACGACTCCCAGCGATATCACGCCGGCATCCGTCTACCAACAACGGCGTGATTTGTTGCGCCTCATGGCTTCCGGTGCCGCGGGTGGCGCGCTGGCGGGCTGGGCCGGGCGTGACGCTTGGGCGCAGACGCCGCGCCCGGGCAAGCTCGCTCCCTTACCCGGGGCAAAGTCCGCCGTGGCGGGCGCGGCCACGATGGAAAAGAGCACGTCTTACGAGGATGCCAGCAGTTACAACAACTACTACGAGTTCGGCACTGACAAGTCGGATCCGGCGCGCAACGCGCATCGGCTCAAGACCACGCCCTGGGCGGTCAGCATCGAAGGCCTGGTGAAGAAGCCGGTCACGTTCGCGTTGGAAGACTTGCTCAAATTGGCTCCGATGGAGGAGCGCATCTACCGCATGCGCTGCGTCGAGGGCTGGTCCATGGTGATTCCCTGGGTCGGTTATTCGCTGTCCGCCCTGGTCAAGAAGGTGGAGCCCCTGGGCAGTGCCAAGTACGTGGAGTTCGTCACGCTGGCTGACCGCAAGACCATGCCTTTCGTCGGCTCACGCATCCTGGACTGGCCGTACACCGAGGGCCTGCGCATGGACGAGGCCCTGCATCCCCTGACTTTGCTGAACTTCGGCATGTACGGCGAGGTGTTGCCGAATCAGAACGGCGCGCCCGTCCGCCTGGTGGTGCCGTGGAAATACGGTTTCAAGAGCGCCAAGAGCCTGGTGACCATCCGCTTCACCGAAAAGGAGCCCGGCACAGCCTGGAACAAGGCGGCGGCCAACGAGTACGGCTTCTACTCCAATGTGAATCCCGACGTGCCGCATCCCCGCTGGAGCCAGGCCACCGAGCGTCGCATCGGCGAGGACAACCTGTTCGCCAAGAAGCGCAAGACCCTGATCTTCAATGGCTACGAAGCCCAGGTGGGGCAGCTCTACGCGGGCATGGATCTGAAGAAGAACTACTGAGAATGACTGGGCTTTCCATGTACGGGTGCCCGCGCAGGAACCCGGTCAGCGCCGGGGCAGCGCATGAACAAGCTGCTTCTGCACCCGGTGACCAAGCCACTGGTCTTCGTGCTGGCGCTGCTGCCATTCGCCGGCCTGTTCCACGGTGCCTGGACCGACCAACTCGGCGCCAACCCCGCAGAACACCTGATCCGCTCCACTGGCGAATGGACCTTGCGTTTCCTGTGCCTGACGCTTGCGGTGACGCCTGCGCGTCAGCAATTCGGCTGGGCGGCACTGGCGCGTCTGCGCCGCATGCTGGGCTTGTACGTGTTCTTCTACGCCCTGTTGCACTTCCTCTGTTACGCGGTTTTCGACATGGGCCTGGGCCTGGACGAAGGCGCCTGGGCCGAGATCGTGCGCGACATTCCCAAGCGGCCCTTCATCCTCGTCGGGTTCGCCGCGCTGCTGCTGCTGCTGCCCCTGGCGCTGACTTCCTTCAACCGTGCCATTCGCGCGCTGGGTGCGCCACGCTGGCGGGCACTGCACCGGCTGGTTTACGCCGTGGCCGTTCTGGCCGTGCTGCATTTCTACTGGATGCGCGCGGGCAAACAGGATTTCGCCGAGGTGGCGGTCTACGGTGCCATCCTCGGCTGCCTGCTGGGCTGGCGCTTGTTGCGCCGTTGGCGTGATGCCCGGAATCAGGTGCCGGTCCGCGCCTGATCAGGGCAGGATGTCGTGGCGGAAGCTGTCCGCCGCGCTTTCGCGCCGGCGGATCAGGGTGGGCTGTTCGCCCCGCACCAGCACTTCGGCGGCGCGACCGCGCGTGTTGTAGTTGCTGGCCATGCTCATGCAGTAGGCACCTGCCGAGAGCACGGCCAACTGGTCCCCCGCCTGAACGGTCAGCATGCGGTCATGGCCCAGCCAGTCGCCGCTTTCGCAGATGGGGCCCACCACTTCGTAGTTCACGGCTGCGCTGGCCTGCGCAGTGTCACGCGGCGCCAGCGGCACGATCTGGTGGTAGGCCTCGTACATCGCTGGCCGGGGCAGGTCGTTCATGGCTGCGTCGACGATGCAGAAGTTCTTCTGCTCGCCGGGCTTGAGGTAAAGCACCTCGGTCAGGCAGACGCCCGCGTTGCCGACCAGGGAGCGGCCGGGTTCGATGAAGATCGCCTTGGCGCCGTGGCCGCGCGCATCCAGTCGGGCCAGCAGCTTGTGCCAGAGCGCATCGGCGGCCGGTGGTGTGTCGCCGTGGTAGTCGATGCCCAGGCCGCCGCCCAGGTCGATGTGATGCAGTGGGATGCCTGCGGCCTCAATGGCCTCGACCAGGTCCAGCACACGCTCCAGCGCGTCCAGGTAGGGTCTTTCCTCGGTGATTTGCGAGCCGATATGGCAGTCGATGCCTACCACCTTCAGTCCCGGCAAGCGCGCGGCATGCTGGTAGACGGCCACGGCGCGCTCGTGCGCGATCCCGAACTTGTTGCCCTTGAGACCGGTGGAGATGTAGGGATGGGTCTTGGCGTCCACATCGGGATTGACGCGAATGCTCACCGGCGCCACCTTGCCAAGCTCCACCGCGACGTCGTTCAACACGTCCAGCTCGGCCTCGCTCTCGACGTTGAAGCAGCCGATGCCGGTATCCAAGGCCTGCCGCATCTCGGTGCGGGTTTTGCCCACGCCAGAGAAGATGACCCGGGTCGGATCGCCGCCGGCGGCCAGCACGCGTTCCAGCTCGCCACCCGAGACGATGTCGAAACCGCAGCCGGCCCGGGCGAAGAGTTGCAGGATGGCCAGCGAAGAATTGGCCTTGAGCGCATAGCAGATGCGTGCCTTGCCTTGTTCAATGCGGCTGGCCAGTCCGCGTTGGTACGCGGCCAGCGCGTCCAGCATGGCCTGCTGAGAATAGACGAACAGCGGCGTGCCGTGGATGCGGGCCAGATCGGCCAGGCGCGCGCCTTCCAGGTAGAGATCCTGGCCAGACGGGGTGGCGCGGTAAGCCAGATGCGGGTGGCCGGGCAGCAGGGGAGCGGTCATGGTTGTTCTTCTGGGATGGCGAAAATGTCGGACGCAGGGTCTTGGGTGTCTGGGTTCTGGTCGGCCTGCGGCTGTGCCTCTTCTTTCTTTTTCGAAGGCATGAACGGCCAGAGCGATTGTGGCAAGCTGGCCCGATGGGCGGCCGCCGGATCCTTCTTGGGCAGGTAGAGCTTACCGGTCTGGCCGCAGCCGGCGAGCAGCAAGGCGCCGGACAGACCGATGACGACGAGCGCGACAGGGGCAAAAACGCGGCGAGGGGAAGAAGCGGGGGTGCTGACTAGAATCGCCAGGGACCGGACAGTGGCACGGACGATCGATCGAGCTTTCAACATCACGAAATTGTATGACTGACCTGGAATTCCTGGACCGCGCCGAGGCCGTGCTGCGCGCCATCGAGGCGAACTGCGACCGCATCAACGAAAACAGCGATGCCGATATCGACAACCAGCGCACGGGCGGCATGGTGACCCTGGTGTTTTCCGATCGCAGCCAGATTGTGGTGAATCTGCAAAAGCCCCTGCACGAAATCTGGCTGGCAGCGCGTGCCGGTGGTTTTCACTACAAGTTCGACGGCCAGCGCTGGATGGACACCAAGGGACAGGGCGAATTCTTCACCAGCCTGTCGCGTTACGCGAGCGAGCAGGCCCACGTGCCCCTGGTGTTCTCGGGCTGAGAGGGCCTCGCGCAGGCGCTAGGCCCCCCGAGCCGATGCCCCAGCGCCGTGCCTTGCACTAGTTGCGACGGAACAGGTCCAGGATGCGCGAGCGCTCCTCGCCCTGCGGTTCATCCGTGGGGGCGGGCTGTAGGGCAGGTTGGGCATGATGCCCCCTGGCAGGGTCATCATCATGCCGCCGTTGTCCTCGTCCAGGCCCAGGGATTTGACGCCCCCGTCTTCGGCGTGTTCCGAGTACATCCAGTCGATGCCGACCTGGGTCACGCCCTCGGGTGGGATCACTTCCTGCACGGGAACGCCGCGCAGCGCATAGTCCATGTAGCTGATCCACACCGGCAGGGACAGGCCACCGCCGGTTTCCTTGTCACCGAGCTTGCGTGGCGTGTCATAGCCGATCCAGGTCACGGCCGTCAGCGTGGGCTGGTAGCCCGCGAACCAGGCATCCATGGAGTCGTTGGTGGTACCCGTCTTGCCGTAGATATCGGGGCGCTTGAGTTGAGCCTGGGCGCGCGCGGCGGTGCCGACGCGGGCCACTTCCTGCAACAGCGTGGACATGATGAAGGCGTTGCGCGGTTCCAGCGAGCGCATGCTTTCGTCCAGCACCACGGGGGGTGTCTCGACCAGCACCTTGCCGTTGGGATCGGTGATCTTGCGGATCAACCAGGGGTCGACCAGATAACCTCCATTGGCGAACACGGAGTAGGCCACGGCCATCTGCATGGGTGTGACGGTGCCCGCGCCCAAGGCCATTGTCAGGTAGGCAGGGTGGCGGCGCGGCTCGAAGCCGAAGCGCGCCGTCCATTCCTGGGCGTAACGCGGACCGATGGCGTCCAGAACGCGGATCGACACCATGTTCTTCGAGCGCGCCAGCGCGCGGCGCAGCGGCATCGGGCCTTCGAACACGCCGTCATAGTTCTTCGGCTCCCAGGGCTGGCCGCCCGTGGACTCGGGCTCGAAGAACAACGGGCCATCGTTGACCACGGTGGCCGGCGTGAAGCCTTTCTCCAGCGCGGCCGAATAAATAAAGGGCTTGAAGCTCGAGCCCGGCTGGCGCCAGGCCTGGGTGACGTGGTTGAACTTGTTCTTGTCGTAGTCAAAGCCGCCGACCATGGCGTGCACCGCGCCATCGCGCGGGTCCAGCGAGACGAAAGCGCCTTCCACCTCGGGCTGTTGCAGGATTTCCCAGCTCGCGGCCTGGTTCTTGGCGGGGTCTTCGGGGCTGTGTTGGCGGATGCGCACGATGGCGCCGCGCCGGATCTTGACCGTGGGCGCGGCCCGCGAAGACAGGCCGTCCGCCGCGTAGCGCAGGCCGCTGCCGGTGATGTCCAGCGTTTCCCCATCCTGCCGCATCACCGTCACCTTGCGTGGCTCGGCTTCAAGCACCACGGCGCTCAGCAGGTCGCCGTTGTTCGGGTGGTCCATCAGGGCCTCGGACACGGTCTCGGCGATGGCGTCGGTGTTGTCGGCGGTCTGCGCCGGCAGGGGAATGACTTTTTCAGGGCCGCGGTAGGGCTGGCGGCGCTCGTACTCCATGATGCTGCGACGCAGGGCCGCGTAGGCCACTTCCTGCTCGCCCGAGCGGATGGTCGTGTACACGCGCAGGCCACGGGTGTAGGTTTCCTCGCCGTACTGGGCGAAGATGATCTGGCGCACGATCTCGGCGGCGTATTCGGCGTGGCCCTGGCCGGGGCGCTCGCCCTGCGTGCTGAGGGTCCGTACCTGGATTTCCTCGGCCCGGGCTGCCGCAGCTTCTTCGGCCGTGATGAAGCCGTTGTCCAGCATGCGGGAGATGATGTAGAGCTGGCGCGCGCGCGCGCGCTTGGGATTGCTGATGGGGTTGTAGGCCGACGGTGCCTTGGGCAGGCCCGCCAGCATGGCAGCCTCGGCGATCGAAATGTCCTTGAGGGGCTTGCCGAAGTAGGTTTCCGATGCCGCGGCGAAGCCGTAAGCGCGCTGACCCAGGTAAATCTGGTTCATGTAGATCTCGAGGATCTGGTCCTTGCTCAGCAGGTGCTCCAGCTTGTACGTCAGCAGGATTTCGTAGATTTTGCGCGTGTAGGTTTTCTCGGATGAGAGGTAGACGTTGCGCGCCACCTGCATGGTGATGGTGGACGCACCCTGGCTATTGACGCGCCGCAGGTTGGCCAGCACGGCGCGCGCCATGCCGACGTAGTCCACGCCGCCGTGCTGGTAGAAACGGGCGTCCTCGATGGCGAGCACGGCGTCCGTCAGCGCGCGAGGAATCTTCTCGATGGGCACGAAGCGGCGCCGCTCCTCGCCGAACTCACCCAGCAGGTCACCTTCCACCGAGTAGATGCGCAAGGGCAGCTTGGGGCGGTATTCCGAGAGGTCGGAGATGTCCGGCAGGTTGGGGAAGGCGAAGGCCATGGCCACGGCCACGAGTGCCAAGCCGCTGAGTAGGCCGGCCACGCCGATGCCCGTGATCCACACGGCGATGCGCGCGAAGGGATGCAGGGTGGCCCAGCGTCGGGAAAGCGTCGATTTCATGCGGGCGAATTGTGCGCCCATGGTGGAGGCACGGGGCGGGGAAGAGTGTTCGTCGGCTGACATGGGAGCTGTCGTCGGCCGGGCGGCCTCGGAGGTAGGGGGTCTGGGGCAGGACCATCAAGACCGTGAGCAGGCGGGTCCAAGCCGGGTTGGCGACGTACCCCAGGCCGGATGACCGGGGCGGCAGATCTTTTCCGAAGAATTGCCATTATAAAAATCAAGTGGCCCTGGGGATGCTTGGCCGTCCAGGCCCAGGGGTTGAGTTGGAAACAATTGGAGACCCCGTAGTGAAAAAAATGTGAGTGCAAGCTTTTAAATTAGGGCTTGGGAAACCTCGCATTCCAACCGTGGCTCGAGCAAACGGCTGCTACGATCCAGCCGCCTGCCAGGCATGAAGGAATCATTCCCTCACCGCTGGCGTTGGATGGGTTTCACCAGGAGGGCTCCCCATGTTGTTCCTGTCGCCACATCGCCAGCCCGAGCCCCTGCTCGGCCTGGACCTTCAGGCCGACGCGGTCAGGGTGGTTGCGCTGGGCCGGACCCGCCAAGGTCGGCAAACGCTCGAGCACTGCGCCTGCGAGCCGATGGCACCCGGTTGGATGGTCGAGGGCCGCATCGACCATTTCGATGCCATCGCCCAAGCCGTGTCGGGTCTGTTGCGTCGGACCCGCGTGCGCGCCATCAAGGTGGCCATGGCCCTGCCCGAGGCGGCCGTCATCACGCGGCGCATCACCCTGCCTCGGGCGCTGACCTCCGAAGGCCTGTGGGATCGACTGCGGTCGGAGGCCGAGCAGATCCTCCCCTTTTCCCTGCAGGAGGTGTACCTCGACTATGCCGTGCTGGGGCCCGGAGCGGCCGCGATCGAGGCGCCGCCCGTGCGGCGGTCGCCGCAGGACGCGCTGCGCGCGGCCCCCATGGACTTGTTGCTGGTGGCCGCCCGCCGCGAGCGCGTGCGTGACCTGCAGGCCCTGGCCGAGGCGGTCGGCCTGAAGCCCGTGGTCGTGGACGTGGCCGAATTCGCTGCGCGTCGCGCCGTCCGGCAACTGTTGGCCGTGTGTCCGCGGGCCCGCGTGGGCAGGTGCGTGGAACCGACCTTCGCCGTGCTCGATCTGCGTGCGGACCGCATCGCCTGGCGGTTGTCGCGCGGTGACGAGGTTCTGCACGACAACGAGTGCGCGTGGAGCCCTGTCGCCCCCGCGCTGCCTGGCGAAACCGATCCCGCGCTTGAGGTGGCCACGGGTCTTGCGCTTGCCTGGTCCAGCGCACTTGCAAGCGACACGGGAGCGCGCATCGAAGCCATCTGGCTGACGGGTGAGGTGAACAACGGCACGGGATTGGCCACGGCCCTGGCCGGCTTGCTGGGCTGTCCCTGCCGCGTGGCGAATCCCTTCGAGGGCATGGCGCACCGGCGCGCTCCACCCTGGCGCATCGCGCACGGAACCCGAGGAGCCGCATCGACCGCGCCGGCAACGGGCGCTGCGTCGGCTTATCTGCCGGCCTGTGGTCTGGCCCTGAGAAGGTTCCAGCCATGACACTCGCGATCAATCTGCTGCCGCATCCGCGCGAGGCGGGCCAAGGGCCGCGTGGGGCCTTCAGGCGGGCTGCGCTCGTGGCCCTGACCTTGGGTGTGGGCGTGGCTGGCGTGCTGTATCTGTACGGGCGCGAGCGCATGGCCGCGCAGCGCGCGCTCAACGCCACGTTGATGCGCGAGATCAGCCAGCTCGACACCCGTCTCCAGGGCATGACCGTGCTGCGGGCGGAAATCGAGGCCTGGGCCGGATTGCAGGCCAGCCGTGACCGTTCGGCGCGCCTGTTGGCCCTGCTGCCGCGCGCGCTGCCGGAGGGGGTCCATCTCAGAAGCCTGACCCAGGAGGGGGTGCTGGTGACCTTGCGCGGTGTGGCACGGTCAGAGCAGGCGCTGTCCGGTCTGCTGCGTCACCTCGCCTCGCCCCAATCCGGATTCCACCAGCCTGAGCTGGTCGAGTTCACGGCTGCACAGGCACAGGCACCGGCGACGGGGTCGGTCATCACGAGTACCGAGGCGATGCCGGAGGACGCCGCCACGCCTGTGCGAACCACGCAATTCACCGTGCGTGTGCGTCTGGTGCTGGCGCCGGACGGGGAGTCCGTGCCATGAGGGCTGCCTCTCTGTCCTGGTCTGCGCCGCAGGACTGGCCCTGGCTGGCGCGTGGCGGGGTGCTGGTGCTGATCGCCGTCTTGCCGGTGCTGGTCCTCGGGCGACTGGGCCTGCAAAGCGAGATGCACATGCTGCAACCGCTGGGGGCGCAGGCGCAGCAAGCACGCGACGACTATCGGAGCCGGCTCGCGCAGATTCAGGCCATGGACGCGTTGCGCGAGCGCCGGGTGACGCTGCTCGGTGCCTTGTGGTCCCCGCAAGCTGGAGCGAGTATTCCCGACCAGGCGCAGGCCTGGACGGAAACCTTGCTTCGGGACATCCATCGGGTCGGGCAGAACCCAGGGCTGCGCTTCGAGTTGTTCCGACCGGGTGCGCCCGTGACGCGCCCACACCATCTGGAACTGCCGTTCACGCTGCGCGCTGTCGGGACCTACCAGGCCCTCGGCGCTTTTGTCGCTGGTCTGGCGACGCTGACCCCGGTGGTCACGGTCGATCGCTTGACGCTCGTTCCGCGCACCGGCGGCGCTGGGTTCGAAGTCGGCGGCCTGCTGGCACTGGAGGTGACGGCCCGGGCCTGCCGGGCGCGCGAAGCGCACGAGCGGGTGACCGCGGGTGTGCGTTTCTCGACGACCTCGGAGCGTCGGTGATGGTGCCCAAGAACCGAGGGCGGTGCATGTCGCTGGCGCCACATGGGGGGCTGGGCGGCGCGCGATTGGGTGCGTTGCTCATCCTGCTCCTGGCCGGCTGTGAGCCAGCCGATGAATCCGCCTTGCGCGCGTGGATGGCTGAGCAGCGGCGGCAATACGACGCGGGCACTGCGGTCACGGCCGCCCCCACCCCGGCCGTCGCCGGGGTTGAATCCATCGCGGGGACCGCTGGACGTGTCGAGGCGGAGGACCCCTTTGACCCACGGCGACTTTCGGGGTCGCAGCCCCTGCAACAGCAGGCGGCTGCGCGCACGGACCAGCCACTGGAGGCGCGCCCACTGTCGTCCCTGCGCATGGTGGGCAGTTTGCGCCAGGGGGATCAGGTGGTGGCGCTGGTGCAAGCCGATCTGCAGGTCTACCAAGTGCCGGTGGGCGCGGTCCTGGGCTCGAACCGAGCCCGGGTGCTGCGCATTTCGGAAGACGGCATCACGCTGCGCGAAGCGCTGCGGGGTCCGCAGGGCGAGCCCTTGGCCCGCGTCCTCACCCTACCCATGCAAGGGCGCTGAACCATGAAACCCTCCTTGTCTGTCACGCTGCCTGTCCTGGTTCGCTGGGTTTGCCTGGCTCTGGCCGGTTTGTGCGCGGGTGGCCTGCCGTCGGCGCGCGCCATGGCACTGGAAGACGCACAGGCGCGGACGGTTGCGCCGGGGGCGCAAGGCACCGAGCCGGTGGGCCGCGCGCGCATTCTGTCGGTGACCGGGGCGGTTGAGCAGGGGTTGGAAGTGCTGCGCATCGGGCTGTCCATGCCTTTGGTGTCGGCGCCGGCGGGCTTGCTCACCCACGCACCTGCCCGCATTGCCTTTGACCTGGACAACGTGGACCCGGCCTTCGAGCACGCGACCGTGGACATCCAGCAAGGCAATCTGCGTTCCGTTCAACTGGTTCCCATGGGGCAACACACGCGCGTTTTGCTCAACCTGCGACTGGCAACCGGCTACCGGACCGAACTGCAAGCGGACGCCTTGCGCATCGTTCTCAGTCCCCTGCCGGGCACGCGGGTTGAGACGGTCACGCCCGAGGCGGCGGGCGCGGATGCCGAGGTGACCTGGGCCGGAGCGCGCCCGGTGGAGGCGATCCAGGCCCTGGACGTGCGCCGTGGCGCGGACGGGTCAGGCCGGGTCATCGTGGCCCTGCCCAGCAGCGAGGTGGGCGCGGACATCCGCGCCAGCGGTGGGGCGCTCACGGTGGAATTCCCGGGCACGCGCCTGCCCGAGCGGCTGCAGGGCGAGCGCGATGTCAGCGGCCTGGGCACGCCGCTGCGGTCCGTGGTGGCGCAGCAGGTGGGACAGCGGGTGCGTCTGCGCATCGAGGCCGATGGCTCCTGGGAGTACAGCGCCCACCAGAACGACACCCAGTTCGTGGTGGAGTTCGTGCCCCGAACGGCCTCGCCCGACGAACCGGTGGCGCGTCCCCGCTACAGCGGGCAGAAATTGACGCTCAATTTCCAGAACATCGACATCCGCGCCCTGTTGCAGGTGATCGCCGATTTCAGTGGCTTCAACGTCGTGACCTCCGACAAGGTCGTCGGCAACGTCACCTTGCGCCTGCGCGACGTGCCCTGGGACCAAGCGCTGGACATCCTGCTCCAGACCAAGGGCTTGGACCAGCGCCGCCAGGGCAATGTGCTGTGGATCGCACCCCGGCAGGAGATCGTGGCCCGCGAGCGACAGGAGAGCGAGGCACGCGCCGCGCAGGAAGTGCTGGAGCCCCTGCGCACCCGCAGCTTCCAGCTCAATTACGCCAAGGCTGCCGACGTGGCCCAGCAACTTGGTGGCGCGGGCGCCGTGGGCGGTTCGGCCGGTGCCGTGGTCGCCGCGCGCATCCTGGGGCCGCGTGGCAGTGCGATTGCCGAGGCGCGCACCAACCAGCTCTTCGTGACCGACATCGCGACGCGGCTGGAGGCCGTGCAGGCGTTGATCGTGAAGATCGACGTACCGGTACGGCAGGTGCTGATCGAGGCGCGCATCGTCGAAGCCTCCGACACCTTCAGCCGCTCCCTGGGTGCGCGCCTGGGAGGTGCGGGTGGTCGTGCACCCGGTGGCGGCTCCGGGCTTGGTTTGGGCGGCAGTTACAGCGCCACGGCGGCCGGCGCTGGTGGCGGCTCTTTCGTCAATCTGCCTTCGCCCGGTCTGGGTGGCCAGCCTGCCGGGGTGTTTGCGGTGTCCATTTTTGGCGAGAGCGCGGCGCGTTTCCTCAATCTCGAAATCTCCGCGCTCGAGGCGGACGGCAAGGGTAAGGTGGTTTCCAGCCCGCGGGTGGTCACGGCCGACAAGGTGAAGGCTTTGATTGAGCAGGGCACCGAGCTGCCCTACCAAGTGTCCACCTCCAGTGGCGCGACTTCCATTTCGTTCCGCAAGGCCAACCTGATGCTCGAAGTCACGCCGCAGATCACGCCCGAGGGCAATGTGATCCTGGAGGTGGACGTGAGCAAGGATTCGGTGGGCCAGGACACCCAGGCCGGCTTCGCCATCGACACCAAGCACGTGAAGACCCAGGTTCTGGTGGAGAATGGCGGCACGGTCGTCATCGGCGGCATTTACACGCAGGAAGAGCGCGAAACCGTGACCAAGATCCCCTTCCTGGGGGATTTGCCCGGCCTGGGCGCGCTGTTTCGCGCCCGGGAGATGCGCTCTGAAAAGCGGGAGATGCTGGTGTTCATCACCCCCAAGGCCTTGACGGACTCCCTCCTTTCCACGCGCTGACTCCCGTTTTCCCTGTTCTGTCTTGAATCCGGCCCCCTTGTTCCTCAGCTTCGTCGGCATGCCCGGTTCGGGCAAATCCACCGTGGGGCGCCATCTGGCGCGCCGCCTGCATCTGCCGTTCCATGATTCCGACCATGTGATCGAGCAGCGCATCGGCTGCTCGATCCGCGAGTTCTTCGAGCGCGAGGGCGAGGACCGCTTCCGCGAGATCGAGGCCGACACCATCGCCAGTCTGTGCCTGCAAGGCAGCGCGCCGGACGGGCCCGGCGGGGTGCTTTCCACCGGCGGTGGCGCGGTGCTGCGCGAGGCCAATCGCCAGCAGCTGCGCTCGTGCAGCCACGCCATCTACCTGCGCACCACGCCGGAAGAACTGATGCGTCGCCTCAAACGCGACACCCACCGGCCGCTGCTGCAGACCAGTGATCCACTGCAGCGCCTGCGTGACCTCTACGTCCAGCGCGACCCGCTGTACCGCGAGACCGCGCATTTCGTGGTCGAGACGGGTCGGCCATCGGTCAGCAGTCTGGCCAATATCATCGTGACCCAGTTGGAACTGGCCGGCATCCAGGTCGAAGGCCTGACCACCACCTCACGCCCCAGTTGATCCCGGCTGTGCGCGCGCGAACCGCGTGGCGCCCGTTCCTCGCGGGACGGATTCATTTCGTCAGGGTCGCGGCGCGCGCGGTCGAATGCGTGCCCAGATGCTTGCGGATGCGTTCGACAAATTCCTGCTCGATCGCCGATCCCGGAAAGTTGGGGTTGCGGATGGCATGCACCCGGTAGGCCGGCGCCCGCTTGATGGGACGAAATGACAGTTGATCCCCCGGCCAGGCGCGGGCGGTGAGGCTGTCCACGATGGCGATGCCGCCGCCGGCCGCGACCAGGGCACAGGCCAACTGCCCGGAACGCACCTCGATCTGCGGACGGGTGCCTCGCGCGGCTTGGGCCGACGATTGCGCGAGAAACCGGCCTTGCGGGGTGTCGGCGCTGAAGGCGATCAGATGCTCCTTCCATATCTCGGACAGGGACACCGAGGCCTGCTGCTCGAAATGATGCCCCTTGAGGAACACGCAACTCAGGGTCCAGCCGCCGATGTCCTTTGCCAGCAGGGGCGCGTGGTCCACCGGCAAGGTGCTGATGCCCACGTCGGCCTCGCCGGTGGACAACAGCCGGGTCATATCGCGCACCAACTGGGACTCGACGTAGATCTTCGCTTCGGGGTAGTCGGCGGCCAGCGTGGCGATGGTGCGGGGAACCACCTCGAGCAGCAGGCTCGGGCTGGCGAGAACCTTGAGCGTCTGGCCGCCTCCATGGCGCAGCGCCTGGGCCCGTGCCTCGATGCGCTTGACCCCGTGGTAGACCTGCTCGATCTCGGCGTGCAGGGCATGTGCTTCGGGGGTCGGCCGCAGGCGGCCCTTGCCGCGTTCGAACAGTTGCACGCCCAGCTGCAGCTCGATGTGGCTGATCATCCGGCTGATGCCGGGCTGGGACACGTGCAGCAGTCGGGCCGCGTCCGTGGTCGAACCCGCCAGCATCGTGGCGCGGAATACTTCAATCTGTCGCAGGTTCATCGCCGGGTTTCCGTTCGGGTGCGTTCATCGAATAACACAACGTTATTTTCTATGACTGTATTTGTATTGGATTGTTAGACCTGGTCTGCCTAGGATGCGTGCAGCGGATCCGTGACGGTCATGGACATCGCCGCGAGCCGTTTCTTTTTCAGCACCAGGAGACTTTCCTCATGAAAACTGCATCCCGATCGACCCTGCACGCCCAAGGCCATGCCCTCAGCCGCCGCACCCTCCTGGGCACCGCGGGTGCCTGGGCCGTCGCCGCATCGCCCCTGTCGGCGGCCTTGGCGGCGACGCCGGTCTGGCCCAGCCGCACCGTTCGCATCATCGTGCCCTTCGCCCCGGGCGGCGGTGCCGACAGCTCCGCGCGCGTGCTGGCGGAGATCCTGAGTCCCGCCTTGGGCCAGTCCGTGATCGTCGAGAACCGGCCGGGCGCGGGCAGTGCCATCGGCGTCACCGCCGCAGCCAAGAGCAACGACGGCCACACGCTGCTGATGGGCAGCAACAGCATGGTGATCAACCCGGTCCTGCGGCCCAATATCGGCTATGACGTGGCCGGGGACTTCGATGTCGTGGGCATGGTGTCGGCGCAGCCGCTGGTGCTGGTGGTTCCCGCGGCGTCGTCGATCAAGTCGATCGACGACGTGGTGCGCGAGGCGCGGGCCAAGCCAGGGTATCTGACGGCGGGCAACAGCGGCAACGGCACGTTGGCGCACATCGCCTCCGAAATCTTCGCGAGCCAGACCGGCATCTCGCTGACGACCGTTCCCTACAAAGGGGAAAGCGCGCTGCTGCCCGACCTGCTGGGTGACCTGGTGTCGCTGGGGTTCCTGAATCTGCCCAGTGTCCTGGCGCACATCCGCTCGGGCCGCCTGCGTGCCATCGCGGTGTCGTCTCCCGAGCCGGCGCCCGAGTTGCCTGGCGTCCCGACCTTCCGGGCCTTGAACTATCCCAGCCTGGAAGTCCAGGGGTGGGCGGCCTTGTTCGCGCCCAAAGGATCGATTCCGGCCGCGGGCCTGGCGCGATTGGAGTCGCAACTGGCCCAGGCATTGAAATCTCAAACGGTGCGCGGCAAGTTCGCCGCGATCGGTGTCGTGCCGGTCATCCAGAGCCGCGCGGAAACCACCAAATTCATGCTCGCCGAAATGAACCGCTACGCCTCGGTGATCCAGGCGCGCGGCATCAAGGCGGAATGAGCGGGACCCCGATG
Source organism: Hylemonella gracilis (assembly GCF_004328645.1). Taxonomy (GTDB): domain Bacteria; phylum Pseudomonadota; class Gammaproteobacteria; order Burkholderiales; family Burkholderiaceae_C; genus Hylemonella; species Hylemonella gracilis_B. The sequence goes on from NZ_CP031395.1 coordinate 1,709,095, forward strand.
CCAAAGCAAGAAGGACAAGAAGGACAAAGGGGACCGGCGGTGGGCTCCCGCGCCCCGTCCACCACGAAGACCGCCTCGGCTTCGCTGGAACTGACGCCCGATGTCCTGGTCTGTGGCGGTGGCCTGGCCGGTGCCATGGCGGCCGTCGCGGCGGCGCGGCAGGGCGCACAGGTTCTGTTGGTCGAGCGCTATGGGTTCCTGGGCGGCAACGCCACCGGCGGCGCGGTCGCCCAGTTCAACAGCTGGCAGACGAGCAGTGGCCGCCCGGTGATCGCCGGCCTGGCCCGCGAGGTGGTGGAGCGCCTGCGGGCCTATGGCGCGGCGGGCGAGCACCAGGTCTTCGTCATGTCCACGGGCCACACGATGGACCGCATCGAGTACGCCCCCGAGGTGCTCAAGCTGGTGCTGGACGACCTGATCCTGGAGGCTGGCGTGCAGCCGCTGCTGCACGCCAACGTGCTGGACGTCGAAGTCACTGACGGACGCCTCCACACCGTGCGCGTGCTGACCAAGAGCGGCGTGCTGAGCCTGCGCCCCCGGGTGCTTGTCGACACCACGGGGGACATCGACGTGCTGCACCGCGCTGGCGCGCGGTTCCTGGATTTGGAGGAGGGCGACCAACTGCAGCCCGCCACCATGATGTTCCGTTTCGGTCCCATCGACTACGCCCGCTTCGACGCCCTGGGTCCGGCCGACCTGAAGACCCTGGCCCGGCGCGGATACGAAGACGGCGAACTGGCCCGCGCCGCGCTGCACGCCGCGCGTGACCCCTATTCCTCCGACGCCTGGTTCAACATCAGTCGCCTGGGCATCGACGCCACGGACGTGACCGCGCTCAGCCGCGCGGAAATCGAAGGGCGCCGCCAAGCCTGGCGGGCCGCGGGCTACCTGCGCCGTGCCGTGCCTGGTTGCGAGGCCGGCCGGCTTCAGGCTTTCGCCACCCAGGTGGGCATCCGGGAGACCCGGCGGGTCCACGGCGACCATGTGCTGACGGCCGAGGAACTGAGCCAGCCGACGGTTTTCGACGATGGCATTGCCGCGGGCGCCTATCCCATCGACATCCACCCTGCCTCTGGCGGCGAGCTGATCTATACCCCACTGGGGCCCGACCATGCCTACCAGATTCCCTACCGCAGCCTGCTGCCGCGGGACCTGCGCAACACCCTGGTCGCGGGACGCGGCATCTCGGCTACCCACGCAGCCCTGGCCGCCATCCGGGTCATGACCATCTCCATGGCCGTGGGGCAGGCTGCGGGCGTGGCCGCGGCCCTGGCCTGCGCGGCGGACGGTGAGGTCCGCGCGGTCGAGGCCGGGCCCTTGCGGCGCCTGCTGCTGGACCAGGGGGCGGTGCTGGCCTGAGTGTCCACCGACCCCAGCGCAATCCCTGCACCTGATCGAGGTTAAGCCATGCATATCAACGGTCACACCGAAATCCTGCCTCTGCTGGGTTACCCGATCCAGGGGGTCAAGGCGCCCAGCATCTACAACCCTTATTTCGCGGCCTCAGGCATCAATGCGCTGCTGGTGCCGATGGGCTGTCCACCGGCGGAGTTCGCCGCGCTGATGCGCAGCCTGCTTGCCTTGCAGAACCTGCGTGGCGTGCTGATCACCATGCCGCACAAGGTCGCCACCGTGGCGCTGCTGGACGAAGCCAGCATCGCCGTCCAGGTGGCCGGTGCCTGCAATGCCGTGCGCCGCCGCGCCGATGGTCGTGTGATTGGGGATCTGTTCGACGGCGATGGTTTCGTGCGCGCTGCCTTGCGCCTGGGCGCCCGCTTGCAGGGCAACAGTGCCTTGGTGGTGGGGTGTGGTGGCGTGGGGTGCGCCATCGCCGCCGCCCTGGCCGGCGCGGGCGTGGCCAGGCTGGCGCTGTTCGACCCGCGATCGGAACAGGCCGAGGCGCTGGCCCAGCGTTTGCTCACCCATTTCCCGCACCTGGACATCGTGACCGGCAACAAGGACCCCCTCGGCCACGGGATCGTGGTCAACGCCACGCCCCTGGGCATGGACCCGCAAGACCCGCTGCCCCTGGATGTCGACCGCCTGGTGCCCGGGACTTTCGTGGGTGAGGTGGTGATGAAAACCACCCTGACCCCCTTGCTGCGGGCCGCGCGCGCGCGCGGCTGCACCATCCAGTTCGGGGCCGACATGCTGTACGAACAGATACCGGCCTACCTGGAGTTCTTCGGCCTGCCGACCACCGATGGGGACCGCCTGCGCAACCTGGCGGACGAACCCGCGGAGCCCGTGGCATGAGTGCGCTGAGCGCGTTCGCGCCTCAGACCCTGGGTTCTGCCCTCGAACCCGGGCTTGGACGCGAGCCCACGCAGGCGCTGCGCGGCGAGGCGCGCAACCCCATCGGTCTGGATGGGCTGGAGTTCATCGAATACGCCACGCCCCGCCCTCAGGCCCTGGGACAGGTGCTGGAGATGATGGGCTTTTGCCTGGTCGCGCGACACCGCTCGCGCGAGGTGCTGCTCTATCGCCAGGGCGATCTGAACGTGGTGGTCAACGCCCATGGCGCCGAGGCCCGGGCCGGCGACGCGCCGGCCCTCTCGGCCATGGCCTTGCGGGTGCGTGATGCCCGTGCCGCCTGGCACTTTGTGCTCGCGCGCGGTGCCTGGGAGGTGCCTCCCCGCGCCGAAGTGATGGAGTTGCACCTGCCCGCCATCCACGGCCCCGGTGGCAGCCGCATCCACTTCGTGGACCGTTACCGCGACTTCAGCATCTACGACGTGGATTTCGTGCCCGTGCCGGGCGCGGACCCGCACCCGCCGGCCACCGCGGGCCTGCACTTTTTCGGCGTGGTGCAGTACATCGGCCCCGGGCGCAGCCACGATTGGACCGAGTACTACGGCGAGCTGTTCGGCGCGGAGCCCCTGCCCGACGAGCGACGCTTCGGCATCATGCCCAAGGGCAAGTTGCTGCGTGTTCCGGCGCTGGAGACGGGCGGGCAGTTCGTGCTGCAACTGATCGAACCCGAGCCGGATCTGGGTCTGTTGGACAACGGTGAACGCCTGCAGCGCATCGGACTGGGTGTGCCCGACGTCATGGCCGCCGTCCAAGCGCTGCGCGCGCGGGGCGTGGAGTTCATCGAAACCGGTGTGGTGCAGCCCGGGCAGCGTGGCGCGCTCACCAAGACCTACCTGGGTTCGGTCGTGTTCGAGCTGGTGCATAGCGCGCGACCCGAGGGGCCGGGCCGATGAGCGCCGTGCCGGGTTGCGCCAGCCAGGCTCCTGACCCGGTCATCCGTGCCCTGGGCATGGACACCATCACCCTGGCCGGCCCGCTGGAAGCCAAGCTGGAGGCCATGGCTGAAGCCGGCTTCGCCCAGGTCATGCTCAAGGCCGGTGACCTGGTGGGCCACCCGCAGGGCTGGCAGGCGGCGGTGCGGGCCGTCCAGCGCAGCGGCCTGCGTGGCACGGGCTTCCAGGTGCTGCGCGATTTCGAGGGCTTGTCGGGCCATCTGCACGATTACAAGGTTGACATTGCCAAGAGCATGATCGAGATGTGCGCGGCGCTGAGGTGTGACGTGCTGCTGGCCTGCTCGTCCACCTCCCGCCATGCCAGCGAGGACCTGGACCACATCGCGCGCGACCTGCGCAAGCTCGCCATGCTGGCCCTGCCTTTTGGCATCCGCATCGCCTACGAGGCCCTGTCCTGGGGCCGCGTGGTCAACCAGTTCACCACCGCCTGGGACGTGGTACAGCGCGCCGACTGTCCCAATCTGGGCCTGGGCATCGATTCCTTCCACATCGTCGCCGCCGGCACGCCGCTGGAAGCGATGGATGAGCTGCAAGCAGACAAGATCTTCCTGGTCCAACTGGCCGACTTCATGTGGCAGGAAACCCGGACCTTCGAGGAGCGCATGACCACGGCGCGCACCTTCCGCGTGTTTCCGGGCGAGGGCGTGCACAGCGATGAGTTGGTGCAACTCGTGCTCAAGCTGGACGCCCTGGGGTATGGCGGCGACTACAGCTTCGAAGTCTTCAACGACGACTACCTGCAACTGCCTTTGCCGCGCGTGGCGGAGCGTGCACGCCGGTCGGCCCGATGGCTCGCCGACGACGTGCTGCGCATCTCGGCCCCCTGCCCAGCGAGCTGCGCCTGCGGCGCTGACGCCAGCCTGCCGCCACGCCGGGGACGCGGCTGTGCGGGCGGCCCCACGTAAACTAGCGGGATGTCTTCCATCTCTCCATCGGCGCCGGTGACGGTGCCCGCGTCCATCCGGCCCGTGTCCTACGACCTGTCCGAGTCCTCGGGTTTTCGGGACGGGGCCGCGCCGGCCGCCGAGGGTGACGGGGCCTCGCCGCAGCAGGTGCGCATCGAGCTGCGCGAATCCGGGGCCGACCGCAGCTACCCCATCTTCATCGGCAGCGGCCTGCTGTCCTGGTCGGCCAGCTTCGCGGGTCTGCCCAAGGCCGCGCAGGCGCTGATCGTCAGCAACACGACGGTAGCGCCCCTGTACGCCCAGACGCTCAAGCAGGCCCTGCAGGCGCACCACGCGCAGGTGCAGGTGCTGGAACTGCCCGACGGCGAGGCGCACAAGGACTGGCCAACCCTGAACCTGATCTTCGACGCGCTGCTGAGCCAGGGCGCGGACCGCAAGACCGTGCTCTACGCGCTGGGTGGTGGCGTGGTGGGCGACATGACGGGTTTCGCCGCCGCCTGCTACATGCGCGGCGTGCCCTTTGTGCAGGTGCCCACGACCCTGCTGGCGCAGGTGGATTCCTCGGTGGGCGGCAAGACGGCGATCAACCACCCGCAGGGCAAGAACATGATCGGCGCCTTCTACCAGCCGCGGCGCGTGGTCTGCGACCTGGACCTGCTCAAGACCCTGCCCGCGCGCGAACTCAGCGCCGGCCTGGCCGAAGTCATCAAGTACGGCCCCATCTTTGACATGGCCCTGCTGGACTGGCTGGAGCAGCACATGGACGCGCTGCGCGCGCTCGACACCGCGGCCCTGGCGCATGCCGTGCGCCGCAGCTGCGAGATCAAGGCCGAGGTGGTGGGCCAGGACGAACGCGAAAACGGTCTGCGCGCCATCCTCAACTTCGGCCACACCTTCGGCCACGCCATCGAGGCGGGGCTGGGCTACGGCGCCTGGCTGCACGGCGAGGCCGTGGGCTGCGGCATGGTGCTGGCCGCCACGCTCTCGCAGCGCCTGGGCCTGGTGGACGCGGACTTCGTGGCGCGCCTGAAGCGCCTGATCGAACGCGCCGGCCTGCCCGTCGTGGCCCCGGTGCTGGACAAGAACGACAACGCGGGGCGTTACCTGGACCTGATGCGCTTGGACAAGAAGGCCGAGGCGGGGGAAATCAAGTTCGTGGTCATCGAGCGCCCCGGCCAGGCCGGCTTGCGTGGCGCGCCCGACGCCTTGGTGCGCGAGGTGATCGATGCCTGCGCGGCGGTCTGAATGTCGGCTGCAGTGGCGGTTGGAACGGAACCCGGCACCACCATGACGCACACCCTCGCCGCGTGGGCCAGCGACCCCGCGCGCAGCCGGGGCCGACGCCACCCGCAGGCCCCCGCGCCCACGCGCAACGAACACCAGCGCGACCGCGACCGCATCGTCCACTCCACGGCCTTTCGCCGCCTGGTCTACAAGACCCAGGTCTTCCTCAACCACGAGGGCGACCTGTTCCGCACGCGCATGACGCACTCGCTGGAAGTCGCCCAGCTCGGCCGTTCCATCGCCCGCGCCCTGGCCTTGAACGAAGACCTGGTGGAAGCCATCGCGCTGGCGCACGACCTGGGCCACACGCCCTTTGGCCACACCGGGCAAGACGCGCTCAACGAGGCCATGCATGAACATGGCGGCTTCGAGCACAACCTGCAGAGCCTGCGTGTGGTGGACGCGCTGGAAGAACGCTACCCCGATTTCGACGGCCTGAACCTGACCTTCGAAACCCGCGAAGGCATCCTCAAGCATTGCTCGCGCGCCAACGCCGAGGCGCTGGAAGCGGCCGAGCCCGGCGGCGTGGCGCGGCGTTTTCTGGACCGCACCCAGCCCAGCCTGGAGGCGCAGCTGTGCAACTTGGCCGACGAGATCGCCTACAACGCGCACGACATCGACGACGGCGTGCGCTCCGGCCTGATCACGCTGGAGCAGCTCGAAGCCGTGCCCCTGTTCGACACCTATCGGCGTGAAGTGCTGCGCGAGCATCCCGACTTGGCCGCGCCGCGCGCCGGCCGCCGCCTGCTCTACGAAAGCATCCGGCGCATGCTCAGTGCCCAGGTCTACGACGTGATCGCCGCGACCCAGGCCCGCCTGGACCACAACCGTCCGGCCAGCGCCGACGAGGTGCGCCGCCTGCCGCCGCAACTGGGCTTCAGCCCGGCCATGCGCGAGCAGTCCATCGCGCTCAAGCAGTTCCTGTTCCAGAATCTTTACCGCCACCCGCAGGTCACGCGGACCATGGCCCTGGCGCGCCAGGTCATCCAGGAGCTGTACGCCTGCTACTGCGCCGCGCCGCAAGAGATGCAGCAGGGCTACGCCGACAAGGCGGCCCAGGCCGACGGCCCGCAGCGCGTGGTGGCCGACTACATCGCCGGCATGACCGACCGCTACGCCAGCCGCGAACATGGCCGCCTGACAGGGCGCACACTCTGGGAATGACGCGCATGCCGAAGACAGAAACTTCAAAGACGGGCAGGACCACGAGCGCGGCCTGGGTGGTCATCGTCGCGGGTGTGGCTGCGGCCTTGCACGTGGGCAAGCTGCCGCCCGCCATCCCCGTGCTGCGCGAGGCGCTGGACCTCACCCTGGTGCAGGCCGGTTTCATGCTCGCGCTGGTGCAGCTCGCGGGCATGCTGCTGGGCGTGGTCGCGGGCCTGCTGGCCGATGGCATGGGCCTGCGCCGCGGCATGATCGTCGGCTTGGTGCTGCTGGGCATCAGCAGCGCGGCCGGGGGCCTGGCCCAGGACGCGACGGCCTTGCTGCTGCTGCGCGCGCTGGAAGGCTGCGGCGTGCTGATGGCCACCATGCCTGGGCCGGGCCTGATCCGGCGCATCGTGAGCCTGGAAGCCGGGGCCGAAGGCCCGACGCCGGGCAGGCTGAACGCCGCGCTCAGCCTGTGGAGCATGTACATGCCCGCGGGCACGGCGCTGTCCTTGCTGGTCACACCCTGGATCATCGGCCTCGTGGGCTGGGCCGCATGCTGGTGGGTCTTGGCGGCGCTGGCCTTGCTGGCCGCCGCGCTGGTGGCGCGTGCCTTGCCGCCGGACGCCCCGCGCACAGCCATGCACGCTGGCAAGCAAGACGCCGCCAAGTCGGATCACTGGACGGCGCGCCTGCGCCAGACCCTGGGCGCCCTCGGTCCCTGGCTGCTGGCCCTGACCTTCGGCGTCTACGCCGCGCAGTGGCTGACGGTGGTGGGCTTCCTGCCCTCGGCCTACGCGCAGGCCGGCGTCTCGGTGCAATGGGCCGGTCTGCTCACGGCGGGCGTGGCGCTCATCAACATCGTGGGCAATGTGGGCGCGGGCCGTCTGCTGCAAGCCCATGTGCCCGCGCGCACCGTGTTGGGCACGGGCTTTGGCGTGATGGCCGTGTCGGCTTGCGTGGCCTTCGCCGACTGGCCGCACTGGCTGGCCGTGGAGTCGGCAACCGCCATTGGCGTGTCGCGCTACCTGGCGGTGCTGCTGTTCTCCACCGTGGGGGGCGTCATCCCCGGCACGCTGTTCGCGCTGTCGGTGCGCCTGGCGCCCAGCGAGCGCACCGTGGGTGCCACGGTGGGCTGGATGCAGCAGGGCTCGTCCGCGGGCCAGGTGCTGTTGCCGCCCCTGGCGGGCTGGCTGGCCCAGCGCGTGGGCGGCTGGCACTGGACCTGGGCTTTGACCGGCGCCTGCGCCCTCGCGGGGCTGGTGCTGACCTGGGCCATTGGGCGCCAATTGCACCGGCAAGTGAGCCGACCATCGGACCAATCGGTGCGCCAACCTTCGGAGCAAGGCGCATGAGGCTGCCCGCCGACGATCCGCGCCACGTCGCCGTGCAGGCCGACTTGCGGCACTGGCTGGAGCAGGCCGTGATCGGCCTCAACCTCTGCCCCTTCGCCAAGGGCGTGCACGTGAAGGGGCAGATCCACTGGGTGGTCAGCGACGCGCGCGATGGCGAGACGCTGCGCGACGATGTGCGCGCCGAACTCCTGGCCCTGGCCGAGAGTGACCCGGAGCAGCGCGACACCACGGTGCTGGCCGCGCCCTGGTGCCTCGCGGATTTTCTGGACTTCAACGACTTCCTGGACGAGGCCGACGCCGTGCTCGAAGAACTGGAACTGGACGGCACCTTGCAGATCGCCAACTTCCACCCCCACTACCAGTTCGCGGACACCGACGAGGACGACGTGGGCAACAACAGCAACCGCGCGCCGTACCCGGTGCTGCACCTGCTGCGCGAAAGCAGCATCGACCGCGCGGTGGCCGCCTACCCGGAAGCAGAGATGATTTACGAGCGCAACATCGAAGCCCTGGAGCGCCTGGGCGCGGCGGGCTGGGCCGCGTTGAACATCCGCCGCAGCGTGGGGGAGTGAGCATGAACGCCGCCATGAAAAAGCAGCCGCGAAACGACAAGGTCGCCAAGACCGCCATGTCAGTCAAGCCCTCGGTGGAAGAAGACCTGGGCCAGAACTTAGGTTTAAGGCCCGGCCAGTCGCTGGAGCTGCTGAAGGAACTGCACATCCTCACCCGCGAAGGCCGCCTCAACCAGGACAGCCGCCGCAAGCTCAAGCAGGTGCTGCACCTGTTCCAGTTCATCGAAGCGCTTTTGAAGGAACTGCCGCCCGGCGCGGCACCCACCCTGGCCGACCACGGCGCGGGCAAGTCCTACCTGGGCTTCATCATTTACGACCTGTTCTTCAAGGCCCTGGACGCAGGGCAGATTTACGGCATCGAGACCCGTCCCGAGCTGGTGCAGAAATCGCGCGAGCTGGCCGAGCGCCTGGGCTTCGCGCGCATGCGCTTCCTCAACCTCAGCGTGGCCGAGTCCGAGCGCGCGACCGAGCTACCCGCGCGCATCGACGTGGTCACGGCCCTGCATGCCTGCGACACCGCCACCGACGACGCCATCGCCTTCGGCCTGGCCAAGCAGGCCCGCTTCATGGCCCTGGTGCCTTGCTGCCAGGCCGAGGTGGCCGGCGTGCTGCGCGGTGGCAAGGCCCTGGCCCTGGCGCGCACGCCGCTGGCCGAGCTGTGGCGCCACCCCTTGCACACGCGCGAGTTCGGCAGCCAGATCACCAATGTGCTGCGCTGCCTCTACCTCGAAGCCATGGGCTACCAGGTGACGGTGACCGAGCTGGTGGGCTGGGAACACAGCATGAAGAATGAGCTGATCCTGGCGCGCTACACCGGCCAGAAAAAGCGCAGTGCCGCCGAACGCCTGCGCGCCATGCTGGGCGAGTTCGGCCTGGAATCTCTGCTGCCGGTGCGCTACGCGCGCCTCGGCCCGGTTCAAGGTGCGGACCACGGACCGGGCTCAGACTCGGGCTCGGATTCGGGTTCAGACCCCAGCCCGGCCTCCGCCTGAAGCGGCGCGTCAAACCCAACGCAAGCAAGGCCTTCCACCATGGCACGCCTGCCCCGCCTCAGCATCGCCGGCCATGCGCACCACGTGGTGCAGCGCGGCAACGACGGCCAGGCCATCTTCCGCGATGAGGTGGACCGGCGGCAGATGCTGCAACTGCTGGAGACGCAGGCGCGTGAACACCGCGTCGCCCTGCACGCCTACGTGCTGATGGACAACCATGTGCACCTGCTGCTCACCCCCGCCACGGCCGAGGGCCTGCCCAAGATGATGCAGGCCGTGGGCCGCCGTTACGTGCGCTGGTTCAACGACCGCCATGGCCGCAGCGGCACGCTGTGGGAAGGGCGCTACCGCGCCACCGTGATCGAGGCCGAACGCCACCTGCTGCCCTGTATGGCCTACATCGACCTCAACCCCGTGCGCGCCGGCCTCGTGGCCCAGGCCGCGGACTACCCCTGGTCCAGCCACACCCACTACATCGGCCAGCGCGCCGACCGTCTCGTCACCCCTCACGCCCTCTACTGGGCCCTGGGCAACACCCCATTCGCCCGCGAAGCCGCCTACACCCGCCTCGTCGCTGAAGGCCTGACGCAGCAACAGCAAGAGACCCTGACCGACTCCGCCTTCAAAGGCTGGGCTCTGGGCGGCCCCGAGTTCATGGCCGCGCTGCAGAAGCAAACGGCGAGGCGGCTGAGCAAGGGGAAGGCGGGGAGGCCGGCGGGGCGGGTAGCAGGGGAGTAGGTGCTAGATGGTTTTCACATTGCGATCGCTACTAGGTGGCCAGCAATACAAACCGTTCCTTGTAGAGAGACTCGTAGCGAACGCGAAACTCAGCGGTAGAGATTTGCGCAAGTAGATCGTCGACCATCTGCAGCGAATGGTTTGGGAAGAAGATTCTCGCGATCACTTGGCTATCCCCGGCGGGGAAGGCGGATCCTAAGCCAGGCAGGCCCTGCGCCCGTAGGTGCCAAGCACACTTTGAACCAAGCACAGATCGCACGAATGCCTCAACCTCGTCCTTTGTGTCTGTTGGAGGTAGGAATGGCTTCTCGTCTACCAGAAACACACGTTCCGTAATGATGGCTGGACCAACGCCGCAGTTGCGGAGCATGAATATGACTTCAGTGCCTGTGTCGTTGACTGTTCGCTCGCGCGCCCAGACCAGCAGCGGGCGGACGCTGAGGCGATTGTGCGTGTGGGCCAAGTGTGCTTGCCAAACCGTTGCGAAGAATGCGCAAGCGGCGATGATGGCGGCGGCGATAGCAATCTTGTCAGAGGCTTGCATGTGATCTTGAGCACGCCTGTGCGCGGCTTTGAAACTTAACGTTTTAGATAAGCGGTGTGACCTGGCTTGCCGGGCCACGCCCTCTCGATTGATGGGTTGAGCGTCACGTTACGGTGTTGAGGTTTTCCAGAAATTGTTCGAAGGCCACGCCCTCTGTAAATGGAAGTGGCTTACCTGCGAGCTTTGCAAGTGGCTCGGCTTGACCGTAGTTCGTGACTGCCATGGTCACGGTTTTCGTTTCGCGAGTCAGTGGTCCGAATTTTTCGACTGTTGTTTCCGATTGGTCTTCGAGAGATTCAGATCGAGCGTTCCCGCTCATGACACCAACGACTTTTGATCCATGGAATATGGGAGATCCACTCATTCCGCGTGGTGCTGGACAGCTGAGTTCAAGCATCCTTGAAACCATGGTGACGTGACCCTTTAAGCATCGGTACTCAAAAGCGGAGCCGGAAACACTATGTTGAGGAATTCCCACGGTGACTATGTCTTGGGCCATGTGAATCGGCTCAAACGACACAGGCAGGTACTTCGAAGGGGAGTGCGCTATTTTTAGAACGGCAATATCTTGCTCATCAAGCACGGTTGCAATCTGAACCTGCTGCGCTCGGGGCCTCTGGCCATCCCAGATGATTGCTAGGAATGCATGCTGATTGGGAATGGCCGATGGCGCAGGGACACAATGCGCGGCTGTGAGGGCGACGCCATTCTTGGAAACGAAGAATGCCGTTCCAATGAATCTCTTACGAGAAACAACGACAGGTTGCTCTGGTGCAAGGAAGGCGGGGTCTTCCGCTACAAAGAGCGGCACTACGTACTCTCGAATGTCTGCAAGATCGAGTTTCATGACGCCCACCTTGAAAGTGAGTGGACGCCGAAGGCTGTCCGCTCGAGTGACAGGTTCAACCGCAAGACTTGCGACGACGGAAGCGCAAGATTAATCATGACCAACATGGAACTCGCCGACGGCGCCGGAAGTGGATGTGTCCAGTTCCGATTGCATCGAGGCAGTGACCGCCGCTACTGTTTCATTCGCTGGCGTTCCGCGTTCTTCTGCAACCGCATTGCCAATGTGCCTCACGAGATCGGCCAGCAGAATTCCCCAGGCCTTGGCCTCGGTGTGCCCCGCGGCTTCGAAGAAGCCAATATTCAGCGTGCAGTGGAGCCCTCGCTCCGCGATCCACGCGCTAAGCATTTGCACCGAATTCTCATCTCGTTTCGCGGCCGGTGGAATTACGAGTGTTCTCATGACTTAGCCGTGGCTCCGACAGGATTTCTTGCTGTAGAGCGCTCGAGCTCAGCCGACCGAGCGTGTGGAGCGGGCATGGGACGGCTGGAGCGAGAGGTTATGTAGAGCGCGCCTGGTGACGATGGATTCCTCATACTCTCGACTCGGAAGTCAAGACGCCACCGGTAAATCGGCAACACCACTTTGCACTGCGCGTCCATTCGCCGTTGATCGAAGGATCGTTCTCCTCGACAGTGCCGTGCACGTAGAGATATTCATGGGCGCCGTCTTCATATGCATTGTGCTCAAAGGCAATTACACACATCCCCGGCTGAAGCGTGAGACACGTTCCATCGTCGGACTCCACCAGATCGGTCTTAGAGAGCAGAAAAAGTTCTGAATCGACGAGCTCGTTGAAGTCAACCCGAACCCTCGGAATGCGATCAAGCGACATAACGTGATGTGGACCGAAAAATTGCGGAATGACATGGAGTGATGCTCATCCTTGTGCCTCCCCGGCTGCAAGTTAAGTGCTTGTATTGTTTGAAGAAGCTAGATGAATATAACGTAGTGTCGGTTTCATCACAAACCGTGAAACCTCGCAAAACTGCGAAGTCACGTCACAGCCACCCGCCGACTCGCTACGTCGAGGCAAGTCCTTTTAAGTAGGAACCACGGCCATGCAAAAGAACGATTGGGTTTGAGAGGCGGGCAGGTTCTACAGTCGACCGTGGTCAGCCAGCCAGTCAGCCAGCCAGCAGAGCACGCTGCGTTGCGCCATGGACTGGATGTCGGGACCGAGGCGTTGCTTCATATCGGCTCAGGTTATTTGCCACCAGTCTAGCTAGACTGGCGCGACCAACCAACAGCCGCCTCACCATGTGCCGCAACATCAAGACGCTCTTCAACTTCGAGCCTCCGGCGACCGAGCTGGAGATACGCGACGCCTCGCTGCAGTTCGTCCGCAAGCTCAGCGGCTTCTCGGTGCCTTCGCGGGCCAACGAGGCGGCGTTCAATCAGGCGGTGGAGGAGGTCGCGGCCACGGCGCGCAGGCTGATGGGCAGCCTGGTCACCCACGCGGAGCCCCGCAACCGGGACGTGGAGGCGCTCAAGGCCAAGGAAAGGTCGGCCAAGCGTTTTGGCGCGGACGCCTTGTCCTGACGCCGATCCTGCGGGCTTGCATACCCACACCCAACCCCACACAGGCCGCGTCCGCAGCCGCCCGGCTCACACCTCGTTCGGAATCAGCGTGAACAGATCTGTCACGCCCACATCCACGCCCGCCTGGAACAGCAGGGTGCTCGCCTGGCCGCGGTGGTGGGTCTGGTGGTTGAAGAAGTGCAGCAGCACGGCGCCGAAGTTGCGGGCCTGTGGCTTGCCCGAGGTGTTGGCGTAACGCAGCGTCTCGGCCAAGTGCGCGGGCGTGAGTTGCTGGGCGAACTGGAGGATCACGGCGTCGAGCCGCATGCGGTAGTCCCGCAGTTCCGCGAAGGATGCCGCCATGGGCTCGCGCAGCGAGGTCGGCTTCGGAAAGCCCTGCATCGTTTCTTGCAGCCCGCCCAGCGCCGGGTGCTGCGCGAAACGCTGTAGCCAGATGGTGTCGGCCACGGCGAGGTGGTTCAGCGTTTCGTAAAGCGAGCCGAAGAAGGCGCCGCGGTCTTGCCGCAGTTGCGCATCGCTCAACTGGGCGGCGGCCTCGTAGAGCTTGGTGTTCATCCAGCGGTTGTAGTCCGCCATCAGGGTGCAGGAGGAAGGGGTCATTGCGATGCCTGATGCTTGAAATGAGCGCCCGCTGCAGGTTCTTTGGTTTGTTCCTTCTCCGAGGTTGAAGCAGGGGCTTCATCTTGAACCAGGCGGAAAGAACCTTCTGGATAAGTCTTCAACAAAGCCTGTCTCGTCGCCCAAAGCATGGCAGCCAGATTTGCAATGACGATCAGTGGGACCAAAAGTAGTTGGAAAAGGTTCTGCATGGCAGGAAATGGAGCCGCAAGCAAAAGGGCGAGTGTGCAGAGACTGGGTGAGATCACCAGAGTTGCACCAAGGTATCTCACCAGCAATGCAGTCCATAGGCGTTTTGAAGCACGTTGCCAGCGCAGCGTTTGCTCCGTATTCGATGTTCTTGAAGAGTATGAGTGGGGCATGGGAATGAACGTGGGCTCAGCGATTGTGTGGTCGCGAAATTTTCCGCACAGACATCCTCGATGGCAAGGTTGACGAGGCGCATTTGTACGCAGTCGTAACCCGATAGAACCGGGGCCAGGCAGTGTGCCCCAACATTGATCGCTTGCGTCTGCGGCGGATGGCTCAGCTCACCAGCCGGGGCAGCAGCGCCTGCTGCCCGGTGGGTGTCAGCTCGATGGCGCGCCCCGTACCGCGCCGCAACCAGCCGCGCTCCAGAAAATGCTGCAGCAATCCGTCCGCGAGCTGACCGGCCAGATGGTCACGGCGTTCGGACCAATCGAGGCAGCGGTAGGCGTAGCGGCGTTTGCGCGTGGGTGCGGACGGGGTGTAGCCCAGCTCGGCCAGCCAGGCGCGGCCCGCTTCGCTGACATCGAAACCTTCGGGGCTGGCGCGCAGCCCTTCGCGCTGCAGCAGGCTGTCGAACAGGCGCACGCCCAGGGCGCCGGCCAGGTGGCCGTAGCAGCAGCGGGCCTGGCGCAGCCGTTCGCGTTCGGGGCGGGCCCATTCGCGTTCATGCACGTCCCGTTCGGCGACCAGAGCCAGGGATTCGAGGGCGTGCGCCACCTCGGCGTCGGCCAGGCGGTAGTAGCGGTGCCGCCCGCGCTGTTCGCAGACGATGAACTGCGCCTCCAGCATCTTGCCCAGATGCCCGCTGGCCGTGGCCGGCGTCACCGAGGCGGCCCGCGCCAGTTCACCCGCGCTGGCGTAGTCGCCCGAGAGCAGGTAGGCCAGCATGCGCGAGCGCGCCGGGTCGGCCACGACGGCGGCCACCCGGGCCAGGCGCGGCTCGTGCGGTGACGGTGAGGCAGCGGCTACGGACTTGGACGTGGACGCGCGGGACGGTGAGGGGGGCATGGCCTTCAGACCAGGGCTTGCAGGGAATCGCTGGGCGCATTGTCGCGGTCGCGCAGGCCGTAGTCACGCAGCACGGCCGCCACGCGCAGCCGGTAGTCGGCGAACAGCTCGCTACGGCCCGCCTGCTGCGCCGCGCGGTGTGGCGTCTGCTGGCGCCAGGCGCGCACGGCGTCTTCATCGCGCCAGAAGCTGAGCGAGAGGTAACGGCCGGGGCGCGACAGGCTCTGGAAGCGCTCGACGGAGAGAAAGCCGTCGATGCCTTCCAGCAGCGGCCGCAGCTGCGCGGCCGTGTCGAAGTAGGCCGCTTCGGCCCCGGGCTTGGCCTCGAGTTCAAAGAGGACGGCGATCATGGGCGCACCTGCCGGGGCTGGTGGATCGTCGTGGCCACGTCTTCCAGCCAGCTGCGTTCCTCGCGCAGGATGAAGCGCTGTGTCTGCGCCAGCTCGAAGTTGGTCCGGCCTTCCGGGTCTTGCCGGAGCACCGCGCGGTAGCGTTCGTAGGCCGCCAGGTCGTCGAAGCCGATCAGGCCCCAGGCGATGTCGTTCGTGCCTTCGTGCGGCAGGAAGTAGCCCAGCAGATTGCCGCCGCAGCGCGGGATGATGCGGCCCCAGGCCTCGGCGTAGCGCTGGAAGGCGGCGCGCTGGAACGGGTCGATCTGGTAGCGGATGAAACAGGTGAGGGACATGGTGCGTGGGCTCCTGAAATGAGAACCTTCATTCTGGGAGCCGACGCACGGGGGATGTTTCGGTACGGGCCGAAATGTCCGCGCCGAGTCCTCAAGGGGTTCGGGGCGCGATTTCCTGCGGATCCAAACCCTTGCCGCGCAGCCAGTCGCGCAAGGCATAGCCGGTGGCGGCGGGCCAGTAGCGGGCCTGCTCGAAGCGCAGGTGCTTGTACTCGGCCAGTTCCTCGTTGAGCCGCACCGTGCCCTCGGCCGGCACGTGGTAAGCAATGATCAATTGGTTCATCCGCTCGAAGGTGTAGTGGCCGATGAAGGTCGCCCCCAGGGGCCGCAGGCTCAGTTCTTCCTCGACCTCGCGCTGCACCGCCTCGTGCGGCAGCTCGTTCTTCTCCAGAAAGCCGGTCACCAGCGCGAAGAAGCCCGTGGGCCAGGCGACGTTGCGCGCCAGCAGCAGGCGGCCTTCGTGCTCGACCACCGCGGCCACCACCGGCGTCGGGTTGTCCCACCAGACAAAGCCACAGCCCTCGGCCCGGCAGACGCGGCGCGTGAAGCCACCTTCGACGCGGTCGTGCAGTGGGGCCGCGCAGCGCGGGCAGAACTGGAATTCGGGAGCGGCAGAGGTCATGGCGAGGGTTGCAGAAGGCCGGCGGGAGGAAAAAACCATCATCGCACGCCGCTGGGCGCCGCCGAGGCGGGGCGCGATGGCCTGCGCGGCACGCAAGTTGCTGAAAGCGGGGCTCCGGCGCGGTTGAACACGGTTGCAGCGGGCGATGCTTTTATATGTCCCCAATTAAATTCCGATCGAAAAACTCGGTCTTTAAATAAGAATCTGACCCCTATTGTTTTCTTGGAAGCCTACTGAATCTGCTCTATGCTCGGCCCCTTGTCATGATTAGCAGGAGCAGGCCATGAAGGATGGCGCGATGTCCGCGGTTGCCGAGATTCAGCATCTCGAGGAAACCGGTTTGTATTCGGGTGCGAACGAGCACGACGCTTGCGGCGTGGGCTTCGTGGCGCACATCAAGGGCGTCAAGACCCATGACATCGTGCGTGGCGCGCTCAAGATCCTGGAGAACCTGGACCACCGCGGCGCGGTCGGCGCGGACAAGCTGATGGGTGACGGCGCGGGCATCCTGCTGCAGCTGCCGGACGCGCTCTACCGCGAAGAAATGGCCAAGCAGGGCGTGCAACTGCCGCCGCCCGGTGAATACGGCGTGGGCATGGTCTTCCTGCCCAAGGAACACGCTTCGCGCCTGGCCTGCGAACAGGAATTGGAACGCGCCATCCGTGCCGAAGGCCAGGTGCTGCTGGGCTGGCGCGACGTGCCGGTGGACCGCGACATGCCCATGTCGCCCACGGTGCGGACCAAGGAACCCATCATGCGCCAGGTCTTCATTGGCCGCGGCGCCGACGTCATCGTGCAGGACGCGCTGGAGCGCAAGCTCTACGTGATCCGCAAGACGGCCAGCGCCGCCATCCAGGCGCTGCAGCTCAAGCACAGCAAAGAGTATTACGTGCCCAGCATGTCCAGCCGCACGGTGGTCTACAAGGGCCTGCTGCTGGCGAACCAGGTCGGTGAATACTTCCTGGACCTGAAGGACCCGCGCTGCGTCTCGGCCCTGGGCTTGGTGCACCAGCGTTTCTCGACCAACACCTTCCCCGAGTGGCCGCTGGCCCACCCCTACCGCTACGTCGCGCACAACGGCGAGATCAACACGGTCAAGGGCAACTACAACTGGATGAAGGCGCGCGAAGGTGTGATGTCCTCGCCCGTGCTGGGCGCGGACCTGAAGAAGCTCTACCCCATCAGCTTCGCCAGCCAGTCCGACACGGCCACCTTTGACAACTGCCTCGAACTGCTGACCATGGCGGGCTACCCGCTGTCTCAGGCCGTGATGATGATGATTCCCGAGCCCTGGGAACAGCACGCCACCATGGACGAGCGGCGCAAGGCCTTCTACGAATACCACGCCGCCATGATGGAGCCCTGGGACGGCCCGGCCTCCATCGTGTTCACCGATGGCCGCCAGATCGGCGCCACGCTGGACCGCAACGGTCTGCGGCCTTCGCGTTACTGCATCACCGAGGATGACCTGGTCATCATGGCATCCGAATCCGGCGTGCTGCCGGTGCCGGAAAGCCAGATCGTGCGCAAGTGGCGCCTGCAGCCTGGCCGCATGTTCCTGATCGACCTGGAGCAGGGTCGCATGATCGAGGACGAGGAGCTGAAATCCAACCTCGCGCACAGCAAGCCCTACAAGCAGTGGATCGACAACCTGCGCGTCAAGCTGGACGACGTGGAAACCGGCTCCGACGGCATTCCCGCCGCCGCCGCGAGTGACCTGCTCGATCGCCAGCAGGCCTTTGGCGTGACGCAGGAGGACGTCAAGTTTCTGATGGCGCCGATGGCGACCAACGGCGAAGAGGGCATCGGCTCCATGGGCAACGACAGCCCGCTGGCCGTGCTGTCGGACAAGAACAAGCCCCTGTTCAACTACTTCAAGCAATTGTTCGCCCAGGTGACCAACCCGCCGATCGACCCGATCCGCGAGGCCATCGTCATGTCCCTGGTCAGCTTCATCGGCCCGAAGCCCAATCTGTTGGACATCAACCAGGTCAACCCGCCGATGCGGCTGGAAGTGAGCCAGCCCATCCTGGACTTCTCGGACATGGCCAAGCTGCGCCGCATCGAGACCACGACCCAGGGCAAGTTCCGCACCGCCACGCTGGACATCACCTACCCGCTGAGCTGGGGCCATGAGGGCGTGGAAGCCAAGCTGGCCTCGCTCTGCGCCGAGGCGGTGGATGCCATCAAGGGCGGCAAGAACATCCTCATCATCAGCGACCGCACCTGCAGCGGCCGGCAAGTCGCCATTCCCGCGCTGCTGGCCCTGTCGGCCATCCACCAGCACCTGGTGCGCGAGGGTCTGCGCACCAGCGCGGGCCTGGTGGTGGAGACGGGCGCGGCGCGCGAAGTGCACCACTTCGCCGTGCTGGCGGGTTACGGCGCCGAGGCCGTGCACCCCTATCTGGCGATGGAAACCATCGCCGCCATGCACAAGGAACTGCCGGGCGACCTTAGCGCCGACAAGGCGATCTACAACTACGTCAAGGCCATCGGCAAGGGCCTGTCCAAGATCATGTCCAAAATGGGCGTGAGCACCTACATGAGCTACTGCGGCGCGCAGCTGTTCGAAGCCATCGGCATCAACAGCGCGACCGTCGCCAAGTACTTCACGGGCACGCCCAGCCGCGTGGAGGGCATCGGCGTGTTCGAGATGGCCGAGGAAGCCATCCGCATGCACAAGGCCGCTTACGGCAACGACCCGGTGCTGGCCACCATGCTGGACGCGGGCGGCGAGTACGCCTGGCGCACGCGCGGCGAAGAGCACATGTGGACGCCGGACGCGATCGCCAAGCTGCAGCACAGCACGCGCGCCAACAACTTCTCGACCTACAAGGAATACGCCCAGCTCATCAACGACCAGAGCAAGCGTCACATGACGCTACGCGGACTGTTCGAGTTCAAGATCGACCCGGCCAAGGCCATTCCGGTGGAGGAGGTCGAGCCCGCGAGCGAGATCGTCAAGCGCTTCGCCACCGGCGCGATGTCGCTGGGTTCCATCAGCACCGAGGCGCACGCGACCCTGGCCGTGGCCATGAACCGCATCGGCGGCAAGAGCAACACCGGCGAGGGCGGCGAGGACCCGGCCCGCTACCGCAATGAACTCAAGGGCATCCCGATCAAGAAGGGTGAAACGCTCAAGAGCGTGATCGGCGAAAGCCGCGTCGAAGTGGACTTGCCCCTGCAGGATGGCGACAGCCTGCGTTCCAAGATCAAGCAGGTGGCATCGGGCCGATTCGGCGTCACTGCCGAGTACCTGGCCTCGGCCGACCAGATCCAGATCAAGATGGCGCAGGGCGCCAAGCCTGGCGAAGGCGGTCAGCTGCCCGGCGGCAAGGTGACGGAATACATCGGCTTCCTGCGCCACAGCGTGCCGGGCGTCGGCCTCATCAGCCCGCCGCCGCACCATGACATCTATTCGATCGAAGACCTGGCGCAGCTGATCCATGACCTGAAGAACGTGGCGCCGCACGCCAGTATCAGCACCAAGCTGGTGTCCGAGATCGGTGTGGGCACCATCGCCGCGGGCGTGGCCAAGTGCAAGAGCGACCACGTGGTGATCGCTGGCCACGACGGCGGCACGGGCGCATCGCCCTGGTCTTCCATCAAGCACGCGGGCTCGCCCTGGGAAATCGGCCTGGCCGAGACCCAGCAGACCTTGGTTCTCAACCGTCTGCGCGGGCGCATCCGCGTGCAGGCCGACGGCCAGATGAAGACCGGCCGCGACGTCGCCATCGGCGCGCTGCTGGGCGCGGACGAATTCGGTTTCGCGACCGCGCCGCTGGTGGTCGAGGGCTGCATCATGATGCGCAAGTGCCACCTCAACACCTGCCCGGTGGGCGTGGCCACGCAAGACCCGGTGCTGCGCAAGAAGTTCAGTGGCAAGCCCGAGCATGTCGTCAATTTCTTCTTCTTCATCGCCGAGGAAGTGCGCCAGATCATGGCGCAGCTGGGTATCCGCAAGTTCGACGACATGGTGGGTCGCGCCGACTTGCTGGACATGAAGCAGGGCATCGCGCACTGGAAGGCCAAGGGCCTGGACTTCAGTCGCCTGTTCGCGCTGCCGTCCGCGCCCGCCGACGTCCCGCGCCGTCACGTGGAAGAGCAGGAGCACGGACTTGAAAAGAGTCTGGACAACGTGCTGATCGAGAAATCGCGCGCGGCCATCGACAAGGGCCAGAAGGTGCAGTTCATTGAGGCCACGCGCAACGTCAACCGCACCGTGGGCGCCATGCTTTCGGGCGCGGTGACCAAGGTGCATCCGCAGGGCCTGCCCGACAACACCATCCACATCCAGCTCGAAGGCACGGGCGGGCAGTCCTTCGGTGCCTTTCTGGCCAAGGGCATCACGCTCTACCTGATCGGCGAGGCCAATGACTACACGGGCAAGGGTCTGTCGGGCGGTCGTGTGGTGGTGCGCCCCAGCATCGACTTCCGCGGCGAGGCCACGCGCAACACCATCGTGGGCAACACCGTGCTCTACGGTGCGACCACGGGCGAGGCCTTCTTCAGTGGCGTCGCTGGCGAGCGTTTCGCGGTGCGCCTGTCGGGCGCGACCACGGTGGTCGAGGGCGTGGGGGACCACGGCTGCGAGTACATGACCGGCGGTACCGTGGTGGTGCTGGGCAAGACGGGCCGCAACTTCGCCGCCGGCATGAGCGGCGGCGTGTCCTATGTCTACGACGAGGACGGCAAGTTCGCTGAACGCTGCAACACGTCCATGGTGTCGATGGAGATGGTCGTGCCGACGGCCGAGCAGGCGGGCGAGGCCGTGAACTGGCACCGCGGGCTCAGCGACGAGGCGCAGCTGAAGAAGTTGCTGGAGGACCACAACCGCTGGACGGGCAGCAAGCGCGCACGCGAGCTGCTGGACCACTGGAAGGACGCGCGCGGCAAGTTCGTCAAGGTCTTCCCGAACGAATACAAGCGCGCCCTGGCGGAGCGCAAGCCGGGTGCCGTCGAGGCCCCCGCGACGACGGCGGCCAAGGCCGCGGCGAAGAAGGAAGTGGCTCCGGCCAAGTAAGGAAAGAAGATGGGAAAAGTCACCGGCTTCATGGAGTACGAGCGTCTCGAGGAGGGCTACGAGCCCGTCACGAAGCGCGTCAAGAACTACAAGGAATTCGTGATCGGCTTGAGCGAGCCGCAGGCGAAGCAGCAAGGCGCGCGTTGCATGGATTGCGGCACGCCCTTCTGCAACAGCGGCTGCCCGGTCAACAACATCATTCCGGACTTCAACGATCTGGTTTACCGTGGCGACTGGAAGAACGCGATCGAGGTGCTGCACAGCACCAACAACTTCCCCGACTTCACGGGCCGTGTCTGCCCCGCGCCTTGCGAGGCGGCCTGCACGCTGAACATCAACGACGACGCGGTGGGAATCAAGTCCATCGAGCACGCCATCATCGACCGCGCCTGGGCCGAGGGCTGGATCAAGCCCCAGCCTGCCGCCGTGAAGACGGGCAAAAAGGTCGCCGTCGTGGGTTCCGGCCCGGCCGGCCTGGCCGCTGCCCAACAACTGGCGCGCGCCGGCCACGCTGTGACCGTGTTCGAGAAGAACGACACGGCCGGCGGCCTGCTGCGCTTTGGCATCCCGGATTTCAAGTTCGACAAGTCGCACATCGAGCGCCGCGTCAAGCAGATGGAAGCCGAGGGCGTGGTGTTCAGGACGAACACGATGGTCGGTGAACTCCCCAAGGGGTCCAAGGTCACCAACTGGGCCAAGGACACGGTCAGCCCCGAGCAACTGAAGAAAGAGTTCGATGCCGTGCTGCTGGCGGGCGGTGCGGAGCAGAGCCGTGACTTGCCGGTGCCGGGCCGTGACCTGGACGGCATCCATTTCGCGATGGAATTCCTGCCCATGCAGAACCGCGTCAACGCGGGTGGCAAGGTCAAGGACCAGATCATGGCCACCGGCAAGCACGTCATCGTGATCGGCGGTGGCGACACCGGTTCCGATTGCGTGGGCACGAGCAACCGCCATGGCGCGGCCAGCGTGACCCAGTTCGAGGTGATGCCCCAGCCGCCCGAGCAGGAGAACAAGCCCCTGGTCTGGCCCTACTGGCCGCTGAAGCTGCGCACCAGCTCCAGCCACGAGGAAGGCTGCGTGCGCGAGTTCGCCGTGTCGACCAAGGCCTTCATCGGCGGGGAAGGCAAGGACAAGGGCCGCATCGTGGGTCTGAAGACCGTGCACGTCGAGGTCAAGGATGGCAAGTTCGTCGAGATCCCGGGCACCGAGAAGGACTACAAGGCCGACCTCGTGCTGCTGGCCATGGGGTTTGTCAGCCCGGTGGCGAGCATCCTCGAGTCCTTTGGTGTCGAGAAAGACCCGCGCGGCAACGCCAAGGCGGGCGTGGACGCGCAGGGTGGCTATCGGACCAGCGTGGACCAGGTGTTCGCGGCCGGTGACATGCGTCGCGGGCAGTCCCTGGTGGTCTGGGCCATCCGCGAAGGCCGCCAGGCTGCGCGTGCGGTGGACGAATTCCTCATGGGTTCCAGTACCCTGCCGCGCTAGGCGGCTTGCTCCGGTCGCCCATGCCGTTCCTGCGGCCGACCCCTGCCTCATGGGGTCTGCCGTGTCGTGTTGACGATGCGATGGGTGTCGCCGGCGCAACGACGAGGGATTTACAAGGCTTTCCCCAGGGAGCGAGGGGACGTGGCCATGCTTTATGATCCGCCGGCCCAAGCAAGAAGAGTGCTTCTTCCGGGCCAACGAATTCACGACATGGCTGTATCAACACAACAAGGCTCGCCGGACTCCTCCTTGGTCGAACTGCGCGACGTGGTGTTCGGCTATGGCGAGCGCGCCATCCTCAACGGTGTCAATTTGGTCATTCCGCGGGGCAAGGTCACCGCGATCATGGGGGCTTCGGGTGGTGGCAAGACCACCGTGCTGCGCCTGATCGGCGGGCAGATCCGGGCCCAGCAGGGCCAAGTGCTGTTCGACGGACAGAATGTGGGTGAGATGGACCATGCCCGCCTCTACGAAGCGCGCCGTCGCATGGGCATGCTCTTCCAGTTCGGCGCGCTCTTCGCCGACCTGAGCGTGTTCGAGAACGTGGCCTTTCCCCTGCGCGAGCACACCAAGCTGAGCGAGGATCTGCTGCGCGGCGTGGTGCTGATGAAGCTCAATGCCGTGGGCCTGCGGGGAGCGCGTGACCTGATGCCCAGCGAGGTTTCGGGTGGCATGGCACGGCGCGTGGCGCTGGCGCGCGCGATCGCGCTCGATCCCGAACTCATCATGTACGACGAACCGTTCGCCGGGCTGGATCCGATCTCCCTGGGCACGGCGGCGCAACTGATCCGCCGACTGAACGACAGCCTGGGCGTGACCAGCATCGTCGTATCGCATGACCTGGAGGAAACCTTCCAGATCGCTGACCATGTGGTGATCCTGGCCAATGGGGGCATCGCGGTGCAGGGCACGCCCGACGAAGTGCATCGCTCCACCGATCCGCTGGTGCAGCAGTTCGTGCAGGCGCTGCCGGACGGGCCCGTGCATTTCCACTATCCCGGCCCGACCGAGGAAGAGGACTTTGGCGGGGTGCGTGGCACGGAGGTGACCAAATGAGCTGGTGGCGTCCTTCCGACGTGGGGTACGCGGTGCGCCGCAAGCTGGTCGACATCGGCCGCGCGACGCGCCTGTTCATCCGTTTCTGGCAACTGGTGCGACCCACTTTCCGGCGTTTTGGCCTGGTGGGCGAGCAAATCCATTTGTTGGGCAACCACTCGATGGCCATCATCGTGGTCTCGGGCTTGTTCGTGGGCTTCGTGCTTGGGCTTCAGGGCTACTACATCCTGGTGGATTTCGGCTCGGAACAGGCGCTGGGCCAAATGGTCACGTTGTCGCTGGTGCGCGAGCTGGGGCCGGTGGTGGCCGCGCTGCTGTTTGCCGGACGGGCTGGTACGTCGCTGACGGCGGAGATCGGCCTGCTCAAGGCCGGCGAACAGCTGAACGCCATGGCGATGATGGCGGTTGATCCGGTGCAGCGCATCCTCGCGCCGCGCTTCTGGGCCGGGGTCATCGCGCTGCCCTTGCTGACTGCCGTCTTCAGCGCGGTCGGCGTGATCGGTGGCTGGGTCGTCGGCGTGATCATGATCGGCATCGATCCCGGTGCGTTCTGGGGGCAGATGCAGGCGAGCGTGAGTGTTTGGAGCGACGTCGGCAATGGCGTCATCAAGAGCATCGTGTTTGGTTTCACGGTGACGTTCACGGCGTTGTTCCAGGGGTATGAGGCGCAACCCACGCCCGAAGGCGTGTCGCGCGCAACCACGCGCACGGTGGTGATGGCTTCGCTGGCGGTGCTGGGACTGGACTTCGTCCTCACTGCCTTGATGTTCACGATTTAGGAGAGTGCGTGATGGAACGCTCGAAAAATGATGTGTGGGTCGGCCTGTTCGTTCTGCTCGGACTGGCGGCCCTGGTGTTTCTGGCTCTGCAGGCGGCCAATCTGCTGCACCTGAGTTTCCAGTCCAGCTACCGCGTCGAGGCATTGTTCGACAACGTCGGTGGCTTGAAGCCACGCGCGGCCGTCAAGAGTGGCGGTGTGGTCGTGGGACGGGTGGCGGGTATCAGCTTTGACGACAAGAGCTTCCAGGCACGCGTGCGCATCGACCTGGAAGACCGCTACAAGTTTCCCAAGGACAGCTCGCTCAAGATCCTGACCAGCGGTTTGCTGGGGGATCAGTACATCGGCATCGAGGCCGGTGCCGACGACAAAAACCTGGTTGAAGGCGACATGCTGGCCAATACCCAATCCGCCATCGTGCTCGAAAACCTGATCGGTCAGTTCCTCTACAACAAGGCGAGCGAGGAACCCGCGAAGAAATGACACTGGGGCCGAAGCACGGGGCTACGGGTAAGGCACCGCCGCCGCCCGGGCGCGGTCAACAAGCAAGCCGGCGATCGGGCCGGGCCTTGGGCGCAGTCATTTTTTGCCTTGCGGGTGTCTTGCTGACAGCCGGCCTGTCCGGCTGCGCCCACAGCCCGCAATCCGGGGAGCCCACGACGGCTGTTCGCGCCGATCCCGATCCGCTGGAGCCCTGGAACCGCGGCGTGTATGGCTTCAACGATGCGCTGGATCGTGCCATCCTCAAGCCTGCGGCCACGGCCTACCAGGACTATGTGCCCTCGATGGTGCGCAAGGGCGTCGGCAATTTCTTCAGCAACCTGGAAGACGCCTGGACCACGATCAACAGTGCCTTGCAGCTGAAAGGGCGGGCGGCCGGCGAAAGCTTCACCCGCTTGTGGGTCAATACACTCTTTGGTCTGGGCGGTGTACTGGATGTCGCGACCGAGATGCGCATTCCGCGCCACAACGAGGACTTCGGTCAGACCCTGGGGTACTGGGGCGTGGGCCCGGGGCCCTATCTGGTGCTTCCCTTGCTGGGGCCGTCCACGCTGCGCGACACCGCCGCCTTGCCGGTTGACTGGGCGGGGGATCCGCTGAGCCAGCAAGACAACATCCGGGTGCGCAACTCCTTGTTCGTGCTCGGTCAGCTGGACAACCGTGCCGGCCTGCTGAAGCAGGAGGCGCTGATGGAGGGCGCGACTTTCGATCGCTACGTGCTCATCCGGGATGCTTACCTGCAGTACCGTCGCCATCTGGTCTATGACGGTGAGCCGCCCGACGAACCCATGCCGGAAGACGATTACAACTACGAGGAAGACGCGGGGACTGCAGAGCCCCAGCCTGCGCCAGCGGAAGTTGATGAATCCTCGCCCGAGGAGTCCGCTACCCCCACGACGCCCCAGGTCGAGCGCGATACGCGCGTGCCCGGTAGAATGCCCGGCACGCCTTCGGTGCCGCTTGATCTGGGCTTGCCGGGCTTGAAGGTCATCAAATAACAAGTCCATCAGAGAGCCAACAAGAAACGTGGCGCGCTTGCGCATTCAAGCCGTTACAGGCTGATGGCGCGCGCGTGCCAGGAGTCACTTTCCATGCAAGGTCGTATTTCCCCTCGTCTTTCTACATGCGGCTGGTTGGCTGGAGGCCTGCTGGCCCTGGTGGCCTGGATGCAGCCGGCCCAGGCCGAGACCCCTGCGGATGCCATGGTGCTGACCATGTCGAACGATGTGCTTGGCACCATCCAATCCGATCCGGCGCTGATGGCGGGCAATATGCCGCGCCTGATCGCCCTCGTCGACACCAAGATCATGCCGCTGGTCAACTTCCAGCGCATGACCGCTTCGGCGGTCGGGCCCGGCTGGCGACAGGCGACCCCCGAGCAGCGTCAGCGCCTTCAGGACGAATTCAAGACCTTGCTGGTGCGCACCTATGCCGGTGCCCTGGCGCAGGTGCAAGGCATGAAGGTCAGCGCCAAGCCCATGCGCGCTGCGGCGGATGCCAAGGATGTGATCGTGCGCACCGAGCTTCGCGGCCCCGGCACGGCTGAGCCTGTGCAGCTCGACTACCGCTTGGAGCAGGCACCGGACACTGCGGTGGGCTGGCGGATCTACAACGTCAACGTGATGGGCGTGTGGCTGGTTGAAACCTACCGCAGCCAGTTCGCGCAGGAAGTCAATGCGCGTGGCATCGACGGGCTCATCGTCTCCCTGGCCGAGCGCAACAAGGCCACAGCCCAGGCGGCGGCCGCTAAGAATTGATCCCACTCAGCAGAAAGGCGTTCCCTCATGCCGACCCCGCCCTTGCTTGTGCTGCCCGAAGACCTGACGCACCGTCAGGCCAACGCCTGTCTGCCCATGCTGGTGCAGGCGATTCCATCGCAGACCGGACCTGCGGCACAGGTGGATGCCGGAGCCCTGGAACACTTTGACTCTTCGACGCTGGCGGTTCTGTTGGAGTTCCGTCGGGCCTGCCTGGCGCAGGGCAAGGGCCTGGAGTTGCTGCACCTGAATCCGCGGCTGGTGGAACTGGCCCGTCTTTACGGCGTGGACGGGTTGCTGTCCATCCATTGAGCCCAATTGCCGATGGGGCAAGGGCAGGGTAGGGCCTCATGCCGGTATGGTCAGCCGGGTTTCGCCCCGCTCGCTAAAATAGCGGGCTCCCATGCCAGCCACCACCACACAACCCGCCATCTCCTTCCAGTCCATCACCAAGCGCTACCCCGTTCCCAAGGGTGCTGCGCGCGGTGGCCAGGCCGGTGGAGATGCAAGCACCTTCGCGGCCCTGGACGACGTCAGTTTCGACATCGCGCAGGGTGAATTCTTCGGTCTGCTCGGCCCCAACGGCGCCGGCAAGACCACCCTCATCAGCATCCTCGCAGGCCTGACCCGGGCCAGCAGCGGTCGCGTGACCGTGCTGGGCCACGACGTGCAGGCCGATTACGCCGCGGCGCGGGGGCTGTTGGGCGTCGTGCCGCAGGAACTGGTGTTCGATCCCTTCTTCAACGTGCGCGAGGCCCTGCGTTTCCAATCCGGTTATTTCGGTGTCAAGAACAACGAAGCCTGGATCGACGAACTGCTGGAAGGTCTGGGCTTGGCCGACAAGGCCAATGCCAACATGCGACAGCTTTCCGGCGGCATGAAGCGCCGTGTGCTGGTGGCGCAGGCCCTGGTGCACAAGCCACCCGTGATCGTCCTGGACGAGCCGACCGCGGGCGTGGACGTGGAACTGCGCCAAACCCTGTGGCAGTTTGTCCTGCGCCTGAACCGCGAGGGTCACGCCGTGTTGCTGACCACGCATTACCTGGAAGAAGCCGAGGCCCTGTGCAGCCGAATTGCCATGCTCAAGCACGGCAAGGTGGTGGCCTTGGAGCGCACCAGCGAATTGCTCAAATCCGCGTCCAGCCATGTGCTGCGCCTGAAGATCGAGGGCGAACTGCCGGCTGCGCTGGCCGCCCGCGCGCGGGTGACCGGGCGCAGCGTGCAGTTTCCGGCCCAGGACGCGCGCGCGATCGAAGATTACCTGGCCGCCGTGCGCGCAGCGGGCGTGCGGGTGGACGAGGTGGAAATCACCAAGGCTGACCTGGAGGATGTGTTCATCCAGGTCATGGGCGAACAAAGGGAGTCTGCATGAACGCCGTTGAACCGCTGCAGGGCGCTCAAGTGCCTTCGGAAGCCGGTGAGGGAGCGTGGGTCCGCGTCCGCACAGGGGGCGGCCGGCTGCAAGGCTGGCAGACCCTGTTCTACAAGGAAGTGCTGCGTTTCTGGAAGGTCAGCTTCCAGACCATCGCCGCGCCCGTGCTCACGGCCTTGCTCTACCTGCTGATCTTCGGCCATGTGCTGGAAGACCATGTGAAGGTCTACGACCGCATCAGCTACACCGCCTTCCTGATCCCGGGCCTGGTGATGATGAGCGTGCTGCAGAACGCCTTCGCCAACAGCTCGTCCAGCCTGATCCAGAGCAAGATCACGGGCAACCTCATCTTCCTGCTGCTCACGCCACTGTCGCACTGGGCCTGGTTTGTGGCCTATGTGGGCTCCTCGGTGCTGCGCGGCCTGGTGGTGGGGGCGGGCGTGATGCTGGTGACCGTGTGGTTCGCGGACCTGACGCTGGTCGCGCCGCTCTGGGTGCTGGTGTTCGCCGTGCTGGGCGCGGCCCTGTTGGGAGCCATGGGCCTGATCGCCGGGCTCTGGGCCGAGAAGTTCGACCAGTTGGCTGCCTTCCAGAACTTCCTGATCATGCCCATGACATTTCTATCGGGCGTGTTCTATTCGCTGCACACCTTGCCCGCGTTCTGGCAGGGCCTGAGCCACGTCAACCCCTTCTTCTACATGATCGATGGCTTCCGCTACGGCTTCTTCGGCGTGAGCGATGTGTCGCCCTGGCTGAGCCTGGGTGTGGTCGGCGTGGCCTTGCTGGGCGTCGGAGCGCTGGCGGTGCACCTGCTGCGCATCGGCTACAAGATCCGCCACTGATCCTGATCAGATTGATTCGACATGCACGCCCAAGACCTGCAAGCACTCATCCAGGCCGGCCTGCCCTGCGAGCACATCGTGGTGGAGGGTGATGGTCGGCATTGGAGCGCCGTCATCGTCTCGCCCGAGTTCGAGGGCAAGCGCCTGATCCAGCGCCACCAGCGAGTCTATGCCACGCTGGGGCAACGCATGCACACAGACGAGGTGCACGCACTGTCGATGAAAACCTACACGCCGGCTGAATGGCAGGCGGCGTCTGAATAACCGTCCGCCGATGGGCGGCGTCACCAGAAGAACACCATGGACAAACTTAGGATACGGGGCGGACAGGAATTGAGGGGCGAGGTGCCGATTGCCGGCGCCAAGAACGCGGCCCTGCCGGAACTGTGCGCGGCCCTGCTGACGGAAGAGCCGGTTACCTTGCTCAACGTCCCTGGCTTGCAGGACGTGACGACCATGTTGCAACTGCTGCGCCACATGGGCGTGGTTGCCAACCGCGATGAACAGGGGCGTACGCGCATTGATGCGGGTGCTTTGAATTTGCGCGAAGCACCTTATGAGTTGGTCAAGACCATGCGCGCTTCGGTGCTGGCGCTGGGGCCGCTGGTCGCACGTTTTGGCGAGGCGACGGTGTCGCTGCCCGGTGGTTGCGGCATCGGCTCGCGCCCAGTGGACCAGCACATCAAAGGCTTGCAGGCCATGGGCGCGGACATCGTGGTCGAGCATGGCTACATGCTGGCCAAGTTGCCCCAGGGGCAGAAGCGTTTGAAAGGCGCTCGTATCGCCACCGACATGGTCACGGTCACGGGCACCGAGAACCTGCTGATGGCGGCCACCTTGGCTGAAGGCGAAACCATCCTGGAGAACGCCGCTCAGGAACCGGAGATTCCGGATTTGGCCGAGCTGCTGATCAAGATGGGCGCCA
Organism: Hylemonella gracilis; assembly: GCF_004328645.1. GTDB lineage: Bacteria > Pseudomonadota > Gammaproteobacteria > Burkholderiales > Burkholderiaceae_C > Hylemonella > Hylemonella gracilis_B. The sequence continues at coordinate 1,739,210 of NZ_CP031395.1, forward strand.
GGATCGAAGGCCATGGCACCAGCCGCATCCGCATTCAGGGCGTGGAAAAACTCCACGGCGCCGAGCACCAAGTGGTGGCCGACCGCATCGAGGCGGGCACCTTCCTCTGTGCCGTTGCCGCCACGGGTGGCGACGTCTTCCTGCGCCATGCGCGGGGCGATCACCTGGACGCCGTGATTGAAAAACTGGTCGCGGCCGGCGCGCGCGTCATGGTCCAATCCGATGGCATTCGCATCCAGTCGCAGGGTCGCCTGAAAGCCCAGAGCTTTCGCACGACCGAATACCCCGGTTTCCCGACCGACATGCAGGCCCAGTTCATGGCGCTCAACGTGATTGCCGAAGGCACCTCGACGGTGACGGAAACCATCTTCGAGAACCGCCTGATGCACGTGGACGAGCTGGCCCGCCTGGGCGCGCACGCGCGCATCCAGGCCGGGGGCATGGTTGCCGTGATCGAAGGCGTCCCTCGCTTGTCGGGTGCTACCGTCATGGCCACGGATCTGCGCGCGTCCGCGGGCCTGGTCATCGCCGGCCTGGTGGCCGAGGGTGAAACCCTCGTGGACCGCATCTACCACCTGGACCGTGGCTACGACCGTATGGAAGCCAAGCTCGCGGCCCTGGGCGCGGACATCGAGCGCGTCAAGTGAACGCGCGTCTTGTGAACGAGGCCCTCGCATGATCACCCTGGCGCTTTCCAAAGGCCGCATCTTCGACGAGACCTTGCCCCTGTTGCGCAGCGCGGGCATCGAGGTGCTGGACGATCCGGAAAAGACCCGCAAGCTCATCCTCGCCACCAACCGGCCCGAAGTGCGGGTGGTTCTGGTGCGCGCCACTGACGTGCCGACCTATGTGCAGTATGGCGGCGCGGACCTGGGCATCACCGGCCTCGACACGCTGATCGAACACGGCAACGAGGGCTTGTACCAGCCACTGGACCTGCGCATCGCCCAGTGCCGCGTGAGCGTGGCCGTGCGCGAGGGCTACGACTACGCTGCCGCCGTGCGCCAGGGCGCACGCCTGCGCGTGGCGACCAAGTACGTGACCATCGCGCGCGATTTCTTCGCCGCCAAGGGCGTGCACGTGGACCTGATCAAGCTTTACGGCAGCATGGAACTGGCTCCGCTCACGGGCCTGGCCGATGCCATCGTGGACTTGGTGTCCACCGGCAACACGCTCAAGGCCAACAACCTGGTGGAAGTCGAGCGCATCATGGACATCTCCGCGCGCCTGGTCGTGAATCAGGCCGCGCTCAAGCTCAAGCGCGAGCCGCTGCGCCACATCATCGATGCCTTCGGGCAGGCACTGGAAGTCGCCCCATGAGTTTCAAGGCCGCGCCTCTGCGCCTGTCCACCACGCAGGCCGACTTCGAACCACGCTTCCAGCAGCGCCTGCACTGGGCGGCCGATACCGACGCGGCCATCGAGCAACGCGTGGCCGACATCCTGGCCGACGTGCAGCAGCGCGGCGACGCGGCGGTGCTGGAATACACCGCACGTTTTGACGGTCTGCAAGTGGCCAGCATGGCGGCGTTGGAAATCAAGGCCGAGGAGCTGAAGGCCGCTTTCGGCGGGCTGCCCGTCGCGCAGCGCGAGGCCTTGCAGGCCGCCGCCGAGCGCGTGCGCCGCTACCACGAGGCGCAGAAGAAGGCCAGTGGCGAGAGCTGGAGCTACCGTGACGCCGACGGCACCCTGCTGGGCCAGAAGGTCACGCCGCTGGACCGGGTGGGCATCTATGTGCCGGGAGGCAAGGCGGCCTACCCGTCTTCCGTGCTGATGAACGCCATTCCCGCGCACGTTGCGGGCGTGGGCGAGATCATCATGGTCGTGCCCACGCCGCGCGGTGAAAAGAACCCCCTGGTTCTCGCTGCGGCTTTTGTGGCCGGCGCGCACCGCGTTTTCACCATCGGCGGCGCACAGGCCGTGGCCGCGCTGGCTTACGGCACGACCACCATCCCGAAGGTCGACAAAATCACGGGCCCCGGCAATGCCTACGTGGCCAGCGCCAAGCGCCGTGTCTTCGGCGTGGTGGGCATCGACATGATCGCCGGCCCCAGCGAAATCCTCGTGCTGGCCGACGGCAGCACGCCTGCTGATTGGGTGGCGATGGATCTGTTCAGTCAGGCCGAGCACGACGAGCTGGCGCAAAGTATCCTGCTCTGCCCCGACGCCACTTACATCGACGCCGTGCAGCGCGAGATCGACCGCCTGCTCAACGAGATGCCGCGTGCCGAAATCATCGCCAAGAGCCTGACGGGCCGGGGCGCGTTGATCCAGACCCGTGACATGGCGGAGGCCTGCGCCATCAGCAACCGCATCGCGCCCGAGCATCTGGAAGTCAGCAGCCAGGACCCGCACCGCTGGGAGCCTTTGCTCAAGCACGCCGGCGCCATCTTCCTTGGCGCCTACACCAGCGAGTCGCTCGGCGACTACTGCGCCGGCCCCAACCACGTGCTGCCTACCAGTGGCACGGCGCGCTTCTCGTCACCGCTGGGCGTCTACGACTTCCAGAAGCGCAGCAGCCTGATCGAAGTCAGCGAGGCCGGCGCGCAAGGCCTGGGCAAGATCGCCGCTGAACTCGCCTATGGCGAAGGTTTGCAGGCGCATGCGCGGGCAGCGGAGATGCGGCTGCGCTGAAGATCCTGGGTGTTGATATGCCTCTGACTCAGGACATCCTCGGCACCTACCTGCACTTCCGTGACGATGGCCGCGCCGACACGGTGCCTGCCACGGACGCCTTCTGGGCCGACCTGTCGACCGGGCGCTTGCCGCAGCTGGATCAAGGGCGGCTGATGTCGGCTTTCACCTTCTCCGAACCCTGGGCCAGCTGGGAGCGACACCCAGCAGGCGAGGAACTGGTCATGCTGCTGTCCGGGGCCTGCGAGTTCGTGCTCGACCTGCCAGATGGGGTGCAGGTGACGCAGCTGCAAACGCCCGGCGCTTATGTGCTTGTGCCCCCGAATGTGTGGCACACGGCCAGAACGACGGTGCCGACCACTGTGCTTTTTCTGACGCCGGGCGCTGGCACGGAGCACCGCCGCTCCGTCACGTAGCGCACTCTAGAATGCCCCGCTTTGGTGCTTCTGGAGCGTTCCCTGTGCATTTCCCTTTGTCCTGGCTGGCTGGCTTGAGGCCCGCGCAGCCTCGGGTCAGCCCCCGTGAGATCGGGCTCAGCGTGTTGGGCGCGGCCCTGGGCCTGCTGGGCTCAGCGGCCCTGAGTCATTTCATCCTGGGGGAGGTCAACCCCTGGTTCATCGCCCCCATGGGCGCCTCCACCGTGTTGCTGTTCGCGGCGCCGGCCAGTCCCCTGGCCCAGCCCTGGCCCATGCTGGCGGGCAATCTGGTGTCGGCCGTGGTGGGCGTGGCCTGCATGCACGCTTTCGGGCATGGCGTGCTCGCGGCGGGCCTGGCCGGCGCCAGCGCCATCGCCGCCATGTTCGCCTTGCGCTGCCTGCACCCGCCCGGTGGCGCGGTGGCGCTGACGGCGGTGCTGGGCGGCCCGGCCATCGCCGAACTGGGCTGGCACTATGTGCTGTGGCCGGCGGGGCTGAACTCCGTCCTGCTGCTCGCACTGGCCTTGCTCTACAGCGCGCTGGTGCGTCGCCCTTACCCGCACCGGCCCGCGCCGCATCCGCATGGCACGAGCGACCCGCTGCCCAGCGCACGCCTGGGTTTCGACCGGGCCGACCTGGACGCGGCACTCGCCAGCCAAGGCCATCTTCTGGACATCACCCGGGACGATTTGGAGCAGGTGTTGGTGCGCGCCCAGTTGCAGGCCAGCCGCCGTCAGTTCGGCGACCTGCTGTGCGAGGACATCATGTCCCGCGATGTGGTCGCCGCGCGCCCGCGCGACGGCGTGGACGCCGCCTGGGCCCAGCTGATCGTGCACAAGGTCAAGGCCTTGCCCGTGGTGCGGGACGACAAAACGCTGGCCGGCATTGTGTCCCTGCACGACTTCTTCCTGGCCCAGAGCGCGCCCGACCCGCGCAAGTTGCCGGTGATGAACACGGCCCGGCATGTGCAGGACATCATGACGCGGCGCGTGCGCGTGGCGCGGCCTGGGCAGCCCTTGGTTGAGTTGGTCGAGCTATTTTCCGATGGCGGCCTGCACCATCTGCCCGTGGTGGACGAGGCGCTGCGCGTGGTCGGTATGATCACCCAGTCCGACGTGGTGGCCGCGCTGTTCAAGGCGAGCCACCGCCCTCTCCCCCCGGTGCCCTCCCATCCTGCCCCATGAACGCGCCTGACCTTTCCCGTTCGCGCCCACCTGTTTTTGCCCGTATCCGTGACGACGTGCAGGGCATGCATGCCTATGCAGTGCAAGACAGCGCGGGCATGGTCAAGCTGGACGCGATGGAGAACCCCTACAGCCTGTCGCCCGAACTGCAGGCCGAACTGGGCCGTCGCCTCGGCGCGGTGGCGGTGAACCGTTACCCGGGCGCGCGCATCGAGGATCTGAAGCGGGCCTTGGCGCACTACATCGATCTGCCCAAGGGCCAGGCGCTGATGCTGGGCAATGGTTCGGACGAATTGATCTCTCTGGTCGCCATGGCCTGCGACCTGCCGGGGGCCTCCATCCTGGCGCCCGCGCCGGGCTTCGTGATGTACGCGATGAGCGCGCAGCTGCAAGGCCTGGCCTTCCACAGCGTCGACCTGACGCCGGATTTCCAGCTGGACGAGGCGGCCATGCTGGCCGCTATTCGCGAGCACAAGCCCGCCATCACTTACCTGGCCTATCCGAACAACCCCACGGGCACCCTGTGGGATGAAGCCACCATGAAGAACATCATCGCCGTCGCGGGTGCCCAGGGCGGCCTGGTGGTGATCGACGAGGCCTACCAGCCCTTCGCGGCCAAGACCTGGCTGGACCGCATGCGCGCCGAACCGGGCCAACATGGCCATGTCCTGCTGATGCGCACGTTGTCCAAGTTCGGCCTGGCCGGCGTGCGACTGGGCTACATGGTCGGGCCGGCGGCCCTGCTGGCCGAGTTCGACAAGGTGCGGCCGCCCTACAACGTGAGCGTGCTCAACGCCGAATGCGCGTTGTTCGCCCTTGAACACGCCGAGGTGTTCGCGGCCCAGGCGCGCGAGATCAAGGCACAGCGCGCGATGCTCGTGGACGCCCTGCGAGCGCTGAGTTTCACCGTCTGGGACAGCGAGGCCAACATGATCCTGGTGCGCGTCCCGACGCTCGCGGGCGGGGCAGGCGCGCCCCAAGTCGCTGCACGCGTGTTCGCTGGCCTCAAGGCCCGCAAGATCCTGGTCAAGAACGTGTCGGCCATGCACCCGCTGTTGGCCGGTTGTCTGCGCTTGACTGTGGGCACGCCGCAGGAAAATGCCCAAATGCTGGCGGCTCTGCGAGAATCGCTCTAAATTTCACGCTCTCTTCACCCTTGTCCTCATGAGCCGCATCGCTGACGCGCCGACCTCCAGCCCCCGAATCGCGGCGGTGGGGCGCAACACCAAAGAAACCCGCATCACCGTCAAGCTGAACCTGGACGGTACGGGTGAATCGCGCCTGGCCACGGGCATCGGCTTCTTCGACCACATGCTTGACCAGGTGGCGCGCCATGGCCTGATCGACCTCGACATCCAGGCCGAAGGCGATCTGCACATCGACGGGCACCACACCATCGAAGACGTGGGCATCACCTTGGGCCAAGCCATGGCCCAGGCCGTGGGCGACAAGAAGGGCCTGCGTCGGTATGGTCATTCCTACGTTCCGCTGGATGAAGCCTTGAGCCGTGTGGTCGTGGATTTTTCGGGCCGTCCGGGCCTGGATCTGCATGTGCCCTTCACCAGCGGCATGATTGGCACCATGGACACCCAACTGGTGTCCGAGTTCTTCCATGGCTTCGTGAACCACGCCTTCGTGACGCTGCACATCGACAACCTGCGCGGCGTGAACGCGCACCATCAGTGCGAGACCGTGTTCAAGGCCTTTGGCCGCGCCCTGCGTATGGCGCTGGAGATCGACCCGCGCGCGGCGGGTGTCATTCCCTCGACCAAGGGCAGCCTGTGAGCGTGCAAACCGTCGCCGTTGTGGATTACGGCATGGGCAATCTGCGGTCGGTGTCCCAGGCCGTGCAGGCTGCGGCGGTCATGGAAAAGGGCAGCGACTGGCGGGTGGTGGTCACTTCGAAGCCCGAGGAAGTGCGTGCGGCGCAGCGTGTCGTTTTGCCGGGCCAGGGCGCCATGCGCGACTGCATGCGCGAGTTGCGCGAGGCGAACGACGGCGGCCTGCAGGCCGCCGTGCTCGAAGCCGCCGCCCACAAGCCCCTGTTCGGCGTCTGTGTGGGCATGCAGATGCTGCTGGACCACAGCGAAGAGCAAGACACGCCGGGCCTGGGCCTGATCGCAGGCCGCTGCCTGCGATTTCGCCTGGACGGCCGCACCCAGCCCGACGGCAGCCGCTACAAGGTGCCGCAGATGGGGTGGAACCAAGTCTGGCGCCAACAATCGTCCACTGGCGGTGCCCAGGGTCATCCCGTGTGGGCCGGCGTGCCCGATGGCAGCTACTATTACTTCGTGCACAGCTACTACGCGCAACCGTCGGATGCACGCCACAGCGCGGGCGAAACCGAGTACGGTGAGCGCTTCACGGCGGCCCTGGCACGCGATAATATTTTCGCGACCCAGTTCCATCCCGAGAAGAGCGCGGCACATGGCCTGGCGCTGTACCGTAACTTCCTTGCCTGGAAGCCGTGACCGGCGGGTCCCGATTCCGAAGCCCGTCTTCCTTTTCTTCCTGTCCTTCCGCACCCCCGCACCTGCATCCCTTCCTGCATCTGCCGCTGCGTCATGCTCCTCATCCCCGCGATTGATTTGAAAGACGGTCACTGTGTACGCCTCAAGCAGGGCGACATGGACCAATCCACCACCTTTGGCGAAGACCCGATCCAGATGGCCCGCAAGTGGGTGACCGCTGGCGCGCGCCGGCTGCACCTGGTGGACCTGAACGGCGCCTTTGCCGGCAGCCCCAAGAACGAGCAGGCCATCCGTGGCATCCTCAAGGAAGTGGGTGGGGAGGTGGACGTGCAATTGGGTGGTGGCATCCGCGACCTCGATACCATCGAACGCTATCTGGACGCTGGCCTGCGCTACGTCATCATCGGTACGGCGGCGGTGAAGAACCCCGGCTTCCTCCAGGACGCCTGCACGGCCTTCGGCGGGCACATCATCGTGGGCCTGGACGCCAAGGACGGCAAGGTGGCGACGGACGGCTGGAGCAAGCTGACCCGGCATGAGGTCGCCGACCTGGGGCGCAAGTTCCAAGACTATGGCGTCGAATCCATCATCTACACCGACATCGGGCGCGATGGCATGCTGACCGGCATCAACATCGATGCCACGGTGCGGCTGGCCCAGGCGCTGACCATTCCCGTCATTGCCTCCGGCGGCCTCAAGGGCCTGTCCGACATCGAGCAGCTCTGCGCGGTGGAAGACGACGGCGTCGAGGGGGTCATTTGCGGCCGCGCCATCTACAGTGGCGACCTTGATTTCGAAGCGGCCCAGCGGCGCGCTGACGAACTCAACGGCTGAACTGGTGAAGCCTAAGGCTCCGTTTCCGATCTTGAGCAGCATGTCCGAGGAACCTTTCCACGGCTTGCCTTCGCTGCTGCTGCGACTCCCTGGAGGTGACAGCTTGCGCGTGTTGCGGCATGGCGCGCACGTGGTGTCCTGGGTGGCGGGGGGAAAGAGCGCCTGTATCTGAGTCCGACGGCGGTGCTGGACGGGCAGGGCGCCATCCGTGGTGGCGTGCCGGTGTGCTTTCCGCAGTTCAACATGCGTGGCCCGCTGCCCAAGCATGGCTTCGTGCGCAATCTGCCTTGGGCGGTGGAAGGGGCAGCACGCGCGCTGGACGATGGCCTGAGCCTGACCTTGTTGCTCCAGGCCGGCGCGGCGACCCGTGCCTATTGGCCTCAGGCCTTCGAGGCACGACTCACGATAGGACTGCGCCCCGGTGAGCTGCAACTCACGCTGGATCTGCGCAACACCGACCGTCAGCCCTTGAGTTTCAGCGGCGCGCTGCATACTTATTTCGCGGTGGACGACATTGCTCAGGCCCGGCTTACGGGCCTGAGCGGGCAGGCCGAATGGGATTCGGTCCGAGACCTGCACGGCCAGGGTGCCGAGCCGCTGCGCTTCACCGAAGAGTTCGACCGGGTGTACCAGGCTGCGTCCCGGGCGCTGGCGCTGCAAGCGGGCGACGCGCACGTCACCATCGCGCAAAGCCCGAGCTGGGGACACACCGTGGTCTGGAACCCTGGCGCGGGCAAGGTCATCCCGGACTTGACGGATGACGCGTACCGGCACTTTCTCTGCGTGGAAGCGGCCCAGGTACTGACGCCCGTGACCGTGCCGCCGGGCGGCACCTGGCAAGGCTGGCAGCGATCCACCGTGGCGCAATGATGGTGGGATCGTGGCGGCGGCGCAAAGGCCTCCCGCTGTCATGCCCCGTCGTCGACAATGAAGCCGTCCACCTGCCGCGCCCACAGCCGGGCGTAGGCACCGCCCCGGGCCAGCAGCGCTGCGTGGGGCCCTTCCTCCCTGATTTCACCGCCTTCCATGTAGAGGATGCGGTCCATGTGGCTCACCGTGGACAGCCGGTGTGCGATGGCGATCACCGTGCGCCCTTCGAAGAGATGCCACAGGGCGTCTCGGATGGCGTGCTCGGTCTCTGAATCCAGCGCGCTGGTCGCCTCGTCCAGCAGCAGGATGCGCGCCTGTTTCAAAAAAGCGCGGGCGATCGCCACCCGCTGGCGCTCGCCGCCGGACAGCAGCACGCCGCGCTCTCCCACCACGGCGTCGTAGCCACCGGGGCGGCGGCGGATGAAGGTGTCGCAATGCGCCTGGCGCGCGGCCTGCAGGACCTCTTCCCAAGGCGCGTCGGGGCGCGCGTAAGAGATGTTGTCGCCGATCGAGCGGTGGAACAGGCCCGGGTCCTGCGGCACTTCGGCGATGGCGTGGTTCAGAGATTCCAGGCTGACCTGGGCGATGTCCTGGCCGTCGATCAGGATGCGCCCCGCCTGCAGTTCGTACTGGCGGCGCAGCAGCCGGATCAGCGTGCTCTTGCCGGAGCCCGACGGCCCGACCAGGCCGACTTTCTCGCCGGGCCGGATGGTCAAGTCCAGCGAGGTAAAGACGGGGGTGCCATCGCCATGCTGGAAGGAAACGCGCTCAAAGGTGATGGCACCCTGCGGAACACGCAGGTCCGGCGCCCCAGGCGAATCGGCAATTGCATGGGGGACGTTCAGCGTTTCCAGCGAGGCGTCGACGATGCCCAGGTTCTCGAACAGGTCGGTGAAGCGGGCGCAGAGGTTCCAGACGTTGTTGCTCAGGATGGCCGCCAGCGAAAAAATCATCACCATGTCGCCCACGCGCATCGTGCCCGCCATGACCTGACCGATGGCCAGCGCGATGAAGCTGATCTGGAAGGCGAGCAGGGCGTTGAACATCAGCAGCCACATCAGGATCAGGAAACGGCGCAGTCGGCGCGACGCTTCGGCTTCCTGCAGCACGGCGTCAGCCTGGCGCAGGCATTCGTGCGCTCCGCGCGCGAAACCGCGGACGATCTCGGCATTGCCCAGGATGTCCACCATCACCCCGGTGGAGCGCGAGACCTCCTCGGACAGCGCGCGCGACAGGCCCAGGCAACGTCGCGCCAGCAGGATCGACAGGGCCAGGTAGGCCACCGTCCAGCCCAGCAGCACCCACAGGAAGATCGAGTCCTGGGGCGCCACGATGGCCACGCCCACGGCGATGGCCACGACGAGCCGGGTGATTTCGTTGAACAGGATGCCGAGCAGGTTGGCGGCGGCCTGGCCCGCCTGCTTGACCTTCTGCGCCAGCCGCCCCGCGAAGTTGTCCTGGAAATAGGCGGGCGCGTGTTCCATCAGGTAGGAAAACAGGCTGGTCTGCACTTCCATGCGCAACGCCGGCGTGGTGTGCAGGTCCACCCATTCGCGCAGCCGGTTGAAGCCGGCGGACAGCAGCCAGGCACCGGCGACCAGCGCGAAGGGCAGCCAGATGTCGGTGGGCCAGGGCGCATCCCGTCCGGGCTGGAAGCGGGCCAGGGCCTCGACCAGGTCGCGCAGGAACAGCGGCTCCAGGGCCATCAGGCCGATGCCCGCGACACTGGTGCCGGTCAGGGCCAGCACGCGCCAGCGAAACCGCGCCCACAGCAGCGTGAACAGAAAGCTCAGCGCGTGCCGGGGAATCTTGCCGCCATGGAACTGGCGGTAATGCAGGAATGGGGATGGCGGGGTGTCCGCGACGTCTACGCTGGTCATGTGTGCAATGGCGCCCGCCTACAATGCCCGGCATGTTAGCCAAACGCATCATCCCCTGCCTGGACGTCACCGGTGGGCGCGTCGTCAAGGGCGTGAACTTCGTCGAGCTGCGCGACGCGGGCGACCCGGTGGAGATCGCCGCGCGCTACAACGAGCAGGGCGCGGACGAACTCACCTTCCTCGACATCACCGCTACCAGTGACGGGCGCGACTTGATCCTGCACATGATCGAGGCCGTGGCTTCGCAGGTTTTCATTCCGCTCACCGTCGGGGGCGGAGTGCGCACCGTGGAAGACGTGCGCCGACTGCTCAACGCGGGCGCGGACAAGACCAGCTTCAATTCCGCCGCGATCGCCAACCCGCAGGTCATCCGCGACGCCTCTGATAAGTACGGCGCACAGTGCATCGTGGTCGCCATCGATGCCAAGCGCCGTTCCGAGGCGGAGGCCAAACGCCTGGTCGACGGGCGCGAAATCGGCCCCGGCTGGGACGTGTACAGCCACGGCGGGCGCAAGAACACCGGCCTGGACGCCCTGGCCTGGGCGCGCCAGATGGCGGAACACGGCGCGGGCGAGATCCTGCTGACCAGCATGGACCGGGACGGGACCAAGAGTGGTTTCGACCTGGCGCTCACGCGCGCCGTCAGCGACGCGGTGAGCGTGCCGGTGATCGCCTCCGGTGGCGTGGGCACGCTGGACCACCTGGTCGAGGGCGTGAAGCAGGGTGGCGCGGATGCCGTGCTGGCCGCCAGCATCTTCCACTACGGCAGCTACACCATCGCCCAGGCCAAGGCGGCTATGGCGGCGGCGGGCATTCCGGTGCGCATCGAAACGCTGGAAGAGGTGCCCGCATGAGCGCAGCCGCGACGCCCGCGGTGCCCGGCCAGGACTGGCTGGACGCCGTGAAATGGGACACCCAGGGCCTCGTGCCGGTGATCGCGCAGGAACAGGGTAGTAACGATGTGCTGATGTTCGCCTGGATGAACCGCGAGGCCCTCTTGAAGACCGCCGAGCTGGGCCAGGCCGTGTACTACAGCCGCTCGCGCGGCAGGCTCTGGTTCAAGGGTGAGGAGTCCGGCCATGTGCAGTCCGTGCATGAGATTCGCCTGGATTGCGACAATGACGTGGTGCTGCTCAAGGTGACCCAGCAAGGGCATGCCCACGGTGAGCCAGGCATCGCCTGCCACACCGGGCGGCACAGCTGTTTTTTCCAGCGTTATGAGAATGGGGCCTGGCAGACGGTGGAGCCTGTGCTGAAGGACCCCGCGTCGATCTACAAATGAGCATGAACACCCACGATGCGTTGATGCGCTTGGCGGCGGTCATCGAAAGCCGCAAACCTGGCCAGGGCGGCGACCCCGAAAAGAGTTACGTCGCGCGCCTGTTGCACAAGGGGCCGGACGCCTTTCTGAAGAAGGTGGGCGAGGAAGCCACGGAAGTGGTGATGGCGGCCAAGGACGCCGACCACGCCCTGGCCGCCGGTGGCCCCGGGGCCGAAGCGGCCCGGCAGAAGGTGCTCTACGAAATGGCCGACCTCTGGTTCCACAGCCTGATCGCGCTGGCCCATTACGGCCTGACGCCCGCCGACGTGATCACCGAGCTGGAGCGCCGCGAGGGTACCAGCGGCCTCGAGGAAAAAGCCTTGCGCAAGGCGCAGGCGCGCAGCGCGACGGAAGCTGCCGACAAGCAGCAACCCTGAGTTTCCAGACCACCCCACAGGAGACGGCATGAGCCACGACCCGAACTGCATCTTCTGCAAGATCGTTGCAGGGCAGATTCCCTCGAAAAAGGTCTACGAGGATGGCGACATCCTGGCCTTCCACGACATCCAGCCATGGGCACCGGTGCATTTTCTGTTGATTCCCAAGCTGCACATTGCGTCGATGGCGCAGGTCGGGCCGGAGCATGTGGCGTTGCTGGGCAAGATGATGACCCTGGCCCCTCAACTGGCGCTGGAACAGGGCTGCCGCCCGTATCCGGAGGGTGGTTTTCGCATCATGGTCAACACGGGCGCCGACGGTGGGCAGGAGGTGCATCACTTGCACTTGCACGTCATCGGTGGCCCGCGTCCCTGGCTCAAAGGCTGAGGCCTTGAGGGGGATGGTGGGTGGGCCAGTTACCTGAGCTTGACAAACAAGCCCTAGAATCTGCGCCCTGATTCCGGGATTTTTAGGAGTAAGAGATATGGGTTCCTTTTCCATCTGGCACTGGCTGATCGTGCTGCTGATCGTGGTCATGGTGTTCGGCACCAAGAAGCTCAAGAACTTGGGTAGCGACCTGGGCAGCGCCGTCAAGGGCTTCAAGGACGGCATGCGCGACGGCTCCAACGACGAGAAGCCGGCCGCCGCCCCGCGCCCCAGCAGGTGACGAGCGCCGCCGCCGACAAGACGACCATTGACGTCGAAGCCAAGCACAAGTCGTGATGCGCCCTTCGCGCCATCCGCATCCTGAGACGGTGGTGATGCAGCCATGATCGACCTCGGCCTGTCCAAGCTGGCGCTGATCGGCGCGGTGGCCTTGATCGTCATCGGGCCCGAGAAGCTGCCGCGCGTGGCCCGCACGGTTGGCACCCTGCTGGGCAAGGCCCAGCGTTACGTGTCCGACGTGAAGGCCGAAGTCAACCGCTCGATGGAGTTGGAAGAGTTGCGCAAGATGAAGGGCACCGTCGAGGGCGCGGCCCGCGACGTCGAGAACTCCATCCAAAGCACTTCCTCCGGCATCGAACGCGAATGGTCGGCCGCCACCTCGGAATTGGAGTCGAGCTTTGAATCGTCCTCCGGCGTGATGCCCGAGCTGATCGCCTACCCAGAATACAAACATCCCGGCAAGAACTGGCGCCTCAAGCGCGGCAGCGTGCCAGCCTGGTACAAGTCCCGTCAGGGTTTGCGCACCAAGGCGCAGTCGGGCGCGGCCCGGGTGGCGCGGCACCGCCCTCCGGGTGTTTCCGGCGCGGCCAGGCGGCCGCGTCAGGCGGGCTGAGTTTTCCTTCCCCCTTCTTTTCCTAAACTTGCGCGTCCCTCCCATGTCGGGTACTGAGACGCAGCGCTGAACGCATGGCTGATTCCGACGAAAAAAAGGACGATGAACTGGCGGGCACCGAGCAGCCCTTCGTCCAGCACCTGATGGAGCTGCGCGATCGGCTGCTCAAGAGTGTGATCGCCATGGGCATCGCCATCGCGGCGCTGGCCATCTACCCCGGCCCCGCCGATTTGTACGACCTGCTGGCCGCGCCCCTGGTGGCGCACCTGCCGCAGGGCGCCACGCTGATCGCCACATCGGTCATCTCGCCCTTCATGGTGCCGCTCAAGATTCTGATGATGGCGGCCTTCCTGCTGGCGTTGCCCGTCCTGCTCTACCAAGTCTGGGCCTTCGTGGCGCCGGGCCTGTACAACCATGAGAAGAAGCTGGTGCTGCCCCTGGTGATCAGCAGCACGGTGTTGTTCCTGGCGGGCGTGGCCTTCTGCTACTTTTTCGTGTTCGGCAAGGTCTTTGCGTTCATCCAGAGCTTCGCGCCCAAGAGCATCACGGCCGCGCCTGACATCGAGGCCTACCTGAGCTTCGTGCTCACCATGTTCCTGGCGTTCGGTCTGGCCTTTGAGGTACCGATCGCGGTGATCGTGCTGGCGCGGCTGGGCATCGTCAGCATCGAAAAGCTCCAGGCGTTCCGTGGCTATTTCGTCGTGCTTGCCTTCGTGATCGCCGCCATCGTGACGCCGCCGGACGTGGTGTCCCAACTGGCGCTGGCCATTCCCATGTGCCTGCTCTACGAGGTGGGCATCATCGCGGCCCGAGTGTTCATTCGGCACACCAAGGCGCCAGACGAGGCGCCGGACACGCAGGCCGAATAAACCGGCTTACTCCTGCATCCTGCGCGGGGTGGGACGCACGCCTGGCGTGATGTTGATGTCCAGGGCCTGATTCTGCCGCTGCACCGCGAAGGGCGCCGCTTGTCCCGGTTTCAGCGCGGCCACCCGGGTCAGCAGCTCGGAGACGTTGCGCACGGGCTGTCCACCCACCCGGGTGATGACGTCGCCGGGGCGGATGCCAGCCTGCGCCGCCGGGCCATTCTGCAGCACGCCAGTGATGATGACCCCCTCGTCGGCCTTCACGCCGAAGGTCTCGGCCAGCTCGGCGGTGAGGTCGCTGGGCTCCACGCCGATCCAGCCGCGCGTGACCTGGCCGTCCCGGACGATGCTTTCCAGCACCTGCTGGGCCGTGGTCACCGGAATGGCGAAGCCGATGCCCATGTTGCCGCCCGAGCGCGAATAGATGGCCGTGTTGATGCCCAGCAGGTTGCCGCTGGCGTCCACCAAGGCGCCGCCCGAATTGCCCGGGTTGATGGCTGCGTCGGTCTGGATGAAATTCTCGAAGGTGTTGATGCCGAGCTGGTTGCGGCCCAGCGCGCTCACGATGCCGCTGGTCACGGTCTGGCCGACGCCGAAGGGGTTGCCGATGGCCAGCACGGGATCGCCGACCTGAACGGAATCCGAGTTGCCGAGCACGATGACGGGCAGCTTGTCCAGCTCGATCTTGAGCACGGCCAAATCACTGTCCGGGTCGGAGCCGATCACGCGCGCGCGGGTATGCCGGCTGTCGTTGAGGATGACGTCGATCTCGTCGGCGCCTTCGATCACGTGGTTGTTGGTGAGGATGTAACCGCTTTCACTGACGATCACGCCACTGCCCAGACCGACCTGGGGTTCGCTGTCCGTGTCACCGAAGAAGAAGCGGAACCAGGGGTCGTTGTTCAGCGCGCCTCCAGGTTGGCCACGCTTGGGTGCTTTGCTGGTGTTGATGCTGACCACGGCGGCTGAGGCCTTCTGGGCCGCGAGCCGGAAGCTGCCTGGCGGCCCACCGGCCGAGCGGTCCATGGGGGCCTGGAACAGGGCCACGGTGGGCGCGGCCTGACCGGGGGACAGCAGCCAGCCCGGCTTGAGCGTGGCGACGATGAACCAGATCGCCAGCAAGACGGTGACGGTTTGCGAGAACAGCAGCCAATAGCGTTTCATGGCTGCAAATTGTAGAGGCGCGGCATCGCCTTGGTTGTTTGAGTCAGGAACGCTGGCTGGTTGTGTTCGTTGCGGCGCTGAAGCCTGGCTCCAGAATGGTTCCATGGTCACGCACCGCGCACCCGCAAGGGGATGACGGACAATGCACGCATGACATCCCGTGAGACCTTGCTCCAGAGTTTCGACGCGTTGCTGCAGCCTGAGCGCTTCAAGGATTACGGCCCCAACGGCCTGCAGGTCGAGGGCAAGCCCGCGATCCGCAAGGTCGTCTCGGGTGTGACAGCGAGCCGGGCGCTGATCGAGGCTGCGATTGCGGCCGACGCCGACGCCATTTTTGTCCACCACGGCCTGTTCTGGCGTGGCCAGGATGGGCGCGTCACGGGCTGGATGAAGACCAGGCTGAGCCTGCTGCTGGCGCACGACATCAACCTCTACGCTTATCACCTGCCGCTGGACGCGCATCCCGAGCTGGGCAACAACGCGCAGCTGGGTCTGCGCCTGGGCCTGCGTGGACAGGCGACGTTTGGCGACGGTTTGCTGGGTTGGCTGGGCGAGCGTGCCGATGGCGGCGCGTTCGCCGACGCGCATGCACTGGCCGACCATGTGGCGCTTTGCCTGGGGCCGACTTCCGGGCGGGGCGTGACACTGGTGGACAGCGGCCGAAGGGGCCTGAGCAAGATCGCCTGGTGCACCGGGGGCGCCCAGGGCTATTTCGAAGCCGCGATCGCGGCTGGCGCCGACGCCTATATCACGGGCGAGATCTCGGAACCCCAGGCCCACTACGCGCGCGAATGCGGCGTGGCCTATCTGGCCTGCGGCCACCATGCGACGGAGCGTTACGGTGCGCCCGCCGTCGCAGCCCATGTGGCGACGCAGTTCGGCCTGTTGCATGAATTCATCGACATCGACAACCCCGCCTGACATGATGATCCCCACGGTCGCCCACCGCGTTTGGCTTCCTGCCCCCGAACGTAGACGCGCCCTGCGCAGCGCTGAGGTCTGGGGGCGCGTTTCGTCCGCATGCGTGAAACGCGGGCTTCGCCACGCAGGCCGCCCGGCGGCGAAACCATGAAGCCTTTCGCTATCACCCTGGGCGATGCCGCGGGTATCGGGCCGGAGATCATTCTGAAGGCAGCCTGGGAGGCGCCCGAGTTGCTGGGCGGCTGTTTCGTCGCGGGGGATTTCGAGGTGTTGCACCGCGCGGCGGGTTGGCTGCGCGACACAGTGAAGGCGCCCGCGGCGCACCGACCCACCCTGGTGCGAATCAACCATCCCGCGCAGGCGCTGACGCTGCCCGCACACCATCTGCCTGTGCTGTCGGTGGCCTCGCTGGTCGGCGGGGTGGAGGCCTCGCCACCGGGCCGCATCAGCGCGGCGGCCGGTCGCCTAGCCGGCGAATGCGTGGTCTGGGCCGCCCGCGCCGCCTTGCGGGACGAGATCGCCGGGCTGGTGACGGCACCGCTGCACAAGGAAGCCCTGGCCGCCGCGGGCCCGCCCTGGGATGCCTATCCCGGCCACACCGAACTGCTGCAGGCCGAAGCCGCCGCGCATCGCGGCGTGTCTGTCGCTGACATGCCCGTGCGCATGATGCTGGCCAACGAGGAATTGCGCACGGTGCTGGTCAGCATCCATGTGGCCTTGCGAGACGCCATCGAGGCGGTCACCACGGACAACGTGCTGCGAACCGTGCGCATCACCGATGCCGCCCTGCGGCCCGTGCTGGGCCGCGCGCCACGCATCGGCGTGGCTGGCCTGAATCCGCATGCGGGCGAGGGCGGGCGTTTCGGTCGCGAGGAAATCGACCTCATCGCTCCGGCGCTTGACCTGGCGCGACGCGAGGGCATCGATGCGCGCGGCCCCTACGCGCCGGACACCGTGTTCATGCGCGCGCGCCAGGCGCCGGGCCACCCGGGTGAGTTCGACGTGGTGGTGGCGATGTACCACGACCAGGGCCTGATCCCGGTGAAATACCTGGGCGTGGAGCAGGGTGTGAACGTGACGCTGGGCCTGCCGCTGGTGCGCACCAGCCCCGATCACGGCACGGCGTTCGACATCGCCGGCCAGGGCGTGGCCGACGCCTCCAGCCTGATCGAGGCGGTGAGGGTGGCCAAGCGTCTGGCGGCGCATCGAGTCGGCTAGAATCCCCCCGCTGCAAGTCCGGCCATCATGGGCCGGCGCGATTTCAACCCCGGTAGATTTGATTGAGGAAACCATGAGCGACACGCTTGCCGATCAGAGTCAGATGGACCCGAGCAAACGGACGTGGCTGATCGCCACGGGCGCTGCGGGTGCCGTGGGGGGCGTGGCCACGCTCGTCCCGTTCGTCAGCACTTTCCAGCCGTCCGAGCGTGCCAAGGCTGCGGGTGCCGCTGTCGAAGTGGACATTTCCGCCCTCAAGCCGGGCGAGAAGGTCACGGTCGAATGGCGCGGCAAGCCGGTCTGGATCATGAAGCGCACGCCCGAACAGCTGGCGTCGCTGGAAAAAGACGAAGACCAACTGGCGGATCCCAATTCCGATCGCAAGGCATACCCGACGCCTGCATACGCCAAGAATCGCCATCGCTCCATCAAACCCGACTTGTTCGTCGGCGTGGGCATCTGTTCCCACCTGGGCTGCTCGCCGTCGGACAAGTTCACGCCGGGCGCCCAGCCCTCGCTGCCCGACAACTGGCCCGGTGGTTTCCTCTGCCCCTGCCACGGTTCCACCTTCGACATGGCGGGCCGTGTGTTCAAGAACAAGCCGGCCCCCGACAACCTGGAAGTGCCGCCGCACATGTACCTGTCCGATAGCAAGCTGCTGATCGGCGAAGACAAGGCCTAAGGATAGGAAGAAGAACATCATGGCTGAATTCAAGGAACTTCCCGCCGACGCGCCCGCAGGTGCCAAGGTGCTGAACTGGTTTGAAAACCGGTTCCCAACCGCCTTCGACGCCTACCGCGTCCACATGTCGGAGTACTACGCCCCGAAGAACTTCAACTTCTGGTACTTCTTCGGCTCGCTGGCCATGCTGGTGCTGGTGATCCAGATCGTCACCGGTATCTTCCTGGTGATGCACTACAAGCCCGACGCGGCCCTGGCCTTCGGTTCGGTCGAGTACATCATGCGCGACGTGCCCTGGGGCTGGCTGGTGCGCTACATGCACAGCACGGGCGCCTCGGCTTTCTTCGTCGTGGTCTACCTGCACATGTTCCGGGGTTTGATCTACGGCAGCTACCGCAAGCCGCGCGAGCTGGTCTGGGTTTTCGGCTGCGCTATCTTCCTGGTGCTGATGGCCGAGGCCTTCATGGGCTACCTGCTGCCCTGGGGCCAGATGTCCTACTGGGGCGCCCAGGTGATCGTGAACCTGTTCTCCGCCATTCCCTTCATCGGTCCGGATCTGGCCCTGCTGATCCGTGGTGACTACGTGGTGGGCGACGCGACGTTGAACCGCTTCTTCAGCTTCCACGTGATCGCCGTGCCCCTGGTGCTGCTGGGCCTGGTGGTGGCGCACTTGCTAGCGCTGCACGATGTGGGCTCCAACAACCCCGATGGCGTCGAGATCAAGAAGGGCCCGAAGGGCAACCGCTGGTCCAAGGATGCGCCGACCGATGGCATTCCCTTCCACCCGTATTACACGGTGCACGACATCATGGGTGTGAGCGTGTTCCTGATGGTCTTCACCGCCATCGTGTTCTTCGCACCCGAGTTCGGCGGCTACTTCCTGGAGTACAACAACTTCATCCCGGCCGACCCGCTCAAGACCCCGGCGCACATCGCCCCGGTCTGGTACTTCACGCCCTTCTATTCGATGCTGCGTGCCATCACCACCGAGATGATGTACGCGCTGGTGCTGATCGTGGCGCTGGCCGCCGTGCTGGCTGTCGTCAAGGGCAGCTTCGGTTCCAAGGGCAAGGGTGCCGTGGCGGTGGGCGCGCTGGTGGCGATTGCCCTGATGCTGGGCATCGATGCCAAGTTCTGGGGCGTGGTGGTGATGGGCGGCGCGGTGATCATTCTGTTCTTCCTGCCCTGGCTGGACAACAGCCCGGTCAAGTCGATCCGCTACCGTCCGAGCTGGCACAAATACCTTTACGGCCTGTTCGTGATCGTCTTCCTGATTCTGGGTTATCTGGGCGTGCAACCGCCTTCCCCGATCGGCGAGCGTGTGTCCCAGGTCGGTACCCTGTTCTATTTCGGCTTCTTCCTCCTGATGCCGTTGTGGAGCCGTCTGGGTGAACCCAAGCCGGTGCCCAGCCGCGTGACCTTCGAGGCGCACTGAGCAGACGGAGCAACAACATGAAAAAACTGATTCTTGCCCTCTCCACCTTCTTCGCCCTGAGCGCGGGTGCTCTGGCTGCCGAAGGCGGCATCGCCTGGGACAAGGCCCCGGTGAACACCAGTGACACGGTGTCGCTGCAGAACGGCGCGCGCCTGTTCGTGAACTATTGCCTGAACTGCCACTCGGCCGCCTTCATGCGCTACAACCGCCTGCAGGACATCGGCTTCACAAGCGAGCAGATCAAGGACAATCTGCTGTTCACGAGCGACAAGGTGGGCGACCTGATGAAGTCGGCCATCGATCCGAAGCAGGCCAAGGACTGGTTCGGCGCCAACCCGCCCGACCTGACGCTGATCGCCCGCTCGCGTGCGGGCCACGGCGGGACCGGCGCGGACTACCTCTACACCTTCCTGCGCACTTTCTACCCCGACGCCAGCAAGGCGACGGGCTGGAACAATCTTGCCTTCCCCAGCGTCGCCATGCCGCATGTGCTGTGGGAGTTGCAGGGCCAGCGCAAGCCGGTCTACGAGACGCACGAGGAACACGGCCATGAGGTGCATGTGTTCAAGGGTTGGCAACAAGTCACGCCCGGCACCCTGACACCGTTGCAATACGACCAGGCCGTCGGCGATTTGGTGAACTTCCTGCAGTGGATGGGCGAGCCTGCGCAGAACACCCGTGTGCGCATCGGTGTCTGGGTGCTGCTCTTCCTGTTGGTTTTCACCCTTATTGCGTGGCGTCTGAACGCGGCGTATTGGAAAGACGTCAAGTAAGCTTTTTGTCCTTATTTCGCACCAAAACGGTGCGAAATTTGCTTTTTGATGAGTGGGTTTGCGATAATGCAACCCACTCTTTTCGTTTCTGAATTTCCTTCTTTTCCCCCTTCCCCCAGGAGCCAACCCCCATGATGGTGCTGTATTCGGGCACGACCTGCCCCTTCTCCCACCGCTGCCGTTTCGTGTTGTTCGAGAAGGGCATGGATTTCGAAATCCGTGATGTGGACCTCTACAACAAGCCCGAAGACATCAATGTCATGAATCCCTACGGCCAGGTGCCCATCCTGGTCGAGCGGGACCTGATTCTGTACGAGTCCAACATCATCAATGAGTACATTGACGAGCGTTTCCCCCACCCGCAGCTCATGCCAGGTGATCCGGTCGACCGCGCCCGCGTGCGCCTGTTCCTGTTGAACTTCGAGAAGGAACTGTTTGTCCACGTCGCCCTGCTGGAGAACCGCGCTTCCAAGAGCAATGAGAAGGCCCTGGAAAAGGCCCGTGGCCACATCCGTGACCGCCTGACCCAACTGGCGCCGGTGTTCCTGAAGAACAAGTACATGCTGGGCGACAACTTCTCCATGCTGGACGTGGCGATCGCGCCGCTGCTCTGGCGCCTGGATTACTACGGTATTGACCTGTCCAAGAACGCCGCACCCCTGCTCAAGTACGCCGAGCGCATCTTCTCGCGCCCCGCTTACATCGAGGCGCTCACACCCTCCGAGAAGGTGATGCGCAAGTAATAATGGCTTCCACGCTGGCCACTTCGTGTGCGGTGCTGAACCCGGACGCAGGCTTGTCTAGCGCATTGCCTGGGCTCGGGGCTTCAGTCGCCTTGGGTCGACCCAGCGGCGGCTGAATTCGCGTATGGCAGAAACCACGTCCACCCGTCCTTATCTGATCCGCGCCCTTTACGAATGGTGCGCTGACAATGGCCTGACGCCCTACGTGGCGGTGCGGGTCGATGACACCGTGCGCGTGCCGCGTGAGTACGTCAAGGACGGTGAAATCGTGCTCAACATCAGCATGGACGCCACCAGCGCCCTGCAGATCGGCAACGAGTACATCGAGTTCAAGGCCCGCTTTGCTGGCGTGGGGCGCGATATTCTGGTGCCCATCCGGCAGGTCATGGCCATCTACGCCCGTGAGAATGGCCAGGGCATGGCTTTTCCGCTGGAGTCCGCGCCCGATGACGAGGTGGAGGAAGACGCTGACGAGGGCCTTGCTTCCGCGCCGACGGACCAAGCCACGACGGCTGGAGGTGGCGCCATCCTGAGCTTGGCGCCCGATTCCGACGTCGGTCAGGGTGAGGACGCGGACCCTGAGCCGCCCCGGCCCACGACGCCTCCCGCGGGGGGGCGGCCCGCACTCAAACGGGTGAAGTAGACAACGGTAGCGTCGCTCCGCGGGCGCGACATGATGTCAAGCCCGTGCGCATACTAGAATGCGAATCACACAAAGGCACACCCGAGCGAAAGCCGGGGTCGCAAAGCTTCCAGTCTAAAGTCGCCCATTGCCAGCGGGCGACCAGGATCGTGGGGCCGCTGTCTCGGAGCCGAGTCGTCGGCATTCGGTTCTTGCGCTCCTTTCCCCCAGGTGTCACTTTGTGAAGCCCATCGCCCTGCGATGGAGTCTGTTGACGCGCCCATCCTCGGGCTAGGGGTAGCTGAATGAATATCAACAATTTGCGCGTGGCCCAGAAGCTCTGGCTGGTCATCATGGGCCTGCTGACCTTGATTCTGGTGGTCGGCATCTGGGGTCAGGTGATGGTGCGTTCCGCCACCGATCGGGCGTCCGAGCTGGTCGCGCATTACGAATCGTCCATCACGACCGCCGTGCGCTGGCAGGGTCTGGCCGAGCTGGCGACGGCCATGACTTTGAGCCGCGCCAAGGTGACCGATGCCGCCCTGCGCGCCGACTTCGAGGCTCGCTCCCTCGAGCTCAGCAAGCGCATTTCGCCGGTTCAGGAGCAAATTTCGAAGACCGCGCGCTCCGACCGTGACAAGGCGGTGCTGGCGGAAATCGGCAAGTTGCGTGTCACCGTGCTCGCCAACCGTGACCAGATGAAGAAATTCGAGGAAGCGCAGGACCAGGCTGGTCTGCTGGCCTTCGTCGAAAGCCAGTACCGTCCGACTCAGAGCATCTATCTGGCGACCATCGGCAAGTACATCACCGAGCAGGAGGCTCAGCGCGATGAGGCCCGCGCGGAGATGGTGGCGCAACATCGCAGCCTGCTCGTGATGAGTGGCGTGGGCGTGCTGGTGGTGCTGGCGTTGAGCGTCGGGCTGATCCGCTGGCTGGTGCTGTCCATCACCAAGCCCCTGGACAGCGCGGTCAGCGTTGCGCAGGCCATCGCCGAGGGCGATCTGACCCAGACCCTCAAGACCCGTCGCAAGGACGAGTTTGGCCTGCTGCTTCAGGCTTTGGCCGACATGAACGAACGTTTGCGCCAATTGGTGTCCAAGGTGCGCACCGGCGTGGAGTCGGTATCCAACGCCTCGGACGAGATTGCCAGCGGCAACCAGGATCTTTCCGCGCGTACCGAGCAGACCGCTGCCAACCTGGAGGAAACCGCCGCCAGCATCGAGCAGCTGACCAGCACCGTGGCCCAGTCCACCGACACGGCGCGCCAGGCCAACCAACTGGTGACTTCGGCGGCCAGTTCGGCCGCGCGCGGTGGCGAGGTCATGGGCCAGGTGGTCCAGAGCATGCAGCAGATCAGCGCATCGTCGAAGAAGATCAACGACATCATCAGCGTGATCGATGGCATTGCCTTCCAGACCAACATCCTGGCGCTGAACGCGGCGGTGGAAGCCGCGCGCGCGGGCGAGCAAGGCCGCGGTTTCGCGGTGGTGGCCAGCGAGGTGCGCTCCCTGGCGGGCCGCAGCGCGGACGCTGCCAAGGAAATCAAGTCCTTGATCGGGGCCTCGGTGGCGACCGTTGCGACGGGTTCGACACAAGTCCAGCAAGCCGGAGCGGCCATGGACGAAATCGTGACCAACGTGAAGCGGGTGTCGGACCTGATCGGCGAGATCACCAGCGCAGCCGATGAGCAGCGGGATGGCATCAACCAGGTCAACCAGGCCATCACCAACCTGGACCAGATGACGCAGCAGAACGCGTCCCTGGTGGAAGAATCGGCCGCTGCGGCTACTGGCCTGCGGGACCAGGCCCTGCGCTTGGCGCAGGTGGTGGCGGTGTTTAACGTGGGGGCCGGGCTTCCGGTGGCGGCGCAGATCGGGCCTCGGCCTTCGGTCCCCGCCCCGGTGCTTGCGTCGGCTCCCGCTTTGGCAGCGCAGCCTAAGCCTGTGTCGCCGCGCCCCGCCGCCGTGCCTCCCCGCTTGACATCCACCCTGGCCACGGCCTCCAAGCCCAAGCCGGCGGCGGTGTCGGCGAACAGCAAGGACGATGACGGGGAGTGGGGCGTGTTCTGATTCCCTGGGGGAGGAGAGCCCAGGTGCGCGCGCCGTGCGCAGAAACGTCAGGCGTGGGCGGCCTTGAGCCGTCGGGCCGTCCGCAGAAAATCCATCACGATGCGTTGATCGTCGAGATGCGTCTTGCCATCGGGCGCGTGGAACTCGGGATGCCACTGCACCCCGGCGATGTAGGCCTCGCCTTCCCGGCGGATGGCCTCCACGATGCCGTCCTCAGGGCAGACCGCTTCCACCACGAAACCCGGCGCGACCTGCTTGATGGCTTGGTGATGGATGCTGTTGACCCGGCCGCGCGACACCTGGGGGTAGAGGGCCTGCAGGCGCGTGCTGCCCTGGAGTTCGATCTCGTGCGCGTTCTGGTCGTAGATGTCTCGGCGGACATGGTCCAGGGCGTCCGGCACCTGGGTCTTGATGTCCTGCCACAGCGTGCCGCCAAACGCCACGTTCAGGATCTGAAGGCCGCGGCAGATACCGAACACTGGCTTGCCGGCCTGGGCGAAGGCGTGGATCAGGGCGATTTCATACTGGTCCCGGACCAAGTCCCCCTGCCAGAGCGCATTGATGGGCGTTTCACCATAACTCTCCGGAGCCACATCGTTGCCACCTTGCAGCACCAGCGCATCGAGCGACGCGGCGTAGTGTGAAAGATTCAGCTCGCTGGGCCGGACCAGACTGCGCTCATCGACGGCCGGCACCATCACGGGCAAAGCGCCGCAGCGCATCAGCATCTGGGCCACCGACTGCTCCATGTAATGCAAGGTCTTGGTCCAGACACCGCCCAGGTCCAGCACCGGGGTGGCGGGGTAGTAGATGCGGGCGGAAACGCCCACGAGCAGCGTAGGGGTCAGGAACGGCATGGCCTGCAGCGGGGGTTCGAGGTCTGCGGGAAGCGGGGCTCGGGTGTGCGCTTTATTCTGAACCTTTGCACGCTTGCATGCAGGCGTCAAGGGCAGGGTCGATGTGCTGCCCGGGAGGCTGCCTCGCGCTAGACGGACGTCACTCACTTCGGACGGGCGTGGCTGCTGGGGAGCCGGTCTGACAGCCAGAAAGCACAACGGGTTACGGCATTTCTGCAGCAACCCGTTGAAAACTTGGCGGAGAGGGTGGGATTCGAACCCACGGTAGGCTTGCGCCTACGCCTGATTTCGAGTCAGGTACATTCGACCACTCTGCCACCTCTCCGGCTTTTGACGCATGTGTCGAAGCGTCGGATTGTAGCAGTCCCGTACCGGCTTTTCCGCCGCACCCCGGGACCGGAGCGCTTTCCTTGTCTTCTTCGTTTCGTCGTTATGCCTCGGCGGCCTCGCGCAGCAGACGCAGGGCGGCGCGCACGGCCTGGGCATCGGTGGGCACGGGGAGTTGTTGGAGCAGTGGCGCCAGTGCCGCGTCGTCGGTCTGCAAGGCCTTGATGGCTGCGCCCGCGTCCTTGGGGCTGGCGTAGCCCGCGCTTTGCAGCAGCAGCTGGCCCTGGGCGTCGACGAATTTGAAGTAGAACTGGCCGTCGGCTTCGCGGTATTGCTTGAAGCTGGGCAGCGCGGTCTTGGCCGCCTTGTCTTTCTTGTCCGTGGCTTGCGTGCGCAGGTCGCGCAGGCCCACGGCGTGCCGCAGCTTGGCCGTGAAGGGCGTGGCGATGCGGCGGGCCTTGGCCGCGCCGGCCTTCAGCATCTCTTCCAGCCGCTCGGGGTGGTCGATCAGGGACTGGTAAGTCTCGCGCATGGGCGCGATCTCGCGGTCGATGCGTTCGAACAGCAGTTCCTTGGCCTGGCCCCAGGCGATGCCCTCGGCGTAGGCCAGTCTTAGTTGCGCGGTTTCCTCGGAAGTGGCGAAGGCTTCGTAGATCTGGAACAGGGCCGAGCCTTCGGTGTCCTTGGGTTCACCGGGCGCGCGGGAATCGGTCTTGATGCCGGCGATGAGCTTCTTCAACTGATCGCGCGGCGTGAACAGCGGGATGGTGTTGTCGTAGCTCTTGCTCATCTTGCGCCCGTCCAGGCCGGGCAGCGTGGCCACGCTTTCCTCGATCTGCGCCTCGGGCAGGGTGAAGTGCTCGCCGTAGAGGTGGTTGAAGCTGGCGGCGATGTCGCGCGCCATTTCGATGTGTTGGATCTGGTCACGCCCCACGGGCACGCGGTGGGCGTTGAACATCAGGATGTCCGCCGCCATCAGCACCGGGTACATGAAGAGGCCGGCCGAGACGCCGGCGTCTTCGTCTTCCGCCAACCCCGCCGAATCGGGATGCGCCGCTTTGGCGGCGCGGTTCTTGTCGACCGCGGCCTTGTAGGCGTGCGCCCGGTTGAGCAGGCCCTTGCCGCAGACGCAGGTGAGGAACCAGGTGAGTTCGGGAATCTCGGGGATGTCGCTCTGGCGGTAGAAGGTCACGCGCTCCGGGTCCAGGCCGGCCGCGATCCAGGTCGCGGCGATTTCCAGCGTGCTGCGCTGCACGCGGGCCGGGTCGCCGCCGGTCTTGATGAGGGCGTGGTAATCGGCCAGGAAGTAGAAGCCCTCCATGCCTGCCGTGCGGCTGGCGATGACGGTGGGGCGGATGGCGCCGACGTAGTTGCCCAGGTGGGGCGTGCCCGAGGTGGTGATGCCAGTGAGGACGCGCAAGGTTTCTTTGCTCATGTCGCGGGGGACTTCAGGGGTTAGCGCAGCAGATAGGTGAGGGGTGTCAGCAGCAGGTCCAGCAGGCCGTAGGTCAGGCGCATCACGGGCTGCATCCAGAGGGTGCTGACCACGCCCAGGATGACCAGGCCCATGACGATGAAGAAGCCCCAGGGTTCGACGCGCGACAGCCAGTAGGCCTGCTTGTTTGGCAACAGGCCGATCAGCACCCGGCCGCCGTCCAGGGGCGGCAGCGGGAAGAGGTTGAAAGCGAACATCACCACATTGACCAGCACGCCCGCGCGGCACATTTCCAGGAAGAAGCGTTCACTCGCCTGCATGTTCATGCCCAGCGCGATCAGCACGAAAAGCAGGACGGCCCAGAGCAGGGCCTGCAGCAGGTTGGCGGCGGGTCCGGCCAGGGCGACCCAGACCATGTCGCGCTTGGGGTGGCGCAAGCGGTCGAAGCGCACGGGCACAGGCTTGGCGTAGCCGAAGAGAAAGGCGCCCGACGTTGCGAAGTAAATCAGCACCGGCATCAGCAGCGTGCCAAGGGGGTCGATGTGCTTGAGCGGGTTGAACGTCATGCGCCCGAGCATCCAGGCGGTGTCATCGCCGAAGCGTTTGGCCGCGTAGCCGTGGGCCGCTTCGTGCACCGTGATGGCGAAGATCACGGGCAGGGCGTAGATGAGGACGGTTTGAATCAGGTTGTTGAAATCCACGGGAGGGATTGTCTCATTCCCGCAATGCCAGAGTCCTGTGGGGTCGGGTCCTTCGTGATGTCTCGGGTTGGGCTTCGGTTTGGGACGGCAGGCACGCGGGGCGCGCCAACGGTGAACCATCACCCATGAGCGCCCGCCAAACAAGCGAGCGGTACGAAATTCACAGCCCCAGCACCGCCGGATCACCCCTTCCGATCCGCAGCACCTCGGGTTCATTGCCTGTCAGGTCGATCACCGTCGTCGGTTCCTGCGGGCAGGCGCCAGTGTCGATCACGGCGGCCAGTTCGTGCTGGTAGCGCGCGCGGATTTCTTCGGCATCGTTCAGCGGCTCGGTCTCGCCAGCCGGGATCAGCGTGGTCGCCAGCAGGGGCGCGTCATGCAGCATCAGCAAGGCCTGTAGCACCTTGTGGTCGGGGACGCGCAGTCCGATGGTCTTGCGCGCCGGGTGGCTCAGGCGGCGCGGCACTTCCTTGCTGGCTTCCAGGATGAAGGCCCAGGGCCCCGGCGTCGCCGCCTTGAGCAGGCGGTACTGGCGGTTATCCACCCGTGCGTAGTTCGCCAGTTCCGAGAGGTCACGGCACAGCAGGGTCAGGTGATGTTTGTCGTCGATGCGCCGGATCGCGCGCAAGCGCTCGGCGGCGGCCTTGTCGTCGAGGTGGCAGACCAGGGCGTAGCAGGAGTCGGTGGGCACGGCCAGCACCTGACCCGATGCGAGCAGAGTCACCGCCTGCTTGAGCAGTCGCTGCTGCGGGTTCTCGGGATGGAGTTCGAAAAACTGGGCCATGCTTTGGAAAAGACTGAGGGAGGAAGGCGCGGCGTCAGACTTCCATGGGCTCGCGCAGCACGCTGCTCTGGAAGTCCTTGGTGCGCTGCGGTGGTTTTTCCCGCAGTGCCAGCCAGGCGCTGGCCGCGCCGCAACTGGCGATCAGCAGCATGCCCAGCAAGCCCCAGCCGTCCGCGAAATGGCCGAAGACGATCCAGCCGGCGAACATGGCAAAGGCGATTTGCACATACATCAAGGGCATCAGCGTGGACGCGGGTGCGCGCCGGTAAGCCTGGATGAGCGCGAAGTGGCCGATGGTGCCCGTCAGGCCCATCAAGACCAGGGCGCTCCATTCAGGCCAGGTCTGCGGTGTGACCCAGATGAAGGGCAAGGCCAGCGAGGCGAGGAGGGCGCCGACCCAGCCGGTGTAGAAGTGCATGGTCACGGCATCCTCGGTTTGCACCATTTTGCCGGTCAGGAGCTGGAAGGACGAATGCGTGCCAACCTGGGCCAGGGGCAGCAGCACGTGCCAGCCGAACAGCTCGCCACCCGGTCGGATGATGATGAGCGTGCCGACGAAACCGCCCGCAATCAAAGTCCAGCGCAGGCGCGAGACATGCTCGCCCAGCAGGCTGGCGGCCAGCAGCGTGACCACCAGGGGCGCGATCATGGCGATGGCGGTGAATTCCCCCACGGGCATGTACTTCACGCTCAGAAAGGTCAACAGACTGGTGACCGCGAGCAGGGCGCCGCGCAGCACATGCAGGCCAGGACGCCGCGTATGAAAGATGGCGCGGCCCCGTTGCGGCAGCATGACGACCGTGGTCAGCACGGCCTGGAAAATGTACCGGAACCACAGACCCAGCAACACGGGCAGGGTGAGGGCGACGATTTTGGCCGAGGTGTCGAGCGTGGCGAAACAGGCCAGCGCGCCCAGCGCCAGCAGCATGCCGCCGACCGTGCTGCGGCGGGCAAGAAAAGAGGTCATGGACAGAATGGATCAGTGATGGATGCGCTCGGCCAGCAGTTCCCAGATCGGGGTCAACTGGCCAGGCAGGTAGGGCAGGGCGCCCAGATCGATGCGGGATTCGTCGGGGCTGTGGAAATCACTGCCGCGCGAGGCCGCCAAGCCAAACTCCTGTGCCAACTCGGCGTATTTGCCATATTCGCTCGGCAGGTGGCTGCCGGTCACGACTTCGACCCCCCTGCCGCCGTGCTCCTTGAATTCGGAAAATAGCGCGTATTCCTCGTTGGGCGTGAATTTGTAGCGTCCCGGGTGAGCGATGACCGCCGCGCCACCGGCGCCGGTGATCCACCCCACGGCATCTTGCAGCGAGGCCCAGCGGTGCGGAATGTAGCCCGGCTTGCCTTCCGTCAGGTAGCGGCGAAACACCTCGCTCGTGTCCGCGCAGACGCCGGCTTCCACCAGATAGCGGGCAAAATGCGTGCGCGAAATCAGTTCCGGATTGCCCACGTACTTCAGCGCGCCTTCGTAGGCACCCGGGATGCCTGCTTGCGCCAGTTGAGCACTCATTTCCTGGGCCCGTTCGCCGCGCCCACCGCGGGTCTGGCGCAGGCCCGCGACCAGGCGGTCATCCGTGGCATCGAATCCCAGGCCCACGATGTGCACGGTCTGGCCGGCGAAGGTGATGGAGATTTCCACGCCCGTCAGGCAGGGCAGGCCTTCGGAACGGGCTGCCGCCAGGGCGCGTTGCTGGCCGCTGACCTCGTCGTGGTCGGTCAGGGCCCACAACTCCACGCCCGCCAATTTGGCCCGGCGAGCCAGGGCCTCCGGGGTAAGGGTGCCGTCAGAAGCCACGGAATGGCAATGAAGGTCGGCATTCAGATAGGAGGCCATGTGCTGGATTCTAGAGCGACGGCTTCGTCCGGCCGGCGTCAGGGTTGCGTTACAGATTTCAGGCGGCGCGTCGAAATCATAGAAGGCAGAGGCAAAGGGATGAAAATCCAGCTCCGATGCCGCCACCCCTATCGGCATGGCGGCGCGAGGTGGGGCCTCCATAGAAGCAATCAATCCCTGCCGGAAAAGCAATAAATTCCAACCAAGAGAGCAAGGCTCATGAAATTTTTCGACGACCTGCGCGTGGCCTACAAGCTTTGGGCAACCGTGCTGCTATTGATGCTGTCGCTGCTGACGCTGTCGGTGGTGACACTGCTGCGTTTCGAGGACTTGGCCGACACCGCCCTGACGAAGGTCCGCACGACCGAGGGGCGCATCACCACCGCAACGCACTGGCGCGATCGGGCGGAAAGTGCCATGGACATGTCCATGGGGCGCATGGTGTCCTCCGATCTGGCCCTGATGCAGATCCTGAGCGACAAGGTGGCAGCCATCACCGCCAGCCTGAACCCCGTGCAAGAGAAGATCAACAAGGAGGTTGACACGCCCGAGGAAAAGGCGGCGTTGGACGCCATCGCCGCGGCGCGCGCCGAAGTCCGTGGGCAGACACCGAAGATCAACGAAATGATCACCCAAGGGGCCGACCTCGCCGCAAGGCAGGCTTTCGTGGAGAAGGAATACAAGCCGCGCGCGGCGGTCTACATCGGTGCGATCAATAAATTCGTTGAAATCCAGGAGAAGAACCGCGATAACGCCGTGGCCGAAGCGGATGCCGCGCAGACGCGGCTGCTTGTCATTGCCTTCGCATGCGCAACGGTGATCTTCATCCTCGGCATCCTGCTCGCCATGTATCTGATCAGCGCCATCACCAAACCGCTAGCCCACGCGGTCAAGGTGACGGAGGCGATCGCCAGCGGGGACCTGACCGTCACGGTCATTGTCCGGCGCACTGACGAATTCGGCGCCCTGCTGCGCGCCACGGCCTCGATGGCTGAGCGCCTGCGCGGCGTGATCTCCGAGGTGCGTTCCAGCGTCGAGTCCGTCAGCGCGGCCTCGGGCGAGATTGCCAGTGGCAACACCGACCTCTCAGCCCGCACCGAACAGATGGCGGCCAATCTGGAACAGACCGCCGCCAGCCTGGAGGAGTTCACCTCAACCGTGGGGCAATCGGCCGACACCGCCACCCAGGCCAATCAGTTGGCGGCCAAGGCCGCGCAATCGGCCCGTGACGGTGGTGACGTGGTGCAGCAGGTGATCGAAAGCATGAAGCTGATCACCGATGCGTCTACCAAGATCAACGACATCATCGGCGTGATCGACGGCATCGCCTTCCAGACCAACATCCTCGCGCTGAATGCGGCGGTGGAGGCGGCGCGCGCGGGCGAGCAGGGCCGCGGCTTCGCGGTGGTGGCGGGCGAAGTGCGCAGCCTGGCGGGGCGCAGCGCGGAAGCCGCCAAGGAGATCAAGGGCCTGATCGGCAACTCGGTGGACGCGGTGCAGATGGGTTCGATCCAGGTGGCCCAGGCCGGCAAGAGCATGGAGGAGATCGTCTCGGGCGTGAAGCGCGTGTCGGACCTGATCGGCGAAATCACCGCCGCCGCCGCCGAGCAGCGCGACGGCATCAAACAGGTGAATCAGGCGGTGACGAATCTGGACCAGGTTACCCAGCAGAACGCGGCCCTGGTCGAGGAGTCCGGCGCTGCGGCGTCCTCCCTGCGTGACCAGGCCCGTCGCCTGTCGGAGGTGATCGCGGTGTTCAAGGTCCAGCAGCAAGCCTTGGCCTCAGCGCCGGTCTCGCCGCCGCCAGTTCGGGCCGCCGCGCCTGCGGCATCCAGGCCGAGGCCCGTCGCCGCACCCGCGACGGTCGTCCGTGCGCCTGCGGCGGCTACCCGACAACTGGGCAACAGCGCTGCCGACAAAGTGGACGACAAGGACGGCTGGGGGCTGTTCTGAGGCGACCTTCAGTCACCCCGCCACGGCATGGGCTGACGGCGGCCAGACTTGGGTCCGGTTGCGGCCCTGGCGTTTCGCCGCGTACAGCGCCTGGTCCGCGCAACTGATCAGCGCCTCGCCCTGATCGTCGTGCAGTGGGAAGGCCGCGACCCCGCAGGACAAGGTGACGGTCAGGGGCGCCGCGTCGCTGCCGCTGACACGCAGGGGCGTCTGGCCGAAGGCCGTGCGCAGAGCCTCGGCGCGCTGGACCGCGGTTTCCAGCGTGATGTCCGGCAACAGCAGCAGAAACTCCTCGCCGCCGTAGCGGAACACCATGTCCTGCGCGCGCACATGGCGCAGCATGAGCTGCGCCAGGCTCTGCAGCACCATGTCGCCGACCGCATGGCCCCTGGCGTCGTTGATGCACTTGAAATGGTCGACGTCGATCAGCAGCAGCGCCAGCGACGAACGCGCGGCGCGGCAGCGCGCCAGTTCAGGTTCGAGCACCTCGCCCAGGTAGCGCCGGTTGTACAGGCCGGTGAGCGGGTCGCGCACGGCCTGCTCCCGAAGGCGGGCTTGCAGGGCGTTGATCTTCTGGTATTGCTCGCGCAGCTTCAGATTGCTCTTGCGCCAGGCCAGGGCGCGCTGATGGCCGGTGTGCCCGAAGGCGACCAGGTAGAGCGTGAGTGTCACCATCGACAGCACCGTGGCGGCAGCGCCGGTGTCCGGGTTCAGCGGATAGTGCAGACCGCTGAACCATACGACCGCGGCGCCCAGGCCCATGGTGGCCACCAGCCGCGGCAGGCCCGCGCGGCCGCCGTAGAAGGCGACGAAATTGATGTTGTTGCATGCAAACAGCACGAAGCTGAGCCAGGTCGGGAAACCCAGTGCTGCAGCCCAGGCACCGCTGGCCGCGCAGTCCAGCAGCAGGTGCGGCATCTCGGCGCGCAATTGGTCGCGCGCGCTCCGCGCGCGCCAGTAAAGCAGGTGCGGGTAGACGTAAAACTGCCCGATCAACAGGGCCCAGAGCCAGAGGGGCGCATGGATGTCCGCCAGGTGCGCGCCCAGGGGCAGGCCCAGCAGCGCGCAGACGAAAAAGCGGTTGGCGTAGTTCATGCGCACCAGCCAGTGCGCGCGCGCCCGGTCCGTCGGACGTTTCGAAGTCGTGCGCGTCGCCTGGCGGGGCGGCATGTCCACGAAATCGGACGCGGTGCCCGCCGGCGCGCTGGTCGCCGGGCGGGGAATCTCCCCCATCAGGTGGATGGGTTGGCGGATGTTCATGGGAGGCCGGGTAACAAGCAAATCCGGAAACTCTAAATTTGAAACAGGGGCGGGGTCCATCCCAGCAATGGGGGAAGGGCATACCCTGGCGGGTGACTTCTCAGGACGGGGCTGCCGACCCCGGGGACAGGGAAGGTTAGAGCTCGGCGCCCTCGACCAGGAAGCGCAGCCGGCGCACGCCTTGCCATTCATCGGCTTCCAGGCGAAACGCCAGCTTGACCCGGCTTTGGCTGGGGGGGAGCGGTTCCGCGCGGCCAAACCAGATGCCGTCCACCGCCTGGCCTTGGTGCCGCAGCTTGAGCGCCAGGTGCTTCTCGCCCACCAGGCGCTGGGACAGCACTTCCACTTCCTCGCTGAAGGTGGGTGGGGCGAAGCCCTGGCCCCAGACTTCTCGGGCGAGCGTGTCCACCACGTCCGTGCGGCGGTACTCCGGAGGCAGGGCGCCATCCGTCTCGATGCGGCGTGTGAGGGTGGCGGCATCCAGCCATTCCCGCGCCACCTCGTTCAGTGCCTGCTTGAACACCTCGAAATGGACCTCGGCGATGGTGCAGCCCGCCGCCATCGCGTGACCACCAAAGCGCAGCAGCACGTCCGGATGGCGCTTGGAGACCAGGTCCAGCGCGTCGCGCAGGTGAAACCCGGGGATGGAGCGGCCCGACCCTTTGAGCTCGCCTTCGTGTCCCGGTGCCCGGCTGGCGGCGAAGACGAAGCTGGGGCGGTGCAGCTTGTCCTTGAGCCGCGCGGCGACGATGCCGACCACGCCTTCGTGGAAATCCGGGTCGAAGACGCAGAGTGCGCTCGGCAATTCTTCCTCTGGATCGTGGAGCTGTTCGACGATCTCCAGCGCCTGCGCTCGCATTTCTCCTTCGATCTCGCGCCGCTCGCGGTTGATGCCGTCGAGCATCCGCGCCAGTTCGTCGGCGCGGCTGGCGTCGTCGGTCAGCAGCAGTTCGATGCCCAATGTCATGTCGGCCAGTCGCCCTGCGGCGTTGATGCGTGGCCCGAGGGCGAAGCCGAAATCAAAGGCGCTGGCCTGGGCCGGTTTGCGAGACGCCACCTCGAACAGAGCACGCAGCCCTTCGGGCATATGGCCTTTGCGGATACGCTGCAGGCCTTGCGCGACCAGGCGCCGGTTGTTCGCGTCCAGCTTCACCACGTCGGCCACGGTGCCGAGCGCGACCAAGGGCAGCAATGAGTCGAGTTTCGGCTGGGCATTCTTGGCTCCGGCGCTTGTCACGCCGTGTGCTGCGCCGCCCGAAGGGGTGCTCGCTGGCGCGGGGTGGCCCTGCACGGTGCTCGATGCCTCAAACGCGCCGCGCGCGCGCAGCTCCGCGCGCAGCGCCAGCAGGACGTAGAACATCACGCCCACGCCCGCCAATGACTTGCTCTCGAAGGCATCGCCGGGCTGATTGGGGTTCACGATGACGTCCGCCCGTGGCAGTTCGGTTCCGGGCAGGTGGTGGTCGGTCACCAACACCCGCATGCCGAGTTCGCGCGCCAGCGCCACACCCTCGACGCTGGCGATGCCGTTGTCCACGGTGATGAGCAGGTCGGTGCCCTTGTCCTTCACCCGCTGACTGATGGGCGGCGTGAGGCCATAGCCGTCCACCACCCGGTCGGGCACGAGGTAGTGCACGTGCTGCGCGCCCAGCATGCGCAGGCCGCGGATGCCTACGGCGCAGGCGGTGGCGCCATCGCAGTCGTAGTCGGCCACGATGCACAAGCGTTGACCGGCGGCGATCGCATCGGCCAGCAGTGTGGCGGCTTCGGCCGCGCCCTTGAGCGTGACGGGCGGCAGCAAGCGCGCGAGCGCGTCGTCCAGTTCCTCGGTTCCGCGCACGCCACGGGCGGCATACAGACGGGCCAGCAACGGGTGCACACCGGCCTGTTCGAGTACCCAGGCGGCGCGCGGCGGGACATCGCGGGTGACGATCTTCATGCGGGAACCAGCAATTCGGCGAGGGCCTGATTCTGAACGCCTCGGCGCACGCGCTGGCGCAAGCGATGCCACCAAGCGCCGGCGGCGGGTGCCGAGCGCTCCGAGGTCACCAGGGTGTCGAGGCCGCAGAGCACAAGACGGGTCGGCGTTTGGGCCGGGTCCGTCGGGGCACCCTCTTGCTTGTCCATCCGCACGGCCATCCGAGCGGCCAGCTGCGCATCCAGCTCTCGCCAGGCTTCGGCCCAGGCCCGCCAGTCGCCGTGGGCATGGCCATGCAGCGCCGGGCCGCTCAGGCTGTCCAGGACGATCCATGGTGCTTGTGGTTCGGGGGCGGTGGCCAGGGCGCCGCAACCGTGCAGCCAGAAAGAGTTGACGGATGGCAGGCCACGTGCCTCGCGTGCATCGTTGGCGGCGTGGGTATAGAGCAGCATTTGCATTTCATTTTGCAGGCGACGCAACAGCGGTGCGCCGGGGGACGAGGACGGCAGCCAAGGTGCTACGTCACCGCCCAGTGCCAGCACGCGTCCGGGCGCGGGGCTGCGCAGACCGCGTAGCGCTTCGCCACAGACCAGCCACTGCCCGGGGCGGTCCAGGTGCAGGGTCAGTCCGTCCTCGGCGAAATACGGTTGCATGGCGACGCAGAAGGCCCGGGCTTCGGCCTCGTCCAGCTGCAACTGGCTGGGGTCGCTCAAGCGCACCTGGGTCTGGCCGACACCTTGAGGCAGAACCCAGTGCGCGGGTGTCAGGAAGGCCCAGGCCGTGGTGCCTGCGTCAGGCAGGCGCAAGGTGTGCGCGCGCAGCGCGGCCCAGGGTGGGGCTTGCGGGTCCAGGCCTTGGGCTTGGGCCAGGATCACCTCGTGCGCGCTGACCGCGCCCTGCGCGTCCAGGCGCCGTGTGCGCGGCGGGGCCTCGCCCAGTTGGTCTTGCAGCCAAGGCAGCCAGCGTCCACGGGCGCGCGAGGGCGCGGCGTCCTTGAAGGTGGCCTGCAGTGCCGCCCGCGCCGCGGGCGCCGCTACGGCGTCGTCCACCAGGGCATGGGGAATCAGGAGGTGCGAAAAAGACATGGGCGGATTGTCCTGTACAGTCCCACCGCT
The DNA here is from genome assembly GCF_004328645.1 of Hylemonella gracilis. Taxonomy (GTDB): domain Bacteria; phylum Pseudomonadota; class Gammaproteobacteria; order Burkholderiales; family Burkholderiaceae_C; genus Hylemonella; species Hylemonella gracilis_B. The sequence goes on from NZ_CP031395.1 coordinate 1,775,156, forward strand.
TCGAGCAATCCGGAAAAGAACAGACGGGACCTGCATGGAATGGCCTTATGAACTGAGCCTGGGCTGGCGCTACACGCGCGCGGGCCGGGCGACACGGCGAAACGGCTTCATCTCTTTCATTTCAGGCGTGTCCATGCTGGGCATCGCGCTCGGGGTGGCCGCGCTCATCATCGTGCTGTCCGTGATGAACGGCTTCCAGAAAGAGGTGCGTGACCGCATGCTGGGCGTGGTCTCGCACATCGAAATCTATTCCGCCGACGGGATGGCCCTGCCGGATGCCGGGCGCACCCTGGCGCTGGTGCGCCAGCACCCCGAAGTCGTCGGTGCGGCGCCCTTCATCGCCGCGCAAGCCCTGCTGGCGCGAGGCGAAGACATGAAGGGGGCCGTCCTGCGCGGCATCGTGCCCGACCTGGAAGGCCAGGTGACCGACCTCGCCGCGGGCCTGCAAGGCGATGCGGGCAACGCGCGCGTGCTGGAGCGATTGGTGCCCGGCGAGTTCGGCATCGTGCTGGGGCGCGAACTGGCACGCCAACTCGGTGTGCGCGTGGGCGACCCGGTGACCCTGATCGCGCCCAGCGGCCAAGTGACGCCCGCCGGCGTGCTGCCGCGCATGAAACAGATGAGGGTGGTGGGCTTGTTCAACTCCGGTCACTACGAATACGACTCGGGCCTCGCGCTGATGCACGTGGCGGACGCGGCACGCATCTTTCGGTTGGAAGGTGCCACCGGCATCCGGGTCAAGCTCAAGGATCTGCACCAGGCGCGGGAGGTGGCTTCGGATCTCGTCGTCGCGCTGGCGCGGGAACAGAACCAGGACGTGGTTGTGCGCGACTGGACGCAGCAGAACCGCACCTGGTTCGCTGCCGTGCAACTCGAAAAGCGCATGATGTTCATTATCCTCACGCTCATCGTCGCGGTGGCCGCCTTCAACCTGGTCTCGACCCTGGTGATGACGGTGACCGACAAGCGCGCCGACATCGCCATCCTGCGCACGCTGGGCGCGAGTCCGGCCAGCATCATGGGCGTGTTCGTGGTGCAGGGCTCGCTGGTGGGCGTGATCGGCACGCTGGCGGGACTGGCCCTGGGCCTGGGCGTGGCGTTCAACATCGACGTGCTGGTGCCCGCGCTTGAGCGCCTGCTGCACGCCAGCTTCCTGCCGCAGGACATCTACCTGATCAGTCGCATGCCCAGCGAGCCGCTGGCCAGCGACATCGTGCCCATCGCCTTGATTTCCCTGGTGCTGGCTTTCGCGGCCACGCTCTACCCGAGCTGGCGCGCCAGCCGTGTGAATCCTGCGGAGGCGCTGCGTTATGAATGAATCCATGACGACTTCCTCGCTCGGCAACCTGTCGTCCTCGTCATCACCCGATGGAGCCGTTGTCTTGCAGGCACAGGGCCTGCAGAAGCGCTACACCGAAGGCCGGCTCGACGTGACCGTGCTGCGCGGCGTGGACCTGCAGGTGCACGCAGGCGAAATCCTTGCCGTGGTCGGTGCCTCGGGTTCGGGCAAGAGCACGCTGCTGCATCTGCTGGGCGGGCTCGATGCACCCAGCGCCGGGCAGGTGCACTTGATGGGGCAGGATTTTTCCGCGCTCTCCGCCACGGTGCAGGGGCAGTTGCGCAACCAACACCTGGGATTTGTCTACCAGTTTCATCACCTGCTGCCCGAATTCAGCGCTCAGGACAATGTGGCCATGCCGCTGTGGATCCGCCGCTTGCCGCGCGCCGAGGCGGCACTGCAGGCCGCGCGCGTGCTGGAAGCCGTGGGTTTGGGCGAGCGCCTGCATCACCGTCCCGCCGAACTGTCGGGCGGCGAGCGCCAGCGCGTGGCGATCGCGCGGGCGCTGGTCACGCGCCCCGCCTGTGTGTTGGCGGACGAGCCCACGGGCAACCTGGATCGCGGCACGGCCGAGGGGGTGTTCGAGTTGATGTTGCGCCTGGCGCGCGAACAGGGCATGGCCTTCATCGTCGTCACGCACGATGAGACGCTGGCGGTGCGCTGCCAGCGGACCTTGCGTCTGGACCAGGGCTTGCTGGTGGCCTGAGATCGAACTCCGCAGGGTAGGCCAGTTTTACGCTGGCTTTACCCAGGTTTGCATTCGAGGCATCGGGACGCTACGTCGCCGTTTCATCATTGGCCATGAGTGGCCTCCCCAGGTGTGACCTCGCGTCCGGGCGTCATGGCCGCGATGGAGAGCGTATGAACATGCACCTACATGATGCGGTGGTTCAGGCCTCACCGTTCCCGGTTTTTTCCGTGACGGTGGACGCGCTGGCCCGGGAAATCTACGAAACCGCGACGCCGGCCATCCGCGCGCACATGAAAGCGCAGGCCTGCGCGCGCGTGGTCCCCGAACTGACCACCGAGGAACGTGCCCGCCTGCTGCGCCTGCTGACACGGCGGGACCCGGTCATGCTGGCCGAGATCCAGCGCGAAGAACCGGACTGGGCGGGCAACGGCGTCGGCGCGGCCCTGCTCTGGATGGTCGAGGTCGATCAGCAGTCACCCGTGACCTCGCGTTGATCTGACTGAAGCTGAAGCGCGCCGATCGGGCGAACGGATCGGGGGCGCGAATCGGCGTTTTGTCCGCGTTCCGCCCGGTGTCAGGCCACGCGGTGGAACCAGAGCATCGACAGCGTGGCGCTGGCCATCACCAGCAAGGCACCCAACAGGGCCAGCAGCGCGGTGATTTCGGTTTCCTTCTTTTCGAGCGTCAGGCGCGAACTCAGCGTCTCGTAGACCTGCGTCAACGCATCGGCCGAGGCCGCGTGGAAATACTCCCCGCGCGTTTGCTGCGCGATGCTCTTGAGTGACTCCTCGTCCAGGCGCGCGTGCATGGACCAGCCCTCGAAACCGACCGTCACGCCTTCGACCGTGCCCACGCCCACGGTGTAGATCCGCACCCCCCGGTCGGCTGCCAGCTTGGCCGCTTCCAGCGGGTCAATGCCCGTGGTGCGCTGGCCGTCGGTGAGCAGGATGACGGCAGCCGAATCATAGGAACCCGGTGCCACGGGCGCGGCCAGCGGTCTTGGGGGCGGGGTGTCCAGCGATTGGCCGCGCGGCTGTCCGGGGCGGCCGTAGGCGAGCTGTCCCAGGTCGATGCCCGCCTCGGGAAAGATGGCGGCCAGCGAGAGCACGATGCCGTTGCCGATGGCCGTGCCGCGCTGCAATTGAAAGCGGTCGATGGCCGCGTTCAGGTCCTCGTGGTTGGTCGTGGGCAGCTGCGCGATCTGCGCCGAGCCCGCGAAAGCGACGATGCCGACCTTCACGTGGCGCGGCAGGTCGACCAGGAAGGCTCGGGCCGCAGCCTGTGCCGCCTCCAGTCGGCTGGGTTCGACGTCGGTGGCGCGCATGCTGCCGGACACGTCGATGGCCAGCATGATGGTCTCCTGCTGCGTGGGCAAGGCGATCCGGGCCAGCGGACGCGCGGCGGCCAGCAGCAGCGCGATCAGGGCCAGCAGCAGCAAGGCCGGGGGCAGGTGCCGTCGCCATGGGCGCTGCGGCGTCATGGCCTGCTTGATCAGCGTCAGGCTGGCGTAGGTCAGCACCTGTCGGCGCTTGCGCCGCCACAGCCAGACATAAAGGCCGACCAGCAGGGGCAGCAACAGCAGCGACAGCAGCAGCGTGGGCCAAAGGAAACTCATGCGACCTCCTTCTCGACCAGGTGCAGTCCCCGAGGCCGTTGCGCAGGTGTTCCGGCCCGCGCCGCGCCGCTGCGGGCACGTCCGGCGCGCAACCTGGCAAAACGCAGCAGCGCGGGCAGCAGGTCTTCGTCCGCCGCGAGTTCCAGTTGATCGCTGCCAATGCGCGTGAGTGTGTCGCGCAAGGCTGCCTCGCGCTGCGCGGCCAGGTGAGCGAACCGCTTCCGGAACACCGGGTCTTGCGTGTCCACCAGCAGCACTTCGCCGGTCTCGGCATCCCGCAGGGGCAGCAGGCCCAGATCAGGCAACTGCTGCTCGAGCGGGTCGTAGAGGCGCACGGCCACCATGTCATGACGGCTGGCCAGATGTGCACAGGGGCGTTCCCAGCCGGGTTCGCTGATGAAGTCCGAGAGCAGGAAGACCGTGCTGCGGCGGCGCAGCAGGTGGCTGGCCGCGTTCACCAGGTCTTGCAGGCGCGTGGTGCCGGAGTCCTCCCGCCCGGGCGCGGCCACCGGTCCTTGCAGCAGATGCAGCAGTCGCAGCACATGCAGGCGACTGGCGCCGGGTGGCAGGATGGCGCGCACGCCCCGGTCATAGAGCAGGGCACCGACACGGTTGCCGTGGCGCGTGAGCAGGCGTGCCAGGACGGTGACGAAATCCACCAGCTGCGCGCGTTTGGGGCGTCGGCCTGAACCGAAGTCGAGCGAGGCACTGAGATCGATCAGGAACCAGGCGCTGAGTTCGCGATCCTCGGTATACACGCGCACATGAGGGTGTTGCAGGCGCGCCGTGACGTTCCAGTCGATGTGACGCACATCGTCGCCATCCTGGTACTCGCGCAGATCCGCCAAGTCCAGGCCCATGCCACGCAGCAAGGTGCGGTGATCGCCCTGCAGCAACCCATCGAGGCGGCGTAGCACCGTCCACTCCAGCCGCTGGAGGGTGTGTTCGGCCGTTTTGTGCGTCTGCATGATTCAAGCGGCTTTGTCATGCGCCGCGGCCTTGGCGGGCAACGGCACGCGCGCCATGATTTGTCCGATCAGCGCGTCACTGTCCAGTCCTTCGGTCAGGGCTTCATAAGACAGCACGAGGCGGTGGCGCAACACGTCGGCAGCGAGGTCACCGAAGTCCTCGGGCAGCGCGTAGTTGCGGCCGCGCAGCAGGGCCAGGGCGCGCGCGCCCTCGACCAGGCTCAAGGTGGCGCGTGGACTGGCACCAAAGCTCAGAAGGGGTTCAAGTTCCGGCAGGCCTGCGCGTTTCGGCTCCCGCGTCGCGGCGACCAGGCGGACGGCGTACTGCACCAGCACCGGATCGACATAGACCCCGCGACACCAGGCCTGCAGCCTGGCCAGTTGCGCCGTGTCGGCGACGGCGGTGGCCTGCGCGGGCGCTTCGCCTGAAACCGCGCCAGTGACGCGCTGGACGATCACGAACTCCTCTTCCTCGCTGGGGTAGTCGACCAGCACCTTGAACATGAAGCGGTCGACCTGTGCCTCGGGCAGAGGGTAGGTCCCTTCGGTTTCGATGGGGTTCTGCGTGGCCATGACCACATAGGGCGAAGGCAGGCGGTGGCTTTCACCCGCGATGGTTACTTGCCGCTCCTGCATGGCTTCGAGCAGGGCGCTCTGCACCTTGGCGGGCGCGCGGTTGATTTCATCCGCCAACAGAAGATTGGCGAAGATCGGGCCCAGCACCGTGCCGAACTCGCCCGTCTTCTGGTTGTAGATGCGCGTGCCGACCAGATCGGCGGGCACCAAGTCAGGCGTGAACTGGATGCGCCTGAACTGGCCTTGCACGACCTGGGCCAGAGTCTTGACGGTCAGTGTCTTGGCCAAGCCGGGCGCGCCTTCGACCAGCAGGTGGCCCTGGGCCAGCAGTGCCACCATCACGCGTTCCAGAAAGCGGTCCTGTCCGACGACGACGCGCTTGACCTCGTACAGCATCTGTTCCATCCGGCGGGCGGCTTCCGCGGCGTCCGCGGGCGTGAGGTTCGGGGAGGATGCGCTCATAGGGGACCTTTCTGCTCAGAACGGATGCATGCCCACGGCCGAGGCCGCGTTCTCGATGGGGACCGCGAAGCCGATGCCGATGAAGGTGCGTTGATCTCCTGGGTTCAGGATGGCGGTCACGATGCCAACCACCTGCCCGTCCAGTGTCACCAACGGCCCGCCCGAGTTGCCGGGGTTGGCTGCCGCGTCGAACTGGATCAGGTTGCCGATGACCTGCTTGCCCTCCGGCGAGCGGAAGCTGCGACCCAATCCCGAGATGACGCCGTGCGTCACCGAGGGGCCGATGCCAAAAGGGAACCCCACGGCGACCACGCCATCACCGGGGCGCAGGCCCGCGGTCGAACGCAGGGTGGCGGGTTCCAGATCGTCCGGCACCTGACGGGCTTGCAGCACGGCCAGGTCGTTTTCCGTCTGCGTGTTGCCGATGTAGGCCGGCGATGCGCTGCCGTCGAAGAAAGTCACCTCGATGCGCTGGGCACCGGCGACCACGTGCAGATTGGTCAGGATGACGCCGCTGTTGACGATCACCACACCCGTGCCGACGCCGTGTGGCTCCTCTTTGCCCTTGCCATCGGTGGTGTAGCTCTGCACGCGCACGACCGAAGGCGCGATGGCCGTCGCCGCGCGCGCGGCCGGCGAGGGCAGAACCGCCGTCTCCAGCGTCTTGAGCACGGCGGCGTCGATGTCCTGTTGCGTGAGCTTGCGCTCGGCTTGCGTGGGCCACAGGGCCTGCATCAGCAGGCCGAGCAAGGCCATCAGTGCCAGCCCACGCCAGAAATGCGGTCGAAGGTCTTGCATCCACCCGGCTAGCAGGCTGGGCGGCGTACTCGATGGCAGACCTGGCGGTACACGCATGATCGGCTCCTGCGAAGGGGATGGGGAGACAGTAGCACGGACGCGTGGTTTTTGCAGCCCCCGGGCCGGGCAGGGGGTAGGGGAAAGTGCTGTCGTGTCAGCGTGGCAGGGCTTAACCCAATGGCGAGGCTCTCGGTGGCGTGGGCACGGCCAGGGCCACCCGCACGCGTCGCGCAGTTCAGGTTTTCAGATCGCCGTCTCGGTAGAACCAGCAACCGTCCATGCGGACGAAGTGGCTGACTTCATGCAGGCGGGTGGCGCGCCCGTCCCGCTTGCTGCGCGCCACGAATTCCACCGTCGCGTGCTCGCCTGCCTCGCGCGCCGCGCGCACGTCCAGGCCCAGCCAGCGGGTTCCAGGTTCAAGCTGCAGCCCGGTCGGCCGGGTGTCGGGATGCCAGCTCGCCAGCAGGTAGTCCACGCGACCCAGCACGAAGGCGCTGTAGCGCGAACGCATCAGGGCTTCGGCGCTCGGCGCCGGGGGTGGGGAGCCAGCGCCGGGATTGGCGTCGCCGTGCCAGCGACCACAGCATTCGACGTAGGTCGCGCCGCTGCCGCAGGGGCAGGGTGTGGGCCTCGCGCCGTTCACAGCCGCAACTCCCAGGTTTCGCCGACCAGTTGCTGGCCGAAGCTCTCGTGCGGCTCGCTGGCGATGAGCTGGTAACCCGCCTGGGCGTAGAGCGCGCGCGCGGCGGTGAGGATGCTGTTGGTCCACAGCCGGATGCGTTCGTAACCGGCCGCGCGGGCGAAGCGCGTGCACTCGTCCACCAACTGTTTGCCGATGCCCAGGCCGCGCGCCGCGGGTTCGACGATCAGCAGGCGCAACTGAGCCACACCGGGTTCGGGCTGCCCCCGGGTTTCATCCTGGGCCTGCACCAGAAAGACGCAGCCCAGTGGATGGCCCGGTCCCTGACCAGACGCGCCCGATGCCGTCGACGCACCCACGCGCTCGGCAATCCAGGCGCATTCGCGCCGGGGGTCGAGGTGGTCGATGTAGTCTGCGCCGATGCGCGCGACCATGGCTTCGAAGCGTCCATCCCAACCGTACTCCTGCGCGTACAGCGCCGCGTGGCGCGAGATCATCCAGCCGACGTCGCCGGGACGCAGTCCGCGCAGCTGGATGCTGCTCGCCTGGCTGCGGTCGAGCAGGGTCTCGATGCGCTGCGCCGCGTACAGCAACTCCTGCTGCTCGCCTTCGGCCAGAGGGGCGAGCAGGGCGCTCATCTGCGCCTGAGCGCGCTGTTCAAGCGGTGCCAGCGCACGCTGACCCGCGGGCGTGAGGGACAGCAGGGTCTGCCGGCCATCATGGGCCGCGCGCTCGGCCTTCACCAGCTTGCGCTCGCGCAGGCCGGCGAGCAGGCGGCTTAGGTAACCGGCATCCAGTTGCAGGGTGTCGGCCAGCGCGCTCGCCGTGAGGCTGGGCGTGTGCGCGAGTTCCCAGAGCACCCGCGATTCGGGCAGGGAAAAGGACGATTCCAGCAGGCGGTCCTGCAACACGCCGATGCGGCGCGTGTAGAAGCGGTTGAAGGCGCGCAGCGTCGCGGCGCGGGCGGCCGTGGTTGGCATGGCCAACAGGGGGGCGGTGTTCATGGCGACAGTGTGATCCAAATGATTGCTTTTGGCAAGTATTTGGCTTGCGGCATCATCCGGACCATGACGGAGCGCCGCGACACCTTCATTGACACGCATGTCCACCTCGACGCGCCTGAGTTCCTGCCGGACCTGGCCGCCGTGCGCGCCCGTGCGCGCGACCGGGGCGTGGCGTGCTGCGTATTGCCTGCCGTGCAGGCGCAAGATTTCGAACGCGCGCGCGCCTTGGCGCATGAGTTCGGGGATGCCTACGCCCTGGGTATCCACCCCTTGTACGTGGCGGCGGCCGAGGACGAGGATCTGGCGCGCCTGGACCAGGCCCTGACCCGGCACCGGGACGATCCTCGGTTGGTGGCGGTGGGCGAGATCGGGTTGGATCTGTTCGTTCCCGCCCTGTGCGAGGAGCCGCTGCGCACGCGGCAACTGTTCTTCTACCGCGCGCAGTTGAAGCTCGCGAAAAAACACGGTCTGCCGGTCATCCTGCATGTGCGGCGCTCGGCTGACCTGCTGCTCCAGGGCTTGCGCGATCTGGCCGGTCCCGGCCAAGCCTGGCTGGGCATCGCCCACGCCTTCAGCGGCAGTCTGCAGCAAGCCCAGGCCTTCACCGCGCTCGGGTTCAAGCTCGGTTTCGGCGGCGCGCTGACCTATGAGCGCGCGACCAAGCTGCGTGAACTGGCGCGGGTCCTGCCGCTGGAGGCCCTGGTGCTGGAGACCGACGCCCCCGACATTCCGCCGCACTGGCTCTACACCACGGCGGCGCAACGTGAGCAAGGCTTGGCTCAGGGGCGCAACGAACCGGGAGAGCTGCCGCGCATCGCGCAGACCTTGGCCGAGCTGCGTGGCCTGGACCTCGCGCAACTGGCGCGCGCCACCCGGGCCAACGCCCTCGCCGCCTTGCCGCGCCTGGGGCCCCTGTTGGGTGCGCCGGCCAGCGCAGCCGTGGCATGCCGCGACTGAATGGACTGGCTCCCGTTGCGGGGCCGCACACGCGCCTGCTGGTGCTGGGCAGTTTCCCCAGCGTTGCGTCCCTGCGCGCGCAGCAGTATTACGCACACCCGCAGAACCATTTCTGGAAGATCCTGCAGGCGCTGTGGCCGGCCTTTCCCTTGCCCGAGGCCAGCGCTTACGAGGCGCGTTGCGCCTGGGTGCTGGCGCGCGGCCTGGGCATCTGGGATGTGTACGCGAGTTGTGAGCGCGAGGGCAGCCTGGACAGTGCCATCCGCAACGCGGTGGTGAACGACTTCGTGGCGCTGCGCACCGCCTGTCCCGAACTGCGGCTGATCGCGCACAACGGGAGTGAAAGCTACAAGCACGCGAAGCACACGTCCGCTTTTGGTCTGCCCGTGCTGCGCCTGCCGTCCACCAGCCCGGCCAATGCGAGCTGGAGCCTGGAGCGCAAGCGGGCGACCTGGCATGACGCGGCCCTGCAGGCCGGGTTGCTCTGACCAGGCGTGGGCCGCGGAGATAATCCCCGCACCTTGAAACAAGCCGCCATTCCCCGTCTGCCCGAAGTCCAGTTTTCCGACGAAGGGCGCATCCGCCACCTGCACCTCGACAGCATCTGGATCCAAGGCTCCATGGACCAGCGCGACCCGGTGCGGCTCGTGCACGAGTACGTGCAGCGCATGATGGCCTGGTTGTTGTTCGTGGAGCCCGACTGCGTGCCCCAGCGACGCGCCATGCAGCTGGGCCTGGGCGCTGGGTCGCTGACGAAGTTCTGCGTCAAGATGCTGCGCATGCCCACCACGGTGATCGAGCTGAATCCCGGCGTGCTGCATGCGTGTCGGGGCTGGTTCCATCTGCCCGAGGCCGGCCCCCTGCTGGAGATCGTGCTGGCGGACGCCGAGCAGGAAATCGGCAATCCCAAGTGGTGGGGCATGGTGGACGCCTTGCAGGTCGATCTTTATGACCATGAGGCTGCCGCGCCAGTGCTCGACAGCGTGGCGTTTTATGCTGCCTGCCGCCGTCTGCTGACGGAGGCGGGCTGCATGACGGTCAATCTGTTCGGTCGGCGCGCGAGTTTTCAGCACAGCGTGGCGCGCATGGCCGAAGCCTTTGGCGCGCAGGCGCTGTGGCGTTTCAAGGCCACGCGCGAGGGCAACACCGTGGTGATGGCCTTCAACGGTGGGCCGGGTGATGCCCATCCAGGGGTCATGCTGCGCGACCGTGCAGCCCGACTGGCTCTGGGCGCGCGCGCCGAGGAGATCGAGTCGCGCTGGGGCCTGCCCGCGCGGAAATGGTTGAAAGGTCTGGAGCCTGTATTCGAGGCGGCGGCCCCCAAGGGCTGAGTGGGTGGGGTGGACTGGCTCACTTTGTGGATTGACGACACACACTGCAAGGCGCACCGCGTCGAGTGGGTGCCCAAGGTAAAGAAGCGTAAAGGAGGGGGTGCGGCATCCCGTAGTAGGCCGCAGGATGCGTAAAGATGACGTCGCGCGGCGTCATCTTGTTCGCAAGATGAACAGGCTTGACGAAAGAAGAGGGACTAAATAGGGGGAATCCAGAACAAGTCCCGTGGACGATCAGGTGCAGAATGTCCCCCTTTTTGGGCTGGGGGTTATCCCCGGCCGGTTCAGGAGAAATGTGCGTGAAAGTGATCAAGAGCGAGAAGGATTTCTTCTCGGGCCTGATGTTCGTCATCGTGGGCGGCGCCTTTGCCATAGGCGCGACTGAATACACCGTCGGAACAGGTGCTCGCATGGGGCCGGGGTACTTCCCGCTCTTGCTGGGCATCCTGCTGACGATTCTGGGCGTGTTTGTCATGCTCAAGGGATTGCGCAAATCCCAGGATGGCGCGGGCGACAAGTTGGGCTCGGTGGCCTGGAAACCGCTGACCTACATCATCAGCTCCAACGTGTTGTTCGGTGTGATGCTGGGCGGGCTGCCGAGCATCGGCCTGCCGTCTTTTGGTTTGATCGTCGCTATCTTCGCGCTGACTGTCGTCGCCAGCATGGCAGGCGAGCAGTTTTCACTCAAGGGTGCGCTGATTTTGTCCACGATCCTGGCCATTGCCAGTTACGTGGCGTTCGTGAAGCTGCTGAATCTGCAGTTCCAGGTCTGGCCCGCATTCATCACCGGTTAAAGGGTCCGTACCATGGAATTGTTTGAACACCTGTCGATGGGTTTTGGCGTCGCCTTCACCTTTCAGAACCTCGTTTATGCCTTGATCGGTTGCGTTCTGGGCACCCTCATCGGCGTGCTGCCGGGCGTGGGCCCCGTGGCCACCATTGCCATGTTGCTGCCGGCCACCTACGCGTTGCCGCCGGTGGCCGCGCTCATCATGCTGGCGGGCATCTATTACGGCGCACAGTACGGAGGTTCGACCACGGCCATTCTGGTCAACCTGCCAGGTGAATCGTCCTCGGTCGTGACCGTCATCGACGGCTACCAGATGGCACGCAAGGGCCGAGCGGGTCCGGCGCTGGCGGCTGCCGGCCTGGGTTCCTTCTTCGCGGGCTGCGTGGGCACCTTGGTGCTGGCGGCCTTTGCCCTGCCCCTGACCGAAGTGGCCTTCAAGTTCGGCCCGGCGGAGTATTTCTCGCTGATGGTGCTGGGCCTGATCGGCGCGGTCGTGCTGGCTTCGGGCTCGTTGCTCAAGGCGATCTCCATGATCGTGCTGGGCCTGTTGCTGGGCCTGGTGGGTACGGACGTGAACTCCGGCGTGGCGCGCTACAGCTTCGACATTCCCGAGCTGACCGATGGCATCAACTTCATCGTGATCGCCATGGGGGTGTTCGGCTACGGCGAAATCATCCAGAACCTTTCGCACTCCGAGGAAAAGCGCGAGGTCTTCACCGGCAAGGTGAAAAACATCTATCCGACGCTCCAAGACCTCAAGCTGATGGCACCAGCGGTGCTGCGTGGTACCACGCTGGGCGCCTGCCTGGGCATCCTGCCGGGCGGCGGTGCGTTGCTGGCTTCCTTCGCGGCCTACACGCTGGAAAAGAAAACCAAGCTCAAGCCGGGTGAGGTGCCGTTCGGGCAGGGCAACATCCGCGGCGTGGCGGCCCCCGAGTCCGCCAACAATGCGGGTGCGCAGACTTCCTTCATTCCGCTGCTGACGCTGGGCATTCCGCCCAATCCGGTGATGGCCTTGATGGTGGGGGCCATGACCATCCACAACATCCAGCCCGGCCCGCAGGTGATGACCAGCAATCCCGAGCTGTTCTGGGGCTTGATCGCCTCCATGTGGCTCGGCAACCTGATGCTGATCATCCTGAACCTGCCCCTGATCGGCATGTGGATCAAGCTGCTGGCCGTGCCCTACAAGTGGTTGTTCCCGTCCATCGTGCTGTTCTGCGCGATCGGCGTGTATTCCACAAACAACAACACCTTTGACATCTGGCTGGTCGCCTTGTTCGGCGTCATTGGTTACGGCTTCATCAAGATGGGTGTGGAACCCGCGCCTTTGCTGCTGGGCTACATCCTGGGGCCGATGATGGAGGAAAATCTGCGGCGCGCGTTGCTGCTGTCGCGCGGGGACTGGGCGGTGCTTGTCACGCGACCCATTTCGGCGGGCCTGCTGGCGGCGGCACTTCTGCTGCTCACCATCGTGCTCTTGCCATCGGTCAAGTCCAAACGGGAAGAGGCTTTCGTCGAGGACTGATAAGCTTGGGTGCAAGCCGCCCCACAGGTAAAAAACGGCGCCGCGGCGCCGTTTTTTCTTCCTCCGAACTTTTCGCAGGCCTTTGTCATGTCTTTCAGCTACAGCAATCCCTATCCCAGCACGCGCCTGCCCGTGTTCGCGCGCAACATCGTGTCTACCTCGCACCCGCTGGCGGCCCAGGCTGGCCTGCGCATCCTGCAGCAGGGCGGCAACGCGGTGGACGCGGCCATCGCTGCAGCGGCGGCGATGACCATCGTGGAACCGGTCAGCAACGGCCTGGGCAGCGACGCCTTCGCCATCCTCTGGGACGGCCAGCAGCTGCACGGTCTCAACGCCTCGGGGCGTGCACCGCAGACCTGGACGCCGGACTATTTCCGCCGCAAGTACGGCGCCGATGCCCAGAACCCGCCCAAGCGCGGCATGGACAGCGTGACCGTGCCCGGCGCGGTGGCTGGCTGGGTGGCCCTGAGCGAGCGCTTCGGCAAGCTGCCTTTCGCCGATCTGATGGCGCCCGCCATCGACATTGCCGAGCGCGGTTACCTCATGCCCGTGGTGGTGCAGCAGAAATGGGCTGCCGCCACGCCCGAGCTGCAAGGCCTGCCCGGCTTCGCCGCCAATTTTTTGCCCTGGGGCCGCGCGCCCGAGGTGGGCGAGCTGTTCAAGTTCACGGCCGCGGCGCGTGGCCTGCGTGCCATCGCCGAAACGAAAGGCGCGGCCTTCTATGGCGGTGCAATTGCCGAGGCGATCGCGAAGTTCTCGGCGCAGAACGGTGGCAGCCACGCGGTGAGTGACTTCGCGAACTACAAGCCGGAATGGGTGAAACCGATCTCCCAGGATTACCGCGGTCACACCTTGCATGAGATCCCGCCCAATGGCCAGGGCATCACGGCCCTGATCGCCCTGGGCATCCTCTCGCATTTCGACCTCAAGAGCCTGCCGGTGGACAGCACCGCCTCGCAGCACCTGCAGATCGAGGCCATGAAGCTGGCCTTCGCCGATGTCTACCGCTACGTGGCCGAGCCGGGCAAGATGGAGGTCACGGCGGCGCAACTGCTGGACCCGGCCTATCTGGCCCAGCGCGCCAGGCTGATCGACATGAAGAAGGCTCAGGATTTCGGGGCCGGTAACCCGGTCAAGGGCGGCACCATCTACCTGACCACGGCAGACGAGAGCGGCATGATGGTCAGCTTCATCCAGAGCAATTTCATGGGCTTCGGCTCGGGCTGCGTGGAGCCGACCTTTGGCATCAGCCTGCAGAACCGGGGCCACGGCTTCACGCTGGACCCGAAGGCGGCGAACCCGGCCAACCTGGTCGCACCGGGCCAACGGCCTTTCCACACCATCATCCCGGCCTTCCTGGCCAAGGACGGCCAGCCCGTGATGAGCTACGGCGTGATGGGGGCCAATATGCAGCCGCAAGGCCATGTGCAGACCTTGGTGCGCATGCTGGACTACGGCCAGAACCCGCAGACCGCTTGCGACGCGCCGCGCTGGCGCTACAACGCGGGGTTGGAAATCAACGTCGAGCAGCAGATGCCCGCCGATACCGTGACTGGCCTGGGTGCCCTGGGTCACCGCATGGAAGTCATCAACGACAACTACCAGGATTTCGGTGCCGGCCAGTTCATCTGGCGCATGGGCGATCCCGGAGTCGAGGGCTACATGGCCGCCAGCGACGCGCGGCGCGACGGCCTGGCCGCGGGTTACTGAGTCAGCGCATGATGAAAGTGTGCTGATGCAGGCGGCTCTCTCTCACAAAGGAGACCGGGCCACCGGTCTGATCTATGCCACCGTGGGCGCGGTGGCCTTCAGCGGCAAGGCGATCATCGTCAAGCTGGCCTATCGGCACGGCGTGGACGCGGTCACGCTGCTGATGTACCGCATGCTGTTTGCCTTGCCCATTTTCCTGGGCATGGCCTGGTGGAGCGGGCGGGGCCAGGCCCCGCTGACCCGCAGGGACTGGTTGGGCATCCTGGGCCTGGGGCTCACGGGCTACTACCTCGCGAGCTTTCTCGACTTCGCCGGCCTGGCCTACATCACCGCCTCGCTGGAGCGGCTGATCCTCTACCTCAACCCCACCCTGGTCATGCTGCTGGGCTGGCTGCTCTACCGCAAGGAAGTGTCGGTGCGGCAGATGCTGGCCATGGCCATCAGCTACGCGGGCGTGCTCCTGGTCTTTGGCCACGAAGTCAGCCTGCAGGGCAGCCATGTGCTGCTGGGCGTGCTGTTGGTCTTCGGCAGCGCGATCAGCTACGCGGTCTACCTGGTCTACAGCGGCCAGATGGTGCAGCGCCTGGGCACCCTGCGCCTGGTTGGATGGGCGACCTCGGCGGCGTGCGTGTTCTGCATCGCGCAGTTCCTGCTGCTGCGGCCGGTCTCGGCCATGCAGGTGGCGCCGCCGGTGCTCTGGCTTTCGCTGCTCAACGCCACGGCCTGCACGGCTGTGCCTGTGCTGCTGGTGATGATGGGCATCAAGCGCATCGGCCCGGCCGCGGCGGCTCAGGCTGGCATGGTCGGGCCGCTGTCCACCATCCTGATGGGCGCGCTGCTGCTCGACGAGTCCCTGACTCTGTGGGTGCTGGCGGGCACGGCGCTGGTATTGACAGGCATCTTTCTCTTCAGCAGGAAATAAGAGCCACTACCCCCCAGCTACGCGCCCGGCATCGCCAGTTCCGCGAGTGCCCTGGGCCGGGCATAGGCGTTCAGGCCTTATTTATCATTCTTTCAATTTTTCAAAGAGGCACACCATGGATTTGGGTATCAAGGGCAAATGGGCGCTGGTCGGTGGCGCGAGCAAGGGCCTGGGCTACGGCTGCGCGCAGGCGCTGGCGAAGGAGGGCGTGAATGTGGTGATCGTCGCGCGCGGCAAGGATGCACTGCTGGACGCCGCCACGCGACTGAAAGCCGAATGTCCCGGGGTTGACGTCGTCGCCGTGCCGGTGGACATCACCACGCCCGAGGGGCGCGCGGCCATCTTCGCCGAACGCAAGGACTACGACATCGTGGTCACCAACGCGGGCGGTCCGCCGCCCGGCGACTTCCGCACTTGGGATCGCGAAGCCTGGATCAAGGCCGTGGACGCGAACATGCTCACGCCCATCGAGCTGATCAAGGCCACCATTGATGGCATGGCCGCGCGTGGCTACGGGCGCATCGTCAACATCACCTCCAGCGCGGTGAAGGCACCGATCGACATCCTGGGACTGTCCAATGGCGCGCGCAGCGGCCTGACGGGTTTTGTCGCCGGACTGGCGCGCAACCCGCAGATCGCGAGCAAGGGCGTGACGCTCAACAACCTGTTGCCCGGTGCCTTCGACACCGATCGTCTCCGTGTCACCATGGTGGGGGCCTCGCAGAAGACGGGCAAGCCCGTCGAGGACATCGCGGACGCGCGTCGCCAGACCATTCCCGCGCAGCGCTTCGGCACGCCGGCGGAATTTGGCGCCATCTGTGCTTTCCTGTGCAGCATGCACGCGGGGTACATCAACGGGCAGAACGTGCTTGCCGACGGTGGTGCCTACCCGGGCACCTATTAAAAGCACTCCCATTGCTCCCCCACTTCGTGTGGGTCGGCATACCCCTCAAGGGGGCGCTCCCAGTGGCCTGGCGAAGCCAGTTCTACGGGAGCACGCGGTTCAAACTGGTGGTGCTCGAAGCGGGTTGGCGCTGGTCATCGCTTCGAGGCGACCATGACCCCGCCGACCAGCAGCAGGAAGGCCGCGCCGTGGTACAGCTGCGGCATTTCGCCCAGCAGCAGGGCCGAGAGTAGAGCGGTGAAGAAGGGGATGAAGCAGATGAAGAAGCTAGCGATGGTGGGGCCAGCGCGCTGCACGGCCGCGCCCCAAGAGCGGTAGGCCAGGATGGCCGGGCCGATCACCACGTAGAGCAAGGCCAGGCCCAGGGGCCAACCCCAGACGATGGCATGGTCGGAGAGCGCGATTTCGCCCGCCGCGAACATGCCTGCCCAGGCCGAGCCGTACAGGGTCTGCGCGAACAGGAAGGCCGCCCAGTTGCCCCGTATGGCCTGCGGCTCGCCCTGGGGCCGCACCAGCATCCAGCTGTAGACGGCCCAGCAGATGGTGGCCATGAGGATGTAGAAATCCCCCGGCAGCAGGTGGAAGTTGCGCAGCGTGTCCAGGCTGCCGCGGCTGAGCACGAGCACCACGCCGGCGATGGACAGCAGCGATCCCCCCATCTGGCGGCGCGACACCGGTTCCTTGAAGAAGATGCGACCCACCAGTTGCATCCAGATGGGCATGCTGCTGCCCACCAGGGTCATGTTGATGGGCGAGGAGGTCTGCAGCGCCATGTACTGGAGGGCGTTGTAGGCACCGACGCTGAAGAGGCTGAGCCAGGCAAAGCGCCAGCGATGCGTCCACAGGCCACTGCCGGGCCGCAGCACCCAGGCCGCCATGGGCAACAGGACGAGGCTGGCCAGTGACCAGCGCAGGAAGTTGAACATCAGGGGCGGCACCAAGTCCACGACCAGGCGGCCGACGATGGCATTGCCAGCCCAGAGGATCTGCGGCAGGGTGAGCAGCGCGAGGGTGGACAGGGTGAGGCGGTGGGGGCGTGAGAGTGCTGTGTCGGACATGAACCGCACTGTAGCAAGTGTGGGCGCGCCCTGCGTCCGCGGACCCTTGCGGGGATGGGGCGAGTGTCGCCCGCGAAACAGTGGGCGGCACCTTAGAATGCCTCGGCTTGAATACCGAGGAGATGCATTCCATGAGTCAGAGTCGTTCCCGCGCCGTTCACATCGACAAGAACGGCGGCCCCGAGGAGATGAAGGTCGTCGAAGTTACCGTGGGCGAACCCGGCCCGGGCGAGATCCGCATCCGCCATCATGCGGTGGGCCTGAACTTCATCGACGTCTACCAGCGCACCGGTCTGTACCCCTTCCCCATGCCCCTGCAACTGGGCATGGAGGGCGCGGGCGTGGTGGAGGCGGTGGGCGCGGGCGTGACGCACCTGAAGGCGGGTGATCGCGCGGCTTACGCCAGCAATCCGCCGGGGGCCTACTGCGACGTGCGCGTGATGCCTGCCAAGTGTGTCTGCAAGCTGCCCGACAGCATTTCCTTCGAGACCGGTGCGGCCATGATGCTCAAGGGCCTGACCGCGCAGTACTTGCTCAGGAAGACGCTGCCGGTCGAGGGTCTGCAGCGCGGCGACTTCGTGCTGTTCCACGCGGCCGCGGGCGGCGTGGGCCAGATCGCCTCTCAGTGGGCGCGCGAACTGGGCCTGCAGTTGATTGGCACGGCAGGCTCCGACGCCAAGTGCGCCTTGGCCAAGGCCAATGGCGCGGCGCACGTGATCAACTACAACACCGAGGACTTTCTCGCCCGTGTGAAGGAAATCACCGGCGGCCAGGGCGTGAAGGTGGTCTACGACAGCGTGGGCAAGGACACCTGGGACAAATCCCTGGACTGCCTGCGCCCCTTCGGTCTGATGGCGAGTTTCGGCAATTCCTCCGGTGCACCCGCGCCGTTCGCCCCGGGCATGCTGGGTCCCAAGGGCTCGATCTATGTGACGCGCCAGACGTTGTTCACGCACATCGCCACGCGCGAAAGCACCCAGGCCATGGCGGACGAGCTGTTCGCGGTTGTGGCCAGTGGCAAGGTGAAGATCAACATCGACCAGCGTTACAAGCTGGAAGACGTGCAGCAGGCGCACCGCGACCTGGAAGCCCGCAAGACCACGGGCAGCACCATCCTGACACTGTGACGGGCACGCCAACCCCATCGTTGCTGCGCTACGAACGCGCGCCGTTGCGGCCGCGCGATCCCTTGTGGCTGCGCATAGGCGCGGCGACTCCGGTGCGCATCGGCTCCGTTGAGGCTGAGGTCGCGCAGGCCCTGGCCCTGGCGTCCTTCGACGCGGGCTGGTGCATCCACGCCTTCAGCCGTCCCGACGCGACCTTGGCGACTCTGGCGCAGACGCTGCGCGAGCGTGGACTGTTGGGCGTCTGGCGTGACGAACTGCTGCCGGTGCACGCGGAGTCGGGTGGCTTGCCGCTGGGCGAACCCTTGGGTCGCATCGAACGCGCTGCCGTGCGGGCGCTGGGCATTGCCACGCGAGCGGTGCATCTCCATGGCGTGTCGCCTCAGACACCAGGGGCGAATGGTGTCTGGGTGCAACTGCGGTCCTTGAACAAGGCCAATGACCCCGGCCTCTGGGACACCCTCATGGGCGGCATGGTCAGCGCGGCCGACACGCTGGAGCAGGCGCTGGCCCGTGAGACCTGGGAGGAAGCTGGCTTGCGCCTGGAGGCGCTGCAGGACCTGGTGCATGCCGGTGTGCTGGAGATTCGCAAGCCCAGCGAGACGCTTGGGGGCGTGGGCTACACCGTGGAGCGCATCGACTGGTACCGCTGCACGGTGCCGACGGAGGTCTTGCCGGTGAACCAGGATGGCGAGGTGGAGCGCTTCGAGCTCGTGTCGCCCGATCGCCTGCGCACGGACGTGGCGGCGGGGCGTTACACGCTGGAGGCGGCGTTGATCCTCGCGCCGGACCTGGTCCGCTGAGCGCCTGAGCGTGCCCGTCCCGCTACCTTAGCAGCGCCAGCACACCCTGTGGAATCTGATTGGCCTGGGCCACCATGGCGGTGCCGGCCTGTTGCAGCACTTGCGCCCGTGACAACGCGGCGGTTTCCTGCGCGAAGTCCGCGTCGACGATGCGCGAGCGGCTGGCCGTCAGACTTTCGGCGGAGATCTGCAGGTTGTTGATGGTCTGTTCCAGACGCGACATCTGGGCGCCGAGGTTGGCTCGCAGGCGGCTGGCGTATTCCAGCGCCTGGTCCATGCGCAGGATGGACTTGTTGGCGCCGTTGACGTCGCTGATGTCCACGTCCGTGAGATTGAGCGCGCCCAGGTTCATGCCACCGATGGCAGTGTCGATGGTCTGATTTGCGTTGGCCCCGATGTGAAAGCGCAGGATGTTGCCGGTGCCGCCCCCGCTGCTTTCCTCCCATTCCTTCCAGACTTCGTTGAAGCCCGACAGCACATTGGTGCCGATGGTGCTGCCCGAATCGTTCACGATGTCTTCGGCGTTCATGGAGGGGCCACCATCCACGTCCGCGCCCCCGATCGCGCCCGTGTCGGCATTACCGAAATTGAACGTCGAGATGAAGGCCGCCTTGTTGGCGTTGAAGTCCGCGACGAAAGCGGCCGTGCTCGCATAGGACGTGACGGCGGCGAACGCGTCATCCAGTGTCTGGCCCGGAGTGCCCTGCAGGTATTGCAGCATGTCCTTGACGCCGTTGCCGCCCGTCATGGCGTGCAGGTAGCGCACGGCGGTGTAGGCAGATGAATAGTCCACGCTCGTGCCGCCCCAGGCCGAGATGTTGTCGGCCAGCGTCGCGGCCACGCCATCGGCCTGGACCCGTTCATCCGCGCCATGGATGAATTCGGCCGCGCCTTCCAGGAACCAGGTGGCGCCGCCATCGTTGGCCAATTCGCCCCAACTTTGCCCCGTGGCCATGATGGCGTGCACCATTTCATGGGCGATGATGCGGTCGCTGTAGAACGGTGCCGTGCCCCCGTTGGGCAGGTTGGGCGGCACGAAGTCCGCCATGTCGATTTCCAGCGTGATGTTGGTGCCCGGGCCGCTGGGACCGACGAGCGACGTGACCCGCGCCGCGGTGCCGCCCGCGCCGTCGGTGAAGACGCTCAGGTCGATGGTGAAGGTATTGCCGCTGCCCGCGATGCCATAAGCGGCCTGGATCATCTTTTCGGTGTTTTCCAGCCAGCCGCTTTGCAAGCCTTCGATCACGGCGTCCTTGTCCAGGTCCCCCGTGGTGCCTCCTCCGACCATCTTGTTGCGGAACTGGTCGAACACCTTGAGCGTGTTGAACTCGGTGCTGACGCCCACCCGGTCGATTTCGGCCAGCAACTGGCTGACCTCCAGTTGCAGGGCACGCCGGTCCGAGGCCGAATTGGTGGCGTTGGCGGACTGGATCGACAGCTCGCGTATGCGCTGCAGACCGCCCGACACATTGGAAATGGCGCCTTCCGCCGTCTGGAGCAGCGATACCGCGTCATTGGCATTGCGCATGGCCTGCTGCTGGCCGCGAATCTGACTGGTAAAGCGCTCCGAGATGGCGAGCCCCGCCGCGTCATCGCGTGCGCTGTTGACGCGCAGTCCGCTGGACAGGCGCTGAATCGTGGTCGTGAACAACGCGTCGCTGCCGGCCAGATTCCTCCGGGCCGTCAGCGACAGCATGTTGGTGTTGATCGTCAAGGCCACGGAAATGCCGTTGCTATTCTCTAAGCTGGGTATGCCATCCGAAGTTTTCGACCATGGCACGGCGCCGCCTTTGAGGAAAGGCGGACGCAAGCATGGGCCGCATCATCTCTTTCGGCGGTCTGACACAGAACTTGAGTACCGGGCTCAAAAAATGCTAGCTTCTCCCGCGGGCAAGGCATCTTGCCGGGAACGCGCCAGCAGGCGCTTGGAGCCGCCTTGCCTGCGTTGGGTCTTGACGTCGGCGGCGACGGTCAGGTTCAGTTGCCGTGCCTGATCGGTCAGGCCTTGCAAGGCGCGGTCCAGCGCGTTCAGGGTGGCCTCGTCCAGCACCGAGACCAGCTGTCGGTTGATGTCGGCAACCTGCGGGAATACGTCCTCATACAAACTCTGACCCGAGGCCGTGAGGCTGATGCAGGCGCGGCGGGGATCGGCGGGCGAGGTCTGCCGCAGTGCCAAGGCCTTGCTCACCAGCAGGCCGATGGAGCGCGAAGTCCGCGTTCGGTCCAGTTGACCCTGATCCGCCAGTTCCGATGGCGAGAGCGGGCCACGGTCGGCCAGCAGGGCCAGCAGCCGCCATTCCCGACGGGTGATGCCATGGCGGCCTTCGAGCAGGCGCACGACGGGCGCGCCACTCAGCATGTGCAGGCGATGCAGACGGAAGTTCAGCAGTTCGTCGAGCCGATGGGGTTCGCGCAGCGCATTCACGGGTGGGTTTCCCCTCATCATGATGGATTTGATCAATTCAAGGCGTGCATCCTACGCTTGCGGCCTCGCAACCCCATCAGTCGAGGAGACATGCCATGTTGAAAAGAAATACGCTGACAAGAAGAATCACCCTGCTCATCGTGTCGAGCCTCTTCCTTCCTCTCTGCTGGGCGCAATCCGGGCCCATCAAAATCATCGTGGGCTATCCGCCAGGCGCCACCTCCGACGCGCTGGCACGGGTAGTGGGTGAAGCCATGTCGGCGCGGCTCAAGCAAGTGGTGGTGATCGAGAACAAGACTGGCGCGGGTGGGCAGATCGCCAACCAGTTCGTCAAGGCCGCGCCCGCCGACGGGACCATCTTGCTGATGACCCCTGTGGCAACCATGTCCATCTTTCCGCACAGCTATGGGGAGCGCCTGAAGTACGACCCTTTCAGGGATTTCGCGCCGGTGGCGCATTTGAGCAATTTCCAGTTGGGGCTGGGCGTGGCCAGCACCGTGCCCGCCCGCACGCTGGCCGAGTACGTGACCTGGGTGAAGTCTGATCCCGGCAAGAACGGCTTTTATGGCTCGGCCGCCGCCGGCAGCCTGCCGCATTTTTTTGGCGTGATGTTCGCGCAATCGGCCGGGCTGGAACTGCAGCATGTGCCCTACCGCGGCACGGCGGCGGCCATGCAGGCGATCGGAGGCGGCGAGATCGCCGCCCTGTCGACCGTGACCGCCGACATTCAGGCGCTGGTGCGAGCTGGTCGGGCCAGGCTGCTGGCCGTGGCGGGTGAGAAACGCAGCCCCCAGTTTCCAGAGGTGCCGACTTTCCGTGAACAGGGGTACGACCTGGTGGCCACACCCTGGTATGCCTTGTTCGCGCCTGCAGGGACCCCTCCGGCCGTGGTGCAACGGCTGGCGCAGGCAGCCATCGATGCGATCAAGGCCCCGGCTCTGCAGCAGCAGCTGGCGGACATGGGTGTGGAGCCCACTGGGTATGGACCTCGCAAGTTGGGCGACATCATGAAAGTGGACTACGAACGCTGGCGTCAGCCGATCCGTGAATCCGGCTTCCAGCCTGAGTGAGCCAGCCTCAAGGACACGCCCTGTCGGCCGCTTGCCTCGCGCACGCGGCCACGCTAGGCTGAAGTCATTTGCCGATCACTGAGTTGCCTGGGTCGACGCCATCGTCGCGTTCGGCCTTGCGTGGCGAACGCAAGCGGCTCGGCGCCAGCGCTCCGGCCGAATCCAAGATGGGATAGGCGATGGAACAGATGTGCGAGTTGATGCGCTTGAGGTCGCTGATCAGGTCCAGGTGCAGCGAACTGGTTTCCATGCTCTGCACGGTCTGGTCACTCAGGCGCTCCAGGTGAGTGGTCGCGTAGGCCCGCTCCAGATCGCGAAAGCGCATTTTCTCCTCGAGCAATCGCTGCGCGTCGCGCATATTGCCGTTGAGGAAGACACTCATGCCCAGGTTCATGTTGGCGATGAGTCGTCCGTGCATCTCGCAGATTTCTGCCATGCCGGCTTCCGAGAAAGTCCGTCCGGAACGGATCTTCTTGTCTTCGATGTCGAGCAGGATGCGCTCGACGATGTCGCCGATCTGCTCCATGTTGATCGTGAAGCTGATGATGTCCGTCCAGCGTCGGCTGTCGGCCTCGTTCAACTGCTGGCGAGAGAGCTTGGTCAGGTAGTACTTGATGGACGAATACAGGCTGTCCACCGTGTCGTCCATCTTGCGCAGTTCCTCGGCCAGCTTGAGGTCGTTGTCCTTGATGACGGCAAGCACGCCGCGCAGCATGGTTTCCACCACGTCGGCCTGGTGGATGGCCTCGCGCGCGGCGCAGGAAATTGCCAGCGAAGGGGTCGCCAGCGCCGACGGGTCGAGATGCTGGGGCCGCTCCAGCGCGGAAGCCTTGTTGCGCGGCAGCAGGCGTTCGACCCAGCGCGCGACGGGCTGCGTGAACCCGACGAAGGACAGGGCCGTGACGATGTTGAAGCTCAGATGGAACAACACGGTCAACAAGGCCGGATCCTGCACGTACAGGTGCGCCCCGCCCAGCCAGTACGGAACCAGCGGGATGGCCACGAGCACGCCCAGCACCTTGAAGATCAGGTTGCCCAGTGGTACCTGGCGTGTGCTGGGGCTGGCGCGCAGGGTGGTCAGCACCGCCAGCAGGCCACTGCCCAGGTTGGCGCCCAGCACCAGGCCCAGCGCCACGTCCACGCTGATCACCTGCAGGGCCAGGGTGGCCACCAGCAGCACGACGGCCAGGCTGGAATAGGCCAGCACGGTGAGCAGTGCGCCGATCACGATTTCCAGCAGCCGGTCGCTCGCGAGCTGGCCCAGAATGAGCTGCACGGCTGGATTGCGCGTGAGCGTCGTGGTGGCTTCGCCCACCAGTTGCAGGGCCAGCAGCATCAGGCCCAGGCCGATCAGCACGCGGCCGACGTCACCCGTGGTGCTGCCCTGGCGCGCGATGAAGAGGGTGACGCCGAGGAAAATGAACAGCGGTGACAGCCAGGACAGATCGAAGGAGAAGAGCACCGCCATCACGCTGGTGCCCATGTCCGCGCCCAGCATGACGGCCAGCGCCGCAGGCAAGGCGATCAAGCCCTGACCAACGAAGGCTGAGGTGATGAGGGCGGTGGCGGTGCTGGACTGGACGACCGCGGTGACGCCCAGGCCCGAAAGCATGGCCGTGAAGCGGTTGCCCATGCTGGCGGCCAGAAATTGCCGCAGGTTGCTGCCGAAGACGCGCAGCACGTTGGTGCGCACGAGGTGGGTTCCCCAGACCAGCAGCGCGATGGCCGCGAGCAGATTCAGCAGATGTTTCATAGGACGGCGAACCCGAAACTATACGCCTTTGCAGCGCGTCCGGGAGGTATGTGCTAGCGGGTGCGACGCACCCGGCGTAGTTCATCGATGAGCAGGAAGACCACGCCCAGCGTCAGGGCCGTGTCCGCCAGGTTGAAGGCTGGGAAATGCCAACGCCCGACGTGAAAATCGATCATGTCCACCACGTAGCCGTGGATCAGTCGGTCCAGCACATTGCCCACGGCACCGCCCATCAGCAGGGCCAGGGCGAAGCAGAACAGGCGCTGGCCCGCGTGGCTGAGCAGCAGGTAGACCATGAACAGCACGGCGACGACGCCCAGCACGATGAAGAACCAGCGCTGCCAGCCGTCGGCGTTGGCGAGGAAGGAGAAGGCCGCGCCACGGTTGTGCACGCGCACGATGTTCAGCCAGTCGGTCAGGTACGTGGCCTGACCGTAGTTGTAGTTCATCAGGATCAGCAGCTTGGTGAACTGATCGAGCAGCAGGGTCAGGGCGGCGACGCCGAGCCACTGCAGCAAGCCTTGGCTTCCACGGGACGACATGGGTAGGTCAATACTTTCTTTTTTGGGGTTGCAGGTTCAGGCGTGTTGGCGTTGTTCGCCCGCGCCGTACAGATTGCTGGTGCAGCGGCCGCAGAGCGTGGGGTGCACGGGGTCATGGCCCACGTCGTCGCGGTAGTGCCAGCAGCGTTCGCACTTGGTGGCTGAACTGGGCGCGACGCGCACGGCGAAATCGGCACCAGGCCGCAGCGTCACCGCCGAGCTGATGAAGACGAATTTAAGGTCGTCGCCCAGGCTGGCCAACAACGCGTGGTCCGCGGCGTCGGCCGTCAGCGCAACCTCCGCCTGCAGCGAGGCGCCCACCTTGCCGTCGGCGCGCAGGGCCTCGATGTCCTTGTTCACCGCGTCGCGGATTTCGCGGATGCGCTGCCATTTGCCCAGCAGCGCCGCGTCCGGTGCGGGGAAGTTGCTGAAGGTCTCGAAGAAGATGGAGTCGTGGCCGGTCTCTGGCTGGCCAACGATCTTCCAGGCCTCTTCCGCCGTGAAGGACAGAAAAGGCGCCATCCAGCGCAGCATGGCGTGGGTGATCTGGTGCAGTGCCGTCTGGGCGCTGCGGCGCGCCAGGGATTTGGGCGCGGTGGTGTAGAGCCGGTCCTTGAGCACGTCCAGGTAGAAACCGCCCAGGTCTTCCGAGCAGTAGAGCTGCAGCTTGGCCACCACCGGGTGGAATTCGTACACCTTGAAGTGCGCGAGGATCTCGGCCTGCAGTTCGGCCGCGCGCGCCAGCGCGTAGCGGTCGATTTCCAGCAACTGATCGGTGGGCACCGCGTCCTTGGCCGGGTCGAAGTCGCTGATGTTGGCCAGCAGGAAGCGCAGGGTGTTGCGGATGCGGCGGTAGCCGTCCACCACGCGGGCCAGGATCTTGTCGTCGCCCGCGATGTCGCCCGAGTAGTCGGAGGCCGCGACCCAGAGGCGGATGATTTCCGCGCCGAGCTTCTTGCTCATCTCCATGGGGTCGATGCCGTTGCCTAGCGACTTGCTCATCTTGCGTCCCTGCGCGTCGACGGTGAAGCCATGGGTCAGCAGGCCTTTGTAGGGCGCGCGGCCGTAGATGGCGCAAGCCAGCAGCAGGGAGCTGTGGAACCAGCCGCGATGCTGGTCGTGGCCTTCGAGGTAGAGGTCGGCTTCCGGCCCGGTTTCATGGAAACCGGGTGCGTGCGTGCCGCGCAGCACATGCCAGAAGGTTGAGCCCGAGTCGAACCACACTTCCAGGATGTCGCTGCTCTTGTCGTAGTTCGGCGCGTCGGCGGCACCCAGGATGTCTTCCGTCGTCACGCGGCTCCAGGCTTCGATGCCGCCCTGCTCGACGATGGCCGCAGCCTGATCGAGGATTTCCATCGTGCGCGGGTGCAGTTCGCCCGTGGCCTTGTGCAGGAAGAAGGGAATCGGCACGCCCCAGCTGCGCTGGCGCGAGATGCACCAGTCCGGCCGGTTGGCGATCATGTCGTGCAGGCGGGCCTTGCCGTTGGCCGGGTAGAAACCGGTCTGCTCGATGGCGTCCAGCGCCAACTGGCGCAGGGTCTTGGCCGGCTTGTCGCCCGCCTTGGTGAACACGCCTTCGCCCTCGTCCATGCGGATGAACCACTGCGCGGCGGCGCGGTAGATCACCGGCGTCTTGTGTCGCCAGCAATGCGGGTAGCTGTGGGTGATGGTGGTGGTGTGCAGCAGGCGGCCCGCGTTCTTCAGCGCCTCGATGATCACCGGAACGGCCTTCCAGATGTGCTGGCCGCCGAACAGTGCCAGGTCGGCCGTGTAGACACCGTTGCCTTGCACCGGGTTGAGGATGTCCTCGTACTTCATGCCGTGCGACACGCAGGAGTTGAAGTCGTCCAGGCCATAAGCAGGCGCCGAGTGCACGATACCCGTGCCATCCGTCGCGGTGGCGTACTCGGCCAGGTAGACCGGCGACAGGCGGCGGTAGCCCGCGTCCACGTCGTGGAGGGGATGCTCGAATTCCAGCGCGGCGAGTTTTTCGCCCGGCACCACGGCCAGCACGGTGCCCTTCAGGCCCCAGCGTGTCATGCAGGATTCGACCAGGGACTCGGCCACGATGTACAGGCCACGCTCGGTGTCCACCAGGGCGTAGGGCAATTCGGGGTTGAGGTTGAGCGCCTGGTTGGCCGGGATGGTCCACGCGGTCGTGGTCCAGATGACGATGTAGGCGTCCTTGTTCAAGGCAGGCAGGCCGAAAGCCGCCGCCAGCCTGGCGGGGTCGTGGGCCTTGAAGGCCACGTCGATGGTCTGGCTCTGCTTGTCGGCGTATTCGATCTCGAACTCGGCCAGCGAGGAGCCGCAGTCGAAGCACCAGTAGACGGGCTTGAGTCCGCGGTAGACAAAACCACGCTCGACCACCCGCTTGAAGGCGCGGATTTCGCCGGCCTCGTTGGCGAAGTTCATGGTCTTGTAGGGTTTGTCCCATTCGCCCAGCACGCCCAGGCGCTTGAAGTCGGCCATCTGCTGCGCGATTTGCTCGGTGGCGAAGGCACGGCTCTTGGCCTGCATGTCGTCACGGCTCAGGTTGCGGCCAAACTTTTTCTCGATCGCGTTCTCGATCGGCAGGCCGTGGCAGTCCCAGCCTGGCGTGTACAGCGCGTCATAGCCCTCGAGCTGGCGCGCCTTGGTGATCATGTCCTTGAGGATCTTGTTGACCGCGTGGCCCATGTGCAGTTGGCCGTTCGCGTAGGGCGGGCCGTCATGCAGGATGAATTTGGGCTTGCCGGCGCGCGCCACGCGCAAGCGCTTGTACAGGCCGGTGTCGGCGTCTTGGGCGTTCCACTCCTGCACCCAGCCCGGCTCGCGCTTGGGCAGGTCGCCGCGCATCGGGAAGGGCGTGTCGGGCAGGTTGAGGGTGCTGCGGAAGTCGGGCGCGTTCGAGGTGGTGGGATCAGACATGGCTTGCTTGTGGGTGGGCTTTGACAGGCTCAGCCCGAACGGGTGAGGGTTCGCGCGAAACAGGAGACCGCCCGCCCTGAGCTTGTCGAAGAGCGCCTGCGCGGGGCAGGCACGAGGCGGCGGCCCGTGGCGTGGCCTCAAATTCGGTCGCGCGTGGTCTGGCGGCGCGTCTGGGTGTGGGTGGCGAACCAGGCACGCGCGTTCTCGCAATCCCGCGCGATGCCCACTTGCAGGGCGTCCAGGCCGTCGTATTTCAGTTCGTCGTGCAGTTTGTGCAGCAGTTCCACGCGGATGATTTTACCGTAGCCCCCTTCGAGGCCCAGTTCGGCGGGCCAGTCGAAGACATGGGTCTCCAGCAACACCCGGCCGCCGTTCACGTCATCGGGATCCAGCGAGGGCCGCACCCCCAGATTCGCCACGCCGAGCAATGGAGCCCCCACGCCACTGCCGGTCAAGCCGTGCACCTGGACGGCGAAGATGCCGCTGGCGGCTGGCTTCCAGTGCGCGAAGCGCAGGTTGAGCGTACGAAATCCCTGGCCGCCGCCCGGTGCGCCCGGCCCCAGGTTGCGGCCCAGTTCGCGCCCCAGCTTGCGGCCGTGCAGCACATGGCCGCTGATGTGGTAAGGGCGGCCCAGCAGCTTGGCCGCGTCGTCCATGCGCCCTTCGGCCAGGGCGGCGCGTACCAGGGAGCTGGACACGCGCTGGCCAGCTCCGCCGGGAGCCGGGCCGGGCACATGCACCTCGTAGCTGTTCATGCGCGCGACATCGAAGCCCTGGGCCTGCCCGGCCGCGTCGAGCAGGGCGTAGTCACCCGCGCGCCGGGCACCGAAGCGGAAGTCGTCGCCGACCAGCAAATAGCGGGTGTTCAGACCCCGCAGCAGCACCTCGTCGATGAAGGCTTGCGGGCCGAGGCCGGACAGGCGGGCGTCGAAAGGCAGCACGACGACCTGGTCGATCCCGGCACGTCGCAGGTCGGCCAGCTTGTCGCGCAGGGTGGAGATGCGTGCCGGTGCCAGCTCGGGCTTGCGCGCCTGGGCGGCGAAATAGTCGCGGGGATGCGGCTCGAAGGTCAGCACACAGCTGCGAACGCCGCGCTGCTCGGCCTCGCTGCGCAGCAGGGCCAGCATGGCCTGGTGGCCCCGGTGCACGCCGTCGAAGTTGCCGATGGTGACGGCGGTGCCGGCGGGCCGGCCCGATGCCTCGGTCGTGGGCCGGTCGGCCGGGCCCGGGGAAGGGAAACCGCGAAAGATTTTCAAGGCGGGGTCGGTCGGTGGACCGCGGGGTTTGATACGGTTTTGATAGCGGCGCGGCGTGTGTTGACGGGCCATCAGGGGCCCCTGTTGCGCCACGTTCACGAATTGGGGGTATATTGTCGCATCGCCCGACATTCCCGTTTACTGGCTTGGTTTGACCGTCAGGAGGCACGTGTTGAAGGTATTGAAGCTCTCGGCCCAGGGACTGCCCCAGTCCTGGATTTCGCTGGAAGAAGCGGTGCTGCACTATGCCGCCGACGAGGTGCGCTGGGAAGCAGGCGGGGAGGTGGCCGTCTTTCACGGTGGGCACAACGCCCTCACGGGGCTACAGTCCGTGGTCACGGTCAACAGCATCATCGGCACCAAGGGCGTGCCCAACATCAATCCCTTCGACCTGCGGCCGAGCCTGACCAACGCCAAGCTCTTTGCCCGCGACCGCAATGTCTGCGCCTATTGCGGCGAACACCACCACGAAGAAGAACTCACGCGCGAGCACATCGTCCCCTTCGCCCAGAATGGCATCGACACCTGGATGAACGTGGTCACGGCCTGCCGCGCCTGCAATCACCGCAAGAGCAGCCGCACGCCCGAGCAAGCGGGCATGCCCCTGCTGTACACCCCTTACGTGCCCAGCCTGTGGGAAGACTTCATCCTGCGCAACCGCCGCATCCTGGCGGACCAGATGGAGTTCCTGATGGCCCACGTGCCCAAGTCCTCGCGGCTGCTGGCCTGAGCACGGCCTCCGCGGCGGGCAGTCCCGGCCCGGGGGCGGCCCCTACAATCCGGCCTTCGCGTGACGCGCAAGGCCGTTTTTTTCGCGTCCACGAATGACAAGAAGCGAGCGTCCGGCCTGTGGCCTGTCCGGCACGCCGAAGAACCATTGAACGAGGAGACTTCCCGATGTTCGCACGCCGCACCTTCACCGCCGCAGCCGGTGCCCTGGCCTTGCTGGCCGCTATTTCCGTGAGCCTCGCCCAGGCCCAGACTGCCAGGCCGGTCAAGATGGCCTATGCCCTGGCGCTCAACTCCCACTACGGCGCGGGCGCCCAGGCCTGGGCAGCCCATGTGGAAAAAGCCACGAACAATGCCTTCAAGGTCCAGCAGTTTCCTTCCAGCGCGCTGGGCGGCGAGCGTGAGTTGATCGAGGGCCTGCAGCTCGGCACCATCGAAGCCATCCTGGTCTCCACCGGCGCGCTCAGCAACTTCGTGCCCGAAGTTGGCGTGGTGGACATTCCCTTCCTGTTCCGCGACACGGTCCATGCGCGCAAGGTCTTCGACGGCCCGATCGGCCAGGGCCTGCTGGACAAATTCAAGCAACGCGGCCTGATTGCCCTGGCCTGGGGCGAGCAGGGTTTTCGCCACCTGAGCAATAACAAGCACCCGGTCAACACGCCGGCCGACCTCAAGGGCCTGAAGATCCGCACCATGGAGAACCCGGTGCACTTGCTGGCTTTCCGCACCCTGGGGGCGGCACCCACGCCCATGGCCTGGCCCGAGGTGATCGGCGCGCTGCAGCAGGGCGTGATCGACGGCCAGGAGAATCCACTGTCGGTTTTTGTCTCGGCCAAGCTCTGGCAAGTGCAGAAGAACCTCACGCTGACCGGCCACGTCTACGCGCCTGTCGCGTTGATCGTCTCGCCGGCTTTCTTCAGTGGGCTCACTGAGGCGCAGAAGACCGCCTTCATCGAAGGCGCCAGGATCGGCGCCAAGGCCTCGCGTGATTTCGTCGACGACGTCGAGGCCAAGGGCGTGGCGGAAATCAAGTCGCATGGCGTCAACGTCGTGACCCAGGTGAACAAGGCCCCATTCCAGGCCGCGCTGACGCCGGCCTACCAGCAGTACGCGGCCAAGTTCGGCCAGCAGACGCTGGACCAGATCGCCGCTGTTAAATGAAGCACCCCTTGAGTCGCTGCGCGCCTTCCCCCTCCAGGGGGACGACGGCCTTTGCTGCGGGGCGGCCCTTGCTGGCCGTCCGCTGGTTTGAACCGCGCCACTTCGATGCGGCTTGACGAGGCGCAGGCCTGGATCTTTCTGATGGATCGTTTTGAACGCGTTCTGGTCGCCGTCAACCGCGGCCTGCTGATCGTCCTGCTGCTGGTCATGGCCTGCATCGTCTTCGCCAACGTGGTGCTGCGTTACACCACGGGCGATTCGATCTATTGGGCCGAAGAGGTGGCACGGCACCTGATGGCCTGGGTTACCTTCCTGGGGGCGGGCCTGGTGCTGCGGTTTGGCGGTCATGTGGCCATCGACAACTTGCATCAGGCGGTCGGCCCGCGCTGGGCGCGCAGGCTGCGAGCCCTGGTCGCCGTGTGTCTGGGCCTGTCCTTCCTGCTCATGGCCTACCACGCCTCGCTCTACGTCTGGGCCACGCGTTTCCAGACCACGGCGGCCACCGACATCCCCTTCGCCTGGATTTACGCGGCCATGCCCCTGGGCTTCGTGCTGCTCTTCCTGCACCTGCTCTTCATCGCGCGGGGCTACGTGGTGGAAGGCCGCTATGCCGCGTCGACCGAGATGGACGCCGAGGCGGCGGCCTCGCTCTGATGGCTCCGCATTTTTCCGCCGATACCCGCGCCCGATCATGACCCTGACCCTGTTCATCGCCGTCGGCGCGCTGCTGGCCCTGGGCTTCCCGGTTGCCTTTGCGCTGATCCTCTCGGCGGCGCTCGCGGTGGCCGTGGGCGGTCGTTACCCGCAGCTCGTGGTGTTCAAGGAAATGTTCACGGGCATCGACAGCTTTCCGCTGATGGCCGTGCCTTTTTTCATCTTCGCGGCCGAGCTCATGTCGGGCGGCGCGCTGACCGCGGTGCTGTTGCGCTTCGCGGCGCAATTCGTGGGGCACTTGCGGGGCGGGCTGGGTTACGCCAACGTGCTTTCGCTGACCTTGTTCTCGGGCATCTCCGGTTCGGCGCTGGCGGATGCGGCCGGGCCGGGCTCCATGATGGTCAAGATGATGGACAAGGCTGGTTATGGGCGGGCCTACGCGGCCGCGCTGACCTCGGCCACGGCCATCATCGGCCCCATCATTCCACCGTCCATCATCATGATCATCTATGCCATGCAGGACGAGCAGGTCTCGGTCGGTGGCCTGTTCATGGCGGGTTTCGTGCCGGGTCTGCTGATCGCCCTGGCCATGGCCTGCGTCAATTGGCGGGTCAGCAAGACGCGCGACTACCGCTCCAGCGACCCTCGCCCGTCCGCGCGCGAGATGCTGGTCAACAGCGTCAAGGCCTTGCCCGCGCTGATGCTGATCGTGCTCATCCTCGTGGGCATCCGTTTTGGTGTCTTCACCCCGACCGAGGCCTCGGTGGTGGCGGTGTTCTACGCCCTGGTCTGCGGCAAATGGATCTACCGCACACTGGCCTGGAAGGCCTTGCCCGCCATCGCCGCGCGGGCGAGCTTGCTCACGGCCTCGGTTCTCTTGGTGATGGCGGCTTCGGCGGCCTTTTCCTGGGTGTTGACGGTGGAAGGCGTGCCGCAGGCCCTGTCGCAGACCATCATCGGCTGGCAGCTCTCGCCCTGGATGTTTCTGCTGGCCGTCAACGTGCTGCTGCTGCTCTTCGGCATCTTCATGGAGCCGTTGCCGGGCGTGATGATCCTCGTGCCCATCCTCGCGCCCATCGCCGCGTCATTGGGCATAGCGCCCACGCACTTCGCCATGGTGGTCATCGTCAACCTGACCCTGGGCATGATCACCCCGCCCGTGGGCAGCCTGCTTTTCGTCACCTCGGTCGCGACCCGGGTGCCCATGAACGCGCTGCTGCGTGAACTGCCGCCTTTTCTTTGGGCGCACTTGGTGGTGCTGGTGTTGCTGACCTTCGTGCCGGCGTTGTCGACCTGGCTGCCGCGCACGCTGGGATTCTGAAGCCCGCGCTACGGGCGGGGCACGTCCTAGGCGCCGAGGGATTCCAGTCTGACCGTGCCGCGCGGCGTTTGCAGCATCGCGATCAGGTTGGGGCTGCCTTCGCTGACGGCGAAGTCGTCCAGGCCGAGGGCCTGGCAGGCGGCTTGCAGCGCCCTGGCCTGCGGGTGTGTCGCTTGCAGGGCACGCAGGCGCAGGCCTCGGTCGGGCAGGGATGCGGAGGGATGCGTTTCGCCCCACTGGATCAGTGTGGGCAGGGCGCCGTGGTACAGGCGCTGTCCATCCTCGCGCACCGTGATCTTCCATTCAAGCAGGCCTTGCGCCGTCTGGCGCGAGGCGTCGCGCAGGGCGCCCCGATCGATGCCTTGCGCGGACAAGGCCTGGCACCCCTGCGCGGCGTCCGCGCATTGCGCGACGAAGTGGATCAGCCGCGGTGCGTCGCGCAGGGCCGCCTGCAGGCTCGGCTCGTCCAGGTCGTACCAGCGACGGTGGCCGGGCGCGGGGGCCCTCGGGTTGATCGCGATGATCTCCAGGTAGGCCACCGGATGCGTGCCATTCATCAACGCCAGCAGCCGGTTGTGCGTGCCCATCAGCAGGTGTTCGCCGCCGGGACCGGGTTCGACGCCCAGCACGGTCCGGCACCAAGCCACGCCCTGGTCCAGGGTGTGGGCCGCGATCACCAAATGGTCGACACGGCTGCCGCTTGTACTTGGGAGGGATGCCATCGGGGGTTCAGGCGAACACGCCCGCCGTGTCCTGCATGCGCGCCGACACTGCACCCAGCGCCTGCAGCGTGTCACCGTAAGTCATTTCCAATTGCGTGAGTTTCTTGAAGTAGTGACTCACGATGAATTCTTCGGTCACGCCGATGCCGCCATGCAATTGCACGGCTTGCTGACCGATGAAACGCATGGACTGGCCGAGCTGCACCTTGGCGCGGGCGATGGCTCGGCGACGTTCGTCCGCCGGCGCGTTGAGTCTGAGGCTGGCGTAGTAGCTCATGGAGCGTGCCAGCTCGAGCTGCATCTTCATGTCGGCCACGCGATGGCGCAGGGCCTGGAAGGTGGCCAGCGTGACGCCAAACTGCTTGCGCGTGTTCATGTAGTCCACCGTGGCGGCCAGGGTCTGGTCCATCACGCCCACCGCTTCGGCGCAGAGCGCGGCGATGCCGATGTCCACTGCGTGCTCCAGCGCGGGCAGCCCCTCGGCCGTGACGAGCTGGGCGGGGGCATTTCTGAAACTGACTTCCGCCGCGTGTGACCCGTCCACCGTGCCATAGCCTTGCGCGGTCACACCGTTGGTTTTGCGCTCGACCAGGAAGAGGCCGATCTTGCCTTGTGCCTGGGCCGGCACGAGGTAGGCGTCTGCCTGGTCGCCCACGGGCACGAGGCTCTTGAGGCCGTTGATTTCCCATTGGCCACCCGTCTGCGCGGCCGTGGTTTCGCAGACTTCCAGCCGGTAGCGGGCCTTGCGTTCCACCTGCGCCAGCACGACGATGCGTTCGCCGGAGGCGATGCCGGGTAGCCAACCCTCTTTCAGGTCTGCGCTGGCGTAGCCAGCCAGCAAACCGCCGGCGATCAGCGACTGCGCCACAGGTTCCAGCACGATGCCACGGCCCAACTCTTCCATCACCACCATGCCCTCGATGGGGCCCATGCCCAGGCCCCCATCGTCTTCGGGGATGTAGAGGCCCATCAGGCCGAGTTCGGCCAGTTCGCCCCAGGCTTCGCCGGAAAAACCACCCTCCTTGACGATGGCGCGGCGGCGTTCGAAGTTGTAGCCACGGGCCACCCATTTGCGCACGGCGTCGCGCAGCTGTTCCTGATCGTCGGTGAAATTGAAATCCATGTGCATCTCCTGTATGAGCCCTCAAGCTCCACCTTCGGCTACGCGGCCCCCTGAACCATCTAGAGGGCGCAATGTGTCTCGGGGCGGCCTGGCGGCGAATTGATGTCTTAACCCAGCACCGTCTGCGACACGATGTTGCGCTGCACTTCGTTGCTGCCGCCGTAGATGGTGGTCTTGCGCGTGTTCAGGTAAGTGGCGGCCAGGGGGGCGTTGGCCGCTTCACCGCCGGGATAACCGCCCGGGAAGTCGCCCTGCCAGCCTGCCTCCATCGCTTCGCGAATGAAGGGCAGGCTGAAGGGCCGGCGGCCAGCATCATCAGTTCGGTGTAGCGCTGCTGGATCTCGCTGCCCTTGATCTTGAGCAGGCCCGCGATGTCCAGCGAGTTCTTGCCGCTTTTCTCGGCCGAGAGCACGCGCAGCACGAGCATCTCCAACGCCACCACATCCACTTCCAGCAGGGCGATCTGGTCGCGAAAGCGCGCGTCGTCGTACACGTCTTCGCGCCTGGCGATGGCCTTGACCCGCTCCAGTTCGCGCTTGGCGCGGTTCACGTCGGCGATGTTGGTGCGCTCGTGGCTGAGCAGGTGCTTGGCGTAAGTCCAGCCCTTGTTCTCCTCGCCGATCAGGTTCTCGGCGGGTACTTCCACGTTGTCGAAGAAGACCTCATTCACCTCATGCCCGCCATCCAGCATGATGATGGGGCGCACAGTCACGCCCTTGCTCTTCATGTCGATCAACAGGAAGGAGATGCCGGTCTGCGGCTTGCCTTCGGTGCTGGTGCGCACCAGGCAGAAGATCCAGTCGCCATGCTGGCCCAGCGTGGTCCAGGTCTTCTGGCCGTTCACGAGGTACTGGTGACCCTGACGTTCGGCGCGGGTCTTGACCGAGGCCAGATCGGAACCCGAGCCCGGTTCGCTGTAGCCCTGGCTCCACCAGACCTCGCCGCTGGCGATACCCGGCAGAAAGCGCCGTTGCTGCTCGGGGGTGCCAAAGGCCATGATGACGGGCGCCACCATCACCGGTCCGAAAGGAATGATCCGCGGTGCGCCAGCCAGCGCGCACTCTTCCTCGAACAGGTGTTTCTGCACGGCGGTCCAGCCCGGGCCACCGAATTCCTTGGGCCAGCCATAGCCCAGCCAGCCTTGCTTACCCAGCAGCTTGGCCCAGCGCTGGTGGTCGTCACGGCTCAGGTGCAGGGCGTTGCGCACCTTGTGGGCGATGTCTTGGGGCAGATTCGCGCGCACCCAAGCGCGGATGTCGTCGCGGAACCGTTGTTCCTCGGGGGTGAAGGCCAAGTCCATGGGCGGTCTCCTGTAGGGGCTTTTCTTGGGGCGGCGGTGGGACTGTCCGATGGACGGGCCGCGCCTGCCGTGTTCATGTCATGGTTTTAGCACGACCGTTCGCTTTGGTCTGTCCAGGCTGCGACAAGGATAATCCGGGCATGAGAAACATCGTGATCCTGATTTCCGGGGGCGGCTCCAACATGGCCGCCATCGTCCGGACCGCCGCGCGCGAGGACTGGAAGGCGCGCTACCAGGCCCGGGTGTCCGCCGTCATC
This sequence comes from Hylemonella gracilis, assembly GCF_004328645.1. Classification (GTDB taxonomy): domain Bacteria; phylum Pseudomonadota; class Gammaproteobacteria; order Burkholderiales; family Burkholderiaceae_C; genus Hylemonella; species Hylemonella gracilis_B. The sequence continues at coordinate 1,811,599 of NZ_CP031395.1, forward strand.
AGCAACAGGGCGCAGGCCAAGGGCCTGATCTTCGCGAAGGACGAGGGCATCGCCACCGCCGTGCTCGACCACAAGTCCTACGACAGTCGGGAAGCGTTCGACGCCGCGTTGATGCAGGCCATCGACGCCCATGCGCCCGCGCTGGTGGTGCTGGCGGGTTTCATGCGCATCCTCACGCCGGGGTTTGTCGACCACTACGCAGGGCGTCTGCTCAACATCCATCCTTCGTTGCTGCCTGCCTTCACAGGTCTGCACACGCACCGCCGCGCCATTGAGGCCGGTTGCAAGTTCGCCGGGGCCACGGTGCACCAGGTGACGGCGGAGCTGGACCACGGTCCCATTCTGGCCCAGGCCGTGGTGCCCGTGCTGCCGGAGGACGACGAAGACGCGGTGGCCGCGCGCGTGCTCACGCAGGAGCACCTGATCTACCCGCGCGCGATCGCGGAATTCCTGAACACAACGAAGTGAGTACCCGTCCATGAGCACCGCCAGCCTTGCCACCGCGCCCGTTTCCTTGCGTCAGGACGCCAGCCTGATCGGCTTGATCGGCGTGGCCCACCTGATCAGCCATTTCAGCCAGTTGCTGTTGCCGCCGCTGTTCCCCTGGCTGCGCACCGAGTTCGGCGTGAGCTATGCGGAGCTGGGGTTGCTGATGTCGGTGTTCTTTGTCGTCTCCTGCGTGGCGCAGACGCTGTCGGGATTTTTCGTGGACCGTCACGGCCCGCGCCCCGTGCTCTACGCTGGCCTGGGCCTGCTGGCGCTCGCGGCGTTCGGCTACGCCCTGAGCACGGGTTACACCATGCTTCTGCTGTGCGTGGTGATCGGGGGGTGGGCAACGGCGTCTTCCATCCGGTGGACTACACCTTGATCAACCGCAAGGTCAGCGGCGCGCGCCTGGGCCATGCCTACAGCGTGCATGGCATCAGCGGCAACCTGGGCTGGGCCGTGGCTTCGGCCCTGGTGGTGCCGCTGGCGATGCTGCATTCCTGGCGCGTGGCGCTGGCGGTGGCGGGCTGCGTGGTGCTGGCGGTGCTGCTGCTCTGCGTCTGGCAGGGGGGGCGATTGGCCGCGCCGCTGGCGGCCATGCCTGCCCGCGCGCAAGGGCAGGCACGTGAGTCCGCCAAGGCGGAGGGGGTGCTGGATTTCCTGCGCATCCCGGCGGTCTGGATGTGCTTCGCCTTCTTCTTCGTCTTTGCCACGGCCTTGAGCGTGGTGCAAGCTTTCGCCCCCGAGGCGGCGCGTCAGTTGCACGCCATGCCCCAGGCCTGGGTGGCGGTCTGCCTGACGTCCTACATGGTGGCCAGTGCCTGCGGCATGGTGGCGGGCGGTTTCCTGGCCACCGACGCGGCGCGCAGCGAGCGCCTGGTCGGCGCGGGCTTCGGCGTGGCGGCCAGCATGTCGCTCTTGCTCGGCCTGGCACCCCTGCCTGCGGCGGCAGTGCCCATGCTGTTTGCCGGCATGGGCCTGGCGGCGGGTTTCGCTGGCCCTGCGCGCGACCTGCTGATCAAGCGATCCACGCCGGAACATGCCAGCGGCCGTGTCTACGGCGTGGTGTATGCGGGCCTTGACATCGGGCAGGCGGTTTCGCCGCTGATCTTCGGTCTGCTGATGGACCACCAGAACTGGCGTGCCGTGTTCGTCGGGCTGGCCCTGGTGCAATTGACGCTGGTCGTGACGGCGTTGCGCGTGCGGCATGCGCGTCGTACGCTGGTGACGAGTGCTCCCTGAGGACGCGGGAGTCGAAGTGAGCGTCCGCCGCAAGTAGCCGTTGCGGCGGACAGTCCTTCTTTCAGTCCGTCCAGGCCATTCAGGCCGTGGCGTTCAACGTTGCGCCGCCATAAGCATGGCCGCTGAAGCGAGTGGTGAGCTGCTCGTAGGCCTGCCGAACCAAATCGGTCAGGCGCTGTGAGGTGGCATCGGTGCTTTGCGCCGCCTGCTGCTCCTCGTTCAGCTGGTCGAGAAAGCTCTGCGTTTCCTCTTCGCTGACCTGCTGGTCGCCATCGGTGTCGAGGGCCGCGAGCAAGGCTTGCAAGGCATCGGTTTCGCTGGTGTCGCCGCTGTCCGCAGCTTGCGGCGGCGGAGGTGGCATGCCACCCTGAGGCCGGCCGGCTTCGAATTCGGTCTGGCTCAGGCTGCCATCACCGTCGGTGTCGAGCTGGCTGAAGCGCTCGCTGGCATCTTCCTCCACGCCCATCTTGTCGAACAGGGTCTGCAGCTCGTCGTTGCTGACCTTGCCGTCGCCGTCCGTGTCGATCTTGCCGAACAGATCGTCACCGCTGGAGTCGCCGTCCGCGCTGCGCGATTGGGCGAAATCCATCGTCGAAGGCGGGGGCAGCAGGCTGCGCATGCCCTCTTCCAGTTCGGTCTGACTCAGGCTGCCGTCGCCATCGCTGTCCATCTTGCTCAGCAATTCCCCGGCACTGGCGTTGACGCTGGTGCCGGTTTTCTGAGAGATGTCATCCAGCATGGTTTGCAGCTCGGCTTCGTCCACGCCGCCGCTGCCATCGCTGTCGACCTTGGCGAACATCTCGGCCGGGTCCTTGCCGCCAGGCGGGCGATTGCCCCGCATGGCGATCATGGACGACCAGGCGCTGCTCGCGCTGCTGATTCCACTGATGCTACTCATGGTGATTCCTTTCTTTTTCAGGAGGTTGGCCGCCAGCTCCGCATGGACGCACGACGGCTGATGCATTGTTCGAACTGGTGGTAAAGCCCTGTTGTGCGCCTTGTATCGGCGTCGATACGAAAGTCGGTTCTAAGCCGCGAACAGCCGGGTGGTCCGCATCCAGTTTGTTGTTTCGGGGGTGGTCGTGCTACCTACACTTTTGTTCCAGTTCCCGCGTTCCCGGCCGTTCCCGCCGTCCTGTCGTTTGCCTTCTTGTTTGCCTTGTTCCATGAGTTCCAAGCCGCGCGTCCTGATCGTCGATGACGATGCCAGCATCACCGAGTTGCTGTCCACCTACCTCGCGGGTTTCGGTTTCGAGGTGCGCACCGCGAGCGATGGCAAGGCCATGCGCGCCGCACTGGCGCAAAGCGAGGCCGATCTGGTCGTGCTCGATGTCATGCTGCCCGGCGACGATGGCCTGGTGCTGTCGCGTGAGCTGCGTCGGCAGCGCGCGCGCTTGCCCATCATCATGCTCACCGCGCGCGCCGAGGCCTACGACCGGGTGATCGGGCTGGAGATGGGTGCCGATGACTACCTCTGCAAACCCTTTGAGCCGCGCGAACTGGTGGCGCGCATACGCACGGTGTTGCGTCGCGCCAGTCGGCCCACGGTTGAGCCGCCCCTCATCGGGCGGGTGTGCTTCGATGGCTGGGAGTTACGCCTGCAGGAAAGAAACCTGCTGTCGCCGCGTGGCGTCGTGGTGCCCCTGTCGAACGCCGAGTTCCGTTTGCTGAGTACCTTTCTGCGCATGCCGCGGCGGGTCTGCACGCGCGACCAGCTCATGGAGCAGGCCCGCGGCCGGGCCATGGACAGTTTCGAGCGCAGCATCGACCTGCTGGTCTCGCGTCTGCGCCAGAAGCTGGCCGAGGATGCTGAGGCGCCATCCCTGATCAAGACCGTGCGCGGTGCCGGTTACCTGTTCAATGCGCGCTCGGTGCAGGGGATGGCGGAGTGCTAGCCCCTGCCTGGCTGATCCGCCTGCGTGCCGCGGTCTCGCGCCTGCTACCCGCCACACTGTTCGGGCGCCTGGCCTTGCTGCTCTTCGTCGCGGTGTTGGCCAGTCACCTGCTCGCGCTGACGGTGCTTTTTGAGTTGCGCCCCGGGCCTCAATGGCGTGGGCCGCCCCCCGGCCCTGGTGACTTTCACGGGGCCGCCATCGCGCCCTGGCCCGCATCGCCGCCTGGCTCATCCGAGCCACCACGACCGCCACCACCGCCCGGCGGGCTGTTGCACCTGGGCGCCAGCATGTTGCTGGACATCGGGGTCCGGCTGGGTGCGTTGATGCTGGCCGCCTGGGTCGGCGCGCGCTGGTTGTCGCGACCAATCAGCCGCTTGGCCCACGCCGCGCGCGAGCTGGGTCAGGACGTGCACCGCCCCCCGCTGCCGGAGGAGGGTGCCCAGGAGTTCCGCGAGGCCAGTCGCGTGTTCAACCAGATGCAAGCCCAGTTGCGCCGGCAGTTGGAGGAGCGTGATCGCTTCGTCGCGGCGGTCTCGCACGATCTGCGCACGCCGCTGACGCGCTTGCGCCTGCGTGCCGAATCCCTGGCCGATCCGCGCGAGCGGCGGGGTTTCCAGCAGGACATCGAAGGCATGGAAGAGATGATCCGCGCGACACTGGATTACCTGCGCGGCGCGGCTGACGAAGAGTCCTTCGTCCTGCTGGACGTCGGCGCGCTGGTGACGAGCCTGGCCGACGACCATCCGGCCGGACCCCGGGCCGTGCGCGTCGAGGGCGCGGCGCGGGCCGTGCGCGTCCAACCCTCGGCCTTGCGACGCGCCATCGGCAATCTGGTCGACAACGCGATCCGCTACGGCGAGCAGGCCCACATCCGTCTGCGCGACGAACCGGGGCGTTTGTGCATCGAGGTCAACGACCGCGGGCCCGGCATTCCACCAGAGCAACTGGAGCAGGTGTTCGAGCCGTTTTACCGCCTGGAGTCCTCCCGCAATCGGCACACCGGGGGTGTCGGTCTGGGCCTGGCCATCGCCCGTGACATCGCGCGGCGCCAGGGCGGCAGCCTGACCCTGCGCAATCTGCCCAGGAGCGGCTTGCAGGCGGTGCTGGAATTGCCGCGCAGGTAGCGCGTCGCGTCCTGACCGCGTAGCTCTGGGTGAGCCAGGCGCCGCCAGAACCCGTAGACCGGACACGGGTGGCGCAAGCCGGGGACAATGCGGGATTGGCATGCGTGTTCTGGCCGCATGCGCCTGAAAGCCCTGGCTTTGGGCTTTGCATCGAGGAAACCCGCATGAACGACAAGACCATCCTGCAGCAGTTCCCCCTGGGCGCGCCACCCTGGCCCACCCTGGATCCTTTCTTGTTCTGTGTCCACCACAAGGACGCCTACCCCAAAGGCAATGGCGAGTTCGGTCCAGCGGCGTCACTGACGGGGCGCGCCATCGGCCAGGACTTCGCCAACAAGGATGGCTGGAACATGTACCACGGTGAGACCGTGCCCGGCTTCCCAGCCCATCCGCACCGCGGCTTCGAGACCGTGACCATCGTGCGCGACGGTCTGATCGACCATGCCGACTCCCTGGGCGCGGCCGCGCGTTTTGGCGAGGGCGACGTGCAATGGATCACCGCCGGACAGGGCATTGTTCACTCCGAAATGTTCCCCCTGCTGCACGGCGACCGTGAGAACCCCGCCGAGCTGTTCCAGATCTGGCTCAACCTGCCCGCACGCAACAAGATGGTGGCGCCACACTTCACCATGTTCTGGGGGCCGCAGATTCCGCGCATCGAGGCCGAGGGCGTGAATCTGCGGGTGATCGCTGGCGCCTTTCCCGCAGCGGGTCAGACGCTGGCACCGCCACCCGATTCCTGGGCCTCGCAGCCTGAAGCGGACGTGGCGATCTGGACGCTCAAGCTGGCGGCTGGCGCCCGTCTGACCTTGCCTCCTGCACGGCCCGGGACACGTCGCGTGCTGTATTTCTTCGAAGGGCAGAGCCTGAGCCTCAATGGCGAGACGGTCGAGGGGCGCGCGGGCATTGAGATGTCGGCGGCGCAGCCCGTGGAATTGGTCAACGGCCGCGCACCGGCCGACATTCTGGTGCTGCAAGGCCGGCCGATTGCCGAACCGGTGGCGCAGTACGGGCCGTTCGTGATGAACACTCAGGCCGAGATCCAGCAGGCTTTCACGGACTACCGCCGCACCCAGTTCGGGGGCTGGCCCTGGCCAGCGTCCGATCCGGTGCATGGCGCCGAGGCTGGCCGCTTCGCACGCCACCCCGATGGTCGTACCGAGGCGCCGTCGCTGGCGCAGGGGTAAACAAGCCGCGCCGCGTGGGCTGTGGCCGTGGCAGGGTGTGCTCGCAGAGGCGCGGGAGGGGGTTAAGGGCCGGGCTGAACCGGTGCGTCGGCACCGTCGTCGCGTGTCTGGCCCGTTTCGCCCACCCAGGTGAAGCGCGGTTGGCGTCGGCCGTCCACCACCACGTCTTCCTGGAACATGGCTGCGGGCCGCACCCACAGGCCGCGCTCGCCATACAGCGCGCGGTACAGCGTCATGGGTTCCAGTGTCTCGCTGTGGCGCACGGTGCCCAGCACCTCGTAGGGCAGGTTCTTGTAGTGCCGGTAGAGGCCGGGCCGCGTCTCGATCAGTGGGGGTAGGGTGTCGTCCACCATGGTGCCCAGCGCATCAAGCCTCGGTGGGCGTGGTTTCTTCCGACACGACAAAGCTGTCGTTGAAAGTGAACCAGATCGAGGTGATGAACATGGCGCCCATCAGCAAGGACACGGGCATCAGTCCCACGCCGAGGATGTCGGCTTGGCCGAGCAAAACGCTGAGCAGGATCATGCCAAAGGCCACCAGCAGGCTCAGACCCGACCACGCCAGGGTGTAGAGCGTGAAGGCCCAGAAGTTGCGCGCGCAGGCGACGAAACTGAAAAACAGGCTGCGCACGGGCGGCACGTCATGCCAATGCACCAGCGCGGGCGCGTGCCAGAACAGCATGTTCAGCGGCACGTAAAGCGCCATGGAAATCCAGACCGCGTTGCGAAAGGCGCTGGAATCGACGAGCTCCGCCGTGATCGGGCCACCGAAGAGGTACATGCGCGCGAACAGGCCGCCATCGGCCAGGGCGGACAGACCCAGCACCAGCGCCAGGCCGACCGCGTAGGCCAAACCCAGCACCAGCATGGCGCGGGCGCGTTGCTTGCCGGCGCGGAAGGCGCTGAGCAGGATGGCAGGCATGGGGAACTTGCCCGAGGCCGCTTCGCGTGTGGCCGCCATGAAACCCAGGGTGGCGGCCGGCAGCAGGGCCAGGGCCAGCACGCCGCCGACATAAGGAATCAGGCTGACGACCGAGACGATCGCGATGAACAAGAGGAAGAGGCCCGAGAAGGCCAGGGGCTGGCGCCAGAAGGTGCGCAGACCGGCGCGGAACCAGGCGAGGCCCGTGCGGGCGGGGACGAGGTGGAGTTTCATGCGGTGAGGGCGGGAAGGTGCACAGGCGGTGGGGCGGCCAACAGCTCAGCGGCCAGGAGTGGCTGCCTGACGCGCTGGCGCAGTACGCGTTCGAAGTGGGTGGGGTCGTGGGGCTTGAGCAGGCTGGCCTCGCGCGGCAGATGGAAATCCCACAGGCGGGAGATCCAGAAACGCAGCGCGCCGGCGCGCAGCAGCGCAGGCAGCAGCGCACGCTCGGCCGCGCTCAGCGGCCGTACCGCGGCGTAGGCGCGCAGGAAGGCCACGCTGCGCGGCAGGTCGGTGACCCCCGTGGCGAGGTCGATGCACCAGTCATTGAGGCAGACCGCCACGTCGAACAGCAGGGTGTCCACGCCCGCGAAATAGAAATCAAAGAAACCCGTCAGCTTGGGCGCTTCGCGCGAGCCGTCGAACATCACGTTGTCACGAAACAGGTCAGCGTGGATGGGGCCGCGCGGCAGCGCCGCGTAGGATGGCGTGTCCACCACGTGATTCTGGTAGGCCAGCTCAGCGAGGATCAGGGTCCGTTGCGCGGCGTCCAGGTGGGGCAGCACCAGGGGCACGGTCTCGTTCCACCACGGCAGGCCACGCAGATTGGGCTGGCTGCGTCCATAGTCCTGGCCGGCCAGGTGCATGCGCGCCAGCATCGCGCCCACCGCCTCGCAGTGCGCCTCCCCGGGCGTCAGCTCGCTGGCGCCGCGCAGGCGATTCACCACGGCGGCCGGTTTGCTGCAGAGTTCGTGCAGGATGTCCTCGCTCCCGGCCTGGGCGTGACCCTCGGCGGATGGGCGGGCGGCCGGGTCCGGCACCGGGATGCCGGCGCGCGCCAAGTGCTTCATCAGGTGCAGGTAGAAGGGCAGTTGAGCGGCGCTCAGGCGTTCGAACAGGGTGAGCACGTAGTTGCCCTGCATGGGCTGGCCGTCCGGGCCGAGCCGCTCGGTCGTCACGAAGTAGTTGGTGTTCTCGATGCCGCCCTGGATGCCGCGCAGTTCCTGCAATTCGCCCAGGCCGAGTTGCTGCATCAGTTCGCGGGCCTGGTCGGGCGTGACTTCGGTGAAAACGGCCATGCTGGAAAGTCAGGAGAGAAGGGCACGAGGGCCCGGGCGGGAGTGTCAGGGGTGCGGTGCGAACGTGGGGTCGGCGTGGCGGGTGCGATCAATACGAGAAGATCTTCCAGCGCGCGCGGCCTTCTCCGTTGCCATCGCTGGTGGCGGGGTTGCGGTTGTTGCTCTCGGGCGTGATCTCGTAGGCTGGGGCCGTGCCCTTGCCGATCTTCGGGTTGACGGTGATGCTGCGCGTCTCGCCGCCCACGCGCAGTTCGTCGATGCGTGAGCCCTTGTCCTCGTGCTGGATCTGTTCGACGCGCTGGTCCGTACTGCGTTCAACCGTCTGATCGGCGGGTACCTTGTTCGCGACTCCTGGCGCGGGCGCGGGGGCCTCGGAAGGCACCGTCTGCGCCTGGACGCAGGCCAGACCCAGGGTCAGCAAGGGAGGTAGGAGGCGGCGTGCGAACATGGGCCGGATTGTAGAGCGCGGGCCGACCGTGCCACCCGCGCGCGCCTGGGCTTCTCCCTTCGGCGCAGGCACAATCCCCGTCCATGAGCGAAAAGAAAACCTTGCTGCTGGTGGACGGCTCCAGCTACCTGTACCGCGCCTTCCACGCCATGCCGGACCTGCGTGCTGTGCCGGGGGATCCGTCCAGTCCACCCACGGGGGCCATCCGCGGCATGATCAACATGCTGCAGAGCCTGCGCAAGGAGGTCACCGCCGACTACGCGGCCTGTGTGTTCGATGCCAAGGGACCCACCTTCCGCGATGCCATCTACCCCGAGTACAAGGCGCAGCGCGCGCCCATGCCCGACGACCTGCGCGCGCAAATCATGCCCATCCACGAAGTCGTGCGCTTGATGGGCTGGGCCGTGCTGGACGTGCCTGGCGTGGAGGCCGATGACGTGATTGGAACCCTGGCCGTGACCGCCGCCGCGCAGGGTGTGGAAGTGCTCGTCAGCAGCGGCGACAAGGACCTGAGCCAACTCGTCAACGAGCACATCGTCATCGTCGACACCATGAACGGCAAGCGGCGCGACGTGGCGGGCGTGACGGCGGAGTTCGGCGTGCCACCCGCCTTGATGGTGGACTATCAAACGCTGGTGGGGGATGCCATTGACAACGTGCCGGGCGTGGACAAGGTCGGTCCCAAGACCGCGGCCAAGTGGCTCACGGAATATGGCTCGCTGGACGCGCTGGTGGCGCGCGCGGCCGAGGTCAAGGGCGCGGCGGGCGAGAACCTGCGCAAGGCCTTGGACTGGCTGCCCACGGGCCGCCAACTGCTGACCATCAAGACCGATTGCGACCTGAATGGCTGGGTGCCGGGGTTGCCTGCGCTCGATGCCGTGCGCATCGGCGCGCCGGACAACGAGGCGCTCAAGGCCTTCTACGAGCAGTACGGCTTCAAGGGCCTGGCCAAGGCCCTGGGCTCGACCACCCCGTCTGCGGTGACGCAAGGCGGCACCGGCACCGGGGAGCCCGGGCTGTTTGACGAACCGGCGCCCACGCCGTCCAGCGTGACCCGGGTGAATTACGAGACCATTTTCGACTGGGCCACCTTCGACCGCTGGCTGGCCCGACTTGAGGCCGCCGAACTGGTGGCGGTGGACACCGAAACCACCTCGCTCGACGAAATGGTGGCCGAGATCGTGGGCATCAGCTTCAGCGTCACGCCCGGCGAGGCAGCGTACGTCCCGTTGATGCACGACTACCCCGACGCGCCCGTGCAATTGCCGCGCGACGAGGTGTTGGCGAAGATGAAACCCTGGCTGGAAAACCCGTCCGCGCACAAACTGGGCCAGCACGTCAAGTACGACCGCCACGTGTTCGCCAACCACGGCATTGAGGTGCAGGGCTATGTGCATGACACCATGCTGCAAAGCTATGTGCTGGAAGTGCACAAGCCGCATGGCCTGGCCAGCCTGGCCGAACGGCACCTGGGGCGCACGGGTATCAACTACGAAGACCTGTGTGGCAAGGGTGCCAAGCAGATTCCCTTCAGCCAGGTGTCCATCGACAAGGCGGCGGAATACTCCTGCGAGGACAGTGACCAGACCCTGGACGTGCACCGCACGCTCTGGCCCCGTCTGGAAAAAGACGCCCAGGAGGGCGGCAAGCTCAAGGCCATCTACGAACTGGAAATCGCCAGCAGCGAAACCCTCTACCGCATCGAACGCAACGGCGTGTTGATCGACGCCCCCACGCTGGCGCAGCAAAGCCATGAACTGGGGCAGCGCATCCTGGCGCTCGAGAGCGAGGCCTACGAGCTGGCCGGCCAGCCTTTCAACTTGGGGTCGCCCAAGCAGATCGGCGACATCTTCTTCGTCAAGCTGGGCCTGCCCATCGTCAAGAAGACCGCGACCGGTGCGCCCAGCACCGACGAGGAAGTGCTGGAGAAGCTGGCCGACGACTATCCGCTGCCCGCCAAGATCCTTGAACACCGCGGCCTGTCCAAACTCAAGGGCACCTACACCGACAAGCTGGCGCAGATGGCCTTGCCGGGCACGGGGCGCGTGCACACGCACTACGCGCAGGCCGTGGCCGTGACAGGACGGCTGTCCAGCAACGACCCGAACTTGCAGAACATCCCCATCCGCACGCCGGAAGGCCGACGCGTGCGTGAGGCTTTCATCGCGCCGCCGGGTTGCCTGATCGCCAGCGCGGACTACTCGCAGATCGAGCTGCGCATCATGGCCCACCTCAGCGGCGACGCGGCCTTGCTGCTGGCCTTCCACGACGGCATGGACGTGCACCGCGCAACCGCCTCCGAAGTGTTCGGCCTGCCGACCAGCGCAGTCACGAGCGAGCAGCGCCGCTACGCAAAGACCATCAACTTCGGCCTGATCTACGGCATGAGCAGCTACGGCCTGGCCAAGAGCCTGGGCATCGACAACACCGCGGCCAAGAACTACATTGAGCGCTACTTCGACCGCTTCGCGGGCGTCAAGCGTTACATGGACGAGACCCGTGCCTCGGCCAAGGCCAAGGGCTATGTGGAGACCGTGTTCGGACGCCGCCTCTACCTGCCCGAGATCAATTCACCCAACGGCCCGCGCCGCAGTGGCGCCGAGCGCGCGGCCATCAACGCGCCCATGCAGGGCACGGCGGCCGACCTCATCAAGCTCAGCATGAACGAGGTGCAGCGCGTGCTCGACGCCGAAGGTCGCAAGACCAAGATGATCATGCAGGTACACGATGAACTGGTGTTCGAGGTGCCCGAGAGCGAGGTGGACTGGCTCAAGCGCGAAGTTCCCAGGTTGATGGCCGGGGTGGCCAAGCTCAAGGTGCCGCTGCTGGCCGAAGTCGGCGTTGGAATGAATTGGGACAAGGCGCACTGAGAAACGCCGCGTCTGAATGCGGGGCCGAACCGAACCGCGGCGATGCACAAGGACACATGAGGAACGGAAGAAGAGGCTAAGAAGATGAGTGAATTGCTGTTTTACGAAAAACCCGTGATCCTGAACCGCGAGCGACACAAGAAGCTGCGCGTCAAGGCCATGGACGATGGTTTCGCGTTTTCGGGGGGCGTCAATTCCGTGCCGCTGACGGGCATCGAGTTCTTCGAGGCCAGTCGCGACATGACGGTGTTGTTCAACAAAGGCAAGGACGGGTACTTCCCCGTGGTCATGATGTCGCTGTCCAGCAGCGGCCATGAGCTGGTGGACGCGCAGGGCAACTGGCAGGGCAGCTATGTGCCCGCATTCATCCGTCGTTATCCCTTTGCCCTGACGGCGGACGGCGCGGTCTGCTTCGATGAAACAAGTCGGGCACTGTCTGAGACCGAAGGTGAGTTGCTGTTCACGGAGAATGGCAATTCGCCGGCGCTGGAGCGGGTATTGGCGTTTCTGCACCAGTTCGAGACCGAAGTACGACGCACGCGTGATTTCTGCGAGGCGCTGGCACAGAAGGGATTGCTCGCGCCTTTCGAGGTTGAAGTTCGGCCTCGGGACGGTGGCCGTGCCGTGCGCTTGCAAGGTCTGCACGCGGTCAACACCCAGAAATTCTCTGAACTGCGCGGCGACACGCTGGAACTCTGGTTCACCAAGAGCTGGGTGGCCTGGATTTACGCTCACCTGCATTCCATCGGCGCGCTGGGCAAGCTCTCGTCCGACAAGGCCCCGCCGTCCCGCCCGCACTGAAGGGCGACGAGCCGGGCATTACGGCCCGATTGAATTGAAGGGCCCGTACAACGCTCGCGGGTTCTCGACCAGGATGCGCTGGCGCGCTGCGGCGCTGGGTGCCCAATGCGCCAGCAAATCGAACAGATCCCCGTCGTTGGGCATGCCGCGACCGTTCATGTTCACGTGCGGCCAGTCCGTACCCCAGACCAGGCGTTCGGGCGCGGCGGCGACCAGGGCTTGCGCCAGGGGCGTGACGGGGTCATAGGGCAAGTCCCCGGGCGTGATGCGCATCGGCCCCGACAGCTTCACCCAGAAGCGGCCCGTGTCCAGCAGCTTGAGCAGGCGTTGGAATGCTGGCTGGTTCACGCCGCCCGCCGCCGGGATGGCCGCGAAGTGGTCCAGCACGATGGCGCTGTTGGGCAGCGCCAGCAGGTCGTCGGCGAAGGTCAGCAGGTCCTCGCCCGAGGGGTAGAACTGGACGTGCCATCCGAGCTCGGCCACCATGGCCGCGATGCGCGGCGACAGGCGGGGCAGGGCACCGCGGTGGCCCGGGCTCACGAAACGCGCGCCCCGCACCCCCAGGGCGTCCAGGCGCTGCAGTTCGGCGCGGCTCACGTCCTCGGGCAGCAAGGCCACGCCCTTGAAGCGGCCGGGGTGCTGCGCGAGCACGGCGCTCAGGTGCGCGGTGTTCGTGCCGTAACCGCCGCCGCTGACCACCACGGCCCCGGCCAGGCCCAGGGTGTCCTGCAGATGGATGTGCATTTCGGGCAGCGCGTCTTCGGAGCTGTACTTGCTGTCCGGGTGGAAGGGGTACAGTGCCGCCGGGCCGAATATATGGAGGTGGCAGTCGATGGCGCCGGGCGGGCAAGCCGTGAGGGGTTTGCGCGGCGAGCGGTCCGGTGGCTGCGCGAGCGGGGGCGTGGTTTGCATGGTCACTCGGCCTTGATCTGCGATTTGCGCACCACCTCCGCCCACTGACTGAGTTCGGCGCGGATCAGTTTGGCGAACGCGGCCGGATCGCTGGCCACGATGTCGACGCCGTCCTGCCTGAGCTTGTCCTGGAAGGCCGGCGTGCGCGCCATGCCGACGATGGCCTTGTGCAGCTTGGTGATTCGGGCCGGGTCGGTGCCGGCAGGGGCCAGGATGCCCATCCACAGAATCCCCTGGTAACCGGGAATGCCGGACTCCGCCAGCGTCGGCACTTCGGGCATCAGCGGCGAGCGGCGCAGGCTGGCGATGGCCAGCGGCTTGAGCTTGCCCGACTTGATGTGCTGCGACGAGGTGGCGATGGTGTCCATCTTCACCGCCACCATATTGGCCAGCAGGTCGTTCATGGCCGGCGCCGCGCCCTTGTAGGGGATGTGCAGCACGCGCATGCCGACGCGCTGCAGCAACAGCTCCATGGTGACGTGCGGCAGGGTGCCGTTGCCGGCCGACGCGTAAGTCAGCTTGTCCGGGTTGGCCTTGGCGTAGGCCACGAACTCGGCATAGGTGTTGAAGGGCTGGGTGCTGTTGGCGACCAGCAGTTCGGGAATCTCCGCCACCAGGGAGACGGGCGCGAAATCCTTCAGGGTGTCGAAGGGCAGGCGTTCGATCAGCGAGGGGTTGATCGTGTGGTTGGGCGTGGTGAACAGCAGCGTGTAGCCGTCGGCCGGGGCCCGGGCCACGCGTGCCGTCGCGATGGTGCCGCCGGCGCCCGGCAGGTTCTCCACCACGACGGGTGTGGCGAGTTGCTCGCCGAGTTGCGTGGCGACCAGGCGGGCCACGAAATCGACGGTGCCGCCAGCGGGGAATGGTACGATCAAACGCACGGCCTGATCCGGATAGGCGGCCTGCGCGGACAGCGACCAGCCCGATGCGAGGACGCCGAGGATCAGCAGCAGTCCGCGCAGTCGAGCGCGCAGCGGCGCAGGCTTGAAAGAGAGAGACATGGGGAGCTCCAGCAGGTGTTGTTGGGGAGGGCGGAACAAGGCGCGCAGTACACCATCGCACCGCCACGCAAACAAATGATTTGTTTGCACCCACCAATGAACGCCGTTCATTTGTTTTCCATGCAGATCGACTTTCTGGGTATCCAGGCCTTCCTGGCCATCGTTGAATGCGGCAGCTTCCAACTGGCCGCGACGCGGCTCAACCTGTCGCAGACCGCTGTCAGCCACCGCATGCGCAAGCTGGAAGAAACACTGGGCGTGCGCCTGATCGCTCGGACCACGCGCGAGGTGTCCCTGACGGACGCCGGTCGCGCGCTGCTGCCGCGCGCGCGCAATGCGCTGCAGGAGCTGGATGCTTCCTGCGAGACCGTGCGCAAGCACGGCCAGAACGCGAACAACTGGCTGGTGCTGGCCTGCCTGCCCACCCTGGCCTCGGGCGTGCTGGTCGAGGTACTGCGGGACTGCCAGGCGCGCTGGCCCGACGCCTCGGTGCGCATCTTTGACAGCAGCGTGCCCGAAATCCTTGAATTGGTGGAGTCCCGCACCGCCGCCTTTGGCCTCAGCGTGATGCGGCCCGGTCTGGTCGGCGGCGAGCTGGAGGCGCAGCGCATCGGCGACGAGCCCTTCATTCTGCTGTGTCCCGAGGTGCATCCGCTGGCCCGCAAGCCCGTGGTGCGCTGGCTGGAACTGCAAGGCGAGGCACTCATCCGCATCAGCATGACTTCGGGCAACAGCGTGACCATCGACGAGTCCCTGGACGGCTTGCGTGAACAACTGCGCTGGCGTCTCGAAGCGCAGCACACGGCGATGGCGCTCGAGATGGTGCGCGCCGGCCTGGGCCTGACAGTGGTGCCGCTGCTCGCGGCGGTACCGGGGCCGGGCATCCGCGCCGTGCCGCTGGAGGTGCCCCAGGTGTCCCGCACGCTGGCCGTGATCACACGCCGCGACGCCCTGTTCGACGCGCGGGAGCGCTTCGTGAAAGACAGTGCCGTGGCGCTCATTCGCAGCCGCATCGCCGCCAACTGAGCCGGAAACAGCGCCCCCGCAGCCTTGCCGCGGCGGATGAATCTTGCGCATGGGTGGGCAAGAAGAATTCATTTGTTCTCGCTCCGGGCGCGGCCTAAACTTTCCCGCATAACGAGGAGACCCGCCATGATCGCATCGTTACGCCGCACGCCGGCCCTTGCGCTTCTTTCACCCGCCCTGCGCCACCACGATTTCAGTCGTCGCGATTTTCTGGCGGGCTGCGCCGCCGCCGCGCTGGCGATGGGAACCGGCCATGCGCGGGCCGAGGGCGGCAATCCCGGCCGGCCGATCCAGGTGATCGTGCCTTTTGGTCCAGGTGGTCTGGCGGACATTTCCATGCGACTGGTGGCGCAGAAGCTGAGCGAACGCATGGGCCAACCCTGGGTGGTGGACAACCGCCCCGGCGCGGGGGGCGTGGTGGCCGCCACGTCGGCGCTGTCCGCGCCGCGCGATGGGCATACGCTCATCTTGTTTTCCAACGGCACGGCCATCGGCAAATCGCTGTTCAAGCTCGGCTACGACCCCGAGGTCGACTTCACGCCGATCTCCAGTCTGGCGCTGTTCGATCTGGTCCTCATCACGCGCAAGGACGGTCCCCTGACCGACCTGCCGAAGCTGCTGGCTGCGGGGCGCGCGCGGCCGCTGCTGCTGGGCAGCATCAACCCCGGCAGCACCCAGAACCTGTCGGCGGAGCTGTTCAAGTCGGTGGCCGGGCTCAACCATGCCGATGTCGTACCGCACAAAAGCACGCCCCAGGTGCTGATCAGCGTGCTGCGGGGCGACGTGGACGTGGCCTTCGAGTCCTATGCCGCGCTGAAAGGCGCAGTCGACAGCGGGCAGGTGCGCGCGGTGGCGACCACCGGCTCGGCGCGGACGGCGTGGCTGCCTGACGTTCCCACCGTGCAGGAGGCTGGCCTCGCCGATTACGTCGTCACCGGCTGGAACGCGCTGTACGCCACCGCCGGCACGCCTGCGGACAGGGTGGAACAGATCAACGGGCACATGCAGGCGGTCATGACAATGCCCGAGGTGCGCCAGCGCCTGCTGGACCTGGGAACTGAAGCGAGGGCCAGCACCTCCGCCCAGCAGGCCGAAGTGTTTCGGCGCGACACCGCGAAGTGGGCACAGGTGATTGCCCGGGCCAACATCAAGGTGTCGTAGACGGCGCCGTGATGCGCCATGGTCTTCGACCCACCGATTCTTCAAGGACTCTTCGTTTGAATTTTCCCATCCATTCCGAGGCCCCGCTGGTCGATGCCCACGTGCATGTGTTTCGCCGCGACATGCCCCTGGTGCCCGACCCGCGCCATCAGCCCGACTACGAATTCAGTGCCGAGCAACTGCAATCGACCCTGGACACCCACGGTGTGCAATTCTGTGTGATCGCCGCCGCCAGCCCCTGGGGCGACTGCAACGACTACATCGTCGATGCGCTGCGTTCGCGCCCGCGCTGGCGTGGCACGGTCATCCTCGATCCGGAGCGTACCGACCGTTACCAGCTGGAGCAGCTGGGCCGGGACGGCATCGTCGGTCTGCGCCTGCCCTTCATCGGTTTGCGTGAGCTGCCTGCTCTGGACAGCTGGGCCTGGCGCAAGCTGCTCTACCGGCTCCGGGAACTGGACTGGCATGTGCACCTGCACCTCGATGGTCCCCGCATTCCGCAGGTGCTGCCCTGGCTGGAGCAATCGGGCGTGAAGATCGTCATCGACCACATCGGTCGCCCCGATCCGGTCGAGGGCATCCACGGTGAAGGCTTCAAGGCCATGGTCCGTTCCGTCGAGTCGGGCCGCACCTGGGTCAAGCTCTCCGGCGCCTACCGGCTCGGGCCTCAGGCGACGGAACAGGCCCGTGAGTTGTGTCGCCAGGTCGGGTACGAGCGGCTGGTCTGGGCCAGCGACTGCCCTTTTGTCGGCGCGGAAACCACGAGCTATCAGAGCACCATCGACTGGTTGACCGACGTGGTGCCGGACGCGCGCGAGCGTGCGCGCATCACCGGGGCCAATGCGCTGGCGCTGTACTTCCAGCACTGAGTCGACCTGAAATCCTCCGGGCAAGGGGTGAAGACTCGGGCGCTCAGACCCGTGGTCTTGACTGTTCTTCCGGCGGGCGGTGCGCCATGACCCAGTCGTACAGGCCTTGCGCGGCGGGTGACAGGCCGCGATCGCGGCGCCGCACCAGGTAGATGCGGCGCGTCAGGCCGGGCCAGCGCACGGGGCGGATCTCGAGCTCGGGCGATCTGAATTGGTAGAGCGTGAGCGCCGGGACGATGCTGACGCCCAGGCCCGCCTGCACCATGCCCGCGACGGTCGCGAGTTGTTCCACCTCCAGCACGGCGCGCAGGGGCTGCGGGTGCGTTGCCGCGTCCAGGTACTGGCGCACGCTGGACGTGCGCGACAGGTGGATGAAGGGCCAGGCCGCGACGTCGCGCGGGCGTGGTTTCCGCAGCTGGCCCAGCGGGTGGCCAACTGGGTAGACGAGGTGGAAATTGTCGCCACAGAAGGTCTCGGCGCGCAGCTCCGGTGTTTCGGCGCGTGTGGCTGCGAGCGCGAAGTCAAAACGTCCGCCGCGCACGCGTTCGATGCAGGCCTCGGACAGCACATCGGCCACCTCGATCTCGATGCCGGGGTAGGCCGTGTGAAATCCGGCCAGCACCTTGGGTAGCCAGTCCGCGGCCAGGGAGGGCAGCAGCGCGATGGACACCCGTCCGCGTTCCCGCGCGGCCCGCTCGCGCATGCCCGAGACCAGGGCATCGAGTTCAGCGAGCACGCGGCGGGCGGAGCGCTCGAATTCCTCGCCTTCCTGGCTCAGCGCGACATGGCGGGTGCTGCGCTCGAAGAGGCGCACGCCCAGGTTCTCCTCCAGTTGTTGCACCAGGGCGCTGAAGGCGGGTTGCGAGAGATGGCAGGCCGCGGCGGCGCGCGTGAAGTTGCGTTCGGTGGCCAGGGCCAGGAAGGCACGCAGGTCGCGGGAGGCGATATTCATTTGATAGTCGGATGAATTGATCTGAATATTCGATTTCACGGATGACAGCGTAGCGCCTAGAGTCCCTCCCCGACAAGCACGAAAGCACTGCCCGTGGGCGGTGGTGGCGAGGAGACATGAAAGAACCCCTGTTGCGCATTGGCTGTGCCGCCGGTTTTTCCGGTGACCGTGTGGACGCTGCCGCCCCCGTCGTGGAGGCGCTGATTGCCGCGGGTGGCCCGTCCGTGCTGATCTTCGAGACCCTGGCCGAGCGGACCCTGGCGCTCGCGCAGCTGGCGCGTCGCGGCAATCCGGAGGGCGGCTACGAGCCCCTGCTGGATGACTTGCTGCGCCCCGTGCTCGCGCGTTGCCTGCAGGCCGGCATACGCATCGTCAGCAATTTCGGCGCGGCCAACCCGGTCGGCGCGGCCCGGCGCATCCACGCATTGGCCCGTGAACTGGGCCTGCCGCCGCTTCGCATCGCCGTGGTCGAGGGGGACGACCTGAGCCTGCCAGACCGGCGTTCTCTGTGGGAAGGCGCGGCCACCGGCCTGCAGGTGGTCTCGGCGAACGCCTATCTGGGTGCCGAGGCCATTGCCGATGCCTTGCTGGCAGGCGCGCAGATTGTGGTCTGCGGCCGTGTCGCGGACCCTTCCTTGACGGTCGGGCCCGCCCTGGCGCATTACCGCTGGCGGCGTGACGACTGGGACCGCCTGGCCCGCGCGACCATGGCAGGCCATCTGCTGGAATGCGGCGCCCAGGTCAGCGGCGGTTATTACGCTGACCCCGGTTTCAAGGACGTGCCCGGTCTCGCCACGCTGGGCTACCCGATCGCCGAGATCGACGCCGACGGCCATTGCACCATCACCAAGCCGCCGGGCACGGGCGGGCGCATCGACGAACACACGGTCAAGGAGCAATTGCTGTATGAGGTGCACGACCCGCAGGCCTATCTGACGCCCGACGTGGTGGCCGATCTGGGCGAAGCCGAGGTCACGCAGACCGGGCCGGACCGCGTGCGGCTCAGCGGCGTGCGCGGCCACCCCCGGCCCGCCACGCTGAAAGTCAATGTCTGCCACGCGACCGGTTGGCTGGCCGAGGGTGAAATTTCCTACGCCGGTGCCCGGGCCGAGGCGCGCGCGCGACTGGCCGCGCAGGTGCTGCGCGAACGTCTGCGGGGCCTGGGGCCACTGCGCGTGGACCTGATCGGCGTGAGCAGCATCTTCGGTGACGACGAAGGCCAGTGGTTGGACGCGCAAGCCTTGGGCGAGGCGCGCGATGTGCGCCTGCGCGTGGCCCTGCGCCATGCCGACCAGGCCAGCGCCGAGCGCTTGCCGCGCGAGGTCACGGCGCTCTACACCTGCGGTCCGGCCGGCGGTGGTGGCGTGCGCACGGCCTTGCGGCCGCGTCTGGGCACGGTGTCCTGCCTGGTGCCGCGCGAGCAGGTGCGGGCCACGCACCGTTTCATCGAGGAGGCCGCATGAGCGCGCCCACGATCCGCGTGCCCCTGCACCGCCTGGCCCATGGCCGCACGGGTGACAAGGGCGACCGCTCCAACATCAGCGTGATCGCCTGGCATCCAGTCTTCTGGCCACTGCTGGTCGCGCAGGTCACGGAAGAAGCCGTGGCCCGCCAGTTCGCGCACCGCCGCCCGGCCTTGGTGCGGCGCCATCTGCTGCCGCGCCTGCAGGCCATGAACTTCGTCATCGACGCGGTGCTCGATGGCGGCGTGAACGACGCGCTCAACCTCGATAGCCACGGCAAGGCGCTGTCTTTCCTGTTGCTGGATCTGGTGGTCGAGGTGCCGGCGCAGCACGCCGCGCTCCTGATCGGAGCGGATTGAGTTTTCTTTTCACACAACCCCCCTGGAGGAGACTTAGATGAACACATTCAACTTCACCCGCCGATTCGCGCTTGCGGCCAGCGCCGCGCTGCTGTGTCTGGGTCAGGCCCAGGCGCAAAACTACCCAAGCAAACCCATCACCTTCGTGGTGCCCTTTGCCGCGGGCAGCGCGACCGATCTGCTGGCGCGCGCGCTGGGCAAGTCCATCACCGAGCAGACGGGCCAGGCGGTCGTGGTCGAGAACAAGGCCGGTGCCAGCGGCATGCCTGCCGCGGCCGGCGTGGCGCGTGCCGCGCCCGACGGCTACACCGTGTTGATCACGACCAATACCACCCACGCGGCCAATGAGCACCTCTACAAGAAGTTGCCCTATGACCCTGTCAAAGATTTCACGCCGCTGACCGGACTGGGCAAGGGTGGCCAGGTGCTGGTGGTCAACGCCAACTCGCCCTACCAGAGTCTGGGCGATCTGTTGGCCGCCGCGCGCCAGTCACCCGGCAAGCTGACTTTCGGCAGCGGTAGTTCGTCCAGCCGCGTGGCCGGTGAAATGCTCAAGCAGATGGCGGGCATCGACCTGCTGCACATTCCCTACAAGAGCAACCCGCTGGCCATCACCGACCTGCTCAGCGGCATGATCGACCTGATGATCACCGACGCGTCCACCGGCGTGCCCCAGGTCAAGGCTGGCAAGCTGCGCGCCCTGGGCTATTCCACCCCGACCCGCAGCGCCTTGCTGCCCGAGGTGCCCACCATCGCCGAGGCGGGCGTCAAGGGTTACGACATGGGTTACTGGTTCGCGGCCTACGCGCCGGCCGGCACGCCCGCACCCGTGGTGTCCAAGCTCAACCAGTTGCTGGTGACCGCCGTCAAGAGCGAAGCGAGCAAATCCTTCTTCGACGCCAGTGGCAGTGTGGCCTGGACGACCACCCCTGCCGAACTGGCGCGCTTCCAGGCCGTCGAGACCAGCAAGTGGGGCAAGGTCATCAAGGCGGCGGGGATCACGGCCGAGTAAGGCCTGCGCAGGGGGGCCGGGCTCTCTCGGGCTCGCGCGCGGCGCGAGAGCCTTCCTCAGGCCTCGTCCTGGGTAGCGCTCAGGCTTTGCTCCACTTTTTGCAGCAAGGCCACCAGTTGCCGGCTTTCCTCGGCGCTCAGGCTCGCCATGCCCAGGCGGGCCAGTGTGCGACCCTGCAATTGGAGGGTCTCGTACAGCCGTTGTCCGTCCGCCGTCAGTTGCATGCGTTGGCTGCGACGGTCCTGCGCATCGACCTGGGTTTCGATCAGGCCGCGCTCGCGCAGACTGCCAATCAGCCGCGCGATCTGGGCCTTGTCGCGCCGGCTGTGCGCCACCAGTTCGCTCTGGGTGGCGCCCGGGTGGCGGGCGATGTGACCCAGGGCCTTGCCTTCCATGTGCGTCAACTCGGACGGACCCTCGTGCAGCCCGCGCAATTGCCGCGCGCGGTGCATGTGCATGATGGCGTGGATCAGCTCGAAGGCTTGCTCCGCGGGCGGCAAATCCTTTCGGTTGACAATATCAACTTGTTTTGACATGATGGTGGATATTATCAACCAATGGAATCACCATGGAATTGCAAACACCGGCCCGCCGCGTCCAACGCGTGCGGCACGAACTCAAGGTGCGCGAGCTGACCGTCGCGCGTGTCGAATCTCCCAGCCCGAATTTCGTCAGCATCACCTTTGTGGGCGAGTCCCTGTGGGACTTCGTCTCGGACTCCTTTGACGATCACGTCAAGTTCATGCTCGAGGACGGCAGCGGTGAGCCGGTACGCCGCGACTACACGCCACGTAGCTTTGACCGCCGCAAGGGCGAACTGACGCTGGAATTCGCCCTGCACGGACACGGTGCCGCGTCCGACTGGGCGCGCCAGGCCCGCGTGGGTCAGACGGCCCACGTGGGCGGCCCCCGGGGTTCCATGATCGTGCCGCTGGATTACGACTGGCATCTTCTCGTGGGCGACGCCACCGCCTTGCCGGCCATCGCCCGGCGCCTGGAGGAACTTCCGACCGGCACACGGGCCGAGGTGTTCGTCCACCTGGACGACCCGGCAGACCAGCGCGAGTTGCCAAGCGCGGCCGAGGTTCGCGTGCACTGGTACGCCAGCGCCGACGCCCTGCTGGACGCCGTGCGCGGGTGGGCCGCTCCTGCGGGTGAGGGGTTCGCCTGGTGCGCCGGCGAGGCCGCGAGCATGGCCACGCTGCGCCAGGTCCTGTTGCAGGACAAAGGCCTGCCCAAGGAAGCCGCCCGGATCGCGGTCTATTGGAAGCAGGGCGCGAGTGATTTCCACGAAAGGCTGGAGGGGTGAGGAAGCAAAAAGCCCGCTATCTTTTAGATAGCGGGCTTCGTGTTTTCTGGTGCCGGAGAAAGGAATCGAACCCTCGACCTTCTCATTACGAATGAGCTGCTCTACCAACTGAGCTACACCGGCGAAGCCTCGGATTATAGGGTATTTGGATCGGCTTTCGCCTCTCTCCGACCGGGGCCTGGAGCCTCTGGGGCAGGGGGCGCTAGGGCGCGGCGGAGGGCTACCCAGGGACTCGGGGCGTGGGCCGGGGTGGCGTCTTGGCTAAGCTTGCGCCTATGCGAGCGAACCCGAATCCACCTCCCGGAGAGTACCTGACGGCGCGCGAGGCCGCGCAATTGCTGGACGTGCAGCGGCAGACGCTGTATGCCTACGTGAGCCGTGGGCTCATCCGCAGTGTCATCCGCCCCGGTCAAAAAGCGCGGCTGTACCTGCGCGCCGACGTGGAACGGGTGCACGCGCGGGCGCTGGCGCGCGCGGGGCATGGCGCGGTGGCGGCCGATGCGATGAACCATGGGCAGGCCATCATCCCGACCTCGATCACGGAGATCACGCCCCAGGGACCGCGCTACCGGGGGCGCCTCGCGACGGAGCTCGCGGACGAAGCGGCGTCCTTCGAGGCCGTGGCCGAGCTGCTTTGGCACGGACGATGGGAGCCGCAGGCGCCGGTCTGGCAGGTCACGGCCACGCCGCGCATGCTGGTGGGCATGGTGGAGGCGCTGCGTGATGCCGCCGGGCGTGAGTCCTTGCTGGAGGTGTTCGCACTGGTGGTGCTGCAGCTTGGGCTGCAGCGGCGCGCGCGACGCGGCGTGGATGAGACCATGCATGAGCAGGCACGGCAGATCATCGGGGTGCTGGTGGGTTGCTGCGGTCTGGCCGCGCGCGATCCGCATTACGTGTCCATGGCGCGGGGCGAGCGCGTCGCGGATGCCCTGTTGCGGGCCCTGGGCGGCGAACCCAGCCCAAGCAACCGCGCGGCCATCGGCTTGATGCTGACCCTGCTGGCCGACCACGAACTGATGCCGGGCACGCTGGCGGTGCGGGTGGCGGCTTCGGGTGGTGCCACCTTGCATGCCTGCATCGCGTCGGCCCTGTGCACCAGCTCGGGCATGAATGTGGCGCATCTCTACGCGGATGCCGACGCGTTTTTGGCGGGCGGTGGCAAGACGGCCTTGCTGCGCCGCGCGCTTGAGCGTCATGCGGTGGGCCGGCCCTTGCCGGGTTTTGGCCATGCCTTGTATCCGCAAGGGGATCCGCGTGGCCGCGTGCTGCAGGCGTTCATCCGCGCGCGCTACCCGACGCTGCCCCTGCTGGCGGTCTGCGAGGCCATCGAGGAGGTCGAACGTGCCACCGGACTGCGCGTGCGCCACGAGTTGCCGATGGTGGCGCTGACCCGCGCCATGGGCTTGGGCAAGGAGGCGGCGAGCGCGATCTTCGTGGTCGCCCGCGTGGCCGGTTGGGTGGCGCACATCGAGGAGCAGCGCGGCAGCGGTCAGCTCATGCGGCCGCGCGCGCGATTTGTCACCACGCTCACGCCCGAGTCTGTGTCGTCTGTCGCCTCCCTGGCCGCATCGAATGCTGGATTGAACAATCAATCTTGACCCCGCTGTGCGGGCCGCTTACCGTGCGGCCATTGCGGGTTCGCCATGCGCGCCCGCGGCAACAAAACGCATCGGAGACTACGTGAGCAGGCTGCCCCTTTCCGTCGCCATGGGTGACTACGATCGCACGCGCGCCTTGTTGGACGGTGCTGTGCTGATCGACGGCGTCGATCCCATTTTCATGACCCTGTCGCCGGAAGAAGCGTTCTTCCGCGCGTTCCGGGGTGCCGAATTCGACGTGAGTGAACTTTCGTTGTCCAGCTACACGCTGAAGGTCTCGCAGGGCGACTGTCCCTACGTTGCGGTGCCCATCTTCATGTCGCGGGCCTTTCGCCACACCGCCATCTACGTGCGGCGCGACCGCGTCCGCCAGCCTGCCGATCTGCGCGGCAAGCGGGTAGGCCTGCCTGAGTACCAGCTCTCGGCCAATGTCTGGGCGCGCGCCCTGTTGAAGGAGGATTTCGGCATCCTGCCTGGCGACGTGAATTGGGTGCGCGGTGGCATTGAGACGCCGGGTCGACCCGAGAAGCTGCGCATCGAGTTGCCGCCAGGCGTGACGCTGGAGGCCGCCGACGAGACCGACACGCTGTCCGCCATGCTGGACCGCGGTGACATCGACGCCTTCATTGGCCCACGCGCACCCTCCTGCTTCGGCCGCAACCCAGACGTGGTCTGGCTCTATGCGGACCCGGTCGCGGCCGCGCAGGCCTATTACCGGCGTACCCGCGTCTTCCCCATCATGCACGTGCTGGGCCTGCGCAAGGAACTGGTCGTGCGCCATCCCTGGTTGCCCGTGGCGTTCTACAAGGCCTTCGACGCGGCCAAGAATATCGCGCTGGAGCGCCTGGCAGATCCGTCCGCGCCCAAGACTTCGCTGCCTTTCTTGGAAGAGCAAATCGTGGCGGCGCAACAGTTGATGGGGCCCGACTACTGGCCCAACGGCGTGGCCGCCAACCGCCACACGCTGGAGGCCTTCCTGGCTCACCACCATGACCAGGGTCTGTCCCGGCGCAAGGTGAGCGTGGACGAACTGTTCGCCTCCACCACCTACGAGATGGCCAAGATCTGAGGAAGACCGTCCCCATGACTGTGCAACGCTCCGTGTCCAAGCCTTCCTCCTTGCTGGTCGCCGACCTGGTGTCGGCCAACCACATCTTGTTCGACCAGGGCGTGGTCGACGCCTTCGGCCACGTCAGCGTGCGCCATGACCAGCAGCCCGACTGTTTTCTGCTCGCGCGCAACATGGCGCCCGGACAGGTGCAGGCCGAGGACATTCTGCAGTTCGCACTGGACGGCGCGCCGCTCGATGCCGGAGACCGCCGCGTCTATCTGGAGCGCTTCATCCATGGTGCGATCTACCGCGCGCGTCCCGACGTGATGGCCGTGGTGCACAGCCACTCGGCCTCGGTCGTGCCCTTCACCGTGTCGCGCCGCACCCGGTTGGCGCCGGTTTGCCACATGAGCGGCTTCCTTGGCGCGGGCGCGCCCTTGTTCGAGATCCGTGAAACCGCCGGCGACGCCAGCGATCTGCTGGTGCGCGACGACCGGCTGGGTGGCGCGCTGGCCGAGCGGCTGGGTGACGCCCACATCGTGCTGATGCGCGGCCATGGCTCCACGGTGGTGGCGCCTTCCCTCAAGCTGGCCGTTTACCGCGCCGTCTACGCGGAAATCAACGCGCGCCTGCAATTGCAGGCCACACAGCTGGGGGATCCCGAGTTTCTGACGCCGGGTGAATGCCGGGCGGCCATGGAAAGCACCGAGGGCCAGGTCGAGCGTCCCTGGAACCTCTGGAAACAGGCGGCGGCCGAGCGCCGACTATCGTGACCCCGACGTATGAAATCTAGATTGGAGATACAGGAGACAACCATGCAGAAATTTCTTTCCCTCGTCCAACGCACGACCCTGGTCCTGGTCGTCGCCGCCATGCTGCCCTTCGCGGCCATGGCGCAGAGTGATTGGCCCTCGCGCCCCGTGCGCGTGATCGTTCCTTCGTCGCCGGGCGGCGGCACCGACGCCTTCGCGCGCCTGCTGGCCCAGGCACTGACGGATCAACTGAAGCAGTCCTTCGTTGTGGACAACAAGCCGGGTGCCAGCGGCAACATCGGCGCGGATCTGGCGGCGAAGTCAGCACCGGATGGTTACACCCTGCTCATCGCGTCGAATTCGTCGCTGGGCATCAACCCGGTGATCATGAAGAACATGCCTTTCGACGTCGAGCGCGATCTGACACCGGTGAGCCGCGGCGTGATGGCGCCCATGGTGCTGGTGGCCACGCCGTCCACCGGGTGGAAGACCTTGAAGGACCTGGCCGACGCAGGCAAGGCGAATCCCGACAAATTCTTCTACGGTTCCGCCGGAGTGGGCAGCCCACCCTACATCGGCATGCGCATGATCGCCGACGCCCTTGGCGCGCGGTTCACCCATGTGCCCTACAAGGGCGTGGCGCCTGCCTACCAGGATCTGCTGGGGGGGCAGTTGCACTTCATGTACACCGACCTCGCGACCATCGATCAGCACATCAAGGCGGGCAAGGTCATCCCGCTGGCGGTCAACGAGAAGACACCGCTGCTGCCAAACGTGCCGACGTTGAAGGAGGCGGGGGCGGACGTGCGGGCCTGGACCTCGTTCAGCATCATGGCGCCGGCCAAGACGCCCGCACCCATCATCAAGAAGCTGAGCGCGGAAATCGGCAAGGCCTTCCGCAACCCGGCCGTGGTGCAACGCCTGGAACAGCAGGCGCTGATTCCCGTGCTCGACACGCCCGAGACTTTCGCGGTGGAGCTGCGCAAGGAGCGCGAGCACTGGGGTCAGTTCATCAAGCGCAACAACATCGTGGCGGAATGACCCCGCGGTGCCGAAGGCACCGCTGGACTGGGAAAAAACAGGGGACGTCGATGGGGGAGTCGGACGGGCGCTGGCGCCGCGACTCCAGAAAAGAAAAGCCGATGCCCGGTTCGTCCGGGCATCGGCCTTTGTGCGGATTGCGGATCGGTTCGCTCAGGCCTGGTGGTAGGCCGTCACCCGATCCACCTCGTTCTTGCTGCCCAGGATGACGCTCACGCGCTCGTGCAGCTTGGTCGGTTGGAGGTCGAGGATGCGCTGGCGGCCGTTGGTCGAGGCGCCGCCGGCCTGCTCGACCAGCCAGCTCATGGGGTTGGCCTCGTACATCAGGCGCAGCTTGCCGGGCTTGTCCGGCTCACGCTTGTCCCAGGGGTACATGAAGACGCCGCCGCGCGTGAGAATGCGGTGCACGTCGGCCACCATGCTGGCGATCCAGCGCATGTTGAAGTCCTTGCCGCGCGGGCCTTCCTTGCCCTGCAGGCATTCGTCGATGTAGCGCTTCACCGGCGCGTCCCAGTGGCGCATGTTCGACATATTGATGGCGAATTCCTTGGTGTCCTCGGGAATGCGCACGTTCTCCTGCGTCAGCACGAAGCTGCCTTGCTCACGGTCCAGCGTGAACATGGCCACACCGTCGCCCACGGTCAGCACCAGCGTGGTCTGAGGGCCGTAGACGCAATAGCCGGCCGCGACCTGTTGCTTGCCCGCCTGCAGGAAGTCGGATTCGGTGACCGGCTCGATCTTGTTCGGGTCATCGTGGTGCTTCTTGAGCACGCTGAAGATGGTGCCAATGCTCACGTTCACGTCGATGTTGCTGCTGCCGTCCAGGGGATCGAACAGCAGCAGGTATTCGCCCTGCGGGTAGCGGTTGGGCACAGCGTAGATGCTGTCCATCTCTTCGCTGGCCATGGCCGCGAGGTGGCCGCCCCATTCATTGGCCTCGATCAGTACCTCGTTGGCGATGATGTCCAGCTTCTTCTGCACCTCACCCTGCACGTTCTCGCTTTCGGCGCTGCCCAGCACGCCGCCTAAAGCGCCCTTGTTGACGGCGTGGCTGATGCTCTTGCAGGCACGCGCCACCACCTCGAGCAGCAGGCGCAGCTCGGACGGAATGTGGCCGTGGACACGCTGCTGTTCAACGAGGTAGCGGCTAAGGGAAATTTTGGAAGACATCAAAAGAACTCCGGGGAAGTCAATTCTGCAAGCTGCAAACATGCGTAAACCAGGAACGCCGCGGAACCGGCTTTGCCGGGCCGCAGGCGTTGCCCCCTGCAAGTGGGGTGGCGGAGCGACACGCAGTGCGCGCAGCCTGGGGGTGTGCCATTAATCCGCCAGGGCGCGGCTGACCACTTCGCGCACATCGTTGCTCAGGTCGGGCTTGGCGGCCACGCGGGCGATGGCCTCGCGCGCGGCGTGGCGGTAGGGCTCGGCCAGCTTCTTCCAGCGGTCCAGCGCGCGCGCCAGACGCGCGGCGACTTGCGGGTTGAGGGCGTCGAGCTCCAGCACGCGCTCGCTCCAGAACACATAACCGGCCGCGTCGGCGCGGTGGAAGGCGCCGGGGTTGGCGCTGCAGTAGCTGAAGATCAGGCTGCGCGCGCGGTTGGGGTTCTTGAGCGTGAAGTCCGGGTGCTTCATCAATTGTTTGACGGCCGGCAGCACGTCGCCACCGCGGTCGGACGCGCCAGCTTGCAGGGCGAACCATTTGTCCAGTACCAGGGCCTCGTTCTTGAAGAGGGCGTGGAAGCGCTGCAGGGCGTCACGTGCCAGGGCGTGGCCGCTTTGCACCAGGGCGGCCAGGGCGTTGAAGCGGTCCGTCATATTGCCCGCGTCCTTGAAACGCTGGTAGGTCTTGCCGGGCCAGACCACGTCGCCGGTTTCCCGCGCGGCCAGGCAGAGCATGGCCAGCGCCAGGCCCGCCAGCGCACGCCGGCCGGACGAGAGGGCATCGGGGCGGTAGGCGCCCGTGTCGTGGTGCTGCTCGTAGGCCCAGGCCCAATCGTCTTGCAGCTCGCGCGCCAACTGGCTGCGCATGGCCTCGCGCACGGCGTGCACGCGTTGCGGGTCCACCACGTCCAGCTGCTCGGCGATGTAGGTCTCCGAGGGCAGGGTGAGGACGAGTTCCTTGAAGGCGGCGTCGAGCTGCGGGTGGCGCAGCACGGCGCGCATCGCGTCCAGATAGGCCGCGTCCAAGGGCTGCTCGGTGGCGCCGCTGTCGATGGTCGCCAGGGCGCGCTTGAGGGCCAGGCGCTGGCCGGCTTCCCAGCGGTTGAAGGGGTCGCTGTCGTGGGCGAGCAGCGTCAGCAGCTCGGCATCGCTGTAGTCGTAGCGCAGCACCACCGGCGCGCTGAAGCCGCGCAGCAGCGATGGCACGGGTTCGGACGCCACTCCCTCGAACACCACCTCGGTCTGCGCGTCGTTGAGCACCACGGTGCGTGCGCTGCCGGGGATTTCACGGCCGTCGGCGTACAGCAGGCCCAGGGCCACGGGGATCACGAAGGGCAGCTTCTCGGTCTGGCCGGGCGTGGGCGGGCAACTTTGCGTGAGCGTCAGCGTGTAGCGCTGCGCCGCCGCGTCGTAGCGGCCGCGTGCCGCGACCTGGGGCGTGCCCGCCTGGCTGTACCAGCGCTTGAACTGAGGCAGCAGACGTGCCAGCTCAGAGCCGGGGTTGGCGTCGGCGATGGCTTGGGCGAAGTCGTCGCAGGT
This sequence comes from Hylemonella gracilis, assembly GCF_004328645.1. Taxonomy (GTDB): domain Bacteria; phylum Pseudomonadota; class Gammaproteobacteria; order Burkholderiales; family Burkholderiaceae_C; genus Hylemonella; species Hylemonella gracilis_B. The sequence goes on from NZ_CP031395.1 coordinate 1,841,077, forward strand.
CACGGCCTGGCCGTCGTGGCGCTGGAAGTACAGGGCCATGCCCTTGGCGAAGCCTTCGCGTGACGTCAGCGTCTGCTGCATACGCACGACTTCCGAGCCCTTTTCGTACACCGTGACGGTGTAGAAATTGTTGATCTCGATGTAGCTGTCGGGCCGCACCGGATGGGCCATGGGGCCCGCGTCCTCGGGGAACTGGGCGGTGCGCAGCACGCGCACGTCCTCGATGCGCTTGACCGCGCGGGCGCTGGCTTCGCCGGCCAGGTCCATGCTGAACTCCTGATCGCGGAAGACAGTCAGGCCTTCCTTGAGCGAGAGCTGGAACCAGTCGCGGCAGGTCACGCGGTTGCCGGTCCAGTTGTGGAAGTACTCGTGGCCGACCACGCTCTCGATGTTGGCGTAGTCGACGTCGGTGGCCGTGGCCTGGCTGGCCAGCACGAACTTGGTGTTGAAAACGTTGAGGCCCTTGTTCTCCATCGCGCCCATGTTGAAGTCGCTCGTCGCGACGATCATGAAGCGGTCCAGGTCCAGCGGCAGCTTGAAGCGCGCTTCATCCCAGGCGATGGAGGCCATCAGTGAGTTCATCGCGTGCTCGGTCTTGTCCAGATCACCGGGGCGCACATAAACCTGCAGCAGGTGCTCGCGGCCGTTGCGCGCCTTGATGCGCTGCTCGCGCGCGACCAGCTGGCCAGCCACCAGGGCGAAGAGGTAGCAGGGTTTCTTGTGCGGATCGACCCACTTGGCGAAATGGCGGCCGGCTTCCAGCTCGCCCTGTTCGACCAGGTTGCCGTTGGACAGCAGCACCGGGTATTTTTTCTTGTCCGCGCGCAGGGTGACCGTGTAGCTGGCCATCACGTCTGGGCGGTCGAGGAAGTAGGTGATGCGGCGGAAGCCCTCGGCTTCGCACTGCGTGAAGAACGTGCCCTGGCTCACGTACAGGCCCATGAGCTTGCTGTTTTTCTCGGGCGCGCAGGTGGTGAAGATTTCGAGGTCGAAGGCGTCATTGCCGGTCGGCAGGTTCTCCAGCACCAGCTGGTCGCCCTCGGTCTTGAAGCTTGTGCCCTGTCCGTTGACCAGCACGCGCGCCAGGTTGAGTTCCTCGCCATCGAGCTTCAGGGCCTGGGCCGCGACCTCGGGATTGCGGCGCAGCCGCATCTTGTTGAGCACGCGGGTCTTGGCCGGGTCCAGATCGAAAGTCAGCTCGACGCTGTCGATCCAGAAGGCGGGGGCCGCGTAGTCCTCGCGCCGGATGACGGTGGTTTGTCCTTCACGCATGATTTCAGACTCCCTGCTTCAATGAAGCTTCGATGAATGGGTCGAGATCACCGTCCAGAACCTTCTGGGTGGCCGAGGTCTCGTAGTTGGTGCGCAGATCCTTGATGCGGCTCTGGTCCAGCACGTAGCTGCGAATCTGGTGGCCCCAGCCCACGTCGGTCTTGGTGTCCTCGAGCTTTTGCTGCTCTTCCATGCGCTTGCGCATCTCGTGGTCGTAGAGGCGGCTGCGCAGGCGCTTCCAGGCCACGTCGCGGTTGCTGTGCTGGCTGCGGCCGTCCTGGCACTGCACCACGATGCCGGTGGGGATGTGGGTCAGGCGCACGGCCGAGTCGGTCTTGTTGATGTGCTGGCCGCCCGCGCCGCTGGCGCGGAAGGTGTCGGTGCGCACGTCTGCGGGGTTGATGTCGATCTCGATGGTGTCGTCGATTTCCGGGTAGACGAAGATGGACGCGAAGCTGGTGTGGCGCCCGCCCGAGCTGTCGAACGGCGACTTGCGCACCAGGCGGTGCACACCGGTTTCGGTGCGCAGCAGACCGAAGGCGTAGTCGCCCTCGATCTTGATGGTGGCGCTCTTGATGCCGGCCGTGTCGCCCGGGGTTTCATCTTCCACCGTGGCCTTGAAGCCTTTGCGTTCGGCGTACTTGAGGTACTGGCGCAGCAGCATGCTGGCCCAGTCGCAGGCCTCGGTGCCGCCCGCGCCGGCCTGGATGTCCAGGAAAGCGGGCAGGGGGTCGGCCGGGTTGTTGAACATGCGGCGGAATTCGAGCTTTTCCACGATCTCCGCGAGCTTGGCCGCCTCGGCCTGGATGGTTCGCAGGCCGTCTTCGTCGCCGTCTTCCTTGCTCATCTCGTAGAGCTCGGCGTTGTCGGCCAGTTCGCTGGTCAGCCGGTTGAGCGTGACGACCACTTCATCCAGCGCTTTTTTCTCCCTGCCGAGTTCCTGCGCCTTCTTGGGGTCGTTCCAGACCGTGGGGTCTTCCAGCGAGGCGTTGACCGTCCTCAGCCGTTCCGCCTTGGCATCGTAGTCAAAGATACCCCCGAAGTTCGACCGTGCGCTGGCTGAGGTCGGCCAGTTGAGCGCCGATGGCGTTGATCTGTTCTGCGTCCATGGTGGGGAGTCCTGTCTGTGTTCTGAGCGGAGCGGGCTGCCGGCGGCAGCGTTCCAAATCCGGAATCCCGCATTTTAGTTTCCAGGGCGGTCGGGTCCGACGCCCGGGTTGACCAGAGACGTTTCAGAAGCTGCGGTCGAAACCCAGGGCAAAGCCGGCAGTGCCCAGAACCATGAGCTGCACGCTGTTCCGTGAAGTCATCTGGTAACCCAGGGCGGGGACGATGCCTGGGGAATAGCCATTCCAGTTCAGGGGCACTTTGTCGGCGTATTCGCCCGTGTAGCCGTAGATGATGCCGGCCGTGATCTTGGCCGACAGTCGGGGGGTGTCCAGAAAATCCCGCTGCTGATAGCCCGCGTAGGCATAGGCCGAAGGCTGTCCGAAAGAGTTGCGGAACATGGCCAGGCCAAGCAATTGCTTGGGGTCTTGCTGTTTTTCCACTGAGACGATGAAGACTTGCTGGTGCTCAGGGTTCCTGTGCCAGTGATGCACATAGGGCACCGCGGTGAGCGTCCAGGGGAATTCGGGCAGCTCGTCCGTTGACTGAGAAGGTGGGGCGTCTTGCGTGGGCAGGTCCCGCGCCTGACCCTGGAATGTGATGAGGGTCAGCGAGACAACGACGAGACTGCGAAGGAAGGCGTGCATGCGGGGATGGAGATCGACGAGGGGCCTGTGAGGCAGGCGGGGCGATATTTTCAGGGCAACGCGATTTCCGTGCATAGAAAATGATCGATCAAGCCCGCCAGCTTCTCGGGTTGGTCGTGGTGCAGCATGTGCGCGGCGTCCTGGATGACTTCTCGGCGCAGGTCTGGCACGGCCTGCAGGCGCTGGTGGAACTCGGCGAGGGTGTAGCGGCCCTGCCACCACTGTTCCATCTGCGTGTCGGCGGCCTCGACGACGAGCACGGGGGCGGTGATGGCGGCATAGGCCGCCCGGACTTCGTCCACGCGGTAGAGCTGGGCGTTGACGATCTTGTGGGCGGCGTCACCCAGGATGACCCATTCACCCCGGGCGTTCGGCCGGGCCCATTGCCGCGCGAGCCATTGCGCCTTGTCTTCGGGCAGGCGCGGGTTGGTTTTCATCAGGCGACGGGCCACGCCATCGGCATCGGCATAGGTCTTGAGCGCCATTTCACCGCGATGGAACTGCTTGAGCTCATCCATCCAGGTGGCGTGGCGCGTGGGGGCCTGTTCGGGCTGGGTAGCCGGCAGGCCAAAACCTTCGAGGTTGATCAGGCGGCGGATGCGCTGGGGCCGCGCACCCGCGTACAGCATGACCACGTTGCCGCCCATGCTGTGTCCTAGCAGGTCCACGGGCTGGCCGGGTGCGATCTGGTCCAGCAGGAAATCCAGGTCGGCCAGGTAGTCGGGAAACCAATAGTGATCCACATGGTTGCCCCCCACACTCGGCACTGGCGTGTCCTCGCTGCCCCGCGAGGGGGCGTCGCCTCGCTTGGGGCGGCCCGGCGCTGCGGTGGGGGCTTTCCCGGTCAGGCCGAAGCCGCGCCAGTCCGCCGCGATGATGGGGCGGCCTTGCACGAAGGCGTCGCTGAAGGCATCCACGACGAACTGGAACGAGGCGGCCACGTCCATCCAGCCGTGCATCAGCACCAGCGGCGGTTGGGCGGCGGCCTGCGCTGCCTCTGGACCCCAGCGCAACACGTGGTAGTGCAAGTTGCGCACGGGGACATGGCTGCTGCGGGGGATGCGACGAGGCTGGTACATGGCGTGATCATACGAAGCCCGCGCGACGGGAGCCGTCCTGGGCGGGACGCCTGCGTGCCCCGGCGACTCGCCTTAAACTCGCCGGGCACTCCTTCGAACCCGAGAAAGAAAGACATCATGAACCCTGCGATGAACCTCGTCCGGCTTGGCACCAGCGACCTGCGCGTCACGCCCATCTGCCTGGGCACGATGACCTTTGGCGAGCAGGTGAGCGAGGCGGACGCGCACGCCATCCTCGACCGTTCCCTGGACCGCGGCGTGAACTTCCTCGACACCGCCGAGATGTACTCGGTGCCCGCGCGGGCCGAGACCTTCAACGCCACCGAGAAGATCATTGGTAACTGGCTGGCCAAGCGGCCTGACGCTCGCAAGAAGATGGTGCTGGCGACCAAGGTGGCCGGGCCCGCGCGCGGCATGCCCTGGGTGCGCAATGGCTCCACGAACCTGAGCCCCGAGGACATCGTCGCGGCCTGCGAGGGCAGCCTCAAGCGCATGAAGACGGACGTGATCGATCTCTACCAGATCCACTGGCCGGTGCGCCACGTGCCGGCTTTCGGCGCCATGTATTTCGACGTGGAGAAATCCAAGAAGGAAGACGCCAGCCTCACACCCATCCTCGCGCAACTGGAGGCGATGGACAAACTGGTGAAGGCCGGCAAGGTGCGCGCCATCGGTCTTTCCAACGAAACGCCCTACGGCGTGCACGAGTTCGTCCACCTGGCCGAGCAGCATGGCCTGCCGCGCGTGGCCACGGTGCAGAACCCCTATTGCCTGAGCAACCGCACGGTGGAAAACGGGCTGGACGAAACGCTGCACCGGCTGAACGTGGGTCTGCTGGCCTATTCGCCGCTGGGCTTCGGCGCGCTGACGGGCAAGTACGACACGAGTGGTTTCACCGGCCCGGGCGCACCCGAAGAGGCGCGCCTAACCAAGTTCGAATCGTCTCGCAAGCAGCGCTGGGGCCGTTCTGAGTCGCTCGAGGCCGCGCGCCGCTACAACGCACTGGCTCGCGTGCACGGCCTGACGCCGACGCGCCTGGCCCTGGCTTTCTGCTACACCAAGTGGCAAGTGGCGAGCACCATCATCGGCGTGACCTCGGTGGCGCAGCTGGACGAGGACCTGGACGCCTGGGGCACGACGCTGTCGCCCGAGGTGTTGCAGGCGATCGACCAGATTCGCAAGGAGATCCGCGACCCGGCGGTCTGATCGGACGTTTCTTTCATGGCGAAGAAGGAGCATGTTTCAGAGACCCCTGCGACCGCCTTGCTCAAGGCGCGCGGGGTCGTGTTCACCGAGCACACCTACGACTACGTGGAGCACGGCGGCACGGCGGAGTCGTCGCGCCAGCTCGGCTTTCCGGAGCATGAGGTGGTGAAGACGTTGGTCATGCAGGACCAGGAGGCCAAACCCCTGATCGTGCTCATGCATGGGGACCGCAAGGTGTCCACCAAGAACCTGGCACGGCAGATCGGCGCGAAGTCGGTCGAGCCCTGCAAGCCCGAGGTGGCGAACCGGCACAGCGGTTACCTGGTGGGCGGTACCTCGCCCTTCGGGACGAAGCGCGAGATGCCGGTCTACATCGAGGAAAGCATCCTGGCTTTGCCGAAGATCGCGATCAACGGCGGGCGGCGCGGGTATCTGCTGGGGATTGTGCCGTCAGTGTGCGTGGAATTGCTGGATGCCAAGGTGGTGAATTGCGCGCTTGAGGGTTGAAGCACCGTTCGCGTGCTTGTTTGGCTGGCGTGCGCGGGAACCGTGCGCTGCGGCCTGGGCGCTCATGCGGTGACGGTCGGCTTGAAAAGCCGACCACCCCCGTATGAGCTCCCCGCTCCAAGCCACGGCTTGTGCGTTCACCGCAAAACTACCGGAGCAAAAATGTCAGCAGTCGATCCACCAGCTTCCCATACGGCGGAACCAACAAAGCCGCGGTGGAGAACCGCGATTGCGTGAACACCGGACGCAGCTTGGAGAAAGTGAGGAAGCCCTCGAACCCGTGGTAGTGCCCCATGCCCGAAGCGCCGACCCCGCCGAAGGGCAGCTCGTCCTGGGCGACGTGGAACAGGGCATCGTTGATGGACACGCCGCCGGACATGATGCGTGTCAGCAGTTTCTCCTGCAGCGCACGGTCGTTTGTGAAGGGGTAGAGCGCCAGCGGGCGCGGGCTGGCGTTGATGCGCTGGATGACCTCGGTCTCCAGATCGTCGTAGGCGATGACGGGCAGGATGGGCCCGAAAATCTCACGTTGCATCAGCTCACAATCCATCAATACGCCACCCTGCCGGTCGGCGTGGGGCGCATCCAGCAACAGGTGCGGCGCGATCCGCCGCTTGGCATCGTCGAAGGCCGGGCCGGGAATCAGCGGGACCAATTGCGCGCCACGCGCCTGCGCGTCGTCCATCGCGTTCTTCAGGCGCGCGTAGGCCTTGGCGTCGATGATGCTGGTGTAGTCCGGCGTGTCCAGCCTGGGGTAACGTTGCATGACGATCTCGCGCGCCAATCGCACGAATTCCTCCACCCGGGCGCGTGGCAGGTAGGCGTGGTCGACTGTGGTGCAGATCTGGCCCGCGTTCAGGTACTTCACGTAAAGCAGACGTTCGGCTGCCGTGCGCAGCGGGAAGTCGTCCAGCACGATGGCAGGCGACTTGCCACCCAGCTCCAGCGTGACCGGGCAGAGGTTGGCCGCGGCGGCGGCCATCACGGCCTTGCCGGTCTGGCCCGAGCCGGTGAAAAGCAGGTGGTCGAAGGGCAGCCTGGAGAAATCAATGCCGACGCCGCCGGTCTCGTCGAAGACCTGCAGCTTGTCCGCTGCAAAGTAACGCGGTAGCTCGCGCATCATCAGCGCGGCCAGGTGGCGCGAGTTTTCGCTCATCTTGACCATGGCGCGGTTGCCGGCCGCGAAGATGGCCGACAGTGGGACCAGGCTCAGGTTGAGCGGAAAGTTCCAAGGCACGATCACACCCACCACACCCAGGGGCTGGGGAATCACGCGGTTGCCAGCCAGGCCGAAGGCCAGGCGGTCGATGCCGCGCTGCTGCGGGCGCATCCAGCGCTTGAGGTGCGTGCACGCGTGGCGGATGGCCTGCAGCGTGGGCAGCACTTCCGTCACCAGCGTCTCATGGCGCGAGCGGTGGCCGTAGTCGGCGCTGATGGCCGCGCAGATCGCCTCCTGCTGTTCGCGCACGAAGCGCTCCAGTTGTTTCAGGTCGGCCAGGCGCTGGGCGCGATTCGGAATCGGGCTGGCGAGGTAGGCGTCGCGCTGGGCCCGCAGCGCGGCCAGCAGCAGATCGGGGGTGGCAGTGACGGTCATGAGCGGGCTCCGGTTGCCGGGCCAGGGCGTGCTGGTTCGACCTGGTTCAATGGGCCATGTAGCGCCCGGCCTTGTGGTTGACGATGAGGGTGAGGTTGAGCACCACGGCTCCGATCACGGACAGCATCACCTGGGGCAAAGGCAGGGTCAGCAAGGCCAGCAGCAGGACGAGGCTGTCGGTGGCCATCTGCACGTGGCCCGCGCGCCAACCACGCGTTTCCTGTAGCCAGTAAGCGAGGATACCCACGCCGCCCAGGCTGGCCCGGTGGCGGAACAGGATCAGAAAGCCCACGCCCAACAGCACGCCGCCGATCAGCGCGGCGTACAGGGGCTGCACTGTGCCGACATCGATGCAACGCGGCGTGATTTCCGTCAGCAAGGACAGCAAGGCCACGGCGATGATGGTCTTGACGAGGAAGGCGCGCGGCATGTGGCGCCAGGCCAGGGCATAGAAGGGCAGGTTGAGCATGAAGAAGACCAGGCCGTAGTTCCAGTCCAGGCCGTAGTGCAGCAAAAAAGACAGGCCGGCGACGCCACCGCCCAGCAGGCGTTCGTGTTGGAAGAGGGTCACGGCCAGGGCGATCAGCGCGGTGCCGCACAGCAGGGCCAAGGCGTCCTCCGCCAGGCTGTGGCGCAGGGCCGGGGGCGCCCTGTCGAGCGGGGCGCGGGTGTCGGGAGGAGCGGAATCGACGAACTCGGTCATGGGGCGGATTGTGGCATTCGCCTTGTCGCCCCCGTGTCGCCGCAACGCACGCCCGGGGCCGGGAATCCGAAGCGGCGGCCTGGGCTCGGGCACAATACTGGCCTTCTTTTGTGGATGCGTCACATCTTGGCAACTTACTCCTCCTACCTGCTCCCCTCCTTGGTGGCTCTGGCTTCCTACCTGCTCGGTTCGCTGTCATTTGCCGTCATCGTCAGCCGCGTGATGGGGCTGAACGATCCGCGCACCTATGGCAGCAAAAACCCAGGCGCCACCAATGTGCTGCGCTCCGGTTCCAAGAAGGCGGCGGTGGTCACATTGCTGCTGGACGGGGCCAAGGGCTGGCTGCCGGTGGCGCTGGTGGCCTCCTTCGGGCCGTCTTACGGTCTGGGTGAAGGCACGCTGGCCCTCGCGGCCTTGGGGGCCTTTCTGGGCCATCTTTATCCGGTGTTCTTCCGTTTCGTTGGCGGCAAGGGCGTGGCGACGGCCGCCGGTGTGCTGCTGGGCCTGCACTGGGCGCTGGGCCTGGCGGTGCTGCTGACCTGGGTGTTGGTCGCCGTGCTGTCGCGCTACTCCTCGCTGTCGGCGCTGCTCGCGTCGGTGGCCGCACCGCTGTACTACATGCTGGGTGACGGTGAGTTCTGGACCTTGAACCCGTCCGTGCTGTTCGCGGTCTGCCTGATGTCGCTGCTGCTGATCTACCGGCACGCGGAGAACATCGGACGGCTCGCCCGCGGACAGGAAGGCAAGCTCGGGCAGAAGAAGAAATAAGGCCCGGGCCACCTCGGCACCCCGGCCGGTGGTGCGGGCCCGGGTGGTCCTGGCAACGTTCTCAGCGCAGCGGTGCCTGCGCGCCGAGTTGCAGGATCTGATGGTGATTGGGTCGTAGCCTTACCAGGGCAGTGGCCAGCGCGGCCTTGATGGCCGGGCTGCCCTGCAGCGTGTGGTGCAGGCGGGGCTGGGGCAGGGCGTGGCCGTCCGGCCCGGTCAGCACTGCCACATGGGGCAGATTGGCCCGTTCGCTGCGCCGCACCACGAGGGCGAGTGCATTGTTTTCCAGTTGCACGTAGGTGCCCGGCGGGCACAGGCCCACGGCGCGCACGAGGGCGTGGCCGACTTCGTCGGCGGTGGCGTGGGCCCCGTCCATGATGGCGCGCACGGATTCCGTGGTGCTGCGGCCCGCACGGGACTTGCGCGGCGAGATCATGGCTGCATAGCGGTCCACCGTGTGCAGGATGCGCACCAGTCGCCGCAGCGGCGGTAGCGCCTGCAAGGACAGGGGCGTCGCGTCCGCGTCGTGGTGGCGGCGCACGATCTCCACCCAGAGCGGATCGCGCACGCCCAGGCGATCGGCCAGCAGGTGTGCCCCGCGGGGCGCATGGGTGCGCACCGCCTCCTGCTGCTCGGCACCGGGTTTCTCGGTCTGCAGCGCCAACTGGTCCTGCAGCTCGGTCATGGCGATATTCATGGTCAGCGCCGAATGCACGAGGCTGTCATGCTCGCCGTCGTCCAACTGCAGCTCGGTGGCCAGCAGATGGCAGAGCGTGGCGCAGACCAGGCTGTGCGAGGCGCTGTAGCCCACCCAGGAATTGGTGGCCAGCTGGAACAGCAGGTACAGGCCCAGGTCCGCGTCGCGCCGCAGCAGATCACGCAGCCAGCGGTCGTACTGGAGTACGCGCTGTTCGAACTCCCGCACGGACAGCGGGTTCGACAGCAGCACGCCCAGGCCGGATTCCAGGTCGGACCAGAGTCCGAGCAGGTCTTCGTACTCGTTTTCGTCCTGGACGCTCATGGCGCGGTGGCAACCCTGGGGCTGGAAGGGTGGCTGCGCGTCACGGTCGCCTCAGTCGCGGAAGTTGTTGAAGTCCAGCGGGGTGTCGCTGATTTCCTTGCGCAGCAGGGCGATCGCGGCCTGCAGGTCGTCGCGCTTGGTGCCGGTGACGCGTACCTTGTCTTCCTGGATGCTGGCCTGGACCTTGAGCTTGCTGTCCTTGATCAGGCGCTGGATCTTCTTGGCCAGTTCGGACTCGATGCCGTTTTTTACCTTGACGATCTTCTTGACCTTGTCACCGCCGATCTTCTGCAGATCGCCGATGTCGAGGAAGCGCACGTCCACCGATTGCTTGCTCAGCTTGCCGCGCAGCACGTCCAGGATCTGTTCGATCTGGAAATCCGCGTCGCCGACGAGGGTGATTTCCTTGTCCTTGATCTCGATGCTGGCCGAGGTGCCCTTGAAGTCAAAGCGCGTGCCGATCTCCTTGGCGGTGTTGTCCACGCCGTTCTTGACCTTGACCATGTCGGCTTCGCAAATGGTGTCGAATGAAGGCATATTGCGTTTTTCTGGGTAGCAGGGTGAGAAAATCAGTGGCTTACGAAGAGCCGCCCTTTATGTTAGTCGAGAACAACGTCGCGCTGGAGCCCTACAACAGCTTTCACATCGTCGCCAAGGCGCAAACCTTGATCCGCGTCAGGCGCGAGGCCGACGTGGTCGAGGTGCTGGCCGATCCGGTACTTGGGCCGGCTCCGAAGTTCGTGCTGGGCGGGGGCAGCAACATCGTGCTCACCGGTGACGTCAAGGTCGTCACGCTCAAGGTGGAAATCATGGGCCGCCGACTGGTGGCGGAGGATGACAAAGCCTGGATTGTTGAAGCCGGCGCGGGCGAATCCTGGCATGCGGTGGTGGACTGGACCCTGGCCCAGGGCTGGCCGGGGCTGGAGAACCTGGCACTCATCCCCGGCACCCTGGGCGCGGCCCCGGTCCAGAACATTGGCGCTTACGGCCTGGAACTGCAGGACCGTTTCGAGTCGCTGGACGCCATCGACCTGCAGACCGGACGCGCCTTCACCCTGAACGCCACCCAGTGCGGTTTTGCCTACCGCGATTCGGTGTTCAAGCACGGACCGGCGACCGGCGCTTCGGCGGACCGCAATCATCTGGGCCTGAAGGATCGCGCCCTCATCACCCGCGTGCGCCTGCGCTTGCCCAAGGTCTGGAAACCCGACCTGGGCTATCTGGACCTGCAGCGCAAGCAGGCCGAAACCGGCATCACCGAGCCCACGCCGCGCCAGATCTTCGACTGGGTCTGCGAGATCCGCCGCGCCAAGCTGCCCGATCCGGCGGTGATCGGCAACGCGGGTAGCTTCTTCAAGAACCCGACCGTCACGCCCGAACAGTGCGCGGACATCATCGCCCGCGAGCCCAACATCGTGCATTACCCCATGCCCGACGGCACGGTCAAGCTGGCCGCCGGCTGGCTGATCGACGCCTGCGGCTGGAAGGGCAAGAGCATCGGCCAGGCTGGCGTCTATGAAAAACAGGCGCTGGTGCTGGTCAACCGGGGCGGCGCGGCGACCCAGGCCCCGGCCGGCGCCACGGGAGGCGAAGTCATGACCCTGGCGCGGGCCATCCAGACCAGCGTGTACGAGCGTTTCGGCATCCGGCTGGAGCCGGAGCCGGTGGTCATCTAGGGCGGGCCGGGTCGTCTGTTCAGAGACCGCGTGCGGTTTCCGGGGGCAGTTCCCAGCCGATGTCACCCAACGCCCGTTCCAGCGCGCTGCGGCTGGGCTGGTCCAGGAAGACACAACGCTTGCCCGTGCGCTTGCAATGGTCCTTCACACGCCAGTAGGCGTTGTGGCTGATGCAGCCGCTCTGACAGATCACCAGATCCGCGGCGGCCAGGGTGGCGTCGAGCTGGCTGGCGTTGTCTTCCGTGCCCCCGTCATGATGCAGGAAACGTGCGCCCCGGTGCTCGATCAGCTCGCGGTAGACCGGCACACTGGCCTGGCGACCGCCCACGCAGAGCACGGCGCAGCCTTGCAACTGCACCGGATTGACCTCGATGGCGGGGTCCGGCGCCGGTGTGGCCTGGGCCGGGTGGCCCGCGCTGGTGAGCCACATGCGGTCCGCGCGCTCGCGTTCCTGCTCGCGCTGCTCTCGGGCTTCGCGCAACGCCTGCCGGGTTTGCCGCAGTTCATCCTGGAGTGCCCGGTTGCGCTGCGCCAGTGCCTGCCGTTCCGGGAGGTTGGGGGATGCGGCCCGCAGGGCGTCGTGCGCCTCCTGCAATTGCTGCAGGCGGGTCTGGGCCTGGATCAGTTCGGCGCGCAGGCGCAAGGCGGCGGCTTGCTGTATTTCCAGCTGGGCACCGTAATGCCGTGCCTGCTGTTGGCTGCGCTGCTGTGCGCCCGCCAGTTCACGCGCCAGGATGGCGTTTTCCTCCTGCAGCGTGTCCAGTCGGCTCAGGTCGGCGCGGCTGGCCGTGCCGACCTGGTGCTGCAGCATGTGCACCTCGCCCAGGATGCGCTGCTCCAGCAGGTAGTCGCAGCGCGGGTGAGTCAGGGCGGCCCAGAGCGCGCTGGCCAGGTCAGCGCGCCCCTCATGGGTGCGGTCACGGCAGTCGTCCCACCAGCGGGCGAGGGCCTCGGTGGCTTTGAGCGGCTGGGCGGCCTTGATCACCAGCGCGTAACGGTGGTCGAGGTCTTTCTGTACCGCCTCGGCCAGCGGAGAGCGGCGCCTGCATTCGGTGACGGCCATGCAATGGACTTCGTAGTCGCTGTGGGCTGGCACCGTGCCCAGTGTCCTGGCTGTCAGGCGGCGTAGCAGGGGCAGAGGGAGGCAGACGCCGATGATGGGGCAGAAGGCATGGCCTTCGAGTTCCCAAAGCCGGCGCCGACGCGAGCCGGGGGGCGTGCCCACAGGGGGCGAGTTTGTCGTCAAAGGGGCGGGCACGCCGAGCGCCGTGGTGCTGGGCGGGGGCAGCGCCACGACCGGTGGCGTGGTACGGATGTCGCACATGGGGGCTCCTCTCAGTGCATCAGCGTGCTGGTGGGCAGCAGGCCCATGGGGTCGGCCAGGGCCGGGTCCGGCGGCGTGACGACCGAGGCGTCACTGCAGGATTCGCTGGCCAGGATCCAGCGTTCGTGGGCCATGGCCATCACGTGGCGCAGGCCCGGGCTGGCGTGCGGATGGTGCTTGAGCAGGTAGAGGTTGGCGACGATCTTGCGTGCCATGGCCGTGCGCTGCTGGCGCGGCGAGGTGGGCCCGGTCTCCAGGGGTGCGGCCCAGCAGCTCATGAGGGCCACCGTTCCGGCCACCAGGGCTTCAAGACAGGGTGGGTTCAGGTCGTCAGTGGCACAGGACATGGGCGGCTCCAGAAGTTCAGGTGATTGTATTGAGAATTATTCTCAATATATCAATGCCCCCGACTCTGGAGAGGGTTCGCGGGGCGCCCGCCCAGAAACACAAAGGCCCGCGCACCGTGACGGTGGGCGGGCCTGGCGGGAAACCGGACGCTGAATTACTTCAGCTTGATTTCCTTGTACTCCACATGCTTGCGAGCCTTGGGGTCGAACTTCATGATCGACATCTTCTCGGGCATGGTCTTCTTGTTCTTGCTGGTCGTGTAGAAGTGACCGGTACCGGCCGTGGATTCCAGCTTGATCTTTTCGCGTCCGCCTTTGGTGGCCATGGTGCTTCTCCTTGATTAGGCTTGGCCGCGCGCACGCAGGTCAGCGAGCACGGAGTCGATGCCGTTCTTGTCGATCAGTCGCAGGGCGGCGCTGGAAACGCGCAGGCGCACCCAACGGTTTTCGCTCTCGACCCAGAAACGGCGGTATTGCAGGTTCGGCAGGAACCGGCGCTTGGTTTTGTTGTTGGCGTGGGAAATGTTGTTCCCGACCATGGGCTTCTTGCCCGTTACTTCACAGACGCGTGCCATGTGGACACTTCGCTTTCTTCATACGACCGCCACCTGCGCAGTGGGGGTCTCACCTCGCCAAGTAGGGTGGCGGTGGCCCATCGAATGCTGGGGACCCAGCAAAGCCGACGATTATAGCCAATTTGGTGGATGGCGGGCGCGGGCTGGGCAGGGTGAGCTGGGGTTGGGGACGACCGTTGCGGGCACCCGCCGCACCGGGTGCCGGCCAGAGGGTAGGTGTTTCGGGCGGGCCTGGAAGGGAACGATGCCGTAGGCTCAAGCGGATCGTGGGCGGGGCGGGTCGCGCCGCCGATTTTGATTTGCGTAGCAAATCTCATGAGGCGGACGGCCCGCCCCACCCGCGGTCCGCGTCGTGAAGAGCAACGATCAACAATCCCGCAGAGCCGCTTACTCTTGTTGTTCCAGAAAACGCTGCGCATCCAGCGCCGCCATGCACCCCGTGCCCGCGCTGGTGATGGCTTGGCGGTAAACATGGTCCTGCACATCGCCCGCCGCGAAGACGCCCGGCACGCTGGTCATGGTGGCGAAACCCTGCAGGCCCGAGCGCGTGACGATGTAGCCGTCCTTCAAATCCACCTGGCCCTGGAAGATCTCCGTGTTCGGCGAATGCCCGATGGCGATGAAGCAGCCCTTGAGCTCCAGATCTTCGGTGCTGCCGTCCACCGTGCTCTTGAGGCGGATGCCCGTCACGCCGCTGGCGTCGCCCAACACTTCTTCCATGGTGCGGAAGGTCTTGAGCACGATCTTGCCTTCTTTCACCCGCTCCATCACCTTGTCCACCAGGATGGGCTCGGCGCGGAACTTGTCGCGGCGGTGGATCAGGTAGACCTTGCTGGCGATGTTCGACAGGTAGAGCGCTTCTTCCACAGCCGTGTTGCCGCCACCCACCACGCAGCAGACCTGATCGCGGTAGAAAAATCCATCGCAGGTGGCACAGGCCGAGACGCCGCGACCCATGAAATTCGATTCGGAAGGCAGGCCCAGGTACTTGGCCGAGGCCCCCGTCGCAATGATCAGTGAGTCGCAGGTGTAGGTGCCGCTGTCACCCCAGAGCGTGAAGGGGCGCTTGCTGAAATCGACCTTGTTGATGTGGTCGAACAGCACTTCGGTCTTGAAGCGCTCGGCGTGTTCCAGCAGCTTTTGCATCAGCTCCGGGCCCTGGATGCCGTCGACCGCGCTGGGCCAGTTGTCCACTTCGGTGGTGGTCATCAGTTGGCCACCCTGGGCCATGCCGGTGATCAGCAGGGGCTTGAGATTGGCGCGTGCCGCGTAGACGGCGGCGGTGTAGCCGGCGGGGCCGGAACCGAGAATCAGAACCTGAGCGTGGCGGGAGGCGGTGGCGGTCATGAAAGGGCTCTTGAAGTGGATCGGGGATGCGGGGGTGGGCCAGACTGAGGGGCCGATGCCAGGGGGTATCGACGGGTCAAGGTAGACTGATAATCCATTCAGCCCGGCGCATGGATTTCGTGTCGTGATGCAACAGAGATGTCATTGTAAGAATCCTGGCAAGACATCGCTGGTTGTCAGTCTATGCTGGCGAATCGCGCCAGGTTGGCGAGTGAGCAGAAAAACGAGTAGTACCCATGTCGATGTTGAGCAATCTGGATCTGTTGCGCAGGGTGTCGTTGTTTTCCCTGTTGAGCGAAGCGCAATTGCAGGCTTTGGCGGATTCCGTGTCCAAGCGACGCTACAAGCGCGGCGACCGTGTCGTGACCCAGGGCCAGAAGACAGGCGCACTGTTCGTGATTCTTTCGGGGCGCGCGCGGGTGCTCATGAGCAGCGGCAGCCGCCGCCGCGAAGTGATCCTGGCGACGCTGCAGACGGGTGACTATTTCGGCGAAATGAGCTTGATCGACGGCGAGGCGCATTCGGCCTCGGTGGATGCCGAGGCGGAGCTGGATGTGCTGGCGCTGGAACAATCCGCCTTTGTCCATTTGCTGGGTGAGAGCGCGGCCATGGCGCACGGCATCATGCGCGGTCTGGTGCGGCGCCTGCGCCAGGCGGACCGCAAGATCGGCACGCTGGCGCTGATGAGCGTCTACGGCCGAGTGGCCAACGTGCTGCTCGACATGGCCAAGGCCGCCCCGGACGGCGACATGATCATCCGCGTGCGCTTCTCGCGTCAGGATCTGGCCCAGATGGTGGGCGCCTCGCGCGAGATGGTGAGCCGCGTGATGAAGGATTTCGAGGAGCAGGGGTTCGTGATCCCGCTTGAAGGTGGTGCGCTCTACGTGAAGGAGCGTCGCACCGTGCCACGACATTGAGCCTGGCGCCGAGGCTTACTCCGGGCCGGTTTGCCGGCCGTTTGTTTTTTCGTTTGCATGACTGATCGATCCGACACGCTGAGTTCCGGCCCCACGGCCCTGGCCACCTTGCGCAGGCGCTACGCGAGCGAGCTGCTGCTGTTCCTCGGCCTGGTGCTCCTGGTGTACTGGGGCCTGGCCTTGGGAACCCACAGCCTGAGCGATCCGGCCTGGTCCACGTCGGGCAGTGGGGCGGGCGTGGTGCGCAACCAGGGCGGCCTGCTGGGCGCCTGGGTGGCGGACGCCAGTTATTACCTGTTCGGTTTTTCGGTCTGGTGGTGCTGGGCGGCGGCGGTCCGCAGCTGGTTCTCGGCGCTGGCGCGTGCCTTGCGGGCCCCGCGGCTGGGCGCGAACCCGGTCGATGGCTGGGCGTCGGAGTCCTCGGACGCCGCCCCTGCGGTCGCCACGGGCTGGACACGCCGAGCCGAGCAGTTCATCGGCGGGCGCTGGGGCTTCTGGAGTGGCCTCGCCCTGCTGATGCTGGCCAGCACGTCGCTGGAATGGTCGCGCTTCTACAGCTATGAATCTCACCTGCCCGGTCACGCGGGCGGGGTGCTGGGCTACTGGATGGGTCCGCTGGCCGCGCGCTGGCTCGGTCCAACGGGTTCGGCCTTGCTCGCCATCGGTCTGTGGGTGCTGGCGGTGGCCTGGGTCTTCCGCTTTTCCTGGGGCCTGGTGGCCGAGCGGCTCGGTGGCTTCGTGCAATTGCTGTTGGACGCCCGCCGTGCACGCCGGGAGCGCGCCCAGGACCGCGCCTTGGGTGCGCAGGCCGCGCGGGAACGCGAGCAGGAAGATGCGGCACGCGCCTTGGCTGCGCGTTTCGCGCAGGCGCCCGATGCCGGCCTTGCCGACGAGGATGACGACCATCCGCTCACGGCGTCGTCTTTGCTCACGCCTCCACGGCCTGTCGCGCCGCGCATGGACCCCCAGTTCGACGCGCCCCTGCCCCCCGTCAAGCCCAGCGCGCGGGTGGTCAAGGAGCGGCAAAAGAATCTGTTCGTTGATATGCCGGACACCAAGCTGCCCCAGGTGGACCTGCTGGACAGTGCGAGTGCGCAGGGCCGGCAGGAAACCGTCTCGCCCGAGACGCTGGAAATGACCAGCCGCCTCATCGAGAAGAAACTTAGTGACTTCGGCGTCCAGGTGCGCGTGGTGACGGCCCAGCCCGGCCCGGTGATCACGCGCTACGAAATCGACCCGGCCACGGGCGTGAAGGGCTCGCAGATCGTCAACCTGGCCAAGGACCTGGCGCGCTCGCTCTCGCTGGTGTCCATCCGTGTGATCGAGACCATCCCTGGCAAGAACTACATGGCGCTGGAGCTGCCCAATGCCAAGCGCCAGAGCATCCGCTTGTCGGAAATCCTGGGTTCGCAGGTCTACAACGAGGCCAAGAGTCTGCTGACCATTGGTCTGGGCAAGGACATCGTTGGCCTTCCCGTGGTGGCCGACCTGGCCAAGATGCCGCACGTGCTGGTGGCCGGCACCACCGGTTCGGGCAAGTCCGTGGGCATCAACGCCATGATCCTGAGCCTGCTCTACAAGGCCGAGGCCAAGGACGTGCGCCTGCTGATGATCGACCCCAAGATGCTGGAGATGAGCGTCTACGAGGGCATCCCGCACCTGATCGCCCCCGTGGTCACGGACATGCGGCAGGCCGCGCACGGCCTGAACTGGTGTGTGGCCGAGATGGAGAAGCGCTACCGCCTGATGAGCAAGCTGGGCGTGCGCAACCTGGCGGGCTACAACACCAAGATCGACGAGGCGGCCGCCAAGGAGGCCTTCATCTACAACCCCTTCAGCCTCACGCCCGAGAGCCCGGAACCGCTGCAGCGCCTGCCGCACATCGTGGTGGTCATCGACGAGCTGGCCGACCTGATGATGGTGGTGGGCAAGAAGATCGAGGAGCTGATCGCCCGCTTGGCCCAGAAGGCGCGCGCCGCTGGCATCCATCTCATCCTGGCCACGCAGCGACCCAGCGTGGACGTGATCACCGGCCTGATCAAGGCCAACATCCCGACCCGCATCGCCTTCCAGGTCAGCAGCAAGATCGACAGCCGCACCATCCTTGACCAGATGGGCGCCGAGGCGCTGCTGGGCATGGGAGACATGCTCTACATGCCCAGCGGTACCGGCCTGCCGATCCGCGTGCATGGTGCCTTTGTCAGTGACGAGGAAGTGCACCGCGTGGTGAGTTACCTCAAGAGTCAGGGCGAACCGGACTACATCGAGGGCGTGCTCGAAGGCGGCACGGTCGAGGGCGAGGACGGCGGGCTGGGTTTGGGCGGCGAGGGCAGCGGCGGCGGGGAAAAAGACCCGATGTACGACCAGGCCGTGGAGATCGTGCTCAAGAACCGCAAGGCCAGCATCTCGCTGGTGCAACGGCATCTGAAGATCGGCTACAACCGCGCGGCGCGCCTGGTCGAGGACATGGAAAATGCCGGCCTCGTCAGTCCCATGAACACCAACGGTCAGCGCGACATCCTCGTGCCCGCGCGCTCGGAGTGAAGATGAACTACCCTCAGTCCGGGCAGACGCCCTCCCTCTTCCCTTCCGCTACGCGCGGGACACCTGCCCGGCACGCTGGTTTCGCGGGCACCTGGCTGTGGATCGGCGTGCTGTTGCAGCTCTTTTGTTTCGGCGTGGCGCAAGCGCAGGACGGCAAGTCCCTCGATGGCTTGAACGCGCTCTCGGTCTTCCTGCAGACCACGCGCAGCGGCCGGGCTGATTTCACCCAGGTCGTGACCCTGCCGCCGCGCGCCAGCGAAGGCGGCACCCGCGTGGCCCGCACGCGCAGCTCCAGCGGCAATTTCGCTTTCCAGCGGCCGGGGCGTTTTCGCTTCGTGTATGCCGCGCCGCTGCCGCAGACCATCGTGGCCGATGGCAAGACGCTGTGGCTGTACGACGAGGACCTGAACCAAGTCACGGTGCGCGCCCAGGCCGGCGCCCTGGACGACACGCCCGCGGCCCTGATCGCCGGCGCGGCGGACCTGCGCACCCTGCAGGCCAGCTACGACCTGGCCAATGACGGCGCGCGCGATGGCCTGCTCTGGGTGCGCGCGACGCCGAAGGCGCGCGAGGGCCAGACCCAGCAGCTGCGTGTCGGCCTGCGTGCCATCTCGTCGACCCAGGTCGAACTGGGCGCCTTTGAAATCCTGGACAGCTTCGGCCAGCGCTCCCTGCTGACGTTCAGTCGCATGCAGGTCAATGCGAACCTGCCGGCCGATACTTTCCGCTTCACACCCCCGGCGGGTGCGGACGTCATCCGGCCCTGACGCCGGATGGGCAATGGCCTGTTGTGCCGTCGTTCAGTGCCCGTTAGGGGTCCGCGCAGGTGTGCCCAGGCGCTTGCGCACCCGGATGTTGAGCATTTCCACGATCACCGAGAACGCCATCGCGAAGTAGATGTAGCCCTTGGGCACATGGTGGTCGAAGCCTTCGGCGATCAGCACCACGCCGACCACGACCAGGAAGGACAGGGCCAGCATCTTGACGGTCGGGTGCTCGGACACAAAGTCGCCGATGGCGCCCGCGAACACCATCATCAGTGCCACCGAGGCGACCACGGCCGCGATCATGACCGCGACCTCGTCCACCATGCCCACGGCGGTGATGATGGAATCCAGCGAGAACACCAGGTCCACCACCATGATCTGCAGGATCACCGCGGTGAACGTGGCGCGGGCCTTGCTCCCGGAGGATTCTTCCCCGCCTTCCATCGCGTGGTGAATCTCGCCCGTACTTTTCCAGATCAGGAACAGGCCGCCGAGGATGAGGATCAGGTCACGCCCCGAGACCTCCTGGCCCAGCACCGTGAACAGCGGCGCCACCAGGCCGATGATCCAGGACAGCACCAGCAGCAGGCCGATGCGCATGAACATGGCCATGAACAGACCCAGGCGGCGCGCCAGCGCGCGTTGCGCGGCGGGCAGCTTGTCCACCAGGATGGAGATGAAGATCACGTTGTCGATGCCCAGCACCAGCTCCAGCGCGGTCAGCGTGGCGAAGGCGATCCAAGCCTGAGGATCCGTCAAGAGTTCCAGCATGGTTGTCTCCTTGTATTGGCTGGTGGGTCGATAGAATCCACCCAATTATGTCCACCCCCAATCAACTCGACAAAAAATCCGAGGCCTGGTCGGCCCTGTTCTCCGAACCCATGAGCGATCTGGTCAAGCGCTACACGGCCAGCGTGTTCTTCGACCAGCGCCTGTGGCAGGCCGACATCGCGGGCAGCCTGGCCCACGCCGACATGCTGGCGGCGCAGAAGATCATCGGCGCCGCCGACTTGGCCGCCATCCAGAAGGGCATGGCCCAGATCCGCGCCGAGATCGAGGGTGGCCAGTTCGAGTGGCAGCTGGACCTGGAGGACGTGCACCTCAATATCGAGGCGCGCCTGACGCAATTGGTGGGCGACGCGGGCAAGCGCCTGCACACGGGCCGTAGCCGCAACGACCAGGTGGCGACTGACGTGCGCCTGTGGCTGCGTGGCGAGATCGACCTCGTCACCGGCCTGCTCTCCGACCTGCAGAAAGCCTTGCTTAGCGTGGCCGAGCAGAACGTGGACACCATCCTGCCCGGCTTCACCCACTTGCAGGTGGCCCAGCCTGTGAGTTTTGCCCACCATCTGCTGGCCTACATGGAGATGTTCGCGCGCGACGCCGAGCGCATGGCCGACGTGCGCAAGCGCGTCAACCGCCTGCCCCTGGGCAGTGCCGCGTTGGCTGGCACCACCTACCCGCTGGACCGCGAGCGCGTGGCGAAAATGCTGGGCATGGTGGATGAGCAAGGTCGGGCCTGCATTTGCCAGAACAGCCTGGACGCCGTCAGCGACCGGGACTTCGCCATCGAATTCAGCGCCGCCGCCTCGCTCGTCATGGTGCATGTGAGCCGCCTCAGCGAAGAACTGATTCTGTGGATGAGCCAGAACTTCGGCTTCATCAAAATCGCGGACCGCTTCACCACCGGCAGTTCCATCATGCCGCAGAAGAAGAACCCGGATGTGCCCGAACTCGCGCGCGGCAAGACCGGGCGCGTGGTCGGCCACCTGATGGGCCTGATCACGCTGATGAAGGGCCAGCCCCTGGCCTACAACAAGGACAACCAGGAAGACAAGGAACCACTGTTCGACACGGTGGACACCCTGAAGGACACGCTGCGCATCTTCAGCGAGATGGTGGGTGGGCAGATCAATCCCGCGACGGGCAAGCTCGAAGGCGGTATCACCGTCAACGCGCAGGCCATGGAACAGGCCGCGCTCAAGGGGTATGCGACCGCGACCGATCTGGCCGACTACCTGGTCAAGAAGGGCCTGCCTTTCCGCGACGCGCACGAAACCGTGGCCCATGCCGTCAAGGCCGCCGTCAGCCACAGCTGTGATCTGTCCGAGCTGCCCCTGACGGTGCTGCAGCAATTCAACAAGAGCATCGAGAAAGACGTGTACGAGGTGCTGAGCCTGCGCGGCTCGCTCAACGCACGCAACACCTTGGGCGGCACCGCGCCCGCGCAGGTGCGGCAGCAGTTCGCGCGGCACCGCGCGCGGCTGGCCTGAGGCGATCCGCCGGGCGCCGCCTGAACCCGAGCATTGGAGGAACCATGTCTCTGTCTCCCAACACCCTGAACTGGAGCGACGAACTCGCTCTCGGCGACGCCCGCACCGACCACACGCACCAGGAGTTCGTGGACCTGGTCAACGCCACGACCGCGGCCGCGGCCGCGGACAAGCTGATCGTCTACCAGCAACTCGTCGCGCACACGGTCGAGCATTTCGGGCAGGAAGAACGCTGGATGCTCGCGTGTGGCATCGCCCCCGACTTCTGCCACTTCAGCCAGCACAAGAACGTGCTGGACGTGATGAAGGAAGTGGAACGCCGTGCCCTGGCCGGAGAGACCGAGTACATCGGCAGCATGATCGAGGCACTGGTTGAATGGTTCCCCGGTCACGCCAATTCGATGGACGCGGGGCTGGTGGCCTATCTGCAGGAGAAGGGCTACGACACCAGCGAGGAGTCCTTTCATTCCGGGCCGCCGAAGGCGGGTGAAGAAGCCACCCTGGCCTGTACACACCATGCACCGGGGGAGTCCTGTACCTGAGTTCGCGGTAAATTGCGGCGGCGATGCGCAGGTTCCTAGCTCTCTTTTGACCGCATCGACGACTCACCATGTTCACCTACGTCTGCTTCGGCGCATCGGACCTTGAGCGCTCCGCCCGGTTCTATGATGCTGTGCTTGGCCCCTTGGGCTTGCAACGCTGCGCAACACCGGGCGAGGAAGACTGGGACGGCTGGGTGGGCTGGGGCACTTACGAAGACCAGGGCCAGCAGGAAGTGGCGCTGTGGCTATGCCGGCCCTACAACGGCCAGCCGCCCAGCGCGGGCAATGGCACCATGGTCGCGTTCAAGGCGGCTACCTGGTCTCAGGTGGACGCCTTCCATGCAGCGGCCTTGGCCCACGGTGGCGTGTCCGAGGGCGCGCCGGGCCTGCGACCCCAGTACAACGACGATTTCTACGCGGCCTATGTGCGTGACCCGGACGGCAACAAGCTGGCTGCGGTGTGTCGGGGGCGCGTCCTGGATGCGGCGGAGGGTGCCGCGCCGCGGCAAGCCTGAACGTTCGGTGGCGCGTCGGGGTTGCACATCCGGGCGCACCGGGGGCCTGTGATGCTGCGGACATAATGCCCGCTTCGTCGATCAACCAGAAACTTTCATGCCCGTCATCACGAACCTCGAAGACCTCCGCCGACTGGCCGAAAAGCGCGTGCCGCGCATGTTCTACGACTACGCGGACAGCGGTTCCTGGACCGAGGGAACCTACCGCGCGAACGAGGGCGATTTTCAGGCCATCAAGTTCCGCCAGCGTGTGGCGGTGAACATGGAGGGCCGCAGCACGGCGGTCAAGATGATCGGCATCGACGCCAAGATGCCGGTGGCCATCGCCCCGGTCGGGCTGACGGGCATGCAGCACGCCGATGGCGAGATCCACGCGGCGCGCGCGGCGGAAAAATTCGGCATTCCCTTCACGCTTTCGACCATGAGCATCTGCTCCATCGAGGACATCGCGGAGCACACCAGCGCGCCGTTCTGGTTCCAGCTCTACATGATGCGCGACCGCGACGCCATGAAGCGCATGATCCAGCGCGCCAAGGACGCCAAGTGTTCAGCCCTGGTGCTCACGCTGGACCTGCAAGTCATCGGGCAGCGTCACAAGGACTTGAAGAACGGTCTGACGGCGCCGCCGCGCCCCACGCTGAAAAACATCCTCAACCTCATGACCAAGCCGCGCTGGTGCCTGGGCATGGCCGGCACGCGCCGCCACACCTTCCGCAACCTCGTGGGCCATGTGCAGGCCGTGAGCGACATGAAGTCGCTGGCGGTCTGGACCCATGAGCAGTTCGACCCGCGCCTGTCTTGGGCCGATGTGGCCTGGGTGAAGGAACAATGGGGCGGCAAACTCATCCTCAAGGGCATCATGGATGCGGAGGACGCCAAGCTGGCCGTGGCCAGCGGGGCCGACGCCATCGTGGTCAGCAACCATGGCGGACGCCAGTTGGATGGCGCGCCCTCGTCCATTGCCGCGCTGCCGGCCATCGTGAGCGAGGTCGGTTCGAAGATTGAAGTGTGGATGGACGGCGGCATCCGTTCCGGTCAGGACGTGCTGCGTGCCTGGGCCCTGGGCGCCAAGGGCACGATGATCGGCCGTGCCATGGTCTACGGTCTGGGCGCCATGGGCGAGGCCGGCGTCACCAAGGCCCTGCAGATGCTGCACAAGGAACTGGACACGACCATGGCCTTCTGCGGCCACCGCAATCTGCAGGGCGTGGACCGCAGCATCCTGGTGCCGGGGACCTATCCCCAGGCCTGACCGTCGGGGCCGCCCTTGCCCGAACCCGGACTTTTTTCACTGGAAGAGGCACCGCCGCCAGCCGCGCGGTCGGCGGCCACGCGTTCCCGGCCCCGGCGCATCGCCCATCTGGACATGGACGCGTTTTACGCATCCGTGGAGTTGCTGCGCTACCCGCAGCTCAAGGGTCTGCCCGTGGTCATCGGCGGCTCACGCCGCCGCACCGACGACGCCCTGCTGAAGCAGCACGAAGGCTTGCCGCTGGCGGAGATTCCGGTCGAAGCCTTCCCGCTCCTGAAGGATTACACGGGGCGCGGTGTCATCACCACCGCCACTTACGCGGCGCGCCAGTTCGGCGTGGGCTCGGCCATGGGCCTGATGAAGGCGGCCAAGCTCTGCCCGCAGGCCATCTTGCTGCCGGTGGATTTCGACGAGTACCGGCGCTACTCGCGCCGCTTCAAGGAGATCATTCTCGAGATCGCGCCCGTCATGGAAGACCGCGGCGTGGACGAGGTCTACATCGACTTCACCGAGGTGCCGGGGGGCAGCGCGAGGGCGGACGCGTGCTCGCGCACCTGATCCAGAAAAGCATCGCCGAGGCCACCGGCCTGACTTGCTCCATCGGCGTCGCCCCGAACAAGCTGCTGGCCAAGATGGCGAGTGAGTTCAACAAGCCCAAGGGCATTTCCATCGTGCAGGCCGAGGACCTGCAGGAAAAGATCTGGCCCCTGCCTTGCCGCAAGATCAATGGCATCGGCCCCAAGACGGACGAGAAGCTGCAGGCCCTGGGCATCGGGACCATCGGTGAACTCGCGGCACGTCCTCGGGACGAGCTGGTCGAGCGCTTTGGCGGCAGCTATGGTGCCTGGCTGCATGAAGCGGCCTGGGGGCGTGATGAACGCCCGGTGGTGACCGAGAGCGAACCGGTGTCCGTGAGCCGCGAAACCACCTTCGAGCGCGACCTGCACGCCGTGCGCGACAAGGCCGAACTGGCGGCCATCTTCACCAGCCTGTGCGAACGCGTGGCCGCCGACCTGCAGCGCAAGGGTTACGAAGGCCGCACCATTGGCGTGAAGCTGCGCTACGCGGATTTCAAGAGTGTCACGCGCGACCAGACCCTGGACTTCCACACCGCCGACGCACAGACCATCCGGCGCGCCGCGGGGCTGTGCCTCAAGCGCGTGGACCTGCAGCGCCGCTTTCGCCTGCTGGGTGTACGGGTGGGGGGCTTGCGCAAAGTTTGATGTGGATCAAACCTGCGTGCAAATTCCGGAAGCCGTTTTACGGCAAGGCATTTCCTCATTAGGATCGATTCCTGGGAAGAGACTTGCGCGCCGCCCAAGCGAGAATGCGTGAGCGATAAGCAGTCACCGTATCAACAGCAACAAGGAGTTCGTGTGCGCGTCAATTTGCCCGTCATCGATCAGGAGTACGACTATCCAGCCCATGTGATGCTGGTGTCCATGACCGACACGCGTGGCTACATCGTGCACGGCAACGCCGCCTTCTTCGAGACCAGCGGGTATGCCGCCGAGGAGCTGATCGGCGAGAACCACAACATTGTTCGTCACCCCGACATGCCCGCCGAGGGCTTCCGCGACCTGTGGCGCACCATTGGCCGCGGCCGTCCCTGGACCGGCCTGGTCAAGAACCGCCGCAAGGATGGGCGCCACTACTGGGTGCGTGCCAACGTCACGCCTATCATGGAAGACGGCAAGCCCATCGGCTACCTCTCCGTGCGCACCAAACCTTCCCGTGCCGAGATCGAGGCCACGGCAGCCCTTTATCAGCGTCTCAACGAAGAGACCAAAGCCGATCGACCCAGCTTCCATCTGGAGCATGGGCGCGTCCAATGGCATGGCCTCAAGGGCCTGGTCAGCAGCCTGACCGTGGGCTGGTTCGAACGCAGCCTCTCCCTGCGCATGGCCGCGGCCTTGCTGATGGTGATCACCCTGGGCATGCTGCCCTGGGGGCTGGGCGCCTGGCTGGGCTGGGGGATGGAGTTCACGGGGCTGGCGCAGTTGTCGGGCCTGTTGCTGGGCACCGGCATCATGCTGGCCTGGTTTCAGAAGTTCCTGGTGCATCCGATGCGGCAGGTGGAGCGTTTTGCCCGCGACCTGGCGGCCTGCAACCTCAAGACCGAGCTGGACTACAGCCCCTACAGCGACATGGCACGCACCCTGGGCAATCTGCGTCAGGTGCAGATCAACCTGCGCGCCGTGATCGGCGACGTGAACAGTCAGGCCGCCGCTTTCTACAGCGCCGCAAGCGAACTAGCCGACGGCAGCCAGAACCTGGCCGTGCGCGCCGAATCGCAGGCCAGCAGCCTGGAGCAGACGGCGTCCTCGATGGAGGAGATCTCCGGCACCATCAAGAACACCGCGCAGATTGCCGTCGAGGTCCTGGGCCACAGCGAGCGCAGCACCCAGGTCGCGGCCCAGGGCGGCGTCTCGGTGCAGGAGCTGAGCGTTCTGATGGGGCAGATCCAGCAGTCTGCCGGCAAGATGGGCGACATCGTCAACACCATCGAGGGCATCGCCTTCCAGACCAATCTGCTGGCGCTCAACGCCGCCGTGGAGGCCGCGCGCGCGGGTGACGCGGGCAAGGGCTTCGCTGTCGTGGCCAGCGAGGTGCGCGCGCTGGCCCAGCGCAGCGGCGCGGCGGCCAAGCAGATCCGGGACCTGATCGCTCAGTCGTCAAGCCAAATCGGCACCGGCGCGGAGCGCATGCGGCACGCGAACCAGACCATCTCGGATGTGGTGGCCGCCGTGCGCGAAGTGGGGGCGCTGATCGGCCAGATCAGTACCGCGGCACACGAGCAGACCCTGGGTGTCGCGCAGGTCAACGACGCCATCAACCGCCTGGACGAACTCACGCAGCAGAACGCGGCCCTGGCGGAAGAATCCGCCACCGCCTCCGCGGGCCTGAAATCCGGTGCCGACACGCTGGCGCACGCGGTTCAGGTGTTCCGCCTGTAGGCGGCATCATTGGCGGCACATCAACGCCCGGGCGCTCCTGGTCCGGGACGCGCCGCTTGCGTCACCATTCTGCGAAGCTGCCGTCGGCGTGCCGCCAGACCGGGTTGCGCCAGCGGTGGCCCGTCGCCGCGCGTTCCTTCACATAGTCCTCGTTGATCTCGATGCCCAGTCCCGGGCCTTGCGGGATGGTGACCATGCCGTTCTCGTAGGCGAAGGCCTCGCGGTTGACCACGTAGTCCAGCAGGTCGTTGCTGGCGTTGTAATGGATGCCCAGGCTCTGCTCCTGGATGAAGGCGTTGTAGCAGCCCGCGTCGAGTTGCAGGCAGGTGGCCAGAGCGATCGGCCCCAGAGGGCAGTGCAGGGCCAGTGCCACGTCGTAGGCCTCGGCCATCATCGCGATCTTGCGCGTCTCGGTGATGCCGCCCGCGTGCGAGGGGTCGGGCTGGATGATGTCCACATAGCCCTCGGACAAGATGCGCTTGAAATCCCAGCGTGAGTACAGGCGCTCGCCCAGGGCGATGGGCGTGGCGCTCAGCGGCGCCAGTTCCTTCAGCGCTTCGTAGTGCTCGCTGAGCACGGGCTCCTCGATGAACATCAGCTTGTAAGGCGCCAGTTCCTTGATGAGCACCTTGGCCATGGGCTTGTGCACGCGCCCATGGAAGTCCACCCCGATGCCCACCTGTGGGCCCACCGCCTCGCGCACGGCGGCCACGTTCTCCAGGCACTTGTCGACCTTGTCGTGGCTGTCGATGTACTGCAGTTCCTCGGTGCCATTCATCTTGACGGCGGTGAAGCCGCGCTCCACCGCGCGCCGGGCCGCTGCTGCGGTGTCGGCCGGTCGATCGCCGCCGATCCAGGAATAGACGCGGATCTTGTCGCGCACATTGCCGCCCAGCAGTTGCGACACCGGCACGCCCAGGTGCTTGCCCTTGATGTCCCACAAGGCCTGGTCGATGCCGGCCAGCGCGCTCATGTGCAGGGCCCCGCCCCGGTAGAAGCCGCCGCGGTACAGCACCGTCCAGTGGTCCTCGATGTTGCGCGGGTCCTTGCCTACGAGGTAGTCGGCCAGTTCCTCGACGACCGCGGCCACGGAATGGGCGCGGCCCTCGACCACCGGTTCACCCCAGCCAACGATGCCAGAGTCGGTCTCGATCTTCAGGAAGCACCAGCGCGGCGGGACGATGAAGGTGCTCAGCCGGGTGATCTTCATGCCAGGATCTCCCGATCGGCCCGGGCCTCGCGCCACGCGGCGACGAAGTCGCGCGCGCGCCGGGCCACTTCCGCGGCGTCGAAGCCCGGCTTGTAGAGGGCCGAACCCAGGCCGAAGCCGCTGGCGCCGGCCTGCACATAAGGGGCCAGGTGCGAGGGTGTGATGCCCCCACGGGCAGCAGGGCCACGGGTGGGCGCAGCACGGTGCGCCAGGCCTGTAGCGCCTTGGGGCCGAGCTGCTCGGCGGGAAAGAGCTTGAGCGCGTCGGCCCCCGCGGCCAGGGCCGCATAGGCCTCGGTCAGCGTCGCCACGCCGGGGCAGCAGGCCAGGCCGGCGGCGCGCGCGGAGCGGATCACGGCAGCGTCGCTGTGCGGCATGACGATGAACTCACCTCCCGCCTGCAGGATGCGTGGGCAGTCCGCGGGATCGATCACGGTGCCCGCGCCAACCCGTCCATCCGGGGGCAGGGTGTTGCGCAGGGCGCGGATGCTGTTCAGCGGATCGGGTGAATTCAGGGGCACCTCGATCAGGCGGAAGCCGGCGTCGTACAGCGCGCGCCCGATGCCGGGGGCTTCGCTGGGGCGCAGGCCGCGCAGGATGGCGATCAGGCCGCAGGAGGCCAGGGCGGTGTGCAGGTCAGAGTGGCTCATGGGATGGCTTCCGTGGTGACGGCCTGGACCAGCCCGGCCGCGAGGGCCAGCCGCCAGAGCCCACGTTCGGTGGCTTGTTGCGCCAGCGTTGGCTCAGGCAGGCCGTGGTGACGCAAAGCCAGCGTGTAGCGCTGGCACAGATCGGCTTCGCCGCAGAGCAGGATGCGCGGTCGCGCCTGCCGCGCGCGCAGCAGACCGGCCAGCGCGGTGACTTCGTGACCGATCAGCAGGCCGGAAAGGTAGTCGGCCTGGGACGTCGGGGGCAAGGCGCCGGTCAGGCCCAAGGTGCGGGTGCTGAAAATGGTCGACAAGGGGCCGGCCGCGCCCGCGGGTTCAGCGGCCACGCGCAGTCCGCGTTCAAAGGCCGCCAGGTCCGGGGCAGGGGCCGCGCTCATGGTGCGGCCCAGGATCGTGTGTTCGCGCAAGGCCGCGTAGACCTCGCCGGTCATGAAGGTCTCGAAGCGGCTCACGCTGGCATCGGGGCGGGTCCCGCCTGCTGCGGCCCCCGGGCTCACGCTCACCCATTTCGAGTGTGTGCCGGGCAGGCCGACCAGCAGTTCCTCGTCCGTCCAAGTCTCGCTCAGTCCGGCCACCGCGCCGACGACCTGGGTCTCTTCGCCACGCATCACATTGGGTAGGCCCTGGCGCTGGATCAAACCGGGCACCACGTGCACCGGCGTGCGTGGCGTCTGACCTCGGCGCTCGATCACGGTCAATCGCGTGCCGATCTGCGTCAACGGCAGCGGCACGTCCAGGTAGGCCGCTTCCTTCCATCCCTGGGCGCTACCGACCATGCCGCAGGCGATCACGGGCAAGGTGGGCGCGGCATCCAGCCAGTCGCCGCAGCTCTCGGTGAAGGCCAGTTCAAAACCCGCTCTGGGCGCGGCGTGGCCCTCGGGCGTCTGCGGCAGTCGCATGATGCCCCAGGGGCGCTGGCGTGTTTCCAGCACCCGCCCCGCGGCGTCCATGCGGTAGGCGCGCAGGGACGTCGTGCCCCAGTCCAGCCCGATCAGGCCGGTGGTACGTGAGGTGTCAAGAGATGTCATGACGGTTCAGCGTGCCCAGCGCAGCACCAGCGGATCAAGCCGGCGTGCGATGTCCAGCAGGCCGCGGCGCACCTCGGGGTGCATGGGCGGGAAGGGGTGGCGGCCCGCGTCGCAGGCGATCACGCCGCCGGCCTTCATCAAGGCCTTGGCGGTGAGGATGCCACCCTGCCGGTTCTCGTGGTTGATCAGGGGCAGCCAGCGCTGGTACAGCTCGAACGCCAGGTCGGCCTTGCCTTCGCGGTGGGCCACGAGGATGGGGCGGATGCCGTCGGGAAAGCCGCCGCCCGTCATGGCACCGGTGGCGCCTGCGTCCAGGTCGGCCAGCAGCGTGATGGCCTCCTCGCCGTCCCAGGGGCCTTCGATGGCCGCGCCGCCCAGGCGGATCAGCTCGCGCAGCTTGCTCGCCGCGCCGGGCACTTCGATCTTGAAGTAGGCCAGGTGCTCGATCTCCTGCGCCATGCGCGCGAGGAAGGGGGCCGACAGCACCGTGCCGCTGGCGGGCGCATCTTGCACCATGATGGGAATGTCGATGGCGTCGGAGACCCGCGCGTAGAACTCGTGGATCTGCGCCTCGGGCACGCGGAAAGTGGCGCCGTGGTAGGGCGGCATGATCATCACCATGGCCGCGCCCAGGTCCTGCGCGCGCCGGCTGCGGGTCGCGCAGACCCCGGTGCCGTAGTGGGTGGTGGTGACGATCACGGGTACGCGCCCGGCCACATGCGTCAGCGCCGTGCGGGTCAGAACTTCGCGCTCTTCGTCGGAGAGCGAGAACTGCTCGGAGAAGTTGGCCAGGATGCACAGGCCATCCACGCCGGCGTCGATCATGAAATCCAGGCAGCGTTTCTGGCCTTCGAGGTCGAGTTCGCCGTTCTCGTGGAAGATGGTCGGCACCACGGGGAAGATGCCTTGGTAGCGCGGGGCGCGAGCGGAAGCAGTCATGGTCAGATCAGTGAATCAAAAGTAGAGCGTGAACGTGGCGTCGCATGTACCAGTCCACCCGGAGCACAAAGGCCCCTCCAGGGCTCCCGTGGAACCGGCTTTGCCGGGCCACTGGGAGCGTCCCCCGCCCGCAACGCGCGGCGTTGCGAGAGCGGGGGAAGGCGCGAAGCGCCTCACAGGGGGGTGTTCCATTTCAATGCGAGTGGCGCGGCACGGCGGCACCGCGGCAGCCCACCAGGAAGTCGAAATCGCAGCCCTCGTCGGCTTGCAACACGTGGTCCACGTACAGGCGCTGGTAGCCACCGCGTCCGCCCATGTCGGTGTTTTTCAGCGCTTGCATGCGCTGGGCCAGTTCGGCCTCGCTGATGTCCAGGTGCAGCCGACCTTGTTCGCAATCGAGTTCGATGAAATCACCGTCGCGCACGGCGGCCAGCGGGCCGCCCGCAGCGGCCTCGGGCGCCACGTGCAGCACCACCGTGCCGTAGGCCGTGCCGCTCATGCGGGCGTCGGAGATGCGCACCATGTCTTTCACACCCTGACGCAGGAGCTTCGGCGGCAGACCCATGTTGCCCACCTCGGCCATGCCGGGGTAGCCGCGCGGGCCACAGTTCTTCATCACCATCACGCAGCTGGCGTCGATGTCCAGGTTCTCATCGACGATGCGTTCCTTGTAGTGCTCCAGGTTCTCGAACACCACGGCGCGGCCCCGGTGCTTGAGCAGTTCAGGCGAGGCGGCCGAGGGCTTGAGCACCGCGCCGCGCGGCGCCAGATTGCCGCGCAGGATGCAGATACCCCCGTCGGCGATCAGGGGCTTGTCGATCGGGCGGATCACCTCGTCGTTGTACTGCGGGGCTTCGCGCACGTTGTCCCAGAGGCTCTTGCCATTGACGGTGAGCGCGTTGGGGTGCGGCAGCAGCTTGTTTTCGCCCAGGCGCCGCAGCACGGCCGGCAAGCCGCCGGCGTAATAGAACTCCTCCATCAGGAAGCGGCCCGAGGGCTGCAGGTCCACCAGGGTGGGCGTGCCGCGGCCGATGCGCGTCCAGTCCTCCAACTCCAGCTGCACGCCCATGCGTCCGGCGATGGCCTTGAGGTGGATCACGGCATTGGTCGAACCGCCAATGGCCGCGTTGGCGCGGATGGCGTTCTCGAAGGCCTCGCGCGTGAGGATCTTGGACAGCGTGAGTCCTTCGTGCGCCATCTCCACGATGCGCCGGCCCGACATGTGGGCCAGCACGTAGCGGCGTGCGTCCACGGCGGGAATGGCGGCATTGTGCGGCAGCGAGGTGCCCAGTGCCTCGGCCATGCAGGCCATGGTGGAGGCGGTGCCCATGGTGTTGCAGGTGCCGGCCGAGCGCGACATGCCGGCCTCGGCCGCGAAGAACTGGTGTTCGTTGATCTCACCCGCCTTCAGCGACTCATGCAGGCGCCAGACGGCCGTGCCCGAGCCGATGTCCTTGCCGTCCAGCTTGCCGTTGAGCATGGGGCCGCCCGTGACGACGATGGCGGGCACGTCACAGCTGGCCGCGCCCATCAGCAGGGCGGGTGTGGTCTTGTCGCAGCCCACCAGCAGCACCACGGCATCGATGGGGTTGCCGCGGATGGCCTCTTCCACGTCCATGCTGGCCAGGTTGCGCGTGAGCATGGCCGTGGGGCGCAGATTGGATTCGCCGTTGGAGAACACCGGGAACTCCACCGGGAAGCCACCGGCCTCGTAGATGCCACGCTTGACGTGCTCGGCGATCTTGCGGAAATGCGCGTTGCAGGGTGTGAGCTCCGACCAGGTGTTGCAGATACCGATGATGGGGCGGCCGTCGAACTCATGGTCCGGGATGCCTTGGTTCTTCATCCAGCTGCGGTACATGAAGCCGTTCTTGTCGGCGGTTCCGAACCATTCCGTGGAACGGAGTTTCTTTTTCGTGGGGGTGGTCATGATGGAAAGAAAAGAAGAAGGAAATCAGATGGATTGGGCCGGCCTGCGCACCAGCACGCGCTGCAGCAGGCAGAAGATGAGCAACAGCACGCCGACGACGATGCGCGTCCACCAGGAGCTGAGCGTTCCATCGAAGGAAATCAGCGTCTGAATCACGCCCAGGGTCAGCACGCCGAACAGGGTGCCGGCCACGTAGCCCACGCCGCCGGTCAGCAGGGTGCCGCCGATGACGACGGCCGCGATCGCGTCCAGTTCCATGCCGGTGGCGTGCAGGCCGTAGCCGGAGAGCATGTAGAAAGTGAAGACCACCCCACCCAGCGCCGAGCAGAAACCCGACAGCAGGTAGGCCCCCACCAAGGTGCGGCCCACCGGCAGACCCATCAGCAGGGCCGACGATTCGCTGCCACCGATGGCATACACCGCGCGGCCGAAGGGCGTGCAGTGGGCGACGAAGATGGCGGCCAGCAACAAGGCGATGGCGATCAGCGACCCCAGAGAGAGCGAGGCGTTTTCACTCAGGTGCAGGCGCCACTGGGCCAGTTCGGAATAGCCTTCGTGGCTGATGGTGATCGAGTCGATGCTGATCAGGTAGCACAGGCCCCGGGCCAGGAACATGCCGGCCAGCGTGACCACGAAGGGCTGCAGCCGGAAGCGATGGATGAGGAAACCCATGAAGGCGCCGAAGATCGCGCCCATGACGAGCACCAGCGGGATGGCCGCCAGCGGGCTCCAGCCATGCTGTTCGACCAGGGTCGCCAGCACCATGGTGCTCAGGGCCACCACCGAACCCACCGACAGGTCGATGCCGCCGGACAGGATCACGAAGGTCATGCCGATCGCGACGATGATCAGGAAGGCGTTGTCGATCAGCAGGTTCAGGAAGACCTGGGCCGAGAAGAAGCCCGGATAGAGCAGCGAGCCTAGGGTGGCCATGAGCACGAACAGTGTGATGGTGGCCGCGAGCGGAAAGTACTTGGCGTTCATGCCCGGGAACCTGGACGTCGAGGGCCCGGTCTTCGCCGGGATGACTTCGACGGCGACCGGGGAAAGCGGGGAGGACGGGGACGAGGCGTGCATCACCAGGCCTCCTTCGCCGTTCCGCGGCGGACCAGCAGGCCCAGCTCGGCGCGGAACTCGGGTGACTGCAGCAGCATCACGAGGAACACGACAGCGGCCTTGACCACCAGGTTGATTTCGGGCGGAACCCCGAGCGAGTAGATAGCGTAGGTCAGGGTCTGGATGATCAGCGCGCCGATCACGCTGCCCACCAGGCTGAAGCGCCCGCCCAGGAGCGACGTGCCGCCCAGGGTCACCGCCAGGATGGCGTCGAGTTCCAGCAGTTGTCCGGCGTTGTTGCCATCGGCGCTCTTCACGTTGGAGCTGATCAGCAGCCCGGCGATGCCCGCGCAGACGCCGCAGAACACGTAGGCACCCAGGATCAGGCGCCCGGATCGCACGCCGGCCACGCGCGCCGCGGACGGGTTGATGCCCACGGCCTGGATGAACAGGCCCAGCGCCGTGCGCGTGACGGCCAGGTAGAGCAGCGCGAAGACGGCGGCCACCACGAAGAGCGAGAAGGGCAGGCCGGCCAGATACCCGCCGCCCAGGAAGAAATAGGGCTTGTAGTAGATGGTGATGATCTGCCCGTCGGTGATGAGCTGGGCGATGCCGCGGCCCGCCACCATCAGGATCAGCGTGGCGATGATGGGCTGCATGCCGATGCGCGCCACCAGCACGCCGTTCCACAGGCCGCACAGCGTGGCCACGCCCACCGCGCCCAGCAGGGCCAGGGGCAGGGGGAAGCGGCTTTCGTCGCCCGCGACCGAGCCGCCGATCATCCAGGCGGCCACGGCGGCGGCGATGGCCACCACCGCGCCCACCGAGATGTCGATGCCGCGCGTGGCGATCACCATCGTCATGCCCAGCGAGACCAGCACCAAGGGCGCGGCCCGGTTCAGGATGTCGATCAGGCTACCGTACAGATGGCCGCCGCGCCACTCGATGCGCAGGAAGCTGTCGTTGAAGGCCGTGTTCACGATCAGCAGCAACAGCAGGGTCAGCAGAGGCCAGGCCAGGCGATGGCGCAGCACGCGAGCCCAGGGACGGGAGGTGGTCTCAGGCATGTTCAGAAGCGATCAGTTCGTAGACGGCGTCCTCGCTGCTGCCCGCGGGCAATTCCCCGACCTTCTGGCGGTCGCGCAGCACCACGATGCGGTGCGCGACACGCACCACCTCGCTCATTTCGGACGAGATGAAGAGCACGGCCATGCCGGCCTGCGCCAAGCGCAGGATCTGCTCCATGATTTCCTGCTTGGCGGCCACGTCGATGCCTCGCGTGGGTTCGTCCAGGATCAGCAGGCGCGGCTCGGTGGCGAGCCAGCGCGCCAGGATGGCCTTTTGCTGGTTGCCGCCGGACAGCAGGCCGATGGGCGTCTCCACGCTCGCCGTTTTGATGCCCAGCAGCTGGACGTAACGATCCGCCAGCGCGCTCTGTTCGGCGCGCGAGAGGAAACGGCCCATGCCCCGGCGCGCCTGCAAGGCCAGTGCGATGTTCTCGCGCACGGACAGGTCCGCGACGATGCCATCGGTCTTGCGTTCCTCCGGACACAGGGCGAGGCCGTGGCGGATGGCATCCATGGGGTTGGAGAAGCTCACCACCTGGCCGTCCACGCGCAGCACGCCCCGGTCCGGCAGGTCCAGCCCGAACAGCAGGCGCGCCAGCTCGGTGCGTCCGGCGCCCAGCAGCCCGGCCAGACCGACCACCTCGCCCGGGCGCAGGTGCAGGTCGATGGGCTGGAGCTGGCCGCTCTGGCCCAGGCCCTCGGCATGCAGCAGCGCGGGGGTGGCCGCGTCGTAGTCCGGCGTGGCCTGCCTGCTGGCGGAGGTGGCTATCAGTTCGCGGCCCAGCATGGCCGCGATCAAGGCCGGCGCGGGCAACTCGCGCGCCGGCCATTCCCCCACCCAAGTGCCGTTGCGCAGCACGGTGATGCGATCCGAGATGGCGTAAACCTGGTTCAGGAAGTGCGTGACGAAGACGATGGCCAGCCCTTCGTCGCGCAGGCGGCGCAGCACCTCGAAGAGCTTGCGCACTTCCTCGTCGTCCAGGCTGGACGTGGGCTCGTCAAGTATCAGGACGCGGGATTCGATGCTCAGGGCACGGGCGATGGACACCAGTTGCTGCACCGCCACCGGGTAGTCCGAGAGCAGTCGCGTTACGTCGATGTCCAGGCCCACGCGGGCCACCAGCTCACGCGCGCGCTGGTTCACCGCGGTCCAGTCGATGCGCCTGCCCTGGATCAGGCCCTTGCGCGGGTAGCGGCCCGCGAAGATGTTTTCCGCCACCGAGAGGTTGGGGCAGAGGTTGACTTCCTGGTAGACCGTGCTGATGCCCAGGCGTTGGGCGGCCAGGGGCGATTCGGGCCAAGCGGAGATCGGCTCGCCAGCTGACTCAGCTCCCGCCAGCCGCAACTGTCCGCCGCTGGGCGGGATCGCGCCGGTGAGCACCTTGATCAGCGTGGATTTGCCCGCGCCGTTCTGGCCCATCAATGCGTGGATCTCGCCGGGGTAGAGGCGCAGTTGCACGTCGCGCAGCACCGAGATGCCGGCGAACTGCTTGTGGATGCCGGTCAGTTCCAGCACGGGCGTTCGGGATAGGCTGCTCATGGTGTTTCAGACAGTCGAGGTTGTCCGTACAGACCACCCAAAAGGCGCTGCACAGGCCAGTGCCCCCGTGCAAGGGCCGCCTCGCCGCACTGGGGGCGTCCCCCTCCCAGATTGCGAAGCAATAGGAGAGAGGGGCTGAGGGCCGCGGCTCCAAGCCTGCCTGCGCAGGCTTGGACGTGCCCGAAGAGCCACTGCCTCTGGCGGTGGCACCGAGGCGCGAAGCGACTCAGGGGGTGCTTCATTTCAGGCCTTGTTCTTGCCGTACACGTCGACCAGCACGGCCGCCAGCAGCACCACGCCCTTGATGACCTGCTGGTAGTCGATGCCGATGCCCAGGATGGACATGCCGTTGTTCATCACGCCCATCACGAAGGCGCCGATCACCGCGCCCAGCACCTTGCCCACGCCCCCCGAGGCCGAGGCACCGCCGATGAAGCAGGCGGCGATCACGTCCAGCTCGAAGCCCAGGCCGGCCTTGGGCGTGGCCGTGTTCAGGCGGGCGGCGAACACCAGCCCGGCCAGGGCGGCCAGCACGCCCATGTTGACGAAGGCGTAGAAGGCCAGGCGCTCGGTCTTGATGCCGGAGAGCTTGGCCGCCTTCTCATTGCCGCCCATGGCGTACAGACGCCGGCCCACGGTGGTGCGGCTGGTGACGAAGTCGAACAGCACGATCAGCACCGCCATCACGACCAGCACATTGGGCAGGCCCTTGTAGGAGGCCAGCAGGTAGCTGAAATAGATGAGCAGGGCGGCGAACACGGCGGTCTTGAGGAGGAACAGGGCCGCGGGCTCGACCTGCATGCCGTGGCGCAGGCGTTTGGCGCGTGAGCGCAGCACCGCCAGGGTCAGGGCCGCCGCCGCGGCCACGCCCAGCAGCAGGGAGGTGAGGCGCAGGTTCTCCGCGTCGAAGAGGTCGGGGATGAAGCCCGAGCTGAGCATCTGGAAGGCATCGGGGAACGGTCCCACCGATTGGCCCGCCAGCAGCGCCAGCGCCAGGCCCTTGAAGACCAGCATGCCCGCCAGCGTGACGATGAAGGAAGGGATGCGCGAGAAGGCCACGAACCAGCCCTGGATGGCACCGATCAGGCCGCCGCACAGCAGGCAGACCAGGGTGGCCGGGAGGAAATGCCAGTCGTACTGCACCATCAAAACGGCCGCCAGCGCGCCGATGAAACCGCAGACGGAACCCACCGAGAGGTCGATGTGGCCCGCCACGATCACCAGCAGCATGCCCAGCGCCATGATGACGATGTAGCTGTTCTGCAGCACCAGGTTGGTGAGGTTCAGCGGCTGCATCAGCGTGCCCTCGGTCATTACCTGGAAGAAGGCCATGATGGCGATCAGCATGATCAACATGCCGTACTCGCGGAAATTCTGCTTCAGGTGATCGAGCACGGAACGGCCCGCGTGCGCGGGCAAGGGCAAGGGCAGGGCAGGGCTCGGGGTGGGCTGGGCGGAGACGGGAGGCTGGGACATGGTCAGGTGGTTTTCACGATGGCTCGCATGATCTTTTCCTGGGAGGCTTCGGCCGTGGGCATCTCGGCGACGAAGCGCCCTTCGTCCATCACGTAGATCCGATCCGAGATGCCGAGCAGCTCGGGAAGCTCCGAGGAGATCACGATCACGCACTTGCCCTCCTGGGCCAGTTGCGCGATGAGGGTATAGATTTCGTACTTGGCGCCCACGTCGATGCCGCGCGTGGGCTCGTCGAGGATGAGCACCTCGGGGTTGGTGAAGAGCCATTTGCTCAGCACCACTTTCTGCTGGTTGCCACCCGAGAGGTGGACCGTCTTCTGGTCCACGCCCGGACAGCGGATGCGCAGCCGGTCGCGGTAATCCTGCGCGACCTGATGTTCGCGCGCATCGTCGATCACCGCCGCGCTGGAGACGCCTTCAAGCCGCGCCAGCGAGATGTTGAAGCGGATGTCCTCGTCCAGCACCAGGCCGTAGCCCTTGCGGTCCTCGGTGAGGTAGGCCAGGCCGTGGCGGATGGCCTTGCCCACCGTGCTCACGTCGATGGGCTGACCGTTGAGCAGCACCTGGCCGCTGATGCGTTGGCCCCAGGATCGGCCGAAGATGCTCATCGCCAGTTCCGTGCGGCCCGCGCCCATCAGTCCGGCGATGCCCACGATCTCGCCGCGCTTCACCTGCAGGTCGATGCCCTTGATGAAGACGTCACCGCGTTGCGGATGGTGCACGCGCCAATCGCGCACCTCGAAGGCCGTC
Source organism: Hylemonella gracilis (assembly GCF_004328645.1). GTDB lineage: Bacteria > Pseudomonadota > Gammaproteobacteria > Burkholderiales > Burkholderiaceae_C > Hylemonella > Hylemonella gracilis_B. The sequence continues at coordinate 1,879,680 of NZ_CP031395.1, forward strand.
TCGCCGATGCGAGGCTGGCGACGCGGGTAGCGGTCTTCCATCTTGCGCCCGACCATGGCCTGGATCACGCGGTCTTCGCTGACCGGGTCGGCGCGGCAGTCCAGCGTCTCCACCGTGCTGCCGTCGCGCAGCACGGTGATGGCGTCGGCCACGCGGGCGATCTCGTTGAGCTTGTGCGAGATCAGGATGCAGGTGATGCCCTGCGCCTTGAGCTCCAGCAGCAGGTCGAGCAGGGCCTGGCTGTCCTCCTCGTTCAGGCTGGCGGTGGGCTCGTCGAGGATCAGCAACCTGACTTCGCGTGACAGCGCCTTGGCGATTTCCACCAGTTGCTGCTTGCCGATGCCGAGGTGACCGACCAGGGCGTCCGAGGGCTCCCGCAGCCCGACTTTCTTCAGCAGCGCTTGCGTCTTGCTGTGCGCGACCATCCAGTCGATCACACCGTGCCGAGCCGTCTCCTTGCCGAGAAAGATGTTCTCGGCGATGGAGAGCAGGGGCACGAGCGCGAGCTCCTGATGGATGATGATGACCCCCAGGTGCTCGCTGTCGCGCACGCTCTCGAAGCGGCGTTCCTGCCCGTCGAAGAAGATTTCCCCGCCGTAACTGCCATGGGAATGGATGCCGGACAGCACCTTCATCAGCGTGGATTTTCCGGCACCGTTCTCACCAACGATGGCATGGATCTCGCCGGCCTGGACCTGCAGGTTCACCCTGTCCAGGGCCACCACGCCGGCGAAGGTCTTGCGGATGTTCCGCATCTCGAGCAGCATGACGCAAACGCTCCGTTAGTCGCTATCAGGCTTACTTGACCTGGGCTTCGGTGTAGTAGCCGCTGCCGACCAGGATGGCCTTCCAGTTGGAGGCATCCACCGCCACCGGCTTGAGCAGGTAAGAGGGCACCACCTTCACGCCGTTGTTGTAGGTCTTGTTGTCGTTGATCTCGGGGTTCTTGCCGGACAGCACGGCGTCCACCATGTTCGCGGCGACCTTGGCCAGTTCACGCGTGTCCTTGAACACGGTGGAGTGCTGCTCGCCCTTCAGGATGGATTTGACGGACGGGATCTCCGCGTCCTGGCCGCTGACCACCGGGCAGGGCTGCTGCGCCGTGCAGTAGCCCACGCCCTTGAGCGAGGACAGGATGCCGATGGACAGGCCATCGTAGGGCGACAGCACGGCGTGGACTTTTTCCTTGCCGTAGAAGGCCGAGAGCAGGTTGTCCATGCGCGCTTGCGCAACCGCGCCGTCCCAGCGCAGCGTGCCGACCTTGTTCATGCCGGTCTGCTTGCTGCGCACCACCAGCTTGCCGCTGTCAATGTAGGGTTGCAGCACGCTCATGGCGCCGTCATAGAAGAAGTAGGCGTTGTTGTCGTCAGGCGAGCCACCGAACAGCTCGATGTTGAACGGGCCCTTGCCCTGCTTCAGCCCCAGCTTGTCGACGATGGAGCCGGCCTGCAGCACACCGACCTGGAAGTTGTCGAAGGTCGCGTAGTAGTCCACGTTCTTCGAGCCGCGGATCAGCCGGTCGTAGGCGATGACCTTGATGCCCTTGTCGGCCGCGTTCTGCAGCACGCGCGACAGCGTGGTGCCATCGATGGAGGCGATCACCAGCACCTTCACGCCCTTGGTGATCATGTTCTCGATCTGGGCCAGCTGGTTCGGGATGTCGTCTTCCGCGTACTGCAGTTCCGTGCGGTAGCCGCGCGCTTTGAGCACCTTGACCATGTTGTCGCCGTCGGCGATCCAGCGCGACGAGGACTTGGTCGGCATCGAGATGCCGATGCTGCCTTTGTCTTGCGCGGACGCGGTGTGCGCGAGGCCCAGGGTGCCAAGCACGCCCAGGGTGAGGGTGGCCAGCGCGGCCTTGAGGGTGGTGCGTTTCATGTCAGTCTCCTGCTTGTTTGTTGTGGGTCGCCGCGCCGTGCGCGGGATGCGCGTCGGTGGGCCTGTGTCCCGGCCCGGGTCGAGCCCGGGCCGGCGTGACCGGAACGATCACCGTGCGTCCAGGGACGCCCGGGATCAACCAGTCAGGTCAATGCATTTCGCTCGGCGCGGGTCCGATCAGTACTTGCGCTTGGGGAATTCCTGCGCGGCCGTTTCCATGGGGAAGATGCCTTCCTTGGTCTCGATGCGCTTCTGCACCGGCTTGCCGGCCTTGACGTCCTTGGCGGCGGCCATCAATTGCGGGCCCAGCAGCGGGCTGCACTCCACGCTCACGTTGAGCTTGCCGGCGATCATGGCCTCGAAGGCGCCCTTGACCGCGTCGATGGAAATGATGGTGATGTCCTTGGCTGGCTTGAGGCCCGCTTCCTCGATGGCCTGGATCGCGCCGATGGCCATGTCGTCGTTGTGCGCGTACAGCACGTTGATCTTCTTGCCCTCGGCCTTCAGGAAGGCTTCCATCACCTCCTTGCCCTTGGCGCGCGTGAAATCACCGGTCTGCGAGCGGATGATCTTGAACTTCGGATCGGCCTTGATGATTTCCTCGAAGCCCTTCTTGCGGTCGATCGCGGGGGCGGAGCCCACGGTGCCCTGCAGTTCCACGATGTTGACCTCGCCCTTCTGGTCCTTCATCTTCTCGACCAGCCAGCGGCCCGCCTTGCGGCCTTCCTCGACGAAGTCGGAACCAATGAAGGTGACGTACAGGGACTTGTCCTTCACGTTGACCGCGCGGTCGGTCAGGATCACCGGGATCTTGGCGGCCTTGGCTTCGCGCAGCACCGGTTCCCAGCCCGACTCGACCACGGGCGAGAAGGCGATCACGTCCACCTTCTGCGCGATGAAGGAGCGGATGGCCTTGATCTGGTTTTCCTGCTTCTGCTGGGCGTCGGAGAACTTGAGTTCGATACCGGCTTCCTTCGCGGCCGACTTGATGGACTCGGTGTTGGCCGTGCGCCATTCGCTTTCGGCGCCAACCTGGCTGAAGCCCATCACGAGCGGCTTCTGAGCCCAGGCGCCGGTGGACAGGGAGGCCAGCGGCGCGCAGGCCAGGGCCAGTGTGAGGATGCGGCGGTTGAATCTCATGGTTTTGTCTCCTGGTTGTTGAAGTGAGAAAAGGGATCAGGCCAGCATGTAGCCGGTCTTGACCGTGGTGAAAAACTCGGCGGCGTAACGGCCCTGTTCGCGTGGCCCGTGGCTGGAGGCCTTGCGTCCACCGAAGGGCACGTGGAAATCCACCCCCGCGGTGGGCAGATTGACCATGGTCATGCCCACGTCCGCGTGGCGCTTGAAGTGCATGGCGTGCTTGAGCGAGGTGGTGCAGAGGCCTGCGCACAGGCCGAAGGGCGTGTCATTGGCCAGGGCCAGGGCATGGTCATAGTCCTCGGCGCGCAGCACGCAGGCCACCGGGCCGAACACCTCCTCGCGCGCGATGCGGTGCTCGGGCCGGGCCAGGAAGAGCGCGGGGCTCATGTAATGCCCGGGCGTGGCGCGCTCCAGGCGGTCACCGCCCCAGACATGCTCGGCGCCCTCGTTGCGCGCGATCTCGACGTAGGCCAAGTCCTGGTCGAGCTGGTTCTTGTCGACCACGGGGCCCATCTCGATGCCGCGTTCCAGAGCGTGGCCGACCTTCAGATCCACCAAGCGCTGGCGCAACCGGGCCACGAAGGCGTCATGCACCTTGGCTTCCACGATCAGGCGGCTGGACGCCGTGCAGCGCTGACCGGTGGAGAAATACGCGCCTTGCAGCGCGCAGTCCACGGCCTGCTCCAGGTCGGCGTCGGCCAGCACCACCAGCGGGTTCTTGCCGCCCATTTCCAGTTGCACCTTGGCGCGCCGCGCGCTGGCCGCCTGCAGGATGCGTTCGCCCGTGGGCACCGAGCCCGTGAAGCTCAGCGCGTTGACCAGGGGGTGGTCCACCAGGGTCTGGCCGACTTCCCGGCCGCTGCCCATGACGAGGTTGAAGACGCCCGCGGGCAGTCCGCTGCGGCTGATGATCTCGGTCAGGGCCCAACCGCAGGCGGGCACCAGTTCGGCCGGCTTGAACACCACGGTGTTGCCATAGGCCAGGGCGGGTGCGATCTTCCAGGCTGGAATCGCGAAGGGAAAGTTCCAGGGGGTGATCAGGCCCACCACGCCCACGGGTTCACGTGTCACGTCCACCTGCACGCCGGGGCGCACCGAGGCCATGGTCTCGCCCGGCACGCGCAGGGCCTCGCCCGCGAAGAATTTGAAGATCTGCCCGGCGCGAGCCACCTCGCCCGTCGCCTCGGGCAGGGTCTTGCCTTCCTCGCGCGCCAGCAGGGTGCCCAGTTCGTCCTTGCGCGCCAGGATTTCACTGCCGATCTGGTCCAGTGCATCGGCGCGGCGTTGCGGGCTGCTCAGGCTCCAGGAGGGCAGGGCGTCGGCGGCGGCCCGGACGGCCTCCTCGGCCTGGTTGCGGTCGGCCCGGGCGTATTCGGCCACCACCTCGCGCGTGTCCGAGGGGTTGCTGCTGATGCCCGTGGTGCTGCCGCTCACCCAACGCCCGTTGATGTAATGCCGGGGGTTGGGTTGGATCTCACCAGGTTTCATGAAACTGTCGCCTTTGCACGGTATGGCGGCGGAGTCTATGGATGTTTTTAATATCAATCCAATAGATTTTTGTGCAAAATACATATCACTATCTGCATTCTGGAAAACCAGATGAGTACTTACAACCACTGGTTCATCCGCGCCCGTCTCAAGACCCGACAACTGTTGCTGCTGGTGGCCCTGGCCGAGGAAGGCAATATCCACCGGGCCGCCCAGGTGCTCAGCATGACCCAGCCGGCGGCTTCCAAGCTGCTCAAGGACCTGGAAGACGTGCTGGAGGTGCCCCTGTTCGAACGCCTGCCGCGTGGCATGCGGCCCACCTGGTACGGGGAAACCATGATCCGGCACGCCCGCATGGCCCTGGCCAGCCTGAACCAGGCACACGACGAGCTGGGCGCGCTCAAGAAGGGGCACTTCGGCCAGGTGGGTGTTGGCGCCATCACCTCGCCGGGCCTGCGCGTGTTGCCGGCGGCGGTGGCCCTGGTCAAGCAGGAGCATCCCAGCCTGCGCGTCTCGCTGGACATCGAGACCAGCCCGGTGCTGCTGGACCGTCTGGAGCAGGGGCGGCTGGACATCCTGGTGGGGCGCCTGTACGCCGAGCACGACAAGGCCAACCTGCGCTACGAACCGTTGACCGAGGAATTGGTCAGCGCCGTGGCCCGGCCGGGCCACCCGCTGCTGGGCATGAGCGGGCTGACCCTGCGCGACGTGGTGTCGGCGGGCTGGATCGTCCCGCCCTCGGGCAGCGTGCTGCGCCACCGTTTCGACCTGATGTTCCAGCAGGAAGGCCTGCCCCCGCCGCTCAACATCGTGGAAACCTCGTCCCTGCTGTTCATCACCCGCATGCTGCAGCAGAGCGACATGATGGCCGTGCTGGCGGTCGACGTGGCGCATTACTACGCCGCGCATGGCCTGATGTCGGTGGTGCCGATCGACCTGCCCTGCCACATGGACGATTTCGGCATCATCACCCGCACCGACCGTCTGCTTTCGCCCGCGGGCAAGGTGATGATGAAGGCGATCAAGCAGATCAGCCAGGCGCAGTACGGGCGCCGCCTGGACCCGGACTGAGTGTTGCCTTCATCCGGTCCTCACGTTTGTCGACGCTGCTGGGTAGCGGCGCGGCCCAGATCAGAACCGGCGCGCAAGGGCCGCCACGCCGCGCTGGCGGTGTCCCCCTTCCCGAATTGCGCCGCAATTCGAGGGAAGGAGGAAGGCGCGCAGCGCCTTAGGGGGTCGTGCCGAATCAGACCCAGCCAGCGTCCACCTTGAATTCCTGGGCCGTGCACATGGCGCCGTCGTCCGACGCCAGGAACAGCACCATGCGCGCGATGTCGTGTGGCTGCAGCTTGTCGGGCAGGCACTGGTTGCGCTGGATTTCCTGCTCGCCTTCCGCGTCCAGCCAGAGCTTGATCTGGCGCTCGGTCATGACCCAGCCGGGTGAGACGGTGTTGATGCGGATGCGGTCGCGGCCCAGGGGCTTGGCCAGCCCGCGCGTCAGGCCGTTGACCGAGGACTTGGCGATGGCGTAACAGGGGTAGGCACCACCCTTGCCCTGCCAGCCCGTGGAGCCCAGGTTGATCACCGATCCCCCGCCCAGTCGGCGCATGCCGGGCACCGCCGCCTGGATGGCGAAGAAGGCGGGGCGTTCGTTGATGGCCATGCGCTCGTCGTAGTACTCGGGCGTGACGGATTCCAGCGTGTGACGGTCATCGTTGGCCACGTTGTTGACCAGGGCCGAGAAATCGCCCAATTCCTTCGCGGCGTCCTGGACGGCCGATTGCAACGCCCGCACGTCCCGCACATCGCACGCCCGCCACCAGGGGCGGGCGTGGCCGGCGTCGGCCAGCTGCTGGGCCAGGTGGGCGCTGGCTTCCTGGGCCACGTCCACGAAGGCAACGCGCGCGCCCTGTTCGGCGAACGCGGTCACGATGGCGGCGCCAATGCCGCTGCCGCCGCCGGTGATGAACACCGCCCGGTCTTTCAGGCTGGGAAAACGCGAGAACCGGGCGGAAGAGGAGGTAGAGGCAAGTGATGACATATCAATAAAGGTATCAATCAATAGGAAAAAAATAGATTACGTGTATTAATGTGCGTTGATAAGATGGGCCATGTCAAGAGGCCTGAGCCGGAGCCATGCCGGAACAGGTGAAAACAAAAGGTTGGAGACATGCATGCCCGCCCTGGAAAATCCCACCGCCACGCCCTGGCGGCCTGAGTCCCTGGCGCCCGTGATCGGCGCGCTGTGTTGCGTCCAGGCGGCGGGCGCCGAACTCGGCGAGGGCCTGTTGTGGTCCGTGCGGGAGCAGGCGCTGTACTGGGTGGACATCCTGTCGCGTCAACTGAACCGCTGGGACCCGCAGAGTGGCGCCCAGGCCCGCTGGACCTTCGCCGAGGAAATCTCCGCCTTGGCCGAACGCGCCCGCGCGCCCGGGCTGGTGGTGACCCTGCGCCGGGGCTACGCGCTCTTCGATCCTGCCCGTGGGGGAGAACCGCAGTATCTGCACCAGCCTGAGCCCGAGCGGACCGGCAACCGCTTCAATGACGGCAAGTGCGACGCCCAGGGGCGCTTCTGGGCCGGCTCCATGGATTTCGCCTGCGAAGCGCCCAGTGGCGCGCTCTACCGACTGGACCCGGACGGCCGTTGCACGCGCCACGAGGACGGTTTTGTCGTGACCAATGGGCCGACCTGGAGCGGGGGGGGACGTGGGGATGGGCGACGCCGTTTCATGTACTTCAATGACACCGTGCAGGGCTGCACCTACCGCTACGACAGTGACGCCGCCACGGGTACCCTGTCCAACAAAGTGCTGTGGAAGCGTTTCGCACCCGGTGATGGCTTGCCCGATGGCATGACCACGGACGCGCTGGGCCGCCTCTGGATCGCGCATTGGGGCGGTGCCTGCGTGAGCTGCCATGACCCGGACACCAGTGAGGAACTGGCCCGCGTGACCTTGCCCACGGGCCAGGTCACGAACTGCGCCTTCGGCGGCAAGGATTTGCGCACCCTGTTCATTTCCACGGCCCGGGTCGGCATGAGTCTGGCGCAATTGGCGGCCGAGCCCCTGGCGGGAGGGCTGTTCGCGGTGGACGTCGACAGCCCGGGACTGCCTGCCCATCCGTACGGGGGCTAGCGGGCACGGGGCAGGTCTGCCCGGCGTTCGGGCTGCGTCCGTGGCGCCGTGCGGCGCGTGCTGGCCGGTCGGCCTGCCATCGCTCTTGCCATCTTCTTGTTTTTCTCCAACCCTCTTCTTGTTTGATGAAAGTGATTGCATGAGCACCACCGCCCATCCCATCGTCTGGCTGCACCACGCGGGGCAGCATCTGGGCCTGGTCCCCACCCTGGGCGGCGGCGTGGCCGCCTGGCAGGTGGACCATCCCTCGGCCCCCCAAGGGCGGCTGGACTTCTGGCGTCCCTGGGACGGCCACACGCCGGACCAGAACCACCTTGCCTCCTTTGCCATGGTGCCTTGGTCCAACCGCATCAGCGGCGGTGGCTTCGAGCAGGACGGCCATTTCCACGCCATGCAGCCCAACCGCGCGGGTGAGCCTTACCCCATCCATGGCGACGGCTGGCTGCAGCCCTGGGTGCTGAACCAGCCCGCGCCCGACACGCTGCAGATGACGTTGCGGTCACGCGGTTTCCACGGCAACCCCTATGACTATGAGGCCGTGCAGACCTTCCGCCTGGTGCCGGGCGGCCTGGACCAGGAGGTCTTGCTGCGCCAGCTCGGCACGCAGGCGCTGCCTTTTGGCATCGGCCTGCACCCCTGGTTCCCGCGCACGCCCCAGACGCGGGTCACGGCCCCGGTGCAGGGCGTGTGGCTCAGCGGCAAGGACCCCTTGCCCGTGGGGCACACGACGCAGTACCCCGCCGGCTGGGACCTGAACCAGGGCGTCTCGGCCCATGGGGACTTGATCGACAACGGTTACTCGGGCTGGGGTGGGCGGGCCCGCATCGCGTGGCCAGAGCACGGCCTGGCGCTGGACGTCCACATGCCGGATTTCGAGCAGGACGGCGGCGTGGCGCAGCATTTCTGCCTGATCTACCGCCCACCCCAGGGGCCGGCCTTCTGCTTCGAGCCCATCACCCAGCCCATCGATGCCTTCCACCTGTCGGGGCGCCCGGGCCTGCGGGTGTTGAACCAGGGCGAGAGCATGACCCTGCGCGTGGGCTGGCGCTTTGCGCCGCTGACGCAGGACTGAGCCTGTCTTGCCGCAGAACCCTGTCGGGGGGCCTGCGGGCGGTCGGGCTGGCGCTCAGCCCGGCGCGGTTGATCAGGCCCGGGTCCGGGGCGCGGTCACTGCCGCGCCGTGCGCACGTTGGGCGGCAAGGTCTGCGGGTGGCTGCTGCGCCAGGGGTTGATGTCCAGGCCGCCGCGGCGGGTGTAACGCGCGTAGACGGTCAGCTTGGTGGGCTTGCAGCGGCGCATCACGTCCATGTAGATGCGTTCCACGCACTGCTCGTGGAACTCGTTGTGCTGGCGAAAGCTCACCAGGTACTGCAGCAGGCCGGCCTGGTCGATCTGCGGGCCGCTGTAGCTGATCTGCACGCTGCCCCAGTCGGGTTGACCGGTCACCAGGCAATTGCTCTTGAGCAGGCCGCTGGTCAGGGTCTCGGTGACCGGCTGTTCGTCGAAGGCCGCGCTCAGCAGCTCGGGCGCGGGCTGGTACTGCGTGCATTCCACGTCCAGGCGGTCGATGCTCAGGCCGTCCAGTTCGTGGATGGGCTCCTGGTCGAACTGCTCGGGCGTGAGCAGGCGCAGGCCCACGAAACCGGACTTGCCCGAGCCGCGCCAGACGGCCTCGCTCAGGTCCATGCGCAGCCTGACCTTCACCTCGTCGGCGTCGGCGAACTTCGTGTGGTTGAAGCTGTTCAGGTAGAGCTTGAAGGACTTGCTCTCGACGATGTTGGGCGTTTCGCAGGGCACGGTGACGTGGGCAATGGCTACCTGCGGCTTGCCGCGCGGGTTGAGCCAGCTCAGTTCGTAGGCGGTCCAGAGGTCGGCGCCCAGGAAGGGCAGGGTGCCGCCTTTCTTGACCTGGGGGATGCCGATCTCCTCGCGCTTGGCCGCGCGTGGCAACGGGAACAGCAGGCTGGAGTCGTACTGATCCTTGTAGGCCGAGGCCTTGCCGAGCTGCGAGTTTTCCGGGGTGGAGTCGGAGGTGTTCATGGGGGGCCTCAGTCCTGGATCTTCCGTCGGAACACCAGGCGGTCCGGCTCGGACACCCCGGCGTCGAAGGCATACCCATCCACCTTGAACTTCTCCAATTGCCTGGGCGTGGTGACACGCTTGCTGGCTGCGAAACGCGCCATCAGGCCGCGCGCGCGCTTGGCGTTGAAGCTGATCACCTTGTAGATGCCGCCCTTGTAGTCCTCGAACACGCATTCGATCACGCGGGCCTGCAGCACCTTGCGGTCCACGGACTTGAAGTACTCCTGCGAGGCCAGGTTGATGACGATGGGGTTTTTCTCGCCCGCGAGCCGTTCGTTCAGGTGGTCGGCGATCGTGCGGCCCCAGAACTGGTAGAGGTTCTTGCAGGCCGTGCCGTTCTTTTCCGTTGGCAGGGTCGTGCCCATTTCGAGGCGATAGGGTTGCATCCAGTCCAGTGGGCGCAAAACGCCGTAGAGACCGCTGAGGATGCAGACATGGTCCTGCATCCAGTCCAGGGTTTCCGGCGGCAGTGTCTTCGCGTCCAGTCCGTCGTACACGTCGCCGTTGAAAGCCAGCACGGCTTGGCGCGAGTTTTTGGCGGTGAACTTCGGCGTCCAGGCCGCGTAACGGGCCACGTTGAGCTGCGACAGCGCGTCGCTCAGGTCCATCAGCTCGGCGATCTGCCGCGGGGCGTAGCCGCGCAGCACCTGGATGAGTTCAGCCGCCTGCCGGGTGTACAGGGGTTGGCTGTGGGGCAGGTCCTTGGCGATCGGGCTGTCGTAGTCCAGGGACTTGGCGGGAGAGAGAAGAAACAGCATGGGCGGATTATGCGGAGGGCTCAGGACGCTTCACGGTGGGGGCCGGAGCGGAACGCCCAGTAGCGGCTGGCGAGGAAGGTCAGCACGGCCTGCGCGATCAGGATGCCCGCGAGCAACCCGTCGTAAGGCAGGTCGGTGCTGCGCAGCAAAGTGATGTAGACGATTTCGTTGAGGACGAAATTGCCGGCCGAAATCAGGAAGAGGCGCCGCGCCGCCACGCTCCAAGGGGTCAGGGCGTCGCGGAAGGTCAGGAAGTGATGGCCTGTGAAGGACACGACAAAGGCGACCAGCCAGCCGGCGACATTCGCCAGAGCCGGTGCCCAGGTCAGCCGCGAGACCAGCAGCACCGCCACGCCCCAGTGCGTGAGGGCAGCCATCGTGCCCACGGCGACGAACAAGGACAGCTGCCGGGCGAGCCGCGCGTACCGGGTCATGCGCGTCATCAACGCGGCCTTTTCCGGATGTCCCGGCCCCAGGCCTCCAAGGCTTGCTGCGCCGACCCTTGCGCGGGCGTCAGCATGGCCCGGGCCTCCTCGACCGTGCTGTAGGGCCCCGACACGTCGAACTGACGGATCGCGGCCCAGGTGCCTTCGTACCAGCTCATCATCTCGTCGTTGAAGAACTCGGTGAAGTGCTCGGCCTCGTCGCGCAGCAGCGGCAGCCAGTGGTACTTCGGGATGAAGATATAGACGTCACCCCGCGCCATGCCCTCGTGGATGAGCTGCTGCCGCACGGCATTCTGCTGAGACACTTGGTGGTAGGCGCGCAGCATCAGGCCATAGGACAGGGCAAACACCAGCGCCAAGGTGGCCGTGAAGACGTTCAGGCCCTGTCGGAGCGGGCGCATGACACCGTCCTCGCGCCCCTGCGCTTCCCACGAGAACAGCAGTGCACTGATGGCCAGCAGCAGGTACATCTGCGTGCCCGCGAGCGAGCGTTGCGGCAGCACGGGCGAGGCGACCATCACGGACAGTGAAACAACTGCCGCCAGCATGAACAGCCAACTCAGGGCGCCTTGCTGCCTGGCCGGCGCCGTCCTGACCCGTTGTGCGATCAGCAGCAGCACCAGCGCGGTCAGCAGCAGCAGCCCCAGATGGTGCAGGGCCAGGGGCACGCGTTCGGTGAAGTGCAGCAGGACCCGGTCGTCCCAGCCCAGCTTGTTCCACTTGATGAAGATCCGTCGCCGGACCGCGTTGCCCGGCGCCAGCAGCAGGGCTGCCGTTCCCAGGGCGAAGCCCAGGCCATAGACCACGAGCTTGCCGTGCCAGGCCCGCCAGCGCACGCCGTCGCGCACGATCACGTACAGGCAAACCAGCACCATCAGCAGCAGCGTCGAGAGGCTGGTGTTTTCGTTGGTGCAACCGGCGATGGGAGCGAGCAGCAGCGTCAGGGTGGAGCGCGTGGACCAGCCCGGGCCGGCGGGGGGCGTGGGCTTGGTTTCCAGCGCTTCGCGCAGGAACAGGCCGAGGAACAGCAGGTGCAATACGTTCGTCCAAACGTAGTTGGCCGAACCGACGATCCAGAAGTTGACTTCACCCAGGGCGGGGTTGCCCAACCAATAGAGGAGGAACAGCAACACGTAGGCTCGAACCGCCATCCAGGGCCGTGCAGACACCGTGAATGCCGAGGTGAAAGAGGCGGCTGTGGAGAGTTTGAAGCGCGGCAGCCACCAGAGGAGAACGATGAGGGCGACGAAGGCCAGCGTGTTGATGCTGGCGGCGAAGGCGTGGCTGCGCGGGGCGAGCACGGCGCTGGACAGGAAATCCGCCACCAGTCGGCCACTCCAGCTCGTGTAATGGTGCCAGGTCGCGGCCCAGCTGATGCCCTTGTGCGTGTAGGCGTAGTCGTCCGAGTGCATGGGCGTGAGCCACTGCAAGGGCAGCATCAGCGCGACGCAGGCGAGCAGCGCCAGCAGCAGGGGCACCCAGTCCTTGCGTTCGTGGATCAGGCGGGCGGGTGGGGGCAGGGGACTCATTGCGGAAGGGCCGTCAATCGTTGCAATTGCACGCCAGCCGCGCGCAGCGCTTCGGGGTAGGCGGGCGATGAGAAATAGCGATGTTCCACCCAGCGCTGGGCGGCGATCGGGTCGGGGCCCCCGTCGGCTCGCGCCTCACGGGCCGGATGGCACATGATCAGCATCCCCGGCTTGGCGGCCCGTAGCCAGTGCGCGAAACAGGCGTCGTAGTCCGGGCGGTCAAAACCATACACACCCGCGAAGCCGTGGTTGCTAGGCAGGCCGAGGCGTGACAGTTCAGCCGCCAAGGCCTGGCCACCCAGCCGGGCCAAGACCTTGGGTTTGCCGCCCCAGCCCGGGTCGGCCGGAACCGTGTTGCGTATCCACGGTCGGGGTCGGGCGTCGCCGCGCCCGGTTGCATGAGGGTAACGTCGCGCCCACACTTCCAGCAGCACGTCGCGCACACCACGGAACTGGTGCACATGCTGGTGTCCGTCGATGAAATCCGGCGCGCGGCCCAGGCCCTGTTCAAAGGCGTCGAGTTGCCGCTGCAAGGCCGTGGTGATCACCGCCTGCAGGGTCTTGCGGTTCAGACCGCCCACCAGGCTGCGCAGGATCAGTCCGTTCAGGGAGGCCTGGGCGGGCCCGCCAAAACCTTCCGTGAGATTGAAGTGCAGGCCCAGGTCCGCCGCAGGCTGTGCCTCAGGACCCGCGGCCAGGCGTTCACGCAGGGCGGGCGCGGCCGACGTACGCCAGGACGGCGCCATGCTGAAGCAGCTCACCGCGCTCAGGCGGCCCTGGTCCAGCAACTCAAGAATGCCCGTGCTGATGGCGGCGTTCTGCGCGTAGTCATCCGCGCAGACGGCGATGGGGGTCATGGCCCCGAGCCTTCTTTCGCGTCGGTGTGGACGTTTGCGTGCGCGTAGGCGTGGGGCGCCACGCCGCCGTCCACGTCTTGCGCCAGCAGGTACAGGGGCCGGCGCTTGACCTCGTCGTACACCTGGCTCAGGTACTGTCCGACGATGCCGATGGAGATCAACTGGATGCCGGAGAAGAACATCAGCCCCGCCGCCAGCGTGGGCCAGCCGCGTACGTCGCTGCCCCAGATCAGGTGCTCCGCGACGATGTAGAGGCCGTAACAGAAGGCCACCAGCGAGATCACCGCGCCGATGCCGCTCCATATGCGCAGCGGCAGGGTGGTGAAGGCCATGACGCCATTGACTGCCAACTGCGCCAGCCGATGCAGGTCAAAACTGGAATGGCCCGACGCGCGCTCGGCGGGCGTGAAAGGCAGGCCGATGCTGCGGTAACCCACCCAGGCATACAAGCCCTTCATGAATCGGTTGCGCTCGGGCAATTGCCGCAGGGCATCGGCGACCTTGTGGTCCAGCAGGCGGAAGTCGCCCGCGTGGCGCGGCATGCGGATGGAGGAGCTGAGTTCCATCAGGCCGTAGAACGCGTCCACGCCCCAGCGCCGCCAGAGGCTTTCCTTGTGCCGACTGGCCATCACGCCATAGACCATGTCGTAGCCATCGCGCCAGAGCCGGACCATCTCGGGCAGCAAGGCCAGCGGGTGCTGGTAGTCGGCGTCGATCAGGATCACCGCGTCGCCACGCGCGTGCTCGATGCCTGCGGTCAGTGCGACTTCCTTGCCGAAATTGCGCGCGAGCGACAGGTAGCGCAGGCCGGGCCGGGGCAGCAGGGCAGCCATGACGCTGTCCGTCGTGTCCGTGCTGCCATCGTTCACGACGATGATTTCATAGGACTCGCACAGCGGCTTCAAGGCCTGGGCCAGGTCGTCGATGAAGGCGGCGAGGTGGCCCGCCTCGTTGTAAGCGGGAACCACGCAGGATAGAACACTGCGTTCCGGCCGAGCGACGGGGAAGGCGGGAGTGGTGATGGAGGGCTGCGCCATGCGCGAACCTGGTCGGGTGGAATTGGGGCGGGAGTGTAGCCGAAGAGCGAGCCCTTACCCCGGGTTTCAGGGCGCCGAGCCTTCGCGCAGCGGGGTCAAGGCGGCCAGTGCCTCCGCGTCCGTGCGGTACAGCCGATGCGCGGGATCGTGTGTCTTCCAGCCCGCGCGCAGCAGGGTTTGTTCCACCGGCAGTTTCATGCCGCTGACGTGCAGCAGCACTTGCTGTTCGCGCAGGTGCTGGGCGATCTTGAGGAAAGTCTCCGCGCCTGTCGCATCCAGCCGGTTGATGGATTGCGCGAACACCACCAGATGGCGGGTGTCGGGATGGGCGGCCAGGTGCTCGACGATGGCCCGCTCGAATTCCGCCGCGCTCGCGAAGTCCAGGGCGGCGTCCATGCGCAGCCCGCTGGTGTGGGGCGCCAGCGGCGGCAGATGCCAGAGGTGGCGGTCACGCAGGCTGCCGTCGGGGTGCAGCCCCACTTCGATGATGCGCGGGTGCAGGCGCGTGTAGAGAAAGTGGCCCAGCGAGAGCACGACGCCCGTCAGCACGCCCCAGTAGAGCTGGGGCGCGGCCAACAGTGTCACGGCGAAGGTGAGCACGGCGATCACCGCTTCCGCGCGGGCCACACGCCACAGCCGCATGAACTCGCGGGGTTTGATGAGACCCAGCACCGCGGTCACGACGATCGCCGCCAGCACCGCCTGCGGGACATGGTGCAGCACCGGAACGAAGAACAGCAGGGCCAGCAGCACGACCACGGCGCTGAACACGGTAGACCAGCCGGTGCGCGCGCCGGCATAGAGATTGAGCGCGGAGCGCGAGAAGGAGCTGCTGACCGGGAAAGCCCCCGAGAAGCCCGCGGCGATCTTGCCCAGGCCCTGGCCGATCAGGTCCTGGTCCTGGTCCCAGCGCGTGCCGCTGCGCTCATGGTCCACCTTGGCGCTGGAGGCGGTTTCCAGGAAACTGATCAGCGTGATCACCAGCGTGGGCAGCAACAATGCGCCCAGCAGTTCCCAGCCCGGCCAGGTCGGCAAGACCAGCGAGGGCAGGCCGGCGGGCAAGGCCCCTACCACGGCGCCGCCAGAGGCTTCGTAAGACATCAGGTAGGACCCACCCGCGGTGGCCAGCACGGCCAGCAGCACCGCCGGAAAGCCGGGGCGCCAGCGCCGGGCCAGCACTAGCCAGGCCAGCGTGCCAGCGCCAAAGGCCAGAGCCCGTGCGTCGATCGCCGCCAGGAAGGCCTGTGGCCCGGTGAGCAGGCCGAGCCAGTCGGACCCGGCGTCCAGGCCCGTCAGCGCCCGCAGCTGCGAGCCGATGATGAGCCAGGCGGCGGCCTGGGTGAAGGCCGTGAGCACCGGGGCGTTGACCACATTGAGCAGCCAGCCAAAGCGCATGAATCCCAGCAGCAACTGCAGCAGCCCGGACAGCAGCGCCAGCCAGATGGCCAATTGCACCCACTGCACCGATCCCGGCTGCAGGCCGGGCACGGCGCCCGCCAGCCCGGCACCGACCAGCAGGCCGGTGAGCGCCGTGGGGCCGACGGCCAGGCGGGTCGAGGAGCTGAACAGCACGGCCGCGATGGCCGGCAGGATGGCGGCATAGATGCCCGTGACCGGCGGCATGCCCGCCAGCGTGGCGTAGGCCACGCTCTGCGGGATCAGCATCAGGCCCACGGTCAGTCCGGCCAAGGCTTCGCCACGCAGCAGCGAGGCATTCGGACGGGGCCAGTTCAGAAAGGGGAAGAGGGCGGGCAGGCGCGCGCGCCAGGGCGCAGAAGGTGAGGGCATGGCCGCGATTATTTCAAATCCCCCGGCAGGGACACGGCCGGGAAGGACGGCGCGCACTGTCCCAGCAGCCCGCCCGCGGGCGGGTTTGAGGCCTTGTCCTAAAATCGGCGGGTTTCGAGGGTGCACCTTCAGCGCGGAAAGCGTCCGTCCCTGCGCGGACCACAACCTGCCTTGCCGCATCTTTCCCCCTTCTTCCCCTGTTTCTCCGTCTCACGGCGTCTTCACCATGACCGAAGCCATCCAGCAACCCGGCCTTGCCAGTCTGTCCAAGTCCTTTGAACCCGCCGCGCTGGAGGCGCACTGGGGGCCTGAGTGGGAGCGGCGCGGTTACGGTCAGGCTGGCCACCGCGGCACGGGACAGCCCCAGGCCACGGTGCCTTCCTTCGCCATCCAGCTGCCGCCGCCCAACGTCACCGGCACGCTGCACATGGGCCACGCCTTCAACCAGACCATCATGGATTCGTTGACGCGCTACCACCGCATGCGCGGCCACAACACCCTCTGGGTGCCGGGCACGGACCACGCGGGCATCGCCACGCAAATCGTGGTGGAACGCCAGTTGCAGGAGCAGAAACTCAGCCGCCACGACCTGGGCCGCAAGAATTTCGTCGCCAAGGTCTGGGAGTGGAAGGAAAAGTCCGGCAACACCATCACCACCCAGATGCGCCGCATGGGCGACAGCGTGGACTGGGACCACGAGTACTTCACGATGGACGAGAAGCTGTCCAGCGTGGTGACCGAGACCTTCGTGCGCCTGTACGAGCAGGGCCTGATCTACCGCGGCAAGCGCCTGGTCAACTGGGACCCGGTGCTGCAGTCGGCGGTGTCGGATCTGGAGGTGGAAAGCACCGAGGCCGAAGGCAAGATGCATTACGTGCTCTACCCCTTCGTCGACGGTCCGCAGACCGTCAAGGGCATCGCCGGCGCGGCCGATGAGGTGCGCCCCGGCATGGTGATCGCCACCACCCGACCGGAAACCATGATGGCCGACGGCGCGCTGGCCGTCCACCCGGAAGACGAACGCTACAAGCACCTCGTGGGCAAGCAGGTTGTGCTGCCGCTGATGGACCGCACGATCCCCATCATCGCGGACGATTTCGTGGACCGCGCCTTCGGTTCCGGCTGCGTCAAGATCACCGGCGCGCACGACTTCAACGACTACGCCTGCTCGCAGCGCCACGGCCTGCCGCTGATCACCATCTTCACACTGGATGCCAAGGTCAACGAGAACGGTCCCAAGGCCTACCAGGGCATGGACCGTTTCGACGCCCGTAAGGCCTTGGTCAAGGATCTGCAGGAGCAAGGTTTTCTGCAGGAGATCAAGCCGCACAAGTTGATGCTGCCGATCTGCGCGCGCACGGGCCAGGTGGTGGAGCCCATGCTCACCGATCAGTGGTTCGTCGCCATGAACAAGACCCCACGCTCCCCGCTGCGCGTGGTTCGCGGCCCCCCGAGGGGGCCGTGCCCGGCTTGGGGCGGCCCGGTGCCGGGGAGCAAGTTCACGACACACGGTCCATCGCGCAAAAAGCCATCGACGCCGTGGCCTCCGGCGAAGTCAAGTTCGTGCCCGAGAACTGGGTCAACACCTACAACCAGTGGATGAACAACATCCAGGACTGGTGCATCAGTCGCCAGCTCTGGTGGGGCCACCAGATTCCGGCCTGGTACGACGAGGACGGCCAGGTTTACGTTGCGCGCAACGAGGCCGAGGCCCAGGCTCAGGCCGGCGCCGGCAAGAAGCTCACGCGCGACGAAGACGTGCTGGACACTTGGTATTCCTCTGCCCTCGTGCCTTTCAGCACCATGGGCTGGCCCGAGGCGCTGGACGATGCCACGCCGACCAAGGATTACGACCTTTACCTGCCCAGCACCGTGCTGGTGACGGGTTACGACATCATCTTTTTCTGGGTGGCCCGGATGATCATGATGACGACCCACTTCACCGGTCGCGTGCCCTTCAAGCATGTCTACATCCACGGCCTGGTGCGCGACGCGCAAGGCAAGAAGATGAGCAAGAGCGAAGGCAATGTGCTCGACCCGGTGGACCTGATCGACGGCATCGCGCTCGCGCCTCTGCTGGACAAGCGCACCACCGGCCTGCGCAAGCCCGAGACCGCGCCCGCGGTGCGCAAGAACACCGAGAAGGAATTCCCCGAGGGCATTCCCGCCTATGGCGCCGACGCGCTGCGTTTCACCTTCGCGGCCCTGGCCTCGCTGGGGCGCAGCATCAACTTCGACAGCAAGCGCTGCGAAGGCTACCGCAACTTCTGCAACAAGCTCTGGAACGCCACCCGCTTCGTGCTGATGAACTGCGAAGGCAATGACTGCGGCTTGAAGGAGCACACCAAGGAGCAATGCCAGCCCGGTGGCGAATTCGCGGGCTACATGCAATTCAGCCCGGCCGACCGCTGGATCGTCTCGGCCCTGCAGCAGGTGGAAGCCGAGGTGGCGAAGGGCTTCGATGAATACCGCCTCGACAACGTGGCCAACGCCGTCTATGACTTCGTCTGGAACGAGTTCTGTGACTGGTACCTGGAAATCGCCAAGGTGCAGATTCAGACCGGCAACGAAGCGCAGCAACGCGCGACACGGCGCACCCTGATCCGCACGCTGGAAACCATCCTGCGCCTGGCCCACCCCATCATCCCCTTCATCACCGAGGAGCTCTGGCAGAAGGTGGCGCCCGTGGCGGGCCGTTGGCCTGCCCCGTCCGATGACGACGCGGGTCGTCGTGGCGCGTCGGTCAGCGTGGCCGACTACCCCCTTAGCCAGCCCGAGCGCATCGACCCGAAGGCCGTAGCCGAAGTGGCGCGGCTCAAGCAGCTCATCGACGCCTGCCGCAATCTGCGGGGCGAGATGACCGTCTCGCCCTCGACCCGCCTGCCGCTCTACGCGCTGGCCGCCAACGCGGCCGACGCCGACTTCCTGCGGCAATGGGCGCCGGTGTTGCAGTCCCTGGCCAAGTTGAGCGAGGTACGGGTCTTCACGGCCGAGGCCGAATGGGCCGTGGCCGCCGAAGCCGCCCCGGTGGCGGTGGTGGGGGAGGCTCGCCTGTGCCTGCACATGGAGATCGACGTCGCGGCCGAGAAGGTTCGCCTGGGCAAGGAAGCGGCGCGCCTGCAGGGCGAAATCACCAAGGCCACGGCCAAGCTGGGCAACGAGGCCTTCGTGGCCAAGGCCCCACCGGCCGTGATCGAGCAGGAGAAGAAGCGCGTGGCGGACTTCACGGCCACGCTGTCCAAGGTCCAGGCCCAGTTGGGGCAACTGGAAAAAATCGCGTCATGAAAGGCTGGCATGCTGTCGCCTGGAATGCATGTATCCATGAAGGAGTGAAGAGCGCATGAGCAATGAGATCAAGACCGCAGTGTTTCCGGTGGCCGGCCTGGGCACCCGTTTCCTGCCCGCCACCAAGGCCAGCCCCAAGGAGATGCTGCCCGTGGTGGACAAACCCTTGATTCAGTACGCGGTGGAAGAAGCCTACGCCGCCGGCATCCGCCACATGGTCTTCGTGACCGGCCGCAACAAGCGCGCGATTGAAGACCATTTCGACACCGCCTACGAGCTCGAGAACGAACTGGAGCACGCCGGCAAGCAGGCGCTGCTGAACGTGGTGAAGGCCATGGCGCCGGACGACATGCTGTGCTCCTACGTGCGCCAGCCCCGCGCGCTGGGCTTGGGCCATGCCGTGCTGTGCGCCGAGCACCTGACCGAAGGCGCGCCCTTCGCGGTGCTGCTGGCTGACGATCTGATGATCGGCCCGGACGAAGGCCCGATGAAGGGGCAGCATGTGCTGGCGCAGATGGCGGAAATCTTCCGTCGCCAAGGGCGCAGCGTGCTGGCCGTGCAGGAAGTGCCGCAAGACCAAGTCAAGCGCTACGGCATCGTGGCGGGCACGCAGGCGGGTGAGCGGCTGTTGCAGATCGAGCGCATGGTGGAAAAACCCGCGCCCGAGAAAGCGCCTTCGCGCCTGGCTGTGTCGGGTCGCTACATCCTCACACCGGCGGTGTTCGAGCAGATTCGCCAGCAGCCGCGCGGTGCGGGCGGTGAAATCCAGCTGACCGACGGCATCGCGGGCCTGTTGACGCACGAAACGGTGTATGCCTACACCTACGCGGGCAAACGTTACGACTGCGGCAGCAAGGAAGGATTTCTGCAGGCCACGGTCGAGTTGGCCCTGGCGCACCCGGAAGTCGGCGGCAGCTTCCGCGAGTACCTGAAGACCTTGGCCGTCTGATCGGCGTCGCCTTGTTGCAGCGGTAGCTGCGCGAGTTGGGGGAGTGCCACCCGCCTCATATGATTTGCTGCGCAAATCGAAATCGGCGGTCGGCACTCCCCCAACGCGCTTGAAGGGGTGCCCTCGTTCTTCAGCTACCGTCGTCCCGCAGACGGATGGCGGTGCGCAACCAAGCTCAGCGCCGTTTCAGCACATGGATGAAGTCCGCGCCTTCGCTGCTCTGCTCCAGCAATTCGTTGCCGGTCTGCTTCGCGAAAGCGCTGAAGTCACGCTTGGAACCTGGGTCGGTCGAAACCACGCGAAGCACCTGGCCGCTCGTCATTTCGGAGAGGGCCTTCTTGGCTTTCAGGATGGGCAGGGGGCAGTTCAGCCCCCGCGTGTCCAGTTCACGATCGATCTGCATGGCGGGTCCGAATTGCGACTCAGGTGACCACGGTGGACGTGCCACGCGAGTCGATGTGCAGGATGTGGCCACTCGGGTCAAGAGTGAAGGCGCCGGCCTCATAGGGTTTCTGGACCCGGCGCGAGCGCTTGCCGAAGATCAGGGCCACCGAGCCTTCCAGGCCCTGGGTGATCTCGATGCGGGCGTCCTGGAACAGGGCCAGCTGCTCCTCCAGCTTGTTTTTTTCCTTCAGCATCTTGGCCCAGGCTTGCAGCGCTTGCTGCAAAGAGGACTGCGCGCGCGGCAGCAGGTTGTTCTTGTCGCCATTCGCCTTGAGGTGCTGCACGGCTTTCTTCAGGTTTTCCTGTTCGGCTTCCATCTTGGCGATCTCGGCCTGCACTTCGAGCAGCTTGGCCTCGAGGATGGGGTTCACGCCCACCTGCACCGTGGTCAGCCCGCTGGCGTCGTCCGCACCGATCTGCGGGGCACGCACCAGCATCATGCTGCGCGCAGTGCCGCCGACGATGCGTCCGCGTTTCTGGGCCTTGATGCCCACCACGATCTGGTTGAGCGCCTGCAGCTCGCTTTGCAGCACCATGTCGTCGATGGAGATGACCGTGCCGGCCGAGACTTCGGAGTTCTCGACGAAGCGGGCCGAGACCGCGCCTTCGGCCTTGACCTTGGCGTGGGCGATGATGCCGCGGCCGATCTGGATGTCGCCGCCGGCCTCCAGCTCCGCGCCCTCGACCGTGCCGCCAACGACGATGTTGCCGGTGACCTTGACCTTCATATTGGCCAGCACGTCGCCCTTGATCTGGATGCTGCCGTCAAAGCTGACGTTGCCGCTGTCCATGTCGACCGAGTCCATCGACAGCAGGTCCTCGACCAGCATGCCGTTTTCAACCTGCACGGGCTGGCCCTTGATGTCGGCTTCCAGCACGTTGAAGTCGCCGGGGAATAACGCACGCCCTTGAGGACGTTGGCGAAGGGGGTGTCGATGCCCGGCGAGGGATGCACGGCATTGCCGCGCACGTCACGTCCCGGCACGCCCTGGGTGGCCGGGATGCGGCGCATCAGCGGCGTGCCCGGCTGCACGAAGGGGATGTCGCCCAGTTCGCGGAAATCGATCAGGCCATCCTCGTTCACCTGGGGCACGCGCACCGCGACGGTCTTGATCAGCAGCTTGAATTCGGCGTCGGCACCGTCCACGGCGGGCTTCTGGAAGGCCACCTCGATCTTGGTGGACATCACGGCCTTGCAGGCCACCAGGACGGCTTTTTCGTCGATGCCGAAGACGACACCGGCCTGCTGCATGGCGCGCGCCACGTCAGCGCGCTGCAGCGTCTTGCCACCCCGCGCCGGCGCCACCTGCAGCCAGGCGACCGAACTGTCCGCGGCGACGCCCACCATGACGGAGGCGTCCCGCTTTTCGGCGATGGCGATCTCGAAGCTCTCGGGGTTGCTCTCCCATTGCTCGACCAGGACGCCGACACCGTCGTCCAGAATCATCCAGGCGCCGAAGCCGGCCTGGTCGAGCAAATTGCGCACGGTGCCCCCGGTCAAGGGGGTGCGGCTCTCAGCCGCGCTGACCTGCGCGATCACTCGCATGCCTTGCTCCGACAGGACCAAGCTGTCGATGCCTTGGGGTTCGCTGCTTCCATCTTCCGACATGGGAATTCTTCTCCTTGTTGTTTTCGGCGCGGTTTTGTCCGATTCCTACGTCATTCCGCCGACAGGCGGATAGTGTAGGGCCTCTTGAAGGGGGGATGACCTTGGGGGCGGCCGCAATCGGGGCATCCCGGGTCTGCCCCGATTGCGGGCGTCGGCGTGGGTCTGAGGGCGGCTCGGGGTGGGGGCGGGTGGAGATTCCAGGGACCGTTTCCGGCACCTGGTTCAGGCCGGGAAAACGCCGGTGGACAGGTAACGGTCGCCCCGATCGCAGACGATGAACACGATGGTGGCGTCGCGCGCCTGCTCGGCGACCTGTCCGGCCGCCCACAGGGCCCCGGCCGCCGAAATCCCCGCGAAGATGCCTTCTTCCCGCGCCAGCCTGCGGCACATGTCTTCCGCATCGTCCTGGCCCACGTAAATCAGCTCGTCGACTAGGCTGGCGTCGTAGATCTTGGGCAGGTATTCCTGCGGCCATTTGCGGATGCCGGGAATCCGAGCGCCTTCGGCCGGCTGGGCCCCGATGATGCGGATGGCCGGGTTCTTTTCCTTGAGGAAGCGCGCCACGCCGGTGATGGTGCCCGTGGTGCCCATGGCGCTCACGAAATGGGTGATGCGCCCGCCGGTCTGCTCCCAGAGTTCGGGGCCGGTGGTTTCGTAGTGGATGCGCGGGTTGTCCGGATTGGCGAATTGGTCCAGCACCCGGCCCTTGCCCTCGGCCACCATCTTGTCGGCCAGGTCGCGGGCGTATTCCATGCCACCGGCGCGGGGCGTGAGGATGAGCTCCGCGCCAAAGGCCTTCATGGTCTGGGCGCGTTCGATGGACAGGTCCTCCGGCATGATGAGCACCATGCGGTAGCCTCGGATGGCCGCCGCCATGGCCAGGGCGATGCCGGTGTTGCCCGAGGTGGCCTCGATCAGTGTGTCGCCCGGCTTGATTTCACCCCGCTCCTCGGCGCGTCGAATCATGGACAGCGCCGGGCGATCCTTCACCGAACCCGCCGGGTTGTTGCCTTCCAGCTTGCCCAGGATCACATTGCTGCGCTGGGCGTTGTCCGCCGCGCCGATGCGCTGCAAGGCCACCAGGGGGGTTTTTCCTATGGCGTCCTCAATGCTGGGGTAGCCGTTTTTTCGGGGGTTTTGTGCGTCGTTCATGGGCCGCACTGTGCCATAATTCGCGGCTTCTCTCTCCGTGCCGGAGTGGTGAAATTGGTAGACGCAGGGGACTCAAAATCCCCCGCCGCAAGGCGTGCCGGTTCGATTCCGGCCTCCGGCACCACGCTTTAAGCCCGCTTTTCAGCGGGCGTTTGCTTTTGTGCTTTCGACCGGAACCGAACCGGTACGCCTTGCGTGCGGCCGAATGTGAAGCGCACTGCGTGCGCGGGTTCGATTTCGGCCTCCGCACCATGCTTCAAGCCCGCTTTTAAAGCGGGCTTTTTGCTGGGCGCCTCGAACCGGGGCCGAACCGGCTCGGCCTCACGCCTCCCAGCCCAGCAGCGCCTTCACCTCGAGGTATTCCTCGAATCCAAACACCCCGAACTCGCGGCCGTTGCCGGATTGTTTGTAGCCGCCAAAGGGCAGGCTGCGGTCGAAGGGGGCGCCGTTGAGGTAGACACGGCCTGCGCGCAGGCGGTTGGCCACGGCGCGGGCGCGGCGCGGGTCCTTGGACTGGACGAACCCGGCTAGGCCGAAGGGTGTGTCGTTGGCGATCGCGATGGCTTCTTCCTCGCTGTCATAGCTGAGGATGGACAGCACCGGGCCGAAGATCTCCTCGCGGGCGATCAGCATCTGGGGGGTCACGTCGCCGAAGACCGTGGGGCGTACGTAATAACCACGCGTGGTCTGCGCGGGGCGTCCCGTGCCGCCGGCCACCAGGGTCGCGCCTTCGTCCTGGCCCGAGCGGATCAGGGCTTGCACTTTCTCGTACTGCGCCTGGCTGACCAGCGGTCCCATGGTGGTGGCCGGATCCAGCGGGTCGCCCAGGCGGATGGCCGCCACGGCCTCGCGTGCTGCCTCGAAGGCCGCTTCGCGCCGCGCTCGTGGAATGAGCATGCGCGTGGGTGATTGGCAGTTCTGCCCGGCGTTGGTGTAGCAGGCGTGTACGCCCTGGATCACCGTCGCCTTGATGTCGGCGTCGTCCAGGATGATGTTGGCCGACTTGCCGCCCAGCTCTTGCGCGACGCGCTTGACCGTGTCCGCCGCCAGCTTGGCCACCCGCACACCGGCCGCCGTCGAACCCGTGAAGGACACCATGTCGATGCCGGGGTGGGAGGCAATCGCTTCACCCACCGTGGGTCCGTCGCCATTCACGAGGTTGAAGACGCCCGCTGGCAAGCCAGCCTCGTGCACGATCTGCGCGAACAGCAGGGCGCTCAGCGGCGCAATCTCGCTGGGCTTGAGCACCACGGTGCAACCCGTCGCCAGCGCGGGCGCGACCTTGGAGGCTACCTGGTTCAGTGGCCAGTTCCAGGGTGTGATCAGCCCGCACACCCCGATGGGCTCGCGGCGCACGATGCCTTTGCCCATGCGCTCCTCGAAGGGGTAGTCGGCCAGCACGCGCGCGGCTTCCTCGAAATGGAAGAGCGCGACGGTGGCTTGGCGTTCGGTCGCGAAGGTGATGGGCGAGCCCATCTCCAGCGTCATCGTGCGCGCCAGTTCCGGCAGCCGGGCCTTGAAGCCCGCGATGATCTTGTTCAACCAGTCCAGTCGCTGCGTGACGCTGGTCTCGGCATAGGCGGGGAAGGCGCGCCGTGCCGCCTGCACGGCGCGGTCCACGTCCTGCCGCGTCCCCAGGCTGATGTGCGCGAAGGTCTCTTCCGTCGCGGGATTGAGGACGCTCAGGGGCGTGGGCGAGGCCGGCTGCACCCAGGCCCCGTCGATGTAGAACTTCAAAGAATCCATGGGTCTTTCTGTCGTGACGCGCGCGTGAAGCGCGCGGCGGGTCATTCGAGCGAAATCTTGGCGCTGTCGATGACGCGCTTCCACTTCGCCGATTCGTTCATCATCAGCTCGCTCAACTGCGCCGGCGTGGCGGCCAGCGGCACCATGCCCAGCGCCGTCAGCTTGGCCTTGCCTTCCGCGGAGCTGGTGTACTGGTTGATTTCCTTGTTCAGCGCGGCGACGATGTTCTTGGGCAAGCCGGCGGGTCCGACCAGGGCGCTCCAGACGGTGGCTTCCAGCGCGATGCCTTGTTCGGCGGCGGTGGGCACGTCGGGCAGGCCGGGGTAGCGGGTTTTCGACATGACCGCCAGGGCTTTCAGCCGGTTGCCCTTGATGTTGGGTTCCAGGGCCGTGACCGGTGCCGACACGCCGTCCACGGTGCCGCCGATGGCGTCCGTCATGGCCGGCGTGTCGCCCTTGTAGGGAATGGAGCGCAACTCGGCGCCGGCGCTGAGTCGCAGGTACTCGGTGGCCAGGTGACCGATGGTGCCGTTGCCGGGGTTGGAGATGAACAAGGGGTTGGGACGCGACTTGCTCAGGGCGACGAACTCCTTCAGGTTGTTCGCCTGCACCGAGGGATTGACGGCGATCACCAGGGGAATTTCACCCACCAGCGCGACCGGCGTCAGGTCCTTCTGGGCGTCGAAGGGCATGGGCTTGTACAACCACTTGTTATTGGCCAGCGGGCCCGAAGTGCCCAGGGCCAGGGTGTAGCCGTCCGGCGCCGACTTGGCGACGAAATCCACGCCGAGGTTGCCGCCTGCACCGACCTTGTTCTCAACGATGAACTGCTGGCCGAAGCGCGTGCTCAGGTGTTGCGCGATCTGGCGCGCCACCAGGTCCGAGCTGCCGCCGGGCGCGAAGATGGCGATGATGCGCACCGGCTTGTTGGGCCAGCCGCCGGTGCCCTGGGCTTGGGCGGAACCCAATAGCGCAAGAAAAGTGCCGAGGACCGCGGCAAGGGTGCGGAAGAACGAGGCGAATGTCATGGTTGTCTCCAGGTTTTTGTGCCCACAGTGTCGGTAGAAATGGGGCCACCAACAATTCGGCATTTCGATCTTTCCGTGGGGCGGAATCTCCGTGCGGGTGCCGGCTACGCCACTCCTCTTCGTTCCTCGGCAAACCGCGCAGCTTTCTGCTGCGCGGAAAGTCCGCACATCGCGCTTGTGCGGGGCAGGGGCGCGGGTCATCCTGCGTGCGCCCGGGACAGCCCGGCACACAAAGAGAAACAACTTCAGGAGACAAACCCATGAACCGCGACAAGACATATTCCTGCGGCTGGCGTGAACACGGCCAACGGCTCGCCCTGGCGGGCCTGGCCTGGGTGTTCGTCAGCACGGCCTTCGCGCAAAGCCAGCGCCCACCGGCGGCGCCCGGCGCCAAGCCGCCCATCATCCTGGACTCAACCGGCGCCTTCGAAGTGGGTGGCAAGGTGATCCGCAACCCCGACAACCCGACCCAGACGCTGTCGTGTGACCATGGCTACGTCGAGTACTTCATCCCGCAGAACCGACGCCAGGTGGGTTTGATCTTCTGGCACAGCTCGAGCACCAAGGTCTGGGAAAACCGCTGGGACGGCGGCGAAGGCTACAAGAGCCTCTTCCTGCGCCAACGCTACCCGGTTTACCTCTGGGACGGCCCGCGCGTGGGCCGCGCCAACTGGAGCTGCGAGCCGATCAACTACAAGCCCGAGTACTTCGACCAGCGCA
Organism: Hylemonella gracilis; assembly: GCF_004328645.1. GTDB lineage: Bacteria > Pseudomonadota > Gammaproteobacteria > Burkholderiales > Burkholderiaceae_C > Hylemonella > Hylemonella gracilis_B. Next base: position 1,906,750 of record NZ_CP031395.1, read on the forward strand.
ATTACCTCGCCTGGCGCTTCGGTCCTTCCTTCATGAACTGGCATCCGGGCGTGCAGTTCCCCACCGGCGACGTCGAGGCCTGGAACCAGGCCACACGCGCGCGCTACGACGAGTTCGACACGCTGGACAACGCGTTGCTGCAGGGCGAGGCCGGCGGCCTGGCCATCGACAAGCTGGGCCCCGTGGTCGCGGTGACCAACTCGGCCGGCGGCTGGCGCGCGCTGCTCTCGGCCTTGAACGCCAAGACCGGCAATATGAAAGGCCTCGTGGCCTACGAAACCCCGGGTTTCGTCTTCCCCGAGGGCGAGGGCGTGCCGCCCGCCCCCAAGGCGCCCTTTGGCCCCAACGCCGTGCCCTTGGCGGAATTCATGAAGTTGACCAAGTTTCCGATGCAGATGGTGTTCGGCGACCACACCGCCACGCACCCGACGTGGTCCATCCATCTGAAGAACGCGCGGACTTTCTGCGAGGTGGTGAACCATCATGGTGGCGACTGCGAGGTACTGCTGCTGAGCGATGCCGGCCTGCAAGGCAACACCCACATCCCCTTCGCCGACCTGAACAACGAGGCGGTGGCGGCCGAGCTGTCCAAGTGGCTGCGGCGCAAGAGCCTGGACAAGTAGTTCAAGAAGTTCAAGCGGCGCTTTGCACATGCGCCGCGCGGATTCCGCGCGGCGGAACAGACCAACAATCCGCTTGGGGCTGGGCTCGGGCTGATGCATCCTCGGGCGCAACAGATGCCATCGCACTGTGTTGCACAGATTTTGAGGAGCCCCATGTCCGCGCGTTTTTTTGAAGACTTCCAACTGGGCGAACGCTGGGAAAGCCCGCCCGTGCCCGTCTCGGCGGATGAGATCGTGGCTTTCGCACAGAGCTTCGACCCCCAGCCCATGCACACCGACGCCGCGCGCGCCGCCGCCGGTCCCTTCAAGACCCTGGTCGCGAGTGGCTGGCATGTGGCCTCGCTGGCAATGCGGGAGTTCGTGCGCGCGGGGGGTTACGGCGACACGCCCATGGTGGGCCTGGGCATCGACGAGCTGCGCTGGCAGGCGCCGGTGCGCGCGGGCGACGTGTTGACCGTGCGGCGCGAGATTGTCGAGCTGCGGCGCTCCGCCTCCAACCCTGGCCACGGCATCGTGCGCACCCGAGTCACCGTGCGCCGGCAGGACGGCACCGTGGCCATGTCCCTGGTCAGCGCCGGGCGTGTGCCCGCGCGGACGAGCGCACCGGACGCGGTGGGGGAGGGCACATGAGCCCGTCGCAGCGTCTGGTGCTGGAGCTCGACACGGTGGCTGTCTCGGGGAGTAGTACCTCGGCCGGTGCATCGGCCAGCGCATCGGCAGGGGTGACCGTGGAACATGCCGCCGACCTCGCAGCCTACGTCGGCCGCCCGCTGGGAACGAGCGCCTGGGTCCGCCTGGACCAGGTCAAGATCGACGCCTTCGCGGAACTCACCGGCGACGACCACTGGATTCACGTCGACGTGGAACGCGCAGGCCGCGAAATGCCGGGCGGCAAGACCATCGTCCACGGTTTTCTCGTCCTCTCCCTCATCCCTTTTCTGCAGCGCGGCATCTACACGGTGCGCCAGCGCGGCAAGGGCCTGAACTACGGCTGCAACCGCGTGCGCTTCACCGCGCCCGTGCCCGTGGGCTCGCGCCTGCGTTTGCGCCAGTCACTCAAGGACTGTCAGCGGCTGCCAGACGGCGTGCGCCTGACCTTTGAATCCACCGTCGAGATCGAGGGGCAGGAACGCCCCGCGCTGGTGGCCGACACCCTGTTGCAGATCTTTGACCGCTAGCGCGCGATGCAAGCGATGAATCAAGGCGAAGCACCAAACACGCGAAACACGATGACCAACCCCGACGACGCCCTCCCGGCCTTCACGCCATTTCCAGAGATCATCGCCGCCCACGCGCGGGCGCGCCCCGAGGCCATGGCCATCCGGGTGGACGAGCGCGCGCACGACTGGCACACCTTGCACGGCCGCATGCAGGAAGTCGCACGCGCCCTGCTGCGCGATGGCATCGCACCCGGCGACCGCGTGGCCCTGCTGGGCGCCGCCTCCCTGGCCTATGTCGAATGCCTGTTCGGCGCCATCGCCGTGCGTGCCTGCGTGGTGCCGCTGCCGGTGTCCGCGAGTGTCGACACCTTGGAAGCCCTGCTGGCCGACTGCGAGGCCAGGCTGCTCTTCGTCGATCCCGACGCGGGCGATGCGGCCCTGGACATGGCCGATCGGCTTGCCGCGCGGGCCGCGCTTCGGGTCGTGCCCTTCGGCCGCGCGGGTGCGGAGGGCGGGGTCTACGCGGCGTGGCGCACGCATGGGCAATCGGTGGGACAGGCTGTGGGACCAGCCGGCCAGGCAGAGCAGGATAGCCTCAGCGCCGCGCCCCTGCCGCAGGCCCAGGCCGAGGACCCTTTCAATATCATCTACAGCTCGGGCACCACGGGCCTGCCCAAGGGCATCGTGCATCTGCACGGCATGCGACAGCGGCAGGCCAGCCGTAAGGGTTTTTTCACGCCGCAGGCGCGCACGCTGTTGTCGACGCCCATGTACTCGAACACCACCCTCATGCCCCTGCTGGGCACGGTGGCCAGTGGTGGCACCACGCTGCTGATGCGCAAATTCGACGCCGGCGCCTACCTGGCCTTGGCCACGTCGCAGCGCGCCACCCACACCATGCTGGTGCCGGTGCAGTACCAGCGCCTGCTGGCCCATCCCGATTTCGCGGTTTGTGATTTGTCGTCCCTGGAACTCAGCCAGTCCACCGGCGCGCCCATGGACCTGGCCCTCAAGCGCGACATCCTGCGGCGCTGGCCCGGGCGTTTCCTGGAGGTCTACGGCATGACCGAGGGCGGCGGCTCCTGCTTCCTCGACGCGCGCGCGCACCCGGACAAGCTGGGCACCGTCGGCAAGCCGGCCCATGGTTCGGAAGTCTTTCTGATCGACGAGGCCGGGCGCCGCCTGCCCGAGGCAACATCCGGCGCGGCCGGCCCGGTGGGTGAGGTCGTGGGCCGCTCGCCCTACATGATGGCCGGCTACCACAAGCGTGCCGAAGCCACGGCCCAGCTGCGCTGGCTGGACGAGGAGGGCCGGGTCTACCACCGCAGCGGCGACATCGGCCGCTTCGACGAGGATGGCTTCCTGATCCTGCTGGACCGCATCAAGGACGTGATCATCTCCGGCGGCCACAACATCTACGCCTCCGACCTCGAGGCCGTGCTGGCGCGGCACGCGGACCTGGCGGATTCGGCTGTGATCGGCGTGCCCAGCAGCGCCTGGGGCGAAACCCCGCTGGCCCTGGTCGTGCCCAAGCCCGGCACCCGCCTGGACCCGGACGCCCTGCGCGACTGGGTCAATGCCCAGGTGGGCAAGACCCAGCGCCTTTCGGGCGTGGAGCTACGCGCGGCGTTGCCCCGCAACGCCCTGGGCAAACTGTCGAAGAAAGAACTGCGCACGCCGTACTGGGAAACAAAGGGGGAAACTCCGGCGCAAACCCGGGACGGCGCGCGGCAAGAACCCGAGCACGCCAGCCAGGCCGGCAAAAACCACAAGGCACCCGCACCATGACCATGAAGCAACACCCCGCCTCTGAACGCCGACCCGTGTGCATCGTCACCGGTGCCTCCTCCGGCATCGGCGCGGCCACCGCCCTGCTGTTCGCGCAGCGCGGCCACGACGTGGTGATCAACTACGCCAGCCAGGCCGACGCCGCCGAACGCGTCGCGGACCAGTGCCGCGCGGCGGGCGCCGAGGCCCTGGTGGTCCGCGCCGACGTGGCCGACGACGCCCAATGCCGTGCCCTGGCCGAGGAAGTGCGCCGGTTCTGGGGGCGTGCCGATGTCCTGGTCAACAGCGCCGGCATCACGACCAAGTTTGCGGACCTCAAGGACCTGGACGCGCTGTCCGCCGCCGACTTCGAAGCCATCTACCGTGTCAATGTGATCGGCACCTTCCAGATGTGCCGCGCCGTCGCGCCGCTGATGAAGGGCGCGCCTGCGCCCGCCATCGTCAACATCTCGTCCATGGGCGGGCGCATGGGCACCGGTTCATCCATGGCCTACGCCGCCTCCAAGGGCGCGGTGAACACGCTTACCTTGTCGCTCGCGCGCGCGCTTGCCCCGGCCATCCGCGTCAACGCCGTCCTGCCCGGCATGGTGGACGGCCAGTGGTTGCGCAAGGGCCTGGGTGAAACGGTGTTCCAGGAACGCCGCAAGCGCTACGAAGCCCGTGCCCTGCTCGGCGCCGTGGTGCTGCCCGAGGACGTGGCGCGCGCGGCTTATGGGCTCGCCACCGAGGCCCTCAAGCAGACGGGGCAGTTGATCGATCTGGAGGGGGGCTTCCTGCTGGGGCTTGAGTGTTCGCTTTTTGAGCTATTTCAGGCGGTCAAGAACGACGAAAGAATGCACTGATCGGTAGGGAATGAAGCATCTAAAGGGATCGTTCCGATTTATCCAACTCATCGGCATTGGCATCCGCGTCTTTCTTTTCATAGCTTCTCTTGGCCCTACGCCATCCAAGAGGATCATTGGTAAAAGGTGCTTGATAGCCAAACTGGCGAGCTTTTGCTTCATACGAACCAATCAAACTAACCGTGGAACCGAGAAACGTCAGAAGAAGACAGTACCAAACATTTACTCCCAGAAACCAGGGGAGCACAGCAATGGCAATACCGCCAAACGAGAAAACTGTTCCCCATGGTTTGGCAAACCATCCGTCGGCTGTAGTGATTTTCTTGAAGATCATTTTTTCAACCCTCAGCGCGCGCGCCGGTAGTGCATGGCGACCGCGCCGCAGCGCAGCGGCTTCGCCGACACCAATTCGAGCCGTCGTGTGCTGGGAAGGCCGCCCTGGTACAGGGTCGGGCCGTGGCCGGCGATTCGGGGTGGACGAGGAATTGGTACTCGTCGATCAGGTCCAGCCGGTCCAGCGCGGTTGCCAGCTTGCCGCTGCCGAGGAGCACGCCGGCCGGCGTCGCGTCCTTGAGCCTGCTCACCGCCCTGCGCAGGTCACCGGTGAGGTGGTAACTGTTGTTCCAGGGGAAGTCCTTGCGCGTCGACGAGACCACGTACTTGGGCTTGGCCTCCAGTTTCACGGCCCACTCCCGCAACGCCGCCGGTACTTCCACGTCGCCACGGGCCACCGCTGGCCAGTAGCTCTCCATCATCTCGTAGGTGACGCGGCCCCACAGCATCGCGCCGCCCTCATCCATGAGTTGGGTGAAGAAAGCGTGGGTCTCGTCATCGGCGATGCCTTCCTGGTGGTCGACGCAGCCGTCCAGGGTGAGGTTGAGGCTAAAGGTCAGGAGGCCCATGCTGTTCTCCGTCAAGATGTGTGACGGGACTGATTCTCGGGAGGCAGAAAGGTCGCGGGTGCCTGCTCGGTTTTCTTTCGGGCCGCAGCCCAGATCACGGCAACTATGAGTAGGACCAGCAGGAACGGGAAAACGCTCCAGACAATGTCGGCGGCCATGGTCGACTCCCTTTTATTCTGAAATATGACCGCTGTTGGGATCGGTCGTACGATCAAAGACGGTAGTGCGCCTGCGGGACAATCTACAGAAATCCTCCTGCGACCTTGCCCGGCAGCGCGATCCAGCCAAATTTACCCTGAGGCAGTCTAACGTTTTGACTGCGTTGACGCTCTCGCAAAGGCGCATGAAGAGACCGTTTTTTTGCGCCTTGTTGTCCCTCATGGCCGTGGGCAGGCAGCCTGATGACGATTCCCGTTTTCGACAGCGGATTCAACCGGTCGATGCAACACACGAACCAGCGCGTAGGCGGAAGGAGTGTTGCAGATGAGGCCGCGACCCAGGATTTACTGCTCGGATAGTCAGAAAGCGCTGATGTGGGAGCGCCAGTCTGCCCGGCAGCGCCGGCAGGCGCTTATTCACCGCGACCGGCAACGACGACGCGCGGATGTCGAAGCGGAGACGGACTGCAGTGGAGACCTTGTTGAGGTTCTGGTCGCCCGGCCCGTGCGCCCGCATGGCCGTGATTTCGACTTCGGCTTCGTTCACCCGGGAAGCCATGTCTCGCGCTCCCGTGGCTAGAATCGCTCGCCCGCCGGCAGATAACGCCACTGCCCCGGCGGCAGGCCCGCCATGGCGATGCGCCCGATGCGGATGCGCCGCAGCGCGCGGAGCTCGAGGCCGACCTGCGCGCACATCCACGCGGTCCATTCCGGGGGGATGCCTTTCGTCGCGAAGCGCAGGCGCGTCTCGTTCTGCCAGCTCACGCGCGCCGGCGGCAGCGGCCGCCCGTCGCGCTGCAGGCCATGGCAAAGGCGCGCCAGACCGTCGGGCGCGATCACGCCTTTCACTTCGGCGACGAGTTCCTGCTCGACGAACGCCGCATCTTCGGTGAGTTTGCGCACCACGCGAAAGTCCTGGCTGAAGACGCACAGGCCGCTCGCCTGCACCGGCAACGGCAATAGCGTCTTGAGCCCGACATGGTGGGCCTTGCTGAGGCGGATGCCCGAGGCATCCCCGCTCCAGTGAGCGCTCTCCCCGAGCAGATCCATCACCGCTTCGGTTTCCATGCCCGCTGGCTTGTGGACCAGGAATGTCGCCGACACGAGGGGTTGCAGGCGCGCCTGCGGATCGATCTGAACATGCTGGTTGGTGGTGACGCGCACCTGCGGCGCGTCGACACACTGCCCGTCCACGCGCACCCATCCTTGCGCGATGTACTGCTCCGCCTCGCGGCGTGAACAAGGCACCAGCGCGGCGACCACCTTGGCAAGACGCTGTGCCTCACCCGGCGACGGCGGCATCGAATCGGACGTGCCCATGTCATGTCCCGTCCGTCAGCAGCCGTGCCTTTACGGTACGGCCCTTGATGCGCCCGCTGTTCAGGCGCGCAACCGCTTCGTGCGCAATGTCGCGTTCCACCGCCACGTACGTGGCGAACTCGTTGATGTCGATCTTGCCCACTTGCTCGCGCGTGTAGCCCAAGTCGGCGGTGAGCGCGCCCAGCACGTCGCCCGGGCGGATCTTCTCCTTGCGCCCAGCCTGGATGTGCACGGTCGCCATCGCTGGCAGCAAGCGCCCACCCAAGGCCGGTGTGAGTTCGGTGAGCGCATGCCAGACGGAAGGCCGGCCCTGCAGCTGTTCGATGTGCCCCACCGCCCCCATCTCGTCGAGGGACGCCAAACTGAGCGCGAGTCCGGTCTGGCCGGCGCGGCCGGTGCGGCCGATTCGGTGTACGTACGCTTGTGGATCGGGCGAGATGTCCACGTTGATGACGGCGGCGAGGCCGGCAATGTCGAGGCCGCGCGCAGCGACGTCGGTGGCCACCAGCACCGAGCAGCTGCTGTTTGCGAAGCGCACCAGCACCTGGTCGCGCTCGCGCTGCTCCAGGTCGCCGTGCAGCGCGAGCGCACTGTAGCCCTGTGCCTGCAGCAACTCGGCCAGTTCGCGGCAGCGCGCCTTGGTGTTGCAGAAGGCCAGGGTGCTGACCGGGCGAAAGTGCTCCAGCAGGCGCGCCACCGCGGGCAGTCGTTGCTCCTCGCGCACCTCGTACCAATGCTGTTCGATCTGCTCACTGCCGTGCTGCGCTTGCACCTTCACCGTCACGGGCTCGCGCAGGAACTGCGCGGCGAGCCTGGCAATGCCCTCCGGGTAGGTCGCCGAGAACAGCAGGGTCTGCCGCTGCGCCGGGCACCGGCGGGCCACCTTCGCGATGTCGTCGACGAAGCCCATGTCCAGCATGCGGTCTGCTTCGTCAAGCACCAGTGTCGCGAGCGCATCGAGGCCGAGATTGCCGCGCTCGAGGTGGTCGATCACACGCCCGGGTGTGCCGACGACGACGTGGGCGCCGTGCTCCAGGCTGGTTGCCTGTCCGCGCAGCGGCACACCACCGGCGAGCGTGACCACCTTGATGTTGTCCTCCGCGCGCGCCAGCCGTCTGATCTCGGTCGTCACCTGATCGGCCAGCTCACGGGTGGGACACAGCACCAGGGACTGAACCGCGAAGCGACGCGCGTCGAGCTTGGCCAGCAAGGCCAAGGCGAACGCCGCGGTTTTGCCGCTGCCCGTCTTGGCCTGGGCGATCACGTCCCGGCCTTGCAGCGCGGCGGGCAGGCTGGCCGCCTGGATGGCGGTCATTTCGAGGTAGCCAAGCCGGCGAAGGTTCTCCTGAGCTGCGGCAGAAAGGGGAAGCGTGTCGAAACTGTTGGAAACTGGAGGAGAAAAGGTCATGCATGGATCTTACGCAGGAAGCCGGCCTACAGGCGTCGTGCCATATCTCCAGAGCCCACATCGGGACGCAAGCAGCCGATCGGGGCCTCCCCGTCAAGGAAAATAGCGAGTGGACTCGGAGGATTGGGTGGCCGTTACTGGCCGATTTCAGTCTGCGCGGTAACCCCAGTACCCTCAAGCATCGGAACCTCGGAGTGATCACCCCATCCCCGGAAACTCCGCGCCCAGCAGCCCGGACCAGGCACCGGTGCCTGAGGTGGCGCAGTCATCCGTCGGCGCCGTATCTCTTGATGCACACTCCGCGCATGCCCATCGAACAGTCCGCCGATACCCCGACCTTGTTCAAGAGTGACCAGGCATTTGAAACCTGGCTGAAACGGCAGCACGCCACGTCCCCGGGCATCTGGCTCAAGATCGCCAAGCGCGGTGCCGATGAAACCAGCGTCACCTACCCGGAAGCGGTGGAGATCGCGCTCTGCTGGGGCTGGATCGACAGTCAGAAGAAGTCGCTGGACAAACATTATTTCCTTCAGCGATTCACGCCCAGGCGCCCGCGCAGCGTGTGGTCGAAGATCAATGTGGAGAAGGTCGAAGCGCTCATCCAGGCGGGGCGCATGCAGGCGCCGGGCCTGGCGCAGGTCGAGTCCGCCAAGGCCGACGGCCGATGGGCTCAGGCCTACAGCAGTGCAAGCAGGTCCGTGGTGCCCGCAGACCTGAGCGTGGCGTTCGAAGACGCCCCCAAGGCGAAAAAGTTCTTCTCGACGATCGACGCCGCGAATCGATATGCCATCCTGTGGCGCATACAAACGGCCGTGAAACCGGAGACGCGTGTCAGGCGGATTGCCCAGCTCGTTGCGATGCTCGCGCGCGGCGAGACCCTCCATGAGGTCAAGCCCAAGGCGAAATCCAGGGTCAGCGCCAAGAGCTGAGCGCACCTGGTTTTGGAAGGAAGGGCGGGTTCAGTCACCCCGCATGGCTTGCAGTCCTTGCTCCCGCGTCACCTCGGGGCGGTAGCCGAGCTCGCGTTGCGCCTTGCCGATGTCGATCGTGAAGGGCTGGCCGATCAGGCGCAGCATCTGGCGCGTGATCGGGGGTTCGCCAGGCCGGGAGAAGCGGCGCCAGACCCATTCCATGACCATCGCCATGACCCAGGCCATGCGCAGCGGCGCGGAGGCGCGCGGTGGCTCGACGGCACGGGTCTGCATCAGGCTGGAGAGGAAGGACTTGAGCGTGGTGTCGGCCCCGTCGCTGACGAAGTAGGTTTCGCCGCCGCGGCCCTTGGCGAGTGCCAGTTCCACCGCGTGGCAGACGTTGTCCACATGGACGGTGGACATCGCCTGCGAGCCGTCGCCCACCCAGCGGAATTGGCCCGCACGCACGGTGTCGAGCAGGTGGTCCAGGGTCGGCATGCCGGCGCCCCAGATCATCGGGGGCGCACGACGACCGTCTCAAAAACCCCCGGCCGGTTGGCGCCGATCACCAGCGCTTCACTGCGCGCTTTCGACGCGCTGTAGGGCGCCCAGGCGCGCTCCTGGCGCGGCAGCGACTCGTCGACCCGCAGCATCGGCGTCATGTCGCCCATCACCACGGCGGCGGCACCGACCTGAACGAAGCGCGGGACGGAAGCGGCCGCGGCGGCCTGGAGCAGCTTGGCCGTGCCTTGTACATTGGACCGCTCGAACTCGGCGGCTTCGCCCCAGAGCTTGAACAAGGCGGCGGCATGGACCACGGCGTCACAGCCGGCCACGGCCGCCGTCAGCGAGGGCAAGTCGTCCAGGGAGCCCTTGACTGCCTGTGCTCCGTGCCTGCCTACAATTCCCATGGCTTCCTCGCTGCGCGCCAGCGCCCTGACCTGCCAGTCCTGCGCGACGAGACGTTCGATGAGGCGGCCGCCGACGAAGCCAGAACCACCGGTGACCAAGCAAGTGGATGTCATGGTGTGCCAAATGTAGTGTTGATATGGCAAATGTATAACGATGTTATACATTCTGTCAAGTAACCTGGAATTTCAATGGCAAAGATGGAGTCCGAGACCGCAATCCTTGACGCCGCCGCGGCGCTGCTCGAAGCGCAGGGTGCGGCGAGCCTGACGACGCGCGCGGTGTGCGAGGCAGCGGGGGTGAAGGCACCCACGCTCTACCACTACTTCGGCGACAAAGATGGGCTTGAACGGGCGCTCGTCCGGCGCGGGCTGGCCGAGTTCATGCAGCGCAAGCGGCTGCCTCCGGCGTCCGCCGATCCTCTGGAGCAGTTGCGCGCGGGCTGGGACGTGGCGCTGGAGTTCGCGCTCAAGCGTCCCGCGCTGTACGAATTGTTCGCCCGCCATGTACGGGTCGAGCGCGATCTGGTCGCGGATGCCTACGCGCTGATGCAGGCGCGGGTTCAGCGGTTGGTCGACATGGGGCGGTTCCGCGGCCCGGTCGACGAGGCCACGCGGGCCATCTGGGCTGCGTCCAACGGCGCCTTGTCCTTGCTGCAAAGCGGCGCTTCGCGCAAGGACATCGAGGCCACCAGCGAGCTCCTGTTCAACGCGGTGGTCCGGGAACTGTCGGCCCCCCTCAGAACCGCAGGGTAGTCACCCCCACCCCCGCAAACTCCACACTCACCTCGTCCCCGGCCTCCGCGTCCAGCAGCCCGCACCAAGTCCCGGTGCTGACCACCGTGCCCGCAGGCACGGCGGCGCCGTGGCGGCTCAGGTGGCGCAGCCAGTCGGGCAGCACCCAGCTCGGGTCACCCACGCCCAGGCTGCCGCGGAAATTGCGTACCACGTTCCCAATGCGTACCTGGCATTCTTGCCCGGCCCAGTCGTGCGACTGGAAGGGCGCGAAGGGGCGGAACTCGCCCAGCACCAGCGCGCCGTGCACCTGCAGGTCGGCCAGTTTGAGCAGGGGCGACACTGCGCGGCCAGCGGCCCAGCGGCTGTCCACGGCTTCGATGCTCACGCACAGGGCATCCACCAGGGCAGGGGCGTCTTCAGGGGTGAGGCGCCAAGCCTGGTCCGGCGTCACGGCCTGGCCCAGCCGCAGTGCGATCTCGGCCTCGACCCAACGGTGGCGCAGGGGCAGCGTGCCTAGCGCGCTGCCCGTGGGCCGCACGCCGGCCATGGGCAGGGGCGCGTGCCGCATGGGCTCGGAGCGGGAGGGGCCGCCGGATTTCCAGTAAGGCGGCACGCCCGGCGCATGGCCGAGTGCGGCGTACAGCCGTTCCTGCAGGGCGTAGGCCTGTTCCAGGCTGGTGATGCGGGCCTGGGCGGCCTGTTCGTCTACGGCGGGGCCGCCCCGGTGGGCGTGCCGCAGGGTCTGGACGATGGCTTCGTCGGCGTCGCCGAGGGCCATGGGGACAGGGAGGGCAGGGCTGGAGTTTGGTGTGGAGGACATGGCGCCATTCTCCCCGGGCGGCTGTGTGGCCCGCCATTCGGGCTTGCCGGGATTCCGCCGCGCGGAAAGCGGGCGCACATCGCTGGCACGGGACAGCGCTCGGGGCTAGCATCGCGCCCCATCCACGCTCCGCCACGCCCCTGCGACCACGATGCCCACCTTGCTGATCACCCCCGAAGTCCACCACGCCTTTGCCGCTGAATTGCGCGCCGCCGGGGGCGCCAAGCTGCGTTTCGTCTTCGCCGACACCGAACGCCCCTTGTCCGCGCGGGAACTGGCCGAGGTGGACATCGCGCTGATGTCCCTGGACGTGATCGGCCCGTCCAGCCGGACGGTGCTGTCGCCTTTGATGCAGTTGTATTCCGAGCAACTGCGCGCCGCGCCCGGGCTGCGCTGGCTGCATGTGCCCACGGCTGGCGTGGACCGGCCCATCTTCCAGGAGATGCTGCGCCGGGGCGTGCGGGTGACCAACTCGTCCGGCGCCAACGCCGAGGCCGTGGCCCACAGCGCCCTGATGGGCGTGATGCTGCTGGCGCGCGGCGGGCTGCATTGGGTGCAGGCACAGCGTGCGCACCGCTGGGCACCCTTGCGCGGTGCCGAGGCGCAGGCCGACCTCGCGGGGCAGACCGCCATCGTCATCGGCCACGGGCCCATCGGCCGCGACATTGCGCGCCTGCTGGAGGCCCTGGGCCTGCGTGTGCACAAGCTGCGCCACGCGCCCCAGGCCGGTGATGCCGAGCGTGGTATCCGCAGCTACGCCGCGCTGCCTGACTTGGCCCGCGAGGCGCACTGGCTGGTGATCGCCTGTCCGCTGACAGAGGCCACGCGCCACCTGGTGGACGCGGCCGTGCTGCGCGCGCTGCCGCGTGGCGCCTGCGTGGTCAACGTGGGCCGAGGCGGCGTGCTGGACGAGCAGGCCTTGTTGGCCGCCCTGGCCGATGGGCAGATCGCGGGCGCGCACCTGGACGTGTTCGAGCAGGAGCCCCTGCCACCGGATTCACCGTTCTGGGACTTGCCCAATGTGCTGGTCTCGCCGCACAACGCAGGCTCCTCGCAGCGCTACGGCGAGCGTTGCGTGCACCTCTTCCTGGACAACCTCGCCCGCTGGACGCGGGGCGAGCCCCTGTTGCGGGAGGCGGCGGGCGACCAGACCCTGCGGGCCGCGCCGTGAGGGACGAGCAGGCGCGCGAACCGTCGATGGTGCCGGAATTGGACGTGGAACCGGTGGGCGCGCTGGTGGAAGAGGGCGGGCCGGAGGTGGTGCGGGACGCGGCGCCGGTGGCGCGCCAGGGCCACGCTACACTGCCCGCCACCATGCCCACGCCCCGTCCGGTCAATGTCGTGCTGCGGGCGCTGCAGATCCTGCGTGCGCTCAACCGGCAGCCGGTGTCTTCCGTCGATGCCATTTACAAGCACACGGCCATCCCCAAGTCCACCATCGTGCGCCTGCTACAGACGCTGGAGGCCGATGGCCTGGTGCGCCGCGCGCCGCAGTACGGCGCCTATTACCTGACCTCCGAGGTCACGGCCCTGACCAGCGGCTACCACAGTGAGCCGCGCATCGTGGAAGCGGCGGCGGCGGCTGCCGAGGCGCTGACGCAGGAACTGAAGTGGCCGGTGGCGGTGGCGGTGCACGACGGCGACGCGATGGTCGTGCGCTACAGCACCATCCCGCATTCGCCGTTGTCCTTCTTCCACTCCACCATCAATATGCGCCTGAGCCTGGTCACCCAGGCCCTGGGCCGAGCCTTCCTCGCGTTCTGCGGGCCGACCGAGCAGGACGCGCTGATCGACCTGCTGGTGCGCAGCAGCGGCGAGCCCATCGCGGGTCAGGAGGCGTCCATCCGCCACATGCTGGCCCAGGTGCGCGAGCGCGGCTACGCCCTGCGCGACCCGCGCGTGCGGCCCGAGTCCTCCACCATCGCCGTGCCCATCGTCGAGGACACGCGCGTGGTTGCCTCCATTGGCCTCACCTGGTTCAGCTCCGCGCTGGACGCGGAGCAGGCCGTCACGCGCTTCCTGCCCTCGCTGCAACAGGCTTCGGCCGAGATCTCGCGCCAGCTCGCCGCCACGGCGGGCTGAAACTTCCCGGCGTCACTTTCGTCCCCGTTTTTTTGTCCGGTCACGGTTGGGCTGCGGCATGGCATGCCGTGGTGCATCGTGGCGTGTCGCGTGCCCTGTATTCCGCGCGGCGGAATATCCCGAATCTTGACTTGGCGCACGCGGCCCCCGCGCCCATGATGGCGACCTTGTGCAAGCTGACATGGAGACCTCACGCATGAAAAGACGCATCGCGCTGGCAGCACTGGCGCTGGCCGCAACAATGCCCGCCGCTTTCGCGGCCGACTGGCCCGTCAAACCCATCACCCTGATCGTGCCCTTTCCGGCCGGCGGCAGCACCGACGCCGTGGCGCGCCTGGTCGCGCAGCGCCTGGGCGAGACGCTGGGCCAGCAGGTGGTGGTGGACAACCGCGCTGGCGCCGGCGGCAACCTGGGTACCGACGCGGTCAGCCGGGCTGCGGCCGATGGCTACACGCTGGCGCTGTCCACTTCGGGACCGCTTGCGAACAACAAGTTCCTCTATCCGAAGATGTCCTTTGACCCGTTGCGGGACCTGACTCCCGTCATCGCGGTCGGCGAGATTCCCATGGGCATCGCCGTCAATCCGGCGTTGAAAGCAGCCACGTTGCAGGACCTGCTGAAAGAGATGCGCGCGCGGCCGGAGCAGGTTTCCATCGGCAATCCAGGCAACGGCACCATCGGCCATCTCACGACGGAGTTGGTCGAGTCGCAGGCCCAGGTCCGGGCCATGAACGTGCCTTACAAAGGCGATGCACCGCTCATCGTCGACGTCATGGCAGGCACCATTGACGCGGTGGTCATGCCGATCACGGCGCTGCTGCCGCAGCTGCAGTCCGGCAAGCTCCGGGGCCTGGCGGTCACTTCGCGGCAGCGCTTTGCCGGTCTGCCCAACGTGCCCACGACCGCGGAGCAGGGGCTGCAAGCCGAGTCCACCGTCTGGCTGGCCGTCGTCGGTCCGCGTAACCTGCCCGCGCCCATCGTGAGCCGGCTGAACAAGGACATCAACGCCATCCTCGCCACGCCCGAGGCGCGCGCGAAGCTGGCGCAGTACGGCGCCTCCGCCCTGGGCGGTACACCGCAGCAACTGAACGGCCGGATGGTTTCTGACAGCGCCAAGTGGCAGAAAGTCATCACGGACGCGCGCATCACCCTGGAATGAGAAAAGACGACGAGATGAGTGCTTCCCAACGCCCCCTGCTGTTCGACTCCCACGCCCACCTGGTCGCGCACGACCAGACCCGTTACCCGCGCAATCCCATGCAGCGCGCCGCGGATGCGCCCTACCGCCCGCCGGGCGTGATCGGTCGGCCCGGTGGCCACCACGGCCCGAACCCGATCAACGAGGTGCCCGACGCTGAACCCATGCTGCGCTGGATGCGCGAGGAAAACGTCGACGGCGCGGTGGCCGTGCAAAAGCGCATGGTCTACCGCTACGACAACAGCTACATCCTCGACTCCTCTGACGCTCACCCGGACATCTTTTCGGCGGTGGTGATTCTCGACGCGGAGGACCCGGGTACGCCCGAGCTGGTGCGGCGCTGGGTGCGTGACCACGGCCTGGCCGGCCTGCGCCTCTTCGGTGGGCGCAAGCCCGACGGCAGCATGCCCTGGCTCAATTCGCCGCAGGCGCTCAAGAGCTGGGAGGTCATCAACGAGGCCGGTCTGGTGATGGACCTGGAAGTGCTGGCGCAGGGCGGGGGCGGGCCGTCGATCCCGGCCATCATCGAACTGTCGGAGCGTTACCCGAACGCGCGCATCGTGCTGGACCACCTGCTGGAGCCGGAATTGCACGATGGTGAACATTTCGGCTTGGACGAACGCTGGGAAACCCTGGCCGGCCGCGAGCGCATCTTCTTCAAGTTCACCTCGATCAACCTCGACCACTGCCGCGAGGAAGGCTACCCGGCCAAGCAGGTGCTGCGCCGTGCGGTGGACCTGTTCGGTGCCGACCATGTGATGTGGGGTTCTGACATCGGCACCTCGTCTGGCACCTACAAGGACATGGTGCAGCGCATGATCGACGCCTCCGACCTGCTGACGCCGGCGGAGCAGCGCGCGGTCTGGCACGACACCGGCCGGCGCGTGTTCGTCAAGGGCGGGCACGTGAACGCGGGTGGGAAGGGAAGCAAGGCCGGTTCATGATGGCGCCACACCGCTACACCACCGTGTCCGCCGAAGGCATGGACACGGCCACGGCCTACCGCCTGATCTGCGGCGTGGTGGTGCCGCGCCCGGTGGCCTGGATCACGACCATCGACCGCGATGGGCGCGTCAACGCCGCGCCCTTCAGTTCCTACAACTACGTGGCCCACAGCCCGCCCATGGTGGCGGTCAACATCGGCACCCGGCTGGGGGAGTTGAAGGACACCGCGCGCAACATCCGCGACAGCGGCTGGTTCTGCGTCAACGTGGCCACCGAAGACACGATGGAGACCCTGCACCGCTGTGGCGCGGACTACCCGCCCGAAGTCAGCGAGCCCGAGGCCCTGGGCATCGCCTTGCTGCCGGGTGTTGCCACGCCGGTGCCGCGCATCGCCGCCTCGCCCATCCATCTGGAATGCAAGCTGGATCAAGCCGTGGCCTTGGGCCGCGGCCTGAACACCCTCTACATCGGCGAAGTGCTGGCCTTCCATCTGTCCGACGCCGTGTACGACGGCCGCCATGTGGACAGCGTGAAGCTGCGACCCATCGCGCGCCTGGGTGGCCCCTGGTACGCGGCCCTGGGCGAAACCTTCCATCGCCCGGCCTTGCAGCGCCCGCCGGGTGAACCCGAGTCTTCAACCAGCCAGAGCCAGGCATGAGCTACACACTTCCTCTCGGCGCGGACCACCACGTCGGCACCTTCGTCAAAACGACATCGCCCCAGGTCATCGAGATCCTGGGCGACAGCGGTCTGGATTTCGCCGTGCTCGACGCCGAGCACGCGCCGTATGACCGCGCCGCGTTGGACCTCTCCTTGCTCGCGGGCCGCGCCGCAGGACTGCCGCTGTTCGTGCGCGTGGCGGAACACACGGCCGCCTGCCTGCTGTCCGCGCTGGACCTGGGCGCGGCCGGCGTGCTGGTGCCGCACGTGGACAGCGCGCAAGACGCGCGTGAGGCGGTGGCGCACTGCCGCTACGTGGGTGGCGACCGGGGTTATTCCAGTTCACCGCGCGCGGCCGGTTACGGCGCGCGGGGCATGAAGCAGGCCATCGCGCATGGCGACCTCAGCATCGTGGCCTGCCAGATCGAGAGCGTGGCCGCCGTGGAACAGGCCGCGCAGATCGCCGCCGTGCCGGGCGTGGACGTGCTCTTCATCGGTCGCGCCGACCTGGCGCTGTCCATGGGCCTGGACAACGCGCAGGACCCGCGCGTGAGCGAGGCCACGCAAGGCGTGATCCGCGCGGCCCTGGCCGCCGGCAAGACCGCCGGCATGTTCGTCGGCAGCACGGCCGAGCGCGAGAAATACCGCGCTCTGGGCGTGAGCTGGTTCATCCAGGGTTCGGACCAATCGTTGTTGCGCCAGGCGGCGCAGGCGACGGCCCGGGCCCGTTCTCCGGAGACTTCGTCATGAGCATCCCCACTCCCGCCGCTTCCGCTTCCCCCCTTCGCCCCGCCTCGGTCGCGCGCTGGCACGACGAAGCGCCCCAGATCGCACACGCGACCGCGCCCACCTGGGTGGCACGCGGCGCCAACTTCGTCGTCACGGTGACCGACGCTCAGGCCGGCGCACGCCTGGCGCGCCAGGGCCAGCCTGATGAGTACATGGTCTTCCTGTCCGAAAGCGGCGCCACCTTCCGCGCCGGCGGGCAGACGCTGCAGGCCGGGCCCGAGTCCCTGACCATCGTGCCGCCCGGTGACAGCGAGCTGGTGCTGCAGGGCCCGGGGCAGGTGGTGCGCCTGTTTTCGCATCGGGCGCAGGACCTGATGGCCCTGGCCGGAAATGCGGCGGACTACGCCGAGGCCACACCCGACGTGGCACTGCTGGTGCCGTGGCCCACGCCCGCAGATGGCTTCAAGCTGCGCAGCTACCCGCTGGCGCAGCACACGCAGGCCGACAGCAATATGCGCATCTTCCGCTGCACCAACCTCATGCTCAACATCATGACGCCGCGTTTGGTGGCGCGCGACGTGCGCAAGCTCAGCCCGCATTCGCATGCCGACTTCGAGCAGGGTTCGCTCGCGCTGCGCGGCCAGTGGATGCACCACATGCGCTACCCCTGGGTGCCTGACATGACCGCCTGGCGCGAGGACGAGCACATCGAGGTGGGCAGCCCTTCGCTGACGGTGATTCCGCCCAAGGTGGTCCACACCAGCCGCAACCTAAACGACGGCGGTGCCTGGCTGCTGGACATCTTCGCGCCGCCGAGGATGGACTTCGCCAGCAAGCCGGGCAAGGTGGCCAACGAGCAGGACTACCCGCTGCCGGCGGCCTGAAGCAGTTTTCAGCGCGGGGGCGGGAGCGGCCGGAGCGCATCGGCACTCGGGACTACGACACCATGGCCATTACCTCCGAGCAAATCACCCAACTCACCGCCGACCTTTACGAGTGGTCGCTCAAGAAGATCCCGGACGACACCCACGCGGCGCTGGCCGCGGCCGTGCCGCGCGAGACGAACGACACCGGCCGCAAGACGCTGACCATCATGCTCAAGAGCGCGGATGCGGCGCACGAGACGGGTGGCCTGGTGTGTTCCGACGTCGGCATTCCGACCTACAGCGTGAAGATCGGCACGCGCGTGCAGTTCGAAGGCCCGGTGCGCCAGGCCATCGTGGACGGTTTCGCGCGCATGGTCGCGCGCAGTGACCCGCCCCTCCTCAAGATGGTGACACACCCGCTCACGCACGTGCGCGGCCATGCGGGCAAGGACATGCCCATCGTCATCTTCGACGTGATCGACGACGCGGACTACGTGGACATCATCTGCGCGCCCAAGGCCATGGGCACAGGCCGCTGGGAGGCTTCGACCAATTTCGTCTACCCCACGGCGCAGGACATCGAGGCCTACGTGCTCGACACCGTGCTGAACGCCGGTTCGCAGGCCTGCCCGCCCATCGTCGTCGGCGTGGGCATCGGCGGCACCCTGGACTACGCCGCGCGTCTGGCCAAGGACGCCGTGCTGCGTCCTGTGGGTGAAAAGGGCGGCGTGAACCCTGATCCGATGCTGGCGGACATGGAGGAGCGCCTGCTGCGCGCCATCAACACGATGGGCTTCGGCCCCATGGGCACGGGCGGCGACACCACCGCGATGGCGGTGCATGTGGACTACGCGGCTTCGCACGGCTTCGTGCCGGTGGTCGTGAGCCTGAACTGCTGGATCAATCGCCGCACGCGCGCGCGCATCCACCACGACGGCCGGGTGGAGCGCATCGAATGAGGGGCCCGACATGAAACACCTGACCCTGCCGCTGACGCGTGCCGACGTCGAAGGCCTGGAACTGGGCGAAATGGTCGTGCTCAGCGGTTGCGTGACCATGAGCATCGGCCTGCCCACGCATCGGCGCATGGTTGAGCTGCTGGACGCAGGTAAGCCTTTGCCCGTGGACCTGCGCGATGGTGCTTTCATGCACCTGAGCTGCTACAACCGTGAGCGCCCGGACGGCGGGCAGGAAGCGCTCTATCTCAACCCGACCACCAGCACCCGCTACAACGCCTACATGCCGCGCCTGGTGGAAGGCGCGGGCCTGCGTCTGGTGGGCGGCAAGGGCGGCCTGGACGAGGCCAGCGTGCAGGCCCTGCAGCGTCAGGGTTGCGCCTACCTGTCTTTCCTGGGCGGCGGCTGCGCCTTGCTCTCGCAGGCGATCCGACGGGTCGTGTCCGTGCACTGGCCCGAAGAGATTGCGCAGTTCCGCCTGCTCACGTTGGAGGTACAGGAACTCGGCCCCGCCACCGTGGCCATCGACGCGCACGGCAACAGCCTCTATGAACAGTTGCGGGCGCGGGCCATGGCGCGGTTGCGGCAAGAGCGGGCCGCGCAAGTCCTGCCCTGAGGGCCGAGACCGCGCCTGGGGTCAACGACGCGGATAGCGAAGCCGACCGCGAGATCGGCGATGGCGTCAACGTACCGCGCGTGCGCCCAGGGTTGGGAGCAACTCGTCCAGCTGGCCGAAGGTCTCGACCAGCGCTTCCGACGCGCCCGTACCGGCTGCGTCAAGTGCTTCCTTCGAGGGATAGAGCTCGTGCATGACGAGCAGCGTCTGTCCATCCTTTTCCTCGAAGGTCACCGTGGTGACGGCGCCGTCTTCGCTTTCTTCGTTGGTCCAGACCAGGCGCGAAGGGGGTGTCACTTCCTGGTAGGTGCCGAAGAACACCGCCTGCGCGCCCTGGAAGCTGAACTCAAGACGGTACTGGCCGCCGACGCGCACATCCATGGCGCAGGAAAGCAAGGTCATGCCCATGGACTTCGGGACCCACCAACGCTGGAAGAGCTCGGGCCGGGTCCAGGCCTCGAACACGAGGCGCGCCGGGGCGTTGAATGTGCGCGTGACGACGACCTCGCGCTCGGACTTCCGTTCTACCGTGGTGCGGTTCTTCATGGGGGTGGTCTCACTTTTTTTGCTTGCGTTCATGGAATTGCTCCTGGTGTTTCAGTTCCTCGATGACGTCGTCCAGCGCGTTAAAGCGTGCGGCCCAGAGTTGGTGGTAGCGCGCGATCCAGGCCGCTTCTTCTTCCAGCCGGCGCAGGCCGAGCTTGCAGGTCCGCACGCGTCCGACCTTTTCCGTGATGACAAAGCCCGCCTGTTCCAGCACGTTCACGTGCTTCTTCATGCCCGTGAGGGTGAGGTGGAACTTGTCGGCCAGGTCCGTGATGGACGCGTCCGAATGCCCGAGCTGCTCCAGGACGCCCCGGCGGGTGGCGTCCGAGAGCGCGGCGAACGAGGCGGTGATGCGGTTGGATTGATACTGAACCATTTTGTTCAGTATTGCGGAGAATCAAGCAAGACGCAAGAGACCTAGGGTTTACACTGGCGCGACCTCGAAATGCTTGAAGATTCAAGCAGGGCGTCCGTGCACGACGGCCGCCAAGGTGTTTTCCAGCTTGTCGAACTGGTCGTTTTTGCGGTCCATCGGCCCGACACACGATGTCGGGTCCTCTTGACCGCACACCGCACCTACCCGGGCTGAGGCCGGTTCCCGCTGCTCCTTGTTTTTCTCGCCCCTTTCTTTCGTCATTTCTCCCATGTCTGCTTCTGCCTCTCCCGCTGCGTCGGCACCCGCCAACACGCCGCGCCAAGTCGCCATTGCCTCGCTCGTGGGCACGGCCATCGAGTTCTACGATTACTACATCTACGCCGCCGCCGCGGTGCTGGTCTTCAACTCCCAGTTCTTCCCCAAGGGCAACGATTCGATCGCCATGCTGGCCTCGCTGTCCACGCTGGCGCTGGCTTTCCTGGCGCGGCCCTTCGGCTCGGCGCTGTTCGGCCACTTCGGCGACAAGCTGGGCCGCAAGCAGACCCTGGTGGCTTCGCTGCTGACCATGGGTCTGTCCACGGTGGCCATCGGCCTGCTGCCGACCTACGACAGCATCGGCCTGTGGGCGCCGGTGCTGCTGTGCATCTTCCGCATCGGCCAGGGCATCGGCCTGGGCGGTGAATGGGGCGGTGCGGCCCTGGTCGCGACCGAGAACGCGCCCCAGGGCCAGCGCGGCTGGTTCGGCAGCTTCCCGCAGCTGGGTGCGCCCATCGGCCTGTTCGCGGCCAATGGCGTGTTCTTCCTGGTCAGCGCCTGGCTGGGCGTGGAGGCCATGGTCGAGTGGGGCTGGCGCATCCCCTTCCTGCTGTCCATCGTGCTGGTGGGCGTGGGCCTGTACGTGCGCCTGAACCTGCATGAGAGCCGCGTGTTCCGCCAGGCCGAGGAAGCCGGCCGCAAAGTGCATGCGCCGGTGGGCGTGGTGTTCAGCAAGCACGGGCTGGCGCTGCTGCGGGGCACCCTGATCATGACCACCACCTATGTGCTGTTCTATTTGATGACGGCCTTCGTGCAGGTGTATTCCAAGAGCCCGGCGGCCGTGTCCGCGGCTGGGCACGCGCTGGGCCTGGGCATTCCGGCCAACACCTTCACCGGCATCCTGTTGATCGGCGCGGTGGTGTTCGGTCTCTGCACCAGCCTGGGCGGCGTGCTGGCCGACCGCATGGGGCGTCGCAAATGGTTGATTCTCGTGACCTTGGCCATTGCGGCTTTCGGCTTGTCCATGCCTTATATGTTGGCCGGCGCCACGCCGGGGTCTTTGCTGGCCTTCGTCTGCGTGGGTTTCGTGCTGATGGGCGCGACCTTTGGCCCCATGGCGGCGCTGCTGCCCGAGCTGTTCCCGACCGAGGTGCGTTACTCCGGCGCCTCGCTGGCCTACAACCTGGCCTCCATCGTCGGGGCCTCGGTGCCGACCCTGGTGGCCCTGCAGATCAATGCCAGCCACGGCCTGTCGGGGGTGGGCCTGTACCTTGCCGCGAACTGCCTGCTGACCCTGGCCGCGCTCGCTGCCTCGCGTGAGACGCGCGATCTGGACCTGAACCGGGTCTGAGTCACGCCCAGCCCAGCCTCTGTAGGGCTGGGCTGAGCGGCGGCCATACACCGTCCGCCGTTGTTCCTGCCTCGGACCGCGGATCAGAGTCCCTGGACCACCGTGGGGTGGCGCAGGCGCAGGCGCAATTCCTGTTTCAAGCGCCGGTTGTCCAACTGGCGGGATTCACGCAGAAAACTCATGCGCTCCGGCGTTAGCGCCTGCTCGGCCTGCGCGCGCGTGAGGCGCGGGGCGCTCGGCAGGCCGTAGCGCTCGGCCGCGAGGTCGAGGTAGTCGCCCAGCTTCAGCCGCGTGTCGTCGCTGGCGTGGTAGATGCGGTGCGCGCGGCCACGCCAGAGCGCGGCCAGGCAGGCGCGCGCCAGGTCGTCCGCATGGATGTGGCTGGTGTACACGTCGTCCTCGGCGCGCAGCGTGGGCGTGCCGGCGAGCAGGCGTTCACGCGGGGTGCCGCCGGGGCGGTCTGGCGCGTAGATGCCGGGGATGCGCAGGATGCTCACCCGGCGCTGTGCACCGTGGCGGCCCCAGTCGCGCAGCATTCGTTCCGCCGCCACCCGCCGGCGCGCGCGCGCCGACAACGGGCGCGGCGTGCGGGTTTCGTCGATCAAGGCGCCCGCGCAGTCGCCGTACACGCCGCTGGTCGAACCGTAGACCAGGGCGATGCCGTAACCGAAGCCTGCTCCAGGACTTTGGGCGCTGCCGCGCGCCAAGGCCCGTAGCAGGGCGCGGGTGCGCGGATCGCCTTCGCCCTGGCCGGGCGGCGGGGCCAGGTGCAGCACGCGCGGCGCCAGGCTGGCGAGGCGGCGCAGGCTGGTTGGCTGGTCCAGGTTGCCGGCCAGGGGGGCAATGCCGCGCGCGCGCAGTTCCGGGTAGCGCGCGGGGCTGGAGCTCAGGGCCAGCACGCGCACCCGGGCTGGCAGGGCGGCCGCGGCCCGCAGGCCCACGTCGCCACAGCCCACGATCAGCAGGCGGGTGCGCCTGAAACGCATGGGCAGGGCAGGGCGGAGGGCAGGGCGACCGGACCGGGGCAGGGGTGGTCCGGCGCGGCGCCGGGGGACTGGCAAAATCATGGGTTCAACGCAGTTTTCTTCTGGAACCGAGCAAGGATAAAGAGAGCATGACATACCAAGTCACGGTGCAGCCGAGCGGGCGCAGTTTTGGCGTGGAGCCGGGCGAGGCGATTCTGGCCGCTGGCATCCGGGCGGGCATCGGCCTGCCCTATGGCTGCCGCGACGGCGCCTGCGGTTCCTGCAAGAGCAAGAAGCTTTCCGGCACGGTGGTGCATGGTGTCCACCAAGCCAAGGCCCTGAGCCCCGAGGAAGAAGCCGCGGGCCTGGTGCTGACCTGCTGCGGCGTGCCGCACAGCGATGTGGTGCTCGAATCGCGCCAAGTGGTGGAGGCGGGCGCCTTCCCCATCAAGAAGTTGCCGGTGCGTGTGAGCACGCTGGAACGGCTCTCGTCCGACGTGATGCGCATCGTGCTGCAACTGCCGGCCAACGACGGCTTCCAGTACCACGCCGGCCAGTACGTGGACTTCCTGCTGCGTGACGGCTCGCGCCGCAGCTACTCCATGGCCACCGCGCCCCACACCCGCGCAGGCCAGCCGGACGCCACCCCGCCCGTGGGCGCGATGATGGAACTGCACATCCGCCACATGCCGGGCGGTAAGTTCACCGACCACGTGTTTGGCGCGATGAAAGAAAAGGAAATCCTGCGCGCCGAAGGCCCCTTCGGCAGCTTCTCCCTGCGCGAGGACAGCGACAAGCCCCTGGTGCTGCTGGCCTCGGGCACGGGCTTCGCGCCCATCAAGGCTTTGATCGAGCAGATACAGCACAAAGGCATCACACGACCCGCCACCCTGTACTGGGGCGGCCGCCGCCCGCAGGATTTCTATCTGAACGACTGGGTCGTGCAGAAGGTCGCGGAGATGCCTAACCTGAAGTACGTGCCCGTGGCCTCTGATGCCTTGCCCGAAGACGGCTGGACCGGCCGGAGCGGTTTCGTCCACGCCGCCGTGCTGCAAGACATCCCCAATCTGTCGGGCCACCAGGTCTACGCCTGCGGCGCGCCCATCGTGGTCGAGTCGGCCCAGCGCGATTACGTGAAAGCCGGCCTCCCCGAGGAAGAATTCTTCGCCGATTCCTTCACCAGCGAGGCAGACAAGCATGGCGCGTAGCGCCGTGCTGGCCGGAACCACAAATGCTTGTAGCAATACCAACAAGGAGACACACATGAAACGCCGCATTCTGCCCATGCTGGCCCTGGTCGTCCTCGGCCTGGCCCAGCTTCCCGCCAGCGCACAGGACAAGCCCATCCGCCTCGTCGTTCCTTACGCACCCGGCGGCCCGCTGGACATCACGGCGCGCTTTCTGGCGGAGCGCGTGAAGGACACGCTGGGCACGGTCATCATCGACAACAAGCCTGGCGCGGGGGGCAACATCGGCACGGATGCCGTCGCCAAGGCGGCTCCGGATGGCCTGACCATCGGACTGGCGGCGACGGCCACGCACGCCGTCAACCCTTGGCTGTTCAGCAAGATGCCGTATAACGCCGCGACGGATTTCTCGCCCATCACGCAGATGGTGCGCGTGCCGAATGTGCTGGTGATGAATGCCAACACTGCGCAGAAGTTGAACATCAACAGCCTGCAGGATCTGATTGCCTACGCCGAGGCCAACCCCGGCAAGCTCAACTACGGTAGCGGCGGCAACGGCAGCGCCGGGCATCTGGCGGGTGAGTTGTTCAAGTCGCGGGCAGGCATCAATGCCCTGCATGTGCCCTTCAATGGCGCCAATCCGGCGCAACTGGCCCTGCTCAGCGGCCAGGTGGATTTCAACTTCGACAACCTGGCCACCGCGGCGGTCAACATCCGCGCGGGCAAGCTCAAGGCGCTGGCGGTGACCTCGATCAAGCGCAGTCCTGCCTTGCCGGATGTGCCCGCCGTGGCCGAAACGCTCAAGGGTTTCGCGGTGGACACCTGGTGGGGGCTGGTGGCACCTGCTGGCATGCCCAAGGACGTGGTGGCGAGGCTGAACAAGGCCTTTGTCACGGCCTTGAACACACCGGAAACACATGAGCGGTTCGCCTCGTTGATGGCCGAACCCGTGCCCACTACGCCCGAGGCCTTCGGCGCCTTAATGAAAGCCGAGTTGGCAAAGTACGAGTCGATGGTCAAGGCGTCCGGGGCTAGGGTGGACTGAGGGAACGCTGGCTGCTCGCTCGTTTTTCGTAAGAGTTGAGTAAGCGAAAGCTGGGGCTGAGAGAGTGCATCGTGCCTGCTGTCCACAGGCGGCAAGGCCAGGCACGGCATCTGTTCTAGGCCGAGAATGCTGGTCTGCGCGATGCTTTAAGGTATAAATCAAGGTACTACTAGCTAGTTTGAGGATAGACGTAATGCGTTGTCAGTCAACTTATTCCGCATTTTTGCCTGCTCCTTCTATATCGCGTGGGATCTTGAGAATAGCCGCTCGCATTTTTCTTGTTGCTCTCTGCACCCTCTTGGCTTCCTGCTTCCCGACCACTGTTGCTGAGCTCAAGGCCTCGGCGCCGCGCTACGAATTCTCGTCAGCAGCGGGTTATCAGGCGACCTATCGTCAGGTATTTCAGTTCCTCGATAAATGCGTCAATGGTGGTTTTCTTATGTCGACAAACAATGTTCAAGGCAATCTATATACCGACATAAGTTCTGGAGAGATTACGGTACGCAATAACAATATGGGTGACAGATCTACTCTCCTGCAAGTAGAAATCAATGGGGTCAATGCAAAATCGCAAGTCATTGTCTATTCAGTCAATATTGGCATCTGGAAAGACTATGGTCGCGTGATTGAGCGCAATCTAAATACTGGCAGTGCAGAGTGCAGATGACGGGCGGTATTGCAATCACCTGATGTGCAGCGCCGCCAGCACGCCAGTCAGGGACTGGACCCACCGCCCCGGGAACATAGGGTTCAGGTAGATCATCGGCTGCGACTGCAGCAAGCCCTGCACCTGCGCAGGGGAGAGCGCCACGATCTCGATCCAGCCACCGCGCTCCACCACGTGCACGTCCTCCGTGTGCACCGTGGCCTCTACGTTGAACACCATGCCGCCCAGCCATGAGGGCGGCGACATCACCCGGACGCTGCCTTCCACGACGCGCAAGGCGAATCCCGGGCTGACGGGTATGCGCAAGGTCTGGCCCGGTTCTAGTTCGATGAATTCGGCAAGCGCAGCGGTCATGAAAGCACCTCGTGGAGTGAGTGGGTGAGGGCTTCATCGTAGAAATCCAAGCGCGCAAAAAACAGGCACAGCGCCGCGGCATGCAAGGCACAACAGACGTACCGCCGACCATCTGTTATGGTGTCCCCGTCCGCAATCTGCATCTGTTTTTGCCGTGCCGAGAAAGAGAAGATGCGACTTGAACCGCCGAAACGCCCCATGGACACCCCGCCGCTCTACCGCCAACTCGCCGCGCATTACCTCGACGCGATCCGTGCCGGGGCGCTCCAGCCGGGCGACAAGCTGCCCTCGCTGCGCAGCCTGATGCGCCAGCACGACATCAGCCTGTCCACCGCGCTGCAGCTCTGCCGGAACATGGAAAGCGAAGGCTGGGTTGAGGCGCGCGACCGCTCGGGTTACTTCGTGAAGCGCCCGCGCCGCCTGGCCATCGCCGCGATGGACGAGCCCGCCACCGACGTCGCGCCCGACCCGGCCCAGTACGTCGGCATCCACTCGAAAGTCTCGGACTTCGTCGCGCGCCGCCGCCAGGGCGAAGTGCGCATCGATTTCTCCAGCGCGCGTGGCGCGCCCGAGCTCTACCCCGGCGAGGCCTTGCGCGCGGCCATGATGCGGCTGCTGCGCCAGAAGCCCGCGCTGCTGACCACCGCTACCCCTTCGCGCAGCCTCAACCCGTTGCGGGAAGCCGCCGCGCGGCGTGGCCTGCGCGTGGGCATGACGCTCTCGCCCCAGGAGGTGCTGACCACCAACGGCTGCATCGAGGCGCTCAACCTCGCCCTGCGTGCGGTGGCGCAGCCGGGCGACACCGTCGCGGTTGAGTCGCCGACCTTCTATGGCCTGCTGCAAGTGCTGGAAAGCCTGGGCATGCGCGCGCTCGAAATCCCCACCAGCCCGCAGACAGGGCTTTCCATCGAAGCGCTGGAGATGGCGCTGGGCGCCTACGACAACATCAAGGCCGTCGTCACCGTGCCGCACCTGCAGAACCCGCTGGGCAGCGTGATGCCTGACGCGCACAAGGAGCGGCTGGTGGCGCTGTGCGAACGCCATGGCATCGCGCTCATCGAGGACGACACCTACAGCGAATTGCTGGACACGGACACCCCGCCACGCGCGATCAAGTCCTGGGACCGCACGGGTAATGTCATCCATTGCGCCTCGCTGCACAAAATCCTCGCGCCGGGCATGCGGCTGGGCTGGATCTCGGCCGGGCGCTGGCAGAGCCGGGTGGAGATGCTCAAGTTCACCCAGTCCCGCAGCAACGAAGAACTGTCGCAAGGGGCCGTGGGCGACTACATGAACACCGGTGATTACGACCGGCATCTGCGTCGCTTGCGTGAGCGCCTTCGGCAGCAGCGCGAACAGACCGCCGACGCGATCGCGGCGCATTTTCCGTCGGGCACGCGCTTGAACTATCCGCCGGGGGGCTTGCAACTGTGGGTGGAGCTGCCTGAGCGTCTTTCGTCGATGACGGTGTTCGACCGGGCGCTGCGTGAGAGGATCTTCGTCGCGCCGGGGACCTTGTTCTCAAACTCCTCGCGCTTTGACCACTACCTGCGCATCAACTGCGGCTGGCCGATCACCGAGCCTATCCAAGCGGCGCTGCGGCGGCTGGGGGCGATCGTGGGGGAATGCGCTGCGGTGCCGCGCAAGGTAGCGTAAAGAAGTTTTGATGCAGCGTGTCGGGCAGCAGGCCCGACACGCTCGCGCGAGAGCCCGCGTTCAACCTTCGCCCAAATAAGCCGCGCGCACCGCAGGGTCGTGCAGCAGTTGGTCGGCGGGGCCGGACAGGCTGATCAAGCCGCTTTCCATGACATAGCCACGGTCTGCGATGGACAGGGCACGGCTGGCGTTCTGTTCAACCAGCAGCACCGTGACGCCCTGGCTGGACACCTCGTTCACCACCTCGAAGATCTTGTCCACCATGATGGGCGACAGGCCCATGGAGGGCTCGTCCAGCAGCAGTACCTGCGGGCGGCTCATCAGCGCGCGACCCATGGCCAGCATCTGCTGTTCGCCGCCGGAGAGGGTGCCGGCGAGCTGCTGATGGCGTTCCTTCAGGCGCGGGAACAGGGCGTACATGCGCTCCAGATCAGCGCCGATGCGGTCCTTGTCGTCGTGCACATAGGCGCCCATCAGCAGGTTCTCGGCGATGGTCATGCGCGTGAAGATGCCCCGACCTTCCGGCACCATGGCCAGGCCCTGGCGCACCAGATCCCAGGGGCCCTGGCCGCGGATGCTCTTGCCCATGTAGCTGATGGTGCCGCCGCAGGGCAGGCCGCCGGTGATGGCCTTCATGGTGCTGGTCTTGCCCGCGCCGTTGGAACCAATCAGGCTGACCAGTTCGCCGCGCCGCACCTCGAAATCCACGCCCTTGACGGCCTGGATGCCGCCGTAAGCCACGGTCAGGCCGCTGACTTGCAGCAGTACTTCGTTTTGTTTCTTGTCGCTCATGATGTTTATGCGGCGGTGGCTTCGGCGGCCGTCTTGGCGCCGCCGTGGCCCAGATAGGCCTCGATCACTTTTTCGTTCCTCTGCACTTCGGCGGGCGTGCCTTCGGCGATGCGGCGGCCGTAGTCGAGCACGGTCACGCGGTCGCACAGACCCATGACGAGCTTCACGTCGTGTTCGATCAGCAACACGGTGACGCCGTCCTTGCTGATGCGCTCAATCAGGGTGCGCAGTTCCACCTTCTCGGTGGCGTTCATGCCTGCGGCGGGTTCGTCCAGGGCCAGCAGCTTGGGCTCCGTGGCCAGGGCGCGGGCGATTTCCAGGCGGCGCTGGTCACCGTAGGAGAGCGTGCGGGCCTTGTAGTCGGCGAACTGGCCGATGCCAACGTAGTCCAGCAGTTCCTGCGCGCGTTTGGCGATGGCGGCTTCTTCCTGCTTGAAGCTCTTGGAACGCAGGATGGCGCCCAGCAGACCCGAACGCGAGCGGATGTGGCGACCGACCATCACGTTCTCCAGCGCCGTCATGTCGGCGAAGAGTCGGATGTTCTGGAAGGTGCGCGCGATGCCCGCCTTGGCGACTTCGTGCACCGCCGTGGGCTTGTACGACTGGCCGCCCAGCACGAACTCGCCGCTGTCGGGCGTGTACAGGCCGGTGATCACGTTGAAGAAGGTCGTCTTGCCTGCGCCGTTAGGGCCGATCAGGCCGTAGACTTGGCCGCGCTCGATCATCAGGCTCACGTCGTTCAGGGCTTGCAGGCCGCCGAAACGCTTGGACACGCCATTGACGTACAGCAGGGTTTCCTTGTTCTGGCTCATGCTGCGCTCCCCTGGGCCGATGCCTTGTTCTTGCCTTCCGCTGTCTTGCGGGATTTGCCGTGTTCCGGTGAGGGCCACAGGCCACGCGGGCGCAACAGCATGATGATGATCATGGCCAGGGCGATCAGCAGCTGGCGCAGGATGGACGAATCCAGGCGGCCATCCGTGATCGCCTGCAGCGGTCCGGCGACGTAGCGCAGCATCTCGGGCAGGGAGGCCAGCAGCACCGCGCCCAGCACCACGCCGGGGAGGTGGCCGATGCCGCCCAGCACCACCATGGCGACGATCATGATCGACTCCATCAGGCTGAACGATTCGGGCGAGATGAAGCCCTGGAAGGCCGCGAACATGGCGCCGGAGACACCCCCGAAGGTGGCGCCCATGGCGAAAGCCAGCAGCTTCATGTTGCGGGTGTTGATGCCCATGGCCTTGGCGGCGGTTTCATCCTCGCGGATAGCCATCCAGGCGCGGCCGATGCGCGACAGTTCCAGGCGGTGGCAGATGACGACGCTCACCAGCACCAGCGCGAGGAACAGGTAGTAGTACATGACGACGGGCGTCACGGTGTAGCCGAAGAAATCCCAGCGCTGTCCCAGGCTGAAGCCGAAGAAGTGGATCGGGTCGATCTGGCTGATGCCCTTGGGGCCGTTGGTGATGTTGTAGGGATGGTCCAGGTTGTTCATGAACACCCGGATGATTTCGCCGAAACCCAGCGTCACGATGGCGAGGTAGTCGCCGCGCAGCTTCAAGGTGGGCGCGCCCAGCAGGATGCCGAAGATGCCTGCGATCGCCGCTCCCAGTGGGATGGCCACCCACAGCGGCATGTGCACGCCGTTGGGGAACATGGCCGCGAATGCGGGGAAGCTGTCGGACAGGTGCGGCGAGGCCAATAGGCCGAACATGTAGGCGCCGACCGCGAAGAAGGCGACGAAACCCAGGTCCAGCAGGCCGGCGTAGCCAACCACGATGTTCAGGCCCAGGGCCAGCAGCACGAACAGCAGGGCCATGTCGGCGATGCGCACCCACGCGCTGCCGAAGCCTTGCAACAGGATGGGCAGCACCAGCAGGCCCACGGCCGCCAGCAGGATGCCGAGGAGGCGCTGCCGGGTAGTCATTTGGGAGAAATTCATAGCAACGTTTCTTTGATCAAGCAGCAGGCATGGCCTCAGGCACGGTCCGCGATGCGTTCACCCAGCAGGCCGGAGGGACGCAGCGTGAGCACGACGATGAGCACGGCGAAGGCGAAGATGTCCACGTAGTGGCTGCCCAGCACGCCCCCCGTGAGATCACCGATGTAACCCGCGCCGATGGATTCGATCAGCCCCAGCAGGATGCCGCCGACGACGGCGCCCGCCAGGTTGCCAATGCCGCCAAGCACCGCAGCCGTGAAGGCCTTGATACCGGGGATGAACCCCATGGCGTGCTGCACGGTGCCGTAGTTGCTGGCCCACATCACGCCGGCCAGCGCCGCGAGCATGGCGCCGATCACGAAGGTGGCGGAAATCACGTTATTGGGTTTCACGCCCATGAGCGCGGCCACGCGCTGGTTTTCCGCCGTGGCGCGCATCGCCCGGCCCAGCTTGGTGCCGTGCACCAGCCACATCAAGCCCGCCAGCGTCAAGGCCGTGACGACGAGGATCATGATCTGGGTGGGGGTGATGCTTGCGCCGCCCAGTGAAATCGGCTCGCTCGGTAGCAGGGTGGGGTAGGACTTGTAGTTCGGCTTCCAGATGATCATGGCCAGCGTCTGCAGCAAGATGGACATGCCGATGGCGGTGATCAGTGGCGCGAGGCGCGGGCTGTTGCGCAGCGGCCGGTAGGCCACGCGCTCGATGGTGTAGTTGAGGGCTGCGGCGACCAGGCAGGCGACGACCAGTGCCACCAGCAGCACCAGCCAAGGTGGTAGCAGGGGCTGGATGAAGCCGATGACCGTCCAGCTCACGAGAGCGCCCACCATCAGCACTTCGCCGTGGGCGAAGTTGATGAGGCCGATGATGCCGTACACCATGGTGTAACCCAGGGCGACGAGGGCATACATGCTGCCCAGCACCAGTCCGTTGATGATCTGTTGAAAGAAAATGTCCATAGAAAAGCAGGCCTCGGGGTTTTGCGCCAAGGTGGTTGCAAGCTTTATGCCACTTGTGGCGGCGGGGGGAATGAAGAGTGCTCGCGCGCCTTGGCGGACACCCGGGGTGGCCGTCAGCGGCGCTGAGCGCTCTGCTCGTTCAGCGCGCGTAACTGGCGCAGCTTTTCCGCGATTTTAATCTCCAAACCGCGCTCCACTGGCTGATAGAAACCCGGCTGCGCCATGCCGTCAGGCAAATACTGTTCTCCGGCGGCGAAGGCCTCTTCCTCGTCGTGGGCATAGCGATAACCCTTGCCGTAGTCCAGTTCCTTCATGAGTTTCGTAGGCGCATTGCGCAGATGCATGGGCACGGGCCGGGTGCCGTCCTTCTTGATGAAGGCACGCGCGGCGTTGTAGGCCTTGTAGACCGCGTTGCTCTTGGGTGCCATGGCGAGGTAGATCACCGCTTCGGCCAGGGCCAGTTCACCTTCGGGCGATCCCAGGCGTTCATAGACTTCCGCCGCGTCCAGCGCCAGCCGCAGGGCGCGTGGGTCCGCCAGGCCAATGTCCTCCGCCGCCATGCGCACGAAGCGCCGGGCCATGTAGCGAGGGTCTGCACCGCCATCCAGCATGCGCACGAACCAGTAGAGCGCGGCGTCCGGATCGCTGCCGCGCACGCTTTTGTGCAGGGCGCTGATGGTGTCGTAGAACTGCTCGCCGCCCTTGTCGTAGCGACGCATGCGCTCGCCCAGCACCTTGAGCAGCCAGCCATCGGTGATCTGCTCCTGTTTCTGCTGCCGGGCCGCGACGTTCAGGGTTTCGAGCGTGTTCAACAGGCGGCGCGCGTCGCCATCGGCGTAAGCGATCAGGCGTTCCAGCGCCGCGTCCTCCAGGGGGGGCACGGCGTCAATGCCTCGTGCGCGTCCCACGATGTGCTTCAAATCGTCCTCGGTCAGCGCCTGCAGCACGTAGACGGCCGCGCGCGACAGCAGGGCGGAGTTGACTTCGAAGGAGGGATTTTCTGTCGTTGCCCCGATGAAGGTGAACAGCCCGCTTTCCACGTGCGGCAAGAAGGCGTCCTGCTGGCTTTTGTTGAAGCGGTGCACTTCGTCGACGAAGACGATGGTGCGCTGCTGTTGCAGGCCATCGCGCGCGGCTTCGGCCAGGTCCACCGCCTCGCGGATGTCCTTCACCCCGCCGAGCACCGCGCTGATGCTGATGAACTGCGCGCCGAAGGCGTTGGCCATCAGCCGAGCAATGGTTGTCTTTCCCGTGCCCGGCGGTCCCCAGAGGATGCAGCTGTGCGGCTGACCTGATTCGAAAGCGATGCGCAGTGGCATGCCCTCGCCCAGCAGGTGCTGCTGGCCGATCACCTCGCCCAGGGTGTGCGGGCGCAGGCGTTCGGCCAGGGGCTGGTGCGGCGGACTCGGGGGCGCTTTGGGCATGGTGCGGGGATTTTAGGTGGCGGTGCTCAGTGCCTTTGGCATGATGGAAGTTGTTCGCCGACTTCAAGCGTGGGGTGTTTTCATGTTCGTGGTTCTGTTCATTGCATTTTTTGTTTTGCCGTCTGCCCTCTTTCTTGTGGGGGCGGCTGTTCTTCACTCCTTCCATTTACTTTTGGGCGGCTTGGTGATGGCGGCGGCTTCCGTTGTCTTCTTCCTTGTGTCCAGAGGGGTTGAGAAGCAAAAGAAGATGAAGGCCCAGGAAGAGCGTCGGTGCAGCGACCCGTCCGGCGGCACGCATTGAATTCTGGCCCCAGGTACTGGGGCGTGAGTGTCCGTTGCCTAAAATGAATTCAGCTGTTAATCAGTGGGAATAATGAGTGACTCATGAACGAGCAGCAATCACTGCGAGCGGCCATCCACGAGGAAGTGCGGCTGTTTCCCCACGATCCCGCATGGCCCCAAGCCTATGCCGCCGAGCGGCTGCGCCTGCTCTCGGTGCTGCCCGGCGTGTTCATTGACGTGCAGCACGTTGGCAGCACCGCGGTGCCGGGCCTGGCGGCCAAGCCCATCATCGACATCCTGGCTAGCGTGACTTCCATGGCGGTGGCGGAGTCTGTCATCGCCCCGCTGTGCGCCGTGGGGTACACCACCTCGGCCGAGTACAACGCAACGCTGAGCGACCGCAAATGGCTGATGCGTTGGGCGGACGGGCGCCGCACGCACCATCTCCATGTGGCGGTCCACGATGGACCGGTCTGGCGTGAGTGGCTGCGCTTTCGGGACGCGCTGCGTGCCCAACCCGCGCTCGCGGCCCGTTACGCCGAGTGGAAGGCCGACTGCGCCGGAAAGCATCCGAGAGACCGGGAGGCGTACACCCAGGCCAAGGCGGAGTTCATCCGCGCAGTGACAAAAACCCTTGCCGTCTCACATCCGAGTCAGGAGCATCCCCATGACCGAAGCTGACCGTCTCAAAGTCCTTGCATTCGCACTGCGGGCCATCGGCGCCTTTGCCATTTTTGGCTTCTATCCCTTGACGGTGATCTGGCCTTCCGGCTGGGTCTGGCACAGCGGACAGTCGGAGTATTTGGTGATGATCATGGCGCTTTACGCCACCTTGGGGATTTTCCTGATCATCGCGGCACGCAGTCCGAAAGATCACCTGAGCCTGATCTCATTCGCCATCTGGTCGAGCATCGTGCACGGTGGCGTCATGGCGGCGCAATCGTTGTCGGAGTCGCGACATGTCCATCACCTCTATGGCGACGTGCTGGTGCTGTTCGTTGCCGCCGCGGTGCTCGCCTACCTCTGCCCACAAGCGCTGATGTGGCGCTTTGCGTCTCGAAGTGCGTCCTCTTCGAACGGACGTGATGCGGATGAGTGAGACGCCAGCGCGGGCGCCTGAATTCGTGCTGTTTCAGCCCGTGTTGCGCAAACCCGCCGCGATCCCGTTGATCGAGATATGAATGCCGCGCCGCAGGCGGTCTAGGGTGTGGGGGTCGTCGGCTTTGCCCGCGCGGTGTCGCCGCATCAGCTCGACCTGCAGGTGGTGCAGCGGGTCGATGTAGGGCAGGCGGTGCTGGATGGAGCGTTGCAGCGCGGGGTTGCCGGCCAGACGCTCCTTGTCGCCGGTCAGCAGGCTGAGGGCCTCGGTCGTGCGCAGCCATTCGGCTTCGATTTGCGCGTAGATCTTGCGGCGCAGCGGCGCGTCGACCAGCCCGGCGTAGCGTGAGCCCAGGGCCAGGTCGCTCTTGGCCAGGGCCATGTCCATGTTGGAAAGCAGGGTCCGCAGAAAGGGCCATTCGCGCGCCATCTTGCGCAGCAGGGCCAGGCGGGTCTTGCGCGCGCTGCTGCCTTCGGCGTCAAGGAAGCTGCTCACGGCCAAGCCGAAGCCGTACCAGCCCGGCAGGTTGATGCGGCTCTGGCCCCAGCTGAAGCCCCAGGGAATGGCGCGCAGGTCTTCGATCTTCTGCGTGGCCTTGCGCGAGGTTGGGCGCGAGCCGATGTTGAGCTCAGCAATCTCTCGGATGGGCGTGGCGCTGAAGAAGTAGTCGGCGAAGCCCGGTGTTTCGTAGACCAGCTTGCGGTAGGCCGCCATGCTGGCGTGCGAGAGCTCCTCCGCCGCCCGCAGCCAGGCGGGCGCGGCGGCCTCGGTGGGTTGCAGCAACGTGGCTTCCAGAGTGGCCGCGACCAGGGTTTCGAGGTTGCGCCGGCCGATGAAGGGGTTGGCGTACTTGGAGGCGATGACTTCGCCTTGCTCGGTCAGGCGGATCTGGCCGCGCACCGTGCCGGGGGGTTGGGCCAGGATGGCCTGGTAGCTCGGCCCGCCGCCGCGTCCCACGGTGCCGCCGCGGCCATGGAAGAGGCGCATCTTTACATGGGGAAGACCATCGAATAGAGCGGCCAGCTCGGTCTCGGCGCGGTACAGCTCCCAGTTGCTGGTGAAGATGCCGCCGTCCTTATTGCTGTCGGAGTAGCCCAGCATGATGTCCTGCTCGCCGCCGCGTTCGACCAGGGCGGTGATGCCGGGCAGGGCGTAGTAGTCGCGCATGATGGGCGCGGCGTTGCGCAGGTCCTCGATGGTCTCGAACAGCGGCACCGTGATGAGCCCGGCCACGCAGTGCACGTCGTCGAGGGTGCCGCTTTGCGTGCCTTGCAGCAGGCCCACTTCTTTCTGCAGCAGCAGCACCTCGAGCAGGTCGCTCACGGTCTCGGTGTGGCTGATGATGTAGTGCCGGATGGCTTCCTGGCCGTAGCGCTCGCGCAGGGCACGCGCCGTTTCGAAGACGGCCAGTTCGCTCTGGGTCCAGTCGCTGTAGCGCGCCCCGACCACGCGCAGCGGCCGAGCCTCATTCAACAGCCGCAGCAGCAGGCTGCGCTTGGCGCCCTCGGTCAGCGCGGCGTAGTGGGGCTCGATGCGCGCCACGCGCAGCAGTTCGGTGATGACTTCCTCGTGCTTGTCCGAGCTTTGCCGCAAGTCCAGGGTGGCGAGGTGCAGACCGAAGACCTGGACCGCGCGGATCAGTGGGCGCAAGCGCGTTTGCGCCAGCGGCCCCCCATGGCGCTCGTTCAGGGAGTTGTCAATGGTGCGCAGGTCGGCCAGCAGCTCGTCCGCGCTGGCGTAGAGGGGGCGTGGCGCGAGGGCCATGTGTGGTGCCTCGGCGTCGGCGTCGGCCCGCAGCGTCGCGGCCAGGCGGGCGTAGATGTGGACCAGCGCGCGCCGGTACGGTTCGTCCTGGCGGTGCGCGCTCTGGTCGGGCGAGGCATCGGCCAGGGCGCGCAGCGCGGGGCTGCAACCCACCAGCCGCTCGGACACGGAGAGCTCCATGCCCAGCAGATGAACCTCGTGCAGGTAGTGCCGCACGGCCACCTCGGACTGGCGCGCCAGGGCTTGTTCCATGGTTTGCGCCGTGACGTTGGGGTTGCCGTCGCGGTCGCCGCCGATCCAGTGGCCCATGCGCAGGAAATCGTGCACGGGCGCGTCCAGCGCTTCCTCCAGCTGGGCGTAGATGGCCGGGATCTCGCGCAGGAAAGTGGGTTCGTAATAGCTGAGTGCGTTGTCGATTTCGTCGGCCACGGCCAGTTTGCTGCCACGCACCAAGCGTGTCTGCCAGAGCTGCAGCACGCGTGCGCGCAGCAGGGCTTCATTGGCGGCGAGTTCGCGCGGGGTCAGCTTGTCGCGGCGCGGGTCCACGCCCGCGGCGCGGGCCTTGATTTCGTCGCGCTGGGCCAGCAGATGGGCGATGGCGCGCTCGGCGTCCAGGATGCTCTTGCGCTGCACCTCGGTCGGGTGGGCCGTCAGCACGGGCGAGAGATAACTTTGTGCCAGGGTGTCGGCGATCTCGCTCTTGGCGATGCCCGCGCCGTGCAGGCGCGTCAGCGCGGCGGCGATGCTGTCTTCCTCGGTCTCGCCAGCGCGTTCGTGCCCGGCGTGCAGGCGGATCTGGTGCCGATCCTCGGCCAGGTTGACCAGGTGGCTGAAATAGGTGAAGGCGCGGATCACGCTCACGGTCTGTTCGTCGCTCAGGCGCTTGAGCAGCCTGTTCAACTGCTGGCCGGCCTCGGCGTCGGCATCCAGACGGAAAGCGACCGAGAGTCTGCGGATCTGCTCAATCAGTTCGTAGGCGCTGGTGCCTTCCTGGTCCCGGATCACATCCCCCAGCACGCGACCGAGCAGGCGCGTATCTTCGATCAGGGGCTGCTCTTCGTCTCGTGGTTTGTGCATGTTCTGCGGTCTCTTCGGGTGTCGCGTGCATGCTAGCATCGACGGCTGTCCCGTCGCGCCGAGGTGGTCTCGGTGGCGCGAATAACGCTCATGTTCGCGGCGAATAAGTCCGACCACTCGGGCCGGTGCGCCGATTCCCCTTGTCCATGGCTTTGATGCCCTCCGATTTCATGAACCTCACCATCGCCACCCGTGAAAGCCGCCTTGCGCTTTGGCAGGCTGAACATGTGCAAGCCCTGCTACGTGCACAGGGTCACGCGGTGACGCTGCTGGGCATGACCACCCAGGGCGACCAGATCCTGGACCGCGCGCTGAGCAAGGTGGGCGGCAAGGGACTCTTCGTGAAGGAACTGGAAGTCGCGCTGGATGAAGGCCGTGCCGACCTGGCCGTGCATTCCCTGAAGGACGTGCCCATGGAATTGCCCACCGGTTTCGTGCTGGCCTCGGTGCTGGAGCGCGAGGACGAGCGTGATGCCTGGGTTTCGCCGCACTGCGCCGGCCTGGCCGATCTGCCGCGCGGCGCGGTCGTGGGCACCTCCAGCCTGCGGCGCGTGGTGCTGCTACGCGAGGCCTTGCGGACCCTGGGCCGGGACGACGTGCGCATTGAACCCTTGCGCGGCAATCTGGACACACGCCTGCGCAAGCTGGACGAAGGGCAGTACCACGCCATCGTGCTGGCCGCGGCGGGGCTCAAGCGCCTGGGCCTGGCGGCCCGCATCCGCAAGGTGTTCGAACCCGAGGACATGCTGCCCGCCGCAGGGCAGGGCGCGCTGGGCATCGAGATCAAGCAAGGGGCGACGACGCAGGCCTCCGAGCTGGCGCTGGCCCTGGCCGCGCTGGCCCATGGGCCAACTTGGCTGCGCGTGGCCGCCGAGCGTGCCGTCAGCCGCGCCATGGGCGGCAGTTGCTCCATGCCGTTGGCCGCGTACGCTGCCTTCGTGAAATCCGCCGCGCAGGGGTCCGCTTCGAGTTCCTCCGTGCTCCAAGGCGGTTCCTTGCGCCTGCGCGCGGCCTGGGGTGACGTCAACGGGCGCCTGCCCCTGGTTCGGGTGGAGGACGAGGCCGACGTGTCCAGTCCGGACGAGGCTGACGCCCTGGGCCAGCGCGTTGCGCGCCATCTGCAGGACGCCGTGCGCCAGGCTGGCGGAACCTTCCAGGCCTGAGTACGCGTCGTCGCGAGCCGCTCCATGCACGTCATCGTCACCCGCCCCGCGCGCGAGGCCCAGGACTGGGTGTTCAGCTTGCGGCAAGCGGGCTGGCCGGCCGAGGCCTTGCCTCTGATCGAAATCGCGCCGGCACCTGATTTGGATGCCGTGCGCCGCGCTTGGGCACAACTGCACGCACGTCCCCGGCATTGGCTGGCCGTGATGTTCGTCAGTGCGAATGCGGTGGAGGGGTTCTGGGCCATGCGCCCGACCTTCGGTCCACCGCTGGCGGCTATGCCCATCCAGGCCTGGGCCACCGGACCTGGCACGGCCCGCGCCTTGGCGGCGGTTGGCTGGCCCGCGGCGGGCATCGTCGCGCCAGCCCAGGATGCCCCGCAGTTCGATTCCGAGGCCTTGTGGGCGCGGGTGGCCGGGCAGGTGGTGCCAGGCTCGCGTGTGCTCGTCGTGCGCGGCGCGGATGGACCGGACCTCAGGGACTCAGAATTGCCCGTGCCGGTGCGGACCAGCACGCAGCTTGCCAGCGTTGGTGCGGGGCGGGACTGGTTCGCGCGTCAGGTCCGGGAGGCGGGTGGACAGGTGGACTTCCTGGCGAGTTACCAGCGTTGCTCGCCCCGATGGGGGCCACGAGACCTTGAACTGGCCAGTGCACGCATGGCCACGCAGGGCGGTTCGGTCTGGTTGTTCAGCAGCAGCGAGGCCGTGCGCAATCTGCGCAGCCTCCTGCCTGACCAGGACTGGGGCGCGGCGCGCGCGATCGTGACGCACGAGCGCATTGCGCGGGCAGCGCGTGACGCCGGTTTTGGCGCTGTCGCCATCTCCCGGCCGGCTCTGGCCGACGTGCAAAACGCTTTGACGGCTTTCGTGGGCCAAGAGCCTCGATAGAATCGTCGCGATGAGCACGTCGCCCCATCCCACCGGCCCCGAGTCCCCGTCCAGCACCCCTCCGGATGCCAGCCACCCGGAGGTGGCCGTGGTTCCCCCTGCTTTCACCGCCACGCGGCCTGCGCGTTGGCCTGTGTGGGCGCTGGGAGGCCTGGCTGTCGTGGCCCTCGTGCTGGTGCTACTACTGGGCGTGCGTCAGTACATCACCGGGGAACAGTTTGCGCGCCAGGCTTCTGACGCTCTGACGGCGGCCACGGAAGCACGCGCGCTGGCGCAGCAAGGCCATGCCCGCGAGCAAGATTTGACCGCGCGCCAAGCGGTGCTCGATGCGCGCCTGAGTGACACGGCGCTGCAGCGCAGCCAGCTGGAATCCTTGATGCAGAGTCTTTCGCGTTCACGCGACGAATACCTGCTGGCGGATGTCGAGTCGACCTTGCGTCTGGCTCAGGAGCACACGCAGATGAGCGGCAGCGCCCAGCCCATGATCGCCGCCTTGCGCTCCTTGCAGCGGCGCTTGCAGTCCGCTTCGCCTCATTTCGCCGTGGTGCAACGCGCCGTCGCGCAGGATCTGGCGCGCATCGAGTCCTCGTCCTACCTCGATACCCCTGCCTTGCTGGCCAAGCTGAATGAGCTGCTGCGTCTGGCGCCCGAACTGCCGTTTGCCAATGCCTACGTGCACGGGGGGGCCCGCGCGGGCACCACGCCCTTGGCGTCGTCGACACCGACCTCGCCCTCGGCGTCCCCGCAGGGCATGCCGGCCGAGCAGGCCGCCCATGCGAGCTGGGGCGAGAAATTGCAAGCCTGGTGGCAACGGCAATGGGCTTATGCCTGGCAGACCCTCGGCGGTCTCGTGCGCGTGAGTCGCATCGATGGGCCAGACGCCGCGTTGCTGGCGCCCGATCAGGCCTTTTTCCTGCGTGAGAACCTCCAGTTGCTGCTGCTCAACGCGCGCCAGGCCCTGCTGGCCCGCCAGCCCGAGGCCGCCCGCACTGACCTGTTGCGGGTGGAGTCACTGCTGAAGAAGTATTTCAGTCCGGACGCCCAGACCACGCGCCAGGCCTTGGAGCTGCTGCGCAGTGCTCAGCTTCAGGTGCAGAACGTGAACCTGCCGCGCCCGGACGCGACGCTGGCGGCCCTGACCGCCGTCATGCCATGAGGCGGCCGTGTGATGGCAGCGGTCGGCAGGTGAAGAAAAAGGGAGCGTGATGCGCAGTCTGGTCTGGTTACTGTTTCTGTTCGCGCTGGCCGTGGGCGCGGCGCTGTTCCTGGCGGACAACACCGGCCTGGTCACCGTGTTCTGGCCACCGCATCGCCTCGACGTCTCGGCCAACTTCGCGGCCTTGGCCCTGCTCGTGGCCTTTCTGGTGCTGCATGCACTGTTGCGTGGTCTGGCCATCTTGATGGGCATGCCTGCGCAGGCCCGACGCTGGCGCCGCAGGCACCAGGAGCGCGCGCAGCAGCAAGGTCTGCTGGACGCCATGGCGCATTGGACTGCCGGGCGCTATCTGCGCGGCCGCAAGGCGGCCGAAACCGTGATCGAGCAGACGCAATCCCTGATGCGCAACGAGCAGGCCTTGCCGCAGAGCATCCGCATCGTGGCGCTGGCCCATCTACTGGCCGCCGAATGCGCACACGCCCTGCAGGACCGCGTCCGGCGGGACGAACATGCCCAGGCAGCACTGGACGCCGTGGCCGGCGAGCTGGCGGGCGCCGGCGACAGCGTC
Organism: Hylemonella gracilis; assembly: GCF_004328645.1. GTDB lineage: Bacteria > Pseudomonadota > Gammaproteobacteria > Burkholderiales > Burkholderiaceae_C > Hylemonella > Hylemonella gracilis_B. The sequence continues at coordinate 1,947,890 of NZ_CP031395.1, forward strand.
AGCCGGGGCGCCGTGCGCATGCGTGACGCGCAGGAAGTGCGCGAAGGCGTGCAATTGCGCATGGCGCGTTGGGCCTACGAGGATCGCGACGCTCAGGCCGCCCTGCGACGCATGGACGAGTTGCCGCAGGGCGTGGCGCGTCGTCTGGCCGCCCTGCGCCTGCGCCTGCGCGTCACCCGGCTGGCGGGCAAGCCGCTGGCCGCGCTGGAAACCGTGCGGCTGCTGAGCAAGCACCGCGCTTTTTCCGACGCCGCGACCCAGGTTATCGTGCGGGGCCTGGTCACCGAAGTGTTGCGTGACGCCCACGATCAGGCGCAGTTGCTCCAGGCCTGGGAGGCCCTGGAACCGACCGAACGCGCTTTACCCGAGGCGGCGCTGCAAGCCGGGGAGCGCATGCTCGCGCTCAGCGACAAGAGCGGCGACAAGATCGGCAATGACTTTGCACAGGTGTTGCGCTGGCTGGAACCGGTCTGGGAACAGCTGGTGCGCGCCGCTTTGCCGGTTTCGGCCACGGCGTCGATGTCGGCGGCGTCGGTCGTGCATGGCGCAGCGTCCGCGTCCGCGCTGCGTCTGCGGCTGGTGTTGCTGCTGGAGCGGGGCTTCGAACGCCTGCCACCGGATGCCGCCTGGCTGGGGCGGATCGAGACTGCGCAGATGGCCAGCCCGGGTGACCCGCTGCTGCAATACCTGGCGGGCGTGACCTGCATGCACCTGCGCTTGTGGGGCAAGGCCCAGCAGCTGCTGAAGCAGTCGCTCACCCAGCTGAAGGACGAGGGCCTGCGCCGTCGCGCCTGGTCCAGCCTGGCACGGCTGGCCGAGCAGCGCGAGGACACGCAAGCCGCGCTGGAAGCCTGGCGGCGTGCCGCCCTGGGTTAAGCCCCAAGCCGTAATCGGCCCCAATCCGGGGCCTCAGGCTTGTCGACCGGATGGCGACGGCAGGGGTTTGCATACCCGTGACAGTAGGCCGGCTCCCGGCTAATATGGCCGACACCATGCCGACTTTGATCGACCACCTCATCAAGCTGACAGATCACCGCGACCGTGAGCCGCTGGACCTGACCCTGGCCAAGGCCATGCTCGACCTGACCGTCGTCCAGCGGGTGGTGATCGCCCGTCTGATGGTGGATGACGAGCAAAAACGCTGGCTGGACAAAGTGACCCTGGACGCTGGCGGTGGCGGCAAGGTGGTGGATCCCTTGCGTGTCAACCCGAAGCGCCTGCCGCGCCTGGACGACGAGCCCGATCGGGTTCGCTGCCTGAGCGAGAACGCGGAGGTCGAGGTGGCCTGGGCAGGTCAGGATGGCCCGCGCATCTATTTCTACCCCTTGCTCGACGAAGTGCGTGACGACGAGCGAGGCGTGCTGGAAGTCCATGCCGCCAGCACCTTGGACGACGCAGCGCGGCAGGTCATCGCCCAGCTGCATCATGTCTACCGCAACATGCATGTGCTGCTGGCCTACAGCGACCACGATCCCCTGACGGGCCTGCTGAATCGCAAGTCACTGGACGATACCTTCTACAGCGCCGTCCTCGAGGAATTGACCAGCATCCCGCCTGGAGCGCCGGATTCGGCACCGTCCCCCGCGGCGCAGGAGGGCAAGTCGGCCGAACCCGAACGCCGTCACCGCGTCCCTCCCAACTATTGGCTGGCCACCATCGCGGTGGATCATTTTCAGCTCCTCAACGACAAGCACGGTCATTTGCTCATGGAGGAGAACACGCTGCTGATCACGCGCATCATGAACAACACGTTCCGCACCCATGATCGGCTCTACCGTCTGGGCGGTGACCGTTTCGCGGCGCTGTTTCACTGTCCCGAGGAGGCTGCGGCGCTGAACCTGCTGGAGCGTCTGCGCGACAGCATTGAGCGCTTCAATTTTCCGCAACTCAGCCGTGCCACCGTCAGCATTGGATTCACCCGCATCCAGGAGGACGACACGCCGGACGCGGCGCTGGAGCGGTCTGAGCAGGCCATCGACTACGTGCAACGGAATGGCCATAACCAGGTGTGCAGCCATGCCGCGCTCCTGCGTCGAGGGTTCTTCGGTCTCGTGCAGCGTTCGGGCTCGGTGGATGTATTCCAGTGAGGTCCGCGCCCGGTGGCGCGATGGCCGGGACGGATCCGAAAAAAAACCGCCATGGTCCATGGCGGTTTTTTCATGATGGACCGGGCGCCTCTGTGAGGCGCCGGTCCGTCTGGGGCTGACTTACTGCTGTTCGAAGGGCAGTTTCAGCGCGCTCAGGTCCTTGCGCGTTTCCACCAGGACCAGTGGACCTTCATCGAGTACCACGGGTGCGGGCCGTTCGCGCGGCACATGCACGGGCTGAGGTTCGGCGGCGATGGCCGCTTGCACGGTTGCCACCTTCTCGGCGTCGGAGTTCACCCACAGCAGACCGGCTGCCGAGGCCACCTCGTTCAAGGTGCTCAGGGGCAGCTTGTAGGACTGCACGCGCGGCAGTTTCTGGCCACCCGTGTTCGCGGATGTGGAGGCGGTTGGGGTTTGGGTTTCCGAGCTCACCCCGGGCGTGGCCGCTTCCTTGGCGGGCGCCATCGCCTGGGCCTGGCCATCGGTGTCGGCAGCTTCCGGCTCGCCCTGCGATTCGCCACCGCGGCCCTGGCCACCGTTGCGCTCGCCGCGCTCACGCCGATCGCGGCCGTAACGGTCGCGGGAGCGTCGTTCCCGCGTGTTCTGTCCCGATCCCGCTTGGCCGGCTTCGTCCAAACCCGGGGCGACAAGCCCTGTGTTTTCCGCCGTCAAGTCCATGGCCTGGCCTGCTTCCAGCACTTCCTGCGGCGCACGCTGTTCCTGCTCACCGCGACGGGGACGCTCCTGCCGTTCGCGACGTGGCTGTTCACCACCTTCGGGGCGTTCCTGCCGTTCGCGACGCGGTTGCTCACCGCCTTCGGGACGCTCCGTGCGTTCCTGGCGCTCAGCACGTTCACGTTCGGGCCGCTCCGCGCGCTCAGGACGTTCCGCGCGTTCGCCGCGGCCGCTGCGGGGCTGTTCGCCCCGGCCGTCCTGACGACCACCGCGTGCCTCGCCGCCGCGCGGCGCGCGTTCCTGGCGTTGCTCATTGCCGCCGCCACTGCGTGCCTCGTTGCGGGCCTGGCCATCGCCGCGTTCGGTACGCTCGCCGCGCGCCTGCTGCTCCTGGCGGCCCCGGCCGCCGTTGGTGTTGCTACCGCCGCGCTGGCGACCCTCACCCCGCGTATCTTCGCGCCGGCCTTGGCTGTCTTCGCGGCGACCGCCTCGTCCGCCGTCACGTCCGCCCTCGCGGCGTGCATCTTTCTTGTCGCCGTGTGCACGGCCGGCCGCGGGTTTCGTTTCCGCACCACCGAACAGGCGCTTGATCCAACCGAAGAAGCCGCTTTCGGTGTCGCCGCCGGCTGTCTTGGCGGTCTTGTGCGCGGCCTGCTTGGCCACCGGGGCCGCGGACTTGGGCGCCGCAGCCGGGGTAGGCAGGGGCGCGGGCGGCGCGTCCGGCAGGAAGCCCTTGAGCACGGGCGTCTGCTTGTTGGTGGGCTCTTGCGAGCGGCGCGTGATGGCCGTGGGATCCTCGATCTCCTCGGCCATGGCGTAGCTGGCCTCGACGCGGTCCAGGCGTGGATCGTCGTGCTTCAGGCGCTCCAGCTTGTAGTTGGGCGTCTCCAGCGACTTGTTGGGCACCATCAGCACGTTGAGGCGCTGCTTGAGCTCGATCTTGGTGATCTCGTTGCGCTTCTCATTGAGCAGGAAGGACGCCACGTCCACGGGCACTTGCACATGCACGGCAGCCGTGTTGTCCTTCTGCGATTCTTCCTGGATGATGCGCAGGATCTGCAGCGCGCTCGACTCGGTGTCGCGAATGTGGCCAGAGCCGCCGCAGCGCGGGCAGGGAATGGAGGCACCTTCGGACAGCGCCGGGCGCAGGCGCTGGCGGCTCATTTCCATCAGGCCGAACTTGGAGATGGTGCCGAACTGCACGCGGGCGCGGTCCTGGCGCAAGGCGTCGCGCAGGCGGTTCTCGACCTCGCGGCGATTGCGACTTTCCTCCATGTCGATGAAGTCGATGACGATCAGGCCACCCAGGTCGCGCAGGCGCATCTGGCGCGCCACTTCATCGGCGGCTTCCAGGTTGGTGCGGGTCGCGGTTTCCTCGATGTCGCCGCCCTTGATGGCGCGCGCGGAGTTCACGTCCACCGACACCAAGGCTTCGGTGTGGTCGATCACGATGGCGCCGCCGGACGGCAGGGTCACGGTGCGGGCGTAGGCCGACTCGATCTGGTGCTCGATCTGGAAGCGGCTGAACAGCGGTGCGTTGTCGCGATAGCGCTTCACGCGTGCCGCGTGCTCGGGCATGACGTGCGCCATGAACTGCTGAGCCTGTTCGTACACGTCGTCTGTGTCGATCAGGATGTCGCCGATGTCGCTGTTGAAATAGTCGCGGATGGCGCGGATGACCAGAGAGCTTTCCTGGTAAATCAGGAAAGCACCCTTGCTGGCCTTGGAGGCGGCGTCAATGGCTTCCCAGAGCTTGAGCAGGTAGTTCAGGTCCCACTGCAGTTCCGGCGCGCTGCGACCGATGCCGGCCGTGCGCGCGATGATGGACATGCCGTTAGGGTATTCAAGCTGGTCCAGCGCCTCCTTCAGTTCGGCGCGGTCATCGCCCTCGATGCGCCGGCTCACGCCGCCGCCGCGCGGATTGTTGGGCATGAGCACCACGTAACGGCCTGCCAGGGAGACGAAGGAGGTCAGGGCCGCGCCCTTGTTGCCGCGCTCTTCCTTCTCGACCTGGACCAGCAGTTCCTGGCCTTCCTTGATCACGTCCTGGATCTTGGCCTGGCTGGGCGAGACGCCCGCGGCGAAGTACTGGCGGGAGATTTCCTTGAAGGGGAGGAAGCCGTGGCGGTCTTCACCGTAATCGACGAAGCAGGCTTCAAGCGAAGGCTCGACGCGGGTGACGACGGCCTTGTAGATGTTGCCCTTGCGCTGCTCGCGCCCTTCGATTTCGATTTCGTAGTCGAGGAGTTTCTGTCCGTCGACGATGGCCAAGCGGCGCTCTTCGGCCTGCGTGGCGTTGATCAGCATCCGTTTCATGGGATGGTTCCTTTGCATCACAGTTCAGCACACCCGCGCGAAGCGGGAACCGCGCATGCGCGCCCAAGGCGGCCTGCGCAACGGGTGGTGATGCCGGGACTGACGCGAGGAAACGGGGAACTGCCGGAGAGCCGCTGACTCAGGTTGAGAGTCGCGGCGCAGGCGCGTGGATGAAGGCGAGGGATGCCGTGGACACGGCGGTTTGTGTGGCCGCCGCCGATCCGACCAGGGTGGCCAGGACGCGCGGGTCACGCTCTGTCGCGGCCACGCATGGCGGCTGCACAAGCGCGCGCAGCGCGTACGCGACGCGCTGCAGGGGCGGCAGGAGCAGACTCAACAACACAAACATTTCGCTTTGATCCGCCCGCCTGCCCTGATGAATGGCTGTTTCACGATCAGGGCGGACGGGCTGGGGTATTCCGTTCAGGGTTTCCTAACGCAGGTCTTGGCCTCTGCGGGTGGGGGCCACGGTGAACTCAGGTTCACGCGTTTGCCCTCGTGGCGGAGGTGGCATCGACCAGCTGGCGCGGCCCGGACTGTCGGTCGAGAAATGCGTGAAGGATAAAATTCAGGCAAATCAACCACTTACGGCGCGGCGCCAGTGAAACACATTATAGAGGGCAAATCGGCGGGCGTCAGCCTTTCCGCGCAGGCGGCGCGGATTGTGATGGTGGACGAAGAATCGGCCGGGCAGCGCCTGGACAACTTCCTCCTGCGCCATCTCAAGGGCGTGCCCAAGACCCATGTCTACCGCATCATCCGCAGCGGTGAGGTGCGGGTGAACAAGGGGCGCGCCAGCGCGGAGACACGTGTGCAGCCTGGCGACGCGGTGCGCCTGCCGCCGCTGCGCTTGTCCGAGCGGGCGGCGGACAAGGCCGAGGCCATGGCGCAGGGTTCCGGAGCGCCCCCCGGGAGTTTCCCGTGCTGCTGGAGGACGAGGCCGTGCTGGCCGTGGACAAGCCCGCGGGCGTTGCCGTGCATGGGGGCTCCGGGGTCAGTTTCGGCGTGATCGAGCAGTTGCGCATGGCACGGAGCTATGGCCAGACCGGTGGCGCCAAATTCCTGGAGCTGGTGCACCGGCTCGACCGCGAAACCAGCGGCATCCTCTTGCTGGCCAAGAAACGTAGCGCGCTCAAGGCCTTGCAGGACCAGTTCCGCGAACGGGAGACCGGCAAGACCTACCTGGCCCTGGTCACGGGCAGTTGGCCGGTGAACAAGAAGGTGCTGGACAAGCCACTGCACAAATACCTGCTGGAAGACGGCGAACGCCGTGTCCGGGTCGTGGCCAAGGACGACCCGGATGGAATGCACGCCGTGACCCTGGTGAAGGTAAGACTGCGCTCGGACACCTACAGCCTGCTCGAGGTGACCATCAAGACCGGCCGTACGCACCAGATCCGCGTGCACCTCGCTTCCGAGGGGCATCCAATCGCGGGTGACGACAAATACGGCGATTTCGAGCTGAATCGGACCCTGCAGAAAGGGGCATCGTCGCTCAAGCGCATGTTTCTCCATGCCTGGCGGCTACAGTTCACCCATCCGGTCGGCGGGGAGCGCATTGAGTTGATGTCCGAGCTGCCGCCCGACCTCACGCCTTTTCTGCATCACGTACTACCGCCTCCCCATGAGTGACCGTCCCCGCCGCTATGACCTGATTGCCTTTGACTGGGACGGCACGCTGTTCGATTCGACCGCCATCATCACGCACAGCATCCAAGAGGCGGTACGCGACGTGGGGGGCACCGTGCCATCGGATACCCAGGCTTCCTATGTGATCGGCATGGCGCTCAGCCAGGCGCTGGCCCATGCCGCGCCCGACGTGCCTCCTGAAAAGCACCCGGAGCTCGCCGCGCGTTACCGCCACCACTACCTGGCGCACGAGAACGACGTCAGCTTGTTCGATGGCGTGCTGGACATGTTGGCCGCGCTCAAAGACCGTGGCTACAAGCTGACGGTGGCGACCGGCAAGAACCGGGTCGGACTGGACCGCGTGCTGCAGGTCGCGCGGCTGCAAAGCCTCTTTGATGGCACCCGCACGGCCGACGAGACGGCGGGCAAGCCGCACCCGCGCATGCTGCTGGAGCTGATGCTGCAATTCGGTGTACCGTCCGAGCGCACCCTGATGATCGGTGACACCACGCATGACCTGCAGATGGCGCTCAACGCCGGCTGCGACAGCGTGGGCGTGAGCTACGGGGCGCACGAGCCGGGAACCTTTCACGTCCTGAAGCCGAGAGCGATCGCGCACAGCACACGCGAACTGCATGCCTGGCTGGACGACAATGCCTGATAGTCATCGTTCCATCTGCCTTATCCAACCGTCTTCAACACCATGAACGAATCCTCCCGCGACGAGCCCGGTTTCGACGAAATCGGCCCCAGCGCCCCTGCATCCAACGCCTCAACCGCACCCGCGGCCGGCGATCCGGGCGCTGCGGCGCCGGGGCCGGCCACCCCCGCCGCAAGGTCGGCCAAGACCACGGTGGCGTCCGCCACCACCGAAGCTGGCTGGGAACGTGCCGTGCTGGAAAAATTGGCCTTCGCGTCCTTGAACGAGCAGCGCGCCGCGCGGCGCTGGAGGATCGCCAATCGCATGATCTTTCTGTTGCTCTTCCTGATCGTGCTCTGGCTCTTGTTCCGTCCCAGCCATCCCGGCACGGCCACGCCCCAGCGGCACACGGCCGTGGTCAGCATCCGGGGCGAGATTTCGTCTGACAGCGAAGCCGGTTCCGATCTGGTGTTGGCCGCCGCGCGCGAGGCCTTCGAGAACAGCGGTGCCCAGGCCGTGGTGCTGCTGATCGACTCACCTGGCGGCAGCCCCGTGCAGGCGGGCATCATCAATGATGAAATCAATCGCCTGAAGACCCTGCACAAGAAGCCGGTCTACGCGGTGGTCGAAGAATCCTGTGCCTCCGCCGCCTATTACATCGCGGTGTCGGCTGATCGCATCTTCGTGGACAAGGCCAGCATCGTCGGCAGCATCGGCGTGCTCATGGATGGCTTTGGCTTCACGGGGTTGATGGACAAGCTCGGCGTCGAACGTCGCCTGATGACCGCGGGCGAAAACAAGGGCTTCCTCGATCCCTTCAGCCCCCAGACCGCGCCGCAGCGTGCCTATGCCCAGGCCATGCTGAATCAGATCCACCAGCAGTTCATCGGCGTGGTCAAGGCGGGTCGAGGCAAGCGTCTGCAGGAAACGCCGGAGACTTTCAGCGGCCTGTTCTGGACGGGTGAGCAGGCCGTGCAGATGGGCCTGGCCGACCAGCTTGGCAGCCTGGGTTACGTGGCACGCGAGGTGGTGCAAGCCGAGGAACTGGTGGACTACACCCGCACGCCCAATGTGGCTGAGCGCCTGGCCAAGCGTTTTGGCGCTGCGCTGGGCGAAGGCGCGGTGCGGGCCCTGCAGTTGCAGCCGGTGTTGCGCTGAACAGGTGTTTTAGGAGGCGCGCCTTCAGAAATTGAAGATTGCGCTGAACGTGGTCACCGTCACGTCGTCGTTCTGCTGACCTCGGGCGTAGGGTCGGCTGTCGCGGCCCAGACGCAATGAGAAGGTCCGGTCGGTGGCGTATTGCACGCCCAGGCCGTAGTTGAGACCGAAATCATCCACCGTGGCCGAGCCATTCGTGCCTTTGTAAATGGCGCTGGTCTGGCTCAGACCGAGTTTGCCGTAGATCGCCCAGCTGTCACGGCTGCCGAGGCCGAGCGGCAGGATGAACAGGCCCGCCGCGCCGATGCTGCTCAGGCTGAAGTCATCGCCGGGCGAGTCGAAGTCACTCGTGGACAGATAGGACAGTTCTGCCGCGAAATTGCGATTGAACTGGATGCCGGTCAGCAGCTGCAGAGCCGGGGCGGTGTCACTGTGGTTGCCCATTTCCGCGTTCGCCAAGCCGCCGCCCAGACCCAGATAGGGTCGGACACTCTGGGCCTGCGCCGTGGTGATGCCCCCCAGGCCCAGCAGTAAGGCGAACACGACCGTGGCGAGGACGGCGTGGCGTGGGGCGGGGTGGCGTGGGGTGGGGTGGAGGCATGAGCGTTGGGGGGTGTGCATCAGCTCAGTCTATCGGCCACCTTGTGCCACAAGAAGGGATGTTTGCAGCTTGTAGTGATTGTTACAGTCTGCCTGGGCGGCGTTGTCGCTGACCCAGCGTTCGAGCGCCAACGCTGACATGGGCGGCGCGAACAGATAACCCTGCAGTGTCGTGCAGCCGCTGTCGACCAGAAAACGGCGCTGCGCCTCAGTTTCCACCCCTTCCGCGATCACCTGCTGCCCGAGGTTATGCCCGATCTTGAGCACTGCGTCGGCGAGCGCGCGCGTCCTTGGGTTGTCCTCGATGTCGAGCACGAAGCTGCGGTCCAGCTTGAGTTCCTGGATGGGCAACCGGTGCAATAGGCCGAGGCTGGAGTAACCGGTGCCGAAATCGTCCAGGGACAGCGCGATGCCGTGTTCACCCATGGCGCGCGCCGTGGCCAGCACCACGGGATCCGGCGCGAGCATCACGGTCTCTGACACTTCCGCCACCAAGTCCCTGGCCTGGAGACCATGTCGGTGCAGGGTGCGAAGCAACAGCGCGGGCAAATCCGTGTCGTGAAAACTGCTGGCTGACAGATTCACGGCCACGCGTTGAATCGCCATGCCTTGCGCACGCCAGCGGGCTAGTTGCTGGCAGGCTTCGTTCAGTACCCAGTCCGTCAGCTCGCGCATCAAGCCACATTCCTCGGCCAGGGAAATGACGCGGGTGGGTTCGACCGCGCCTTGTCGGGGGTGGGTCCAGCGCAGCAGGGCTTCGACACCGTGCAAGGCGCGCGGATCGCGGCTGTCTACCTGAGGTTGGTAGTGCAGCTCGAGTGCCTCGTCGTGCAAGGCCTGGCGCAGATCGTGCGCAAGTAGGGCGCGCTCCTGTGTACGCAGGTTCATGCTGGCGTTGTAGAAGTGCAGGCCATTGCCGCCGGATGCCTTGGCCTGGTACATCGCCAGGTCCGCGTTGCGCATCAATGTCCTGGTGTCGCCTCCGTCCTCGGGGTACAGGGCTACGCCGATGCTGGCGCTTGGACGCAGCGTGCAGTCAGACAGGTCAACCGGCTCGCGGCAGGCAAGGAGCAGCCGCTCCATGCAGGCGCCTGCCTGGGTGGCGGTGCAATCCGGCAGCACGAGCACGAATTCGTCCCCACCCATGCGGGCGATCACGTCGCCCGGTCGCGCTGCGCCGCGCAACCGATGTGCCAATGTCCGCAACAGCGCGTCGCCGGCCAGATGACCATGCGTGTCGTTGACCTGCTTGAACCGGTCCAGATCCACGAAGGCCAGCGCCAGCGGGCTGTCTTCGCTGTGCGCGGCGTGCAGCAGGCGGGTGAGCTGGGCCAGCAGCATGCGACGGTTGGGCAGGCCGGTGAGGGTGTCGTAATAGGCCAATTGCCGGATGTGCTCGCGCTCGCGTTCCCGCTCCAGCAGCAAAGCGCCGAGGTGCAAGCCCACGTCCATCAGGCGGTGGTGCAGCGGATTGGGCGCGCCGGGCTCGCGGTAATGAAAGGTGAGGATGCCCAGCAGCGCGCCGTCGCTGGCCTGGATCGGACTGGTCCAGCAGGCGCGCAGGCCGTGCGCGAGATAGGCTTCGCGCACGGGCCAGCGCGGATCGGTCGCGATGTCGTCCGTCAGTACGGCGGCGCCTGTCGTTGCCGCGGTACCGCAGCAGCGGATCTCTGCGCCGACGGGGAAACCGTCGATCTGGGCGCAGACTTCGGGCAGGAGGCTGGGCGCGGCCAGGGTGTGCAGGCAGCCTTCCGCGTCCACCACAGCCAGGCAGACGGCGAGTTCGGGGGCAATACGCTCGGCCTGCTCGCACAGCATGCGCGCGATGTCAGCCGTCGCCGCATCGTGCGCCATGGCGTCAAGCACCTTGCTCTGCAGCAGTTCCGGCATCTTGGTGAGGGTGATGTCGACCAGCACCGTCACCATGTTCTCCAGTCGGCCCAGGGTGTCGTGCACCGGGTTCATGGTGATCGAGACCCAGAGGGGGCGTCCGCTTTTTCCGTAGAACAGGGCCTCGGCCCGCAGGCTCTGACCCATCAGTGTGGCCTGGCGGGTCGCTTCGATCACGGCCGGGTCGGTGTGGGGACCGTGCAGCAGGTCCTGGATGGGGCGGCCCAGCGCTTCCGAAGGCTCGTAACCCAGCCAATGCGTGAAGCCCGCGTTGATGTAGACAATGCGTTGATCCGCGCCGGTGATGGTGATGGCGCTGCCGCTGTGGTCCGCCACCTGAGACAGCAGCCGCATACGCTCCCGTTGGGCACGCTGCGCGGTCACGTCCTTGAGGAAGGCGGTGTACAGCACCTGTCCGTCCACCCGCACTCGCGAGATGGACATGGCGGCCCAGCGCAGTTGGCCGTCGCGCCGGTGGATCGGCACCTCGCGCGAGGTGCCCACGATGCGATCCACGCCGGTGTGGCGGTTGGCGTTGATGTAGGCGTCATGCCGGTCCCGCAACTCGCGGGGCACCAGCATGCTGACATTGCGGCCGAGTACCTGCTCGCGCGGCCAGCCCCAGAGCGCCTCGGCAGCGGCATTGATCAGAGTGACCCGGTTGTCCTGGTCGATGACCACGACGGCGTCCACCGCCTGCTCGAGGGTCTGTTCCAGGGTTTCCTTGTAGAGGCGTTCGCTGGGGGCGACGCCGTGGGTCTGGCCTGCATCCATGGGCATCGGTCCTCCTGGGGGTGCTGCCGCGCTGTGCGCGTGGCATGGACCCAGCATAGGACCTGGCTTGCGTGCCGGTTTGCGCTAAATCAAACGGGGCGCAAATACCGGTGGGCCGGCGGGAAGCGGGCGAGCTCAGAGTCCGATGGCGAACACCGTGGGCAGGTCCAGTGCCAGCTCGACCTCGTCTCCGCGCCGCTGCTTCCAGTCCTGGACCGTGGCGCTGCGCAGGCGGGTCTGCGGCAGCGTCAGCCCACTGGCCAGGGCGAGGCGTGTGTCCTTGCGCAGCGCTGCGAGCAAGGCTTCCAGCAAGACAGTGTTGCGGTAGGGTGTCTCAATGAAAAGTTGGGTCTGGCCGGTTTTGAGTGCCAGCGCTTCCAGTTCGCGGATACGCTGGACGCGTGCATCGGCTTCTTGCGGCAAGTAGCCGACGAAGGCGAAGTTCTGACCGTTCAGGCCGCTGGCGGCCAGGGCCAGCAGCAGTGAGACCGGGCCGACCAGGGGAATCACTTCCAGGCCCAGCGCGTGCGCGGCGCGCACGACCGAACTGCCTGGGTCGGCCACGGCGGGCATGCCGGCCTCGCTGAGCAAGCCGATGTCCTGTCCTTGCAGGGCGGGGGCCAACAAGGGGCGGGCGTCGAAACCGTGTGGGGCATCAGGCCGGTGGTCTCCTTTCTTGTGGACGGCACGCGGCAGTTCCTGGATGGCCTGGGCCTGCAGTGGGGCGGCCAGGGCGTGGTGTTCGTTGACGCGCTTCAGATAGGCGCGGGCGCTCTTGGCGTTCTCGCAGATCCAGTGCGTGAGGCGCGCGGCGGTCTGCAGGGTCGCGGCCGGCAGCGTCTGATCCAGGGGGTCGGGCTGTCGGTGCCGAAGTCCAGCGGCGCGGGCACCAGGTAGAGCCGGCCGCGCGCGGGTGCTGCCTGCGCCCGCTCGCCCGGATTGGCCTCGACGCTCATGCCAGCAGGGGCAGGCCGGCGGCGCGCAGCATCCGCGCCGTGCGGATCAGCGGCAGGCCGACCAGAGCGGTCGGGTCGTCGCTGTCGATCGCGTCGAGCAGGGCGATGCCCAGGCCTTCGCTCTTGGCACTGCCCGCGCAGTCATAGGGTTGCTCGGCGTGCAGGTAAAACTCGATTTCGGCGTCGCTCAGCGCGCGAAAACGCACGCGCACGGCGGCCAGGTCCAGTTGTTCGAAGCCGCTTTCCTGGCAGACCACGGCGACCGCGGTCTGGAAGATCACCGTGCGCCCGCGCATGCGGCGCAATTGTTCCGTGGCGCGTTCGTGCGTGCCCGGCTTGCCCAGGGGCTCGCCGCCCAGGTCAGCCACCTGGTCCGAACCGATGACGATGGCCTGCGGGTGGCGCGCCGCCACGGCGCGCGCCTTGGCGAGTGCCAGGCGACGGGCCAGCTCGGGCGGGCGTTCGCCGGGCTGCGGGGTTTCATCCACGTCAGGCGCGGCGATGTCGAAAGGCAGGCGCAGACGTTGCAACAGCTCACGTCGGTAGACCGAGGTGGAACCAAGTAGCAGAGAGCGGGGCAGAGCGGATGGCATACCCAATTCTCTTACACTGGTCGCTGCCTGTCCCTTTTCCATGATCTGTTGTTCGCCCGTTTGCCGATGAATGTCTATCACCCCCGCCATTTCGATGTCGCCGCCTTCGCGGGTGCAGGCGCCGCGCTGGAGCGCGACGATGCCCAGACCGGCTTCGAGCGACTGTTGACGGAGACCGATGGCCGGGGCGTGAACCGTGTTGTGCATTGGCGCGCGGAGGGGGAACGGCAGGAGGACGCCAGTGGGCATGCGCGGCACTGGTTGCACCTGCGTGCCCAGACCGTGTTGTCGCTGACTTGCCAGCGTTGCCTGGAGCCGGTGGACTGGCCCGTGGCCGTGGCGCGCAGTTTTCGTTTCGTTGGCACCGAGGCCCAGGCCGAGATCGAGGACGAGGCATCGGAAGAAGATGTGCTGGCCATCAGTCGGGAATTTGACCTGCTGGCGCTGGTCGAGGACGAATTGCTAATGGAGCTACCCCTGGCGCCCACGCACGAGACCTGCCCGAGTCGGCCGACCTTCAGCGCGGCCGACGCGGATTTCGAGGGCGCGGCGCCGGTCAAGCCCCATCCTTTCGCCGCCCTTGCCGGGCTGCGACCCGGCAAGGGCGAGGAAGGAAACGAGGGCTGAGGACGCTTTTGGGCGCTGCGCTATAATGGCGGGCTTCGTGCGGCTGCGGGCATCTGCAGCGCGCCGCACTTTGTGTCTAACCCGTTTTATCCTTGCGCCATGGGTGCCATTCAAAGGCATCCTGTCCTGGGAATCCAAGGAGTCCATCATGGCCGTTCAACAGAACAAGAAGTCGCCTTCCAAGCGCGGCATGCACCGTTCCCACAATGCTCTGGGTGCGCCCGGTCTGGCCGTCGAGCCGACCACCGGTGAAACCCATCTGCGTCACCATATCAGCCCCAACGGTTTCTACCGTGGGCGCAAGGTGCTCAAGACCAAGTCCGAAGCCTGAGCTTCGCCTCAGTCCTTCCGGTCCGGTGCCGTTCCGGTAGCCCGGGCCCCGTCTTGATGCAGACCTTTCCATCCGCGTCAGCCATGCGCAGTGCATCCTTGTACTGCGCATTTTCATATGGCGTCTCGCTGTGTGGCGACCGTTCCATGCACGCGGTTGGCGCGTTTCGCACGTCTCTTTCACGCGCGCTCGAAGAGCACGCGCTCCGCTCATGATCACCCTTGCTGTGGACTGCATGGGGGGCGATCACGGCCCCCGCGTCACGCTGCCCGCGTGCCGCCGCTTCCTGGAACAACACCCTGACGCGCATTTGCTTCTGGTCGGTCAGAGCGAGGCGCTGGCCGGCTTCAAACATGAGCGTGCCCGCGTCGTTGTCGCCACCGAGGTGGTGGGCATGGATGATTCCATCGAGGTGGCCTTGCGCCGCAAGCGGGATTCGTCCATGCGGGTCGCCATCGAGCAGGTCAAGGAAGGCACTGCCCAGGCGGCGGTTTCCGCTGGGAACACTGGCGCCCTGATGGCCATCGCCCGTTACGTGCTCAAGACCGTCGAGGGGGTGGACCGTCCGGCCATCGCCACGCAACTTCCCAATGCCCTGGGTGGTGCGACAACGATGCTGGACCTGGGGGCCAATGTCGATTGCACTGCCGAACATCTGCTGCAGTTCGCCGTCATGGGCTCGGCCCTGGTGGCGGTGTTGCAGCATGTGGACGGGCGGACCGATCCGAATCCGACCGTGGGCCTGCTCAACATCGGCGAGGAAGTCATCAAGGGCAATGAAGTCATCAAGCGTGCGGGCGAACTGCTGCGTTCTGCAGCGGAGTCTGGCGATCTGAATTTCCACGGTAATGTGGAAGGCAATGACATCTTCAAGGGCACGACCGACATCGTGGTGTGCGACGGTTTTGTTGGCAATGTGGCACTCAAGACCACGGAGGGGCTGGCGTCGATGATCGGCGGTTTCCTGAAAAAGGAGTTCGCCCGCAATCCGCTGACCTGGATCGCCGCTGTGTTCGCCTTGCCGGTACTGCTTTCCTTCCGCAAACGCATCGACCACCGACGCTACAACGGCGCGGCCTTGCTGGGGCTGCGTGGCTTGGTGTTCAAGAGCCATGGCTCCGCCGACGAATTGTCGTTCCGCTACGCCCTGAGCCGCGCGTATGATGCGGCCCGCAATGACTTGCTTGCGCGGGTGGAGGCCCGTATCGCGCACGCCGCGCCCCTGCTCAACAGTGTGGCGACGACCGCCGTGACCTCGACCTGACCGCCTGACCGGCGACTGGAAAGTTCGCGGAGCAATGTCGTCTGGGTAGGTGGGGCCATGCCACCGCCTCCCACACATTTTGTTGTAATGCGGGCGATGCCGCATCGAGACAACATGAGTAGCCGGGTCCGAGGCCCGGGCTGAGAACAAACCAGAACAGATCCATGAGACTTTATTCCCGCATCACCGGCACCGGCAGCTATCTGCCGCCCCAACGTCTGACCAACGCCGACCTCGCTGCCCGACTGGCCGCCGATGGCGTTGAAACTTCCGACGAATGGATTGTTGAACGCACGGGCATCCGCGCGCGCCACTTCGCAGCCGAAGGCGTGATGAGCAGCGATCTGGGCGCTGAAGCCGCGCGCCGTGCCCTGCAGGCCGCCGGCGTGGCCGCTGGCGAGATCGACCTCATCATCGTGGCGACCTCGACGCCCGACATGATTTTTCCGTCGACCGCGGTGATCCTGCAGAACAAGATCGGCGCGAATGGCTGTCAGGCCTTCGACCTGCAGGCCGTGTGCAGCGGCTTCATCTACGCGCTGACCGTGGCCGACTCGATGATCCGTGCTGGCGCCGCGACCAAGGCCTTGGTCGTGGGGGCGGAGGTGTTCTCGCGCATCATCGATTTCAAGGACCGCACGACCTGCGTGCTGTTCGGTGATGGCGCGGGCGCCGTGGTGCTGCAGGCCAGCGAGACGCCCGGCATCTTGTCCAGCGACCTCAAGGCCGATGGCAAGCATGTGGGTATTCTGTGCACGCCTGGCACGGTGGCCGCTGGCAAGGTGCTGGGCGATCCTTTCCTGAAGATGGATGGCCAGGCCGTGTTCAAGCAGGCGGTGACCGTGCTGGATGAAGCCTCGCGCGCCGTCCTGGCCAAGGCCGGCAAGACCGAGGCCGACATCGACTGGCTGGTGCCGCACCAGGCCAACATCCGCATCATGATGGGCGCAGCCAAGAAACTGAAGCTGGCGCCCGAGAAGGTTGTCGTGACTGTGGACCAGCATGGCAACACCTCGGCGGCTTCGATCCCGCTGGCGCTGGACCATGGTGTGCGCAAGGGCCAGGTCAAGCCGGGCGACACCCTGCTGCTCGAAGCCGTGGGTGGTGGCCTGACCTGGGGCGCGGTGCTGCTCAATTATTGATGCGACGCGTGGTGTTGGTTTCGGGTCCACGCGACCTGGACGACTGACGCCATGCACAAATAACGAGGAAGAAGAACGATGAAGTCTTTCGCTTTTGTGTTTCCGGGCCAGGGCTCGCAATCGGTGGGCATGCTGGATGCCTGGGGTGAACATCCCGAGGTCGTCAAGACTTTGCGGGAAGCCTCTGCGGCCCTGGGTGAGGATGTCGCCAAGCTGATACATGAAGGCCCCAAGGAAACGCTGGCGTTGACCACCAACACGCAACCGGTGATGCTGGTGGCTGGCGTGGCGGCCTACCGCGTCTGGATGGCCGAGACCGGCGTCGCGCCTGTCGCGGTCGCGGGCCACTCGCTGGGCGAGTATTCCGCGCTGGTGGCAGCGGGCGTGCTGACCTTGTCCCAGGCCGTGCCCTTGGTCCGCCTGCGCGCCCAGGCCATGCAGGAGGCCGTGCCCGTGGGCACGGGCGCGATGGCCGCCATCCTGGGTTTGGATGCAACCAAGGTGCGCGAAGTCTGCGCCACGGTCAGCCAGGCCAGCGGGGAGGTGGCTGAAGCGGTGAATTTCAACGATCCCGGTCAAACGGTGATCGCGGGCAGCAAGGCGGGGGTCGAGCAGGCCTGTGAGGCCCTCAAGGCCGCGGGTGCCAAGCGCGCCTTGCCTTTGCCGGTTTCCGCGCCTTTCCATTCCAGCCTGATGAAGCCGGCCGCCGAAAAGCTCAAGCTCAAGTTGGCCGAGGTGGAATTCAAGACGCCCCAGATTCCGCTGGTCAACAACATCGACGTCGCGGTCGAAACGAATGTCGACCGCATCCGCGACGCGCTGTACCGCCAGGCCTATGGCCCGGTGCGTTGGGTGGAGTGTGTGCAGGCCCTCAAGGCGAGTGGCGTGACCAACATTGTGGAATGTGGCCCCGGCAAGGTGCTGGCGGGCATGGTCAAGCGCATAGACGCGGAATTGACCGGTCTGCCGCTGTTCGATCCGGCCACGCTGGCCGAAGTAAAAACCGCTCTGGCCTGAGCGGAGGAAGAAGCAATGAGCGATATCAAATTCGAAGGGCAGATTGCCCTGGTGACGGGCGCGACCCGGGGTATCGGCGCCGCGATCGCGCAACAGTTGGCGAGCCGCGGTGTCAAGGTCATCGGCACGGCCACGAGCGACGAGGGCGCGGCCAAGATCGGCGCGGCCCTGGCCGCCCATGGCGGCAAGGGCATCAAGCTCGACGTGACCGACGCTGCCGCAGCCGAGGCTGCGGTTGACGCCATCATCAAGGAGCACGGCGCCATCCATGTGCTGGTCAATAACGCCGGCATCACGCGCGACAACCTCGCCATGCGCATGAAGGACGAGGAATGGGATGCCGTGCTGGACACCAACCTCAAGGCCGTGTTCCGCCTTTCCCGTGCCGTGATCCGCCCGATGATGAAGCAGCGTTATGGCCGCATCGTCAGCATCACCTCCGTGGTGGGGGCGTCTGGCAATCCGGGCCAGGCCAATTACGCCGCGGCCAAGGCGGGCTTGGCCGGCATGACGCGCGCCCTGGCGCGCGAGCTGGGCAGCCGCAACATCACCGTGAACTGCGTCGCACCCGGATTCATCGAGACCGACATGACGGCGGTTCTGCCCGAGGAGCAGCAAAAGGCCCTGCTGGGTCAGATCCCGCTGGGGCATCTGGGCAAGCCGGCTGACATCGCGCACGCCGTGGCCTATCTCGCGTCGCCCGAGGCCGCTTACGTCACGGGCCAGGAACTGCACGTCAATGGGGGCATGTTCATGGCATGAAATTTCGACATGCCGTCAGGGCATGGCCTGGGAATTGCTGGGATTTTCTGGCAAAGAGCGAGGCCGCTTGACCGAACAGCCGTAACATTTCTCGTCAGTGGTTCGGGCTAACCCTGAATCCAGGGCGGGTAAAATCAACCTTTCCTCACAACCCTAAGGACCCCGTTGAAGGGGCATCAGAAAATGAGCGATATCGAAGCACGCGTCAAGAAAATCATCGCCGAGCAACTCGGCGTCGAAGAGTCCCAGGTGACCCATGAGAAGGCTTTCGTGGCCGATCTGGGCGCCGACTCCCTCGACACCGTGGAATTGGTGATGGCCTTGGAAGACGAGTTCGGCATCGAAATCCCGGACGAAGACGCCGAGAAGATCACCACGGTGCAGGCTGCCGTCGATTACGCCAAGGCGCACCAGAAGTAATCGGCTCTCCGAGCCGGTTCGCTTGATGAGGGTGGCGCGTGTTCGCGCCACCTCATGTTTTTCCTAGATTGCACAGAAATCTATGTCCCGTCGTCGCGTCGTCGTCACAGGACTGGGCTGCATCAGCCCGGTCGGCAATACTGTGGCCGAGTCCTGGACCCATCTGCTGGCTGGTCGTTCCGGTGTTGAACTGGTCACCAGATTCGATGCCAGCGCCCTGACCACCCGGTTCGCCGGCCAGGTCCAGGGCTTTGAGCTGGAGAAGTACATCACGTCCAAGGAAGCGCGGACGATGGACACCTTCATCCAGTACGGCATCGCTGCGGCGATGCAGGCCGTGGAGGATGCCGGCTTGAAGACCGGCGCGGCCTTGGCCGATCCTGAAGCTGAGCGCATCGGCTGCATGATCGGTTCGGGCATCGGTGGCTTGCCGCTGATTGAGGAATCGCACATCGAGTTCCTGAACCGCGGGCCACGCCGCCTGTCGCCTTTCTTCGTCCCGGCCTCCATCATCAACATGATTTCCGGACATGTTTCGATGCGCTATGGCTTCAAGGGGCCGAACATGGCGATCGTGACGGCCTGCACCACGGGCTTGCACAACATCGGTGATGCCGGTCGCCTGATCGAGTATGGCGACGCCGACGTGATGATCGCCGGTGGCTCCGAGAGCCAGATTTCGCCCCTGGGCATCGGCGGTTTTGCCTCTATGCGTGCGTTGTCCACCCGCAATGACGATCCCAAGACGGCTTCGCGCCCCTGGGACAAGGATCGTGACGGCTTCGTGCTGGGCGAGGGTGCGGGCGTGTTGGTGTTGGAAGAGTACGAACACGCGAAGAAGCGCGGCGCCAAGATCTACGCCGAGCTGGCCGGTTTCGGCCTGAGCGCGGATGCCGGGCATATGACGGCGCCGAACATGGACGGCCCCCGTCGCGCCATGGTGGGCGCGTTGCGTAATGCCGGGGTCAACGCGGATCAGATTGATTACCTCAACGCCCATGGCACCTCCACCCCCTTGGGTGACCTGAACGAGACCAACGCCATCAAGGCGGCTCTGGGTGATCACGCGAAGGAGAAGCTGGTGGTCAGCTCGACCAAGTCCATGACTGGCCATTTGCTGGGCGGCGCGGGCGGCATCGAATCGGTGTTCACGGTCCTCGCGATTCACGAGCAGAAGATTCCGCCAACCATCAATCTCTTCAACCAGGATCCGGAGTGCGATCTCGACTACTGCGCCAACACGGCGCGGGACGCGAAGATCAACGTCGCGCTCAAGAATAATTTCGGTTTCGGCGGCACCAACGGCGCGCTGGTGTTCAAGCGCGTCTGACACCCCCACACGATCTTCTCCATGCGCAACGCCCCGTCGGTGAGTTACCCGGTGGGGCGTTCGTTCTTGCGGACCCTGCTTCATGCGGGGGTGCTCGTGGCTGTGTGGCTCGCGTGCGGTGCCTGGGCGATGCTGGCGCGCACCGACGAGGTGGGGCGCTGGGGCGTGGGGCTGGCCTGTCTGCTGGTCACGGTGTTTCTGGTCTGGGCCTTGTTGCGTCCCGCGCGTGGTCGACTGCGTTGGGATGGGCAGGACTGGTTCTGGTCCGACGCCGTGCAAGCAGGTGCCGACGACCTGAAAGGGCGGCTCAGTGTCCGACTGGACTGGCAAAGCGGCATGTTGCTGGAATTCAGGTCATTGCCAGAGGACACGACACTCTCGTCACGAAGCGCCTCTCCACTGCGCGCACCGGTGCAGCTGGGTCATGGCCGCTGGCTGTGGGTGGAGCAAGACCAGGCTCCCGTGTACTGGAATGCCCTGCGCCGCGCGGCTTGGGCGGCGCAAGGCAATCCGTCCAGGGTGCCCGGATGAAGGAAGAGGGCCCGACCCGTGACCCGGACTCCGTGGCGGTGTCTGCCGGGCAGGTTGATCTTCAACTGGTCGAGCGCACCCTGGCCGGGGATGCCCGCGCGTTCGAGCTGCTGGTGCTCAAGTACCGCCGACGCATCGAGCGCCTGATCGGGCGCATGGTGCGGGACGTGAATCTGGTCGAAGATCTGGCGCAGGAAACCTTCATTCGGGCCTACCGGGCCCTGCATCAGTTCCGGGGTGACGCGCAGTTCTATACCTGGCTGTACCGCATCGCCGTCAACACCACGAAAAAAACCTTACTGGGTCTGAAAAACGATCCCCTGGCGGTTGGCATGGCCGCGGCCACCGCTGGCGACAGTGAGGACGATGAAACTTTTTTGACCGCGCGGGAACCAATAGCGGAGGACACGCCGGAGTCTCTGTTGGCCGCGCGCGAGATCGCCGCCGCCGTCCAAGGCGCACTGGAGGCCTTGCCCGACGATCTGCGCCAGGCGTTGGTGCTGCGCGAAATGGACGGTCTGAGTTACGAAGAGATCGCCACGGCCATGAACAGCCCCGTCGGCACGGTGCGCTCGCGCATCTTTCGCGCGCGTGAGGCGGTGTCGGCAAGGGTGCGCCCGCTGCTGGAGCGGCAAGGTGGCAAGCGTTGGTAGGGGCCCGCCAGGGCAGGTTACGGGAAGGCCTTATGGAGCATGAGAAATTGACGTCGCTGAATCAAGGTTCGCCAGACGGCGCGCTGTCCGCCCCCGCTGCAGCCGATGAGGCCTTCGCGCATGTCCTGACCTCGGTCTTGCTCGATGGGGAGCTGCGCGGCGAGGAATTCGCGCAGGCTTGCCTCGCCCTGGAATCCGACGCCCAGGCCCGACAGCGCTGGCATGACTACCATCTGGTGGGTGAGGCGTTGCGCCAGGGCGCAGGTGAGGTGTGCTGGGTGCTCAACCCTGGCCGCACGCACGATGAGCTCTTCCTCTCGCGTTTGCGTGGGCACCTGGCGCAGGAGAACACGCCGCGTGGCTGGGCGGAAGAACGCATTGAACATCCGTCAGGCCAGCGGCTGCAGGATCAGCGTCGAGCCGTGCGCCAGGGCGCCAATGATTCGTATGGTGCCTGGCGGATCACGGCTGGCCTGTGCGCGCTGGTGGTGGTGGGCATGCTCGGCTGGCAAGGTGTCGCGGGCTTGCAATCCGCCTCCCAGGTCCGGCAGCTGGCCCAAGCCCGGGCGGACCAGCGCTCCAGCACTCCCGCTGAGGTGGGGCGTTGGGCGATGCCACAACGGGTATCGGCCACGGCCAGCACAACCCCGATGTTCACCGCATCCGATGGCGTGGCGCAATCGTTCCTTGCGCCTCGGTCGCTGGGGCAGGACGCGCCCATGGTCATGCTGCGCGACCCCCGTCTGGACCACTTGATGGCGCGGCAGGGCGGCGTGAGCGGTCGCGTCGCTTCGGAGGGGCGTTATCCCCGACCCCGGCTGGGTCGCCCCGGCGTGGCCGCGCAAGGGGTGCTGGTCAACCTCGACAAGAGCCCTGTTCTGCCTCGCTGACAGGGGCTGGGCGATAGAGTCCGGCTGATTCTTTTCACAACTTCATCTGCGTGCCGCGGGCCGTTAAAACGCTGGGCGCAGAATCCTTCCCTCCGGAACCATCCCGCATGAGGTCTCGCATGTCCAGTTCTTCCTCGCGTTTTCTGTCTTTTTGGCGTTTTCCCGTGCTGCTCGTCGCGTTCGTGGTGTCGTCGGCGGGTGTACTCCCGCAGGCCGTGGCGCAGGGTCGAGGACTGCCCGATTTCACCGATCTGGTCGAACAGGTGGGTCCCTCGGTGGTCAATATCCGAACGCTGGAAAAAGTGTCGACCGTGCGGGGCGGCATGAATGGCATGGACGAAGAAACGCTGGAGTTCTTCCGCCGTTTCGGCCTGCCGGTGCCACCCGGCGCGGGGCCGCGTTCCGACCGAAATCAACCCTCCCAGCCTGAGGAACCGCGCCCGCGCGGCGTCGGCTCGGGGTTCATCCTCTCGACGGACGGCTATGTGATGACCAATGCGCACGTGGTGGACGGCGCCGACGAGGTGTACGTTACGTTGCCGGACAAGCGCGAGTTCAAGGCCAAGCTGATCGGTTCCGACAAGCGTACCGACGTGGCCGTGGTCAAGATCGAGGCCAGCGGCCTGCCCGCCGTCAAGGTGGGTGACGTGAACAAGCTGAGGGTGGGGGAATGGGTGATGGCCATTGGCTCGCCGTTTGGCCTGGAGAACACCGTGACGGCTGGCATCGTCAGCGCCAAGCAACGCGACACGGGTGATTATCTGCCGTTGATCCAGACCGACGTGGCCATCAATCCGGGCAACTCCGGCGGGCCGCTGATCAATCTGCGCGGCGAGGTGGTCGGCATCAACAGCCAGATCTATTCCCGCTCAGGTGGCTACATGGGCATCGCCTTTGCCATTCCGATCGACGAGGCCATGCGCGTGAGCGACCAATTGCGCGCCACCGGCCGGGTCACCCGCGGGCGCATCGGCGTGCAGATCGACCAGGTCAGCAAGGATGTGGCCGAAGCCATCGGACTGGGCAAACCGGAAGGCGCGCTGGTACGCGCCGTGGAGTCTGGCTCGCCGGCGGAGAAGGCGGGTGTCGAGGCTGGTGACATCATTCTGCGGCTCGATGGCAAGGCCATCGAGAAGGTATCTGACCTGCCCCGCATGGTGGGCGGCCTGAAGCCAGGCGCGCGAACCACGCTGACGGTGTTCCGACGTGGCCTACGTAAGGACCTGACCGTCACGATCGGCGAATTCGCACCCGAGCGAGCGGCCGAAGCGGAGCCAGCGGAGGAGCCGCGCGTTGCGTCCACCGATGCGCTGGGCCTGCGCGTGGTGGAGTTGACCGAGGCGCAGAAGCGGGATCTCAAGCTCAAGGGCGGCGTGCGGGTGGAGGCGGTTGCCAACGCCGCCGCGCGAGCGGGTCTGCGAGCAGGCGATGTGATCCTCGCCTTGGCGAACGTGGAGGTGGCGTCGGTGCGTCAGTTCGACGCCCTGCTGTCCAAGCTGGACCAGAGTCGACCGGTGCAGGTTCTCTTTCGGCGGGGTGAATGGGCGCAGTACGCCGTGATTCGCCCGCAGCGCTAATGCCCTGAATACTGTACAAAAAAACAGGGTTAAAAAACTGTCTTGGGTACTTTCGTGGGCGGGAAATCAAAAAAATCCGCTTTTTTTTGAGGCGGCATGGTGGATGAGTTTGAAAGTTTGTGGACGCTCACAAACTTTTGTTCAACCGATTTGGGTAGAATAGGTCCCTGGCATACCGCAGTTTGGTGCATAAGCAGCAGACTGAAAACCACGATACGGGATTTCTGCCAGGTGTGCACCGTTGCTCCACAGATCTCCCACAACTTGTCCAAGGCGTGTCCCGCATTATTTGTTAATAAGTTGTTTATAAATGCCTTGTTGTGACGTCGCAACGCAGGGGTGGGGCGATTTTTGGGGCTGTACGAGGGGGGCTTTTTGCCTACAATGAAGCTCCAACTATCGCAGTTGCCATAGATTGTTGGTTCAGGGCGCGTCACGACTCGACGCGCCCTTTTTTCTTGCCGTCGCATTGTTTGTGCCCTGTTAAATCAATCACTTAAGCGTTCCCTTTGATGAAGCACATCAGAAATTTTTCGATCATTGCGCACATCGATCACGGCAAATCCACGCTGGCAGACCGTCTGATTCAACGCTGCGGCGGCTTGGCCGATCGCGAGATGGAAGCCCAGGTGCTCGACTCGATGGACATCGAGAAGGAGCGTGGGATAACTATCAAGGCGCAGACCGCTGCGCTGCAGTACAAGGCGCTTGACGGGCAGATCTACAACCTCAATCTGATCGACACGCCAGGCCACGTGGACTTCTCCTACGAGGTCTCGCGTTCGCTCTCCGCGTGCGAGGGTGGGTTGCTCGTCGTGGATGCCTCGCAGGGTGTGGAGGCGCAGACAGTCGCGAACTGCTACACCGCGCTCGACCTCGGCGTCGAGGTGCTGCCCGTGCTCAACAAGATGGATCTGCCGCAGGCCGACCCCGAGCGTGCCAAGGAAGAGATCGAAGACGTGATCGGCATCGACGCCTCGCACGCGATTCCCTGCTCGGCCAAGACCGGCATGGGCGTGGACGAGATCCTGGAAGCCATCGTCGCCAGGATTCCGGCACCGCGTGGCAATCCGGACGCGCCGTTGCGCGCCATGATCATCGACAGCTGGTTTGACAGCTACGTGGGCGTGGTGATGTTGGTTCGCGTGGTGGATGGTCGCCTGCAAAAGGGCGAGCGCATCAAGCTGATGGCCAGCGCCGCCGCTTACGAAGCCGGCAGCCTGGGCGTCTTCACGCCTGCCAACCAGCCGCGTGACAGCCTGGAGGCGGGCGAGGTGGGTTACATCATCGCCGGCATCAAGGAGCTGACCGCCGCCAAGGTGGGCGATACCGTGACGCTGGAAAAGAAGCTGCCCAACAACCTGGGGCCGGCGACCGAGGCTTTGCCGGGTTTCAAGGAAATCCAGCCGCAGGTGTTTGCCGGCCTGTACCCGACGGAAGCCAACCAGTACGACGCGCTGCGCGACAGCCTGGAAAAGCTCAAGCTCAACGATGCCTCGTTGCACTACGAGCCGGAAGTGTCGCAAGCCTTGGGTTTTGGCTTTCGCTGTGGTTTCCTTGGTTTGCTGCACATGGAAATCGTGCAGGAGCGCCTGGAACGGGAGTTTGACCAGGATCTGATCACGACCGCCCCCAGCGTGGTCTATGAAGTGCTCAGAGGCGACGGGGAGGTGCTCAAGGTCGAGAACCCTTCCAAGATGCCCGAGCAGAGCCAGATTCAGGAAATCCGCGAGCCGATCGTGACCGTGCACCTCTACATGCCGCAGGAGTATGTGGGCGCGGTGATGACACTGGCCAACGAGAAGCGTGGCATGCAGATCAACATGAACTACCACGGCCGGCAGGTGATGCTCACCTACGAAATGCCCTTGGGTGAGATCGTGCTGGATTTCTTCGACAAGTTGAAGAGCGTGAGTCGCGGCTACGCCAGCATGGACTACGAGTTCAAGGAGTACCGGGCCTCCGACGTGGTGAAGGTGGACATTCTGCTCAACGGCGAGAAGGTGGATGCCTTGTCCATCATCGTCCATCGCAGCCAGTCGCAGTACCGGGGCCGTGCCGTGGCCGCCAAGATGCGTGAAATCATCAGTCGCCAGCAGTTCGACGTGGCGATCCAGGCCGCCATCGGCGCCAACATCATTGCGCGCGAAAACATCAAGGCTCTGCGCAAGAACGTGCTGGCAAAATGCTACGGTGGCGACATCACCCGCAAGAAGAAGCTGCTTGAAAAACAGAAGGCGGGCAAGAAGCGCATGAAGCAGATTGGTTCCGTCGAGGTGCCCCAGGAAGCCTTTTTGGCCATTTTGCAGGTGGAAGACTAAGAAACAACATGGCAATGCAATATCTGACGGCCTGTGTGCTGGCTGCTTTCGCGAGTTACATCGGTGCCTGGTACCTGGGCAACATCGAAGGCAACTTTGCCCTGCTGCTGTTCCTGGCCACGTTCGTGACCGGTCTGTACTGGCTGGCAGAGCGTTTTTATTTCCTGCCCCGACGCAGGGCCGCGGCAGCCCGACTGGAGGCGCAAGCCGAACAACGGCGCAAGACGCTGGCGGGCCTGGATGGGGGCGAAGCAGTCAGCGAGGAAATGGTGCAGGCAGCACGCAACCGCCTGCTGGCTCAACCCTGGTGGCTGGACTGGACGGCGGGTCTGTTCCCGGTCATCGCGGCGGTATTCTTGCTGCGGTCCTTTCTGTACGAACCCTTCAAGATCCCGTCTGGCTCCATGATTCCCACCTTGCTGGTGGGCGACCTGATCCTGGTCAACAAGTACCACTACGGCATCCGCCTGCCGGTCATCAACACCAAGATCACCGACGGCGCACCGGTGGCGCGTGGAGACGTGATGGTGTTTCGCTTCCCGCCGCGGCCCAGCCAGGACTACATCAAGCGCGTGATCGGCCTGCCAGGCGACGAGGTGGCCTATGCCAACAAGCGCCTGACCATCAACGGGCAGGTGGTGCCCACCACTGAGTCGCCGGAGTTCTTCGACGAGGACGCCATGCGCTATTTCAAGCAATACGGCGAGATCCTGGGCGCGCCCACCCAGCCGAAGGCGCATCGTTTGATCGTGGACACGAACCGACGCGGCGGTTTCGCCGAGGCAGAGATCGGCAATTACCCCTTCCGCGAGGCCTGTCGTTACAGCGAGGAGGGCGTGCGCTGCACGGTGCCCGCAGGCCACTATTTCGTGATGGGCGACAACCGGGATAATTCACTCGATTCGCGCTACTGGGGTTTCGTGCCGGATGAGAACATCGTTGGCAAGGCTTTCATGATCTGGATGAACTTCGGTGACTTCAAGCGCATCGGTTTCTTCGATTGAAATTCTTTCCATGGATGCGCGTCGTCATGCCGATGAATGCGCGGAAAACCCAGAGGCAACGTGGCTGATCTGAGCACTTTGCAGATACGTCTGCAAGACCATCTGCAGCGTCCCTTCTCCGACGCTGCACTGCTGCAGCGGGCCTTGACGCACCGCAGCTTCTGCGCCGATCACAACGAACGCCTGGAATTCCTGGGCGACTCGGTACTGAACCTGGCCGTCGCCGACCTGCTCTACCAGCGCCTGCATGCCTTGCCTGAGGGAGACCTGTCGCGCATCCGCGCCAACTTGGTCAAGCAGGAAACCCTGCATCAATTGGCCATGGAGCTTGGCCTGTCCGACTTGCTGCGTCTGGGCGAGGGTGAGCTTCGGTCTGGTGGCAACAAGCGCCCCTCCATCCTCGCCGACGCGCTGGAGGCGCTGATCGGTGCGGTGTACCTGGACGCAGGGTATGCCGCCGCGCAGGCCTTGGTGCATCACCTGTATGAAAAGGTCGAGGTCACGCCGCAGATGCAGGCCAGCGCCAAGGACCCCAAGACTGAGTTGCAGGAATGGCTGCAGGCGCGCAAGCTGAAGTTGCCGCTGTACCGCGTGGTGGCCACCACCGGCGCGGCGCACCGCCAGACCTTCGATGTGGAATGCGAGGTCGCGGAATTTCAGTTGACCGAACGTGGCATTGGCGGTTCTCGCCGTGCCGGTGAGCAGGCCTCTGCCGCGGCCATGCTGCAGACCTTGAAAGCGCGGGACGCGTCATGAGCACATTCACGAACAAGAACCCGCCGTGCATTGGGGGGTATGACCATGCCTGACACGAACACGCCTCAAGTTGCATCCGCCCGACGTTGCGGTCTGATTGCCATCGTCGGCAAGCCCAACGTCGGCAAGTCGACCCTGCTCAATGCCCTGGTGGGGCAGAAGATCAGCATCACCTCGCGCAAGGCGCAGACCACCCGCCACCGCATCACGGGTATGCGCACCGAAGGCGCGACGCAGTTCGTGTTTGTCGACACGCCCGGCTTTCAGACGCGGCACGGCAACGCGCTCAACCGCTCGCTCAACAAGACTGTGCAGGGCGCGGTGGGCGACGTCGATCTGGTGCTCTTTGTCGTCGAAGCCGGAAGCTTCAACCAGGCCGATGAGCAGGTACTCAAGTTGTTGGCCGAAGGTGTGCCCGTGCTGCTGATCGCCAACAAGCTTGACACCATCAAGCATCGCGCTGAACTGGCGCCCTGGCTGCAGGAGATGCAGCATCGGTTTGAACGCCTCGGTGCGAAGGCTGAGATGGTGCCGCTGTCGGCCAAGAATCCCAAGGACATCGAGCGCCTGCTCGGCATCTGCGAAAAATACCTGCCCGAACAGGATTGGTGGTACAGCGAAGACGAGCTGACCGACCGCAGCGAGAAATTTCTCGCGGGCGAGATCGTGCGCGAAAAATTGTTCCGCTTGACGGGGGACGAACTGCCCTACACCTCGACGGTGGTCATCGACAAGTTTGAGGAAGAGCCCGGCAAGACGGCCAGCCGTTTCGTCAAGATCGCCGCCACCATCGTCGTCGAGCGTGATGGCCACAAGGCCATGGTGATCGGTGACAAGGGCGAGCGGCTCAAGCGCATTGGCATGGAAGCGCGCCAGGAACTGGAGAAGCTGATGGACGCCAAGGTTTTCCTGGAGCTTTGGGTCAAGGTGCGTTCCGGTTGGGCTGATGACGAGGCCCGGGTCCGCTCCTTCGGATATGAATAGGATCCCCCCCGTTGCGCTCCCACATCGTGTGGGTCGACATACCCCCTCGAGGGGGCGCACCCAGTGGTCCGGCAAAGCCGGTTCCACGGGTGCTCTGGCCTGAGATTCGCGGGCTGCATGCATGGTCACCCGGCGCATCACGGACGAGCCGGCCTTCGTGCTCCACCGCTACGACTGGAGTGAAACCAGCCTGATCCTGGAGGTGTTCACGCGCCACCATGGACGACTGGCGCTGGCGGCCAAGGGCGTGAAGCGCCCGACATCCAGTTTTCGCCCCGTGCTATTGCCCTTGCAACCCTTGCGCCTGGGCTACGGCGGCGAAGGCGAGGTGCGCACCCTGAAAAGCGCCGAATGGGCGGGGGGCATGTCATGCCCACCGGCGATGCGCTGCTTTCGGGGTATTACCTGAACGAGTTGCTGATCCGCCTGCTTGCCCGCGATGACCCGCATCCGGTGCTGTTCGACATCTACACCCAGGTGGTGCGCCTGCTGGCGTCCGAGCACGGCGAGGTGTTGCAGGCGTCGCTGCGGGCCTTTGAGTTGCTGATGTTGCGCGAGGCGGGCTTGTTGCCGGCTCTGGACATGCAAACCTTGACTCTGGGCCCGCTGGAGGCACGTGCCGTCTATTGCCTGGTGCCCGAGGGCGGCTTGCGCCTGGCGCAGGCCCAGGACCGCGCCACGCTGGATGGCACCCAATGGCGGGCCCTGCATGTTGCGCTGGCGCCCGAGGCGTCCTTCCTCGATGCCGTGCGGGCCTGCGCCGCGGTGGCGTCCGAGCTCAAGCCGCAGCTGCGGGCCTTGCTCCACTACCATTGTGGCGGTGGGACTTTGCGTACCCGCCAACTGATGATGGATATCCAAAGTCTTTGAAATCATGACCCCCACCACCGCACTTTCGGTCAACGTCAACAAGGTGGCGCTGCTGCGCAACACCCGTCACCTGGACATTCCCAGCGTCACACGCGCAGCCACGCTGTGCCTGCAGGCCGGCGCGCAGGGCATCACCGTGCATCCACGTCCGGACGAACGGCATATCCGCGCGCGCGACGTGCATGAACTCGCGGAACTGTTGAAGGCTTGGCCCGGTCGCGAATACAACATCGAGGGCAACCCTTTCCATAACCTGATGGATTTCATCCGTGTCGTGCGACCCCACCAGGCGACTTTCGTGCCTGACAGTGAGGGGCAGTTCACGAGTGACCACGGTTGGCAACTGTCCGAGCCAGGCGCGGATGACGCTGAGCGCTTGCAGCCCCTGATCGCCGAATGCCATACGCTGGGCGTGCGCGTGAGCCTGTTCATGGACGCCGAGCCACAGGTGATGACTGCCGCCAAGTCCCTGGGCGCGGATCGGGTGGAGCTCTACACCGAGCCCTACGCAGCCGCCCACGGGGGTGCCGCTCAGGCCGTGCAACTCCAGCGCTTCGCCGCCGCCGCCCGCGCCGCGCGGGACGCGGGGCTGGACGTGAACGCCGGCCACGACCTCAACCGCGGCAACCTCACGGATTTCCTGCGTGCCGTGCCCGGCGTGAAGGAGGTCTCCATCGGCCACGCGCTGATCGCCGATGCGCTCGAGCTGGGTTATGCCGCCACGGTGCAGGACTATCTGCGCTGCATCCGTGAAACGGCATGAGGGAGTGACGATGATCTACGGCATCGGCACCGACATCTGCGACGTGCGTCGCATCCGGGCCAGTTTCGAGCGCCGGGGCGAGCGATTCGCCCGGCATGTGCTCGGCGAGGCCGAGTTGAAGGTCTGGTTGGCCCGCAGCGCGCGCTGGCCCGACCGCGGCCTGCGTTACCTGGCCACGCGCTTCTCGGCCAAGGAGGCTTTCAGCAAGGCCATTGGTCTGGGCATCCACATGCCCATGACCTGGCGCAGTTGCGAGATCCTCAACCACGCCAGCGGCCAACCCTACATCCGCCTCGGCGGTGAGCTCAAGACCTGGTTCGAAACCCAGGGCCTGCGCGCCCACGTGACCGTGACCGACGAAACCGACTACGCCGCCAGCTTCGTCGTGGTCGAAAAAGACTGAAAACCCACGCCATGATTGCCAACCTTTCCCAGCACGCACCCCTCGTCATCGACGTGGCGGGGCTGTCCCTCACCGACGACGACCGCCGCCGCCTCGCGCATCCCCTGGTCGGCGGTGTGATCCATTTCGCGCGCAACTGGCAGAGCCGCGCCCAGCTGACCACGCTCAACGACGAGATCAAGTCGCTGCGCCCCGATCTGTTGGTCTGCGTGGACCACGAAGGCGGCCGTGTCCAACGCTTCAAGACCGATGGTTTCACGCACCTGCCCGCCATGCGACGCCTGGGTGAACTCTGGATGAAGGACGCGATGGCGGCTACCAATGCCGCCACCGCCTGTGGCCAGGTGCTCGCTGCCGAGTTGCGCGCCTGTGGTGTCGATCTGAGTTTCACGCCCGTGCTGGACCTGGACTGGGGGCCCTCCGGTGTCATTGGCGACCGCGCCTTCCACCCGGACGCCCGCGTGGCCACACTGCTGGCCAAGAGCCTGATGCACGGCCTGCTGCAGGCCGGCATGGCCAACTGCGGCAAGCACTTCCCTGGCCACGGTTTCGTCGCGGCGGATTCCCACACCGACATTCCCGTGGACCGGCGCAGCCTCAAGGCCATCCTGACTGACGATGCCCAGCCCTACGCCTGGCTGAACACCACGCTGGCCAGCGTGATGCCCGCGCACGTCGTCTACCCCAAGGTGGACACGCGCCCAGCGGGTTTCTCCAGCACCTGGCTCAACGACATTCTGCGCACGCGCCTGGGCTTCACGGGCGCGATCTTCAGCGACGACCTCAGCATGGCCGGCGCGCGCGTGATCGAGGGCCGGTCCGTCAGCACCACCGAAGCCGCACTGGCCGCCCTCACGGCAGGCTGTGACCTTGTGCTGCTCTGCAACCAGAGCGTGGTGGCGCAGGACGGCGCGAATGGCGTGCAAGGCGCGCCCATCGATGAGCTGATCGATGGCCTGGCCGAGGCGCAGATCAAAGGCCGCTGGCTGCCCTCCGAAGCCAGCGAACAGCGTCGCCTCGATTTGCTGCCGCGCATACCCGCACTGGATTGGGACGCCTTGATGGTCGACCCGACCTATGTCCGGGCCTTGGAGTTGCTGCCGTGATGGCCATACAGCCCTCCGAAGGTGGGCACGGCAGCCCGCAACGCAAGAAGGTACTTCCATGAGTGATGCCCTCGCCCCATTTGCCCGTCTTCCCGAGCCGCCGTATTACGCGGTGATCTTTTCCTCCCGCCGCACGCCGGGGGAGGGTGATTACGGCGCCATGGCCGAGCGCATGGTGGAACTGGCGGCGCAGCAAGCCGGTTTTCTGGGCGTGGAAAGCGTGCGCGGCGCCGACGGCTTTGGCATCACCGTGTCGTACTGGCGCAGCGAGGAAGACATCGTCGCCTGGCGCCGCCATGCCGAGCATCAGGTGGCGCAGGCGCAGGGTCGCGCGCAGTGGTACGAGCATTACGAACTGCGCGTGGCGCGGGTTGAACGGGCCTGGGGCGGGCCGTGAGCCCACCGGCCGGCCGCCGTGTCAGCGGCGGGCGATGAAGTCGATCTCGACGCGTGCGCCCTTGGCCAGGCCGCTGACACCCACGCAGGTGCGGGCGGGTAGCCGCCCAGCCGCAAAGTAGCCGCGGTAGACGGCGTTCATGCGCTCGTAGTCTTCCTCGAAATGGGTCAGAAAGATGCGCGCCGAGAGCACATGCGAGAGATCCAGCCCGCAGCCCTCCAGCACGGTGCGCAGGTTGCCCATCACGGCGTGCGTCTGGGCCTCGATGCCTTCGGGGTACGGCGTGTCGATCGAAGTTCCGGTGAAAGGCATCTGACCCGTCACGAAAACCCAGCCATCGGCCTCAACGGCGTGGCTGAAAGGGGCGACCGGGTCGGGCGCGCCGCCGATCATGTGGAAGAGTGGGGGCATGGTGTTCTCCATTTCAGGTTGGTGGTCAAAGCAAGTTCCGGCCCGGTGAAATGGCATGCATCTTGCGCATTTTGGGGGCTCCACGGGGGCCACACGCATGCGCTTCAAGCAGTTCACCACCGAGTCCTACCCCGTGCACCAACGGCTGCGCGTGTGGAGCGAGGCACTCAGTCCGCACCGGTTGCAGCCTGTGCTGGCATCCGGCGCGGCGCCCTTGTACGGCACCTTGGCCGACGGACGGACCAGTCGGGGCGTGGGTCTGGCGCGCATTGCCTCGTCGCCCCAGACATTGGCGCATGTGCGAGGCGAGGCGGATCAGGTCTGGCTGATCTTGCACCAGGCTGGGGAAGCCTCGTGGCGGCATGAGGGCGGTGAGCTGGTGCAGCTCGCGCCGGGCGACATCGTGTACGGACCGGCGCAGGCCGAGGCGAGCGCCGTCTTCCACACCGATTTCCGCCAGTTCCGGGTGTCTCTGCCGGGCAGCGCGCTCAAGGCCAGGTTGCCGCAAGGTGGTGGTGTCGTGTCGGGTCATCTGTCCGGACAGGGTGGCATGGGCCGCCTGATTGCCGGGACGCTGGGGGGCTGGCCGAAGCCCTGGATGCCTTGAGCGATGAGGAGATTGCACCGGTCGAACTGTCGCTCTCGGAGCTCCTGGCCAGCAGCCTGGCCGCGCGGCGCGACGCAGGTGCCGCCAGCCCCACGCAGGCGGCCACGCTGCGGCGGGTGTGTCAGTTCATCGAGGGCATTTTGAGCGACCCGGAACTGACGCTTGCCATGGTCGCCACGCACGAACGGATCTCCGAACGCCTGGTGCAGAAACTGTTCGAGGGCATGGGCCTGAGTTTCACCACCTATGTGCGTCAGCGGCGGCTGGACCGCTGCCGTGCCGACCTTGCCAATCGCCAGTACGGGCATCTTTCGATTTCCGACATCTGTTTCCGTTGGGGCTTCAACGACGCGGCGCATTTCAGCCATGCCTTTCGTGACCACTACCAGATGTCGCCGCGCCAGTTCCGCCAGCAAGCCAACGAGGCCAGCCAGCAAACACTGCGCAAGCGCATCCAGCGCGGCTGGCCCACGGGGTATTTCGAGACCCCGGCCGCAGCACCGCCCCCGGGCGAGCACCGGGCGCCTCATGACACGCACGACGCACGCGATGGCGCGCCATCTGGTGCCGCCTTCGTGACGTCGGCGACAGCTGGTGCCGGTGGCGTGGCCGGACGGCATCACCATCTGCCGGCCACGGCCGAGACCATCCATTGGGGTTATTTCAGTCACGCCATCGCACCCGCGCTGACCATCGCCTCCGGCGACATCGTGACCATCGAGACGCTGACCCAGCATGCCTACGATGACCATGAACGCATGATCAAGGGCGATTCGGGGCGGAAAGCGTGTTCCATTGGACGAAGGAGCGCAAGGCCGTGGACCGACGTGGCGCGGGTCCGGCCGATGCCTCGATCTATGGTCGTGGCAGCGGCGAGGGGTTCGGCGTGCACATCCTGACCGGCCCCGTTGCGGTTGACGGCGCGGAACCCGGCGACGTGCTGGAAGTGCGCATCCTCGATCTGGCGCCGCGCCTGGCGGCCAACGCGAAGTACGAGGGTCGGGCCTTCGGCAGCAACGCCGCCGCCTGGTGGGGGTTTCACTACGACGACTTGCTGGAGGAGCCAAAGCCGCGCGAGGTGGTCACGATCTACGAGGTGGATTGCAATCCGGGCCAAGCAGCGCACAAGTGGTGCGCCCACGCGGTCTACAACTTCCGCTGGACGCCACAGACCGACCCCGACGGTGTGCTGCACGCCACCATCGACTACCCCGGTGTGCCGGTGGACAGGGCGTCCATCGTCGAGAACCACGAGGTGCTGAGGGGCGTAAAGATTCCCGTGCGTCCTCATTTCGGCGTGATCGCCCTGGCCCCGGCCGAGACGGGGCTGGTCGATTCGGTGCCGCCGTCCTACTTCGGCGGCAATCTCGACAACTGGCGCATCGCCAGAGGCGCGACGGTCTATCTGCGCGTGGCGGTTGGCGGTGGCCTGCTCTCGGTGGGCGACCCACATGCGTCGCAGGGCGACAGCGAACTCTGCGGCACGGCCATCGAATGCTCCCTGACCGGCGTGTTCCAAATCATCCTGCACAAGGCGGCGGACTTGCGCGACGAGCCCTACGCTGACATCGACTACCCGCTGGTCGAGACGGCCGATGAATGGGTGTTGCACGGCTTTTCGCATCCGAACTACATGAAGGAACTGGGCGAGAAAGCGCGCAGCCTGATCTACGAAAAATCCTCGCTCGATCCGGCCATGCGCGATGCCTTTCGCAAGACCCGGCGTTTTCTGATGACGGCCATGGGATTGACGGAGGACGAAGCCATATCGCTCATGTCCGTGGCCGTGGATTTCGGTGTCACGCAAGTCGTGGACGGCAACTGGGGCGTACATGCCGTGATCCGTAAATCGCTGTTCGATGGACGGAAGAAGGGGGCTTGAAACGGCCGTTCGGTTCGCGCTGAGCCTGTCTGTGCGAAACGCCGCCACGCCATCGTGGCCTGCGTTGCACGAAGGGCGCGCCCCGTACCACTCGTGCAACGCCAACGCCGCAGCGTTCGGACAGGCTCAGCGCTTCTGCTGAAACACGCTCTTGCGTATCGAGCCATGCACCCCCCAGTTGCCGTCCACCACCTGGGTCACGCCAAAATCCGCCGCGACCGACATGAGCGCAATTGCTTCATCTTCGCTGAGCTTGTGCACCGTCATCAAGAAGCGCCGCAGCTTGCGGAAGGCATCGCGCATGGCTGGGTCAAGCGAAGCTTTGTCGCCGACGGTGGTCTGGCCTTGCGGCCCCAGCGTTGCCAGGTAGTTGGCAAAGGTGAAACCATAGACCGACCACTGTTCATCCGTCTCCAGCAGCGGGTGTTCCAGTCCTTCGAGCAAGGTACCCGCAAGCTGGTTCTTCTTGTGCAGCACGAATTCAAACTCGCCCGTCAGTGAGCATTCGATGGCCGTGCCGCCGAGTTCGCTGTCGCCCTGCGCCGCGTGCGGATCGCCAACCGAGAAGAAGGCACCGGCCACGGCCACGGGGTAGTACATGCGGGCGCCCTTGCCGATGCGCCAGTCGTCGATGTTGCCGCCGGTGTAGCTGGGTGGAATCGAGCTGACGTAATCGGACTCGGACGGCGCCAGGCCCATGGTGCCGAAGTGCAGGCGCGCCGGCACCTGGACGTTGGGCAGGATGTTCTCGCGCTTCCTGACCTTGCTGTGATCGACCTTCACGCCGGGGTAGTCGATGGTGGCGTGCAGCACGCCGTCGGGGTCGGTCTGCGGCGTCCAGACATAGTTGTAGACGGCGCGGGCGACGGGCGCTTCACGATCCGAGGCATCGAGTTCGAAGATGGTGATGACTTCGCGCGGCTTGGGTTCCTCGATCAGGTCGCGGTACTGGAACCCCCAGTTGGCTGCCGCGTTGCTGCCGAAGCAGCGTCCCGCATGGCCGGGGCCGCAGCTCGGGCGCGGCAGCACGTCGAGGATGCGCACCTCCAGCACGTCGCCGGGTTCAGCGCCCTCGACGGCCACGGGGCCGGTCAGCAGGTGCACGCCCACGCCTTCGCCCTCGCCGATCTGGAAGGGGCCGGTGGTCGGACCCGCGCCGCGCCGGGGCATGGCCTTGTGCTCGGGGGTCCACGCGAAAATGGATTCCGCGCCGGCGTCACCGGCCACCATGCGTTCGTGGTCGTCGTTGGCATGGTGGGTCAGGGTTTCGATGGTGACGCGGTCGCCGGAACGAACGGTCAGGGCCGGCGCGACGGCCTTGCTGAAGTAGCCCCAGTGCACGGTCTGGGGCGAAACGCGGAGCAGATGTTGTTTCATGGGCGTTCTTCCGAAAAATACGAGGCCTGAATCCGTCAGGCCTGGGCTGCCATCACGTTGAGGAAACGGGCGGTCTCGGGGTGGCTGGGGGCTTTGAGCACAGTCGCGGCGGGACCGCTTTCGAGAATGCGTCCGCCGGACAGAAAGACGACCCGATCGGCCACTTCGGCGGCGAAGTGCAACTGATGGGTGGAGATGATCATCGTCAGCCCTTCCTCCCGCACCAGGGTGCGGATCACGTCCAGCACCTCGTTCACCAAGGCCGGATCCAGCGCCGAGGTCGGTTCGTCCAGCAGCAGAACGCTGGGCCGGGGCGCGAGCGCGCGGGCGATGGCCACGCGCTGTTGCTGGCCACCCGAGAGCTGGCGCGGGAGCCATTCCACGCGGTGCGACAGCCCCACCCGCGCCAGCAGTTCCAGGGCACGCCGGTCCGCTTCGTCGGCGTTCCAACCGTGTACCCAGCGCAGGGGGCCGGCGATGTTCTCGCGTGCCGTCAGATGAGCGAACAGGTTGAACTGCTGGAACACCATGCCCACGCCGACACTGGCGCGCTCGCGCGCAAGGTCGCCCG
Source organism: Hylemonella gracilis (assembly GCF_004328645.1). Taxonomy (GTDB): domain Bacteria; phylum Pseudomonadota; class Gammaproteobacteria; order Burkholderiales; family Burkholderiaceae_C; genus Hylemonella; species Hylemonella gracilis_B. Next base: position 1,985,204 of record NZ_CP031395.1, read on the forward strand.
GGCTCATCAATTGGCCGCCGGGCTGGTAGCCCAGGCGCCGGCCGCCGACGTGAATCTGGCCGCCGTCCCAGCCTTCCAGGTGGTTGATGCAGCGCAGCAGGGTGCTCTTGCCCGAGCCGCTGGGGCCGAGCAGGGCCACGACTTCGCCGGCGGCAATGGTCAGATGGAGGTCGGCGAGCACGGCCTGTCCCCCGTAGACCTTGGTCAGGCCGTTGACGCGCACAGCGACGGGGGCGTTGGCGAGCCGGGCGGCCCGTTCTGCCTTGGCCGCCTCATCCAGGCCGCTGGTTGGCGAGGGCCTGTCACCCGCCGCTTGCATGGCGGCCGGCGTGGGGGCCGCCGCCGCGCCGCAGGCGCTGGTCCAGGGCAACCAGCGGGCCAGGCCGCGTGCGCCGTGGCGGTCCAGGTCGAAGCGCGCTTCCAGCGCGAGCTGAAACACGCCAATCACGCCTGTGAGCACCAAGTACATGATGCCCGAGGCGAGGAAAACGGAAAAGAAATCGAAATTGGCCGAAACCAGCTGCGTGCTGCGCAGTGTCAGTTCCTGCACGGCGATGAAGGAGGCGAGCGAGGAGTTCTTGAGCGTGCTCACCGCTTCGTTGCCAAAGGCCGGAATCATGGTGCGCAGGGCCTGCGGGGCCACCACGCGCCGCATCAGCGTTGCGGGCGCCATGCCCAGGGCCTGGCCGGCCAATACCTGGCCACGGTCCACGCTGACCACGCCGGCACGGAACATTTCGGCGATGAAGGTGGCCTCGTTGAAGGCCAGCGCCAGGCCGGCCGCCATCAGGCCCGAGAGCTTGATGCCGACGTAAGGCAGGGCGTTGTAGAAGAACACCATCTGCAGCAGCAGCGGGGTGCCGCGAAAGATCACGGCATAGGCCCGCGCCGCGACGGACAGCCCATTGAAGCGGCTGAGCTGCATCGTGGCGAGCAGCAGCCCGACCACCATCCCGCCCAAGAGGCCGATGGCCGTGGCCGCGAGCGTGAAGTAGATCCCTTCCAGCAGCCAGGGCAGGGTGAGATAGTGGAGGAACTTGTCCATGCCGCGAGCCCGACCTCAATCCGCCAGAACCAGCTTGGGCGCTTCGAGGTTCTCGACCGGCAGGCCGTTCTTCTTCAGCATGGCGGTCTGGATGCCGGCTTTCTGGAGCGTGAGCAGCGCGGCCGTAACGGCGTCGCGGAAATCGGTCTTGTTGCGCGGCACGGCGATGCCCACCGAGTAGGGGATGGTCACGGCAACGGCTTTTTCCAGCTTGTCGGGGAACGCCTTGACCGCGTTGTCCACGGTGTTCACGTCGTTGATGTAGGTGTCGGCGCGGCCGGTCAGGATGGCCTGGATGCAGCTCTGGTTGTTGTCGTAGAGCTGGATTTCGGGTGCGGGCTTGCCGATTTTCTTGCACTCCGGGGCGAGCGCCTGGATCAGGGGCACCTCGACATAGCCCGTGTTTTCGGCCGCAGTGGTGCCGCACAGCGTGGTGTTGATGCCGGTGATCTTCTTGGGGTTGCCCTTGGCGACGAGCACGCCGTCGAACACCTTGGAGTAGGTGATGAAGTCGGCGGCCTGGGCGCGCTCCTTCGTGGCGTAGATGTCGGAAATGACCCAGTCGGCCTGGCCAGACTGCAGCGTGGTCAGCAGCGCGGCGAAAGTGACGGGTTTGTACGTGACTTTGAAGCCCAGGCAAGCGCCGATGGTCTCACCCAGGTCAATGTCGAAACCGATGTACTTGCTTGGGTCCTTGGGGTCGATGGTTTCGTAGCCCGGTGTGTGCGGATTGATCGCGTTGACCAGGGTCTTGCCCTTGAATTGCGGGTACTTGGCTTGCAGCGCCGCGCATTCGGCGGCCGGGGGCGTGAAGATTTCGGCCTGGGCCGTGGCCGCGAAGAGCGCAAGGCTCAGGGTGACGAGGGCGGCCATCAGGCCGCGCGCGCGCGAGGGAAGGAAAAGGCGCTTCATGGTGGGGACACTCCTGGTGGGCGGACCGGCCGGACCCCATGTCCGGTTTCGTGACCGCGTGAGCCCAGTCTAGGGAGTGGTGTGCCAATGCACTTGTGCGCGGGCGCACGATTCCTTGTACGGCCGGCCAGGCCTGCACGGAAACGGGACACGCAGGGGTGAGGCGGTCCCGAATGCGTGCGGCCATGCACCTATCTGGCGGGGTCGCCCAAAGGAATGCTGGCGCCGTGGGTCAGCGGCATCATCGGGCGGTCGATGCCGCAGCCCCAGATGGGCGGCATGCCGTGTTCGAGCGCGCGCCTGAAGTCGCAGTCGACCTGTCAGGCTTCGGGCCGGCGCCGGCGCCGGGGCGGCAGCACCCGCGTCTCACCGATCGCCATCACGAAAAAATCCTGCTCGTCGATGGCCCGTTCGCGCAGTACCTGGGCCAGCGCCCTGGGGGGCTCGTCCAGTGCCTCGTCGGTCAATGCAAACGTGCCCCAGTGCATGCCCAGCGAGCGTTTGGCCGCCAAGTCGTGGTGGATCGTGACGGCTTCCTCAGGATTCACATGCTGGTCGCGCATGAACCAGCGTGGCTCGTAGGCGCCGATGGGCAGCAGGGCGAGGTCGAAACCGCCCCCCGCCGACTCTGATTGGCGCTCGGCGTAGCGCGAGCGCAGCGCGGAGAACTCGCGCGAATACGCGGTGTCGCCAGCGAAGAAGAGGTGGAAGTCAGGGCCGAACACGGCAAAGCCGCCCCAGAGCGTAGCCATGCGATCACCCAGGCCGCGCGCGGACCAGTGCTGCGCCGGCGCCAGCACCACGTCCACCATTCCGCCAGGCGCCTGCACCAGGTGGCTGTCCCACCAGTCCAGCTCGACAGCGCGGTTCACGCCGCGCGCCGTCAGCCAGGGCTTGAGGCCCAAGGGCACGACGAACTGCGGGGGGCCACCGGCTTGCTGGTTCAGGGCCTGCACCGATGCTGCGTCCAGGTGATCGTAGTGGTTGTGCGAGGTCAGCACCAGATCGATGTGCGGCAGATCGCGCAGCGCCACCCCTGGGGGTTGGTGGCGCTTGGGGCCGAGGAAAGACAGGGGCGACGCGCGCTCGGAAAACATCGCGTCGGTCAGCAGGGTGAGGCCGCTCATCTGCACCATCACCGTGGCATGGCCAATCCAGGTCACCGCAGGCTGCATGGCTGCACCGGCCCGGGCGTTGCGGTGCAGGAAGTCCAGATCGGGCGGCACGGCCGGGATCGGGGCCGAGGGCGGCGGTGGCAGGGACCTGCGGCTGGCCTCGATCTTCCAGCGCAGCACCTCGGCCAGACTCTTGCCCGGGAATTCCCGGTCAACGTTCTGGAAACCCTGGGGCCGATGGTGTGGCTTGGACGGGTCGTAGTAGGGGTTTTGCTTCATGACGACCCGTGCGTGAACCGGCGAGCCGCCTGGCTCAGCCTTCCCGACGCAGGGCCGGGAAGAGGATGATGTCGCGAATGCTGGCGCTGTCGGTCAGCAGCATCATCAGGCGGTCGATGCCGATGCCGCAGCCGCCCGTGGGCGGCATGCCGTATTCAAGCGCACGCACGAAGTCGTGGTCGAAGTACATGGCTTCGTCGTCGCCGCTGTCCTTGGCTTCCACTTGCGACTGGAAGCGCCGCGCCTGTTCCTCGGCGTCGTTCAGCTCGGAGAAACCGTTGCCGAATTCACGGCCCGTGATGTAGAGCTCGAAGCGTTCGGTCACCTCGGGGTGCTTGTCGCTGGCGCGCGCCAGCGGCGAGATTTCCACCGGATGCTCCATCACAAAGGTGGGTTGCCAGAGCTTTTCCTCGACCACTTCCTCGAAATAAAGGACCTGCAGTCCCGCCAGCGAGCGGGTAGAGAGTTTGTTCTTGGCTTCGGAGAGCCCCAGCTTCTGCAGCGCGCCGATCAGCCAGGCCGCGTCGTCCACATGCGCGTTGCCGGCTTCGCTGTACTTGGCGATGGCTTCGCGAATGGTCAGGCGCTCGAAGGGCTTGCTGAGATCAACCGCCTTTCCTCCGTACATCAGCTGCAGAGTACCGGTGGCTTGCTGAGCGGCATGGCGCACCAGGCCTTCGGTGTAGGTCATCAGGTCTTGGTAGTCCCAGTAGGCCGCGTAGAACTCCATCATCGTGAACTCGGGGTTATGGCGCACCGAGATGCCTTCGTTGCGGAAGTTGCGGTTGATCTCGAACACGCGTTCGAAGCCGCCGACCACCAGGCGCTTGAGGTAGAGCTCGGGCGCGATGCGCAGGAACATTTCCTGGTCGAGCGCGTTGTGATGCGTGACAAAGGGCTTGGCGTTGGCGCCGCCCGGGATCGGGTGCAGCATGGGCGTCTCGACCTCGAGGAATCCGTGTTGCACCATGTAGTCTCGGATCGAGGCCACGGCCTTGCTGCGCGCGGTGAAACGCTTGCGCGCTTCTTCGTCCACCATCAGATCGACGTAACGCTGGCGGTACTTCACTTCCTGATCGGCCACGCCGTGGAACTTGTCTGGCATGGGACGCAGGCTCTTGGTCAACAGGCGGATCTGGCTGACCTGGATGGAGAGTTCGCCGGTCTTGGTCTTGAACACGGTGCCTTCGGCGGCCAGGATGTCACCCAGGTCCCAGTGCTTGAAGGCTGCGTACACCTCTTCGCCCACCGCGTCGCGCGTGACGTAGAGCTGGATGCGGCCCGTGGCATCCTGAAGCGTGGCGAAGCTGGCCTTGCCCATGACGCGCTTGAGCATCATGCGGCCGGCCACGCTGGCGCGCGGCGCCTGCTCCAGCAGGCCTTCGGGCGTCTGGCCTTCGTGCGCCGCGTGGATGGCGGCGGCGCGGTCCTTGGGCTTGAAGTCGTTGGGGAAGGCCGGGCCCTGGCCTTGGACCTGCTGCTCGCGGATGGCTTTCAGCTTTTCGCGCCGTTCAGCGATGAGCTGGTTGTCGTCTTGCGCGGCGGTTGGCTGCGAGGTCGCCGGGGCGGGGGTCTGGTTTTCGGACATGGGTAGGGCAATGAAAGAGGAGGCCGCCAAGCGGCCCGAACCCGCCATTTTATGAGAGGCTATCATCGGCCTTCCCCGCCGGGGTCCGGCGCCGGCCCGGACCGTCTTGTTCTTCCTCTGCCGATCGTCCACCCATGCTGTTCCAGATCGTTTCCCTCCTGCTCGAAGTTGCCGCCAGCGTTCTGGGCGGTGCCTGCCTGTTGCGCCTCTACATGCAACAACAGCGCATTCCCATGTCGACCAGCTCGGGCAATCCGCTGGGACGTTTCATCTTCGTTCTGACGGACTGGATCGTGCTGCCCTTGCGGCGTGTGCTGCCGGCGATCGGGCGCTGGGATCTGGCCAGCTTGGTCGCGGCCTGGCTGATCGAACTGGCGCAGTTCTCCCTGCTCTGGCTGCTCCAGGGCGTGGCCTACAGCTACGTTGCCGTGCTGGTTCTGGCCTGCTTTGGCGTGCTGCGCCTGGTTATTTCGGGCATGACCGGTCTGGTGATCATCTATGCGGTGCTGTCCTGGGTACAGGCACGCAGCGCCATGGCCGATCTGATTGACCGGCTGGTGGTGCCGCTGCTGGCACCGATCCGCCGTTACATGCCCCTGATCGGAGGCATCGACCTCTCACCCCTGGTGCTGCTGGTGCTCTTGCAGGTCGCCAGCATCGTGCTGGGTTATCTGCAGGGTGTGGCCTTGCTGTGACCTCCACCCAGGCGGGTGCCCGTACGGAGCGGTGCCCCGCCTAAACCTGCGGGTCTTGTTGCAATGAAAAAACGCCAGCGCAAGCTGGCGTTTTTTCATCTGTCGTCGCTACCCGGTGAGGCTGGCGACGATGACGGGGAAAGGTCTCAGATTAGCGCATCAGCGGGCTGGCGCAGTAGCATGGCCAGGGTGCTGGCCACGGTCTTGCGCAGTTCGCGGCGGTCGCAGATGAAGTCCACGGCGCCCTTTTCCTGCAGGAACTCGGCACGCTGGAAGCCCTCGGGCAGCTTGACGCGCACCGTGTTCTCGATCACGCGCGGACCGGCGAAGCCGATCAGGGCCTTGGGTTCGGCGACCACCACGTCGCCCACGAAGGCGAAACCGGCGGAGACGCCGCCCATGGTCGGGTCGGTCAACACGCTGATGTAGGGCAGCTTCTTCTTGGCCAGGCGGGTCAGCGCCGCATTGGTCTTGGCCATCTGCATCAGCGAGAGCAGACCTTCCTGCATGCGTGCGCCGCCAGTGGCGGTGAAGCACACGAAAGGCACTTTCTGCTCGATGGCCGTTTCCACGCCGCGCACGAAACGCTCGCCGACGACGGAACCCATGGAGCCGCCCATGAAGCCGAATTCAAACGCCGCCGCGACGACGCCGATGCCATGCACCGCGCCACCCTGGACGACCAGCGCGTCGGTCTCGCCAGTGGCTTCCAGCGCCTCTTTCAGGCGCTCGGGGTACTTGCGGCTGTCCTTGAACTTGAGGGCGTCCACGGGCAGCACTTCCTGGCCGATCTCGTAGCGGCCTTCGTTGTCCAGGAAGAGGTTGAGCCGCGTGCGAGCGTCGATGCGGTGGTGATGACTGCAGGTAGGGCAGACGTTCTGGTTGTGCTCCAGATCGGTCTTGTAAAGCACGGATTCGCAGCTCGGGCACTTGATCCACAGGCCCTCGGGCACGGTGCGGCGCTCCGCCGGATCGCTGGGCTGGATTTTCGGGGGCAGAAGTTTTTCGAGCCAACTCATGTTGGATTCCTCTCAGATCGGAAGAGATCGGGATGGGCGCACCGGCCGGCACCGGCAGGGGCCGGTGTGTCGCCAATCGGCGACGGGCGCGCGAGGCGGGGATTATCCCTCCAAACTGTCCAGGGCCCTGCGGATGCTCCGCAGGAAGTCCATGGCAACCGTAACGACTTGTGCGTGCGGCTTGTCGCCGATCAGTTGGAGAATGCGGCTGCCGATGACCACCGCGTCGGCACTCTCGCCGACGGCCTTGGCGGTTTCCGCATCCCTTATGCCGAAACCGACACCGACCGGGATCTTCACGTGCTGGCGGATGCGCGGCAGCATGGCCTGGACGGCGCTCGTGTCCAGCGCACCCGAGCCGGTGACGCCCTTGAGCGAGACGTAGTAGACATAGCCGCTGGCGAGCCGGGCCACCTGGGCCATGCGTTCATCCGTGCTGGTGGGGGCGAGCAGGAAAATCAGGTCCATGCCCTGGGCCCGCAGCCGGGCCGCGAACTGCTGGCACTCTTCGGGCGGGTAATCCACGACCAGCACGCCGTCCACGCCGGCGGCCGCGGCGTCGCGCACAAAGGCCGATTCGGCGGCGTCTGGCGCGGGATCCCCCGGTTTGCCGGCACCATGCCCATGCAACTGGTCGTAGCGTTCGATGGGGTTGGCGTAGCCCATGAGCACCACGGGCGTGGTCTGGTTCCTCTGCCGGAACTCACGCACCATGGCCAGCACCTGCTTGAGGCCGATGCCTGCAGCCAGGGCCTTGTCGCCCGCGGCCTGGATCACCGGGCCGTCGGCGCTGGGGTCGGAAAAGGGCACGCCGAGTTCGATCACGTCGGCGCCGGCGTCGACCAAGCCCGCCATCAGCGCGGGTGTGATGTCGGGATAAGGGTAGCCGGCGGTGACGAAGGGAATCAGGGCCTTGCGTTTTTCGCTTTTCAGTTTCTCGAAGGTGGTGGTGATCCGGCTCATGTTTTATGGCTCCCCAGGCCCGTGGTCAAGGACGGCGCGGCTGGGCCGGTGCCGCCCTTGACCGTGTGGCCGCGCATGGACGGCCGGTCGTAGAAATCCACGCCGGAGAGGTCGGCCACGGTGCCGATGTCCTTGTCGCCCCGGCCCGAGAGGTTGACCAGGAGGCTCTGGTCCGGCCGCATCGTCTTGGCGAGTTTCATGGCATGGGCCACGGCATGACTGGATTCCAGCGCCGGGATGATGCCCTCGGTGCGGCAGAGGTAGTGGAAGGCGGCCAGCGCTTCCTCGTCGGTGATGCCCACGTACTCGGCGCGGCCCGTGTCCTTGAGCCAGGCGTGCTCGGGGCCGACGCCCGGATAGTCCAGACCGGCGCTGATGCTGTGGGTTTCCGTGACCTGGCCATCGTCGTTGTGCAGCACATAGGTGCGGTTGCCGTGCAGCACGCCGGGTGTGCCACGCTGCAGGGACGCGGCGTGCTTGCCCGTGTCCAGGCCCTGGCCGGCGGCTTCGATGCCGATCAGCCGGGTCTGGGCATGCGAGAGGTAGGGGTGAAAGATGCCCATGGCATTGCTGCCGCCGCCCACGCAAGCCAGCACGGCATCGGGTTGCGTGGTCTTGCAGCCTGCGCGTGCCAGCATCTCGGGCATCTGCACCAGGCATTCCTCGCCAATCACGCTCTGGAAATCGCGCACCATCATTGGATACGGGTGAGGGCCGGCCACGGTGCCGATGATGTAGAAGGTGTTGTCCACATTGGCCACCCAGTCGCGCATGGCCTCGTTGAGCGCATCCTTGAGCGTTTTGCTGCCGCTTTCCACGGGCACCACGGTCGCGCCCAGCAGCTTCATGCGGTAGACGTTGGGCGACTGGCGCTTCACGTCTTCGCTACCCATGTAGACCACGCATTCCAGGCCGTAGCGCGCGCAGATGGTCGCGGTCGCCACGCCATGCTGGCCTGCGCCTGTCTCGGCGATGACGCGCGGCTTGCCCATGCGGCGCGCCAGCAAGGCCTGGCCGATGGTGTTGTTGATCTTGTGCGCGCCCGTGTGGTTGAGGTCCTCACGCTTGAGGAAGATCTGCGCGCCGCCCTGTTCACGGCTCATGCGCGCGGCGTGGTAGATGGGGGAGGGACGGCCCACGAAGTGGGCCAGCTCGTACTGGAATTCCGCGAGGAATTCCGGGTCGTGCTGGTATTTGGCGTAGGTCGCCTTGAGTTCGTTGACCGCCTGGGTCAGCGTTTCGCTGATGAAGCTGCCCCCGTAGGGGCCGAAATGGCCGGAGGCGTCGGGCAGGGCGGAAGTGCCCCGCAGGGTGTCGGAGTGCGGGTGATCGGGCATGGTGGGTTCCGAAGGGTTTATGCCCGCGTTGCCGGCGTGTCTTGTGCGCGCACGGCGGCGACGAAGGCCTGGATCTTCCCGGCGTCCTTGACCCCCTTGGAGGCTTCGACGCCGGAGCTCACGTCCACGGCCAGCGATTTACAGCGCGGCCGCAGCAGGCGGATGCCATCGCCCACATTTGCAGGCGTCAACCCACCACTCAAGACGAGGTGAGCGTTGACGTTTGGAGGAAGCTGTGACCATTCGAATGTTTTGCCGCCACCACCATACCCCTCGACCTGAGCGTCGAGCAGGATGGCCTGGGCATGGGCGTAATCGTGCGCGTATTTTACGAGGTCGAACGCCACCCCGGTTTCACCAATCCCGCTTTGCAAGGGAATGCGGGCGGCGCGCAGGAAGGCGCGCGGATGCGGCCGCTCGCTGGCGGCCTTGGCCAGCATCAGGCATTGCTGGGGCGTTTCGTCGCCGTGGAACTGGAGCACGGCGTTGGGAATCAACTCGCAGGCCTGCCTAACCTGGCCCGGCGTGGCGTTGACGAAGAGCAGGACGGGTGTGACGAAGGCAGGCAGACGCCGTGCCAGGACGGCGGCACGGTGCGGCAGGACATGGCGCGGGCTTTTGTCGTAGAGCACGAAGCCGGCGGCATCGGCGCCGGCCTGGGCCACGGCGTCCACGTCCTGTTCGCGGGTCAGGCCGCAGATTTTGATTCTTGTCCTCATGGCGTGATGTTAGCTGGGGCGGCTTGCTTCGGTGACAAGCAGGCGCGCAGGGCTGGCACTCAAGGTAACCAGTCAAACGCGGCGGTGCGGTCCGGCAAGCCCCAGTGCGCGTCGTAGCGCGGCCCGAGGAAATAAAGCCCGTCGGGCATGAAGGTCGGCGCGGCGGCATCCCGGCTGCGGGCCGCGACAACCTCGGCCATCCAGGATGGTGATTTTTTGCCCTGGCCGATCACGATGAGGCACCCCATGATGTTGCGGATCATGTGGTGCAGGAAGGCACTGGCCTCGAACTCGAAACGCCAATAACAAGTGTCGGGGGCCTGGCTGCCAGCGCGCGTGCCGCGCCGGCTGATTTCCACCCGCATCAGGTTCTTGATGGGCGACAGGGCCTGGCAGGCCGCGGCGCGGAAGGAGGTGAAGTCGCGTTCACCCAGCAGATGGGGCAGGGCGGCTTGCATGGCATCCAGGTTCAACGGCTGGAACACCCAGCCCACGCGCCGCGCCTCCACGCTGGGACGTACCGGGGATTCGAGCAGCACATAGGCATAGCGGCGGCTGGTCGCGCTGGCGCGGGAATGGAACGAGTCCGGCACCGGCTGCGCCCACTGCACGGCGATGTCGGCCGGCAGATGGGTGTTGGTGCCGCGCACCCAGGCGTAAGGGGTGCGCTCCGCCGTCGTGTCGAAATGCACTACTTGCATCAGTCCGTGCACGCCCGCATCGGTGCGCCCGGCGCAGAGGGTGGTGATGCCTTCGTTGGCGAAACGGCCCAGGGCATGTTCGAGCCGATCCTGAACCGTGCGGCCCGAGGACTGGCTTTGCCAGCCTTCGTAGGCCGTGCCGTCGTAGCTCAGGCCCAGGGCGACGCGCATGCCGCGGTTCTCAGGTCCGCGCTGCGGCACGCCGCGGCTGCATCAACCGAGGGCCGCCAGGGCCTGCTCGGCGCGCGATTTCATCTCGCCATCGGCTTCGGCGATGATTTCCTCGATCAGGGCCCGCGCGCCATCGGTGTCGCCGATGGCCTTGAACTCGTCCGCCAGGGCCAGCTTGGTGGCCAGCGGATCGTCTTCGTCCTCGGCCGGGGTGGCCGCGCTCAGGCTGGGCGAGGGCCCGTCCAGGTCCAGGGACAGACTGCTCAGGTCGAAGTCCACGGGAGGCGCCTCTGCCCGGGCAGTCGCTGGCGCTGCGGCAGCGGCCGGCGCCGCGTCGCCGAAATCCAGGTCGGCGTCGGGCGAGATATTGCTCATCGCCTCGCCGGACTGGTACAGGGCGTTGTCCGGATCGAGCTCGCGTCCCAGCACGCTGATCACGTCCCACTCGGGGCCGTTGCCACCGCTGGCCTGATGGGCCTGGGTGGCGATGAGCGCGAAGTTGGCGAGGTCACCCCGCTTGGCGTAGATCTCGGCCAGTTTCTGGTGTATGGCCACGCGCAGGGGTTGGCGCGGCAGCGCGTCCTTGAGGATGTCCTCGGCTTGCTGGTCACGGCCATAGGAGAGGTAGAGCTCCGCCTCGGCCACCGGATCCACATCATCACCGGCGGGCACCGAGGGCGCGCCTTGCGCGTCGGTCGGTCCCTCGTTGGCCTGCATGCTGTCCTGGTACTCGTCGAGTGCCGGGCGCTGCTTGCGGCGACGGTAGACCAGCAGACCGATCAGCAGGGCTGCCAGGCCCGCGCCGACGGCGGGCACGACCGGGTTGGCCAGCAGGTCATTGACCAGTTCATCGAAGGAGGGGCTGTGCTCCGGCGTTGCAGCCGCGGCGTCCTGAGCGGCCGCGCCTGCGGCCGACGCGACCGGCACCGAGCCGGTCGCTGCGCCATTGGGTGTCGGCGCGGCGCCCGGTGGCAAGGCCGCAGGTCCCGAGCCGGGGGGCGTGGGGGTGGTTGCCTTGCTCAGCTGCTCCAATTCGGCGATGTTCTTGTTCAGCGCGGCGCTGCGTTCCGCGGTTTCCCTGGCCTGGCGTTCCTGGGCCAGAGCCTGCGCGTTTTGCGCCTGTACCGCACCCTTGGACAGAGTGAGTTGATCGGGCGTGGTGGCGGCGGTCCGGCGATCCTGCACCTGGGGCTGCACGTTGCCCGCGCTCTGGCGCTGGGCTGCGGCAGCACGGGCCGGCGCCGCGTCTGCCAGCCGGCGCCGGTACTCGTCGAAGTCCAGGTTCTGGGCGATGACGAGCTGGCGCGCCTGGGCGTGGCTCACGTTCTGGGCTGTTTCGGCGCCGGGCAGGGTCAGCACGGCGCCCGTGCGCAGGCGGTTGACGTTGCCATTGACGAAGGCGTTCGGGTTGGCGCGCAGCATCGCCACCAGCATCTGGTTGAGCGAAACCTGGACATAGGCGGGTTGCTTGGCCAACTGGGCCATGGCGATCTCACCGGCCGTGTCGCCGTACTTCACGTTGATGCGCGTGTTGCGGGCGGGGCCAGGCTTGCCGGGTTCGGGCTTTGCGGCCGCGGGTGTTGGCGCCGCCGCGGTCTTCGCCGGGGGCGTGGACACGGTGTCCTGGGGGGTCGGCTGAGGAGGGGCTGCGGCTGCCGTATTGGTCGCGGCCGCGGCCGGCGTTTCGCTGGCCACAGAGGTAGCGGGCGCGGGTTCGGGCGCCACAGGCTCCGCCGTTGCGGGGGTGGCCGTGTCGGATGGCGCGGGTTCGATGGGGGCTGCCGAGGCCACAGGCGCCACCGGCTCGGCGGCGGGCGCAGGTTCGGGGATCGGGGCCGCGGGCGGAGGCAGTGCCGTCGTCACGGGCGGCGTGAACACGGGAGCGCCGCCCTCGGGCACGGCGTCCGTCGCCTTGCCGCTCTCTGGGGCGCTGGCGGCCTGTGCGCCACCTGCTGGCGGATCGAACAGCAGGGTGTAGTCGCGCACCAGCCGGCCCGAGGCCCAGGTGGCTTCCAAGATCAGGTCGACATACGGTTCGCTGACGCTCTGCGGATTGCTCAGACGCAAGAAATACCGCCCATTCTTCTGCTGCAGCGTGATCTGCAGGCCATTGAGTGCGGGGCTGTATTCCATGCCGCTGGCGGCGAAGGAGGCCGGTGAGGCCAGGCGCGCGCGCAGCGAGGCGGCGTCTTCGTTGCTGATGTCCAGCAGCTCGACCTCGGCGCGCAGGGGCTCACCCAGCGACGACTGGACCACCGCGCGGCCCAGGGACAGCGCATGGGCCGCGGCGCTGAACAAACCGAGCGCCGTCGCGCAGGCCAGTGCCAAGGCGCTTTTCTGAAGCACGCCTGGTTGCCTGCGGGCGCGGTGGGGTTGGGCGGAAATCACGAGGGCCTCCGAGAATCGGACAGGGGCTGAAATTCAAAAAGTACCATAGCATCAATGACTTGGCTTGACAAGCTGAGAAGATGCTTAATCTTTGCGCTTTCTTTCGCTTTGTGCCCCTCTCGAGGCGGCTTGAGGGAGGTTGGCGGCCATGTCCGGCCACCAACCTCGTTTCAGACTCAGGCTTCCAGCAGGATGCGCAGCATACGGCGCAGCGGTTCGGCCGCGCCCCAGAGCAATTGGTCGCCGATGGTGAAGGCGCCCAGGTATTCAGGGCCCATGGCCATCTTGCGGATACGGCCCACGGGGATGGTCAGCGTGCCCGTCACCGCCACCGGGGTCAGGTCGCGGATGGTGGCTTCCTTGTTGTTGGGCACCACCTTCACCCAGGCGTTGTCGGCGGCGATCATGGCCTCGACGTCGGCCAGTGGCACATTCTTCTTCAGCTTGAAGGTCAGGGCTTGGCTGTGGCAGCGCATCGCACCGATGCGCACGCAGAAACCGTCGACCGGCACGGCCGGTGAGCCGAAGCCTTCACCCTGGCCCAGAATTTTGTTCGTCTCGGCACCGCCCTTCCACTCCTCGCGGCTGACACCGTTGCCGAGGTCCTTGTCGATCCACGGGATCAGCGAACCCCCCAGGGGGACGCCGAAGTTGGCGGTTTCCTCGGCCGAGAGGCTGCGCTGCCTGGCGATGATCTTGCGGTCGATTTCGAGGATGGCGCTCTTGGGGTCGTCGAGCAGGTTCTTCACTTCGGCGTTGAGCGTGCCGTACTGCGTGAGCAGCTCGCGCATGTGTTGCGCGCCGCCGCCGCTGGCGGCCTGGTAGGTCTGCGTGCTCATCCATTCGACCAGGCCCGCCTTGTACAGCGCACCCACGCCCATCAGCATGCAGCTCACGGTGCAGTTGCCGCCGATCCAGTTCAGGCCGCCCTTGGACAGGGCGTTCTTGATGACCGGCAGGTTCACCGGGTCCAGGATGATGACGGCATCGTCCTTCATGCGCAGGGTGGAGGCCGCGTCGATCCAGTGGCCCTTCCAGCCCGCCGCGCGCAGCTTGGGGAAGACCTCGGTCGTGTAGTCACCGCCCTGGGCGGTGATGAGGATGTCGCAACGCTTGAGCGCGTCGATGTTGTGGGCGTCCTGCAGCGTGGTCTCGTTCTTCGCCATCGCCGGGGCCTTGCCGCCCGCGTTCGAGGTGGAGAAAAACAGCGGCTCGATCAGGTCGAAGTCTTTTTCCGCGACCATGCGATCCATCAACACCGAGCCGACCATGCCGCGCCAGCCGATCAGACCTACCAACTTGCTCATTACCGTGCCCTTCACAACATCAGGTTAAAACAAACAGCACCCCCGCACACACGGCGTCGCCGCGATGCAACCATGGGAATCCGGGGCTATGGTCCGGCTCCGACTCGTCGTTCGGTGCCGGAAAGGGCGCGCGACGAGTCGGGGCGAGGTCAGCCCTTGATCGTCGTGGTTTTGGTGATGTCCGCGCGCGCGACCTCGCCGGCCAGGATGGCGGCGGTGTTCAGTAGGAACTGGCGGGCGGGCGACATGGCGGGGGATTGTAGCGGATGGCTCCGCTGCGGCCGCGGTTGTGGAACAATCGCGGCCCCGGGCCGCACGCCGTGATGCTTCACGGATGCCGGCCGCGCTCCCATCGAGGTTTCATGAATCCCCCTATTTCCCTGTCCTTGCGCAAGCTCCCCGCGCGTTACGCCGGCGTGGTGATGCCTTTTTTCCTCTCGCTCATGATGTCCGGCATCATCTCCTTCATCAGCACCCTGCGCAGCGTCGGCTGGCAGGCCATGTCCGTGCCGGGGTGGCTGGGCGCCTGGGGCATTTCCTGGGTGGTGGCCTTTCCGACCGTGCTGTTGCTCCTGCCCGTGGTGCGTCGCCTGACGGCCATGGTGGTGCAGATGGACCGGTAATGAGCTGTTGCTGACATGAATCTGCCCGCCGTCCTGCGCCTGGCCCCGGCTCCGGATGCCGTGGGCGCCGGCACGCCCGAGGACTACTTCCTCGCGCCCGAGAAGCTGATCACGGGCAATCCGAAGCAGACGCTGTGGATGCATTACACCGACCCGACGCAGCAGTACGTCGTCGGCCTCTGGCGCAGCGAGCCGGGCAAATGGCGCATCCGCTATACCGAGGAAGAGTACTGCCGCATGCTGGACGGCGTGAGCATCGTCACCGACGAGGCCGGCCATGCCCTGACGGTCCGAGCCGGGGATGAGTTTGTGATGCCACGCGGCTTCGTCGGCACCTGGGAAGTGGTCGAGACCTCCACCAAGCGTTTCGTGATCTACGAGAAGACGCCGGGCTGAACCCCATCCAGTTCCCGGTCGAGGCGCGGATTGCCAATGTCGCTCGCCAGCAGGCGCGCGACGGTGAGGCTGGCCTCATCGCCCAGCCGGGCTTGGTGAGCGAGCGCACGGGCGGTGAACTCACGCATGCCGCCACGTTCTGCCAGCGCACGCAACTCGATCAGCCAATCGGTGGCCTGAGGTAGCTCCTGCGCAACGGCCAGGCCACACAGCGCATCCAGCGTGTAGCCCTGGCCCCAGAGGTAGGCGTCTGGCAATTGCACGCAACGCCGCGCGGCATCGGTGAGGATTGCGACCGCGCGCGGCGTGTCTCCGCGCGCGATGGCCACCAGACCCAGGCCACGCCCGGAAATCCCTTCCCAGCACGGGTCGCCCAGGTGGCAGCCCAGCGCCCACGCCTGCTCAAAGCGTTCGGCCGCTCCCGCGACGTCACCGCGCAACAGGTCCAGCTCGGCGCACAGCGATTGGGGCCAGGGGAGGAAAGCCGTCCAGGCGCTCTGTGCCAATTGCAGGGAGCGCTGGAGCGCGCGTGCCGCGGCGTCCAATTCACCGGTCAAGAGCCAGGCGCGGCCGGACATGGACAGCGCATAGGCCAGTTGGCGCGCATCGCCCGCGTTGTCGGCCAGTGTGCAGGCCTGTTCCAGCATCGTGATCGCGTCCCGGTAGTGGCCGGTGTCACTGAGCGCCGCGCCATGCACGGTGGTGATGCGGGCCTGCTCGGCGCGGTCATCCGCAGCCAGGGGCGCCGCGCGCTGTAACCAGATGCAGGCCCGTTCATAGCGTCCTCGCAGGAATTCCACGTAACCGAGTTCACGGCAGGCCGCTGCAGCCAGCGCGGGCCGCACCGAGCCCGTTTCCTGGCTGACGGCCAGGGCTTCGTGCAAGGCGGCCGCGCCTTCCTCGTCGCGGCCCCGGGCGGCATGCACCAGGGCGCTGCCCAGCGCGACGCGCGCGCGGGTGCGCAGATCGGGATCGTGGCTGGCGTCGGCTTCGACGATGGCGCGGCGCAGGCAGTGCAGCCCGGCATCCAGCGCGCCCGCGCCGACGGCGGCCTCGCCGGCCTCAAGCTGCGCCAGCGCGGCTGCCCGGCCGGTGGCCGGTTGGGTGATGGGTCGTGCGGTGACGGTGTGGATGGCTGCGTCCAGGGCCGGACCCGGCGTGATGCCCAGTTCGCGCTGGAACAGTTCTCTGCAGGCCGCAGCCTGTCGGGCAGCGGCGATGCCTTCACCCGCCACGGCCAGGCAGCGCACCAGCAGCACCTGGAAATCTTCATCCAGCGGATTGGATTGAACGAGGCGGCTGGCGATGCGGGCGGCTTCGGAGGCAGCGCCCATGGCCAGCTGTTCCTGCGCTGCCTCATGCAATAGCGCCTCGGTGGCCGCGCGCAGGCGACGGCGCTCGGTGGCGAGCCAGACTTCGAAGGCTGGACTGTTGGAAAAAAACATGCCTTCCAGCAGGTCCCGGCCCAGACCGGGGAGCTGAAGGGCCTGCGAACATGCGCCACGTGTCACCACTTCGATATCCACCACGGCATCTGGTGGCAGCACCAGCAGCGGCGCCTCGACCCGAGGCAGTGCGGCATCGCCGAGCAATCGGCGCAACTCGCTCAGATTCCAGCGCAGGGCGGCCAGCGGATCTTCGGCGTCTTCGAAGAGCAGCGCCGCCAGATGGGCGCGGGTTGAAGGCGCCGGGTGGCACAGCAGATAGGCCAGCAGAGCCCAGGCCTTGCGCCCGCGTGGTGGGGCAAGGGCCAGGCCTTCGCGGTCTATGCTCGGCGGGCCGAGCAGGTGGATGGTGAGCGAGGGCATGTCAGCAGATGGTCGCGCAGGCCGCGCACCAGCGCAAGCCCGCGCCGTTCCGGTCTTATTCCGCTGTCACGGGGTCGATGATCGATTTGACCTGTGCAATGCTGTCGGCCGGGAAGCCGCCGCGCTGGGCATGCTCACGTACCGAGTCACTGTTGTCGGCGTTGTAGATGCAGTACATCTTGTCGCTGGTGACGAAGCTTTGCACCCACTGCACGCGTGGGCTCATTTCCTTGAGCACCCCGCAGGACTTCTGCGAGATCGCCTGCATCTCGGCGGACCGGGTGGCGCCAATGCCGGGGATGGCGCGTTCGATGACGAATTTGGGCATGGGGGAACTCCTGTGAAAGTTGAAGGAGCCCCGACGATAGGAGGCGGGCGTGTGAGCCACCGTGTGACGCACACGCCCGTCGTCAAAAGAATCAGGACAAGGCCTTGACCACCGCATCCCCCATCTGCGCCGTGCCGACCTTGGTCGTTCCGGCGCTGTAGATGTCCGGCGTGCGCAGGCCCTGGGCCAGCACCTTTTGCACGGCGGCCTCGATGCGCTGGGCGGCGGCTTCCTGGTTCAGGCTGAAGCGCAGCATCATCGCGGCCGAGAGGATGGTGGCCAGGGGGTTGGCCACGCCCTGGCCCGCGATGTCGGGCGCACTGCCGTGGCTGGGTTCGTACAGGCCCTGGTTCTTGCTGTTCAGGCTGGCCGAGGGCAGCATGCCGATGGAGCCGGTCAGCATCGATGCTTCGTCGCTCAGGATGTCGCCGAACATATTGCCGGTGACGATCACGTCGAAGGACTTGGGCGCCTTCACCAGCTGCATGGCCGCGTTGTCCACGTACATGTGGTCCAGCTTCACGTCCGGGTACTGCTGCCCGACTTCGGTGACGATGTCTTTCCAGAACTGGAAGGTTTCCAGCACATTGGCCTTGTCCACGCTGGTGACCTTCTTGTTGCGCTTGCGCGCGGCCTGGAAAGCCACATGCGCGATGCGCTCGATCTCGGGGCGCGTGTAGCGCATGGTGTCGAAGGCTTCTTCCGCGCCGGGGAAAGCGCCATCGGTGGCCGTGCGCCGGCCGCGTGGTTGGCCGAAGTAGATGTCCCCGGTCAGCTCGCGCACGATCAGGATGTCCAGGCCCGCCACCAGTTCGGGCTTGAGGCTGGAGGCATGGGTGAGTTGCTCGTAGCAGATGGCGGGGCGGAAGTTGGCGAACAGGCCCAGGTGCTTGCGCAGGCCCAGGATGGCCTGCTCGGGGCGCAGTGCGCGCTCCAGCTTGTCGTACTTCCAGTCACCGACCGCGCCGAAGAGGATGGCGTCGGCTTCCTTGGCGAGCTTGAGCGTGCTCTCGGGCAGCGGGTGCCCGGCGGCTTCGTAGGCCGCACCGCCGACGGGGGCGGTTTCCAGCTCGAACTTCAAGTCCAGGGTCTTGAGCACCTTGACGGCCTCGGCGACGATTTCGGTGCCGATGCCATCACCGGGCAGAACTGCGATTTTCATGGGGGAGTCTCCAATGTCTTGTCTGGCAAGGCCGTGGACCGGCTTTGCCGGCCCACGGGCCTTGCCCCCTGCAAGGGCCGCAGCGACACAAAGTACGCGCGGCCTGGGGTCGTCTTAATTGCCTTACATCACATGCGCCAGCCAGGGCTTGGTGGCCAGGCGCTGCGCTTCGTAGGCCTGGATCTTGTCCTTGTGACGCAGGGTCAGGCCGATGTCGTCGAAGCCGTTGAGCAGGCAGTACTTGCGAAAGGGCTGGACGTCGAAGGCGAGCTCTTCACCCCGCGGCTTGACGACCACCTGTCGCTCCAGGTCGATGGTGAGCTGGTAGCCGGGGAAGGCCGCGCATTCGTCGAACAGCTGCGCCACCGTGGCCTCGGGCAGCACGATGGGGAGCAGGCCGTTCTTGAAGCAGTTGTTGAAGAAGATGTCGGCGTAGCTGGGCGCGATGATGGCGCGAAAGCCGTACTGGTCGATCGCCCAGGGCGCGTGTTCACGCGACGAGCCGCAGCCGAAGTTCTGGCGCGCCAGCAGGACGGACGCACCCTGGTAGCGGGGCTGGTTCAGGACGAAGTCCGGGTTGGGCTTGCGCGTGGCCGGGTCCTGGCCGGGGTAGCCCGGATCCAGGTAGCGCCATTCGTCGAACAGGTTGGGGCCGAAGCCCGTGCGTTTGATCGACTTGAGGAACTGCTTGGGAATGATGGCGTCCGTGTCCACGTTGTCGCGGTCCATGGGAGCCACCAAGCCCTGATGCACGGTGAACTTTTGCATGGGCAGCTTATTTCGTGATGTCCTGGATCTTCTCGCCGGCCTTCTCGAGGCCCTTGCCGACGGAATGGCCAATTTCCTTGGAATCTTCCTTGACGCCGGACCAGGTGCTGCCGCACGCGGCCAGGACCAGGCAGGTCGTGAGGGCGGTGAACCAAATGGTGATGCGTTTCATGGTGCTGTCCTTTCGTGGAGAAGCGGAGTGAACAGGGCGCGCTGATTTTGATTCATGCGCGCTCAGGCGATCGTGCGGATGTCGATGAAGTGGCCGTGCACCGCCGCGGCCGCGGCCATGGCGGGGCTGACCAGGTGCGTACGGCCGCCCGCGCCTTGTCGGCCTTCGAAGTTGCGGTTGCTGGTGGAGGCGCAGCGCTCACCCGGCTCCAGCCGGTCGGCGTTCATGGCCAGGCACATACTGCAGCCGGGTTCGCGCCACTCGAATCCCGCCGCCATGAAGATCTCGTGCAGGCCCTCGCGCTCGGCTTGCTCCTTGACCAGGCCTGAGCCGGGCACCACCAGGGCGAGCTTGATGTTCTTGGCCACTTTCTGGCCCAGCTTCTTGATCACGGCCGCGGCTTCGCGCATGTCCTCGATGCGGCTGTTGGTGCAGGAGCCGATGAAGACCTTGTCCACGTAAATGTCGTTCAAGGGTTTGCCCGGCTCGAGTGCCATGTAGTTGAGTGCGCGTTCGATGGCGCCGCGCTTGACGGCGTCTTTTTCCTTGTCCGGGTCGGGCACGCGGCCATCGATGCCCAGCACCATTTCGGGCGAGGTGCCCCAGGTCACCTGGGGCAGGATCTGCGCGGCATCGAGTTCGACCACGCGGTCGAATTTCGCGTCGGCGTCCGAGTGCAGGGTCTTCCAGTAGGCGACGGCCTGATCCCATTCCAGGCCGGTCGGTGCCATGGGTCGGCCCCGGACGTACTCGACGGTCTTCTCGTCCACGGCCACCAGGCCGGCGCGCGCGCCGGCCTCGATGGCCATGTTGCAGACCGTCATGCGGCCTTCCATGCTCAGGGCGCGGATGGCCGAGCCCGCGAACTCGAGGGTGTAGCCCGTGCCTCCGGCGGTGCCGATCTTGCCGATGATGGCCAGCACGATGTCCTTGGCCGTCACGCCCTTGGCCACCTGCCCCTCGACTTTGATCAGCATGTTCTTGGCCTTCTTGGCCAGCAGGGTCTGGGTGGCCATCACGTGCTCGACTTCGCTGGTGCCGATGCCATGGGCCAGCGCGCCGAAGGCGCCGTGGGTGCTGGTGTGGCTGTCGCCGCAGACCACAGTCATGCCAGGCAAGGTCGCGCCGTTTTCCGGGCCGATCACGTGCACGATGCCCTGGCGCTTGCTCATGAAAGGGAAGAAGGCCGCCGCGCCATATTCCTTGACGTTCTTGTCCAGCGTGGAGATTTGCTCCTTGCTGATCGGGTCGGCGATGCCGTCATAACCGCGTTCCCAACCGTTGGTCGGAGTGTTGTGATCGGCGGTGGCGACAATCGAGCTGACGCGCCAAAGCTTGCGGCCGGCCTGGCGCAGGCCTTCGAAGGCCTGCGGGCTGGTGACTTCATGCACCAGATGGCGGTCGATGTAGAGGATGGCGGTGCCGTCTTCCTCGGTGTGGACGACGTGCTCGTCCCAGATCTTGTCGTAAAGCGTTTGTCCCATGGTGGCTACTTTGCGTGAGTCTCTGGAGAAAGAGGCATTTTATGCGGGGCGGGTGGCGGGCATTCCCGCGGCGCTGGCGCCGGTGTGCCCGCGGGGATTTGAGAGGATGGTTTTGTGGCAAGCTCAGCGCCATGCCCATCCCCGAACATGAAGTCGAATTCAGCGCCATGCGCGCCCAGGGGCCGGGCGGGCAGAACGTGAACAAGGTGTCGAGCGCGGTGCATCTGCGTTTCGATATCCGGGCGTCCTCCTTGCCTCAGTACGTGAAAGACCGGCTGCTGGCCTGGCCGGACCAGCGTGTCAGCAAGGAGGGCGTGGTGGTCATCAAGGCGCAGACGGCACGGACCCAGGAAAAGAACAAGGCCGAGGCCTGGGCGCGGCTGCTGGAACTGGTGGCCGCCGCCTCGCACCTGCCCAGAGTTCGCCGCGCCACGAAACCCACGCGGGGGTCCACGCTGCGTCGGCTGAAGAGCAAGACCGTGCGCGCCGAGGTCAAGGCGGGCCGAGGCAGGGTGGTGGACTGAAGACGGCGTCGCTACGTCAGGCGTCGCCAGGATGGGTCAGCGCTGAAGAAAGGCTGGCACGCCGCGCCCCTGCGCAGCCAGGAAACGCATCATCGGGTCGACCACTGCGCGCACCGCCGTCCGTTCGCCCACGCGGTCGCGCCAGGCCACGAGGCGTGGCGTGGCGCCGGTCATGCCGGCGCCCTTGCGGTCGGCGAACACATGGGCCATGTAGAAGGCAATGTCGGCGTAGGAGTAGGGGCCGGCCAGGTACTCGCGCGTCGCCAACAGATCGTCCATGTCTCTGTAAAAACTGGCGCACGCTGCACAGGCCGCGACCGCCGGGGCGCTCTGCATGTCGTGCTGCAGGCCGAAAAGCCGGACCACGTTGGGGAAGAACACTTCGTCGGACTTCTGCTCCAACTGCCGCGCGCAGGCCCGTTCGGCGATGTCCCGGGGCCACAGCGCGAGGTGCGTGGGGCCGGGGTAGCGGTCTTCGAGGTACTCGAAGATCTGCGTCGAATCGAACAGCGCCACCGCCTCGTCGACCAGCACAGGCACCTGCAGCTTGACCGGGTTGACCCGCAGCACCTCTGGGTGCTTGGGCTCGTAGGCATCGTCGGTCGTGAAGGGCACCATGACCAGTTCGAAGGCCAGGCCTTTTTCGCGGGCCGCGATCTCGACCTTGGCGCCGAACATGCTCAAGGGGCCGGAGTAGATCCAAGTTTTCATGGACTCGACTTCACCAGAAATCGGCGCGCGGCGCATCGGGTCCAGACCCGGAGTTTCAGGCCTCAGCCTGCGCACCGCGCCTCGATGGCCCAGGCCGTTTTCGCCCAGGCTTGTGCTTCCTCATGCACCAGCCAGGCGGATTGCGGCCAGGCGCGGCCCCAGCCGGGGGATATTCGAACCGGACTTCGCGCGCGCCATCCCAGCTCAGCCGCAGGCCCTGCAGGTCGGGGTCACGGCGCGCGTGGCAGAGGATGACGGCCAGCCGCAACGCCAGCAGTTGCAGCACGAAGTCGGGATCGTCGAGCTGCAGGCCCTCCAGCTTGCGCAGCTTGCCGCGATGGCCCAGGACAAGCTGGCTCAGACGGTGCAACTCGTTCATGGTGAAGCCGGCGGCGTCCGCGTTGTCCAGGATGTAGGCACCGTGCCGGTGGTAGTCGGTGTGCGAGATGGCGCTGCCGATCTCGTGCAGTTGCGCGGCCCAGTTCAGCTTGCGCAGGTGGCGGTCCAGTTCGTCCTGTTCCAGCGGGCCATGGTCACGCACCAGGGAGAGCAGCAGGAATTCGGTGACCCGACCCACGCGCTGGGCCTGGCGCTCGTCCACGCCAAAGGTGTGGGCCAGCCGCTGCACGCTGAGGCTGCGCTGATCGCTCTGGGCGTGTTCGCGGTCCAGCAGGTCCACCAGCGCGCCATGGCGCAGCGCACCCTGGGCAACGTGCATCTCGTCGAGCTGCAGCAGCGAAAAAACGGCGCGCAGCACGGACAGGCCGCCACCGATGACGGCGCGGCGGTCTTCCTTGATGCCATCGAGCCGCAGGCGCGAGGCGTCGCCCGCCTTGAGGAGCTTGTCCAGCAACCAGTCCAGCCCTTCCCGGGTGATGCGTTGCGCGGGCAGGCCTGCGCGGGGATTGAATTCGGCGTCCAGCACGTCGCCGACCGCGCCCACCGTGCCCGAGGCACCGTAGACCGTGTCCCAGCCGCCTTCACCTTGGCTCGCGGGCTGGCAGTGGCCCAGCACCTCCTCCAGCACGGCCCGGGCCGCGACCTCGGCCGTCTCGAAAGCGTCGGTGCTGAACAGGCCCTCGGGGAAATAACGCATGGACCAGGCCACGCTGCCCACATGGTAGGAGTCCATGAAGCGCGGGCGCCGACCCTGGCCCAGGATCAGCTCGGTCGATCGTCCACCGATGTCCACCACCAGACGGCGCTCGCTGGACTGGGGCAGCAGATGGGTGACGCCCTGATAGATCAGACGCGCTTCTTCGCGGCCCGAAACCACCTCGATCGGGAAGCCGAGCAAGGACTGGGCTCGGCTCAGGAACTCGTCCCGGTTGCGGGCTTCGCGCAGTGTCTGTGTCGCGACCGCGCGCACCTGTGCCCGCTTGAAGCCGGCCAGCCGCTCGGCGAAACGGCCCAGGCAGTCCCAGCCGCGCTGCATGGCCTCCTGGGTGAGGTTGCGATCGTCGTCCAGGCCATTGCCCTGGCGCACGGTTTCCTTGAGGTATTCGCGACGCTTGAGCAGGCCGTGATCGAGTTGGGCGATTTCGAGTCGGAAGCTGTTGGAGCCCAGGTCGATCGCGGCGAGTTCGGTTCCGTTTTTCATGTCTGGGCCGCACTATATGGCAGGCATGTGACGAAACGGTGATGGGCTTTGGTGTGGCGTGGTCCAAATCAGGGCACCCGCGGAACTGGCTTTGCCAGGCCGCCGGGTGCGCCCCCTCCGCTTGCGGGAGGGGGGAGGCGCAGCGCCCAACGAGGCGCGTAGCCTGGGGGTAGCTTTTCTAATTCACACCCCGACTTTTCCGCCATCGTCGCGCGTGATCACCAGGGTGGCGGAACGCGGGCGGGCCTGGCCGCCATCGGGCCAGTGGCTCTCGAACTTGGACGGGTCGCCGATGTCCGCGTCCGGGGTGTTTTCGCCCGGGTGCTGGATGTTGATGAAGAGCGCGCGGCCATCGCCCGATTCGGCGATGCCGGTGATCTCGCAGCCCTTGGGGCCGACGAGGAAGCGCTGCAACTGCGTGCCCTTCTGGCCGGGTTGCGCGCCGACGTAGGTGTCTTGCGTGCGGGTGTTGCCCGGGCTCACGTTGACCAGGGTCTGCTTGCCACCGTCGCCCACCAGGCCGGGAACGGCCGCCAGCAGCATGCAGTTCGTGACGTCGGTGTAGGCGCCGTCGTCGGTTTCCAGCCAAGCCAGGCCCGGCACGGCTTGGCTGAACCAAAGGCCATCGGGGCTGGAGAAGTCGTTGTCCGCCGTCAGGCCCGACAGGTTCACGTCAGGCGAGCTGCCGGCGCGCGCGCCGAAGAGGTAAACGTCCCACTGGAAGGCGAGGGAGGTCGGCTTGCCACCCGCGTCGGCGAAGCGCACGATGTGCCCGTTGGGGTTGCCCCATTGGTCTTCCTTCTTGCCACCGTCCTTGCCGGTCTTGGGGTCGTTGTAATAACGCGGGTTGGCCGGGCTGGTCTTGTCGATGGGGCGCGAGCGGGCGTTGGTGTTGGTCAGTGTGACGTAGACGTCGCCGGTGCGCGGATTGGCCGCGGCCCATTCGGGGCGGTCCATGCGCGTGGCGCCGACGGCGTCCGCCGCCAGACGTGCGTGCACCAGCACATCGGCCTGGCTGGCGAAGGCATAACTCTTGTTGTCGGCGTCGATGCCGTTCTTGCCGAAGCTCAGTTCCAGCCATTCGCCGCTGCCGTCGTCCTTGAACTTGGCGACGTAGAGCGTGCCCGCGTCCATGTACTTGTCACCCGCGGCCAGGCCCTTGCCGGTGTCCTTCGGGTCCCAGTTGCGCGCGGAGACGAATTTGTAGATGTACTCGTTGCGCGCGTCGTCACCCATGTACCAGACCAGGGGCTGACCGGGCACGACCGGGCCCAGGCAGGCGCCTTCGTGGCCGAAGCGGCCCAGGGCGGTGCGTTTTTTCGGCGTGCTCTTGGGATTGAAGGGGTCGATTTCCACCACCCAGCCATAGGTGTTGGCGACGTTGCGGTAGTCCGCCGTGGGATGGGCGCCGCGCACCTCGGTGTTCCAGCGGGCGTAGAGGTCATCGTCACCCACCGTGGCCCAGCCCTCGCGGCCGGTGCCCGCGACGCCGTAGCGCTTGAAGGCCGCGAGTTCCTTGGCGCTGCGCTGGGCATCGTCGGCGGCCAGGCGGCGGAAGTAGCCGGCCCAGTTTTCCTCGCAGGTCAGGTAGGTGCCCCAGGGGGTGGTGCCGTTGGCGCAGTTGTTCACGGTGCCCCGGGTCTTGCTGCCGTCGGGCGCGTACTTGGTCTTCACGAAGTCGGTGCCCGCGACGGGGCCGGAGAGCACCATCTCGGTCAAGGTATGGATGCGGCGGTTGTAGCGCGAATCCTGGCTGTAGCTCCAGGACTGGCCTTTGCTGCGCGTTTCGATCACGCTCACGCCATGCAGGTAGAACTCGCGCTGGACTTCACGCGCATCGGTGCGACGGGCCTCGTCCTTTGCTCCGGCGATGGTCTGGCCGGCAACGTGCAGGAAAGCGGGTGTGATGGCTTCGTGGTTCATCACCAGCAGGCCGCGCTCGGCCGCCCGCGGCGCCCAGTGGCCTTGCGCGTCCATGCCGAACCAGGTCATGCCGTCATGGTGGTCACCCGCGCGACGGTCGTAGCTGGCCGGATCGTCCGTGCCGTCATTCTTGTAGGCCGGGACGCCCGCGGCGATCGGGTCGCCCAGGCGGTAGAGCACGCGGGCCGTGTAACCCGGCGGCACCGCCACCCGGTCGTCCAGATGCTTGGCCACGGTGCCGAAACTCAGGCTGGGCGCCGCGCTGCGCGCGTCCGCCGCGGCGGCGATCGTGGAATAGCCGAGACCGCCGATGCCGCCCAGCATGGCGGCGCCTGCGGTTCCAGCGCGCAGCAGGCCGCGACGGCTGATGCGCGTGGCGATCAGCGTTTCCAGCGCGGTCTCGCGGCTGGGGTTGTGGCCGATGTCATCGGGATCGATGGCGGGGGTGAAGGGCGTGTGGCTTAGGTTCATGATGCGGGCCTTGTCATCAGGGGAGTCATCGGAGCGGAGCGCGCGCAAGGGGCGGCGGCGGGCGCTGCAAAAGCGGGCCCATCTTGGGCAGGCTGTGTGACAGGGCCATGAACCCCGCGCTACACTGCGGCGCCCCGGATGTCACAGGCGTGTCATAAAAGGTTCTTAAATTCAGGCTGCTTTCCAAACAACCTCACAGGAGTCCTCCATGAAAGCCAGCTTGAATTTCCGCATCCTGGGCCTGAGCGCCGCCCTGGCATTCGCCGGCATCGCGTCCGCCCAGAACGTGACTGGCGCAGGCGCCAGCTTCCCGGCCCCGCTGTACGCCAAGTGGGCGTCCGACTACGCCAAGGCGACCGGCGCGCAGATCAACTACCAATCCGTGGGCTCTGGTGCCGGCATCAAGCAGATCGAGGCCAAGACCGTCGATTTCGGTGCCTCCGACGCGCCGCTGAAGGATGAGCAACTGGCCGAGAAGGGCCTGGTGCAGTTCCCCACCGTCATGGGCGGCGTGGTGCCCGTGGTCAACATCAAGGGCATTCAGCCCGGCCAGCTCAAGCTGACCGGCGCCATCCTGGCCGACATCTACCTGGGCAAGATCACCAAGTGGAATGACCCCGCCATCGTCGCCATCAACAAGGACCTGAAGCTGGAAGACGAACTGATCGCCGTGGTTCGCCGCGCCGACGGTTCGGGCACCAGCTTCCTGTTCACCAACTACCTGAGCAAGGTCAGCCCCGAGTGGAAGGACAAGGTTGGTGAAGGCACCGCCGTCAACTGGCCCACGGGCGCGGGTGGCAAGGGCAACGAAGGCGTTGCCGCTTTCGTGAGCCGCCTGCCCAGCTCCATCGGCTACGTCGAGTACGCCTACGTCAAGCAAAACAAGATGACCTACGCCCTGCTGCAGAACGCCGCTGGCCAGTTCGTCTCGCCCGACATCGACGCCTTCAAGGCCGCCGCCGCCGGTGCCCAGTGGGACAAGAGCTTCTACCAGGTGCTGACCAACCAGTCCGGTGCGAAGTCCTGGCCCATCACCGGCGCGACCTTCATCCTGATGCACGCCAAGCAGGACAAGCCCGCGCAAGGCGAAGCCGTCAAGAAGTTCTTCGAGTGGGCCTACAAGAATGGTGACAGCACCGCCGAAGGCCTTGACTACGTGACCATGCCCGCCGGCGTGAAGGCTCAGATCACCAAGCTCTGGTCCACGGTCAAGTAATCCAACCAACGCGCTTTCTCGATGCCCGACCACGGTGTCTGGAAAGCGCCTGAAGCAAAAAGCAGCACGCCATGAGCTCAACCCCCGCCGTTCTTGCCTCATTCCAAGCGGACTCCGGCATGAAATCCCGCATCAGGGCCCCTGGTGCCTGGTTTGACGTCGTGTTTGGTTGGCTGGCCCAGGCCTCGGCATGGCTGACTCTGGCGCTGCTGGCTGCCATCCTGGGTTCCCTGGTGGTGGGCGCCTGGCCCGCCATCCATGAATATGGCCTGGGCTTCCTGACGAGTTCCGTGTGGGACCCGGTGCAGGAAAAATTCGGCGGTCTCGTGATGATTTACGGGACGCTGGCCACCTCGGCCATTGCGCTGCTGATTGCCGTGCCCGTGAGCTTCGGCATTGCGCTTTTCCTGACAGAAATGTGCCCGGCCTGGCTGAAGCGCCCGCTGGGCACGGCGATTGAATTGCTGGCGGCCGTGCCGTCCATCGTCTATGGCATGTGGGGCCTGCTGGTGTTTGGCCCCATCCTGGCCACCTGGGTGCAGCAGCCGCTGCAGAAGTTGTTGCACGGCGTGCCTTATCTGGGCGCGTTGGTGTCGGGGCCTCCGGTGGGCATCGGCATTCTGTCGGCGGGCATCATCCTTGCCATCATGATCATTCCCTTCATCGCGTCCGTGATGCGCGACGTGTTCGAAGTCACGCCGCCCATGCTGAAGGAATCCGCCTACGGGCTGGGTTCCACCACCTGGGAGGTGGTCTATCAGGTCGTGCTGCCCTACACCAAGACCGGTGTGGTCGGCGGCATCATGCTGGGCCTGGGTCGCGCGTTGGGCGAGACGATGGCCGTGACCTTCGTCATCGGCAACATGAACCAGCTCAACACGCTCTCTCTGTTCGACGCCGCCAACAGCATCACTTCGGCGCTGGCCAATGAATTCGCCGAAGCGGGTGCGGGCTTGCACCAGGCGGCGCTGATCTACCTCGGCCTCGTGCTGTTCTTCATCACCTTCGTGGTGCTGTCTTTCTCCAAATTGTTGCTGGCCCAGCTCAAGAAGCGGGAAGGAGAAAAATCGTGAGCAAGACCATGGCACTTGAAGACATCCGCCGTGTCGCCTTTGCCAAGCGCAAGCGCATCAATGCGGTGGCGTTGACCCTCTCGCTCGGGGCCATGCTCTTCGGCCTGTTCTGGCTGTTCTGGATTCTTTGGGAAACCTTGCGCCTGGGGCTGGGTGGGCTGGCCCTGGCCACATTCACGCAGATGACGCCGCCCCCGAACGAAGTGGGGGGCATTGCCAACGCGATTTATGGCTCCCTGATCATGGTGACGCTGGCGACCTTGATCGGCGCACCCATCGGCATTCTGGCCGGCATCTACCTGGTGGAATACAACCCCAAGGGCTGGCTGGCCGAGACGACCCGCTTCGTCAATGACATCCTGCTGTCCGCGCCTTCCATCGTGATCGGCCTGTTCGTGTATGCCGTCGTCGTGGCGCGCTTCAAGTCCTTCTCCGGCTGGGCTGGCGTGATCGCGCTGGCGCTGATCGTGATTCCAGTCGTGATCCGCACGACGGAAAACATGCTCCAGCTGGTGCCCGCCGCCATGCGTGAAGCCGCTTATGCACTGGGCACGCCGAAGTGGAAGGTCATCACCATGATCACCCTGCGCGCCGCCATCGCCGGCGTGGTGACGGGCGTGCTGCTGGCCGTGGCGCGCATCGCGGGCGAGACAGCGCCGCTGCTGTTCACCGCGCTCAACAACCAGTTCTGGAATTCCGATCTGAGCTCGCCCATGGCCAGCCTGCCGGTGACGATCTTCAAGTTCGCCATGAGCCCGTATGAGAACTGGCAACACCTGGCCTGGGCCGGCGTGCTGCTGATTACCGTGGCCGTGCTGGGACTCAACATCCTGGCGCGCCTGATGACCCGCAAGCCGCGCTGACGCACAACGACACGGAAACACGCCCCATGTTCGCCAGCGACCGCTCCCCCAATGCCTCCGGACCCGAAACGCCCGTGATGAATGCCATGGAAACACCCCACGCTCCCTCCGCCGCGCCCGTGAACGCAGCCGCCGTTCCCTCCAAGATCGCCGTGCGCGACCTGAACTTTTACTACGGCAAGTTCCACGCGCTCAAGGGCATCAACCTCGATATCCCCAAGGACAAGGTGACGGCCTTCATTGGTCCCTCGGGCTGCGGCAAGTCCACCTTGCTGCGCGTGTTCAACCGTATGTACGCGCTCTACCCCGAGCAGCGTGCCGAGGGCCAGGTGCTGCTGGACGGCGACAACCTGCTGACCAGCAAGCAGGACGTGGCCCTGCTGCGCGCGCGCGTGGGCATGGTGTTCCAGAAACCCACGCCCTTCCCGATGTCGATCTACGACAACGTGGCCTTCGGCATCAAGCTCTTCGAGTCCCTGTCCGACACCGACATGGAAGAGCGCGTGGAATGGGCGCTGCGCAAGGCCGCGCTGTGGAACGAGGTGAAGGACAAGCTGCGCCAGAGCGGCTCCAGCCTCTCGGGTGGACAGCAGCAGCGCCTGTGCATCGCGCGCGGCATCGCCATCCGTCCCGAGGTGCTGTTGCTCGATGAACCCTGCTCGGCGCTGGACCCGATTTCCACCGGCAAGATTGAGGAGTTGATCACCGAGTTGAAGAACGACTACACGGTGGTCATCGTCACGCACAACATGCAGCAGGCCGCGCGCTGCAGCGACTACACGGCCTACATGTACCTGGGCGAACTGATCGAGTTCGGCGACACCGAGCAGATCTTCTTCAAGCCGGTCCGCCAGGAAACGGAAGACTACATCACCGGTCGCTTCGGTTGAGCGATTGCGCCAACCCAGCAAGTCGTAGACGTACCGAACCGCAGGAAAACCGCACCATGCCCGAAAAACATCTTTCCACCCAGTTCGACAGCGAACTGAGCACCATCTCCAGCCGCGTCATGGAAATGGGCGGCCTGGTCGAATCCCAGGTGCAGCAGGCCATCCTGGCGCTGGCCCAATTCAACGCCGAGGCGGCGCGCGAAGTCATCGCGCTGGAAAAGCGCGTCAATGACATGGACATCGCGCTGGACCACGAGATTTCCTCCATCATCGCGCGGCGCCAGCCCACGGCGCGTGACCTGCGCCTGCTGATGGCCGTGTCCAAGGCCGTGGCCAACCTGGAACGTGCGGGCGACGAGGCCGAGAAGATGGCGCGCATGGTGCTGTCCATCCTCGAAGCTGGCGCGCCGCGCGCGCTGCCCGCGCCGGCCCTGCGCATGGAGGCGGATCTCGCCGCCAGCCAGCTGCGCAAGTCGCTCGATGCCTTCGCCCGCCTGGACACGACCGCCGCCGCCGCCATTCTGCGCGAGGACGACCTGATCGATCGCGAGTTTGGCAGCTTCACGCGCGTGCTCATCACCTACATGATGGAAGACCCGCGCACGATCTCCAGCAGCCTGGACCTGCTGTTCCTGGCCAAGGCCATCGAACGTGTCGGCGACCATGCCAAGAACATCGCCGAGCTCATCATCTACATCGTCAAGGGCGCGGACGTGCGCCACCATACGATCGAAGAGATTGAGGCGATGCTGAAGTGAACACCTCCAGGCTCCGATCGCTTCGTTCGTTGCGCCATCCCCCTCCTGGGGGCGCTCCTGGCGGCCCGGCAAAGCCGGTTCCGCGGGAGCCTTGGCTTGCACGGGGATGCGTTGCAGAGCTTGGAGACCAAGGGACGCTTGGAGAATGAAGCAACCTATTGTCCTCATCGTCGAAGACGAACCGGCCATCGCCGAATTGATCGCCGTCAACCTGCGCCACAATGGCTTTCAACCCACGCTGGCGCTCGACGGCGAGAGCGCGCAGCGCGAGATCGACGCCATGCTGCCGGACCTGGTGCTGCTGGACTGGATGCTGCCCGGTGCCAGCGGTCTGACCCTGGCGCGACGCTGGCGCGGCGATCCACGCACCAAGGCCGTTCCCATCATCATGCTGACCGCGCGCGGCGACGAGGCCGACCGCGTGGCCGGGCTGGACGCGGGCGCCGACGATTACATGGCCAAGCCTTTCTCCACCAAGGAAATGCTTGCGCGCATCCGCGCAGTGCTGCGCCGCCGCGCGCCCGAGCAGGCGGCGGTGACGCTGGAGGCGGGCCGCCTGAAGTTGGACACCGCGACCCACCGCGTGAGTTTCGACGAACAACTGCTCAAGCTCGGTCCCACCGAGTTCAAGCTGCTGCACTACCTGATGAGCCACGCTGAGCGGGTGCACAGCCGCGGCCAGTTGCTCGACAAGGTCTGGGGCGACCATGTCTTCATCGAGGAACGCACGGTGGACGTGCACATCAAGCGCCTGCGCGAGGCGCTGGGCGCGGCCGCGCCGATGATCGAGACCGTGCGCGGCGCGGGCTATCGACTCACCACCCAGGCGGTCACCACCTCCTGAACCTGACGGTGGTCTAATCCAGCCCGCGCCCCGTGGCGGATGGCTCGGTGCCGTCAGGCCCGGTCCGCTGTTCACAGGCCTTGCCATGTTGCTGCGCATTTTCTCTTTTCTGCTGTTCCAGGCGTTGGGCGCATGGCTGGGTTACCAGATTGCACCCGAAGCCTTGCAGATCCGCGGCATGCTCGCGGGCATGCTGGGCGCGGGCATGCTCTGGGGTCTGTACGACTTCACGCGCGGCCTGCGCGTGCTGCACTGGCTGCGCGCCGATGCGCTGGCGATCGCTCCGCCCCTGCGCCTGGGACTCTGGGGCCAGGTCGCCGAGCGGGTGAGCCGCGCGGCCCGCATGCGCGAGCGCGCTGCGCGCGAGAGCGAGCTCCGCCTGCAGAACGTCCTGTCCGCCTTGCAGGCCTCGCCCAACGGCGTGCTGCTGCTGGATGCCGCGGGCCGCATCGAGTGGCTCAACCAGACGGCGGCGGCGCACCTGGGGCTGGACCCGGCGCGTGACCTGCAGCAGCACCTGGTCAACCTGGTGCGCAACCCGGCCTTCACCGCCTACCTGGCTTCGGGTCAGTATGGGGGCGGCGTGACCCTGCCGGGGCGCAACCACAGCAGCATGAATCCAGTGCGCCTGTCCGTGCAGTTGCACGAATATGGCGAGGGTCGACGCCTGTTGCTCTCGCGCGACGTGACCATGTTCGAGCAGGCAGAGGCCATGCGCCGCGACTTCGTGGCGAATGTCTCGCACGAGATCCGCACCCCGCTGACTGTGCTGTCCGGTTTCGTCGAGACCTTGCAGACCCTGCCCCTGCAGGAGGACGAGCGCGCGCGCTACCTCGACCTCATGGCCCAACAGGCCGAGCGCATGCAGGCCCTGGTGAGCGATCTGCTGATGCTGTCGCGTCTGGAAGGCAGCCCGCCGCCCGGGGGCGGCGAATGGTTGGCCTTGCAGGCGGTGATGCGTCAGCTGCAGCAGGAGGCCCAGACCCTGTCGGCTGTTTTGCACCCGGTGCGGTCGGGTGCGTCCGTGAGCCTGTCGCCGGCCACCCCTGGCATGAAAGAGGGAGGGCAGACGCTGGATTTCGAACCCGCGCCGGCCTATGAACTTGCGGGCGCGGGTACTGAGCTGCACAGCGCCTTGTCCAACCTCGTGAGCAATGCGGTGCGCTATACCCCCGCCGATGGCACGGTGCGTTGTGGCTGGCGCCTGCTGCAGACTGATGGCCGCATCGACGGCGCCGAGTTCTGGGTTCAGGACACCGGCCCGGGCATCGCCGCGGAGCACATTCCCCGCCTGACCGAGCGCTTCTACCGGGTGGACCGCAGCCGCTCGCGCGAGACCGGCGGCACCGGCCTCGGCCTGGCCATCGTCAAGCACGTGGCCCAACGGCACGGCGCGGAACTGAAGATCGACAGTGTCCTCGGCCAGGGTTCGCGTTTCGCCTTGGTCTTTCCGGCCCACCGCCTGAGGCCCGTGGCCGCGCATTGACGAGGCCGGGCTTGTGCGGGCTGCCCGGGCTCCACGGTCCCGGCGGGGTGCCCGCCGCTCAACGTGGTTTGCCCGGATCCTTCACGTTCGGGATGGTGGCGATCTCCATGTTGTAAAGCTGATTGCCCAGATCCTTGCGCCGTTCGACACGGCGGATGTAGATGTTGTGGATGACATCGCGTGTCTCCGGATCGATGCGCACGGGCCCGCGTGGGCTGTCGAAACTCAGGCCTTTCATGGCCGCGAGCAGCGCTTCGCCCGAGGTGTTGCCCTGGGTCTTGCGCAGCGCCTCCATGATCACGTGCATGCCATCGTAGGCGCCCACGGCCATGAAGTTGGGGCGCGCACCGGGCACGGCTTTCTGGAAGGCCGCGACGTAGGCGCGGTTCACGGGCGAGTCGTGCGCGGCCGAGTAGTGGTGCGCGGTCACGATACCCAGGGCTTCGTCGCCCAGGCTGTTGAGGAGGTCGTCGTCCGTCACGCTGCCTTCGGCGATGATGCGTATGCCCGCCTGCGGCAGGCCGCGTTCGGTGAACTGCTTGATCAGGACCGCGCCCACGCCCGCCGGCACGAAGGTGAAGAGCGCATCGGGCTGAAGGTCGCGCACCTTCTGCAGAAAGGGCGCGAAATCCGGATTGCGCAA
This sequence comes from Hylemonella gracilis, assembly GCF_004328645.1. Classification (GTDB taxonomy): domain Bacteria; phylum Pseudomonadota; class Gammaproteobacteria; order Burkholderiales; family Burkholderiaceae_C; genus Hylemonella; species Hylemonella gracilis_B. The sequence continues at coordinate 2,019,186 of NZ_CP031395.1, forward strand.
GGGCACGCGCAGGGTTTCCACGACCGTGCCGCCCTGGTCCGTGAAACGTTCCTTGAAATACTTTTCGGAATCGATGCCGGGCGCGTAATCGCTGACCAGGCTGACGACCCGACGGATCCGGTTCTGCCGGGCCCAGTCGGCCAGGGGCAGCACGACCTGGGGCACGGTGAAGCTGCTGCGCACGATGTAGGGCGAGGCCTCGGTGATGCTGGAAGTGGCGGCGGCCATCACGACCATGGGGGTCTTGGTCTGCGTGGCCATGGGCGCGACCGCGAAGGCCAGGGGCGTCAAGCCGAAGCCGGCCAGCACATGCACCTTGTCGGTCACCAGCAGTTCCTGGGCCAGCCGCTTGGCCACATCCGGCGTGGCCATGTCGTCCTTGACGATAAGCTGGACCTTGCGGCCGGCCACCGTGTCGCCGTGCTGCGCCAGATAGAGTCGCGCGCCGGCCTCCAGTTGCTTGCCGGTGGCGCTGAAGGGGCCGGTCAGCGGCAGCAGCAGACCGATGCGCAAGGCCTGGTCGTCCTGGGCCCGGGCGGGGCCGTCGAGCGAGAAGACCAAGACAAATCCCAGCAGCCAAGGGGCGAGCCAGGCCGAAAGCAGGTGTCGTTTGTTCATGGGGGTGTCTCCGGAATGCGTGATGTGGCGCCTCGACGCGGACGCCATCACGGCGGAGGTTAACTCAGACGCGGGGATGCTATGTTTTTCGCAGCACGCGCCAGAGCATGAACCAGAAGGACGCGGCCGCCAGCGCCAGGGCCAGTGCGCCGCCCGCCCAGAAAGCCACGGGCGTGCCCATGGCCGGCCAGGGTCCCAGGCCCAGGTAAGCCAGTCGGTAGCCACCATAAAGCCCCAGGCCCCAGAGCAACAGGCCGTAGACCACGAAGGGTGCGACGGTGATGCGCCAGCAGCGCAGCAGGAAGGCACCGAGCGATTGCAGGCCATCGAACAGGTGGTAGAGCGCGACCCAGGCCAGCAAGGGCGTGGCCAGGGCCCGTGTTTCGGCGCCGGGCGCGTACAGCGCCGCCAAGGGGCCACGCAGCAGGGCGAGCAGGGTCGCGAGCAGCAAGGCGCTGCCAGCCACCAGGCCCAGGCCGATGCGCACGGCCTGGCGCGCCTGCGCGGGCTGGTTCGCTCCCAGCCAGTAGCTGGTGCGTGCGCTGCTGGCGATGCCGATCGCCAATGGCATCATGTAGAGCACCCCGGCGATGTTGGCGGCGATCTGGTGCGCGGCGGCGGCGGCCGTTCCCAGGCGCGCGACGAACAGCGCCATCAGCGTGAAGGAGGTCACTTCGACCAGGATGGACAGCCCGCTGGGCAGGCCCATGCGCAGGAAACCCGTGAGTACCTGGCGATCGGGCCGGCCCGGTCGACGCCAGAGTTGGTAGGGTCGATACAGTGGCCGCGTGCGCAGCAGCCAAAAGGCGAGCGACAGCAGAATCAGCTGCACCGTCAGGGTGGCCCAGGCACAGCCCGCAGCGCCCTGCGGGTGCAGGCCCAGACCTCCCAGCGTGAACCAGATGGAGAGAGGGATCTTCAGTCCGAGCGACCCCAGTTGCAGCCAAGTCACCCCTTGCGGATGGCCCAGGCTCTGGTTGAGCGTGGCGAACAGGCGGAACAGCAGCGCGACGGGCAGGGCCAGCGCCAGCACCGCCAGGTAGTGGGTGACTTCGCCGCGCAGGGCCTCGGGCACCTGGGCCCAGGCCAGCAGCGGACCAGGCGTGAGCAGCAGGGTCATGCCCAGCAGGGACAACCCAGCCCAGAGGTAAATCGACTGACGCAGGGAATGGCCGAGGCGCTGGGTCGCCGCAGGGTCCGTGGCTCGCGTTTCCTGCCTGTCGCCATTGCGCTGGCTGGCGCCATGCAGCTCAGCCCAGACGGGCAGCAAGGCCTGCAGCACGCCCATGAGGCTGACGTAGACACTCATGTAGATCGCGGCGCCGACCGACAGCGCCGCCAGGGAGCTTTCGGAAAAACGCCCGGCGACCAGGGTGTCGGTCACGCCGTAGGCGATGGTGGCCAGTTGACCGGCCAGTACCGTCAGGGCGTGGCGGGTCACGATGCCCAGTTCACTCTTGCGTGGTGCGGTCACACGGATGCGGGGCGTACCGAGGGATTCAGGGCAGACGGCGCAGCACCCACAGGCCGTCCTCGCCGCCGGGGCGAGGATGTTCCAGCAGTGCCACGCGCTGCCAATGCGCGCCATCCACCAGGCCGGGCGTTTGCTGCAGCTTGTCACGGTCGATCACCAGCCAAGTGCAGCGGTTGGCGTCGGTCAGTGGCTCCAATCCGGAGGTGAGCACCACGTGGCTGTGGAACTGCAAGGCCGCCACTTGGGCGCGCGACAGGCCGAACCAGGCCAGGCAGGGCTTCTGCGTGGTGTTGGGTGCGGTTCCTTGGGTAGGGCTGGTCTGGATGACGGTGTCCATGCGCTGCACCAACGGCCCATAGCTGCGGGCGTGGTCAAGCGGTGGCATCCACAGGGTGGTCAGCAGCAGCCAGCACAGCGTCACCCCCCCGCGGGCAGCACCATGCTTTTCCAGAGCGCCGCCTGGTGGCGGCCGATGCGCCATTTGACGAGCCAGGCCCAGATCAGCGTGCCCATCAGAGCGAAGACGAAGGGCAGGATGATGAAACGCGGCACGAACAGCGGCGCCAGCTTCGCGATGTTGGCGGCGGGTTGGGGGGGCACACCGGTCTGCATGGCGATCCAGTAGGTCCAGATGAAGAGCGCGCAGAGGGTGAAAAACAGCAGCGTGAACCAGTCAATCAGGGCGGTCAAGCCACGGCTCATGGTCGGCAGGGCGAAGGCCGCGAGCGCGGCCAACGCGGGCAGGGCCAGCAGCAGGGCTCGATCACCCGCGGATGTCAGCATGGTGGTGCCCACCGTGAGCAGTGCCCAGCACAGCGGCAACGACAGGTGCCGACTGGGCTGATGGGCCAGCAACTGCCCTTGCCAGCGCCACAGGGTCCAGAGCACCAGCGGCCATACCGGCCAGGTGAACCACAGCAGCATGCGGCCCAGCCCCTGCCACCGCAGCGGCGAGTCGGGCAGGCCGAACTCGCTCCAGCGCAGCCCCCAGTGCCAGAGGTTCAGCACGGTGGAGAGTGCCGCAATGAAAACCGTCAAGGCCAGCAGTCGCCACAGGCCATGGCGATGGCGGCTGGGGTTTTCCTGGGCCTGGGCGCGGTCCAGAGCGTGGAAGAGCAGCCCTCCCGCGGACAGCAGCAGGGCCAGGATGGGCGCACCCGAGAGCGTCAGGCCTGTGAGCCCGGCCCCAGCTGACAGCATGGGCAACCAGCGATGGTAGGGCAGGGCCGCATAGGCAAAGAAGCTGAGCGTGACGAAACAGAGTTGGGCCGTCGCGGGGGTGGTTTCGTGCGCCAACTGAGCCAGACCCAGGCAGGCGATGAAGGCCAGCAGGCCGCCATCGGCGAGCGCACGGGCGTAATCCCTGGGCTCGGCCTCGCCGCCGAAGGCGAAGCTGACGGGTTGTGCCAGGGGGCTGCGCGCCAGGTAATAGATGCCGTACCAGACGCAGAGCAGCGTGAGCAGGAGCAGCAGAATGAAGGGGATGCGTGCTGCGAAGCCCGGGTTGATCCAGTCAGGCGCCAATTGGAGTGCCCAGGCACCAAGCCAGTAGGGAAGCAGCCCTTCTCCGTCGGGCGGCATGCCGCCAAGCCGCGGAGCCAGCCAATCCGTGTGGCCCGCCGCCAATTCGGCCATGTAGCCGAAGGCGGTGATGTCGGCGCGCTTCCACGGCGTGCGCCCGATGAAGCCGGGCAGGGCATAGGCCAGGCAGAGCAGCCAGAGCGCGAGACGCGGCAACCGTCGGACGGCACCTTGGGCAACGATGGCGGGATTGGTCACGGTGGCGGGATGATATAGACCGGATGTCGCGCTACGGTATCCGGATCAACAAGGAATAAGACGGGAGAAACAAAAAAGGCAGCCCTGGACTGGCTGCCTTTCTGCCTGCGACCCGGGGTCGGGTCCGACGTGCGCTTACTTGGCAGCGGTCTTGCCGTAACGGTTGCGGAACTTCTCGACGCGGCCACCCATGTTGTCGACGGACTTCTGCGTGCCCGTGTAGAAGGGGTGCGATTCGCTCGAGGTATCCAGCTTGAACAGGGGCAACTCGCGGCCGTCGTCCAGCTTGATGGTTTCCTTGGCCGGCGCGCAGGAACGGGTCACGAACTGGAAGTTGTTGGACAGGTCCAGGAAACAGACTTCGCGGTAGTTCGGGTGAATGCCTTCTTTCATGATGCTTCCTTCTCGATACCCTGAAGGTATCCGTAAATACGGGAGCCGGACCAGCCATGCGCAAACCGTTTGCGCACTACGAATTCTGGGCTACTTTCCGCAAAGTCGACGATTATAGCAACCTGGTTGGTTCAAGGGTGCATGGCCCGGGGCTGGGTCAGCCGCCTCGGCGCATCATGTCGAAGAACTCGTTGTTGGTCTTCGTGGCGCGCATCTGCTTGAGCACCATTTCCATGGCCTCGATCTCGTCCATGTTGTAGAGGAACTGGCGCAGGATGCGGGTCTTTTGCAGGATCTCGGGTTGCAGCAGCAGCTCCTCGCGGCGCGTGCCGCTGCGGCTGAGCTGAATCGAGGGGAAGACGCGCTTCTCGTAAAGGCGGCGGTCCAGGTGGATTTCGCTGTTGCCTGTGCCCTTGAATTCTTCAAAGATCACTTCGTCCATGCGGCTGCCCGTGTCGACCAGCGCGGTGGCGATGATGGTCAGCGAGCCGCCTTCCTCCACGTTGCGCGCCGCGCCCAGGAAACGCTTGGGGCGCTGCAGGGCGTTGGCGTCCACGCCGCCCGTCAGCACCTTGCCCGAGGACGGGACCACGTTGTTGTAGGCACGGGCCAGGCGGGTGATGGAGTCCAGCAGGATCACCACGTCTTTTTTCAATTCCACCAGGCGCTTCGCGCGCTCGATCACCATTTCGGCCACGTGCACGTGGCGAGCCGCGGGTTCGTCGAAGGTGGAGGCGATGACCTCGCCCTTGACGGTGCGCTGCATCTCGGTCACTTCTTCCGGGCGCTCGTCCACCAGCAGCACCATCATGTGACTGTCAGGGTAGTTGGCGGCGATCGCGTGGGCCATGTGCTGCATCATCACCGTCTTGCCGCTCTTGGGCGGCGCGACCAGCAGGGCGCGCTGGCCCTTGCCGATGGGGGCGATGATGTCGATGATGCGGCCGGTGATGTTCTCGTCGCTTTTCAGGTTGTCCTGTTCCAGCTTCATCTGCACCTTGGGGAACAGCGGCGTCAGGTTCTCGAACATCACCTTGTGCTTGTTCTGCTCGGGGCCTCCGCCGTTGACCTTGTCCAGCTTGTTCAGCGCGAAGTAGCGCTCGCCGTCCTTGGGCGTGCGCACATCGCCTTCGATCAGGTCGCCCGTGTGCAGATTGAAACGCCGCACCTGGCTGGGGCTGATGTAGATGTCGTCCGTGCTCGCCGTGTAGCTCGAATCCGGGCTGCGCAGGAAACCGAAGCCGTCGGGCAGGATTTCCAGCACGCCGTCGGCGTAGACCGTTTCGCCCGCCTTGGCGCGCTTCTTGATGATGGCGAACATCAGCTCCTGCTTGCGCATGCGGCCGGTGTTCTCGATTTCGAGCGCTTCGGCCTGCTGCAGCAATTCGGAGACGTGCAGGGCCTTGAGTTCGTTGATGTGCATGGGTTCCCTCGGTAGGGAGTCGGTGGAAACAGGGGGGAGGGTGAACGGTGAGTACCAGGCCGGGCTTGACGTGGGTGGTCGGCCTGCCGGACTCTGATCGGCGGCCATGCGGGTCACCGATGAATGGCGCGGATTATGACAGGAAAAAAGTCGCGTCCGTGCATGTCGTCGGCGCGGACACGCCAAAAAGAAAAACGACCGTGCTCCTGGGGGAGGACGGTCGTCGTCGTTCCGTCCCGGCCGGGTGACCGGGGCGGAAGAAGATCAGGCGGCAAGCTGCTGGTCGATGAAGGCAGTCAACTGGGCCTTGCTCATGGCCCCCACCTTGGTGGCGGCAAGCTGGCCGTCCTTGAACAGCATCAACGTCGGGATGCCGCGGATGCCGAACTTGGCCGGGATGTCACGGTTTTCGTCAACGTTGAGCTTGGCGATCTGCAGCTTGCCCTGGTAGGTGCCGGCCACTTCGTCCAGGACGGGCGCGATCATCTTGCAGGGACCGCACCATTCGGCCCAGTAGTCCACCAGCACGGGCTGGCTGGCGTTCAGGACGTCGGCTTCGAAGGAAGCGTCGGAAACATGCTTGATGAGTTCGCTGGCCATGGAAAGCTCCTTGATGTGCCGTGGATGGCGATGAATATGAAGTACGGGTCTGGCCTAGATGGGTCGGCTTGCCTCAATATCAAGGCAACCGGGCGATACGGCTACAGTGCGCGGCATTGTGACAGAAAGCATGAATCATCGTTGGCGGCGCTGGCTTGAGGCGGTCGCCGAATCGCTGCGCGCACGCGGGGTCCATCCGGCCCGGGCCGTGGTGCTGCTGCCCTACGCGCAGCTCATGCCGGTGGCGGCGCGCCTGTGGGGTGCGCGATACCCCGTGGGCTTCGCACCGCGCTTCGAAACCACGCAGAACTGGGCCCAGGCCCTGGCCGGCACGCTCGCTGGCACAGGCGCATCGACGCCGGGCCAGGACGGCGCGGATCTGCGTTTCAAGCCAGCCCTCGACTTGCTGACGGCCCATGTGCTGTTGGAACAGGCCGGCCTGGGTGCCCAGGCTGCGGTGGCGGCGCCACTCTTGCTCGAGGCCGCCCAGCAACTGGCCCCGCTCGCGGCGGCGCAGCCGCCCGCGCAACGGGTCGCCTGGGGCCAGCGTGCCAGCCATGCAGCCCGCACGGGCCTCGAGGACGGCCTGGAAGGCCAGGTCTTGCGGTTGGAAGCCGCGGTCGCGCAGATCGCCGTGGCATGGGTCGTGAATTCTTCCTATGGCAGCGATGTGTTTTTTTCATCGGAGGTCCGGACCTCGACCGATGGCCTGCTGGTCTTGCCCGGCCTGCAGCCGGACCCACTGGTCGAGGGGCTGCGCCAGGCCTGGGGCGATGACCTGGTGCTGCTGGATCCGACCGTGCTGCCCGGAGAAACGGCGTCGGATACCCCTGTCCGTGCGCCTGTGTCCCTGCATGCGGCGACGGATGCCGCCGACGAGGCGGAGCGCGCCGCCGCCTGCATCCTGCGCCACCTGCAGGCGGGGCGTGTCCCGGTTGCCGTCGCCGTCATCGATCGGGCGCTCACGCGCCGGGTGCGCGCCATGCTGGCGCGCCACGGCGTGCAGATGCGCGACGAGACCGGGTGGAAGTTGTCCACCACGCGCGCGGGCGCGCAAGTGATGGCCGCGCTGCGCGCTTGCGCTCGGGATGCCAGCAGCGATGCCGTGCTCGACTGGCTCAAGCACGCGCCGGCCTGTGACGAGCTGGCCCTGCGCGCGCTGGAAGCTGCTTTGCGCCGCCAGCCACGGCGCTTGTGGCGGCATGCCGTGGCCGGGCTTGCCGAAGCGCGCCAAGGACGCGGCGCGGAGGACGAGATGCAGTCCTTGCTGCGTGACCTCGAAAGCTGGCGCGCCGCCATCATGGAAGGGCGAGGCACGCGCACCCTGCAGGAATGGCTTGATGCGCTGCAAGCCCAACTGAGCCTCTGCGGCCTCTGGGACACGCTGATGCAGGACGAGGCGGGGCGTGAGCTGGCGGGCGCCCTGCATTACGCGCTGGACGAAACCGGCCGCGCCGCGCCACGACTGCCTGCCGAAGCGCTCTGGGCGCGCCGCCGCTGGTCCTTGAGTGAGTTCACGAGCTGGGTGGACCGGGCGCTGGAGTCCGCGATCTTCAAGCCCGCCTACCCCTTGCGCGAACAGGCCGTGTTGTTGCCCTTGGCGCAAATGCTGGGGCGTGATTTCGGTGCCATCGTGCTGCCCGGCTGCGACGAACGCAGTCTGCCCGCCGCGCCTGAGCCTGGCGGACCATGGACGGCCGCGCAGCGTGCCGCCCTGGGCCTGCCCACCCGCGAGGCCTTGCAGGCCGCGCAAGAGGCGGCGTGGGAGGAGGCTTTGTCGCGCGCCTGTCCGGTCGACATCCTGTGGCGAGGCAGCGACGCGGACGGCGAACCATTGCTGGCCAGTTCCCTGGTCCAGAGGCTGCAGTTGGAAGCGCGGGCGCAAGGAGCGCGGCGCCTTGAAGTCGGGTTCAAGCCGCGGTCCGTGGCGGGTCTCGCTGCGACCGGGGACGCGATAAACCAGGGGAGCGAGATGTCCGATCCACGCGATCGGCGGGTCGTCGCACCCACGCCGACGCCCAGACCCGCGCCTCGCCTGCTGCCACCCTGGACCGAGGTGCTGCGGCCCGGGCGCCTGTCCGCCAGCGCCTACCAGGACCTGCGCCACTGTCCCTACCGTTTCCACGCCCTGCGTCTGCTGGGTTTGCGTGAAGCCGAGGAGATCGAAGGCGAACTGGACAAGCGCGATTTCGGGCTCTGGCTGCATGCCGTGTTGCAAACCTTCCACGCCCAGGACTTGCCCGATGGCGCCAGCCGGGAGGCTCGGGCCACGCGCCTGGACGCCGCGGCGCAAGCCGTGGCGCGCGAGCAGCGCCTGGCCGACGATGAGTTCCTGCCCTTCCAGGCCGCGTGGCCGCGACTGCGTGACGGCTATCTCGATTGGTTGGCCACGCACGAGGCCGAAGGCTGGCGCTTCGCGCTCGGCGAACACCCGGCCGAACAGGCCTTGACGCTCGTCACGCTGTTCGGCCGCCTCGACCGGGTGGACCGGGCCTCGGGGGGGCTGATGGTGATGGACTACAAGACCGAGGCCGAGCAGACCACCCGTGCCCGCGTGAAGGAGGCGCTCGAAGACACGCAACTTGCGTTCTACGCGGCGCTGTTGCCCGAGCCTGGGATCGGGGGCGGGGGGCTTGCGTCCGTGCCCGGTGCCAGCGATGAAGGCGGGGCTGGCCTGCGCGCGGCCTATGTCAATGTGGGCGAGGGAGAGACCCGCTTGCATGAGCAGCCGGAGATCGCGCAGGCCCGCGCGGCCTTGCTGGAAGGGCTGGTGCATGACCTCACGCGCATCGGCCAGGGCGCGCCCCTGCCGCCTCTGGGCGAGGGGGCCGTCTGCGATACCTGCGCCGCGCGCGGTCTGTGCCGCAAGGATTTCTGGAATGAATAAAGGCCCCCACGCTGCGCCGTTGCACGGGTCGCTGCCTCCCGAGGGGGCTGGGCCGCCATGGGAGCGGCCCGGCGGCGGTGCGCCCATCCCGCAACAACAAGCCGCTTATGAACACAACGGCCGTCTGGTCAGCCGCGAGGCGTTTTACGCCATCGCCTGCGATCCAAGGCGGCACGTGGCCGTGGAAGCCTGCGCGGGCGCGGGCAAGACCTGGATGCTGGTCTCGCGCATCCTGCGCGCGCTGCTGGGCGAACGCGGTGACGACGGTGCCCAGGCGCATGAGATCCTGGCCATTACCTTCACCAAGAAGGCCGCGGGTGAAATGCGCCAGCGCCTCATGGAGTGGCTGGCTGAATTCGCGCGGGGCGAGGACGCCAAGTTGCGCGACGAACTGCGCGCGCGTGGTGTCGACGCGGCGCACGTGGACGCACTCATCGCGCCCCTGCGGGGCTTGCACCTGCGTCTGCTGCGACAGGGGCGCGGCGTGCAGATTCGCACCTTCCACAGTTGGTTTGCGGCGCTGCTGCGCAATGCGCCGCTGGCCGTGCTGGAGGAACTGGGGCTGCCTGCCGCCTATGAGCTGCTGGAAAGCGACGACGAGGCGAAAGCCCAAGTCTGGCGCCCGTTCCATGCGCGGCTCTTGCGCGAGCATGAGCAGGGAGGCACGGCCTTGGCGGATTACCAGGCCGTGGTGGCGCGGCATGGCCGTAGCCAGACCGAGAAGGCCCTGGACGCCGCGCTGGACAAGCGCGTGGAATTCACGCTGGCCGACGCGGCAGGCACCATCGAAACCTCGGTGCCACGCTTTGACGCCATGTTTCCCCTGTTCAGTGGCCTGACTGCACCTTCGCACTCTCTGGCCGGTGAAGCCGCCGCCGCGCGTTGGCTGGCCTGGAGTCAGGCTCTGGGGCAGGAAAAGAACAAGACGCCGCAAAGCGCCGCGCGGTCCATCGAGCAGGCTTTCTCCGAATCGGCGGATGGGGACGAACGCCTGGTCGCATTGCGCAAGGCCTTGTTCGTGGCCGACGAAGACCGGCTCACGCAAAACCTCAAGAAATACCCGGTGGCGCAGCAGGCCGAAGCCGAATTGCAACCCTTGTTGCAAGCCCAGCGGCAGCACGAGGCGTGGGTGCATCAACAACGCATGACGCGGCTGGCGCGCATCCTGCTGGAGGAATACGCCGCCTTGAAACGCCAGCGTGGCTGGGTGGACATGAGCGACGTGGAGCGTGCCGCCCTGCATCTGCTGGAGCGCTCCGAGCTCAGCGCCTGGCTGCAACAACGCCTGGACGCACGCACGCGTCACCTGCTCATCGATGAGTTCCAGGACACCAACCCGCTGCAGTGGCAGGCCCTGCATGCATGGTTGTCCGCCTATGCCGGCGTGGGAGGCGGGATGACGAGCGGTGATGGCGCGCCACGCCTGTTCATCGTCGGGGATCCCAAGCAGAGCATCTACCGCTTTCGTCGTGCCGAGCCACAGATCTTCCGGGCCGCGCAGGGCTTCGTGCAGGCTCTGGGCGGCGACCTGCTGGCCTGCGACCACACGCGCCGCAACGCGCCTGCGGTGCTGGCGCGGGTCAACGCCGTGCTGTGCGAGGCGCAGACCTTGGGCGAGTACGAGGGGTTTCGTTCGCACACCACGGAATCCGTGCAGGTGGGCGAGGCATCGGTCCTGCCCCTGATCGAACGCCAACCCAGAGAGCGGAAGGAGGCCATCGCGGTCTGGCGCGACAGCCTGCTTGCACCGCGCGTCACGTCGGAGGACTCCTTGCGCGCGCGCGAGTGCCGTCAGGCCGCTGATTGGATCGCCGGGCAGATCCGGGCCGGTCTGCCCCCGGGGACGTCATGGTGCTGGCGCGCAAGCGCGATCGCCTGGTGGCGATGCAAGCCGAATTGCTGGCCCTGGGCGTACCCGCCACCCAACCGGAGCAGGGCGATCTGGGCGCCGCGCCCGAGGTGCAGGACTTGATCGCCTTGCTCGATGTGCTGGTGTCGACCGGGCACGATCTGTCGCTCGCGCGGGTTTTGCGTTCACCCTTGTTCGGGCCCGGCGCCGGGCTGGACGACGCCGCGCTGCTGGAGATCGCGGCGCGCCAGCGTGGTGGCAGGCAGGCCTGGTTCGATCTGCTGCAGACGACTCCGGCCACTGCCTGGACCCATGCGGGCCTGGGTGATGTGGGGCCGTGCCTTCGTCGCTGGCAGCATTGGGTGCGCACCTTGCCTCCCCACGACGCGCTGGACGCGATCTATGCCGATGGCGACGTGGTGGCGCGCTGCATGGCGGCCGCGCCCCCGCATCTGCGCGCGCGCGTCCAGACCCATCTGCGGGCGTTGCTGGAGGCCGCCTTGCAATTCGACGGCGGGCGTTATGCCACGCCCTATGCCCTGGTCCGTGCCGTGCGCGCCGGCAAGCTGCCCGCGCCCGCGCAACCCATGCCCGAGGGAGGCGCCGTGCGCCTGTTGACCGTGCATGGCGCCAAGGGGCTGGAAGCCGAGAAGGTGCTCATCCTCGACACCGACACGCCGCCACAGCGTGCCCAGACCATGAGCGTGTTGCTGGACTGGCCCGGCGAGGCGTCGGCACCCCGCAGCTTCGTCTTCCTCGCCAGCGAGAAGGAAGAACGTTTGCCGCCCAGCGCGCGCGAGGTCTATGCGCGTGAGCAGGGCGCGCGCGCGCGCGAGGAACTGAACATGCTCTACGTCGCGCTCACGCGCGCGCGGGCGCAGCTGGTCTTCTCCGCCGTGCAACCTCACCAGCAGAACCCGGAAGGCAGAAGCTGGTGGCAACGTCTGTCCCCGGTCTGTGCTCGGTTGGAGCCGGAGGCCATCCAGGCGCCGTCCGAGGGTGGAGATGAACGCGGTGGCACCGGCCGCGGAGTGTCCGCCGCCCAAATCGGGTTGTCCGACATCGTGCTGCAAGTCCTGCCCGAGGTCTGGTTCGACCCGGTGCCGGTGTCCGCGCCACAGGCGCCGGAGGACACCCTGGCGGCCCGGCTCGGCTCGGCCATGCACCGTTTGCTGGAATGGGCCGCGCTGGATGCACCGGATTTCAGCGCCGCTCAGATGGAGCGTGCCGGCGCCGAGCAGGGGCTGGCGCCCTCGCAGACGGGGCAGGCCGTTACCAGGGCGCAACGCATCCTGCAAGGGGAGGGGGCCTGGGCCTGGCGCAGCACCGATGTGGCCTGGTGGGCCAACGAGGTGCCGGTCATGATCGACGGCCAGGTCCGCCGCATCGATCGCCTGCTGCGCCATCGAGATGGCACCTGGTGGGTGCTGGACTACAAGTCCGCGAGCTATGCACAGGCCGCAGCGGTGACGCGAGAGCAGATGCTGGCGCAGCTGCGCGCTTACGGCGATGCCGTGCGCTTGGCATGTCCCGGACAGGCAGTGCGCATCGCATTCCTCGACGCGCAAGGCCGGGTAGACGTCGTGGAATGAGGCAAGGCAACCTGCATTGCCCAGGGACGTGGATGCCGCTTGTGCGTGTCAAGGTCTGAACGAACAGGATGAGGATGAAGAACCATGGATGTTTCCGGATCGGTATCGTCGCAGCGTCGCGCCTTGATCAGTGCTTTTGCCACCCTGTCCGGTCTGGCGATGCTCTCCGCGCATGTTGGAGCGCGGGCGATCGGGGCGGGCCCGCGCTTGGTCAACGACCCCTTTGCCGCTGGCATCGCCAGCGGTTCGCCCTCGCCGGACGGTTTCGTCTTGTGGACGCGCTTGCTGGCCCCCGAGCTCTTGAATGCGGGGCCGGTGCCGGTGCGCTGGGAAGTGTTCGATGAAGGCGTCGGCCACCGCGTGATCGCAAGTGGTGAGAGCTGGGCTGAGCCTGCGCTGGGGCATGCTGTGCACGTCGAGGTGACAGGTCTGCGTTCCGACACTTGGTATGGCTACCGCTTCATGGCGGGCGAGGCCGTGAGCGCATCGGGTCGCGCACGTACCTTGCCGGCGTCCGGCGCCACCGTGGATCGACTTCGCCTGGCGTTGGCGTCCTGCCAGCGCTGGGAGTCCGGCCACTACGCGGCATACCGGCACATGCGAGTGGATTCTCCCGACATGGTGGTGTTCGTCGGTGATTACATCTATGAAAGAGCGGGTGCGTCGGCAGGGCGAGGCGAGGCGCGTCACCATGACTTGCCGCAAGCGCGCACCCTGGAAAGTTACCGCGCGCGTTATGCCCTGTACAAGAGCGATCCGGACTTGCAGGCCATGCACGCGGCCTGCCCGTGGCTGGTGACCTGGGACGATCACGAGCTGGAGAACAACCATGGTGGCACCTGGTCCATCACGGACACGCCGGACTTCGCAGCGCGGCGGGTGGCGTCCTACCAGGCGTATTACGAGCACATGCCTCTGCGCGCCGCCACCATGCTGGCCGGACTGCAGGGTCTGCAGACGGGCGCGGGCGGACTGCGCATCCATCAGCATTACGACCATGGCCGATTGGCGCGGCTCTATTTGCTGGACAACCGCCAGTACCGCGACCGACCCTTGTGCGGCAAAGCCCCGAAAGCGGCCGAGGCCCGGGTCTGCCTGGGGCAAGAACCCACGCCGCGGCGATCCATGCTGGGGCGCGCGCAGGAGCAATGGCTGGAAGGCGCTTTGCGGGATGCGCATGGCGCTGGAACGGCCTGGAACCTGATCGCGCAGCAGACGCGTTTCACGCCCGCCAACTATGGGCATGGTCTGGGCGTTTCCGCGGGCACCGATGGTTGGGATGGTTACCCTGGCGCGCGGCAGGCCCTGATCGACACCCTGGTCGCGAGCGCGGCACGCAACCCGGTCCTTCTGGGGGGCGACATCCACAAGAACTGGGTGGCCCAGGTGCACCAGAATCCCTATTCCATTGCTTCCCCCGTGGTCGCCACCGAGTACTGCGGCACCAGCATCTCTTCTGGCGCCACCGCCGCGTCGGCACCGGCGGACGCAAAGGCGCGGCAGGGAAACCCGCATTGCCTCTTCGTCCACTCCCGCAAGCGGGGGTATGGCCTGATCGATCTGTCGCCTGAACGCATGGTGGTGACCTTGCGAGGCTTGGAGGACGTCACGCGCGCCGATTCCGGCATCGACACCTTGGCCACCTTCGTGACGGAGGCCGGGCGCCCCGGCGTGCGGTCGCTGTCCTGAAATTGAGGGCCCCGAACCTTCCCAGGTCGGGATGCCATCAAGCCACAATATTTGCTGTCTAGAATCCGCAACCGGGCGTGCAACGTCGTCCGCAGATATTCCATGCGGGCGCCCCGCTGCCCACCATTTTTACCAGTCGCCCTTGCGAGCGACCATCGATTGGATCCATCTTGAAGATTGCCATTGCCGGGACTGGCTACGTCGGCCTGTCCAACGCCGTTTTGCTGGCCCAGCAGCATGAAGTGACCGCCCTCGACATCGACCCGGCCAAGGTCAACTTGATCAACGATCGGCACTCACCGATCGAAGACAAGGAGATCGAGGCGTACCTCGCCAGCAAGCCCTTGAAGTTGCGCGCCACGCTGGACAAACACGAGGCTTATGGGCAGGCGGAATTCGTTGTCATCGCGACGCCCACCGATTACGACCCCGATACCAATTACTTCAACACCCGCTCGGTCGAGGCGGTGGCGCGCGATGTGATGGCCATCAACCCGCGTGCGGTGATGGTCATCAAGTCCACCATCCCGGTCGGTTACACCGAGCAGCTCAAGCGCACGCTCGGGTCCGACAACATCATCTTCTCGCCCGAGTTCCTGCGCGAGGGCAAGGCGTTGTACGACAACCTGCACCCCAGCCGGATCGTGGTCGGTGAGCGTTCGACGCGAGGCCAGGTCTTCGCGGACCTGTTGCGCCTCGCGTCGCTCAAGCCGGATGCCGAGGTGCTGCTGACCGACAACACCGAGGCCGAGGCGATCAAGCTGTTTGCCAACACCTTTCTGGCGATGCGGGTGGCCTTCTTCAACGAGCTGGACACCTACGCCGCCGTGCATGGTCTGGACACGCGCCAGATCATCCAGGGCGTGGGGCTGGACCCGCGCATTGGCAATCACTACAACAATCCCAGCTTTGGTTATGGTGGGTATTGCCTGCCCAAGGACACCAAGCAATTGCTGGCCAATTACAAGGACGTGCCGCAGAGCCTGATCCGTGCCATCGTGGACGCCAACACCACGCGCAAGGATTTCGTGGCCGAGGACATCCTGCGCCGGGGGCCGAAGGTGGTGGGCATCCATCGCCTGATCATGAAGGCTGGCAGCGACAACTTCCGCGCCAGCAGCATCCAGGGCGTGATGAAGCGACTCAAGGCCAAGGGTGTTGACGTGGTGGTCTACGAGCCCGTGCTGAAGGAAGACAGTTTCTTCGGTTCACGCGTTGTCCGTGACCTGGCCGAATTCAAGCAGATCGCCGACGTGATCGTCGCGAACCGCCGCGTGGCCGAGCTGGATGACGTGGGGGACAAGGTCTACACCCGCGATCTCTTTGGCGGTGACGCCTGAGCTTGGCCCCGGGCGCGGACCGTAAAATCCGCATTTCCAGTTCACTCCTGAATCATTTTCCATGTCCGCGATCTCCATCAGCCATATTTCCGCCGGCAACGCGCTGCCTTTTGTCCTCTTCGGGGGTATCAACGTGCTGGAGTCCCGTGACCTGGCCTTGCGTGCCTGCGAGGAGTACGTGCGTGTCACGGGCAAGCTGCGGATTCCCTATGTCTTCAAGGCCAGCTTCGACAAGGCCAATCGCTCATCCATCCATTCCTACCGTGGTCCCGGCCTGGACGAGGGACTGCGCATTTTCGAGGATGTGAAGAAGACGTTTGGGGTGCCGCTGATCACCGACGTGCATGAGCCGCATCAGGCACAGGCCGTCGCCGAGGTCGTGGACGTGCTGCAACTGCCGGCTTTCCTGGCTCGGCAGACCGATCTGGTCGTGGCCCTGGCCAAGACCGGGCGGGTCATCAATATCAAGAAGCCGCAGTTCCTGAGCCCTTCCCAGGTGGGCAACATCGTCGAGAAATTCAAGGAGGCCGGCAACGACCAGCTCATCCTCTGCGACCGCGGCACCTGCTTTGGCTACGACAACCTGGTGGTGGACATGCTGGGTTTCGGCGTGATGAAGCAGGTCAGCGGCAACCTGCCCGTGATCTTCGACGCCACGCACGCCCTTCAGCAGCGCGCCCCCGGCGCGGCAGCCTCGGGTGGGCGGCGCGAGCAATTGGTGGACCTGGCTCGCGCCGGCATGGCCGTGGGCCTGGCGGGCCTGTTCCTGGAGGCTCACCCGAATCCGGACAAGGCCTTGTGTGATGGCCCCAGCGCCTTGCCGCTGGACAAGCTGGAACCCTTCCTGAGCCAGATCAAGGCCTTGGACGACCTGGTGAAGTCCTTCGTGCCGCTCGATATCCGCTGAGAGATCACGTCGCGATCGACGTGGCTTGGTGTGGGGCGGCGCCCAGGTCGAGGGCGCCGGGTGCTCTGCGGCGTGGCGTGGTGCGCTCGCAATGAGGCACAGGCCTGGGCATGGCAGGTTCTGTATGGCGTGATATTTATCAACAAGGTGCGGCATGCTCAAGCTCTACATCGGCAACAAGAACTATTCCTCCTGGTCCATGCGGCCCTGGGTGCTGCTGCGGCAGGCGGGCATTCCTTTCGAGGAAGTCAAGGTTCGCTTTGATTCCTTCGAGTCGGACTCCGACTTCAAGCAGGTCATTGGCCGCATCAATCCGGTCGGCAAGGTGCCGGTGCTGACCGATGATGGGCTGGTCATCTGGGACACTTTGGCCATTGCCGAATATCTGGCCGAATCTTTCCCCGAGCACAAGCTCTGGCCGCAAGAGCGGGCGCGTCGTGCCCGCGCACGCAGCGTCTGTGCCGAGATGCATGCCGGTTTCATGGCCTTGCGCGGCCACTGCAGCATGAACATTGAGGCCGATCTGTCCGAGGCGGGCGCGCGCATCTGGCACGAACAGCCCGCGGTGCGCGCGGATGTGGCTCGGATCACGCAGATGTGGCGCGAATTGCTGCGCGAGAGCGGTCGGCAGGAGATGCTCTTCGGCGACTTCTCGATCGCCGACGCGTACTTCGCGCCGGTCTGCACCCGCCTGAAGACCTATGCCTTGCCGGTGCCCGAAGACATCGCGGACTACATTGCGCGTGTCCATGCCCAGCCGGGAGTGCGGGCATGGGTCGCGGATGCGCTGGCGGAGCGGGATTTCATCCCGTTCGAGGAGCCTTACCGGCAAGTCCCGGCCTGACGCCAGGCGGGCGGGCGCTGGGCCGGGCCGATGCGGCAGCCCTCAGCGTGGTTTGCGCGCCTGGCTGGCGCCCCACTTGGGTGCGTAGGCCGTTACTTCGCCGAGACGGCGCGTCAGTTCGATACCAGTCGCGGTGAGCAGGTAGCCTTCGTTGTCGTGATGCAGCAGCCCGCTGGCCCGCAGTTCCTTTAGCCGCGTGTTCAGTGTGTTCGGCGTGATGCCCCCCACGCTGTCCTGCAGCAGGCGGAAGGTCTGGGCATGGCCGTCGCGCAAGGCCCAGAGCACGCGCATCGCGTAACGGGATTCGAGCAGAGCCAGCAGCTGGCTCATGGCGGCGCTTTCCTTCGCGCCCACGTCCCTGGCGCCGAACTTGCCGCCGGCACCGAGGGTGTTTTTTGCTGTGCCGGTCATGGGGAAAGCTGCGCGGGGAAACGGCCATGGCCGTGGCCGAGGCAGTGCAAAGGGACGCGCAATATAGCGCAGTTTCCCGCGTGCTACAACATTCATAGCTGACAGAAGTTGGCAAGCGTGCGAAAAGCACGGCGCGCGCCGATTTGCGCCGTCGGCCCCGGGTTCAGAGGTAGATTTTTTCCAGCAGGCGCAATAGCGCGCGGCGTTCCGCCGTGCTCAGGCGCGCGGTGACCTGGGCATCGTTCTGGCTGGCCGCGCGTTCGGCCTTGCGCACGAGCGCGCGACCGGCGACGGTGAGGTGCAGACCCATGGCGCGACCATCGTGGGGATGCGGGCGGCGTTCGATGAGGCCGCGCTTCTTCTCGTGTTGCTGCAGCATGCCCACCAGGTTCGGCGGCTGGATGCCAAGCGCGCCACAGAGCTGACGCGACGTGATGCCGGGGTTGTGGTGGATCAGCGAGAGCACGGAGAACTCGACCGGGCGGAGTTCATAGGCCGCCATGCGCGGCAGGAAACTGGCGATGGCCGCGAGCGAGACGCGTCGCGCGCCATAGCCAATCAGGGTTTGCAGGAAGCTGGCATCGACCTGGTCAATCGCCGGCTCAGGCGCCGCCTCGTCCTCGCGTTGCTTGGCGACGGGCGCAGTCTTGCGCGCGGCGGAGCGGGCAGGACGGCGGATTGCTGGCGACGAGGGGGGAGAGGAAGACATCAAGGCGCGGTGAATGAAAATCGCCCCGGCGGGCGCGCGGCGCAGCCGGGGCGTAAACCGTCAAGATCAGGATTCTGCGGTGAAGCCGACCTTCTTGACCAGCGGAGCCCAACGCTTGAACTCCGATTCCAGCGAGGCACGCATGGCCTGGGGCGTGCTGCCCGCCGTCACCAGGCCGATGGCAGCCAGACCGTCGATCACGGCCTTGTCCTTCAACGCGGCCTGGATGGCCGCGTTCGCTGTATTGATGACGCTCGTGGGTGTCTTGGCCGGCGCAAAGAAGCCAAACCATTCCTCGGCAACGATCTCTGGATAGCCCAGTTCGGCGAAGGTGGGCGCATCGGGTTCGGCGACGCGCTTGGGCGCCGAGACGGCCAGGATGCGCAGCCGGCCGCTCTTGGCGTGGGCCAGCGAATCACCCGTGGGCGTGACGCAAGCGGCGATCTGCCCGCCCACCGTGTCATTCACGGCTGGCAGGGAGCCGCGGAAGGGCACGTGCTGGAAGGTGATGCCGGCGTTGACGCCGAACAGCGAACCGACAAAGTGCGGCATGGAACCCGCGCCGGGCGAGCCGAAGCTGGACTTTTCGGGGTTGGCCTTGGCCCAGGCCACGAAATCCTTGAGTGTCTTGACACTGTCGGGCACCATGGGGCCGACGGCCAGCGCGAAGATCATCTGCGCGCCGATGGAGATGGGTGCGAAATCCGCCATCGTGTAGTTCATCTTGGTGTACACGTGCGGGTAGATCGTGAGCGCCGAGGCTTGCGCCAGCGTGAGCACGGAACCATCGGCGGGCGAACTTTTCAGAGTTTCCAGCACGATGCGGCCGCCCGCGCCGGGCTTGTTCTCCACCACGGCATTGGTCTGGGCGTAGGGCGTGCCGCCCAGCTTGTCGGCCACGCGGCGAGCCAGGCTGTCGCCCGCGCTGCCGGCGGGGAAGCCGTAATAGATCTTGGGCTGGGCCACCTGCGCGAACGCGGGCAGCGATTGCAGGGCCGCCAGCGCGGCGCCGCCGCCCAGGGCCAGATTGAAATGACGTCGATTCAGGTTCATGGTTTGTCTCCTAGTGTGAAGTTATCGAGGGGCGGAAAAAGCTTCCGACGCCGGGCAGCTGGTGCTGCCCGTGCCCCGGGTCGGTTCTATCGTGGCGCCATCCGCAGCGCGCCGTCGAGTCGGATCACTTCGCCGTTGAGGTGGCCATTGGTCACGACATGGCAGGCCAGGCGCGCGAACTCCTCGGGCTGACCCAGGCGCTTGGGGAAGGGAATGGACGCCGCGAGCGATTGTTGCACTTCCTCCGGCAACTCCTTCACCAGGGGCGTGGCGAACAGACCGGGGGCGATGGTGCAGACCCGGATGGCGTGCTGGGCCAAGTCGCGCGCCATGGGCAGGGTCATGCCGACGATGCCGCCCTTGGAGGCGCTGTAGGCCTGCTGGCCGACCTGACCATCGTAGGCCGCGATCGAGGCCGTGAACATCATCACCCCGCGTTCGCCATCGTCCAGCAGGGGCAGCTTGGCGCAGGCGGCGGCGAACAAGCGGCTGACGTTGTAGCTGCCGATCAGGTTGATGTTCACCACGCGGGCGAAGTCTTCCAGCGGCGCGGGGTTGCCGTCCTTGCCGACGATGCGCTTGGCCGAGCCGATGCCCGCGATGTTCATCAGGATGCGGGCAGGGCCGTGCGCCGCCTCGGCCTTGGCGATCGCCGCGCCCACGCTGTCGGGGCTCGTGATGTCGCAGACCTGGAAGAGGCCCCCGATCTCAGTCGCCACCTTCGCGCCGGCGATGGCGTTCACGTCCAATACGGTCACCTTGGCGCCCAGTCGGGCCAGTTCGCGCGCCGTCGCTTCACCGAGGCCAGAGGCGCCACCGGTCACGAGCGCGGCTTGTCCTTCAATCTTCATGGTCGTCTCCTGGTGTTGCGTGCGTCGTCACTCGGGTTTGAGGATGCCAGGGGCCAGATCGTCGTGCAGGGCCTGCACCAGCGCGTCGCGGTGCTTGAGCACGGCGCGCTGGTTGATCGAGCCCTTGTCGGTGACTTCGCCCTTGTCGATGGAGGGCGGCTCGTCCAGCAGCAGGGCGCGTGCGATGCGGTTGGCGCTGCCGGTGGCGCCACGCGCCAGTTCGTTGACCACGGCCTGCATGCGTTGACGCACGGGGCTGCTGGCCAGCACCTCGCTCATCGGCGCGTCGGGCCCCAGCCCACTGACCGCGCGGCAGGCCGGCGAGGGGAAGATCAGCGCGCCGACTTCCTTGCGGTTCAGGCCGGTCAAGACCACGTCTTGCACCAGGGGCGCGCCGGTCACGATGACCTTGGCGCGCAGCGGACCCACGCTCACGAAGGTGCCCGTGGCGAGCTTGAAGTCCTCGGCTATGCGGCCGTCGAATTTCAGGCCGCGGTGCAGGTCCTGCCCGTCGATCCATTGCACGGCGTCGCCGGTGCAGAGGTAGCCTTCTTCGTCGAAGGCCTCGCGCGTGGCGGCCTCGGAGCGCCAGTAGCCCGGCGTCACGTTGGGGCCGCGATAGCGCACCTCGATCTTGCCGTCCACTTCCACCAGCTTGAGCGTCATGCCCGGCACCGGCACGCCGATGTCACCGGCCTTCACGTCCGGGCTGTTGACGAACATGGCCGAGGGCGCGGACTCCGTCATGCCCAGACCGGTGGCCATCACGATGCGTTCGCTGATCTCGGCCTCGGCCGTGGCGTGCAGGCTGTCCCAGACCGGCTGGGCCAGACCCGCGCCCGAGTAGAAGAACATCTTCACGCGCGACAGCAGCGTCTTGCGCAACGCCGCGTCGGTCTTCATGGCCTGGGCGATCATTTCGAAACCCGTGGGCACGTTGAAGTACACGGTGGGCGCGACCTCGCGCAGGTTGCGCAGGGTCTCGGCGATCCCGGCTGCCGTGGGTTTGCCGTCGTCGATGTAGAGCGTGCCGCCGTGCATCAGCGTCAGACCCACGTTGTGGTTGCCACCGAATGTGTGATTCCAGGGCAGCCAGTCCACGAAGATCGGCGCCTCTTCGGCCAGCGCAGGCAGCGAGAGCGTGATCTGCTGCAGGTTGGCGCACCACATGCGGTGGGTGTTGATCACCGGCTTGGGCATCTTGGTCGAGCCCGAGGTGAAGAGGAACTTGGCGATCGTGTCGGGACGCACCGCGTGCATGGCCACGTCCACGGCGCCCTTGCCACTGGTGCGCGGCAGGGTGTCGTGCAGGGACTGCAGGGTCGTGGTCTTGCGGCCCTCGATCTTGCCTTGCGCCAGCACCACGTCGACGTTCTTGCCCACGGTGGCCTGGATCGCCTTGCCGTAGCGCGCGCCGTCGGCGGCGAAGACCAGCCCCGGCGTCAGCGTGTCCATCACGTGGCGGAGTTTGTCGTAGTCCTGGCTGACCGTGGCGTAGGCCGGCGACACGGGACAGTAGGGGATGCCCGCGTAGATGCAGGCCAGGGACATCAGCGCGTGTTCGAGCGTGTTTTCGCTGAGGATCATCACGGGGCGTTCGGCGCTGAGGCCGAGGTCCAGCAGGGCCTGGCCGACCCGCCGCGCGCCACCCAGGGCTTGGGCGTAGCTGACGCGGATCCAGTCCCCGGTCTTGCCATCGGCCAGCTGCTCCCGGCGCGCGAAGAAGGTGCGGTCGGGCGCGGCTTCGGCCCAGTGCAGCAGATGGTCGCTCAGGCGGCGCGCGTACGGACCCAGGGGCAACTCGGCATCGACGTAGCGCACGGCGCGGCCTTGCGAGTCCTGGCCTTCGCGCACCTTGACACGGGTAACGCCGAAGCGCACGGAACGGTAGCGTGCCTGGGTGCTCATGCTTTTTTCACCTTCGCGGCCTTGCCCTCGAGGAAGGCGCGCACGCGGGCCTTGGCCTCGGGCGCGCTCTGGGCGATGGCGGCCATCATGGCCTCGGTCAGGAAGCCTTGATCCGCCGGTTGCTCGGCGATGCGCGGCAGGGCATGGATCAATGCGTAGTTGGTCAGGGGCGCGTTCTGGGCCACGCGGGCGGCAAGTTCCAACGCCTTGTCAAAGGCCGTGCCCTGCGGCACCAGGTATTGCGCGAAGCCGGCCTTCTCGCCGTCGGCAGCGTTGTAGACGCGGCCGGTCAGCATCATGTCCGTCATGCGCGCGGCACCGATCAGGCGTGGGATGCGCACCGCGCCGCCGCCGCCGACGAAGATGCCGCGGGAGCCCTCGGGCAGTGCGTAGAAGGTGCTGTCGTCGGCCACACGGATGTGGCAGGCCGAGGCCAGCTCGAGGCCGCCGCCGACCACCGCGCCGTGCAGCGCGGCAATGACGGGCACCGGACCGTACTGCACGCGCTCCAGCGCGGCGTGCCACATGCGCGAATGGTGCAGGCCTTCGCCCGCATCGCGTTCCTTGAGTTCGGAGAGATCCAGGCCCGCGCAGAAATGCTCGCCTTCGCCGGTGATGACGGCGGCGCGCACGCCCCCTTCGCCGGTCGGCAGGTTCTCGAACAAGTCGCGCAGGGCGAGGATGAGGGCGTCGTTGAGCGCGTTGCGCTTGACGGGACGGGTCAGGCGGATGACGGCGATTTCATTGTCATCGCCTTGCCGCTCGAAGTGGAGGTCAGGGTTGTGCATCTTGTGTTTCCGATGGGGATGAATTATTGTTATGAGAAATAACCAATTCAAGCTGCGACCGCCTTCCTTTCTTCGGTGTTTACCCGCAGAATCCCATTCAAGCTTGCAGACAATTCAGCATGGACTACAAGAATCTGATCGCCATCGACATCCACACCCACGCGGAAGTGAGCTGCTGGAATCCGTTCGACAACTACGGCGAGGAATACGACCGCGCGGCGGACAAGTACTTCCGCTCCAGCCGTCGGCCGACGATCGCCGAGACGATCGCCTACTACCGCGAACGAAAGATCGGCCTGGTGATGTTCACCGTCGACAGCGAGGCCCAACTCGGCCGTCGCCGCATTCCCAATGAGGAGATCGCCGAGGCGGCCCAGGCCAACAGCGACATGATGATGTGCTTCGCCAGTATCGACCCGCACAAGGGCAAGATGGGCGCGCGCGAGGCGCGCCGCCTGATCGCCGAACACGGCGTCAAGGGTTTCAAGTTCCACCCGACGGTGCAGGGCTACCACCCCTACGACAAGATGGCCTGGCCCATCTACGAGGTGATCGCCGAGCACAAGTTGCCCGCCATCTTCCACACCGGGCACAGCGGCATCGGCAGTGGCATGCGTTGTGGCGGCGGCCTGCGGCTCGAATACAGCAACCCCATCCATCTGGACGACGTGGCGATCGATTTCCCCGACATGCAGATCGTGATGGCGCATCCAAGCTGGCCCTGGCAGGACGAGGCCCTGAGCGTGGCCATGCACAAGCCCAATGTCTGGATCGATCTGTCGGGCTGGAGCCCCAAGTATTTCCCGAAGCAACTGGTCCAGTACGCCAACACGCTGCTGAAAGACCGCATGCTGTTCGGCAGCGACTACCCGCTCATCACGCCCGAGCGCTGGATGAAGGATTTCGAAGAAGCGGGTTTCAAGCCCGAGGTCATGCCCGGCATCCTCAAGGACAACGCCGTGCGCCTCCTGGGCCTGACCTGAGCCGGCGGTGCGCGCCTTCGCGGCGTGCTGGCTCCAGACGGTTTGAGATTCGGGTTTACCCGTAATTCCGTGCTCCCTCGCGCACGCTTGGGCGCGGGGTAAGATATTTCAAACCGTTATATCTATCAGTCTGTTTTTTGGCTTGCGGATGCAACGGTTTGCAGCGACAGTAGCGCACCTTTGCCCCGTTGTGCTCTTGCGTTTCCGCTGCCGGAACGTGTCTGCGCGGTCATGGCAAAGTGCCTGCGCCCTGGCGCGCGATGGCGGCAATCTCAGACTTATATAAAGGAGTCAACTCTCATGAAAAAGCGTACCTTCCTGAGCGCTTCGGCACTGGTCCTGACAGCCGCGCTCGGCTCCACGGCCGTGCTCGCGCAGGACGTGTTCAAGGTGGGTCTGATCGTGCCCATGACCGGGCAGCAGGCCACCACCGGCAAGCAAATCGAAGCCGCCGTCAAGCTCTACATCGCCCAGAACGGCAGCATGGTTGCTGGCAAGAAGATTGAGCTCATCGTCAAGGACGACACCAGCGTTCCCGACGTGACCAAGCGCCTGGCCCAGGAACTGGTGGTGCAGGACAAGGTGGACGTGCTGGCCGGCATGGGCATCACGCCCTCGGCCTTCGCCACCGCGCCCATCGCCACCCAGAGCAAGACGCCGTTGGTCGTGATGGCCGCGGCCACGTCCAGCATCACACTGTCTTCGCCCTTCATCGTGCGCACCAGCATGACGCTGCCGCAGACGTCATCGCCCCTGGCCGACTGGGCGGCGAAGAACGGCATCAAGAAGGTCGTGACCATGGTCTCCGACTACGGTCCTGGCATTGACGCCGAGAAGTTCTTCACGGCCCGCCTGACCGCCGCCGGTGGCACCGTGGTCGAATCGATGCGCGCCCCCATGCGCAACCCCGATTTCGCACCCTTCCTGCAGAAGGTGCGTGACCTCAAGCCCGACGCTCTGTTCGTCTTCGTGCCCTCGGGTGCGGGCGCCGCGGTCATGAAGCAGTTCCAGGAACGTGGCATGGACAAGGCCGGCATCAAGCTGATCGGCACCGGCGACCTCACGGACGACGACCAGCTCAATGGCATGGGCGACGTCGCGCTGGGTGTCGTGACCTCCATGCAGTACTCGGCCTACCACCCCTCGGCCAAGAACAAGGCCTTCGTGGCGGCCTTCAAGAAGGCCAACAACTTCCGCCCCAACTTCTTCGCCGTAGGTGGGTATGACGGCATGCACGTGATCTACGAGGGCCTCAAGGCCACCAAGGGTCAGGGCGGCGAGGCGCTGGTCAACGCGATGAAGAACCTGAAGTGGGAAAGCCCGCGTGGCCCGGTGTCCATCGACCCGGAAACCCGCGACATCGTGCAGAACATCTACCTGAGCAAGGTGGAGCGCAAGGATGGCGAGCTGTACAACGTGGAATTTGACGTCATCAAGGACGTGAAAGACCCGGGCAAGGCGGCCAAGTAAGTCCGCACGCATGGGCGCCCCTGCTCAGGAGGGGCGCCCATGTTTTTTCCTCTGATGTTTTCCCGTCCTGAATTCGACATCGTGTCTCCATGCTGACCATACTTTTCGACGGCATCGCCTACGGCATGCTGCTCTTCATCCTGGCGGTTGGCCTGTCCGTCACCATGGGCCTGATGAACTTCATCAATCTGGCCCACGGCGCCTTCGCGATGGTGGGTGGCTATCTCACCGTCATCCTGATGCAGCGCCATGGCGTGCCTTTCCTGCTGTGCCTGCCCCTGGCCTTCCTGGGCTCTGCCCTGCTGGGCGCCGTGCTGGAGCGCACCCTGTACCGTCCGATGTACAGCAAGCCACACCTGAATCAGGTGCTGTTTTCCATCGGCCTGACCTTCATGGCCGTGGCGGTCATGGACTATTTCTTCACGTCCAGCCAGCAGATCGTCCAGTTGCCCGAATGGCTCAAGGGCCGCACCGAACTGGGTGACGGCACGGCGTGGGAGCTGGGCATGGGGCATTACCGCCTGTTCATTGTCGCGGTGTGCGTGGCCCTGACCCTCGCGCTGCAGACCATCCTGAGTCGCACCCGCTTCGGCAGCCGCCTGCGCGCCTCGGTGGATGACCAGCGCGTGGCCGCCGGCCTGGGCATCAATGTCAACGCCGTTTTCCTGCTGACCTTCGCGGCCGGCTCGGGCCTGGCGGGCCTGGGCGGCGCGCTGGGCGCCGAGATCCTGATCCTTGACCCGAGCTTTCCCCTGCGCTACATGGTCTATTTCCTGATCGTGGTGGCCGTCGGCGGCACGTCTTCGATCACCGGCCCGCTGCTGGCGGCCCTGTTGCTGGGCATTGCCGACGTGGCCGGCAAGTACTACATCCCGCGCTTTGGCGCGTTCATCGTGTATTTCCTGATGATCGTCATCCTCATCTGGCGCCCACAAGGCCTGTTCGTGCGCAAGGGGGGCAAGGCATGAACGCGACGTCTTCCCTGCACGAGTTCCAGCGCTGGAAGCGCTGGGAGCCGGTCTTCTGGCTGCTGGCGCTGGCCTCGCCCTGGTGGCTCAGCGGCCATGCATTGCTCATCAACGAAGTGGCCATCGTGGCCTTGTTCGCGCTGTCGCTCGACCTCATCATGGGGTACGCCGGCATCGTTTCGCTCGGCCATGCCGCTTTCTTCGGCATGGGCGCCTACGCGGCAGCCCTGTTCGCCAAGCACATCCATCCTGATCCGGTGCTAGGCCTGCTTTTCGGCATTGCCGTCTCCACGGTGCTGGGCGCGGTAGCGTCGCTGTCCATCATGCGTGGCACCAGCCTCACGCTGCTGATGGTGACCATGGGCGTGGCGCTCATCCTCATGGAACTGGCCAACAAACTGAATTGGCTGACGGGCGGTGCTGACGGCTTGCAAGGTGTGATCATGGGACCCGTGCTGGGTCGCTTCGAATTCGACCTGTATGGCCAGGTGGCTGCCTGGTATTCGCTGGTGGTGCTCTTCGTGTTCTTCTTGCTGTCGCGCCGTTTCGTGCATTCGCCCCTGGGCGGTACCTTGATGGCCTTGCGCGACAACCGTCTGCGCGCGCAGTCCATCGGCATTCCGGTGGCGGCGCGGCTGGCCTTGATCTACACCATCGCCGCGGGCGTGGCGGGCGCCGCTGGCGCGCTGCTGGCGCAGACCACCAGCTTCGCCTCGGTCGAGGTCTTTGCCTTCGACCGTTCGGCCGACCTGGTGCTGCTGGTCGTGATCGGTGGCGCGGGCTGGCTCTACGGTGGCGTGATCGGCGCGGTCATCTTCAAGGTGCTGCAGGACTGGATTTCTTCCATCACCCCGCAGTACTGGACGTTCTGGATCGGTCTTTTCCTCGTTGTGCTGATGTTGGTGGGCCGTGAGCGCGTGATCCGCCCCTGGACTTGGATATCGCGGGGCAAGAAAAAATGATCTCTACCGACATCGTTCAAAAAGACGTCGTTCTGTCAGCCCAGGGCCTGGTCAAGCGCTTTGGCGGCATCACGGCCACGGGCAATGTGAGCCTGGATCTGAAGCGTGGCGCGCGCCATGCGCTGATCGGGCCCAATGGCGCGGGCAAGACCACGCTGATCAATCTGCTGACCGGCGTGCTGGACCCGACCGAAGGGCGCATCCTGCTCGAAGGCGACGACATAACCCGCCTCGCGCCGCACCAGCGCGTGCGTCGCGGCATGGTGCGTACTTTCCAGATCAATCAGCTCTTCGACACGCTGACTCCGCTGCAGACACTGGCGCTCACCGTGTCCCAGCACATGGGTCTGGGCGCGCGCTGGTGGCAACCGCTGGGCCGCAATCCGAAAGTGGTTGCGCGATGCGAGCAGCTGCTGGAGCAATTTCGCTTGACCGAGGTGATGAACCAGCGCACCGACGTGCTGGCCTATGGCAAGCGCCGCCTGCTGGAGATCGCCATCGCCCTGGCCTGCGAGCCGCGCGTGCTCTTGCTGGACGAGCCGGTGGCGGGCGTGCCCGCGGGCGAGCGCGAGGAAATTTTGCAGACCGTGGCGGCCTTGCCCGCAGACGTGTCGGTGTTGCTGATCGAACACGATATGGACTTGGTTTTCAGTTTCGCCAAACGCATGACGGTGCTGGTCAACGGTGTCGTGTTGACCGAGGGCAACCCCGAGGAAATCGCCAATGATCCACGCGTGAAGGAGGTCTACCTCGGCCATGGTGAAGGGAGCCACGCATGAGCCAGCTCCTCCAGGTCGAGAACCTCAGCGCCGGTTATGGCGAAGCCGTGGTGCTGAACGGTGTTTCCGTCAGGCTGGATCAGGGCAAGACCCTGGCCCTGCTCGGGCGCAACGGCACCGGCAAGACCACCTTCATGAACACACTGGCGGGCGCGACGCGACAGCACGGCGGCAGCATCACGCTCGATGGCGTGGCTTTGCACAAGACGCCCTTGCACCTGCGCGCCGCCGCCGGCATCGGTTGGGTGCCGCAAGAGCGCAACATCTTCAAATCACTGACGGTGGATGAAAACCTGACGGCGGTGGCGCGTCCGGGCCGCACAGGCAGGGCGGTCGCTGGTGCTTCCGCGTGGACCCCCGCGCGCGTCTACGAACTCTTCCCCCGCCTGGCCGAGCGCAAGACCAATCTTGGCTCCCAGCTCTCGGGTGGCGAGCAGCAGATGCTGGCCGTGGGCCGGGCCCTGGTGCTCAATCCCAAGCTGCTGCTGCTGGACGAGCCGCTGGAGGGCCTGGCCCCCATCATCGTGCAGGAATTGCTGCGTGCCATCGGCCGCATCACGCGCGAGGAAGGCCTCTCGGCCATCATCGTCGAGCAACATCCGCAGGCCATCCTGGCCATTTCCGACCAGGCCGCCGTCTTGGACCGTGGCACCGTGGTGCATGCGGGCACAGCGCGTGCCCTGCTGGATCAGCCCGAGTTGCTGGACAAATTGCTGGGCGTGGCGCGCTGAGGCCGCCGTGCCCTCGCCCTCGAACCCTGTTTCTACTAGGAGTAAACCATGAACCGATTGAACCGGCGATCCGCTCTCGCCCTGTTGGGCACCCCGATGGTCGCGGGCTTGGCGTCCCTGTCCTCGCCGCTGGCGTTGGCGCAAAACTTCCCCAGCAAAGCGCTGCGCATCATCGTGCCCTTCGGCGCGGGCGGTGTGGCCGATCTGACCGCGCGCATCGTCGCGCAGAAACTCAATGAACTGCTGGGCCAGCCCGTGGTGATCGAGAACAAGCCCGGTGCCGGTGGCGTGGGCGCGTCCGACCAAGTGGCCAAGTCCACGCCCGACGGCCACACGCTGCTGCTGATGTCCAACGCCACGGCGGTCAGCGCCACGTTGTTCAAGAGCCTGCCCTATGACTCGGTGAAGGACTTCACGCCGGTCAGCACCCTGGGCCTGTTCGACATCGGCGTGGTCGTCGCCAGCGACTCCAAGTACAAGACCCTGGGCGAACTGCTGGCCGATGCCAAGGCCAACCCGGGCAAGCTCAACATCGGCAGCATCAACATCGGCAGCACGCAGAACCTTTCGGCCGAGTTGTTCAAGTCCGTCGCCGGCATCGATGTGCAGATCGTTCCCTTCAACGGCACGCCCGCCGTGGTCAACGCGCTGCGCGGCAAACAGATCGACGCCGCGGTCGAAATCCTCGCGCCGGTGATGGGCCAGATCAAGGGCGGCGCGCTGCGCGCCCTGGCCGTGACGAGCGAGAAGCGTTCGGTCGCGCTGCCCGAGGTGCAGACGACCAAGGAAGCGGGCCTGCCTGCCTATCTCTCTTCGTCCTGGAACGCGCTGGCCGTACCCTCCGCCACGCCCAAGGCCGTGGTCGCACGCCTGCACAAGGACATCCAGACCGCGCTGGCCGACCCGGAAGTCGCCAGGAAACTGCGTGAACTCAACATCGAGCCGCGTGGCCAGACGCCCGAGCAGACAGCGGCGTTCCTCCAGTCCGAAATCAAGCGCTGGGGCGATGTGATCGTCAAGGCCAAGATCCCGCTGCAGTAAGCAAGCGCTTCCACTTGGTTTCGCGCGGTTCGCGTAACCTCAGGCAAGACAGCTGCCCATCCCGGCAGCTGTTTTTTTTTATGCCTGTCATCAAGACAATGCATCGTGACCTGCGGATCGGTGACCCCGTTGCCCTCAGAATACCCACGACCTCGGCGTCCGACGTGCAGTCTGCGCGCCGACCCACGTAACGTGACAAGGAAAAAACATGAGTTGGTTTGCACGGTTGACGGTACGTCAAAAGTTGACGGCCGGTTTTGGCGCGATTCTTCTGATCCTGGTTTTTCTGACCTTCACAGGCTTGCGCGAGGTGGGGATCATCGAGCAGGCCTTGATGGAGAACTCCGGGAAAAACTCCATGATCCAGCGCTATGCGATCAACTTCCGCGGCAGCGCGCACGACCGCGCGATCGCCATACGTGACGTGGCCGCGTCCCTGAGCGACGTGGAATTGAGGCGCGAGGTCGGTGAAATCGAACGCCTCGCGGCCTTTTATGCGAAATCGGCGGTGCCCCTTGATCAGTTGTTGGCGCAGGACCGGTCCATCCATCCGGACGTACCGCGCCTGCTGGCCGCCATCAAGGCGACGGAGGCCCAGGTGCTGCCCTTGATCGACAAGGTGATTCAGCTGCGCGGCGAGGGCCGGCGTGAAGAGGCGCAGCAGATTGTCTGGCGCGAATTGAAGCCGCTGTTCGTCGAATGGCTGGCTCGCATCAATGCCCTGATCGACTTCGAGGAGAACTTGATCCAGCGGCGTCTCACCGAAGCCCAGGGCACCGCGACCGGGTTCTCGACCCTGATGATCGCCTGGACGGTTGTGGCGGTGCTGCTGGGCGCGGCCGCCGCTACGCTGATCGCCCGCGCGGTGACGCGTGCCCTGGGCGCCGAACCCTGGCAGGTCAAGGCGGTGGCGGACGACATCCGCTCCGGCAACCTGGCTGCCGAAATCGACACCCATGGCGCGGCAGAGGACAGCGTGATGGCGGCCATGAAATCGATGCGGGATGGCCTGCTGAAAGTGGTCTCGGGCGTACGGACCTCCGCACAGCAGGTGGCGGTTTCCGCTGTCGAGATCGAGCGGGGTAACCAGGATCTGTCCGCGCGCACCGAAAACCAGGCCAGCGCCCTGGAACAGACTGCGGCCTCCATGGAAGAGTTGGGCTCCACCGTGCGGCAGAACGCCGACAGCGCGCAGCAGGCCAACCAATTGGCCCAGAGTGCCAGCGCGGTGGCGATGCAGGGGGGTGAGGTGATGATCCAGGTGGTCGAAACCATGAAGGACATCAACACCAGCGCGCGCAAGATCGCCGACATCATCAGCGTGATCGACGGCATCGCCTTCCAGACCAACATCCTGGCGCTCAACGCCGCGGTGGAAGCCGCGCGTGCGGGCGAACAGGGCCGAGGTTTTGCCGTCGTCGCGGGTGAAGTGCGCAGCCTGGCCGGACGCAGCGCGGACGCGGCCCGCGAGATCAAGGCACTGATTTCAGCGAGCGTCCAGCGGGTGGAGCAGGGCGGCACGCTGGTGGACCGGGCCGGCGCGACCATGGACGAAGTGGTGGCCAGCATCCGCCGCGTGACCGACCTCATGGGCGAGATCAGCACCGCCAGCGCCGAGCAAAGCGCGGGCGTCCTGGAGGTGGGCGAAGCCATCAGCGGCATGGACCAGACCACGCAACAGAACGCAGCGCTGGTCGAGCAGATGACCTCCGCGGCGGTGGATCTCAAGCACCAGTCGCAGGGGCTGGTGCAGGCCGTCGCGGTGTTCCGGCTCGCGGATTCGGTGCCCGTCGCTCCCGCCTTGGGGCGGTCCGCGCGGCCGGGCTTGCTCAGCTTGGCTTGATGTTGGCGGCCAGGACCACCGGCTTCCAGCGCGCGAGCTCGGCACGGATGTGTTCACCGAACTTTTCCGGTGTGGTCGGGGCGGCGATGGCGCCTTCGGTTTGCAGGCGCGCCTTCAGCTCCGGCGCGTTGAGCGCCTGGTTGATGTGGGTGTTGAGCTTGCGCACGATGTCCGCCGGCACGCCGGTGGGCACGACGATGCCATACCACTGGTCCGCCTCGAAGCCGGGGTAGCCACTCTCGGCCACCGTGGGCACATCGGGCAGCACATCGAGCCGTCGCGTGCTGGAGACGGCGATGGCGCGCAGCTGCCCGGTCTTGAAGAAGGGCAGCAATGCGGGCGCGCCCGTGAAGATGACCTGCGTCTGACCCGCCACCAGATCCTGCACGGCGGGCGCGGTGCCTTTGTAGGGCACATGGATCAGGTCGGTCTTGGTCTGCAGCTTCAGGTACTCCGTCGTCAGATGGGCCGCGCTGCCATTGCCGCCCGAGCCGTAGTTCAGCTTACCGGGGTTTGCCTGCGCATAGGCGACCAGATCCTTCAGCGTCTTGGCGGGCACCGAGGGATGCACCGCCAGCACGTTGACGACGTTGGCCACCCAGGCCACGGGTGTGAAGTCCTTGATCGGGTCGTAAGGCAGTTTGGGATAGATGTGCGGGTTGACCGCCAGCGTGCCGATGTGTCCCATGAACAGGGTGTAGCCATCGGGTGTCGCGTGGGCGGCCTTGTCCGCGCCGACCGAGCCGCCCGCGCCGCCGATGTTTTCGATCACCACCGATTGGCCCATGGACTTCGTGAGCTCCTGGCCGATCGCGCGACCGAGGATGTCCGCGCTGCCACCGGGCGTGAAGGGCACGATGAGGCGGATCGGTCTGCTGGGGTAGCTGGCCGCGCCTTGCGCCCGCGCGCTGCTGGCGCCGGTCAGCGCCAGGGCTCCCAGCATGGTCAGTGTCGCATCGCGGCGATTCGGATGGGTCATGTCGTCTGTCTCCGGTGTTGTGGTTTTTGCCTGCGGCTCGCGACCGCAGGCACATGAGGTGCCGCAGTGTAGTGGAGCTCGGGCCAAGATCCGGCGAGGCGCGTGACAGGCGTCCCGGCGGACCGCTGCGAAGTCAGCCCGCCGGCGTCCCGGTCGTGCGCGTGCGCCTGCGCGCCAGCAGCAGCAAGGCCAGGGCGGCCGAGGCCAGCATCAGCAGCAGACTGACCGCGTTGAGCACCGGCGTGGCGCCTTCGCGCATGCGGCCGTACATCAGCACGGTCAGCGGCGCGTCCGAACCCACCAGCATCAATGTGGTGTTGAAGTTCTCGAAGGACATCAGAAAGGCCATGGCCGCCGCGCCCGCCATGCTGGGCCGCAGCCAGGGCAGGGTGATGGTGCGCAGCACGGTGAAACGGCTGGCGCCCAGGTCCAGCGCGGCCTCTTCCAGGGAGCGGTCGAAGCGGCGCAGGCGCGCGGCGATGGTCAGCGTGGCGATGGTGGCGATGTAGCAGAACTGCCCCAGGATGACCAGGGGCAGGCCGGGGCGCAGGAAGTCCAATTCCAGGCCCCAGGTCTCGTCGGCGAAATTGGCCAGGCGACTGGCGAAGGCCAGGATGGAGATGCCCAGGATGACGCCGGGGATGACCAGTGGCGCCATGCTCAACAGTGCCAGCGCGCGTTTGCCCGGGAAGTCGAAGCGTTCCAGCAGGAAGGCGTTGCAGGTGCCCACCACCACCGACAGCAGCGTGACCCACAACGCCACCCAGGCGCTGACGACGATGCTGCCCAGCAACTCGGCATCATGCAGCAGGCCGGTGCGCCCGCCGTTCTCACCGGTGGCCAGGAACCAGTCCAGCGTGAAGCCCTGCCAGGGCGGCGTGGGGTAGTCCGCGTTGTTAAAGGCGAAGACCGCCACCACGGTCAGCGGCAGGAAGAGGAAGACGAAGAAGCCGAGCACGAACAGGCCCAGGCCGTGGCGCTGGCTGGCGGAACGGGGCAGGCTGGGAATCATGGTGTGCTCTTCGCGCGCGCGTTCACGACGTTGACCGGTCCTTGCTTCACGTCGACTGCATCACGGCGCCCAGCCGCTGCTGCGTCAGTCTCAGGCCGGCCCACACCAGCAGGCTGGACAGCACCAGCAGCAGGAAGCCGAAGGCCGCGCCCTGGTTCCAGTTGAAGCGGGTGATGAACTGGGTGTAGATCTGCTCGGTGAACCAGAGCGAGTTCTTGCCGCCCAGCAGCGTGGGCGTCAGGTAATTGCCCAGGCAGAGCATGAAGACCACGATGGAGCCCGAGGCCATGCCTGGCGCCGCGTGCGGGATCACGATGCGCCAGAGGATGCTGGCATGGCTGCCGCCCAGATCGTAGGCGGCCTCGATCAGGCTGTTGTCCAGGCTTTCCAGGCTGTTGACCAGCGGGATCACCATGAAGAGCAGCGAGGCGTAGACCAGGCCCACCAGGATGGTGGCGTCGTGATAGAGCAGTTCCACCGGCTGCGCGGCCAGGCCCGTGGACTGCAGCAGGCTGGAGACCACGCCGGTCTCGCGCAGCAGGATCAGCCAGCCCAGGGTGCGCACCATTTCGCTGACCCAGAAGGGCAGCAGGCACAGCACCAGCAGCGCCATCTTGGCGCGGCCTTGCGCGACCTTGGCGATGTGCCAGGCCACGGGAAAGGCCAGCAGCAGGGTCATACCCGTGGCCAGCAGCGAGATCACGGCGGTGCGCACATAGGTGCGCCAATAGAGCGGCTCGTCGACGAAGGTGCGGTACGGGTCCAGACTGAAGGCATATTCGCCCGGCCCCACGCGCGCCTGCAGCGATAGCAGCAGCAGGTCGACATGGGGCAGCACGACCAAGGCACCCAGCCACAGCAGCGCGGGTGCCAGCAGCAAGGCAAGCATCCAGCGGCGGTGAGAAGGCGGTTCCATGGGGCCGGGGTGGGTGATGGCTTGCCGAGGCCGGCTCAGGCCGAAAAGCACCAGGCCTGCTCGGGCCGGTAGCTGAACAGCACGGCATCGCCGGGGCGCAGGTCGGCCAGGCGGCCGGTGAGCGGCAGGGCGATGTTCAGGAGCTGGCCGCTGTCGTCCTCGCGCACCTGCACCGTGGAGTTGCCACCGTCGAACAGCAGGCTTTGCACTCGGGCGTGCCAGCGTGGTTCTTCCGCAGCCTGCGCCAGTTCGCTGGCGGCGCGGCCGATCTCCATGGCCTCGGGGCGCACGAAGAGCTGTGCCGCGTCCCCCGTGCGCAAGCCTCGGGCATTGCCGGCCCGGCGTGCCCGCAGCGCGAGGCCGCTGGCGGTGCGCAAGGTGATCAGTTCGCCCTCGACCTGATCCACGCGGCCTTCCACGCGGTTGTTGTGACCAACAAACCCCGCGACGAAGGCGCTGGCCGGTTCGTAATACAGCTGCTGCGGGCGGCCGACCTGCTCGAAGCGGCCCTGGTTCATCACCGCCACCTGGTCGGACATCACAAGCGCCTCGGACTGGTCGTGCGTGATGTAGACGAAGGTCGTGCCGACCTCGGCCTGCAATTGCTTGAGCTCCACCTTCATGTGCTCGCGCAGCTTCATGTCGAGCGCGCCCAGCGGCTCGTCGAGCAGCAGCAGCGCTGGTTCGAGCACCAACGCGCGAGCGATGGCCACGCGCTGCTTCTGCCCACCGGAGAGTTGTTCAATGCGCTTGTCATCGATGCCGGGCAGGCCCACGCGCTTCAGCATGTCACGCACCTTGTCCCGTGCCACCGCGCGCTTGACCTTGCGCGCGCCGCCGCGCTGCGTCAGACCGTAGGCGATGTTCTCGCCCACGCTCATCATCGGGAACAGCGCGAGGTGCTGGAACACCATGTTCACCGGGCGCCGGTTGGGCGGCACGCCCAGCATGGACGCGCCCTTGATGCGGATGTCACCCGCGTCAGGCGTGATGAACCCCGCGACCATGCGCAGCAGCGTGGTCTTGCCGCAGCCCGAGGGGCCGAGGATGGAGAAGAAAGAGCCGCGTTGGACCGACAGGCTCAGGTCTTCGACCGCCGTGTAAGCGCCGTAACGCTTGGCGACGGCGCGCAGGTCGAGGTCGGGTTCGTCGCCGTTCACCACGCGCCTGCGTCGGGAGACATCGACATGCGGGATCGTTTCATCAGGGCAGGCCCTTACTGCGCGGCCTTGACGCGATCCAGGATACGGCCTTCGATGTCCTCGACGCCAGCGGGAACGGCCGGGTACCACTTGATGTTCTTCAACGCGGCTTCGGGGAAGCTGTCGGCGAACTGCTTCTTCAGCGTCTCGTTCATCAATTGATCCGCGCCCTTGCTGGCGGTGAAGTTGCCGGCCGCGCTCGCGACCTTGGCCGCGATCTCGGGGCGCAGGTTGAAGTTGATCCAGGCGTAGGCGGCGGCGTCGTTGCGGCCCTTGGCCGGGATGGCATAGGTGTCAACCCAGCCCAAGGCGCCGGACTTGGGCGCGATGAACTTGATCTCTGGCTGGGTCTTGTTCAGCGCCCAGCCGCCCGTGTCCCACATCATGGCCGTGGTGAGCTCACCCGAGCGCAGGCCGGCCAGCAATTGATCCTTGCCGTCCCAGTAGAACTTGACGTTCTTCTTGCAGTTGATCAGGGTCTGGCCGACCTCGGTCATCAGCGCCGCGTAGGCCTTGGCGTCGTTGTAGAGCGCGAAGGGGTTCTTGCCGCTGGCGAAGGCGAAGGCGATCAGGGTGGGGCGCTTCAGGCGCATGCTGACCTTGCCGGCGTTCTCGGGGGCGCAGAGGTCGGGGTAGTCGCTGGCCTTGGACAGCTTGGTGTTGACCACCAGGCCGTCCGTGCCCCAGATGTGGGGCAGGCCGTAGACCTTACCGTCCACGCGGGTGTTGGCCTGGGTGGCTTCCAGCATGGAGGGAATGAACAGCTCGCGCTTGATCTTGGACAGGTCCAGCGGCTTGTAGATGCGGAACTCCGTCTGTGGCCCCGCGATGCGGTCCTGGCTGGGCTGGGCCAGGTCAAAGCCCGCGCCCCCCGTGGCGCGCAACTTGGAAATCATCTCTTCGTTGTTGGAGAGGGTGATCTCGACCTTGATGCCGGTCTCCTTGGTGAACTGCTCCACCACGTCCTTGGGGGCATAGTCGGCCCAGGTCAGCAGACGCAGGGTCTTGTTCTGGGCCTGGGCCAGGCCGGTGGCAAGGGCCAGGGCGGCCAGGGTGATGCAGGTCAAGGTGCGCTTCATGGGGACTCGCTTTCTCGCGAAAAAATCAAGAATGCCGTGAACGTGGACAGGCCGTGGCGGTGGTCGCTTCCCCCGCAGGTGGCAGGCGTCACGTCACGTTACCACAGCATTTTTGATGCCTGGTGACAGACCGTCACCACCACGGCGTTCGTCTCGCCGACGCCCGCGCCCGTGCAGGCATCAGATGCCTCCCCTGGCGCCGCTCAGCCCAGGGCCTGCGCGAAGACCCGGCCCAGCGCGGCGATGCCTTGTTCAATCTGCGCGGGTGGCACGGTCACGAAGCTCAGGCGCAGGGTGTTGGCGTGGCGCGCGTCCGGCGCCGCGAAGAAGGGCGCTCCGGGCACATAGGCCACGCCGGCCTCGACAGCGCGGTCCAGCAAGGCCGTTGCGTCCAGGGCAGCCGGCAGTTCGACCCAGAAGAACATGCCGCCCGCAGGTGCCTGCCAGCGACAGCCCAGGCCCTGGAAGTGGCGCAGCAGCGCGGCCTGCATGGCGTCGCGCTGAGCCTTGTAGCGTGCCCGAATGGTCGGTACATGCTTGGTCAGGAATCCGTCCTTGATGACCTCGTGCACCACCCGCTGGTTGAAACCCGGCGTGTGCAGGTCAGCCGCCTGCTTGGCCTGCAGCAGCTTGGGGTAGAGCGTTTTTGGGGCGACCACATAGCCCAGGCGCAGGCCTGGTGCGAGCACCTTGGAGAAGGAACCCAGATAGATGGCGCCGCCGTTGTCGCCGATGCCCAGCAAGGCGCTCAGCGGCGGCGGCGGCGGTGCATCGAACCACAGATCGCCGTAAGGGTTGTCTTCCACGATGGGCAGGCCGATGGCGGCGGCCTTCTCGGCAAGTTGCGTGCGGCGCTGAGCCGAGAGGCAACGCCCGCTCGGGTTCTGGAAGTTGGGCAGCAGGTACATGAAGCGCGCGCCGCGCGCGGCCTCCAGCGCCTCGGGCAGAGGGCCTTCGTCGTCACCCTCGATGGCGGTGAAGTCGCACTCGAAGGGCGCGAAGGCCTGCAGCGCGCCCAGGTAGGTGGGTGACTCGACCGCGACATGGCTGCCGGGGTCCACCAGTACTTTGCCGACCAGGTCCAGCCCTTGCTGCGAGCCAGTGGTGATGAGCACCTGCGCGGCGTCGACCGCCACACCCTGCGTGGCCAGTTCGGCGGCCACCCACTCGCGCAGTGGGCCGTAGCCTTCGCTGGCCGCGTATTGCAGCGCTTCGCGTGGGGAGTCGCGCAGCACGCGTGCCGTGGCCTCGGCCATGGCGGCGACGGGAAAGGTTTCGGCGGCGGGCAGGCCACCCGCCAGCGAGATGATGCCGGGGCGTTCGGTGACCTTGAGGATTTCGCGGATGGTCGAGGGATTCAGTCGTGCGGCGCGGCGGGCCAGGGTCCAGGGCATCAGGTTCTCCGGGAGCGGTGGGTAGGGGTCAGCGGTGCCTGAGGCAGGCGGGCTGACGGGTTATGGATGTTCGTGCAAGTGGTACCCGCTGTTCGGCGGGTCGATGTGCCATGGGGGGCGGGCGTTCAGAACGTGGCCTCGACACTGCGGCGCAGGGCCGGCGTGATTTCGGGCAGCAACCCAAACCAGTGCTGGAAAGCGGCGCGTGCCTGATGCAGCAGCATGCCCAGGCCGTTGACAGTCACATGGCTGCCTCCGGGGCGCAGTCTTGCGGCGGCCAGCAGTGGAGTTTCCAGCGGGGTGTAGATGACGTCGCAGACCAGGGCCTTGTGCGGCAGGGCATCGAGACGAAGGTCCAGCGCGTCCTGTCCCGTCATGCCCAGGCTGGTGGTGTTGACCAACTGCGCGCAACCCTCGAGCGCGGCGTCGCGCTGGTCCCAGGGCAGGGTGAGCCAGCGCGTGCCAGGATAGTGCGCGCTGAATTCGGCCACCAGGGCCTCTGCCTTGTCCCGGCTGCGGTTGCAGACACGGATCTCGGGGGCACCTTGTTCCCCCAGCACCGCCAGCACGGCGCGCGCTGCGCCGCCCGCGCCCAGAACGGTCACGGGGCCCGCGTGCGGGCCCGCATCGGCGCGCCAGGCCGGCTGGGCCTCACGCAGGCTCTGGGTGTAGCCTTCGGCGTCGGTGTTGTAGCCGACCAGTTGGCCGTCTTGCACGACCAGGGTGTTGACCGCGCCGATGCGCGCAGCCAGCGGGTCCACGCGGTCCAGCAGCGCGAGCGCGGCCACCTTGTGCGGGATCGTGAGGTTGCAGCCCGCGAAACCCAATGCCTTGAGGCCGCGCAGCGCGTCGGGCAGTTGCGTGGGTTGCACGGGCAGCATGACGTAGTTGCCCTGCAGGCCGTGTTCGCGAATCCAGTGGCCGTGGATGACCGGGGAGCGGGAGTGGCGCACGGGCCAGCCCATGATGCCGGCGAGCGTGTAGTGAGTTTCCATGTTCATCAGGGTGCGACGGGGGAAGTAGGTCGGCGTTTTGCTTCGGCGTCAGGTCCGTGGGGCAGGGCGGTCGTGAAGACTTCGGCGGTGATCTGCTGGATC
The DNA here is from genome assembly GCF_004328645.1 of Hylemonella gracilis. Taxonomy (GTDB): domain Bacteria; phylum Pseudomonadota; class Gammaproteobacteria; order Burkholderiales; family Burkholderiaceae_C; genus Hylemonella; species Hylemonella gracilis_B. The sequence goes on from NZ_CP031395.1 coordinate 2,058,757, forward strand.
AGTTCAATCATGGCCTGCTGTGTCAAGGTGGTGGTGCGGCCCGCCGCCGTGGCGATCACGAGGCGGCTGAGCAGGGGGTTGGCACGCCCGACGTCGTCCGGGCGGCCCAGGCCGATGGGACGTGCGCGGTAGGCTTCGGGGTGGGTGGCGCTGATCAGGGCGTGGCGTGGCAGCACGGCGTAGCCCAAACCGTCGGCCACCAGGTCAAGGATCGCGGCCACACCGTCGATTTCCAGCGCGACGGTCGGCTTGCAGCCGATGTTGCCCATTTCAGCCTCCACCAGCATGCGCAGTGCATTGGGGCGGCTGGGGATCACCAGGGGCAGGGTGCTGACTTCCTGCAGGCTGATGGACTCGCCCAGAAGTTCCAGCTTGCCGCTCCGGGACCGGGCGCCGCTCGGTCCGATCAGCAGCAGCATGTCATCCAGCAGCGGCAGCGACTCGAACTCCGGGCTCGGCGGTGGGTTGTAAAGCAGGGCCAGGTCGAGACGTCCGGTCAGCAGGCCTTCCTGCATGGAGATGGTCAGCCCTTCGCTGATGGACAGCGCCGCGGCGGGCAGGCGCTTTCGGAAAGCGCGTGTGAGCGGCACGGTGAGCAGGCGCGCGATGGAAGGCGGCAGGCCCAGGGCGACACGACCGGCCAGCGCGCCATGCACGCGGCCCAGGTCCTCGCGCGCGCGGTCCACCTGGTGCAGGATGCCGCGTCCATGGTCGAGCAACAGCTTGCCCGCTTCGGTGAGGGTGACGCCACGCCCATTGCGCAGCAGCAGGTTCTGGCGCAGTTCAACTTCCAGTTGGCGTACCTGACGGCTCAGGGCAGGCTGGGCCGTGCCCAGCACGCTCGAGGCACGCGTGAAGCTACCGAGCTCAGCCACGCGCACGAAGTATTCAAGCTGCTTCAGATCCATGTTGGAATGAATTTTACGGATAACGGGCGAGTGATTATGCCGAACTGCGATACCTGCTAGTAAGTGCTTTGCCTAGCCCGGGGCGGGGGCAAGGCGACAATCCGCAAGATGATTTCGTGGGCACACCGATTCAGCCTCCCCTGCACGCACCGTTGCGGTGCTTTGAGACCATGACGACAGAGATTCTGGGCATTTCCTCGATGGCGACGCGCCTGCTGCTGGCCGAACTGGCCGGTGCTTACGAGCGGGTGGCCGACGCGCGCGTGCGCATTGAGTCGGTGGGTGGCGTGGATGCCGCCAAGCGCGTGGCCGCGGGCGAGGCTTTCGACGTGGTCTTCCTGGCTGCCGACGCCATCGACAAGCTGATCGCCGCCGGTCATGCCCTCGCGGGCAGCCGGGTGGATCTGGTGCATTCCGGCGTGGCCGTGGCCGTGCAGGCCGGCGCCGCCCGGCCCGATGTGTCCAGCGAGGAGGCCGTGCGCGCGGCTGTGCTGGCCGCCAAGAGCATCAGCTATTCCACCGGCCCGAGTGGCGTGGCGCTGGCCAGGCTGTTCGAGCGCTGGGGCATCGCCGAGCAGATTCAGGGCCGCATCGTCACCCCGCCGCCTGGCATCCCGGTCGGCAGTCTGGTGGCCAAGGGCCCCGACAACGGTGGCGTGGCGCTGGGCTTCCAGCAACTGAGCGAACTGATCCATGTGGAGGGCATCCACATCGTCGGTCCCTTGCCCGAGGCCATCCAGATCAACACCACCTTCAGCGGCGCGGTCTGCGCCACCAGCCGGCAGCCCGATGCCGTGCGTGCCCTGCTGCGCTACATGGCCGCGCCCGAGGCTGCCGAGGCCAAGCGCCGGCAGGGCATGGTTGCGGCCTGAGCCGACGGCTGCCACCCCTGCCGAGCATTCACGCGAACGACATGAACAAGCACAACGGAGAACCTATGAAGCAACCTCTCATCATCGATTGCCACGGCCACTTCACCACCGCGCCCAAGGCCCTGGAGAACTGGCGCAACCAGCAGATCGCCAGCATCAAGGACCCGTCCCTCGCGCCCAAGGTCGCGGACCTGAAGATCAGCGACGACGAGCTGCGCGAGGCCATCGAGACCAACCAGTTGAAGCTGATGAAGGAACGCGGCAGCGACCTGACCATCTTCAGCCCGCGCGCCAGCTTCATGGCCCACCACATCGGTGACTTCCAGGTCAGCAGCACCTGGGCCGCCATCTGCAACGAGCTGGTCTACCGTGTCACGCAGCTCTTCCCGGAGCACTTCATCGGCGCGGCGATGCTGCCGCAGTCGCCCGGCGTGGACCCCAAGACCTGCATCCCCGAGCTGGAAAAGTGCGTCAAGCAATACGGCCAGGTGGGCATCAACCTCAACCCCGATCCTTCCGGTGGCCATTGGAACAGCCCGCCGCTGACCGACAGGCACTGGTACCCCATCTACGAGAAGATGGTGGAGTACGACATCCCGGCCATGATCCATGTCAGCACCAGCTGCAACGCCTGCTTCCACACCACGGGCGCGCACTACATCAACGCCGACACCACGGCCATCATGCAGCTGATCCAGGGTGACCTGTTCAAGGACTTCCCCACGCTGCGCTTCGTCATTCCGCATGGCGGCGGCGCCGCGCCCTACCATTGGGGCCGTTACCGCGGCTTGGCGCAGGAGATGAAGAAGCCCCTGCTGCAGGACCACCTGCTCAAGAACATCTTCTTCGACACCTGCGTCTACCACCAGCCCGGCATCGACCTGCTGACCAAGGTGATTCCCGTGGACAACATCCTGTTCGCCAGCGAGATGATCGGCGCGGTGCGTGGCATCGATCCCGAGACGGGCCACTACTACGACGACACCAAGCGCTACGTGCAGGCCACGCCCAACCTGAGCGAGGAGCAGCGTTTCAAAGTCTATGAAGGCAATACCCGTCGCGTGTTCCCGCGGCTGGACGCGGCGCTGAAGCGCCAGGGCCGCTGATCGCGACAACGGATTCAAAGACATACCAGGAGCACACCCCATGAGCGTCAACGCACCGCTGGGCATCGTCAAGCGCAACATCACGCGCGCCGATGCCGCCGCCACCGACCGGCTGGCCCAGTTCGGCACCGCCACTGTCCACGAAGCCCAGGGCCGCATCGGCCTGATGCAGACGTACATGCGTCCCATCTATCCGGGTGCCAAGATTTCGGGCACGGCCGTCACCGTGCTGCTGCACCCGGGTGACAACTGGATGCTGCATGTCGTGGCCGAGCAGATCAAGCCGGGCGACATCGTGGTTGCGGCCCTGTCCTCGCCCAACACCGACGGCTTCTTCGGTGATCTGCTGGCCACCAGCTTCAAGGCACGCGGCGCACGCGGCCTGATCATCGACGGCGGCTGCCGCGACATCGCAGAACTCAAGTCCATGGATTTCCCGGTCTGGAGCCGAGCCATCAGCGCCAAGGGCACCATCAAGGCCACTCTGGGTTCGGTGAACATCCCGGTGGTCTGCGCCGGCATGATCGTCAACCCGGGCGACGCCATCGTGGCCGATGACGATGGCGTGGTCGTCGTCAATGCCGCCGACGTGCCCAAGGTGGCCGAGGCCGCCGCCGCGCGCGAGTCCTTCGAGGGCGAGAAGCGCGCCAAGCTGGCCTCCGGCGTGCTGGGCCTGGACATGTACAAATTCCGCGAGCCGCTGGAAAAGCTGGGCCTCAAGTACATCGACTGACGCAGAGGCCACGACACCGTCCACCGCATGCCAGGCCGTTCCACCATGTCCCTCGCATCCCCTCTGTCCACGGCGTCGCCGTCAGGGGGCAAGTGCGCACGCGCAGTGCGCGGGCTGGCCTGGGCGGGCGCCTTGCTGCTGACAGCCTGCGCGCTGCCACCGTCCCTGGTGTCGCCCCCGGAGCCCCCCGAGCAGCTGACCGCCGCCGCGCCTGCGGCCCGCGCCGTGCTGGCCCCGACGGGCGTGTTGCGCGTGGGGGTGTACGCGGGCAGCCCGCTGTCGCTGCTGGAGCAACCCGGCGATCCCTCGCGCAATGCCGGTCTCGCGCATGACCTGGGCCGCGTGATGGCGCACTGGCTGGGCGTGCCGTTTGAACTGGTGCGATTCGACCGCCTACCCGACCTGATGCTCGCCATGGGCCAGGGCGAGGTGGACTTCACCGTCACCTGGACCAGTGACCTCTACGGTGGCGACGTGAACTACAGCCTGCCCCTGCTGGACCTGGAGCAGGGTTACCTCGCCGGACCGGACACGCGCCTGCGTGCCGCGCCTGACCTCAACACCCTGGCCTCGCGCCAGGGAGGCGTGAAGATCGGCGTGTTGCGCGGCACGGGCGCCCAGGCGCCGTTGGCGCGCCGCCATCCGCAGATCGAGATTGTCCAGCTCGGGAGCTACACCGAAGCCTCGACCCGGCTTGCGGCGCGGCAGATCGAGGCCTTCGCGGCGAGCAAGAGCGTGCTCTATCCCATGGCCGAGCGCCTGGGCGATGGCGCGCGCGTGCTCGACGGCCGTTGGGGGCTGGAAACCGTGGCCATCGCCATCCCGAAGGGGCGCCAGGCCGGCATGTCCTACCTGAGCCGTTTCGTGCTCAGCGTGCGGCGCGAGGGGTATCTGCAGGCGGCCGTGCGGCGCGCCGACCTGCGCGGCACCGTGGAACCTGCCATCCGCTGAGGTCGGTGGCCGACGTCGCGACATCCATCACAAACCAAGGAAGAACAAGACCATGAGTGGAAAACCGACCACAGGACCTTTCGAGAAGACCAGCGGCTGGCTGGACTGGTACAGCGGCCCGAGCAAGCCGCGTTATCAATTGCCCCCGGGCGCGGTGGACGCGCACTGCCACGTCTTCGGCCCCGGTGAGCAGTTTCCCTACGCGCCCGAGCGCAAGTACACGCCCTGCGACGCCAGCAAGGCGCAGCTCTTCGCCCTGCGCGACCACCTGGGCTTCACGCGCAACGTGATCGTGCAGGCCACCTGCCACGGCGCCGACAACAGCGCCCTGGTGGACGCCTGCCTGGCCTCGAACGGCATGGCCCGTGGCGTGGCCACGGTGCGGCGTAGCGTGACGGACGAGGAACTGCAAAGGCTGCATGCCGCCGGCGTGCGTGGCGTGCGCTTCAACTTCGTCAAGCGTCTGGTGGACTTCACGCCCAAGGACGAGCTGATGGAGATCGCCGGGCGCATCGCCAAGCTGGGCTGGCACGTGGTGATCTATTTCGAGGCGGTGGATTTGCCCGAGCTGTGGGACTTTTTCACCACACTGCCCACCACCGTGGTGGTGGATCACATGGGTCGCCCCGACGTGAGCAAGCCCGTGGACGGCCCCGAATTCGCGCTGTTCCTGAAGTTCATGCGCGAGCACAAGAACGTCTGGAGCAAGGTGAGCTGCCCCGAGCGCCTCACCGTCACCGGCCCCAAGGCGCTCAACGGCGAGAAGGACCTGGAGACCGGCGCCTACAAGGACGTGGTGCCTTTCGCCCGCCGCATCGTCGAGGAATTCCCCGACCGCGTGCTCTGGGGTACCGACTGGCCGCACCCGAATCTGAAGGACCACATGCCGGACGACGGCCTGCTGGTGGACTTTATTCCCCAGATCGCGCGCACCGCGGAACTGCAGCGCAAGCTGCTGGTGGACAACCCCATGCGCCTGTACTGGGCGGATTGAGGCACATCAACACAAGCGCCCGGTGGTTGACCTATCCTCGGGCGATACAGGAGAAACACCATGTCACTTGATAAACCGTATCTGGACGTGCCGGGCACGACCATCTTCGACGCCGAACAGTCGCGCAAGGGCTACTGGCTCAACCAGTTCTGCATGTCGCTGATGAAGGCCGAGAACCGCGCGCGCTTCCTCGCCGACCAGCGCAAGTACCTCGACGAGTGGCCGATGACGGAAGAGCAGAAGCTGGCGGTGCTCGCGGCCGACCTGAACCGCGCGATCGCGCTCGGCGGCAACATCTATTTCCTCGCCAAGCTGGGTGCCACGCACGGCAAGAGCTTCCAGCAGATGGCCGGCAGCATGACCGGCATGACCGAGGAGGAGTACCGCGACATGATGATCAAGGGTGGCCGCTCCATCGAGGGCAACCGCTACGTGGGCGAGAACGGTAGCGCGCAACCCCAGAACCAGCCGCAAGGGCATGGCACCGGGCGGCTGCTCTAAGCCGCCCGCTTCAGTTTTTCGCAAATTGCTCTGAGCCCCCGGCACAGGAGAAACCAACATGGCAAAAATCACCGCTTCCGTCTACACCTCCCACGTGCCCGCCATCGGTGCGGCCATGGACCTGGGCAAGACCCAGGAGCCCTATTGGCAGCCGCTGTTCGCGGGCTACGACTACTCCAAGCAATGGATGAAGGACAACACGCCCGACGTCGTGTTCCTGGTCTACAACGACCACGCCACGGCCTTCAGCCTGGAGATGATCCCGACCTTCGCGATTGGCACCGCCGCGCAGTACCAGCCGGCCGACGAAGGCTGGGGCGCGCGCCCCGTGCCCGTGGTCCAGGGCCATCCGGAGCTGGCCTCGCACATCGCCCAGTCCGTGATCCAGCAGGACTTCGACCTCACCATCGTCAACAAGATGGACGTGGACCACGGCCTGACCGTGCCCCTGTCCCTCATGTGCGGCGCCAAGGACCCGAAGACCGACAAGTGGCCTTTCAAGGTCATTCCCTTCGCGGTCAATGTGGTGCAGTACCCCGTGCCCTCGGGCCGCCGCTGCTTCCAGCTCGGCCAGGCCATCCGCAAGGCCGTCGAGTCCTTCGACGAAGACCTGAACGTGCAGATCTGGGGCACGGGTGGCATGACCCACCAGTTGCAGGGCCCGCGCGCGGGTCTGATCAACAAGGATTGGGACAACGCCTGGCTGGACACGCTGATCGATGACCCGGCCGCCACCGCCCAGGTGCCGCACATCGATTACGTGCGCGAGGCCGGCAGCGAGGGCATCGAACTCGTGATGTGGCTGATCGCGCGCGGCGCCATGGCCGACGTGCACGGCGGCCCCAAGCCCAAGGTCAAGCACCGCTTCTACCATGTGCCCGCCTCCAACACGGCAGTCGGCCACATGATTCTTGAAAACAGCTAAAGGACCTATTCATGACCATCAAAGTTGCTCTGGCCGGTGCCGGCGCTTTCGGCATCAAGCATCTGGACGGCATCAAGAACATCAAGGACGTGGAAGTCGTCTCGCTGATCAGCCGTGACCTGGAGAAGACCAAGGAAGTCGCCGACAAGTACGGCATCCGGCACGTCACCACCAAGCTGGAAGACAGCCTGGCATTGAAGGAAGTAGACGCCGTCATCCTGTGCACGCCCACGCAGATGCACGCCGCCCAGACCAAGGCCTGCCTCGAAGCCGGCAAGCATGTGCAGGTGGAAATCCCGCTGTGCGACGTGCTCAAGGAAGGCGAGGAAGTCGTCGCCCTGCAGAAGAAGAAGGGCCTGGTGGCCATGTGCGGCCACACGCGCCGCTTCAACCCCAGCCACCAGTACGTGCACAAGAAGATCAAGGCCGGCGAGTTCAACATCCAGCAGATGGACGTGCAGACCTATTTCTTCCGCCGCACCAATATGAACGCGCTGGGTCAGGCGCGCAGCTGGACCGACCACCTGCTGTGGCACCATGCCGCGCACACGGTCGATCTGTTTGCCTACCAGGCCGGCAGCCCCATCGTGAAGGCCAACGCCGTGCAAGGCCCCATCCATCCGACGCTGGGCATCGCCATGGACATGAGCATCCAGCTCAAGGCTGCCAATGGTGCGATCTGCACCTTGAGCCTGTCCTTCAACAACGATGGCCCCTTGGGCACGTTCTTCCGCTACATCGGCGACACGGCCACCTACCTGGCGCGTTACGACGACCTGTTCAACGGCAAGGACGAGAAGATTGACGTCAGCAAGGTAGACGTGTCGATGAACGGCATCGAGCTGCAGGACCGAGAATTCTTCTCCGCCATCCGCGAAGGCCGCGAGCCCAATGGCAGCGTGGCCCAGGTGCTGCCCTGCTACCAGGTGTTGCACCAGTTGGAGCAGCAACTCCAGGCGTGAAGTGAACCGGCGGCTTGCGCCGCCGGTCCATCAGTTCACTCAGGCCAGCGCCGGATAGTCCGTGTAGCCCTTCGCGCCCGGCGTGTAGAAGGTGTTGGCGTCCGGCGCGTTGAGCGCCGCACCGCGCTGGTAGCGCGCCACCAGATCCGGATTCGAGATGAAGGGGCGGCCATAGCCGACCAGGTCGCCCACGCCGTCCTTGAGCGCCTGCTCGCCGCTGGCCGCGTCGAAGCCTCCGGCGGCGATGAAGGTGCCGTCAAAGGCCGCCCGCAGCTTGGCCTTCAGATCCGCCGGCACCTGGGGCGCGCCCATCGCCGAATGGTCCAGCACGTGCAGGTAGGCCAGCTTGAGCGCCGAGAGTTCACGCACCAGCGCGAGGTACTGGGCGTCCTGTTCCGGGTAGTGGCCGGTGCCGTTGAACACACCGTAGGGTGACAGGCGGATGCCGACCTTGTCCGCGCCAATTGCGGCCACGCAGGCGCGCGCAATGTCCAGCGCGAAGCGGTTGCGTTTTTCGGCGCTGCCACCGTAGGCGTCGTTGCGCTGGTTGACGTTGGCGTTCAGGAACTGCTCGATCAGGTAACCGTTGGCACCGTGCAGTTCAATGCCATCGAAACCGGCCTCGACCGCGAGCTTGGCGGCGTTGACGTATTCACCGATGGCCCGCTCGATGTCGGCTTGCGTCATGGCGCGGGGCGCAGTGTGGGGCTGCATGCCCTTGGCGTCGGTGTAGATCTCGCCCGGCAGCAGCGCGTCGGTCGGGCCGATCACTTCGGCCCCGGCCGGCAGGTTGACCGCGGCGCTGACGCGGCCGGTGTGCATCAGCTGCACGAAGATCTTGCCGCCCTTGGCATGCACCGCACTGGTGACCTGTTTCCAGCCCGCCACCTGCGCGGCGTTGTAGAGGCCGGGAATGCGCGTGTAGCCCAGGCCATTGGGCGAGGGTGAAGTGCCCTCAGTGATGATCAAGCCGGCGCCGGCGCGTTGACCGTAGTACTCGGCCATCAGGGCGTTGGGCGTGTTGCCCTCGGCGCGGCTGCGGGTCATCGGCGACATGACCAGGCGGTTCTTGAGTTTGAGGGCTCGGCCGGAATAGGAGTCAAACAGCATGGGGCTCTTTCTAGAAGTTCTCGTTGGGTTGACGGATTTCCTCGGGCGGGAGGCCCAGCCGGAAACCGGGTACAGCTGAGGGCGGTTTCAGGGATTTCAAGCAGCGGCTCCTCAGCCCGCCGCCCGGTGGCGCTGGATGCGCGGCAGGTTGCCTTCCACCCAGTCGGCCAGTTCGCGCACATGCAGGCCGATCTCGTAGCCCATGGGCGTGAGTGTGTAGTCCACGCGCGGCGGCATCACGGGGTGCGCGTGGCGGCTGACGAAACCGTCCAATTCCAGGTCCTGTAGGGCCTGGGCCAGCATGCGTTCGCTCACGCCATCGATGCGGCGGCGCAGCTCGCTGAAGCGCAGTGTGCCCTCCAGCAAGGCCACCAGCACCAGGCTGCCCCAGCGGCCGGTCACGTGGTTGAGGATCTGCCGCGAGGGGCAGGCGGCGGCGAAGAGGTCGCCGCGCCGGGTCTTGGGGCGCGCCCTGGCCTCGGCGGCCAGGGGCTTGGCCCGGCTCGCGGGGCGCGAAGGGGTGACGGTGTCGCTGCTGCTCATCGGTCTTTCCTTCCTGGGGTTGCCGACGCGTCCGCGCGCCGTTCCATACTTACATTTTTGTGCGTACTTACTAAAAGTGCGCGTGATGCCTATTATCCAGGCCTTCCCCATCCACCACAAGGAGTTTGATCATGATCGCCATCACCGGTGCCACTGGCCAGCTGGGCCGCCTCGTCGTCGAAGGCCTGCTGGCCAGCCAGCCTGCCTCGTCCATCGTCGCCATCGTGCGTGACCCGGCCAAGGCCACCGCCTGGGCGGCGCGCGGCGTGCAGGTGCGCCAGGGCGACTACACCCAGCCGGCGGCGCTGGCCCAGGCCCTGCAAGGCGTGGACAAGTTGCTGCTGATTTCCTCCAGCGAGGTCGGCCAGCGTACGGCCCAGCACCGCAACGTGATTGACGCCGCCCGTCAGGCTGGCGTGAAGCTGGTGGCCTACACCAGCATCCTGCGTGCTGACAGCTCGCCGCTGGGCCTGGCGCGCGAGCACCGCGAGACCGAAGCGCTGCTGCGCGGCTCCGGCCTGTCGCATGTGTTGCTGCGCAATGGCTGGTACACCGAAAACTACACGGCCAGCGCTCCGGCCGCCGTGCAGCACGGCGCGGTGCTGGGCAGTGCCGGCACGGGCCGTTATTCCTTCGCCGCGCGGGCTGATTACGCCGCCGCCGCCGTGGCCGTGCTGACCCAGGAAGGGCAGGCCGGTCGTGTCTACGAACTGGCTGGCGACCAGGCCTACACCCTGGCCGACTACGCCGCCGAAATCGCGCGCCTGTCCGGCAAGCCCGTGGCCTACCAGAACCTGCCCGAAGCGGAGTACGCCAAGGCGCTGGTGCAGATCGGCCTGCCGGACTTCGTGGCGGCCATGCTGGCCGAATCCGATGTCGGTGCGTCCAAGGGCGCCTTGTTCGACGAGGGCCGCGCGCTCAGTCGCCTGATCGGTCGCCCGACCACGCCGGTGGCCGAGAGCATCAAGGCCGCTTTGAAGGGTTGAGCGGGCGTATCGGCCGGGCTGACGCGTTCAGCCAGCCGGGCGGGCCGCCTCCGGAGGAGGGGCCCGCCATCTATGGCCTAATCGCGGGCCAGATGCAAGCAGAAGACAGAATCCTTCCCGTTCCCGCGCCTCTGGCCCCGTCGCCCGCCGATTTGCCGCACCTGCCGCCTTCCGAGGCCGAGGACGCTACGCCGGACACTCCCTTCGAATCCTTCTTCCGTGAACCGGAGCTGGCGCAGCAGGCCCCCTTGGCCTGGGCGCTGACCCAGCGCCAGCCGCTGATCGACGCGGTGCGCGGCCTATTGGGCGGTCCGCAGGCGGTCGCCCGGCTGCGCCTGTGGTGCTTCATGGAACTGGCCAGCCAGCCCCAGGGCCGACTGCAGCGCGAGGACATCCAGCAACTCTTCCATGTCCTCAAGCCCGAGGCGCTGGACATGGCTCTGCGCCGTCTGCGCGAGCTGGGCCTGCTGGTCTGGGACACGGGCAGCCAGGACTACCGCCTCTCACCACTGGCGCAGCAGGTGCAGGGTCTGCTCGCGCCCCTGACGCGTTCGGGCGACGCGGACGACGAAGAAATGGCCGCCCTGTTGGCCCAGGTGGCCGGCGCCCAAGCCCTGGGCCTGGCCGACGCCAGCCAGCTGCGCCATCTGCACGCCCAGCTCACGCGCCTGCATGACGAATTCGCCGAGGCCATCACCAGCGGCTCCGAAGCCCGCCTGCGCGCTGCCGCGCCGCGTTTTGATCGCGCCCTGACCCTGGTCGCTCGCGCGGGCGAGGCGCTGACCGCCCTGATTCGCGGCGACGCGCGCGGACCGGGCTCGAACGATGCCGCGGGCGAGGCCATGCAGGACGTGGCCGACGCCCGCCTGGAACGCGAGGCGCGCGCCCTGGGCCAGGCCCAGGCCCGCCTGCTGACCATGGCCAGCCAGTTCACCCGCGCGCTGCAGCAGGCCGACCGCCAGCGCGTCACCCTGGGCAGCACGGGCGTAACCAGTTCCGATGTGCGAGCCTGGCTGCAAGCGCAGTTGCAGCAGCATGGCCCGGCCTTCGGCCAGTTGCTCGAAGACGCCCTGGCCAGCACCGTGCGCCCGGTCTTCGTCAGCCCGCACGACCTGCTGGACGTGACCGAAGCCGAATTCGAGCGCGACCGGCCCGACCCCGACCGGCCCCAGGGCCTGCCGCCCGCCGTCGCCGCGCAGCCCGGCACCATGGAGACCCTGCGCATGCCCACCGAGCTGGATGACTTCATCCACAAGCTGGCGGCCTGGAACCAAACCGCCGCCCGGCCGCACGATCTGCAAGAGGCGGTGCTGGGCGAGACCGACGCACAAGCCCCCGGCGCGCAGGAAGGGGCGGGCACCGCCGGCACCGGCCGTTACGCCCAGGCCTCCTACCGCATGCAACTGCTGCCGCTGCTGGGCGATGCCCAGGCCCGCACGCTCAAGGGCCAGACCGGCGACTTCGCACGCTCGCCCTGGCGCGTGGCGCTGAGTCCGCAAACGCGCACCTTGTCCGCGCAGGAGGGGGGGCCGGTCGCCACCTTGAGCGAGGGACAGCTTTACCCCGAAAATACGCAGTTCCCCGAAACCGGCCCCGACGAATCTTCCACCCCATGACCGTTCCCCTGGACGATGCCGCCGTGCTGGCGGCGCAGCTGCTGGCCCGACGCTGGCTGCCGCGCCAGCATCCCCTGGTCAAGCGCGCCCTGATCGATGCCGAGCTCTGGCAGGCCGTTCAAGATCGCCTGGCCCAGGTGGGCCTGAGCCTGGTGGACAACCTGCACGCCGACCACGTGGCCGTGGCCCTGCGACGCGAGGCGCAGAGCGCTGTCTTCGGCGAAGCGGGCTTGAACGCCAACAACAATGTGGACCTGCCGCGCGACGCCGTCTCCCTGCTGGTGGTGCTGTGGTCGCTGATCGTCTTGCCCAAGCGCGAGCGCCAGGCCGCGCGCGCGGGCAACGAGGACGATGGCCAGAACGAGATGTTCCGCGCCGACAAGCCCCTGCCCACGGCCGCGCAAGTCAGCCCCCTGATTTCCTACAAGGCCCTGCTGGCCGACTTTGGCGAACAGCTCGGCCGCAAGCTGCGGCTGGACACCAACCTCAAGCGCCTGGAAGCGCAGGGCTTCATCACCCGCAAGGGCGACGACATCGCCGAAGGCCCGCTGCTGGACCTGCTGCTGGACTACGACACCCTGGCGCCGCGCATCCTGGACGGCGTGGTGGGCGAGGTGCTGGCCCGCGCCAAGGCCGCGGCGCCTTCCGCGACTCCCGCCACGCCTTCCGTGTCCTCGGACGCGACACCCCCGGAGGCCCAGGACTGATGTTTCACCTGCAAAGCCTCGAACTGCTGCACTGGGACTACTGCCAGCGCCTGACCCTGCCGCTGGACGGCGCCATCATCACCGTGGCCGGGCCCAATGGCTCGGGCAAGACCACGCTGCTCGATGCCATGCGCACCCTGCTGGGCCTGGAATGCTCGGGCGGGCGCAGCTACAAGACCTACGCGCGCCACGCCAAGGCCGACACCGCCTGGCTGCGCGCCACCGTGGACAACCTGCCGCGCAACCGCCAGGCCGCCAGCCGGCCCTTCGCGCGCAACCTGCTGTACACCGACCAGGTCACGCTGGTGTGCCGCATCGAGCGCAACGGCGGTGACTGGCAACGCCGTTACGCCATGGTCGAGGGCGACATGCCCATTGAAGAACTGGCCCAGAAGCCCGAGAAGGAATGGCTCGGCATCGAGCACTGGAAGAAGCGCCTCGAAGGCGCGGGCCTGTCGCGCGCCATCGCCCGCGTGCTGGCGCTGGAGCAGGGCCAGACCGACCGCCTCTGCGAGTACTCGCCCAAGGAATTGCTGCGCCTGGTCTTCGACGTGTTCGGCGACCAGGAGGTGCTGGACCGCTACGAAGAAGCGCGCCAGCACCAGCGCCAGCTGAGCGAGGAGGTTGAGGCCGCGCAGCGTGAACTCACGCACGGCCAGGCCCAGCTCGCCCAGTTGGAGGCGCGCGCCAACCTCTACCGCCAGCACCAGGCCAAGCTGCGCGAGCGTGAACAGCTCGCCACCGAAATCATCCCCGTGCTGGCCTGGGCCGAGGAACGGCAGGAACTGGCCGGCAAGCTGCGCGAGCTGCACCGCCAGCGCCTGCACCAGGCCGGTGAAGCGCGCCAGCGCGCCGACTACAAGCGCCGCTTGCTGGACGCGCTGCAGGCGCAGCAAACCGCCGAACAACAGGTGGGTCTGCTCAAGACCCAGCGCGACGAGGCGCAGACCACACTGGACGAAGCCCGCGCCGCCGAGAAACCGGTGGAGCACTTGCTCAAGCAGGCGCAGGAGTTGCAGGAACTCGCCGCCGTCGAAGGCGACGCCGCGCAACTCGCCCAGCGTCTTGCCGAGCTGGAAGCCGCCAAGGCCACGCTGGCCGCCGACTGGCAGCAGGCCAAGGCGGACCGCGTCAAGGCCCAGGCGGCGTTGGATGCACTGCAAGGCCAACGCCTGGCTCCGCCGCCGCCCGAGGTGCAGCGCTTTCTGCGCGTGCTGCGCGGTGAAGGCATCGCCCACCACGTGCTGGCCGACGTGGTCGAGATCACCGACGAACACTGGCGCGCCGCCGCCGAGGGCGTGCTGCGCGGCGCGCGCTGGGTGGTGGTGCTGGACCAGGCGCAGGACGAAGCCCGCGCCCTGGCCCTGGCCGAGCGCGAGCGTTACCGCCACTACCTCGTCGCGCAGGCCGAGGCCGCGCCGACCAAGCCCGAGGCACACAGTCTGCTGGCCGTGCTGCGCTTCTCGGCCGCCGTGCCCGCCTGGCTGCTCAAGCAGCTGGCGCAGATCCGCCGCGTGGACAGCACGGCGGAGGGCCTGAAGCTGGGCGCTGGCACCGAATGGATCACGCCCGAAGCCTACTGGCGCGACGCGCGCGGCGGTCGCAGCGTCTGGGTGGACCCGGCCCAGCACCAGTTCGGCGCCGCGGCCCTGACGGCGCGGCGCGCGTCCATCGAGGCGCGATTGGCGCAGCTGGACGCGCAACTGACACAGACCGCCCAGCGCCAGACCGACACCCAGCGCCAGCTCGACGCCGCCAAGGAGGCCAGCAAGGGCCACCGCGCCGCCGAGGAGCTGGCGCGCCGCAGCGAAGAATTCGCGCAGGCGCGCGAGCAACTGCCGGCGCTCAAGCAGGCCCGCGTCCAGGCCGCGCAGCGCTGGCAGACGCTGGATATGCAACACGGCACGGCCCTGGGCGCCTGGAAGGACGCGCAAGCGGTGTACCGCGACACGCAGAACCGCCTGAGCGACAGCGAGCGTGCCGCCGAGAAATACGAGCGCGAGTGGCGCGAGCGTTATGACACGCTGCACGAACGCGCCGCGAACTCACGCGCGGCCCGCCGCCGCTTCCCTGCGCGCTGGATCGCCGCGGCGGCCCTGGCCGAGCTGCGACTGCGCTTCACCAACGCCACCCAGGCCCGCCTGCGCCGCGACGGCATCGAGCGCGAGCTGGAGCAGGGCCAGTGGGAAACCGACGCCACGGTGGAAGACAAGGTGGTGCTGATGCGCGCCACCGTCGCCGCGCAACAGCACGAGCTGGGCCAGCGCCGCGCCAGCAACGAAG
This sequence comes from Hylemonella gracilis, assembly GCF_004328645.1. Classification (GTDB taxonomy): domain Bacteria; phylum Pseudomonadota; class Gammaproteobacteria; order Burkholderiales; family Burkholderiaceae_C; genus Hylemonella; species Hylemonella gracilis_B. Next base: position 2,073,954 of record NZ_CP031395.1, read on the forward strand.
CCGCCAGCGTGGCCGTGGGCAACGCGCGCGAGCGCTACATCGACGTGTTGCGCGCGACAGTGCGCCGTTACCGCAAGAACATCGTGGACCTGGGCCAGCTCGCGGGTGTGGAAGTCAACGCCGACCTGCCGCACCTGGACAATGACGACATGGTTCTGCGCCAGGCCGAGCTGAAGGTGAGCTTCAACTTCGACGGCAAGGGCCAGATCGGCCTGAACGACGGCGAGGCCTCGGGCGGGCAGCAGGTCATCAAGTCGCTCATCCTGCTGGTGGGCCTGCTCAAGGACGAGGAAAACAGCGCGGGCGGCTTCGTCTTCATCGACGAACCCTTCGCCCACCTCGACGTGCGCAACATCCAGCTGGTCGGCCACTTCCTCAAGTCCACCCGCGCGCAGTACGTGCTGACCACGCCCATCACGCACAACGTGGAAGTGTTCGAGCCGGCCGACATCACCCTCGTCACCTCCAAGAAGCCCCCGGGCGCGCGCTGGGCGCCGCCGATTGGGGTTTTGCAACGCCGCGCGGCCGCGTAGTTTAGGTCGTGCGAGCCGGCGCGCCCGTTGAAAGACACTGTTTGAATCGAAGGAGCAGACCATGAGCCATCCCACATCCCTCCCGCAACGCCCACTCGGCCCCTTCCAGGTCTCCGCGCTCGCCTTCGGCTGCATGAACATCTGCCACGCCTACGGTGCCTCGCCCACGCCCGAGGCAGCCGTGCGCTTGCTGCAGCAGGCCATGGACGCGGGCATCACCCACTTCGATACGGCGGCACTCTACGGCTTCGGCGAGAGCGAGCGCCTGGTGGGTCGTGCGCTGAAGTCGCGCCGCCATGAATTCGTGCTGGCCAGCAAGGGCGGCATGGCGGGTGTGACGGGCGAGGATGGCGTGACGCGTCGTGTGATCGACGGCCGCCCCGAGGCGCTGCGCCGCAATTGCGAGGACAGCCTGCGCCGCCTGGGCCTGGACGTGATCGACCTCTACTACCTGCACCGCTGGGACAAGAGCGTGCCCATCGAAGACAGCGTGGGCGAGATGTCCCGCCTGGTCGAGCGCGGCCATGTGCGCACCCTGGGCCTGTCGGAAGTGTCCGCGACCACGCTGCGCAAGGCCCATGCCGTGCACCCCATCGCCGCGCTGCAGACCGAGTACTCGCTGTGGACGCGCAACCCCGAAATCGCCGTGCTCGACGCCTGCCGTGAACTGGGCGTGGCCTTCGTCGCCTTCAGCCCGCTGGGCCGGGGCTTCTTGAGCGGCAAGATTGGCGGCGCGGAAGTCGCCGCCTTCGACGCCAAGGACATCCGCCGCAGCATGCCGCGCTTCACGGCCGAGCACTACGCCGCCAACGAGAAGCTGCTGCCCGCCTACCAGGCCCTCGCGCGTGAAGCCGGCTGCACGCCCGCGCAACTGGCGCTCGCCTGGTTGCTACAGAAATCAGAGCACATCATCCCGCTCTTCGGCACCACGAGCCTGGAACACACGCTGGAGAACCTGGGCGCCGCCCAGGTCAAGCTGAGTACCGACCTCATCGCCCGGCTGGAAGACCTGATCAACCAGAAGACCGTGATGGGCAGCCGCTACAACGAGCAGAGCAACCGGGAAGTGGATACGGAGGTGTTCTGAACACCGGGCGCTTTAGGCTGGATTGCGCCCTATAGAGTGCTCGTCATCGAGCCGCTGTCTAGGCCTTCAGTGAACCCGACAGCAAGACCGTCCGCCCCTGAGCGGACGGCACGGTCCGCAACAAAGCCTGGGCCACGGTAGCAGCTTCGATGGGCTGGTAGTTCGCCGGAATCATCCAGCCCACAACCCTTTGCAGCCGCGTGGCCCACACCTCGCCCGACCGCACGCGCTGCCCCAGCGCCTGCCGATTGCCCAGCAGCATCGAAGGCCGCGCGATCACCAAGCCCTGGAACGGCATCTGCGCCAGCGCCTCTTCCAGCTCGCCCTTCACCCGGCTGTAGAAGATCCGGGAATTCGCATCCGCGCCCATCGCGCTCACCAAGCCCACGCGTGTCGCGCCAGCGGCCAGCGCAGCCTTGGCCACCGCCAGATTGGCATCGAAGTCCACCGCGCGGAACGCCGCCTGACTGCCTGCGTCCTTGATCGTCGTGCCCAGCGCGAGGTACACCTCGTCGGCGTGCGGCAGGGTGGGCAGTGTGGTGAAGTCAAGCACATTGGCGGTCAGCTTGGGGTGCTGGAGCGCGGGTGCCCTGCGGCCGAGGCTGTGGACTGCAACGACGCTAGTGTCGGCCAGCAGGACGGCGAGCAGTTCCCGGCCCACCAGGCCGGTGACGCCTGCGATGATGACCGTTCGTTCATGCATGTGAGGCTTCCTTTCTTTTCGCCAGGGTAGGCGATTGATCCGATTCTAGATTTGTGTCGCCACATGCATGGTTCCTGCACGGTGGCCGAGTGCTACCGTGGCGTTGCTGGGATATGAATCGTGGGGCTGGTGTCGGCCAGGAGCGGAAGTTGAATAAATTGCCCGAAACCTGTCGTTCAATTACTCTTTTGGGGATTCACTTCGCTATGCAGTTTCCTAGAATGTGCCCAGGCAACTTCAAGAGGGTCGCTCCGCCGACAAGCCGTCCCCTCACCCCTTACCTCCAACGTTAGACGACTTCATACCTGATGGTCCGTTCAAAGATCAACCCTTGTTGGCCGAACGCCTTGCGCTGGTTTCTTGCGCAGGGGCCGGGCAGTTTCGTCCCCTGGCACTTCATCCGAGAGCCGCCTGAGATGGAATTCGCGGCAAGTGCATTTCGTCGCGAAGACATCGGCTATAGGGAAGTGTTCGTTTTTGCTCGACGTCAGGACTGCGACGACTTTGCCGGCTTGGAAGTGGTTAACGGATCAATCAGTGGTGAGGTGATCTACTTCCATCCTGTGTTCGGCGACACCTCTCGCCCGTCGCCGCGTGACTGGGACATTGTGCATAGGAGGTTCGAGGATGTCTTTGAGTTCGTCGCGGCTCAAATCGTCCCCGATATGAAGGAATGGGCGCTGACGGTAGATGCCGACGATCTATGAACGCGCCTTCTAAATTAAGTTAGGCAATCCTCAATGTCACTGAACGAATCAATCAACGATATCCGCAGGGTGCATCAGACCGGCCAAGACAAGTACACATACTTTCTTTTGGCTGCGGCAGGAGCTGCTATTGCCTTCGCCATCCAAAAAACGGAAGGTATGTTGTTGTCTTGGTGGTTGCTGCCTGTCGCAATTGCTACAGTCCTGTGGGCTGGAAGTTTTTTTTCAGGTTGCCGAAATTTGTATTGGGTTCAAGCGTCGCTTTCAGCGAACTTCAGTCTGCTTGAGCTTCACAACGGGAGTCACGCACAGCAACCGCAAAACCCCGATGAGCTTGCCACAGCACTACGTGGAGTTAACAAAGCGCTCTCACACAATACAAGTAGGGCAAAGCTATTTGGCGATTTGCAATTTCGCTTACTAATTGCTGGCGCAATCTTCTTCATTGCTTGGCGGGTTTCAGATATGGTTCGCCTCACGTTTTGTGCGCAGTTATGACACATCAGCCTAACCCCGTATATATGGACTCCCCATCAACGGCAAAAGACTGACCGATTGGGGGCCATAGGGTAAGGCGCCTGCGGTCGTATATCCGGCAGCCGGTTGGCCATGATGTTCGATCAATCTCGTCACAAAGGCAGATGGGGAACATCGAACTTAATTCATCTCAAGTTCAGGCTGGCATTACAAAGTCTGACGGGTAATCTTCCTGCTGAGCCTGTCAAGTTGGACTATCTTCCGGCGTTGATCGTCCGATTTCAACTTGGGTGACCTGCTGCTTTGGGTCGAGAGCAAACTTGTAGTTGAAAATTGAAGGGGAGTCTTCTGATGACCAGAATTTTGCGAGATTTTTGTATTTCTGTCCTCGCAATGGTGAGCTGTACGAGTTGTTTTCAACAGAACGCCAACATTGATAAAGTCACGATCGAAGAGATCGATTATTTTCAAAGATCTGTTCCAGGCTTCATAGATTTCGTAACAATTCGAGTTGCGGTCATCCCTGGTTCAATTTTTGGGCCTCCGGGCAGGGAAGAATATCTTGTAGAGCGGGCAGAAATGGGCTCTGCTGTCCCATTGGATATGAGACGGCTGCTGCAAATGGGTGCGAGCAATGCATCCACGGCGGAAAAGAATTCGGCGCTGATGGTTCAGCCTCAGGATATGCGCTTTGTCCGTTTGGGTACTTTGGCGGTAAGACCCTATACGGATGATGCACTTGGCTCTGGTAGTTTTATGGACAAGAAGAGCAGGGATTATTTGGTGCTTCTATATGCTGATCGACCTGGCCTTATCTCAGGAAATCTTTGTGCAGATAGCACAAAAGTAAATATTCATGTTTCTATTGATAGGGCGGGATTGCATTGGATCAAGATAAAGAACGTAACGCCTACACTTTATGAGTTTGAAAATGCCAATCCATCGGAGCTTGCTTTTGGTGTGCCGACCGAACCAGTGATAAGTCTCGGTCTGGTTGAAGATTTACTTTGTTTTAGTTGTTATTCGTTTGCCCCTATGGTGCTGCGGCCTCATGAGTGCACCTCTCCATCATCAGATGGCGAAAAAAATTAAATCACCCAAAGTTCCGTAGATACCTCTCCTCTGATACTCGTTGACGAATGGCTGCTGCTGCTAACAACGATTGACGGCTATGGGTCGGAAGTGTCTAGCGGTTTATATTAGGTTATGCAGCAGCCATCGATCAGGCTTGAGTCTCACGGAAGCATTCGTGGAGTTTTGCACTATGCATTCGGCGGTGAGCGCTACAGCATTTCTTACGAGCACACCGGTGACTATCAGACGGGAATCCTGGTCTTCATCAGGGATCTGGATGCTCAGCTCCAATGTGAGGAGCCACTGAAGCGACGCTCTCAGATACTGCGAGATCTTCAGGAGTGGTCAAAGAAGACCGGGGAGAGACTCACGTGGTAGCAGTAGTTCTGAATCACAGGTCATCCCAGCAGACGCCTTGCCGCGTCGCTGAATTCACTTGTTGACAGTCAGCTTACCTAGCCCATGACTGTCCGCAACGAGTCGAAAACAGAACCTGTCTTTGCAACTTGAAAGTGAATTTTTTGATGGCTAAGCTTCTACATATTGTTTTTGCTTCGGTCTTCGTGGTGATGAGCAGCGCGAGCTGCGTTCAAAAGACTTCGGATATCAAAGTCGTGGTCGAAGAGATCGACGAAGCGCGAAATCCTGTGCCGAGCTACTCCGATCTTTTGACCTTTAGAGTTGTAGTCATCGAGGGGGCAATTTGGGGGCCTCCAGGCAAGGAAGAAAATCTTCTAGAGCAGGTAGAAGTGGGTTCCGTCGTGTCACTGGATATGGGGAGATTGCTTCAGATAGGTTCGCGCTACGCATCCACGGTCACGGCAGATGCATCAAATGCAGATCTGGTGGTCGCCCCCAGGGATATGCGGTTTGCTCGGCTGGGTACTTTCCCGGCAAAACCTCTTACCAATCAGTCCATCGGATCTGGGAGTTTTCTGGACAAGCAAAGCCGGGATTTCTTGGCGCTTTTGTATGTGGATCGACCCGGCCTCATCTCCGGCACTTTGCGTGCAGGGAACGTAGAAGGAAAAGTTCACGTTTCCATTGACAAGGCGGGATTGCATTGGATCAAGATGAAGGAAGTGACGCCATTGCGTTATGAACTGGACAATGCCAATCCATCGGAGCTTGTTTTTGGTATCCAGCCCTACCCAGTGCCAAGTCTCGGACCGAGTGAATAGAAAAGAACAGGGCCTCCCGTTGTCCAAAGGGATGCCTTGGTACTGAGTGTCCTGACTTTCATCACAGAAGAGGAGCACCATGTCGCACATCCCCAAAAACACCATCTGCCTCTGGTACGAACGCGATGCCGAGGCGGCTGCGCGTTTCTACGCCCAGACCTTCCCCAATTCATCGGTCGGCGCGGTGCACCGCGCGCCGGGGGACTTTCCCTCGGGCCAGCAGGGTGACGTGCTGACGGTGGAGTTCACGGTGCTGGGCATTCCTTGCCTGGGCCTGAACGGCGGGCCGGCGTTCCAGCCCAGCGAGGCGTTTTCCTTCCAGGTGGCCACGGAGGACCAGGCCGAGACGGACCGGTACTGGAACGCGATCGTGGGCAACGGCGGGCAGGAGAGTGCGTGCGGTTGGTGCAAGGACCGCTGGGGCATTTCCTGGCAGATCACGCCCGTCGTGCTGACCCGGGCCTACACCAGCGCGGACCGGGCCGCTGCATCGCGAGCCTTCCAGGCCATGATGACGATGAAGAAGATCGACGTGGCCGCCATCGAGGCGGCGGTGCGGGGCGCGGCGTGAAGAAGTTCCTGCTGCTCCTGGTCTCGCATGGACTGGTGCTCGTGTTCGGCTTTGCCTTGGGCATCTATGTGCTGCCCATCCTCGTGGCGCCCACGGCACCGACCAACGAGCAGGCCGCGATGGCCGCGCACCCCGCGGTGTTCCAGGGCAAGTTTCGTCGCGACCTGAAGGACAGCGACATGCTGCACTGGGGGGAAGGGGAGGTGTCGGTGGGGCGCGAGCGCATCGTGCTGCTGGGTCGCCTGGCGCCTGGGCCGGATTACAAGCTCTACCTCTCACCCGAGTTCGTCGAGACCGAGGCGGATTTCCTGCGGCTCAAGCCCCAGATGCAGCGCGTGGGCGACGTGCGCACCTTCGAGAATTTCGTGGTGCCCGTGCCCGAGACGGTGAACGTCGGCCAGTTCAAGGCCGTCATCGTCTGGTGCGAGACTTTCTCGCAGTTCATCACGGCGGCGCGGTACCAGTAGAGCCAGTCGGGTCAGGCGGCCCAGCCTGGAAGCCACCGGGTCCTGAGGCCGTGGCGCCGTGGCGAACAGGAACCCGCCAGCCGTCCGGCTAAACTTCACTCAGCATGCTGAATCATCGGCCTGCATCCAGAACATCCTGACGAGAGACACGCATGACGACCCCATCCCTGCCCACCCTGATGCTCCTGCCCGGCCTGAATTGCGACGCGGCTGTCTGGGCTCCGCAAGTGGCCGCGCTCAAGAACCAGGCGAACTGCGTGGTGCCCGCCTGGGGCCTGCGTGATTCGCTGACCGCCATGGCCGAGCAGGCCCTGGCCGAGGCTCCGACGGAGCGTTTCGCCTTGGCAGGTCATTCCATGGGTGGGCGCGTGGCGCTGGAGGTGATGCGCCTGGCCCCGCGGCGCGTGACCCACCTGGCCTTGCTGGACACGGGCACGCACCCGCTGGCGGCGGGCGAAGCGGGCGAGAAAGAGAAGGCGGGTCGCATGGCCCTGCTGAAGATCGCGCGCGAGCAGGGCATGCGCGCCATGGCGCAGGAATGGGCCAAGGGCATGGTGCACCCGGACCGCATCGGGTCGCCGCTGTTCAACGAGGTGCTGGACATGTTCGACCGGGGCAGCGCGACGCAATACGCCGCGCAAATCAACGCGCTCCTGAACCGCTTGGACGCCACGCCCCTGCTCGCGAAGATTCAATGTCCCACGCTGGTGCTGACAGGCCGCGAGGACGCCTGGAGCGGCCCGGCCCAGCACGAGGCCATGGCCGCCGCGATCAAGGGCGCGCAACTGGTCATCGTCGAGCACAGCGGGCACATGACCACCATGGAGCAGCCGGAGGCGGTGAACCGGGCTTTCACTGCCTGGATATCGCGCACTTGAGTGTGGGCGTTGCGCGGAGCTACTCGCGCGGCATTTACCGCAGTTGCATGGTTCCCGGGTTTGAACTGGCCCTGGCGGTGGTCTGCGATGCCAGCATATTCGTTGGTGCCTTGGCGAGGGCCATGGAAGATCTGGAGGATTGAAACACGCTGATGGCTTGCACCAGTTCTAGTGCTTGCTGCTGGAGCGTGTGCACCATGCCTCTCATCTCGTCGGCGAGTGCGGCGTTTTGCTGCGTGGTCTGTTCCATATTCGAAATGGCTTCCCCGATTTGCGCGACGCCGGTGTTTTGCTCGGCGCTGGCCACGCTGATTTCGCCGATGATGCTCGTCACGCGGCGAATGGCCTCGACCATTTCGTTCATGGTGGCGCCGGTGCGGTCCACCTGCACCGTGCCTTGTTCGACACGTTGAACGCTGTCCGTGATCAGTGCCTTGATCTCCTTGGCGGCCTCCGCGCTGCGACCAGCCAAGGCACGCACCTCGCTCGCCACAACGGCGAAGCCACGACCTTGTTCGCCAGCACGGGCGGCTTCCACGGCGGCGTTCAAGGCCAGGATATTGGTCTGAAAGGCGATGCCATCGATCACGGCGATGATGTCGGCGATCTTCTTGGAGCTGCCACTGATGCCTTGCATCGTGTCCACGGCCTGGGTGACCACGCTGCCACCTTGTGTCGCGATTGAGGACGTTCCTTGTGCGAGTTGGTTGGCTTGATGGGCGTTGGTCGCGTTCTGCTGCACGGCACCGCTCAGCTCCTCCATGGAGGCCGCGGTCTCTTCCAGTGTGCTGGCCTGACTCTCGCTTCGAGATGCGAGGTTCGAGGTGCTGTGAGCGAGGTCCCGGCTGGCTTGTTCCATGCCGGCCGCAGCGCGTTGCACGGCTTGCATGGCGGCGTACATGCGGCCCAGCACGTTTTGGAGCACGCTGGCTAAGGGCGTTCGCACGGTCACGGTCTGCGCGAGATCCAAGGCGATTCCATCCGGTGTATCGACGACCGTCACCAGATCGCGCATCTCTTCGCCCGCACGGGCAATCTGCCGGGTTTGGGTGACCAGGAGCACTTCGACCACTGTCTGCAGGACCACGTACACGGCATGAACCACGATGGTGGAGAAATTGGGCGCACCCAGGCAGTAAAAACCCAAGCCCGCAGCCTGCAGGCGGTCGAACAGAACGTGGTGAGTGGCAAAGAGTGCTGCCGCGAGCACAACGGGTTTCCAGTCCAGGTACACGAGCAACAGTGCGAGCGTGACGAAGACCCCGAAATGCAGCTCCAGCGTGCCGCGCGCCAGTTGGATGTGCAGCATCACGAAGCAACACAGAATCGCGGTCAACACCATCCGGGACAGCATCGTGGCTTTGGCCGAGGCATAGACCATCAGCGCCGGTGCCAGCAAGGTCAGGGACACGCCCCAGGCCAGGCCGGAGTCCACGAAACCGTGGCCGATCGCAATGGCGGCCACTGCCGCCACGGCGATGATCCCCAGGATGATGCGGTCGCCCAATAAGGCCTGAGCGTTGGCTGCTGCGCGTGGCATGGTGCTGGAGGACATGATGGTGATGGGCAAGATCCGTTAACAGATGGGGTGGACTGAATGTCCGGCCAGCGGAAAGGACGACGCGCCGCAAGAATGCAGCGTATGCCACACAGGGCAAATCAGAATAAATCCTGATAGTTGCTTCTTGCTCAGGATAGAGTTTTTCAATCGGCCCTGCAAGTATTGGCCAGAGCGGGTGATGGAGCCCGCAGCATCAGGGTAGGACGAGGTCTGGTGGCAATACGCTTGAGCAGCGTACTCAGAACAACACTCAGTCCTTGGGCGTGAAACTGATGATCAGTTCCGGTGGCACCTTGCCGTCGGTGTCCTTGGGCAGGATGGCCGTCTTGTCGATGGCGCGCAGCACAGCCTCGTCCCAGAGCCGATTGCCGCTGCTCTTGGTGAGCGTGCGACTGGTGATGGCGCCATCGGGCGAGGTGCTGACTCTCACTTCCGCGCTGATGTTGGTGTTGCTCAGGTTGTCGGGGAAGACGATGTTGGGTTTGATGCGCGCGCGGATGCGGCCGGCGTAAGTGGCCGATGGCCCCGCCGTGCGGGTGGCCTGGCCCGCGGCATTGGGCTGGGGCGTGGCCTCGGCCAAGCCCGCCATGCGGCGGATGTTTTCCTGGCGCATTTGAGCGCGCTGCTCGGCGTCCTCGCGTTCGCGGCGTTCGGCGTCGGCTTTGCGGCGCTTTTCCTCGGCCAGCTTGCGCTCGCGTTCCTTCTGTTCGCGCTCTTTCTGCTCGCGTTCCAGACGCGCCTTGCGTTCGGTCTCGGCCTTGCGCGCCTGCTCCTCACGTTCGCGCTCAAGGTTGATTTCGGCTTCGCGTTGCGCCTGGGCCTGCGCGCTCGGTGGGGGCGGGGGCGGCGGCTCTGCGGGTTCGGGTGTCGGCTCTGGCTCAGGGGCAGGGGGTGTGGGCGGGGCCGGTTCCGGCGGCGCGGGCTGGGCCTGGGGCGCCATTTCCTGCGGCACGGCGGCCCAGAGTTCGGCTTCGACGGCCAACGAAGTGTCACGCTTCCAGCCCACGCCCCAGGTCAGGGCGGCAATCAACAGCACATGCACCAGCAGGGCCAGGCCCAGGGCGCGTTTGTCGATGCCATCACGACGCGGGCCCCCGTCCCCCGGGCGGGCGGTGGGGGCAGGGCGCTGGCTTGGAAGGCGGAGGGAGCGTTCACGCGGGATCGGGGGTACGTAGGGATATCGAACTGAAGGGTCGTGACGGGTGGGGCGGCATCTCAGCGGGCGGTCTGCACCGACAGTCCCACGCGTTGCACGCCGGCGCGCTGCAAGACGTCCATGACCTTGACCACGGCCTCGTATTTCACGCTCTTGTCGGCGCTGATGACGACGGCGCTGCCACCGCCGGTCGCGCCGGCATCCTCGGGAGCCGCGCGCTGCGCGTTCAGCACATTCGCGGCCAGTTCGTCCAGCCGCACGGTGCGGGTGTCGTCGCGGATGCGCAGGCGCAGGGATTCGTCCTTGTTGACGATGACCTCGATGACCTGGGTGGGCGAAGGCGAGGCCTTGCTCACGCTGGGCAGCGCAACCACGCTGGGTGTGATGAGGGGAGCCGTCACCATGAAGATGATGAGCAGCACCAGCATCACGTCGATGAAGGGCACCATGTTGATTTCATTGATGGTGCGTCGTCCGCGTCCGCGGTGGGCTACGCCAGGCATGGTCGATGTCCTTCCTGCGGGTCAGCGCGGCTGCGCCGTGGTCTGCTGGCCGCTGATGTTGCGCTGCAGGATGTTGGAGAACTCTTCGATGAAGGTTTCCACCGCGTTGGCCACGCGATCGATGTCGCGCGCGAAGCGGTTGTAGGCGATCACGGCGGGGATGGCGGCGAACAGGCCGATGGCCGTGGCCACCAGGGCTTCGGCGATGCCGGGCGCCACGGTGGCCAGCGTCACCTGTTGCATGGAGGCCAGGCCGGTGAAGGCGTGCATGATGCCCCAGACCGTGCCGAACAAGCCGATGTAGGGCGAGACCGAACCCACCGTGGCGAGGAAAGACAGATTGCTTTCGACCGAGTCCATCTCGCGCTGCATGCCGGCGCGCATGGCCCGGCGCGCGCCATCGAGCAGGGCGGAGGTGTCGGTCACGCGGCGCTCGCGCAGTTTCTGGTACTCGCGCAGGCCGGCGACGAAGATGCGCTCCATGGGGCCGCTGTCGCTTTTCTGCGCGGCCTGGGCATACAGGGTGTTGAGGTTGGCGCCGGACCAGAAGTCCTGCTCGAACTTCTCGTTGCTGGCACGCACCTTCTTCAGGCCGAAGTACTTGCTGAAGATGGCGGCCCAGCTGGCGATGGAGCCGCACAGCAGGATCAACATGACGGCTTGCACGACCCAGCTGGCGTGCAGCACGAGTTGGATGATGGAGAAGTCTTGGCTCATGGTTTCAGGGGCTTCCTACGGTGTGTTTCCTCGCGGCGGCTCGGGCAGGGCCTGCAGCACGGCAACGGGCAGACGCGACGGGCGCAGCGTGTTCGCGTCGACCCAGGCGATGTGCACGTTCCCTTGGCAGAGCAATTGCGCTCCCAACGTCGCGGTCTGCGCAATTGTGAGGGATGCGCGGCTGCTTTCCACCAACTCGGCACTGACCGCAAGGACATCGTCCAGCCGCGCGGGGCGGTGGTAGCGGATGTCGGCCGCGCTCACGACGAACATGCCACCAGTCTGTTGCCGCAGCGCGCCTTGGTCGATGCCCAGCGAGCGCAGCCATTCAGTGCGCGCGCGCTCGAAGAATTTCAGGTAGTTGGCGTAGAAGACGATGCCGCCCGCGTCGGTGTCTTCCCAGTACACGCGCACGGGCCAGCTGAAGCGGGCTTGGGGCGTGGGTTCGCTCATCCCAGCAACTGGCGCAGGCGCGCCACGGCCTCCTGCAATTGGGGCAGGGCATTGGCGGTGGAGAAGCGGATGTAGCGGCCGGTGTCGGCCTGGCCGAAGTCGCGCCCCGGCGCCACGGCCAGGTGGGCGCGCTCCATCAGGGCGAAACTCAGGTCCCAGCTGTCCTTGACACCCAGCTTGCGGCAGGCTTGGGTGCAATCCGCCCAGGCGTAGAAAGCGCTGTCGGGCATCACCGGTACGGTCAAGCCCAGCGCGTTGAGTTCGGGGATGAAATAGTCGCGCCGAGCCTTGAACTCGGCGCGGCGGCGCTCGTACTCGGCCAGGCTCTCCGGCTCGAAGCAGGCCAGGGCCGCGTGCTGGGCGATGGTGCTGGGGCAGATGTAGAGGTTCTGCGCCAGCCGTTCCACCACGGGCACCAGCACCTGCGGCACCACCAGCCAGCCCAGTCGCCAGCCTGTCATGTTGAAGTATTTGCTGAAGCTGTTGATGGAAATGATGTTCTCGCCCAGGTCACTGCCGTCCGAACCCCGCAGGGCCAGCGCGCTCTGGCCGTAGCGTTCGTCGTGGCTCAGGCCCAGGTAGATCTCGTCCAGCAGCGTGATGCCGTCATGCTCCCGCACGACCTCGGCGATGCGGCGCAGTTCCGCCGGGTCGATGGAGGTGCCCGTGGGGTTGGAGGGGGAGGCCAGCAACACACCGCGCGTCTTGTGTGCCCCGCCGCGCGAGCCGTCGTTCCAATGTGCGCGCACCTGCTCGGCGCTGAGCTGGAAGCGCTCTGCCGGGCCGCTGGGGATGAGCGTGGCCACGCCGTCGGCAGCCTGCACGAACTGTCGATTGCAGGGGTAGCTCGGGTCGGGCATCAGGATTTCGTCACCCGCCTCGATCAGGGCCAGGCAGGCCAGCTGCAGCGCGGCCGAGGCCCCCGCCGTGACCACGATGCGCCCTGGCGCGATGGCCAAGCCGAAGCGTTGCGCGTACCAGTCGCTGATGCGCTCGCGCAGCGCGGGCAGGCCGGTGGCGTCGGTGTACTGGCTGCGGCCATCGCGGATGGCGCGTTCGGCGGCCTCGCGCACCCGCGGCGGCGCGGTGTAGTCCGGCTCACCGATGTTGAGGTAGATCATGGGCTCGCGCCCCGCCGCGGCGGTGCGGGCCAGGGCCGCAGCGGCCTTGGCCACCTCCATCACGTAAAAGGGCGCGATCTTGCGGGCGCGTTCGGCGATTCTCATGCGGGGCGGTTCAGCGGGGCTTTGCGGCAGCGGTGCTCAACGGGCCTTGCCCGAGGCCTTGTCCGCCGCGACCTCGGCCGCGCGCAGCGTGGGCGCCAGGCCATTGAGCACGGCGTTGACGTACTTGTGACCGTCCGTGCCGCCGAAGGACTTGGTCAGCTCGATGTATTCGTTCAAAACCACGCGCCAGGGCACATCCACGCAATGCTGGAATTCGTAGGCGCCCATCCACATGATGGCGCGCTCGATAGGCGATATCTCGGCCAGCTTGCGGTCCAGCAGGGGAAGGATGAGCTGGTCCAGTGCCTCGGCTTCGGTCACGCAGCCGTGCAGCAGGGCGTCGTAATGGGCGGCATCGGCCTTGTGGAAGCCGGTCAGGTCGCGCGTGAAGGCGTCGATGTCGGCGGTGGCGTTGCGGCCCACCAAGTGCTGGTAGAGCGCCTGCAGGGCGAACTCGCGCGAACGGCTACGGCCGGACAGGGCCCGGCCCGGCTTGTGCGCAGCCTTGCCCGGGGCCCGGCTTTCCGTGGCCTCCGTGTGCGTCGGGGCGTCGGCTTCGGTGCCGGTCGTGGGGGCGGGCTTGGCGTCGGGTTCGTTCATCAGATGTTGTTCAGCAGGTTGGCCATTTCCACGGCGGTGCGGGCCGCGTCGCGGCCTTTTTCGCTTTGGCGGGCGACGGCCTGGGCCATGTTCTCGACCGTGAGGATGGCATTGGCGATCGGGGTCTGGTAGTCCAGCGCGATGCGGGAGACACCCGCGCCGGATTCATTGGCCACCAGTTCGAAGTGGTAGGTCTCGCCGCGGATGATGCAGCCCAGGGCGATCAGTGCGTCGTAATGTGTCTTCTCGGCCAATCCCTGCAGGGCGCTGGGCACTTCCAGCGCGCCGGGCACCTGGAAATGGTCGATGTTGCGTTCCTGCACACCCAGCGCGAGCAGTTCGGCGCGGCAGGCGGCGGCCAGGGCGTCGGTCACGTCCTGGTTGAAGCGTGCTTGCACGATGCCGATGGCGAGGTCGCTGCCGTCGAGCCGCGCATCGCTGGCTTGCAGTTGTCCTTGGTTGGCGCTGAACATGGGGAGATTTCCTTCGAATGGGGGAATGGGTGGGGCGGTGAGGTGGGCCGCGAGGACTCAGGGCGAGATGTGCTCGACGATCTCCAGCCCATAACCGACCACGCTGGGCAGGCGACGGGACTGGCCCAGCAGCCGCATGCGCTGGACGCGGTGGTCGCGCAGGATCTGCGCACCGATGCCGTAGGTGCGCAGGTCCACCGTGGTGCGTGGCGCGACGGCGCTGCCATTGAACTGGGCCAGCAACTGACCGGCATCCTCGCCACAGTTGAGCAGCACCACGATGCCGCGGCCTTCGCGCGCGACGCGCGCCAGGCTGGCGTCCAGGCTCCAGGAATGGCGGGCGCGGCCCACTTCCAGCGCGTCCAGCAGCGACAGCGGTTCGTGCACGCGGGTCAGCACGGGCTCTTGCTCCGCCCGGCCGGGGTCGTCCAGGCCCAGGGTGAGCGCCAGGTGCAGGCTCTTGCTGGGTTTGTCGCGGTAGGCGTGGGCGGTGAATTCGCCGTAGGCGGTCGTGAGCGGGCGACTGGCGACTTTCTCGATCAGCGACTCGGTGCGGCTGCGGTACTCGATCAGGTCAGCGATGGTGCCGATCTTCAGGCCGTGCTCGGCCGCGAACAACTGCAGGTCGGGCAGGCGGGCCATGGTGCCATCGTCCTTCATCACCTCGCAGATCACGGAGGCGGGCGAGCAGCCCGCCATGGCGGCCAGATCGCAACCGGCCTCGGTATGGCCGGCGCGCATCAGCACGCCGCCATCCACCGCCTGCAGCGGGAAGATGTGGCCGGGTTGCACCAGGTCGTCGGGCTTGGCGTCGCGGGCCACCGCGACCTGGACGGTGCGCGCGCGGTCAGCGGCCGAAATGCCGGTGCTCACGCCCGTGGCCGCCTCGATGCTGACGGTGAAGGCCGTGCCGTGCTGGGCGCCGTTCCTGGCGGCCATGGGCGGCAGGCGCAGGTGCTCGCAGCGCTCGCGTGTCAGCGTCAGGCAGATCAAGCCCCGTGCGTGCCTGGCCATGAAGTTGATGGCCTCGGCCGTGATGTGGTCGGCGGCGATGACGATGTCGCCCTCGTTCTCGCGGTCTTCCTCGTCGACGAGGATGACCATGCGGCCAGCGCGCATCTCGGCCACGATGTCCTCGACGGGCGAGATGGGAACGGGCGATGGCTTGGTGTTCATGAGTTTGCTTTCAACATGCGCTCGACGTAGCGGGCGACGGTGTCGATTTCCAGGTTCACGCCCGAGCCGGCCTTGAGCAGGCCCAGGGAAGTGTTTTGCACGGTGTGCGGGATGAGGTTGATGCTGATTTCGCAGCCGCCGCCGGAGGCGGCGGGCTGGTCCACGACCTGGTTCACCGTCAGGCTCACGCCGTTGACCGTGATGGAGCCCTTGTAGGCCAGGTAGCGGGCCAGTTCCTGGGGAATGCGGATGCGCAGTTCCCAGCTTTCGCCGACCTGGGCGAAGTGGCTGACCGTGCCCACGCCGTCCACGTGGCCCGAGACGATGTGCCCGCCCAGGCGGTCGCCCGCGCGCAGGGCTTTTTCTAGGTTGACGGTCTGGCCCTCGGCCAGGCCCGTGGTCTTGGCCAGGGATTCGGCGGAGATGTCGATGGTGAACTGCCGGCGCGGTGCGTCCAGCGTCGTCACCGTCATGCAGGCGCCGTTGAGCGCGATGCTGTCGCCCAGGCCCACGTCGTCCAGATAGTCGGGAGGGGCGGTGTCGGGCGGGCAGGCGATAGTCAGGCGCTTGCCGTGCTGTAAAGAACTGCCGAGGTCGTGGCTGGCGACGATGCGCCCCACGCCGGTGATGATGCCGGTGAACATAGGGGCGCTATTTTCGCAGAATGCGGCCCCTCGGTCGGCCGCCTGGTGGTTTGGCCCTCTTCAGGGCCGGGCCGTGGAGCCCGACATCGGGTTTTCAGTGCGGTTTGCGCCCCGGAACGCGAGGCACTGCAGCGCGAAGCCCACGACGAAGACCAGCAGCCAGACCAGCAGCGCGGTCTGCACCACGGGGTCCTCCGGGCCGGTCGCCACCGGCTGCGCCACGGGCAGACGGCTCAGTGTTTCGTTGATGCCGGGCACCATCAGCAGGAAGAAGCTGAAGGAGAGTCCGAAGTTCTGCAGATGCGGGGCCAGGCGACCCAGGAAACGCAGCCGTGGCGCCAGCCAGGCGCCACCGAAGGCTGCCAGCAGTGCCAGCACGCCCAGCACATGGCCGGGGTTGATGCCCCCTTTGCTGGACAAACCGAAGGAGGTGAACACCGCCAGCGTCAAACCCCACAGGTAGACCTGGCCGGACGGTGCGGACGGGTCAATGCGACGGAAACGGACGAAGCCGTAGAGGCCCGCGACGACGGGGGCGAGGCTGATCAGGGTATGGGCGATGCCCAGGGTGGATAGGGGGTTCGGCATGGTGGTTCTCGGTCAGGATTTTAATCTACTAGTAGGTAGATATTGAGGGTCAAAGAAAGGCGGCAAAAGCCGCCGGGGAGGGGCCTGGCATCAGGCGGCTTGGGTGAGCTTGAGGATGGCCGGCTGCACGATGGTCGGGAAGGACATCGGGTCGTCCAGAGCGCGGGCCACCAGCATGGCGCCGTGCACCACGGCCATGAAGGCGCGCGCGGAAACAGTTGGACTGTTGAGCAGATGGAATTGGCCGCGCTCCGCGCCGCGCTGGAGTACGCCGGCCAGCCAGGTGTTTAGGTCTTGGAAATGCGCCTGAACCTCGGTGGCGACTTCGGGTGGGATGGTGGGCATTTCGGTCGCCAGCATGGCGCAAATGCAAAAGGAGTGTTCACCGCCGCGAATGCAGCCGGCCCAGTAGTCCGCATAGGCATTAAGTTCGGACAAGGGATCGTCGAACTGCGTTTCCAGCGTGGCTAGGCCGGCCTGGGCGTCCCGGCGATAGAGCCGGACCACGGTCTGCACCAACGTCGCCTTGCTGGGGAAATGGTGGTGGATGCTGGCCTTGCTGATGTTCACGCGCTGGGCCAGGTCGGCGTAGCTGAAGCTGTTATAGCCCCCGGCGACCAGCAGCGAGCGGGTCTGCGCGACGATTTCGGCGGCTTTGGGCGACAGTTCCGAGGACATGGGGTGGGCGGTGCGCAATTGATTGGGCCAAATCCTACTAGTTGGTAGGTTGCTTGTCAAGTCAACCGCCTGCGCCAGCCTGGAACCCTGTCGAACGGGCCAGACACCGGCCGCGCCCGGGGCCTGTCCACGGCCCTCAGACCTTGAGCGCCCCCCGGAACCCTCGCGCCGCGTAGTAGGACTGCGCGCCGTTGTGGTAAGTGAAGACGGTGTCGTAACGACGGTCGCAGAACAGGGCGCCTCCGAGTTGACGGATGCTGGCGGGTGTCTGCACCCAGCTGGAGGTTTTCAGGTCGAACTCACCCAGCGTCTGCAGCTCGCGATATTGCACTTCCGTCAGCAACTCGATGCCCATCGCGGCCGCCATGTCGACGGCGGTGTCCGCGGGCGGGGCATTGCCTTTGCGGGCTTCGAGCCCGGCGCGGTCAAAGCAGACGCTGCGTCGGCCCGTGGGGCTTTCGGCGGCGCAGTCGAAGAAGATGAACTCGCCCGTTTTCTTGTCGTGGCCCACCACGTCCGGCTCGCCCCCGGTCTGCTCCATCTCGGCGAGTGCCTTGAGTTTGTCGTCTTGGTTGTCCAGGCGTTCCTGCACGTCGGCCCAGGCCAGGCCGGGGTGGCGTTTCATGTGCCGCTCAAAACGGGTCTGGAGTGTCTTGAGCAGGGTGTTGCGCTGCGGCGTGGTCAGTGTGGGGGGCTTGGGCATGTTGGGCTGAGCTCTGGGCTCCTCGACGTGGAGTGAGGTGCAGCGTCAGGCCTAGGCCTGGGCGGCATCACTGGCTGGTGAGGCTGACGCGGGGGTAGGCGAAGGAGACGATGCGGCGTCAAGCTCGTCCCTGCGTTCCAGCCAGTGCAGCAGCCCGTCCAAGGCAGGGCACAGCGCCTGGCCCCAGTCGCTCAGCCGGTACTCCACCTTGGGCGGCACCTGGGCATGCACGGTGCGCGTCACGAGGCCGTCGGCCTCCAGTTGCCGCAACTGCTGGGCCAGCATCTTCTGTGAAATGCCGGTGATGCGTTTTTCCAGATCCGAATAACGTTGCACCTTGCCGTCGAACAGGTGGAAGAGGATGAGCAGCTTCCATCGCCCTTCGAGCAGTTGCAGCGCGATCTCCGCGTCGATGGCGGCGCTCATCGGCGTATGAACCTTGCGCGCGGCCTGGCGCGCGACCGTGCCGCTGGCGTGGGGCGGAGCTTTCATGGCGGTAGGGAGCTAACTTTGTCGTGCGTTCTTGTGGGTGGCGCAGTCTATGCAGAAAATTTCTGAACAGCAATTTTTTCCGGAAACCACCCATGACCCTCTCTGCCTTCGCACTACCCACGCTGCCCGCTCCGCTGGGCTTGTACTTCGAGATCAGCAATGGCGCCGATGACGCGCGGCTCGTCGATTGCTTCGCAGCCGATGCCGTCGTGCGCGACGAGAGCCAGACGCACCACGGGCCCAAGGCCATCCAAGGGTGGCTGCGCGAGGCCCGGCGCAAGTACCAGCATCATGTCGAGCCCCTGAGCCTGACGCGAGACGGCGCGCGTGTCACCGTGGCCGGCAAAGTCAGCGGCAATTTCCCCGGCAGCCCCCTCAAGCTGAACCATGTGTTCGACTTGCGGGACGACAAGATCCAGTCCCTGGAGATTCACGGATGATCGGTATGGACCTCGAGCTTGAAGGCCGGCGCGTTCTCGTCACTGCGGGCACCAGGGGCGCGGGCGCCGCCGTGGTGGCGCTCTTCCTGGCGCAGGGCGCGCGGGTGCTGACCGCGGCACGTGAGCGACCGGCGGACTTGGCGCCCGAGCGTTTCGTCGCGGCCGACCTCACGACACTCGACGGTTGCCAGGCGCTGGCCGAGGCTGTACAGCAGCGGCTGGGCGGCGTGGACGTGATCGTCCATGTGCTGGGTGGATCGTCCGCACCCGGCGGCGGTTACGCGGTGCTGGGGGAGGACGTGTGGCAGCGCGAGCTCAACCTCAATCTCCTGCCAGCAGTGCGTCTGGACCGGATGCTGCTGCCCGGCATGCTGGCGCGCAAAGACACGGAGGAAAAGGGCGTGATCATTCATGTCACCTCCATCCAGCGTGAACTGCCCTTGCCGGAATCGACCACGGCCTACGCGGCGGCCAAGGCCGCGCTCTCGACCTACAGCAAGAGCCTGTCCAAGGAGGTCACGCCCCAGGGCGTGCGGGTGCTGCGTGTCGCGCCGGGCTGGATCGAGACCGAGGCCTCCGTGGCCCTGGCCGAGCGACTCGCGCACCAGGCGGGCACCGACTATGACGGCGGCAAGCAGATCATCATGAAGGCGCTGGGCGGCATTCCGCTGGGGCGACCGTCTCGCCCTGCCGAGGTGGCGAACCTGATCGCCTTCCTGGCCTCGCCGCGTGCCGCGACCATCACCGGCACCGAAATCGTGATCGACGGCGGAACTATTCCAACCGCGTGACACCGTTCACCGCGAAGTTCGGCGAGGCGGAGCGCCTGCACGTACCAGATACCCGAGACACAAGGACTCCAACTGCCCTGGCAAGGTCCGCGTCAATTTCGCCGGCGCAGTGCCCTCCATCACCGAGTGCATCGTTCCCGTCATCGCCGCGCTGAACATGTACGTTACCGTGGGCAGGTCATCGAACCGGACGTCCGTCGCCGTCGCCAGCATGGCTGCCAGCGCACTTCGACCGCGCTGTTGCGCCTGCGCGATCAACGGCCGGCAATCCAGCTCTCCCGCAACCGCATACAGCGCGCGCCCTTCCTCCATATCGGCCGTCTTCGCTTTCACGAAGGCGCGCACGACGACGGCCGCCATCTTCGCCAGCGGTTCACCGTGCGCCGATGCTGCCGCTTCTTCCAAGGCGGTTCCGATACGTCCCAGGTGCCGCTCCAGCACCGCATACAGCAGCGCCTGTTTGTGCGGGTAGTACTGATACAGCGTGCCGACCGACGCCCCGGCCCGTTCCGCGACCCGGATGGTCGTCAGTTTCCGCAGTCCATCGGCCAGCAAGACCTGAATAGTGGCGTCGAAGATCGCGTCCACGGTGGCTTGCGAACGCGCTTGACGCGGCTGTTTCCGGGGCTTCAGGGACGTTTCGGGGCGGGCGTTCATATGCGAATTTACAAGCTGAATAATGATTCATATTATTGCGGATCTTGATGCACAACATCATCTTCGCTTCAACAGATTCAGGAGTTTCCCAATGACAGCTGCCTCTCGCGCGGGCGCCTTCAAACTCGGCAGCCTCGCGGTCAATCGCATGGGATACGGCGCCATGCAACTGGCCGGTCCTCACGTGTTCGGCCCGCCCAAGGACCGCGCCGCGGCGGTGGCCGTGTTGCGCGCGGCCATCGAAAGCGGTGTCAACCATCTGGACACCAGCGATTTTTATGGCCCCCACGTGACCAACCAGATCATTCGTGAGGCCCTGCATCCCTACCGCGATGACTTGGTCATCGTCACCAAAGTGGGCGCGAAGCGCGGCGAGGACGCCGGATGGCTCCCAGCCACATCGCCCCAAGAGCTGCAGTCTGCCGTTCACGACAATCTGCGCAATCTCGGCCTGGACGTGATGGACGTGGTCAACCTGCGGCTGATGTTCAACCCGATGGGTCCCGCCGAAGGTGACGTCGAACCACTGCTGGCGCCGCTGGTCATGCTGCGGGACCAAGGCCTGATTCGCCATATCGGCCTGAGCAATGCCACGCCCGCGCAGGTAGCGCAGGCCAGGAGTCTGACGGACATCGTGTGCGTTCAGAACATGTACAACCTGGCACATCGCGAGAACGACGCGCTGGTGGACAGCCTGGCGCAGGCTGGCATTGCCTATGTGCCGTTCTTCCCGCTGGGTGGTTTCTCGCCGCTGCAATCGTCGATCCTGAACGATGTGGCGGCCCAGCACGAGGCGACGCCGATGCAGGTGGCGCTGGCGTGGCTGTTGCAACGTTCGCCCAACATCCTGCTGATTCCTGGAACGTCGTCGGTGAAGCACCTGAAGCAGAACATCGCCAGCGTCGGCCTGACGCTGGCTGCCGAGGCGATTCAGGCGCTGGATGGAATTGGGGTGACGAAACAGTAAGTCATCGACAGTCAGTCGTCGCTTGGGCCGGTGGGTCGTTTAAACCTTAGTGCGTGCCGATGCTCGATGACACTTTCCAGAGATCCACGCCGCCGTCGCGCGCATGCGGCTCGATCGCGGTCAGTTCTTCTTGGCTGAAGGCCAGGTTCTTCACGGCGTCCAGCGAGTCGTCCAACTGCTCCACGGTGCGGACGCCGATCAGCGCCGAGGTGACGCGTGCGTCGCGCAATGCCCACGCGATCGCCATCTGCGCCAGGGTCTGTCCGCGCCGGGCGGCGATGCCGTTGAGCGCCTGGATGTGCCGCAGGTTGTCCTCGCTCAGCATGCCCTGTTTCATCGAGCCGCCGCGAGTGGCGCGCGTGTCCTCGGGGACACCGTTGAGGTACTTGCTGGTCAGCAGGCCCTGGGCCAGCGGCGAGAAGGCAATGCAGCCGACGCCGAGTTCCCCCAGCGTGTCGAGCAGGCCGCGCTCGATCGCGCGGTTGAGCATCGAGTAATTCGGCTGGTGGATCAAGAGCGGGACCTTCTCGGCGGCCAGGATCTTCGCGGCCTCGCGGGTGAGTTCGGGCGAGTACGAGGAAATGCCCACGTACAGCGCCTTGCCCTGCCGGTGCAACTGCACCAGCGCATGCATGGTTTCGTCCAGTGGCGTGTCCGGGTCCACGCGGTGCGAGTAAAAGATGTCCACGTAGTCCAGCCCCATGCGCTTGAGACTCTGATCGCAGCTGGCAATGAGGTGTTTGCGTGTGCCGGTCGGGCCGCCGTAAGGCCCGGGCCACATGCCCCAGCCGGCCTTGGTCGAGATGATCAGCTCATCGCGATGCGGTGCGAAGTCCGCGGCGAGCCAGCGACCGAAGTTCTCTTCCGCCGATCCGGCGGGCGGGCCATAGTTGTTCGCGAGATCGAAATGGGTCACGCCGCGGTCGAAGGCCCGGCGCAGGACGGCGCGCCCGGTCTCGAAGCGATCGACGCCGCCGAAGTTTTGCCACAGGCCCAGCGAAACGGCGGGCAGCACCAGGCCGCTGCGGCCCACGCGGCGGTAAGTCATGCGGCCGTCGTAACGGGAAGGATCGGCAACAAAAGTCATGAAGGGTTCCTTGCGCAAACGGGGGCGGGTAGGACGAGAGGGTGATGGTAGCGGCAGGAGTGCGCCCGTGAAGAGGACGGGGACTTTCAGAACCGGTCGCGTCCCGGCAGACGGGCCAGTACACGCAGGTCGGCACCGACCATGACGGTTTCCCGGTAGTCCAGCGTGACGGCGTCGGCCAGCGTGGTCAAGGGCCCGATACGGGCCATGCCCCTTCCTGTGCCCAGCAGCTTGGGTGCGAGGTAGACCAGCAGTTCATCCACCAAGCCCTCGCGCAGCAAGGAGCCGTTGAGTTGGTGACCGGCCTCCACATGCAACTCATTGACTTCGCGTTGCATGGCCAGATCGCGCAGCAAGGCGGCGAGGTCCACCTTGCCTTGTTCATTGGGCAGGTGGACGATGGTGGCGCCACGCGCTTCCAGGGCCGCCTGTCGCTCGGCGTCGGCCACGGCGCCGTAGATCAGCAGCGGCTGGGCTTCGCGGCCTGGGGCCGTGTCGCGCCGGGGTTCGAACAGGGCGGCATCGGGTGGCGTCTCCAGCCGGCTGTCGACCACCACCAGGCGGGGCTGGCGGGGCGTGTCGATCAGGCGGACGTCCAGGCGTGGGTTGTCCTCGCGCACGGTGCCCATGCCGGTCAGGAGAGCGCAGGCGCGCGCGCGCCAAGCGTGGCCGTCGGCCCGGGCCTCGGGGCTGGTGATCCACTGGCTGACGCCGTTGGCCAAGGCCGTCTGGCCATCCAGCGAGGCGGCGATCTTCACGCGCACCCAGGGCCGGCCGCGCACCATGCGGCTGAAGAAACCGAGGTTGAGCTCGCGCGATGCGGCCGCGCCCGGGCCGATTTCCACCACCACGCCGGCCGCCCGCAGGCGCGCGAAACCCTGGCCCGCGACCCGGGGGTTCGGGTCTTCGAGCGAGGCAACGACGCGGGCGATGCCGGCCGCCGCCAGCGCTTCACAGCAGGGGCCGGTGCGGCCTTGGTGGGCGCAGGGCTCCAGCGTGACGTAGGCGGTGGCGCCGCGCACGTCCTGGCCGCGCGCCTGCGCGTCGCGCAGCGCCATCACCTCCGCATGCGGTCCGCCCGCGCGCTGGGTGTGGCCCTCGCCGAGCAGCTGGCCATCGGCAGTCACGATGACGCAGCCCACGCGCGGGTTGGGCGAGGTGAGGAATAGGCCCTGTTCGGCCAAGGCGAGCGCGCGTTGCATGGGGGCGGGCAAGGTCATGTGCCGAGTCTAAGGCCGGGGCCGGAGCACGCCGACCCGAACCCTTCGGGGTGGACGGCAGGCCGGTCGGAGGGCGTCACCCGCGCGACGGAGGTGGCGCGGCGCGCGGATGCGCATCGCCAGAATCCGGCGTTTGTCCCCCTGCAGCGGCTTACGGGCACAGGGTAGGGCGGCTAGTCTGCCGCCATGCCCACCCATCGCCGGACCTGTCCTCCTCGCGGCCTCCTCCGCCGTGGTCGCGTCAGGGGCTTTGCCCTGATGGAGCTGATGCTGGTCCTGGCGATCGCCGCCGTGCTGGCCACGCTGGCAACGCCGAACTATCAGCGCTTCCTGCTCCAGCGCGGCGTGCAGGCGGCCGTGGACGCCCTGGTCGGGGACTTGCGCTACGCGCGCTCCGAGGCCTTGATGCGTTCCGCCCGGGTCAGTGTTTGCAGCTCGCGCGACGGAACGGACTGCCTGAGCACGCCGGACTGGGCGGCCGGCTGGATCGTCTTCGCCGACGCCGATGGGGACGGCGTGGTCGATGCGGTTGACCGTGTGCTGCGGGTGCAGACGGCCTCGCCCTACCTGGCTTCCCTCAGTACCTCGGCCGTGCGGGCCGCCGTGATCTACGAAGCCACCGGCTGGGCCCGCGCGGCTGGCCGCACCTTCACCTTCACGCCGCTGTCCTCGGTCGCCGGCGCGGGGGTGCGCATTGTCTGCGTGTCCAACCAGGGCCGCGCGGGGGCGCGTCCCCAGGGCATCTTGAAATGCAGCTGAAGCACCTTCCTCCGCGCACTGCGTCACGACGAGGTGACTGCGGCTGTAGGTCCGAGCGCGCATCCGTCCACGCATCGAGGCAGTCACCGGCGAGCGGTGACCAGCCGCTCCAACCGCGCCAGGGCCAATGCGGCGCGACCCTGGTGGAGGTGCTGGTGGCCGTGGCCTTGCTGTCCTTCGCGCTGTACGCCCTGGTCGCCGCGCATGCCGCCGCCTTGCGCTACAGCCAGATGAGCCACTACCGTGCCACCGCAGTGCTGCTCGCGGCCGACCTGGGTGAGCGCATGCGCGCCAACCTGGGCGAGATGAGCGAGGCGCCGGTGGAGGGCGAAGGCGGTGCAGGGGTGGCGCCCCTGTTGGGGGGTGGTTTCTGGGCCGGGGATTACGACTACACCCTGGATTTCCAGCGCCAGCAAACGGCGGTGGACAACCCTTCTGAACCCTGCACCACCGTTGCAAGCCGTTGTACGGCGGCGCAAATTGCCGCCGTCGACCTCGCGCAATGGCGCCAGACCGTGCGGCGTCTTTTGCCCGCGGGCGCCGTGTACACGCAGCGCGACGCGGCGCGGGCGCTCATGGACCTGTGGGTCGCCTGGCGGGAATCGGCCCGCTCGACATCCGGCGTATCGGACGCATCCGATGCCATGCTGGCTCCACCGGGTGAATGCCCGGAGGGGCTGGGCACCGGCGAGGACGGGGGCATACGCTGCGTCCATCTGCGAATCGGTCTGTGATGAGGAGCTGTCGCGTGCTTGATCCAGTTTCCGCCGATCTCGTGGACAGGGTGGAGAGATGCCAGGCGCGCGCGCACGACAGCGAACGCGGTTTCACGCTGCTGGAGCTGATGGTCGCGCTGACCATGGGCATGGTGGTGGTTGGCGCTGGCCTGGCCGGTTATGTGGCGACCGGCCGCACTGGACGTCTGCAGGCCACGCTGGTTGACATGAACGAAAGCGCCCAGATTGGCTTGACCTTGCTGGCGCGCGAGCTGCAGCAGGCTGGCTACGGCCGACCGTTCGGCCTGCGTGCCGTGCCGCCGGGCGAAGCATCGGCCACCCTGGCGCGCACCGTGATGGATCGTCCTATCTTTGGTTGTGCTCACGGACTGAAGGACAACAGCCACCGCAATCAGACCTCGCCCTGGGACGCGTCTGTCTGCGCACCGGTCGTGGGCCCGCGAGACGACGTGATCGAAGTCAGCTACGAAGCCGACCTGTTCAACAGCTCACCGACCTCCGGCGGCCTGCCCTCGGACTGCCTGGGGAGCGGCTTGACTGCCAGTGCCGTGACCCTCGACGAGAGCACGGGCCTGAGCTTGAGTTACTACCTCACGCGCAACCGTTATTACCTGTCCGTGGGCAGCTCGGGCCGATCCGAGCTGTACTGCGCGAGCGCCCAGGGCGCGCCAGGCCAGCCTCTGGTGGACAACGTCGAGGGTCTGCGGCTCTGGTATGGCGAGGCCGACGCCGCCGAGCCCCGGCGCGTGGTGCGTTATGTCGGCGCTGAGGCCGTGAGCGACTGGAACCACGTGCTCAGCGTGCGCTTGTGCCTGCTCATGCGGGGTGGCGAGGCTGTGTTGGGCGAGGACGATGCCTTGGACTACCAGGATTGCGACGGCGCACCGGCCCGCGCCGACGATCGACATCCCCGTCGGGCCTATTTCTCGACCGCGGCCTTGCGCGGGCGCATGGCATGGTGAGCGGGTTCATGAACGGGCGTGGTTCGGGTGACCAAGGGACACAGCGCCGTCCTGCTACGCGAACCCGCGGGCAGCGCGAGCGTGGGGTGACGCTGCTGGTGGTGATGGTGCTCTTGCTCATCCTGGGCCAGTCGGCCGCGGCGGTCTTGCGCAACGCGGCATCTGGCGAGCGCTTCGCGCACAACCTGCGGCAGCAGCACCTGGCCCAGCAGCAGGCGGAGCTGGCCTTGCGCTACTGCGAGGCTGAACTGCGCAAGCCGGATGGCAGCGAGGCCGGCTTGCCCACGGACGGTGTCCTGCGCATCCCGAGCCTGGCGGAGGCCGGCCTCACACGCACCGCCTGGGATGCGCCTCCGGCTTGGCAACAGGGCGCGAACTGGTTCGGCATGGCCGGCGCGCGTGTCGTGTTGACGCGGGATATGGCCGGTGGGCTCGCGGCTGGCATCACGCCGGGGCGCTTGCCCGAATGCCTGGTGGAACTGCAGGAGTTGGCCGATGGCACGCTAGCGCATGTGATCACCGCGCGCGGCTTCAGTCCGGCCTATCCTGCCGGGACGGGCGCGGAATCCGGCGCGACCCCTGCCGGCGGGGCGGTGGTCTGGGTGCAATCCATCCTGCTGCTGGGCACGCTGGCGCCCGCAGACGATGCCAGGATGGGGCGCCCCATCCTGGATCGACTCTGGCGGCGGATCCTGCAGCCGCCGTCGTCGTGATGCATCGCGGGCCGGCGCGCGGAACACAAGGAGCAAGGCATGCGGAACATGCGCAGACAGCGACCGTGGAACAGGCGGTCTGGCCCGCGTGGATTTGTGCGAGCGCGTGCACGTGCGCTCCCACGGGCAGGGACGCGGGGCTACACGCTGATCGAGTTGATGGTCGTGGTGATCATCATCGGCATCCTCGCCGCTGTCGCCTACCCCGCTTACATCCATC
The DNA here is from genome assembly GCF_004328645.1 of Hylemonella gracilis. Lineage (GTDB taxonomy): Bacteria > Pseudomonadota > Gammaproteobacteria > Burkholderiales > Burkholderiaceae_C > Hylemonella > Hylemonella gracilis_B. The sequence goes on from NZ_CP031395.1 coordinate 2,101,155, forward strand.
ATGTGCGCCGTGCCCACCGCGCCGAGGCACGCGCAGCCTTGCAGGACGCGCAGCAGTACATGGAGCGCTATCAGGCGGCCTACCAACGCTACACCACCCAGGCGGACGAACCGCCCTTGCTGCCGCGACGCCTGCGCACGGTGCCCGAAGGAACTGCGATCGAGGCCGCGCGTTACCTGCTGAGCGTGAGCGAGGCCAAGGCTGACAGCTACACGCTCATGGCCGTGCCAGCGCCGGGGTGGGACGAGCTCTGCGGCAGCCTGACCCTGACGCATACAGGCGTGAAGGGGCGCACGGGCGCGGCACTGTCGGTGCCGGACTGCTGGCGTTGAGCGCTAGCCCACCTGGTTGAACCTGGCGGGCTGCCGCGTGTTTCAGCGCCGGAATTCCTCGACCAGGGTCTTGAATTCGTCGATGTCCTCGAAGCTGCGATAGACACTGGCGAAGCGCACGTAGGCCACCTTGTCCAGCTTCTTCAGCTCGCGCATCACCAGCTCGCCGATGCGTGCCGAAGGCACTTCACGCAGGGCGAGGTTGAGCAGCTTCTCTTCGATGCGTTCGATGGCGCTGTCGATCTGCTCCGTGCTGACAGGGCGCTTGCGCAGGGCGAGTTGCAGTGACGCCATCAGCTTGCCGCGTTCGTACTCAATGCGCCGCCCGTCCTTCTTGACGACGGCGGGGAAGTTGACTTCCGGTCGTTCGTAGGTGGTGAAGCGCTTCTCGCAGTGTCCGCACTGGCGGCGGCGGCGGACGAAGTCCCCGTCCTCCGAGATCCGGGTCTCGACGACTTGGGTCTCGGGATGGCTGCAGAACGGGCATTTCATGGTGTTTGCCGTTGAGCTGAGGTTTTTATGCGTGGGCACCCGTGGTGCCGGCTTTGCCGGACCACTGGGTGCGTCCCCCCTGCCACCGAAGGATGGCGTTCGGGGGGAAGGCGCGTAGCGGCTCAGGGGGGTGTTCATTTATACACAGGGAAGCGACTGGTCAACGCGTTCACCTTCGCGCGCACGGCCGCGATGTTAGCCTCGTCACGCGGCTGGTCCAGCACGTCCGCGACCAGGTTGGCCGTGATGCGGGCTTCCTCGTCCTTGAAGCCGCGCGTGGTCATGGCCGGCGTGCCGATGCGCACGCCGCTGGTCACCATGGGCTTTTCAGGGTCGTTGGGGATGGCGTTCTTGTTGATGGTCATGTGGGCGGCGCCCAGCACGGCCTCGGCTTCCTTGCCCGTGATGCCCTTGGCGCGCAGGTCCACCAACATGACGTGACTCTGCGTGCCGCCACTGACGATGCGCAGACCGCGCTGGGTCAGGGTCTCGGCCACGATCTGCGCGTTCTTCACCACCTGTTGCTGGTAGCTCTTGAACGCGGGTTCCAACGCCTCCTTGAAGGCCACGGCCTTGGCCGCGATCACGTGCATCAGCGGGCCGCCCTGCAGGCCGGGGAAGATGGCGCTGTTGATGGCCTTTTCATGCTCGGCCTTCATCAGGATGAAGCCGCCGCGCGGGCCGCGCAGGCTCTTGTGGGTGGTGCTGGTCACCACGTCGGCGTGGGGAACCGGGTTGGGATAGACGCCCGCAGCGATCAGGCCGGCGTAATGCGCCATGTCCACCATGAAGATCGCGCCGACTTCCTTGGCGATTTTCGCGAAGCGCGCGAAATCGATGTGCAGACTGTAGGCTGAAGCGCCAGCGATGATGAGCTTGGGCTTGGTCTCGCGCGCTTTCTTTTCCATCGCCTCGTAGTCAATGGCTTCCTGGGCGTTCAGGCCATAGCTGACCACGTTGAACCACTTGCCCGACATATTGAGCGGCATGCCGTGCGTCAGGTGGCCGCCTTCGGCAAGGCTCATGCCCATGATGGTGTCGCCGGGCTTGAGGAAGGCCAGGAACACGGCTTCATTCGCCGAGGCGCCGCAATGCGGCTGCACGTTGGCGGCGTCGGCGCCGAAGATCTTCTTCACGCGGTCGATGGCCAGTTGTTCAGCCAGGTCCACGAATTCGCAACCGCCGTAATAGCGCTTGCCGGGATAGCCTTCGGCGTACTTGTTGGTCAGTTGCGTGCCCTGGGCCCACATGACGGCGGGCGAGGCGTAGTTTTCGCTGGCGATCAGCTCGATGTGCTCTTCCTGGCGCTTGTTTTCAGCCTGGATGGCGGCAAAGAGTTCGGGGTCGGCTTGTTCAACGAGGATGTTGCGGTTGTACATGGCGTGCAAGTGTGCAGGTGGAGCGGGTGGTGACGCGGGCCTGTTCCCCCAGCGGGCGCGCCACGCAGGACGCGATGCAAGCGGAAAGGCTGCCCAGGCGCACGGCAAAACACAGCGGCTGCCGACTGGCCCGTGGGCCTGACGCCATGCCGCGTGGCACGCTCCCCGGTGGTGGCCCACGTCAGCCACGCCGGCCGGTGAAAAACGCTTGTTTTCCCGGGCGGCGGGCCTATCGCCAGTCGCGTGCCCGGCTAGTGTAGCCCAGCGACGGGGCGGAGGTGCAGGGCAGGCGCGCGGCTCAGTCGTTCAGCAGGGCCACCGTCTGCTTGCCGCGCTTGGACAGGTCATTGCGGAGGCTGGCGTGGGTTGCCGCCGCATCCTGGCGGGCAGGGGCGGGCATGGTGACTTGCATGGTGCGTGCACGCACGGCGGGTTTGGGCACGTCCGGCACGGTCTGGGCGCGGCGCGCCACCAGGGTCAGCAGGTGGTGCTCGCTCAGCACCTTGGTCACGTAACCGCCATCGCTGGGCAGGTTGGCCGCTCCGACGTAGCGGCGCAGGCCGCCTTCCACGGAGCCGGAGCGCATGATGTATTCACGCAGCACGCGCGCGCCCACGTGCAGATTGGTCAGCGGGTCGAAGGCCGCGAGCTGGCCGCCGAAGGGCTCGTATTTCTCGCCATGGAGGTGGGTCATGACCTGCATCAGGCCCTGGGCGCCAACGGGGCTCTGCGCAAAGGGGTTGAAGCCCGATTCGATGGCCATCACCGAGAGCAGTAGCAAGGGGTCCAGCTTGTAGTTGTGGCCGATCTGATAGGCCTCCAGCACCAGGGCCGACAGCGGCTGCGGAGCGACACGGTAGCGACGGCTCAGCCAGTCCGTCACGGCGGCTTGCTGGGCGCTCAGGGTCTGCAGATCGGTGGCGGTGGCGCGGCCCACCGTGACGAGCGGGCTGGGTTCCGTCAGGGGTTCCCCGAACTGGCGGGTTTGCAGCCAGTCCATCAATTGCGCCTCGCCGGCCCTGCGCCAGCCCGAATGCGCGGCCAGTGCCAGCAGGCACAGGATCACAAACAGGCCGAACAGGGCGAAGCCGTTGTGAGCCAGGGAATAAAAGAACTGGGCAAGGCGGTGCGGCATCTTCCGCAAGCTGTTGCCCATGTCGTCTAGCGCTGTCATAGCAATCCTCATCTCGCGTGGCTTGAACGGATGTGCCGACGCCCTGTCAACGCCTGGCCTGCGTCCTGCGCGGGTCTGGGCGTAAGGGTGTCGGGCTGGTCTAAGCCACGTCTGGGTTGGTACGCCATCGGTCACGCGAGCATCCAAAATATGCCCGCGCTTGTGATCCGATGTAGCCGGTGTCGGCAGCGGAGCCCCGGGTGTTCCCACAGATGAAAGAGCGCGGGAATCGTTGCCTCGGGGTGCGGGGCCGCGCGGTGGCGCCCCGTCAGTGCAACGAATTGTAATGGAGAAGGCATGTTTTTCTATCCATATGGATTCACTATGGCGCCGATAGACGCCATGAAGCAAGAAGATGAGCTTTTGAAAAAACCATTCAAGATCAATCTCTTATGAGAGTCTTGAGAGGATTCTGATCAGCTGGATGGGGACGTGTAACGGTATCGGGCGATGGCCAGAACTGTGGGTTTGGCGCGACTGGGTACAAAAAATGCCTCAAGTCACACGCCTGCGGCCCGAGCCCCCGGCCGGGTCGAACGGGTCGCCCCGGCCCCTGGGGATACCCCGGCTCCCTGGTTCGACGGGGGAGCATCTTGCGGGTTTCCCAGGGGTGACGGGGCTTTGTGTGAGCAAATCGGCGCGCGGGCGGCGACAATCCGGGTTCTGAGAAAACCTGCGTGGCAGGTTTTTGTTTTTTCGACTTCATCTGATATGTCATCTACCTCTGCTCCTCAGGACCCCCAGGCCAGTCAATCCTGGATCGACAAGGCCCAAGCCTTGCTGGACGGGTCGCATCTCAATCTGGCCGAGGCCCAGGCCTGGCCGCGTGATGCCGCCAAGGCGGGCGCGCCCCTGAGCCGCGAACCCCTGGCCGCGCTCAGAAGCCGCTTGGCCGAACGTGTCCAGGCCGTCGAGGACTTGCAACACCGTGCGCAGGTGGAACGCGAGGCGGCGTTTCTGCTGGTCCAGCGCATTGAATCCCTGTCCACCAAGCCTTGGCGTGAAGCGCAGGCCGGCTCTGAAAGTCTGGGCGCCGACGTGGCGCGCTGGCAGGCCGAGGTGGGCGCGCTCTTTCAGGCGCAAGAATGGCCCAGCGTCGCGCAGGGCGCGGAGGCCGGCGCCGCCACGGGCCCGGCCGGCGCCAGCGCGCGCATCGCAGCCCAGTTGGAAGCCTCGCGCGCGCAGCTTGGACTGGTCTGGGAGGCTTTTGGCGCAGCACTCGCCCAGGCCCGCCTGGCGGCCGAAGATGCCCAGGCTCCGTTGCCGCAGGTGCCGGTCTGGGCCGAAGAGCTGAGGCAGGCCCGCGGCGAAGGCAGCGGAGTCGGCGCCGAGACACCGTCCGTTGCCATGGCGGCCGTCCCGCAGTCCGCCGCGCAGGCCCGGCAGAACGATCCGGCCCGGCTGGAATTGATCGCCAAGGCCGAAGCCCTGCTCCAGGGCGAAGGGGCGGCGCTGGTGGGCCGCAAGCTGCAGGAGGCGCTGCGCGAGCTGCGTGAGCAATGGAAGAAGCTGGACCTGGGCGTGGGGGCGCCGCATCCGCTGCTCTGGAAGCGTTTTGACGAGGCCTGCACTGCCGTTCACAAGGTCGTTCAGGTCTGGCTGGACAAGCTCAAGGCCGAAAGCGCCGAACACAAGGCCAAGCGTCTGGCGTTGATCGATGAGCTGAAGCAATGGACCACGGCGCATGCCGTCGCGGAGGCTGGCGACGTGCAAGCCGACGAAAGCGTCAAGATCGACTGGAAAGCCTACAACCGAGAACTTCATCAGTTCAGCGAGCGCTGGCGCGAGGCTGGTCATCTGAGCGAAAAAGCCTTCGCCGAATTGCTGGCGCGGTGGAAAGCCGTTTGGGATGCCGCCCACGCGCCGCTGGCGCGCGCGCAGAAGGCCGGCCTGCAGCGTCGGCAGGCCCTGGTGGAGGAAGCCAGGCAACTGAGCGCGGCCCATGCGGCTGGCGCGACCTTGCGCATCGACGAGGTGAAAGCCCTGCAACAGCGTTGGCAGGTGGAGGCCCAGGCCATGCCCCTGGACCGTCGACAGGAACAAAAGCTGTGGGAAGCGTTCCGCAAGCCCATCGACGACGCCTTCGCCCTAGACGCGGAGCGCCGACCGGCGCGTCGCACGGAACGTGGCGATCGCCCCCCCCGGGGACCGGGTGACGGCCATGGCGAGCGCTTTGCCGCGCGTCAGGCGGTCAACCCGGAAGCCCTGACCCCTTATGACCGCGCGGTGTATGAAGCCGCGCAGGCCTTGCAGGCGGCCAGTGCCAGTGGCGATGCCCAGGCCATCCAGGCGGCGATGACCGCGTTGGAGGCGGCGCGCCGCGCCGAACCCAAGGACTCGGCGCCGACGGTGACCGGTGCTCAGACCCATGCGACGACTGGCGCGGACTCTGCCGATGCGGATGCAGAGGCCCCGACTCCGGCACCTGCGCCACGCAAACCCGTGGTTGCGGTGCGGGGCGATGACCGCCCTGGCATGCGGAAATCCGAACCCGCCGCGCCTGCAGGGCGTGGGGACCGTGGCAGGCCCGGACCCGGGCGCGACGAGCGTGCGCGAGGTCCGCGTGACGCCGCGCGCGGCGCACCCTCATCCATGGCGTTGCAGCCGCGCCTGGGCGACGCAGCCTTCCGCGCCCAGCGCGATGCGCTGGAGCATGCGCAGGCCGCGCTCAAGAAGCTGGCCACACAGGCGCACGGCGAAGCCCTGGGCAAGCTGCTGGATGCCTGGGCGCAGCGCAGCGTCGAGCAACTGCCCAGCACCCAGGAACTGGGGCGGGCCGTGGGCGCCGGCGCGCGTGCGCTCTGGGGCCAGGCGCTGGCCTCGGCCGCGCAGGGCGATGGTGCCGAGCCTCTGCTGCGGCTGGAAATGGCTGCCGAGGTGCCCACCCCCGCTGAGCATGTGGCGGCACGCCGCGCCCTGCAATTGCAACTGCTGACCCGTCGCAACGATCCGGCCCCCGCGCAGACTTGGGGGCAGGACGTGGCCCGCGTGCTGGGCACGGCCCACACGCCCGAAGTGGCACGTCGCCTACAGCAGGCGCTCAAGGCTTTGCTGCGCGCCTGAGGGGCCGTGAGCCGTCGGCCAACGGGCTGAGCTGGGTCGAAGCGGCTGGGTCCGGCCTGGCCGCTGCTTTGGCGCCTTCCGTGAATCCGCCGTTTCGCCGGGCGCGTCGGATCGCGGTGCTAACCTGCGTTGCGTGTTCAACATCGTTCCACGCAAAGGGGGCCATGATGGAGCAGCCGCAGGCGCCACCGCGCGAGCAGCGTTTCGATCTGCAGCAGATGCTGCGCGAACTGGCCTTCGAGACGGCCGGTGGCAGCACGCCCATGCCTGGGGCTGCTCCACCATCACGCTCCGCAGCGTCCTTGCAAGGCCACCTGCAAACCCGGGCGGCTTCACCCGAGACCGCGCGAGGCGACGGTCATGGCTAGGGCGCCTTTTCTGAATGCGCTGCTTGCCGCCGGTGTCGCGAGCGACAAGGAGATCGATGGCCTGCAACTGAGGTTCGGTGCACGTCACCTCGACATCGCCAGCCACTTGTACACCGCACTGGAAGCACCTGTTCTCAAGGCGCGCCTCGGCCAGCTCTATGCCGCCAGCATAGGCAAGGATGCCGTCGCGCTGGACCGTGCCACGATCCAGGCCGAGGCCCTGGCCTGCATCGGTTTGGAGGCCGCGCGTCGCCTGAACTGCCTGCCCTTGCAACTCACCGAGCAGGTGCTGGTGGTGGCCATGGCCCGACCCGACGATGCGTATTCGGTGGCCGAGGTCGGGCGCGCGATGTCCACCGGGCCGTCTGCGCCGGGCGGGCAGACCGGGCAGGCCAAGTGCACGGTGCAAGCAGTCTTCGCCTTCGCGCAGGACATCGAGAATGGCATCGAGGTCCAGTACACCCGCCGCGCGGGGCTGGCCGCGCTGGCGCGTCAGATCAGCCAGGAACTGAGCCGCCCGTCGCGCGAGGCGATGGCGTCGGCGACCGCGACCGCAGTCGGAACGACGGGACCGGCGGCATCGGCCTCGGTGTCCGGCGCGGGTGAACTGGTGCGCGGGCTCTTGCTGTACAGCTTGAAGCACCGCGCCAGCGACATCCATATCCAACCGATGGCGAACGCCCTGGCTCTGCGCTTTCGCATCGATGGCCTGCTGCAGACCCGGCTGACCCTGGACAAGGATTTGCTCGCACCCCTCTTGTCCCATCTGAAATTGATCGCCAATCTGGATTTCGCCGAGAAGCGCCGCCCGCAGGACGGCCGCATCAGTCTGATCCAAAAGGGCCGCAGCCATGACTTTCGGCTCTCCATCGTACCCAGCGTCTTCGGGGAGAAAGCGGTCATCCGCGTGGTCGGTTCGTCAGACCAGCGCGTCACACCCCTGGACGAACTTGGTTTTTCGCACGGCAACCACGCCCTGCTGACGCAGCTGATCCAACGTCCGCACGGCGTGCTGCTGGTCACCGGACCCACGGGCTCGGGCAAGACCACCACGCTGTATGCGGCGCTGGCGCGTCTGCACAGCCCGGAGATCAACATCGTCACGGTGGAGGACCCGGTTGAGTTGCGCATCGATGGCGTCACCCAGATCCAGACCCATGCGGCCATCGGTCTGGATTTCGCGCAGGTGCTGCGCGCCGTCCTGCGCCAGGACCCGGAGGTGCTGCTGATCGGTGAGATCCGCGACCTGGAAACCGCGCGCATCGCCACCCAGGCCGCGCTCACGGGTCACCTGGTCATGGCCACCCTGCACACCAACAGCGCATTGCAGGCTGTCACGCGTCTGGTCGAGATCGGCGTGCCACCTTTCCTGGTGGCGCCCTCGGTCATCGGTGTGCTGGCGCAGCGCCTGGTGCGTCGCATCTGCCCCCACTGCAAGGAGCGTTACGAACCGAGCCCCGATGTTCTGGAGGCCCTGTTCCACAACCGAGGTGAGGCGCCGGTCCATTTCTGTCGTGGACGAGGCTGCCAGCGCTGCCATGGCAGTGGTTATGTGGGGCGCATGGGCATCCATGAGGTGTTCGTGCTGACCGACACCATCCGCGACCTGATCGCGCGACAGCAGTCCCTGATTGAGATCCAGCGTGCGGCCCTGCAGCACGGTTTTCGCTCCATGCGTCACGACGGTGTGCTCAAAGTGCTGCAGGGACTGACCACCCTGGAGGAAGTGGACAAGGCGACGGCCTGGTGAAGGCCGCCGCCGGTTTGCACGCCGGGCGTGTGCCACGGGCTGCGTGCGTTGCGCGTCCGGTCTGCAGTTTGCAAGCGCGAGGGTGCAGGCACGAGGCTCAGGCGCGGTCTGAATGGGACGGCGTACGCAGGCGCAGTGCCAGCGCGCCCAGGGCGGCGACCACGGCCAAGGTGGTCACGCCGGTCCAGCCCACCTGGGCCAGCAGGCCATTGCCCAGGGCTGCGCCCATCGACATGCCGACGAAGGTGGAGGACAGCAGCACGGCGTTGAGCCGGCTGCGCGCGGCGGGGTCCAGGCCATAGACGATGGTCTGATGCGCAATCAGCGAGACCTGGATGCCCAGATCGAAACCCACGGTGCTGGCGCCGATCAGCCACAGCGCGTTCTGGGGTGACAGCGCGGGCAGAAAGAACATGGCCGCGAACGACACGGCCGTCAGCGCCGCGCCCATCAGGCTGACCCGGGCCGGACCGTGCCGATCAGCGTAGCGTCCGGCCAGGGGCGCGGCCAGCGCGCCTGCCGCGCCAGCCAGACCGAAGGCCCCCGCCGCGCTGGCGCCCAGATGGTAGGGCGCGCCATGCAGCATGACCGCCATGGTGGACCAGAAGGCGCTGAAAGCCACCGACAGCAGGCCCTGGGCCAGCGCCGCGCGACGCAGTTCCGGGTACTGCCGCCAGAGCTGGAACAGCGAGGCGATGAGTTGCCCGTAGGGCAGGCGGGACGTTGGTGTGAAGCGGGGCAGCACACGCCACAGGGCCAGGCCCAGCAGCAGCACGGCGACGGCGGCCGCGGCGAACACGGCGCGCCAGCCGAAGTGCTCGGCCACGAAACCACTGACGACACGCGACAGCAGGATGCCCAGCAGCAGGCCCGTCATGACCGTGCCGACGACACGACCGCGTTGCGTCTCGGGTGCGAGTGTGGCGGCGGCGGGCACGATGTCCTGCGCCAGCGTGGCCACCAGGCCCAGCGCGAGACTGGCCACCAGCAGCACGCCCAGCGTTGGCGACAGGCTGGACAGCAGCAACGCGGCGCCGAGCAAGCCGGCCTTGATCACGATCACGCGTCGGCGGTCGTAGCGGTCACCCAGTGGTGCGAGCAACAGGATGCCCAGGGCGTATCCGAGTTGGGTCAGGGTGGGCACCCAGCCGACGGCCCCGGTCGAAGTGCGCAAATCGGCCCCCAGGAGCGCGAGCAGAGGCTGGCTGTAATAGATGGAGGCCGCCGCCAGGCCGGCGCCCAGGGCCAGGAGGAACACCAGGACCGACGAGAGCCCATGGGTTTTCTCTGCATACGTTGATTGAATGGCATTCATTGGGGTTTTCCAGTGATTTTTAAGGGTAGCGCGATTTTTAAGGAAGTTTTTATAGACGGATAGGGCCCGATAGGAAGATTGGTTATACGATGGACGCATGAATATTGAGGCCGCAGCTTTGCTCCCCGGCACCGACCGGATGCTGTTGATCGAAACCTTTGTGCGCATCGTCGAGGCCGGCAATCTGTCCGCGGCGGCCGAGCAGTTGGGCAGCACGCAACCCACCATCAGCCGGCGCCTGCAGGCCCTGGAGCGCGCCATGGGGGTGCGCCTGCTGCAGCGCACCACCCACGCCATGCGCCTGACCGAGGATGGGCAGCGCTGCTACGCGCGTGCCAAGGACCTGATTTCCAGCTGGCAGGCGTTCGAGAGCGAAACGCGCGGCGCGGGCGAGGAACCGGCCGGCACCCTGCGGGTCGTCGCGCCCCACGCCTTCGGGCAGCAGCAGTTGGTGGAGCCTTTGGCGGACTACTTGCGGCGTTACCCCAAGATGCGGGTGGAGTGGCTGCTGCACGACCGCATGCCCGACTTCATCGCCGAGGGCGTGGACTGCGCCATCCGCGTGGGTGCTGTGCAGGACCCTTCGGTGGTGGCCTTGCCCATGGGGAATGTGCCGCGCATCGTGGTGGGCGCGCCCTCCCTGTTCGAGGAGGCCTTGCCCACCCACCCGGCCGAGCTGACTCGTCTGCCCTGGCTGGCCCTGCGCACCTTCTACCGCAACGAGATCAGCCTGACGCGTGCAGGCTCGGACGAAGTGGTCCGCATCGGCATCCAGCCGCGCCTGTCCACCGACGGCCTTTACGCTTTGCGCACCGCCGCCGTGGAAGGTCTGGGCCTGGCCGTCGGTTCGGCCTGGGCCATGAATGAGGAACTGCGTGCAGGTCGGCTCCTGCATGTCGTTCCGCAGTGGCAGGCCGATCCGCTGCCGGTGCACCTGGTCTACCCGCAGGCGCGCCTGCATCCCGCCCGCTTGCGCAGTTTCATCGACATCATGCGTGTCAGTGGGCCGGCGGCGCTGAATCGGCTTCAGGCCGGCTCAGTTGCGGCCCGGGAGACAGCGTGAGCACGGGCGCACGCAACCCATCTTGGATGCCCGATAGGGTGCGCCTGGGCTAGGCGCCGGGTCGGTAGAAGGCGTCGAACAGCACACGCAGTGTCGGGTGCTCCTGGGTGAACCGCGTCCGGTTGACGAAATAGGCTTCACTGGCGACCGCGAAGAATTCCGAGATGTGCTCGGCGCCGTAGGGGTCCAGCCAGGTTTCGGGCTCGCCGAAACGCTCGGCCTTGATGCAGGCTTCCCTGAATTCCTCATAGGCGGCTTGCAGCGTGTCCTGCCAGCGCGCGAGCGCGGCACGTGGCGCCAGGCCCATGAAGCCCGCAGGCAGGGGCGGGCAACCATCGGCCTCACCATCGCGCAGGTCCAACTTGTGCACGAATTCGTGGATCACCACGTTGTAGCCCTGGGCGATGGCTTCGGCCCCCGAGGCCGCGCGCACATCCTGCCAGCTCAGCATGACCGGACCTTCGGGCATGGCCTCGCCCGCCAGCTCTTCCTCGTATTCATGCACCACGCCGTGTTCGTCCACCACCCTGCGGGGTGCCAGCACCTCTTCGGGCTGCACGACGATGGTCACGAAGTCGTCATACCAGCGCAAGGGCAGGCCGCCGGGGCCGAAGCACAGCACGGGCAGGCAGGCCTGGGCGGCGATCTGCACGGCCATGGCGTCGGTGATGCTCAGGCCGTGCGCGCCATGGAATTCCTTGTCCTCGAGGAAAAGGGCGCAGAGCTCGCGCAGCCGAGCGCGATCGGATTCGGCGCAATCGTCCAGCCACGGACAGGCGGCCAGCGTGTCGAGCCAGAGTGCGTCGGGAATGGGCTGGCGCGGGCGTCGCTCGGCCGTCGGGCTGAACAGGCGCTTCAGCAGGGAGCCAGGCCAACCCATCCCAATCTCAATCCGCGGGCGTCGTAACCAGGGCCTCGGAGAGGGGCAGGCGGCGCAGCCGCGCCGCGCTGCCCGCGTGGGCCAGGCTGAGGCGCAGGACCTCGGCACGCGGCGCCGCCGGCCCATCCAGATGCCAGTCGCTCAGCACATGGCGCATGGCGGATGTCCGCGCGCTGGCGTCGCGTCCGCCGTCAAGCCGGTGGTCGGCCGGGCGGTGCGTGTGGCCGTGGATCAGCGTGTCGCTGCGCGCGGCTTGTAGCCAGGCGCGGGTGAGTGCGGGATCGGCGTCGGCATAGGTTTCGCCGAAATCACCGCCCGTGGCGGCGCTGGCCTGCCTGCGGGCCTCGCTCTGGGCGCGAAGGTTGCGCGCGAAGGCCCGGCGCTGGGCCAGGGATTGGGTCAGAAAGCGTTGTTGCCACTCGGGGGTGCGCACCTGGGCTCGAAAAGCCTGGTACTCACGGTCGTCCAGGCAAAGGGCATCACCATGGCTGAGCAGCCAGCGTGCAGGCTTGCCTTGCGCCACGCCAAAGACCAGCACGGACGGATCGGCCAGCAAGGTCATGCCCGCGCGCCGCGCGGCCTCGTTGCCCAACATGAAGTCACGGTTGCCGTGCAGGAAGTACAGGGCGTGGTTGGTGCTAGAAGCCCGCAGGGCTGCGATGCACTCGCGCTCGAAGGCAGACTCTGCGGCACTGAGCTCGTCCGTGCCGGGGTCGTCCAGCGCGTCGTCGCCCACCCACACCTCGAACAGATCGCCCAGCAGGAAGACGGCGTCGGCGGGCGTGCCCGCCAGGTAGTGTTTCCACGCCTGAACGGTCCGCGGCTCGCTGGCGTGCAGGTGCAGGTCGGAAATGAAATCGACGAGCCGCCAAGCCGCGGGTGCTTCGACCTCGGCGAGGGTGGGCGAGGGGATGTTCACGTCAGATCACAAGGCGGTGGCTTTTTCGATCACCACGTCTTCCTTAGGCACGTCCCCGTGGAAGCCGCGCGTACCGGTCTTGACCCCGGCAATCTTGTCCACCACGTCCTGGCCGGCAATGACCTTGCCGAAGACGGCGTAGCCCCAGCCCTGAGCCGAGGGAGCCTTGTGGTTGAGGAAGTCGTTGTTCGCGATGTTGATGAAGAACTGGGCCGTGGCCGAGTGCGGGTCGTTCGTGCGCGCCATGGCGACGGTGTATTTGTCGTTCTTCAGGCCGTTGTTGGCTTCATTCTCGATCGGCGGTTCGGTGGGCTTCTGGTTCATGCCAACTTCGAAGCCGCCGCCCTGGATCATGAAACCAGGAATGACGCGGTGAAAGACGGTGCCGTTGTAGTGGCCACTCTTCACATAGTCCAGGAAGTTTTCGACACTCTTCGGGGCTTTCTCGGCGTCGAGTTCAAGCTTGACGACGCCGTAGCCGGTGATGGTGAGTTCGACTTGAGGGTGGCTCATGGAGGTCTTTCCTTTGCTTTTGTTGACGGTACTGGCGGGCTTGGCCGCCGGGGTCTGGGCTTGCGCCTGCTGGAAGGCGGGGCCGACAACCAGGCCCAGGGTGCAGAACAGGGTGTAGAGGTGGCGCAGAGCCAGGCGACGGGACTTCATCCGAGGGTTCCTTCAAAAATGATCTTCCACTCCTGGCCCTGGCGGTTCCAGTATTGGCGCTTGACCTGGCCTTTCGTGACACCGGGCCGGGTGTCCTGGCCGGGGGCGGAGGCTTCTTCGAAGGTGACGATCATGGTGTCGTCCTCGTCCGTCCAGCGCAGGTAGGAGAGATTCTGCAACTCGATGGCGCGGCCGGCGTCGCGCGCCAGTTCGACGCGTAGCACGAGTTCCCACTCGCGCAGCGTCCGGCCCCGAAAGCCGGTGAAATCCTCGGCGTAGAAGCGCAGCATCTGCTGCAGATCGCCGCTGGTTTTGGCCTGCCGCCAGGCGGCGAGCACCGTTTCGAATGACTGGCGCTCGGCTTGCAATTGCGGCGGTTGTGCCCATTCCAGGCGTGATGCGATGACCACTGGCGTGGTGCTCGGCGCCACGGTGCGCAGCACGTACTCGAGATCGGGGTCGGACAGGACGACGCAGCCGTTGGTGGCCAGGGGCGGGCGCGCGAACTGGTTGGGTGGCGTGCCATGTAGCCAGATGCCGCTGCCGGTCTTGCCGCGCCGCCGGTCCAGGATGTTGGGATAGTTGATGGGCAGCGCGCCGGCACCATAGAAGTTGGGCAGGGCGCGCTTGTCCAGCCGGTGCAGCGTGAAGTACACGCCCAGCGGGGTGCGGGCATCGCCTTCCACGGTCTTCTCGATGCCGTACTTGCCGACGGAGACGTAGTAGTCGGCGATCAGGCGCATCCGTGCGCCCTCGTTCGGCAGCGCCTGGTTTTCGAACAGGTAGAGACGCGCGCGCGAGGCGTCGATCGCGATCGCGTGCCGCACGTTCGGTGCCAGCGTCAGAAATTGCGTGGGAACGGCCCCGGCGGGAGGACGCTCACGCAGCGCGGCCAGACGCACCTCGGACTCATGGCGCAACTCGGCCAGGGCTTGCGCGCCCGCGCCCGTGGTCAGCAACGCCGGAGCGTTGCCCAGACCATTGAGCGCGTGCGCCTGGGCAAGCAGCAGGTCACCGTACACGAGTTGGGCCAGTTGGAAATTCGGGTGGTCCTGCGCGAGCCGGCGCGCCGCCTCGCGGGCTTCGCCCAATTGCCCGATGCCCACGAGCCGGTAGATCTCGACCAGCCGTGCCTCGGGGGAGAGTCGCGAGCCGGCGGAGGCGAGCATCGGTGCCGAGGCGATCGAGGCCACGGCCTGGGCTTGCGCGCGGGCGTGCTGCGGCGCGAACAGGCCGTGCACGGCCAGCAGCGTCAGGGCGACGCTGGGCAATGAAAAAGCGGCACGCTTCATGACTTTCCTTGCTCGCGGTGGGGCGGACGTTTCAATTGCCCGCGCTTTCCTTGACGATCAGCCAGCGGTCTTCCGTGCGCGTCAGCTCCAGGGTCTTGCTGTTGACGACGGCCAGGGTGTCGGCCTTGTAGTCTTGCAGAAATTTCGCGATCGCGCGCGGGCCGGTCACGGTCACCTGCAGGCCCTGGAGGTCCACGCTGATGTGCTTCTTGCTCACGATGCGCTCACGTCGCCCTTGTTCCCAGATGGCGCGGCTTTGCGAGCCGGTGTCGAAGTTGCTCGCATAGGCGCCCAGGTAACGAGTCATGTCGCGGTCGGACCAAGCCTGGGCCCAGGCGCGCACCGCCTGGGCGACGGCGGCCTCGTCGGGCGAGGGCGCGTTGGCGTTGGCGCTGACGACGGGCGCGGTCGGCACGATGGCAACGGCTGGTGCGGGCGCGGTTTCCCGAGGTGCCACCGGGGCCGGTCGGCTTGCGGGCGGTGGTGGAACGAGAGCCGCGGGCGACGCAGCAGCGACCGCAGGGGCCGGCGCACTGATCGCGGCAGGTGGTGTCGCGGTCACGGGGGCCGCCTGGGGTGCTGGCGCAGGTGTCGGGGCCGGCATCGATGCAGGAGGCATGGCCGACGCGACCACCACCGGCGGCGGCACGGGCGTGGGTGTCGGGGCGGGCATCTGCGCGGGCGCGGATGGAGCCGGCAGTTCACGGACTTCGCGCAGCAAGGCCAGTTGCATGGGTTGCTGGAGCGATTGCTTCAGCGCCTCGTTGGCGGCTTGCTGTTGGGGGCTCGGCTTCGCGTTGGGCACGGCGCCCTCGGCGTCGATCAGCAGCGCGCGGCTGTAGGCCAGGCTGGCCAGGCGGGCGTAGACCACGCCCAGATTGTCATAGGCTGCGGCGTAGCTGGGGTGGGTATGCAAGGCCTTTTCCAGCGCCACGCGTGCCTGTTCAAACTGGCCCTGAGCGGCGTGCACGGCGGCCAGATTGTTCCAGGCTTCGGGCAGGTTGGGATGCTCGACGCTCAGTTGCGTGAAGGTGGCCTGGGCGTCCCGCAATTGACCGCTTTCGCGCTGGATCACGCCTTTGTAGAGGAGGAGTTGTGCGTCCTTGGGCCGGGCCTGCAACTGCTGCTCCACGGCGCCGCGGGCCTGCGCCCATTGCCCGGCGGCCATCAGGGTCGCCACGTCCGTGCCCGAGGCCTGGGCCCGTGCCACGGACAGGCCCAGGGCGCACGCCAGGGTCAACGCGGCGATCAGCGGGCGCTGGGGCGCCTGCCGGAGCAACCGGTCAGGCCGGTCGCCGCCGTGGTGGAGTCCGGATGTCATGGCGGGGACGGAGCAACGTGAAGGCATGGCGATGCGGCAGGTTTGTTGTTCGTGGTTGTCTTTACGGGCACGTCATGCCGAGCGCCTGGACACGTGCGCGCAGCTTCTCATTGCGCGCTTTACCTTTCAAGGCCTGGCAGTAGGCTTGCTGGGCCAGGTGCAGTTGCAGGTCACCCAAGTTTTCAAGCGCGGTCGCGTAGTCGGGTCGGGCGCGGATGGCGCGCTCAAGGGAGAGCCGGGCCTGCTCGTAGTCGCCCCGGGAGGCGTAGAGCGAGGCCAGGGCATTGTGAGGTTCCGGCAGTTCCGGGTATTCGGTGGTGAGCCGCAGGAAGGTTTCCAGCGCCGCATCCGGTTTGTCGCTGGCGCGTTGCACCAGGCCCAGCAGGTAGCGCATCTGCGGGTCGCGCGGTTTGCCCTGCAGATAGCGTTCGGCCTGGGTCTGAGCCTCGGCATAACGTCCGGCATGCAATTTTTGGTTGACTTCTTCGTAGGCGTCCGCTCGCGCCATGACAGGCGCGGTCATCAGCACCAGGCCGACGAACAGGCCGATCAGAGGAAAGCGGAGGGTGCGGACGGCGGGATACAGCACGGATGGCAGGGAAAACACGAGGTTTGGGAGAGGGGGAAGGTAGCGGACGAGGCGGCGCCATCGCGATTCACGGGCCGGGCCTGGGAATTCATGCGCTCCGCCGCCACGCCGGGGCTTTATACTGCCCGCAATTGTAGTGCCGCGTTTGCGCGGCGCTCTGTCTACCTCCCCCTGCTTGAGCCGGCACGCCTTCACGAAGTCGATTCGCGAAGTGGAGCGCCGGTTTTTTTGATTGCCACATGACTCTCCGCATCTACAACACGCTGTCGCGTGCGCTGGAGCCTTTTGTCTCGCTGGAGCCTGGCCATGTCCGCATGTATGTGTGCGGCATGACCGTCTATGACCTCTGCCACCTGGGCCATGCACGTGCCATGGTGGCGTTTGACGTGGCGCAACGCTGGCTGAAGGCCAGCGGCTGGCGCGTCACCTATGTGCGCAACATCACCGACATTGACGACAAGATCATCCAGCGCGCGCTCAAGAACGGCGAGACCATCCGCAGCCTGACCGATCGCATGATCGCGGCCCTGCACCAGGACGCGGACGCCCTGGGCATCGAGCGGCCCACGCACGAGCCGCGCGCCATGGATTACGTGCCCCAGATGCTGGACCTGATTGGCCAGCTGGAACGTCAGGGCCTGGCCTACCGCGTGCCGCAGGCTGACGGCGGTGCCTCTGGCGACGTGAATTATTCGGTGCGCAAGTTTCCCGGTTACGGCAAGCTCTCGGGCAAGTCGCTGGATGAGCTGCGCGCCGGTGAGCGCGTGGCCGTGCTCGACGGCAAGCAGGATCCGCTGGATTTCGTGCTCTGGAAATCCGCCAAGGCGGACGAACCGGCTGAAGCCAAGTGGGATGGCCCCTACGGCCCAGGCCGTCCCGGCTGGCACATCGAGTGCTCGGCGATGAGCTGCGCCTTGCTGGGCGCGAGCTTCGACATCCATGGCGGCGGCGCGGATCTGCAATTTCCCCATCACGAAAATGAGATTGCCCAGAGCGAAGGTGCACGCATCGGCACATCGGGCGAAGGCCAGCCGATGGCGCGCTACTGGATGCACAACGGCTTCGTGCGCGTGGACAACGAAAAGATGTCCAAGAGCCTGGGCAACTTTTTCACCATCCGTGAAATCCTGGAGAAATACGACGCCCAGACCGTGCGTTTCTTCATCCTGCGCGCCCACTACCGCAGCCCTTTGAATTACAGCGACGCCCATCTGGACGACGCGCGTCAGGCGCTGAAGCGCCTCTACACCGCCTTGCAGGCCACACCGCCCGCGCCCCTGGCACCGCAGACGATGGATTGGGCAGAGGGCCATGCCGCCCGGTTCAAGGCCGCGATGGACGAAGACTTCGGCACGCCTGAAGCCGTGGCCGTGCTGTTCGACCTCGCCAGCGAAGTCAACAAGACGGGGTCGCCCCGGCTGGCCGGTCTGCTCAAGGCCTTGGGTGGCTGCCTGGGCCTGCTCCAGGAAGACCCCGCTGTCTTCCTTCAGTCTGGCGCCGGCGCCATGTTGGACGCCAGAGCGATTGAAACCCTGATTGCGCAACGCGCCGCCGCCAAGGCCGCCCGTGACTACGCCGAAGCCGACCGCATACGCCAGCATCTGCAGGCCCAGGGCATCGTGCTCAAGGATTCGCCCGCCGGCACGACCTGGGAGGCGGGGGCATGAGCGTCGCTGCCCAGTCCAAACCGGTGCCCAAGCCGGAGGCCGCCAACAAATCCGCCTCGGCCTTCGCGTCCTCGGTGGCCGCCACCAAGGGGTCCGAGGCCGTGCAGATCGCCACGCCCGTCTACTGGGACGAGGCCTGCAAGCACCTGATGAAGAAGGACCGGGTGATGAAGCGCATCATCCCCCAGCATGGCGGCGCCTGCCTGGAGACGCGGGGGGACGCCTTCGTCACGCTGGCACGCAGCATCGTGGGCCAGCAGATTTCGGTCAAGGCCGCGCAGTCGGTCTGGGAGCGCTTCGCCGCGCTGCCCCGGCGCATGACGCCGGCCAATGTGCTCAAGCTCAAGGTGGATGACATGCGCGCCGCTGGCCTGTCGGCACGCAAGGTCGAGTACCTGGTGGACCTCGCGCTGCACTTCGACAGTGGTGCCATCCACGCCGCCGACTGGAAAACGATGGACGACGAAGCCATCATTGCCGAGTTGGTGGGCATCCGGGGCATCGGCCGTTGGACGGCGGAAATGTTCCTGATTTTTCACCTGATGCGACCGAACGTGCTGCCGCTGGACGATATTGGCTTGCTCAACGGTATCAGTCGTAACTATTTCTCCGGCGAGGCGGTCAGCCGCAGCGACGCCCGGGAGGTGGCCGCGGCCTGGGCACCGTTTTGCAGCGTCGCAACTTGGTATATTTGGCGCTCTCTCGACCCGCTGCCCGTCGCGTATTGATTCTTGTGATCTGCGTGCGCAGGGACGGGTCGTTCGAGGACTGAACAAAACCCCAAACCGGAAATCGAAACGAAAGCGCGTACGGCCGTCCCCGGTGGCTGTGGCTGACGCGCCCGTGCAAATTGGAGGTCTCAGATGGCCAAGAAAACATTCCTCGACTTCGAGCAACCGATCGCCGAACTCGAAGCCAAGATCGAAGAGCTGCGCTACGTGCAGACCGAGTCCGCCGTGGACATCAGCGCGGAAATCGAGCAACTCGGCAAGAAGAGCCTGCAGCTCACCAAGGATGTCTACAGCGACCTCAACGCCTGGCAGGTCACCAAGATCGCGCGCCATCCCGAGCGTCCCTACACGCTGGACTATGTGAACGAAATCTTCACCGACTTCGTGGAGATGCACGGCGACCGCCACTTCGCGGACGACCTCTCCATCGTCGGTGGCCTGGCCCGTTTCAACGGCACGCCCTGCATGGTGCTGGGCCAGCAAAAGGGGCGCGACACCAAGGAACGCGGCCTGCGCAACTTCGGCATGAGCAAGCCCGAGGGCTACCGCAAGGCCCTGCGCCTGATGAAGACGGCCGAGAAGTTCGGCCTGCCGGTCTTCACCTTCGTGGACACGCCCGGCGCCTACCCCGGCATCGACGCCGAGGAACGCGGTCAGTCCGAGGCCATCGGTCGCAACATCTTCGAGATGGCGCAACTCGAAGTGCCCATCATCACCACCATCATCGGCGAAGGCGGCTCGGGCGGCGCGCTGGCGATCTCCGTGGCCGACCAGGTGCTGATGCTGCAGTACTCCGTCTACTCCGTTATCAGTCCCGAAGGCTGCGCCTCCATCCTCTGGAAGACCGCCGAACGCGCCCAGGACGCGGCCGAGGCCCTGGGCATCACCGCGCACCGCCTCAAGGCCCTGGGCCTGGTGGACAAGATCGTCAACGAGCCGGTGGGTGGCGCGCACCGCGACACCAAGCAGATGGCGTCCTTCCTCAAGCGCGCGCTGGTCGAGTCTTACCGCCAGGTGGCTGACCTCAAGGTCAAGGAACTGCTGGACCGCCGTTACGAGCGCCTGCAGAGCTATGGCCGCTACACCGACACCAAGAACGCCAAGTAATCCTTCCTGCGCGGTGCCCGCTTTCACGCGGGCTGTTGCGCGTTTCCAGCCTGGCCTGCCCCTGGCCGTGGCTTGCAGCGGCGGTGCCGATTCCACGGCCTTGTTGCTGGCCTGTGCCGAGCGGTGGCCCGGTCAGGTTCATGCCATCCATGTCCACCACGGCCTGCAGGCCGCAGCCGATGGCTTCGAAGCGCAGGTCCGCGCCACCTGCGAAGCGCTGAACATTCCCCTGCACGCGCGGCGCGTGGACGCGCGCCACGCGCCTGGCCAGAGCCCGGAAGACGCCGCACGCGGCGTCCGCTACGCCGCTCTGCGCGACGCCGCGCAGGCGGCTGGGGTGCGGGATATCGCCCTGGCTCAACATGCCGACGACCAGGTCGAGACCTTGCTGCTTGCGCTGTCGCGCGGTGCCGGCCTGCCGGGGCTGGCTTCCATGCCCGAAGCCTGGGAACGGGGCGGACTGCGCTGGCATCGCCCCTTGCTGGACGTGCCGGGCGCCGAGTTGCGTGCCTGGCTGCGGGCGCGTGGCGCGCGGGCAGGCGAGGGCTGGGTCGAAGACCCGAGCAATGCCGACGAGCGCTACACCCGCAACCGCATCCGTGCCCGCCTGCTGCCCGCCTTGCAGGACGTCTTTCCCCAGTTTCGCGCCACCTTCGCGCGCAGCGCCGCGCACGCCGCGCAGGCCCAGCGCCTGTTGGACGAACTGGCCGCGCAGGACGCGCTCGCGACCGGCCTGGACCCCGGCTCCGAGCAAGGACCCCGCATTGCGGGATTGCGCGCATTGAGCCGTGACCGGCAGGCTAATCTGCTGCGCCACTGGCTGCGGCAGGTGCACGCGGCGACCGATCCTGGGGGCGGCTCCGCCAACGCCAGCGCAGCCCAACTGGAGGAATTGCTGGACCAGATCGCGGCCTGCACCACGCGCGGCCACCACATCCAGCTCAAGGTGGGCGGGGGTCGGGTGGAGCGCCGGGGCGAGATTCTGGCTTGGTACAATCCCCCGGCTTGACCTCTTCGTGTGCCCCTTGCCTTCGTGCAGGCGCGGCGCCAGGGCAGGCCGGACACCCCTCTCAACTCTTCTTGACGAAAACGGGCTGTTGCGTTTCGCGGCGGCCCATTCTTTTTCAATGGCACTCATCGTTCACAAATACGGCGGCACGTCGATGGGCTCCACCGAGCGCATCCGCAACGTCGCCAAGCGTGTCGCCAAGTGGGCGCGCGCGGGTCACCAGATGGTCGTGGTGCCCAGCGCCATGAGCGGCGAGACCAACCGCCTGCTCGGCCTGGCCAAGGAACTGGCGCCTGCCAAGACGAACGACGCCTACGGCCGCGAGCTGGACATGCTGGCCGCCACGGGCGAGCAGGCGTCCTCTGCACTGCTGGCCATCGCGCTGCAATCCGAAGGCATGCAGTCTGTCAGCTACGCCGGCTGGCAGGTGCCGATCAAGACCGACAGCGCCTACACCAAGGCCCGCATCGAAAGCATCGACGATCAGCGCGTGCGCGCCGACCTGGCCGCGGGCAAGGTGGTCATCATCACCGGCTTCCAGGGCGTCGACAGCCTGGGCCATGTCACGACGCTGGGCCGTGGCGGCAGCGACACCTCGGCCGTGGCCGTGGCCGCTGCCATGAAGGCCGACGAGTGCCTGATCTACACCGACGTGGACGGCGTCTACACCACCGACCCGCGCATCGTGCCCGAGGCGCGTCGCCTGCACACCGTGAGCTTCGAGGAAATGCTCGAAATGGCCTCCATGGGCTCCAAGGTGCTGCAGATCCGTTCGGTCGAGTTCGCGGGCAAGTACAAGGTGCCGCTGCGCGTGCTCTCCAGCTTCACCCCCTGGGACATCGACCTCAACGAAGAGGCCAAGTCCGGCACGTTGATCACTTTCGAGGAAGACGAACACATGGAACAAGCCGTTGTTTCCGGCATCGCGTTCAACCGCGACGAAGCCAAGATCTCCATCCTGGGCGTGCCCGACAAGCCCGGTATCGCTTACCAGATCCTGGGCGCGGTGGCTGACGCCAACGTCGAAGTGGACGTCATCATCCAGAACATCGCCAAGGACGGCAAGACGGACTTCAGCTTCACCGTCAACCGCAACGAGTACGCCAAGACCATCGACCTGCTCAAGGACAAGGTGCTGCCCACGCTGGGCGCCGCCGAAGTCGTGGGCGACACCAAGATCTGCAAGGTCAGCATCGTCGGCATCGGCATGCGCAGCCACGTTGGCATCGCCAGCAAGATGTTCCGTTCGCTGAGCGAGGAAGGCATCAACATCCAGATGATTTCCACCAGCGAGATCAAGACCTCCGTCGTGATCGACGAGAAGTACATGGAACTGGCCGTGCGCGCCCTGCACAAGGCCTTCGACCTGGACCAGGCGGCTGCCTGAATTGGCGTTGTGCCAGCCCGGTTTTTGCCGGATCAGGCGGTGATTCATGCCATAATCCCGCCCATCCTTTGGAGACGTGACCGAGAGGCCGAAGGTGCTCCCCTGCTAAGGGAGTATGTGAGCTAAAACTTGCATCGAGGGTTCGAATCCCTCCGTCTCCGCCAAGAACAAGCCCCGCCCTGTGCGGGGCTTCGTTTTTTCTGAGGTCTGGTTTCATGCCCCTAGAATGCCCGCCCAGGGACACCGCATGACGCCAGAACAGAAAGCCAGAGTACGCATCGACGAACTGCTCGCGCAAGCGGGCTGGCATGTCTGCGATTTGGCGGATGCGGACATCCACGCGGGTCCGGGTGAGGTCAAGGGCGTCGCCATCCGCGAATTCCCCCTCAACCCTGGCCACGGCTTTGCCGACTACCTGCTGTATGTGAACGGCAAGGCCTGCGGCGTGATCGAGGCCAAGAAAGAGGGGGCGACGCTCACGGGCGTGGAGCTGCAATCCGCCCGTTACGCCCAGGGCCTGCCCACCTCGCTGCCCGCCTGGCACCGTCCCTTGCCCTTTCGCTTCGAATCCACCGGCGTCGAGACCCATTTCACCAGCGGGCTGGACCCTCAACCCCGTGCGCGCGGCATTTTTGCCTTTTACCGCCCCG
This sequence comes from Hylemonella gracilis, assembly GCF_004328645.1. Lineage (GTDB taxonomy): Bacteria > Pseudomonadota > Gammaproteobacteria > Burkholderiales > Burkholderiaceae_C > Hylemonella > Hylemonella gracilis_B. The sequence goes on from NZ_CP031395.1 coordinate 2,124,306, forward strand.
AGCTGTTGGCGCAGTGGCTGAGTTATTTGCCGGTGCTGAAAGCGCCGCGCAAGACGCGCCAGGCCCTTTTTTTGCCCGCCTTCAGCACATGCCATCGCTGGCTGAGCACACCCGCATCGTCGCCGAAGTCGATATCAATCTCCGGCGTGCGCAGGCATTGCGGCAGGCGATATTGAGCAAGCAATTTCGTATTTAGGGAGTGAAAAATGAGTAAGCAAGCGAAGTTCTATCTTGGGCGGGTGCGCAAGCGTGGTGAATTGACTGCGGAGAAGATTATTGAAGCCATACGTGAGCCGGCGACTATTGAGTATCGAGGGACACGCTACAGCTTTATCGACTTTCAAACTTTCGGTGCGCCAGGACAAGAAACAGGTTTTTACGCAAAGATCGCCAAATATCGGCCACTTGGCGCAGTGGAGGTGGTCAGAGAGGATCAGCATGCATCAGCTGCGGCGGCGGTGCCTTATTTGATCGATGTTGCCAGTCCATTTGTTTACTTGCCAGGTTTTAGCGGCTTGGCATATCGTCATATTTGGAACACTTTCCCGAGTGATCAGTTTGAAAAAGTATTTAAAGATCTGGTGGAGGCCAAGTTTCAGAAATTCTTTGTCGGTTGCGATGTTGAACCAATTGCAGACCTCCGGACCTTTGTTACCCGGTTATCTGGCTTGAGTGTGATCACGGAATTGCAAGCGTCTATTTTTCCGCCCAATCCATTGTTTGGTCCCTGCTGGAAGTCGCTCAGTGAATACCTGCGAAAGCGTAAGCTCACAGAGGCAGTGATCAAAGAGGAGGCGCCTCAAGGGATTGAAACAAGGCTCCCGGACATAGCAACGGCTGTTCTCGCCGAGTTGCCTCCCGCCGATCTGCTCGAATTTATGGAGCCTTTGTTGGATGGACTAGGCGATGCGGCATTACTTATGGCGGCGGACGGCTATGGTCGTGCGAGGGTAAAGGGCTTAGAAAATGGTCGGTCGGTCATTATTCGGACCAGTGAAAACCAAAAGAGCTTCCTATTTGAAGGTGACCCTGAGCCTGCGCGGCTTTTTGATCATGCTTTTGAAGCATTCAAAAAAATTAACGACGAGCGCGGTTTGGAGCATCCATGAGACGGACTTTGGATTTCCTTCGACTTGTGTTTGTTTCACCAGAATTGGTGCTGGCCCTCCTCCCGATTGCCATTTACACGTACACACCAGATTGGGCTGACCTGTTGTTGGCGCCGATGAGCGACGGCTTGAGGTGGGGCTATCAGCCGCAGGGTTATCGTTCGCCATGCTTGCGTTCAGTTACAAGGAAAGTTTTGAGTTGCTTTCTTTGAGCGGTGGAAAGAAGGTGCTGATTGACTGGCCCGACTATCCAAAACTGAAGATGCGCATTCTGGTTGCGTTCGCATGGTGTTTACTTGGCGCAGTCGCCTGTGTCTGTGCGACCTGGATGGTCGCAAAGAGTTTGCAACCATTGTTCGGGGTCACTCTCATGATTAGCGGGTTGCTGGCGGCTGCTGCATCTACAGCAACTATTGCATTAGCGAGATTTTCTTTGCGCGAGTTGTTGGGGGAGTGAGTATTTTTCTTGCTCATCTTTGACCAAAGACTGTTTCCTACTCTAGGAAAAGTCTGACTGCGGCTGACGGAGCGCTGGACGAGTTCGGCCAAGAGCGTGTTTCTGTTCGATGTGCAGGGCTCGGTGGCCAAGCCCACCCATGCTGGCTTGCCCTGGCTACATTGGCTGCGTGAGCAGGCTGGGGACCGTCTGCATGTCTGGCCGTTTGATGGCTGGGCCATTCCGCACGACAAGGCGGTGCTGGTAGAGATCTAGCCATCGCTGTTTCGCCACCGCTACGACCGGGAGGGGCGCACCGCCGACCAGCAGGATGCTTATGCCACCGCACGCTGGATGCAGGAAATGCAGGCGCGCGGCGCGTTGCTGGAGTACTTTGAGCCGCCGCTGACGTTGGCGGAGCGGTCCGTGGTGGCGCTGGAGGGGTGGATTCTGGGGGACGTCGCTTGCATGCCGTACGGCTTCGATTTACATTCAATATTCGCAAATCGCGAATACAGAATTTAAATGCAGCTCAAACCTCAAGATTTCCTGGTCGCTCTCAAGCTCATCGCTTGGGGCGATCAACGCTGGACATATGCGCGGCTAGCGCAGGGGCTGGGGCTGAGCGCGTCTGAGGCGCATGGGGCCGTCAAGCGTGGTTTGCTGGCCGGCTTGCTGCTGCACAACCACCCTGCTAGCGACGACAGCCAGGCGTTGGCGGTGCAAGAGCCCCAGGCCATTTACCGCGTTGCCGCCAAGCGGGTACGTCGTGCCGCCGCGGCCGAAGACGGCGTGGTGGCAGACAACCCGGTGCGCCCGCACCCGCACAACCTGGCGGAGTTTGCGGTGCACGGGGCCAAATACGCTTTTCCCGCAGTGCAACTGCCCTTGGCGGTCGGCGTGCCCACCAGCCACAGCGCGCCGGCATTTGCCGGGGTGTTTGCTCCGGGCGGCACGGACTTTGTCTGGCCCCACCCGAATGGCTCGGTGCGTGGCGTGGGTGTGGAGCCACTGCACCCGTCCGTGCCCTATGCCGCGATGCAGGACGCCAAGCTCTATGACATGCTGGCCCTGTTTGATGCATTGCGCGTGGGCAAAGCGCGCGAGCGGGGCATGGCGCTGGAGCGCCTGCAGGCTTTGATCGACCCGGCTGCGCCTAAGCCGGCCAAGAAGGCGTTGCGTGGTTAATCTCAGTCTAGATCGCTCGATCGCGGGCGACCATCAGCTAAACACCTGAGGGTTAAAGCCTGGGCGGGCAATGCCCTTTACTTCGCGATAGGCGCCGCCCCGACCATCGGCAACCTGATCACCCCTACCGCCAAGGCAGTACCCAGCAGCACCACGCCGCAGCCCAGGGCCATCGCCAGGTTCACGGTTTCGTCCAGCAGCAGCCAGCCCCACAGCAGCGCGAACACCGGGATCAGGAAGGTCACCGAGATGGTGTTGGTCGGTCCGACCCGCTTCATGAGGCGGAAGAACAGGATGTAGGCGACGCTGGTGCAGAGCAGAGCCAGCAGCGTGACCGCGATCCAGGCCTTGGCGCTGGGCAGGGTGGTGGGTTGCAGCGCGAGCGCCGGTAAGGCCAGCAGCAGGGCAGCGAAGAACTGGCTGCCGGTGGCGACGGCCAGCGGGCTGGCGGCGCCCAGGTAGCGCTTGGTCGCGCTGGCGGCAATGCCATAACAAAGGGTCGCGGTGAGGCAGGCCAGGATGGCCAGACCACCGCCGCCGGGGGTGAACGAAGCTTTGTCCCAGGCCAGCAGCACCACGCCGCCGAAGCCGAGCGCCAAACCGACCAGGCGTGATGCGTCCAGGCGCTGCCCGAACCAGGCCCAGGCGACCAGCGCGCCCCACATGGGCGTGGTGGCGTTGAGGATGCTGGACAGTCCGGCGTTGATCGACAGCGCCGCGAAGCTGAACAGGGCGAAGGGAAAGGCGCCGTTGAGGAAACCGACCAACAGCAGACTCTTCCAGTGGACGCGCAGGTCCGCGAGTCCTTCGCGCAGGGCCAGCAGCGGCAACAGCAGCAAAGAGGCACCAGCCACGCGCACTGCAGCCGTGGCCACCGGGCCGAACTCCGGCGCCGCCACTCGCATGAACAGGAAAGACGCTCCCCAGATGGCGGCCAGCACCATCATCTCAATCACATCACGTTGCTTCAAACAATTGCTCCAGAGGACAGGGACGACAAAATGGTCGTCCGGGATGAGGCACCAGCAGGCGTTGCGGTGACGGGCGTCGGGGCCGCCGCCGCGCGCCAGGCGCCTTCCAGCGTCAGCAGCGCCTGCTTGCGGTGCAGGCCGCCGGCATAACCGGTCAGCGCGCCGTCGGCGCCCAGCACCCGATGACAGGGAATGATCACCGACAGGGGATTGCGCCCGACTGCCGCCGCCACCGCGCGCACCGCCTCCGGTCGACCAACCTGCCGGGCCAGTTCGCCATAGCTGAGCGTCGTGCCCGCCGGGATGGCAAGCAGGGCGCGCCAGACGGCTTGCTGGAACGGGGTGCCGGACGGTGACAGCGGCAGCGCACGCAGCGACTTGCCGGCGAAATAATCGCACAAGTTGATGACGGCCTCTGTCAACAGCGCGTCATCGTCGTGTCGTGGCGCGGCCGGTGTGCCGGGATGGTATTTCTGGCTTTCGAACCAGAGGCCGGACAGGCCGTCCGCGTTGCGTGCGATCAGCACGGCGCCCAGCGGCGTATCCAGGGTGGTGTGGCAGAGGTGTTTCATGAGGCGGCTCCAGGTGGGAGGGGGCGGATCGGTCGCGGCGCTTCGGATCGGTCGTGCGTCTCGTCGCAACTTTTGGGATAAGTTGGGCCTTGCCCTTGGCGGTGCTTTTTTCCGCGTGTTGCACTGTGTTTTTTCCCTTCGGTTGGGCGTCGCGCGCGCAGGCACCTTCAGCGCTGCGCAGGCTGGCGGCTTGGGCCGCTTCGCGCCACAGCTGCAGCACCGCGTAGCTGCGGTAAGGGGCGTACGCCTGTGCCGCAGTTACCACTTCGGATGGTTTCAGCGGACGCTCGGCGCGGTGTTCCATGCATTGCTGCAGCACCACGTCGGCGGGCGGGAAAGCGTCCGGCCAGCTCCAGCCGCGCATCAGCATGTAGTGCGCGGTCCAGGGGCCGAGGCCGGGCAGCTCGGTCAGTTCGGCGATGGCCGCAGCCACCTCGCCGCGACCCTGGGCGTAGGCGAGCGTGGGCCAGCGTTGGGCCAGCGTCATCAGCGCCTGCGCGCGACGCGCGGGCATGCCCAGTGAGGCAATGTCATCCAGCGTCGCGGTGGCGAGTCGTTCCGGTGGCGGAAAAGCGTGGCTCACGCCATCCGGCGCGCCGAGCCCTGGCGGCAGCGCCTCGCCGAAGCGCGCGATCAGCCGCGTGGCCAGCGTGCGTGCCGCGGCGACGGTGACCTGCTGGCCCAGCACCGCGCGGATCGCAAGCTCGAAGCGGTCAAGGGTGCCCGGCAGCCGCAGGCCAGTCGCCGGGCCGCCCAGGGCCTTGCCGAGCGCGGCCGCGATCGCGGCCGGATCGGCGTCCAGATCCAGCCAGCGGCGTAGCCGTGGCATCAGCGTGGCGATTGCCGGCCACAAGGAGGCGCTCAGCCGTACCCGCACCTGTGGGCGTTCCGTGTTGTCGGGGGGCAGGCGGGCTTCCACCCAGCCCAGCAGATCCTGGTCGTCGGGGCGACTCAGGCGCACGCTGCGCACCACCGTCATCGCCTCGGTGTCGACCCGTTCGACACCCGGCACCGCGCGCGCCGCCAGGAACTGCAGCAGCACGTGACCGAGCAAGGGCGGACGCAGGTCCAGCCGCAGCTCGACGGTGTCCGGCGTGGGGGCCAGGGTGTCGTCCAGGTGTCGGCGCAGGGCGCTGGGCTTGAGTCGGTAGTACTCGGCGAAGGCCGCGTTGAAGCGCCGCAGGCTGCCGAAGCCCGCCGCCAGCGCCACTTCGGAGACGGGCATCGTGGTGTCGGTCAGAAGATGCTTGGCAAGCAGCAGCCGGCGGGTCTGCAGGTACTGCAGTGGGCCGACGCCATGCACGGCGGTGAAGACGCGCCGCGCGTGCCGCTCGCTGACGCCCAGATGCGCCGCCAAGGCGGGCAGTGTGGCAGTCTCAGGCGCGCATTCATCCAGCCAGCGGGCGGCCTCGCTGGCGAGCACCGCGGTGGCGTCCATCGCGCTCCAGCGGCGCGCGGCGGGCGCCAGTTCCGGGCGGCATTTCAAGCAAGGCCGGAAATGCGCGGCCTCCGCCAGCGCGGCCGTCGGGAAGAAGCTGCAGTTCTCGCGTTTCGGCGGCCGCACCCGGCAGATAGGCCGGCAATAGACCCCGGTGGTGCGGACCGCGACGAACCAGACGCCGTCAAAGCGGGCGTCCCGCGCCAGCAGGGCCGGGTAGCAGCGATCGGGGTCGAGGGCGTTGTCCATGGGTTGGATCATAGGCAATCGGCCTCGACTGGACTCGCCGTTTTCGGACATGTTCCTGCACCCCCTGGCTCGATGCATGCAGTCCTCCACTAGAATCGTCCACGCTTTCCGCAGGCATTGCGCAATGCCTGCACCAGCGCCTCCCAGCGCATCACCTCCGTTCGATACCTACTTCCCCATGAGCCAGCAATGGAAGAGCCTGGACCCGCGCACGCTGCCCGGCCATCTGGCGCGGCGACTGCAGCAGTTGGCCGTGGCCTTGTTCAGCGAGGAGGTGGCGGAGCTGGCCCTCACGCCCGTGCAGTATTCGGCGCTGCACGCCATCTGCCAGCAGCCGGGCATCGACCAGAAGACGCTGGCGCAGTCCATCAGCTATGACGCGGCCACCATCGGCGGGGTGATCGACCGGCTGGAGGCGCGCGGCCTGGTGCTGCGCAACATGAGTCCGCAAGACCGCCGCGTGCGACTGATCAGCCCGACGGACGAGGGCCTGCGCATCCTCAAGGCGGTGATCCCGCGCGTGCTCACGACGCAGGAGCGGCTGGTGGAGCCGCTTTCGGCGGCCGAGCGCAAGGAACTGATGCGCCTGATGGTCCTGATCATAGAAGCCCAGGCCGAGCTCAGCAGCACGCCGGCGCGGGACTGAGCGTCTTCTTTTGCTGGTTTCCCTGGTGCCTGGCCAGTCGGTTCATGGCAGGGGCGCGCAGGTCTGAACAGGTTGCGAGGACTTGGATTGCCCTCTTGACGAGATGTGGACAGCATGCATATAGTATGTATACATATTAATTTTGCTCGGTACGGCCGGGCCTGTCTGGAGACCTGCCATGCAATTCCACCTCGACGGCTTTCGCGCCGGTGACCCGCACATCCATCCCGCTTCCCCCCTGGCATTGCCACACACCGAGGCCGTGCCGGCCCAGGTGGACGTGCTCATCGTGGGCTGCGGCCCGGCGGGGCTGACGTTGGCCACGCAACTGGCGGCCTTCGCGGACATCCGCACCGCCATCGTCGAGCAGAAGGAGGGGCCGCTAGAGAAAGGGCAGGCCGATGGCATCGCCTGCCGCACCATGGAGATGTTCGAGGCCTTCAATTTCTCCGAGCGGGTGTTGAAGGAGTCTTGCTGGATCAACGAGGTGACGTTCTGGAAACCCGACGCGCAGCGGCCGGACCACATCGTGCGCCACGGCCGCGTGCAAGACACCGAGGACGGCCTGTCGGAGTTCCCGCACGTGGTGTTGAACCAGGCCCGCGTGCACGACTTCTACCTGGAGACCATGCGCCATTCCCCCAGCCGCCTGGAGCCGCACTATGGACGCAAGCTGGTGGATGTGACGGTGGACCCGGCCGCGGCGGACTACCCGGTCACGGTGACGCTGGAGCGCGTGGATGCCGCGCACGCTGGTCAGCGCGAGATGGTGCGCGCGCGTTATGTGGTGGGTTGCGACGGCGCACGCAGCGCCACGCGCGCGGCCATCGGCCGTGAACTGGTGGGCGAGGCCGCGCACCAGGCCTGGGGCGTGATGGATGTGCTCCCCGTGACGGATTTTCCGGACATCCGCCACAAGGTGGCCATCCAGTCGCATGAGGGCAGCCTGATGATCATCCCGCGCGAGGGCGGACACCTCGTGCGCTTCTACGTGGAAATGGACAAGCTGGGCGAGGACGAACGCGTGGCCCAGAAGCAGATCACGGTCGAGCATCTGATCGGCGCGGCCCAGCGCATCTTCCAACCCCACCGGCTGGACGTGAAGGAAGTGGCCTGGTGGTCGGTGTACGAGATCGGTCACCGCATCTGCAACAAGTACGACGACGTGCCCGCGGGGCGCGAGGCGGCGCAGTTGCCGCGCGTCTTCATCGCGGGCGATGCCTGCCACACGCACAGTCCCAAGGCGGGCCAGGGCATGAACTTCTCCATGCAGGACACCTTCAACCTGGGCTGGAAGCTGGCCGCCGTGCTGCGTGGCCTCTGCCCGCCTTCGCTGCTGCACAGCTACAACGCCGAACGCCAGACCGTGGGCCAGCAATTGATTGACTTCGACCGCGAGTGGGCAGCGATGATCAGCGAGAAACCCGCCTCGGAGGAGGCCGCTCCCGACACGGGCGGTGGGAGTGGCAAGGGCGGTGGCGTGGACCCCAAGGAGTTCCAGAAGTACTTCGAGCAGCATCTGCGCTTCACCGCGGGCATGGGCACGAAATACAAGCCGTCGCTGCTCTGCGGCGATGACGCCCACCAGTCCCTGGCCACCGGCTTCGAGGTCGGCACCCGATTCCACTCGGCCGAGGTCTTGCGCATCACCGACGCCAAGGTGGTGCACCTGGGCCATGCGGGCAAGGCCGACGGGCGCTGGCGCCTCTACGCCTTCGGGGGCCAGAACGATGCCGTGGATGACAAGTCGGGTGTGCGTGCGCTCTGCCGGTTTCTCGAGACTTCCCCCGATTCACCGGTGCGCCGCTACACGCCCTCGGGGCAGGACCCGGACGCCGTGTTCGACCTGCGCGCCATCTTCCAGCCCAGTCACCGTGACCTGGCCATCGAAACCATGCCCACGCTCTTGTGGCCGCGCAAGGGGCGCCACGGCCTGCGTGACTATGAAAAAGTGTTCAGTGCGCAGATCAAGCCCGGCCGTACCGCGCCGGACATTTTTGACCTGCGCGGTGTGGACCGCACCCAGGGCGCGCTGGTGGTGGTGCGGCCCGATCAGTACATCGCGCTGGTGCTGCCATTGGCCGCTCACGCGCAGCTGGCGGCGTTCTTCGCGGGGTTCATGCGGCCAGCCGCCTGAGCACGGGCGGCTCCTGCAGGGCACTCGGCCCCGCATAGGTTGTCGAAAGTCTGGGCGCGCTGGCCGCCGCAACCGCCTGATCCGAGGGCAGGCGGAAGCTGGCCACGGTGCGCACCAGGGTCTGCGCTTTTTCGTGCAGGCCACGCGCGGAGACCGACATCTCTTCCACCATGGCCGCGTTGTCCTGCGTGACCCGGTCCATGAAGACGATGGCTTCGCTCACCTGCGTGACACCGATGCTCTGTTCCTTGCTGGCGTTGGCAATTTCTTCCACCACGGCGGTCACCTCACGGATGCTGCTCACCATGAGGTCCATGGTCTGGCCAGCGGTTTCCGCCAATTGCGTTCCTTGCGTGATCTGCGCCACGCTGCTGGTGATCAGCGATTTGATTTCCTTGGCTGCCTCCGCGCTGCGGCCGGCGAGGCTGCGTACTTCGCTGGCCACTACCGCGAAACCGCGCCCCTGCTCGCCGGCGCGCGCGGCTTCCACGGCCGCGTTCAAGGCCAGGATGTTGGTCTGGAAGGCGATGCCATCGATCACGCCAATGATTTCAGAGATCTTGCGCGAGCTCTGGTTGATGCCCTGCATGGTCTGCACCACTTGGCCCACCACTTCGCCCCCGTTCATCGCGACCGTGTGGGCCTGCCGCGCCAGCTCGTCGGCGCGCCCCGCGTTGTCGGCGTTCTTGCGCACCGTTGCGCCAAACTGTTCCATGGCGGCGGCGGTCTGCTCCAGCGAGCTGGCCTGGCTTTCGGTGCGTGAGGCCAACTCAGCGTTGCCGCCCGCGATTTGCTCGGAGGCCAGCGACACTTCACGAGCTTCTTCCCGCACCGTGGCGACGATGCCTCGCAGGCCCTGTTGCATGCGCGCGATCGTGGCCAGGACGCTGCGCTGATCACCCTCCCGAACCGCGAGCGCGGCGGACAGGTCGCCGGCCGCCACGGTGCTGACCAAGTTGCGCATCTCGACCGGTTCCGCGCCCAGGTCGCGTCGCAGATTGCGCTCGATCAGCAGTCCGGCGGTGATCGCGAGGGCGATCGCCGCGACGCAGACGGCGATCAGCAGCGCACGTTGACGTTCATAGGACTGGCGCGCGGCGGCCACGCGTTGGTCCGCGCGCTCCGCCGTGAACCGGGCGTAGCCGTCGGTGGCCTGGATCAAACGCGCCAGCAAGGGGCGGCATTCCTCGTTCATCTTGCGGATGGCTTCCTCGCGTTGGCCACGCACGGCCAGATCCACGATGTTCAGGGCGACTGGCGCGTACAGGGTTTCGATGGCCACGATGTCGTCGATGAATCGACGCGCCTGTTCCGACGCCTCCGGGTCCCTTCCCAACTCGGCTAGGCGTCGCAGCGCCTCGGTGGCCTCTTGATGCGATTGCTGTGCGATGCGTTGTTCTCCAGCGATTTCCTCGGGCCGGGTGATGAGAACGAGGTTGCGGGCCGCGATGGCGCGCTGGTCGACTGCGGCGCGCACCTGGGCCGCCGTGAGTGCGCGTGCGTTGATGCCGGTGAGGTAATTGTCGAAGCGGGCGTTCGCCTCGGAGAGCAGGTAGATCGCGAGCCCGATGGCCAGCAGAACGACGCCCACCACCGAGCCGAAAGCCAGCATGAGTTTGTAGCGTATGGTCATGAAGTCGATGAAGAGGGGTGGAAAAAAGAGAGGCCGGAATGAAGCGGGTTCACCGGGCGCCGGGCTTTGCGAGCAGCATGTGCACGTCGCCGAGGGCGCGTTCCTCGAAGCCGCCTTCACAGTAGCAGAGGTAGAAATCCCACATGCGGATGAACGTGTCCGTATAACCGAGTAGGCGCACCTCGCCCAGACGGGCCATGAAGCGCTCTCGCCAGTGACGCAGCGTGGTCGCGTAGTGCGGTCCGATGTCGTCGAGCTGTACCAGCTTCATGTCGGTCTTGGCCGTGATGGCGTTGAGCAGGGCCGTGATGGATGGGATGGTGCTGCCCGGGAAGATGTGGCGCTGGATGAAATCCACCGACTTGCGCGCCGCCTCGTAGCGCTGGTCGGCGATGGTGATGGCCTGCAGCAGCATCAACCCATCGTCCTTGAGCAGGCGCGCGCACTGCGCGAAATAGGTGCCGTAGAACTGGTGGCCCACGGCCTCGATCATCTCCAGAGACACCAGCTTGTCGTACTGACCTTTCAGATCGCGATAGTCCTCCAGCAGCAGAGTGATGCGATCCTGCAAACCGGCGGCCGCCACGCGTTCACGCGCCAGCTCATACTGCTGGCGCGAGATCGTGGTGGTGGTCACGCGGCAGCCATAGTGCTGGGCCGCGTGGATGGCCATGCCGCCCCAGCCGGTGCCGATTTCGAGCAGGTGGTCATCCGGCCCCAACTTGAGGTGCCGGCACACCCGATGCAGCCGGGCTTGCTGGGCCTCTTCGAGCGTGGACTGCGGCGTCTCGTAGTAGGCGCAGGAATACATCAGGCTCGGGTCGAGGAAGAGGGCAAAGAAGTCGTTGCCCAGGTCGTAGTGCGCCGCGATGTTGCGGCGCGAGCCGCTGCGCGTGTTGCGATTGGTCCAGTGCAGGGCTTTCTGCAGCGGCGCGGTCAGCCGGGCAAGGCCACCTTCCATGCCGTCGAGCACCTCCCGGTTCTGCAGCAGGATGCGCATCAGGCCTGTCAGGTCGTCGCAGCGCCAGTAACCTGCCATATAGGCTTCGCCCGCGCCAATGGAGCCTCCGAAGGCCAGTTCGCCCCAGAAACGCGGGTCCAGCACGTCGAGCTGCACGCTCATGGGGCAGTGCGCGCTGGGCGAGCCGTAGTCCGTGCGTTGGCCCCGCTCGATCAGGCTCACGCGGCCATGCCGGAGTTGCGCCAGGCGCGCACGCACGCCACGCTCGGCCAAGCCGTCGAGGAAGTGCGGTTTGGGGGTGTGGCCGGCGATGGAAGAAGGCCCGCTGGCGGGGGCGGTGTTCGCGACGGTGTTCATGGCTTGGGCTCCTGCGGGGAGGTGGCGCTCGCCGGGGTGGGTTCAGGCGCGCGTTTGCTTGGATGGGTGTGGAAGGGCGTGCGCTTGAGCCACAGCCTGAGCGCCTGCCAGTGGATGCCGACGATCACTTGCGCGGTCATCAGCGGGAAGAACAGGAGCACGCGCGCGAGGCTGGCGCTGGTGATGGCCTGACGCTCCAGGGCCAGCGTGGCATCGAAGACCTTCTCGCCCGCCTGCAGGTTCTCCATGTGCACCGAGAGCGTCTGGCTCGGCGTAGAGAAGCGCCAGTCGTAGTCCTGCGCCATGGGCATGAAGGGCGAAACGTGGAAGTCCTTGGCGAAGCGGTGGCGATGCACATCGACTCGCGCCGCTTGCCCGTCCTGGGGCAGCACGTAGCTGTGCCGTTCTTTCCAGGGCGTGTTGGTGATCTCGGCGACGATGGTCTCCACCCGCGTGTCGGCCGCGTCGTGGACGTAATAGAACGTCACCGGGTTGAAGACATAACCGAAGTAGCGCAGGTGCGTGAGCATGCGGATGGGGCCGTTCGGACGCTGACCTGTGACCTGGGCCACGCGCTGGCGCACGGCCTCGTCCAGTGGCTGGGCCGGGTCGCCCAGGTAGTCCGCGCGTTTGAAGCGGGCCAGGGCCAGGCGACGGGTGGACCAGAACCAGCGCCCCGCGAACGCGCGGTCCAGCTCGGCCAGGTCCAGGTAGACCATGTAGAGGCCATGGCGGAATTCATGTGCGTGAGGCTGGAAGCGGCGATGCCGCACGTGTCCCACGTAGAGCGCGCTATACATGGCCGCGTGCCTTGAAATGTTGCAGCGCGGCCAGGGCGCTGACCACACCGTCCTCGTGGAAGCCGTAGCGCCAGTAGGCACCGCAGTAATAGGTGTTCAGCGGGCCGTTGATCTCGCCTTGGCGCGCTTGCGCGGCCACCCCGGCACGGGTGTAGAGCGGATGTTCGTAGGGGATGCGCTTGATCACCTTGGCCGGGTCGATGGCGTCGCCATGGTTGAGCGTGACCAGCACTGGCGAGGGCGTGTCCAGCGATTGCAGGATGTTCATGTTGTAGGTCAGCGCGACCCGGCCCGTGTCCTGGGGTAGCACGTGGTAGTTCCACGCGGCCCAGGCCCGGCGCGCGCGCGGCAGCAGTCGCATGTCGGTGTGCAGCACCGCCTCATTGGGCTGATAGCGGATGGCGCCCAACACCTCGCGCTCGGCCGCGCTGGGGTCGGCCAACAGACGCAGGGCCTGGTCGCTGTGGCAGGCCAGGAAGACCGCGTCGTAGCGCTCGGCCGTCTGGCCCTGCGCCTGCACCCAGGCATGGTCACCTTCGCGGCGGATCGACTGCACTGGCGTGTTCAGGCGGATCCGGTCGCGAAAGGGGGCCACCAGGGCTTCGACGTACCGCGCGGAACCGCCCCGGATCACGCGCCACTGTGGGCGTTCGTTGACCGAGAGCATGCCGTGGTTGTGGAAGAAGCGCACGAAGTAGCGGGCCGGGAAGGCCAGCATGTTCACCGGGTCGGTGGACCAGATGGCCGCGCCCATGGGCACGACGTAATGGTCGATGAAGTTGCGCGTGTAGCGCCCCCGTTCCAGGTAGTCACCCAGCGTGATGTCCTCGGCGCTGTCCTGCAGCAGGGCCGGCGCTTCGCGGTTGAAGCGCAGGATGTCACGGATCATGCGCAGGAAGGCGGGGCGCAGCAGGTTGCGCCTTTGCGCGAACAAGGTGTTGAGCGTGGTTCCGTTGTATTCCAGGCCGCTGCGTTCGTCGCGCACCGAGAAGCTCATGCTGCTGGGCTGCGAGGCCACGCCGAGTTCGTCGAGCAGGGCGATGAAGTTCGGGTAGGTCCAGTCGTTGTAGACGATGAAGCCCGTGTCCACCTGATGGCGGACGCCGCCCAGCTGAATGTCATGGGTGTGGGTATGGCCACCGACATGGGCGCCGGCTTCGTACACCGTGATGTCATGTCCGCGCGCAAGATGGTGCGCGACCACGTTGCCGGCGATGCCGGTGCCGACGATGGCGATCCTCATGCCGGGCCCCCCGGTTGGTCTTCGGGGTTCGAGGGGGCCGTACGGCCTCCCGCGCGAATGGCCTCGGGCACGGGCCGCAGGTCGCGGATCAATCCCAGCACCGCCAGCGCGCGCAGGCCGCAATAGGTGAGGTCGATTTCCCACCAGTAAAAGCCCTGGCGTGCCGAGCCGGGGTAGCGGTGGTGGTTGTTGTGCCAGCCTTCGCCGAAGGTGAGCAGGGCCAGCCAGAAGTTGTTGCGCGAGGTGTCACGCACGGCGTACCGCCGGCTGCCGACCTTGTGCGCCATCGAATTGACCAGAAAGGTCGCGTGGTAGAGCGCGACGGTGGAAACGCAGAACCCCCAGACCAGCAGCATGGGTCCGTCCGTGCCCAGCGCGGGCCAGGCGGTGGCCAGCCATTCGCCTGTGCCGTAGAGGCCCAGGGCGAGCAGCAGGGGCACGAGCACGTCGAAACGATCCAGGAAGCGAAGCTCGGGATAACGCGCCAGGTCGGGGACCTGGGCCACGCGCGTGGCGAAGTTCTCCCGTGCGAGGAACCAGCCCATGTGGGACCACAACAAGCCGTGTTGGCGCGGGGAATGCGCATCGGTCTCGCGGTCGGCGTGCGCGTGGTGGTGCCGGTGGTGCGATGCCCACCACAGCGGGCCGCGCTGGACCGCGCTCGCGCCGAGCACGGCGAAGACCAGTTGCATGGCGCGCGAAGCGCGGAAGGCCTTGTGCGAGAAGTAACGGTGGTAGAAGCCCGTGATGGCGAACATGCGCAACGCGTAGAGCGCCACGGCCACGGCCAGCGCGGTTGGGCTCACGCCCGTCCAGAAGGCGGCCAGGCAAGCCAGATGCAGGCCAATGAAGGGCAGCACGCGCAGCCAGTCGATGCGGCGCGTGGGCTTGCCGTTGGGAAGGGAGGGATCAGCGACGGAGTTGTTGTCGAACCAGGCTAGCAAGCTGCGCATCACTGCTCCTTGGCCGAAGGCCAGTGCTGCGGCACCTTTTGCAGCTGGTTGACGTCGTAGCCTAGCGCGCCGACGTGGCGCACCAGGGTAGCGTAATCAGTGTCCGAAATCGAGGGTGTGCGCGCCATGATCCAGACATAGTCACGCGCCTGGCGCGCAATCACGGTCTGGCTGTAGTCCGGGTTCAGGAAAGTGATGCGGTAGTCGGCCTTGATGGGCCACACGAACTGCATGCCCCACAAGGCATTGCTCGAATCCTGCACGAAACCGCGCGGGTGGTAGACCTTCTCGGCACCGTCGAAACCGTCGGCGCGGAAGCGGAAGGTTGTGGCGATGCTGCCGTCCGTGTCCAGGCGGTAGCTTTCAACGGCGTTGTGCGCGCCCCGTTCGATGAAGGTGGGGATGTTGGCGATGACGTACCAGTCGCCCATGAAGCGTGGCAGGTCTACCTGGGTCACTGTCGGCATGGGGGTCGCGGGGCTGGTCTGGCAGCCGGACAGCGTGCCGACGAGGCCACTCAGGCCAAGTATCGCGAGGAAGGGGATGAGTCGTTGCAGCATGGTCGTGTCGGGTGGTGAAGCAATTGAATTGCCTGGTCAGAAGCGCTGGTAGCGCAGGGTTCGGCCGCCGGTGACGCGGGATTCGAGTTGCACCCAGTCGTCGGCGCCGTCGTACCAGAGGTCGATCTGCAGATCCTCGCCGCGCAACGCATAACGGCGCGCACTCGTGGGCGTGCCGAGCACGGTCAGCGTCTCCGTGCCCCGGGGCTCGATGCGCACGTCTTGCCAGAGCCCAGTCTGACTGTTCAGCAGCCGGGTCTGCTGGCGCATGCGCGGGTTCCAGTAGGCGAAACTCATCACGCAGCCCGTCATCTGTTCCTGGCCCTTGGGGCCGTCCACCGCGAAAGCCTCTGCGCGACGTTCACCCCGCACCGCCAGGATGTCGCCGTTGTCGTCGGTGCGAGCTTCGATGCGCGTCAGACAATCACCTTGCCAGCGCTCACGGGCCTCGTGGGCGTAGCGGTAGGCATTGAGGAAAAGAAAGCGGACCGTGAAGCGTGCCTCGCTGCGCACCTCGCGCTCGCCACGCTGGGGCTCGTCACTGACGCGAAAGCTGTGGGTACCAACCTCGTCGTCGTCGAGCAGCACGCGGAATTGCCAGACGCGTTCACTGGCCCAAGCCGTGGTGGAGCCAAGCCCGAACCCGAACGCGAGGGGTATCGCGATCAGGCTGCCTCGCAAGCAAGCCCTGAGCCCGTGGGCCAGTCTCGCCGGCGTCGTTGAGTGGCCCGGCCTGCGCGGCAAGGAGCCGTGGTTCATGCGCGCTCCTTCGGGAACCAGGGCAGGAAAGCGTTGGTGCGCCGGATGTAGTCGGCGTAAGCGGGCCGGCGCTCGGTGATGTCCTGCTCCAGCAGGGCCACGCCCGACACCTTGAGCAGCAGCAAGGTCATGAGCAGTGGGGCATACACGGTCCACCAGCCACCGGCCGGGATGGCGATCAGGAAAAAGCCCCACCACAGCAAGGCCTCGCCGAAGTAGTTGGGGTGGCGGGTGTAGCGCCACAGACCGGTGTCCAGCACGCGACCCCGCTGAGTCGGATCGCTCTTGAAGCGGGCGAGCTGCGCATCGCCCACGGTTTCGAAGAACATGCCGAGCAGCCAGGCGATGGCGCCCAGGGCGTCCACCCAGCCCAGGGGCGCGGGGCTGGCCAGGGCGGTGAACAGGGGCGCGGCGATGATCCAGGCCAGCAGCACCTGCAGGCCGAAGACCAGGTACAGGCTCTTGAAGGCGAAGCCCGGCTCATTGCGCGCGCGGATGACCTGATAGCGGTGGTCTTCGGGCTGACCCCAGTTGCGCCAGGTCAGGTAGATCGAGAGGCGCAAGGACCAGACCAGCAAGAGGCCGAGCAGCAGCAGGGCGCGGGGTCCCGGGCTGGTCAGGCCAGTCTGGGCAATCACATGGACCCAGGCACCGAGCAGAAAGAACAGCGACCAGAGGCTGTCGACGATGCTCACGTCGCGCCGGGCCAGGCTGAGCAGCCAGCCGGCGATGCCCAGCAGACTCATGGCGAGCAGGGCCCAGAGGGCGGCATTCCAGTCAAACATGGGAAGTCTCCAGAGTCGTGGGAGGCGTGATCGCACGAAAGCCGTCGAGGCGGCGCGCGATCAGGCACAGAAGGGGCGTGATGAGGGCCCAGCCGATGGCCAGCAGGGGCAGGGCGAGGTTGCTGTCGGGCAGGGACAGGGCACCAAGCCTGGCGCCGGCCAGATAGGCCAGTGGCCCACCCACTGCGCCCAGGATGGCGGCGCCCAGCAGGTGTTGCTTGAGCCAGGCCAGGCTGACGTTGAGTGTCGTGGCGAACAACACCCACAGCGCGACCATCCAGTGCGCGGCCGTGCCCTCGATCAGCACGCCGTTGGCGAAACGCACCAGACCGCTGGCGGCGAGCGCGGAATCCCAGAGCGCGCCCACCAGGGCCGCGATCAGGACCAGTCCGAACTCGGGACGCGCGTCGTCCGCGCGGCTCAGGTGCCAGGCCAGGGCCAGCAGTGCAAAGGCCGTGCCGGCCCAGGGCCAACCTCGGGCCGCGCCGAGCACGCAGACCAGCCAGCCGGTCTGATAGATCAGGAAGTTGATGAGCTTGCGCACGGGGGCCTCTGGGTCAGGAACATGGGGGTATCGGTGGCGTGAATGCGGGTCGTTGTGTCTTGGTGGGGGGGCGGCGTTCGCAGCCTCAGGCATTGGGGCGTTCGAACAGGTAGTGGCTGACCCACCACTGCTGACCGTTCTCGTAGCCAAACAACTCCGCGCAAGCCATGAAGAAAATGCGCCAGCGCTGGAACCACTGGGCAGCCTGCTTCGGGCCGTAGGTCGCGGCCAGCACCGGCAAGACCTCGGCGCGCCGGGCATCAATGTTGCGCAGCCAGGCATTGGCGGTCTTCTCGTAGTGCGTGCCGTCCCAGCGCCAGCGGCGCAGCAGTCGCAGGTCGCGCTGGAAATGCAGGGCCATGTCGTCGCTGGGCATCATGCCGCCGGTGAAGAAGAACTGGCTCATCCAGTCGCTCTCGTCGCGCACCTCGAAGGCGTAGGGCACGGCGCGGTGCACGAAGACATGCATGAAGAAGCGCCCTCCCGGCAGCAGCCACCCGTGCACGCGGCGGAAGATTTCGTCCCAATTGCGCATGTGCTCCAGCATCTCGACCGAGACCACGCGGTCGTACTGCTCCGGCGCAGCGAAGTGGTTCATGTCCTTGGTGATCACGGTCACGTTGTCGAGCTTGCGGCGCAGTGCCTCGGCCATGATGTGTTCGCGCTGGGAGTTGGAGTTGGACACCGCCGTGATGCGTGCGTGCGGGTAATGCTCGGCCATCCACAGCGTGAGCGAGCCCCAGCCGCAACCCAACTCCAGGATGCGCTGGCCATCGGCCAGATCGGCGTGTTCGCAGGTCGCCGCCAGACCGCGCGCCTCGGCGTCGTCGAGGGTGTGCACGCCTTCGGGCCACCAGGCCGAACTGTATTTGCGGTGCTTGCCCAGGGCATGGCGGAAGAACTCGGCCGGCACTTCGTAATGCTGGGCGTTGGCGGCTTCTGGCACCAGGGCCACGGGCAGGTGGGGCAGGGCCGCGATGAAGCGCGCCGCGTGTTCAGCACCGGCCTCGGCATCGTCGGCCTCAATCTCCCGCAGGCGCTCGCCCGTGAGACGGCGGATGCCGTATCGGATCAGGGCGTCGGGCAGATGGCCCTGTTCGGCCCAGCGCAGTGCGAGGGACACTGGCGCGTTCGAGGGCGGTGCGTTCCGGGTCAGGGCGGTCATGGGTTTACTCCGAAGGATTGAGGGTGAGGTGCAACTGGCGCAGCCCGCGGGTGATGTCCGTGCCCAGGGGGATGGCGCCTGCGGCGCGCAGTTCGTCGTGCTGATGCACCGAGGTCGGGCCACCGACGAAGACCGGGATGGCCGCGTCGCGCAGGAGGGTGGGCAAGGCTTCGGCGTACAGCGACGCGGGCGCCTCGATCGAGCCCGACAGCACGATGCCGGCGGCCTGGGTGCGCTGCGCGGCGTAGGTCAGTTGGTCCAGTGGCATGTTGGCGCCGAGCAGGACCATGCGGTAACCCTGTTCGTGCGCGGCCAGCGCGAACAGCAGCAGGCCGATTTCATGGTGTTCACCGGGCAGGCAGGCCGCCACCAGCTTGGGGCCGACCACGGCGCGGCTGCGGTGGTGCAGGCGCGCGCCCAGTTTGATGCGCATGTACATGCCGAAGAAATGCTCTTCCGCAATGCCGCCCGGGTGGTTGTCCCAGCGCTGGCCCAGGTCCACCAGCAGGGGCAGCAGCAGCTTGGCCGTGACTTGCTCGATGGCATGCACCGCCAGCAATTCGTTGTACAGCGTCTCGAGCCGTGTTTCGTCGAAGCGGGAGATGGCGTCCACCATCTGCGCGCGCGCGCGGACCCAGGGACCTTCGTCGGCGGCGGGTGGGGACGGCGAACGCGCTTGCGCGGCCAGGGCCTCGCGCACATGGCCGATGGCCACGCCCGAATCCACCAGGGACAGGATGCGGCGCACCGCGTCGATGTCGGCTCGGGTGTAGACCCGGTGCCCCGTCGCCGTCCGCGTCGGGCGGATCAGCCCATGGCGGCGCTCCCAGGCGCGCAGGGTGATCGGATTCACACCGGTCAGCGTGGACACGGTGCGGATCGGAAAGAACTCCTGGGCGGTGACGTCTTGCGACGGATCAGTCGGCATGCGTATCTTGTACAAAAGTTGTACATAATTTATACGAATACCGATTCATCAGGATGTTTTGGGGATATTTTTTAAATAATCTATACAAAACCAGTGCAAATATGGATGTAAACCCAGTATTTTGGTGATGACAGCAAGGCGCTTGTACAGCGCTTGCTCAGCGGTGGGCAGGCAGGGACAGGCCTCCGCCTATCGAGGGTGCCGCATCTTTCCGTCTTGGGTCGGCGCAGGCCGCTCGATGGGCCTCGGGCTGGTTCAGTCCAGTGAGGCGCTCCAGCGCTCGCCCCAGTTGCTGGAATCGGCCTGCGGCCCGCCGCGCTCACGGTCGAGCTGGCGGCGGTCGCGTTTGGTGGGGCGGCCCTGGGCCAGCGAGAGCGCGGGCTCGGCCGCCAGGCGGTGCTGCTCGGCAGCGGCCGCGCGGTGCGCGATGGACTCGGGGGTCTCTTCGTAAAGCAGGGCCGCCACCGGGGCCGGACCGCGTTGCGCACTCAGGGCCCGCACGAGCACCGTGCGCTCCATCGCACCTTGGCGCAGTTCCACCATGTCGCCGGGCCTGAGTTCACGCGCGGGCTTGGCAACCTGGCCGTTCACGCGCGCGCGGCCTTTGCCGATTTCCTCGGCGGCCAGGGACCGGGTCTTGTAGAAGCGCGCGGCCCAGAGCCATTTGTCCAGCCGCATTGTGTTCATCCCCGTGCGTTCGGACGCAGAAGGATCGACGGTGGACGCGGGACGATGGACTGGCATGTGTGCAGTGGCGTTGCTGCGCGCGATTCTAGGCCCGCCATGAGCGCAGTGACAGGTCCGACCGTGATCCGAGTGTGCGCTGTGCCGGGGTGCCCCCGCGCATGCGATTACGTACAACTACGCAGGGCAGGAAAACCCTCTGAGTTGCTCGCATGAAGCTCCACACAATGCGGCGGCGCAGAAGGCGCGGTCTCGACCGGCATGCCGTATCGATGGTTCGCGCCCGCAGACCCGACCACAACAAGCACGAGAGGAGACTTCCATGCAACGACGCACGTTCGCAGCGGTGGCAACACTGCTGGCCACTCTGTTGGCCGTACCTGCCTTCAGTCAGTCCGGCGAAATACGCATCGCCCAGATCCACAGCAAGACGGGTCCGCTGGAGGCCTACGCCAAGCAGAGCAATGTGGGCCTCATGATGGGCTTGAGCTACGCGACCGGTGGCACCATGACCGTGGCCGGCAAGAAGATCGTGGTGATCGAGAAGGACGACCAGGGCAAACCCGATGTGGGCAAGAGCCTGCTGGCCGCGGCCTATGCCGACGACAAGGTGGACATCGCCATCGGCCCGACCGCCTCGCCCGTGGCGCTGGCCATGCTGCCCGTGGCCGAGGAATACCAGAAGATCCTGCTGGTGGAGCCCGCCGTGGCCGACTCCATCACCGGCGACAAGTGGAACCGCTACATCTTCCGCACGGGCCGCAGCAGCAGCCAGGACGCCGCCGCCAACGCCATCGCCCTGGACGCGCCGGGCAACGTGATCGCCACCCTGGCCAATGACAACGCCTTCGGCCGCGACGGCGTGAAGGCCAGCAAGGACTTCATCAAGAAGGCCAAGGTGGTGCACGAGGAGTATTTGCCCGTGGGCACGACGGATTTCACAGCCGGTCTGCTGCGCATCGTGGACCAGCTCAAGAACGAGAAGGGCCGCAAGTTCATCTCCGTCATCTGGTCGGGCGCACCCACGCCCTTCCCGAAGATCGCCGAGATGGACCTGAAGAACCGCTACGGCATCGAACTCGCCACAGGCGGCAACATCCTGCCCGCCATGGTGGCCTACAAGCAGTTCCCCGGCATGGAAGGCGCGCTCTATTACTACTTCGGCATTCCGAAGAACCCGGCCAACGACTACCTGGTCAAGGAGCACCAGAAGCAGTTCAACGCGCCGCCGGACTTCTTCACCGCCGGTGGCTTCTCCGCCGCGATGGCCGTGGTGACGGCGCTGAAAAAGACCAACGGTGACGCGAGCGCCGAGAAGCTGATCGCCGCCATGGAAGGCATGAGCTTCGACACGCCCAAGGGCAAGATGACCTTCCGCAAGGAAGACCATCAGGCTCTGCAGAGCATGTACCACTTCCGCATCAAGGCCGATCCGGCCTACGCCTGGGGCGTGCCCGAGCTGGTGCGCGAGATCAAGCCCGAGGATATTGACTTGCCCATCCGCAACAAGCGCTGAGCGCTCGATCTGACGAACACGCGCCCGGCGTTTGCCGGGCGCTTCTTTTGCGATCCATGCTGCAAACAGAAAACCTCACCGTCCGCTTCGGGGGCCACGTCGCGGTCAACGCCGTGTCCTGCGCCTTCGCGCCCGGCACGCTGACCGCCATCGTCGGCCCCAACGGGGCGGGCAAGACCACGTACTTCAACTTGATCTCGGGCCAGATCCCGGCCAGCGCGGGGCGTGTGCTGCTCAACGGGCAGGACCTCACGCCGCTGCCCGCGCCGCTGCGCACGCGCGCAGGTCTGGGCCGTGCTTTCCAGTTGACCAATCTGTTCCCCAAGCTCAGCGTGCTGGAGAACGTGCGGTTGGCCGTGCAGGCCAAGGCAGGGGCGGGGCTGGACTTCTGGCGTATCTGGAGCGATCGGCGCGATCTGCTTCGAAAAGCGGAGCAGATTCTGGAGACGGTGGCCTTGACCGCGCAGCGCGACGCAAATGCTGCCAGCCTGCCACACGGTGACCAGCGCAAGCTGGAAGTGGCCCTGCTGATGGCGCTGGAGCCGCGCGTCTTCATGTTCGACGAGCCCACGGCAGGCATGAGCGTGGACGAAGCCCCCGTCATCCTGAACCTGATTCGCCAGATCAAGCAGGACACATCCAAGACCATCCTGCTGGTGGAGCACAAGATGGACGTGGTGCGGGAGCTGGCCGACCGCATCATCGTGCTGCACAACGGCGAACTGGTGGCCGATGGGCAGCCGGCGACGGTGATCGCCTCGCCCATCGTGCAACAAGCCTATCTGGGTATCAACCCCGAGGAAGAGACCGCCTGAGATGCCCGAACCCTTGTTGAAGCTCGATGGCGTGCACACGCACATCGGGGCCTACCACATCCTGCACGGCGTCGACCTCGTCGTGCCCGAGAACGAGCTCACTATGCTGCTGGGCCGCAATGGCGCGGGCAAGACGACCACGCTGCGCACCATCATGGGCCTGTGGCGCGCCAGTGCAGGCCGCATCACGCTGGCGGTGAATCAAGACAACACGCGGCGCGTGTTGGACATCACTGAATGGCGGACGCCGGACATCGCGCGGGGCGTCGGCTCCGGCGGCGTGGCCTACGTGCCCGAGAACATGGGCATCTTTTCCGACCTCAGCGTGAAGGAAAACCTGCTGCTGGCCGCGCGCGCCGCGCGCACGGTGGATGACATCGACACGGCCCGGCTGGAGTGGATCTTCGGTTTCTTCCCCGCGCTCAAGAAGTTCTGGCTGCACCCGGCGGGCAAGCTCAGTGGCGGTCAGAAACAGATGCTGGCCGTGGCCCGCGCCATCATCGAGCCACGTCAATTGCTGCTGATCGACGAACCCAGCAAGGGCCTGGCGCCCGCCATCGTCCAGAACATGATCACGGCCTTCAAGGAACTCAAGGCCGCGCGGACCACCATCCTGCTCGTGGAGCAGAACTTCCATTTCGCGCGCCAGCTGGGCGACAGCGTGGCCGTGATGGACGACGGGCGCGTGGTGCACAGCGGCAGCATGGCGGCGCTGGCGGAGGATGAGGCCTTGCAGGCGCGTTTGCTGGGCTTGTCACTGGGGGCGCACGGATGAAAGTGCTGAAAGACTTTGACTGGAAGCCGTTGGCCCTGGTGCCCGTGCTGGCTCTGTTCGCGCTGCCGGCCATCGGCAGCCCCTCAACTTGGCTCACGCTGACGGTGGCGGGCCTGGCGATGGGCCTGATCATCTTCATCATCGCCTCGGGGCTGACCCTGGTCTTCGGTCTGATGGACGTGCTCAATTTCGGCCATGGCGTCTTCATCGCACTGGGCGCATTCGTCGCCGTGTCGGTGCTGGGGGCATGGGGAGCTATGTGCAGGCCGACAGCCTGTGGCTGAATCTGATGGCCCTCCTGCCCGCGATGCTGATTGCCATGGCCGTGGCGGGCACGCTGGGCTGGGCCTTCGAGCGCATCATCGTGCGGCCGGTCTACGGCCAGCATCTGAAGCAGATCCTCATCACCATGGGCGGCATGATCATCGGCGAGGAACTGATCAAGGTCATCTGGGGGCCGCAGCAGATCGCGCTGCCGCTGCCACCGGCCTTGAGCGGCGTGCTCTATGTGGGCGACGCGGCGGTCGAGAAGTTCCGCCTGCTTTGCGTGCTCGTGGGCCTGGCGGTGTTCTCGGCCCTGGCCTGGACGCTGAACCGCACCAAGATCGGCCTGCTGATTCGCGCGGGCGTGCAAGACCGTGAAATGGTCGAGAGCCTGGGCTACCGCATCCAGCGTCTCTTCATTGGCGTCTTCGTCGCGGGCAGCGCGCTGGCGGGCCTGGGCGGCGTGATGTGGGGCCTGTACCAGCAGAGCGTGACGCCGCAGATGGGCGCCCAAGTCAATGTGTTGATCTTCATCGTCATCATCGTCGGCGGGCTGGGGTCCACGCTGGGGGCCTTGATCGGTGCCTTGCTCGTGGGTCTGATGGCCAATTACACCGGCTTTCTGGTGCCCAAGGTGGCGCTGTTTTCCAACATCGCCTTGATGGTCGCCATTCTGTTGTGGCGGCCACAAGGCGTTTATCCGGTCACCAACAGATGAAACACCCCCAGGCTACGCGCCTCGTTGGGCGCTTCGCTACCCCCTCAAGGGGACGCTCCCAGCGGCCTGGCAAAGCCAGCTCCGCGGGAGCCTTGGCCTTGAGATGGCTCAGCACGGCCTGGATGTGCGCTGAGAGAAATGGTTTGAAATGCTGACACGTATTCTGTCCAAGGACCTGCCGCGCAGCCGCGTGCTGGCGGTGCTGCTCATCGTGCTGGTGCTGGGTCTGGCCTTCGCGCCCTTTCTCGTGCCGGGTGTCAAGGCGCTGAACGTTGCGGCCAAGGTGCTGGTCTTCATTGCCCTGGTGGCGAGCTTCGACCTGCTGCTGGGCTACACCGGCATCGTGAGCTTCGCGCACACCATGTTCTTCGGCATCGGCGCCTATGGCGTGGCCATCGCCTTCACGCGCCTGGGCGCGAACTGGACGGCCCTGGCCGCGGGCCTGGCCGGCGCCTTGTTCGTCTCGCTGCTGCTGTCCTTGCTGATCGGCCTGTTCTCCTTGCGGGTCAAGGCCATCTTCTACGCCATGATCACGCTGGCCGTGGCCTCGGCCTTCCTGACGCTGGCCTCGCAGCTTTCGGAGTTCACGGGCGGAGAGGATGGCCTGAGCTTCCGTGTGCCGCAGCTGCTGACGCCGGGCTTTCGCCTGTTCGAATCGGACCTGCTGGGTGTGGCGGTCAACGGCCGCATCGTCACCTACTACCTGATCTTCCTGATGGTGGCGCTGATGTTCCTGGCCCTGCTGCGCATCGTCAACTCGCCCTTTGGCCGGGTGCTGCAGGCCATCCGCGAGAACGATTTCCGCGCCGAGGCCTTGGGTTATCGCACGGTCATCTACCGCACCTTGTCCAACATGATCTCGGCCGGTTTCGCCACCCTGGCGGGTTGCCTGCTGGCGCTCTGGCTGCGCTACAACGGGCCGGACACATCCCTGTCCTTCGAGATCATGCTGGACATTCTGCTCATCGTCGTCATCGGTGGCATGGGCACGCTGTACGGCGCCATCGTCGGCAGCACGATCTTCCTGCTCGCGCAGAGTTATCTGCAGGACGTGCTCAAGGCGCTGGGTTCGGTGATGGAAGGCTGGCCGCTGCTGCCCGCCATCTTCACGCCCGACCGCTGGCTGCTCTGGCTGGGTCTGCTCTTCGTGCTCTCGGTCTATTACTTTCCGACCGGCATCGTGGGCCGGCTGCGGGAACGGGCCAGCCTGCGTGCCATGTTGAACGCCCCGAAGGACAAGCCATGACCCAGCCTAGCTCCAACTACCTGCGCTGCGAAGGGCGTGAGATCCATTACATGGATTGGGGCACGGACAACGCGGACCGCAAGGGCACGGTGATCGCCTGGCACGGGCTGGCGCGCACGGGCCGCGACATGGATGAATTGGCCGGTCATCTGGCCGCGAACGGCTACCGCGTGATCTGCCCGGACACGATAGGCCGGGGCCTGAGCCAGTGGAGCCCGAAACCGCTGGAGGAATATTGCCTGGCCTTCTACGCCAGGCTGGCAGTCTCGCTGGCCGACCAGCTTGGCTTGCAGCAGTTCCATTGGGTGGGCACCTCGATGGGCGGCGCCATCGGCATGGTTTGCGCGGCCGGCCCCCTGCGAGGGCGCATCACGCGCCTCGTGCTCAACGACATCGGCACCGAGCTGGCCGAGGCCGCGGAGCAGCGCATCCGCTCCTATGCCGGCAACCCGCCGGCCTTTGACACCGTGAGCGAGCTGGAGGCCTACTTCCGCACCATCTACAAGCCCTATGGCTGGATCAGCGACGCGCAATGGCGCCGCATGGCGGAGACCTCGGTCCGTCGCCTGCCCGATGGCCGTGTGATGCCGCACTACGACCCGGCCATGGCCGGGCAGTTCATCCACCATCCGGACGACTACAAGCTGCATGACGCGTACGCGCGCATCGAGGCGCCGGTGCTGCTGGTGCGCGGCGAGTCCTCCGACCTGCTCTTGCCCGAGACCGTGGCGGCCATGCGCCAGACCGGCCCCGGCCGGGCCGGGCGCCTGCAGGTCATTGAAGTACCGGGTTGCGGACACGCGCCCGCGCTCAACACACCCGAGCAATACGCCTGGGTGGAGCAGTTCCTGCTCTGATTCTTTAGTCCAGGCCCGTCTTGCCGACGGCCCAATGCGGTTTGACGGTCTGCGTGGCGTCGATGCCCGCCGCGCGCAATTGCGCGCGCACCGTCTGGATCGATTGCGCCTGCCCCGTGAGGACCAGCTCGATCGTTTCGCTCAAGCCCGGGCTCATGCCGCTCAACTGCCGGAGTGCCGCACGCAGCGCCTCGGCGGTCCGGGGCAGATGCGCGCCATCCCGCTGACGTTCGATCAGCACGGCCCGCTCCAGGCCCAGCGTGGCGAGCACAGTCTGAGCGGCAGCAACGTCGCTCACTTCAAAGACGGCAAGACTGTCGGCGAAGCTTTGCGCCATCAATGCGATGCCGAACGAGGTTTCGTCACCGAAGACCGCCGTGCGAACGCGCCCCTCGGCCAGCCGCGCCGCACGGCGCGAAGGCTCGGGGCCAAAAACCTGCACGGCATCGCCCGCGCGGACGGTTGATCCCCAGGCCGAGCCCGGGCCTTGACCGTGCAGATGCAGCAAGGTTTCGGCTTGGCCCGTGGCCGAATCCAGCGAGAGCAGCGTGTAGGTGCGCAGTTCCGGGCCGGGCTGCGCGATGCGGAAGTTGGAGCCTGGCTCAAAGCGCTTGCCCCGCCAGGCTGGAATCTCGAGCGTGATGCGGCGGTAAGCGAGCGCGGGGGTCTGCACCCGGGTGACATGGCCATCCTCGAACAGCAGGCGGCCGAGGATCTGCGTGATCAGTTGCTTGGGTGTTGCCATGAACCCAGCATAAGCGGCTGGTGTATCGCCTTGGTAAAGCGTGGCTGTCGAGTGCGCGGGTCGGATTCGTGGCTGTGGGTATAGTCTCCCCGCCTCAGAACCAAAAGGAACAAGATGAGTTCGACGACGCGCCTGACGATCTACGGCATCCAGGCTTCACGGGCCTTGCGCCCGCTGTGGGCGGCGACCGAGTTGGGTCTGCCTTTCGAGCATGTGCAGACCGACTACCGCCAGGGCTACACCCGCACGCCGGAGTTCCTGGCGCTCAACCCCAACGGGCGCGTGCCGGTGGTGGTGGACCATCGGCCCGAGAGCGAAGGCGGTGACATCGTGATCTGGGAAAGCATGGCCTGCGCGCTCTACATCGCGCGTTATCACGGCACGGTAGGCGGCAAGGCCGATGGCACCACGATTGCACCCGCCACGCCGCGCGAGGACGCCGAGGCCCTGCGCTGGTCCTTCTGGACCATGACGGAAGTGGAGAAGGACGCGCTCACCGTGCTCATGCACCGCCTGAGCATGCCCGAGCCCCAGCGCAAGCCCGAGCTGGCCGACCAGGCCGAGCGCCGCCTGCACGTGCCGCTGCGCGTGCTGGAAGCACATCTGGCGCGGCAGCAAGCCCAGGGCGAGGCCCACATCGCCGCCGACCGTTTCACCGTGGCGGATTTGTGCGTGGCGAGTGTGCTGTTGTGGGTGCGGGCGACGCGCTCGTTGATGGACAACTTTCCGGTGACGAGTGCCTGGCTGAAGGGATGTCTGGCTCGGGAGGCGTACCAGGCGCTGAAGAAAAAGGCGGCCTAAAGGTCGCGCGCGATGCTCAAATCTTGAGCTTTTCCAGTTTCTTCAGAAGGGCTGGGAACTCTTCCTGGATGAAGTTCCAGAGGACATCGTCATCGATGCGTGCCGAGGTAGGCGTGGGTGAGTCGATTGCGGGTCGCGATGATCATGCTCCGACCTGTTGCGGAGCGTTCAAGGTTTTTCAGCACAAATCCTGGTCAAACCCACCCTCCCAGATGCCGTTGCGTAAGCCGCCCCAAGGCCTCGATCCACGCCGCCTCGTCATTCAAGCAAGGGATGTAGCGGAACGCCTGCCCGCCTGAGGTCAAGAAGGCTTCACGCACCTCCTGGTCGATTTCTTCCAGCGTTTCGATGCAGTCGCTGGTGAAGCCGGGGCAGGCGATATCCACGCGCTGCACGCCCGAGCGGGCCAGGGCCATGACTGTGGGCTCGGTGTAGGGCTGCAACCACTTCGCCGCGCCGAAGCGCGACTGGAAGGTGACGAGGTATTGATCGGGTGTGAGTCGCAGCGCTTCGGCCAGCAGCCGTGCCGTGGTCTGGCATTCGTCGTAATACGGGTCACCCAGGGTGCGGTTGCGCTCGGGCAGGCCGTGGAAGCTGAGCACGAGCTTGCCGGTTCGGCCGTCCGGACGGCCATGTTGCTGCCAATGCGCGTCGATGCGCTGGGCCAGGGCACCGATGTAGCCGGGGTCGTCGTGGTAGCGGTTGACGAAGCGCAGTTCGGGCAGGGAGCGGATCTTGCTCGTCCAGTGCGCCACCGCATCGACCACGCTGGCCGTGGTGGTGCCGGAATACTGCGGGTAGGCCGGCAGGATGAGGATGCGCTGCACGCCCTCGGCCTGCAGGGCGTCGAGTTGCTGGGCGATGGAGGGCGAGCCGTAGCGCATGGCATAGCGCACCGTCAGGTCCGGGTTGCCGGCTTGGAGCTTCTCGTTCAGGGCGATGGCCTGCCGTTCGGTCCAGATCCGCAGGGGCGAGCCTGATTGGTCGCCGTCCCGCATCCAGATGCTGGCGTACTTCTTCGCCGACTTGGCCGGGCGCACGCGCAGGATGATGCCGTGCAGGATGGGCCACCAGACGAAGCGGGGCAGTTCGACCACGCGCTGGTCGCTCAGGAATTCACCCAGATAACGCCGCAGCGCGGCGGGCGTTGGGGCATCGGGCGTGCCGAGGTTGCAGAGCAGGACGGCGGTCTTGGGAGTGGACATGGAAGAGGGCGTTGGGGTGATGGGGCGGTTTCAATCGTCGGGCATCAGCATCAGGATGCTGCGCGTGGACTTGCGCACGTCGTCGGCGTCCAGGTGCATGGTGTAGTAGCGGCCGAGCACGTAGTCCACGGCTTGGTCCTTGTAATGCGGGTCGAACAGTGCGCCGCTTTGGCCCACGGGGTTGATGCCTTGGGCCTGGCCGGGCGCGGCGAAGTCGATCACTCGGCGGGTGGACGGCCCCTGGTGCACGCTCCACGGCGCGGGGCCGAAGGCGTTGTTGAGATTGTTCGGCAGTTCGTGCCCGCCGGAAACGGGGTAGGGGCCGACGTTGAACAGCAGGTTCAGCGGCTTGATCTGGCCCAGTGGGTGCTGGTGGGTCAGCTGGTGGTTTTCGCTCCAGGCCCAGTGGTTGATGGCCGATTTGCCGTGCAGCTTCACCAGATGCGCCAGGGCGGCCTGCCAGGCTTGGCTCACGATGTCGGCGCGGGTTTCCTTCTCGTCCAGCGTGCCGCGGTCGTCCCACCAGGGCGAGTTCTCGTCGTTCACCAGTCGCGTCAGCGCGACGTCGATGGCGCGGGTGCGAAGCAGGTTGTTGAAGAAGGCGGGGCCCAGTTCATCGGCGAAGGTCGCGCGCGCCAACTCATAGAGAAACTGGTTGAACACCGTGGCAGCGATGCTGCCCGCGTCGTGGCTGCCGTTCCAGTGGCTCAACTGGTCGAGCAGGACTTTCTGCTCGACGGTGTTTTCCTGGGATTGTTCCACCGCCGCGCGCAGCAGGGGCAGCAGCGGGCGCAGGATGCGCGCCGCGTAGCCGCTCTGCTCGTCCAGTTGCAAGGCCTGGCTGTCGGCCGTGGTCCAGCCGCTGCGCTTGCTGCTCAGCACGAAGTCGAGCCGGCGCACGCGCTCCGGGTTGTGGTAGTAGCCATACACGGGTACGCCGCTGCGCGGCAGGGGTTGTTGATTGCCCGAGACGATGTAGCCGCGTGCCGGGTTCTCCTCCTGCGGGTTGTCGGCGAAGCGGTAATAACCGGGTTTTTCGGCCTGGCCCTGCGTGCTGTCGAGGATGAAGGCCGGGTTCACGTCGGTGGGGCGCTGCACCAGTTTGGCGGCGGCCCACCAGCCGATGTCGCCCGCCGCGTTGGCCCAGACAATGTTCAGGCCAGGTGCATGCAGTTTGCTGGCGGCCTGCCGGGCCTTGGTCAGGGTGTCGGCGCGGTTGAGCTCGTAGAACGCTTCGAGAATGGGGTTCTCGGCATCGTAGAAGGTCCACCACAACGCGATGGGCGTGGCCGAGGAACTGGTGCCCAGCGTGTCCGCAAAGACTGCGTTGATGATGGGCCCGTAAGGCGTTTGCCGGACCTGCAGGGGTTCGGGCTCCCCGCCCTTGACCTCAATGACTTCCTGGCGGGTGGCGAGATCCACCCACTGGCCCCGGTACCAGACCTGACGCGGGTTGGCCGGGTTGGGGCGCAGGGCGACCAAGTCCATGTCGTCGTTCTGGAACATGGTCAGGCTCCAGCCGAACTTGCTGTTGTGGCCCAGCATGGCATAGGGACTGAGTGCCTGGAAGTGGCCGTAGAGTTCAAAGCCGGGGGCGCTGAGGTGCGCCTCCCACCAGACCGCCGGCAGGCTGAAAGCGATGTGCGGGTCGCCCGCCAGCATGGGTTTGCCGCTGGCCGTGCGTTGGCCCGAGAGGGCCCAGGCGTTGCTGCCCTCCATCATGGGCACGCCCGCCAACTCCATCGCTTGCTGGCTGACCTCGCCCACGCGGGCCAGGGTCCGCCAGTCCGCGTCGCTCAGGGCCGCAAGTTGGGACACACGTGGCGGCGCGCCTGCGGTCCTGTCACCGTCCAGGCCGACCGGGGCGGCCTGCCCCAGCAACTGGGCCTGCGGGCTGAGCACGCCCAGTGGGTTCCAGTCCAGGTCGAAGATGCGCAGGTAGTCGGGGCCGAGCCGGTCGCGCACATAGCTCAGCACGGGCTCGGTCCGCAAGGCGGCGGCGAAGCTGTAGGCCAGGTAGCCGGTGACGGCCAGGGTGTCCTCGGGCGAGTAGGGCAGGGGGTTGTGGATGCCCAGAATCTCGAATTCCAGCGGCAGCGGACGGGTCTCTTGGAATTCGTTGATCCCGTCCAGGTAGGCTTGCAGCGCCGGCCAGGACGGGTGCCGCGGATTGATGGTTTGCACCCGCGCCTCGGCCTGGGCGCGCAGGCCCAGGGTGCGGAAGAGCTTGTCCGTCTCCAGCAGCTTGGGGCCGAGGATCTCGGACAGCTCGCCCTTGGCCAGGCGGCGCATCAGCTCCATCTGGAACAGGCGGTCCTGGGCGTGCAGGAAGCCCAGGGCGCGGTAGAGGTCGGTCTCGTTCTTGGCCTGGATGTGCGGCACGCCGCGTTCGTCCCAGCGCACCTGCACCGGGGCCGACAGGCCGCGCAGGTAGATCTCTCCGTCCCGCTGCGGCAGCTTGCCGCGCGCGTACCAGTAGCCCAGCGCGGCCGCCAGCAGCGCGGCGATCAGCAGAGTGAGCAGGGAGACGGCGAGGAGTTTGAGCAGGGTTTTCATGCGGAGCGTCTGGAAGGGGCCGTGGACAACTCGGAGTCGTGGGGCGGTGTCTGGGGCAGACTGCGTGTTTGTATCACTGTGGGGCGGGCTTGCCTTTCGAGGGGACGATGCCTGGGCCGCAGGCCCGGGCGGCGGCGATGCCGCTGCGCACGGCGCCTTCCAGAGTGGCGGGGTAGGGCCCCGCCACGTAGTCGCCGCAGGCGTGCAGATCGGGGCCGATGGACGCTGGGGGACGCTGCAGGCCGGGTGTGCAGGCAAAGGTCGCGCGTTTCTCGACGACGGTCTGCACGGCTTGTAGCGCCAGGCCCAATTGTTCCCGTGCCTGCTGCAGCACTTGTATTTCGATGTCTTCGCGCTCGCCTGTGCTCGCGCTGACGACAAAGGCCAGCAGGCCCTGGCTCTGGCCGGAGGCGTCCAGTTGCCCGCGGTCGAAGACGAATTGCGCGGGGCAGCGCGCCGAGCTGGGCAGGGCCAGCATGGGCGCGTGCAATCGGGCCTGGGGTGCCCAGGCGTAGACCGTGCTGATGACGGTGTGGTGCAGGGCCTGGGCCCGTGCCGCCCAGGCCGGGTGCGATTCGCGCGTCAGCC
Source organism: Hylemonella gracilis (assembly GCF_004328645.1). Taxonomy (GTDB): domain Bacteria; phylum Pseudomonadota; class Gammaproteobacteria; order Burkholderiales; family Burkholderiaceae_C; genus Hylemonella; species Hylemonella gracilis_B. The sequence continues at coordinate 2,156,510 of NZ_CP031395.1, forward strand.
GTGCCGCCTCGGGGGCGGGACAGGCGAGGAGGATGGCGTCATGGCCCTGTAGCTCATGCAAGTCACGCACGCGTTCGCCCAAGCGCAGGACGGCACCGCGTGCCTGCAGCCAGCGCAGGGCGGCTTCAGGGAAGAGCGTTCCCAGGTCCACGCGCGGCAGCAGCAGGTCGGCCCCGTCGGGCGTCAAGAACAGCGCGTCGCGCAGCACACGCAGCAAGACCTCGGCGCTGGCTTCGTGGGCTGGGGTGTTGAGCGCGGACACGCACAGCGGCTCGATCAGCTCGGTCAGCACGCGTGGGCCGATGATGCCAGGCGGATGGGCGCAGAGCTCGGCCACGCTCCAGGTGGCATCGCACTGAAAGCCGGAGCGTTGCCAACCCAGCGCGGCGCGCAGGAGGCCAAGGCGTTCGCGCCAGGGCCAGGACGGGTGCCGCAGCACGCCGACCAGCACGCGCCAGGACGCGGGCATGAAGGCCGGCAGACGCGGCAGGCGCAGGCCCTCGCCGTCAGGGCCGACCAGTGTCAGGGGCAGGCGCAACAGGGCCCCGTCCTGGGCGGCGTTCGGGCCGGTGTCCGTGGTCACGCCCACCGTGCGCAGCAGGCGCAGGGTCTCGGTGTAGGCGCCGATCAGGATGTGCTGGCCGTTGTCCAGCGTCAGCGTCCGCCCATCGGGCAGAGGCAGGTCCACGCCGCGGGCCCGCCCACCCGCAGTGCGCGCGGTGTCGTGCAGCGTGATTTGGTGGCCGGCTTGCGTGGCCGTGATGGCGGCGGCCAGACCGGCCCAGCCGGCTCCGACGATGGCGATCTTCACGGCGGTTGTGACGCGAATGCCGGCCGAGCCATGCACGCCGGACCGAGCCTGCGCAGGATCTTCACAGCCGGCCCAGGGCCTGGACCTTCCAGGCCAGCCAGAGCTTGCGCAGCGGTGTCAGGGCGATGCGCTGGTGCAGCACCTGGAAGTCGTCGCGTTCGATCTCGCCCAGCAGGGTGCGGTAGATGCTGGCCATCATCAGGCCGGGCTTCTGCGCGCGACGCTCGGCCGCGGGCAATTGGGCGTGCAAGGTCAGCGCCTCGTCGTACAAGGCCTGCGCCCGTTCGGCCTGGAAGCGCATCAGCGCGATGAAACGCTCCGAATACTGGCGGTTCAGGATTTCATGGGCCTTCACGTCGAAGCGCTGCAGCTCGTTGATCGGCAGGTAGACGCGCCCGCGCAGGGCGTCCTCGCCCACGTCGCGAATGATGTTGGTGAGCTGGAAGGCCAGGCCCAGGGTGTGGGCGTAGCGTGTACGACCTTCGTCCAGGGCCGGATCCGCCACGCGCGAACCGCCAAAGATGCTGGCCGCCACTTCGCCCACCACGCCCGCGACCAGGTGGCAGTAGCGTTGCAGACCGGGGTAGTCCAGGTAACGGCTTTGCTGCAGGTCCATCTCGCAGCCTTCGATGACGGCCAGCAAGTGCCGCGCCTCGATGCCGTAGGTCGCGACATGCGGCATCAGCGCCTGCAGCACGGGGTGGCCGGGCTGGCCTTGCCAGGCACGCCGCACCTCGGCTTGCCACCAGGCCAGTTTGGCGGCGGCCACGCCTGGGTCGTTGACTTCGTCGACCACATCGTCCACTTCGCGGCAGAAGGCGTAAAACGCCGTGATCGCAGCGCGCCGGGGCGCGGGCAGAAAGAGAAAAGCGTAATAAAAGCTGCTGCCCGAGGCAGCGGCCTTGTCTTGGGCGTACTGCGCGGGGGAAGGCGACGAAGGAGCATGAACCGGCATGGCTCGGCATTCTCCCATGCCGGGCTTCATGGATCGCACGGTGCTGGTTCTGTTTGGAATGGATTCGAGGGTTTACCCTGGTGCCATCGCAGACGCAACGTCTTGTTAACAAGAGCCAGCCAATGCCGACAATCTATGTACTATCCACAGGCGCCTGAAGCGTTGGCAGGCCCGGGCCACAATCGGCCCCTTTTCCTTTTGCTTGATCAGAAGAAAGTCGATCCAGATGAGTCACAGGCTGTTCGCGCTGATGCGCCAATTCACCATTCGTTTCCGCATGTATGCCGCCATTGGCGTCGTGCTGGTGCTGCTGCTGTTGGTGGGAGGCGCGGGCATGTTCGGCATGTTCCGCATTCACCAGATCAGCGGTCAGGTCATCAATGAGTCCCTGGACGCGGTGGACCGGGTATCCAAGCTGCGCCTGGAAATGGCGCTGGCCCGCCAGCACGAAAAGGACATGATCATCCAGTACGAACAGCCCGAGCGCGTGGCCGAGACCCGAACGCGCTGGGAGGCCTCGGCGACCCGCATCGAGCAGGCCCTGAATGAGCTGGCCGAGAGCCTCAAGGGCGAGCAGAAGGATCAGATCGCCAAGGCGATGGAGCACTTCAAGCAATACCACGCCCTGTTCGGCCATCTGTCCCGCCAGATCGAAAGCAGCGTCTACGACACCGCCACGGCCGCCAACCGCATGAGCATGCGTGCGGTGGGCGAGCTGACCGCCACCGACAAGGCACTGAACCAACTGGACGAAACACTGCGGGTGGAGGCCAAGGACGCCAACACCAACCGCAACGATCTGCTGGACAACATGCTGTTCATCTTCGCCGGCTTGGTGGTGATGAGCCTGCTGATCGTCGTGCCCCTGACCCTGCTGAACATGCGAGCGATCTGCCAGCCGGTGGAACAGGCACGGCAGCTGTCGCAGTCCATTGCCAGTGGCGACTTGACGCAGAGCCAGCAGGCGGAGGGCCGCGACGAAGTCGCAGACCTGTTGCGCGCGCTGGAACAGATGCGCGCCGAGCTGGCTGGCATGGTGGGGCAGTTGCGCGACGCGGGCGAGAACATCGCCACGGCCAGCCGCGAGATCGCCACCGGCAACCAAGATCTGTCCAACCGGACCGAACAGACCGCGAGCAACGTCCAGCACACCGTCAGCTCCATCAGCGGGCTGACCGGCCATGTGCAGCACACGGCCAACGCGGCGCAAAACGCCAACCAGCTCGTCGCCAAAGCCACGCAGTCGGCCCAGAGTGGCGGCAAGGAAATGGAAGAGGCGGTGCAGAGCATGTACAGCATCAGCGCCAGCGGCAAGAAGATCGCGGACATCGTCGCCGTGATTGACGGCATTGCCTTCCAGACCAACATCCTGGCGCTGAACGCGGCGGTGGAAGCCGCGCGCGCGGGCGAACAGGGGCGGGGTTTCGCGGTGGTGGCCAGCGAGGTGCGTTCGCTGGCTGGCCGCAGCGCGGACGCGGCCAAGGAGATCAAGACCTTGATTGGGGCCAGCGTCTCCGCCATTGACGGCGGCGCGCGCCAGGTGGAGGCCGCCGGCGCGGCCATGCAGGAAATCGTCTCTGGCATTCAGCGTGTGCGCGACATCATGGGCGAGATCACCACGGCGGCGGACAGCCAGTCCCATGGCATCGGCCAGGTGGATCAGGCGGTCCAGGAAATCGACCGCATGACCCAGCAGAACGCCGCGCTGGTGGAAGAGTCCACGGCCGCAGCGCAGTCCATGCGCGAGCAGGCGGATCGCCTGGCCGACATCGTGCGTCAGTTCCGCCTGGCCTCGTCGGGCGGCCGGGGCGCCTCGGGTGGCGCGGTCACGGGCTCGGCACGGCCTCTGTTGCTGACGTCCTGAGCGGGCCCGCGCACGGCGCGGTGGTCAGTTGAGGGGCCTCTGCGAGGCCCTGAATTCCCGCGGGCTCAAGCCCGTGTAGTCGCGGAACACGCGGCTGAAGTGCGCCATGTTGCTGAAGCCCCAGGACAGGGCGATCTCGGTGATGGCGCGTTCCTTGAGCGAGAGGGCCGCGGCCGTGCGGCGCAATTCCTGGAGGCAGCCGTCCAGCCGCAGGGTCTGGATATGACTGGACAGCGTGCGGGTTTCGTCGGACCAGGCGTTGTAAAGGTGCCGCTTGCTGCAGTTCAAGGCCGCGGCCATGCGTTCCACTGTCAGCGCGGGGTCGCGCAGGTGCAGGGCGAGGTAGCCATGGATGCGGTCCTTCAGTGCCTCGCGCTGGGTGTGCCGGGTTTCCTGTCCAGCGAGTTCGATCAGCGAGAGTCGCACCAGTTGGGCGATGAGCTCACCCGCGCCGTGGGCGGCGTCAGCGCTCATGTGCGGCAGTTCCTGGAAGGTGCTGCGCATGGCGGAGAGCGCCACTCGGGCGATGCCCGCGGCCGGGCCGTCCCGGTCCGCGCCGATCGGTCGGGCCACCAGCGGGTCCAGCCGCAGTCCACGCTCGGTCAGCTGAGCCTTGGGCAGCATCACGATCAGGTGTTCCACGTCGCCGGGGTTGTCCACTGTGTAGCCGCGCGTGGTGTCGTAGAGCGTCCATGCCCCCGGACCTACCCACGCCTCGCGGCCGTCCTGCTCCACGCGGGCACGCCCTTGCAGGGGCGCGACGATCTTGAGGTAGGCCGGGGCGGTATCGGCGCGCGCCAGTAGGTGTGTGCGTTGCACGCGGTGGCGCTGGGCTTCGAGTCGGGTGAGGATGATGTCGCCCGCATGCAGGCGCGCAATGCTGCCGTCAAAGGCCGTGTCGCCATAGAGATCGGATTCCAGTCCACCGAAGAGCGTCCAGTTCCATTCGCGCCAGAGCGATGCCCGCTCGGTGGGGGCATAGGCATCGGTACTCAAGGTGGCGGCATGCATTCGGGGATTATCGGATCGCCATCCGGGTGGACAAGAGGCGCGCGGGTTAACCCCGATGCTCGTGCGCGGAGGGGCAATTACTTTGTGCACGCTCAGCAAAGCCGCGCGGCGGGCAGGCCCCTAGGATTGCAGAGCATCAAAGATGGCATCACAGCCCTACAACCCGAGAGGAGACAAACATGGCCCCAGCCCAGGTTCAACAGAGCAAGCGCACCCTGATCAAGGGTGCTGCGGCCGTCGTCGGCGCGGCGACCTTCGCCCCGCAACTGATGGCACAAAACGCACCCGTGCGTATCGGCTACACCATGGCACGCACCGGTCCCTGGACGGGCGGCGCGCAGACCAGCCAGGAGCCCAACTATCTGCTGTGGGCCGAGCAGCAGAACGCGGCGGGTGGCCTGGACGTCAAGGGCACGCGTCGCAAGATCGAGCTCGTCAGCAGCGATGACCAGAGCAATGTGGAAACCGTGGTGCGCACCTATGAAAAGCTCATGGGCAGCGACAAGGTGGATCTGGTTTTGCCGCCCTGGGGCAGTGGCGCGAACTTCGCCGTCGCGCCCCTGGCCAACCGCTATGGCTACCCCTTCCTCGCGCCGACCGCGCTCTCCAAGAAGCTGGTGGACCTGAAGTTGCCGTACTTCTTCCTGTTGCTGCAGCAGCCGGCGTCGATGATCGGCGCGTTGGTTGATCTGCTCAAATCGCAAGGCGTGAAGACCGCGGCGGTGATCTACGTCGACGACCTGTTCGGTCTGGAGAACTACGCCGCGCTGAAGGAGGCGGTGAAAGGCAGCGGCATCCGCCTGGTGGAGGAGAAAAGCTATCCCGGCAGCACCCAGGACTTGTCGCCCGTGCTGCGCGCGATCAAGGACAAGAACCCGGATGCCTTCATCGGTTTTTCCTATCCGCCAGACACCATCCTCGCCAGCAAGCAGTCCAAGGAAGTCGGCTTCAACCCGAAGTTCTATTACGCCTCGGTGGGCACGGCCTTCCCGCTCTATACCAAGGTGATGACGGTGGCGGGCGCCGAGGGCGTGATGGGCATGGGTTCGTGGAATACCAAGACCAGCCCCGGTGCAAAGGCCTACTTCGACGCGCATGTCGCGAGCCAGAAGAAGGAGCCGGACCGCTGGGCCAGCGGCGCCGCCTGGGCCGGGCTGGAGATCCTGACCAATGCGGTCAAGAGCGTGGGCCTGGACCGCAAGGCGATCCGCGATTTCGTGGCGAACAACACGCACCAGACCATCCTCGGCGAGATCAAGTTCAACGGTAGCGAGAACGTGGGCACGCCAGGCACGGTGGGGCAGTGGCAGAAGGGCGAGTTCGAGGTGGTGTGGCCGCCGGCGCGTGCCACCGCAAAGCTCATCACCAAACCGAAATGGTGAAGTGATCGGTAGTCCCCCTGAGGCACTGCGCGCCTTCCCCCCTGAACGCCAACCTTCGGTGGCAGGGGGGACGCAGCCAGTGGCCTGGCAAAGCCAGATCCACGGCTGCCCCGAATTGGAACTCCCTGCCTCTCTCTTCCTTCATGTCCTTCACCGCCTGGCTTGAACTCATCGTCTCCGGTCTGATCACCGGGGGCATTTATGCGCTGATCGCCCTCGGGTTGAACCTCCAGTACGGGCTGATGCGCATCCTCAACATCGCGCACGGCGAATTCCTGATGGTCGGGGCCTACCTGACCTGGCTGGTGCAGACGCAGTTCGGTCTCTCTCCGCTGCTGATGATTCCGGTGTCCTTTGCCGTGCTGATGGTGCTGGGCATGGTCTTGCATTTCCTCTGCTTCCGTCGCTTGACTCAGACCTCACCCAACCTCGATGTGTTCGAGGCGCGCAGCCTCATGGTGGCCTTTGGCTTGATGTTCCTGGTACAGAACTTCGTGTCCTGGGTTTGGGGCGGGGATCTGCGCGGTTACGACTACCTGACCGAACCGGTGAAATTCGGCGACATGCAGTTCGCGGGCAATAAGCTGCTGATCTTTGGCCTGGCCCTGGTGTTCGCCGGTGCGCTCATCGTGTTGATGCGTCAGACGCTGTTGGGCAAGGGTGTGCGTGCGTTGATGCAGTCGCCCACGGGCGCGCAGCTCATGGGCATCGACACGAAAAAGCTGCATCCGCTGATGTTCGGCATCGGCCTGGGGCTGTCGGGCGTGGCCGGCGCGCTGCTGTCCATGGCCTACACCATCACGCCTTTCATGGGGCAGCCCTACACGGTGACCGCCCTCGTCGTCATCACCCTGGGCGGTTTCGGCAGCATGGGCGGCGCGCTGGTGGGCGGCTTGTTCCTGGGCGTGATCGAAGCCCTGGGCATGCACTTCACGAACCCCTCACTCAAGGCGCTGTTGTCCTACGCCGTCTTCATCGCCGTGTTGCTGTTGCGGCCCGAGGGCTTGTTCACGCGCAAGAGCCGCAAGGCTTGACGCGGCGTTGACCGATTCAGATGCTTGTGATGACATCAAGACAAATCCTCATTCGCGACCTGCTGGTGCTGCTGGCCTTCACGGGCTGGGCGCTTGCTTTGCCGGCCTATGCCAGCGAGTTCGTTTCGTCCATGGCCTTGACTTGCCTGATGTACGTGGCGTTGTCCTCGAGTTGGGGCCTGTTCTGCGGCAGCACACGCTACCTGTCGCTGGCGACCTCGGCCTTCTTCGGCATCGGGGCCTACACCTCGGCCATGCTGCTGGGCGAATTCGCCTGGCTCACGGTCATTCTGATTGGTGCGGGCATCGCGGTGATGGTCGCCATTCTGATGGGGGCGGCCGTGCTGCATCTGCGCGGCACGTATTTCGCGGTGCTGACCTTCGGCATGACGGAGCTCATCCTGCACGCCGTGACCTATTTCGAGAAGTCGGTCACGGGTACGGTGGGGCGGGTGCTGATGGTCGTGCCCGAGCGCGAGACCATCTACCTCACGGTGCTGGCCCTGGCCGTTCTGGCGGTGGCCGTGTCCATCGTCGTGCGGCGCACGCGCTTCGGCCTGGCACTGTTGGCCATCGGCGCCGACGAGCAACGCGCGCAGACCCTGGGCGTGAACACGCGCCTCGTGAAAGTCGCGGGGTTTGCACTGACGGCGGCTTTCGCGGGTGCGGTGGGCGCGGCCATGGCCGTGCGCTGGACCTACATCGACCCGCACACCGTGTTCAATCCTTTCATCGGTTTCCAGACCGTGCTGATCACCCTGATCGGTGGCGTGCTCACGCTCTGGGGGCCACTGCTGGCCGCCATCATTTTCAGCGTGCTGGCCGAGTCGCTGCGCTTGCAGTTTCCGCAGATCTATCTGATGTCACTGGGCCTGCTGCTCATCCTCTGTGTGCTCTACCTCCCGGGCGGACTGGCGTCCTTGCGCTGGGCCACGTTCAAGGGTTGGTGGACCGACTGCCGCGAGTGGGTCCGGGATTTGAAGCGCGACCTGTCCGGCGAGAAGGAACGCGAGAAGCAGCGTGCTTTGAAGCGCGCGCGGGAGAACTACTTTGTCTAGCATGCCCACCTTCCCCCCTGTTGTCGCGCGCACCGCACTTTCCTCCGAGGGGGCGTCGCTTGCCTTGCGGCAAGCCGGCGGCGACCGGCCCCAGACCTACCTACTCGAGGCACGGGAGGTGACCGTGCGTTTCGGCGGTCTGGTCGCCGTGGATGCCGTCAGTGCTCGTTTCATGCCCGGCGAGCTGGTGGGCATCATCGGCCCCAATGGCGCGGGCAAGACGACTTTCTTCAACGCCATTTCAGGCGTGCAGCCGCCAACCGAAGGTCGCTTGCTATGCCAAGGCCATGACCTGACGGGCAGGCGGCCGCATCGCTACGCAGCGCACGGCGTGGCGCGTACGTTCCAGACACCGCGCGTCTTCGGCGACATGGCGGTGACGGACAACATTGCCTTCGGGCTGAAGTTCGCGGGCCGGCGCCCGCGCAAGTACATCTTCTGGGGCGAGGAGAAGGACGTGCCCTGGGCCCTGCGGGACGCGGCCAGCATCCTGCAGCTGATTGGCCTCTCGCAACAGGCGAACCTGCCCGCGGCGGCCATCACGCCGAGCCAGCAGCGCTTGCTGGAAATCGGCATGGCGCTGGCCACGCGGCCCAAGCTGCTATTGCTCGACGAGGTGGCGGCGGGTCTGACGGAAGCCGAGATCGAGGACATGGCGCGCCTGATCGGGCGCCTGCGCGACGAACTGGACTTGACCGTGATCTGGATCGAGCATGCCGTGACCACGCTGCTGCGCCATGTGGAGCGCGTGATCGTGCTGCACCAGGGCCGCAAGATCGCTGACGACACCCCGCGAAGGTGGTGCGCAACCCCGAGGTCATCGAGGCCTACCTGGGCGATGAGATGGCGGAACCTGACACCGGAGTTGAGGAGGCTTCGACATGATGGGGTGGCGCGACACCCCCTTTGTGCTGGGGGATAAGAAACATGCGCATCTGCAGGTGCGGGGCCTGAGTGCCGGTTATGGTGCCTTTCTCGTGCTGCGCGACCTGCGCTTCGAGGTCAAGCCCGGCCTGACGGTCATTCTCGGCCCCAATGGCGCGGGCAAGACCACCTTGCTGAAGGCCTTGATGGGGTTGATCCCGCGCCAGGGCCTGGTGCTGCTCGATGGCGAGGAACTGCCGGAAAAGACGCACGAGGTGGTGCGCGTCGGCGTGACCCTGGTGGCCGAGGGCCGGCAGCTGTTCCCGCAGATGACGGTGCTGGAGAACCTGGAGCTGGGTGGCTGGCTGGTCGAGAAGAAGGAGCGTGCAGGCCGCGTCGACCAGGTGCTGGCCGACTTTCCCAAGTTGCGTGAACGCGCTCAGCAGCTGGCCGGCACCATGAGTGGCGGCGAGCAGCAGATGGTGGCCGTGGCCCGCGCCATGATGTGCGCCCCCCGCCTGCTGATGCTGGATGAACCCTCTCTGGGTCTGGCACCGCGCATGGTCGATGAGCTCTTGGCCATTGCCCGCCGCATCGCCGACGCCGGTACCACCGTGCTGATGGTGGAGCAGAACGTCAAGAAGGCGCTGGCCGTGGCCGATCGCGGGTATGTGCTGGAACGCGGCGTGTTGGTGGCCAGCGGCCCGGCCCGTCTGCTGGAGCGCAGCAACGTCATCCGCGAGGCCTACCTGGGTGCGGACGCCACCGACCAGACCACGGCGAGCGACGCCGTGCAGCGCCGCAGGTCTCAAACACCTCAAACCGTTTCGGCTGAACCTGTTGAAGCCCTTCGACAAGCTCAGGCTGAACGGGCCTGATTCATTCTGACCACAAGGAGTCCACCATGTCCGATCTGTCCATGCTCATCAACGGCCTGAAGGTCACGGCCGAGAAAGGCGCCACCTTCGAGCGCCGCAATCCGCTGGATGGCACGGTGGCCACGCGCGCGCCCGCTGCGTCCCCCGCCGATGCCGTGATGGCCGTTGAAGCCGCTGCCGAAGCCTTCAAGACCTGGAGCCAGACCGGTCCCACCGAACGTCGGATGTTGCTGCTCAAGGCCGCCGATGCGATGGAGGCCAAGACACCCAAGTTCATCGAGGCCGTCGGCGCCGAAACCGGTGGCACGGCCATGTGGGCCGGCTTCAACGTGCACCTGGCCGCCGGCATGCTGCGCGAGGCGGCGGGGCTGACCACGCAGATCGCGGGCGAGGTCATTCCTTCCGACGTGCCGGGCAGCCTGGCCATGGCCGTGCGCCAACCTGCGGGTGTGGTGCTGGGCATCGCGCCCTGGAACGCACCCGTCATCCTGGCCACGCGCGCCATCGCCGTGCCGCTGGCCTGTGGCAACACCGTGGTGCTCAAGGGTTCGGAGAACAGCCCGCGCACGCACCAGTTGATCATCGAGTCCTTCATGGACGCGGGCTTTCCGCCCGGCGTGGTGAACTACATCACCAACGCACCGGCCGACGCGGGCGCGGTGGTCGAGGCCATGGTCGCGCACCCGGCGGTGCGGCGCGTCAACTTCACGGGGTCGACCCGCGTGGGGCGCATCATCGCCATGACCTGCGCCAAGTACCTCAAACCCGTGGTGCTGGAACTGGGCGGCAAGGCGCCCATGGTCGTGCTGGACGATGCCGACCTCGACGACGCCGTCAACGGCGCAGCCTTCGGCTGCTTCGCCAACAGCGGGCAGATCTGCATGAGCACCGAGCGCCTGATCGTGGACGAGAAGATCGCCGACGCCTTCGTCAAGAAGTTCGCCGACAAGGCCAGGAACCTGCCGCTGGGCGATCCGCGCAAGCCCGAACCCGTGGTGCTGGGCTCGGTGATTGGCATGAGCACGGTCGAGCACTGCAACGCCCTGATCGACGACGCGCTGGCCAAGGGCGCCAAGCTGTTGTGCGGCGGCAAGGCCACCAACACGCTGATGCCCGCCACCTTGCTCGACCGTGTGACTCCGGCCATGAAGATCTACCACGAGGAAACCTTCGGCCCGGTCAAGGCCATCGTGCGCGTCAAGGGGGTGGAAGAAGCCATTGCCTGCGCCAACGACAACGAGTACGGGCTGTCGTCTGCCGTGTTTGGCGGTGACATCGGGCGTGCCATGAACGTGGCGCGCCGCATCGACAGCGGCATCTGTCACGTCAATGGTCCCACGGTGCACGACGAAGCCCAAATGCCTTTCGGCGGCGTCAAGGCATCGGGCATCGGGCGTTTCGGTGGTCGGCAGGGTGTGAACGAGTTCACCGAGCTGCGCTGGATCACCGTGCAGACCACCCCACGCCACTACCCTTTCTAAAGAAGGCTCGCTTCAACCTGCTGCGCGGGCCGATCTTGCGCCTGCGGTGCTTGCCGTACTCCAGCACGGCTGCGCTTATCGGCGCAACCTCGACCCGCTCGCCACGGTTTCTCCGCGCCTTCTTGGAACCCAGTCGGCGCGGTTTCTTTTTCAGACGCGCAGGCGGTCACACCAGCATGCCGCCAGAAGCCTCGATGCGCTGCGCGTTGATCCAGCCGCTGCCGGGCGCGAGCAGGGCAGCAATGGCGCCGCCAATGTCGTCCGGCAGTCCCACCCGACCCAGGGCGGTCTGGGTGGCCAGGGCGCGGTTCAGGTTGGCGTCATCGCGCACTCGGCCGCCTCCGAAGTCGGTCTCGATCGCGCCGGGCGCCAGCGTGTTGACGGCGATGCCGCGCGGCCCCAGCTCCTTGGCCAGGTAGCGCGTCATCACCTCGACCCCGCCCTTCATCACCGCGTAGGCGGAGCTGCCGGGGAAGCTGAAGCGCGCCAGGCCGCTGGAGATGTTGAGGATGCGGCCGCCATCGGCGATCAGCGGCAGCAGCGCCTGCGTCAGGAAATACGGCCCCTTGAGGTGTACGCGGTACAGGGCATCGAAGTCGTCTTCCTTCGTTTCCGCAAAGGCGGCGTGATGTCCGAACCCCGCGTTGTTGACGAGGTGATCGAACTGCGGGCGTTGCCATTGTGTGTTCAGCAATTCGCGCAGCCGCGCCGCGAACGCGGGAAAGCTGGCGCTGTCGCCCGCGTCCAGGGGTAGCGCGGCGGCGCGCCGGCCCTGTGCTTTGTAGTGCTCCTGGATCTGCGCCACCACGGCCAGGGCGTCGGCTTGCTGGCGTTGGTAGGTGAGGATCACGTCACTCCCCTGGGCGGCCAGGGCGAGCGCGGCGTTGCGGCCCAGGCCGCGGCTGCCGCCGGTGATCAGGGCGATGGGGGTGGGTGTCTGCGTCATGGTCAAGCTCCAGTCAGGGTTGGGGTTGGGACAGGAGTGACTTTATTGATCGATATGAATAAGATAAATTGGCTGTTTATGATTAATTTGTTCGTAATTATTGAACAATAAGGCGTCTACAGTCCAGTCACCGCACCCAGGAGCCCGCCATGCTGCGTCCCGAGCAATTGCAGATCTACACCCGCGTGGCTGAACTGGCCAGTTTCACTCAGGCGGCGGACAGTCTGGGTCTGCCCAAGGCCAGCGTGTCGCAGGCGGTGCAGCAACTGGAGTCCAGCCTGGGCACGCGACTGCTGCACCGCACGACCCGGCGCGTGCAGACCACGCAGGACGGCCAGGTGTTCTACGAGCGCTGCAAGGACCTGCTGGCCCAGCTGGACGAGGCCCAGTCTCTGTTCCGCACCGGTGGCGAGGCCGTGCGCGGGCGCCTGCGTGTGGACATGCCCAGCGGCGTGGCGCGCCAACAGGTGCTGCCTCGGCTGGGGGAGTTCCTCGCGCAGCACCCCGAACTGGAACTGGAACTCAGCAGCACGGACCGGCGTGTGGACCTTGTGCGTGAAGGCTTCGACTGCGTGCTGCGCATCGGGACGCTGGACGACTCCGCCTTGGTGGCCCGGCCCCTCGGGTACATGGTCCAGCTCAACTGCGCCAGCCCCGTCTATCTGGCCCGATACGGCACGCCCCAAACGCTGGAGGATCTGGCAGACCATCGCCTCGTGCACTACCTGCCGACGCTGGGCGCGCGGCCCGTGGGCTGGGAGTATTTGGAGCATGGCGCAGTGCGCACCCTGCCCATGGCGGGCGCGCTGACGGTGAACGACACGGCGGCGTACTCGGCGGCCTGCGTGGCGGGCCTGGGCCTGATCCAGGCGCCCGCCATCGGCATGCGACCCCTGATCGAGCAGGGCCTGCTGGTCGAGGTGTTGCCCCAGTGGCGCGCTCCTGCCATGCCGGTGTCACTGGTCTACGCCCACCGCAGACAGTTGCCGCGCCGCGCTCAGGTGTTCATGAACTGGCTGGCCGAGATCCTGGGGGCCAAGCTGGCGCCGGCGGCCACCACCGACCCAGCGTCTTAGGCAGACTTGACCTTTCCATGGTGCCCGAGCCTGCCCCGGATCGCTGGTTCAAGGTGGTTGGTTCAAGGTGGTTGCGCGCATTCCGATGGCACGCCACAGCAGCAGCGCTGTGTCGGCCGCGGTGATGCGTGGCCGGAGCTGCAGGGGGTTGCAGCCCTGGGCCTCGATCTTGTCGAGGATGCGCAGGCCGCCTTGCACGACGAAGCGCAACTCCCAGGCCATGCGGCCGGGCACGCGGTGCACCAGCGGGGCGCCTTGCCGCATCAGGTTGCGCGCCCAGGCGCAGCAGTCGGCGATCAGGGCCTGCGTTTGCGGGGTGCTGTGCAGCGCGTGCAAGTCCGCGTCGTTCACGCCATGGGCGGCGCGGTCGGCTGCCGTCAGGTAGTGGCGACCACGCGGGATGTCCCGGCTGAGGTCCTGCCAGAAATTGATCAGTTGCAAGGCCGTGCAGATGGCGTCGCTTTGCGCCAGCGACGCTGGGTCACCGATGCCATGAAGGTGCAGCATCAGGCGGCCGACCGGGTTGGCGGATCGACGGCAGTAGTCCAGCAGTTCGGCGCGATCGGCGTAGGCCGCGCCAGGGGCCTTGCCCTGTTCGGTCTGGCGGGTCTTTTCCACGTCTTGCATGAAGGCGGACAGCAGATCAGTCAGCGGGGCTTCTGGAAGCTGGAAGTCATGGACGGCGAGGCGCAGCGGGCCGAAGATGTGGGGCCAACGCGACGCGGCTGCGGCAGCGGCGGCAGGGCCAACGGGCACGGAAGGGGCAAAGCAGGCCAGCAGCTCGGCCCGGTAGGCCGCCAGATCGGCCAGCCGTTGCGTGGCTGGTGCATCGCCCTCGTCGGCCAGGTCGTCGGCCGTGCGGGCGTAGTGGTAAAGCGCCCGAACCGGCGCACGCAAACGGGGCGGGCACAGTACCGAGGCGACAGGGAAGTTTTCGTAATGCTGGATCGAGGAAGCTTCGTTCACGACAGGGAGATGGCTTGACAAGCCATGGGGGTTTTATTTAAATTACTGACTGGTCAGTCATTAACAATCCAATCGGCGGAACTCTCATGCGGCATCGTTCTTTATCTTTCCTGCTCCGGGTGGGCGGCATCGGCCTGGCACTGATGGCTGCCATTGTGCTGTCGGCGTGCTCGAAATCGACCCCGGTGGAAGAACCGGTGCGTGCCGTCAAGGTACTGACGGTGGGAGCCAGCCCATTGCAATCCACACGCGAGTTCGCGGGCGAGGTGCGCGCGCGCACCGAGTCGCGGCTCGGTTTCCGTGTCGCGGGCAAGATCGTCCAGCGGCAGGTGGATCTGGGCCAGCATGTGAACGTGGGCGAGGTGCTCGCGCAGCTGGACGCGCAGGATTATCAGCTCACGGCGGATGCGGCCCGCGCTCAGGCCGCGGCAACCCGGACCAACCGCGATCTAGCAGCCGCCGATCTGCAGCGCTACCGCGAACTGCGGGCGCAGAATTTCATCAGCGATGCCGAGTTGGACCGGCGTGAGGCGCAACTGAAGGCTGCGCAGGCGCAACTGGATCAGGCCGAGGCTCAGTTGACGACACAAGGCAACCAGGCCCGCTACGCCAAGCTGGTGGCGGATGCGGCCGGCGTGGTCACCGCGATCGAGGCGGAGCCGGGTCAGGTGGTGGCCGCAGGCGCGCCGGTGCTGCGCATCGCTCAGGACGGTCCGCGCGACGTGGTGTTTTCCGTGCCCGAAGGTCAGGTCGCGACGATGATCAACGGCAAGCCGGTTCAGCTGCGTATCTGGGCCACCGGGGAAATGCTGCCCGGTCGCGTGCGCGAGGTCGCGGCGAGCGCCGATCCGGTGACCCGTACCTTCCTGGTCAAGGCCAGCATCGAAGCCGCGGACGCCGTGCGCAAGTTGCCGCCGCTGGGTGCGACCGTGGCGGTGCTGCCGTCCGCTCCCGCGCCGGCGAAGAACGCCAATGCCAGTGCAACCACCATGCAAGCCATCAAATTGCCCAGCAGTGCCTTGCGGCAGGATGGACAGGTCACCGCAGTCTGGGTGCTGGACACCGCAAGCATGACCGTGCGGTCCCAGGCCGTCCAGGTCTCGACCGCCGACGGCAACGAAGCCGTGATCGCGTCCGGCCTGCAGCCAGGGCAACTGGTCGTGGCCACCGGGGTTCATGTGCTGTCGCCGGGTCAGAAAGTGACGATCTACCAACCGAAATCGGCCCAGGCTGCGGAGTGAGACTGCCATGACGCAGATGGAACCTAAAAAGGGCTTCAACCCCTCGCGTTGGGCCCTAGAGCATCCCGCGCTGACGCGCTACCTGATGGTGGTGCTGATGGTGCTGGGCATGGCGGCCTATTTCCAGCTCGGGCAGGACGAAGATCCGCCTTTCACCTTCCGGGCCATGGTGGTGCGCACCACCTGGCCAGGGGCCACCGCGCAACAAGTGGCCGAGCAAGTGACGGACAAGCTGGAGCGCACCCTGCAGGAGGTGCCCTACGCCGACAAGATCCGCAGCTATTCCAAGCCGGGTGAGTCCCAGATCGTTTTCAACCTCAAGGACTCGATGCCCCCGTCCGACGTGGCGGGCACCTGGTATCAGGTGCGCAAGCGGGTGGGCGACATGCGCCATACCCTGCCTTCGGGTGTCCAGGGCCCTTACTTCAACGACGATTTCGGTGACGTGTACGGGGTCATCTACGCCCTGGAGGCCGAGGGCTTCAGCTACGCCGAACTCAAGGACTTCGCCAATGACGCGCGCCAGCAACTGTTGCGCGTGCCCGATGTGGCCAAGGTCGAGCTGTTCGGCGCGCAGGACGAGAAGGTTTTCGTCGAGATCTCGCAGAAGACGGCGGCGCAGCTCGGGCTGGACATGAACCAGGTGCTGGCCCAGCTGGGCCAGCAGAACGCCGTGGAAAGCGCGGGGGCGGTGCAGACGCCGCTGGACGTGGTGCAGGTGCGCGTGGCCGGGCAGTTCAACGCGCTGGACGAGTTGCGCGAGATGCCGATCCGCGGCACCTCGGGCGCACAACTGCGCCTAGGCGACATTGCCACGATCACGCGCGCCTATGCGGACCCGCCGACGGTCAAGGTCCACCATGATGGACGTGAAGTCATCGCCCTGGGCGTGTCCATGGTCAAGGGGGGCGACATCATCGCGCTGGGCAAGGCGCTCAAGGCGGTCTCGACGCGCATCGAAAAAACCTTGCCGGCGGGCGTGCGCCTGCTGCAGGTGCAGGATCAACCGCGGTCCGTGTCCGAGTCGGTCAACGAGTTCGTGCATGTGCTGATCGAGGCCGTGGTGATCGTGCTCGCGGTCAGTTTCCTCAGTTTGGGTTTGCACAAGCGTGAGACCCCGGTGGGCCGTCCGCTGCCACTGTGGCGCCGCTGGTACGTGGACATGCGTCCAGGGCTGGTGGTGGGCATCACCATTCCGCTGGTGCTGGCGGTGACCTTCCTGGCCATGCACTACTGGGGCATCGGCTTGCACAAGGTGTCACTGGGGTCACTCATCATCGCGCTGGGCCTGCTGGTGGACGACGCCATCATCGCCGTCGAGATGATGGTGCGCAAGATGGAGGAGGGCTACGACAAGGCACGCGCCGCCACCTTTGCCTACGAGGTGACGGCCATGCCGATGCTGACCGGCACGCTGATCACGGCCACGGGCTTCCTGCCCATCGGCATGGCCAAGTCTTCGACCGGGGAATACACCTTCGCCATTTTTGCGGTCACCGGCATTGCCCTCGTGCTGTCCTGGCTGGCGTCGATCTATTTCGTGCCCTACCTGGGCAATGTGCTGCTCAAGGTCAAGCCCGCGGCGGCGGGTACGGAGCATCACGAGCATTTCGACACGCCGTTCTACCAAGTCTTTCGCCGCACGGTCAACTGGTGCGTCCAGCACCGGTGGCTGACCATCGGTGCTACCTTGCTGACCTTCGCGCTCGGCCTGGTCGGCATGAGCCGCGTGCAGCAGCAGTTCTTTCCGGATTCCGTGCGCCCGGAAATCCTGGTGGATCTGTGGTTGCCCGAGGGCACGTCCTTCGCGGCCAACGAGGAAGTGACGCGCCGCGTGGAGCGACGTCTGATGGCGGAGGAAGGCGTCACCGCCGTCAGCACCTGGGTGGGTTCTGGTGTCCCGCGGTTCTACCTGCCTCTGGACCAGGTGTTTCCGCAGACCAATGTGTCCCAGCTCATTGTCATGTCGAAAGATCTGAAGGTGCGGGAGTCGCTGCGGCTGAAGCTGCCGGTGGTGCTGGCCCAGGAATTCCCGGAGGTGCGCGGGCGCGTCAAGTTGCTGCCCAACGGGCCGCCGGTGGCCTATCCCGTGCAGTTCCGCGTGATGGGGGCGGACCCGACGGTGTTGCGCGCGCGCGCCGACGAGGTGAAGGCGGTGATGCGCGAGAACACGAACACGCGGGGTGTCAACGACAACTGGAACGAATCGGTCAAGGCGATCCGCCTGGAAGTGGATCAGGACAAGGCCCGCGCCCTGGGTGTGACCAGCCAGTCCATCGCTCAGGCCACCAAGACCACGCTGGTTGGCGCGACGGTGGGGCAGTTCCGCGAGGGGGATAAGCTCATCGATATCGTGCTGCGCCAACCGCTGGACGAGCGCGATGCCGTCACCGACCTGGGCAACGCCTATCTGCCCACGGCCACCGGCCGCCAGATTCCGCTGACCCAGATTGCCAAGCCCCAGTTCACCTGGGAGCCGGGCGTGATGTGGCGCCAGAACCGCGATTACGCCATCACGGTGCAGAGCGACATCGCCGAGGGCCTGCAGGGCGCGACCGTGACCGCAGAGCTGCTGCCCGCGCTCAAGGCCCTGGAAGCGCGTTGGCCGAATGGCTACCACATCGAGGTGGCCGGCACCGTGGAGGAAAGCTCCAAGGGTTCCAGTTCGATCGCTGCCGGCCTGCCGGTGATGCTTTTCATCACCTTCACCCTGCTGATGCTGCAATTGCAGAGCTTCAGCCGTGCCCTGCTGGTCTACCTGACGGGCCCGCTGGGCATCGCGGGCGTGGCAGCGGCCTTGCTGCTGTTCAATCGGCCTTTTGGCTTCGTCGCGCTGCTGGGCGTGATCGCGCTCATGGGCATGATCCAGCGCAACTCGGTGATCCTGATCGATCAGATCGAGCAGGAGCGCGCGAACGGCGTGCCGACCTGGGATGCGATCGTCGAGTCCGCGGTGCGACGCCTGCGCCCCATCGTGCTGACCGCGGCGGCGGCGGTGCTGGCGATGATCCCTCTGTCACGCAGCGTGTTCTGGGGCCCGATGGCCGTGGCCATCATGGGGGGGCTGATCGTGGCGACCGTGTTGACGCTGCTGGCCTTGCCGGCGATGTACGCCGCATGGTTCCGCGTGAAGCGTGACAAACCGGCCTTGTATTGAGCGGTGCGCAGGAGGGACCCTCGGCATGGGCAGAGTCCCGCAGGGAGAAAAGCCTTGCGGGATACCCAGCCAGGGGCGAGGAATCAGGGTGTCGGCCCGGTTAAAATAGTCGGTTCACCGATTTCGTAAGGCGGTGTTGCAAGCCAAGAGGCTTGTGATGACCGCCTTTTGTCTTTCCTTGCGCGGGTGGCGAAATTGGTAGACGCACCAGGTTTAGGTCCTGACGCCCGCAAGGGTGTGGGGGTTCGAGTCCCCCCCCGCGCACCACACAGTGGCAATTCCTGGCGGCCAAGGCCGCTGTAGTTGTCCCGATCTGTCCGAATCGTCGATTTTTTGGAGTAGACCATGGCCGTTACCGTTGAAACCCTCGAGAAGCTCGAGCGCAAGATCACCCTGAACCTGCCGGTGGACGTGATCAAGACCGAGGTGGACGCACGCCTCAAGAAGCTGGCGCGCACCGTGCGCATGGATGGTTTCCGTCCTGGCAAGGCACCGATGAGCGTCGTGGCCCAGCGATATGGCTTCTCGGTGCAGTACGAGGTGATGAACGACAAGGTGGGCGAGGCGTTTGCCGCCGCCGCCAACGAAGCCAAACTGCGTGTCGCGGGCCAGCCGCGCATCACCGAGAAAGAAAACGCGCCCGAGGGCCAGGTCAGCTTCGACGCGGTGTTCGAGGTCTATCCCGAAGTGAAGATCGGAGATCTCGCTGGTGCCGAAATCGAAAAGGTCAATGCCGAAGTCAGTGACGCGGCCATCCAGAAAACCGTCGAGATCTTGCGCAAGCAGCGTCGAAGTTTTGCCCAGCGTGGCAAGGACGAGGCTGCCCAGGATGGTGACCGCGTGGCGGTGGATTTCGAAGGCAAGATCGATGGTGAGCCCTTCCAAGGGGGCAAGGCCGACGGCTTCCAGTTTCTGGTTGGCGAAGGCCAGATGCTCAAGGAGTTCGAAGAGGCCGTGCGTGGCATGAAGACGGGTGAAAGCAAGACCTTCCCCCTCGCTTTCCCCGCGGACTACCACGGGCAGGACGTGGCAGGCAAGACCGCCGATTTCCTGGTC
Organism: Hylemonella gracilis; assembly: GCF_004328645.1. Classification (GTDB taxonomy): domain Bacteria; phylum Pseudomonadota; class Gammaproteobacteria; order Burkholderiales; family Burkholderiaceae_C; genus Hylemonella; species Hylemonella gracilis_B. The sequence goes on from NZ_CP031395.1 coordinate 2,176,290, forward strand.
ACGGTCAAGAAGATCGAGGCTGCGCATCTGCCCGAAGTGGACGACGCCCTGGCCAAATCCCTGGGTGTGGCCGAAGGCACGGTAGCAGCTTTGCAGGCGGATATCCGCAAGAACCTGGAGCGCGAGGTCAAGGCTCGCCTGGCGGCGCGCAACAAGCAGGGGGTCATGGACACCCTGATCGCCAAGGCCGAGCTCGACCTGCCCAAGAGCATCGTCGCGGCCGAGCTGGACCGCATGGTCGAGAGCGCGCGCGCCGACCTGAAGGCCCGTGGCATCAAGGACGCCGACAAGGCCCCGATCCCGACCGAACTCTTCACCCCGCAAGCCGAGCGTCGCGTGCGCCTGGGCCTGGTGGTGGCTGAGTTGGTGCGTGCCAACAAGCTGGAAGCCACGGCCGAGCAGATCAAGGCGCACGTGGACGAGCTGGCTGCCAGCTATGAGCGTCCGGAAGAGGTCAAACGCTGGTATTTCAGCGACAACCGCCGCATGGCCGAGGTCGAAGCTGTGGTGATCGAAAACAACGTCACCGAGTTCGTGCTGTCCAAGGCCAAGGTGTCGGACAAGTCGATTTCCTTCGATGACCTGATGGGTCAGCCTGGCTGATCTCGTCGTCGCGCGTGAATGGGGCCTGAGCCGGGCTTGCAGTCCTGGCGGCAGGCCCCATTTGCTTGAACGGCGGCCTGACCGCTGTTCACGGGCCTTGCCGGATTTCCGTTATATAAATGGCGATAAAGTCCGGGTCTCTCATTTGGAGTCAACATGAATCTGCGCAACTCTGTCGCTCACCCCACCGCCTACCACGGCGCCACCGAAACGCAAGCCTTGGGCATGGTGCCGATCGTGATCGAGCAGTCGGGGCGTGGCGAGCGTTCCTACGACATTTACTCGCGCCTGCTGCGCGAGCGTGTGATCTTCCTGGTGGGGCCGGTGAACGACCAGACCGCCAACCTGGTGGTGGCGCAACTGCTGTTCCTGGAAAGCGAGAACCCCGACAAGGAGATTTCGCTCTACATCAATTCCCCGGGTGGCAGCGTGAGCGCGGGCATGTCCATCTTCGACACGATGAACTTCATCAAGCCCGACGTGTCCACCCTGTGCATCGGCATGGCGGCCAGCATGGGCGCTTTCCTGCTGGCGGCAGGCGCCAAGGGCAAGCGGTTTTCCCTGCCCAATTCCAAGATCATGATCCACCAGCCGCTCGGTGGCGCACAAGGCCAGGCAACGGAGATCGAGATCCATGCCCGAGAAATCCTCAAGACACGCGAGCAACTGAACAAGATCCTGGCCGAGCGCACGGGCCAGCCGCTGGAAAAGATTGAGCGCGACACCGAACGTGACTACTACCTGTCGGCCGACGAAGCCAAGGACTACGGCCTGGTTGACCAGGTGATCGCGAAACGGCCCTGAGCCTCCTCGCGGCGCGGTTTTTGCATGGCAAAACCAGGACCTTTTTCGAGGCCTGGATTGCCCGCCCTAACAGGCCGCGCGCTTGGTTATGATCTGCCCGGGAATTTCCCGGTGGGCAAGGAAGGTGATGAACATATGGCCGACAAAAAAAGCACATCCAGCGAAAAGACCTTGTACTGCTCTTTCTGCGGCAAGAGTCAGCATGAGGTCCGCAAACTGATTGCCGGCCCCTCCGTTTTCGTCTGCGACGAATGCATTGAGCTGTGCAATGAAATCATCCGCGATGAACTGCCCGCGCCCACCGAGCAGAACGCGGGGCGCGGTAGCCTGCCAGCTCCAGCCGAGATCAAGGCCAATCTGGACAACTACGTGATCGGTCAGGACCCCGCCAAGCGCACGCTTGCCGTCGCGGTGTACAACCACTACAAGCGGCTGCAGCACAAGGAAACCGCGCGCAAGGATGAGGTGGAGTTGTCCAAGAGCAATATCTTGCTGATTGGTCCCACCGGCTCGGGCAAGACGCTGCTGGCGCAGACCCTGGCGCGACAGCTCAATGTGCCTTTTGTGATGGCGGATGCCACCACTCTGACGGAAGCTGGTTATGTGGGCGAGGACGTCGAGAACATCATCGCCAAGTTGCTACAGAACTGTAATTACGAGGTCGAGAAAGCCCAACGCGGCATCGTCTACATCGACGAAATCGACAAGATCTCGCGCAAGAGCGACAACCCCAGCATTACGCGTGATGTGTCGGGCGAAGGCGTCCAGCAGGCGCTGCTCAAGCTCATCGAGGGCACGATGGCCTCGGTGCCACCCCAGGGCGGGCGCAAGCACCCGAATCAGGATTTCATCCAGGTCGACACCACCAACATCCTCTTCATCTGCGGTGGCGCGTTCGCCGGCCTGGAGAAGGTGATTGAGCGCCGCACGGAATCGTCCGGCATCGGCTTTGGTGCTGCCGTCAAAAGCAAAGCCCAGCGCAGCCTGACGGAAGTGTTCAAGGAAGTCGAGCCGGAAGATCTGATCAAGTACGGCTTGATCCCTGAACTCGTGGGGCGCATGCCCGTGGTCGCCACCTTGGCCGAGTTGAGCGAGGACGCGCTGGTGCAGATCCTGACCGAGCCCAAGAATGCGCTGGTCAAGCAGTACGCCAAGTTGTTCGGGATGGAGGGCGTGGAACTGGAAATCCGCCCCACGGCCCTGGCCGCGATTGCCAAGAAAAGCCTGGCCCGCAAGACCGGCGCGCGTGGGCTGCGCTCCATCATGGAGCAGTCCTTGATCGACACGATGTTTGACCTCCCGACCTTGAACAATGTAGAGAAGGTCGTGGTGGATGAGTCCACGATCGAGGAACACAAACCGCCGCTGCTGGTCTACCGCGAGGCGGCCAAGCAGGCCTGAAGAGCATGTACGAACCGGGAGCCGGCCAGTGCCCAGGCGCCCGCCCGAAGCAAATCGGCCTCGATGCTCATGTTTCGCCCGAAAAGTTGGCAAAAAACGGTGGAATGTGGAAAGCGATCGGTTTTCCGCTGTTTCCTTCGTGGATTTGGAAGCACAAATCTTTCTTAGCATTCCTGGCGGCTTAATATGCTCCGCAGGACTGGAAAAATAGGATCGCCCCCGCATCTAAGCACCAGTCACCGCCTGCTCAACAAAAACACTGCAAGGACCCGCCATGTCTGGTCAAACCCATCTGCCGCCTGAACCCCTGGAATTGCCACTGCTGCCGCTGCGCGACGTGGTCATCTTTCCCCATATGGTGATCCCGCTGTTCGTCGGGCGCCCCAAGAGCATCAAGGCCCTGGAGGCCGCGATGGAAGCCGAGCGTCGCATCATGCTGGTGGCGCAGAAAGCTGCGGCCAAGGACGAGCCCCAGGTGTCGGACATGTTCGACGTGGGCTGCGTTTCCACCATCCTGCAGATGCTGAAGCTGCCCGATGGCACGGTGAAAGTGCTGGTCGAGGGGCAGCAACGCGCGAACGTGCAGAACATCACGGAAGGCGAAACCCATTTCACCGCCACGGTGTTGCCGGTTCAAGCCGCGCCGGCGGATGTCCTGGGCGAGAAGCTGAGCAGCGAAATCGAGGCCTTGCGCCGTGCCGTGATGCAGCAGTTCGACCAATACGTCAAGCTCAACAAGAAGATCCCTCCCGAGATCCTGACGTCGATTTCGAGCATCGATGATCCCGGGCGCCTGGCCGACACCATCGCTGCTCATCTGCCGCTCAAGCTGGAGAGCAAGCAGACCGTGCTGGGCCTGTCCGAAGTGAAGGACAGGCTGGAGAACCTGTTCGAGCAGATCGAGCGCGAAGTCGACATCCTCAACGTGGACAAGCGCATTCGTGGTCGTGTCAAGCGTCAGATGGAGAAGAATCAGCGCGATTTCTATCTGAACGAGCAGGTCAAGGCCATCCAGAAGGAATTGGGCGAAGGCGAGGACGGCGCCGACCTTGAGGAGATCGAGAAAAAGATCAAGCTGGCCCGCATGCCCGCCGAGGCACGCAAGAAGGCCGAGAACGAGCTCAAGAAGCTCAAGCTCATGTCGCCCATGTCGGCCGAAGCCACCGTGGTGCGCAACTACATTGACGCGCTGGTTGGCCTGCCCTGGAGCAAGAAGACCAAGATCAAGCACGACCTTGCGAATGCGGAGGAGGTTCTGAACCAGGACCATTTCGGCCTGGAAAAAGTCAAGGACCGCATTCTTGAGTACCTCGCGGTGCAGCAGCGCGTGGACAAGGTCAAGGCACCCATTCTGTGCTTGGTTGGCCCGCCTGGCGTGGGCAAGACCTCGCTGGGGCAGTCGATCGCCAAGGCCACGGGGCGCAAGTACGTGCGCATGGCCCTGGGGGGCATGCGTGACGAGGCGGAGATCCGTGGCCATCGCCGGACCTACATCGGCGCCATGCCCGGCAAGGTGTTGCAGTCGCTGGCCAAGGTCGGCACGCGCAATCCGCTTTTCTTGCTGGACGAGATCGACAAGCTTGGCACTGATTTCCGTGGTGACCCGTCGAGCGCCCTGCTGGAGGTGCTCGATCCGGAACAGAACAACAAGTTCGGTGACCACTACGTGGAGGTCGATTTCGACCTGTCAGATGTGATGTTCGTCGCCACTTCGAACTCCATGAACATCCCGCCTGCCTTGCTGGATCGCATGGAGGTCATCCGCTTGTCGGGTTACACGGAGGACGAGAAGGTCAATATCGCCAAGCGCTACCTCAGCCCCAAGCAGCTCAAGAACAATGGCGTCAAGGACGAGGAGTTGCTGATCGCGGAAGACGCGATCCGCGACATCGTGCGCTACTACACCCGCGAGGCGGGCGTGCGTTCGCTGGAACGTGAGATCTCCAAGATCTGTCGCAAGGTGGTCAAGGGCTTGCAGCTCAAAAAATTGACGCCTCAGGTTCAGGTGACCGCGGAGAACCTGCATGAGTACCTGGGCGTGCGCAAGTTCAACTACGGTCGCGCTGAACAACAGAACCAGGTCGGACAGGTCGTGGGCCTGGCCTGGACGGAAGTGGGTGGCGATCTGCTCACCATCGAAGCCGCGCTCATGCCTGGCAAGGGCAACATCACGCGCACCGGCTCACTGGGTGATGTGATGAAGGAGTCGGTCGAGGCCGCGCGCACCGTGGTGCGCAGCCGTGCACGTAGCCTGGGTATTCCAGATGAGTACTTCGAGAAGCGGGACCTGCACGTGCACGTGCCCGACGGCGCGACGCCCAAGGATGGGCCCAGCGCTGGCGCGGCGATGACCACCGCCATGGTTTCGGCCATGACCGGCATCCCCGTGCGCGGTGAAGTGGCCATGACGGGCGAAATCACACTGCGGGGCGAAGTCACCGCGATTGGCGGCTTGAAGGAAAAACTGCTTGCGGCCCTGCGCGGCGGCATCAAGACCGTGCTGATTCCCGAGGAGAACGTCAAGGACCTTCAGGAGATTCCGGACAACGTCAAGAGCGGCTTGAACATCGTTCCGGTCAAGTGGATCGACAAGGTGTTGGAGATTGCACTTGAACGTCTGCCCACACCTCTGCCGGATGACGGCCCCACCGCGGTGGAGGCGGTGACGCCTGCCGCGCCCGAGGCGAAGCAGGACTCGCTGAAGCACTGAGGGCGGCATGAAAAAATTTCGCGCTCGTATCGAAGACGAGCGCGAAATTCGATCTATAATCGTGGTCTCTTAACGCGGGAATAGCTCAGTTGGTAGAGCGCAACCTTGCCAAGGTTGAGGTCGCGAGTTCGAGTCTCGTTTCCCGCTCCAAGATTCCGAAAAGGGAAGCCCATGCTTCCCTTTTTTATTCAGCCCCGGTGGCTCGGGACTGGAAGTTTTGAAGGCGCGATAGCAAAGCGGTTATGCAACGGATTGCAAATCCGTCTAGTCCGGTTCGACTCCGGATCGCGCCTCCAGGTACACAGCGCGGGAATAGCTCAGTTGGTAGAGCGCAACCTTGCCAAGGTTGAGGTCGCGAGTTCGAGCCTCGTTTCCCGCTCCATTTCTTTGGCCTCCCGTTTTGCCGTTTGCTTCACAATCGGGCAGATAGTCATTCTGCCGCCTCGATGGTGAAATTGGTAGACACAGCGGACTTAAAATCCGCCGCAGCCTGAAAGGGCGCGTACCGGTTCGACCCCGGTTCGAGGCACCAAGCACCCACACCGACCCTCTTTATGGCCAGCAGCTACGACGCTCCGTTTGAAATTCATGTTCACGGTGATGTGCCATTGCGCGCAGACGTGGCTTTTGACCAAATTCAAGAGGCACTGAAACCGCTCTGGAAGTATGTCGGTGCCCGTACCCTGGCTGAAGGGGCGCACAGCCACTACGAGGACGAGCCCGGCATCCGTTTCGATTCGGAGGAGCACATGCTGCGCCTGTGCTGGACAGTGCAGGGCGATGAAGATTTTCGCCAGTCCCTCGACGAGATGTGCATGAGCCTCAACGAGCTGTCTCAGGCAGGCGCGGGGATCGAGGTGACGTTCTACGACGTGGAGTTCGACGAAGAAGAAGCGGATCCGGAAACGGAGTCGCGGGATGACTTCCTGATGCTTTTCGTCGGCCCCAACCCAGGCGCCATCATGCAGGTGCAGCGCGATCTGCTGGTGCAGGACGTGATCCATGTCATGGAGCGGCATTTCGACGCGGCCGAGCTGAGTGGCCTGGTCGGTGAGATCGACAATCTCTTTCGCAGTCGCTACGACGCGCTGGTCAATTCGCTGGAAATTGGCAAGCCGCCGCGAGGCGCGGGTGGGACTGGTGGCCATGGTGGTGGTCGCAAGCCACGCCATCTGCATTGATTCCGCCCAGACTCTTCACGCGCCTGGACGGATGCTCATCGCCGCGTTTGTCCCGTCCTCCCCAATATTGGTGATCCCGCATCAGTGGGCTTGATGTTACGATCAATGCTGGGTGCGGGGAGAACCTGTCATGCTTAAATGCATACGCGTCGAGTCGCTGAAAATGGGGATGTGGGTCGAAGAACTGCGAGGTTCCTGGCAGGAGCATCCCTTTTGGCGCGACAGTTTTCTGCTGACCGATCCCAAGGACCTCGAGCGCATACTGGAGAGCAGCATCCGCGAGGTTTGGATCGACAGCAGCAAGGGACTGGACGTTCCTGCGGGGACCGAGGTCGAGACCGAGGAGCAGGCGGCCTTCGAGGCCCAGCTGGAATTGAACGCGGCGGCCCGTCCGCCCCTGGGGACGGAACCCGTTCCCATCAACGAGGAGCTGTCCCGCGCGGCCCAGATCTGCCAACAGTCCAAGCAGGCGGTCATGTCCATGTTCCAGGAGGCCCGCATGGGCAAGACCGTGGACGCGGCCCAGGCCCAGCATCTGGTGGAAGAAATCTCCGACTCTGTCTCGCGCAATGCAAGCGCTTTGATCAGCCTCGCACGCCTCAAGACCGCCGACGACTACACCTACATGCATTCGGTGGCGGTTTGCGCCTTGATGATTGCGTTGGCCAGGCAGATGGGCTTGAGCGAGGCGCAGACTCGGTCCGCCGGTCTGGCGGGTCTGCTGCATGACTTGGGCAAGGCCGTCACGCCCCCGCAGGTGCTGAACAAGCCTGGCAAGTTGACTCCGGCCGAATTCGATGTGATGAAGAAGCACACGATCGATGGTTACCGCATGCTGCAAAGCGTAGGCAATCTGGATCCGGTTGCCTTGGATGTCTGCCTGCACCACCACGAGAAGGTGGACGGTTCAGGTTATCCGGAAGGCCTGAAAGACGAGGAAATCAGCCTGTTTGCCAAGATGGGGGCGGTGTGTGATGTGTACGACGCCATCACCTCCGACCGACCCTACAAGGCCGGTTGGGATCCGGCTCAGTCGCTGCACAAGATGGCCGAGTGGTCACGAGGTCATTTTGACCACCGGGTTTTCCAGGCCTTCGTCAAGAGTCTGGGCATCTACCCGGTCGGCTCCTTGCTGCGGTTGTCCTCGGACCGGTGGGGGGCCGTGCTGGCTGTGGTCATCGAGCAGTCTCCTAAGGCTCTGACCAAGCCCGTGGTCAAGGTGTTCTACTCGGTCGACCGGACCGCCCACATCGCGCCGCAGACGGTGGATCTTTCTTCCTCCAACGTGATTGAGCGCATCGTTGGTCGGGAGGACCCGGTCGAATGGGAATTCGAGGGCCTGGATCAGTTCTGGGCCGTGGCTTGAGTTGAGGGCCGCCTGACCCACGCAGCGGGCCACGCGTCCTGGTGTTCGCGCACACCCAAGACCGGTGGTATCGCTCAGCGACGCTCGTATTGCGTCGTGCCGTAAAGCACTTCCCGTTCCTTGTCGCTGGGCGTCGGTGTGGACTTGCGCAGGTGGGCCAGGACCTGCGTGCCGCGTTGTACGGCGGGACGAGCCTCGATCTTGTAGAACCAGGATTCCAGATTGGGGTAGTCACCCAGGGTGATGCCTTGACCCTGCCAGCCGCGTAGCCAGGGGAACACGGCGATGTCGGCGATGGAGTATTCGGCGCCACCCAGCCAGCGACTGCGCGCCAGGCGCTTGTCGATCACACCATAAAGACGCTTGGTTTCGTTGGTGTAGCGATTGATCGCATAACCGATCTTTTCCGGCGCGTACAGGCGGAAGTGGTGGGCCTGGCCCAGCATCGGGCCGACGCCCCCCATCTGGAACATCAGCCATTGCAGCACTTCGTACTTGCCCCGGACGTCGACAGGCAGGAATTTGCCGAACTTGCCGGCCAGGTAGAGCAGGATCGCGCCGGATTCGAAAAGGCTGATGGGCTGGCCGTCAGGACCCTGACTGTCCACCAGGGCCGGGATCTTGTTGTTCGGGCTGATCTTGAGGAATTCGGGCTTGAACTGGTCACCTTCGCCAATGTTGACAGGGTGCGCATGCCAGTCGTGGCCCTCACGCAGGCCACATTCCTCCAGCATGATGTGAACCTTGTGGCCGTTGGGCGTAGGCCAGGAATAGACGTCGATCATAAAAAACTCCGGAAACGCAAGCCGCACCCTGGCGCGGCTTGCAGGGAAAACGAGTCCCTAGATTGTGCGTCGTTTCCGTGATCGGCGTCAGTAGCCCCGGGTGATGGGCGGTTCCACGAGCCTGGGGTTCGCGGCGTATTTGCCCAGCTCCCATTTGGCAATGGCGTTGCGGTGCACTTCATCCGGTCCGTCGGCGAAGCGCAATGTGCGCGCATGGGCCCAGCTGTAGGCGAGCGGGAAGTCCTGGCTGAGTCCACCGCCTCCGTGGACCTGCATGGCCCAGTCGATCACCTGACAGGCCATGCTGGGGGCCACCACCTTGATCATCGCAATCTCTGTCTGAGCGACTTTGTTGCCCACCGTGTCCATCATCCATGCGGCCTTGAGCGTGAGCAGGCGGGCCATGTCGATCTGGCAGCGTGCCTCGGCAATGCGTTCCTGCGTCACGGTCTGCGCGGCCACGGGCTTGCCGAAGGCCACGCGGGACGAAGCCCGCTTGCACATGTATTCCAGTGCGCGCTCGGCCTGACCGATCAGTCGCATGCAGTGGTGGATACGCCCCGGCCCCAGGCGGCCTTGGGCGATCTCGAAGCCGCGGCCTTCGCCCAGCAGTATGTTGGACACGGGGACATGCACATGCTTGAAATCCACCTCCATGTGCCCGTGGGGTGCGTCGTCATAGCCCATGACGGTCAAGGGTCGCATCACGGTGATGCCTGGTGTATTCGTCGGGACCAGGACCATGCTCTGCTGCGAGTGGCGTGCCGCCTCGGGATCGGTTTTGCCCATGACGATGTAGATGGCGCAGCGCGGGTCGCCCGCGCCAGAGGTCCACCACTTGCGGCCGTTGATGACGTAGTCCTCGCCGGTCTTTCCAGGCGTGCGCTCGATGCGCGTGGCAATGTTGGTCGCGTCGCTGGAGGCCACGTCGGGTTCGGTCATCGCGAAGGCTGAGCGAATCTTCCCTTCGAGCAAGGGGCGCAGCCATTGCGAACGGTGCTCGGTGCTGCCGTACCGGGCGATGGTTTCCATGTTCCCGGTATCGGGCGCGGAGCAGTTGAACACTTCCGAAGCCCAGGGCACCCGGCCCATGATCTCGGCCAGCGGCGCATACTCCTGGTTAGTGAGGCCCGCGCCGCCCCAGTCGGTGCCCGCGACACCCGCGATCTCCGCGCTGTCGCGCGGCAGGAACAGGTTCCACAAGCCCCGGGCCCGCGCTTGGTCCTTCAGTTTCTCGATCAGGGGCAGAGGCGTCCAACGGCGCCCCGCTGCGGTGTTGGCGACCTGTTCCTCATGGTAAGTGGATTCATGGGGGTGGATGTGTTCGTCCATGAAGCGCTGCAGGCGCGCGCGCAACTCCTGGGTCCGGGGGAATAGTCGAAATCCATGGCGTCTCCTTGGGTGTCGTGGTGTCGGTGCTCGCGCGTCGCGTCGATTGAGGTGGCGCGCTAGCCGTTCTGTCGCGCGAACTGCCAGGCCAACGCAGCCATGGGGCGCGCGCCGGCGGCGGACTTGCGCGCCTGCGCGCTTGCGGCCGTGCCGTTTTCGACGCGCTTGGCAATGCCTTGCAGGATGGCCGCGATGCGGAACAGGTTGTAGGCCAGGTAAAAATTCCAGTCCGCGTGCAACGTGGCGGGGGTGACGCGTCCGCCGTGGTTGCCCGTGCGCTCGCAGTAGAGGGCGATGTATTCCTCTTCGAGTGGAATGCCCATGGTCTGCAGGTCGAGGCCCCCGATGCCGCGGAAGTCACCCGGTGGAATGTGCCAAGCCATGCAGTGGTAGGCAAAATCCGCAAGGGGGTGACCCAAGGTAGAGAGTTCCCAGTCCAGCACGGCGATCACCCGCGGCGCCGTGGCATCGAACATCAAGTTGTCGAGCCGGTAGTCGCCGTGCACGATGCTGACCAGGCTGTCGTCACGGGCGCTGGCTGGCAGGTGCGTGGGCAGCCAGTCCAGCAGCTGTTCCATTTCCGCGATGGGTTGCGAGAGCTCACCCGCACCGTCCGCCGAGGCGCGGTACTGCTTGCCCCAGCGCGCGATCTGGCGCTCCACGTAGGCGCCCGGCTTGCCATACCCCGCCAAGCCCTGCGCGGTGAAATCCACTTTGTGCAGCGCCGCGATCACGCGGTTCATTTCCAGGTAGATGGCGCGGCGCTCCGTGGGTGCCAAGCCAGGCAGGGATTGTTCCCACAGCACGCGCCCGGGCATGAAAGCCATGATGTAGAAGGCGCGACCGATGATGGCCTCGTCCTCGCACAGGGCCAGCATCGCAGGCACGGGTACCTCGGTTCCTGCCAGGCCGCGCATCACGGCGTATTCGCGCTCGATGGCATGGGCCGAGGGCAGCAGCTTGGCGACCGGCCCGGGCTTGGCGCGCATCACATAGCTGCGCGTGGGCGTGATCAGCTTGTAGGTCGGGTTGGACTGACCGCCCTTGAAGGACTCCACGGTCAGCGGGCCGCTGAATCCGGGCAGATGCTGCGTCAGCCAGGCTTGCAGGACCGCCGTGTCGAAGGCATGGGTGGCCGGGACGGGCCGCGTGCCGACATAGGGGTTATCGCGTTCATTTTCGTTCGTGGGCATGGTCTCCTCGCGTCTTGTCTTGTCCGTGTTTCATGCCCTCACGCCCGGCGTGCCGACGCGGCTAGGGTTCCCGCGCCTGCTCCACCTCGACGATGCGCATCAGCGCCTCGCGACTGCGCACCACCAGGCCGCCGGGTTCGATGCGGATGGCTTCCTCGCGCTCCATGGCCTTGAGTTCCTGGTTCACGCGTTGGCGGGAGGCGCCCAGCAGCTGCGCCAGTTCTTCTTGCGCCAGATGCAGGCCGATGCGGGTCTCGTTCGCCGCGTGCAGAGACGGCGTGCCATAACTGCGCACCAGGTGCAACAGCTGCTTGGCCAGGCGCGCGCGCAAGGGCAGGGTGTTGAGGTCCTCGACCAGGCCGTAGAGCGAGCGGATGCGCCGTGCCTGCAGGCGCAGCAAGGCCGCGTACAGCTCTGCATGGGTGTCCAGCAGCTTCTGAAAATCGGCTTTTGCCACGCGCAAGGTGCTTGTCTCGCCATGGGCATAGGCATCGTGGGTGCGCAGATCGCCGTCGAAGAGCGCCGTGTCGCCCAGCCAGACGCCCGGCTCCACGTAGGCCAGGGTGATCTGCTTGCCCGCCAGCGTGGTCGAACTCACGCGAATGGCGCCTTTGGCGCAGGCGATCCAATCCTCGGGTGGGTCGCCGCGGGCGGCCAGCAGCTCGCCGTCTTTGTGACGCAGGACGTAGGCGCATCGCAGGATGTCGTGACGGAGGGTGGGCGATAGGGAAGAGAACCAGCGGCCCGCGTTGATCGCAGTCCGTTCCTCAATGGTAAGTTTGGGTTCGTCCATGGTCTGTCCGCTGGGTGACTCGGGCGGTTTCGTGGGCTGCGGGCCTGTCTTGTGCGTGACGGTCGCGAGGTCAGGTGGCGAGGCGTTTCTGGCTGGTGGGTCGTTTCATTGGAGCGGAGTCACTCGAACTCCGGCGTCTGCCGGTTCAGGAAAGCGGCGATGCCGATGCCCGCATTCGGGTGATGCAGGTTGCGAACGAAATGACCGCGCTCCTCGGCCAGATGCGTGTGCAAGGTGTTGTGCGTGCCTGATTCGAGCAACTCCTTGCCACTGGTGAGCACATTGGGCGCCTTGCCGTTCAGTTGTCTGGCCAGGGCGTGCGCCGTGTCCAGGGCATGTCCGGGTTCGCTGACGCGGTTGACCAGGCCCAGGGCGTGCAGGCGCGGTGCGCCGATGCGCTCACCGCCGAGCAGCAGCTCGCTGGCCAATTGCCGAGGCAGGCTGCGTGTGAGGTGCCAGCTGGCGCCGCCATCGGGCGATAGGCCGACCTGGCCGTGGGACATCACGAAGACCGCGTCACTGGCCGCGACGATGAAGTCGCAGGACAGCGCGAGCGCGAACCCCGCGCCCGCGGCAGCGCCTTCCACGGCGGCGATGACCGGCTTGGGAAAGGCGCGGATGGACTCGATCCAGCCGTGCAATTGATCGATGCTCTGCGCCTGTACCTCGGGAGGCTGCTGTCGATTGGCCTGCAGGCGGTTCAGATCGCCGCCCGCGCAGAACATGCCCTCGCCGCCGGTCAGGATGACACTGCGTACATCCGGGTTGGTTTCGGCCACGTTCAAAGCCTCGATGCCGGCGGCGTAAATGGCGGGGCCCAGCGCGTTGCGCCGGCCTGGGTTGGAGAGGGTCAGCACCATGGTCTGACCTTCGCTGCTGCTCTTGAGTTGTGCGCTCATTCCTGCTTGCTCCAGGGTTGCTTGTGACTCTTGTTCATTCTTCTTCATGCAGCAGGGACAGGCCGATGGCGCCTCGTCGACGCAGCCATGGGCTCGGGCGGTAGCGCGGGTCGCCATAGACGGTCTGCAGATTGAACAGCACTTCCAACACGTTCGTGGGGCCGTAGCGGTTCCCCATGGCCAGGGGTCCGAGCGGATAACCCAATCCCAGCGTGACCGCCGTCTCCAGGTCGACGGGCGTGCAGATGCGTTGCTGACAGATGTCCGCCGCCACGTTGACGATGCCCGCGACCACGCGCTGTGTCACAAAACCGCCGCTGTCGCGGATCACGCTGACGGCCTTGCCGTCGCGCGCGAACAGGGCATGGGCGGCGTCGCGCATGTCATGGCGGGTGACTGGGTTGGTGGCCAGCACTCGGCGTCGGGTGGCGGCGTCTTCGACCAACAGATCGATGCCGACGGTACGCGCCGGGTCCAGGCGTTCGACCACGGCCACAGTCGTCACGTCATGGCCCAGCGGGGCGACGAGCGTCAGTGCCGCTGCCGAGGGCGACTGGCCGGTCTCGATGCGCGCACCCAGGTCTTTCAGCAACTGGTACAGCTCGACACGGCGCGCGGCGCGCGGGGACACCCAGACCGGGGGCAATTCCGCCACTTGAGGCACGGGCGGTTCGGGAGGCAGCTCGGCCTGGCCTTCCACGTAGCGGTAGAAGCCCTCGCCGGTCTTGCGACCCAGCAGACCACCCGCGAGGCGCTGGGCCGTGATGACGCTGGGTCGGTAGCGTGCTTCCTCGTAATACTGGTGGTAGATGGATTCCATCACCGGGTGAGACACGTCCAGCGCGGTCAGATCCATCAGCTCGAAGGGTCCGAGCTTGAAGCCCACCTGATCGCGCAGGATGCGATCGATGGTCGCGTAGTCGGCCACGCCTTCGCTGGAGATGCGCAAGGCCTCGGTGCCGTAGGCGCGGCCGGCGTGATTGACGATGAAGCCTGGTGTGTCCTGTGCCAGCACGGCTTGGTGCCCCATCTGTCGAGCGTAGACGGAGAGCTGTTTGCAGGCGGTCGCATCGGTCTTCAGGCCCGGGATGACCTCGACCACCTTCATCAGGGGCACGGGGTTGAAGAAGTGGTAACCCGCCAGTCGCTGTGGGCGTCGCAGCGCGGCCGCGATTGCCGTGACCGACAGGGACGAGGTGTTGGTGGCCAGCACCGCCTCTGGATTGACGATGGTTTCGAGCTCGGCGAAGAGTCTTTGCTTGACCTCGATGTTTTCGACAATGGCTTCGATGACGAGATCGCAGTTCGCCAGTTCGCTCAGACGGGAGGCGCCGCGCAAGCGGGCCTTGCTCGCGGTGACGGCCTCCGCCGTCATGCGGCCCTTGGTGGCCAGCTTGTCCCACTGTTCGCTGATGGATTGCAGAGCGGCCTCGATGGCTGCGGCGTTTGTGTCGTACAGAGTGACGGTACTGCCCGCCTGGGCAGCGATCTGCGCGATGCCCCGGCCCATGGCGCCGGCTCCGATCAGGGCGACGCGGGAGAAGATGGGCGAGGATTCCGGTGACGATGGACTCATGGTCGGGGAGATTATCGGGGGACGACTCGGCCTCCTGGGCCGGTTCAATGCGTGGCTTGGTGGACGGTCCGGCGCGGGCTTCAGCGCGCCAGGGCCTCGGGATTCACGATATTGCTGGGCCGGCCCTGGACGAAGTTGAGCAAGTTGTCGAAGGCCGTGCCGAAGTACAGCTCGTAGTTGTCCCTCTCGACGTAGCCGATGTGCGGCGTGCAGATGCAGTTGCCCAGACCAAGCAGGGGATGGTCGGGCGCGATCGGTTCGGACTCGAACACGTCGATGGCCGCCAGGCCGGGCCGGCCTTGGCGCAGTGCGTGCAGCAGCGCATCGGGGGCGATCAGCTCCGCGCGCGAGGTGTTGACCAGCAGGGCCGTGGGCTGCATGCGGGCTAGATCCTGCGCGGTCACGATGCCGCGTGTGGCCTCGTTCAGGCGTAGGTGCAGGCTCAGCACGTCGCTGGCCGAGAAAAAATCCTCACGGCTGGCCGCAGCTTCGAAACCGTCCTGCTTGGCTTTCTGTCGCGAGCCTTCGCTGCCCCAGACCAGCACCCGCATGCCGAAGGCCCGGCCGTAAGCCGCCACCATCTGCCCGATCTTGCCGTAGCCCCAAAGCCCCAGCGTCCTGCCGTGCAGGGCGACACCCAGGCCGAAGGCAGGTGGCCAGCCGGTGCCGTCGCCAGTGCTTCCTCCGGCCTTGTCGAAACCGGTCCTTTGCCAGATGCCTTGCTTGAGGTTGCCGATGTAATGCGGCAGGCGTCGGGTCGCCGCCATCACCAATGCCCAGGTCAGTTCTGCGGGCGCAATGGGGCTGCCCGCACCATCGGCCACGGCGACGCCCCGTTCCGTGCATGCGGCCAGATCGATGTGTGTGCCCATGCGGCCGGTCTGGCTGATGAACCTTAGCTTCGGAAGTTTGTCCAGCAGGGCACGGGTGATGGGTGTGCGCTCGCGGATGAGCACCAGTGCTTCGGCGTCATGCAAGCGGATGGCGAGTTGCCCCAGGCCTTTGACGGTGTTGGTGTAGGCCTTCCAGGGGAGCCCGGCCAGTTTGACGGTGCATTGCAGGTGGCGGACGACATCCTGGTGGTCGTCCAATATCACGGTGTTCATGCACCTTATTGTGCATGGGTGCTCTTGCCTCGACCGTCGTGCGCGGGACTGTCGGGGTCGAGGCTTGCTGTCAGAGGCCTGGGAACGGTATTGACACGGGGCGCCGGCAAGGTTCAGCGATAGGCCGCGACCCCGGCCGTCATGCGTTCCAGCTCGGCGCAGACTTCGGCCATGCGGCCGGAAATGACCATGCGTTGTGCCGTGCTGGAAAGGTCGTTTGCCGGCACGCTGGATCGGGCGCGTACCACGCGCACAGCGGGACGAGCAGGCACATTCAGAGGCACCCGCAGCGCCGACGCGCTGCTGAGCGAGAAGAACCGGGGGGCGGGCAGAGTCATCGCGGACATGGCGGTTTCCTCACATCAGCATGGTGTTACGGATCAGGCCCACGGCCAGACCTTCAATTTCAAAAGCATCGCCGGGCTCGACCACGATGGGCTGGTAGTCCGGGTTCTCGGGCAGCAGCTCCACCACGTCCTTGTTGCGGCGGTAGCGCTTGACGGTGACCTCCTCGCCCAAACGAGCCACCACGATCTGGCCGTTCTTGGCTTCCTTGACGGCCTGAACGGCCAGCAGGTCGCCGTCCATGATGCCCGCGTCGCGCATGGACATGCCGCGCACCTTGAGCAGGTAGTCCGGCTTGCGCTGGAACAGGGAGCTTTCGACGTAGTAGGTCTGATCAACGTGTTCCTGAGCGAGGATGGGCGAGCCGGCAGCCACACGACCCACCAGGGGCAGGGCCAGTTGCGCCACGCCCGTGGCCACTTTTTCACCGATACTGGACAAGGACGAAGACAAGGTGGCGCGCAGTGCCTTGCCCTTGAGCCGGATGCCGCGCGAGGTGCCGCTGACCAGTTCGATCACACCTTTGCGTGCCAGGGCCTGCAAGTGCTCTTCCGCCGCGTTGGCGGACTTGAAGCCCAGCTCGTTGGCGATTTCGGCGCGGGTGGGCGGAGCGCCTGTGTTGGCGATGGCGCTCTGGATGAGGTCCAGAATCTGCTGCTGGCGGGCCGTGAGCTTGGCGGGAGGGGTGTCGTTCGGCAAGTCCATGGTGTGGCTCCTGTATTGCTATCCAACTGTCTTCATATCCAGTAACTGTATTTTTCAACAGTTTTTCAGAGAATGCAAGCAAAAACTTCCGACAAGGCGCAAAAAATCGTGGTTCTCGGCACCGGAGGCACGATTGCCGGGCTTTCCACGCCGGAAAAGGGCGCCGGGGCTTATGTGGCGGGGCAGAAGCCGATCGAGGACTTGTTGACGGGTCTGGCCATTGCGCCCGCGCTGAAGGGACTCACGATCCAGAGCGAGCAGGTGGCCCAGATCGACAGCAAGGACATGGACCTGCCGGTCTGGCAGGCGTTGCTGCGGCGTTGTCGGCATTGGCTGGCGCAGGCCGATGTACGCGGTGTGCTGATCACCCACGGTACCGATACGCTGGAAGAAACCGCCTGGCTCCTGCAGGCGCTGCTGGGGCCGTTGCTGCGCGAGCTCGGCAAGCCGCTGGTGCTCACCTGTGCCATGCGACCCGCCGATGCGCCGGACGCAGACGGGCCGGGCAATCTGCGCGACGCCCTGCAGGTGCTGGTCGACCCGCAGGCGCGGGGTGTGCTGGCCGTGTGCGCCCGTCGTGTCATGCGGGCACATGCGGTGCAGAAGGTGCATGCGACCCGACTCGACGCCTTTCGTTCGAGTGGGCGGCCCGATGCAGGGCAACTTGTGGACGATCCGGCGGGCGCGGGTGGGCTGGCCGTGCGATGGTCGCCGGTGACGGACGCACAAGGTGGGGCTCAGCACGCGCACGATGTGGTTTGGCCTTTGGAGGCACCTGCGGGCGCCCTGGAGTCGGCGCTGACCGTCTCGGCATGGCCACGCGTCGAGCTTCTGTTCAGCCACGCCGCTGCCAGCGGCGCCATGGTGCACATGATGTGTGATGCCGACCTGTCCCGGCAGTTGGCTCTCCCGCCCCTGCGTGGCCTGGTGGTCGCGGCCACGGGCAATGGCACCGTGCACCGGGAACTGGAGGTCGCGTTGGAGCGCGCGCAGGCACGCGGCGTGCGGATCTTGCTAGCCACCCGCTGCACCGAAGGTGGGTTGAAAGCTGGCATGCGGGCGAGTGCGGATGAGGGCGCGGGTTTCGCGGCCACCGACCTGAGCCCGGTCAAGGCACGCCTGTCTCTGATGCTTGACCTCCTCGATGGGCACTGACTTCATCGCCGGCATTGTGTCCAGCGCCTGGGCCTATCCCGTGTTGGAAGTGCTGCATCTGGCCGGCGTCGCCCTCTTGTTGGGCAATCTGCTGCTGCTTGAACTGCGGGTGTTCGGATGGGGCGCGACCTTGCCCGTGCGTGATCTCGCTCGCCTTGCACTGACGCTGGCCGTGGTGGGATTCGGGCTGGCAGCCGTATCGGGCTTGCTGATGTTTGCCGCCCAAGCCGCCGAGCTGATCGCCAACCGCGCATTCACCTGCAAGATGTTGCTGTTATTGGCGGCGGCGTGTAATGCGGGCTGGTTCCATGGCCGGGCTTCCCTGGACAAATTAGACGCGCTCGCGCGGGTACAGATGGCCTTGTCCACCCTGATTTGGCTGGCCGTGCTGGGCTGCGGCCGCTGGATCGCCTACCTGTGATTCCCGGCATTTTGACCATCTGTCTGGAGGAGGATGTCCCATGCAACGCCGTCACTTTGTCCTCGCCGCACTGACCCTGCCCGGGGCCGCGCGGGCCCACCATGGCTGGAGCAGTTTTGACCAGCAACGCCCCATCTGGCTGCAAGGCCTCGTGGTCAGCGTGCGCTGGCAGAACCCCCATGCGGAATTCGTGCTGGAGCGGCCCGTGACCCCCAACCTGCCGGTCGATCTGCGACAGCGCCGGCTACCCGCTCAAAGCGCGCCGGTGGATGGCGCCGCCTTGCTGGTGCAGGCCCAGTTGCCGCGTCGCCAGGATCGGCGCTGGGAGGTCGAACTGGCCCCGCTGTCGCGCATGAACGCCTGGGGCGTCACGCCGCTCAAGGTCGGCGACGAGGTCGGGGTGCTGGGCTTCACTTTCGTCGAGGAAAAGGGCGAAGCACTCTTGCGGGCGGAATACCTGTTCGTCGGCCAGCAGGCCTACGGTTTGCGCTCCAGCCCAATGTAAGCGGCAGGCCAGGGAAAAAGCCCCGGGTCCGTCAGCGTGCACCTTGCCCAAAATTCAAAATACTGTATAAAATACCATTTACTGATTAAAAAATCAGTCCATGGATCTGGACGCAATCCTTTCGCATCCAGCCGGTAACCCTAGGAACGAAAACCATGAGCCCTGAAATCAACAACCTGAGTCTGGAGCAACTGGAGGCACAGAAGGCCAGCTACGAGAAGCGCATTGCCGAACTGCGCCAGCAGGAGCGTGATGGTGCCCTGCAGACCGTGCGCGAACTGGTGGCCAAGCACAAGTTCACGGCGAAAGAGATCGCCCAGCCCACGGTCAGTGCCCCGTCCGCCGATGCCGTCGAGGCAAAGTACAGAAACCCTGAAACCGGCGAGACCTGGTCAGGCCGTGGCCGTGCGCCGGCGTGGGTGGAAGGCGCTGCGAACAAGGCACAGTTCCAGACGGCTGTGTCGTCCTGATCCGCAGTTGCGAAGGCCGGGGTACCCGGTGCATCGGGTCAACACAGGCGAACTGCCCTGCTCGCAGGATCGGTGAGCGGGCCCCTGGCGCCAAAGACGAAAGGCCTGCATGGGTGCACCATGCAGGCCTTTGCGTTTTATCGGGTCGCCGGGATCAGGCGTCCAGCGCCTGCAGCGCCCGCTGCGTGATCTCGTCCACGCTGCCCAGGCCGCTGATCTTGCGGTACTTGGGCGCAGCCGCCGGATCCTTTGCCGCCCACTGGCTGTAGTAGTCCACGAGCGGACGCGTCTGGGCGCTGTAGACGTCCAAGCGCTTCTTGACGGTTTCTTCCTTGTCGTCGTCGCGTTGTACCAGGGGCTCGCCCGTGATGTCGTCCTTGCCTGCCGCGATTGGCGGGTTGAACTTGATGTGGTAGGTGCGGCCCGAGGCCGGGTGCGAGCGACGGCCGCTCATGCGTTCGATGATGGCGTCAAAGGGCACGTCGATTTCCAGCACGTAGTCCAGTTTGACGCCCGCAGCCTTCATGGCCTCCGCCTGGGGAATGGTGCGCGGGAAACCGTCGAACAGAAACCCTGGCGCGCAATCCGGCTGGGCGATGCGTTCCTTCACGAGGTTGATGATCAGGTCATCGCTGACCAGACCGCCCGACTCCATCACTGCCTTGGCCTGCAGCCCCAGAGGCGTACCTGCCTTGACGGCGGCGCGCAGCATGTCGCCGGTCGAGATCTGCGGGATGCCGTATTTTCTGCAGAGAAAGGCCGCTTGCGTGCCCTTGCCGGCGCCGGGGGCGCCCAACAGGATCAGTCTCATGGGATGTCCTCGGGAAGAGTTGTGACGCAGGCCGGGCACCACAAGGGGGCAGCCTGCGGGGGATGCTTGAGGATAGCATGGCAAGCTGGCGTCGCCTGGCCCGCACGCCGCACTCTCAGGGTAATCCTCGGTGCGTGGTTGTCAGTGCGCAAACAGCTTGCGCACCCGTTCCAGATCCTCCGGTGTATCGACACCAGGGCCGGGCGCATCCTGCGTGATGTGCACCGCAATACGGTGGCCGTGCCACAGTGCACGCAACTGTTCCAGCGCCTCGCTGTTTTCGATGGGCGCCGCCGACAACTTCGGAAACTGGCGCAGGAAACCCACGCGGTAAGCGTAAATGCCGATGTGGCGCAGCGGCGTGGCGAATTTCTCGCCCGGCGGTGGCAATTCACGCAAGCCTTGTGCAAAGCCATCGCGCCACCAGGCGATGGGTGCACGGCTGAAATAGAGCGCCAGGTCGCGGGCGTCGAGCACCACCTTGACCACGTTGGGATTGCCGAATTCCGCAACGTCGTGAATCGGGTGGGCCGCGGTGCTCATGCTGGCCTCGGGTCGCTGGGCCAGTAGCTCGGCCACCGCCCGGACCAGGGCGGGATCGATGAGCGGCTCATCACCCTGCACATTGACGACGGTGGCCTCGTCTGGCAGGCCCAGCAGTTCGCAGGCCTCGGCCAAGCGGTCGCTGCCGCTGGGATGATCGGCACGTGTGAGGATGCTTTGCACGCCGTGCTGCTCGCAGGCATGCTGGATGCTGGTGTGATCCGTGGCGACGACGACGCGTACATCGCCTGGCAGGCCACCGCGCACCCGCTGTGCCACGCGCACGATCATGGGCAGGCCAGCAATGTCGGCCAGGGGTTTGTTGGGCAAACGGGACGAGGCAAGCCGCGCCGGAATGAGGACGGTGGTGTCAGACATCGGAACAAAATCTAGAGAGGGACTGCATGGCCCAGGGGCTTATCGTTCGAGCTCCGCGTCGGACAGGGTCCGGGCCTCGCTCTCCAGCAGCACGGGAATGCCGTCGCGGATCGGGTAGGCCAAGCGTGCGCTGCGCGAGCGCAACTCCTGCTTGTCGCGGTCGTATTCCAGCGGGCCCTTGGTCACGGGGCAGACCAGCAGTTCCAGCAATCGGGTGTCCAGGCTCATGGTGTGTGGGCGCGCTGCGCGGGCGCGGGGTCAGTGCGTGTAGGCGGATGATAGATGCGCCGCGAAGGCGGCGTGAAGCAGGCGGTCGAACTCGTCCAGAAAGGCCTGGGGCAATTCGAACACCAGGGGGACGGCGAGCGCCCCAGGGCAGACCGTCCACAGTTTAAAGGCGTCCTTTTCGGTGCAGAGCACGGTCACCGGGTTGGTGGCGAATTCCTGCTGCAGTTCCGCGTGCCAATGGGCGTAGTCCGACGGGTCCGCGTGATCGGGCAGTGCGTCCACGCGTGCCAGGGTCAGACCGCGGTCACGCAGCATGTCGAAGAAGGCCTGGGGCTGGGCCGTGCCCGCCACGGCCACCAGGGGCCCCTGCAGTTTGTCCAAGGCGATGCCGCGGCCGTTGGCATCCACGCCCGTGCTTGCGAGCGCGCGCCGTGCCGCGTGGCCAGTGAAAGCCGGCCGTTGCCCGGTGTGCAACACCAAGTCCACATACCGTGGCCAGGGCTCGCGCAGCGGCCCGGCGGGCAGCAGCAGGCCATTGCCCAGGCCACGGTCTCCGAAGACGCAGACTTCGATGTCGCGCGCCAGGGCCAGGTGCTGCAGGCCATCATCGCTGACCAGGATGTTGACCTCCGGGTGCGCCGCCAGCAGGGCCCGGGCGGCCTCGATGCGCTGTCGCGCGACAAAGACCGGCACGCCCGTGCGTCGACGGATCAGCGCTGGCTCATCGCCCACCTGGTCCACGGGGCTGTCAGGACGTACTTCGCGGCAGTCCTCCCCTCGGGCCGACTTTCGACGCCCATACCCGCGGGAGATCACGCCCGGCTTCAGACCGCGGGCGCGCAGGTGCTCCACCAGGGCGATGACGGTCGGCGTCTTGCCTCCGCCGCCCGCGACCACATTGCCCACCACGATCACCAGCACGGGCGCGGCGTGGCGCTTGAACATGCCACTGAGGTAGAGCCCCTGGCGCAGGCGCACCAGCAGCCGCATCAGCAGAGACAGCGGCCACAGCGTCAGCAGGGCGCAGCGGCCGAGCCAGGGACGGGGCTGGCCGGGAAGAGGGGCTTGCCAGAAGGCGGGCGCACGCATGGGCGGGGAAGACAGGGACGATGTGCCGCGGGAGACCAAGGCGCTCAACGCCCGGCGGATTGGGGCGATTGCGCCGCGAAGGTGATCTGCGACAGACCCACGTAACGCGCCGCCTCCATGGCGCTCACCACCGACTGGTGGCGCGCGTTGGCGTCGGCGCTGATGATCAGCACGGCGTCCTTGCCATTGGCCGCGTTGCCCATGGCCTGGCGCAAGGCAGCGATCAAGTCCTGCACATTGCGGCCGGGCAGGGATGCGCGGTTGACGCTGTAGCCGCCATCGCTGTTGATGGTGATCAATATTTCCCGGGGCCGGTCACGTGGGCTTTCGGCGTCCGCCGTGGGCAGGCGCAGGTTCATCTCGGTGAACTTGTTGTAGGTGGTCGAGAGCATGAGGAAGATCACGATCACCAGCAGCACGTCGATGAAGGCAATCAGATTGATCTCAGGCTCCTCGCTGGCGGTGCGCGAGTGGCGACGCAGGTTGATGCGCATGGCTGGGCGTTTCCGAGGCGGTCCGGGTCAGACGCCGGCGTTGTGGGCGTTGCCCTGACGCAGCGCGACCAGATGCTGGACCAGGCGTTCTCCCGCGAGTTCCAGCGCGAGCAGGTGGCTGTCCACGCGGGCCCGGAAATAGCGCCAGAAAACCAGGGTCGGAATCGCGATGACCAAGCCGAAAGCCGTGTTGTAAAGCGCGATCGAAATACCGTGCGCCAGTTGGGCCGGGTTGCCACCGCTGCTGGCGTTGGTCGGCGCCTGTGAGCCGAAGATTTCGATCATGCCGATCACGGTGCCGAACAGGCCCAGCAGGGGCGCGATGGACGCGATGGTCGCCAGCGCGGAGAGGTAACGCTCCAGCTTGTGCGCGACCAGCCGGCCGCTGTCTTCGACGGCTTCGCGCAAGACGGTACGCAGCTCCTCCGCCGTGCTCGCATGCGATTGAGCGGCCTGCGCGGTGCGCAGGCCCGAGGCCAGCATTTCGCCCAGGGGAGAGTTCTGCTCCAACTGTGCGATCACGTCGCTCGAAGGCATGGCGCGGCGGGTGGCCCGCAGCACTTCGTTCAACAGATTGGGGGGCGTGACCTTGACGGTTTGCAGGCTGAGGGCTCGTTCAATGACCAGGGCGAGTCCGAGGATGGAGCAGAGAATCAGCGGCCAGATCGGCCAGCCGGCGGCTTGTATGATCGAAAACAAAAGGGTTCTCCAACAAGGAAACACACGGTGCGCAACCGCCGCGCCGGCTGTACGCCAGCGCCCGAGAGTGCGCGCCGTGCATGAAAGCTGCGCGATTATGGCCTACCCATCAGCAGCCTCGCGGTACGAGCTGTGCCGACCGTCGTCAGGTCCGAGCCGGCCCCACCCAGGGTCCACAGGATCCAGATCCGGCGACTTCTGCCTGGCTTTCGGTGGTGTGGCGCTGGCGCGGCGGTCACACACAGATTCTGTGGATAACTTTGTGGGCAAACCGGTGACAGGGCTTGCCAAGCCGCGTAAATACTTGGCATGCGTCAAAACGATGACAAAAGAGGCAGTGAAAAATCAAATGAAATCAAAGGCTTGCACGACAGATTCGCGATCCGCGCGCTGTGCCTCAGGGGTTTTGCGAATAGCGTGCAAGGTCCGCGCGGTGTGGAGTAGTCGTCAGCCGCAAGCCAGGACGGCATGCAAATGGCGCAAGGTTTTGCGCGGTCTGGCGGGTCATGGGGGGTGCGCAGAGCGCACATCGACTGATGTCTGAGCAATCATTTCCAGTATCTGCGCCGCGTGTCTGGCAGGTTGGGGCGCTGTGCCGCGCGGTTGCTGATGCACTGGACGCGCGCTTCAATCCGGTCGTGGTGCGTGGGGAGATTTCGGGCTACAACCTCGCTGCCAGCGGGCATGCCTATTTCACGCTCAAGGACCCGAACGGTCGTGACGGCGGGCAACTGCGGTGCGCAATGTTCCGCCGCGCTGCCAGCCTGCTGGATTTCGCGCCCCGTGAGGGGGATCAGGTCGAGGTGCGGGGTCGCCTGTCGGTCTACGAAGCCCGGGGTGATCTGCAACTCGTTGTCGAGAGCATGACGCGCGCCGGCGCGGGCACCTTGTTCGAGCAGTTCCTGCGCCTCAAGGCCAGGCTGGAAGCCGAGGGCCTGTTCGACGCCGCGCGCAAGCGGGACCTGCCGCGCCTGCCGCGTGGCATTGGCGTGGTGACCTCCCTGGGGGCCGCCGCCCTGCGCGACGTGGCGACTGCCTTGCGGCGCAGGGCGCCGCATGTGCCGGTGCGTATCGCGCCGGCCGCCGTGCAGGGTGCGGCCGCCCCGGCGGAGCTGGTGATGGCCTTGCAGCGGCTTTACGCCTTGGCGGCGCAGGGGGAGATCGACGTGATTCTGCTGGTGCGTGGAGGGGGCTCCATCGAGGATTTGTGGGCCTTCAACGACGAGCAACTGGTGCGCGCGATTGCCCGCAGCCCTGTGCCGGTGGTGAGCGGCGTGGGGCATGAAACCGATTTCACCCTGGCCGATTTCGTAGCCGACCTGCGCGCGCCCACACCCACGGCGGCGGCAGAGTTGGCGGCCGAACCGCAAGCCAATTGGCTGGGCGCGCTGGCTTTGCTGCAGGAACAACTGCGCGATGCCGTCCATGAGCGTCTGGATCTCGCGGCCCAGCGCCTCGACTTGGCCCTGGGTCGTCTCGGCCGTCCTTCGGCCCGACTGGCGCGTCAGCGCCTGCGCGCCAATGGCCTGGCCCAGGGTCTGCAGCATGCGGCGGCGCGCGTTGTGCTGCTTCAGCGCCAAGCCCTGCTGCGTCGGGCCGAAGCCTGGCCGCAGGCGTTGCGGCGCGATGCGCAAGCCCGTCGTCAACGTCTGGACCACGCGGCTCTGCGCCTGCAATTGCTGGACCCCTCCCTGGTCCTGCAGCGGGGTTACGCCTGGCTGGTTGATGCCGAGGGCCATGCGGTGACTCGCGTGGCCCAGACCCATGCCGGGCAGTGGCTACGCGCGACCCTGGCCGATGGTCATGTCGCCGTGACGGTGGCGTCGCCATCGGATGGTCTGGTTGAGAGACCGCCTGGGCGAGGGCGCCAGGCCCCCACATGAGTACCGCCGCGAGCAGGGTCTTGCGATGGTCCGCGTTCTTGCCCGGGAATTAATTTCCTACAATCGACTTCCGCTTTCGATCCCGTTTCATCCACAACAACGCGAGGAACCACCATGGAACACACCCTGCCCCCCCTGCCTTATGCCATCGACGCCCTGGCACCGCACTACTCCAAGGAAACGCTGGAGTTCCACCATGGCAAGCACCACAATGCCTACGTGGTGAACCTGAACAACCTGCAGAAGGGCACGGAGTTCGAGAGCAAGACGCTGGAAGAGATCGTCAAGACGTCCAGCGGTGGCATCTACAACAATGCGGCCCAGATCTGGAACCACACCTTCTTCTGGAATGGCATGAAGCCGAATGGCGGTGGTGAACCCACGGGCGCATTGGCTGCGGCCATCAATGCCAAGTGGGGCAGCTACGCGGCTTTCAAGGAGGCTTTCGTCAAGAGCGCCGTGGGCAACTTCGGCTCGGGCTGGACCTGGCTCATCAAGAAGGCGGACGGCAGCCTGGACATCCTCAACACTGGTGCCGCGGGCACACCGCTCAAGAGCGGCGAAGGCAAGGCCTTGCTGACGGTGGACGTCTGGGAACACGCCTATTACATTGACTACCGCAATCTGCGCCAGAAGTTCGTCGAAACCTTCTTCGACAAGCTGGTGAACTGGGATTTCGTGGCCAAGAACTTCGCCTGATCGCGAGACTGCCCCTGGTGGGCAGATCCCATCAAGGGCCTGCGGGGCAACCCCTACAGGCCCTTTTTGCCGCCTGCCGGATGTCGCGCGGCCGGGGGCTTTTACAATGTGAGCGTACGTTCCTTCCTGGGAAAACCACCCGAGACATCTCCATGAGCACTCCGACCATCATCTACACGCTGACCGACGAGGCCCCGCTGCTGGCGACGGCTTCCTTCCTGCCCATCATCCGTACCTTTGCCGCGCCTGCGGGCGTGAAGGTGGACACCAGCGATATCTCGGTGGCCGGTCGCATCATCGGCGAGTTTTCCGACTTCCTGCCGCCTGAGCAGCGCACGCCCAATACTCTGGCCGAGCTGGGCAAGAAGACGCTGGAGCCGGACGCGAACATCATCAAGCTGCCCAACATCAGCGCCTCCATCCCGCAGTTGAAGGCCGCCATCAAGGAACTGCAGGGCAAGGGCTACAAGGTGCCGGACTATCCGGACGAGCCCAAGACCGAGGAAGAAAAGAAGATCCGCCAGCGTTACGCCAAGGTGTCGGGCAGCGCGGTGAACCCCGTGCTGCGCGAGGGCAACTCCGACCGCCGCGCGCCGCTGGCCGTCAAGAACTACGCGCGCAAGAACCCGCACAGCATGGGCAAGTGGTCGGCGACGAGCAAGAGCCATGTCTCGCACATGAGCAGCGGTGATTTCTACGGCAGCGAGAAATCCGCGCTGATTGCCAAGTCCGGCAGCGTCAAGATCGAACTGATCGCCAAGGACGGCGCCCGCACCGTGCTCAAGGAAAAAACCCCGGTGCTGGCCGGTGAACTGATCGATGCCTCGGTGATGAGCAAGAAGGCGCTCGCCAGCTTCCTCGAAGTCCAGGTGGCCGAGGCCAAGGCCCAGGGCGTGCTGTTCTCGGCCCACCTGAAGGCGACCATGATGAAGGTCTCCGACCCCATCATCTTCGGCCAGGTGGTGGTGGCCTATTACAAGGACGTGCTGGCCAAGTACGACGCCGACCTCAAGAAGATCGGCTTCAACCCCAACAACGGCATCGGCGACCTGTACGCGCGGCTGAAGGATCTGCCCGAAGCAACCGCCAAGGCCATCGAGGCGGACATCCAGGCGTTGTACGCCAGGGGCCCCGGCCTGGCCATGGTCAATTCGGACAAGGGCATCACCAACCTGCACGTGCCCAGCGACGTGATCGTCGACGCTTCCATGCCCGCGATGATCCGCAACAGTGGCCAGATGTGGGGCGCGGACGGCAAGTCCTACGACACCAAGGCCGTGATTCCCGACCGCTGCTACGCTGGCATCTACCAGGCCACGATCGACGATTGCAAAGCCAACGGCGCGCTCGACCCGGTGACCATGGGCAGCGTGCCCAACGTGGGCCTGATGGCCCAGGCCGCCGAGGAATACGGCTCGCACGACAAGACCTTCCAGATTCCCGCCGACGGCGTGGTACGCGTGAGCGACGAGTCCGGCGCGACGCTTTTCGAGCATCCGGTGGAGGTGGGCGATATCTGGCGCATGTGCCAGACCAAGGACGCCGCCATCCAGGACTGGGTCAAGCTCGCCGTCACGCGCGCGCGCGCCAGCGGCACGCCGGCCATTTTCTGGCTCGATGCCCAGCGCGCCCATGACGCCAACGTGATCAAGAAAGTCGAGACCTACCTCAAGAACCACGATACCCAGGGCCTGGACATCCGCGTCCTGCCGCCGGTGGAGGCCATCAAGTTCTCGCTCGCGCGCATCCGCAAGGGCCAGGACACAATCTCCGTCACCGGCAACGTGCTGCGCGACTATCTGACCGACCTCTTCCCCATCATGGAACTGGGCACCAGCGCCAAGATGCTGTCCATCGTGCCGCTGATGGCGGGGGGCGGCATGTATGAAACCGGCGCAGGCGGCTCGGCGCCCAAGCATGTGCAGCAACTGGTGGAGGAAAACCACCTGCGCTGGGACTCGCTGGGCGAATTCATGGCCCTGGCCGTGTCGCTGGAAGATCTCGGCATCAAGAGCGGCAATGCGCAAGCCAAGGTGCTGGCCAAGACGCTGGACACCGCCACGGGCAAGTTCCTGGATAACGACAAAAACCCCAAGCCCAAGGCTGGCCAGCTCGACAACCGCGGCAGCCAGTTTTATATCGCGCTCTACTGGGCACAGGAACTGGTTGCGCAGACCGAGGACAAGGCCCTGGCCGCCAAGTTCGCGCCGCTGGCGAAGGCGTTGGCAGACGGTGAGCAGGCCATCATCAAGGAATTGACCGACGTGCAGGGCAAGGCCGTGGATATTGGTGGCTATTACAAGCCGGACATGGCCAAGCTGGAGGCCGTGATGCGTCCGAGCCCGACCTTGAACGCCGCGCTCGCTGCAACGGCCTGATCTTTCTTCGCGCGTTTCCTCGTGCCGCAAGCCGGATGCCCTGCATCCGGCTTTTTTGTTTTTCTCTGGGCAGGATTCTTGCTGTCATTTGTGGAGCGGAAAATAGCTTCCATCTCGATCCAGGAGGTTCTCCATGTTGCGTCAGTTCAGAATCCGCGTGCGTCTCCAACTGGGTTTCGCGGTGCTGCTTCTGTTGTCGGCGATCGTCGTCGCGATCGGAGGTTTCGGCCTGCATGTCGCGCGCCAGGGCCTGGCGGGCATTACCCAGGAACTGCTGCCCGTCAATACCATCGTGGGCACCGCGCGCCTGGCCTTGCTCGAGAGCCACGGCGCGGCGGCCCAGATGGCAGCCTCCATCTTTGAGACCCAGGACATCAAGGCGGCCCGCGCGCAGTGGGACCAGGCGCAACGCACCATCGACCAGGCCATGCGCGATTTCGAGGCCCGGACCAAGACCCAGAAATCCCGGGACGATCTGGCCAGCTTCTCGAAGCACATGAAAAGCTACCGCGAGCAGTTGACGCTGTTCGCCAACAAGCTCGCCGACAGCGGTTATGCCGATAGCAAGGAAGCCCTGCTGGACCTCAAGGCAGCCGAGGCGGCAGGCTGGACCCAGGCCTTCGAACAGCTCAGCGGCGTGGACGCCGTGCTGGCCCAGACCAGTCAGGGCGTGTTCGCCAAGGTCAATGGCGCGGTGGCGGCCATCTTCGTGGTTTTCGTCATTGCCTTTGCCGCGTCATGCGTGCTGGGCATCGCCATCGCCAGCTGGCTTGGGCGTTCCATCGTGGCGCCCCTGGACCAGGCCCGGGAATTCGCCGGGCGCATCGCCCAGGGCGACTTCACCACCCATCCTTCGTTGATCGGCAAGGACGAAGCCACCGACATGATGCGCGCGCTCGACGGCATGCAAAGCGCGCTGACACGCGTGGTGTCGGCCGTGCGGCACGCAGCTGATGGCATCCAGGTCGCCAGCAGCGAAGTCGCGATGGGCAATCAGGATCTGTCCGCGCGCACGGAGAATCAGGCCAGCGCGCTCAAGCAAACGGCGGTGTCGATGGAGCGCCTGGGTGTCACCGTGAACCGGAATGCGGGCAGCGCGGGGCAGGCCAACGAACTGGCGCGCAATGCCTCCGGCGTGGCCGCGGAGGGCGGCGGAGTGGTCGCTCAACTGGTCGAAACCATGCGCGGCATCAACGACAGTTCGGCCAAGATCGCCGACATCATCGGTGTCATCGATGGCATTGCGTTCCAGACCAATATCCTGGCCCTGAACGCGGCGGTCGAGGCGGCGCGTGCAGGGGAGCTGGGACGGGGTTTCGCGGTGGTCGCCGGCGAGGTGCGCAATCTTGCGCAGCGCAGCGCCGAGGCCGCTAAGGAGATCAAGGTCCTGATCGGTGATTCGGTGGGCAAGGTCGAGCAGGGCAGCGCCTTGGCGGACCGCGCCGGTGCGACGATCAGCGACGTGGTTCTCAGCATCCAGCGCGTCAGCGGCATCGTGGCCGAGATCACCGTCGCCAGCCGGGAGCAAAGCACGGGTGTGGCCCAGGCCACGCAGGCGATCTCGCAGATGGATGGCGCGACGCAACAGAACGCGGCCCTGGTGGAGCAGATGGCCGCCGCAGCGGTCAGCCTGCGTACGCAAGCCCAGGACATGGTGCGTTCTGTGAATGTCTTCAAGCTGGCGACATCCGAATCGTCAGTGGCTGAACCACTGCGCCTGAACTGAACTGAACTTCAGCGTCAGCTGACGGTGCGGAGAGCGGCGCCGTCTCACCGTAGCCAGGCGCCTGGCCGGTCCATCCGGCCGGCGCCATTTCTCCCGTTCTTAATTCTCCTTGAAAGGCCCCCCGGTCAGGCGCTTGCCGGGGCCGAATCCATGTTGCGCCAGCCAACCTTGCCGCACTTCAAGCACGTAGCGCACGGGCTGGGTGGAGCAATGGGAGTTGGTCGTCCGCGGTTGCATGTTCACTGTGTTCACGATGGCGCCGTCATCCGCGATGAAGGCGGCGGTCAGTGGGATGTAGGTGTTTTTCATCCAGAAGCATTGCATCTGGGGCTTCTCGAAAATGAAAAGCATGCCCTCGTTGTCGCGCAGGTCCGTCCGGTACATCAGTCCGATGGCGCGCTGTTCGGCTGTGGCGGCCACTTGGACATGGACCAGGTACATGCCCGCGTTCAGCGTGGCGCGCGGCAGGTCCCGCTGAGCCACCTCCTCAGTCTGTCCAGGGCGAGGCACCAAGCCGAGGCACAGGCTCAGGAACAAGCTGGCGACAAGTCCAGCGAGGCGTCCGGGCCTGCGGGACAGGGCTGCGGCGAGGTGTGGAGGTAGGTGTGTGCTGTGCCGCTTGGGCGACAGGGCCTTGATCATGGGCGTTTCCTGCGGGTGGTTTCGAGCGAATGGCAGGATTGTGCGACATCCCCGCTGCGGGCGGTGGTGCTGGGCTGGGAACAGGCGTTCTTGCGCGAGGCGCTCGGAGGGGCTTGAAGTCCACCCGCCCGACCCAAACTCCGTTCCCGTGAACCTCTCCCTTGAATGGCAAGCCGTGGACGCGCTCGATAGAATGAAGCCATGGCGAAGAACATGGCAAGCAAACCACCGGCACCTCCCAAACAGCCTATCGTCAAGCCCGATCGAGAAAACCCCGGCGCGGGTGGTGATTCCGTTGTGCTGGAACGACGGCCCCAGAGGGTACAGCCACCGCAAATGTTTCAGGTGGTGATGCTCAACGATGACTACACCCCGATGGAATTCGTGGTGGTGGTCATACAAGAGTATTTCAACAAGGACCTGGAAACGGCGACGCAAATCATGCTCAAGATCCATCTGGATGGACGGGCGGTCTGTGGCGTCTATACCAAAGACGTGGCCGCGACCAAGGTAGATCGGGTGCTCGAAGCCGCTCGCAAGGCGGGGCACCCGCTTCAGTGCGTGGCCGAACCTATGGAATGAAAGAGTTGGTTTCTTTTTCTGTTTCTATTTCTCGCCAATTCTTCCGCCCTGCGGCTTGGATGGCCTTTGGAATCGGATTAAAGTAGGCCGCAGATCAACGAGTGACCCGCTTCACGCGATACCGGGTCCGGCAAGGCAAAAGGAAGTCATATGATTGCCCAGGAACTGGAAGTCAGTTTGCACATGGCGTTCGTCGAGGCTCGGCAACAGCGCCATGAATTCATCACTGTGGAGCATCTGCTTCTGGCCTTGCTGGACAACCCCAGCGCGGCCGAGGTGTTGCGAGCGTGCGCGGCCAATATCGATGACCTGCGCAAGAGCTTGACCAACTTCATTAAGGACAACACGCCGCAGGTCGCAGGTACCGAGGAAGTGGACACGCAACCCACCCTCGGTTTCCAGCGCGTGATCCAGCGCGCCATCATGCATGTGCAGAGCACCGGCAGCGGCAAGAAAGAGGTTACCGGCGCCAACGTGTTGGTCGCCATCTTTGGTGAAAAGGACTCGCACGCGGTCTATTACCTGCATCAGCAGGGAGTGACGCGCCTGGACGTGGTGAACTTCATCGCCCATGGCATCAAGAAGAGTGACCCGCCGGAAGCCAGCAAGTCCAATGACAACGCGGGTGAAGCGGAAGAAGGCACCACTGCGGAGAAAGGCGACGGCAAGGCTTCGCCGCTCGAGCAGTTCACCGTCAACCTGAACCAGCAGGCCAAGGATGGCAAGATCGATCCGCTGATCGGCCGCGAGTTCGAGGTCGAGCGCGTCATCCAGATCCTCTGCCGTCGCCGCAAGAACAATCCGCTGTTGGTGGGTGAGGCTGGCGTGGGCAAGACAGCCATCGCCGAAGGCCTGGCCTGGCGCATCGTGCAGAACGATGTGCCCGAGATTCTGGCCGAGGCCAACGTCTATTCGCTGGACATGGGCGCACTGCTGGCGGGCACCAAGTACCGCGGTGATTTCGAGCAACGCCTCAAGGGCGTGCTCAAATCCCTGAAGGACAAGCCTAACGCCATCTTGTTCATCGACGAGATTCACACCCTGATCGGTGCCGGTGCGGCCAGTGGGGGCACGCTGGACGCGAGCAATCTGCTCAAGCCCGCCTTGTCCAGCGGCCAGCTCAAGTGCATCGGCGCAACGACCTTCACCGAGTACCGCGGTATCTTCGAGAAGGACGCGGCCCTGTCGCGTCGTTTCCAGAAAGTGGACGTGGTGGAGCCCAGCGTGCAGGAAACCATCGAGATCCTCAAGGGCCTGAAATCCCGTTTTGAGGAGCATCACAACGTCAAGTACGCCAATGCCGCCTTGCAAGCGGCGGCGGAACTGAGCGCCAAGTACATCAACGACCGGCATCTGCCCGACAAGGCGATCGACGTGATCGACGAGGCCGGCGCGGCCCAGCGCATCTTGCCGCCCTCCAAGCGCAAGAAGACCATCAGCAAGAGCGAGGTCGAGGAAATCGTCGCCAAGATCGCGCGCATTCCGCCCGCGAACGTGAGCAATGACGACCGCGGCAAGCTGCAGACCATCGAACGGGATCTGAAGAGCGTGGTTTTTGGCCAGGACAAGGCCCTGGAGGCACTGGCTTCCGCCGTCAAGATGGCGCGTTCGGGCCTGGGCAAGCCGGATAAGCCGATCGGTGCTTTCCTGTTCAGTGGCCCCACGGGCGTGGGCAAGACCGAAGCCGCCAAGCAGCTGGCCTACATCCTGGGCATTGAGCTGATCCGCTTCGACATGTCCGAGTACATGGAGCGTCATGCGGTGAGTCGCCTCATCGGCGCCCCCCCGGGCTACGTCGGTTTCGATCAAGGCGGCCTGCTGACCGAAGCCGTGACCAAGAAGCCGCATTGCGTGCTGCTGCTCGATGAAATCGAAAAGGCACATCCGGACATCTTCAACGTGCTGCTGCAGGTCATGGACCACGGCACGCTGACGGACAACAATGGGCGCAAGGCCGATTTCCGCAACGTCATCATTGTCATGACGACGAACGCGGGTGCCGAGACCATGAACAAGGCAACCATTGGCTTCACCAACCCGCGCCAGGCCGGGGACGAGATGGGTGACATCAAGCGCCTGTTCACGCCCGAGTTCCGCAACCGTCTGGACGCCATTGTCAGCTTCAAGCCACTGGATGAGCAGATCATCCTGCGCGTGGTGGACAAGTTCCTGCTTCAACTGGAAACGCAACTCGCGGAAAAGAAGGTCGAAGTTACCTTTACCGATGCGCTACGTCAGCACCTGGCCAAGAAGGGCTTCGACCCACTGATGGGCGCACGCCCGATGCAGCGCCTGATCCAGGACACCATCCGTCGCGCGTTGGCGGACGAGTTGCTGTTTGGTCGTCTGGTCGATGGCGGCCGTCTGTCGGTGGACGTGGAAGTGGTGAAGGACGAGAAGGGCGAGGACAAGACCGATGTCAAGCTCGACATCCAGCCTTTGCCGAAGAAGGAAGGCAAAGCCAAGCCCGAGGAGGCCACCGCCACGGACTGATTCGGTCCCGATCTTTGTGCCCTGGTCGAGGGGCCAGCACAAAGAAAAAGGCCGCTGCATGTGCAGCGGCCTTTTTTTGTCTGGTGCCCAGAAGAGGACTCGAACCTCCACGCCGTTAAGCGCTAGTACCTGAAACTAGTGCGTCTACCAATTCCGCCATCTGGGCCTTGTGTCTGGACAAACGTCCAAACTTCAGGAAGCCCGCATTATAGGTGCAATGCGCAGCCCTTTCGGCCGCCTGCAAAAGAAAAAAGCCGCGGCATCGGCAGCGGCTTTTGTCTTGAAGTGTTTATCCGGCAGAACGAAGTTTGACCGCGTTTTGCCTCTAAACTTGGTGCCCAGAAGAGGACTCGAACCTCCACGCCGTTAAGCGCTAGTACCTGAAACTAGTGCGTCTACCAATTCCGCCATCTGGGCATCTCAGGCAAGACCAAGATTGTATAACAAGAAAATCAGCCATTCCGGTTCCGCGCATGCGGCAGCGGCCCTGCTCGAGGAAATCGAGGGCACGGTCAGCGGCCACCGGGACGGGCACGGCTTCGTGGTCCGCGACGACGGCGAAGCGGACATCTATCTCTCCTCCAGCGAAATGCGCGCGGTGTTGCACAAAGACCGCGTCAAGGTGCGTGTCGTGCGTCATGACCGCAAAGGCCGCCCGGAGGGGCGTGTGGTCGAAATCATCGAGCGTTCCAATCAACCCATCATTGGACGCTTGCTGCAGGAGAGTGGCGTCTGGCTGGTGGCGCCCGAGGACAAGCGCTACGGCCAGGACATCCTGATACCCCGAGGCGCGACAGGGCAGGCCCGGGTCGGTCAGGTCGTGGTGGTGGAGTTGGTCGAGCCGCCCGCCTTGTATGGGCAACCGGTGGGGCGTGTGAAGGAAGTGCTGGGCGAGGTTGACGATCCCGGCATGGAGATCGAAATCGCGGTGCGCAAGTACAGCGTGCCGCATGACTTCTCCGAGGCCTGCATCGCGCAGGCGCGTGCTCTGCCGGACAAGGTTCGTCCGCAGGACTGGAAGAACCGGGTCGATCTGACGGACGTGCCGCTCGTCACCATCGATGGTGAGGACGCCCGCGATTTCGATGACGCTGTCTATTGCGAACCCGTCACGCTGGGGCGAGGCAAGGGCGCGAAGAAGGGGTGGCGTCTGTTGGTGGCGATCGCGGACGTGAGCCACTATGTGGAGACCGGCGCGCCAATCGACGTGGATGCCTATGAGCGTGCCACCAGCGTCTATTTTCCGCGTCGTGTGATCCCCATGCTGCCGGAAAAGCTGTCCAACGGCCTGTGTTCCCTCAACCCGGACGTGGACCGTCTCTGCATGGTCTGTGACATGCTGATTCAGGGCGAGGGTGAGGACAAGGGGGAGATCGCGGCTTACCAGTTCTATCCGGCGGTGATGCACAGCCATGCGCGTTTCACCTACACGGAGGTGGCGGCCATTCTCGCGAACACCCGCGGGGCGGAGGCGGCACGGCGCAAGGATCGGGTTGGTGACCTTCTGCACCTCCATGAGGTCTACCGGACGCTGCTGACCGCGCGTTCCCGGCGTGGCGCGGTGGATTTCGAGACCACCGAGACCCAGATCGTCTGCGACGAGAGCGGGCGCATCGAAAAGATCGTACCGCGCGTGCGCAACGAGGCCCATCGCCTGATCGAGGAAGCCATGCTGGCGGCCAATGTTTGCAGCGCCGATTTCATCGGCCAGAGCAAGCACAGCGGCCTTTTCCGCGTGCATGAAGGCCCGACGCCTGAGAAGAACGAGATCCTGCGCAACTACCTGAAAGCCATGGGCGTCGGCCTGACCATTGGCGAAGATCCGAAGCCAGCCGAATTCCAGCGCATCGCCGAGGCCGTGAAAGACCGGCCCGATGCGCAACAGATCCACACCATGCTGCTGCGTTCCATGCAGCAGGCCATCTACACCCCCTTCAACAGCGGGCACTTCGGCCTGGCCTACGAGGCCTACACGCATTTCACCAGTCCCATCCGCCGTTATCCGGACTTGCTGGTACACCGCGTCATCAAGGCCATCCTGGGCAAGTCTCGTTATCACCTGCCCGACCTGCCCACGCCGGGCGAGGCGCACGCCAAGCTGGCCCGGCGCCTGGAGAAGAATGAGGCTGCCCGCAAGCCTTCCAGTGGAACCGTCAAAGCTACGGGCGAAAAAGCCAAGAAGGCCAGCGCCGAGCTGCTGGCCTGGCAGGCCGCTGGCCTGCATTGCAGCGCCAACGAGCGTCGGGCCGACGAGGCCAGTCGTGACGTGGAAGCCTGGCTCAAGTGCAAGTACATGCGCGAGCATCTGGGCGAAGAATTTTATGGCGTGGTCAGCGCGGCCACCAGCTTTGGCATTTTTGTCACACTGGACGCCATGTACGTCGAGGGGCTGGTGCACATCACGGAATTGGGTGGCGAGTACTTCCGTTTCGACGAGGCGCGACAGGAGTTGCGCGGCGAACGTACCGGTATCCGTTATGCCATCGGCACGCGTGTGCGGGTGCAGGTCAGTCGCGTTGATCTGGACGGCCGGCGCATCGATTTTCGCCTCGTCAAGGGCGATGAGATGGGCGTGCCTCGTGAGCCCGTGCGCGAGGCGCGGGAGCATCGGGAGTCTGTGTCTGAGAAAGCCGATGGAGATGTGGACATGGGCGAAGACCGCCCGACCAGGAAAACAGCTCGTACGGCTACGGGCGCCAAGAAGACCAGCAGTGCCAAGTCCCCCACCCGAAAAACCAGCGGCAAGCGCGACAAGCTGGCGTCGCTAAGCCCGATCCAGGCGCTAAAGGCCTCTGTCAAATCCGCCGTCAAGAAGGCGGCGGCCAAGACCATGGCGCGCAAGACGAAACGTTGAGCTTCACGACGCGCGTTCGTGTCACCGCTCAGGTGTTCAACGCGCGAGCCAGGGCGTCGGCGGTCAACGTCTGCTGGGGCGACCAGGTATCGGCCGCCAAGCCGTGCGCGTAGACGGCTGCGCATGCCGCATCAAAGCCTGGCAGGCCTTGCGCCAGGCGCGTTCCGATCAAGCCGGCCAGCACGTCGCCTGTGCCGGCGGTGGCCAGTCGCGCATTGCCGGTCGGATTGATGCGGGGCAGCGCCCCCGGCGCGGCGATGATCGTGCCGGAACCCTTGAGCACAACGGTGCAGGCAAAACGTTCCGCCAATTCCTGCGCGGCGGCCAGCCTGTCTTGCTGCACGGCGCGGGCATCGGTGCCCAGCATGCGTGCCGCTTCCAGGGGGTGCGGCGTCAGGACAGTGCCCGGAACCCCACCGTCGCGACGACCACGGTCTTGCAGCAGGGTCTGCAGGTTCGGTTCCGCTGCCACGGCGTTGAGGGCGTCCGCGTCCAGCACCAAGCGCGGCGCTCGGCGCAGCAGTGTGGGCAGGACAGCGAGCACGGCCTCTCCGCCCCCACAACCACAGACCACTGTGAGCGAGTCCAGCATGTTCAACAGCGTTTCGGGCCGTCGCAGCATCAGCTCGGGCTGCGTGGCGTCCATCAGGGCCGTCTCGAGGTCCAACAGCCCCACATACACCCGGCCCGCGCCACCCTGCAAGGCGGCCCGCGCGGCCAGCAGGGCCGCGCCGCCCATGCCCGGTGCGCCGCCGATCACGGCGACGTCTCCATAACTGCCTTTGTGGCTTGCATGCCTGCGCATCTGCGGCGCAGGGGCAGGGTTGAGCAGGGCCTGCGGTGCGTCGGCGGAGGAGGGTGCGATGCCCAGGTCATCGAACCAGAGGGCGCCGCTTGCATCTCGCCCCTGGGCGGTGAACAGTCCGGGCTTGAGCGTGAGCAGGGCCAGCGTGTGGCTGGCCTGCACGCAGGCTCCGGGCGCATTGCCCGTATCGCCATGCAGGCCTGAGGGCAGGTCCACGGACAGCACGGGCAGATCCTGGGCGCGGAGCTGGTTGAGGTGTGCGACCTGCTGGGCCATCGGTCCCTCGGGGGCGCGGTTTGCACCCAGTCCCAGCAGGGCGTCGATCGCGCAATCGCATCCCTCGGGAGGGGCGCTGGCGAAAACGACGTTCGCGGCACGTGCCCAGTCCAGCGCCGCCCGGGCGTCCTCGGGCAGGCCGCCGGCATGGCCCAGCCAAGTGACAATGGGTGTCTTGCCCATGTGCAGCAGATGCGTGGCGGCTTCCAGTCCGTCTCCGCCGTTGTTGCCGGGGCCGCAGGCGATCCAGTAACGCTGGGCATGTGGCGCGATGGCCAGCGCGAGCCGCGCCACGGCCTGGCCGGCGCGCTGCATCAGGGCGTGCGCTGGCAGGCCGGCCAGCGCCGCCTGCTCGATCCGTCGCGTCGCGGCCGCGCCGTGGAGTGCATGGGCGATGCCCGGGACGATGCCTTGCATGAGAGCCGGATTGGGGTGTCTCAGAACTCGTGCACCTGACCTTCGACGGCCAGACGGATGTCCAATCCCCTTGCATGGGGATGCTCGGCCAAGGCTTGGCGGAAGACGGCCTCCAGCGCGTCGTCGCTGCGCGTCGGCTCATGGTGGGTGCAGTAAAGCACCTTGGCGCCGGCCCGCGTGGCGTAGTCGAAGCTGCTGGCATAGGTGCCGTGTCCCCAACCAATCTTGGACGGGTACTCGGCGGCGGTGTACGACGTGTCGATGATCAGCACGTCCACGCCTTGCATGCCGCGCAGGATGGCGGCATCTTTTTCCTCGATGTGGTGCTGGTATTCGGCGTATTCCGGATCGCCGGTCTGGTAAATGTTGTACGGAGGCTCGTGGTCGCCCGTGAAGAAGACGGACTTGCCCCCGGCCTCGATCCGGTAACCGTAGTTGATGACAGGGTGATTGAGCAGGCAGGGCGTGATGGTGGCGCTGCCGATGCGCACGCTTTGCTCGGGCGTGAGCGTGACGTACTCCACCCGGCCGCGCAATTCGGCTTCGCGCACGGGGAAGTAGCTGTACTGCAGTTGCACCGACATGACTTGCTCTACGCCCTGGCCGCTGACCGGGTCATAGGCGCCGTGCAGGCGCAGCACGTTGCCTGGCACGAAGTTGGGGATGAAAAAGGGCAGGCCTTGGATATGGTCCCAGTGCGAATGCGTGATGAAGATGTTGGCATGCACGGGTTGCCGGGCCATCAGGGACTGGGAGAGTGGAAAGATGCCGGTGCCCGCGTCCAGGATGATGATCTCGTCATCGTCGGTGCGTACTTCGATGCAGGTGGTATTGCCGCCATATCGCACAGTCTGTGGGCCGGGCGAAGCGATGGAGCCGCGCACGCCCCAGAACTTGATCTTCATGCCGTCATCCTCGCGCTGAACTTCTGAGCTGGGAACTTCACGTTTCGAGCCGGGTGAAGAGCCGCGCCTCGTCGACAAACGGTTTGATATTCCCCAACTGGTTGATCACCGTGTCCAGATCGCCGCCGAGGCGCTCGCGCATGGCTTCGGTCAGGGGCTCCACGTACAGATTGCCCGCGAAACCCAGTTGCAGCTTCTTGCTGATCTGGTTGGCGGCGAAGACGCAGGCGATCATGGGCGTGTCCTTGACCTGGGGTCCATGCATGTTCTGGATGGTTTCAACCAGGCGCCAGGCGAAGCGCCAGTGTTCCAGCAACAGCGCGCCGGTGACGGTGTGGTCGGCGCCCACGGTCTGGCGCAGCGCCTCGTGCAGGGGAATGTGCAACTGCTTACTGGTTTCCAATGCCAGGCGGAACTCATCGGGCATGTGCTGGGCGTAGACCACCTTGCCGAAATCGTGGAGCAGGCCCGCGATGAAGCACTCCAGCGGGTCGGCCTCGGGATGCTTCATGTGGTTGGCCAATTCGCGCGCCAGACACGCCGTGGTGAGCGAGTGCAGCAGGTACTGCTGCATGTCCAGCCCGGCGGCGGTATGGCGTGGCAGCACACCCATGGCCGCGATGCCCAGCGCCAGATGCTTGATGGTGTTGAAGCCGAGCAGGACCACCGCGTGATTGATGGAGGTGACCTGCTTGGGCAGGTTGAACTGCGCCGCGTTGACAACCTTCAGGATCTTGAGGGTGACGACCGGGTCTTTTTCGATGATCTGCACCAAATCCTTGGGCGTGCAGTTCGGGTCACGGGTCAAGTCCAGGATGGACTGCACGCTCTTCGGAAAGGCCGGCATTTTCTCGATGGCTACCGTCAGCCGTCGGGTCAGCTCAGGACTGAGTGTTTGCATGTTCGGCGTGCGCGTGACTGGTTTTGCCAGCTTCCCAGATTCCCGCGCCGCCGTCAACGTCAGCGGTGTGCAGTATTTCAGCGTTTCAGCCGCGATATGCTCAGTTCGTCCAGCGGCACGGCGCCGCCTTGCCCCCGGATCTCGTCCGCCAGGACACGGGCCGCGCCACAGCTGACGGTCCAGCCCAGCGCTCCGTGGGCGCAGTTCAACCAAAGGCCCGGGATTGTCGTCGCGCCGAGCAGGGGGGCATGGTCGGGCAGCATCACCTGCCCGCCGCGCCAAGTCTGGACATTGCCCGACAGCAGCGCCGCGCCAGGAAACCAGTCGTGCAGCACGGTGTAGAGCTTCTGCACCAGCTTCGGATGTTGTTGGTCGGCATGGCCGCCAAGCTCAACTGCACCACCACCGACTCTGATCCGCTGGCCCATGCGCGTGAGCGCGATGTTGTGGCGCAGGTCGATCACAGCGCTGCGAGGCGCATGCATAGGTTCGCGTACCTGCGCGCTGATGGCATAGCTGTGCGTGGTGACCAGGGGGAGTTTGAACCCTTGAGGGCGCAAGAGGGGCTTGAGCAGGTGGCCTGCACCGGCGCCCGCGCAGATCACAACCGCATCGAAGCGGCGTGGTTGTGACTCACCGGCAAGCTGGATCTGCATGTTGGCGAGCAGCCGCGCGGGCAGGTGAGTGAGGTTCGCCCCCGCCGCAGGGAGCAGATGGCGGACTTCCACGCCGAAGACGAATTGCGCACCGCGTGCCTGGGCTTGTGCCTTGAGCATCTGGGCAAACTGGCGGCAATTGCCGGCCTCGTCGTTTGGCAGATGGATGGCGGCGTGAAAAGCGGTGTCCTGATTCAGGGCCGGTTCGATGGTGCGCGCTTGCTCCGGACTCAGTTCCTGAAAAGGGACACCGAGCTCTCGC
Source organism: Hylemonella gracilis (assembly GCF_004328645.1). Classification (GTDB taxonomy): domain Bacteria; phylum Pseudomonadota; class Gammaproteobacteria; order Burkholderiales; family Burkholderiaceae_C; genus Hylemonella; species Hylemonella gracilis_B. The sequence goes on from NZ_CP031395.1 coordinate 2,217,418, forward strand.
AGCAACTGCAATCCTGGCTGCAACGCCGCGTGTTCTCGGGCGCTGCGCACCAGCATCAACACGCCCAGCGTGCGTTCGAAGTCCAGTTCAAGATCGGCCGCCAGCGCATGCAGACGTTCATGGCTGTAGCGCGCGAGTTCGCGCAGGGCACTCATGCGTCGTGCGACGGTGCTCGAGCTCAGTAGCGCGCGTCTCCAGCGCCAGGCCCGTTCGCTCATGGACATGGGGCGGGTGCGGTGCAGTGGTGCCAACGTGTCGAGCTGTTGGCGCCGCGCGCGCCGCGGCATGCCTGGGGCGGCCCAGGGGATGAGGCTGGAAGGCGCGATGAGACCGCTGTTGGCGAAGCTGCCTTCTTCCGCGACAGCGAGGCGACGGTCAAATACCGTGACTTGATGACCGTCCTGGACCAGTTCCCAGGCGGTGGTGACGCCAGCGATGCCGGCGCCGATGACTGCGATTTCCATGAAGGGGGATGGGTACCCGCCGTGAGCGGGCAGTCTGCGGAAAAGTGAAGAGGGACGGATTATGGCCGCGCGCGCGGGTGAGGGTGTTTTTGCTGCTCCTGAGTTTGGGCACCGTGGCGTGTCACGACAGGCGTCAGAGCCGCTCCTCCACTTGCAAGGCAAGGTTAAGAAGCTCGTCGTCGCGCAGGGCGCCATGCCAGAGCATCAGGCCCACCGGCGCCTCGCCTGGTGCTTGGCATGGCAGGGTGATGGCGCAGCCGTCCAGCATGTTGACCACGCTGGGGTTGCGCAGCAGCAGTCCATTGATGCGGAAGAACGCGTCATCCCGTTCCGCTCCGGGCGCGAGGCTGGCGATGGGTGTGGCCGTGATGGGCACGGTCGGGGAGAGCAGGGCGTCGTATTCAGAGATGGCGCGCGTCATTCGTTCGATCCAGTCGCGCCGCGCCCGCATCAAATCAATGTATTGCCAAGCGCTCATGCTGGCGCCGCGATCGATGCGGAGTTTCACCCGCGGATCGTAGGCCTTCCCATGTGTCTGCAGCAGTTGGCGATGCCAGGCATAACTTTCGGCCGCTGAAAAGCCACCCGTGGCATTGATCCCGGCCAGTTCATCCAGTCCGGGCAAGCTGATTTCCTCGATCCGAGCTCCCAGATCGCGCAGCGTGCGCAGGACCTGGTCGAAAGCCTGGGCCACGGGCGCGTCCAGGTCATCCAGCATCAATGTGCGCGGCACCGCAAAGCGGCATTCACCCAGCGGTTTGTGGATCGGCGGCACGACGCGCGCGGAGACGATTTCATGAGCGAGGATGGCATCTCGCACGCTGCGCGTGATCGCGCAGACGGTGTCCAGCGTGGTCGAAAGCGGTAGCGCGCCCTCGGTGGGCACGAGGCGCGCCGTGTTCTTGTATCCGACCAGGCCTTGCAGCGCCGCCGGGATGCGGATGGAGCCCCCGGTGTCCGAGCCCAGGCCGATGAAGGCGGCCCCCGTGGCGACTGAAACAGCGGCTCCGCTGGACGAACCACCTGGGATACGGGGCTGGTCCGTGTAGGCGGCGTTGGCTGGCGTGCCGTGATGTGGATTGATGCCCACGCCGGAGAAGGCAAATTCACTCATGTTCGTGCGCCCGATGAAGGCGGCGCCGGCCGCCCGCAGCCGCGCCACGGCGACGCTGTCGTGTAGGGCGGTGGCGGCCTGGCGCAGTATGACTGAGCCAGCCGAGGTGGTCTGGCCTGCCACGTCGAACAGGTCCTTGACCGAGACGGCCAGTCCGGCGAGCCGCGAGTCGATTGGCGCGGCGAAGGCATGCCGACGAGCGCCTTCGAAGTCCGTGGCAAGGAAGGCGTGCCGGCATGCCCTGTCCTTGGCGGCGGCGATGGATTGCTCCATCTCTGCGGCTGGCGTGGTCAACCCCGTGCGCAGGCGTTTCAAAGTGGCATGGACGTCGGAGCGGGGAGGGAGCATGTCAAAAAAGAGAAAGATGGATGCGATATGTTATTCGGCGCGATAGCTCAGAGGCTCGAACAGCAAACTGGAAGCAGTAAAAGCAATGAAAAACCGCTGGATGGGGAGCGTGATGGCGTGCTGCTTGCTGCTTTGTTCCACTGCTTGTGCTGATGGCGCCAACAAGACAAGCGTGGAGCAGGCCGGAGATTTTCTGCAGCTCATGATCCCCAGTTACGCGCTTGGCATGACAGTGAACGAGCATGGATCTGCGGTCGATTCGGAGGGCGTCGAACAGCTCGGCAGGAGCATGTTGGGAACGCTGCTCATGGTGCAGTCGCTGAAGCAGACGACCCAGCAAAAACGTCCTGACCATGATTCAGGCGACCGCCGAGATTCCTTCCCCAGCGGTCATACGGCTTCGGCTTTTGCCGGTGCCGCATTCATTCATCGGCGTTACGGTTTCTCGCAGGCGGCGGTTCCTTATGCCCTGGCGTCTTTTGTGGGCTACTCTCGCCTTAGCGCGGATGAGCATCATCCTCGGGATGTGGCGGTCGGTGCCTTGATCGCAGGATTTTCCGCTTGGCTGGTTGTGGACGAGCGCCGTCAAACTGTGGATTGCGCGAGTATGGTGACCGATGTCGGCGTAGACTGGGTCAAGGTCAGCTGTAGCCTGCGCTTTTGAAGCTACTGCGAGTTTCGGATCGATGAATGGTCTGTTTCACCTGGGAGATGCCATGTTTCTAACGCGCGTGTTTTCTCCAGCGCTACTTGTCTTTTGCGCTTTTGTGTACTCAGCATCGGCACAGGCGGAACTGGAGTTCCGTTTCTATACCGGTATTCAGGGTGCGTCGGACAGTCGCGTCGAAGGCGACGATCCTGATGGCGCAGGCAAATTCAACTTCAACGCGGGATGGAAGGGCGATTCCTTGAACCGCAAGCCGCCCTATTACGGTTTGGCGTTGACATGGTGGCGCGAGGATGATTGGGGGGCGTCGCTGGACTTTACCCATGCAAAAGTCTATGCCGATGACAAGACCTTGCGCAAAAGCGGGTTCAAGGTGCTGGAGTTTTCTGATGGCTTGAATCTGCTGATGCTCAATGCCTTGCGTCGGTTTCCAGCAGTGATGCCTGGTTATGCCCCTTATGTCGGCGCGGGCGCTGGCTTGGCCATACCCCATGTGGAAGTTCAGACCAGTGAAGGCAGCAGAGAGACTTTTGAATACCAAGCGGCTGGACCGGCCGTCCAGTTGATGGGGGGGTCAGTTACCCGTTATCGACCCATTGGGCGGTTTTCACGGATTTCCGCGTCAGCTATTCACAAAACACCGTGCGTCTAGAGGGGGGAGGTGAATTGAGGACCAACATTGTCACGAATGCCCTGAATTTCGGGGTGGGTTACAGGTTCTGAGCGAGGTCGGCATGTGCTTGCGCGAATTCCGCTTACACCGTTTGCTGCATTCGATTGAGCGCCTCGCGCTGGTGGGCCTTCTCGTTTGCATGAGCGGGCCCGCCTGGGCGTTTGATGTGCAAATGGGCTTGGGCATGGCCAATTTTGCGGAGGATGAGGGCAGCAGCGTGAGCTTGGAGGTGGGGCAAGGGAATTGGCAGGCTGGTGTGAGTTACAGCCAAGCCTACACCTCGTCGCGGAATCTACCGGTGTGGCGTGGCTATGAGGTTGCCATGGCTGGGTTCGGTTATCGCAACCCGATGGAAAACCTGACGACCTATGTGCGCGGTGGGCTTCTTTGGTTGGTGGACACCGAGCAGATCTTCAAGAGGGATTCCAACCCAGGCCGCTTCCTGCTGATCGGCATCGAGGCGCCGCTGCTGAAAACCCATTCGAATGGCGTGCTCAAGGTTGCACTGGAGGGCGGCAGCATGGGCAAGGGTGCCGAACTGCGCACCGGGGAAGAGGTGGGGCATGGCTTTCTGAGCCAGGCCCTGTTGAAGTGGGCGTTCTAGGCGCCTCACTGCGCTTCGGGGCTTTGCTATAATCCCGAGGCTTTGCCAGTTGCAGGTGCTGTACAAGCGCGGTTTTTCCCGTAAGGGAGCACAGCCGTAGCCACTTCTTCTGCGCTAAGCCAATCGCAAACCGGCCTATTCAAGGTGTCGCGGCGCCGGAGGGCGCAGTGATCGGGGCCGGATTTAAGCCCTAACCTTCGGAGTTCAATCATGTCCGTGACCATGCGTCAAATGCTGGAAGCCGGTGTCCATTTTGGCCACCAGACCCGCTTCTGGAATCCCAAGATGGCCCCCTTCATCTTCGGCCATCGCAGCAAGATCCACATCATCAACCTGGAAAAATCGCTTCCGATGTTCCAGGATGCCGCGAAGTTCGCGAAGCAGTTGGCGGCCCGTCGCGGCACCATCCTGTTCGTGGGTACCAAGCGCACCGCCCGCGAAATCGTCGCGGCCGAGGCCGAGCGCGCTGGCGTGCCGTTTGTCGACCAGCGTTGGCTGGGTGGCATGTTGACCAACTTCAAGACGGTCAAGACCTCGCTCAAGCGCCTGAAGGACATGAAGGTCCAGCAGGAAGCGGGTCTGGACGCGATGTCCAAGAAAGAGCAACTGATGTTCCAGCGCGAACTGGAGAAGCTGGAGAAGGACATCGGCGGCATTCAGGACATGGCCACGTTGCCGGACGCCATTTTCGTGATCGACGTCGGCTACCACAAGATCGCAGTGGCCGAGGCCAAGAAGCTGGGCATCCCGCTGATCGGCGTCGTTGATTCCAACCACTCGCCCGAAGGCATCGACTACGTGATTCCGGGCAACGATGACTCCTCCAAGGCGGTCATGCTGTATGCCCGCGGCATCGCCGACGCCATCCTCGAGGGGCGTGCCAATGCGGTGGAGGACGTGGTCAAGGCCGTGTCCGCCGAAGGCGACGACGAGTTCGTCGAGGTGGAAAACGCTGCCTGATCGCAGCCCCTGCGCCCCTTTGCCAGGGACGGGAAGAAAGGGGCGTGTAAGCCCCTTTTTTTTAGCCCGGGTTTGAATTGAACGAAACGAATTGAAGACGGAGTAAATAAATGGCTGCAATCACCGCAAGCATGGTCGCCGAACTGCGCGCCAAGACCGATGCCCCCATGATGGAATGCAAGAAGGCGCTGACCGAGGCCGATGGCGATCTGGCCAAGGCGGAAGAAGTGCTGCGTGTCAAGTTGGGCACCAAGGCCGGCAAGGCCGCCTCGCGCGTGACCGCCGAAGGCGTGGTCGCCTCCTCCATCGAGAACGGCGTGGGTTCGCTGATTGAGATCAACTGCGAAACCGACTTCGTGACCAAGAATGACAGCTTCCTGGCCCTGACGAACGCTGCGGCCCAGTTGATCGTCAAGAGCAACCCGGCCGACGTGGCGGCCCTGGGTGCCCTGGCCTACAGTCAGGACGGCTTCGGTCCCACCCTGGAAGACGTGCGCAAGGGCTTGATCGGCAAGATCGGCGAGAACATGAGCTTTCGCCGCTTCAAGCGCTTCGCCTCCGGTGCCAAGCTGGCTTCCTACCTGCATGGCACACGCATTGGCGTGGTCGTGGAGTTCGAGGGTGATGAAGTCGCCGCCAAGGATGTCGCCATGCACGTGGCCGCGATGAAGCCCGTGGCCCTGACTTCGGCCGACGTGCCCGCCGCGCTGATCGACACCGAGCGCCGTGTTGCCGCAGAGAAGGCGGCCGAGTCCGGCAAGCCCGCCGACATCGTGGCCAAGATGGTCGAAGGTTCGGTGCAGAAGTACCTCAAGGAAGTTTCGCTGTTCGACCAAGTCTTCGTGAAGGCTGCGGACGGCAAGCAGACCGTTGGCGCCTACGTCAAGAGCAAGAACACCACCATCAAGAGCTTCACGCTTTACGTGGTGGGCGAGGGCATCGAGAAGAAGGTGGACGACTTTGCCGCCGAGGTGGCTGCCCAAGTGGCGGCTGCCAAGCAGGCTTGATGCACCTGTGACGCATTGCCATCCGTTGCCGCGCAAAGGGCCCGGCAGCGGATGGCAACCGGTTGAAATCCGGTAAATTCCTGTTCGCGCCCCGCTTTTTTCCTTTCTGGAGACGTTCATGTCCACCCCGCAGCCGGCCCACAAGCGCATCTTGCTCAAGCTGTCCGGTGAAGCCTTGATGGGGGACGATGCATTCGGCATCAACCGCGCCACCATCGTGCGCATGGTCGAGGAAGTGGCCGAGGTCACGCGCATGGGCGTGGAAGTGGCCGTGGTCATTGGCGGTGGCAACATCTTCCGCGGCGTGGCCGGCGGCTCGGTCGGCATGGACCGGGCCACTGCCGACTACATGGGCATGCTGGCGACCGTGATGAACGCGCTGGCCTTGGCAGATACCATGAACAAGGCGGGCCTGACGGCCCGCGTGATGTCCGCCATCGCCATCGAGCAGGTGGTGGAACCCTATGTGCGGCCCAAGGCCCTGCAATACCTCGAAGAGGGCAAGGTCGTCATCTTCGCCGCCGGCACGGGCAACCCTTTTTTCACGACGGACACGGCTGCTGCCCTGCGCGGTGCGGAGATCGGCGCCGAGGTGGTGCTCAAGGCCACCAAGGTCGATGGCGTCTACACCGCCGACCCGCACAAGGATACGAGCGCCACGCGCTACAGCCGCCTCTCCTTCGACGAGGCCATCCAGCGCAATCTTGGCATCATGGACGCGACGGCCTTTGCCCTCTGCCGTGACCAAAAGTTGCCGATCAAGGTGTTTTCAATTTTTAAGCACGGCGCCCTCAAGCGTGTGGTGATGGGTGAGGACGAGGGCACCCTGGTGACTCTTTGAGTTCGACACCGTCGCCCGTAGTCAACACTTCGTCACGTCGAGTTTCCAGTTCTGATTTTCCGCCTGTTCGTGCAGGAGCCCCACATGACCACGATTGCAGACCTCAAGAAAAACGTTGAAGGCAAGATGGACCAGTCCATCGAGGCTCTCAAGAACAACCTGTCGAAGATCCGCACCGGCCGCGCCAACCCCGCGTTGCTGGACGCGGTGCAGGTGGAGTATTACGGTTCCATGGTGCCGCTGAGTCAGGTGGCCAATGTGGCGCTGCTGGATGCGCGCACCATCAGCGTCCAGCCCTGGGAAAAGGGCTTGGGCGCCAAGATCGAGAAGGCCATACGCGAAAGCGACCTGGGTCTGAACCCCGCGTCCATGGGGGACCTGATCCGCGTGCCGATGCCCCCCATGAGCGAGGAGCGCCGCAAGGAAATGACCAAGCTCGTGCGCAATGAGGGCGAGGCAGCCAAGATCGCCGTGCGTAATCTGCGTCGCGATGCCAACGAGGCCGTCAAGAAACTGGTCAAGGACAAGACTGCTTCCGAGGATGACCAAAAGCGCGCCGAGGCCGACATCCAGAAACTGACGGACAAGCATGTCGCCACCGTCGATCAGCTGGTCACGGCCAAGGAACAAGAGGTCATGGCCGTCTGAGCGGCGGTCATCCCCGATTTAGCGGCACATGCGCATGAAGGCCACTCTTTCCCGCGACCCACCCCGTGTCGTGCCTGCGCACATCGCCGTCGTGATGGATGGCAACGGGCGGTGGGCCACACGGCGCCTGTTGCCCCGTCTGGCGGGACACCGGCAAGGCATGGAAAGCCTGCGCCGATGCATCCGCGCCTGCCTCGAACGGGGCGTGGCCGCGCTCACGGTGTTCGCTTTTTCCTCCGAGAACTGGAACCGGCCGGCCGAAGAGGTGTCGGGTCTCATGGAGTTGCTGGCGGGTGCCTTGGCCAAAGAGGTGCCACAGATGCATGCCGATGGCGTGCGCCTGTATTTCGTGGGTGAGCGCGCGACCCTGTCGGAGAAGGTGCGCACGGGACTGGCGGCGGCCGAGCAGGCGACGGCGGGCAACAGCCGTCTGGTGCTCAACGTGTGCTTCAACTATGGCGGCCGCTGGGACCTGGTCCAGGCGGCGGCCAAGTTGGCGGCCGCCCAGGTGGAAGTGACGGAGGCCTCCTTGGGCGCTGCCCTGGCCTTGGCGCATGTGCCGGATCCCGACCTGCTGATACGCACCGGCGGCGAGCTGCGACTCTCCAATTTTCTGCTCTGGCAGGCAGCCTATGCCGAGTTGTATTTCAGCGAGATGCTTTGGCCAGATTTTGACGAGGCGGAACTGGATCGCGCTATGGCCGCTTACGCGAAACGTGAGCGACGTTATGGTCGCGTTCCTTCGCAAGCCCCCCCCCCGGCACCGACGACCGGTCCGCGACAGACTCAGGCCGCTTGAAGCCCTGAGCGTTATGCAATCCCCCCGCACTCTGTTGGAGTCGGCACCGTACCAGTCAGGAGATCCGGATCATGCTCAAGCAACGCGTCATCACCGCCATCGTCCTCCTGGCCCTGTTGCTACCCGCGCTTTTCCATCCCGACACCACTTATTGGCGCTTGGCGGCTTTGGTGTTGATCGCCGGTGGCGCCTGGGAGTGGGGGCGCTTGAATGACCCGAAGCAAGGGCGTGGCGGTTTGCTGACCTGGGTAGGTGTCGTGCTGTGTGTCGCTGCGTGCGTGCTGAGTTGGTTCGGCAACTGGTCGCACGCGACGCCTGGTTGGATCTGGGGACTGGGTGGCCTGCTCTGGGTGCTGGCGGGCGCGGCCTTGTTGCGCATGGGGGTGTCGCGTTGGGCCACCTTGCCTCGTGCACTGCGCCTGATTGGCGGTTGGGCCGCGCTTTGGCTGACTTGGCTGGCCGTGGTCCGCGCGCGAGAACTGGGCATTGCATTTTTGTTGTCGGTGCTCGTGCTCGTCTGGGTCGCCGACATCGCCGCCTATTTCGCTGGCAAGGCCTTCGGCGGGCGGTTCACAAGCAAGCGACTCGCGCCCAGCATCAGCCCGAACAAAAGCTGGGAAGGGGCCTGGGGTGGTTTGCTCGGGGTCCTTGTGCTGGCCCTGGCCTGGCTGGCGCTCGAACGCTCCGGGGTTCTTCCCGGCCCCAGCCTGTATGGGGTGCTGGGCGCATCGAGCGCTGGAGCGGTCGGTTTGGCCCTGGCCCTGATTTTCCTGACGGCCATGAGCGTCGTGGGTGATCTGGTGGAGTCTCTGGTCAAGCGCAGCGCGGGCATGAAGGACAGCAGCGGCCTGCTGCCGGGTCACGGAGGCGTGCTGGACCGCGTTGATGCGCTCCTGCCCACGCTGCCACTGGCGCTGATGCTGCAGAGCCTGGCGCGATAAGCCCTCTCAGCAACCGGAATCTTCTGAACATGAACAAGCAACGCGTCGCCGTCCTCGGCTCCACGGGGTCCATCGGCGTCAACACGCTCGACGTCCTGGCTCGCCATCCCGAACGGTTCGAGGTGTTTGCCTTGACCGCCGCCAGCCGGGTGGACGAGATGCTGGCGCAGTGCGCGCGGTTTGCACCGCGTTTTGCCACCATGGCCGATCCGGCGGCCTGCCGGACTTTGGCCGACAGGATCAAGGCGGAGGGCCTGCCCACCCAAGTGCTGAGTGGCGACGAAGCCTTGTGTCGGATTGCCGCGCATGACGAGGTGGATGTGGTCATGGCCGCCATCGTGGGCGCGGCCGGCTTGGCGCCTTGCCTGGCCGCTGCGCGCTCGGGCAAGCGCTTGTTGCTGGCCAACAAGGAGGCCATCGTCGTTGGCGGTGCATTGTTCATGGACGCGGTGCGCGAAGGCGGGGCGCTGTTGCTGCCCATCGATAGCGAGCATTCGGCCATCTTCCAGTGCCTGCCCGAGGACCGCGCGACCTGGCCGCAGCGTGTTGACCATATCTTGTTGACTTCCTCGGGCGGGCCCTTCCGCGAGCGCGACCCGGCGACCTTCTCCGCCGTGACCCCCGAGCAGGCAGTGGCGCATCCAAATTTTTCGATGGGACGCAAGATTTCCGTCGATTCCGCGACCATGATGAACAAGGCGCTGGAGGTGATCGAGGCCAAATGGCTGTTCGACCTTGCGCCAGAGCAGGTACGTGTCTTGGTTCATCCTCAGCAGATCGTGCACTCGATGGTGGTGTGCCGCGACAATTCGGTGCTGGCCCAGCTTGGCACGCCGGACATGCGCGTACCTATTGCTTACGGCCTGTCTTTTCCGGAGCGAATTGAGTCAGGTGCGGCGGCGCTTGATTTCACGCGGCTCGCGGGCCTGGGTTTTCAGGCGCCCGATCACGCCCGCTATCCGGGCCTTGCGCTGGCTTGGGAAACCTTGCGTGGCCCCGAGGGGGCCACGGCCGTGCTCAATGCGGCCAACGAGGTGGCGGTGGCGGCCTTTCTCGCGCGTCGCATCCGTTTCGATCAAATTCACGTGGTGAACTTTTCGGTGCTCGAAGGTGTCACACCCGGATTGTCCGGAGCTGCACCGCCCGCCGCACTGCAAGACCTGCTGGCCCTCGACGCTCAAGCGCGTGCCGTGGCCGAGCAGTTCGTGCGGCGCCTGTCCCTGCAAGCGGCCTGAAGGAATCCATCTTGTTGACGATCGCCGCTTTTGTTCTTGCACTCAGCCTCCTGATCGCCATTCACGAGTACGGGCACTACCGCATGGCAGTGGCCTGCGGCGTGAAGGTGTTGCGCTTTTCCATCGGTTTCGGCCCGGTCCTTCTGCGCTGGACCTCGCAAAAGTCGGGCACGGAATTCGCGCTCAGCGCCTTGCCGCTGGGGGGTACGTGAAGATGCTGGACGAACGCGAAGCACCCGTTGCCTTTCAGGAACGCCATCGGGCGTTCAACGTCCAACTCCTGCGTTCGCGTGTGCTGATCGTCGCCGCAGGGCCGCTGGCCAACCTCGGCCTGGCCGTGCTGCTCTACGCCGTGCTCAATTGGAGCGGTGTGCAGATGGCCGCCCCCGTGCTGGGCATGCCGGTGCCTGGGTCGGTCGCGGCTCAGGCGGGTCTTTTGGGGGGCGAGCGCGTGGCACGCGCTGGTTTCGATGCGCCAGACATGGAGGACGACGATCTTCAGGCCGTGCGGTCCTTCGAGGACCTGAGCTGGCTCTTGAGCCAGGCCGCGCTCGACGGACGTGATGCGCGTTTGTTGCTGGACGATGGGGCTCAGGTCCGTCTCGGCCTGGCCGCGCTGAAAGCGCGTGAGGCTGATGCCGAATTGATGGCGCGCATCGGGTTGACTGGCCCGCGCAGCAACCCCCAAATCGGTGAGGTGCTGGTGGATGGCGCGGCCCGGGCGGCAGGTCTGCGCGCGGGTGATCTGGTGCTGAGCGTGGACGACATGCCCATGCGGGACGGTCGCCAATTGCGCGAGTTGATTCGCGCCAGCGCAGTCGATGGCGTGGCCAGGACTCAGCGCTGGCGGATTGATCGGGCGGGACAGACTCTGGTGCTCGAGGTGCGACCCGATGTCGTCGCGCAGGACGCTGAGGGTGACGCGCAGCGCCGTCCCGGCGACACGATCGGAAGAATTGGTGCTTACATCGGTTCGCCGCCCGAAATGTTGATGGTGCGCTACGGTCCGTTCGAGGGGTTGTGGCAGGGTATCGTCAAGACTTGGGACGTCTCAGTCTTGACGCTCAAGACCCTCGGGCGCATGGTGATCGGCGAGGCGTCGCTGAAGAATCTGAGTGGGCCCTTGACCATCGCGGACTATGCAGGACGTTCCGCCAGCCTGGGCCTGTCAGCCTATCTGCTGTTCCTGGCGCTGATCAGCGTGAGTCTGGGTGTGCTCAATCTGCTGCCGTTGCCGCTCCTGGATGGTGGACACCTCATGTATTATCTCTGGGAGGGTCTGACGGGACGTCCGGTGTCTGAAGCCGGTCAGGCCCGGCTCCAGCGCGTCGGTGTTTTTGTGCTGGCGCTGATGATGTCGATTGCCCTCGTCAATGACGTCACCCGCTTGCTGGGCTGATAACCAAGGGTTGATTCCACGACGGCCGACCCTATCCCCTGACTGATCTGTTGATGCTGTTCCCTCGTTTTCGTTTGAACGTCCGGTTCTGGACGGTGGCCCTGTTGGCCTTGTTATTGGTTTTGCTCGTGGCGACGCCTGCGCGGGCTGTCGAACCTTTCACTGTCCGAGATATCCAGGTGGAAGGTTTGCAGCGCGTGGAACCAGGCACGGTGTTCGCGTCGCTCCCGTTGCGGATCGGGGACCGCTACGACGATGACAAGGGCGGAGCGTCGATACGCGCGCTGTTCGCCCTGGGACTGTTCACCGATGTGCGCCTGGAGGTGAAAGGTGACGTGCTGGTGGTCGTGGTGGAGGAGCGCCCCACGGTGGCCAGCCTGGATTTCAATGGCGTGCGCGAGTTCGACCAGACCGTGCTTACGCAGGCACTGAAAGACATCGGCTTGGCGGAAGGGCGGCCTTTTGACAAAGCCTTGTTGGATCGCGCCGAGCAGGAACTCAAGCGGCAGTACATCAACCGCAGTCTTTACGCGGCCGAGGTGGTCAGCACCGTCACGCCAACGGAGCGCAATCGGGTGGCCCTGAGCTTCACGGTGAGCGAGGGTGAGCCAGCGCAGATCGGCGAGATACGCATTGTCGGCAACAAGGTGTACGCGGAATCAACGTTGCGCAATCTGTTCGACCTGGACACCGGCAACTGGATGAGTTGGTACACCAAGTCCAACCGTTATTCACGCGCCAAGCTGAACGCGGACATGGAAACCCTGCGATCCTATTACCTCGCGCGAGGCTATCTGGAGTTCCGCATCGATTCGACCCAGGTCGCCATGGCCGCGAACAAGCAGGACATGAGCATCACCATCAACGTGACCGAAGGTGAGCGTTTTGTCGTGTCTTCCGTGCGCCTCGCAGGCAACTACCTCGGGCGCGAAGATGAATTCAAGACCATGGTGACCATTCGCCCTGGTGAGGCCTACAACGCCGATCAGGTCGCGGAGACCGTGCAAGCCTTCACCGAGCACTTCGGTCGTTTTGGCTACGCTTTTGCGCGGGTCAATTCCCAACCCGAAATCGATCGGAGCACCAATCGCGTGGCCTTGGTGCTCAATGCCGAGCCAGCCCGACGCGCCTATGTGCGACGCGTCAACATCGCGGGCAACACGCGCACGCGAGACGAAGTCATCCGCCGCGAGTTACGGCAGTACGAATCTGCCTGGTATGACGGCGACAAGATCCGCATGTCGCGCAATCGCGTGGATCGACTGGGATATTTCGACCAGGTCGGCATCGAAACCAGCGAGGTGCCGGGCACGCCGGATCAGGTCGATCTGAACCTGAGCGTGAAAGAGCGTCCGACTGGTAGCTTGACGCTGGGCGCGGGGTATTCGAGCAACGAGGGCCTGGGCCTGCAGTTCGGCATCAATCAGCGCAATGCATTCGGTAGCGGTAACTCGCTGGGCATCCAACTGGATACCAGCAAGGTCAACCGCACGGTAGTGCTCAACTCCACCGATCCCTATTTCACCCAGGATGGCGTGTCCCGCAGTTTTGATCTGTATGACCGGATTTCGAGGCCCTACACCGACATCGACGCCTATGCGCTCGAAACCCAGGGTGGCAGCTTGCGCTTCGGCCTGCCCGTGAGCGAACGCGACACCATTTATGTCGGTGGCGGCATCGAGCGTACTGTCATCGTGGAAGGCAACTTTCTGCCCGCGACCTACGAGCGGTACATCGGCGATTTCGGCCGTACCAGCGTGGCCTACCCGCTCACATTGGGCTGGGGGCGCGACAACCGCGATAGCGCCCTGGTTCCGACGCAGGGCAATTACCTGCGCGCCTCTCTGGAGTGGAGCCCGAGTTTTCTGGGAGGCGAGGTCCAGTACCTGCGCAGCACCTACCAATACCAGCACTATGTACCGCTGACCAAGCAATACACCTTTGCCTTGAACAGTGATCTGGGTTGGGGCTTCGCGCTCGGGGATCGTCCTTACCCGGTTTTCAAGAATTACTACGGCGGCGGTTTGGGGTCTGTGCGCGGCTTCGAGCCCGGCAGCCTGGGGCCGAGGGATGAGGAGTCAAATCGCAGCTATGGTGGGTCAAAGAAGTTCAATCTGAACTTCGAATTACAGGCGCCCTTTCCAGGCGCGGGCAATGACCGAACGCTGCGCATCTACGCTTTCTACGACATGGGCAATGTCTACGGCCCGGACGAGAGCATCGATCCGCATGACTGGCGTTCCGGGGCAGGCCTGGGCCTGAGCTGGATCTCGCCGATGGGACCCCTGCGCCTGGCCTACGCCTGGCCGGTGCGCCAGTTCGATGGCGATAGAATCCAACATCTCCAATTCCAGATCGGGACTACATTCTGATGAAGCTGCGCCAATCTTTTGCTGCCTGTTTGTTGGCCGTGAGCGCGGGCCTTTTGGGGCTGTTCAGCGCACCGGTTTCCGCCCAGCAGTTCCGCCTGGGTTACGTGAGCCTGGATCGCATCATCAAGGAAGCCGCGCCGGCCAAGAGTGCGCAGGTCCGCCTTGAGCAGGAGTTCTCCAAGCGCGAGAAGGAACTGCAGGCGCAGGGCGCGGCTCTGAAGGTGCGTGCCGACCAATTCGAGAAGGACGCGCCCACGCTGTCGGAGAGCCAACGTTCTTCGCGTCAGAAGGAATTGGTGGATCTCGATCGTGATTTCCAGCGCAGCCGCCGCGAATTCCAGGAGGACTTGAGCCGCCGTCGCAACGAAGAGTTGCAGCTGGTGTTCGAACGCGCCAACCGCGTGGTCAAGCAGGTCGCCGATGCGGAGAAGTACGACCTGATTCTCCAGGAAGCGGTGTACGTCAACCCCAAGCACGACATCACCGACAAGGTGATCCAGGCGCTGAACGCCAGCGCCAAATAAGATTCAAGCGCATCAAGCGTCACGCATGGGGCATGTTGTATTGCGACTGGGTGCCATCGTCGAGCAACTCGGAGGTGAGTTGCTCGGTGATGCGCAGCTGGAGATAGAAAGTCTCGCGCCGCTGGAGTCGGCCGACATCCGCGCGCTAAGTTTCCTCAGCAGCGCCAAATACCGTTCTCAATTGACGACCACGCGGGCTGCCTGCGTCGTCGTCGCACCGGCCCTTCGGGATGAAGCGTTGGCTCGCGGAGCCTGCATCGTCACGCCGGACCCCTACGTCTATTTTGCTCGCCTGACCCAGCTCTGGCAGCGCGCGCGCAAGGCCGCATTGCCGGCCGGTCCGCGCATCCATCCGAGCGCGGTGGTGGATGCCTTGGCCGAGGTGGATTCCAGTGCCGTGATCGGCCCGCTGTGCGTGGTGGAGCGGGGCGCGAAGATCGGTGCGCATACGTGGTTGAAGTCCCGCGTGACCGTGGGTGAGGATTGCGTGATCGGCGCGCGCTGCATTCTGCATTCAGGCGTGGTCATCGGGGCCGATGGTTTCGGTTTCGCGCCTGTGCGTGCCGAGGATGGCACGTGCTGGGAAAAAATCGAACAGCTCGGCGCAGTGCGTATCGGTGACGACGTGGAAATCGGCGCGAATACCTGCATCGACCGGGGCGCCCTGGCGGACACCGTGATCGAGGACGGCGTCAAGCTCGACAACCTGATTCAGATCGCGCACAACGTGCGCGTGGGTCGCAACACGGCCATGGCGGCTTGCGTGGGTGTGGCCGGCAGCGCCGTCATCGGTGCGAATTGCACCATCGGCGGAGGCGCGGGCATAGCCGGACATCTGACCCTGGCCGACAATGTGCATGTGTCCGCGTTTTCGTTGGTTTCACGGTCCCTGCACAAGCCGGGACATTACACGGGCGTCTTTCCCCTGGACGACAACGCGTCCTGGGAAAAAAACGCTGCCACGCTCAAGCAACTCGCCGGTTTGCGCGAGCGGCTCCGTGCCTTGGAAAAGGCACGAGGTCCCGAGTCGAGTGATCCGACAAACGACAAGAATTGATTGAAGAAGCGAGAGGAAAACAGACATGAGCGCATCCACGACCGACCTGACCCGGCTGGACATTCACCAGATTCTCAAGCTCCTGCCGCACCGCTATCCCATCCTGCTCGTGGACCGCGTGCTGGAGCTCGAAAAGGGCAAGCGCATCAAGGCGCTCAAGAATGTGACCATCAATGAAGAATTCTTCAATGGCCACTTTCCGAGCCGCCCCGTGATGCCCGGCGTCTTGCAGATCGAGGCGCTAGCGCAGGCCGCGGCTCTGCTGTCCTTTGTCTCGAATGATATCGAGCAGGATGGCAAGAGCATCTATTACTTCGCGGGCATTGATGGCGCGCGCTTCAAGCGCCCGGTGGAGCCGGGTGACCAGTTGGTTCTGGAGGTCGCGCTGGAGCGGGCCAAGGCCGGCATCTACAAGTTCAAGGCCTGGGCCACCGTGGATGGCGAGCGTGCCGTCGAAGCCGAGATCATGTGCACCATGCGCCGTGTTGACTAAGAACAAAGAGGCAGCCAACCGGGAAAGCAGGGTGCCATGAGCCGTATCCATCCGACCGCCATCATCGATCCGAAAGCCGAGCTGGACGCGACAGTCGAAGTCGGCCCATATGTCGTCATTGGCCCCAACGTGAAGATTGGCGCGGGCACCCGGATTGGCCCGCACTGCGTGATCGAAGGACACACCACGATTGGTCGTGACAACCAGTTTTTCCAGTTCGGTTCCATCGGCGCCGCGCCGCAGGACAAGAAGTACGCGGGTGAGCCGACCGAGCTACGCATCGGTGACCGCAATGTGATCCGCGAGTTCTGCACCTTCAATACCGGCACCACGCAGGATGCCGGCGTGACGCGGATCGGTAGCGACAACTGGATCATGGCGTATGTGCACGTCGCCCATGATTGCGTCATCGGTGACCACAGCACCATCGCCAACAATGCCACCTTCGCCGGGCATGTTCGGGTGGGGGACTGGGTGACCGTCGGCGGCCTCACGGGCGTGCTGCAGCGCATGCGCATCGGCGCGCACGCGATGATCGGTTTCGCCAGCCATATCAACAAGGATGTGCCCCCCTTCATGGTGGTGGATGGCCATCCCCTCGAAGTGCGCGGCGTCAATCTGACGGGCCTGAAGCGGCGCGAATTTTCGGATACGCGCGTTCGGGCCATCCGCGAGATGCACAAGCTGCTGTACCGCCAGGACCTGACGCTGGACCAGTCGCGCGTCGGAATCCGGGCGTTGGCCCAGACCTCTTCCGAAGTGGAGGAGGACGTGGCGCTGATGGAGGAGTTCCTGGCCAGCAGTGCCGCGGGGATCGCGCGTTGAAGACCGTGGCCATGGTTGCTGGGGAAGCCTCCGGTGATCTGCTGGCGGGCTTGTTGCTCGACGGATTGCAGGCCCGTTGGCCCGAGGTTCGCGCACAGGGCGCCACGATGGGCATAGGCGGACCGCAGATGTTGCGACGCGGTTTCGAGGCCTGGTGGCCTAGCGAGAAGCTGGCGGTCAGCGGCTATGTCGAGGTGCTGCGTCGATACCGCGAACTGGTTGGCATCCGTGACCAATTGCGGCAACGTCTGTTGCGTGAGCGGCCCGATGTTTTCATCGGCGTCGATGCACCGGATTTCAACCTCGATCTTGAACGTAGCCTGCGCGACGCTGGCATCAAGACCGCGCACTTTGTCTGCCCTTCCATCTGGGCCTGGCGACCAGAGCGGGTGCACAAGATCAAGGCCAGCGTGGACCACGTGCTGTGCATCTTTCCCTTCGAGGTTGAATTGCTCGCACAGCATGGCATCGCCGCGACCTATGTGGGACATCCGCTCGCGAATGTGATTCCCCGGGTGCCCGACCGCGCTGCTGCGCGGGCCGGGCTGGGATTGCCGCCCGATGCACCCGTGGTCGCTGTCCTGCCCGGCAGCCGGGCCAGCGAGATCAAGCATCTCGCGGAGCGCTTCTTCGAGGCTGCGGCGCTGATGAAGCACGCCCGGCCCGATTTGCATGTGATCGTGCCTGCGGCACCCGGCCGACGGGCCGCGATCGAACAGGCGGCGCGGCGGGTGTTCGGTGCCAAGGGGCACGCGAATTTCCACGTCCTCGAGGGGCAATCCCACCAAGCCCTGGCCGCCTGCGACGTCACGCTGATCGCCAGCGGTACGGCCACGCTGGAAGCAGCCTTGTTCAAGCGACCCATGGTCGTCGCGTATGCGGTCCATTGGCTCACAGCCTGGATCATGAGGGGCAAGAAGCTGCAGCCCTGGATCAGCCTGCCCAACATTCTCTGTCGCGATTTTGTCGTCCCCGAATTGCTGCAGGACGAAGCGCCACCGGAAAAGCTGGCAGCCGCCACCCTGGCCTGGTTGGACGACCCGGCACGTGTCGCGGCGGTGCAGGCCCGCTTTGATGCCTTGCATGCCGAGCTGCAGCGCGACACTCCAACCTTGGCTGCCGATGCGATCGCCCAGATCCTCCCGGCCTGACGCCGAGCAGGTTGCGCAAATCCGCCTGATGTGGGACACGCCGGGCCTGCTGGCCGGCGTGGACGAAGCCGGGCGTGGCCCGTTGGCCGGGCCCGTGGTGGCTGCCGCCGTCATTCTGGATGAGTTGAATCCCATTGAAGGTCTGGCGGATTCCAAGAAGCTCACGGCCGCGCGGCGGGAACGGCTGTACGACGAAATCCGCGCCAAGGCCTTGTGCTGTGCCATCGCGCAAGCCAGCGTGGAAGAGATTGACACCCTGAACATCCTGCAGGCGACCTTGCTGGCCATGCGGCGCGCCGTGGAGGGCTTGCGTTTGAAGCCATCCAAGGTGTTGGTGGACGGCAACCAGTTGCCACGTCTGTCCATGCTGTCGGAGGCCGTGGTCCGGGGTGACGCCCTGGTGCCGGCCATCTCGGCGGCGTCCATCCTGGCCAAGGTGCACCGTGATCGCTGGTGCCAGGCGTATGACCGTGAATTTCCTCAGTACGGTTTCGCCGCACACAAAGGGTATGGCACGGCAGTGCATCTGGCTGCGCTGCGTGCGCACGGGGCCTGTCCGCAACACCGACGCTCATTTGCGCCCGTGGCGCAGGTGGTGCACGCGGGGAGGGCGTCATGAGCCAGTCCCAGGCCCAGCACATCAGCTCGCGTGACAACCCTCTGCTGAAGGAGTTGCGCCGTCTTGCGCAGGACAACACGGCTTACCGCAAGTCCGGCGCGGCTGGTCGGGTCTGGGTCGAAGGTGACCATCTGGCACGGGCGGCCCTGCTGCGTGGCTGGCGGCCGGCACTGGTCGTACTGGCCGAATCGGCCTGGCCGCGCTGGGGCGGGGAATTCGGTGATGCGAGCCGTACCGGCGCTGAACGCACCGTGCTGCTGTCCGATCCGTTGTTTGCAGGCATCAGCGCATTGGAGTCGATTGCGCCTGAATCGGGCCTGGGCCTCGTGTTCGACTTGCCTGCCGAGACCGCCATCCAGCCCGAGTTGCCCACCGTCATCCTGGACCGCGTGCAGGACGCGGGCAATGTCGGCTCCATCCTGCGCAGCACGGCCGCCTTCGGCTGCAAGCAGGTGCTGGCGCTCAAGGGCACGGCGGCACTCTGGAGCCCCAAAGTACTGCGTTCCGGCATGGGGGCGCACTTTGGTTTGCACCTGGTCGAGGGCCTGGCTGTGGATGATCTGACGGCCTTGCAGGTCCCGTTGCTCGTGACCAGTTCCCATGAGGGGGAGCTTCTGCACCGCGCCCGCTTGCCCTGGCCTTGTGCCTGGGTGTTGGGGCACGAAGGGCAGGGCGTGGGTGAGCCCTTGATGGCGCGTGCCGCGCTCAAGTTGCGCGTTGCCCAACCGGGCGGCGAGGAATCGCTCAACGTTGCGGCTGCTGCAGCCATCTGCCTGCATGCCAGCGCGCTGTCCAGTCCTGAGCTGTCCTGAGCTGGGCCGTTTTCACGGGCCCAGCACTTTTTCCTGCTTTATGAAAATGTGCTGTGCTGCGGCGCAGCATTTTTTCTTGATATGAGATATTTGATTTCTCATTGAGAAAATTAATTGATAAGTTATTGATTTAAAAGAAATAAAAAAACTCCTGACCTCTGGACTGGGAGGTGCATCTCGAGCGTGGTCACACCTACATTGAGGTGGTCGCAAGCTTCATCCATCGCCTGCGCATCCCGTGTTTCAACCATGACCCAAGGAGTTCCCCATGCCCCAGACCCTGACCGAACAGCTCAGCCGTGAGCAACAAGCCGCCGCCCTGGAAAAAGATTGGGCGAGCAATCCGCGCTGGAAAGGCATCGAGCGCGGTTACAGCGCCGCCGATGTCGTGCGCCTGCGTGGTTCCTTTCCCATCGAGCACACCGTCGCACGCCGCACGGCTGAGAAACTCTGGGATCTGTTGCACACCACGCCGTACGTGAACTGCCTGGGCGCATTGACGGGCGGGCAGGCCATGCAGCAGGTCAAGGCCGGCGTGAAGGCCATCTACCTCTCGGGCTGGCAGGTTGCCGCCGACAACAACACATATGCGTCCATGTACCCGGACCAATCCCTCTATCCCGTGGATTCGGTGCCCAAGGTGGTCGAGAGCATCAACAACACATTCCGCCGCGCCGACGAGATCCAGCATGCCAAGGGCGTCAACCCTGGCGACAAGGACTACATCGATTATTTCGCGCCCATCGTGGCGGATGCCGAGGCCGGTTTTGGAGGGGTGCTGAACGCCTTCGAGCTCATGAAGGCCATGATCCGCGCAGGCGCTGCGGGCGTGCATTGGGAGGATCAACTGGCGTCCGTCAAGAAATGTGGCCACATGGGCGGCAAGGTACTGCTGCCCACGCGTGAGTCCTGCCAGAAGTTGATTGCCGCGCGCATGGCTGCGGACGTCATGGGAGTGCCGACGCTGGTGATCGCGCGCACCGATGCCGAAGCCGCCGATCTGTTGACCTCCGACTACGACGAGATTGACCAGCCCTTCCTGACCGGTGAGCGCACGGCCGAAGGTTTCTTCAAGACGCGCAAGGGCCTGGATCAGGCCGTGGCCCGTGCGAACGCCTATGCCCGCTATGCCGACCTGGTGTGGTGCGAGACCGGCACGCCCGACCTGAACTTCGCGAGGAAGTTCGCCGAAGCCGTGCACAAGGTGCATCCCGGCAAGATGCTGGCCTACAACTGCTCGCCGTCGTTCAACTGGAAGAAGAACCTGGACGACGCGACCATCGCCAAGTTCCAGCGTGAGCTCGGTGCCATGGGCTACAAGTATCAGTTCATCACGCTGGCCGGCATCCACAGCATGTGGTTCAACATGTTCGATCTGTCGCAGGACTATGTGAAGCGCGGCATGACGGCCTACGTGGAGCGCGTGCAGGAGCCCGAATTCGCCGCCCGCGACCGTGGCTACACCTTTGTGTCGCACCAGCAGGAGGTGGGCACCGGCTACTTCGACGAGGTGACCACGGCGATCCAGGGCGGACGTTCCAGCGTCACGGCGTTGACCGGTTCGACCGAGGAAGAGCAATTCCACTGAGTCCGGTGTCAGGTTTTTCGCGGCCCGCCTTCTTTCGGTAGGCATCGCCGCGGAATTTCTAGCGGGGTCACGCTCAGGGGCGTGACCCCGCTCCGCTATAATGCGAGGCTGTTCAGAAATCAGCGCGCCCGCAGCGCATTTCCTTCGAACCTTCCCTCACCAAAAGCAGCAAAGACAGGCCGAGTTCCTGGAGATGCTAAGGGCGCGCCCGTAACCAACGGAGTCCCCAGTGCTTTTGTCTCTTCAAGGCGCGCAACAACCGCAGCCTCCCGCCATCCTGGCGCTTGCAGACGGCACGGTCTTTCTCGGCAATTCCATCGGTGCCCCGGGTGCCACCCTCGGTGAGGTGGTGTTCAACACCGCCCTCTCCGGCTACCAGGAAATCCTCACCGACCCGAGCTATTGCCGCCAGATCGTCACGCTGACTTATCCGCACATCGGCAACTACGGCATCAACGCCGAGGACGTGGAATCAGAACAGATCCACGCCGCGGGCCTCATCATCAAGGACCTGCCGCTGCTGGCTTCCAACTTCCGCAGCACCGAAACACTCACGCAGTACCTCGTGCGCGAAAAGACCGTGGCGATCGCCAACATCGACACGCGCAAGCTCACGCGCATGTTGCGCGCCAAGGGCGCCCAGAACGGTGCCATCGTCGCGCTGAAGGCGGGTGAGTCGGTCACGCAGGCGCATATTGGCGACGCGATCGCACGTGCCCAGTCCGCGCCCAGCATGGCGGGACAGGATCTCGCCAAGGTGGTGAGCGTCGCGCAACCCTATGAGTGGACGCAGACCGAATGGCAACTGGGAACCGGGTATGGCGTGCTGGAGCAAGCCAAGTTCCATGTCGTCGCCTATGACTTTGGCGTGAAGAAGAACATCCTGCGCATGTTCGCTTCGCGCGGCGTCAAGGTCACGGTGGTGCCCGCGCAGACGTCTGCCGCCGAGGTGCTGAAGTATCAGCCGGATGGCGTGTTTCTCAGCAACGGCCCGGGAGATCCGGAGCCTTGCGACTACGCGATCGCGGCGACCAAGGCATTCCTTGCGCAAGGTCTGCCGACCTTCGGCATCTGCCTCGGACACCAGATTCTTGGTCTGGCGTTGGGGGCCAAGACGTTCAAGATGAAGACGGGTCACCACGGTGCCAACCATCCGGTGAAGAACCTGGAGACGGGACGTGTGAGCATCACCAGCCAGAACCATGGTTTCGCCGTGGACCCCAGGACGTTGCCGGCCAGTAGCCGCGAGACCCATGTGTCGCTGTTTGATGGCACCCTGCAAGGCTTTGAATGCACGGACAAGCCCGCTTTCGGATTCCAGGGCCACCCCGAGGCGTCGCCCGGGCCGCATGACATCGCCTATCTGTTCGATCGTTTCGTCAAAATGATGGAAGCCCGCGCATGAGTTTCTACGGTGTCACCGATCTCTGGACGTATGTGCTGGGAGCCATCGGCATCGTCTTGCTGCCTGGCCCCAATTCTCTGTTCGTGCTGTCGGTGGCGACGGCGCGCGGCGTGCGTATCGGGTACCAGGCCGCCTGCGGCGTGTTCCTGGGCGACAGCATTCTGCTGCTGCTCACGGCCCTGGGCGCGGCCAGCCTGTTGCGCGGCTACCCGGCATTGTTCATGGTCGTGAAGTATGTGGGAGCCGCCTACCTGTTCTGGGTGGGGGTGAACCTGGCTTGGTCAGCCTGGCGGAAATGGCGCGCGGCAGGCACCGGCGGCGTCGCACAGGGTGCCGATGTGCAAGCCGTCGAGGCCGCGGCCCATTTGCAGGCACCTTTCCAGCGCGCGCTGGTCATCAGCCTGCTCAACCCCAAGGCCATCCTGTTCCTGCTGTCGTTCTTCGTGCAGTTCATCGACCCTGCCTACGACACGCCTGCGATTCCGTTTCTGATCCTCAGCGCCATCGTGATGGCTTTCAGCGCTGTTTACCTGTCGGTGTTGATCGTCGCGGGCGCGCGCCTGGCCGACGCCTTTCGCCAGCGCCGACGCACGTCGGCCGGTCTCTCCGGGGCCGTGGGCGCCTTGTTCCTGTGGTTCGGCTCCAAGCTGGCCACGGCCAGCCTGAACTGAATTCCGAGTAAGCCATGCCCAAACGCACAGACATTCAAAGCATCCTCATCATCGGCGCCGGCCCCATCATCATTGGGCAGGCCTGCGAATTCGATTACTCCGGCGTGCAGGCCTGCAAGGCCTTGCGCGAGGAGGGCTACAAGGTCATCCTGATCAACAGCAATCCCGCGACGATCATGACCGACCCGGCCACGGCCGACGTGACCTACATCGAACCCATCACCTGGCAGACGGTCGAGAAGATCATCGCCAAGGAAAAGCCCGACGCGATCTTGCCGACCATGGGAGGCCAGACCGCGCTGAACTGCGCGCTCGACCTCTGGCGTCATGGCGTGCTGCACAAGCACAAGGTGGAGCTGATCGGCGCGACCCCCGAGGCCATTGACAAGGCCGAAGACCGCCTGAAGTTCAAGGAGGCCATGACACGCATCGGCCTGGGCTCGGCACGCTCGGGCATTGCGCACAACCTGGAAGAAGCCTGGGCGGTACAGAAAACCGTGGGGTTTCCGGTGGTCATCCGCCCGAGTTTCACGCTGGGTGGCACCGGTGGCGGCATCGCCTACAACCCGGAAGAATTCGAGACCATTTGCAAGCGCGGCCTGGAAGCTTCGCCGACTTCGGAGCTGTTGATCGAAGAGTCACTGGTGGGCTGGAAAGAGTATGAGATGGAAGTCGTGCGCGACAAGGCCGACAACTGCATCATCGTTTGCTCGATCGAGAACCTGGACCCGATGGGCGTGCACACGGGCGATTCGATCACGGTCGCACCCGCGCAGACGCTCACCGACAAGGAGTACCAGATCATGCGCAACGCCTCCCTGGCGGTGCTGCGCGAGATTGGCGTCGACACGGGGGGCTCGAACGTGCAGTTCTCGGTCAACCCCGAGGACGGGCGCATGATCGTGATCGAGATGAACCCGCGCGTGTCGCGGTCATCCGCTTTGGCATCAAAGGCTACAGGCTTTCCGATCGCCAAGGTCGCGGCCAAGCTGGCCGTGGGCTACACGCTGGACGAACTGAAGAACGAGATCACGGGCGGCGCGACGCCCGCGTCCTTCGAGCCTTCGATCGACTATGTCGTGACCAAGATTCCGCGCTTCGCCTTCGAGAAATTCCCGACCGCCGACAGCCGCCTGACCACCCAGATGAAGTCGGTGGGCGAAGTCATGGCCATGGGTCGTACCTTCCAGGAGTCCTTCCAGAAGGCCTTGCGCGGCCTCGAGGTGGGCGTGGACGGCATGAACGAGAAGACCAAGGACCGCGAACTGCTCGAGAAAGAGCTGGGCGAGCCGGGTCCCGAGCGCATCTGGTACGTGGGCGACGCCTTCGCGGCCGGTTTCACGCTGGATGAGGTCCATGACCTCACCAAAATCGACAAGTGGTTCCTGGTGCAGATCGAGCAGATCGTGAAGATCGAGCTCGACATCGACAAACTGGTGGAGGCCAAGGGCGCGGGCGCCTTGGCCGCGCTCGATGCGGCCACGCTGCGCGAGCTGAAGAAGAAGGGGTTCTCCGATCGGCGACTGGCCAAGCTCCTCAAGACGAACGAACAGGCCGTGCGTGAGGCGCGCCGCGCGCTCAACGTGCGGCCGGTTTACAAGCGCGTGGACACCTGCGCGGCGGAGTTCGCGAGCAAGACCGCCTACATGTATTCGACCTACGAGGACGAGTGCGAAGCCGAGCCGACGAACAACAAGAAGATCATGGTGCTGGGCGGCGGGCCCAATCGCATCGGCCAGGGCATCGAGTTCGATTACTGCTGCGTGCATGCGGCGCTCGCGATGCGCGAGGATGGCTACGAGACCATCATGGTCAATTGCAACCCGGAGACGGTCTCGACCGACTACGACACCAGCGACCGCCTCTACTTCGAGCCGCTCACGCTGGAGGACGTGCTGGAGATCGTGGACAAGGAAAAGCCGCTGGGCGTGATCGTGCAGTACGGCGGCCAGACGCCGCTCAAGCTCGCGCTCGGCCTGGAAGCCAATGGCGTGCCCATCATCGGCACCAGCCCGGACATGATCGACGCGGCCGAGGACCGCGAGCGCTTCCAGAAGCTGCTGCACGAACTCAAGCTGCTGCAGCCGCCGAACGCCACCGCCCGCACCGAGGCCGAGGCCTTGGAAAAGGCCCAGGCCCTGGGCTATCCGCTGGTGGTTCGCCCGAGCTATGTGCTGGGTGGCCGTGCCATGGAAATCGTCCACGAACAGCGCGATCTGGAACGCTACATGCGCGAGGCGGTCAAGGTCAGCAACGATTCGCCGGTGCTGCTGGACCGTTTCCTGAACGATGCCATCGAATGCGACGTGGACTGCGTGCGCGACAAGTCGGGTCGGACCTACATCGGTGGCGTGATGGAGCACATCGAACAGGCTGGCGTGCACAGCGGGGACTCCGCCTGTTCCCTGCCGCCGTATTACCTGTCCAAGGCCACGGTTGACGAACTCAAGCGGCAGACTTCCGCCATGGCCAATGCCTTGCAGGTCGTGGGCCTGATGAACGTGCAATTCGCGATCCAGGAAGTCGATGGCAAAGACGTGATCTACGTGCTGGAAGTCAATCCCCGCGCCAGTCGCACCGTGCCTTTCGTCAGCAAGGCCACGGGCGTGCAGCTCGCCAAGGTGGCCGCGCGCTGCATGGCCGGCCAGACGCTGGACCAGCAAGGCATCGGCGCCGAGGTCACGCCGCCGTACTACAGCGTGAAGGAAGCCGTCTTCCCCTTCGTCAAGTTCCCTGGCGTGGACACGATCCTGGGGCCGGAGATGAAGTCCACCGGTGAGGTCATGGGCGTGGGCAAGACCTTCGGCGAAGCCTTCGTCAAGAGTCAGATCGGCGCGGGCACCAAACTGCCCAGGCCGGGGCAGGGCGCGGCCAAGGCTTTCATCTCGGTCAAGGGCAGTGACAAGCCGCGCGCGGTCGAAGTCGCTCGCGGCCTGATCGCGCAGGGTTTCACCGTGGTGGCTACCAAGGGCACGGCGGCGGCCATCCAGGCCGCAGGCCTGAGTTGCGAGGTCATCAACAAAGTGACGGAAGGGCGGCCGAATATCGTGGACATGATCAAGAACGAGGAAATCGCCCTGGTCATCAACACGGTGGAAGAGCGCCGCAACGCCATCGTCGATTCACGTCACATCCGCACTTCTGCTCTGATGGGGCGTGTCACCACCTACACCACCATCGCGGGCGCGGAAGCCGCGGTCGAGGGTATGAAATACCTCGACAACCTGGATGTGTATTCGGTGCAGGAACTGCACGCACAGCTGGCCTCCTGAAAGGGGCGAGGGGACGGGACAAATCGGGGCGCTCTTCGCGGTCGCCCTGGTTGCCTCGGACGGCACGTCCCTCTGATGCGCGAGTTGGCGTTTCAGGGCTACTCCGGGTATGGGGCCGCCCCTGATTCTTCTACAGTGCGGCGTATGCAAGCCGCCTCGTCTGATTCTTCCGTGCGCCGCTGGACCACCGAGACGGTGGCCGAGGGTCAGCGGCTGGACTACTGGGTGGGTGCGATCTGCGAGGCTTTTCTCGAAATGGGCTGCAGTTCCCGGGTCGCGCGCCTGTTCGATGGTGAGTTGACCAGCGTGCCTCTGGCGGACGTGGTGTTCAACCAGGTCATTTCCAGCACCCAGGATGTCTACCGCACGCCCGCCGCCATCGCGCGTGGTGCATCTCACCCTTATTACTTGATCGCGCAGTGGCAGCATCCCTGGCAAGTGCGCCAGGGCGGCCGATTGGTGCAACTGAGGCCAGGGGATGCGGTGTTGGTTGATTCTGCGCAGCGTTATGAGCTGCATTTTCCGGAAGCGGTTGGCTGTCTGTCCGTGCAGATTCCCCGCGTCTGGGCGGGGCGGTGGCTGAGCCAACCTGAAGGCGTACAGCCGCGCATCGCCGCGCGGGACCAGAACTGGGGCCGCGTGCTGTCCGCCTTGTGCCTGCAGCTCGGTCAGCACCCCTTGCTGGCACGCAGCTATCCCGAAGCGTTGCTTTCCGACCACCTCGGGGCCCTTCTGTCCGCCGCGCTGGAGCCTTCGCTCGCCACTGACATTCCCGCGTCCGGTCGCCCGGCCTTGCTGGCGCGCGCCCGTGACTTGATGCGACAACGGCTGGATGAAATCGGCTTGACGGCCGAGAGCGTAGCGATCGCACTCGGGGTTTCGATTCGGACTTTGCACCGTTGTTTCGCGGCGGCAGATGTCAGTTTTGCCGGGACCCTGCGCCGCTTGCGTCTCGATCAGGCGCGCGCCTGGTTGGCACAGCCGCGCTGGGCCAGGGTCGGCGTGGGAGAGATCGGCCGGCGCTGCGGCTTCGCGGATGCCTCGCATTTCACGCGGGAGTTCCAACAGGCCTTCGGCCAGACGCCGGCGCGCTGGCGCCGTGGCGTGCTCTGAGCGCCTCCGTTTTTTCCTGAATCCACTCCTCGCCCCGGCACGCATGAGCCAATTGCTTGGCGCTGGCAGACCATCGCGGCCACCTCGGGCCGCCTAAGCTTGTCCCCGGTTACGAGCCGGCGCGCGGTTGATCGCGCAGGCTGTCGCAAATCGCGGTCACATCATCATTTTCGAGGAGATGGCAATGGCGGATACCTACGTTCTGGTTCATGGCGCCTGGCACACGGGCGAGTTGATGGAGCCGGTCGCGCAACACATTCGGACCCAGGGACATGTGGTGCACTGCCCTACGCTGGCTGGCAACCGGCCTGGCGATGACCGCGCACGCATCGGTCTCAGCGAGGCAGCGCAGTCACTGGCGGACTTCCTCGTGCAGCGCAATCTGAGCGACATCCGCCTGGTGGGGCACAGTTACGGCGGCATGGTGATCAGCAAGGTCGTGGATCTGATGCCCGAACGCATCCGGCGGCTGGTGTATTGGAATGCCTTCGTCCCATTGGACGGCGAATGCCTCAACGACCTCACACCGCCGCATTACCGCACCTTGTTTGACGGCATCGCCGCCGAGAGCGGGGGCGCGGTGCGTCTGCCGTATCCCGTCTGGCGGGAGGCCTTCATCAACGATGCCGACGCGACGCTGGCCGAGCGCAGTTATGCCCAGCTCAATCCCCACCCCTACCGCACGTTCACCGAGCCGATCACGCTGCGCAGTCCGCTGGCGGCGTTGCCGATGGGCAAGAGTTATCTCAATGGTCGGCAAGACATCGCCATGCCTCACAGCCTGCCCTGGCATCCGCGTCTGTCGGAGCGCCTGGGCCTGTTCCGCCTGGTTGAGTGCGAGGGGAGTCATGAGTTGTGCTTCACGGCCCCTGAGCGCCTGGCCACCAAGATGATGGAAGCGGGGCGCGATTGAGGACGACCATCGTCACGGGCGAGCCTTTGCCGGGCTTGTGTCCGCTGCCATTCACGGCATAATTCCGTTTCGAGACCGCCGAGCGGCAACGCCCGGCGGTTTGCTTTTTTCTTGATGAAAACGGAGTATGACGTGGCCACCATTCCGATCACCCTGCGCGGCGCGGAAAAGCTCAAGACCGAATTGCACCGCCTGAAGACCGTCGACCGCCCCGCCGTCATCAACGCGATTGCCGAGGCCCGTGCCCAGGGCGACTTGAGCGAGAACGCCGAGTACGAGGCTGCCAAGGACAGGCAGGGCTTCATTGAAGGCCGTATCCAGGAGATCGAGGGCAAGCTTTCGGCTGCGCAGGTCATCGACCCCGCGGGAGTGGATGCCGGTGGCAAGGTCGTTTTCGGCGCCACCGTGGAACTCGAGGACGAAGCCACGGGAGACAGCATGACCTACCAGATCGTGGGCGAGGACGAGGCCGATCTGAAGCAGGGGCTGATCAACGTCAGCAGCCCGATCGCGCGCGCGCTGATCGGCAAGGAGGAGGGGGACACGGCGGAAGTCCAGGCCCCCGGTGGAGTGAAGCGCTACGAGATCGTGACAGTTTCCTACCGCTGAACCATCCACCCGATCGGACTCGACCCTCATGCAACGTCTTCTGTCATCCCTTCCGGCCTGGGCGGCTGCTTTGTGGTGGGGCAGCTTGACCACCATTGGTTTCCTGGTCGTGCCCCTGCTGTTCGTGCACCTGGAGACGCCGGCGATCGCGGGACGGATGGCGGCCCACCTGTTCACGGCGCAAACCTGGGTGTCCGTGGCCTGCACACTCCTTCTGCTCTTGGCTTCACGCCCGCGACGCGATGACGGCGCGTCTGCACCGCAGTCACTTGTGGACTCGGCGCGTCTGCCCGTCCTGGCGGGTCTGATGCTGGCGTTGCTGGTCGAAATCGTCGTTGCGCCACGGATCGTCGCACGCGAGAACCTGGTGCTTTGGCATCGCCTGGGCAGTGCGTTTTATTTCCTGCAATGGTTGTGCGCGGGCTGGACGTTCTGGCGCCTGAGCCAGACGGCAGCATCACATCGGGACTGAGACTGTAGGCCTGACACAGGCCACCCTTGCCCTGCAGCTGAGCTGAGCTTGAGGAACGGGACTGCGCTTGCTCAGGCTTGACTGCGCTTCTTGACGCTGGCGGGGCGAGGCTTCTTGGCCCGCTTGATCTTGCCGCCCGGGGTCAGGCGTTGGTTGCCGAGTACGCGCAGCACCTTCACTTCAGGACGCTGTCCGCCCTTCTTGCTGAACTTGAGCACCTTGACATCGCGCGGACCCGGTCGGCGGTCCTCGTCGACAGCCCGCTCTTTCTCCGGCATTGGGCGCCAGAGCACCAGCAGCTTGCCGATGTGCTGGATCGGCGCCGCGTCCAATTCTTCGGCTAGGGCGGCCAGCATGGCTTCACGTTCGGCGCGGTCGTCGGAGAAGACCCGGACCTTGATCAGGCCGTGGGCCTTGAGCGCGGCGTCGGTTTCCTTTTTGACCGCAGGCGTCAGGCCATCGCCACCGACCATGACCACGGGGTCCAGGTGGTGGGCTTCGGCCCGATATTCCTTGCGTTGGGCGACGGTGAGTTGAATGACTGGCATGAGGCTATTATCCCCTGGATATGAAAGTACAGACCAAGAGCAAAAAGGTCAACAAAGCGTGGCTCAACGACCACGTGAACGACCCCTACGTCAAGCTCGCGCAAAAGGAGGGCTACCGCGCGCGCGCGGCTTACAAGCTCAAGGAAATTGATGAAAGCCTGCGCCTGGTGAAGCCTGGCCAGGTCATTGTCGACCTGGGCTGCGCACCGGGGGCGTGGAGTCAGTACCTGCGACGTCGCCTGGCCCCCCAGGGCGCGGCGGTGGGGGAACTGAATGGCAGCGTGATTGGCCTGGATCTGTTGCCCATGGAGCCGATCGAAGGCGTGCAGTTCATCCAGGGTGATTTCCGGGAGGCCGAGGTGTTGGCGCAACTGGAGGCCCTGATGCAAGGGCGTCCTGCGGACTTGGTGGTGTCCGACATGGCGCCCAATCTGTCCGGCGTGGCCTCGGTGGATACCGCCCGAGTGGAGGAGTTGGTGACGCTGGCCATCGATTTCTGCCGCGGGCACCTCAAGCCTGCGGGAAGCCTGGTTGCCAAGGTGTTCCACGGCGGCGGCTACAACGAGTTGCTCGCTTTGTTCAAAAACAACTTCAAAACCGTGAAGCCGCTCAAGCCCAAGGCTTCGCGTGACAAGTCGTCGGAGACGTTTCTGGTCGGTACGGGCTTGAAATCGGGGTGAATGCCTCGAAAGCACCGCAAAAACAGGGTTTGCGTGCAAGCCACCCGGAGCGTAGGGAAATGAAGCCCCTGTGCCGTCAATGGCCGTCGCTGTCATTGACTATCGGGCGATGGCTTGAAAGCCCTAAAATGAATCCAAACTAAGTCCGCGCAGGATATCCCTTTCAGGAGTCGCACTTGAACAATCAATGGTTTTCCAAACTTGCTGTCTGGCTGGTGGTGGCACTGGTGCTTTTCACCGTGTTCAAGCAGTTTGACTCTCGCGGTTCTGGCTCAGCCGCCTCCATGGGCTACTCCGATTTCCTGGAGGAGGTGCGCGGCAACCGCATCAAGAGTGCCATCATCCAAGAGGGGCCAAGCGGCACCGAAATTCTTGCCACCACGACGGACGACCGCAAGGTCCGCACCACGGCCACCTACCTGGACCGTGGGCTGATTGGCGACCTCATCAACAACGACGTGAAGTTCGATGTCAAGCCGCGCGAAGAAGGCTCGCTGCTGATGACCCTGCTCGTGAGCTGGGGGCCGATGCTGTTGTTGATTGGCGTCTGGATCTATTTCATGCGCCAGATGCAGGGTGGCGGCAAGGGCGGCGCCTTCAGCTTTGGCAAGAGCAAGGCGCGCATGCTGGACGAGAGCAACAATCAGGTGACTTTCGCCGACGTGGCCGGTTGCGACGAAGCCAAGGAGGAAGTGACCGAAGTGGTGGACTTCCTGAAGGACCCGCAGAAGTTCCAGAAGCTGGGTGGGCGCATCCCGCGTGGTTTGTTGCTCGTGGGCCCTCCGGGCACGGGCAAGACGCTGCTCGCCAAGGGCATCGCGGGCGAGGCCAAGGTCCCATTCTTCAGCATCTCGGGTTCGGACTTCGTCGAAATGTTCGTGGGTGTGGGCGCGGCCCGGGTGCGCGACATGTTCGAGAATGCCAAGAAGAACGCGCCCTGCATCATCTTCATCGACGAAATCGACGCCGTGGGGCGTCAGCGCGGCGCGGGCCTGGGTGGCGGCAATGACGAGCGCGAACAGACGCTGAACCAGATGCTGGTGGAGATGGATGGTTTCGAGACCAATCTCGGCGTCATCGTGGTCGCCGCGACCAACCGCCCGGACATCCTGGATTCCGCCCTGCTGCGTCCCGGCCGTTTCGACCGCCAAGTCTATGTGACGCTGCCCGACATCCGCGGGCGTGAGCAGATCCTGAACGTCCACATGCGCAAGATTCCGATCAGCCAGGACGTGGCGCCGGCCATCATCGCCCGGGGTACTCCGGGCATGAGCGGTGCCGATCTCGCCAACCTCTGCAACGAAGCTGCGCTGATGGCGGCGCGCCGCAACGCGCGCAACGTGGAAATGCAGGACTTCGAGAAGGCCAAGGACAAGATTCTGATGGGCCCCGAGCGCAAGAGCATGGTCATGCCTGAGGATGAGCGCAAGAACACGGCCTACCATGAAAGTGGCCACGCCCTGATTGGCAAGCTGCTGCCCAAGTGCGATCCCGTGCACAAGGTGACCATCATCCCGCGCGGCCGTGCCCTGGGTGTCACGATGAGCCTGCCCGAGAAGGATCGCTACAGCTATGACCGTGAATACATGCTGAACCAGATCAGCATGCTGTTCGGGGGCGCATCGCGGAAGAGGTCTTCATGCACCAGATGACTACGGGCGCCAGCAATGACTTCGAACGCGCGACGCATCTGGCTCGCGACATGGTGATGCGCTACGGAATGAGCGATGCGCTGGGACCGATGGTCTATGCAGAGAACGAAGGGGAGGTCTTTCTGGGGCGTTCAGTCACCAAGACGACCAACATCAGCGAGCAGACCATGCAGAAGGTGGATGCGGAAGTGCGCCGCATCATTGACGAGCAGTACAAGCTGGCGCGCAAGCTGATCGAGGACAACGCCGACAAGATGCACGTGATGGCCAAGGCCTTGCTCGATTGGGAAACCATCGACATGGACCAGATCAACGACATCATGGCTGGCAAGGAGCCGAATCCTCCCAAGGACTGGACCCCCAAGACCAAGGACGCGACCAAGTCCGACGGCGGCGATGCCGGTGGTGCCGCAGTAGGCACTCAGCACGCCCCCACGGCTGCTTGAGTCAGGCATGGCGATGTGACGCCGCCGACGAAGGTGTTGCCATGAAGCGCCTGTTCTGGCGCGGGGCTGTTTGGCGATGATGGATCGCTGACAGCAAAGGCGATAATCACAGACGGGGCAGGGAACCCAGGTTCCTGCCCCGTTTGTTTATTTGATCTTCATGTTCTGGCAAACCACCCGATATCGCATCGATCTGTCGACTCCGCAGATCATGGGCATCGTCAATGTCACGCCCGACTCCTTCTCGGACGGGGGGCGTCATGCGAAGGCGAACGCGGCACTTCTGCACTGCGAGCGTCTCTTGAAGGATGGCGCACATATTCTCGACATCGGCGGTGAGTCGACCCGACCCGGTAGCCCGCCTGTCTCGCTGGAAGAAGAGCTGGCGCGCGTGCTGCCTGTGCTTCATGGGGCGCTCACGCTGGGGGTTCCGGTTTCGATCGACAGCTACAAACCCGAGGTGATGCGGGTGGCGCTGGATCTCGGGGTGGACATCCTCAACGACATCTGGGCCTTGCGTCAGCAGGGGGCAGAGGAACTGATGGCACGGCACCCTGCTTGTGGGGTCTGTCTCATGCACATGCACCGTGATCCCCAGACCATGCAGACCGTGCCCATGGAGGGTGACGTGGTTCCTCAGGTGCATGGATTCCTGGCGGAGTCCGCCCGGAGTCTGCGTGCGCGCGGTGTCGCGCCCGAGCGCATTGTGCTGGACGCCGGGATCGGGTTCGGAAAAACTGTGGCGCAGAACTTTGCCCTGCTGGCCCGACAAAACGAGCTGCTTGACCTCGGCTATCCTTTGCTCGCGGGCTGGTCCCGCAAGTCCTCGCTGGGGGCGGTGACGGGCTTGGCGGAGGCGGCAGAGCGCATGGTTCCCAGTGTGGCCGCAGCCTTGCTGGCCGTGGAGCGTGGCGCGGCGATTGTGCGCGTGCACGATGTGCGAGAGACGATCCAGGCCCTGCAGGTTCTGGAGGTCACGCGCGCCCAGGAAAAAAAGGAAAACAATGAGCAGTAGAAAGTACTTCGGCACCGATGGCATTCGTGGCACCGTGGGCCAGGAACCGATCACGCCGGATTTTGTCTTGCGCCTTGCCCATGCGGTAGGTCGGGTGCTCAAGCGCCACGAGTCTGACGCTGACACGCGCCCACTGGTGCTGATCGGCAAGGACACGCGCATTTCCGGCTACATGCTCGAGAGCGCGTTGGAATCTGGTTTCAATTCCGCCGGCGTGGACGTGCTCTTGCTGGGCCCTTTGCCGACCCCTGGCGTCGCCTACCTGACCCGCGCGCAGCGCGCGAGCCTGGGCGTGGTCATCAGCGCCAGCCACAACCCGTATCCGGACAACGGCATCAAGTTCTTCAGCGCCGCAGGCGCCAAGCTGCCCGACGAGTGGGAGGCCGAGGTCGAAGCCGCCCTGGAAGAACCGCCGCATTGGGTCGAATCCTCCCGTCTGGGGCGTGCGCGTCGCCTGGAAGATGCGGCCGGACGGTACATCGAGTTCTGCAAAAGCACCTTCGCGAGTGATCTCACGCTCAAGGGCGTCAAGATTGTGGTGGATTCGGCGCATGGCGCGGCCTACCAAGTCGCGCCCAAGGTGTTCCATGAGTTGGGTGCGGAGGTCATTACCATCGGCGGCAACCCAGATGGGTTGAACATCAACCAGGGCGTCGGAGCAACGCATCCGGAAGCACTGGTCGCGGCTGTCCAGGCGCAGGGCGCTCACTACGGTGTCGCCTTCGATGGCGATGCAGACCGCCTGCTGATGGTGGACGGGCAAGGGCGTCTCTACAACGGCGATGAGCTGCTGTACCTGATGGTCAACGAACGCCTGAGCCAGGGGGAGCAGGTGCCTGGCGTGGTGGGCACGCTGATGACGAATATGGCGGTGGAGCTCGCGCTCAAGAAGCGTGGCCTGCAGTTCGTGCGTGCCAAGGTGGGTGACCGGTACGTTCTGGAGGAGCTGATTGCACGTGGGTGGTTGCTGGGGGCGAGGGCTCGGGCCACCTGCTGGCGCTCGATAAGCAGACCACAGGAGATGGCTTGGTCAGCGCCTTGCAAGTGCTGCAGGCGTGCGCGCGCGGCAAGCAGTTGTCAGAGTTGTTGGCGGATGTGAGCCTGTTCCCGCAGACACTCATCAACGTCCGCATGGATCCGAACCGCATGCCGCAATGGAAGACGACGTGGAAGACCCATGCCGGCTTGCTGGCGACTCAGCGCGCCGTCGAACTTGAACTGGGCGAAACAGGTCGTGTGCTCATCCGCGCAAGCGGCACCGAGCCACTGCTGCGCGTGATGGTCGAGGCGCGCGACGCGGTGCAGGCCCGGTTGTGCGCCGAGCGCATTGCCGCGGCATTTCAAGGTTGATGGGCGTCTTTTCTGTTGCACCCTTCACCATGCCCGGCGCGGATAACGCTTGTGGCATGGTCGCCCTGCGCAGGCTCAGTCATGGGTGGGCTGTTCCGCGTTCTTGTGAAAATTGCCGAAGAACGCGGCGCTCAGCTCATCGCTTTTGAATGAGCGCACCGACATCATGGTCTGCATTTCCGTCAACCAGGAACTGATGTACTTGTAGGTGGACACCTTACCGTAGTCTTGGGCCATCTTCAACAGGGCGCCCGCGTCAAATTTATGGATCAATGTCCTGACGTCACGTTGAATCCGACTGGTGTCTTCGGTGAAGAAGTCGGTGTTATTCAGTAGATCCACCAGCAAAAACTCCGGTCTGATCTGCGCGGGGTAGCGCGAGCGACGGCGAACGTCGAAGGTCACTTCGCCCAGGCGGAAGATGCCATGGCGCTTGCGGTTGTAGACCAAATGCATGTCGAACTTGGGCGTGAGGACCAGCCCCAGGGAAAGATATTCCTGCCAAGGTAGCAGGAGGAAATCATCAATGCCCAGGAATCCTTCGAGCAGCGACTTGCTGGTCAACGGGGAGTAGCTTCGAGGGGAAGGCCCTCGGTAGTGGTAGAGGCCCTGGGTGATTTTTTCCAGTGAGCCTTGTGCAACGAGCTGGCGAATTCGGTGATCCGTGAAGACCAGATCACAGACAAGATCCTCTCGGCGATAGACCTTGCCAGGCTCCAGTTTCTCTTCCATGTTCTTTTCGCTTCTGTCCATGGTGTGACGCTCCTTTCCCTGCGCGCAATGAAGTCACGTACCTGATGACAGATACGTGGCGGACACCAACGAACGACCTGCGAAAACTGTGGGCCAGTTTTTTGAGTATTCAGTTTATAAAACAGATTGGCATATCTGTTATCGATAGAGTATCTGTATGCGAAATTTTTCGCAACAGCGCGGAAGAAAAACCCCAGTCATCCGAATTCATCAGGATTGATGAGCCGTTTTTTGCCTTAATTGAAGGTTTTTTCCGCGACTGATTCAGTTCACTATTTTTGTGATCCGGTGTTTCTCAAGAGAGCTTCGCGTGTCTCCGGATTAGCGCTGGCTTTGAGCATACCCGCAGGTGCCGAGCGCGGCATAGGCTGGTCTAGCCACGGATTTGATACCCCATACGGATAGCCCCTATGCTTTTTTGAAGCCGTCATTGGACGGGGGTCGGATTCCGCCGGTCGGCCAGGATTGCCCGGGGCACAGGGGCCGATGCAGGGTGGCCGGGCAATTCAACGGGGTTGTATTTTTGCACTTCCCTCGTGGGCGATGCGCCCGCACAGATAGGTCCAGACAAAGGCGGCGGCGGCTTGACTGCTCAGTTCTGCGTGGTCGTAGGGCGGAGCGACTTCCACGCAGTCCATGCCCACGAAAGGAAGGTCGGCCAATTCCTCCAGGATACTCAGCACCTGGTTGCTGCTCATGCCACCAGGTTCGGGTGTGCCTGTGCCTGGCGCGTAGGCCGGGTCTAGGCAGTCGATGTCCAGTGTCAGATACAGCGGCGGATGACCATGTTGTTGCAAGCGCTCTCGGATGGCCGACAGCAGCGGCGTGAGCTGGGCCGGACTTTCCAGCCCACGTAGAGCACGACCCGTGTAGATCTGCCCGCCCTGCGTACGCACGTATTCGCGCGCGGCACGCTCCCCGGAGGAGCGGATACCGATTTGTGTAAAGCACTCCGGGATGACCAATCCTTCCTGGATTGCCTCGTATACCCAGGTGCCGTGGCCGCTCGGCTCCCCAAAGTGGTCTTGCCAGGTGTCGCAATGCGCGTCGAAATGGATCACTGCCAATGGGCGGCCCAGCCATTCGCGGTAGGCGCGCAGCAGAGGCAGCGTGATGGAATGGTCTCCGCCCAGCCAGCACATGTGATGCATGCGCAGCAGGGGGGCGACCAGGGGCATCATCGCGGCGCGCATGCCCGTCAGGCTGGTGTTGGGCAAGGGCAGATCGCCCGCATCACCCAGCAGGCCCAGGGGTGTGACGTCGAAATGGGGGTGGATCGCATCGCACAGCATGTGGCTGGCTTCGCGGATGGCGCGCGGGCCGAAGCGCGCGCCGGGACGATTGGTTACCGCGCCATCCCAGGCAATCCCGGCGACCGCGTAAGGCGTACTGGCGTCGGCGGGCGCCGCCTTGAGAAACGAGGTGTGGGAAAGAAAAGCAAAGCTCATGTCTGGCATTGTCGCCGTGTCGTCTTCTGGGCCTGCGATGCCGAGCCACGCCTTGCGTGAATGGACGCGAAAAAGGCCACCTCGCGGTAGCCTTCTTTTCTTACTGGAACCCGCCCCAAAAGGGCAGGTCGCATATCAGGCGGCTTGCTTCGCCTGAGCCTGGTTGGCCGCCAGCGTGGGCTTGATGCTGGCCTGCGCTTCGGAGATGGCCTTGGCCTTGGCTTCGGCGCCCATGTTCACGCCTTCTGCGCGCACGAAACGCACGTCGGTGATGCCGAAGAAGCCGAACACGGCTTGCAGGTAGCTCTCCTGGTGTTCCAGGGCGCGGCCCATTTCGCTGTTGGAATAGTAACCACCGCGGCTGGAGGCCACGATGACCGTCTTGCCCTGGGCCAGGCCTTCAGGGCCCTTCTCGGTGTAGCGGAAGGTGCGGCCGGCCTGCGCCAGGCGGTCGATCCAGGCCTTGAGTTGGCCGGGGATGGAGAAGTTGTACAGCGGCGCGCCGACGACGATCACGTCCGCAGCCAGGAACTGGCTGACCAGGCGTTCGGAGACTTCGTCCTTGAAGCCGCCGCTCAGCACCTGGCCGTCCAGGTGGCCGGGGGCGTTGATGGCCAGGTCGAGGTAATCCACCGTGGCGCCGGGGTTGGCAGCCTTCCATTCGGCGGCGATGGCCTGGGTCAGTTGGCGGGAGACGGAGTTGGCGCCAGTGATGGCGGAGTCAACATGCAGCAGTTTCATGATGGATTCCTTGCAAAAAGAGACAACGGGGTGGAATGAGGGAATTGACGCCCTGTATTCTGCTGGCGTGATGAATAATTGATAAGAAGCCAAAATTGCGATTTATCGTCCTGAATTTGGGACAATAAAGGGGTTGAAATCGAGAAACTGAAGGTCTGTTGAACCAAAGAAGGCTGCCCATGCAGGATCTGAACGACATGCTTTATTTCGCCGAGGTGGTTGAGCGCGGCGGATTCGCGGCCGCGGGCCGGGTGCTCGGTATTCCCAAGTCGCGTCTGTCACGCCGGATCGCCGAACTAGAGCTGCGGCTGGGTGTGCGCCTCTTGCAGCGCACCACGCGCAAGTTGTCGCTGACGCAAGCCGGTGAGATCTACCTACGCCACTGCGCCGCTGTCCGGGATGAGGCGCAGGCGGCCCACGATGCCTTGACGGCTGTGCAGGTGGAGCCGCGCGGCGTCATCCGCGTGGCCTGTCCCATCACGCTGGCTCAGACCACGGTGGGCCATCTGGTTCCGCATTTCATGGCCCAGTACCCTCAGGTGCGCGTGGAGATGCGCGTGAGCAATCGCGTTGTGGACCTGGTTGAGGAGGGCGTGGACGTGGCCTTGCGCGTGCGTGTCTCGCTGGACGACAGCGGCAGCCTGGTGGTCAAGCACCTCGGAGAAAGCCGCTCAATGCTGGTGGCTGCACCGGACCTGCTGGTCCGGCAGGGTCAGCCACGGACGGTGCAAGACCTGGCCAACCTGGACACGGTGGCCATGTCCGCCGTGGAAGGTCGCTCTACGCTGCGTCTGCTCGGCCCTGAACTCAGTGGGAAAAGATCGGAGCACTTGCTGAACCACCAGCCGCGTTACGTGGCGGACGATCTGGTGACGCTGCAGCACGCCGTGCAACGCGGCATCGGCATGACGGCCCTGCCGGACTACCTGTGCCACACGGCCCTGGCCGATGGCCGTCTGGTGGAAGTCTTGCCCGGTTGGGCGCCGCAGGCCGGCATCGTCCACGCCGTCTTTCCCTCACGGCGCGGCTTGAATCCCGCCGTCAGGCGCTTTCTGGATTTTCTTGGAGCGCACCTGAGGGGCCATGAGATCGTGATCGGCGAGGAGGTCTGCGTGCCCTCTCTCCAGGACACCTGGACGCCTAGCGGGTCTGGCTCGGCCCCGAGCGGTGTCGCGCCGGGCTGAGACCTGCACCGGGTTCTGTCACGCTCCGCAGCCCGTCACAGCCAGTGCGGACAACCCAGGCTGGCCGAGCGGGGGGCGGACCAGATCTGGCGCGCGGCGGCCCGCACACTGTCGATCAGCGGCACGTCGACCTGATCTTGCAGCACGGCCGCCAGACCGCCCAGGCCGGCGCCGCCGAGGACGATGGCGTCCACCCCAAGTTCGGCCCGCACCTTGCGACAAGCCTCCACCAGCAGGGCATGCGCCGCCACCGGGTCGGCGCGCAACTGGGCGCCGCTGAGTGGCACGGTCTCGATGGCGCTCACGCGCTGGCCGCCGCTCAAGGCGGGCAACAGTTTGCGCAGCATGGGACCCCAGGCCGCGCCACCCGTCACGATGGCGGATCGACCTGACCCGCTGGTTTGGCTTGACGCATCCATGACCTGAACCGCCTCCAGGAGCGCGGCTTCCGCCAGTCCCGTGACCGGGCAGCTCGCGGTCTCGCGCAGGGCGAAGAGCCCCGGGTCGCCGAAGCAGCCGACGATCACGCCGTCGAACGGCGCACTGCGTTCCGCGCTGGCCCGTCGCCAGGCCTGCAGCGTGGCATGTCCGGCCACGGCATACCCCGCTTCGTCAGCGATGTAGGGCGCGCCGAAGGTCGCCGTGACGGCGTGCACGTTCACGTCCGAGGGACTGGACGCGCGCACCAGCGCGGCTAGGGTTTCGGTGATTTCGGTCGTTGTGTTGGGGTTGATGAGTAGCAGTTCGCGCATGGCGGGCATCGTATCCTAGGGTTTCGCCTAGAACCGCTCGGGCACCGATGAACTGAACAATGGGCGCGCTCCATGACGCACGTGGAAGGAGACAGACCATGCAAGTGAAGTTCAAAGTCAACGGCATGCTCGCGAACGTTGACGTTCCTCCCAACACCTTGCTTGTGCATGCCTTGCGCGAGCAACTGCGTCTGACCGGCACCCATGTTGGCTGCGACACGGCGCAGTGCGGCGCCTGCACCGTGATCGTCAATGGCCGGGCCATCAAGTCCTGCAACACCCTGGCCGCGCAGCACGAAGGCGCGGACATCACCACCATCGAGGGCCTGGCGAAACCCGACGGCACGCTGCACCCCATGCAGGCCGCCTTCAAGGAATGCCACGGCCTGCAATGCGGCTTCTGCACGCCGGGCATGGTCATGAGCGCGGTGGACCTCTGTCGCCACCACCCGAAGGCTGGCGAGGCCGAGATCCGTGAACTGCTTGAAGGCAACCTCTGTCGCTGCACCGGTTACCAGAACATCGTCAAGGCCGTGCAACACGGACGGACGGCGATGGGCGCATGAACCGAAACTGCTTGAACACTGAGGAGACAACATCATGGGTGCCACCGACTTTGCCAAGCTGCCGCACATCGGCGAGGCCGTCCGCCGCAAGGAGGACTACCGCTTCCTGACCGGCGCGGGGCAGTACACCGACGATGTGAACCTCGCGCACCAGGCGCAGGCCGTCTTCGTGCGTTCGCCGCACGCCCATGCGCGCGTCAAGTCCGTGGACGTGCGCAAAGCCGAAGCCATGCCCGGTGTCCTGAAGGTGTACGCCGGCAAGGACATCGAAGGCAAGATGAACGGCCTGCCCTGCGGCTGGCTGATCACCAGCACCGATGGCACGCCGATGAAGGAGCCGCCGCATCCCGTGCTGGCGCAGGGCAAGGTGCGTTACGTGGGTGACCACGTGGCCATGGTGGTGGCCGAGACGCTGCAGCAGGCGCGTGACGCGGCCGAGGTCGTGGAAGTCGACTATGACGTGTTGGATGCCGTGGTCGCGGTCGGCGACGCGAAGCGGGGGCCCGCGCTGCACGACATCGCACCCGACAACCATTGCTACAAATGGGCCATCGGCGACAAAGCAGCGGTGGACTCGGTATTCGCCAAGGCCGCGCATGTGACCCGCCTCGATCTGGTGAACAACCGCCTGATTCCCAACGCGATGGAACCGCGCGCGGCCATCGGCAGCTACAACCGGGCGACCGATGAGTACACCTTGTACGTCGCCAATCAGAACCCGCACGTCGAACGGCTGCTGATGACGGCCTTCGTGCTCGGTCTGCCCGAGCACAAGGTGCGCGTGATCGCGCCCGACGTGGGTGGAGGATTCGGCTCCAAGATCTTCCTCTACGCCGAGGACGTCGCCTTGACCTGGGCCGCGCGGCAGCTCAACCGCAGCATCAAGTGGACTGCCGAGCGTGCCGAAGCCTTTCTGTCCGATGCGCACGGACGTGACCATGTCAGCCACGCCGAGATGGCCATGGACAAGGATGGCAAGTTCCTTGCCCTGCGCGTGCAAACTGACGCCAACCTGGGGGCCTACCTGTCGACGTTCTCCACGGCGGTGCCGACCATCCTTTATGCCACCCTGCTGGCCGGGCAGTACACGACGCCACAGATCTACGTGGAGGTCGACGCCTGGTTCACCAACACCGCGCCAGTGGATGCTTACCGGGGCGCGGGTCGACCCGAAGCCACCTACCTGCTCGAGCGCCTGGTGAGCCGCTGCGGCTGGGAGCTGGGTCTGGGGCAGGATGAAATCCGCCGCCGCAACTTCATCACCCAGTTTCCCTACCAGACGCCGGTGGCCCTGCAGTACGACGTGGGTGACTACCGCGCGGCCATGGACAAAGCCCAGAAGCTGGCCGATGTGGCTGGCTACGCGGCGCGCGTGAAGGCCAGTGAAGCCAAAGGCTTGAAGCGTGGCATGGGTTACTCATCGTACATCGAGGCTTGCGGCATCGCGCCGTCCAACATCGCAGGTGCCCTGGGCGCGCGCGCCGGCTTGTTCGAGTGCGGCGAGATCCGCGTGCACCCGACCGGCAGTGTGACGGTGTTCACTGGCTCGCACAGTCACGGACAGGGCCATGAAACCACCTTCGCCCAGGTGGTCGCGGCGCGCCTGGGCATCCCCGTGGAGAACGTGGACGTGGTGCATGGCGACACGGGCCGGGTGCCCTTCGGCATGGGCACCTATGGCTCGCGGTCCATCAGCGTGGGCGGCGCGGCCATCATGAAAGCCTTGGACAAGATCGAGACCAAGGCGAAAAAGATCGCGGCCCATCTGATGGAGGCCAGCGACGCCGACATCGAGTTCAGCGGTGGTGAATTCAAGGTCAAGGGCACGGACAAGAAAATCCCCTTCGGTCAGGTCGCGTTGACCGCTTACGTGCCCCACAACTACCCGCTCGACAAGTTGGAGCCTGGCCTCAACGAAACCGCCTTCTACGACCCAACCAACTTCACCTTTCCGGCTGGCACCTACATCTGCGAGGTCGAAGTGGACCCGGCCACGGGCGCGGTGCGGGTGGACCGCTTCACGGCGGTGGACGATTTCGGCACCATCATCAACCCCATGATCGTCGAGGGCCAGGTCCACGGCGGTCTGGTGCAGGGCATCGGCCAGGCGCTGTTGGAAAACTGCGTCTACGACCGGCAGACGGGCCAGCTGCTCACCGGCAGCTTCATGGACTACGCCATGCCACGCGCCGATGATTTCCCGACCTTCCAGCTCGACACCATTTGCACGCCGTGCACCCACAATCCGCTGGGCACCAAGGGCTGCGGCGAAGCCGGTGCCATCGGCTCGCCGCCGGCGGTGATCAACGCCGTGCTGGACGCCTTGCGCCCGCTGGGCGTGAAAGACTTCGACATGCCTGCTTCGCCCGCGCGCGTGTGGGACGCCATCCAGTCCGCCAAGTAAGGAGCTTGCCATGTACGCATTCACCTTCGAACGCC
Source organism: Hylemonella gracilis (assembly GCF_004328645.1). Taxonomy (GTDB): domain Bacteria; phylum Pseudomonadota; class Gammaproteobacteria; order Burkholderiales; family Burkholderiaceae_C; genus Hylemonella; species Hylemonella gracilis_B. Next base: position 2,260,588 of record NZ_CP031395.1, read on the forward strand.
CCGGCTCGCTGGCCGACGCTGGTCGGCTCGCCGCCTCGGGTGCCAAGCTGCTGGCCGGTGGCCAGACCTTGCTGCCCTCGATGAGGTTGCGCCTGTCCGATCCAGGCCGCCTGGCCGATCTGGGCGCCGTGCGTGAACTGGCCGGCATCCGCAAGGACGGTCAAGCTGTGGTGATCGGCGCGATGACCCGCCACGCCGAGGTTGCGGAAAGCACAGAGGTCCGATCTGCGATTTCCGCGCTGGCTGACCTGGCCGCGCACATCGGCGACAAACAGGTGCGTGCCCTGGGCACATTGGGGGGCTCGGTGGCCAACAACGACCCGGCCGCCGATTACCCCGCCGCCGTGCTCGCGCTGGGTGCGACCGTGCAGACCACGAAACGCCAGATCGCGGCCGACGCCTTCTTCCAGGGGCTGTTCGCGACGGCGCTGGGCGAGGGCGAGATCATCACCGCCATCCGTTTCCCCGTTCCGAAGCGTGCGGCCTACATGAAGTTCAAGCAGCCTGCCTCGCGCTTCGCCCTGATCGGCGTGTTCGTCGCGCAGACTGACGCCGGCGTGCGCGTGGCCATCACCGGGGGCGGCAACGGTGTGTTCCGTCACGCCGGACTGGAGGCGGCTCTGGGCAAGAGCTTCACGCCCGAAGCTGCCGCCAAGGTGGCGATCGATGCGGGCGAACTGAGTGGGGACCTCCACGGTTCGGCGGCGTACCGCGCTCATCTGATCGGCGTGCTGGCCCAGCGCGCGGTGACCCAGGCGCTGGTCTAGACCGGCCCCGCGGTGCGTGTGCGTTGATGCCCAAGGATCCGATCTGGCGTTGCCGCCCTGACCGAGGCTGCGGCAATTCGACCGCGCCGGACGGATGGGGACGGGGTGGGCGATGACGGCTTCGGTACCTGCCCCCTACGCGTCGATCGACGCGGTGCTTGCGGGTCTTCAGGGCAGCGGCTATTTTGCCGACCGTCGACTGGCCGCGGCAGTCTTCCTGGCCTTGCGCCTGCAGCGTCCGCTGCTGCTGGAAGGTGAGCCCGGCGTGGGCAAGACGGAATTGGCCAAGGCCCTGGCCGTCGCCCTGGGCCGACCTCTGCTGCGCCTGCAGTGTTACGACGGACTGGAGCTGCGTGAGGCGCTGTATGAATGGAACTATGCCGCCCAGCTCCTGCACCTGCGCGCGGCAGAGACCGCCCATCTGGACGCGGAACGGATCGAGCAGGAGGTCTACCAGGAGCGTTATCTGATCCGCCGCCCGCTGCTGCAGGCGCTGCAGGCGTCGCCGCCCGGCGCGGTGCTGCTCATCGACGAGGTGGACCGCGCCGATGAGCCCTTCGAGGCCTTTCTGTTGGAGTACCTCGGCGAATACCAAGTCAGCATTCCCGAGCTCGGCACGGTGCGGGCCGCCGTTGCGCCCGTGACGGTGCTGACCAGCAACCGCACGCGTGAACTCAACGATGCCGTCAAGCGCCGCTGCCTCTACCACTGGCTGGACTATCCCGAGCGTGAGCGCGAGCTAGCCATCGTGCGTGCGCAGGTGCCCGAGGCCGGCGCTGGGTTGTCGGCGCAGATCGCGGCGTTCGTGGGGCGTCTGCGTGAACAACCGTACGCCAGTGCTTTTCAGCGCGCGCCGGGCTTGGCCGAGAGCGTGGAATGGGCGCGGGCCCTGGTGGCCCTGGACACGCTCGCGCTGGACCCGGAGGTCGTGAGCGACACCGCCGGCGTGCTATTCAAGCAGCGCGAGGACGTGGCGGCGCTTACGCCGGACTTGGCGCGGGAGCTGCTGGCGCCGCAGGCCGCCTGAAAGGTTGGCGACATGGTGCGCGAGGCGATGATCCCCAGCCCAATGGAGCACCGCGATGCTGCTCGGTGACGCCCGTCGTGGCAAGCTGCCGGAGAACATCGTCGGTTTTGGCCGGGCGCTGCGGCGCGCCGGCGTGCATCTCGACGGCGCGCGCATCGCGCTGGCCTGCGAGGCCGCGCAGTGGGTGGGCGTCGCCCACAAGCCGGACCTGGGTGCCGCGCTCGAGGCGGTGCTGGTCTCGCGCGAGCAGGATCGCGCCGTCTTCCGGGAACTGTTCGACGCCTACTTCCGTGATCCCGAGGTGGCGCACAAGCTGCTGGCGCAGATGCTGCCCAGTGCCGAAGGCCGGGCCGAGCCTTCCCGGCGCCGCCCCCGTGTGCGTGAGGCCTTGACGCCACAGCGTGCCTTCGGCACCCAGACGCCCCGACCCGCCGAGACCCCGGTGGAGTTCGACGCCGCCATGACGGCCAGCGACCTGCAGCGCCTGCGGCAAGCTGACTTCAACGCACTGAGTGCCAGCGAATACCGCCTGGTCGAGCGCCTGGCCCGCGATGTCGCCTTGCCTTTGCCCAGTCTGCGCGCGCGCCGGTCCCGGCCGGACGTGCGCGGCGCGCGCCTGCACTGGCGCGGCGCCTTGCAGGAAGCCACGCGCACGGGCGGTGAATTGCTGCACTTGCCGCGCCTGCGGCGTCGCGTCGAACCCCTGCCTCTGCTGATCCTCGTGGACGTGTCGGGCTCGATGGAGCGTTATGCCCGCTTGCTGCTGGCGTTCCTGCATGCCGCGACGCGGCAGGTCGGAGGCCGACGGGTCCGGCGCGACCTCTACGCTTTCGGCTCCCACCTGACCGACCTCACGCCGGCCCTGCGCCTGGCCGACACGGACGAGATGCTGGCCGCCGCGAGCATGCTGATCGACGACTACGGCGGCGGAACCCGCCTGGGCGCTTCGCTGACCACCTTGCGTACCCAGCATGCGCGGCGCTTGGTCGGCCGGCGCACTCTGGTGCTGCTGGTCAGCGATGGTTTGGACACGGGCGCGCCTGAACAGCTCGACGTTGAGCTGGCCTGGCTGCGCCGCCGCTGCCGTCGCCTGCTGTGGCTCAACCCGCTGTTGCGCTACGAGGGCTACGCGCCGTTGGCGCGGGGTGCTGCCGCGCTGCACCGGCACGCCGACGGCATGCTGGCCATCCACAATCTGAGCCGGCTTGAAGACTTGGCGGCCAGCCTGGCCGACCTGCTGGAACATTGAGAGAGACTGAGAGAGGAAGCGACCATGGACATGCAAGGCAGCCGCCAGCTCACCGTGACCCAGCAGCAGGCCTGGGACGCGCTCAACGATCCGGAGGTTTTGCGACGCTGCATCCCCGGCTGCGATCAGGTCGAGGCCACGGGGGAAGGGCAGTACGCCGTCGGCCTCAGCTTGAAGATCGGCCCTGTGTCGGCCCGCTTCAAGGGCAAGATCACCTTGTCCGATCTGCAGCCGCCTTCTGGTTACACCCTGCATTTCGATGGCCAGGGCGGTGTGGCGGGTTTTGGCAAGGGCAGCGCCCAAGTCAGCCTGACGCCGGTCGACAGCGGCACAACCCTGGCCTACACGGTGCATGCCCAGGTCGGCGGCAAGGTCGCGCAGCTTGGTCAACGGCTGATCGATGGCGCGGCGCGCAGTCTGGCCGAGGATTTTTTCAAGCGTTTCGACGAGGAGATGCAAGGTCGTCATGGCTTGGTGGCGCCATCGTCCAGCCAGGCCGGTGCGCAAGCGCCAGGCAAGGCCGCAAGGCTGTCCAGGTTCCCAGCCTGGGCCTGGACCGTCGCGGCATTCGCGGTCATCGCTGGCGTGTGGCTGTTGCGCTGAGGTCGGTCCATGGACAACCTAGATCTGCGGGTATTGCGTTGTCTGCGCGACTGGCGCCAGGCGGGGCAGGGTGCGCTGTTGGCCACGGTGGTCCGGACCTGGGGTTCTTCGCCCCGGCCCATCGGGTCCATCATGGCCTTGGCCGACGATGGGGCCGTGGTCGGTTCTGTGAGCGGCGGCTGCATCGAGGACGACCTGATCGCGCGCTACTCCGGGACCACATCGGAGACCGACGCGCCAGCCCTGCCTGCGGGGCCGACGGGTTTCGTCAAATACGGCATCACTGCCGACGAGGCGCACCGCTTCGGTCTGCCTTGCGGCGGCACGCTGGAGTTGCTCCTGGAGCGCGATCCGGACCTCACCCGCCTTCAGGCCTTGGTGCAGGCGTTGGAGGCCGGCCGACTGATGCGGCGCACCGTGCGCCTGGCCGACGGCGCGGTCACGCTCGACGAAGCCGCCGCGCCCGAGGCGCTGCGCCTGGACGAGGTCGCGCTCGTCAACACCTTCGGCCCGGAGTACCGCATGCTGCTGATCGGGGCCGGGCAATTGACCGAGTACCTGGCAACCATGGCCTTGTTCAACGGCTTTGCCGTGACGGTTTGCGATCCGCGCGAGGAATACCGGGGCGGCTGGCGCGTGCCAGGTGCGGTCGTGACAGGCGAGATGCCGGACGACGTGGTGCGTGCCTTCCGACTGGACCGCCGTTCCTGCGTGCTGGCCCTCACGCACGATCCGAAGCTGGACGACATGGCGCTGCTGGAAGCCCTGGGCACCGAGGCGTTTTACGTGGGGGCCATTGGCAGTCGCCGCAACAACCTGGCCCGGCGCGAGCGCATGATGGCGCATTTCGGCCAGACGCTGGTCAGCCTGGCGCGCCTGCGCGGTCCCATCGGTATCTACATTGGCAGCAAGACGCCGAGCGAGATCGCGGTCAGCGTGATGGCCGAGGTGCTGGCGGTCAAGAATGGCGTCGCTCTGCCGCGCGACGTGGACGTGGCCCAGGCCAAGCTCGCGCGCGAGCGGGACTTGGACGGTCCGGGTGATGTCGTTACCGGCGGGGGGCTGCCGGGCCGGGTCTGCGGCGCCTGAGTGCTCAGACCTTGCGCTGCCGTCCCAGCCACCAAGCCAGTGCCACGGTCAATCCCATCACCAGCAGGGAGACCACCGTCGTCAAGGTGCCCAGCGCGTAGATGGCCGGTGTCGTGACGGTACTGGTCAAGCCCTGCAGCTCCAGGGGCAGGGTGTTGACGTCGCCGATGGCCTGCGAGGTGCGGGCGATCTCGTCCCAGCTCAGCGTAAAGCCGAACATGCCCACGCCCACGACCGAGGGGCCGATCAACGGCAGAACCACATGCCGGAAGGTTTGCCAGGGTGTGGCGCCAAGGTCACGTGCCGCTTCTTCGTAGGCCGGATTGAAGCGGTTGAAGACCGCGAACATGATGAGCAGGCCGAAGGGCAGGGTCCAGGTCAGGTGTGCGCCCAGGGCCGAGGTCATCAGGCCCAGCGCCGTGCCGTAGTTTTCGAGTGTTTCCTGCAGGTAGGGGCTGTGCTCGCCCAGCAGGGTGAGCAGCCATTTCAGCCCGCCGTCGAGCAGGCGGAACTGCAGGCCGATGCCCAGCGAGATGATGATGGAGGGCATGATCAGGCTGGCCACGCTGACGTAGAACAGCGCGTCGCCGCCCCGCAATTTCTTGCGAAAGGCCAGGCCCGCCAGCACTGACAGCACGATCGTCAAGCCCATCACCACCGCGCCCAGGAGCAGGGAGCGGCGCAGCGCGGCGGCGATGTCCACCGTGCCCAGGCCCTCGGCCAGTTGCCGGAACCAGTGCAGCGAAAGGCCGCGCAGCGGAAAGGTCAGGCCGCCCTCAGGACCCTGGAAGCTGAGCACGAAGATCGTGACCATGGGGCCGTAGAGAAAGATCACGAAGAGGGTGAAGACCAGGGCCAGGGGCCAGAAACCGGCAGCGCGCGGCTCGCGCACGCTGCGCGTTTTTTCGGGGAACACCGCAGAACCGGCTTTGCCGGGCTGCTGGTGTTGCCCCCTTGAGGGGGAGGCGCCGAAGGCGCTTCGGGGGGAGTCATAACTCTTTCCGAATGTCGACGAGGCGCGTCAGGCCCCAGATGATCATCAGCACCACGGCCAGCAGAATGACTGCGTTGGCCGCCGCCAGCGGGAACTGCAGGTACTGCGTCTGCACCTGGATGATCTTGCCCACGCTGGCGATCTGCTGGCCACCCATCACGCCGATGGTCACGAAGTCGCCCATCACGATGGTGATGACGAAGATGGAACCGATGAGGATGCCCGTCTTCGACAGCGGGACGACCACGTTCCACAGCGTCTGCCAGCCCGAGGCGCCCGCGTCGCTGGCCGCTTCGAGCAGGCTGCGGTCGATGCGCATCATGCTGTTGAAGATGGGCACGATCATGAACATGGTGTAGAGGTGGACGAAGGCCAGCACCACCGAGAAATCGGAAAACAGCAACCATTCCACCGGCTGCTCGATCAGACCCAATCCCATCAGCGTCTGATTGACCAGGCCGTTGCGCCCCAACAGCGGCACCCAGGAAATCATGCGGATGACGTTAGAGGTCCAGAAAGGGACGGTGCAGAGCACGAAGAGCACCGTCTGCATGCCCGGCGAGCGCACGTGGAACGCCAGGAAGTAGGCGACGGCGAAGCCCAGTACCAGGGTCGCGAGCCAGACCAGGAAGCAGAATTTGAGCGTCGACAGATAGGTGCTGAGCGTGACGCAGAAGTCACCCTGCTCGGTCAGACTCGCACACCCCTCGAAGATGGTGAGGTAGTTGTCCAGCGTGAAGCCGGGGATCAGCTCGTATTCGCTGAAATGCCAGAAGCTGACGACCAGCACCAGCGCCAGCGGAATCAGGAAGAAAAGCAGGAACACCGCCCCGAACGGCCCGGCCTGCCACCAAGCGGGCAGGGTGCGTAGGGACGTGGCGGTATTCGTGTTCATAGAAAGAGAATGCAAACCTCAAGCGAGCGCAGCGAAGCCGTTCCAGGGCTCCCGCGGAACCGGCTTTGCCGGGCCGCTGGGAGCGCCCCCTCACAGGGGGGTGGCGTAGCGAACGAAGGGAGCGGAGCCTGGGGGTCGAATTTGTGGACGACGTTCACGCCGCCACAAATTCGTTCCATTTTCTGACCATGTAGGCGTTCTCGTCCATGATGGCGTTCCAGCAGGCGATGCCACCCATGCGCTGCTCGTAGCTGCCGCCGTCGCGCACGCTGCCGGCCTTGGCGATCACCGAGCCTTGTGGGCTCTTGATGTCCTGCGCGGCGGCCTTGCCTTCCATCCAGTAGGCCCACTCGTAGGCTTCCATCTGGGCCTTGGCGGTCTCGAGCACGGCGCTGTAGTAACCCTGGCGATTCAGGTAGGCGCCGGCCCAGCCGTCCAGGAACCAGTTGATGAAGACATAGGCCGCATCCAGCTTCTTGCCCGACAGCGTGGTCGGCAGGCCGAAGCCCGCGGCCCAGGCGCGATACCCTTCCTTCAGCGGCTGGAACACGCAGTCGATGCCCTTGCTGCGTACGGCGGTCACGGCCGGGCTCCACATCGATTGGATGACCACCTCGCCGGAGGCCATCAGGTTGACCGATTCGTTGAAGTCCTTCCACAGCGCGCGGAACTGGCCGGCCTTCTTGGCTTCGATCAGGGTCTTGATCGTCAGGTCGATCTCGGCCTTCGTCATGTTGCCCTTGTCCTTGTACTTGTGGATGCCCTTGGCTTCCACCACCATGGCCGCGTCCATGATGCCGATGGAGGGAATGTTGAGGATGGCGGCCTTGCCCTTGAATTCAGGGTTCAGCAACTCGGCCCAGCTGCTGATCGGACGCTTGATCAGGTCGGGGCGGATGCCCAGGGTGTCGGCGTTGTAGACCGTGGGGATCAGCGTCATCCACTGGGTCGGAGAGGTCGCGAACTTCTTGCTCTTCTCGCCTTCCAGGAAGATGACTTTCTTGGGCGCGGTGCCTTGGTCGCCGACCTTCTTGCCCGCGACCTCACCCTTGGTGAACAAGGGCGTGATCTTGTCGGCGTTCTTGATCTTCTTCGCGTCGATGCCCTTGAGGTTGCCCGTGGGCACGATGTTCTTGAGCGAGAAGTACTCGGTGTCGATCAGGTCAAAGCTGTTGGGCGCGGTGACGGCGCGCTTGGTCACGTCGTCGGTTGTGACGGCCACGTACTGGATCTCGATGCCGGTGTCGGCCTTGAACTTGTCGGCGATGGCCTTGTCCTGGTTCACCGCCGTGCCCAGGTAGCGCAGCACGACTTTCTCCTGGGCGTGGATGGCCGGGGCCATGCCGGTGGCCAGGATGCCACCGACGCCGGCCAATAGGTGGCGTCGGCTCAGGCCGGAGGAAAGATCACCTTGGGGTTCAAGCGTGTCGGACATGGTGTAGCTCCTTGTAAGGATTGAGGGGGTGACAGGATGGGATGATGCGTTGTGGTCTGGTTCAGAGCGGATGCGCGGCCTGCCAGTTCAGGCGCACGGATTCGCCGGGGACGTAGGGGCGTGCCTGGAACTCCGCCTCGGGCAGCATGGCCGAGACGTCGGTGCGCCGATCCACGCCGTCAACCGTGTAGCGGGCGTCCAGGCCCAGCAGCACGTAGGTGCCCTGGTATTCCACGTCGGTCACGATGGCCGGCAGGCCCTCGCCGTGGGTGGCTGGCAAGACCCGCAGATGGTCGTTGCGCACGGCCAACTTGCCCTGCGCCGTGTCCAGCACGTTGTGGCCACCCATGAAGCGCGCGACGAACTCGTTGGCGGGCCGGTTGTAGACCTCACTCGGGGCGCCGGCCTGCTCAATCACGCCGTGGTTCATCACGACCATCAGGTCGGCCAATGCCATGGCCTCTTCCTGCGAGTGCGTGACATGAATGAAGGTCAGGCCCAGTTCCTTCTGCCAGCGTCGTAACTCGGCACGCATCTGCACGCGCAGGAAAGGATCGAGCGCCGACAGCGGCTCATCCAGCAGCAGCACCTTGGGGCTGGTGATCAGCGCGCGGGCCAGCGCCACGCGCTGTTGTTGGCCACCCGAGAGTTCGCCTGGCTTGCGCTGGGTCAGGTGGCCGAGCGAAACGCGTTCCAGCAGATCCTGGGCCTTGGCATGGCGCTCGACTTTGGACATGCCCTTCATCTTCAGGCTGAAGGCCACGTTGTCGAGCGCGCTCAGATGCGGAAACAACGCGAAGCTCTGGAACATCATGGCCGTGCCACGCGCAGCGGCGGGCAACACGGTGATGTTGCGGTTGTCCAGCAGGATGTCACCGCCGCTGACTGTCTCGTGGCCGGCGATCATGCGCAGGGTGGTGCTCTTGCCGCAGCCCGACGGGCCGAGCAGGCAGCAATAGCTGCCGCTGTCGATGCGCAGATTGATCGCATCCACCGCGACATTGCCCGAGGGGTAGCACTTGCTCAGCGCGATCAGTTCGATGGCGGCCTGCCGGGGACTGGTGTGTGCGGACAGTTCGGGCGCGACAGCGTTCATGCGGGCGGTGGCTTGCATCAAACATGCCAGCTCCCCGTGGCCAGGTCAGGCGAGGAATCGCGGCCGACCGCGCGAATTGCGCACCAATTTGTATGCAATCCTGGGTGCATTGATGACCAATGGGGAGGGGCGCCGCGCCGAGACGGTGCATGCAGGCCCGGTTTTCGGACCCGTGCCAGGACTGGGCACAATGCCGCCCATGCAATTGCAGGATATTTTGTATGGGCAGGGTTTCGGCGCGCGTCGGGTCTGTGCCGGGCTGGTGCAGCAAGGGCGGGTGCACGTGGCGGGCGCACCGTGCATCGACCCGTTCGCGGAGTTCGAACCCGAGGGTTTGCACTTGCGGGTGGAGGGGCTGGAAGGTCGCACCGGCCTGCGCGAGGGCGGACTCGACTGGGTCTGCCATCTGTCGGCGCTCATCATGCTGAACAAACCTGCGGGCTACGAATGCTCGCAAAAGCCCTCGGCCTGGCCGAGCGTCTATACCCTGTTGCCCTTGCCGCTGCGCCAGCGCCCGGCTCAGGCCAAGAAGGGTGCGACGGCGGGGGTGCAGGCGGTCGGGCGACTGGACCAGGACACGACGGGTCTGCTGCTGCTGACGGACGATGGGCAAGTGATCCACAAGCTGGCTTCGCCCCGGCACAAGGTGCCCAAGGTTTACGAGGTGGGCCTGAAGCACCCCGTGCTGTCCCCGGCGGACGCCCCCTTCGTGCAGCGCCTGCTCGATGGCGTGGTGCTGGACGACGATCCGCAACCCGTGCGCGCCGCCGCCTGCGAACTGCTCACGTCCCAGCATCTGCGTCTGACCCTCACCGATGGCAAGTACCACCAGGTCAAGCGCATGGTGGCCGCCGTGGGGAACCGCGTCGAGGTCTTGCATCGCTCCCGGATTGGCGAGCTGCGGCTGCCAGAAGAAATGGCACCCGGGCAGTGGCGGTGGCTGGAGATGGCGGATCGCTCCCTGCTGGGACTTTGATCTGCATCATTTCACCGACATAAGGTCGGGATTTCGGCATACGGGAGTGGATACACTTGGTGATTCCTGTTTTGTCCTGGATTCATGGTCTTTCTGCCATTCCTTCGCTTCGCTTCCCTCGGTCCTCGACTGCGCCACCGCCATGCCTGGACTGCGCGCCAAGCCTGGGCGGGGCTGTGCCTGGCCTTGCTGCCGGTCCTGCATGGTCTGGCACGCGCTGCCGGCGAGGAAGTCCCGATCTTCGTGCTGAATTCCAAGGACGCGGATGTGAGCGTGATCAACCCCAGCACCTGGGAAGAGATCAAGCGCATTCCCACCGGCAAGGAACCGCACCATCTGTACCTCACGCCGGATGAGAAGTCCCTCATCATCGCCAATGCCTTTGGTGACTCGCTGACCTTCATTGACCCGCGCACGGCGGAAGTGCAGCGCACCGTGCGCGGCATCCTCGACCCGTACCAACTGCGCTTCTCGCCGGACATGCAGTGGTTCGTGACTGCGGCCAATCGGCTCAACCACGTGGACATCTACCGTTGGGACGGTGAGAACCTGACGCTCGCCAAGCGCATCCCGACCCGGCGCACGCCCAGCCACATCTGGATCGACGCGGCCAGCACCACCGCCTACGTCACCATGCAGGACAGCAGCGAGCTGGTCGCCATTGACATCCCGACGCAGAAGCTGCTCTGGCGCATCTCCACGGGCACCTTGCCGGCCGACGTGTATGGCACGCCCGATGGCCGTCACCTGTTGATCGGCTTGACCGGCGGTGATGGCGTGGAGATTTACGCCCTGGGCGCGTCGTCCGATGTTCCGCCCAGGCTCAAGCAGACCCTGCCCACCGGCGCGGGCGCGCATGCCTTCCGGGTGGTGGGGGACGGCCGGCACGTGCTGGTGAGCAACCGGGTGGCCAACACCATCAGCAAGATCGATTTCCTGAACTTGGCCGTGGTGGATGAGTTCCCTGGCCCCAGCGGGCCTGACTGCATGGACCTGACCGCAGACGGCCGTTACATCCTGCTGAGCTCGCGCTGGGCCGGCATGCTCAGTGTGATCGACACCGAAACCCGCAAGGTGGTGCGGCAGGTGAAGGTCGGCAAGTCGCCGCACGGTGTCTGGACCTTGAACCATGCGCCGCGCCAGTGACTGGCTGCTCGCGGCTTGTTGGCTGTTCTTGGCCGCGACGGTGCGGGCCGAGGATTGCACCAAGCCGGTCTACCTGACGCTGGACACGGGCCATATGGGTGTGGCTGAAGTCGTGGCGCAGGTCTTGCAGCGCCAGCAGGTCCGGGTGACCTTCTTCGCCGCGAACGAGCGCACGATGGAGGGCGACGGCAGCCTGGGCGTGGGGTCAAGCGCCCATTGGGCCGCTTGGTGGCGTGCGCGCGCCGCCGAAGGCCATGCCTTTGCCTCGCACACCTTGAACCATACCTATTGGCGCGCCGACCTGCCGCAGCCGGATGGCAGCGTGCGCTTTCGCGTGCGCGCCTCGGCCGGTCCGCAGACGGGGCAGGATCAAATCTGGGACGCGGCGCGCTATTGCGCGGAAATCAAGGCTGCGGACACGCGTCTGCGCGAAGTCACGGGCGTTGCGCCGCTGCCGCTGTACCGCGCGCCCGGGGGCAAGACCTCGCCCGCGCTGCTGGCGGCGGCACGCAACTGCGCGGGGGGCGGGTACCTGCATGTGGGCTGGTCGGATGCAGGTTTCCTCGGCGATGAACTGCCAAGCGACAAATATCCAAACGACCTGCTACTGCGCCAGGCCCTGCGCGACATCCGCGCGGGCGACGTGCTGTTGGCCCACCTGGGCATCTGGTCGCGGCAAGAGCCCTGGGCCCCGGCCGTGCTGGAGCCGCTGATCGAGGGACTGAAGCAGCGCGGCTTCTGCTTCCGGACGCTGCGCGATCACCCGGATTTCCGGGCCTGGATCGCGACCCATCCCCCGGCTGAGAAATAATCGCGGCATGGACTGGCTCGTGCATGCTTTCGATCTCACGCAGCAATGGCTGTTCGAGACCTTGGTGCAACCGCTCGCCTTCATGGCGGGGTTGGGCAATTTCCTGGAGGACGCCTACGACGGCACCGGCTGGCTGCTGGTCGGCTTGATCCAGCTCGTGGTGATGCTGCTGCTGATCGCGCCGCTGCAACGCTGGCGTCCGGTGGAGCCGGTGAGTGACCGCCTGGCCATCCGCCCCGACATCATCTACACCCTGATCCACCGGCTGGGTCTGTTCCGCCTGGTGCTGTTCTTCACGCTGATGCCGGTGCTGGACGATGCCATCGGCTGGCTGCGCGTGCACGGCATGCCGACCTTCCACCTTGATGACCTGTGGCCCGGCGTGACTGACCACGCCGTGGTGAGCTTCCTGCTCTACCTGCTGGTCATGGATTTCTTTGACTACTGGCTGCACCGCGGTCAACACCATTTCGAATGGTGGTGGCGCCTGCACGCGCTGCACCATTCCCAGCGGCAGATGACGGTGTGGAGCGACAATCGCAATCATCTGCTGGACGACGTGATCCGCGATCTGCTGCTGGTCACGCTGGCCCAGATCATCGGCGTCGCGCCGGGGCAGTTTGTCGCCATCGTCGCCATCACGCAACTCAGCGAGAGTCTGCACCACGCCAACCTGCGGCTCTGGTTCGGTCGCTGGGGCGAGCGCCTGTGGATCAGTCCGCGCTTTCATCGACGTCATCACAGTGTCGGTATCGGGCATGAAAAGCAAGTCGCGGCGAGCGCCGCCGAGCCGCCTCATGGCGCGAACACCCCCTCGGAGGGCAGTGTCGTACACGAGGTGACAAGCGTGGGGGTCAACAATCTCGGAGGTTGCAACTTCGGCGTGCTGCTGCCCTGGTGGGACATGCTGTTTGGCACGGCGAACTTCGAACTGCGTTATGACCCCACGGGCATCCGCGACCAGGTGGAACAGGGGCGCGATTACGGGCGTGGCTTCTGGGCGCAGCAATGGCTGGGTTTGAAGCGACTCGCAGGCAAGGCATGAAGCATCACGGCATATGACAACGTTCAGTCTCATCCTCATCGGCGACGAAATCCTGTCCGGCAAGCGCGTGGACAAGCATCTGCCCAAGACCATCGAGTTGCTGGGCGAGCGCGGCCTGCAATTGGCGGGCGCGGAGATCGTCGGCGATGACCCGGCACGCATCACCGCGGTCTTGCGACGGGCGTTCGAGCGAGCGGCTTCGGGTGAGGTGGTCTTCAGTTGTGGCGGCATTGGTGCCACGCCGGATGACCATACGCGACAGTGTGCCGCTGCGGCCTTGGGGCGTCGCCTGCACTTGCATCCCCAGGCGGCCGAGTTGATCCATGAGCGTGCACGGGACATGGCGCTTGAAAAAGGGGGGTCCTACGACCCGGACCAACCCGACAACGTGCACCGACTGAACATGGGGGTGTTTCCGGAGGGGGCGGAAATCCTGCCCAATCCTTACAACAAGATTCCTGGTTTCAGCATCGAGAGGGTCGGTGGCGGTGCGCCGACGTCGACACAGGGTGCGGTGCATTTCATGCCGGGTTTTCCCATCATGGCCTGGCCCATGATGGAATCACTGCTGGACACGAAATATGCGCATCTTCATGCGCGTGGCGCCTGGGGAGAGCGGTCGATCATCGTGTACGGCGCGATGGAAGCTGTGCTCACGCCTCTGATGGAGGCGATCGAGGCCGGGCACCCAGGGGTCAAGGTCTTCAGCTTGCCCAGTGTGGATCATCCCGAACATGGCCGCCACATCGAGCTGGGCGTCAAAGGGGTACCGACACAGATGGTTCCCGCCTATGAGGAAATGCTCGCAAGTCTGCAGGCCATGGGCTGTCGACTTGGCCCCGAATTGGTGCGAATCGTCTGAAGCCATGGATCGGGTGGCGGACTCGCTCCTCATTAATCCCTTATTTGGTGCATTTTGGGGGTCGGTATCTGCATTTAAATGGGGCGTTCAGATCGCGCAAAGGCGCACAATAGGAGGCTTGGTGCCCTCGGAGCAGGTGTCGGCTCCGTATGAGTGCCTGATGCGCACCGGAATTGGCACAAAAACTGCATCGAAGCAGGTGCTGCCTACAGCTTTCAGACAAACGATTTTTCAACCAACCTTCCTAGCAGGAGTACCCAGATGGCCAAGACCGTCGCAGACGTGATGAAGATGGTGAAGGAGAACGAGGTCAAGTTCGTTGACTTCCGTTTCACCGACACCCGTGGCAAGGAACAGCACGTGAGCGTGCCCGTCTCCCATTTTGACGAAGACAAATTCACCTCGGGCCACGCCTTCGACGGTTCTTCCATCGCTGGTTGGAAGGGCATCGAAGCCTCGGACATGCTGCTCATGCCTGATCCGAACACCGCGAACATTGATCCTTTCTTCGAAGAGACCACGCTGTTCCTCTCCTGCGACGTGCTGGAGCCGGGTGACGGCAAGTCCTATGACCGCGATCCGCGTTCCATCGCCAAGCGCGCCGAGTCCTACCTGAAGGCTTCTGGCCTGGGCGATACCGCCTTTTTCGGTCCGGAACCCGAATTCTTCATCTTCGATAACGTGCGCTGGGGCGCCGACATGTCCGGCTCCTTCGTCAAGATCGACGAGTACGAGGCGCCCTGGAACAGCGGTGCCAAGCTCGAAGGCGGCAACCGCGGCCACCGTCCCACCGTCAAGGGCGGCTATTTCCCGGTGCCCCCGGTCGACAGCACGCAGGACATGCGCGCCGAGATGTCGCTGATCCTCGAATCCCTGGGCATCCCGGTCGAAGTGTTCCACCACGAAGTGGCGGGCGCGGGCCAGAACGAGATCGGCACCAAGTTCAGCACGCTGGTGCAGCGCGCCGACTGGACCATCCTGTTGAAGTACGTGGTGCAGAACGTCGCTAATGCCTACGGCAAGACGGCCACCTTCATGCCCAAGCCCATCGTGGGCGACAACGGTTCCGGCATGCACGTGCACCAGTCGGTCTGGAAGGACGGCAAGAACCTGTTCGCTGGCGAAGGCTATGCGGGCCTGTCCGAGTTCGCTCTGTACTACATCGGTGGCATCATCAAGCACGCCCGCGCGCTGAACGCCATCACCAACCCCGGCACCAACAGCTATAAGCGCCTGGTGCCCGGCTTCGAAGCCCCGGTGAAGCTGGCATACAGCTCGCGCAACCGTTCCGCCTCGATCCGCATCCCCTTCGTGGCCAACCCCAAGGGCCGTCGCATTGAAGCGCGTTTCCCCGATCCGACCGCCAACCCCTACCTGGCCTTCTCGGCCCTGCTGATGGCCGGTCTGGACGGCGTGGAAAACAAGATCCATCCGGGCGAAGCTGCCACCAAGGATCTGTACCACCTGCCGCCGGAAGAAGACGCGAAGATCCCGACCGTCTGCCACAGCCTGGATCAGGCGCTGGAGTACTTGGACAAGGACCGCGCCTTCCTGACCAAGGGCGGTGTCTTCACGGACACCATGATCGATGCCTACATCGAACTCAAGATGCAGGAAGTCACGCGTTTCCGCATGACCACGCACCCGATCGAGTTCGACATGTACTACTCGCTGTAATCACGCACGCGTGGTTACGCGGCACCGCAAGCCATTTGTTTCCGCCGATCGCGAAGGCGATTTCGCCGAAGACAGGTGGCCTGGGGTGCGGCACGATCAAGGGACGGCCTCGCGCCGTCCCTTTTTTGCTTGGATTTTTTTGGCTTGGAAGTAGGCCCCGCATGAACTCCTCGCACCCCTGCTGGCATCCGCTCCCGTCGCGCGCGACCGCTGTGCCAAAGTCCGCACGACGGGCGGTTCTACCGCTTGCTGGCGTATCACGGTGCCGATCCGCCCACCACCCATGAACGCCATGACCGTCAGCTTGCCGCAAAGCCGCATGAGCGCCGAGCACCGATTCCACGCCTTCGACCTGCTGGCGACCCTGGTGGCCGTGGTGCGCAGTGATGGTGAGTTGCTCTACGCCAACGCCGCCCTGGAGGATGTGCAGGGCATGTCGCGCCGCAGCATGGGCGAGGGCAATTTCTCCACCTACTTCGCCGAGCCGCGCGTGCTCCTGCAGGCCCTGGGTGGCGTGCGTGCCAACGAATACTCGACCTTGCGCTACGACGCGAGCCTGCGGCGCGTGGGGCGCGATCTGCTGCCGGTGCACGTGAATTTGACGCAGACCGATGTGCCCGACGAAATCCTCGTCGAGATGATGCCGTTGGAGCAGCAGGCGCGGCAGGAACGCGAGGAACGCCTGCTTGATCAGGCGCAGGCCAACAAGGAACTGATACGCAACCTCGCGCACGAGATCAAGAACCCCCTGGGGGGCATACGTGGCGCGGCGCAGTTGCTGGAAATGGAAATCGATCCGCAGCTCACCGAATACACACGCGTCATCATTCACGAAGCTGATCGCTTGCAGACCCTGGTGGATCGTCTTTTGGCGCCGCACCGCAGGCCGCACGTGGTGGGCGATGTCAACATTCATGAAGTCTGCGAGCGCGTGCGATCGCTCGTGTTGGTGGAGTTTCCCCGGGGGTTGCGCGTGGTCCGCGACTACGATACTTCCATACCGGAGTTCCGGGGTGATCGTGAGCAGTTGATTCAGGCTGTGTTGAACATCGCGCACAACGCCTGTCAGGCCTTGGTCGAGCGCGTCGCCTCGGGTGACGCGCGTCTGACGTTTCGTACACGCATCGCGCGATCCATCACCTTCGGCAAGCAGCGCTACAGACTGGCACTGGAATTGCATGTCATCGACAACGGGCCCGGTGTGCCGGACTCGATCAAGGACCGCATTTTTTTCCCGCTTGTGTCGGGGCGCGAAGGTGGTTCCGGCCTGGGGCTGACGTTGGCGCAAACCTTCGTGCAGCAGCATCACGGTCTGATCGAGTGCGACAGCGAGCCGGGCCGGACCGATTTCAAAATTCTGATTCCGCTGCCTTGAGCTTGAATAGCGCATGCAAACAAAGGGAGGCGGTGTGAACACCAAGACCAAGGACTACGCCGAGATGAAGCCGATCTGGATCGCAGACGATGACCAATCCATACGCTTCGTGCTCGAGAAGGCGCTGCAGCGCGAGCAATTGCCCACGCGCAGTTTCACCAATCCCAAGGACGTGCTGGCTGCGCTGGACGAAGAGAACGAAGCACCGCAGGTGCTGGTGAGCGATATCCGCATGCCGGGTGGCACGGGTCTGGAACTGCTTGAGAAGGTCAAGGCGCGTTATCCGGGCTTGCCCGTCATCATCATGACGGCGTTCAGCGACCTCGACAGCGCCGTGTCGGCCTTCCAGGGGGGGGCCTTCGAATACCTGCCCAAACCGTTTGACTTGCCCAAGGCGCTGGAACTGATCCATCGTGCCGTGGAGGAAAGCCAGCGCGAGGAAGTGGCGCAGGAAACCTTGGCCGAAACGCCCGAGATGCTGGGCCAGGCCCCGGCCATGCAGGACGTGTTCCGTGCCATCGGTCGCCTGTCCCAGAGCAACGTGACCGTGCTCATCACGGGCGAGAGTGGTTCCGGTAAGGAACTGGTCGCGCGCGCGCTGCACAAGCATTCGCCGCGTGCCCAGGGTCCCTTCGTGGCCATCAACACGGCGGCCATCCCGAAGGACCTGTTGGAGAGTGAACTGTTCGGCCATGAGCGCGGCGCCTTCACCGGTGCCCAGACCATGCGCCGTGGTCGTTTCGAGCAGGCCGAAGGCGGCACGCTCTTCCTCGATGAAATCGGCGACATGCCTTTTGATCTGCAGACGCGCTTGTTGCGCGTGCTGAGTGATGGGCATTTCTACCGCGTGGGCGGGCACAGCGCCGTCAAGGCCAATGTGCGCGTCATCGCCGCCACCCACCAGGATCTGGAGCAGCGCGTCAAGGAAGGCGTGTTCCGCGAAGACTTGTTCCACCGCCTCAACGTGATCCGCCTGCGCCTGCCTGCCTTGCGCGAACGCAAGGAAGACGTGCCCATGCTCACGCGGCATTTCCTGCAACAGAGCGCGCGCCAACTGGGCGTGGAGCCCAAGCGCATCGCGGACGCCGCGCTGGAAAAACTCAGCCGCTTTGGCTTCCCGGGCAATGTGCGCCAGCTTGAAAACGTCTGCCATTGGCTGACGGTCATGGCGCCGGCTCAGGTGATCGAGCCCAAGGACTTGCCGCCGGAGGTGATTCAGGCGGTGGATGGCATCGGCGCTGCATCGTTGGCACCTGTGAGCGTGCCGCCGGTGATCGCACCTGTGGCCGCACCGGCCTCGGAAGCGGCCCTGGTTGGCGAACGTGCCGTGGGGGAAGCGGCACCGACCGGTGCCATCACCACCTCTGCCTCCGTGCCCCTGGCAGCGGGCGACTGGGAAAGCAGCCTGCAGCAAGAAGCCCTCACCCTGTTGCAGTCCGGGCGGGTCGACGTGTGGGATGAACTGAGCCGTCGCTTCGAGCGCAAGCTCATCCTGACCGCCTTGGACACCACACGTGGTCGCCGCATCGAGGCCGCGCACAAGCTGGGCATCGGTCGCAACACCATCACGCGCAAGATCCAGGAACTGGGGCTGGAAGAGGGCTGACAGTCCTCCTCCATTCCACCCACCCCAGGGCATAGGTCTTCGGGACTGGGTTCTGGGCCGGTGCCTGTGCTGCGGGGCCTGTCTAAGGCCGCGCGATGAAGTCGACCACGGCCTGCACCACGTCACGGTCATGCAGCACACGGTTGTGCCCCAGGCCCTCGCTCCAGTGCAGGGTCGTGCCTGGGCGCAGGCGGGCGAGGTGGTGGCTGTTCTCCGGGCTGGCTTCGGCGTCATCCCGGTCGTGGACCAACAAGGCCCGGCCACGCAGTCGGGGCAGGTGGTGGTCCAGCGAGTAGTCACGCCACCATGAAGGGCCGAAGGCGTCCGCGAAGGCCGTCTCCAGTCGAACGAGCAACTCCGGGCTCAGGCCCATCCGCAGTTGAAAGGCCCGCAGCACGCTCTTGAGGTTGGCCGTGGGCGCGATGCCCACGTAAGACGCCGGGCTGTCCAACTGATGCAGCGCCATGGCCGTCGCCGTGGCGCCGAGCGAATGGCCGATCACCGCGTGGACCCCACCCGCATGCAAGACCACGTCATGCAGCAGTTGGGCGTACTGGTCGATTCGATAGGGGCGTGGCGCCTGACCACCGTGTCCAGGCGCGTCCAGCAACAGCACGCGGTAACCGGCCGACTGCAGCACCGGCACGAAGCTGCCCAATTGGGCACCGTACGCCCCCCAGCCATGCGCCAGCAACACGGCCGGGCCTTGACCCCAGCCATGAACCAGGGCTCCGTGCTCGCCGGAATACACCTCGAAGCGATGTTCCACCGTGGCCAGTAGCGTGCGGGCACGCTCGTTCGGGCGGGTGCGTGGGGGCGTGAACCAGAGCCGCCACAAAAGCCGGGTGGCCAGGTCGGGGGAGACCCACGCCAACAGGTTCAGCGCCCGTCCGAGGCGGCGCTGTGGACTGACGCCAGAGTGGACCTCCTCGGGCAGGAAACTGGCCTGTTGCGCGTACGCAGCCGAGGGTGTCAACTCGGCAAGGGGCGACGGTGGATGGGGGGATGGGGAAGTCAAGGCAATCGTCATGGCAGAACCTCGGGAAGCTGAAATGCACAGGACGGGATGTTCTGCTTGCCAGCTCGGGGATCCAAGTGGCAATATCGACACTATGAATGCTGATAACGCCAAAACTGAGGGGGCACCTCCTCTGAAGGTTGCGCTGGTGCTCACGCCGCAATGTGTGCTGTCCGGTGTGCTCGGTGTGATGGACATGCTGAGCACGGCGAACTACGTGGCCCGCAAGTTCCCGGGCGTCGACGTCCGGTTCCAGCCCATGCTGGTCTCGGCGGACGGCATGCCCGTGGAGACGATGAATGGGGTCAGCATGCCGGCGCAGTCCAATTTGCCGGACCCGCATGCCGTGGCCATCGCCTTCCTGCCTTCCGGCCCGCCCGCGAATTTCGGTGCCACGCGCATGCAGCAGTCACTACTGGGACAGCAAAAACTCATCGCCTGGTTGCGCGCGGTGCACGAGGCCGGAGGCCTGCTCGCCTCCTGCTGCACCGGCAGTTTTCTGCTCGCGGCCACCGGCTTGCTGGATGGTCGGCTGGCCACCACCCATTGGCGGGGCGAGGAGGCCTTTCGCACGCTGTTCCCGCGCGTGGAACTGCGTATCGACAGCCTGCTGGTGGAGGGCGAGCGCCTGCTGTGCGGCGGCGGGGCGCAGTCTTTTTCCAGCACGGTGCTGCGGTTGATCAGCCAGATGCAAGGCGAGGCCGTGGCGGCGCAGACTGCTCGTCTGATGTTGGCCGATGGCCACACCAGCGGACAGAACGCTTACCGGCTCTGGGTGCCGCGGCGCGACCATGGCGACGAGGCCATCGCACTGGGCCAGCAGTGGCTGGAAACCCACTACCGTGAAGCTTTTGATCTGGATGGCCTCGCCGCGCAATTGCGGCTGACACCGCGCACGCTGATGCGCCGCTTCCGCCAGGCCACGGGACTGACGCCCCTGCAGTACCAGCAAAGTCTGCGGATCGAGGCCGCCAAGGCGCAACTCGAAGCCTCGCGCGAGTCGGTGAGTCAGATCGTCTGGCAGACGGGCTATGAAGACGCCAGCTCCTTCCAGCGTCTTTTCAAGCGTGAGACCGGGCTGACCATGGCGGAATACCGGCAGCGCTTCGGGCAGCGGCGCTGGCGGGCGGAGGGTGGTGGTCTCGTGGGCGCGGGCACGCACACTGGCCTGGCCTGACACGCCGCGCGAGCCATCGGGGCAGGCGCGCCGGGTGCTGCGTTCCGGGGTGTCAGTCGAACAGTCCCGGCCCGCCGAAGCGCGCGCCTTCCAGTTCCAGCATCTTCAGCTTGGTCTGCGTACCGCCGTGGGCGGAGAAGCCGACGCCTTTCGCGCCAGCGCCCAGCACGCGATGGCAAGGCACCACCGGAGCGTAGGGGTTCGATCCCATCGCCTGGCCCACGGCACGCGCGGTGCCGGGCGCGCCGAGTTGTTCGGCGACCTCGCCGTAGGTCCCGGTCTCGCCCGGCGGGATGCGCCGCACCCACTCGTACACGCGTTGGTGGAAGGGCGGCACGCCCTCCATGTCCAACACCAGATGCGTCAAATCCCGTGGCTCCTGGGGATGGCCCGCCAGCAGGGCCGTGATGGCGACGATGGCCACCTGCGCGGAGAGGGACGGCTCGATCTCCGGGGCGCCCGGAAAACGTCGCCGCATGCGTGTCCGCGTGGCCGCCTCGTCGGCCTCCGGGAGCTGGACGCCGGTCAGCCCGCGCGCGCTCCAGGCCAGGCCGCAGTGGCCGAGCGGCGTCGGGAACAAGGCATAACCCAGGGTGTCCACGGTGTGCGGCGGCGCGGAGGATCGGTCTAGGGCTCAGAACCCCTGAAGTTCCAACACCACCGGCGCGTGGTCACTGGGCTGCTTGTTCTTGCGGGGCAGGCGGTCGATGGTGCAACCCCGCACGGCGGGCTTCAGCGCCTCGCTGACCAGGATGTGGTCGATGCGCAGGCCGCGGTTCTTCTGGAAGCCCAGCATGCGGTAGTCCCACCAGGAGTAGCTTTTCTCTGGCTGGTCGAACAGGCGGTAGGCGTCGTGCAGGCCCAGCGCCAGCAGGGCCTTGAACTGCTCACGTTCTTGCGTGGTGTGGTGGATGGTTTCGCGCAGGCCCTCGGGGTCGTACGAGTCACGGTCATCCGGCGCGATGTTGTAGTCGCCGAGCAGGACAAGCCGGGTTTGCGAGGCCAATTCGGCCCGGACCTGGGCATTCAGCGCGTTCATCCAGCGCATCTTGTAGGCGAACTTCTCGCTGCCCGGCTCCTGGCCGTTGACGAAATAGCCATTGATGACGCGCAGCGGGCCTTGTGGCGTGTCCAGCGTGGCCGTGATGACGCGCGACTGTTCGTCCTCGAAGCCCATGATGTTGCGCGTGACGTCGCGCAAGGCGGGCAGGGAGAGGCGTGAAATCAGCGCCACGCCGTTGTAGGTTTTCTGGCCGAAGGCCTCGGCCCGATAACCCGCCGCCTCGAATTCGGCGTGAGGGAACTTGTCATCGGTGAGCTTGAGTTCCTGCAGCGCCAGCAGGTCGATCGGTGCGCCGCCTGCGGCCTGCGCGGCCAGCCAATCCAGCACCTGGGGCAGGCGCACGCCGAGGGAGTTCACGTTCCAGGTGGCGAGTTTCATGGCACTGCAGTCGGGTTCAATAGTGGAACAGGGCCAGCGCACCGACGGTCACGCCCAGGGCGCCACCGACCAGCATCAGGTGTTCCAGCCACCGCTTGCGCGTGAGCAGCGCGATGGCGGCGATCGCGATCGCAACCTGTAGCACAGTCGTGGCCTGGGCCCAGCGGTGGTGCAGGTGCAGTTCTTCGTCGCTGCGATGGTCCCAGGCCAGGGACTCGGCCTCCAGCTTCTCGGCCTGCTTGCGGATCTCTTCCTTCTCGGTCTCGTAGCGGGCGATCTTGGCCTGGTACTTGGCCTTTTCCGCCGCGCTGGGGGTCAGGTCGCGCGAGACCTCGGCCAGAGACTGCTTGGTGCTCTTGGACTGGAAGTAGTTCCACTGGTTGGCGGCTTCCGTCTTCTTGATGGCCGCGTTGTTCTTGTAGAGGCCGGCGTTGGCCTGGGTGGCGCCACCCATGTAGGAAAAGATCGCGCCGACCGTGGCGATGATGGCCGTGAACATGGCGATCTGATTGGTCAGCCCGCCTCCCTGCTTGCCGTGACCGGCGGATTCGGAGGCGTGCTGCGCGGCATGTTCGAGTTCGTGGTCGTGCGGACCATGCACGTGAAAACCTTGTCCAGACATGATGAAATGGGCTTGTAATGGATGAAAAGAAAAGGTGGGATGAAAAACGCGAAATGGGGATTCGCGGGACCGAACTGTAGCGAAATGCCGTGACACATGTCGGAGCGACTCGACTTTCTGAGGCGGGACGCCGCGCACCTCTGCCCCGACGGACCCTGTGAGCGCGTCAGGGGCTCAGCCGGCCATGCGCTGGGTGTAGGTGACGAAGTTCAGGGTCAGCCCGTTGGCCGCCACCAGGCGTTCCCGCCCGGTTTCCACCCAGGAGGGGCCGAGCACGGGCGCGTAGGCGTCGCCGTCGAAGTCGGCCTCGATTTCCGTGACCACCGCCGTGCTGGCCAGGGGCAGGGCCTGCGCGTAGATCTGTGCGCCGCCGATGATCCAGACGTCCGCCGCATCGCGGCAATGCTGCAGCGCCTCGTCGAGCGAATGCGCCACAGCCGCCTCGCCCTGCGTACCGTCGGCCTTCCAGCCGGACTGGCGGGTCACGACCACATTGCGGCGACCGGGCAACGGCCGAAAACGCGGCGGCAGCGATTCCCAGGTCTTGCGGCCCATGATGACGGGCGCGCCTAGGGTCGTGCGCTTGAAGTGCGCCAGGTCTTCGGGCAGGTGCCAGGGCATCACGCCATCCTTGCCGATCACGCCGTTGGCGGCGCGCGCGTAGATCAGGTGGAGCTTCGGGTTCTGGGGTGTCATGCCACTTCCTTTCGGCCGCCCCGGCCGAGCACGCCGGGCGGCAGCAGCACGGCGGCGATGGCCGCAGTCACGCAGACGATGGCCGCCCAGTCCTGCCAGTGCGGTGCCTCGCCGATCAGCAGGGCGGCGCTGAGCGTGCCCACCAGCGGGATCGCCATCACGCTCATGGCGCTGGTGGCCGGCGGCAGGTGGCGGGCCAGGCCGGTCCACAGGGTCTGGGCGAAGCCGTAGTTGATGAAGGCGGCATAGGCCAGGGCGAGCCACATGGGCCCGCTGAATTGCCAGGCTGGCCAGGGCTCGCTGGTAAAGGCGATGGCCCAGAGACAGAGGCTGGAGAGGATCATGCTCCAGATGGTCAGGGCCTCGAGCGGCAGGGTGAGGTGGGCGCGGCGCAGCAGCAGGGTGCCAATGGCCCAGCAGAGGGCGGCCAGCATCATCCAGACGATGCCCTGGGGGCGGCCCGACAGCGCGGCGAACTCGCTGGAGGCCAGCAGGGTGACGGCCGCCGCCACCGCGACCACGGCCAGCAGGGTGCGGCGCGTCAGCCGCTCGCCAAAAAGGAGCGCGCCCAGCAGCACGGTCCAGATCGGCATGGTGAAGCCGAGCACGGCGGCGCGGCCCGAGGCCAGTTCCTTCACCCCGAGGATGGACAGCGCATGCCAGCCCAGGATGTTGGGCGCGCCGATGACCACGATGGCGCGCCACTCGCCGCCACCGCGTTCCCAGCGCGGCCACAGGCGCAGGCCCTGGGCGCGGTACCAGGCGTAGAGGAAGAGCGCCCCGCAGCTCATGGTGAGGGCGCGGAAGTACAGGGGTGACAGTTCCCGCAGCGAGAACTTCATCATGGGCCAGTTGAGACCCCACATGAGCGTGAGGATGACCAGGGCCGTCAGTTGCCGGGGCGAGATCACGGATGCACCAGGCGCCGCTTCACACCGCGACCGGCGCCTTGATGGCCGGGTGGCACTGGTAGTCCAGCACCTCGAAGTCCCCGTACTGGTAGTCGAAGATCGAATCGGGTTGGCGCTTGATGTGCAGCACCGGGTAAGGATAGGGCTGGCGGCTCAGCTGCAGTTCCACCTGCTCGTGGTGGTTGCTGTAGATGTGGCAGTCGCCACCTGTCCAGATGAAGTCCCCCACGCCCAGGCCGCATTGCTGGGCCACCATGTGCGTCAGCAAGGCGTAGCTCGCGATGTTGAAGGGCACGCCCAGGAAGATGTCGGCGCTGCGCTGGTAGAGCTGGCAGCTCAGCTTGCCCGGTTCACCGGCGACTTGCGAGGGCGCGACGTAGAACTGGAAGAAGGCGTGGCAGGGCATCAGCGCCATCTTGCTCAGCTCGGCCACGTTCCAGGCGCTGACGATGATGCGGCGCGAGTCGGGGTTGCTCTTGAGCGTCTTGATGACTTCGCTGATCTGGTCGATGTGCCCGCCATCAGGGGTGGGCCAGCTACGCCACTGCACACCATAGACCGGGCCCAGGTCGCCATCCTCGCGCGCCCATTCGTCCCAGATGGTTACGCCGCGTTCCTTGAGCCAGTTGTTGTTGCTCGACCCCGTGAGGAACCACAACAGTTCCTGGATGATGGACTTGAGGTGCACCTTCTTGGTCGTCACCAGCGGAAAGCCCTCGTTCAGGTCGAAACGCATCTGGTGGCCGAACACGCTTTTCGTGCCGGTGCCGGTGCGATCGGATTTGGCGACACCGTGCGTGTACACATGGCGCATGAAGTCTTCGTATTGGCTGCGCACGGGGCGCGCCCGGTGCACGGTCGGGGTAGTCATGGTCAGCGATTCTCGGTGTGCAGCAGCTTGCCCGGGTTCATCAGATTCAGCGGATCCAGCGCCTGCTTGATGCTGCGCATCAGGCCCATTGCCACCGGCGATTTGTGCTCGGGCAGCTTGTCGATCTTGAGGCTGCCGATGCCGTGCTCGGCGCTGATGGAGCCCCGGTAGCGGTCCACCACTTCGTACACCAATTGGTTCATCGGTGTTTCTTGCTCGGCCAAGAAACGTTTCTGGTCCTCGCCTTCGGGCGCTTGCACGTTGTAGTGCAGGTTGCCGTCGCCAAGGTGGCCGTAAGTGACGAGTCGGGCGCCAGGGAACTTCTGCTCGAGCAAGGCGTTGGTCTCCGCCACGAAGGCCGGGATGCGCGAGACATTGATTGAGATGTCGTGCTTGATGTTCAGCCCTTCCTGAGCCTGCGCGAGCGGAATGCTCTCACGGATGTGCCAGAGCGCCTTGGCCTGGGTCAAGTTCTCGGCCACCACGGCATCGCTCACGCAGCCAACGTCCATCGCGGCTTCGAGCAGGCGCTCGAATTGCGCGCGGGCGTGTTCGTCGGACTCGTTGTCGGAATTCTCGAGGACGACGCACCAAGGTGATTCCTGCCAGAAAGGCACGCGCTGCTGCGGGAAGTGCTTGTTCACCAGGCTCAGCGCGAACTGGCCCATGACTTCGAAGCCGGTCAGACCCGCGCTGAGGTGCTCGTGCGCCAGACCCAGCAGTTGCACTGCAGCCTCCAGCGAGGGCAGGGCGGCGAATGCCGTGAGCTGGCTCTTGGGCAGGGGATAGATCTTCATCGTCGCGCCAGTGATGATGCCCAGTGTGCCTTCGCTGCCGATGAAGAGGTGGCGAAGGTCGTAACCCGTGTTGTCCTTGCGCAGACCCGTCAGGCCATCCCAGATCTCGCCCTGGGCAGTCACGACTTCCAGGCCCAGGCAGAGCTCGCGCGTGTTGCCGTAGCGCACAACCTGGGTGCCACCGGCATTGGTCCCGAGGTTGCCGCCGATGGTGCAACTGCCTTCGGAAGCCAGACTCAGCGGGAATAGGAAACCCGCCTTTTCGCATTGTTCCTGCAGTGTCTGGAGCACGCAGCCCGCGTCCACGGTGATGGTCATGTTGCCGGCGTCGAGCTGGCGCACCTTGTTCAGACGCGTGAGGCTGAGCACGACTTGAGTGCCGCTCGTGTCGGGTGTGGAGCCAACCACCATGCCGGTGTTGCCACCCTGCGGGACGATGGGCGCGCGGGCCGCGGTGCAGGCCTTGACCACGTTGGCCACTTCCTGCGTGGAAGCTGGACGTACCACGGCCAGCGCGGTGCCGCGCACACGGCCCCGCCAATCCAGTTCCCAGGCGCGCAGGTCCGCGCCATCGTCCTGCGTGAGCACGTGGTCCTGGCCGACGATGCGGCGCAATTCGGCGATCAGACGGGAGGTCGATTCGGCAGTCATGGCGTTGCGGAAGCAGTTTCGGACGTCCGGGGCTGGCGCGCGTCGCGCAGGCGCAGGCGGATGTGCAGCACGCAGCCGGTGAAGAGGGCCAAGCCCAGCAGGATTTCGGCCACCGCCAGCGCCACGACGCGGACGGGCTCACCGCTGGTGGCGCGGATCAGGCCTTCAAGGACGTAGAGCCAGACCAGCAGGCTTAACCAACGGTAGGTGTACATGCGGTTCTTCAGCAGGCCGGCCAGCGGCAGGCACAGGGGCAGCACCTTCACGGCCAGCGTGCCTCGGCCTATCGGTGCCAGCCACAGCTCCCAGGCCAGGCCCAGTGCGATCAGTGCGATCAGGCTGGCCACGGTCAGGCGACGGCTCAGATGGACGTGGGCGCGGGCCGCCGTGACCGGGGGGGTATGCGCGGTGTTCGCGTCACGGGCTGTTACGGAATCGGGGGGGTGTGCGAGTGCTTCGTCCATGGAGGCTGGCATGATAGCGGGATGCGGGCCCTCTTTCGTTTCTTCTCCAAATTGCACCGCCGGGTACGCGCCTTCGTCCAGGGCGTAGCGGGTTTTCCTTGGCGCAATACCGCGTGGACCTTGCGTGAGCGCTTCCGTGAAGACCGCTTGGGCCAGACCGCCGGCAGTCTGACCTTCACCACCACCATTGCCCTGGTTCCTCTGCTGACCGTGGCGCTGGCGCTGATCACCGCCTTCCCCATGTTCGCCAAGTTCCAGGACGTGCTGCAGAAGTGGTTGATCGAGAGCCTGGTGCCCGAGAGCATTTCCCGCCAGGTGTTTGCCTACATGAGTCAGTTTTCACGCCGCGCCGGGCGGCTGGGCTGGACCGGGCTGGGCGTGCTGTTCCTGACCGCGCTGGGGCTGATCTTCACCATCGACCGCACCTTCAACGCGCTGTGGCGCGTGCAACGTCCGCGCGCCTTTGGGCAACGGTTGCTGGTTTACTGGGCAGCCATCACCCTCGGACCGTTGCTGATGATGCTCAGCCTGCTGGGAACGTCCTACCTTGGCCCGACGTCCAGCCTCTCACCCAGCTTGCGACTGGCACTCGATCTCTTCGAATCCCTGTCGGCGGCGCTGGCGCTGGCTGCGGTCTACCATTACGTTCCCAACACGCGCGTGAAGTGGATGCATGCCTGGACGGGGGCGATCTTTGCCACCGTGATGTTGGAGGCAGCCAAAAAGCTGCTGGCCTACTACCTCAAGGCCGTGCCGACTTATTCGGCGGTGTATGGCGCCTTCGCCACCGTGCCGATCCTGCTGATCTGGATCTATACCGCCTGGGTCATCGTGCTGCTGGGTGCGGTGATTACCGCTTACCTGCCCAGCCTGCTGGCCGGGGTGGCACGCCGGGCGCCCGAGCCGGGCTGGCAGTTTCAGCTTGCCCTGGAGATGGTGCGGGTACTGGCCTTGGCGCGGCGCGCGCCCAGTCACGGCATGACGCTGATGCAGCTTTCGAGCAAGTTGCGGGTCGACCCACTGCAGCTCGAACCCCTGGCCGAGGTGTTGGAACGTCTGAACTGGGTGGGGCGGCTGGCCGGTGGCATGCGTGGCGAACCCATGCGTCTGGTGTTGCTGATCGACCCCGAGCGCGCGCTGCTGGCGCCGTTGGTGGATGCCCTGTTGCTGCCACGTCGTGCGGGGCTCTGGCGCAAGGCCAAACTTGATGAGCTGAACCTGCACGACGCGCTGGCGGCAACGCGCTGAGGCCAGCGCCGAGTTCGCCTGCGTGTACCGCAGGTTGGTTGTTGGCCTGCCGCCAGCAGGGGCGCTGTCGCAACACGTTGTACCTGAGCCGTAGCTCGCGGTTCAGAATGGGATCCTGCCGCTCCAGATGTCCTTGTACATGACCCAATCGCCCATGAAACTGTAGAGCGGGCGCTTGAAGCTGGCGGGTTTGTTCTTCTCGAACACGAAGTGGCCCACCCA
Organism: Hylemonella gracilis; assembly: GCF_004328645.1. Taxonomy (GTDB): domain Bacteria; phylum Pseudomonadota; class Gammaproteobacteria; order Burkholderiales; family Burkholderiaceae_C; genus Hylemonella; species Hylemonella gracilis_B. Next base: position 2,289,359 of record NZ_CP031395.1, read on the forward strand.
GGCGAAACCGTAGCCGCAGAGCAGACCCGCGACCAGCCAGAACCACCCCCCTGTGGCCAGCAGCAGGCCCAAGCAGATCAAGGCCAAGCTGCTGCCCACGAAATGCAGGCGCCGGCAGGTACGATTGCTGTGTTCGCCGAGGTAGAAGGGGTAGAAGTCGGCAAAACGCGTGAAGTCGCGGGGATCAATCCCGTCGGTGTTGCCGGCTTGCGTTGCATGGTTCATGCTTGTCTCCTGAAATGAGGCGGTTGGGTTGGTGTCGCCCTGCTGATGCTGGAATGGGTGGCAGGTATAGTGCACCTCGCCCGAGGACAAGGCAAGAGAGGAAAGCACATGGGCCGGAATACACAGGCCGGCAAGGCCAGACAGACCGGTATGGCCGGCAAGGCGCAGGACGCCGCGCAAGCCCCTCGGGGTGCCCGGGGGCCGCGCTGGGTGTCCCTGCTGCTTGCGCTGGTCTCCGTGGTCGGGGTGGTGTGGCTCTACTACGCGCAGAACGATTTTCTGGAGAGCTTTGAGGCGCGCAGCTACGACTTGCGCTTCAAGAGCTTGCGCGGTCCCTTGCCGGTCCAGTCCGACATCACCATCATCGCCATCGACGACAAGAGCATTGCCGCGCTGGGGCGTTACCCATGGACACGCCAGCAGTATGTGCGCCTGCTGGACAAACTGGAGGCGATCAAGCCGCGGGTCGTTCTGTTTGATGTGTTTTTCCCCGAGCCGGAAAGCACGGAGGTGGACAACGCGCTGGCCCGCGCGCTCGCGCGCGCAGGCAATGTGGTGTTGGCTTCGACCTTCGCCTTCGATGCGCAGGGCCGTGTGACCGGGCGCACCGGCAGCCTGCCCGCGCTGGAGGCGGCTGCGGCGGGGCGTGGTCACATCAATCTGAGGCCCGAGGACGATGGGGTGAACCGCCGCAACGACCTCCAGATCACCTACCAGGACGGCCCGTCCGGGCAGACCCGTCTGATGCCCGCGTTGGGCCTGTCCGCGGCGCTGTTCATGCTGGGCGCCGACACCTTTGGCGCGGAACCGTTCCGGGTCTGGATCGCGCGGGGCCAGGAACTGTTGCGCAGCGTGCCTGTCAACGGCGACGGTGCGCTGTGGATCAACTACCTGGGCTCGGCGGGTGCTTACCCGCGTGTCTCCTTCGTCGATGTGCTGGAAGGGCGCGTCGATCCGGTCCTGTTGCGCGACAAGGCTGTCTTCCTCGGCGCAACCGCGTTGGGGGTGTATGACATGCGGGTCACGCCCTTTCACCCCAACACGCCGGGGGTGGAAGTGCATGCCGCCGTTGCCGACAACATTCTGAGCCAGCGCTACATCCATCGCACGGGCATGCAGGCCCTGTTCGATCTGCTGATGATCGTGGTGATCGGCTTCCTGAGCTTCGCCTTCACGGCGCGTTTGCGCCTGCAGCGCGCCATTCCCGCCGTGCTGGGCCTGGTGGCGCTGTACCTGTGCCTCGCCTACGGCATGTTCCTGCAAGGGCAGTGGGTCAGCATGGTCTACCCGCCGGTGGCGGCCGTGCTGGCCTTGCTGCTTGGGGGGGCTGGCGTTTCATGGTGCTGGAGCGCAGTGCGCGGCAGATGCGCGCCATGTTTTCCAGCTATGTGTCCGGCAAGCTGGTCAATCAGCTGGAAGAGAACCCGGATGCGGCGCGCATCGGGGGGACAGCCGCGAGGTGACCGTGATGTTCACCGACATCAAGGGCTTCACTACCTTCAGCGAGCGCAACCCGGCCGAGGTGGTGGTGGACCGCCTGAACGAGTACCTGTCCGCCATGGTGCAGATCATCCACGCGCACGACGGGACGGTGGACAAGTTCATGGGCGACGGCATCATGGCCTACTGGGGGGCGCCGCTGCCGCAGCCAGACCATGCCCGCCTGGCGCTGCGCTGCGCCCTGGGCATGAAGCAGAAGATGGCTGAGTTGACCGCCGCCTGGCAGGCACGGGGGGTGGAGCCTTTCCAGATACGGGGCGGCATTCTCAGTGGCCGGGTGGTGGCGGGCAACATCGGCTCGACCGGGCAGAAGATGGAATACACCGTGATCGGCGACACCGTCAACCAAGCCTCGCGCCTGGAGGGCGCGGGCAAGACCTACGGCATCGATTTCACGGTCGGGGAATCGACTCGGCGGCTGGTGGAGGCGAGCGCTGAATTCCGCTTCCGTCGCCTCGATTGCGTGCGCGTCGTGGGCAAGACCGAACCTGTGGAACTGTTCGAATTGCGGCCCGCCGCGCCCGCCTCGGCCGTGGCAAGCGCCGACCCGCTGGTCGAGCGCTTCGAGGCAGCCCTGGAGCACTACCGCGCGCGGCGCTGGGATGAAGCTGTGAATTCCTTCCGCATGCTGACGGCGGATTTTCCGGGTGATGGGGCGAGCAAGCTATATTTGCAACGCTGTATCGAATTCCAGGCTCGACCGCCTGGGGTGGATTGGGACGGGGTGTTCAATCGGCAGGAAAAATGAGCCGCCGGACCGGCGCAAGTGCCGATGGACAAAACCCGTTCCGAGACGAAAACTCACGATGCCTAGCCAGTTCCTTCAAGTTTTTTTGCACGATTGCTTCGTTTCCAGAGGATCGATGACCATGCGTTCCACCCTTGCCGCACTCAGGATGTTCTCCGCCAGCGCCCTGGTTTCGGGCTTGACGGCCCTGGGCAGCGCCGGTCTGGTGTGGGTCGGTTTGTCGGGGACCGTGCAGGCACAAACCCCGCGTGTGGAGTTCGTGCGCTCCGTGACCACGGCCGATTTGCGCAAGCTGCTGGGCATGGATGCGAAGCATCTGTACGTGGCGCGCAAGAGTGGCCAGGTGGATGCGTTGGATGTGGAATCCGGTCAGCTCGCCTTCACCCTGCAGGCGCAAGACCCCAAGGGCAAGAAACTGCTGGGCCGGGCCGAGGAGGCGGTCGCAGTCGGCGACACGATCTACGTGCTCGATGGCAGTGAAAACCGTGTCGTGCTTTACGGCCTGGATGGCAAGTTCAAGGGCACGATCGGCGGGCGTGGCGAGGCCGGTTTGTCCTCGCCTCAGGGCCTGGCGATCGCGGGCGGCATCGTCTACGTGGCCGACACGGGCAACCGCCGCATCCAGATGTACGGCGACAACGGGGTTTACCTGTCGTCGCTAGCCATCGACCGCCATGCCGCGAACAAGGCCCTCAACGTCGATAAGTCGCCCTACAAGCTGGAGCAGCCCACGGGCGTTGCGGTCAGCCCCAAGGGGCAGATTTACGTGCTGGATGCGGCCGGCGGCATTTTCAGCGACCGCTCCCAGGTCAAGATCTATGCGGCAGACGGCCGCTTTCTGCGCGTGCTGCCCAAGAACGGCAAGCCCGCCGCCATGCTCATGGGGCCGGACGGCAGCGCCTACGTCACGGATGCGGCCGAGTTCACTATCCAGCGCTACCTGCCGGCGGGCGGACAGCCCAGCTATTTCGGCTCCAAGGGGGATGGGCGCGGGCAGTTCATGAGTCTGGCTGGCCTGGCCTTCGAGACGGACGATTCCGGCAACGTCTATGTCGGGGACCCGCAGCAGGGCCTGCTGCACCACTTCCGGGTGCCCGCAGCGCGCGCGGTGACCGCCGAGTTGGCCGATCTGCCACCCGTGGTGCGTGTGCGCCAGAGTCTGCCGCTGGCCGTCAGCCGCCTGGCCTGGGACGGCAAGGGCACCTTGGCCGGTGTCGCGCGAGGCAAGTCGGATGTGATCCTGCTCCACGCGGAGGGCAAGACCACCGAGCTCAAGCTCAAGAAAGGCCTGGAACCCTCCGCGCTGGCTTACGACAAGAGCGGCGCGCTCTGGATGCTGGAGCGCAAGAACGACAAGGTGCACAAGCTCGATGCGGCTGGCAACCCGGTGCTGACCATCGGCCGCAGTGGCAGCCGCAATGGTCAGTTCGATGAACCCGCCGATTTCGCCTTCGCCAGCGATGGCAGCCTCTACGTGGCCGACACGGGCAACAGTCGCATCCAGGGGTTCTCGCCGGATGGGGTGTTCTTCCGCGTGATTGACAAAGGCCTCAAAGACAAGCTGGACGAACCCACGGCGCTGGTCATCGACGACAAGGACAACCTGCATGTGCTGGACGTCGGTCGCAACACCGTGACCGTGTACGGCCCCGACGGCACGCCGTTGCGGGAGTTCGGCAACGACCCGGCACGCGAGGACGAGCGCCTGCAAAAGCCGCAGGGCTTGTTGGTCACGCAGGAAGAAATCCTGGTGCTGTCGCCGGACCGTGTCAATGTGTATGGGCAACAGGGTGATCAGGCCGGCCGCTTGGTTCGCACCTTTGGCGCCGAGGGTAAGGAGGCCGGTGAGCTGGCCCGTGCGCAGACCATCGCCGCACGCGACGCCAGCACCTTCTTCATCGCGGACGGCGAGCAGGCGCGCGTGCAGCTCTTCGCCGCCGGCTACCGCCCCAAGCCGCCGCAGGGCGTCAAGGCGTCGCCCGCCGTGCATGGCGTGGCGCTGAGCTGGACGGCTTCTCCGCTGAACTATGTGGGAGCCTATGCGGTCTACCGCTCGGAGCAGGAGGGCGGGCCATGGGAGCGGGTCGGGGTCAGCCCGAGCACGGCCTATGCCGACACCGGTCTGCAGCCTGGCGTCAAGTACCACTACCGCGTTGCGTCAACCACCCTCGCCGAAGCCCAGGAGGGCGCGTTGGGCACGGTGGTGGCCGCGGCGGCCCTGAAATACACCCCGCCGCCGCCGGACGAAGTGCAAGCCGACGCCACGCCGTCCAGCCTGCATCTGCACTGGAAACCCATGGACATGGTCTCGGCCTACCGTCTGTACGAGAAGGACGGTGACAAGTTCAAGCAGGTGGCGGAAAGCTCGATCTCCGAGTTCCGGCGCGAAAAGCTGGCCTCCAGCACCGATTACAGCTACTGGCTGAGCGCGATCAGCATCGACGGGCTGGAATCGGAGAAGCGCCAGATCCAGGCCAAGACCCAGGTGGACACCCGCCCGCCGCTGGAGATCGACGCCACGCAACTCGCCAATGTCTTCTCCAACAGCTACAAGCTCTACGAGCTGGATGGCGTGGGCGTGGTCAAGCTGACGAACAACACGACCTCGCCGCTGACCAACGTCAAGGTCAGCTTCGTGTTGAACACCTTCATGGATTTCCCGACCGAACAGCGTCTGGCCCTGCTGGAGCCGGGGGCCAGCGCCGAGGTGCCCCTCAAGGCGGTGTTCAACAACCGCATCCTGAGCCTGACCGAAGACACCCCGGTGCAAGCCAAGCTGGAGGCCAGCTATTTCGCTGAAGGGCAGGCCAAGACCTTCAGCCAAGTGCGCACCATCAGCATCTACGACAAACACCGCATGAGCTGGGACGAGCCTGGGCGCTACGCGGCCTTCATCACGCCCAAGGACCCGCTGATCGTCAACTTCACGCGCTCGGTGGCCGCTGAGTTCGGCGCCGTCAAGGAGCCGACGCTGATCGCCGCCGCGCTCTTCCAGACCCTGGGGGTGCTGGGCCTGACCTATGTGCAGGACCCGACCAACCCCTACCAGAAGACCTCGAACAACGTCTCCATCGTGGACTACATCCAGTACCCGCGCGAGACGCTGCGCCGGCGTTCGGGCGACTGTGACGACTTGGTGGGCCTGTACACCGCGTCACTGGAAAGCCTGGGCATCTCGACCCGCGTGCTGCTGGTGCCCGGCCACATGCTGCTCATGCTCAACACCGGCGTGGAAGCGCCGACCGATGGCTACACCATGAACGAGATGTACGTGGCGCACGAGGGCATGCTCTGGATTCCGGTGGAAGCGACACTGGTCGGCAAGTCCTTCAACCAGGCCTGGGAAGACGGCGCGAAGACCTATTACAAGACCAAGGGCAAGGAGGGCTTCGAGGTGTTCAACATCCACGCCGCCTGGGAGACCTTCAAGCCCGCCAGCTTGCCCGAGGATGAGTGGCAGCCCCATGCCGTGCGCCGCGACGAGGTCGAGAAACGCTTCCCCAACGACATGGGTTCCGTGCTCAAGATCAGCTCGCAGACGCGCACTCGCGGCTATCTGCAGGCCATCAAGGCCAATCCCAAGGACGCGAACGCGCATCTGCAGGTCGGCATCATCCTCGCGCACATGGGCGACAACGCGGAGGCGCGCAAGTACTTCGGCAAGGCGGTCGAATTGAACCCCAAGGACGCCGCCGCCCTGAACAATCTGGGCAATCTGCACATGCTGGAAGACCAGTTCCCGCAGGCGCAGAAGTTCTACGCCGACGCCGCGCAGGCCGATCCTCAGGATGCGGAAATCCTCATCAATTTGGCGCGGGCTTACCGTGCCGGGAAGAACATCGAACAGGCCAAACAGGCCTATGACCAGGCGCAGAAGATCGATGCCGCCGTGGCGAACAAGTACAAGGCGCTGGGGTTGGAACTGATGAACACTCTGAGCACCACGCCCGCGGCGCCACCCGCCTCGTCCTCGGCGGTTCCCGCCGCGCCTGTGCCCACCCCCCGGCGGTGCCCGCCGTGCAGGCGCCGGCTGAGACCGACGGGTTGAAGTCCTGAGCGCCGGATCGACAATTCCATTTGGAGGAAAGCCGCCATGCCATCGTTCCAATCACTCCTGAAGAGCCCGGCGCTGCCGCGGCGGGCCGGGTTCATCGTGGGCGTGCTCTGCGTCCTGAGCATGGGATCTGCGTGGGCGCAAACTCCCGCCCCAACCCCCACCGCACCCGCCGCCGTGCCCGCTGGCGGCGGCATGTCCGGTTTCATGGAAAAGCTGCGCATGAAGGTGGAGCAGCTCACGCCCCAGAAGCAGGTGAACGTCTCGACGGCCGTGGGCGGCGTGCGGGGCGCCGCGGTCGCGGCCTCGGACGTCTACTGGAAGGGGGAGGCCAAGCCGCAGGCCATCGACGCGGCGGAGCTGGAGGTTTTCCAGAAGGGCGTGGCCCTGGTGGAGTCCGAACAGAAGGCGCAAGCCTTGGCCGTCTTCACGGAGTTTGCGAAAACCTACCCGGAGAGCCTACTGAAGGCCGACGCCGAGGAAATCATGCGACACTTGACCGCGCAGCCGGTGGCGCAGTAGCCTCAGGCCCTGCATGGCGTGGGCTGGCGCGGCCCACGGTAGAACGACGAGGAGCACATCATGAAAGTCAGCGATATCCTGCGTGTCAAGGGCAACACGCTCTACACCATCTCGCCCGAGGACCTTTTGGCCGACGCGCTCAATCTGATGTCCGAGAAGGACATTGGTTCGCTCGTCGTGATGGAGCAGGGCAAGCTCGTGGGCATGCTCACCTTTCGTGAGGTGATCCAGCAGGTGGTGAGGAACAAGGGCGGTGTCGGTGACACGCAGGTGCGCGTGGCCATGGACAGCACGCCGCATACCTGTGCCATGGACACGGAGTTGGACGAAGTCCGCCGCCTCATGCTGGAGCGGCACGCTCGCTATACCCCGGTCATGGAAAAGCACATGCTCATGGGTGTCATCAGCTTCTATGACGTGGCCAAGGCCGTGGTGGAAGCGCAGGACTTCGAGAACAAGCTGCTCAAGGCCTACATCCGCGACTGGCCCGAGGATTCTCCGGACTCGCGCTTCGTCTGAGTCGGGTTTGGCTCTTTCGTACTAAGTGGCCCGGGCGGCACGCAGCCGCAATTGATTGGGCAGTGGCATCGAGCAGCGCAGGATGTCGTCGGCCAGCCAAAGCGCCGATTTGCGCGCGCGCTCGGCCACCATCGGCAGGGGCATCTGGAGGTAGTCGTCGTTGAACACCTCGAAGCTGTAATCGCCCGTGTAACCCAGCTGGTCGATCTTGCGGACCAGTTCGATGATCTGCTCGGAATGCACCCCTTCGCCGGGAAAGACCCGGTAGGTCCGGGCCGTGGCCATGCGTTCCTCGAAGGTGCGCGTTTCCTGCCACATGAAGTCTGACAGCTGCACCAGGAAGATCTTGTCAGGATCGATGTCCAGGATGGCGTCGAGCGGGGTCTTGGCTGCGAGGATGTGGTACGAGTCCAGGCAGACCCCGAGGTTGGGTGCGTCGGCGCGGCAGACCGCGTCCCAGGCCGTGGTGTACTCGTTGATCGTGCGCCCCCAGGACAGGCCTTCGTAGGCGATACGGATGCCATGCGGCACGGCCAGCATGGCCAGCTTGTGCAGGTCGCGCGCGATGTGGTCCAGGTCCTGGCTGGCGTGTGTCGAGGTGGACGAGCAGGCCAGCAGCACGTCGCAACCGAGCGCGGCGCACATCTCGAGCATGGTCTTGGCGATGTCGACCTTGTACTCGTGCAAATGGCCACTCAGGCCCTCGAAGTCACGCAACACCTGGAAGCCCGTGCCGCGCAAGCCGCTTTGGCGCACTTCACGGACGGCTGCTTGCCAACCCTCGGGATGACCGACCAAATCGTTGGCCTTGAGCATGACCTGGCTGAAGCCAGCTTCTTGCATGGCCCGCAGCTTGGCCCCCAGCGGCCCAGCCAGCGTGATGGTGTCCATGCCGAAGCCGCGGATGGCGGCTTCCATGCTGCGCCGGTCGTTCATGGCGTGACCTTGGGCTGGGAGTGCACGAGCTCGAACACCACGCCGCCCAGGTAGGCCTTGGTGAGGGCGCCACGCTGCTCCGTGTGGGCCGCGGGACTTTCGACGAACTCCACCCCGCGGGCACGCAGCCGCCTGACGGCGTCCAGCACGTCGGGCACGCCCAGTCCGATGCGCTGCAGGCTTTCGCGGCTGTCGCTGTCCTCGATGCTGGGTTCAATGAGCTGCAGCATGAAGGTGTTGCCAGCCTCCAGGGCTGGCAATTGCATCAGCTTGCCAGCCGGCATGATGCCGAAACGTTGTTCGTCCGGGATCAACTGCGCGCCGAGCAGCGTCGCATAGAACTCGATCCAGTCGTAGGCGCGGTTGGCTCCGATGTATTGCACCACGCCGAAGAACCGCAGGCCGGGCAGCTCGGCCTGACCGCTGGGCTGGACGTTGGGGATCGGCAGGAAGTCGACGTCGTAGATGGAGAAATCCCGGTAGCGGTCGACCAGGTAGATGCGACTGCCGCCGACGCCGTGCAGGGCCGGGATGTTCAGCTCCATGGCCTCGGGGTGCGTGGGAACTTCCCACGCACCGTGCGCGAGCACGTAGGCGCGGGCGGCGCGGGCATCACGCACGCGCAAGGCGATGGCGCTCAGGCTGGGGCGGTCCGCGCCGTGCGTCGAGCCCGCCACGTCGGCCGGGTGGGCATTGACGACGATGTTCAGTCCGCCTTGGCGGTACAGGGTGACTTCTCGGGAGCGGTGCCGTGCTACGGGGAAAAAGCCCATCATTTCCAGCACCTGACCCAGGGCCTGGGGTTGGGCGGTGGTGTACTCGATGAACTCGATGCCATCCAGGCCGATGGGGTTGGCTTCGTCGCTGAAAGAGGCTTGCAAGGGCTCTCTCGCATGTTCGGGGTGGTGCAGCAAATCGCTCATGGAGCCTCCGGTCGGGCAGGAATCAGGATGGCAGTTGCGCGGAATTCAGGCGCGCCACGGCACGCAGGGCCTCGGCCGTCGCGCTGGGGTATCCGAAGAACTCCAGGTAGGCGGGGATCATCTCGAACAGCATGTCGGTGCCGACTTGGATGGGGCAGCCGCGTGCCTGTGCGGCCGCCAGGAAGGCCGTCATCTCCGTGCGCATGACGACCTCGCCCACGAATGTGTGCGGTGACAGGCGGTCGACATCCACCGGCAAAGGGTCGCCCGGGTTCATGCCCAAGGGCGTGCCATTGACCACCAAGTCGAAACCTGCCGGGTCCTTGCTGCCGGTGTCCACCACGAGCGCCGGGTATTCGGTGCGCAGGCGCAGCGCCAGGGCGTCGGCGCTGGACATGTGCAGATCGTAGAGCGCCAACCGGGCCACGCCCGCGGCGGCCAGCGACGCGGCGATGGCGGAGCCCACGCCCCCGCTGCCCACCACCAGGGCGCTGGCACCTGGGAGCGCCAGACCCTTGCGGCGCACGCCGCGCACGAACCCCTCGCCATCGAACATGTCGCCGACGAGTCGGCCATCGCTCGTTCGCTTGACTGCGTTGCAGGCACCAGCGACGCGCGCGGTGCGCGTGACCTCGTCCAGCAGAGACGCCGTACTCACCTTGTGTGGCATGGTGATCAGGGCGCCACGGATGTTTTCCAGCAGGAAGATGGAGCGCAGCACTCCGGCGAACGAATCGGGTCGACAGCCCATGGGCACCACCACTGCGTTGACCCCGATCGATTCGAAATAGGGGTTGTAGATCAGCGGTGCCTTGAAGCTGTGGGTGGGAAAGCCCAGATGGGCGATCAACTCGGTGTTGCCGTCGATCAGGGCGCCCTGGAAGGCTCGTGCGTTCATCGGATGCTGCGTATCGTGTCGTTTCGAACCGGGTTTATTTGCGCAGACGGGCCAGCTCGGCCATCATGGCGTTGACGGTGGCCTCGCCCACATTGGCGGAATGCTTGGCGATCACTGGTTTCATTTTCTCGCGCAGCTTGGCCACTTCGGAGGCGGGCAACTCGGTGACCTGCATGCCGTTCTGCTTGAGCGTTTCCAGCAGGCTGCCGGCCAAGGCGCGCGACTGCTCGCGCTGGTACTTGATCGATTCCGTCACGGCGTCCTGCACGATCTTCTTGTCGCCAGCGGACAGGCCGTCCCAGAACTTCTTGCTGACCACGATGGACTGCGGGTTGTACTGGTGGTAGGTCAGGGCGAGGTATTTCTGAACCTCGTAGAGCTTGGCGCCGTTGATCGTGGCGACCGGGTTTTCCTGGCCGTCGACGGCCTTCTGCTCGAGCGCGGCATAGAGTTCGGGGAAGGGCAGGGGCGTGGGGTTGGCGCCGAGAGCGGACACCCAGTCGATGTTGATCGGGTTGGGGATCACGCGCAGCTTCAGGCCGGCGATGTCCTCGACCTTGGTGATCGGGCGCTTGCTGTTGCTGATGTGGCGAAAGCCCAGCTCGTAGTAGCCCAGGCCCACGAGGCCTTTCTCTTCGAGCTTGGCGTGCAGGCTTTTGCCGAAGGGGCCGTCGACCACGGCGTCGGCTTCTGCCGGGTTGGCGAACAGGAAGGGGAAGTCATAGATGGCGAAGTCCTTGACCAGGCTGGCGAAGATGCCCGAGTTCATCGAGGCCATCTCCAGCGTGCCGCCTTGCAAGGCCGATACATTGGCCTGGTCGCTGCCCAGTGCTCCGCCCGGAAAGACCTGGACCTTGAGCTTGCCGCCGGACTTGGCTTCCACGATCTCGGCGAACTTGTCCATGCCCAGCACGATGGGGTGGCCCTTGGCGTTCTGGTTGACAAACTTGATGGTCTTGGTCTGCGCCTGGGCTTGCGACAGGCCGAAAGCGGCGACCACCAAGGTGGCTGTCAGAGTCTTGAGGAAGAGTCGTTTCATGGTTTGTCTCCGATTTTTCTGGGACGCCCGTCACGAAGGCGGCTGCGGTGGCGTACCCTGATGCCACAGCCGCTCGGAAATCAGTAGAACCAGCGCGCCGGCACCATGACCAGGCTGGGGAAGAAGACCAGCAGGAACATCAGGATGAACTGGGCGATCATGAACGGCCAGACGCCCTTGGTCACGGCGTCCATGCTCATCTTGCCCACGCCGGCCACCGTGCTGAGGATGGTGCCGACGGGCGGCGTGATCAGGCCGATCGAGTTGTTGATGATGAACAGCACGCCGAAGTACACGGGGTCGATGCCGGCGGCCTTGACCAGGGGCATGAAGACCGGCGTGAGGATCAGGATGGTCGGCGTCATGTCCATGGCCGTGCCCACGAGCATGGTGATCAGCATCATCACGAACATCAGCAGGATCGGGCGATCCAGCAGGGGCTGCAGCAGCGACACCAGTTCGGCCGGCAGGTTGGCCACGGTGATCATCCAGGCCGAGACCATGGCGGCCGCCACGAGGAACATAACCACGGCCGTGGTCTGCGCGGCAGAGGCGAACAGCGCGTAGAGCTGCGAGAACTTCAACTCGCGGTAGATCACCATGGAGACGAAGAGCGCGTAAACGGCGGCCACGACGGCGGCTTCGGTCGGAGTGAAGACGCCGAACTTCAGACCCACGAGCACGATCAGCGGCAGACCGATAGCGAAGGTTGCGTCCTTGAACGCCGTCACCACCTGCTGGCGCGAGGCGCGCGGCGGCGGCTCGGTTTTCTCTTTGCGCACCAGCCACCACCAGGTGACCCACAGGGAGGCCCCCAGCATGATGCCGGGCACGATGCCCGCAATGAACAGCTTGGAGATTGAGACATTGGCCGCGACCCCGAAGATCACGAAGCCGATGGAAGGTGGGATGATGGGGCCCATCACGGCGGACGCCGAAAGCAGGCCGGCCGAGCGCGATTTGTCGTGGCCGGCCTTGATCATCATGGGCAGCAGCAGCGCGGCCAGCGCGGCGGCGTCGGCCACGGCCGAACCCGACAGGGCCGACATCAGCGCCGCGGCCAGGATGGCGACATAACCCAAGCCGCCGCGTACATGACCCACGAGGGTCATGGCCAGGTTGACGATGCGGCGCGAGAGGCCGCCGGTGTTCATGACTTCGCCCGCGAGCATGAAGAAAGGCACGGCCAGCAGCGGGAAGCTGTTGGCGCCCTCGATCACGTTCTGCGCCAGGATCTGGGCGTCGAACATGTCCAGATGCCACATCAACGCGGCGCCGGTGATGAGCAGTGAAAAAGCGATGGGAACGCCCAGCGCCATGGCGCCCAGCAGGGCGGTGAGGAAGATGGCGATGGTCATGCGCGGTTCTCCTGCATGTCACTGTGCCGCGTATTGTTCTTGTCGGCCGGAGCTTCCTCCGATTCCGAAAAGCCGATCAGCTCGGCGTCCGACATGTCTCCGCGCAGGAATTTCAGGAGCGTGTTGAGGATGATGAGAGCCGCAAGGGCGGCGAACACCATGCCGCTGCCATAAAGCCAGGCCATGGAAGCCTCCATGACGGCGCTGGTGGTCTGCAGATTGATCAGGGTCTGCTGCCAGGTACCCTTGAACATCAGCCAACACATGGCCAGCATGAGCAACTGGGCGATCACGAAGCAGACCTTGCGGCCCAGCAACGGCAACCGCGATAGCAGGGCATCCGTGCCGAGGTGGCCGCGACGATTCAGTGCCACCACCGCGCCGAGGAAGGTCATCCACACGAAAAGCCAACGCGACAGTTCCTCGGACACGGTGATGCCGGAGTTGAAGCCGTAGCGCAACACGACGTTGCCGAACACCATGAGCACCATCAGGGCCATGGAAATGACCATCAAGGCGTTGAAGCCCTGACAAATGCGGTCGATCAGTTTTTGAATCACAACGAGGTCTCCAATCTTTTATTTTGTACGAACTGGTTAGTTTTTGAACGGGGGATAACCCGGATCACTGGTGCCCCGGCGGGCGCCGCGCTTCCGGATTCAGTTCAGGCGCATGAAGCGCACGATCATTTCGACTACGTTGTCGCGCCGCTGGGCAATGTAGGCGCGCGTCGTCATGTCGAGCTTGAAGATCAGGCCAAAGGTGTGCCGGTTTGAAACGTTGAAGAAGCTCAGGGCCGAAATGGAGGCGTGGATGTCCACCGGGTCCAGGCCCTTGCGGAAGATGCCCGCCTTGATGCCGCGCTCGTAGAGGTTGCGGATCGCGGCGATGGCCGGCACGTTGAGTTCCTGGATGCGCGGGCTTTGCGCGAGGTACTCTCCGCGGTGGATGTTTTCGGACATCACCAGACGGATATAGCTCTCGTGATCGAGGTGGTGGTCGAAAGTGAAGGCCACCAGGCGGCGTAGCGCTTCCTCGGGCTCCAAGTCTTGCAGCTTGAGTTCGGACTCGATGTCGCGCACGCGCCGGTAGGCTTCTTCCAGCACGGCGAGGTAGAGGCCTTCCTTGCTGCCGAAGTAGTAGTAGATCATGCGCTTGCTGGTGCGCGTGGCCTCGGCGATTTCGTCGATGCGCGCGCCGGCCAGGCCCTTCTCGCCGAACTCGGCCTCGGCCACGCGCAGGATGTCGGCCTGCGTGCGTTCCGGATCGTTGGTCCGGCCGGGCGCCTTGCGCGCCGGCGCCGCCGAGCGGCCGGGACGGGCGCGTCGGCTTTGTACTGGTTCGTTCATTCACGAAGTATAGGGTTGCCATGACGACCGCCGCAACGGCCGGCAATGACCTGCCGCAGCGCCGCCACCCGGCTGAGGCTCAGCCTCGGGAGTGGGCCTCGCGTGCGGCCTTGCTAGCAGCGGCGTGGCCGGTCTGGCGCTGGTCACTGCGCGATTCGTCGGTGACTTCTTGCTGAGCTTCTGCTCGGTCGTGGCCCCGGCTCATGCCTCGGCTGCCGACAGGGTGGCGGAAATGCCATAGAGCCCTGCGACATGAGCATCTTTGCTGCTCTCTTCAAGACTCGCCGCACCTTGTAGCGCCAGCACGCTCGGCGCCAACTCCGCTGCAAGCAGGCTGCGCACGGATGCTGCGTCATAGCCGCAGACCAGAAACACCCAGTCCGCCGTGCGATCCTGACCTCGAATACGTTGCTCTTGCGTCTGCGCGACCTTGCCTAAATCGGCTCTCTCCAATAAATGCGCACCTGTCACACCGCGTCGCGTCCTTAGGGTTGCAACGAGTTCTTCCAGGTGCGCGCGCAATTGCAGGGTTCGCTCAGCTGCCGGCGATAGTCTCAGCGTGAGCATGTAGCGTCCAACGCCAGCTCCGGCACTGGCGGTCACTTCGCACAGGCTGCGGATCATGCCTGTGTGATGAGGCATCATTTTCACGGACCAGGGTGTCGGGGCGTTCAGGCGCGCCAAGTACGCGGGTCCGGCCAGTACCTCCCGGTCACTGAGCTCATACATCACGAAGAAGCCCGTCTCGTCGTCCTCGCTGGCCCAACGCGTACCGCGTCGAAAACCCGCAATATGCAGCCGCTCTGGAAAGTGCTCGCTGGTGTGCCAGTCGAGGAATTCGACGCGTTGCTCTGGAGCGATATGCCACCACATAGCTACCGCAGCCTTACCGATCAACGCCATGACGGACCTTTCAATCTGGTTTCGAACTTCATGGATGTTTCAACAGGCATGTTGAATTCGCGCCTGAAGCGATCACTTTTCGGAGATCGCTTCAGGTGTTGAATCCGAACTACAACGTTTGACCTGCTGCGATGGCGGTCCGGCTGTCCCGCACGATCTCCACGATGGCCCGCAGCCCCTGGAGATAGGAATGTCGTCCCAAACCCTGGATCGTTCCCTTCACCGCAGGCGAAATGATCGAATGATTGCGCCAGGCTTCTCGGGCAGCGATGTTGGACATATGGACCTCCAGCACCGGGAACGGCATGGCCTTGATTGCGTCGTGCAGCGGCACGCCGTGCTGCGTGAGGCCGGCCGGGTTCACGATCGCGCCATCCGCCGTATCGATGTGCTCGTGCAGGAAATCGATCAGCGCCCCTTCATGGTTCGATTGGAGTGTGGAGAGCGTCACGCCCAGCTCGCTTGCCAACTCCGCCAGCATGCTGTTGATCTGCGCAAGCGTCGTGGTCCCGTAGATGTGTGGCTCACGGCGCCCGAACAGGTTGAGGTTCGGGCCGTGCAGGACAAGGATTTTCATTTGACTCACAGCTTCGAGATCCGTTCCAGTTCAGCCTTGAAAAGGGTCACGATGGCCGGGTCGTAGGCAGCAGAGAACTTTTCGTAAACGGGACGGACCTCGGCGCGCATGCGGGCCAGTTCGGCAGGCGCGATGTCGTTGTAGATCATGCCTTTGGCCGTCAGTTCGCTCAGGGCCTTGCCAGAAACCTCGCGGCTGACAACGCGCTGCCAGTTCTGGGCTTCGATAGCAGCGTCCTGCAGAAGTTTCTGCTCAACCGGCGAGAGGCGGTCCCAGAAACGCTTGCTGATCTGAATGGGATTGGTCGCGTAGACGTGGTTGGTGCCGCTCACGTACTTCTGCACCTCGTAGATCTTGCTCGACTCGATGACGGCAAAGGGATTCTCCTGGCCATCGACAGCTTTGGTTTCGAGCGCGCCATATAGCTCGGCAAAGGCCATGGGCACCGGGTTGGCCTTGAAGGTCTTGAAAGTTTCCAGGAACACCGGGTTGGGGATCACGCGCAGCTTCAGGCCTTCCAGGTCCGAGCCTTTCGTGATGGGCCGTTTGCTGTTGGTGACATTGCGAAAGCCCAGATCGAAGAAGCCCAGCACCACCACGCCTTTTTCCGGCAACTTGGCGGCGAGCATTTTCCCGAGCGGACCATCGACCAAGGCATCGGCCTGCCGGGCATTGGCGAAGAGGAAGGGGAAGTCGAGCAGGCCGAATTCCTTGACGATGCCGTTCAGCGAAGTTGTCGATGCCACCAGCATCTCCTGCACGCCGCCTTGCAGCGCCGACTGTTGCTGCAGTTCGTTGCCCAGTTGTGACGATGGGAATTCCTGCACCTTGATCTTGCTGCCGCTCTTGGCCGCGACGATCTCGGCGAATTTGCGCACGCCCAGGCTGGTCGGATGGCCAGCATTGTTCAGGTGGCCGAACTTGATCACCCGGTCCTGGATGTCCTGCGCGCAGGCAAAGACGGCGGGCAGCAAGAGCGCGGCGCCCAGAAGGGCAGTCTTGAATTTGAGTGTCACGGTATGTCTCCTGTTGTCGATGGTGTCACCGTCGAGCGGCGGTGTTCGGGCATGATAGGAAGCAGTTCTGAATGCTGTTCCAAATAGGAATCTGATTTCACAATGTCGAATCAATCGGAGAGGCAAGCCGTGGGCGCGGTGGATCGCGCCCTGCTCATTCTTGAGACCTTGGCGGCTCAACCCGAGGGCTTGCCCCTTGCTGCGCTGGCCGACGACCTGGGCCTGCCGCGCAGCGCCTGCCACCGCCTGCTGCAGGAACTGTTGCGTTGCGGCTACGTGCGGCAGGTGCGCGAGCACGGTGACTACGCGCTCACCACCAAGCTGCCGGCGCTGGGCCTGAGCTTTCTTGGCGGCACCGGCATCGTGGATCTGGCCCAGCCCATCATTGACCGCTTGGCCGAAAGCGCGGGTGATCTGGTTCGCCTGGCCCTGGTGGATGGCGATCGCCTGACCTTCGTGGCCAAGGCCCAGGGCGCGCGCACCGGTCTGCGCTATGACCCGGACATGGGCATCGACGTGCGTTTGTCCTGCAGCGCGGGAGGGCATGCCTGGCTCATGACGCTGTGCGAGGAGCGCGCGATCGCACTGGTGGCGACCCAGGGCTTCGGCAGCCCGAAGCAATACGGCCCCAAGGCGCCCACGACCTACAAGGCGCTGATGAAGATCCTCGACGAGGACCGCCAGCGCGGCTACAGCATGATCGTGGAGTCGTACGCGTCGGGCATGTCGGCCATGGCCGCGCCCATTCTGCGTCGTGGTGGCGAGGCCGTGGGCGTGATCACCATTGCTGGTCCCTTGCAGCGGCTCACGGTGCCGCGCATGCAGGAGTTGGGCGCTGCGCTGCGGCAGGCCGCAGCCGATCTGGCGTTGGTCAGTGCTTCTTCGCCCTTGTTCGGACGGCGCGGAGCGGCCTGATGGCGCGGCTTTGAGGGATACTGCCGGTTCCTCCATGAACCGACGACGGATTGGGGTAACCCGCGCCGCCTAGGCCGCGCTCGAGAAACTGCCGATCCTGGCGCCGATCATCGGCTTGCCCGCGATCACGGCGCCGCTGCGCTGGAAGTAAGGAACCTGACATGCCCGCCCACGAAAAGCTGAACTACGTTGAATACCCCGCGCAGAACCTGGCTGAGACCAAAGCCTTCTTTCAGACTGCCTTTGGCTGGACTTTCGAAGACTACGGCCCGGCCTACATCGCGTTTGTCGGCGAGGGACTGGATGGCGGCTTCTTCCAGTCGGATTTGTCGGCCCGCGTCGAGCAGGGCAGTGCCCTGCTGGTGTTCTACAGCGACGATCTGGAAGTCACCCTGGCCAAGGTCGTGGGTGCCGGAGGGCGCATCGTCAAACCGATTTTCTCGTTCCCGGGTGGCCGCAGATTTCATTTCACCGAGCCCAGTGGCAACGAGTTCGCCGTCTGGGGACCGCCGCATGCATGACAGGCACACAGGACGTATTCCATGAAGATGAATCTGGCTTCCGCCCGTACACCCGATGAATACATGGCCTGTCTCACCGACTGGCAGCGTGCCTATGTGGGCGCTTTGCGGTTGATGGCGCTGACGACCGTGCCCCAGGTCGAGGAGCGTTTGCGATGGGGCCATCTCGTGTATTTCATGCACGGGCCGGTGTTGCTGATTCGGGTCGAGTCGCAGCGGATTTTGTTCGGTTTCTGGCGCGGCCTGCGTCTGAGACACATCGAACCGCGTCTCAAGCCCGGCGGCAAATACGAGATGGCGACGCTGGAATTGCTGCGTGAGACTCCGCTGGAGAAAGCGACCGTGCAACGTCTCGTACAGAGGGCGTGCGTGCTCAACCGCGGCCTGGGGGATCCGACTGCGGCGGCGGCGGCGAGTGCCGGCAAAGAACAGACATGAACAAAACCTGGATCGCGCCGGATGGTCAGCCGCGCTGCCACTGGTGCAGCACCACGCCTGAATACCTGGCCTACCATGACGAGGAATGGGGCCAGCCCGTGGCAGATGACCGGCGCCTGTTCGAAAAACTGTGCCTGGAAGGTTTCCAGTCGGGTTTGAGCTGGCGCACCATCCTGAGCAAGCGCGAGAACTTCCGCGCGGCTTTCCACGGTTTTGACTTCGAGCGGATTGCGCACTACACCGAACGCGACGTGCTGCGCCTGCTGGATGACGCAGGCATCGTACGGCATCGCGGCAAGATCGAAGCGGTGATCAACAACGCCCAGCGGATGCTTGAACTGGTGGATCAGGAAGGTTCCCTGGCAGCCTTCGTCTGGCGACTTGAACCCGAGGTCCGCACGCTGGTCGAGCCACAGACCCAGTCCACCTCGCCGGCATCGGTGGTTTTGTCCAAGGAGCTCAAGCAGCGGGGCTGGAAGTTCGTGGGGCCGACCACGGTCTATGCCTTCATGCAGGCCATGGGGCTGGTGAACGACCATGCGACGGACTGCGTGGTGCGCGCTCGCGTCGACTTGGCTCGCCAGGCTTTCCGGCGGCCCTGAAGCGGGAGCGGCTTGGGGGTTTCCACTCTACCGCCCCGGCATCTGCCCGTAGGCCACCGTGATGTGGCGTGCGCGCCATGGTGTGTCGTCAGCAGTGGCGCAGCACGCCCGGTCTTGCTATAACGGAACCACTGTCAACTGCCGGGAGTTCCCATGCCTTTCGATCTGTCCACCTTTACCCTGATCCATGTGCTGCTCAGCGTGCTCGGCCTCGTCGCCGGCCTGGTTGTGGCGGGGGGGCTGGTGTCCGGCGCGCGCCTGGACGGCTGGACCGCGTTTTTTCTGTCCACCACCATCGCCACCAGCATTACGGGTTATGGGTTTCCGGCTGACAAGGTGCTGCCCTCGCACATCGTGGGCGCCATTTCCCTGCTGGCCCTGGCGCTCTGCGTCTACGCGCGCTACGGCAGGAAGATGTTCGGAGGCTGGCGTCGTGTCTACGTCGTGACCGCGGTGACGGCGCTCTACCTCAATGCCTTCGTGCTCATGGTGCAGCTCTTTGTCAAGACGCCTGCCCTGGCCCGCTTGGCGCCTACCCAGAAGGAGGCGCCATTTGCTCTCACGCAGATCGTCATCCTGGTGGTCTTCGTCTGGATCGGCGAAAAAGCCTGGCGGCGTTTCCGTCCCTGAGCCCCAGGACAAGTTCGGGCAGCACACGCTCAGCGCGCGACCACCCGGTTGCGGCCCTGGGCCTTGGCTTCGTACAGGGCCTGGTCCGCCCGGGTGACCACGGCCTCGGCGCTGGCGTCGTCCTTGCGCGCGAGGCTCAGGCCCACGCTGGCCGTGACCTGTCCGACTTCAGGAAAATCCGTCGCCGCCACGGCTGCGCGGATCTTCTCGGCGACGGCCGAGCCTTCATTGGGGTCTGTGCATTCGGGCAGCAGCACCACGAATTCCTCGCCACCGTAACGGGCCACGAAGTCGGTGACCCGTGTTGATTGAGTGAGCAATTGACCCAGGCGTCGCAGCACTTCGTCACCTGCCTGATGGCCGTGGCGGTCGTTGATGGACTTGAAATGGTCGATGTCCAGCAGCAGCAGGCCAAAACCACGCTCGCTGCGGCCCAACAGCTGAAATGCCTCCTTGATGCGGGCATCGAAGTGCCGACGGTTATGGACTCCGGTCAAACCGTCCACGGTGGCCAAACGCTCCAATTCCTGGTTGGCGATGGACAGCGCCTCGGTCCGTTCGTGCACTTGCTGTTCGAGGGAGGCATTGAGTGTTTTCAGCTCCTTTTCATGGCGCAGTAGCGCACCTGTCATGGACTGGATCGAAGCGCTGAGTTGGCGAATTTCGTTGATTTGCTTGTGCTCATCAGGATAGACCGGCAGACGGTCACGACGCTCGACGTCACGCACGGCTCGGGCAAGTTGCTCGATGGGCTGGCTGACGCGAGTGGCCAAGCGGTAGGCGATGAAAGCGAACACAAAGGCAACAACCAGTCCAAAAATCTCCAGTTCGCGGTGCAGGGTTCTCAAGGGCCGTACCGCGTCATCCAGGGGTTGGCGCAACACGATACGCCAGCCTAGCGGTGTGCTTGTCTTGGCCTGAACCTCCGCGATACTGGTGAGATAGTCTCGGTCGTCGTTCCAGCGCAAGATTTCGTAGGGTTTATCTGGTTGAACCGGCTTCGGCAACTGCAGTGAACCTGTGTGATGGAATGGGTAGAGGATGTTGCCGTTCACGTCGGCGATCAGCATTTCCAACTGACGCTGGGTCGCATTCTGGGTTGTGGCGGCTTCCGCCATATCAATCACCCAGTCCCAGTGGGCCTGGGCACCCAACACGCCACGGACCCGGCCTTGCGCGTCAAGAATCGGGGCGGCAAAGTCAATGAAGCGCATGGGCTCCTTGGCGGCTCGCTGCGGAAATTGTTCCGCCAGCAACTGGGCTTCGTGCACGTCACCGGTGTAGGGCCCCTTGAGCGCAGCCTGATACCAAGGCCAATGTCCGATCTTGTTCCCAACCAGCAAGTCCTTGGGGGCTTGAAGCACGGTGCCATGGAGATCGACGACGCCAATCCAGGCGTATTCGTCATGGGTCTGCTGGCGCACGGTCAGCATTCGTCCTATTTCCGGATTGTGCAGATCGCCATTTGCGAAGACCAGCGACTCACGCAACAGTCGAATTTCCCGGTCTCGCTCGCTGAGGTTGCTGGCCAGTAGATCCGCAGCGGACCGCGCGCTGATGTGCAGCGTACGACCGCCAAATTCCGCAAGCTCCAGGGAGGCGATGCGGCCCACATACAGGCCAACAATGAGCAGGGTCGTCAGCGACAGCAGGCCGAACCAGAGAGTCAGGCGCCCGCGGAAATTGCCGGGGTGAAGACGGCGGAGCCAGGCAAGCAGCATGGTTGGTCGTTCCTCGTGCACCAAATATCTTGTGTACTGGCAGTGTAAGTGCTAAAAAATCTGCGCCGGTGTGTGCCGGGTGGAAGGCGAACTGGGGCCGCATGGCACCCTTCATCGAACATTGAACCCCGCCACGCTAAGGGCCGCGCCTGGCGTCAACTCTGCGTTCAATGCTTAGGCCTCGGGGATAATGCCGGCCATGAGCGGCAATACCTTTGGTCTACTTTTCAGCGTCACCAATTTCGGCGAATCCCACGGTCCGGCCATCGGCTGTGTCATCGATGGTTGCCCGCCTGGCATGGACCTCTCGGTCGAGGACATCCAGCCCGAGCTGGACCGCCGCCGTCCCGGCACGAGCAAGTTCGTCACCCAGCGCAACGAGGCCGACCAGGTCGAGATCCTGTCGGGCGTCTACGAAGGCAAGACCACCGGCACCCCCATCGCCTTGCTGATCCGCAACACCGACCAGCGCAGCAAGGACTATGGCGACATCCTGCAGACCTTCCGTCCCGGACATGCGGACTACAGCTATTGGCGCAAGTACGGCATCCGCGACCCGCGGGGTGGCGGGCGTTCTTCCGCGCGCCTGACCGCCCCCACGGTGGCGGCGGGGGCGGTGGCGCGCAAATGGCTGCTGGAAAAATTTGGCGTCGAAATCCGCGCCTGCATGACGCAGATCGGCGAAGTCCAGATTCCCTTTGAATCCTGGGCCCACGTTGCGCACAACCCCTTCTTCGCGCCCGTGGCGGATGTGTCGGCGCTGGAGCATTACCTTCAGGCCTTGCGCAAATCGGGTGATTCCTGCGGTGCCCGCCTGCGCGTGATAGCAACCCGGGTGCCGGTTGGCTTGGGCGAGCCGCTGTACGACAAACTGGACGCGGACATTGCTTACGCGATGATGGGCCTCAATGCCGTCAAGGGCGTGGAAATCGGCGCCGGCTTCGCGGCGGTGGCGGACAAGGGCAGCACGCATGGCGACGCACTCACCCCCGAGGGTTTTGTCGGCAACAAGGCGGGCGGCGTGCTCGGTGGCATCAGCACCGGGCAGGACATCGAGGTGTCCATCGCCCTCAAGCCGACCAGTTCCATCCTTGTGCCGCGCGTGTCCATCGATACTTCCGGCGAGGCGACCGAGCTGATCACCAAAGGGCGCCATGATCCCTGCGTGGGCGTGCGCGCCACGCCCATCGCCGAAGCCTTGCTGGCCCTGGTGCTGATCGACCACGCCTTGCGTCACCGTGCCCAGTGTGGCGACGTGCAATTGCCCGTTCCACCCATCCCGGGTCAGGTGTCTGACGCCGCGTGATCACCGATTCCCTCCCATTCTTCAGAAGGATCCCACCATGCCCGTCCTCCACGTCGAAATGCTCGAAGGCCGCACACCCGAGCAGAAGAAACAATACGCTCAGGCCCTGACCGAGGTCACGATCCGCACCCTGGGTGTTCCCCCCGAGGCGGTCGATGTGCTGATCACCGAGATCAAGCGCCAGGACTGGTTCATCGCTGGCGTGCCTTTCAGCGAGAAGAAGTAGCGCGCCACGTGGGCGCAGGCGGCGCGCCATCGGCCGCCTGCCGTTCTGGCCGTGGCCCCTGGGCCTGCAGTCCGCTTCAGATCAGATTGCGCATGGCCCGCGCCGTTTCCTGCAGCACCGGCAGCACGCGGGCTGCGGCGTCTGCTCCGCTTTCCTGGCCCATGGGCATCGTGACGTTCAGTGCGGCCACCACATCGCCATGATGATCGACCAGGGGCACCGCGATCCCGCGGTAGTTCAGTTCGAGCTGCTGTTCCGAAATGGCCCAGCCGCGCTGGCGAATGTGGGCCAGTTCCTCGCGCAGGCGCCCCTTGCGGATGATGGTGTGAGAGGTGTAGGCCTTCAGCTCCTGACGGGCCAGCCAATCTTCGGCCTCACCCTCATCGCCCAAGGCGAGCAACAGCATGCCCGCCGCCGTGACCTGCGCCTGCACGCGCGCGCCCAGCACATAGCCCGTGTTCATGTTGCGGTTCGGGCCGTTGCGCGCGATGCACACGATCTCGTCCCCGTCCAGCACGCTGACGTAGGCCGTCTCGCCGATGCCCGCAGTGGCGCGTTGCAGGAAGGGCTGCACGATGCGTGGCAGCCGGGCCGATTCCAGGTAAGAGCGTCCGAGGCGCAGCACGCGCGGCGTCAACCAGAAGAGCTTGCCGTCCGTGGCGACATAACCCAGGTGGACCAAGGTCAGCAGGTAACGCCGCGTCGCGGTGCGCGTCATGCCACAGCGCTCACCGGCTTGCGTGCTGGTCAGGCGTGGATTGGCGTCATCGAACGCCTCGATGACCGCCAGGCCTTTTTCCAGGCCGGCGATCCAGTCGCGTTTGTCGAGCGGGGGAGGGGAGCTGTGGGCGCCGGGGATCACGGGCGGCATTGTGCGGAGCGGGCGCATGGCGGACAGTTCAGGTGAAACCCTGGATGCGTTCGATCAGCGCGCAATTTTGATCGATATTCGCGCAATGCTCGGGCCGCTGTGGAACGAGGCGCGGCGGAATCCACTAAATTCGCGCCGATTCCCAATCTTCCACCCTTGGTGCCCGCATCCCCATGAACCTGTCCCATGCGCTTGTTCCCCCCGTGAGCGGGAGCACGGATTTGTTCCTGATACCGGGCTATCCGGTCGAGCAGGTCCGAGCGCCGGAAGTCTTCAACCGGGTGTTCGCCGCCCTGGGCATCAACGCGGTGCTGGTGCCGGTGCATGTGGCGCCGACGGACATCGAGTCGTTCGTGCAGGCAGTTTTCCTCGCGCGCAATGTGCGCGGTCTGTTCCTGGCCATCCCGCACAAGGCGCTGGTGATGGACCTGCTGGACGACTGTTCCCCCTGGGCCGTCTGGCCGGTGCGGTCAATGGCATCCGGCGCACGGCGTCGGGCCGGCTGGAAGGGGGGCTCTTCGACGGAGAAGGCTTGCGGGCCTCGTTGGACCATTTCGGCATGGCCTACGCCGGGCGGCGTGTGCTCATCCTGGGGGCCGGGGGTGGTGCCGCCGCCATCGGGGCGTCGCTGGCGGGGGTGGCGGCCGAACTGGCGCTGTATGACCCGGTGCCCGGCAAGGCAGCGGGCGTGGCTGCCCGCCTCGCCGGGGCTCGTGGGCAAGGGCAGGGCGGTGCGACACAGGTGCGGGCGGCTCAGGACAACGATCCCGCCGGGTTTGACCTCGTGATTCACGCCTCGCCGCTGGGCTTGCGGGCCGACGATCCGCTGCCGCTCGATGTCAGCCGCATGGCGCCGCACGCGGCCCTGGTGGACATCCTGATGAAGAACCAGCCCACGCCTCTGGTGCGCGCGGCCCGCGCACGCGGTCTGCATGCCCAGCCTGGGTTCGAGATGCTGATTCAACAAGCCCCGCTTTACCTCGATTTTTTCGGCTACCCCGAGGCGGCGCAGGCCGTGCGGCAGGACGCCACGTTTTTGCGCGAGCTGATCTATCCGACCGTGCTGGCGCGGGAGATTCCGCGCCCCGGCGACTCGGCACAATCCTGGGTTGCGCAAGCGCGACCCGTGGTCCATTGACCGCTTGCTTCGATTTCCCAACGCGTTACCTCACCTTCAACAACACAGGAGACATTCATGCAGAAACGTTTCACCCTCCAGCTCTTGGCCGCTTGTGCCCTGAGCGCTGCTTGTGCCACGGCGGCGCTGGCGCAGCAAGTCGTCAAGATCGCCAACATCGTGGAGCTGTCCGGCGCTGGGGCCACGGCTGGCACCAACTTCAAGAACGGCGTTGAACTGGCCGTCAAGGAAATCAACGCGACGGGCGGCATCCTGGGCCGCAAGATCCAGTCCACAACTTACGACACACAGAGCAACCCCGGCGTGGCCAAGGGCCTGACGCAGAAGGCGGTGGACGAGGAGGTGTTCGCCATCTTCGGGCCGGTGTTCTCGGGTTCCATCATGGTCAGCATGGCCGAATCGCGCCGCGCCGAAGTACCCAACTTCACGGGCGGCGAGGCGGCGTCCATCACGCAGCAGGGCAACCCCTATGTGTTCAGGACCAGCTTTGGCCAGTCCACCTCCTTTCCCAAGCTCGCGCGCTACATCAACGGCAAGGCCAAGACCCTGGCCGTGGTCTACGTGAACAATGACTTCGGCAAGGGCGGGCGTGATGCCATCGTCAAGCTGATGGAAGGCAGCCCGACCAAGGTGGTGGCCGACATCTCCACCAACCAGGGCCAGATCGACTTCTCTGCCACCGTGCTGGCGGTCAAGCAGAGCAATGCCGACGCCGTGTTCGTCTACACGAACGAGGAAGAGTCGGCCCGCGCGCTGCGCGAGTTCCGCAAGCAGGGCTGGACCAAGCCCATCATCGGCGAAACCACGCTGACCGGCCAGAAGGTGATCGAGCTGGCGGGCGATGCTGCCAATGGCGCCGTGGCCCACGTGGGTCTGACCGTTGATGCGCCGCCGACCCAGGCCTTCGGCGCCAAGTTCCAGAAGGAATACAACTACGTCTCGGATCACAACGGCATCAAGGGCTACACCGGCGTGTATGTGCTCAAGGCCGCGATCGAGAAGGCCGGCAAGTTCGACCGCGTCGCCGTGGCCCAGGCGCTGAAGAACGTCACTTTCACCGCCAAGCAGCACCCGGGCGTTCTGATGGACGTGAGCTTCGACGACAAGGGCGACATCGATCGCGAGAGCTTCATGGTCGAAGTTCGGAACGGCAAGCAGGTGGTGGTGGCCACGCTACCGCCGCTGGGCAAGAAGTAATCAAAAGAGAAGATAAGGTCTGGATCGGGCCGTGAGGGCCTCCGCGCAGACCGGCGCGGGGTGGGGCAGTTTTCAGACCCAATTTTCTTTCCCCGTGTTTGATGTTCCCGCCACCGTGTCGCGCGGCCGGCGGGAGCCGGAATCCCATGACTGACTTTCTGCAACTACTGATCAGCGGCCTGGCCACGGGCGCCATCTATGGACTGGCGGCCCTGGGCTTCACCCTGCTGTGGCAGGCCAGCGGCACCATCAATTTCGCCCAGGGCGAATTCGTGATGCTGCCGGCTTTTGTGATGTTGGGCTTCATGGCCCTGGGCGCGCCGCTGTGGCTGGGCTTCGTGCTGGCGGCCGGGGTCTCGGTGCTGGTGCTGGGCTGGGCCTTCAAGCGTGGCGTGGTGGACCCGCTGTTCAAGTACGGGATGATGCCCATCGTGGTCGCGACCATCGGTCTGGCCATCACGCTGAGCAACGGCATCCGCGCGGGGTACAGCGCCGAGGCGCATCCTTTCCCCAACCCCTTCGGCGACCATGTGTTCAACATCGCGGGCGTGACCATCACCTCCGGCGGCGTCGGCACCTTGCTGACCGCGCTGGCCCTGGTCTTCGCCACCCAGGCCTTCATGACCCGCACGGTCACCGGCCGCGCCATGCAGGCGGTGGCGCAGAACGCCGAGAGCGCCACCGTGCTGGGCATCAATGTGCCGCGCATGATTTTCTACGCCTTTGCCATCAACGCGCTGCTGGCCTGCGCGGCGGCCCTGCTGGTCACGCCGACCTACCTGGCCAAGTTCGACATGGGCGAGGGCCTGGGCACCAAGGCCTTCTTCGCCGCCATCATCGGCGGCTTCAACAACTCGCGCGGCGCCTTGCTGGGCGGCTTGATCGTGGGCGTGGCCGAGAACCTGGCGGCCGCTTATGTGTCCCCTGCCTACAAGGACGCCGTGGCCCTGATGATCTTCATGGTGGTCATCCTGTTCAAGCCGCAGGGTCTGCTGGGCAAGAAAGAAGAACGCAAAGTCTGAGGCCGCTCCCATGAAACGCATTTCCATCATCGTGGCGCTGATCGCCGCCCTGGGCCTGCTGATCGCACCCCAGTTCCTCAAGAGCTATGGCGTCTACTTGCTGACGTACTGGCTGATCTTCGTCATCGCCATCATGGGCCTGAACCTGACGGTGGGCTACGCCGGTCAGAAATCGCTGGGCCACGCGGCCTTCTTCGGTATCGGCGCCTACACCGCGGCCATCCTCATGAAGGCGGGCGTGAGCTTCTGGTTCAGCCTGCCGGTGGCCGCGCTGATCTGCTTCGGCGTGGGCTTGATCCTGGGCTTTCCGGCCCTGCGTGTGCAGACCATCTACCTGGCCTTCGCCACCCTGGGGTTCAACACCGCGGTCTGGCTGGTGATGCGCAACGAGGAATGGTTGACCGGCGGCACCTTCGGCATCAACAACATCCCCCGGCCCGAACTGCTGGGCTGGTCGCTCGAGAACAACCGCTACTACTTCTACTTCACGCTCGCCGTGACGCTGCTGCTGGCCTGGCTGCAGTGGCGCCTGCTGCGTTCGCCCTGGGGCAAGGCTTTCATGGCCCTGCGCGACAACCCCATCCGCGCCGAGAGCCTGGGCGTGCACATCCGCAACTACACGCTGCTGAGCTTCGCCATCGGCGCGGCCTACGCCGGCGTGGCGGGCGTGCTGTTCGCGTCCCTGGTGCAGTTCATCGAACCCGCGCCGTTCACGGTCGGCGCCTCGATCATGATGTACCTCATGGTCGTCGTCGGTGGCCCGGGTTATTTCCTCGGACCGGTGGTCGGTGCGGCGGTGGGCGTGCTGCTGCCGGAATGGCTGCGCTTCGCCCAGGCCTGGTACCTGTTCGTGTTCGGCGCGGCGGTGGTGCTGATGATGATCTGGCTGCCAGATGGCTTGCTCAGCATTCCGGACCGCATCCGCGCGCGGCGCCAGGCCCGTGCCGCGTCGGCCGCACGGGCGCGCGCTGCCGCCGCGCAAGGAGGCCAGGCATGAGCGCCATGGCTTCCACCCCCGTGCTCAAGGTCCAGGGCCTGAAGAAGTCCTATGGCGCCATCCAGGCCGTGGACGGCGTGAGCTTCGACGTTCGCCCTGGCGAAATCTTCGGCGTGATCGGCCCCAACGGTTCGGGCAAGACCACGATGTTCAACAGCGTGCTGGGCCAGATCAGCCCTGACGCCGGTTCGATCGAGTTGAATGGCCAGTCCATCACCGGCCTGTCGCCGCTGGAACTCAGCCGGCGCGGCGTCGGCCGTACCTTCCAGACCCTGCAGGTCTTCGGCAAGATGTCGGTGCGCGACAACCTGCTGGTGGCCGCGCAGGAACACCAGGGCAGCCTGTTGAGTCGCTTGTTCGTGCCGGGGGATTCAGGCCTGGGCGGCAAGGCCGACGCGTTGATTGACCTGTTCCGCGTCCGGCATGTGGCCGAGCAGCCGGCCGGCAGCCTGAGCTACGGTCAGCAAAAACTGGTGGACATCGCCATGGCCTTCATGAGCGAACCCGACCTGGTGCTGCTGGACGAACCCTGCGCGGGGGTCAACCCCAGTCTCGTGGGCGGCATCTCGGTCCTGCTCAAGCAACTCAACCGCGAGCGAAGAAGCTCCTTCGTCGTGATCGAGCACAACATGGACTTCGTGATGGACCTGTGCCACCGCATCATGGTGATGGTCGAGGGACGGGTGCTGGCCGTCGGCACGCCGGACGAGATCCGCGCCAACAAGCAGGTGCTCGACGCCTACCTGGGGAACTGACCATGGCCACCACTTCGTGCATTGAATTCCAGGACGTGGTCGCGGGCTACAAGGATTTCATGATCCTCAACAAGCTGTCCCTGCAGGCGCGGCGCGGCGCGATCACGCTGCTGCTGGGCCCCAACGGGGCCGGCAAGTCCACCGTGCTCAAGACCCTGTTTGGATTGCTGAAACCCCGCGAGGGTCGCATCCTGCTCGACGGCGAGGACATCACCGGCGCCAGCCCGAAGGATCTGCTGGCGCGGGGCATCGCCTTCGTGCCCCAGGGGCGCAATCTCTTCGGCCAGCTCACGGTGCACCAGAACCTCGAACTGGGTGGCATCACCCTGGGCATGAAGACCACGCACGCGCGCATTCCCGAGGTGCTGGAGTTTTTCCCGCGCGTGCGCGAGCGCCTGCACTCCCAGGCTTCGGCGCTGTCGGGCGGCGAGCAGAAGCAGCTGGAGATTGGCCGCGCGCTGCTGCTGCGGCCCCGCGTGCTGCTGATCGACGAGCCATCCATCGGCCTGTCGCCCCTGGTGGTGCAGGATGTCTTCAAGCTGCTGCGACGCCTGGCCGAGCAGGGCACGACCGTGCTGATGGTCGAGCAGAACGTCAAGAGCGCGCTCAAGGTGTCGGACGAGGCCATCGCGCTGGAATCCGGCCGCCGCGTGCTGCAGCGACCGGCGGCCGAGCTGCTGGCCGACCCGCACATCGAGCGCCTGTTCCTGGGCGGCGCGCACGCGGCCGCAACCACGGGTACCGCTGTCTGAATGGGGAAGGAGGCCGGGGCGTCCCCGGCTGGAGGACAATGCGGGCCTCGGCACTTCAGCCGAGGGCCTGTCCGAATCTGAAATGCCCGAATTGCCCGAAGCGATCGCGGCGCCGCCACCCCGAATCCTCACCCCATGCGCCTCGCCTTGCCCGGAGGGACCTTCACGGTCCTGCTCTTGCTGCTCTTGGGCGCGCAGCCCATCGCGACCGACCTGTACCTGCCGGCCCTGCCCGCCATCACGCGCGACCTGGGTCCGGCCAGCACCAGTCTGACCGTCTTCGCCCTGGCCTTTGGCATCAGCCAGCTGTTCAGTGGGCCCTTGGCGGATCGCTGGGGCCGCCGACCGCTGCTGCTGGCGGGTTTGGCGCTCTACGCCCTGGGCGCCCTCGGCGCGACACTGGCTGGCAGCATCGCGGCGCTGGCCGGCTGGCGCGCCGTGCAGGGCGTGGCCATGGCGGCCATCCTGATCTGCGCCCGTGCCGCGGTGCGCGACCGCTACAGTGCGCTGGAAGGACCGCGCGTGATGGCGCTCGGCCTGTCGGGCCTGGGCGTGGTGGCCCTGCTCGCGCCGCTGCTCGGCGCCGTGATGACGCAGTACGCCAGCTGGCGCTGGGCCCTGGCCTGCATGACGGCCTACGCGCTGGTGGTGCTGGTCTGGTGCGCCTGGCGCTTCCCCGAGACCCGGCCTGCCACCCCTCCCAAGGGCGCGCAAGGCGGCGCGCGCGAGGTACTGCGCAATGCGAATTTCTGGGCCTGGAGCAGCCTCACGGCGGCGACCTACGGCGGCATCTTTTGTTTCCTGCTGCTGTCGCCCATGGTCTACGTGGAGCGCTTGGGCCTCAGTCCACTGGCCTATGGCTGGATACCGGCCAGTGGTTCGCTGGTCTACACCTTTAGCACCGCCTGGTGTCGCCATCTGTTGCACCGGCGCACAGCGGTGCGCTGCGTTCAGCTCGGGGCCGGGTTCAGCCTGGCCGGTGCCGCGCTGCAGTTGGCAGGCGCGGTCTGGTGGCCGGACCGCATGGTGCCGCTGCTGCTTGGACACTGGGTCTACGTGGTCGGTCATGGTTTCCACCAGCCGTGCTCGCAGGCGGGCGCGGTGAGCGACTTACCGCAGGCGGCCGGGCGCGCCGTGGCCTGGTCCGGTTTCATCACCATGGCGGTGGCCTTTGCCCTGGGGCAGGCCGTGGCGCATTTCTCGCATGGGATCGATGGGGTGGGGCAGGGCGTCCTGACCGGTACCTGGCCCGTCGCCCTGCCCATGGCCCTGGCGGGCCTGTGCATCTGGTTGATCACGCGCTGCTGGCTTGCGCGCGTGCAACTTGCCACGCAGTAATTGCACGGCCGAGAACCCGGGAACCTGAAAACTACGCGTCTTTGCGTGGCATGCGGATTGCCGATTCAGCGTGACAGTCGGAAACTGGCCACGGTCTGCACCAGATCATTGGCCTGCTCGCGCAGCCCTTGCGCCGCCGCGGCAGACTGTTCCACCAGGGCGGCATTCTGTTGAGTCATCTGGTCCAGGTGGTGCACGGCCTGGCCGATTTCTCCCAGAGTGTGCGCCTGCGCGGCGCTGGAACTGGAGATGTGGGTGATGATCTGCGTGACCTGGTTGACGCTGCGCACCACCTCGCCCATGGTTTCGCCGGTTTCACTCACTAGGCGGCTGCCGCCATCCACGCGCTCGATGGAGGCGGAGATCAGTGACTTGATCGTGCGCGCGGCCTCGGCCGAGCGCTGGGCCAAGGAGCGCACCTCGCCCGCCACCACGGCGAAACCCCGTCCCTGTTCGCCCGCGCGGGCGGCTTCCACGGCGGCGTTCAGGGCCAGGATGTTGGTCTGGAACGCGATGCCATCGATCACGCCGATGATGTCGCCAATCTGGTTGGACGCGTTCTGGATATCGCGCATGGTGCGGACCACTTCTTCTACCATGGCACCTCCGCGATGCGCCACTTGCGAGGCGGTCTGCGCCAGGGCGTCCGCTTGGCGCGCGGCCTCGGCGTTTTGGCGCACGCCATCGCTCAATTGGGCCATGGCCGCACCGGTTTGCTCCAGGCTGCTGGCAGCCTGCTCGGTGCGGTTGGAGAGATCCTGGTTGCCCGAGGCAATTTCGCTAGAGGCGAGTCGCACTTCATCGGCCGAGCTGCGCACGGAGGCGATGGTGACAGCCAGCCTCTCCTGCATTTCGGAAAGGCTCAGACTCAAGGCGGCCAGCTCGTCACCACCCCGGGCGTCGATGCGCTGAGTCAAGTCCCCGTCGGCGATATGCGCCGTCTGCCTGCGCGCTGTTTCCAGGGGCTGTGTCACGGAGCGGGTGATCATCAGGGCCACCGCGACGCCCAGAACCGACGCCAGGCCGAGCAGCGCGACGACCAGTCCGCGCGTCAGACGGGCCTGGTCTTCCATCTCGGCGGTGGCCTTGGCCACGCTGTCGTGGGTGTAGTCCGCATAGGCGTTGATCGCCTCCAGATAGGTTTCCATGGCGGGAATCAGATCGCCGGAAATCCCCGCGATCACGTTCTCGCCGGCTTCCTTTTTCTTGATCAACCCCTCTCGCAGGTCTTGGTAGACCTTGCGCTTTTGGTTGATGACCTCGACCAGATGCACGGCTTCGGGGCTTGCTCGATGCCGTTGAGTTCCTTCTGCACGGCGTCGATGCGGGCCGACGTCTCCTTGGATTTGCGAGTGAATGCCGTAACGAAGACCGGGTCGTTCACGGCCATGCTGACCAGCCTACGCTGGATGCTGACTTCGGTGAGGCCGGCCCATTGCCGCGAAAGATCGAGCGCGTGCATGTCCACCTCGACCAGTCGGTGGATGCGGCTGTTGAGCTGGCCCACGCGGAGCACGCCCACGACCGAGCCACCGATCAGCAGCGCCATGACCAGCGCGAAGCCTGCGAGCACGCGGTTGCGCAGTTTCCAACGATTCAGGAAGTGCATGGCATGCCCTCGCTCATTTTTGTGGACGTGGTTTGGATGAACTGGCTCACAGGGGAATACATGAAGAGAGATGTTGTAGGCAGTCGTGGTTGCGTTGAAAAACGCCCGGCGAGCATATATGTCGCTCTTGACATTTCAATGTCAAAGAAAAGTCTTGGAGAAGATGGCGCTTGCCTGTCAGATGGAGCAAGGGGTCGGCTCATGGCGGTGCGTCCAACGGACCGTTCGGGGCTGATTCCCTGCCCGGAGAGGGGATCGCTTAGACTCAAACACCATGAAAACCCTCTACGTCTTCAATGGTCCCAACCTCAACCTGCTGGGCACGCGCGAGCCGGGCATCTACGGCGCGCAGACCCTGGCCGATGTGCAGGCCCTGTGCGAACGCGCGGCGGCCCAGCATGGGTTGAAGCTGGATTTTCGTCAAACCAACCACGAAGGTGCGCTGGTCGATTGGCTGCACGAAGCCGGGCGGGCTCAGGCCCAGGGCACCGCCATCGGCGTGGTGCTCAACGCCGGCGCGTACACCCACACCAGCATCGCCCTGCACGACGCGATCAAGGGCGCGGGTGTGCGCCTGATCGAGCTGCACATCAGCAACGTCCATGCCCGCGAGGCCTTCCGCCACCACAGCTACATCAGCCCCGTGGCCTCGGCCGTGATGGCGGGCTTTGGCGTGGGCGGTTATGCCTTGGCCATCGATGGCCTGGTGATGCAACATCGCGCCAGCGAGGCTGTGGTGCGCGAGGGCCGCGCGCTCGAAGCACCGGCTGCGCCCGAGGGCGTCGCGCGCCTGCCGTCCAAGGACTGAGCGCACAGACTCGCCTCGGTCAGCGCCGCGCCGTCAGCGTGACCGAAGGCGGCACGCCATAACGTCGGCGATAAGCCTGGGCGAAACGCCCCAGGTGAGTGAAGCCGCAATCGAAGGCGATGGTGGCGACGGACGTCGTCTCCTGGGCTGCCCCGTTCCTCGGTTCGCTTGCCCCGGCGCGCAGCAGAGCGTGGGCACGTTCCAGGCGCAGGGCCTGCAGGTGCTGCATGGGGCTGGTGGCGCGAAAGCGCTTGAAGGCTTCCAGCAGAGTGCGCGTGGGCGTGCCGGCCGCCGTGGCGATGTCGACCAGGCGCAGGGCCGAGCCCGCGTGTTCTTCCATGTAGCGTTCGGCGCGCAGCACGCAGGCCGGCGCGATGCCCGTGATCTGCAGGTTGGCGTCGTGCGTGTCCGCGCCCAGGCCCTGGCCTTCGTGCAGCAGATGCACCAGGAGGCGTTCCATCTCGACGGCGACCAAGGGATGGCGCCGTGCCGTGTCCAGTAGCGCGGGTGAGGCCGCGAGCAGGCGCAGTTGGTCCAGCCAGGCCTGCAGCGCGGGGCGGCGCAGATCCAGCGCTGCGTGAAAGCGGGCGGGCATCTCGTCCAGACCCAGGTGGGCCTCGACCATGCGGCGGTCCAGGCGCAGTACAAACTGCTCGCAATCCGGAGACAGATCGGCCAGGAAGGAATGACCCGGCGCGCAGATGACGCCGCTGCGGGTGCTGGCCGTCAGGGTCTGGCCGGCGCTGCGTACCTGGGCGTGCCCGCGCAGGCAGAACATCAGCAGGTGGTAGTCCTCCACCGCCTCCACATCCACCCGTGTGGGCTGGCCGAAGAAGGCGATCGTGCCCAGGCCCAGGTCGCCCAGGCGGGTGTAGTCCATGTGGGAACGCGATGGTGTCCCCAAACCTGCGCCGAGTGGCTGCAGGCGGTGCGGTTGCATCACGCGCGAGATGCGTTCGCGCGCTTCGTCCAGGTCGCCCGATTCAAACAGTCGGTGCGCGCGCAAGGCCTGTGGTTCGAACGGTCCCGGGACGGCTGTGACGGCGACTGCGGTACGAGGGGCAAGTTGCATGGCCGGTTCGGTGTTCCAAGGAAGAGCCCGGAAGCAGGCAGAAATCAGCAAGAAGCGCGCCAAGCCCCGCAGGCGTTTCTTCGTGCAGATCAAGCCGCGACGTGAAAGCCGCGCGAAACGGACAGTGCATGCCTCGGTCTGCCACAAACGGATAGCCGTGCGACCGTGAGACTTCAACAATGAGGCCATGCCCCGCCACGCCGACATGGCGCAGGTCGGGGTAAGTCGCAAGGAGAACACTTATGAATGACGTCGTTGACATCGGTGCACCGAAAACGGGCGCGAATATGGGGGCAGGGGCCTCGGTGCCTGCCCAAGAAGCCGTGGTGCATTTCCCCCGGGCGGACGGTTCGCGCACGCCCTATAAGGTGTTCAGCTCGCAGGAGGTCTACGAGCGCGAGCAGGAACGCATCTACCGCGGTCCGGTCTGGAGCTTCGTGGCGCTGGAATGCGAGATCCCGAACCCGGGCGACTACAAAAGCACCTTCGTGGGCGACACGCCCGTGGTGGTGACGCGCACGCCCGAAGGCGAACTGGCCTGCTGGGTCAACCGCTGCGCGCACCGGGGCGCCATGGTCTGCCGCAATGCGCGCGGCAACGCCAAGGAACACACCTGCGTCTACCACCAGTGGAGTTTCGACTGCAAGGGCAATTTGCAGGGCGTTCCTTTTCGGCGCGGCAAGGACGGCGCGCCCGGCATGCCAGCCGACTTCAAGACCGCCGAACATAGCCTGAAAGCTTTGCGCGTGGACAGCTACCAGGGCATCGTCTTCGCCACCTTCAGTGCGGAGACACCGCCGCTGCCCGAGTACCTGGGCGCTGAAATGCGGCCCTGGGTGGACCGCATCATGCACAAGCCCATCGTCTACCTGGGCTGCACGCGGCAATTCGCCAAGAGCAACTGGAAGCTCTATTACGAGAACGTGAAGGACCCGTACCACGCCAGCCTGCTGCACCTGTTCCACACCACTTTCAACATCTTCCGCGTGGGCATGAAAGCGCGTTCCCTGCCCGACGCCACGCACGGTCTGCACAGCATCATCACCGCGACCAAACCCAAGGAAGAAAAAGAAGACACGGCCGACGCCTACAAACAGCAGGCCATCCGCTCCATGGACGAAGGCTTCCACCTGGAGGACGACTCGGTGCTGGGTTTCGTCTCCGAGTACGAGGAAGACTGCACCAACCACATCCAGACCATCTTTCCGCAACTGGTGCTGCAGCAGATCCACAACACGCTGGTCTGCCGCCAGGTGCTGCCCAAAGGGCCGGATCAGTTCGAGCTGGTGTTCCACTTCTTCGGCTACGAAGACGACACGCCCGAGCTGCGTGCCTTGCGCATCAAGCAGGCCAACCTCGTCGGGCCGGCCGGCTACATCTCGATGGAAGACACCGAGGCGACGGAGTTGGTGCAGCGCGCCACTCTGCGCGACGGTGACGCCGCTTCCATCATGGCGCTGGGGTTGACCGACGGTGATGTCGAGCCGCGGCAGGACACCATGATCACCGAGAATCTGATCCGCAAGTTCTGGGCGGGGTACCAGAAGCTCATGGGCTATTGAAACGGACCGAAGAGGACAGCGACCATGACCACCCTGACGCTCAAGAAACCCGCGGCCCAGGCCGTGACCGAACCTGCCGTTGCGACGCTGGAGTCCATCACCCTCTGGTTCGAGATCAGCCAGTTGCAGGAGCGCTACTGCGCCGCGCTGGACAACAACCGGCTCGAAGACTGGGCGGCCATGTTCACGCCGGATTGTCTGTATGAGATCGTCCCCAAGGAAAACGCCGACCAGGGCCTGCCCATCGGCCTGATCTACTGCGACAACCAGAAGATGCTGCGCGACCGTGTGCTCTCGCTGCGCCACGCCAACATCTACGAAGACCACAGCAACCGCCACATGACCTCAGGCCTGACGATCCAGAACGTCGACGCGGACACGGTGCAAGCCGAATCCAGCTACGTGGTGATCCAGACCCGCACCAATGGCGAGTCCTTCGTCTACCAAGCCGGACGTTACCTGGACCTGATCGTGCGCACGCCCGAAGGCTGGCGCTACAAGTCCAAGCGGGTGATCTACGACACCTCGCGCGTCATGACCTTGTTGGCCACTCCGATATAAACCCACCCCCGACTCTCGCCCACTGGGTGTGGCTCGTATCCCCCAGTTCTCGCAAGGGAACCCTACGAGTTCGGGGCGCACCCAGCGGCCCGGCAAAGCCGGTTCCGCGGGTGCCCTTGAAGGGCCTTTGGGTTGTTCAACAGCACGGAGCTTTATGAACTTTCAGGTACAAGAAAAATTGCAGTGGCATGACGTGGGCGAGCCCGAGGACTTTCCCGATGGCGCGGTCTGGCCCGTGGTGGCCGCTGGCATGCCGATTGCAGTGTTTCGCGCGGGCGAGGTGCTGCACGCGCTGCACGACCTGTGCACGCACGGCGCGGCCAAGCTGTCGGACGGCTACATCGAAAACGGCTGTGTCGAATGCCCGCTGCACCAGGGCCTGTTCGACATCGCCACCGGCCAACCTTGTGGCGGCCCGGTGACAGAGGCCGTGCGGAGTTTCCCGATCCGCGTCGTCTTCAAGGACGGGGCAGGGCGGGTGGAGGTCGGAATCGGTTAAAACTTCGGGCTTTGTCGACCTTGGGTCGAGTCCGGGTTGGGTTTCCTTTGATTTTTCCTACATGGAGCACGCATGAAATCTTCTTTCTTCCCCGCCGCCGTGGCCACCCTGGCCCTGAGCTTCGGCTTGAACGCCCAGGCCGCTGACCCGGTCAAGGTCGGCTTGGCGCTGGACCTGTCCGGCCCCTTCGCGGTCGGCGGTGCCGAGGCGCGCGACGCGATCAACCTGGCCATCAAGCTGCTGGACAACAAACTGGGCGGCTACCCGGCCGAATTCATCCAGGCCGACACGGCCGGCAGCCCCGACCAGGCGCGCCAGATCGTGCAGCGCTTCGTGCAGCGCGACAACATTGATTTCTTCACCGGCCCCGTGCCGTCCAACATCGCGCTGGCCGTGGGTCCCGTGCTGTTCGGCGCCAAGGTGCCCTACATCAGCAGCAACCCTGGCCCCAGCCAGTACGCGGGCGAGCAGTGCAGCCCCTACTTCTTCGGCCTGAGCTACCAGAACGACACCTGGGACGAAGCCGCAGGCCAGTGGGCCAGCGACCAGAAGGTGAAGAGCGCCTTCCTGATCGCGCCCAACTACCCGGCGGGCCGTGACCACCTGGGCGGCTTCAAGCGCACCTACAAGGGCGAGGTCGTCGCCGAGGTCTACGGCAAGGTCGGCCAGCTGGACTACGCGGCCGAGCTGGCGCAGATCCGCGCCGCCAAGCCGGCGGCCGTGTTCTTCTTCCTGCCCGGCGCCATGGGCATCAACTTCATCAAGCAGTTCGTCGCCGCCGGCCTGTCCAAGGAGGTGCGCCTCATCACTGGCCCGGCCTCCGCCGAGGAAGACACCATCGCCGCCGTCGGCGAGCCCATTCTGGGCCTGTACTCCACCTCGCCCTGGTCGCATGACCTGCCCAACGCCGCCAACCAGAAGTTCGTGAGCGAGTTCCGCAAGGCCTATGGCCGTTACCCCACCTTCTACGCCGCCCACGCCTACGAGGCCATCATGGCCATGGACGCCGCCGTCAAGGACGTCAAGGGCAAGGTCGACGACAAGGACGCAGTGCTCAAGGCCCTCAAGGCGGCCAACTTCGCGTCCATCAAGGGCAGTTTCAAGTACGGCAACAACCAGTTCCCGATCCAGGACTACTACCTGCGCGTGATCGAGAAGAACAAGGACGGCGTTCTGACCAACAAGACGCTGTCGACGCCGCTCAAGGGCTACCGCGACGCCTATTACACGCAATGCAAATTGTGAATGTGCTCCCCGAGGCGCCTTCGGCGCCTCCCCCGGGCACGGCAGGGTCACTTGCGTGTCCGGGGCGCTCCCAGCGGCTCAGGCTTTGCCGGTTCTGCGGGAGCCCTGGGTTGGGTTTGTAGCGCGCGGACGTTGTTGGTTATGACCCCCATACTTTTTGTCGAGCAGATGCTCAACGGCATCGGCTATGGCCTGATGCTGTTCCTGCTGGCCGCCGGCCTGACACTGGTCTTCGGCATCATGGACGTGATGAACCTGGCCCACGGTTCGCTCTTCATGGGCGGGGCCTATGTGGCGGCCCAGGTGCACACCAGCAGCGGTTCCTTCGTGGCCGGCCTGCTGGCTGCGTTGGCCGTGGTGCTGCTGGTCGCCTTGGTGCTGGAAGCCTTGCTGGTGCGTCACCTCTACGGGCGTGACCATCTGGCCCAGGTGCTGGCCACCTTCGGCATCATCCTGGTGGCCGACGACGCGGTGAAAATGATCTGGGGGCCTGCACCCTTGATGGCTTCGGCGCCGGCGGCGCTGGCCGAGCCCATCGAAATCCTGCCCGGCCTGCCGTACCCGTCTTACCGCCTGCTCATCCTCGTTGTGGGCCTGCTGGTGGCGCTGGGCCTGTACCTGCTGGTCAATCACACCCGTGTGGGCATGCTGGTGCGCGCGGGTGCCTCCAACCGCGCGATGGCCGAGTTCATGGGGGTGCGTGTGGGGCGTGTGTTCTCCGGCGTCTTTCTGCTGGGCGCGGCGTTGGCCGCGCTGGCTGGTGCGCTGATGGGGCCCATCACGGCGGTGCAGGTCGGCATGGGCGAGGAGATCCTGATACCCGCCCTGGTGGTGCTGGTCATTGGCGGCATCGGCTCGGTGCGCGGGGCCTTCATCGCGGCCTTGCTGGTGGGCCTGGTCGACACCTGCGGGCGTGCCTTCGTGCCCATGGCCTTGCGCGCCGTGCTGCCGCCCGCGGCCGTGTCCGACGTCGCACCGCTGATCGCGGGGCTGGCCATGTATGCCTTGATGGCGACGGTGTTGGCGTTCAAGCCCGCCGGACTCTTTCCGGCGAGAGGCTGAAATGAAACTGGCTCGTTGGCTGCCCTGGGTGGCGCTGTTGTTGCTGGCGGTGTTCCCGCTGGTGGCGCCCTCGCTGGGGCTGGACTTTTACGTGGGCTTTGTGCGGCGCGTGCTGATCTTTGCGCTGGCTGCCGCGGGCTTGAACTTCATCCTCGGTTTCGGCGGCCTGGCCGCCCTGGGGCACTGCGGATTCCTGGGCGTGGGCGCCTACACGCTGGTCGCGCTGGCGCATGCCGGTGTGCACAGTGCCTGGCTGCTCTGGCCCGCGGCCCTGCTGGTGGCGGCGCTGGCTGCCGCCCTGATCGGCCTGGTGGCCCTGCGCACGCGTGGCGTGTATTTCATCATGATCACGCTGGCCTTCGCGCAGATGCTCTATTACATCGCGGTGTCACTGCGCCCTTATGGCGGGGACGACGGCTACAACCTGGTGACGCCCACGTCCTTCGGCGTGGGTCTGAACACGCTGAACGATGGTGTTTTCTACTGGGTGGTGTTGGCCTTGTTCGCGGGTGCCATGCTGCTGTTCAACCGCGCCACGCGTTCACGCTTTGGCCACGCGCTCATGGGCGTGCGTGACAACGAAACGCGCATGCGGGCGCTGGGTTTCCCGGTGCGCCGCATCCAACTCGCCGCCTTCGCCATCGCGGGGGCGTGGCGGGCCTGGCCGGGGCCATGCTGGTCTCGCACAACAACTTCGCCAGCCCGTCCATGATGCATTGGACGCAATCGGCCATGCTGCTGGTGATGGTGGTCATCGGTGGCGTGGGACAGCGCTGGGGCGGTCCGGTGGGGGCGACCGTGTGGATCGGACTGGAAGAAATCGTCAAGGCCTATACCGAATACTGGCATTTGCCGCTGGGCGTGCTGCTCGTCACCATCGTCTTCCTCGCGCCGCGCGGCATCGCAGGCTTGCTGCAAGGCCGTGCGCTGACGACACGCGCCGCGACCAGCGCGGCGGCCCAGGAGGGCGCGGCATGAGCGTTTTAACAGCCGCAGCGGCCCTGTTCCAGGTTCAGGGCCTGGTCAAGAACTTCGGTGCGCTGCGGGCCACGGACGATGTCTCCCTGGCCGTCAACGCAGGCGAGATCCACGCGCTGATCGGACCGAATGGCGCGGGCAAGTCCACGCTGGTCAATCTGATTTCCGGTCTGCATGCGCCGGACGCGGGCCGCATCACGCTCGACGGTGCGGACCTCACGCCCCTGCCCATGCATGCGCGCGTCAGTGCCGGCCTCTCGCGCTGCTTCCAGATCACCAGCATCTTTCCCAAGGCCACTGTGCTGGACAACCTGCTGCTGGCCGTGCAGTCTTCCGGCGGGCGCCATCCGGGCGGTGGCCGAGGTCTGTTGCGTGTGCTGCAGACTTTTCTCGGCGATCGCGCGCGGGACGAGGCCCTGCGTGCGCAGGCCGTGTCACTGGCCGAGCGCGTGGGCCTGGGCGGCGCGCTGGACCGCGCGGCCGGCGCCTTGCCGCATGGCGCGCAGCGCCAGCTCGATGTGGCCCTGGCCCTGGCGGCGCGGCCGAAGCTGCTGCTGCTCGACGAACCCATGGCGGGCATGGGGCCGGAGGACAGCGAGCGCATGACGGCGCTGATCCAGACACTGAAAGTAGACATGGCCATCCTGCTGATCGAACACGACATGAAGGCTGTGTTCGCGCTGGCCGACCGCATCTCGGTGCTGGTCTACGGCAAGGTGCTGACCTCGGGCAGCGTGGACGACATCCGCGGCAACCCGCAGGTGCAGGCGGTTTACCTGGGCACGGAGGAAGTTTGATGAGTGTGGCCTTGCCTTTGCTGCACGCCGAGCACATCGAGGCGGGTTATGGTGCGGATGGGGGAACGGGTGAAGGCGCCAGCCAGGTGCTCTTCGGCATCAACCTGAGCATCCAGGCCGGTGAAGTCGTGACCCTGCTCGGCCGCAATGGCATGGGCAAGAGCACGACCATCAAGACCCTGATCGGCGCGTTGCCCCTGCGCCGGGGCCGCATCCGTTTCGGCGAAACGACGGTCGCGGCCGCGCAGGCTGGCGGCCCGCGCCAGGCCCTGCGACCCGACGCCATCGCCCGCCTGGGCGTGGCCATCGTGCCCGAAGGGCGGCAGTGCTTCCCCAACCTCACGGTGGAAGAACACCTGCTCGCCTTCGCCGATACCCGCAACGAGCAACGGGAAGCCTGGGACCTGGGCAAGCTCTACGCCCTGTTCCCGCGTCTGCGGG
The DNA here is from genome assembly GCF_004328645.1 of Hylemonella gracilis. Classification (GTDB taxonomy): domain Bacteria; phylum Pseudomonadota; class Gammaproteobacteria; order Burkholderiales; family Burkholderiaceae_C; genus Hylemonella; species Hylemonella gracilis_B. The sequence goes on from NZ_CP031395.1 coordinate 2,330,989, forward strand.
AACGCCGGCAGAACATGGGCAATCAACTCTCGGGTGGCGAGCAGCAGATGCTGGCCATCGCCCGCGCACTCTCCACCAACCCGCGCCTGCTCATCCTCGATGAAGCCACCGAAGGCCTGGCCCCCGTGATCCGCGAGGAAATCTGGAAGTGCCTGCGCCAGCTCAAAGACCTGGGCCAGACCATCCTGGTCGTGGACAAATACATCGAGCGCTTGCTCGACCTCGCTGATCGGCACCTGGTGCTGGAGCGGGGGCGGGTGGTGTGGCAGGGGGATTCGGCGGCGCTGCGGGCGGATCGGGGCGTGTGGCAGCAGTATCTGGGGGTTTAGAGAGAACCGGATTTGTGCGACGGCTTGCTTTTTCTGTTTGAGCCGAAGAAATGCAATGTCTAATGTGGAGTCCAGCACTGCAACCGCGATACCTCGCAACATGGGAAATTTTCTTAACAAACAGTGTCGGCACTGTGGCAACTTGGCCCCTTCCTATGCCGTTGCCTGTCCCACCTGCGGACGGCAGCTTCCTGATAACGCAAAAGAAACTCCTGGGGAGGAGGAGTCACCGACCGCACTGGGAACAGGGGCCATACCAGGAGCTCAACCATCGTGGCAGCCGACGCACCATGGTTTGGGAACGCTGAACTGGATTTGCGTTGTGCTGCTCGTTCCGGGCGCCGTGTTCATATTGCGGACGCTCTCGCATGTTGATACGGCTGCGTTACTGGTGGTGGGATTCCTGATATGCACATTCTTGCTGACAGCCATCTTTCTCTCGCGAGGCGTCAAATTCTTTGCGCGTCTTCCGATTTGGTCGTATCAAAACGCTTTGCGCAGAGTGGCTCTGATCTGCAACTTTATTTGGGCTCTTACGGGTGTAGGGACGCTTGCTGCAAGTATCGCTACCAGGCAGTCTGTTGTCGCGCTGCTTGGCACGATTATGTTTGACATGCTGCTCATCGTGAATGTCATCAGGCTTTGGGGTAAAGCTCAGAGCGTGGAATGAATCGCTGGGTTCGTCCCCCTGTTTAGGCGCAGGTGCAGAGCTTGCCAGTTCGACGATGCTCCTCGCTATGAAGGCTGGCTTTTAGATCCACTTCTGCATGAACAGTGCCTGCCCCGCCGCCGGGTCCAGCTGGTATTGGGCGAAGCCGAAGCGCTGGTAGCTGGCCTGGGCCACCGCGTTGCCCGAGAGCACTTCCAGCGTGAGCTTGCAGCAACCCAGGTGCCGCGCGTGCTGCTCGACGGCGGCAAGCAGGGCCTGGCCGACACCCCGGCCGCGATGCGTGGGGTGCACAGCCATGTCGTGGATATTGAGCAGGGGGCGTGACTTGAAGGTCGAAAAGCCCAGGAAGCAGTTCGCCAGGCCCACGGCTTTCTCCTCACCCTGATCGGCCCCGGACCCTGCCCAGGCGATGACGCTGTACGCGCCCGGCTGCGCGGCCAGGTCACCGGGCAAGCGGCGTTTCACGTCCTCGGGCAAGGGCTCGCCGCCGCCCATGGGGTCGCGCGCGTACATGTCCAGCAGCGTGACCAGCGCACTGGCATCACGCGGGTCGCGGTAGTTGACGGGACGAACCTGGAGGGATGAGGGATCAAGGCTGGTGGTCATGGAGCTGCTTGTCTCATGGTTGGGCGTGTGCGCTTCTCGGCGGCTGGCGCAGCAGGCTGGCGGTGCCCGAGGCCAGGGCGAACACGGCGCCGATGGCCAGGGCCAGTGTGGGGCCGAAGGCCGTGTCTGCTGCGTCCGCGCCGCCGATCACGGTCAGGGGGTAGAAACTGAACACGGTGGCCAGCACCACGGCGCCCAGGGTCTGGCCCGTCAGGCGCGCGGTGCCCAGCATGCCGCCCGCCGCACCCGCGCGTTGGGCGGGTGGGGTGGTCAGGATGATGTGGTTGTTCGGCGACTGGAAGATGCCGAAGCCCGCACCGCACAGCAGCAAGCAGGCCACCACCCAGACGTCGCTGGCCTGCGGTGGCAGCAGGGCGAGCAGGACCAGGCCCGTGGCCAGCAGGGCCATGCCCGCCGCACCCAGCCAGGCGCCGGGCACCTTGCCGATCACGCGGCCGACCAGGGGCGCGGCCACCACGATGGCCAGCGGCCAGGCCGTGAGCAGGGCGCCGGCCTGAAGAGGGGTGCGGCCCTGCACTTCCAGCAGCAGGAAGGGCAGGCCGGCGAAGGCGATCATCTGCGCGCAGAAGGCACCGACCGAGGCGCACATGGACAGGGCGAACACCGGCATGCGCAGCAGGTCCAGCGGCAGCAGCGGGCGCGTCATGCGCCGCTGGCGCGCCACGTACCAGACGCCCAGCAGCAGGCCGGCCAGCAACTGCAGCGTGGGCAGCAGCAGGTCAGGCGCGCCGAAGCCCGCAACACCCGAACCCCCCGCGTGGGCCGTGCCCGGCGCGGCGTCCAGGTGGGTGCCCAGCCCGTCCGCGCCCAGGAAAACCAAGGAAAAGACCAGTACGTTCAGCGCCGCGTCCAGCAGCGTCCATTCCGTGCGGTGCGTTGCCTTGGGGCTGTGTGGCAGCGAACGCAGCCCCAGCCACAGCGTGAGGATGCCCAAGGGGATGTTGACCAGGAACAGCCAGGGCCAAGTTGCGATGGAGAGGATGGCCGCGGCCACCGTCGGCCCCGCCACGGTGGAGGCGGCCACGACCATCGAATTGATGGCCAGGCCTCGGCCCAGCAGGCGGCGCGGGTAGATCTGCCGCACCAGCGCGGCGTTCACGCTCATGATGCCGGCGGCGCCCACGCCTTGAAGTGCGCGGGCGGCCGCGAGTTGGGGCAGGGTCTGTGCGAGACCGCAGGCCAGGGATGCCAGGGTGAAGACGGCCATGCCCACCAGGTAGACGCGGCGGTGGCCCAGGCGGTCGCCCAGATTGGCCAGGGGCAGCAGCAGGCCCAGGGTGGTGAGCTGGTAGGCGTTGAGGATCCAGATGGAGCCGGCCGCGCTGGCGTTGAGGTCGCGCATGATGGGCGGCAGCGCCAGATTGACGACGGAGGCGTCCAGCACCGAAACGACCAGCCCCAGGATGATCACGGCCAGGGCCTGCAGGCGTTGCTTGAAGGGTAGCCCGTCGGGAAGACCGCCGCCGGCCGGGTTGCCCGCCGGGGGCGTCTGTTGCGCTTGGTCACCGATGTGTGCATCGGCTTGACCGGGGGAAGGAGCCGTCATGGCTATGATTATCCCGTTCCGGGGCAACCGCCGTCCGGGTTTGCCGCCATGTCCCGCGGCTGGAGTTAGGTAATGAGCAGCACCTTGCAAATCGATTTTGTGTCCGACGTGGCCTGTCCCTGGTGCGCCATCGGGCTGGGCGGGCTGGAACAGGCGTTGGACAAGCTGGTGGGCCAGGTCGACGCCCAGGTCACCTTCCAGCCGTTCGAGCTGAACCCGTCCATGGGGCCCGAAGGCCAGGACGTGAGCGAGCACCTGACGCAGAAATACGGCTCCACGCCCGAGCAACAGGCCGAGATCCGGGAGCGCATCCGCGAACGGGGCGCGGTGGTCGGTTTCGCCTTCAATCCTGAGGGCCGAGGGCGCATCTGGAACACCTTTGACGCTCACCGCCTGCTGGCCTGGGCCGCGGACACCGAGGCAGGCAATGGCCCGGACAAGCAGTGGGCGCTCAAGAAGGCATTGCTCGCGGCCTACCACGGCCGTGCCGAGAATGTTTCCGACGCCGGCGTGCTGGTTCAGGCCGCGCTGGCGGCCGGGCTGGATGCCACGCGCGCACACGCCATCCTTGCCGGTGACGACTACGCGCTGGCCGTGCGCGAAAGCGAACGTGAATGGCAGCAGGCCGGTATCAGTGCCGTGCCCGCCGTGGTGGTCAACCGCCGTTACCTCATCTCCGGAGGACAGCCGGCGGCCATGTACGAAGAGGCCCTGCAACGCATCGCGGCCGAAGCGACGGCCGAGGCGCCATCGGCCTGAATGCCTCCAGCCACCCCCTCCGCACCACCCACCAACCAGCCGATCCACAAAAAGACGATAACGAGGTTCTATGGTTTCCTTCCTGGTTCGTTACATCCTGATTGCCGTGGCCTGCGTGTTCATGCTTCTGGGCATGCAGCTTCCCAATCTGGCCGACCAATACACCAAGCGTGTCGACGCCAGCTTGCGTGAGGTCACGCTGAATTTCGAGCCCTTCCAGCGCATCGCCAACCAGCACACGGGCGGCAACATCGAGGCCTTGATCAAGCTGCACCGTGACAGCGCGATCGCGCCCTTCCAGGCCGAGGGCGAGGCCATCGATCGCATGAACAAGCGCCGCCTGCGCCTGCAGGCCCAGCACAAGGCCATGCAAGGGCCGCTGCATCAGCGCCTGTGGCATCTGGCCATGTTCGCCGACCCCAATCTGCGCGAGCAGACCCTGTTGCAGTACACGCCCAGCGCGCCGCTGACACAGGAAGCCCTGATGGCCGGTGGGGTGACGGCCCTGACTGCGCTGCTGGTACTGGAGTTCGCCATGGCCCTGGGCCGTTGGATCGCCGATCTGGTGGCCAGCCAGGTGCGGCAGCTTTTCCAACGCAAGCCGGCACGCGCGGCTGAGTGAGTGCGCGTGCCCCGGGACTCTGATTGCCCAGGGGCTCAGAGCGCCGTGGCCGCAGGTTCCTGCGCGGCGATTTCCTCTTGCGGCGCGACCGTCACGGCCACATGCAGGCCGTGGGTGCCGCCGCCATGGATGACACCGCGCAGCGGCGGCACGTCGGCGTAGTCCCGGCCCATGGCCAGCGTCACGTAATCCCCCCCGGGCGTGCCCCAGCCGTCGCGGGCATTGGTCGGGTCCAGGTCGTACCACCCGCCGGTGGCCGTGTCCTTGGGTGTGCCATCGCCATCATTTGGGGCCTTGCTGTCCTGGCGCAGGTCGGGCAACCACAGTGACACCCAGGCGTGGGAGGCATCGCTGCCGATCAGGCGTGGTTGGCCGGGAGGGGGTGTCGTCAACAGGTAGCCGCTGATATAACGCGCGGCCAGGCCCATGCTGCGCAGGCAAGCCAGCATGATGTGGGCGAAATCCTGGCAGACACCCTGGCGCAGTTCCAGGGCCTCCAAGGCCGAGGTATGAACTTCGGTGCTCTGGGTCTCATAACGGAAATCCGCGTGGATGCGCGCCATCAGCTCGCGCGCGGCCTGCAGGGCGGACCTGCCCGCTGCGAAGCTGGGCCGGGCGTAGGCGGCGAAAGCCTCATGGCGTGGTGCGCGGGGGAGGAAAAGCTGAATTCAGCGGCCGGCTGCCAGGCCGCGCGGGCTTGATAGCGGTACTGCGTGCGCAGTTCCTCCCAATTGATCGTGCTGACGGTGCGCGAAGCGGGGAGCGGCGCACGCGTGCTCAAGACGCTGCGTGCGGTCACGCGCAACAGGGTGTGCGGGCGGTCCAGGGCGAAGAAGGCGCGGTGGTTGCCGTACACGTCGACGGACCAGGCGTCCGGGCCGGTCGGCGCGGTACGCGGGGCTTCCTCGCTCAGGCCGGTCTCGACCTCCAACTGGTGCGCCTGCACGGTCTGCCAGGGCGTCTGCGGGGGGCGCAGGTAGGCGATGTGCTGGGCCAGCTCGACCATGCTGGCGTAGTCGTAGCGGGTCTCGTGGGTGATGTGCAGGTCCATGCCGGTCTGGGGTCCGAGGTGCGCGCGCGGTTCAGTGCGTTTTGTGCCGGGGCTGTTTCGGGTATGGGAGCGCAGGTTCAGTGTTCCAGGCTCTGGCTGGCTTGTCCGGCATGGGTGAAATAGCGTTGGCTGATCTCGTCGGAGATGCGCCAGGCGGCTTGCTCGCAATCGGTGAGCAGGGCTTGCAGCGGCGTGGCGTCGTCGGGTCCATCGCCAGTCATCTCTGCCCTTCGCGTCACCGGGTCCAGTGCCCAGGCATCGGCCGCCGGCAAGAGCGTGGCCAGCGCGTCCTGGTCCACGGGCAGGCCGGACAGGCGGGCCAGATGACTTTGCAGGTTCTGCACCACCCAGCGCAGCGATCGCGGGTTCTCCGTGTCGCGCAGCAGCAGGTCCAGCAGTGCGGTGGTGTCGTGGCTCAACTGGTGCTGGGCGCGGAAGGTGATGGTGCTGTCGAAGAGGGCGAGCAGGCTTTCGAAGCCGCCGTCTTCCTCTTGCACTGCGCCGCTGGAGAAACTGCTGGCCAGGGCCGGCGCGAGAAAACTCAGGCGCTCGATGTGCCGGCCGACGGAAAGCAGGCGCCAGCCGTCGTCGCGCGTCATGCGGTCGGTCTGCCCGCCCGTGATGGCCGCGAGGTGGATGCTGGTCGCGTCCAGCAGGCGCAGGGCCTCGGTGACGGCGTAATCGTTGTATGCAGCCACACCCGTGCCCCCGCCCTGGCTGCCCAGCCGAGCGCTGCGCTGCGTGAATTCCGTCTCGGCCTCGGTGATGACTTTCCAGTGTTCCTGCGAGAGCCGTTCGCGCACGCCAAAGGCCGCAGTCTTGAGGGCGCGCAGGCTTTGCCCCACGCTGGCGGCATGCTGGGTGCCGCCCAGGTTGGCGATCAGGGTGCGCGCGAAGACGCGCCGTGCCTGGGTGGCCGAGGGCGCGCCCGGCGGCACCAGGCCGTTGCGCTCGGCCAGGTCGCTGAGCCAGTCCAGCAAGGTGGTGGAACGGGTTTCCTGTTCGCCAAAGCCGGCTTGCAGGCCCATGCCGGCGCTCAGGCTGTCGAGGGCGAGGCGGGCCAGGCGCAAGGCGTTCTCGGCACGTTCGGTGTAGCGACCCAGCCAGTAGAGGTTTTCACCGGCCCGGCTGGTGACCAGGCGCTTGCGCTTGTCCTGTGGCTCGTGCCGCGAGGCGGGCATGGCCGCGGGGGGCGCGCCGATCAGCGTGGTTCGGTCCACTTCGCCCGCCGTCAAAACCCAGGTGTCGGCGCTGCTGCCGCCGCGCTGCATGGAGGCCATGCCCGCGCTGCCGTCCGACAGGCGGGTTGCCAGCCGCGTCAGGCCGCCGGGAAGAACTCGCCAGCGCGGTTGCCCCGCGCGCGCGCCAGTGGTTTCCAGCCCGTCGCACATGGCGAAGACGCGCATCAGCGCCGGACGCGGGGCAATGCGGTTGACGTGCCAGGTCGGCGTCTGCGACAGGGGCAGGTAACGCTGCACGGTGTGCCACTCGCCTTCGCGCAGCAGCCGACCCATCCATTGGTCCAGCTCTTCGCGCTTCAACTGGCGGCAGAGCACGGTCTCCGCAGATCCCGAGGATGCAGTGTAAGTGGGTTTGATGACACACTCGGCCAGGCGTTGCTGCACGTCCCGCACGCTGGCTTCCTCGCCGCACCACCAGGTGGGCAGGGACGGCAGGGACAGCGTTTCGCCGAGCAGCTCCTGCGCCAGCGCGGGCAGGAAACCCAGCAGGGCGCCGGATTCGAGGAAGGCCGAGCCCGGCGCGTTGGCCACGATCACATTGCCCGCGCGGATGGCCTGCAGCAGCCCCGGCACGCCCAGGGTCGAATCGGGGCGCAGCTCCAGCGGGTCGAGGAATTCGTCGTCCAGGCGCTTGAGCAGCACGTGCACCGGCTCCAGCCCACGCAGGGTCTTCAGGTAGAGCTTCTGCTCGCGCACGGTCAGGTCGTTGCCTTCCACCAGGGTCAGGCCCAGGTAACGCGCCAGGTAGGCATGCTCGAAGTAGGTTTCGTTGTAGGGGCCTGGCGTGAGCAGGGCGATGTGCGCGTCCTGCCCGGGGCTGACGTGGGCGGCGCTCATGCGCTTGAAGCCTTCGATCAGCGCACGGTAGGTGGCCGCCAGGTGCTGCACCCGCATGCCCTCGAAGGCCTGCGGGAACTGGCGTGAGATGGCGAGGCGGTTTTCCAGCAGATACCCCAGTCCCGAGGGCGCCTGGGTGCGCTGAGAGACGATCCACCAGTGCCCGTCGGGGCCACGCGCCAGGTCGAAGGCGGCGATGTGCAGATGTACTCCGCCCACCGGGGCCACCCCGTGCATGGCGCGCAGGTAGCCGGGATGCCCCTGGACCAGGGCCGGCGGCAGCAAGCCGCTTTTCAGCAGGCGCTGTGGGCCGTAGACATCGGCCATCATCTGTTCGAGCAGGCGCGTGCGCTGCAGCACGCCAGCTTCGATGTGCTGCCATTGCTCGGGCGTGACGATGAAGGGGAAGAGATCGAGTGACCAGGGCCGTTGTGGTCCGCTGGCGTCGGCGTAAACGTTGTAGCTGACCCCGTTGTCGCGGATCTGCCGCGCCAGACTGGCCGCGCGCGGGTTCAGGTCCGCGAAACCCTCCGTGCCAAGGTGCTCGAAAAACGCGGTCCAGTGGGGCGCGAGGGTGGGGTGGGGCGGGGCTGAGGCCTGCGGGGACGGCGTTGGGGTTTTCGCAGCAGCCGACGACGAGGTGGGCCATGGTGGGGTCGGCGTGGCGACGGGCGCAAGCGGTGCGACGGAGACGCTGGACGCCCCAGTCACCATGTTCTGGGCAGCCAGGGGGGCTTGACACCAGCGGCCGTGACGGTGGGCTGCACCGCCGATCCGCCCAGGAGCACCGCCGCGTGGCTGGGGGAGGTGTTGGGCGTGGGCGCCGGAGTTGCCGGGGCGTTGGGGGTGCGACCGCGCAACTCGTCAAAGTGCTCCAGGCCGGACGGCAGGGCCAGACGCAGCACCTGCTGCGTGGTGGAGGGCAGGGTGTCGTCGTCGAAAAGGTCTGGGCTGGCTCGGTCCACCATGGCGCTATTGTGACATCGGCCCTTGCGGCCGGGGTCGGAGTTCAAGTCACATTTCAGCCCATCCGCGGACGGTCGCGGTGGTTTACAGGAGCTGGCTACACTGGCGGCCCTTCGGGAAGCTTCAAGAGTCTGTGTTGCCATGAGTTTGTTCAAAGCCGCTTCCACGGTCTCGTTGCTGACCCTGGTGTCGCGCATCACCGGGCTGGCGCGTGAGTTGCTGATCGCCGCCGCCTTCGGCGCCAGCGCCCTCACCGATGCCTTCAACGTCGCGTTTCGCATTCCCAATCTGTTCCGTCGCCTGTTCGCCGAAGGCGCCTTCAGCCAGGCGTTCGTGCCCGTGCTGGCGACCGTGAAGGAGCGGGAAGGGCCAGAGGCGGCGCGCCACCTGATCGATCGCGCGGCGACGGTGTTGGCCTGGGTGCTGCTGCTCGTCAGCATCGTGGGCGTGCTGGCCGCTCCGGCCCTGGTCTGGCTGCTGGCTTCGGGCCTGCGCGAGTCCGCAGCCCATGGATCGGCCGGCCATGGGGCGGTGAGGCCCCACGATGCGGCGGTGCTGATGACGCGCTGGATGTTTCCCTACATCGCCTGCATGTCGCTGGTGGCTCTCGCGGCCGGGGTGCTCAACACCTGGCGACGCTTTGCCGTGCCCGCGGCCACGCCGGTGCTGCTCAATGTGGCGATGATTCTGGCGGCGCTCTTCGCCACTCGTTGGGGCGCGCCCTGGCTGCTGGCGCATGGCATCGAACCCATCTATACGCTGGGGTGGGCGTGCTCTTGGGCGGGCTGCTGCAATTGGGCGCGCAGGCGTGGGCGCTGAAACGCATGGAACTGCTGCCGCGCATCGGCTTGAGTCCCCGGGCCTTGCGCGCCGCCTGGTCCGACCCCGGCACGCGCCGGGTGCTCACGCTGATGGCGCCCGCCCTGCTGGGCGTGGGCGTGGCGCAACTGTCGCTGCTCATCAACACGCAGATCGCGTCCTACCTCGCGCCGGGCAGCGTCAGCTGGCTGAGCTACGCCGACCGCCTGATGGAATTCCCGGTGGCCTTGCTGGGTGTGGCGCTGGGCGTGGTGCTGATGCCGCAGTTGGCGGCCGCGAAATCCATGAGCGACGTGGCACAGGGCGCGGCACGCTACTCTGAACTGCTGGATTGGGGCCTGCGCCTGGTGCTGCTGCTGGCACTGCCCTGCGCGTTGGCCTTGCTGCTGTTTGCCGAGCCCCTGACGGCGGTGCTCTACCACTATGGCGCCTTCACCGCGCGCGACGTGCAGATGACCGCAACTGCCTTGATGGGTTGGGGCGCAGGCCTGGTGGGCGTGGTTGCGATCAAGGTGCTGGCGCCAGGCTATTACGCCAGCCAGGATGTGAAGACGCCGGTACGCATCGCCATCGTTGTGCTGGTGCTCACGCAATTGCTCAACCTCGTGCTCGTGCCCTTGTGGCAGCACGCGGCGCTGTCGCTGTCCATCGGCATTGGCGCGCTCGTGAACGCGTTGTGGCTGTTGCTGGGCCTGCGCAAGCGCGGCAGTTACCGGCCGCTGCCGGGCTGGGGTGCTTTCACCGCGCGGGTGGTCCTGGCCTCCGCGCTGCTCGCGGCCTATCTGTACTGGGCGGCCCAGGCCTGGGACTGGACAGCCTTGCAGGCCCGGCCCTGGCAGCGTATCGGTCTCTTGAGCGTCATCGTGACGGGTGCGGGTGCGGTTTACCTGGGAGCGGCCTGGATGGCGGGACTGCGCTTGCGGGTGTTGCTGCGACGTTGATCCCCACGAGGCGATGTTGCCTGCTATAAATCGATGCACGGCCTCGGGCCGCGGCCGACCGCATGAAGGATTGCACAAGGGCTGAAGTTCATGAAGTTCGTATTTGAAGCGCCCACCCCGCTCGACTACTTCGCCTTGCTGGTGCAGGAGCACACCCAGGCTTCGGGCCTGTCCGACCGCTTGCCCTTGCTGGAAGCTGCGGTCTGCCTGGGACAGGATGAATACCCGCAACTGGACGTGCAACAGGTGCTGGCCGACGTGGATGCCCTGCTGGTGCGTCTGCGCACGCGTCTGCCCGCGGATGCCCCGGCCTTGCACAAACTGCGGCTGCTCAATCACTTCTTCTTCGAGGAGTTGGGCTTCGCCGGCAATCGCAACCATTACCACGACCCGGACAACAGCTACTTGCACCGCGTGCTGGAACGGCGTCGGGGTATTCCGGTCTCGCTGGCCGTGCTTTGGCTCGAACTGGCCCAGGGTCTCGGGCTGGACGCCCATGGCGTGGGGTTCCCCGGCCATTTCCTGGTCAAGGTGCAGGTGCCCACGCCCGCTGGACAGGCCAGCCGCGGCGCCAAGCCGGTTGCGCAGGTGGTGATCGATCCGTTTAGCGGCGAATCCCTGAGTCGCGAGGAACTGTTGGAACGCCTGGACACTTGGCGTTCCTCGGCGGGCGGGCCACTGCCGTACAGCCAAGTTCCCACCGACACGGCTGCGGATTTCTCGCTGGCTTGGCATCTGCGCACCTTGCCAGCGCGCGACATCCTGGCGCGCATGCTGCGCAACCTCAAGGAAATCCATCGAGGCCAGCGTGATTGGCAGCGTCTGGTCGCCGTGGAGGACCGTCTGCTGGTGCTGTTGCCCGGGGCCTGGGAGGAGTACCGCGATCGCGGCCTGGCGCGGGCCGAGCTGGGTCACGTGCCATCCGCCCTGAGCGATCTGGAAACCTACCTGGCCCGGGTCGAAGACGGTGCAGGAGAAGACTGGGAGCGGGGAGCGGGTTTGCACCCGCCCAGCGCCGCAGCGCTGGCGGAGCGACAAGCGCTGACCGAGCGGGTGGCCGCCTTGCGGCGCGCGATGGATTGAACTGGAAGGCGGCCTAGCCGCCGGGCCGCTGGGTCAGGCCGCTTTGGCCATCCATCAAGCCTTGACCAACTTGAGAAAGGCCGGAATGTGGGCGAGGTCGTCCTCCGTGTCCTCGACACGGCTTGCCTCCGCCGCTGTAGGCGTTTGCGGTACGGTCGAGGCGGCGGGCGCGCCACCACGCAGCACGCCACTGCCCCCCACACGATCCAGCACGCGTGGCGAGCCGATGCGTGTGACGGGCGCGGGCTGGCGTGAATTCATCAGGCGGGAGGCGAGATGTGCCCCCGCGTTCGAAGCCGCGGCCAGGGCCTGGCTGTTGACGTTGGGCGGTGTGGCTTCGATGGGGGCACTCGCCGCCGGCTCGCGGGTTGGCGGGGTCATGCCCACCGGCGGGGAGGCCGTCGCCCGAGGAATGGGGGCTGCGGCGGTCTGGGGCGCGAGGTTGGGGGCACCGTCGGCCGCGTTCATGCTGGCAACCGCTGGGCTCACGCCCAGATAAGGTTGCAACCATTCCAGGATGGGCTGCCATTGCTGCAAGTCAGTCTGCAGGTTGTCAGTCTGCGCGTCGGCGATCTGGAAATGGCCTGCCTGCACCGCCGCGTTGGCCATGCTGTGCGCCATGTCGAAGAGGGTCATGCCGCGCTCGGTGCTCTCGACGTATACCGGCGACTCGCGCAGCACGCCAAGGAATGGGAGGTTCAGCTTGGTGGCCCACTGGGCCAGGATTTCACCCGAATCCGAGTCTTCGTCCACGCGCATGCCGATGCTGACCACCTTGCAACGGCCGGAAATCACACGCGGCAGGCTCATGAGCTCAGCATGGCAGGTGGCGGCCGACTCGCGATCAAAGGCCGAGCTGCACACCGGCATGATGACGGCGTCGGCGAACATGATCATGCGGGCCAGATCAAAGCCATGCAGGCCGCCGGGCGTGTCCAGGATGACGTGGGTGATGCCGGCGGGCACGCGCAGCACGTTCTGGTTGATGGCCCAGGGGGCGATGGGGGGGAGGGCGCTGCTGCGCTTGTGCAGCCAGTTGCGGGAGGATTGCTGGCGATCGACGTCGCCCAGCATGACGGCATGGCCTTGATGCGCGCACCAAGCCGCCAAATGCGTGGCGAGCGTGCTTTTGCCGCTCCCTCCCTTGCGATTGACGATGGCGATGACAGGCATGAATGCTCCAGTAAGCTGTAAGCGCGAAACCGGTCGGTGTGTCAGTTTGACCCGAAAGATGCGCAAAGTCCAGTGGTTTCAATGGACTTGGCTATGGATTTTGTAGCGAACGGCGACATTCGCGCTGGAAGAAGAGGGAGTTTAGAACCGTTTTTCGTGGTTTCGTCTTTCCCTATTTTCCTGTGGGTTTGCTTTGGCTGTGCGCTGGGCTGGCATGGGGGCCCCTGCGTTCGCATACGTGCCACTGGGCGCCGCGGGGTGCGCCTTCCGTCCCTCGCAACCACAGGCCCCCGCGCGGGGCCCGGCCCGGGGCCTGCTCAGTCCTGGGTCGCCAGCGCCAGTACGCCGGTCGCGGTGTTGGAGATGGGGATGTGGTAATTGCCGTGTACCTTGCGCACACCACCGCCGACGCTGCTCAGCGCACCGCGCATGGCCAGCCACATCAGCAACTCCACGCCCTGGGTGCCGGTCCTCTCCACGAGTTCGTGAATGCTGAACTGCGTGGCCCATTCAGGGTTGCTCTGCAGGCTTTCCATGAACTGCAGGTCGAAGGCCTTGTTGATGAACCCCGCGCGCTCGCCATCGAGTTGGTGCGACAGTCCGCCGGTTCCGACCACCACGACCCGCTTGTCGCTGTCCCAACTCCGGATGGCTTCCCCGACTGCCTTGCCCAGGGCGTAGACGCGCCTGGCGCTGGGCAGCGGGAACTGCACGGTGTTGATGCAGATCGGGACCGTGGTCACAGGACAGATTTCCTGCGGCCAGAGCAGCTTGAGCGGCACCGTGAAGGCATGGTCCACCAGCATCTCCTGGCAAGTCACCAGGTCGAACTCCTGGCCGATCAGGTGGTTGATCAGGTGCCAGCTGAGTTCCGGCTCGCCCCGATGGGGTGGCAGCGTCGGAATGCCCCAACCTTCGTCGGCATTGTGGTATTCGGGCGCGGCACCGACGGCGAACGTGGGCATCTTGTCGAGGAAGAAGTTCAGGCCATGGTCGTTGTAGAAGACCACGGCCACGTCCGGTTTCTCGGCGTCCAGCCATTGGCGGATGGGCGGGAAGCCGTCGAAGAAGGGCTTCCAATACGGGTCTTGCTGCAAGCCCTTGGCAATCGCATTGCCGATGGAGGGGATGTGGGAGGTGGCGACGCCGCCGATGAGTTGAGCCATGGTGATCTTCCTGAAAAGGCTGTGGGCTGACGCTTACTGCAAGGCCGCGGCCCGCAACTTGGCCTTGAAGTCGTCCTTGCTCATGCCGGTCTGCAGGGCGCCCAGGTCCTGCACGTCGAGCTTGAGGATGCCGGCGAACTTGGCCAGGTAGTAGATGTTGCCGCCGGCTGCCAGCAGACCGAGCACGTCGCGCTCGCGGATCGCCCGGGTCTGCTGCGCGTTCAGGCCGTAGCGCTGCATGTAGCCTGTTTCATCGGCCTGGAAGGCCGCGCGGTTCTCGGCCGTGTTGAAGGAATAGCACATCTTGTTCAAGGCGTAGCCCTTGCGGGCCTGCTCGCCGTCGAACAGGAGGGTGCCGGGGATGGACGGCTGGGTCGTCGCGGCGTTCGTGCTCATGTCTGTCTCCTGCTTGATCAAGATCAAAGGGGGTGGCTGCGAGTATTCCGCAGGCATTGACCACGATAAATCGGGCGTTCAGCATGGAACCCATGAGCAAATTCGATCATTTGGACCTGGATGGGCATCTCTTGCAGGTCCTGCTTGCCGTGCTGGACAGTGGCTCGGTGACCGGCGCGGCCCAGCGTCTCGGTGTGACCCAGTCCGCCGTCAGCCATCTGCTGGACAAGTTGCGGACCATCACTGGCGATCCGTTGTTCGTGAAGAGCGGGCGTGGCATCGCGCCGACGGCGCGGGCCGAAGCGCTGGCCGCTGAGGCCCGGGATCTGCTGCGCCAACTGGCGAATTTCGCCCGAGGCGCCGATTTCGATCCCGCGCGCTGGCAGGCCACGGTCACCGTGGCGGCCAACGATTTCCAGCGCGACCTCCTGCTGCCGACCCTGGCCTCCCGCCTGCGCGCGCAAGCACCGGGGGTGGTGCTGCGCGTGATCCCCTCAACGATCCCCAGCCTGGAGATGTTGCGTGACGACGCTTGTCAGCTGGTCATCAGCCCGCGCCCGCCCGATGGCGCCGACATTGTGCAAAAACGCCTGTTCGAGGATGCGTACCGCGTGTTCCATGACCCCACCGTGCGCGCCGCGCCGCGCGATCTCGCGGAATACCTGGCCGCCGAGCACGCCACCGTGGTCTATGAGCCGCGCCGCGCCCTGGATCTGGACGCGCACTTGGCGGAACAGGGCGTGTCGCGCCGTTTCACGGTCATGGTGCCCAGCTTCGGCGCCTTGCCTGCCTTCCTGCGCGGAACCCGTCTCTTGGCCACTGCGCCGGGCCTGATGGCGCACCAAGGCTATGCCGGCCTGGCCAGCTCCATGCCGCCGCTGCCCTGTCCCAGTCTGCCCATGTATGCCATCTGGCATGTGCGCTATCAGCAGGACGCGGCCCACCGCTGGCTGCGGGCCGAGCTGGCGTCGGTGGTGCGGGCGCTGCCCGGCCTCAGGCCGGCGGCAGACGCACCGTGACAAGCAGGCCCGGGGCCGCGTTGCGCAGCGTCAGGCTGCCGCCGTGGGCCTGCGCGACCAGGCGGCAGAGGTAAAGCCCCAGGCCGACCCCGCCCGTGCCGCGGCTGCGGGCGGCGTCGGGGCGAAAGAAAGGCTGGGCCAAGTGGCCCAGTTGGTCTTCGGGCACGCCGGGGCCGTGGTCGCGGACTTCAAGGACCAGGCTTTTCCCATCTTCCGTGATGCACAGCTCAGGTGGCTGCGGGGCTTGCGCGCTGTGGCGCAGCGCGTTGTCGAGCAGGTTGCGCAGCAGCAGGCGCAGGCGCACCCGATCCAGTCTGTACGGCGGCAGCCCCTCGGGTGCCTGCAATCGGATGTCCCGGGCCCGCGCTTGTCCTGTTGACAGTTCCTCGATCACTTCGCGGGCCAGCGTCGCGATGTCGGTGACCTCCCGATGCAGGGCCGCGTGGCGGCCGGCCAGCCGCTCGCTCTCGAGCAGGTCGTTGATGAGGCGGGCCATCTCGCCCAAGTCGCGCAGCAGGGCCTCGCGCTGCGGCTGGATGTCGGTGCTTTCCGGCAACAGCTCGGTGTGCAACCGGGCTCGGGTCAGCGGGCTGCGCAACTCATGGCTGATGGCCAGCAGCAGGGCGCGCTGGGCTTCGAGCATGCGCGCGATGTCTTGGCCCATGGTATTGATCGTGATGGCCAATTGACCGAGTTCATCCGGCGCCTGGGGGCGCCGGACCGGGATGGCCCCCCCGAACTCGCCCGTGCCGAAACGTTGTGCGCCGCGGCGGATGTCGTCCAGGGGGAGCAGCAGATGACGGACGTAAAGGTAGGCCAGCAGCGTCAGCGTCAGCAGGATCACGAGCGTGTAGCCGATCAATCCGGGGCGGCGTTCCAGCGCGGCCTCATTCAGGCCGAAAGCGATCACATGCCCGTCCGCCGTTCTGCGCTGGAGCAGGGAGCGCCAGCGCCGTTCCTCGGCCTCGTCGTCCTTGTCTCTGTCCTCGTCCGCATGACCGTCCATATGCCGTGGGCGGTGCCGTGTCCAGTCTGCAGGCGGTTCCGGATGGGAGCGCCAGTTCAACTCCGGGCCGTGGATGTCCACGGTCACGGGCAGGCGTTGCACGAGGGCGCGGGCGCGTTCCAGGCTGGGCCGCCCGTCCACGGTGAGCTCGGCGGCCAGCCGGTCTACGTAATCCGTCAGCAAAGGGCGTGCGGTGTCATGCCAACCCAACGTGAAGGCCCGCTGCGCGCCGCGGATGAAGGTGAAAACCATGGCCAGGGCCAGCACCAGGAAGAGCAGCACCAGTCGCAGCTTGAGCGAGCCCCGTGGAATCGGCCAGAGTCGGCGATGCCAGGCAGGCGCGCGTTCGATGCGGGGATGCGTGTTCATGGCGTCAGGCGGCGCAGTGCGAGCGTGTACCCGGCGTTGCGCAGGGTTTTGATGCACTCCAGGGGCTCGAGCTTCTTGCGCAGGCGGCTGACCACGATGTCCACGGCGCGCGTGTAGAGTTCGGCGTCATGCCCGCGCAGCTGGGTCAGGATGTCGTCACGGCTGAAGACGCGGCCGCTTTCGCGCGCCAGCAGGTGCAGCAGCTCGAATTCGGTGCCCGTCAGTTCCAGGGCCTCGCCCTGGCGCAGCACGCTGCGGCGGGTTGGGTCGATGGTCAAACCCTCGAAGTTCAGCAAACCCGGCTCGCCCGTCAAGGACGAGGGACCATTCTGTCCATGGCGTCGGCGCAGCAGGGTCTGCACGCGAGCCACCAATTCCCGGGGTTCGAAGGGCTTGGGCAGGTAGTCGTCGGCGCCGAGTTCCAGGCCCACCACGCGATCCATCACGTCGCCGCGCGCGGTGAGCATGATGATGGGGACGTCGCTTTCCTTGCGCAAGGTGCGGCAGACCTCGAAACCGTCCATGCCAGGCAGCATCACGTCCAGGATCACGGCGTCGAAATGCTCTGTGCGCAAGCGCGCCAGCCCCTCGTCCGGTCGCAGCGACTGAATCAGCGCCAACTCGAAACGCTGGAAATAGGTCGCCAGTGGCGGACCCAGCTGTTCATCGTCGTCAAGCAGCAGTACGCGGTGCATGCGGCATTGTCACATCAGGGCGCCGACGGTCGGACCTCCGACGCGTCGGCGCTGGTTTCTTGCAGGGCGGGGTCGGTTTGCTGTCCGGCCCCGACTCGGTCGGCCGTCAGTCGCGCGAGAACCAGCCCTTGCGCGGGCCCATGTGTTCACGCACCTCGGCCTGTTGCTTGGCGTCCAGGCTGTCGTAGAAGTCCGCCAGGGCTGTGATCACCTGCGGGCCTTGGCTTTGCACCGCGCGGGTCTTCTCGTCGAGCAGGGTCTGGGCGCGGGCGCGGTCGAACTTCTCGCCGGCCACCAGGGCTTGCATGTCGGCGCGCGGGTTGGTGGATTGGCCCATCAAGGCGACGTGCTGGGCCTGCAGCTTGTCGGCCAGCACATTGAGTTTCTGCTGTTGCTCGGCCGTGAGATCCAGTTCGCGGGTCACGCGCTGAACCACCTTGGCGCGCATGTCGGCCATGTGCGCGGCGTCCATGGGGCCGCGCTCATGGGGGCCGCGTGCGCAGGCCGTGAGGCCGCCGATGACCACGGCGATGCCGGCGACGGCGGTGAGGGAACGTTTGATCCAGGGTTTCATGACAGGTCCTTGTCGTTGGGGTTGAACATGGACGTCATGGTGCCCGGGACGCGCTGCCGCGTGGTGTCGGCCCGGTTTCGGTTCTTTTCGCTTTGTTTCAGCGCTTGCCCGGCTGACGGCAACACCCCCTGGGATGTCGATCGCCCGCGCGGATTGACGCAGGCTGAATCAGCTGGCGGCCGATTCCGCGCAGCCTTGCGGCTTGAACACCCGGGTGCTGGACGGTGGGTTGTTGGTCAGCTTGGCGCTGGGACGGCGTGGGCGCTGCAGCAGTTCGCCGCCGCAGTTGGGGCAATGCCCGCCCAGCCGCTCCTGTGCGCAGTTGGCGCAGAAAGTGCATTCGAAGGAACAGATGCGCGCCTCGGTCGACTCGGGCGGCAGATCGCGGTCACAGCATTCGCAGTTGGGGCGCAGTTGCAACATGGCGGGCTCCTGAAGAAATTCGGGCTTTGGGTGGTGTGTTCTCGCCGCGCCTTTCAGGCGCAGGCCTGACCCACGTCGCAGATTTCGGCGAAGCGGTCCTTGAGCACGGTGGCCGTGCGGGCCTTGATCTGCGCGGCCGTCAAGGGTGAGCCATCCGGCTGGACCATGTCCCAGGTCAGCGTGGCGTCCAGCACGTAGCGCACCTGGAAACCCAAATCGCTGGCGTGACGGGCCGTGGTTTCACAGCATTGTTCGGTGCGGATGCCGCTGATCAGCAGACGTTGGATGCCGTTCTGATGCAGCCAGACTTCAAGCCCGGTGGCGACCAGCGCGCTGTGGCGCGATTTGTGGAAGGTGGCCGCGGCCTCGAAATCGGCCAATCCCTCGAAGGGGCGCACGTAACCGGACTCCAGCGCGAAGTGGTTGCTGCTTTGCTTGGGGCCATCGACGTGGAAGATGCGCACGATGGGCAGGTTCCGGGCCTTGGCTTCAGCGATCAGCGCGTTCTGCGCGGCCAAGTAGGCCGGCGTGTCCTGGGCGGTGTAGTAGGGCCGGTGCCGGAAGGACTCCTGGGCGTCGATCACGATCAGGCAGGTGTTCATGCGGGTGTTCCTCGGGGTGTTTGACCGGTCATCTCTCTCAGGCCACGGTGACCGACGCACCCGTGCCTTGTGCCCCGATCACGCCGATCTCGTGTACCGCCTCGCCCAGGCTGCGCAAGGTCGTCGCCACGGCCTGCGCGTCGGACGCCGCCGCGACCACCACCATGCCGATGCCATTGTTGAAGGTACGGTTCATTTCGTGGTCGTCGATACCGGCGGTACGCTGCAGCCAGGCGAACAGCTCGGTCTGCGGCCAGCTGCCCTTCTTGAGGTGCGCAGCCAGGCCCTCGGGCAGCACGCGGGGGATGTTTTCCAGCAGGCCACCGCCAGTGATGTGGGCCAGGGCCTTGATGCCGCCGTTCGCGGATGCGGGATGCTTGTCCAGCGCGGCCAGCACGTTCTTCACGTACAGGCGCGTGGGCGTCATCAGCGCTTGCTTGAACAGCTTGCCGTCCAGCGTCAGAGGCAGGTTCCAGCCCGCGCGGTCAATGCACTTGCGGACCAGTGAAAAACCGTTGGAATGCACGCCGCTGGAGGCCAGGCCCAGCACCACGTCACCGGCCTGGACATGCTGCCCTGCCAGGATTTTCGATTTCTCGACCGCGCCGACGCAAAAACCCGCGAGATCGTATTCGCCGTCGGCGTACATGCCGGGCATTTCGGCCGTTTCACCGCCGATGAGCGCGCAGCCGGATTCCTCGCAGCCCTTGGCGATGCCACCCACCACGGCCGCGGCAGTTTCAACGTCCAACCTGCCGCAGGCGAAGTAGTCCAGGAAGAACAGAGGCTCGGCGCCCTGCACCAGCACGTCGTTGACGCTCATGGCCACGAGATCGATGCCCACGGTGTCGTGCATGTTCCACTCGAAGGCCAGCTTGAGCTTGGTGCCCACGCCATCGGTGCCGGACACCAGCACGGGTTCCTTGTACTTCCTGGAGATTTCGAACAGCGCGCCGAAGCCGCCGATGCCGGCCAGCACCCCTTCGCGCATCGTCCGCTTGGCCAGCGGCTTGATGCGTTCGACCAGCGCGTCACCCGCGTCGATGTCAACGCCGGCGTCTTTGTACGAGAGGGGGGTGGTGCTCATGGGGAAAAAGAGGGTGAAATCGGGGGGCGGGGTGGGGCGAATAAAATTCGCCTTTCGTTCCGGACGACAGGCCGGTAACCCGCAATTCTAAAGGCGCGTTCTCGCGACATCCGTTTTCTTCATGCCGCTCTCCACCCCCGCCAAGAACACGCTGATCTGGGGCGCCATCGTGCTGGCTTTTGTGCTGGCGCTCTGGTTGCTGGGGCCGGTGCTCACGCCCTTCGTGGTGGCGGCGGTGCTGGCTTATGTGCTGGGACCCGTGGTCGAACGGCTGCACCGGGCGGCGCGCCGGCTCACCGGCTTGAACTTCCCGCGCTGGCTGCTCGTGCTGCTGGTCGAACTGCTGGCCCTGCTGCTGGTGCTGGGCCTGCTCTTGCTGCTCGTGCCGGTGCTGGTGCGTGAGTGGCCCTTGCTGCGCGCGCAGTTGCCTGCGCTGCTGGATCGCCTGAATGTCGCGGTGCAGCCCCTGTTGGGGCAGCTCGGGGTGACGGTGTCCCTGGATCTGGCGGGCCTCAAGGTGGCTTTGACGAAGCATCTGAGCGGCAACCTCGAAGACTCCATGACTTCGCTGATGAAGTCCCTGCAGATCGGGGGCAGCGTCGCGCTGACCCTGCTTGGTCATCTGGTGCTGATCCCGGTGGCCTTGTACTACCTGCTGCTGGATTGGCCGCGTCTGCTGTACCGCCTGCGCGAATGGGTACCGCCGCGCCTGCACGCGGCCTGCGACAGCTTCGTGCACGAGGCCGACGAGGTGCTGGGCCACTATCTGCGCGGGCAGTTGCTGGTCATGATCGTGCTCGCGGTGTACTACAGCATCGGACTGTCCTTGTTCGGGCTGGACCTGGCGCTGCCCATTGGCGTCTTCACCGGCTTGGCCATCTGCATCCCCTACGTGGGTTTCGGCGTGGGCCTGCTGCTGGCTCTGCTGGCCGGCCTGCTGGAGTTTGGCGGCATGGACGGCGGCATGGGCCGGGTGGCCCTGATGCTGACCGTGATCTACGGCCTGGGGCAGACGGTGGAGAGCTTCTACCTCACGCCCCGCCTGGTCGGGGACCGCATCGGCCTGCATCCGCTGGGGGTGATCTTTGCCTTGCTGGCCTTCGGGCAGCTGTTCGGTTTTGTCGGCATCCTGGTGGCCCTGCCCGCCAGCGCCGTGCTGCTGGTGGCCGCGCGCCGCCTGCGCAGCCGCTACCACGGCAGCAGCCTGTACCGGGATGGGCCGGACGCGGGTAGGACATGAAACAGATCGCGCTCGACATCGGTCTGGCCGACGGCCCGACTTTCGCCAATTTCCTGCCCGGCCCCAACCAAGCCGCGCTGGACCACCTGCGTGGGCGGGCCGAGGGCGGGGAGCCCGACCGCGGCGTTGCGCCCGTGCCTGACTACCTTTGGGGCGCCAGCGGCAGTGGCAAGACGCATCTGCTCAAGGCCACGCGCGAAGCCCTGCGCGCACGCGGCGCGCGCGTGGGCTGGCTGGATGCCAGCCTCGTGGAGGTGCCTCCCTTCGACGAGGCGTGGGCCGCGGTGCTGATGGACGATGTACACCTGTACACTGCTGCGCTGCAGCATGTGGCCTTTGCCTGGTTCGTGCATGCCCAGGCCTCGCGGGCGGTCGTTCTGGCCGCGGGGGATGCGCCACCCGCCGGACTGAACCTGCGCGAGGATCTGCGTACCCGCCTCGGTTGGGGCCACGTTCACGGATTGCAGGTGCTGGGCGAGGCCGAATTGCGCGCGGTGCTGCGCGGCGCGGCGCAATTGCGTGGCTTGTCCCTGGGCGAGGACGTCACGGACTTCATGCTGACGCGCTTTTCTCGCGATCTTGGCAGTCTGATGGAGCTGCTGAACCAACTCGACGGTTACGCCCTGCGCACCCAGCGGGCTGTCACCATCCCCCTGTTGAAGGCGATGCTGGAAGAAGCATGACGCACCGCCTCTTTGAAAACTATGGCAATGAGAGAAAAGAAACGATTGGCGGTGTTCGACCTCGATCACACGCTGCTGCCGCTGGATTCCGATTTTTCCTGGGGCCAGTTCACCACCCGCCTGGGTTGGACCGATCCGCACGAGTTCACCCGGCGCAACGATGCCTTCTACGCCCAGTACAAGGCCGGCACGCTGGACATCCACGAGTACATCCGCTTCGCCACCGAGGCCGCTCGCCGGCAGGGGCGTGCCCGCGCCCTGGTCGCGCGGGAGCAGTACATGGAGGAAG
Source organism: Hylemonella gracilis (assembly GCF_004328645.1). GTDB lineage: Bacteria > Pseudomonadota > Gammaproteobacteria > Burkholderiales > Burkholderiaceae_C > Hylemonella > Hylemonella gracilis_B. Next base: position 2,353,202 of record NZ_CP031395.1, read on the forward strand.
TCATCGACCCGGCCATCCTGCCGCAAGCGCTCGATCTGTTGCAGCGCCATCGGGAGGCGGGCGAGGAACTGCTCATCATCACCGCCACCAATGAATTCGTCACCGCCCCGATCGCCGAGCGCCTGGGCGTGCAACACCTGATCGCGGTGGGCCTGGAGCGCGACTCGGATGAACCCGACGCCTGGATCACCGGCGAGATTCAGGGCGTGCCGTCCTTCCGCGAAGGCAAGGTGACCCGCCTCAACGACTGGCTGAGCACGCGCGGCCTGGAGCGCGACGGGGTGGAGCTGACCTTTTACTCCGATTCCATCAACGACCTGCCCCTGATGGACAATGCTGACCATCCGGTGGCGACCAATCCCGATGAGCGCCTGCGCAGCGTGGCGCAGACGCGGGGCTGGCCCATCCTCGAATTGTTCTGACCGCATGATCAAGAAACTCATCGACAAGCTCCTGGGCCGTGGCGGCGCCAAGGCCCAGGCTTCGACGGCCCCGAAAAAATCTGCGACCAAGGGCGGCGGTGGGCGCGGTGCCCCCAGTACTGCCAGGCCCGACTTCGGCAAGCGCCAGGAAATTCCTTACGCCAAACACGGCATCGACCCCGATCTGGTCGACAAGCGTGCTGTGGACGTCGTGCGCACCCTGCAGGACGCCGGGCACGAGGCCTACATCGTGGGTGGCGCGGTACGCGACCTGCTGCTGGGCCTGCGCCCCAAGGATTTTGACGTGGCCACCGACGCCACGCCCGAGCAGGTGAAGAGCCTGTTCCGCCGTGCCTTCATCATCGGGCGGCGCTTTCGCATCGTGCACGTGGTCTACGGCCGCGGGCGTGAGCATGAGGTGATCGAAGTCTCGACCTTCCGCGCCTACATGGACAACGCCGCCGCCGAGCAGGTCAAGGGCAACGAGCGCACCAGCAAGAGCGAGCTCGCGGGCATGAAGCATGCGGTGGATTCGTCAGGTCGCGTGCTGCGCGACAACGTCTGGGGCCCTCAAGACGAGGACGCCACACGGCGTGACTTCACCGTCAATGCCATGTACTACGACCCCGAGACGGAAATCGTGGTCGACTACCACGGCGGCTTCAAGGATGCCAAGAAGCACGTGCTGCGCATGATTGGCGACCCGGCCACGCGCTACCGCGAGGATCCGGTGCGCATCATCCGCGCCGTGCGTTTCGCCGCCAAGCTGTCCGCGCTGGGCTTCAAGCTGGAGGCGGGCACCGGCCGGCCGCTCAAGGACATGCGGTCCCTGCTGTCCGATGTGCCGCAAAGCCGCCTCTTCGACGAGATGCTCAAGCTGCTGCAGACCGGTCACGCCCTGGCCACGGTGGCGCAATTGGAGAAGCTGGGTCTGGCGCGCGGCATCTACCCACTGCTTGACCTCGTGGTTGAACGCGCGCAGCAGCCCTTCGTGCGCGCCGCCCTGGAGGACACCGACCGCCGTGTCGGCGAGGACAAGCCGGTCGCGCCCAGCTTCCTGCTGGCCTGCGTGCTTTGGGCCGATGTGCGTGAAGGCTGGTCCGCCCGTCTGAAACGCCAGGCGCCGCTGCCAGCCTTGCAGGATGCGATCGACGAGGTGTTCGACGCGCGCATCGGTGACGTGTCGGGCCGCGGCAAGCTGGGCGCGGACATGCGCGAGATCTGGTTGATGCAACCGCGTTTTGACAAACGCATCGGTAGCAGTCCATTTGGATTGGTCGAGCAGCCGCGTTTCCGCGCCGGTTTCGATTTCATGCGCCTGCGCGCCGAGGTGGGCGAGGTGCCCACTGCCCTGGCCGACTGGTGGGAAGACTTCAGCACTGGCAGCGATGAGCTGCGTGACGACCTGATCGCGCAGGCCAGGACCCAGCAGCAGAAGGCCGCTCCGGCACGCGCTGGCGCCACCAAGTCGGGTGAGAAACGCGGCGGCATGCGCCGCGCACCGCCACCGGACCAGGTGGCGAGTCCGGTACGCAGGTCCGATGAGGACGAGGACGACGACGCGGGGGAGGGCGACGAGTCGGACGACCGGGCGGGTGACCCGAACGCGGGCCTGGCTGATGCGCCCGAGTCCACCGCGCCGGCGAAAAAGCGCCGACGCCGTCGTCGGCGCCCCTCGGATCGGCGCGAGGAAGGCGGCTCCGGACCCGCTCCGGACGACGTGGCGTGAAGTCCGGGCCGGCGCAGATCGCCTATGTCGGCCTCGGGGCGAATCTGGGCGATGCCCGGGAGACCTTGCGGCATGCCCTGGTCGAGCTGGATCGTTTGCCTGGAACGCGCCTGGTGCGTGCCTCTTCCATCTACCGCAGCGCGCCAGTGGACGCGCAAGGGCCGGACTTCTGGAACGCGGTCGCTGGTATCGAGACCCGTCTGAATCCCTATGAGCTGTTGGCGGCGCTCCAGCAGCTGGAGCAGGCGGCGGGCCGCGAGCGCCCTTACCGCAACGCCCCGCGTACCCTCGATCTGGATCTGCTATTGCACGGCGTTTTGCGGCAGGACGATCCGGAACTGACTTTGCCGCATCCGCGCATGCGCGACCGGGCCTTCGTGTTGCTGCCGTTGGCCGAAATCGCGCCTGGGTTGGTCGATACCGGCGACCTTGCGCGGGTGGCGGACCAGCGCATCCAGCGTCTGACCTGAACTTTCGCACGTTGTCGGGCTTCGTCGACCGGCGTGGGCAGGGCGGTGACGCAATTCCCGTGCAAAATGGTTTTTTCCTGGGCGCAGAAGAACACCGTCTGGATTGCCCGCGCACGTGCCAGGGCACCGGGAAGCCAGACATCTTGCAGGAGCTGTTGAATGAATTTCAAGAACATGCAGGTCGCCACCAAACTCTGGCTGAGCGTGGCCGTGATGATCGTGACCTTGCTGGCGCTCGTGTCCTTTGCCACCGTGCGTTCGGCGCGTCTGCAGGCCGAAAGCGAGGTGATGCAGAAGGCGCTCAATGAGCGTGGTCGCGCCGCCAGCGCCTGGGCTGGCCTGACCGAAGCCAATGCGGTACGCACGGTGTCCATGATCCAGACCTTCGACCCGAGCGTGGAAGAGCGCCTGGCCAAGGAGATCAAGGGAACTTCGGACCGCATTTCCCAGATTGAGAAGGTCATCGATGGCGCGCAGCTCGGTCCCGAGGAGAAAGCACAGACGGAAAAGATTGCCAGCTTGCGGGCCGCCATGCTGAAGGCGCGCGAGGCGACCTTTGCCGCCAAGACCGGCGGGGACAGTTATGGAGCGCAGACCCTGCTGGATCAGCAGTACATGCCCGCCGTGCAGAACTATGTGGCGTCCCTGCGGGAGATGGTGGACGTCGAGCAGCGCGCCGAATTGGTCTACGCCGAGGAGGTGAACGCGGCGCGTAGCCTGACGCTCAAGATCGCCGCTGGCTTCGTCGTGCTCTTTTTCGTGTTTGTCCTGGTCGGCGCGGCCCTGCTGATTCGCTCCATCCGCCAGCCGCTTAAGGAAGCCAATGCGCTGGCGGCCCGCATCGCCGAGGGTGACCTGAGCACGCACATCAACGTGACGCGGGGTGATGAATTCGGCGAGCTGATGCGCTCGCTCGCGCGCATGAACGAATCCCTGGCCAACATGGTGCGGCAAGTGCGCCAGAGCAGCGAAAGCATCAGCAGCGCGAGCGCCGAGATCGCCAACGGCAACAACGATCTCTCGATGCGGACCGAGCAGACCTCGTCCGACCTGCAAACCACGGCCTCGGCCATGGCCCAGCTCACCAGCAATGTCAAGCACAGCGCGGACAACGCGCGTCAGGCGTCTACCCTGGCCGCGCAGGCGTCCAATGTTGCCGAAAAAGGGGGCACAGTGGTGCACGATGTGGTCAGCACCATGGACGAAATCAACGCCAGCAGCCGACGCATCAACGACATCATCGGCGTGATCGACGGCATTGCCTTCCAGACCAACATCCTGGCGCTGAACGCGGCGGTGGAAGCCGCGCGCGCGGGTGAGCAGGGCCGCGGCTTCGCGGTGGTGGCGGGCGAGGTGCGCAATCTGGCCGGGCGCAGCGCCGAAGCGGCCAAGGAGATCAAGGCGTTGATCGGCGCGTCCGTGGAGCGCGTGGACGTGGGCGCGCGCCTGGTGGCGCAGGCCGGCGACACGATGAATGAAATCGTGCAGTCGGTGCGCAGCGTGACGGAGGTGATCGGCGAAATCACCGCGGCGGCCAATGACCAGAGCGCCGGCATCGCCCAGGTCAATTCGGCCATCACCAACCTGGATCAGATGACGCAGCAGAATTCCGCGCTGGTCGAGGAAAGCGCTGCCGCCGCGCACAGCATGCACGAACAGGCGGGGCAATTGGCCCGTGCCGTGGCGGTATTCAAGCTGGCGGGCGCGGCTCAGGCGCAGACCGCAGCCTTGGCGCCGGTGCAGCGCTCAGGCCCCGGGGGTGCACTACCACCTGCGGCGGCCTCGCTGCCGGTGCTGCGATCCCCCGTGGGCATGTCCTGAGGCGAGTTCAGGCCAGTTCGGCGATCAGCTCGATCTCCACGCAGGCGCCCAGCGGGATCTGGGCCACGCCGAAGGCGCTGCGCGCGTGCGCACCTTTGTCGCCGAAGATCTCCACGAACAATTCGCTCGCGCCATTGGTCACAAGATGCTGCTCGGTGAAATCGGGCGTGGAATTGACCAGGGACATGACCTTGACGATGCGTGTGACGCGGTTCAGGTCGCCGCCGTTGGCCTGACATGCGGCCTGCAGGGTGCCCAGCAGGTCGATGGCGATGGCGCGCGCGGCGGCCTTGCCTTCTTCGGTGCTCATGGTCTTGCCCAGTTGTCCGACCCAGGCCTTCCCGTCTTTCTTGGCGATGTGGCCACTGAGGAAGACCAGTTTGCCCGTTTGCACATAGGGCAGGTAGGCGGCGGCGGGAACGGCGAGCGGAGGGAGGCTGATGCCGAGTTGTTGAAGTTTTGCGGTGATGCTCATGGGGACAAGTCCGGATGTAGGGAAAAACGTCTGAGACGCGAGCTTGGATTGTGCAAGATGCGGGCATCGGCCCGTCCCGGACGGGTAAATTTGGCCTGGAGACTGGCGGTATGGCGCATTCCCGCCGACAATCGGGGGCGGCCGGCCGACGGGCCCGCCGCCCGCCGCTGTCCTTCCCTTCCCGTTCCTGTTTCCGTGTCGCCGATCTCGTCCTCGCCTTCCTTGAACTCACCGCCTCGGCCAGCGATGCGGCTGGGCCGGCTTGGCGTCGCGGTGATCTGCTCGCTCGCAGGCATGGCCCAGGCGCAGGGTGGGGTTCCAAAGGCTGCGGTACTGATCTCTGGAGCTGCCACTCATACAGCGTCGGCCGAGGCCAGTTCCACCTCTACCACCAGCGTGCCGCGCATCGCGCCAACCGTGCCGCTGCGTCGCCTGCCTTCCTGGGTGGATGGCAATGGCCCGAGCTACGCGAAGCGCGCGGACGCGATGACGCTGGCCGATGAGATCGCCGCTCAGCAAGGCCTGGACCGGGCCTGGGTGCGCCGCCAGATCGCCCGGGTGCGCCAGGTCCCGCAGGCCTTGGAACGGGTGCTGCCGCCGTCGCCGGGCAGCCGGGCGCGGGACTGGCAGCAGTACCGGGGCAATTACCTTCAGGCGCAGCGCATCGGAGCCGGGGTGGAGTTCTGGCGCAAGCATGAAGCGCTGTTGTCGCGCGCCTCGGTGCAGTACGGCGTGCCGGCGGAAATCATCGTCGGCATCCTGGGCGTTGAAACCTATTACGGGCGCAACACGGGCAATTTCCGCGTCATCGAAGCCTTGACGACCTTGTCGTTGGACTTCCCGGCCGCCCACCCGCGCGCAGCGGCTCGCACGGCCTTTTTCCGTGAGGAGCTCGCAGCGTTCCTGAAAAAGTGCCATGCCGCGAAGCTGGACCCCTTCCAGTTGCGCGGCAGCTTTGCCGGTGCGCTGGGCATTCCGCAGTTCATGCCTTCCAACTGGGCGCGCTACGGCGTGGATTTCGACGGGGACGGCAGGGTGGACTTGAGTGGCAGCGTGGCCGATGCCATCGGCTCGGTGGCCAACTACTTCAAGTCCTTCAATTGGAAGCCTGGCATGCCCACGCATTACACCGTGAGCTTTGACTACGCCTTGCTGGATTTGCCTCTGTTGCTGGCGCCGGACATCAAGCCAACCTTTGCCGTGGAGCAGTTCACCGCCATGGGCGTCTTGCTCGGGCACGATGCGCGTCAGCATGAAGGACCGTTGGCCCTGGTGGAACTGCAGAACGGTGACTATTCGCCGAGCTATGTCGCGGGTACCGAGAATTTCTACGCCGTGACACGCTACAACTGGAGCAGTTACTACGCCCTGGCCGTGATCGAACTGGGCGAGGCAGTGAGCCAAGCCATGGTTTCGGGCCGGTTGCGGGACCGGGAGAGCGCCACCAGGGAAAGTCCGCTCAGGGAAAACACGGCCCGCGAAGCGGCCAACGAGGACAAATCCACCCGAATGTAGGCGCACGCGGGGCACACGAAACCCGCCAGGGCTTGCCATGAAGATTTGATTTGCATCAAATCGCATTCATGCCGCGCCCGTTACGCTTGCCGTCCATGACGTCAGCCCTTGCCGCCGGAGCATCGCCTGCCGCGGCATTGCCCGTGGAAGCTGCTACCGGGCCTGCCTCCTCCGCCCTTGCCCAGCCGACCTCCACGCCCGTCGTCGATGTTGGCGCGGAAATCAACGCTGAAACGGCGGCTCAAGCACCCGATGTCCGCGCGCTGATCGACGACCCCCAGTTCTGGCCCGCTTTTGGGCAGGTCGTGTCCGGCCAGGATGCGGCCAGCGTGCCATTGTGGGATTCCAGTCTCGCCATCGGTGGCATGTACTGCGCTGCCTGCGCGCTCAATGTGGAAGACGCCCTGCGCCGCCTGCCGGGCGTGGAGTCCGTCAGCGTCAGCGCGGGCAGCCAGCGTGCACGCCTGCGCTGGCGCGAAGGCGTGGCCCGGCCCTCCCAGTGGCTGGAGGCGGTGCAGGCGGCGGGCTACCGTGCCGTGCCCGCGCAGGACCAGTTCGCCAGCGAGCGGCGTCGTCAGGAGTCGCGCGGCGCCCTGTGGCGCTGGCTGGTGTCGGGCTTCTGCATGATGCAGGTCATGATGTACGCGTGGCCTGCCTACGTGGCGGGGCCTGGCACTGCCATGGGCGACCTCAGCGGCGAGCAGGAGCAGCTGTTGCGCTGGGCCAGCTGGGTGCTCACGCTGCCGGTCTTGCTCTTCTGCTGCGGCCCCTTCTTTTCGGCGGCCTGGCGTGACCTGACAAGCGGTTTGCGGCAGCGTCGCTTCAGCCTGCGAATCGGCATGGACGTGCCGGTGGCCCTGGGCATGGGCATTACCTTCATCGTCAGCACGCTGGGCACCTTCGAGCCCCAGGGCATCTTCGGGCGCGAGGTGTACTTCGACTCGCTGACCATGTTCGTCTGCTTCCTGCTGACTGGACGCTGGCTGGAACAGCGCTTGCGCAACCGCACGGCCGGCGCACTCGACGCCCTGATGAACCGACTGCCCGAAAGCGTGCTGCGTCAGAAACCTGAGGGTGTGGCCGGGGTGCCGAAGTACGAGCGAGTGGTCTTGCACCGAGTGCGCGTGGGCGACGTGCTGCGCGTGCTGCCTGGCGAAGCGTTTCCTGCTGACGGCGTTCTGCTCGATGGCCTCTTGCCCAACAGCACGCAGGTCGACGAAGCCCTGCTGACCGGTGAATCCCGGCCGCTCAAGCGGGGGCCGGGCGACGCCATCATTGCGGGCAGCCACAACCTGGTGGCTCCGGTGCTGATGCGGGTCGAGCGCGTGGGCAAGGACACGCGTTATGCGCAAATCGTCGCCCTGATGGAGCAGGCCGAGGCCAGCCGGCCGCGCATGGCGCAACTGGCAGACCGGCTGGCACGGCCTTTCCTGTTCGTCGTGCTGCTGGCGGCTACCGCAGCGGCGGCCTACTGGTGGCAGGTTGACGCGGCGACAGGGCAGGGCGGGCCGGGCCATGCCCTGATGGTGGCCGTGGCCGTGCTCATCGTCACCTGCCCCTGCGCGCTCACCCTGGCCACGCCGGCGGCCTTGCTGGCGGCGGCGGGCACGCTGGCGCGTCAGGGCGTGCTGGTGCGCCGCCTCTCGGCGCTTGAAACCCTGGCCGGGGTCGACACCTTTGTATTTGACAAGACGGGCACCCTGACCAGCGATGCCTTGACATTGCAGGCCGTGCGCACCCGCGAAGGCTGGACGCGCGGCCAGGCCCTGGCCTGGGGCGCGGCGCTGGCGCGGCAGTCCCTGCATCCGCTCTCGCGCGCCCTGGTCAAGGCCGCCACCACGGTGGCGTGGGAGACCATGCCGGTCGACGAGGTACGGGAGCACAGCGGCCTGGGGCTCACGGGCACGGTGGATGGGCGGACTCTGCGCCTGGGCTCACCCGCGCATTGCAGCGTGCCGGCGCAGGCCGTGTTCGGGCCGCATGCCATGCTGGCGGATGCACAGGGTTGGTTGGCCACCTTCGAGTTCGGCGAGGAGATCAGGCCGGATGCGCGCGCCACGATCGCGGCGCTGCGCGAACAAGGGCTGGCGGTGCGGGTGTTGTCGGGTGACGCGCCCGCGCCGGTGGCGCGCGTGGCCCGTGAACTGGGTCTGGACCCGGCGGATGCACGGGGCGCTTGCGCACCGGATGACAAACTGGAGACCTTGCGGCAATTGCAGGCTCAGGGCCGCACGGTGGCGGTGGTTGGCGACGGTCTGAATGACGGCCCCGCATTGGCGGGCGCGCAGGTGTCTTTCGCGTTTGGTCCGTCCGTGCCCCTGGCGCGCGCCCGGGCCGACTTCGTGGTGTTGGGCGAGCATCTGTGCAGCGTGGCGCAGGCCCAGGCCATTGCCAGGCGCACCTTGCGCATCGTGCGCCAGAACATCGCCTGGGCCGTGGCCTACAACGCGGCCTGCATCCCGCTGGCGGTGATCGGACTGTTGCCAGCCTGGGCGGCGGGCCTGGGCATGGCCGGCAGCTCCCTGCTGGTCGTGCTCAACGCGCTGCGCCTGACCCGGCCTGTCGGGCTGCGAGCCACCCCCGGCCTGGAAGGCGCCTGATGGACATCCTGTATTTGCTGATTCCCCTGTCGGTCGCCCTGGTGTTTTTTGTTCTGGGGGGCTGTGGTGGGCGATCCAGCGCGGCCAGTTCGAGGACCTGGAAGCCGAAGGAGAACGCATCTTGCGCGACGACTGAATGCGGCCTGTTTGACATGCGTCAAACCGGAGGTGGAACCAAGCAGGCAGACTGTGAAAAAGAGGTGAAACATGACAGTACTCAAACAGGACGCCACGGTCTATAACGACACCGTGGTTCGACAGTTCGCCATCATGACGGTGGTGTGGGGCGTGGTGGGCATGCTGGTGGGCGTCATCATCGCCGCCCAGCTGACTTGGCCTGAGCTGAATTTCGGTATCCCCTGGCTCAGCTACGGGCGCTTGCGCCCCTTGCACACCAACGCGGTGATCTTCGCTTTCGGCGGCTGCGGCTTGTTCGCGTCCGCCTATTACGTGGTGCAACGCACCAGTCAGGTCCGCCTGTTCGCGGGGCCCTTGGCGGCCTTTACGTTCTGGGGCTGGCAACTGGTCATCGTGCTGGCGGCCATCACGCTGCCCCTGGGCTACACCAGCGGCAAGGAATACGCCGAACTTGAATGGCCCATCGACATCCTGATCGCGCTGGTCTGGGTGTCTTTCGCCATCGTGTTCTTCGGCACGGTGGGTATGCGCAAGGTCCGGCACATCTACGTGGCCAACTGGTTCTTCGGGGCCTTCATCATCGCCGTGGCGCTGCTCCACATCGTCAACAGCGCGGCCATTCCCGCCGGCCTGCTCAAGAGCTACTCGGCCTACGCCGGCGTGCAGGACGCGATGGTGCAGTGGTGGTACGGCCACAACGCGGTGGGCTTCTTCCTGACTGCGGGTTTCCTGGGGATGATGTACTACTTCATCCCCAAGCAGGCCGAGCGACCGGTCTACAGCTACCGCCTGTCCATCGTCCACTTCTGGGCGCTGATCTTCACCTACATGTGGGCGGGTCCGCACCATCTGCACTACACGGCCTTGCCGGACTGGACGCAGTCGGTCGGCATGCTGTTCTCGCTGATCCTGCTGGCGCCGTCCTGGGGCGGCATGATCAACGGCATCATGACGCTCAGCGGCGCCTGGCACAAGCTGCGTGACGACCCCATCCTGCGCTTCCTGATTGTCAGCCTGTCCTTCTACGGCATGAGCACCTTCGAGGGGCCGATGATGTCCATCAAGACCGTCAATGCCTTGAGCCACTACACGGACTGGACGATTGGCCACGTGCACAGCGGCGCCCTGGGCTGGGTGGGCCTGGTGACCATGGGCAGCATGTATTACCTGATCCCGCGTCTGTTCGGCCAGAAGCAGATGTTCAGCGTCAAGGCCATCGAGGTCCATTTCTGGGTGTCCACGATCGGCATCGTGATCTACATCGCGGCCATGTGGATCGCGGGCGTGATGCAGGGCCTGATGTGGCGTTCGGTGGATGCCGACGGGACGCTGACCTACACCTTCGTCGAATCGGTCAAGGCCACATACCCCTTCTACGTGCTGCGTCTGCTGGGCGGTCTGCTCTACCTGGGGGGCATGTTGCTCATGCTCTGGAATGTCATCAAGACGGCGCTGGCGGGACGGGTGGAACCGGTGCGCATCCCGAACGTCGCTGCGGCCCACGCCTGAGGAGAAAAGAACATGGCGCAACAAAAAACCTCGGGTCACGAAAAGATCGAGACCAACAACTTCCTGATGATCGTGCTGATCCTGCTGGTGCTGCTGGTCGGTGGCCTGGTCGAGATCGTGCCGCTCTTCTTCCAGAAGTCCACCACCCAGCCGCTGGAAGGTGTCAAGCCCTACACCGCGCTGCAACTGGCCGGGCGCGACGTCTACATCCGCGAGGGCTGCTACAACTGCCACTCGCAGATGATCCGCCCCTTCCGCGCCGAGACGCTGCGCTACGGCCACTACTCGGTGGCGGGTGAATCGGTCTACGACCATCCCTTCCAGTGGGGCAGCAAGCGCACCGGCCCCGACCTGGCCCGCGTGGGCGGCCGCTACAGCGATGAGTGGCACCGCATCCACTTGAACAACCCGCGCGACATGGTGCCGGAATCCAACATGCCGGCCTATCCCTGGTTGGGTCGCAACTCGGTGGACGCCGAGTCCTTGCCCACGCACATGAAGGCGCTGCGCGTGGTCGGCGTGCCCTACACGGACGAGCAGATTGCCCAGGCGTCCGTGGACGTGAAGGACAAGACCGAGTTGGACGCGTTGATCGCTTACCTGCAGGTGCTGGGCACCGCGCTGAAATAAGGAGCAAGGACATGGATATCAACACCCTGCGTTCCGTGGTCACCGTGGCGGGCCTGCTCTGCTTCATCGGTATCGTGGCCTGGGCCTGGTCGGCGCGCAAGCAGCCGGACTTCGAGCAGGCCGCGCGCCTGCCCTTCGAAGAATGAAGACAAGACACTGAAGACGAGAACACATCATGAGCGACTTCACGCACAACTTCTGGTCGATCTTCATTGGCGCCGTCACCCTCATCAGCATCATCGCCTGCCTGGTGCTGCTGTGGGTGTCCGGCAAGGTCAAGGTCAAGAACGCCACCGCCGACAACAGCACCGGACATGTCTGGGACGAAGACCTGCGAGAGATGAACAACCCGCTGCCGCGCTGGTGGGTGGGTCTGTTCATCCTGACCATCATTTTTGCCCTGGTGTATCTCTTCCTGTATCCGGGCCTGGGCAAGCACGCGGGTTCCCTGGGCTGGACGCAGAAGGGCGAATACGAAGCCGAGATGGCCAAGGGCGCGCAGCAGGTGGCGCCGCTTTACGCGAAATTCGCGGGCATGGGCGTGCCCGATGCCGCCAAGGAGCCCCAGGCCGTCGCAGTGGGCGAAAAGCTATTCCTGAACAACTGCGCCCAGTGCCATGGCAGCGACGCGCGTGGCAGCAAGGGTTTCCCGAACCTGACGGATGGCGACTGGCTCTGGGGCGGTACACCCGACACGATCAAGACCACCATCACCCAAGGTCGCACGGGCGCGATGCCGCCCATGGCCGCGGCCCTGGGCGGCGCGGACGACGTGAAGAATGTGGCGCAGTACGTGCTCAGCCTGTCCGGCAGTCCGCATGACAGCCTGCGGGCGCAGCTGGGCAAGGCCAAGTTCGGGGTCTGCGCAGCCTGCCACGGGCAGGACGGCAAGGGCAATCCATTGCTGGGCGCGCCCAACCTGACGGATGACGTCTGGCTGCATGGCTGGGGCGAGGGCGCCATCATGGCCATGATCAACAATGGCAAGACCAATCAGATGCCCGCGCAAGGCACGGAACACGGTGGCAAGCTCAGCGCCGAGCAGATTCACCTGCTGACGGCCTATGTCTGGAGCCGCGGTGGTGGCCGATAGAAAGGTCATTCCGGTCGTCGCCGTCGAAGCGGGCGGCGACGAGACCATGGTCTCGCTTTACGAGGCCAGCAAGAAGATCTACCCACGCAGCGTCAGCGGGTTCTATGCTCGCTGGCGCTGGGTCCTGGTGTGGTTCACGCAGATCATTTTCTATGGGCTGCCCTGGCTGCAATGGGGCGAGCGTCAGGCCGTGCTCTTTGACCTGGGGGCGCGGCGTTTCTACCTTTTCGGCCTGGTTCTCTACCCGCAGGACTTCATCTATCTGACGGGCTTGCTCGTCATTTCGGCGTTGTCGCTCTTTCTTTTCACCGCCGTGGCCGGGCGTCAATGGTGTGGTTACGCCTGTCCGCAGACCGTCTACACCGAGATCTTTCTCTGGATCGAGCGCAAGCTCGAAGGTGATCGCAGCGCGCGCCAGCGCCTCGATGGAGGGCCCTGGAACCTGAACAAATTCCTCCGCAAGGGAGGCAAGCACGCGGTCTGGCTGTCGCTGTCGCTGTGGACGGGTTTCACCTTCGTGGCATATTTCACGCCGGTGCGCGAGCTCTGGGCCGAATCCTTCACGTTGGGTTTTGGCCCCTGGGAATGGTTCTGGGTGAACTTCTACGCCTTGGCGACCTATGGCAACGCGGGGTTCATGCGCGAGCAGGTCTGCAAGTACATGTGCCCTTATGCACGCTTCCAGAGTGCGATGTTCGACAGGGACACGCTGATCGTCAGCTACGACGAAAAGCGTGGTGAGCCGCGCGGCGCGCGCTCCCGTCAGACCGATGCGCAGGCGCTCAAGGCGCGGGGCCTGGGTGACTGCATCGACTGCACGATGTGCGTGCAGGTCTGTCCCACGGGGATCGACATCCGCAAGGGCCTGCAGTACGAATGCATCAGTTGCGGGGCCTGCGTGGACGTGTGCGATGGCGTGATGGACAAGATGGGCTATGCCCGTGGCCTGATCCGCTACACCACGCAGAATGCCCTGACCGGAGGCTGGAGCCGCCTCCAGACCTGGAAGCGCGTGTTCAGGCCGCGCGTGCTGGTCTACACGGCCATACTTTGGGCCATCATCTTCGGTCTGCTCACGAGCCTGGCCTTGCGCTCCTCCTTCAAGGTGGATGTTGTGCGGGACCGTGGCGTCCTCGCGCGCATCGTTGTGGGCCCGGATGGGCGCGGCATGATCGAGAATGTTTACCGGCTGCAGATCATGAACGCCGCGGAGACCACGCAACACTTTCGCGTCACGGTCGCGGGCCTGCCTGGCTTGGCGGTGGTCAGCGACGGGGGCGAGGGGAGCGAGATCACCGTCGGTCCGGCGCAATCCCGGTGGGTTGCCGTGCGGGCGCAGCTGTCCTACGAAGACAGCGAGCGCGTGGGCACCGGCAGCCACCCCATGCGGTTCGAGATCAGTGCCGACGATCATGTGGTGAAGGAAAAATCCGTCTTTCTCGTTCCCCGATGAGCGGGCGGTTTTCAAAATTCATGGAGCAAGACATGCACGACACAAAACCCTGGTGGACTTTTGGCTATGTGTGGCTGGTCCTGGCGGGCCCCATCATCGTGGTGATCGCCAGTTTGCACACCTTCTGGCTGGCCGCCAGCATGCCTGATCCGGTGCTGGACACCAGTGTGCTGAGGCACAGCGAAGCCCCCGCGCAGCAGGCACGCAACCATGCGCAGACCGGTGCGCCCGTGGCCGGTCGGTCCGCAGCCAGTGCCCCTGCGACGCCCTGACAGGCGGCGGGTTGACCCTGGCAAGAGTTTCGAATCAACAAGAACGCAGCCGCAACGAGGAGAACACAAATATGCTGTGGCGCAAACTGATGTGGATCGCCTGGCCGGCTTTTTTGGTTGCCGGCTTGCTGGAAATGCTGGTCTTTGCCCTCGTGGACCCGCAAGACCTGTACTGGTTCGGCCAACCCCTGGAACTGGCGCGGGCCGGGGTGTACACGCTGGCTTTTTTCGCCTTCTGGGCCATGGCGGGTCTGGCCAGCGCCTTGACCCTGTTGCTGGCAAGCGAACAGGACTGAGCGCCTGGACGCGGAGGCCGCGATGGCCTTGCGGCAGAATGCTCGGTGTTTCCGAGTTGCCACGAACCTGCCATGCACCGACTCGCCACCCTGGACGACCTGCAGGCCGTCTATGCCCTCTACATGCACGAGGAGGTCGTGCCCTATCTGGGTCACGACCCCATGCCCTTGGCCGAGTTCCGCGCGATCATGGATGAGCTGGTCGCGTCGCGATCGTTCTACGTGGTCGAGCGCGATGGGCAGGTTCGGGGTTTCTACCGCCTGAGCCGGCATGCGGGACGGGCACGCCATGGCGCCTATCTTGGCACCTTCGCGGTGGCGCCATCCGAACGTGGCACGGGTCTGGCCGCGTCCATCATCGGGGACGTGGTGTCACGTCTGCGCCGCGACGGCGTGCGGCGGCTTGAGCTCATGCTGGAGGCCGACAATCCCCGAGCCCTGCGTTTCTATGAGAAGCAGGGTTTTGAGTTCGAAGGTCGACTGCGTAACGCCTACCGCCGTTCCGACCAAGACCACGACGTCGACGAACTGCTGATGGCGCGGCTGCTGTAGCGGACAGGCGGCGGAGCGAACCTTAGCCCGGCCAGGACAATCAAGCGTCAGTTGCAGGCGGGCTGGACGGCGTTGACCAGCCGGGTCAGGGCGTCGGTGTCGAGGATGCGCACGTAACGTTGTTTGACCTCGACGATGCCATCTTCCGCGAAGCGCGAGAAGGTGCGGCTCACGGTTTCGAGCTTCAGGCCCAGGTAGCTGCCGATTTCCTCGCGGGTCATGCGCAAGATGAGTTCGGACTGCGAGAAGCCACGCGCGTGCAGGCGCTGCACCAGGTTCAGCAGGAAGGCGGCCAGCCGCTCCTCGGCGCGCATGCTCCCCAGCAGCAGCATGACGCCTTGGTCGCGCACGATCTCGCGGCTCATGATGCGGTGCACGTGCCGCTGCAGGCCGTTGATTTCGCGCGACAGGTCTTCGATGCGCTCGTAGGGCATGACGCAGACTTCCGCGTCTTCCAAGGCCACGGCGTCACAGCTGTGCAGGTCGTTGACGATGCCGTCCAGTCCGATGATCTCGCCAGCCATCTGGAAGCCGGTGACCTGATCGCGCCCGTCCTCGGTGGTGATGCAGGTCTTGAAGAAGCCGGTGCGGATGGCGTAGAGCGATTCGAACTTCTCGCCCGCGTGGAACAGAGCCTCGCCGCGCTTGACCTTGCGTCGGGTGGAGACCACATCGTCAAGGCGTTCCATCTCCTCGCTGCTCAGGCCCACGGGCATGCACAGCTCACGCAGATTGCAATTCGAGCAGGCAACTTTGATCGTGTGCAGATCCATCGAACGCAGGTTGATGGCGGGGCGGGACGGCATGGCGGCTATTGTGACATGGTTGAGTTCGTCGGCGGAACCCGGCCAGCCGAGGTGCGCGGGCGTGGGAGGGCGAATCGGTCACCTTTTGATGCAAGTCAAGATGGAGGGCGCGTGCGCGGTGCACAGTCTCGTACCGATCAGCAGGCTTTTGTCCATGCACAAAGAAACAGACACCGCCATCGCCCCCGACGCACCGTTCTCACTCACGCCCGAGTTGCTGCGTCGCCACGATGTGAGCGGTCCGCGCTACACCTCCTACCCCACGGCGGATCGTTTCGTCGAGGCCTTTGGGCCCACGGACTATGCCCAGGCCCTGGGGCAGCGTGGGGGCGCGGGCGCGGGCGCCCTGCCTTTGTCGCTGTATGTGCATATCCCCTTCTGCGAATCGCTGTGTTACTACTGCGCCTGCAACAAGATCATTACCAAGCACCATGAGCGCGCGGCCGAGTACCTGCGTTATCTGGCGCGCGAGGTGGATCTGCATCTGGAGGCCCTGGGCGTGGCTGCGGGGGGACATGCCCCGGCGATCAGCCAACTCCATCTGGGGGGGGCACCCCGACCTTCCTGAACGACGCGGAACTGCGTTCGCTGATGCGCATGCTGCAACGCGCCTTCCACTTCACGCCCGGCGGGGAGTATTCCATCGAAGTCGATCCGCGCACCATCGATCCGGCTCGCCTGAATGTGCTGGCCGAGCTGGGTTTCAATCGCCTGAGCTTCGGGGTGCAGGATTTCGACCCCGCCGTGCAGAAGGCCGTGCACCGCGTCCAGCCTGCGCGCCAGGTGTTCGACCTGGTGGCGGCCGCGCGGGAGCGCGGCTTTGAGTCCGTCAACATCGACCTGATCTACGGCCTGCCGCTGCAGACGCCCGAGTCCTTCGCGCGCACCCTGGACCAGGTGGGTGAGTTGCGACCGGACCGGATCGCGTTGTACGCCTACGCCCATCTGCCCGAACGCTTCAAGCCCCAGCGCCGCATCGATGATGCCCAACTGCCGGGCGCGGCGGCCAAGCTCGCCATGCTGTCGGACGCCCTGGCGCGCCTGCAGGGCGCGGGATACGTCTATGTGGGCATGGACCATTTCGCCCTGCCGGGCGACGCGCTGGCGGTGGCGCAGCGCCAGGGTCGCCTGCACCGCAATTTCCAGGGTTACAGCACCCAGCCCGATTGCGATCTGATCGGATTGGGTGTGTCCGCCATCGGGCGCATCGGCGCGACCTACAGCCAGAACGCCAAGACGCTGGAGGAATACTACGACGCGCTGGACCGGGGCAGCTTTCCGGTGCAGCGGGGTTTGGCGCTGTCGCGCGACGACCTGGTGCGCCGCGCGGTGATCATGGCCCTGATGTGCCAGGGCGAACTGATGTTCGAGTCCATCAACTTGGCCTGGCTGATCGACTGCAAGACTTATTTCGCGACCGAGCTCGCGGCCCTGCGCGGTCTGGCCGAGCAGGGTCTCGTGACGCTGGATCTGGACGAGCGGCGCGGCGGCATCCAGGTGACAGCGCTGGGCTGGTACTTTGTGCGTGCCATCGCCATGGTGTTTGACCGTTACCTGCAGGCCGATCGCAACCGCGCGCGTTTCTCGAAGATTCTTTGAGCCAGAATGCTGGCATGTCATCCACCCTTGCCTTGACGGCCCTGCTGATGGGGCTGGCCGGTGGGCCGCATTGCGTGGCCATGTGTGGTGCGGCCTGCGCCGGCCTGGCGCGCGCGGCGCGCGGTGGCGTTCAGACGACGCAACAGCCGATCCACTTCCGGGGCGGCGCGTCCAGCGCGCTGCCCGTGGTGAGTTTGCCCAGCAGCGCCGACGTGTCCGATCTGCCCCTCGTGCTGTTGTTCCAGTTGGGGCGGGTGCTGGGTTACGCGATTCTGGGGGGCCTGGCCGCGGCTTCGATGCAGGGCCTGGGTTGGCTGACAGTCCATTCGGCGGCCCTGCGACCCCTCTGGTCACTCTTGCACGTGGCCGCGATCGTGCTGGGCCTGGTCCTGCTGTGGCGGGCCGCGCAACCGGTCTGGCTGGAGCAGGGCGCGCAGGCGCTGTGGCGCGGCGTCCAGCGCATGGTTCGGGGCCGTGCAGGCACCGACGAAGGCGCGGGTGGCAGGAGCGCAGGCGCTGGCGTGCTCCTGATCGGCAGCCTGTGGGCCTTGCTGCCCTGTGGCTTGCTGTATTCCGCCTTGCTGGTCGCCACCTTGACGGGACAGGCCTGGCAAGGCGCGGTCGTCATGGCCTTGTTCGCGCTGGGCACCGCCGTGTCCATGACCCTGGGGCCCTGGTTGTGGCTGCGCCTGGGGCAGGGTGCGGGCTTGCGCAGCCCGCTCCTGCAGAATCTGGGCGTGCGCCTGGCCGGGCTGGCTCTGGCCCTCAGCTCGGCCTGGGCGCTCTGGATGGGCCTGGCGCATGACACCGCGCCCTGGTGCGTGGTTGGCTTGGCGGGGCTCACAACGGCTTGATCAGGCCGACGTGCCAGGGTTGCGCCGTTTGATCCACCAGGGGAGGCGTACCCGCAGAGGGACGATCGGCATTCGGGCCGGATGCCGGCTCCGGGGATGCCGTCCGCGACCAGCGCAGGGGCAGTGCTGTGTGTCGCGGGTCCAGCGGCCAGGTCAGGGCCAGGGTGCAGTCCTCGGTCTGCCAGACCTGCCCGTTGAACGATGCACCGTCCACTGCGAGCGTGGTGTGCAGGCGCGGCAGCAGGGCCCAGTCCAATGGCCGTGCCTGCTGCTTGAACCAGGCTTCCTTCAGCGTCCAGAGGGCCAGGAAGCGCTGGCCTTGCTCGGATGGCTCCGCCAGTGCGGCCAAAGCCCTTTGTTCCAGGGGGAGCCGGCGACCTGGACCAGTGCGTGCCAGTCGCGGGCGCCGGAACGGCCCGCCGTGGTTTCGAGGTCCAGGCCGACAGCCACCGGTGCAGCGGCAGCGCAGACCCAGTCTCCGCTGTGGCTCAAGGCCAGGTGCAGGGGCGCATCCCCCATGCCCTGTGCCTCAAGACGTGGCGGTCCATGGTCGGAGGCAGAGATCGAAAAGGTCCCCGCGGGCAGCAGGGGCTGTAGCAAGCGCCGCAGCAGAAGGCGCCCCGCGATGAACTGAGCCCTGCGCCGGGGCGCGGAGATGGCGTTCAGGCGCTCGTGCTCGGAAGGGGAGAGCCCCGTGAGGTCGGCCGGCGAGGGGCTGCCATCGGGGCGAGCAGTCTGGCCGACCGCGGTGGGCGACGGGCCACGCAGCAATTCGGAGACCCGTGCCAGGGTTAGCCAGATGGCGGGCGCTGGGCCGTCGGACCAGGCTGGCACGGTCGGTCCCCTTAGGCGACTTATTGTTCCAGCTTGACGTAGTTGCCCTTGAGGGTCACGGCTGCCATCAGTGCGCCCTTGCGGCACTCGAAGTTCACCGGGTCGCTGTAAGTTTCCTTCTTGAAGTAGCTCACGATGTTCATGACCCCGTTGGCATCCAGGGTCTTGGCCTTGTCCTGGAGCGCGATCAGCGCCGAGAGCGCGGCCCACTTGCAGGCGAAGATCTCGTCCTTGCCCACGGCGTTGGTGCGTTTGTTCGATACATCGTCGTTCGACTTCGACAGCACCTTGGGCGTGGTTTGGCCTGCCAGGTAGAAGGTGACCGTGCCATCCAGTTTGCCTTTGGCTTCCGGCATGTCGATCACATCCTTCAGGGGGATGTGCAGGATTTTGTCATCGGCATGCGCCGATGAGGCAGCGAAAAGGGTCACGGCCGCCAGGGTGCTCAGGAACAGGGGTGCACGATGTAGTCGCATGATGACTCCTTGGTAAGACAGTAAGAAGCGGGCTTGGGCCCGTGTGTCGGTGAGCCGTGATCGTAGTGGAGCCGGACCGTGGCATCCGGGCCACTTCGTAACTTATTGCATCTCTGTGTGTTGCCCTGCCGCTCAGTTTCGCCAGCGGCGAAAGATCAACGAGGTGTTGATGCCACCAAAGGCGAAGTTGTTGCTCATCACGATGTCGGTCTGCAGCGCACGGCCACCTTCGGTGATGTAGTCCAGCGCGGCACAGCGCGGGTCCACCTGGGTGAGGTTGATGGTGGGGGCGAACCAGTCCGCGCGCATCATCTCAATGGACAACCAGGCTTCCAGTGCGCCGCAGGCGCCCAGGGTGTGGCCGATGTAGCTCTTGAGCGAGGAGATCGGCACGCGCTCGCCCAGCACGGCCAGGGTGGCGACGGATTCGGCGATGTCGCCCTGTTCGGTGGCCGTGCCGTGCGCGTTGACATAGCCGATGGCGCTGGCGGGCAGGTCCGCATCGTCGAGCGCCAGGCGCATGGCCTGCGCCATGGTCTCGCTCTTGGGGTGGGTCACATGCGAGCCGTCGCTGTTGGTGCCGTAGCCGATCAGCTCCGCGTGGATGGTCGCGCCGCGCGCCTGCGCGTGCTCCAGTTCTTCCAGCACCAAGGTGCAGGCACCTTCGCCCAGGACCAGGCCGTCGCGCGCCGTGTCGAAGGGGCGGGGCGTGCGTTCGGGCGTGTCGTTCTTCGTGCTGGTGGCGAAGAGCGTGTCGAAGACGGCGGCTTCGGTCGCGTCCAGTTCTTCCGCGCCACCGGCGAGCATGACGGTTTGCTTGCCGCTCTGGATGGCCTCGTAGGCATAGCCTATGCCCTGGCTACCCGAGGTGCAGGCGCTGGAGGTGGTGATGATGCGGCCCGTCAGGCCGAAGAAGACGCCGATGTTGACCGCCGCCGTGTGCGACATCATCTTGATGTAGGTGTTGGCCGTGATGCCCTCGGTGCTCTTGGCGGTGATCATGCGGCCGAAGTCGCCGATGGCCGACGGCGTGCCCGCGGATGAGCCGTAGGAAATGCCCACGCGCCCACTTTGCAGCAGCGGGTCGGCCTTGAAGTCGACGGGGTCGATAAACCCCGCGTCGATCAGCGCGAGTTCGCTCGCGCGTGTGGCCATCAGAGCGACCCGGCCCATGCTGCGCATGGTCTTGCGGTTGTAGTGCGCGGGCAGATCGAAGGGCTCGGCGGGCACGCCCAGGCGCGTGTTCAGGCCTTCGTAGTCTTCCCAGGCCTCGATCACCCGCACCTTGTTGCGGGCCGCGCGCAAGGCAGCTTGCGCAGAGGTCCAGTCGTGCCCCAGGGGGCTGAGGGCACCGAAGCCGGTGACCACCACCCGTTTCCTACCGTTCTTTGTCGTCGTGTCCATGTTCTTGTCCATCCCCGTTTTCAACCGAATTCAACCGTACATGCCGCCGTTCACCGAAATCACCTGCCGCGTGATGTAGCTCGCTTCCGGTCCCAGCAGGAAGGCCACCAATCCAGCGACTTCCTCCGGCCGTCCCATGCGGCGCTGGGGAATGATCTTCAGTGCTTCCTCCAGGGCCTCGGGCGCCATGTCGGCGTGGATCATGT
This sequence comes from Hylemonella gracilis, assembly GCF_004328645.1. Lineage (GTDB taxonomy): Bacteria > Pseudomonadota > Gammaproteobacteria > Burkholderiales > Burkholderiaceae_C > Hylemonella > Hylemonella gracilis_B. Next base: position 2,374,356 of record NZ_CP031395.1, read on the forward strand.
CGGTCTCGATCAGGCCCGGGGCGACGCAGTTGACGGAAATCTCGCGCTTGGCCAGTTCCAACGCCAGGGCCTTGCTGGCACCGATCACCCCCGCCTTGGCCGCGCTGTAATTGGTCTGCCCGCGGTTGCCCATCAGGCCGGAGACCGAGGCCAGCGTGACGATGCGTCCCGGCGCCCGCCGTCGCACCATGGGCATGACGATCGGGTTGAGCACGTTGTAGAAGGCGTCGAGGTTGGTGTGGACCACGCCATCCCACTCTTCGCCCGTCATGGCCGGGAAGGCGTTGTCCCGCGTGATGCCCGCGTTGCAGACCACGCCGTAGTAGGCGCCATGGGCTTCCACGTCGGCCAGCAGCGCGGCGGCGGCGGCGGCGCGGTCAGCCACGTCAAAGCACAGCAGGCGGGGGCGCGCGTGCCCAGGGTGGCGTTCAGTGGCCAGCGCGGCAGTCTCGTCCAGGGGCGCGCTCGGGGCGCGGCCATGCAGCACGAGCTGATAGCCGTCCTGTGCCAGGCGCAGGGCGATGGCACGGCCGATGCCCCGGCTGGAGCCGGTGACGAGCACGGTGCGGGAGGATGTGGCTTGGTTCATGGTTTGTTCATGCGCCGGTCTGCAGCAGGGCCAGCAGATCGGTGTCCTTTCCCTCGGCTTGTTCGTAGACCGAGACCCGGGCTTGGGCCAGCAGAGCCTCGGTGTCGGCATCCTGGATGCGGCAGTCGAACATGCCCAGTCCATTGTCCCCCAGCAGTTCGCAGCGCACCGTCACCCGCAGGCGCGTGCCGAGCGCGAAGGCGCCCACATGCGCCGTGTATCGGCGGCTGCCCAGCAGAAAGCCGGGGCGCTGGCGGGTGCCGCGCCGGGCATGGCCAGCCCCGGCCCAGGTGGCGACGGTCTGGGCCATGTACTCGATGCCGACCCAGGCCGGCACGCCGTCTTCATGCGCGAACAGGCCGTCGCGCACGGTGAGCTCGCAAGTGGCGCCTTCCTCGTCGGCCGCCAGCAGGCGATCGACCAGCAGCATGCCGCGCCGGTGCGGAAGGTAATGGTCGATGGTCTGGAAGTCGTTGGGCATTCGGACAGCGGGCAGGTCAGGTGCCGGACAGGAGCAGCGCGGCGTTGCTGCCGCCAAAGGCAAAGGAGTTGCTGAGGACATGGCGCACGGGGCGACCCAGGGCGGGGCCGCTGCTGGGTGTCGAGGTCAAGGCCGATGCACCGGGCGCCCAGCCCGCTTCGGCGAGCGTGAGCCCGGGCAGCGCGGGGTCGCGCGCGCCGTCCCAGAGGTGCGGCGGCAGTCGGCCGTGCGGGTTGTCCGTCAGCGTGAGCCAGGCGAAGGCGGCTTCGATCGCGCCGGCCGCGGCCAGGGCGTGGCCGGTCAGGGGTTTGGTGGAACTGACCGGAACCGCCGTGCCCAGCACCTCGGCGACCGCGCGGCTTTCCATGGCGTCGTTCTGGGGGGTGGCGGTGCCGTGCAGGTTCACATAGTCCACCGCCTCGGGCGCCAGACCCGCGCGCGCCAGGGCCTGGCGCATGGCGTCGGCCGCGCCCCGTCCCTTGGGGTCCGGGGCCGACATGTGGTGCGCGTCCGAGGTTTCGCCCCAGCCCGACAGGCGCACCGGGCCCGGTTCGCGTGTCATCAGGAACAGCGCCGCGCCTTCGCCGAGGTTGATGCCGGCGCGATGTGCCGACAGTGGCAGGCAGCGCGAGGGGCTGACGGATTCCAGCGCCGAGAAACCGGCGAGGGTGAAGGCGGACAGCGCGTCCACGCCGCCCGCGATGACCGCGTCGGCCAGACCCGCGCGCAGCAGGCGCGCACCCGAAGCCAGGGCCTTGGCACCCGAGGAACAGGCGGTGGAGACCACATGGGCGGGGCCGCGCAGGCCCAGTTCGCGCTGCACGAACACGGCAGCGTTGCCCATTTCCTGCTGGGTGTAGTGGTAGTCATCGGGAAAGCGACTCAGGGCCTGGAACTGCCGCGCCGCTTGCAGGCCTTCTTCCACGCCGGAGGCGCTGGCACCCAGCACCACCGCGACCCGCAGCGGGCCGAATCGCGATACGGCGGCGTCCACCGCGGGACGGATCTGTGCCAGTGCCACGGCCAGCATGGCGTTGCCACGGCTGCGCTCTTGCAGGCGTGCGTGTGCCAGTGGCGGCAGAACCACGGTGTCGGCCAGGGCTCCCAGGGGGAGCGTGACCGGTGCCACCTGCCCCGGGTGCAAAGGCATGTGCGGGGCATAGGCGGTGCTGCTTCGCACGCCGTGGCCCGGGGGCGGTTCCTGCGCGCCGAACAGATGCTGGCGCACTTGCTCGGCGCCGCTGCCCAGCGCGCAAAGCAGGCCCATGGCGTTGAGATGGAGGTTCATGGTTCCAGGCTGTGCGAGCGGATGGTGAGGCGGTAGCCATCGCGCAGGTGCTGCAGCTCGACCAGGCCGATGCCGTCCTGGTAGCGGATCTGGACCACGGCCTCTCCGTCCTGACGCAGGGTGCGGCCGGTTTCGTCGGCGTCCAGCGTCCAGACCCCATCGGGAAATTCGGCCAGCGCGGTGCGCACGGCCTCGGCGGGCCAGAGTGCGAGCTGCAGCTCCGACAGGATGCGCTCGCCGCGCAGCGTCGCGGGCCACCAGGAAGAGCGGGTCTCTTTCAAGCGGCGGCCGTCCCATTCGAGCACGGCGGCGGTCTGCCCCATGTAGAGCAGCACGATGCGCAGGGCATGGGGGTCGGCTTCCAACAGGGTCTCGATCTGTCGGCGCAGCGGGGCCCCGTTTTCATCGCGCGCCTCGATGCGGATGCGCTGTTCCAGCGCCAGGCTGCGGCCCAATGAGGCGGGCGGCAACCGCAGCAGCGGTGCTGTGCCGTCGACGGTCTGCGCGGGCCGGTCCGTGGACAGGCCTGAGCCTTCGTCGGGCGCCGGGCGCAGCAGCGCGCAGCCCGTCAGCAGGCCGGCGGCCAGCCACGCGACGAGCAGGCGGGGAAAGGAATGGGCGATACCCATGTCAGGCCTTGCCGAAGCGCAGCAGCGTATGGCTGTAGCCGATGCCGTCGCGCAGGGTGATGAGGCGCAGGCCAGCCGCCGCGCAGAGGCGGACGTAATCGGCGCTTTCGTAGACCTTGCTGTTGCCGCTGGCCATGGCCGTGAAATAAGGCGAGGTGTTGATCAGACAGTAGGACGCGATGTCGTAGCGCTGCCGGTCCCAGAAGGTGTCGAGGATCAGCACCTGCCCGCCAGGCGCGAGCGCGTCGGCGGCGCGGCGCAGGATCGCGGCGATGGCGGCCTCGCTGAAGCAGGTCAGGAACTGGCTCATCCACACCAGGTCCATGCCGCCGGGCAGGGGCGCTTGCGGGTCGAGCAGGTTGACCGGATGCAGATGGGCGCGCGCGGCCAGGCCGGCGTCTTCCAGGGTGGCGCGGGCGACGGCCAACTGCTGGGGCAGGTCCGCCAGGTTCAGTTCGACCTGGGCGTCGTGGCGCAGCGCGGCCAGGCTGAACTTGCCGGTGTTGGCCCCGATGTCCAGGATGCGGCGCGGCGCGGTGGCGAAGACGTCGGGCAGGATGAGGGGGAAAGAGGTGTCGGAGTGCAGGTGGTCGAAGGCGAACCAACTCGACCTCGCCGGCTCCGGCAGCTCCGTCAGGCCCTGGTAAATCGTGGGCCACTGCTTGCCCGCCAGGGCCCCCAAGGCCGCCAGGCCGGCGGGCTGTTCGTCGTCCAGGGCCTGTTCCAGCGCGTACAGGCCCTGGTAACAGACATCGTGGATGAAGTTGAGGTTGGTCTGCGTGAGCGTGTCGCTCAGCAGGCAATAGCCGGTCTTGTCCAAGGCGTAGCGTCCACCGCGCAGCAGCACGACGCCGCAGGACAGGCAGGTTTCCAGCACCAGCTTGAGCGCGTAGACGCGCCAGCGCCCGGTCGCGGCCATCTCGTCGACGCCCAGCCCCTGTTCGCCCGCTTCGGCCAGGGCCTGCAGCATGCCGCGTTTCCAGGCGTAGCGCACGCAGTGGAACACGACCGGGCCGAAGGCGATCTTCTGCGCTTCATAGCGGGCTTCCAGGGCGGATTGGCGATCGGGAGAGAATTTCTTGTCTTGCAGGGGTGTCATGGCGTCGACATCGGCGTCAGCCCGCGGATCATATCGGCCCTGGGCGTGGGGCCGGGACCGCGTGCCGATGGCAGGCGCATCGCAAGCGTGGGCGACGCGGACGCGTTTCATGGCGCGCACAACTCGGCCAGCACATGCAGGCGGCGCGGTTCGGCCACATAGGGATTGTTTCGGTCCCAGGCGTAGCCGGCGAGGATGGACGCGATCATGCGGCGGATCTCCGGCGTCTGGCGGTCGTGGAAGATGATGCGCTGGAAGTCGCCCTGGTACCAGGCTTCGACGAAGGCGCGGAAGGTGTCCACCCCGGCCTTGAGCGGGTGGGCGTAATCGGCTTCCCAATCCACGGTTTCGCCCGCGTGGGCGCGGCCGATGCAGGCGGCGGCCAGGCTGGCCGACTTGAAAGCGATGGTCACCCCGCTGGAGAAAACCGGATCGAGGAATTCGCCCGCATTGCCCAGCAGGGCGTAGTTGCGGCCCCACAGCGACTTGACGTTGGCCGCGTAACCGACGATCTGCCGGGCTGGCGTGTCCCAGACCGCGTTCTTGAGCAATTCCGACAAGCCGGGGTCTTCGGCCACCAGGGCGCGCAGGCGCTGCGTTTCGTCACCGGGGTACTGCGCCAGGAATTCGGTGTGCGCCACCACCCCCAGCGAGCAGCGGCCGTTGGAGAAGGGGATGGTCCAGAACCAGACGTGCGGGAACTTGGGGTGCACGGTGACGCGGATCTTGTTGCGGTCGAAACCCGAGGTCGGCTCGATGTGGTCCTGCACATGGGTGAAGATCGCACCCCGCGCGGGGAAGTCCGAGGGCGTCTCCAGCTGCAGCAGTCGCGGCAGCACGCGGCCGAAGCCGCTGGCGTCCAGCAGATGGCGGGCCCGCACCTGGTAGAGCGTGCCCTCGGGCGAACGTGCGGTGACGCAGGGTTGCTCGCCCGCCACGTCCACCGCCGTGACTTCATGGCGGTAGCGGATGTCGGCACCTGCCTTCTGCGCCGCCTTGGCCAGCACGTCGTCGAAGGCGGCGCGTTGTACCTGGTAGGTCGTGCCCCAGCCAGGGCTGGATTTCTCGCGGAAGTCAAAGGCCGTGTGGCGCTCGTTCCAGGCGAAGGCCGCGCCGTTCTTGTACTGGAAGCCTGCTTCCACCACGTCGCGCAGCATGCCCGCCGCTTCGATCAGCTCCATGCTTTGCGGCAGCAGGCTTTCGCCGATGGAAAAGCGCGGGAATTGCTCGCGTTCGAGGATCAGCACCTGGCGGCCCTGCTGGCGCAAGAGGCCGGCGGCCACAGCGCCCGCGGGGCCGGCGCCGATGATGAGGATGTCTGTCGTTTCGGTCTGAATGGAAGTCATGGTGGGCGTTGTGAAAGAAATCATGGCGCGGCGCCGCCGCGAGCTGCGTCGGTCGGCGCGCCCGCCGGGGGGCGCAGACAGGGTGCGAGCAGCCCGACGATGGCGAGACCGAACATCAGGGTCAGGCCGAAGGCGCGCAGGGCGGGCGTGCTCGACAGGCCCAGCAGACCGAAGGCCAGCCAGGTGCTGGTCGCGCCCAGGCTGACCGCCAGCCAGGCCGAACCGTCGTTGGGGTGTTCGAGCAGGAAGATGCCGTAGTCCACTCCCACGCCCAGCAGCAACAGCAGCGCCAGCATGTTGAACAATTGCAGCGGTTGGCCCAGCAGACCCAGCAGCGCCAGCGTGGCGACGCTGGCCAGGGCGGTGGGCAGCCAGCCCCGCCAAGCCTGCCGGCCAAAACGCCAGGCCAGCGCGGCGAAGACGGCGGCATGGGCCAGCAGCAGCAGCAGGCCCATGGCCAGGCGGTAGCGGCCGAGCAGCTGGCTGATGTCACCCGCCTTGTCGACCCAGCGCACACCTTCCAGTCCCTCGGCCGCGGCCGCCAGGGCGGGCAGCACGGTGGTGTCGTGCAAACCGCGCAACAGCACGACGCTGGCGGAGCCGGAGCTCGTGGCTTGCACGCCGCGGAGTTCGCCCAGCCACAGCGTGCGCGCCGCCGCCGAGCCCGGGCCGTCCAGCCAGCGTTCCAGCGTCAGCGGCTCGTTGGCGAAGGCGGGACGACGCAGCGATTCACCGAGCGCCGGACCGATCGTCGCCAGCACCCGGGTTTCGACCGCGGCCGTCAACGCAGCGTCACTCCGCTGTCGGCTCAGGGATGGGAGCCAGTCGGACAGCGCGCTGTAACCGAAGCCATGCCGCCGCGTCAGCGGCTCCAGCCGGGCCTTCAGGGCTTCCTCGCGCTGCAGAACCTGTTCGACGTTCGCGCCCTGCACCAGGTAGAACTGTGCTGGGCTGGCCACGCCCAGCAGGCGGGCCAGCCGGATCTGTGACTGCATCAGTTCGGGCGGGGAACTCTGCAACTGGCGCACGTCGTCGTTGACCTGCAGACGCAGCAGCCCGGTCAGGCCCAGGGCCGCGAGCAGCAGGCATGCGATCCAGACGCGGTAGGCCTGTCGCGGCCGGGCCGGCCAGGCGAGTCGGGGCCAGCGGCCCAGGCTGGCCCCCACGGCCTGCGCGAACCGGTTGGGCCGCACCGTGCCGCGGTCCAGCAAGGGAAACCAGCAGACGGTCGTCAGCATGGCCGCCGCCAGTCCCACCGAGGAAAACAGCGCCATTTGCCGCAGGCCCGGGAAAGGGGCGAGACCCAGGGCCAGGTAAGCCAGCACGCTGGTGGTCAAGGCCAGCAGCAGGCCCGGCAGGAGCCGGCGCATCAGCGCCTGCGGCACCACCTGGGGCTGGCTCTGGCGGCTGCTGTAGTAGTGGATGCCGTAATCCTCGGCCACGCCCACCAGGCTGGCGCCGAAGATGAGCGTGAGCAGATGCACCGAGCCGAAGACCCAGGCCGTGACCGAGAGCGCGACGGCGCAGCCGATCCCCAGCGACAGTGCCACCAGCACGATGGGGCGGGGTGAGCGGAAGGCCAGCCAGACCAGGAGCAGCACGGCGGCCAGCGAGCCCCAGCCGATGGTGTTGATTTCGCGGTTGGCCTGGGTGGCGGCGGCTTCCGCGTGCAGTGGCACGCCCGCACGCAGGATTTCCAGGTCCTCGGCGCCGGCAGCCACCGTGGGGTCGGCGCGCAGCGCGGCCCGTGCTGCAGCCTGCGCGGCCTGCAATGCGTCGCCGCGCGCGGTGCTGCCGTCGAGCGCGAAGGCCGAACCGGTGATGTCGTAGGCCAGGACCACCCATTCGCGCCCTTCGGTGGAGAGCCAGAGCCAACCGTCGCGCGGCCTGGCCCGCGTCTCGGCGGCGCGCGCCGTCCACCACTGCGACCACAGGCCCAGCGGGTCGGCCAGCCAGTCGGAAAGCCGCGCCTGAACCGCCGGCTGGTACAGCGCGGCGAGGGCGCCCTGGGCCAGCGCCTCGGTTCGCGCTCCGGTCTGCGCCGCCTCCAGTTGGGTCCGCTGGGCAGGGGTGAGCAGACGATCGCGCCAGGGCCGGTAGAAGGCGATGGTCTCGGCGAAGGCGCCCGCATTGAGCGCCTGGCTCTCGACCAGCGCGCCCTGTCCTGCCAGGGCCTGGCGCCAGGCCGCTGCGGCGCGCTGGGTGTCGTCCCAGCGCGGCGTGCCCAGCATGACGAGGATCTGGCGCGAGGCCTGCTCGGCCAGCCGGCGCGTGGCGAGGTCCACCTCGGGTGCCTGCTCGTCGACGGGCAGCAGGCTCATGATGTTGGCGTCCAGGGCCTTCGGGTCCTGCCAGAAGCGCCATTGGTGGACCGCGACCCCCAGCACGAAAACCAGCCAGAGCAGGGCCGCGCCGCGCCAGAGCCGATGGCCCGTCAACGCGGAACGCGTGTGGGGTGCGGGGTTATTCAAAACGCGCGCTTTCCGCCGGGCTGAGTTGCGCGGCCGTGCTCTGCGCGCTGAAGCGGATGACGCTTTCGTCGCCGCGTGCTTCCGTCAGCGTGACGCTGTTGACGTAGCGTTCCCCCTGCAATTCGACCCGGGCCAGCCATTGGGCCAGGGCCGCGTCGCGCGGGGTCAGGACGAGGCGCCAGTCCGATGCGCCGCCCGCCTGGCCCTCGATGTGGAAACGCTCCGCCAGGCGGTCCAGATCGGCCGCCATCAGCGCGAACAGCAAGGCGTTGATGGCGCGCAGGCCGGGTTCCTCGCGCGCGTCCAGCTGCGTGCCGACGCTGCCGTCGGCCTGCAGGCTTTGCAGGCGGTCACGGGTGACGATGAGGGTGGACTCGAAGGGCGTGCGCGTGTGCCAGAGGATGCCGCGTTCCCGCGCGACCAGAAAGTCGCCGCGCGAGACCAGCGGGTTCTTGAAGCCCTGGATGCGTTTGTGCTGCTCGAAGCGCCCCCGCAGCACGGGTGCGGTCTGCAGGCGCTGGCGCAGCTGCGCCAGCAGCGGTGTGTCCGGCTCGGTGGCCCGTGCCGGGGGCAGTCCGCCGAGGCCCAGGGCCAGCAGGCCCAGCGCGCGTGCCAGCCAGGCGCGGCGAACCAGGCCGGGGCGGGTGACCGGGGGCTGTTCGTGTGATTTTTTCATGCCGTCGCCCCCGGTCCGTCCACGCCCAGCCGTTCCCACAGCACAGGCGGGCAGACGTAGCGCATTTCCCGCGTGGCCATGTCCACCGCCACCTGGATGGAATAGGCGGTGGTGAGCTTGGCGCCGCTTTCCTTGTCGCGCAGCAGGTAGTTGATGCGCAAGCGGTTCTCCCATTCGACGATCTCGGCACGCACCGTCAGCGGCCGGCCATAGGTGGCCGGGCGCACGTACTTGAGCCGCATGTCGACGATGGGCCAGGCATACCCCGATGCCCGCATCTGCGGGTAGTCATAGTTGAACTTGGCCAGCAGCGCGCAGCGCGCCATTTCCAGGTACTTGACGTAGTGGCCGTGCCAGACGATTTCCATCACGTCGATGTCGAAGAAGGCCGGCGTGACCTCGATGTCGTGGACAAGTTCGGGGGCGGGTTTCATGGGCGGGGTCATGGAGAGGCACCATTGGCCAGAGGGTGCGCGGGGGCGTCCCAGAAGGGATAGAAGTTGAACCAGTCGTAGGGGGAGCGCGCGACCGTGTCTTCCAGGCTGCGCGCGTAGCGCGTGGCCAGCTCGGTCAGCGCGGCGTCACGGCTGGCACGCGGCAACGTCGCGTGTTCGGCCAGGCACTCGAAATGCAACTGGTAGGTATGTCGTCCCCCACCCAGCGTCACGCGGGTACAGGCCATCAGGTAAAGCGGGCAGCGCAGCAGCGCCGCCAGCACATAGGGGCCGATCGGAAAGGCGGCTTGCGCGCCGAGAAAAGGCACGCGCACGGTCTTGCTGGCGGTGACGGGCACGCGGTCGCCCGCGATGGCGACGAACTCACCCCGTGCCACCTTCTCCGCCAGCAGCACGGCGGTGGCAGGCGTGATTTCGCTGACCTGCATGAGCTGCACGCGGGGGGTTGACGCCGCGCCATCGGCCTGGCCCAGGCGCTGGAGAATGCGGTTGAAGCGCTCGGCATGGGCGGTGTGCACGAGCACCGTGAGCTGGAACGGGTGGGCATAGTCGGCGGCCGCGGCGCGGCAGAGTTCCAGGCAGCCGACATGCGCGGTCACGAAGATGCCACCCTGACCCCGCTGGATCATGGCGAGCACCGGTTCGCGGCCGGTGAAGCGCATGTGCTCGAAGCGGTAACGGCCACTCAGGGCCAGCAGCTTGTCGAGCAGGCTGTCGGCGAAGGCGAGGAAGTGGTGCAGGCCCTGGCGCCCGCCCGGCGGGCGGGGGAACACCGCGCGCGCGGCCTGCAGGCGGCGCAGGTAGTCCAGCGAGGCGCGGCGGGCCAGGGGGCGGGAGGCCCAGTAATAAAAGACCACGGGGTAGAGGAACAGGCGAAACGGCCAGCGTCCGAGCCAGCGGTGCACGCCGTACAGAAACAGCAGGCCCGTGGCGAAGGTGCTTTCGCCGATATCGGCCCAGTGTGTCGAGTGGGTCTGGGGTTTCATTCCGCCCTCCGGGTGGCGGATCGGCCACGCAGCCTGCGGGTGAGCAGGCGCGGCAGACGCCACAGCATGCCGAAGAAAAGACGGGCGTGCATGCGCGAGATGAGCGCGTTGTCCAGCCAGACGCGGAAGTGCGAGACCCCATGCTCGGGGTAGCGCACGCGAGTGGACAGGTTGACGATGGTGCAGCCGCGCCAGTGCAGGCGCACGAGGACCTCGCTGTCGAAGTCCATGCGGCGGCCGATGGCTTCGGTGTCGAGCAGGGCCAGCGTGGGGGCCAGGGGGTAGACGCGGTAGCCACACATGGAGTCGCGGATGTCGAGCGAGAGCGTGTTGATCCAGACCCAGACATGGGTGAGGTAGCGCGCGTAGAGCCGCCCTTTGGGCACCGAGGCGTCGTAGAGGGGCACGCCGCAGATGACCGCATCGGGTTTGGCCTGGGCCAGCGCCAGGAAGCGCGAGGCGTCGTTCGGGTCGTGCTGGCCGTCGGCATCGATCTGCAGGGCATGGCTGTAAGCTGCCGCCCCGGCCGCGCGCAGCCCCGCCATCACGGCGGCGCCCTTGCCCTGGTTGCGTGGCAGCCGCAACAGGGTGACACGGGGCGCCTCCTGTCGGTAGATGCCATCCAGCAGCGCCGCGCAGCCCGCCTCGCTGCCATCGTCCACCAGCAGGCAGGGCAAGCCTTGGGCCAGGAGGGCCTGCACCATGCGGGCGATGGCCTGCGGGTGGTTGTAGACGGGGATCACCGCGATCGGCTTGAAATCCGTCATGCGCTTGCGTCCTTGCGTCGTGGCTCGAAGACCAGACGCCCGCTGGAATGAACCACCGGCGTCCCGCTCTCCGTGCCGCGGTAGCTGAATGCCAGCGCGCCGCGTTCGGCCTCCCAGCGCAGATGCAACGCCACCCGTGCGCCGGGCAGGATGGGGCGCTGGAACTTCAGCACGTCGATGCGGCTGAAGTTCGCGGTTTGCGGGGCTGAGTCCGCGAACAGGGCCCGTGTGTATTCCTGGCCGAAGCGCGCCGCCCAATCCAGTTGCGCCACCCCGGGCAGGATGGGGACGCCGTCGAAGTGGCCGTCGAATGCGAGCAGGCCGGCATCCACGTCGAGGACCAGCACGGCGCCCGCTTCATCGCGCTGCTGCCAATGGGCCGACGGTAGCGGGGCCCGTGCCGTGGCGGCGGATGGTGCCGGGGACGTGGCCGGTGTGCCCTCAAAGGCGGCCGGTGCATCGATGGTGACGGTGTCGGGGGCATCGAAGAGGGCCGCCAGGGCCGACTCGGTGGTCTTGCCCTGGGCGTTGACGGGCAGCTCGGTCACGTAACGCCAGCGGCGCGGCAGGGCCACGCGCTCCACGCCTTGCAACAAGGCGGCCCGCAGCCGTTCGTTGAGCTCGCGCTTGCCCTGCGCGCGCAGCAGGGCCAGGCCGGCATCGCTGGGCACAGCCGCCACCGCGAGGTGCAGGCGGCGCGAGGCCTGGTTTTTTTCCTCCAGCACCAGGGCCCGTGCGTCCCGCAACAGGCCGGTGCTCAGCAGAGTGGTTTCCAGCGCGGTGAGCGAGACGCGTTTTTCCTCGATCTTGGCGATGCGGTCGGCCCGGCCTTGCAGGACGAAACCACCGCCATCGCTGTCGGGCAGGGCACGCACGCGGTCGGCGGTCTGGAACCAGCGCGCATCCGGCAGGTTGGGCGAATGCACGGCGAGCAGGCCGCGCGTGCCGGGCGCCGCGTCGCCGGCGTCGTCTTCCTCCGTGATGCGCCATTGCACCGCGGCGAAAGGCAGCCAGCGTTCCCCGTGCACGGCACGTTGCCGCCACGCGATGCCGCCGGTTTCCGAACTGCCGTAGACCTCGATGGGCGAGTGACCCAGCAGGCGCAGGGTGGCTTGCGCGGCCTCTGGCGGCAAGGGCCCGCCGGACGAGAAGACAGCGACCAGTGCCGCGCGCGCACCCTGCCAGTCCAGCGCGTCGGGCAGGCGCTTGAGGTGGGCGGGGCTGCTGATCAGCACGGCCTGGGCTGCCGGCACGCGACGCAGATGCTCGGCCAATTCTTCCGGGTAGCTGATGCGGTGGACCTGCAGGGAGCGCTGGGCCGCGAGCGGCCACAGCACCTGGAACAGCAGGCCGTAGATGTGCTGGTGCGAGACCGTGGAGTACACGGTGGTGTCATCGCCCATGCGCGTGCCAAAGGTGGCCTGCAGGGTGTGGATTTCTGCGTCGAGCTGGGCCAGGCACTTGGGAATGGCCTGGGGCTGGCCGCTGGAGCCGGAGGTGTAGACGACCATGTGCGTGGCGCGTGGGTCCAGCGGGGCGAGTGGCGGCAACGATGACCCGGAGGCCGGGCCCAGGTTCGGGCTGGCGTTGTTCGCAAGATCCGGGGCCCGCAGGGCGCCGGGCAGATCGCCGGCGCGGCAGGCCGTGGCGTCCAGCGCGGACAGGTTTTGCAGCGTCGCGGGCTGCGCGTCGCCCGGCAGGTACACGGTCTTGCCCGCGTGCCAGGCGCCGTAGAGGGCGGCGGTGAAGCGTTCGCTGTCGTCGAAATAAAGAATCGCGCCCGTGCCGGCCTGGGTGGCGAAGTTCGCGCGCCAAGCCTGCACCTGCGCCACGAAGCGGGCATCGGTCGACTGCGCTGCCGCCACGGCCAGCGGACGCCAGCGCCGCGCGGCGTGCTCGGCCTGGCGTCGCTCGAAGCGCCGTCGCAAAGTCGGGCGCAGCAGCCATTCACCGGCAAAGAGCAGGCCCATGAGCAGGTAGGAGACCAGGCCGTTGTACAGCGCCCAGAGGCCGTCACCGCCCGCCGCCCGGGGCCAGCAGGCGGTGACCAGGGCCACGGCACCGTTCAGCGCGAAGAAGCCGCACCAGACCCGGGTCAGGCCACGGGTGTAGGCCACGCCGGACGGTGGCAGCGCGGGGTCACTCAGGCGGGCCAGTCGCTCGATGACGGCCGGCGGGTGGCGCAGGCTCCAGCTGAAGACGGCGAACATCAGGATGCTGACCAGCACCGGGTAAAGCTTGATCGGCAGCACGCTGCCGCTGAGGACAGTGGACAGCGCCAGGGCCAGCGCGCCGAGCGCAACGACCAACCAGAAGCGCTCGCGCCGCAACCAGGCCCGACCCAGGGCCAGCGCGGCCAGCAGCAGGGCCAGCCAGTGGGGCGCGAAGTGATCCAGCGTGAGGTAGATCAGCAGCGGGTAGGCGCATGCCAGGAGCGCGATCAGGAGCAGGAGGGGGCGGCGCACAGGAAGGTCTTCTGCCGGGACAGGGCGGGCGTGGGCGGAGCAGGGCCGCGGGGTCGGGCTGACAAAGCGTGGTGGTGCTTCAGGCCGCAGGTTCCTGCGCCAGGGCGTGGATGGCGTCCACCACGTCCTGGACGGTGCGTACGGACTTGAAGGCTTCGGGCTGCAGGCGCTTGCCCAGCAGCGGCTTGAGCTGCACGATCAGGTCGATGGCGTCGATGCTGTCGATGTCCAGGTCGTCGTAGAGCCGCGCCTCGGGGGTGATGCGCGCCACCTCGATGTCGAAGGTGTCGTGCAGGATGGACACGATTTTCTGCAGGATGTCGTCTTTGGTCATGGCGGGTCGCTGGATCGGATGTCGTCGGGTCAGGCGGCACCCGGCGTTCAGGGCTTCTGCGCGCCGGCGTTCTGCACGAAGGCAGCCAGGGCGCGCACGCTGCCGAAGTGGCGGCGGGTCTCCTCGGAGTCCGCGCTCATGGCCACGCCATAACGCTTCTGCAGGGCCAGGCCCAGCTCGAGCGCGTCGATGCTGTCCAGGCCCAGGCCATCGACGAACAGCGGGGCGGCCGGGTCGATGTCCTGCGGGCTCAGGTCTTCCAACGCCAGCGAGGAAATGATGAGCTCCTTGATTTCTTGCTCAAGTTGTTGCACGGGGACTCTCCTGAAAAAAATAGGAACTGAGGAATTCGGTCAGGCGGCGCGCGGCCAGGGCTTCGCCGGCGTTGGCCTCGCCGCGGGGCTGGGGGGTGTCGAGGAAGGGCTGGACGGCGATGTCGTCGCCGACTTCCAGCGTGAAATGGCTGGGCTGCGCGGGCATGCGCCACCACGGTTCGCCCTTGACCAGCATCAGCGGCGCACAGTGGATGCGCACCGGCGTGATGTTCAGCCGCCCGCGCACCGCGATCTGCGCCGCGCCGCGCTGCAGGCGAGGGCGCGCGACGCCATGCGTGTTGTCACTGGCTTGCGCTTCGGGGCGACGGGGGGTGCGGGTGCCTTCGGGGAAGATGATCAGGTTGTTGCCCGCTCGCACCGAGGCGATGCAATCCTCGACCAGGCCCGAACCGGAGTCGTTGCACACGTAGCCCGCGGCCTGGATGGGGCCGCGTGTGAAGGGGTTGCGCACCAGCGCGCCCTTGACGATGCAGTCGGCGCGACGCACCAGGGCCATCAGCAGGATCACGTCCAGCAGCGTGGGGTGGTTGGCCAGGATCAGCAGCCCGTCGCGGCGCAACTTTTCTGCCCCGCGGATTTCGCAGCGGATCACGCCGCAGCGGCTCAGAATGCCGACCAGCGCCGCGAAGGCGGCGTGGATGATGGCCTGGGCGGCGTTGCGCTTGCGGGCTTCATGGCGCAGCACAAGCGCCAACAGCGGGAAGACGAGCATCCGCAGGACCACGCCACCCGCGCCGAACACCAGGAAGCACAGCCCCGACGCCGTGACACGCCAGACGCGCGCCAGGCGTGCGCCCGTGCCGGTGTGTCTGCCCGTGTCTGCGCCCCTCGTGGCATCCGAGGCGGCCTCGGTCAGGTCCATGCCGCTCATCCCGCCTGCCTCACAGCGCCACGCCGGCCGCCGCGAACGCGGGGCGCAGGTGTTCCATCTGCCAGAGCTGCCCGCCCTCGCGGCGACGCCAGGGCAGTCCGTCGTCCAGGCGGGTGTCCGAGTTGTCCAGCGTGAGCAGGACAAAGCGCAGCAGATCAAGGCCGAAGGGCAATTCGGGCGCGCCCGCGTGGTCGCCGGCCTCGGTGTCCAGCAGTGACAGCCTGAAGCAGTCCGGGTTCGCATCGTGCGCCGTGGTGAGGCGCCAGGCCCAGGCCCAGGCCATGGCCGGCGTCGGGGATTCGACCGGGTCCGTGTAGCGGTCATAGGGCGGGGGCACGCCTTCCTCATGGCAGACCAGCATGACTTCGGGCGCGCCATCGGCCAGCAGGCTGGCGGCTTCGACCAGGCCGGCCGCCGCGCTGCAAGGGCCTGCCGCGACGGCGAGGTAGTTGGCGTGGTCGCCCCGGGCGATCGAGTACTGGGCACCGATGGCGTTGTGCACCGACAGGCCAAAGGCCGTGGGTGACATGGCCTGCCCGGCCGCGAGCGAATCCTGCAGTTCCAGGGTGCGCTGCGCGTCCCCGTAACCGGAAGCGAAGATCACCGGCACCGGCGGCATTTCAGATGCCTGCGGGTCGGAGGAGGGCTGGGCTGCGGAGCCGTTCGCGCCGCGTTCGCACCACCAGGCGGCCTGCACGGCCATGCGCCCCAGCGGGCTCAGGCGCCGGCGTGCCATGGCCGCCATTTCCGGGAGCGCGGGGAGGTCGCTGTCCAGTCCCTGGCGCAGTGGCAACCGTGGTTGCCGCGCCCAGGCCTGCCAATCCTGGGTTTGGTGCAGCCCGGGGGCGCAGGCGGCCCACGCGTTCAGGTGGAAGTGCAGGTGGAATGGGCGCATTGGACAGTACAAAGTCCATGGATTTTAAGTGGGGATCGCAGGTCCGCCCCCGGATAATCCGAGGATGCCTGTTTTTCCTCTTTCTTCCGCGTCGCCCGGGGCGATCGCTGCACCAGACGGATCGACCGCCTGGCGCATGTGTGTCGCGCCCATGATCGACTGGACCGATCGGCATTGCCGCTATTTCCATCGCCAGTTGAGTCGACGCGCGCGTCTGTACACCGAGATGATCACCACCGGCGCGCTGCTGCATGGCGACGTCGGGCGGCATTTGCGCTTCGATGCCTCGGAACACCCCGTGGCATTGCAACTGGGCGGCAGCGAACCGGCGGATCTTGCGGCCTGTGCGCGGCTGGGAGAGCAATGGGGTTATGACGAGGTCAACCTGAATTGCGGCTGCCCCAGCGAGCGCGTGCAGCGCGGCGCCTTCGGCGCCTGCCTGATGGCCGAGCCCCGGCTGGTGGCCGATTGCGTCAAAGCCATGCGCGACGCGCTCCAGAATCCAGAGCGGGTGCCCGTGACAGTGAAGCACCGCGTGGGGATTGATCGTGTCGAGAGCTACGACTTCGTGCGCGATTTCGTGGGCGCCGTCGCCGAGGCAGGCTGCACCACCTTCGTCGTCCACGCCCGCAACGCCTGGCTCAAAGGCCTGAGCCCCAAGGAAAACCGCGAGATTCCCCCGCTGCGCTACGAATTCGTGCACCGGCTCAAGCGGGACTTCCCTGCGCTTGCCGTCGTCATCAACGGCGGCCTCACGAGCGATGCGCAGGTACAGGAACATCTGCAGGGCGTCGCTTCGCCGCAGGATGCGACGGCCCCTATCGTCGGCGAGCAGGTCCCTCTGGACGGCGTGATGGTCGGCCGCGAGGCCTACCACAACCCCTGGTGGCTGGCGTCCTGGGACCGCCTTTACTTCGGCGAACCGGGGCCTGCCCAGTCACGCGAGGACGTCGAGGCGCGCATGGTCGACTACATGGTGCGCGTGCAGGCCGAGGAAGGCCTGGGCTGGTACGGCATCGCACGCCACATGCTCGGCTTGCGCCATGGCCTGCCGGGCGCGCGCCGCTGGCGGCAGGTGTGGAGCGACCATCGCCTGAAAGCCGAGGACCCGCGGCATGTGATGGCCCTGGCGCACGGCGCAGCGGATATCGCGCAAAGCGCGGTGGCGTGAGGGCGGTCGCGGTTGAGCCGTCGCGATCCCTCTACTCGTAGACCACCACCGCCTTGCCCTGGTCGGCCTCGGCCATCCAGCCCGCGAGCGCCGCGTCACTGGGGTAGAACCGGGTCTTTTCGTCTTCCATCTTCAAGGCGGACTGGTAGGTGCCGATTGCCTCACTGCCCACCTTGAGGGTGAAGCGCACGGGCAGGCCTCGCAGCAATTCCCCTTGCTCCGTCATTTCCCGTTGGGGCGGGTGATCGGTCAGCAGGCGGCGTACATCGGGGTAACGGCCAGAACTCAGGTTCACGGCCACGCTGAGGTACTTGCCGAAGCGGCAGCGCGCCGCTTCCAGGCTCCAGAGCTGGGTGACATTGAGCTGCAGACCACCCGAGAAACGGTCGGGCATGACCTTGGCCATGACGACGACGAGCTCGTCGTCCTTGAGCAGGTTCTTGTTGGCGTTCAGCAGGGCTTCATCCACGCGGGCGTCCAGCGCCACGCTCTTGTCGTCCAGCTTGAACAGGGCCAGCCGGCCGCGCTGCCCATTGATCACGCGCAGGTCGCTGACGATGCCGGCCAGCAACTGAGGCTCGCGCGTATCGATCAGTTCGGCGAGTTCGCGCTTGGCGAAACGCCGCACCTCGTGCGCGACTTCGTCGAACAGATGGCCCGAGAAGTAGAAGCCCACGGCGGTCTTCTCGTGGCTCAGGCGTTCCTTGACGCCCCAGGGCAGAGCCTCCACCAGTTCGGGCTCTTGCGTGCTGGAACCATGCGCGTCGGCGCCATCGTCGGCCGTCAGGTCGAACAGGCCGCCTTGGTTGGCGTTGGCGGCGGTGGCCGTCGCGAAATCGAAGGCGCGATCGATGGAGGCCAGCAGCGCGGCGCGGTTGAGGTTCAGGCTGTCGAAGGCGCCGGCCTTGATCAGGGCTTCGACCGTGCGTTTGTTGATGCGGGCGCGGTCCACGCGGTTGCAGAAGTCGTACAGGCTCTTGAAGGGGCCGTCCTCCTCGCGTGCCTTGACGATGGCCTCGATCGCCTGCTGCCCCGTGCCCTTGACGGCGCCCAGGCCGTAGCGGATCACCGAGTCGGAGACCGGCTCGAAGCGGTAATGGCCGCGGTTCACGTCCGGCGGCTCGAAGCGCATGCCCATCTTCTGCGCATCCTCGAACAGCACCTTGAGCTTGTCGGTGTCGTCCATTTCCACGGTCATGTTGGCGCAGAAGAACTCGGCCGTGTAATGCACCTTGAGCCAGGCCGTGTGGTAGGCCAGCAGCGAGTAGGCGGCTGCGTGCGACTTGTTGAAGCCGTAGCCCGCGAATTTCTCCATCAGATCGAAGATTTCGTCGGCCTTGTCCTGGGCAATGCCGTTGCCGGCTGCGCCCTTGCGGAAGATCTCGCGGTGCTGCGCCATCTCCTCGGCCTTTTTCTTGCCCATGGCGCGGCGCAGCAGGTCGGCGCCGCCGAGCGAGTAACCACCCAGGATCTGCGCGGTCTGCATCACCTGTTCCTGGTAGACCATGATGCCGTAGGTCTCGGACAGCATGTCGGCCACCAGCGGGTGCGGGTACTCGATTTCCTCGCGTCCATGCTTGCGCGCCACGAAGCTCGGAATCAGGTCCATCGGGCCGGGGCGGTACAGCGCGTTGAGGGCGATCAGGTCTTCCAGCCGCGTGGGTTTGGCGTCGCGCAACATGCCCTGCATGCCGCGGCTTTCAAACTGGAACACGGCTTCTGTCTTGCCGTCCTGGAACAGCTGGTAGGTGGCCTTGTCGTCCAGCGGGATGCTCTCGAAATTGAAGTGCTCCTGGCCCGGGTGCCGCTTCATGATGAATTCGCGCGCGATCTCCAGGATGGTCAGCGTGGCCAGGCCCAGAAAGTCGAACTTCACCAGGCCCACGGCCTCCACGTCGTCCTTGTCGTACTGGCTCACGGCCGCGTCGCTGCCGGGCTGCTGGTAGAGCGGGCAGAAGTCGGTGAGCTTGCCGGGCGCGATCAGCACACCGCCCGCGTGCATGCCGACGTTGCGGGTCATGCCCTCGAGCTTCTGCGCCAGTTCCAGCAGGTTTTTGACCTCGTCTTCCTTGGCCTGGCGCTCGGCGAGCTCGGGGACTTCCTTGAGCGCGCCGTCGATGGTGATGTGCTGGCCTGGCTTGTTGGGGATCAGCTTGCTGATGCCGTCGCAGAAGGTGTAGCTCATGTCCATCACGCGCCCCACGTCGCGGATGGCGGCGCGCGCGGCCATGGTGCCGAAGGTGGCGATCTGGCTCACGGCCTCGCGGCCGTAGCGCTCCTTCACGTACTCGATCACGCGGTCGCGGTTGGCCTGGCAGAAGTCGATGTCGAAGTCGGGCATCGAGACGCGCTCGGGATTCAGGAAGCGCTCGAACAGCAGCTTGTAGGCGAGCGGATCCAGGTCGGTGATCTTGAGCGCGTAGGCCACCAGCGAGCCCGCGCCCGAGCCGCGGCCCGGTCCCACGGGGCAGCCATTCGCCTTGGCCCACTGGATGAAGTCGCCCACGATCAGGAAGTAGCCGGGGAAGCCCATCTTCAGGATCGTGTTGATCTCGAATTCCAGCCGTTCCAGATAGCGCGGACGCTCGGCGTCGCGCTTGGTCGCGTCCGGATAGAGCAGGGCCAAGCGATCCTCCAGGCCTTCGAGCGAAGCCTTGCGGAAATAGTCTTCGATGGACAGGCCGCCCGGGATCGGGAAGTTGGGCAACTGCGGCTTGCCCAGGGTCAGCGTGAGGTTGCAGCGCTTGGCGATTTCCAACGTGTTGGCGAGTGCCGAAGGAATGTCGGCGAACAGCGCCTGCATCTGCGCGGCGCTCTTGAAATACTGCTCCCGCGTGAAGCGGCGCACACGCCGCGGGTTGCCGAGGATTTCGCCCTCGGCAATGCAGACACGGGCTTCATGCGCCTCATAGTCGTCCTCGGTGAGAAACTGCACCGGATGTGTGGCGACCACGGGTAACTTCAGCCGGGAAGCCAACTGCACGGCGGCGCCCACATGCGCTTCGTCGTCCGAGCGCCCCGCGCGCTGCAGCTCCAGGTAGAAGCGGTGCGGAAAGAGGGTGGCGAACTGCAAGGCCACATCATGGGCGCGGGCCGTGTCGCCTTGCACCAGGGCCTGACCCACGGCCCCGGCTTGCGCGCCGGACAGCACGATCAAGCCTTCGTGCAGTTCCTTCAGCCAGGCCAGCTTGACGATGGCCTGCGCCTTGTGGACGTTGCTGGTCCAGGCGCGTGCCAGCAGCTCGCTGAGGTTGAGGTAGCCCTGCTTGTTCTGCACCAGCAACAGCAGTCGACTCGTCACCTGCGCATCGGCCCCCAGGCCTTCGAGCAGGATCTCCACGCCGATCAGCGGTTTGACACCTTTGCCGCGCGCAGCCTTGTAGAACTTGATGGCCCCGAACAGGTTGTTGAGGTCGGTGATGGCCAGCGCGGGTTGCCCGTCTTTCGCGGCGGCATCCACCACATCGTCCACGCGGGTGGCACCATCGACGACGGAGAACTCGGTGTGGAGGCGGAGGTGGGAGAAGCTGGGCGTGGACATGCGGCTGATTTTAGTCAGTCACGCAGCTTTGCCATGCGTGCGGATCGAGCGGCGCGCGAGCCGCGCGCTGCGGCCAGTGCCCCTCATACGGGGGTGGTCTGCTTCGCAGACTCCTCATCGCCAGGACCATGAACGCCTTGTCCGGCATAACTCACTGTGCGCTTTCGGCGCTCCGTTCAAACACGATGCCGGAAGTCAGATGCAGGATACGCCGCACTTGCGGCGCCAAGGCGTTCATGGCCCAGACGACGCCACCCCCGAAATCGCGCCCTGGCCGCAGCGCGCGGCTCGCACAGGACAGGCGGTTATCGCGTCTTGTCGGCGCAGTCGACCGGCCCCGCATGAGCACCCCGGCGCGGGGCACGGCTCGCGCAAGCACCAAGCACGCTGGCATAAAAAAGAAAAAGC
This sequence comes from Hylemonella gracilis, assembly GCF_004328645.1. Classification (GTDB taxonomy): domain Bacteria; phylum Pseudomonadota; class Gammaproteobacteria; order Burkholderiales; family Burkholderiaceae_C; genus Hylemonella; species Hylemonella gracilis_B. Next base: position 2,395,163 of record NZ_CP031395.1, read on the forward strand.
CCGCATCAACGATGCGGGCGTTAGGGGTACGGCGCTGAGACAGGCTCAGCGCGTGTGGTGCCTGATCACAGATTGTCCGTGAAGCTGCGCAGCTTGTCCGAGCGGCTGGGGTGCTTGAGCTTGCGCAGGGCCTTGGCTTCGATCTGGCGGATACGTTCGCGGGTCACGTCGAACTGCTTGCCCACTTCTTCCAGCGTGTGGTCGCTGGTCATCTCGATGCCGAAGCGCATGCGCAGCACCTTGGCTTCGCGTGGGGTGAGGCCATCGAGGATTTCCTTGACCACCTCGCGCAGGCCGGCCTGCATGGCCGCTTCCACCGGGGCGGTGTTGGCCGTGTCCTCGATGAAGTCGCCCAAATGGCTGTCGTCATCATCGCCAATGGGGGTTTCCATCGAGATCGGCTCCTTGGCGATCTTCATGATCTTGCGGATCTTGTCCTCGGGGATCTCCATCTTCTGCGCCAGCAGGCTGGCGTCCGGCTCGAAGCCGAACTCCTGCAAGTGCTGGCGGCTGATGCGGTTCATCTTGTTGATGGTCTCGATCATGTGCACCGGGATGCGGATGGTGCGAGCCTGATCAGCGATGGAGCGCGTGATGGCCTGGCGGATCCACCACGTCGCGTAGGTCGAGAACTTGTAGCCGCGACGGTACTCGAACTTGTCCACGGCCTTCATCAGGCCGATGTTGCCTTCCTGGATCAGGTCCAGGAACTGCAGGCCGCGGTTGGTGTACTTCTTGGCGATGGAGATCACCAGGCGCAGGTTGGCCTCGATCATCTCCTTCTTGGCCGCGCGCGAGGCGGCTTCGCCCTGGTTCATGCGCTTGTTGATGTCCTTCAGGTGCTCCAGCGGTACCACCACGCGGGCTTGCAGGTCGATCAGCTTTTGCTGGATGTCCTGAATGGGCGGGACGTTGCGGCTCATGATGCCGCTCCATGCCTTGCCCGCGCCGGCCTGCTTTTCCACCCACTTCAGGTCGAGCAGGTGAGATTTCGCCGGGTTGCCGTTCTTGTCGCGGCCGCCGAATTCGAGCACGAATTGTTCATGCGGGTAGCCGCAGCGGTCCACGATGATGCGACGCAGTTCGCGTTCCTTGTGGCGCACGTCGGCCACCTGGCCGCGAACCAGGTCACACAGCTTCTCGATGGTCTTGGCCGTGAAACGGATGGTCATCAACTCATCGGACAGGGCCTTCTGGTTCTTGACGTAGGTGGGCGAGCCGTAGCCCTCCTTGTCGTAGGCCTTGTGCACCTTCTCGAAGAGCGAACGGATGCGGTCAAAGCGTTCCAGCGCCTGATTCTTCAACTCCTCAAGTTTCTTGGTCAAGGCCTTGCTGCCGCCCTTGCCATCGTCGTCGTCGGCTTCGTCGTACTCGTCAAAGTCTTCCTCGGCCACGTAGTCGTCGCTCTCCTCGGCGTTGACGAAGCCGTCCACCACGGTGGAGATCACGACCTTGCCTTCGCGGATTTCCTCGGCCATGGCCAGCAGTGCGGCGATGGTGGTGGGCGAGGCGGAGATGGCCTCCATCATGTCCATCAGGCCGCCTTCGATGCGCTTGGCGATTTCGATTTCGCCTTCGCGTGTCAGCAGTTCCACCGTGCCCATTTCGCGCATGTACATGCGCACCGGGTCGGTGGTGCGGCCGAATTCGCTGTCCACGGTGGAGACGGCGGCTTCGGCTTCTTCCTCGGCTTCCTCCTCGGAGGCGGCCGTGGGGGCCGTGTTGTTGATGAGCAGGGTTTCCGCGTCCGGGGTCTGCTCGAAGACGGTCACGCCCATGTCGCTCAGCATGGCGACCACGACTTCCAGCGTCTCGGCATCGGCCAGCTTGTCGGGCAAGTGGTCGGAGATTTCGCCGTGGGTCAGGTAGCCGCGTGTCTTGCCGAGCTTGATCAGCAGCTTGAGGCGCTCGCGGCGCTTGGCCAGGTCTTCCTCGGACAGGACGGTTTCGTCCAGGCCGAACTCCTTCATCAGGGCGCGTTCCTTGGCCTTGCTGACCTTGATGCGCAGGGGCTTGACCTTCTCGGCCGCGCCGGTTTCCTCGGCCGCGGGTTCCTCGGCGAACTCGGCCTCGATGTCGGTCAGGTCTTCTTCCTCGGAGGCTTCGCCCGCCTTGGGCTTGCGACCGGGCTTGCCGGCGGCCTTCTTGGCCGGGGCACTGGCTTCGGCAGCGGCAGTCTTCGCCGGGCGGCCGGGTTTTTTCGTCACTTCGGCGTCTTTGTCAACTTTGGCTTTGGCGGATTTGGCGGGGGTTTTGGCGGCAGACACGGTGGGTGCTTTCGAGGAGGCTTTGACGGCAGTTTTGGCAGCGGCCTTGGCAACGGTTTTGGCGGATGGCTTCACGACAGCTTGGGCAGCGGTCTTGGCGGCAGGCTTCTTGGCCTTTTGTGCGGAATTTTGAGCGGGCATAGGTCAACCTCTGGACAGCAACCTGGGAACACAAACATCAAAAACACGGACAAACGAGAAAGAACACGCAGAAACACGACCGAAGACAGCAGCGCAGATGCGCGAACCGGTGCGGCAGGGGGCAGAGGAAGTTATCGGCAGCTCCCGCCTCCACGTTAAGCGCAGGGCGGGGCTTTGAATCCCTTCCTCGGACGGCAAGATGGGAGGGCGAACATTTGGTGTGCAGTCCTTGCGGTGAGCCCGGTGAGGGGGTGGCCCACATGCTGTGTTGACTGTGCGCGTGTTGGCTACAGTCGGCCTGGACCGGAGGTGCTGCTGTCGCTCTTGCCGAAGAGTCTAAGTTGTGGATTATACCCGCCCCTATCCGAAAACCCAGGCGTGGTGCGGATTTGCGGGGGATAGTTCAGGCTGCCGCGGCAGGGCTGGCCAGGTTTTTGATGCGTTCCTGGATCTCGCGGTATCGCCCGGGGTTGTGCGCTGCCAGGTCGGGTGTCTGCTCGGCCTTCAGCTGTTCAATCAGCATGGGTTTGAGCAGGCTGCGCAGCTCCTGGCTGGCCTCGGCCGCGTCGTCGGTCGGTGTCAGATCGGAGTTCATGAGCCGGTCGGCCAGGACGGGCAGGGGCATTGCGGGCTCCGGGTCAAAGCCCTCGTCCTCGGTCAGCTCGGCGTGTGTCTGCAAGGCTTGCCGCAACACGGCCCAGGGCTGGGGGCCGTGCTCGTGCAGCCAGGCTTCCAGCCAGCTCAGCAGGGCGCCGTGTTGGCCGGGCAGGCCGCAGAGCAGCGCTTGTTCCTCGCTGGAGAGTTGCTCCCACAGCCGATTGTGGACCAGCAGCAGGCGAACGGCGTGGTCGGCGCGCTGAGGGACCTGGCGGGCGCCGCCCCCACGGCGGCCGGTGCTGCCTTGGGATCGATACCCGCGTCCCGCGGCGGCGTAACCAGAGCTCGAGCGCCGTGCCATCGTGCCGTCGCGTGCCTCGGGGTCGCCAGCCTCCCGCCCGTTGGACGCGCCGCCGTGGCGTTGCGGCGATGATTTTGTCCGTGAGTCCGCCCAGAGGCTGCCGAGTTCCCGCGCATCCAGTTGGACCAGGGCTGCGATCTCGCCCAGCAGCTGGCGCTTGAGCGCGCCATCGGGCAAGGCTTCCCACAGGGGCTGCGCGTGGACACCCAGGCGCGCACGGCCTTCGGCGCTGCTCAGGTCACAGCCTTCACGCGCCGAATCGATCAGGAAGCGCGACAGCGGCGTGGCCTCGCTCACGCAATGGGCGAAGGCCTCGCGGCCATGCTCGCGGATATAGCTGTCGGGGTCGTGCTTCTTGGGCTGGGTCGGCAGGAACAAAAACTTCACCGAACGGGTGTCGCTGGCATAGGGCAGGGCGGCATCGAGCGCGCGGCGCGAGGCGCGGCGGCCGGCCTCGTCGCCGTCGAAGCTGAACACCACGCTGTCGGTGAAGCGGAACAGCTTTTGCAGGTGGTCCGGGGTGCAGGCCGTGCCCAAGGTCGCCACGGCGTTCGGAAAACCCAGCTGCGTCAGCGCCACCACGTCCATGTAGCCTTCGGTGACCAATACGTAACCCGCGTCGCGGATCGCGTTGCGCGCCTCGAATAGACCATAGAGTTCCAGCCCCTTGCTGAAGACTGGGGTCTCGGGGAGTTCAGGTATTTGGGTTTCTCGTCGCCCAGCACGCGCCCGCCGAAGCCGATGCATTCGCCCTTGATGTTGCGGATGGGGAACATGATGCGGTCACGGAAGCGGTCGTAGCGCTTGCCTTCGCCCTTGGCCGCCGCGCCGTCCTCCGCCTCGCTGCTGATGACCAGCCCGCTTTCGACGAGCAAAGGCTCGTCGTAGCTGGGGAACACGCTGGCCAGCGCGCGCCAGCCCTCGGGCGCGTAGCCCAGGCCGAAACGCAGGGCGATCTCGCCCGACAGGCCACGACCCTTGAGGTAGGCGATGGCGCGGGGTGAGCTTTTCAGGTGCTTGCGGTAGGCAGCCCCGGCCTTTTCCAGGGTCTCGGACAGGGTGGCCTGCTTCTGGCGCTGGGCCGCGGCGCGCTCGCGCTGCTGAGGCGTGCTGTCGTCCTCGGGCACTTGCAGGCCATAGTGCTGGGCCAGGTCGCGGACCGCCTCGACGAAGCTGGCACCCGTGTGCTCCATCAGAAAACCGATGGCGTCACCGTGCTTGCCGCAGCCGAAGCAGTGGAAGAACTGCTTGGTCGGACTGACCGTGAAGGAGGGCGATTTTTCAGCGTGAAAGGGGCACAGGCCCATGAAGTTCGCGCCGCCCTTCTTGAGCTGCACGTAACGTCCCACGACTTCCACCACATCGGCACGCGCGAGCAGCTCCTGGAGGAAGGTGGAAGGGATGGCCATGCCCACATTCTAGGAAAACGGGCCGGACCGGGTGATTCGGGGCTGGCCTACTCTCCTCGAACCGTGCCTTCACGCCGAGGGTCGGCACCGCCTTGCAGTCGCCCGTTGCCCAGCACCTCGATGGCTTGCAGTCCACTCGTCAGGGCCTGCTCGTGCACCGTGTGACCGCGCCGCTGCAAGGATTTGAGCGTGGCGGGCGGAAAACGACCTTGTTCCAGCAACACGGGTGCGTCGTTACTGGCGGACAGCACCGCGAAGTTGGGCAGATTGATGGCTTGCTGGACGTCCAGGCCCCAGTGCAGCACGCCGTAGAGCATCTTGCCGGTGTAGTGGATGATGGACGCACCGCCCGGGCTGCCGCCGGAGAACAGCAATTCCCCACGCGGACGGCTGAACACCAGCAGCGGCGTCATGGACGAACGGGGGCGCTTGCGGGGCTCCACGCGGTTGGCGATCACCACGTCCGTGCCTGCGCTGCCTCGGGGCACGAAGCTGAAGTCGGTGAGCTGGTTGTTGAGCAGGAACCCTCCCACCAGACCTTGTCCGCGGTTGACCATGACCTGCGCGCCCCAGACGGCCTCGACACTGCTGGTCATGGCCAGCGCGTGGCCCTGGCCGTCGACGATGCTGATGTGGCTGGTGCCGTACTCCGGCTGTGCCGGCATGGGGGCCAGCCTCGGTCGGGCGCCGGTTTCGCGGCCCAATCCGGCGTAGGGCGCGAGGCCCTGGTCCTCGCTGTTGCGTTCGACGCTCATGGGGATGCCCGCGGGGGCTTCCTTCATGCGTGGTGCGCGGGGGCTGAGGTTCATCAGCTTGGCGCGCTCGGCAAGGTAGTCCGGTTCGAGCAATGCCATCCAGCTGGGGCCGGGCGGGGGCACGTAATCCGGGTCGGCCACGTAAAGGGCGCGGTCTGCCATGGCAAGGCGGGCGGCCTCTGCATACAGGTGCAGCCATTCGGCGGAAGGCAGCGGTCCCGCATGGGGCTTGGGCGGCTTGCGTTGCATGGGCAGCGTTGCGGCGGGCGTGCGCGCCAGGATGCCGAAGATCTGGCCCAGTGCCAGCGTGCCGGAACTGGGGGGCGGCATGCCGCAGATTTGCACGTCGCGCGTTGCGCTGGCACCGCGCCGTGGCTTGCTGTCGGGGCTGTTGCGGGCCTGATAGACGAAGCACAGGGGCGGGCGCACCAGCGCTTCGTACTCCGCCAAGTCGGTCAGGGAGAGATGGCCTGGGTTGCGCGGGTGCCCGCGCACCTTGCGCACGATGGCGGGCGCGATGTCGTCCGCCTGCTCGCCCCGATAGAAGGCGTTGGCACCTCCGTTGGCGATGCGCCGCAGCACGGCTGCCAGCTCCGGGTTGCGCAGCTTGTGTCCCACCGGCCAGGGCTGGCCCGCGCTGTCGAAGAAATAGGCCGCGGCCACCGGGTCTTGCCGCAAGGCATTGGGCTCACTCAGTTGCGTGTGCAGGCGTGGACTCACCGGAAAACCTTGCTCGGCCAGCGCGATGGCAGGCTCGAACAGCTGTTTCCAGGGCAGGCGACCATGCTGGCCGTGGGCCAGCTCCAGCATGCGCAGCAGCCCGGGCGCGCCCACGGCGCGTCCACCGATGGACGCCTCGGCAAAGCCCAGGGGCTTGCGTTGCGCATCGAGAAAGAGGTCTTCGTCCACGTCGGAGGGCGCGGTTTCCCGGCCGTCGTAGCTCTCCGTGATCTGTCCGTCGTGGTGCAACAGGAAGGCGCCGCCGCCGATGCCGCTGGCCTGTGGCTCGACCAGCGTCAGCACCATTTGCGCGGCGATCGCGGCGTCCATCGCGCTGCCTCCCGCGCGCAGCATGGCGTAGCCAGTGTCGGTGGCCAGCGGGTTGGCCGTGGCCACGGCGTAGTACTTGCCATTCCAGGGCTTGTCGTCGCCTTTCTGCTGGCTCCGAGCCACCGGATGCAATGCGAACAAGGCCAGCAGCAAGGCCAAGCGAGCCACGCGCGGGGACAGGATGGGCGCGCGGGCCAGGAGATCGCGGCGAAGTGGTCGCATGGGAGGGGTGCAGTGAGGACGTGGCGATGGACTGCCGCGCTTCAAACCAGGCTTGGGCGATGCCGAGACAGAAAAAACGCGTGCCTGGCGATTATGGAGAGCTGTCGGGTCTGCCGAGCTTGCGGGTGGTGCAGCGCGTCGCAGGGGGAATGGTGAAAGTGGGTGTCAGGATTGCTGCTATACTCGTGATCTCTCTGCAAAACAGGGAGACAACAGGCGCGTAGCTCAGCTGGTTAGAGCACCACCTTGACATGGTGGGGGTCGTTGGTTCGATTCCAATCGCGCCTACCAGACAAAAAAGGCCCCGGTTCATCACCGGGGCCTTTGTTTTTTCAGCAGCCACCACACGCCGCGCAGGCGTTCGACGGTTCAACTGCTGTTTCGCGTGTCGATCACATGCGCGTGGCGCGCGTCGATTCGGCCTGAGCCGCTTGCATGCGCACGGCCGCCTTCTGCGTGTAGAAGCCCGGGAAAAGCTGGTTCAGCGTCACATTGCCTTCGCTGCCGACCACGATGTCGCCGCTGCGCACGGCTTCAGCCAGTTCGGCACGGACTTCGGCGCGGCTCTTGCCCGTGGTGGCGACTTGCGGGTACAGGTCCGGGCGTTGTTCGTTCAGCTTCAAGCCATCTTCACTGCCTGCCGCGACGATGTCACCGCTGCGCACGGCCTGGGCCAGCTCGGCCAGCACCTGTGCGCGGCTCTTGCTGGCTACGGCGGGGTGTGCGTAGAGATCAGGGCGTTGTTCATTCAGCTTGAGGTTGCTGTCGTCATTGGACAGGATGTCACCCGTGCGAATGGCTTCGGCCAGTTCGGCGCGGACCTGGGCGCGGGTCTTGGCGGGGGCATCGGTGTCGGCGAAGGCCGGGGTGGCCAGCAGAGCGGCCAGTGCGATGGCGGAGAGAGAGGCGTAAGAGCGGTTCATGATGACTTCCTTGTCTGCTTCATGCGGTCGGCGGGTCGATCTGACCGGGCTCAAGGCCGTATGGAGTCGGTTGCTCGATGAAGCGGGTCGGTGAAACAGAATCAGAGAGCGTCGCTGCGTCGATGGGATGAACTGTAAGATTTCTAAAACAATAGATAAATTGGCGTTTCGGAAGTTCGATATTCCTGAATTCGGAATAATGTGACCTTGAATTGGGAAAGCCTGGACCCAGTCTTGGTTCAGGATCCCGCTGTTTTTTGGGAGGCATGACGATGGATCGCCTGCAGGCAATGAGGGTGTTTGAGCGCGTGGTGGACGAGGGCGGATTCGCGGCTGCCGCACGATCCCTGGACATGTCGGCGCCGGTGGTGACCCGCCTGGTCGCCGATCTGGAGTCGCAGCTCGGCACGCGCCTGTTGCAACGGTCCACCCGCCGTGTCTCGCTGACCGAGGCTGGCCAGTCCTACCTTGACAGGGTGCGACACATCCTGCAGGACGTGGACGAGGCCGATGCGGCGGCCGGCTCCCATGCCACGGAACTGGCGGGCGTGCTGCGCCTGCATGCCCAACCCCTGCTGGCGAGTTTCCTGCTCGCGCCTTTGATCAGCGAATTTCGCCAGCGCCACCCCCGCATCCACTTCGACATCGAGGCGGATTTCGTCGGCAGCGCATCCATCGAGAACTTCGACATCACGTTGATGGTCACCGACGAGCGGTTCGACGGCGATGTGGTGGCGCGCAAGGTCGTCGAAAGCGAGATGATCCTGATCGCCTCGCCCCGCTACCTGGCCCGCTGCGGCACGCCGCAGACTCCGGCGGAACTGAGCGGCCACGATCTCCTGCGCTTGCGGCCCAGGCCGGGTGACCGGCCGCGCATGGTCCGCATGTGGCAGCCCGAGGCGCCGGAAGAGGTCATGGAGATCCAGCCTCGGCCTGCTTTCACCTCCAACCATGTCGACACCCTGTTGCAGGCCGTGCTCAGTGAGGCTGGCATCGGCTCCATGGCCGTCGATCTGGTGGCACCTTATCTGGCGCGGGGTGATCTGGTGCGCGTGCTGCAGCCCTGGGTCACTGGCCGTGCCGTGGTGTATGCCGCCCTGCCCAGTCGCAAGTTCATGCCCCGGCGCACGCGGGTCTTTCTCGATTACCTGGTGGAGGAAACCCGCAAACAGCAGGCCGAGGTCGCCACGCTGCTGGGTTGCCCGCAGGGTAAACTTTGACCATGAAAACCGGCCCTGCCAGCGCTGATGCCCAGCCCGAACCCGGCCCCAGGGCTGGCGCCGCCGATGCCGCCGAGGCCTCATCGGCCGGACCGGAGCGGGTCATCAAGAAGTACCCCAATCGGCGCCTCTACGACACGCAGACGTCCAGCTACATCACCCTGGTCGAGGTCAAGCAGCTCGTGATGGCGCAGCAGCCCTTCGTGGTGCGCGACGCCAAGAGCGGGGACGATCTGACGCGCAGCATCCTGCTGCAGATCATCCTGGAGGAAGAGGCTGGGGGAACGCCCCTGTTTTCCACGCAGATGCTGGGCCAGATCATCCGTTTCTATGGTCATGCGATGCAGGGCTGGATGGGGGGCTACCTCGAGAAGAACATCCAGACCTTGCATGAGATGCAGACCCGCATGACGGCCCTGGGCATGGCGCAGAACATGGCCAAGAGCGTGGAAGACTCCACCCAGCGCTACCTGCAGGCGCAGGAGCAGATGCAGCGCCAGGTTCAGGACCAGATGCAGAAGCAAACCGAGCAGATGCTGGGTCTGTTCGCGGCCATGCGGCGCAATCCCGGACGCTGATCACGGAACCGTAACGTTTCTGTCAAATGGCGCGGGCACACTGAGCCGCGCCATGCATTCCGCATGGTGGCCCGAGAGTGTTGTCCATGCGCATGTTTCTGAAGGTAAGCACGGCCCTGACGGCGACGCTGACCCTGTTCGTCCTCTGTTTCGCGCTGTCCGCTGGCGCGGCGATGTGGATCTTCCAGCGCGATCGCCAGGCCATTGAACAGCTGGGGCGCGACAACATCGAGCGCGCCAGCGAGATCAGTGACCTGAGCAGTCGCCTGTTCCTGGCGCGCGCGGATCTTGGGCAGGCCAAGATCCAGATGGAAAGCGGCATGGAAGAAGGCCGCGACGACATGCTGCGCCGTGCCGATGCCTTGTTGGCTGGCGCGCGCGAAAGCCTGGAGCGCCTGGAGGGCAAGCCGGACGGTTCCCCCACCGGTCGTCCCCTGTTCGAGGCGCTGCTGAGCGCGGCCCGGCAACTCGAAGGCACGTCCCTCACGCCCTTGCGCAAGGCTGTCCAGGGTTGGAATGGCATCGAGGCCAACAAGCTCGCCGGGCCGGCGCTGACGCAATCGTCCCAGCGCTACGTCGAGGCCGTGGGTGCTTTCCAGGCCTATGCCCTGGCCCAGGGCCGCGAGGCGGTGGCCGAAGCCGCGCGCATGCAAGCGCGCGCCATGGTGGGCGCCGTGTTCGTGCTCGTGGCCGTGGTCCTGCTCGGACTCATGCTGCGCCTGATGTTCGGTCGCATCATCCTCGCGCCGCTGCGCGAGGCCGGTCAGCACTTCGACCGCATGGCTGATGGTGACCTCACCGGCGTCATCCACGACCGGGGGCACAACGAGATCGGCGGTTTGTACCGGGCGATGGCGCGCATGCAGTCGGGCCTGGGCGGGGCGGTGACCCAGGTCCTGCAGGGGGTCGAGCAGATCACGGCCGGCACCGGCCGCATCGCGCAGACCAGCCAGGGCATGTCTGCGCGCAGCGCGCAACAGGCGGACGCCTTGCGCCAGGTGTCCGTCAACCTGGCGCAGCTGTCCGAGACGGTCACCCGCAATGCCCGCCATGCGGGCGCGGCCAGCCAACAGGCGCGCGAGGTGGCCCGCCTGGCTGGCGCGGGGGGCGCCGAGGTGGACACGGTGGTGGCCAGCATGGAGGGCATCGCCGCCGTCTCGCAGCGTATCGGCGAGATCGTTGGCGTGGTCGATGGCATCGCATTCCAGACCAATCTGCTGGCCCTGAACGCGGCGGTGGAAGCCGCGCGGGCCGGGGAACTGGGCAAGGGCTTCGCCGTGGTGGCGTCCGAGGTGCGCCAACTAGCGCAACGCAGCGCAGAGGCGGCGCGGGAAATCAAGGCCCTGATCGACACGGCCAACCAGCGCGTGACTCAGAGCGTGCACCAGGTCGGGCAGGCAGGTGTCACGATCGCGCGGGTGGTGCGCTCAGTGGACCAGGTGACGGAGATCGTCGCCGACATCTCCTCCGATAGCGCTCGCCAGGCCGACGACGTGACCGCATTGAGCGGCACCCTGCGCGAACTGGAGGCGCAGAGCCGCGACACCGCCGTTGGGGTGGCGCAAGCCGCCGACGGCGCGCGTGCGCTGGCGGATCAGGCGCGGGGACTGCGTACGGCGGTCGCGGTGTTCCGGCTGGACGTCTCGTCCACGCCGCGCTTGACCGGTTCCACGCCCGGGCCGGGCCTGTCCGAGCCGGCGCGCGCGCCTGCAGCGTCCGAGCGGGCTTGAAGCCTCGGGCCCAGCGGATCGGCTTCACCGGTCTCTGGGGAATTGCGCCGACCGAACGCCAGGCCCCCCATGCCCGATACAATGCCAGCCCTCGCGCGGCCCGGGCTCTTTGCCTTTCCGCGTGGCGCAAGCCTCCCGTCCGAGCAAGGTGTTCATGGCCCATTCAGCGATCCTGATTGTTTCTATCTTTCTGCTGCTGGCCTTCGCCATCGAGCGCTTCAGTGCCTGGTTGCGCTTGCCCTCGGTCATCGTCTTGGTGGGCCTGGGATTCGCCGTCAAACCCTTGTTGGGCCTGCTGGGCCATCGCCTGAATGGGGTGGACGTGTTGGTGCCGGTGCTGGGGGCGGTGGGGCTGATCCTGATCGTGCTCGAGGGCGCCTTTGACATCGAACTGCGGCGTGATCGCTTGACTCTGGCCGGTCGCGCCTTTGGCATGGCCCTGGCCGGCCTGTTGTTCTACATGGCCGTGTTCGCCGCATTGGCGATGCTGGTGCTGGGCTGGCCGCTGTTCACGGCCCTGTTGCTGGCCGTGCCCTTCGCCATCATCAGCAGCGCGGTCGCGATTCCGAGCAGCCAGTCCCAACCGGGGGCCGTGCGCGAGTTCGTGGTCTACGAAAGCTCCATCTCCGACATCCTGGGCGTGCTGGTGTTCTTCGCGCTCTTGCATTCCGGCGGCACGGTCGGGGGCTTGCTCGGCGGTCTGATTGGCGGCGGCGTGCTCTCCCTCTTGTTGGCGGCGGTGTGCTCGGTCGGCCTGGTGCTGGTGCTGATGCGGGTCGATGGCCACATCCGTTTCGTGCCCTTGCTGGCCGGGCTGTTCGGCCTGTACGCGGTGGGGGAGTTGCTGCACCTCTCACCGCTGATCATGGTGCTGCTGTTCGGTCTCGTGCTCAACAACCCGCGCCTGATCACCCGCATTCCCGGCCTGCGCGGCTGGATGGACGACAGCTACGACGCGACCCTGGACCAGTTCAAGGTGCTGGTGCAGGAACTCACCTTCGCGGTGCGCGGTGTCTTCTTCATCCTGCTGGGTTATTGGACAGAACTGGCCGACCTGGTTGCCTGGCAGGCCTGGGTGACGGCGGCGCTGGCGCTGGCCGTGATTTACGGCGGACGCCGCCTGCTGCTGGCGTTCGCGCGACAACAGGCGGCCGAGGTATTGCTGTGGTTCGCGCCGCGCGGCCTGATCACCGTGCTGCTGTTCCTGAACGTACAGGCGCTCAGCGGAGCCGATGCCCCGGGCGCGATGGCCGTGCCGCCCCTGCCAACTTATTTCTCGGGCGCCGTGCTCATCGTGGTGCTGGTGTCCACCGCCTTGGTCGCGATGGCGCGCCGGCAGACGGGCGCTACCGAGGCTTCAACCGTGAATTCTTCGATATGAACATGCAAACTTCCGTGGATGCTGCCACTACACCCGCGTCGGCTTTGTCGGCGGCACCCAAGGTTGGTTTTGTCAGCCTGGGCTGCCCCAAGGCCCTGACCGACTCCGAGCTCATCCTCACGCAACTGAGCGCAGAGGGCTACCAGACTTCCAAGACCTTCGCCGGCGCGGACTTGGTCATCGTCAACACCTGTGGTTTCATCGACGATGCGGTGAAGGAAAGTCTGGACACGATCGGCGAAGCGCTGGCCGAGAACGGCAAGGTCATCGTCACGGGCTGCCTGGGGGCGCGCACCGTGGGCGGGAGTGAAGGCGGCGAGGGCGGCGCCAACCTCGTACGGCAGATGCACCCCAGCGTGCTGGCCGTGACGGGGCCACACGCCACGCAGGAGGTGATGGACGCGGTGCATCTGCACCTGCCCAAGCCGCACGATCCTTTCCTGGACCTGGTGCCGGGCGGTTTTGGCGAGGCGGGTCTGAAGCTCACGCCGCGCCATTACGCCTACTTGAAGATCAGCGAAGGGTGCAATCACCGTTGCACCTTCTGCATCATCCCCTCGATGCGCGGCGACCTCGTGAGCCGTCCGGTTGGTGATGTGTTGAAGGAGGCAAAGGCCTTGTTCGAGGGCGGCGTGAAGGAGTTGCTGGTGGTGAGCCAGGACACCTCGGCCTATGGCGTGGACGTGAAGTACCGTACCGGTTTCTGGGACGGCAAGCCGGTGAAGACGCGCATGCTCGACCTGGTGCAGGCCCTGGGCGAGCTGGCCGCGCAGCACGGCGCCTGGGTACGCCTGCACTACGTCTATCCCTACCCGCACGTGGACGACATCCTGCCCCTGATGGCGCAAGGCCTGGTGCTGCCTTACTTGGACGTGCCTTTCCAGCATAGCCATCCGGAGGTATTGCGGCGCATGAAGCGCCCGGCCAGTGGCGAGAAGAACCTGGAGCGCATCCAGCGCTGGCGCGAGATCTGTCCCGAGCTCGTGGTGCGCAGCACCTTCATCGCGGGTTTTCCAGGCGAGACCGAGGAAGAGTTCGCGCACCTGCTCGACTTCGTGCGCGAGGCCCAGATCGACCGTGCCGGGTGTTTCGCCTACAGTCCCGTGCGTGGCGCGGCGGCCAATGAACTGCCGGGGGCCTTGCCGGACGCGTTGCGGGAGGAGCGGCGCCAGCGTTTCATGGCCGTGGCCGAGGAGGTCTCGATCGCGCGCCTGCAGCGGCGCGTGGGGGCGACCATGCAAGTCTTGGTGGATTCCGCGCCCGGCCTGGGCAAGAAGGGCGGCGTGGGTCGCAGCTACGCCGATGCGCCGGAGATCGACGGCACCGTGCGTCTGTTGCCGCCCGAGAAAATCAGCAAAACCCTGAAGGCCGGGGAGTTCACCAAGGCGCGCATCGTCGCAACCGACGGGCACGACCTCGTGGCCATGCCGATCTGAGCCTCGCGCATCGGCATCTGTTTAGCCCACAAAAAACGGCCATGGCGAAGATGCCATGGCCGTTTCCATTGGGGCTATGCCGGGGCTGCCAGTCGCGGCTTACTTGAAGCCGACCCGGTCCAGCATTTGTTGAACCTGGATCGTGTTCTTGCCGACCGCGCTGATCGGGATGGTTTCACTCTTGAACCCTGAACCGACCATGCGTTGCAGCGCCAGGTTGTTCGGCTTCATGCCGCGCGCGGCGGGCCATTCGTTGTTGGCGTTGGAAAACACGTCCTGGGCTTCCGGGCTGGCCAGGTATTCGAGGAACAGGATGGCATTGGCGCGGTTGGGGGCATGCCGCGCCACTGCGGCACCCGCGATGTTCATGTGCGTGCCCCAGCTGTTCTGGTTGGGGAACACGACTTCCACCTTGTCGGCGACCGCGCGGTCTTCCGCGGCGCTCGCGTTCATCAGGCGCGCCAGGTAATAGCTGTTGGTGACGGCGATCGCGCATTCCCCGAGGCGACTGCGCGAATCTGGTCCGTGTCACCGCCCTTGGGGTCACGGGCCATGTTGGCTACCATGCCCTTGAGCCAGGCTTCCGTCTTGGCCTCGCCCATGTGTTCCAGTACCGCGCCGAAGAGCGACAGGTTGTAAGGGTGCGAGCCGGAGCGGATGCACAGCTTGCCCTTGTTCTTGGGATCACCCAGTTCCTCGTAGGTGTCCACGTCCTCGCGCTTGACCTTGCGCGGGTCGAACACCACGACGCGAGCACGCGTGGAGAACCCATACCAGCTGGCCGCGCCGTCGGCATTGGCGGTTCCGTGCAGGTTCAGGGGAATGGCCGCGTCCAGCACGGCGGACTTGACCGGTTGGTACAAGCCCATGGCCTCGCCGCGGTAGAGGCGCGCGGCATCGACCATCAAGATCACGTCCGCCGGAGATGCAGCACCTTCGGCGCGCAGACGGGCAATGATGCCGGCATCGTCCGAGTCGACCCGTTGAATCTGGATGCCTGTTTTCTTGGTGAAACCAGCGTAGAGAATGTCGTCGCTGGGGTAATGCCGGGCGGAATAGACATTCAGCACCTGCTGAGCATGCGCGGCGCCACCAAGCAGCAGTAGCAGGGCGCCCAGACGGCGAGCAAAAGGAATAAAGGCGAAGAGCTTCATGGAAATTGTTCTCGGGAACGGTGAAGCCCGCATCTTATATTTGATGAGAATTGTTCTCAGTAAATGTCAGAAAGCTGGAGGGATTTGGCGGGCCTGTCGAGACAGGCAAAAAAAAGCCCCATCCGAGGATGGGGCCTTGAAGGGATCCCTGAAGCCTGAGCTTACGAAAGGACCCGAGGAGACAAACGGTGGAAATTGATCAACGAAACTTCATGAATGTCAATTCATAAAGCGAAATCAACTTCCGATGAGTGAATTATGTCAGGGTTTCCACCGGTCTGTACAGTCGGCGACTGTAAATCCTTGTAAAAAACAGGGCCGGTGCTGCCTGTTCAAGCGCGCTTCTTGGCCTTGCCGGTTTCAACCGCACCGGAGGCGGCATCCATGGCGCTGGCAGTCGCTGCCTTGATGTTCGATTCCGCCAGGGCTGCGGCTTGCTTGGCGGATTTCTGCGCGCTTTCCAGCACATTGTTCGCGGCTGCGACGGCGCTCTTGAACAGGGCCACGGCGGTTTCCGAACCGGCCGGCGCGTTCTGGGCCGTGCTGTCCACCAGGTCCTGGAATTTCTTCTGTACCTCGGCGAACTGCGCTTCGAAGGCCTTGCTGAACTCCGCGCCAGTGGTGGTGGAAATCTCGTACACCTCGCGACCGTAGCTGGCCGCCTTTTCGCTCAGCGGCTGCAGCAGGCTGGAGGGCAGGGTCAGCAATTCTTGTGGATCTTTGACGCTCAGCATGGTCTGGGTCTGGCTGGCGGTATCGGCCAGCAGAGCCTTGCTGGCGGCCAGATGCAGCTCCACCAGTTTTTCAATGCCTTCAAAAGCCTTGCTGGTCAGGCCGAAGAGGGATTCGATGTTGGCCTTGTTGGTGGCCAGGACTTGTTCAGCGGTCAGCATACGGTACTCCTTGAGGAAACGGTTTCAGAACGATTTCGACACCACGGGGCTCACGCGATATGTTGCACTGCAACATGCGGCCCATTGTAGGGAGACGGTGCTCGGACACAAGGCTTTTGAGCCCTGTTTCGACGCTTTAGGGGCCAAGCCCTAATGGGGCGGTGCGGACGGGGCTGGCAGAATGCCGCCTCATGACGGAAAAGACGGGCAAGGCCCCCGGGCAGACAACTTCACAGGTGGGGCCGACGCGCCCCAGAGCCGAAAGGCGAGAGGCATACCGGGTGTTTCGCACGCTCGGAACGCGATGGATGGACAACGATGCCTATGGTCACGCCAACAACGCGGTCTATTTCAGTTGGTTCGACACGGCGGTCAACGCCTGGTTGATTGATCAGGGCCTGCTGGAAGTCGAATCGGGCCAGACCATTGGCCTGGTGGTTGAAAATCATTGCAATTACTTCGCCTCCCTGGGTTTTCCTCAGGACATCGAGGTCGGCCTGCGGGTCGGCCATGTGGGCAGCAGCAGCGTGCGTTACGAAATCGGCATCTACGCCCCGCAGGCGCAGACCGCTGCTGCGCAAGGTCATCTGGTGCATGTGTACGTGGACCGGCACACGCGTCGTCCGGTCCCGCTGCCGGCGGCGCTGCGGGCGGCGACGTTGGCCTTGAGCGGGGAAGGGCGGGTCATGACATCGTTTGGTAACAAGGAAAAAGAGTAGATGGGCGCTCAAGGAATGGGAATGAATGTGAAGCAACTGCGACGCGCGATGCTGACGCTGGTGTTGGGAGCGGGCTTCTTGCCAGGGTTGGTTTCAGCGGCGGAGTTGGACGGAAGCCAGCTTTCTGCCTTCTGGGGCGTTCCCTTCGCCGGGATCCTGCTGTCGATTGCGCTGGTGCCGCTGCTGGCGCCATTCTTCTGGCACCACCACTTTGGCAAGATCGCGGCCGCCTGGGCCTTGGCCTTCCTGCTGCCGTTCGCCTTTGCCTTCGGGCCCACGCTCGCCGCGCACAGTCTGGTCCACGCACTGTTGGCCGAGTACATCCCTTTCATCCTGTTGTTGACGGCGCTGTTCACGGTCTCGGGCGGCATCTACATCAAGGGCAATCTGCACGGCAGCCCGCGACTCAACACGGCCATCCTGGCCATCGGTGCGGTGCTGGCCAGCTTCATGGGTACCACGGGGGCGTCAATGTTGCTGATCCGCCCCTTGATCCGCGCCAACGACAATCGTCGCCACAAGGTGCACGTCATCGTCTTCTTCATCTTCATCGTTTCGAACGCGGGCGGCTCCTTGACGCCCCTGGGTGATCCGCCGTTGTTCCTGGGCTTTCTGAAAGGCGTGGACTTCTTCTGGACCTTGCAGCACATCTGGCCCGATACGTTGTTCCTGGTTGGCGTCTTGTTGGCCCTGTTCTATGTGCTGGACGGCTGGTACTACCACCGGCGCGAGGAGATCAAGCCCGCGGACCCCACGCCAGACACACCGCGGGTCGGATTCGAGGGGGGCGTGAACTTCGCCTTGCTGGTCGTGGTGGTGGCCCTGGTGCTGATGAGTGGCATCTGGGAGCCCGGCGTAGTGTTCAATGTGTTCGGCACGGAAGTCGGATTGCCCGGTCTGACCAGGGACGCCGGCCTGATCGCCGTGACGCTGATTTCGCTGAAGCTCACCCCGGGTGATGTGCACGACAACAATCAGTTTTCATGGGGTCCGATGCAGGAAGTGGCCAAGCTGTTCGCCGGCATCTTCCTGACCATCATTCCCGTGATTGCCATGCTGAAGGCTGGCGTGAACGGGCCTTTTGGTGGCGTCGTTGCGGCAGTCACCAACACCGACGGCACGCCGAACCCCGCCATGTACTTCTGGGCCACCGGCGCCCTGAGTTCCTTTCTCGACAACGCCCCGACCTACCTCGTCTTCTTCAACACGGCGGGGGGAGATCCAGCCTTGCTCATGACCTCGATGGCCACCACGCTGGCGGCCATCTCGGCGGGCGCAGTATTCATGGGCGCCAACACCTACATCGGCAACGCGCCCAACCTCATGGTCAAGGCCATCGCCGAGGACCGTGGCGTGAAGATGCCCAGCTTCTTTGGCTACATGCTGTGGTCGGTGGGCATCCTCGTGCCCCTGTTCGTGCTGATGACCTTCGTTTTCTTCCGTTGACCAGGAGCCCCTGATGAGCAAACCCCGTGTCCTGGTGGCGCGCGCGATCTTTCCCGAAATCATCGCCAAGCTGGAACCGCATTTCGAGCTGGAAACCAATCAGTCCGATGAAGACATGAGCGGCGCGCGCCTGATTGACAAGCTGCGCGACAAGGACGGTGCATTCACCACCGGCAGCGTGCGCATCGACAAGGCGGTGCTGGAGGCGTGTCCGCGACTGAGGATCTGCGCCAACATGGCCGTGGGTTATAACAACTTCGACTTGGACGCGATGTCCGCGCATGGTGTCCTCGGCACCAACACCCCGGACGTGCTGACCGAGACCACGGCGGACTTCGGCTTTGCCTTGTTGATGGCCACGGCCCGTCGCATCACCGAGAGCGAGCAATACCTGCGTGCCGGCAAATGGCACAAGTGGGCCTATGACATGTTCGCCGGCGCGGACATTCATGGTGCCACCCTGGGCATCCTGGGCATGGGACGCATCGGGCAGGGCATCGCCAAGCGCGGTGCGCACGGCTTTGGCATGAAGGTCATCTACCACAATCGCAGTCGCCTAGCTCCCACGCTGGAAAGCGAATGCAAGGCCAGTTACGTGAGCAAAGAAGCCTTGCTGAGGACGGCCGATCACCTGGTGCTGGTGCTGCCGTATTCCAAGGAGTCACACCACATCATCGGCGCGGCGGAGCTGGCGTTGATGAAACCCACGGCCACGTTGGTCAACATCGCGCGCGGCGGCATCGTTGATGAAAACGCCCTGGTGCAGGCCCTGCGCAAGGCCGGCAAGGGCGGTGGCATTGCTGCTGCGGGACTGGATGTGTTCGAGGGGGAGCCCAAGGTGAATCCGGAACTGCTGACGGTGCCGAACGTGGTGCTTACGCCGCACATCGCCAGTGCCAGCGTGCCGACCCGGCGCGCCATGGCCGAACTCGCGGCGGACAATCTGATTGCCTACTTCCAGAGCGGCAAGGCGATCACGCCCTTGAATTGACTGGTCTCGCAGCCAGCCCCCAACCCCAGGCGCAGGGTTCGGGACATGCCCTGCCTCTTGCGAGCTTCTCGCAGCAGGCCAGCGTGCCGCGCGGCAAGGAGAGGCCCGTGAAATGCAGAGGCGGTCCGCAGACCGCCTCCTTGACTTACTTGTAGGTGATTTCGTCGCGCCGGTTCTTGGACCAGGCCGCTTCGTTGCTGCCTCGGACCGCCGGTTTTTCCTTGCCGTAGCTGATCGTTTCGATCTGCGAGCTCTTCGCGCCCAACAGCACCAGCATCTGACGCAGGGCATCGGCGCGGCGCTGACCCAGCGCAAGGTTGTATTCGGTGCCACCGCGTTCATCGGCGTGGCCGGCGATCGTGACCGTGCGGCTCGGGTTGGCCTGCAGGAAGCGGGCATGGACCTCGATCACGGAGCGGAATTCGGGCTTGATCGCCGAGCTGTCATAGTCGAAATAGATCAACTTCGCGACGTCAGCGATGGAGTCCGCCTGGGTGGCGGCCGGGGCTGTGGCTGCGGCTGCGGGGGCATTCGTGACGGCGGGCGCGGCTTCCGGCGGGGGCGTCGTCACACTGGGCGCTGCCGCCGCGGCGGTGGTGGTGCCCGCGGCACTCGAATCAGTCATGGCCACAGACGAGCAGCCGGCCATGACCAAGGTGAGGATGGGGGCCACGCCAAGCAGAATCCATTTTTTTAACGACATCTATTTCTCCTTTGGGTGAGTCGGCGACAGGCATGACACCATGCCGCCGAGGGGTCGGAGGCGTCTTGCGCCCAAGAGCCAGTCCAGGCAAGCCTCAGATGAGGTGGGCCTAGGGCTGGATACCGCCGACCTTAAATAAGAATCGCTGGTAAATCAAGGGTTTACCCAGCAGGCTGGTGCGGATTTGGCGGGGAGGTAAAGATGCGTAAAACATGGCTTCATCTCCTGCCTGTCGCCGCAGTGGGCGGCAGGGCCGACTTGAATCGCAAGCTCGCTTGTCGTGAAACCTCGGCCAGGAGTTGTTCCTTGGTCTGTGCCTCGCGTAGCCAGCGCGCGTCGTTCTGGCCCTGGCGCGCACTCTCGCGCAATTGTTCCAGCGCGCCGTCCGCCCCGGCCGCCTGCACATGCGGGCGCACATGCGCCAAGGTCGCCAACAGATGCTCCCTCAGCGGCAGGTGCTCACCGCTGGCGGGGTCCACATAGATGGCGTCCAGGCCGAAGCGGCAGGCTTGAAAGCGGTTGTAGTTATAGACGAGGTAGTCATCTTCCGCGGGCATGAACGGGGCATCGGCCAGAAACCATGCGGCCAAGGCCTGCACGTAGGCCGCGAGCGCGGCGGCGCGCTCGATGGTTAACGGCGTGTCGAAGACGCGGATCTCGATGGTGCCAAACTCGGGCTTGGGCCGGATGTCCCAGTAGAAATCCTTCATGCTGTTGACGACGCCAGTGCGCGTCATCTTGTCGAAGAAGACGCCGAATTCGTCCCAGCGCAGCACGAATGGCGCCCGGCCCGAAAGCGGAAAGGCGTAGACGGAATTCAATCGCGCCGAATCGAAGGCCGTGTCATGTCCTTGCACGAAGGGGCTTGAGGCAGACAGCGCGATGAAGTGCGGAATGTAGCGGCTCATGCGGTGCAGCATCAGCAGCGCGCTGTCCGCGTCTGGACAGCCCACGTGCACATGCTGGCCGAAGATGGTGAACTGTTTCGACAGGTAGCCATAGAGCGCCGAGATCTCCTTGAACCGCGGCTTGTCATAGATGCGTCGTTCGTGCCACTGCTGAAAGGGGTGGGTGCCTCCGCCGACCACCGCGATGTTGAGCTTGTCGGCGCTGTGCACCAGGGCGTCGCGGATCTGGCCCAGTTCCTCCCGGACCTGCTGCGGCGAATGGCAGATGCCGGTGGATATTTCGATCATGCTGGAGGTGATTTCCGGCACCACGCTGCCGGGCAGCTTGTGTTTGCGCATCAGGCGCAGCATGTCGTCGGCATAGGGCGCGAGGTCGTAGTCGTGCGTGTTGACGAGTTGCAGTTCCAGCTCCACGCCCAACGTCAGGGGTTCGGAGGAATGAAAGATTTCAAGCGCCATGGTGGAGGTCTTCCCGGTCTTGCGTGGAGGGGTTGGCGTGGCCAGGGGCTGACGTCGCCTCTGGGGGTGGGGCCGCCGCGTCGGTTGGTATCGCGCGTTCGTTCGGCGGATCGCCTGCTTCCCGCGTCTGGTTCAAGGTCCACGTCATCAGCAGCGCCCCCAGCAATTCCAGCAGCAGCAGCAGGGGCAGCGCGATCGCGGCAATCGCCGCGCCGATCGTCGGAGTGAACTCAGCGAACTGGGAAATCAGCAGCAAGGCCACGGCGGACATGGGCCACAGGGCGTTGGCAGCCCAGAAGGCCTGCCTTGGGCTGGCGCCGCTGCCCATGCCCAGCAATGTGGTGGCGCTCAGCCCGCCGATGCGTGCCACGCCTCGCGTGAGCGCCAGGGCGAGGACCAGCGACCAGGCCTGCCATTGCCAAGGCGCCTGCGCGGCAGCCATGGCCACGAGAACGAAGGTGAGGATGCTCAGCACGCTGGCGGCCGTGCCGAACTGGCGCGGCCAGATCCAAGGTCGCGGGTTCCATGCCTTGAGCAGCACGCCAGCCAGCAGCGCTGCCAACGGCGCGGAGCCGCCGAAGTGCGCGGCCAGAGCCGTGCCTGCGGCGATCAATGCCAACTGCAGCACGGCGGTGTTCTCGCTGCTGGGACTCATCCATGCCAAGACTTTGCGCAAGGCCAGCGCGAGCAAGGCACCCACCAGCACCGAGGTGAAGACCAGCAGCAGGACGGCCGGTATCGCGCCCAGCATGTTGCCCATGCCAGGGCCTTCCAGCCGACCTTCTATCGGGCCGACGAGGCGGGCCATCACGCCGCCGAGCGCCAGGACATAGAACGTGTTGAGCGTGGACAGGGTGATCGCCCGATCGGTCACCGGACCACTGGCGCGCATGTCATGGACCACCCGCATGAGCAGGCCCGGCGAGGTGGTCGTGAGCAGGAGGGCCAGGGGATGCTGAAGCACGGCATCAACGTGGTACAGGCGCAGCACCCACAGTGCCACGAGGTAGGTGATCAGTGTCTCAACGACGCTTTGCACCAGCAGCAGGGGGTTGAGCCGCAGCCAACGCAGGGACAGTCGTCCGCCGGCCTCGAACAGCACGATGGACAGGCCCAGTTCGATCAGGAACTGGGCGATGCCGTCCAGAGGCCAGCTTGCCGTGGTGTAGCCGGAGAAGCCCGCCAGGGCTCCGATCACGGAGTACCCCAACACCTTGGGCAGGCCCCAGCGGCGCTGCAGGCCGTGACCCGTCGCCGCGGCGACGGCCAGCAGCAGGGCCCATTGCACAGTAGGAAGACCGGCGGAAGGCTTGATCCATTCCGACCAGTGGAACATGAGATCGAACAAGCTGGACTCCTTTGAGATACCGTGGGTTTGGCCAACTGCTTGCGCGCAAGGTTGGCCCACGGGTGGTTGTAACGGCCGGATACACCTGGGCCAGGCATGCCCAGGTCAGACCCGACAACTTCCGCCGTGTGGGCTGGTCACCACGACGGGCCTTGCTTGGCAGCATGACAGAGGCCCGGCGCAGGTAATTGTTCACACGCGAGTCTTGTCAGTGTGAATGATCTGAAGAAGAATTCTTGGTTTTGAATCCGATCGACCCGTCCAAGTTTCTCAAAAAAAGTGCCCGTACACGCCATGGAGCAAAAAACATCATTCAAATCCAGGCTGAGGGCGCAGATCGAGCGCGTGGTCCGTGGCGTGCTGGCCGTGCTGCGCTGGATCTGGCGGGTGCTCAACGGGATCCAGTTCCGGCTCGCCGTGTTCACCGGGAGCCTGATCGCGGGGACCATCGTCATTCTGTCCACCAGCTATGTCTACCAGCAGACCGAAATCCTGCGGGAGAGCTACGAGCGCGAGGCGGCCATTTCCCGCAACTACATCTCGTCGCTGGTGCTGGAAGTCGACAACATTTCCCAGAGCCTGATACGCGTGGAGGAGTTTCGCCTGCGCGTCGGCGAGCAGACGCAGGCCCTCAAGAAATACCAGACCGTCACCACCACCGTGACCGTGACGGAGAAGAAGAAGGAGACATCCTTCCTCGGCATCAAGAGTAACTGGTTCGGCCTGGCAGGCACGGAAAAGGTCGAGGAGAAGCAGACCAAGACCAGCGACAACTATTTCTCCACTTACCTCTCGAACAATGACACCCAGGTGCTGGAGAAGAACGTGCTGCTGCTTCTGCAGCAGAGCGGTGGCGCGATTTCCGATCGGGCCTTCGCTGCCTTGCAGGCCCAGGCCAAGAAACTCGTGCTCGCGGACCGCGAGCTGGATGGCCTCAAGGACCGCCTGCTGGAACGGCGACAGCGCGAGAGCGCGCTTGCCGAGCAGAAACCCGAAGGTGACCCGGCGCGCGTGAAGGTCGCTGCGGAGACCCAAGCCGCTGAAGAGCGCGTGCGCAAGCAGTCGATCCAGACGCGCAAATTGCGCAGTGAATTGGACACCAGCGTGATCGCGCATCTGCTGGAAGCGCGCAAGCGCAAGATCCAGGAACTCGGCCTCGACACCGGGCGGTTCCGTATCCAGACTTTCTCCGTCCTGGGTCTGCAGCCCGGGCTCCGGCCCGAGGCCGCCGTCGATACCCGCATCTTTGATCCTGCTTCGGCGCTCAATCAACTGGATGTCGGCGATGCCATGGAGGACAGCCTGCTGCGCGCGTTTGCCTCCATCCAGCAAAATGGTGTGCAGCGCGATCTGACGCCGGTGGCCGTGCGCATGGAAGGCCTGGAGTTGCAGGCACTGTACTCGCCGTACTTCGAGCATCCCGCCTCGACCGAAAGAGCGCGCCTGCTCGAGGAGAAGCGTCCCGCCCTCAAGGTGCGGTTCAACGAGCGGGGCGAGGAGATTCCCCCCTGGGCCTGGGCGGCGTACGCGGAAGAGGAAAAACCCATTCTTGCGCAACTCGCCAAGATTCCACCGGTATTGCGTGCCCGCATGAAGGTTCTGCGGGAGACCAACCCACCGACACCCCCCTACCAGGATGCGGCCTTTCGGGCGCAGTACGACCGGTACGCCAGACTGGTGCAGCAACGCAATGCGCTGTATGAAAGCTATCTGAAGGACCATCCGCCCTCCGAAGAGGATCGTCCGCCGACGGAAGCCTTGGGATTTCTGCGGGACTCGGCGCTGGAAGACCAGTTGCTCGTGCGTTTCCGCACCGACGGCACCGATTACCTGCGGTCCGTGCGCTCCCCCGAGGATCGCGCCACATCCTTGCGACGCTGGAAGGCCTTGCGCGAATGGATTTATTCCGGCCAGAGCGAGACCCCCACGCCGCTGCTGAAAACGCTTTTCTCGGATGGGCTGATCGGCAATAGCCGGACCGAGGCCGAGGAGGAGCTCTGGAAACTTGACACCTCGCCCTTGTTCTCCGATTCGGGGCGCGGTGACCTGCCGCAGGTCGTGCTGGCGCAGAACTTCGCCGGCATGACGCGCACCATCGTCGACCGCACCGATGGCTTGCGCGCCATCCAGAGCAACCGTGACAAGGCCGTCGACATGGCCTTGCTGATCTTCGGTGCCGCCGTGTTGCTGGCCGTGGCCATTTCCTACCTCGCGGTGCGCAAGATCAAGCGCCTGATCCGCAACGCCGAGAAGGTGGGGCAGGGCGATCTGGAGGTGGCGTTTCCCACCAAGGGCGCGGACGAATTCGGCAGCCTGTCCCGGGCCCTGAACCGAATGGTGGGTGGCTTGCGCGAGCGCGAGAAGATCAAGGGCATCCTGGGCAACATGATCGATCCCGTGGTGGTCGGTGAGGCCATGAAGGACATGGCGGCGCTCAAGCGCGGGTCCGAATTGCGGGTCACGGCGTTCTTCTCGGATGTCGCCGGCTTTTCGGGCATCAGCGAGAAGCTCAGCTCGGTCGAACTGGCGAACCTGCTGAACGAATACCTGTCGGCCATGACGCTCATCCTCAAGGAGCACGAGGGCGTCCTGGACAAGTACATCGGTGACGCCATCGTCGGTATCTTCAACGCGCCGGTGCCGGTCGAGGACCACAGCCTCAAGGCCGTGCGCGCCTCGCTCAAGATGTTGCGCAAGCTGGAAGATCTGCGCCAGTTGTGGAAGCGCGAGAACCGCTACATGCCCGAGGTGCACGACATGCGCATCCGCATCGGCCTCAACGTGGGTCTGGCCAAGGTCGGCTTCATGGGCACGGATGCATTGGCGTCCTACACCATGATGGGCGATACCGTGAACCTGGCGGCGCGGCTGGAAGCCGCCGGCAAGGACTATGGCGTTTCGCTGCTGATCTCCGACGCGGTGTACGTCGAGGTCAAGGACCACGTCTTCGCGCGCAAGCTCGACCTGGTGCGCGTCAAGGGCAAGCGCGAGCCCGTGGTGCTGTACGAGGCCATTGCCGAGTGGCCCGAGCTGGAGCACGCGGAACTGGGCAGCGAGGTCCGCAAGCGCCAGGCGGCCGCGCGTCTCTACGGGGAAGGCCTGGATCTGTACCTGGTGCGCAAGTGGGACGCGGCCATCGCCAAGTTCAAGGAGTCAGAGCAGGTCCGCGGGGAAGCCGACCTGGCGGTGCAACAACTGGTCGAGCGTTGCCTCGAGTACAAGCAGAACCCGCCACCGGCCGATTGGGACGGGGTCTACACCCGCGAGCACAAATAAGCCCGGCCCAACCAGGGCCGGTGGTGGTCGACCGTCGTCCGTGCGCCTGGAAAGCAAGGCGCAGCGGACTGGGCCCGCCACGCCGCTTGCCCGCTCAGCGCTTGCGGTACATCGCCTCGATGGCTGATTCAAAGCGGACCATGAGGTTGTTGCGCTTGAGCTTGAGCGTGGGCGTCATCAGGCCATTTTCGATGGTCCAGAGCTCGCGCGTGAGCGTGACGGCGCGCGGCACGGCATAGTGCGCGAAACTGCCCGTGGCGCGTTCGATGCGCTTGAGCACGGCCGCGAGGACCTCCGGGGCCGCGAGGCTCTGCTCGGCCTGGGGGACCAGCCCAAGACCCTTTGCAAGCTTGGTCCATTCCTCGGCCTGCACTACGACCACGGCGGCGATGAAGGGGCGCTGCTCGCCGACCACGAACACCTGCTCGAACAGGGGGTCGGCCAGGATGGCTTGCTCCAGGTCACCCGGTGGCACTTTCTCGCCGGTCGAGGTGACGATGATTTCCTTGATCCGTCCCAGGATGCGGATGCGTCCTTGCCCATCGATTTCAGCCTGATCGCCGGTGGACAGCCAGCCCTCGGCATCCAGGACCCGAGCCGTGTCTTCGGGGCGATTCCAGTAACCGCGCATCACCGAAGGGCCGCGCACCTGCAGTTCACGGTTGTCGCCGATGCGCACCTGCACGCCTGGCAGGGCACGGCCTACCGTGGCGGGGTCGTTGTCGTCCGGTCGGTTGGCCGCCACGACGGGTGAAGTCTCGGTCATGCCATACCCCTGCAGCAGGGGCAGGCCCAAGCCCAGGAAGCAGCGTGCCTGGGTTTGCGCCAGGGGCGCGCCACCGCTGACCGCGATGCGGATACGTCCACCGAATTGCGCCAGCAGCGGTTGCGCGACCAGCTTGCGCAGCAGGACCCAGGGCAGGACGCGCAGCCAGCCAGCCTTGGCTGCCTGGATCTGGTCTTCCGCTGTGCTGCCCTTCAGGCCCTGTGCGGCGCGAAACCGTCGCCAGCCCTTGGCCTGCGCGGCCTCGAACAGACGCTGCTTGAACCCTGACTTGGACAAGACTTCCTGCAGCCGGGCGTGCACGCGTTCATAGATGCGCGGCACGGAGATGAGCACCGTGGGGCGCACCAGCTTCATGTCCTCGGCCAGTTGCTGCACCGAGCGGGCATAGACCACGGCGGAGCCCGCCGCGATCGGCAGGTAATACCCAGTGGTGCGCTCGAAAGTGTGCGACAGCGGCAGGAAGGACAGAAAGACATCGTCCGGCAGCGGTGTCACGCAAGGGTAGATGGCCTTCACATTGGCGAGCACGTTGCGGTGCGTGAGCATCACGCCCTTGGGTTTGCCCGTGGTGCCGGAGGTGTAGACGATGGTCGCCAGATCTTCCGGTCCGGGGGGCGTGGCAACCGCCACGTCGCCGTTCTGCCCGGCTGACCTGCCCGCGTTCAACCAGTCGTTCAGCGCCAGCAGGCGCGGCTGGGGAGACGTCGTTCCCGTGGCGCCCAGTTCCTGGGCCGTAGCCTCGGTGCATACGACCGTGCGCAGCGTGTCCAGCGCGATGCCGGCCTGCATCGCCGCGGCCTGGATTTGCTGCCATTGCGCGACCTGGCTCAGCATCAGGAGGCCGGCCGCGCTGTCGGAGAGGATGTAGGCGATGCT
This sequence comes from Hylemonella gracilis, assembly GCF_004328645.1. Lineage (GTDB taxonomy): Bacteria > Pseudomonadota > Gammaproteobacteria > Burkholderiales > Burkholderiaceae_C > Hylemonella > Hylemonella gracilis_B. The sequence continues at coordinate 2,422,793 of NZ_CP031395.1, forward strand.
GCCTGGGTTGTCGATGGCATGCAGTGGCACGGGGACGGCACCTTGGGCCAAGGTGGCCTGGTCGACGCGCATGGCATGGAAACCGTTGGGCAGCAGAATCGCCACCCGCTGGCCGGACTGGATGCCGCTGGCGGTCAAGGCGCGTTGCCAGCGCTGTACTTCCGGCAGGGTCTGGCCCCAGGTAAGGCTGCGCCATTGCTGCGTGCTCGCATCGAATTCACGGTAAGCCTCACGCTCGGGACTTTGCGCGGCGCGCCAGGCCAGGAGTTCGGGCAGCGTCTGGATCGGGTCGATGGGAGTGGCTGTGGAGGCCGGGGTGAAATGTTGCGTCATGAGCGAGAACCTGGAGATATCGACTTGTAGCTTCCCTGTCGGCATGACAAGCCCGAACGCTGCGGGATGCCGTTGAATGGGAAGCCCACGATGATAGCGTGGCACCTCGTGAAAGGCCCGAGCCTGGCGCGTAAATGGGCAAGCCCCGGAGGGGCGACGTTCGCCGTTCGAGAGGTTCAGGCTGGCTGGGGCAGCGCGCGGTCCTGGAAATGGGCGTGCAGATAACGCGCGAAGTCTGGCGCGGGCATGGGGCGGGCATGCAGGTAGCCCTGGGCCTCGTCGCAACCGATGTCGCGCAGGCGGTCCAGCAGCTCGGTGGATTCCACGCCTTCGGCGATCGTGCGCAGGCCCAGCTTGTGCGCCATCTCGACGATGGCCTCGACGATGGCGGCCGCGTCCGCCGTCTGGTCCAGATCGTGCACGAAGCTGCGATCGATCTTGAGCTTGTCGATGTCCATGCGCCTGAGGTAGGCCAGGCTCGAATAGCCGGTGCCGAAATCGTCGATGGAGAAGTGCATGCCGCGCTGGCGCAGCCTGCGCACCAAGGCCAGGACCTGTTCCACATCCTGCAGCAAGATGGATTCGGTCAATTCCAGTTCCAGGCAGTGCGCCGGCAGGCCGCTGCGCTCCAGCGCCTGGTCCACGGTGGCTTCCACATCGTCCCGGCGGAACTGCACGGCCGAGAGGTTCACGGCCACGGTCAGCGCGGGCAGGCCATCGTCCTGCCAGGCGCGGGCTTGACGGCAGGCTTGCTCCAGCACCCAGGCACCGATCGGAACGATCAGGCCGCTGTCCTCGGCCACGGGGATGAAACGCCCCGGTTCGACCAATCCGAAAGTGGGGGACTGCCAGCGCAACAGCGCCTCGACGCCGACCATGCGGCCGCTGCGGATGTCCATCTGCGGCTGGTAATGCAGGACGAACTCGCCGCGCTCGATCGCGAGCCGCAGGCCGTTGCGCAGCAACAGGTGCTCTTCGGCGTCGTTGTTCATCGCCTCGTCGTAGAAGTAGTAGGCGTTGCGGCCCGTGTCCTTGCTGCGGTACATGGCCAGGTCGGCTTTCTTGCGCAACTCGTCGAAGGTCGCGCCGTCCTGAGGGTAGAAGGCCACGCCGATGGAGGCGGAGGCGCTGATCTCCTTGCCCTCGAAATGCATGGGTTCCTGCAACGTGCGCATGATCTTGTCGAGCGTGGGAATGCAGCGCTGCACGCCGTCCACGCCACTCAGCACGAGGATGAATTCGTCACCGCTTTGGCGGCTCACCGTGTCGCTTTCCCGCACGCAAGCCCTCAGGCGCCCGGCGATTTCGCGCAGCAACGCGTCGCCCGCGGCATGGCCCAGGGAATCGTTGATGCGCTTGAAGTTGTCGAGATCGATGAAGGCCAGCGCCAGGCCTTCCTGGGCGCGTTCGGCCTGGGCAATCGCCTGCTGCATGCGGTCTTGCAACAGGGCCCGATTGGGCAGGCCCGTCAGTGCATCGTGATAGGCAAGGAACTCGACCCGCATCTCGACTTGCTTGCGTTCGGTGATGTCGATCCCCATCCCATGGTAGCCCTTGAACACACCGTTCTCGAAGAGGGGCTTGCCGCTGATGGAGCACCAGTGCAACTGACCTGTCAGCGGGGACTGGATTTGATAGACGAAGTCCTTGAAGGGTCGACGTGCCTCCAGCACTTGCCGATGCTCGGTCCATTGCTCCGGAGCCACATTGGCGATGGGGAGTTCCCAGCGTCGTTTGCCCAGCGGGCTCTGCGCGTCCGTGGAGGACGACGACACCAGCAGCCCTCCGCCATAGACTTTGGAGAAGCGCAGATCCTCGTCCATTTCCCAGAACCATTCCGAGCTCATTTCGGCCAGTTCGCGCAGGCGTGCCTGTTCGGCGCGCAGTTGCGCCATCTGCGCCTCGTAACGCGTTTCAACGGCCTGCCGTTCGGCGATCTCGCGCTGCAGCTGCGCGCGGGCCTGTGCCAGCGCATGGGTGTCTGGGTGCTCGTTCAATGCAATACGTCCCCTGGCTTTTTTGGGCTCCCTGGGCCATGACATAACCCACCAGAATAAGGCAAAAATCCTGCCATATGTAGAGCAAAAAACCAATTTCGAGGGAAAGTCCGGGCATTTTCAGTGGTGGGAAGGCAACAGGCTACCAGACAGGGGTGGTGGTAGGGGCAAGGGTTAAACTCACCGACACCTTGAAGGAGACACAAGCGATCGCGCTCGGGCAGGTTGGGGCGCGCGCGTTCAGCAGACCATGAGCCGCAGTCCCGAATCCCGTACCGATGCACACGAAGGCCCGTCGGCCACGCTTTCCGCCTGGGAGCAGGCGGCGGCCAAGTCGCTCAAGGGCGCGGCGCTGGAGAGCCTGAACTGGCTGACGCCTGATGGCATCGAGGTCAAGCCCCTGTACACGGCACGGGACCTGCAGGGTCTGCCGTACGCGGACACGCTGCCCGGTTTCGAGCCTTTTCTGCGCGGTCCCCAGGCCACCATGTACGCGGTGCGGCCCTGGACGATCCGCCAATACGCCGGTTTCTCGACCGCCGAGGAAAGCAACGCGTTTTACCGCAAGGCCCTGGCCGCCGGGGGGCAGGGCGTGAGCGTTGCCTTCGACCTGGCGACCCACCGCGGCTACGACAGCGACCACCCACGCGTCTTCGGGGATGTGGGCAAAGCCGGCGTCGCGATCGACTCGGTGGAAGACATGAAGACCCTGTTCAATGGCATTCCGCTCGACCAGGTCAGCGTGTCCATGACCATGAACGGTGCGGTGCTGCCCGTGCTGGCGGGTTACGTGGTGGCGGCCGAGGAACAGGGTGTGCGCCAGGACCAGTTGGCGGGGACCATCCAGAACGACATCCTCAAGGAGTTCATGGTCCGCAACACCTACATCTACCCGCCCGCGCCGAGCATGCGCATCATCGGCGACATCATCGAGTACACGGCCACCCGCATGCCGAAGTTCAACTCGATCTCGATCTCGGGCTACCACATGCAGGAGGCGGGTGCCAACCAGGCCCTGGAGCTGGCCTTCACCCTGGCCGACGGCAAGGAGTACGTGAAGACCGCGCTGGCCAAGGGCCTGGACGTGGACGACTTCGCGGGGCGCCTGAGCTTCTTCTGGGCGGTTGGCATGAACTTCTACCTGGAGATCGCCAAGATGCGCGCCGCGCGCCTGCTCTGGACGCGCATCATGAAGGGTTTTGGCGCCAAGAATCCCAAGAGCCTGATGCTGCGCACGCACAGTCAGACCAGCGGCTGGAGCCTGACCGAGCAGGATCCCTACAACAACATCGTGCGCACCACCATCGAGGCCATGGCGGCGGTGTTCGGTGGCACGCAAAGCCTGCACACCAACAGCTTCGACGAGGCCATCGCGCTGCCGACGGAGTTCTCCGCCCGCATCGCGCGCAACACCCAGCTCATCCTCCAGGAAGAGACCCACATCACCAGCGTGGTCGATCCCTGGGCCGGCAGCTACATGATGGAGAAGCTGACCCAGGACATGGCCGATGCCGCCTGGGCGATCATCGAGGAGGTCGATGCCATGGGCGGCATGACCCAGGCGGTGGACTCGGGCTGGGCCAAGCTGAAGATCGAAGCCGCCGCCGCCGAGAAGCAGGCCCGCATCGACTCGGGCCAGGACGTGATCGTCGGTGTCAACAAATACAAGCTGTCCAAGGGTTCGGAAGAGGCCATCGACATCCTGGAGGTGGACAACCACAAGGTGCGTGAACAGCAGATCGCCCGCCTGAAGCAGATTCGCGCCACGCGCGATACCACGGCCGTGCAGGCCGCGCTGGACGCACTGACCGCTGCCGCCCAGAGTGGGCAGGGCAATCTGCTGGAGCTCAGCATCCGTGCCGTCCGGCTGCGCGCCACGGTGGGCGAGGTCAGCGACGCACTGGAGCAGGTTTTCGGGCGCCATCGCGCCGACACGCAAAAGGTGACGGGTGTGTACGCTGCTGCTTATGACGACGCCGAGGGTTGGGATAGCCTGAAGCAGGACATCGCGCAATTCGCGGATCAGCAAGGTCGCCGCCCGCGCGTGCTGATCGCCAAGCTGGGCCAGGACGGGCATGACCGTGGCGCGAAAGTGGTGGCCACCGCCTTCGCCGACCTGGGTTTCGACGTGGACCTGGGGCCCCTGTTCCAGACCCCCGAGGAATGTGCGCGTCAGGCCATCGAGAACGATGTGCACGCCGTGGGCGTGTCCACGCTGGCGGCCGGCCACAAGACTCTGGTGCCCGCCATCATCGAGGCGCTGAAACAGCAGGGCGCGGACGACATCATCGTCTTTGTCGGCGGCGTCATCCCGCAGCAGGATTACGACTTCCTGTACCAGGCCGGCGTCAAGGGCATCTACGGCCCCGGCACGCCGATCCCGGCCAGCGCGCGAGACGTGCTGGCGCAGATCCGGAAGGCGCAAGGCGTTCAATGAGCCCGGGCTTGCTGGCCGCGAAACTGACTTTGGGGCTGGCGCTGCTGGCCATGGAGTTGGCCGAGTGGATTCCGCAAGGGCGCCAGCGGTGGGCGAATTGAATCTACTGGATGCCTTGCTGACGGAGGCAGCGCCGATCGAGCAGCGGCGTGCCATTGCCAAGGCCATCACCTTGCTCGAATCAACGCGCGCCGACCACCGCGCCCAGGGCGACGAACTGCTGACGGCGTTGCTGCCGCACACGGGTGGTTCTTTCCGTCTCGGCATCAGCGGTGTGCCGGGCGTTGGCAAGTCCACCTTCATCGAGGCCCTGGGGCTGTATCTGATCGCGCATGGCCACCGGGTCGCGGTGCTGGCGGTGGATCCGTCGTCCTCCTTGTCCGGTGGTTCCATCCTGGGGGACAAGACTCGCATGGAAAAACTGTCCGTGCACAACAAGGCCTACATCCGGCCCAGTCCCAGCAGCGGTACCCTGGGTGGCGTCGCGGAGAAGACCCGCGAAGCCATGCTGGTCTGCGAGGCAGCGGGTTATGACATCGTGATCGTCGAGACCGTGGGCGTGGGGCAGAGCGAAACGGCGGTGCACGGCATGACCGACATGTTCTGCCTGCTGCAACTGCCCAACGCGGGGGACGACCTGCAGGCCATCAAGCGAGGCGTGATGGAACTCTCCGATCTGGTGGTCATCAACAAGGCCGATCTGGACACCGCCGCAGCCACCCGTGCCCAAGCCCAGATCACTTCGGCCTTGCGGCTGTTGACGCAGCACGGCAACCCCGGGCGCTCGTCTGGTTTGACCGGACCACTCGGCATGTCGCAGTCCGAGGGTGACGCGCGAGGCAAGGCGGGTCAAAAGCGGATGGGCACGGACGGGAAAATCTGGCAGCCTCAGGTCCTGCAGTTGAGCGCGCTGACTGGCGTGGGCGTGGACCTGTTCTGGGCTGCCGTGACCCAATTCCGTGCCTTGCAGACCGGCAACGGTGCGCTGAGTGCGCGACGCGAACAGCAGGCTGGTGCCTGGCTGCGCGAGCGCATCGACAGTGGCCTGCGCCAGGTCTTTCGCGCGGATCCGCGCATCAGGCAATTGCTGCCGGCCCTGTCCGAGGAGGTGCGGGCCGGACGTGTGGCAGCATCGACGGCTGCGCGGCAACTGCTGCAGGTCTGGGCGGGTGCGGACCCGTCATCCAGCGCCTGATACTGAAATTCAGAAACGACAACCAAGAGCCGAGAGCCAAGAAAGCAGACTGAGGACACCATGCACGACATCCTGGAACAACTGGAAAAGAAGCGCGCCGCCGCGCGCCTGGGCGGAGGGCAGAAGCGCATCGATGCGCAGCACGCCAAGGGCAAGCTGACGGCGCGCGAGCGCATCGAGGTGCTGCTGGACGAAGGCACGTTCGAGGAATGGGACATGTTCGTCGAGCACCGCTCGGTCGATTTCGGCATGGACGAGCAGAAGGTGCCAGGCGACGGCGTGGTGACCGGCTACGGCATGATCAACGGCCGCCTGGTCTTCGTCTACAGCCAGGACTTCACGGTCTTTGGCGGCTCGCTCTCCGAAACCCATGCCGAGAAGATCTGCAAGATCCTCGACCAGGCCATGAAGGTGGGGGCGCCGGTGATTGGTCTGAACGACAGCGGCGGCGCGCGCATCCAGGAAGGCGTGGCTTCCCTGGGCGGCTACGCCGAGGTCTTCCAGCGCAATGTGTTGGCCTCCGGCGTGATCCCGCAGATCAGCATGATCATGGGCCCCAGCGCGGGTGGCGCGGTGTACTCGCCCGCCATCACCGACTTCATCTTCATGGTCAAGGACAGCAGCTATATGTTCGTGACCGGTCCGGACGTGGTGAAAACCGTGACGCACGAGGAAGTCACGGCCGAGGAACTGGGCGGCGCGCTGACGCACACCACCAAGAGCGGCGTGGCCGACCTCGCCTTCGAGAACGACGTGGAGGCGCTGCTGATGCTGCGTCGCCTCTTCAACTACCTGCCGCTGAACAACCGCGAGAAGACGCCGGTGCGCAAGAGCGGTGACCCGATCGACCGCATGGAGCTGGGTCTGGACACCCTGGTGCCGGACAACCCGAACAAGCCCTATGACATGAAGGAATTGATCGTCAAGACGGTCGATGACGGTGACTTCTTTGAGATCCAGCCCGAATACGCCAAGAACATCATCGTTGGCTTCGCGCGCATGGACGGCCAGACCGTGGGCGTGGTCGCGAACCAGCCCCTGGTGCTGGCCGGCTGCCTGGACATCAAGAGCAGCATCAAGGCCGCGCGCTTCGTGCGTTTCTGCGACGCTTTCAACATCCCGGTCGTCACGTTCGTGGACGTGCCGGGCTTCATGCCCGGCACCAGCCAGGAGTACGGCGGCATCATCAAACATGGTGCCAAGCTGCTCTACGCCTACGCCGAATGCACGGTGCCCAAGATCACCGTCATCACGCGCAAGGCCTACGGCGGCGCCTACGACGTGATGGCTTCCAAGCACCTGCGCGGCGACGTGAACTTCGCCTGGCCCAACGCCGAGATCGCCGTGATGGGCGCCAAGGGCGCGGTGGAAATCATCTTCCGCGAGGAAAAGAGCGACCCGGCCAAGCTCGCCGCGCGTGAAGCCGAATACAAGGAAAAATTCGCCAACCCCTTCGTGGCCGGCGCGCGGGGTTACATCGACGACGTGATCCAGCCGCACGAGACGCGCAAGCGCATTTGCCGCTCGCTGGTCATGCTCAAGGACAAGAAGGTGGACAACCCGTGGCGCAAGCACGGGAACATTCCGCTCTGAACGTTTGCGCGCGAGTTTTGCCATGCCCAAGGCATTGAACGCACAACAGGCCCGCGTGTTGACCGACATTCCGAACATCGGCAAGTCGATGGCGCAAGATCTGCGCGGCCTGGGTATCCAGACGCCCGCACAGGTCCGGACGATGGACCCCTTGGCGAGCTATGAGCAACTGCGCGGTCCCATGGGGGAACGTCACGACCCCTGCGTGCTGGACGCCTTCCTGGCGGCGCACGAGTTCATGAATGGCGGGCCCGCCCGCCCGTGGTGGGATTTCACGGCCCGGCGCAAGGCGCTGCTGGCCCGATAACACTGAGACAGGACAAGAACATGTTCAAGAAAATTCTGATTGCAAATCGTGGAGAGATCGCCTGCCGCGTGATCGCGACGGCGAAGAAGATGGGCATCGCCACGGTGGCGGTGTATTCCGAGGCTGACCGCGACGCGCGGCATGTGATGCTGGCCGACGAGGCCGTGCTGCTTGGTCCGGCGCCCAGCCGCGAGAGCTACTTGGTGGCGGACAAAATCATTGCCGCCGCCAAGCAGACGGGCGCGCAGGCCATCCATCCCGGTTATGGCTTCTTGAGTGAAAACGAAGATTTCGCTAGACGCGTGGAGGACGAAGGTTTCGTCTTCATTGGCCCCAAGCACCACAGCATCGCGGCCATGGGCGACAAGATCGCCTCCAAGAAGCTTGCTGGCGAAGCCAAGGTCAACACGATTCCCGGGCACAACGCGCCCATTCTGTCGCCCGAGGAGGCAGTGGAGATTGCCAAGAAGGTCGGTTACCCGGTGATGATCAAGGCGAGCGCGGGTGGCGGGGGCAAGGGCCTGCGCGTGGCCTTCAATGACAAGGAGTGCTTCGAGGGGTTCACGAGTTGCCGCAACGAGGCGCGCAACAGCTTCGGCGATGACCGCGTGTTCATGGAGAAGTTCGTCGAAGAGCCGCGTCACATCGAGATCCAGGTGCTGGGCGACGCGCACGGCAACCTGATTTACCTGAACGAACGGGAATGCTCCATCCAGCGCCGGCACCAGAAGGTGATCGAGGAGGCGCCTTCGCCCTTCATCAGCGAGGCCACGCGCAAGGCCATGGGCGAGCAGGCCGTGGCCCTGGCCAAGGCCGTGCAGTACCAGAGCGCGGGCACGGTGGAGTTCGTGGTCGGCAAGGACCAGAGTTTTTACTTCCTCGAGATGAACACGCGCTTGCAGGTCGAGCACCCGGTGACGGAATGCATCACGGGCCTGGACTTGGTTGAACTGATGATCCGCGTGGCGGCCGGCGAGAAGCTGCCACTGGCGCAGGTGGACGTCAAGCGCAATGGCTGGGCCATCGAGTGCCGTATCAACGCCGAAGACCCGTACCGCAATTTCCTGCCGAGCACGGGGCGCCTGGTGCGCTTCACGCCGCCACCGCAGACCATGTGGCAGGCCAACACGCAGCAACTCAACGGGGTGCGCGTGGACACCGGCGTGCAGGAGGGCGGCGAGATCCCGATGCACTACGACTCGATGATCGCCAAGCTCATCGTGCACGGCAAGGACCGCAAGGAGGCGATCGCCAAGATGCGCGCCGCGCTCAATGGTTTCGTGGTGCGGGGCATCAGCAGCAACATACCCTTCCAGGCCGCGCTGCTGGCGCATCCGGACTTTGTCGCCGGGGCCTTCAACACGGGTTTCATCGCCCAGCATTACGGCAAGGGCTTCAACGCGGACAGCGTGGCCCATGAAGACCCCGACTTCCTGGTCGCGCTGGCGGCCTTCGTGCGCCGCAAGTCCCGTGAACGCACCACCACGCTGACCGGCCAGTTGCCAGGGTACGCGGTCAATGCGGGCAGCGACTACGTGGTGATCATTCTGGCGGCCGACGGCCAGCACGCGCATGTGCCCGTGCACGTGGACGAATTCGTGGGTGAGACGGGCGCGGCCCGGGTGCGCGTGGGCGCGCACAACTACGAGATCCGCAGCAATTCCCGGCTCAACGACATCATCATCGCGGGCACGTTGGACGGCCGGCCCTTCACCACCCAGGTGGAGCGTGGCACGGCCAAGAACCCGCTGGCCTTGCGCCTGCGGCACAACGGCGCGCAGATCGACGCCCTCGTGATTTCGCCGCGCATGGCGGAGCTGCACAAGCTCATGCCGCACAAGGCACCGCCGGACATGAGCAAGTACGTCCTGTCACCCATGCCCGGCCTGCTGGTCGACGTGGCCGTGCAGCCGGGGCAGAAGGTCCAGGCCGGCGAGCGGGTGGCGGTCATCGAGGCCATGAAGATGGAAAACGTGCTCTTCGCCGCCGCCGACGGCGTGGTGGGCAAGGTGCTCGCGGCCAAGGGCGAATCCCTGGTCGTGGACCAACCCATCATCGAGTTTGCCTGAGCATTCGGCGCCGATCCGCGGAGCGCTCCAAACCGACCCCGATGGAGGAAACACCATGAGCGAGCGTCCCTTCAAGATCCTCGGCGTGCAGCAGATCGCCATCGGCGGCCTGGACAAGGCGCGCCTGCGCACGCTCTGGGTCGAGATGCTGGGTGTGCCGGTGACTGGCAGTTTCAGGAGCGAGCGCGAGAACGTGGACGAGGACATCTGCACCATCGGCCGTGGTCCGAACGCGGTGGAGGTCGATCTGATGCAGCCCCTGGATCCCGACAAGAAACCTGCCGTCCATGCCACGCCACTCAATCACGTGGGCTTGTGGGTGGACGATCTTCCAACAGCTTACGCATGGCTGACGGAGCAGGGCGTGCGCTTCGCGCCCGGTGGCATCCGCAAGGGAGCGGCCGGCCATGACATCTGCTTTTTGCACCCCAAGGGCAACGAGGCGTTTCCGATCGCGGGCGAAGGTGTGCTGATCGAACTCGTGCAGGCCCCTGCGGACGTGATCGCTGCGCTGGGTTGATCGAGCCTGACACGCCGTGGCCCGCCATCGCGGGCACGGCGCGCTGCTTAGGGGCAAACCCGTGGCGTTCAGGCGGAGGCTGCGACCTATACTGCCCCTCGCGGTATTTCTGATATTTGCAATCGTTCTAGCCGGTGGCGCAAGGAGGCTGTGCCTTGGTGCATGCCATCGCGCACGGAAGTCTTCTCATCCCTCTCAGGACAAGATCTGTGCGATTCTTCTTTTCTCCCGGCGTGCGCTTGATGCGACGACTGCCCTTGCTGGGCAAGTTCCTGCTCTTGCTGCTGTTCATGCTGCTCGCGGTGCTGGCACCCTGGCTCGGCGCGGGCACGGTCTGGGCCTGGGAAGGCAGCGTGCTCGCGGGCGCGGTGGTGCTCTACCTGATGGCATCTTTCCATCTGAGTCTGAGCGCGGACATGCGGCGCGTCGTGCGCCTGATGGAGCAGGCATCACAGGGCGATCTGCGTGGCGTGACCCGGACCCTGGGCGCCGCGCAAGGGCGTGATGAAGTAGCGGCCCTGGACCGTGCGGTCCGGGGCATGGTGAACAGCCTTTCGGCCATGGTGGCGCGCATCCGCAGCAATTCAGCACTCGTGGCACAGGCGGGCCAGAGCCTGGCCTACAGCAGCCGCGAGCTGTCCGAGCGCACCGAACAGCAGGCCGCCAACCTCGAGGAGACCGCCAGCAGCGTGCAGGAAGTGGCGGCTTCCGTGCAGGGCAACGCGGTCGCCACGCAGCAGGCCACGGCCCAGGCCGCCGATGTCCGCGGCGTGGCCGAGGGCGGTGCGCAGGCCATGACTGGGGTGGTGCACACGGTGGAGGCCAGCCAGGGCAGCGCGCAGCGCATGAATGAAATCATCGGCGTGATCGACGGTATTGCCTTCCAGACCAATATCCTGGCCTTGAACGCGGCGGTGGAGGCGGCGCGTGCTGGCGAAGCAGGGCGTGGCTTCGCGGTGGTCGCCACTGAAGTGCGCACGCTGGCCCAGCGTTCGTCCGACGCCGCCAAGGAGATTCGCGCGCTGATTCTGTCCTCGGCCGGGCAGGTCGGTGAGAGCGTGGCGCAGATCCGCGCCATGGGAGGCGACATCGGGCGCATCGTGGAGGGCATCCGGGGCGTTTCTGACCGCATGAATGAGATTTCGGCTTCCAGCGTCGCGCAGAGCAGTTCCCTGTCCCAGATCACGGCGGCCATCCAGCAGCTTGATGAGATCACCCAGCGCAACGTGTCCATGGTGGAGCACGCGGTCGAGCAGGCCGTGAAGCTGGGCGAGCGGGCTTCCACGCTGGCGGAGGCGGTGGCGAGCTTCCGTCTGCAGCAGGGCACGGCGGACGAGGCCCTGACCCTGGTGCGGCGCGCCGTGGCCTTCCGTCAGCAGGTCACGCGCGAAGCCTATCCCCGTGGTCTCACGGCCTCCGACCCCAATCCGAGCCGAGGCTTCCACGACCGGGACATGTACGTCTTCGCCCTGGACCGTCAGGGGCACTATGTCGCCTTCGGTGGCAACCAGGCCAAGGTCGGCACGCGGGTGCAGGATATTCCGGGTGTGGACGGCCAGGGGTTGCTGGAAGCCATCGTAAGCCAGGCTGAACGCGAACCAGGCTGGGTAGAGTACGACATCACCAACCCGGTGACCGGCAGGGTGCAGACCAAGATGTCCTATGTCCAGCGGGTGGATGACCTTTACGTCGGTTGCGGCGTCTACAAGGAATTGGTCGCCACTTAAGGCCAGCTGCCGCGACGCCTCGCCAAGGCACGGCGGACCGCCGCGTTCAGCTGCGACGGTACAAGGCCAACACCGACGCCAGCAGCCACATGCCCACCGCGCAGGCGCGGTTGAGCAGCGTCACACCTCGCTGCGTCAGCACTCGCACGAACTGACGACCCGCGCTGGCATAGGCCAGCATCACCAGCGTGTCCAGCCCGAGAAAGATCAGGCCGAGCAGCAGGTACTGCGGTGCCTGTGGCGCCGAGGGATCAACGAACTGCGGCAGGAAAGCGCCAAAAAACAGCAGCGTCTTTGGGTTGGAGATGGCGACATTGAAGCTGCGCAGAAAGGCCGCGCGAGGTGTCGGGGTGACGCCGGTTGTTGACTTGGCGCTCGGGGTCGACGGGCGCAGGGCCTGCTGTGCCGCCGGACCGGTCGCCGGTGCCCAGCGGTCTTCCAGCGCCCGGGGCGTGGCGCGCCACAGCTGCCAGCCCATCCAGCACAGGTAGAGCACGCCCAGGCCACGCAAGGCGTTGAACCAGGCTTCGGAGGCTGCCAGCAGTCCGCCCAGACCCAACGCCGTCGCGGTGATCAGCAGGCCGGCGCCCAGGTTGGCGCCCAGCATGCCGAAAGCGGCGATGCGCATGCCCGCGGTGGCGCCGTTCGACAGGGTCAGCAGCATGGTGGGGCCGGGGGTCAGCGCCAGCAGCAGGGACGAGCTGAAAAAGAGCAGCAGGGTGGTGGTGGTGGGCATCCGGTCAATTGGAAGGGAGGGGGGGACGAACCGGCGCCAAACGGGTCGCAATGTAGCGCGACATCGCCGGCCCGACTGCGATCACGGCGAACAGGCGCGCGGTCTGGAAGGCCATGACCAGGGGCGCGTTCACCGGGGATGAGGCCGCGATGACGGCCACCGAGTCCGCGCCGCCCGGGCTGGTCGCGAGGTAAGCCGTGAGCGGGTCGGTGCCGAGCAGGTGGGCCATCAGCCAGCCCAGCAGGCCGCAGGCCGCGATCAGGACCACGATGCACAACACCGTTGCGGGCAATACCCGCCGGGCGCTGCCCAGCACCTCGCGCGTGAAACGCAGGCCGATGCTCCAGCCCAGCGCGGTGAAACTTGTCGCCAGCAGCCAGGGGGGCAGTTCGATGTGCATCAGGCCCGTGTCGTGGAGCATGGCACCCGCGACCATGGCCACGAGCATCGTGCCGTTGGCGATGCGTGAGAACCGGCCGATGGCGATGGCCGCGACGATCAAGGCCGCGGTCTGCATGAAGCCTGGCGTCGCAAGCGGTGGAAACCAATCATTGGCCACGACCGGCGAGGAGGACGGGTGCGCGGACCACCCGGCGATCAGCGAAGCCAGTACCGTGACGACCAGCACGCGCAAGTACTGCATGAAGGCGACGATGCGGGCGTCGGCACCGTACTCGCCGGCCATCAGCACCACGGCCCCCGCGCCGCCGGGCAACAAGCCCCAGATCGCCGTGGTGCCTGGCACCAGGCGCAGCCGGGTGAACCACCAGCCCAGCAGCGCCGAAAACAGCAGCGTGGACAGCGTGAAGCCGAGGAACAGAGGCCAGTGGTCCAGCACCGTGCGGATGATCTCGGGCGTGACGGTGCGCGCGATCAAGAGGCCGACGACGGCCTGTGCCAGGTTCACGCCCAGCAGGGGGATCTGGGGGCCGCGTGGCGACTGCGGGCGGGGTGCCTCTGACGCAGCTGCGGCACGTGGGCCCAGGCTCAGGTTCCGGATCAGGATTCCGGCGAGCATGGGACCCAGCAGAAAACCCGCGGGCAGCCTGGCCAGCTCCAGCGGGGCCACGAGCAGGGCAGACAGGGCCAGCAACGCGGCCCAGGGGCCCAGGCGCACCAGGTATTTCATGCCTGGGTTGGCGCATCGGGTCGGTGCGCTTCGTCTTCGTGTGACGGGTGCGCGGCCTGGGCTCGCCGAGCGGCCGCCGCCAGGGCGGCTTCGATCAGGGCACGCTTGCGTTCCAGCTGGGCGGGGTCGGTGAGCAGACTGTGTGCGGGCAGGTCGGCCAGCTTGGCACGGGCCTTGGCGGCCAGTCGTTCGTCGTTCTCGCGCGCCTCACGCCGCATGCGCATCTGGTGGAAGTCATAGCGCTGGCGTGCCGTGGTCGCTTGTTCCTGCGTCCAGGCGGCCCAGCCGGTGCGCTGCTGCGTTTCAGCCTCGCCCACCGGGTCCATGTGGATGCAGTCCACCGGACAGACCGGAATGCACAGCTCACAGCCCGTGCAGTGGTTCGCGATGACGGTGTGCATGCGCTTGTTGCCGCCGAGGATGGCGTCGGTCGGGCAGGCCTTGAGGCAGAGCGTGCAGCCGATGCACCAGTCCTCGTCGATCACGGCCACCGTCATCGGGCCTTCGCTGCCGCAGACCGGGTCCAGCGGCAACACGGCTTGTCCGGTCAAGGCCGCGAGCCGTGCCACTCCTTCGCTGCCACCAGGTGGACAGCGGTTGATGGCCTCGCCTTCACTGGCGATGGCTTGCGCGTAGGCCGCGCAGTCCGGGTAGCCGCAGCGTTGGCACTGGGTCTGTGGCAGGGCGTCGAGGATCTTGTGGGCCAGGACTTGGGCGATGCGGGCAACCATGGCGCCGATTATCGAGGGCGTGGCACGGGCCTGCAGCGACGGGGCGCCCGGCCTGGGGGCCATCTCAGGTATTGGATTTTTCGGCTTTTGGCGCGGCTCGGCCCTTGGACGGCTTGGCTAGGCTGTTGTGGGCGAGGATGAAATCACGCACGGTGGGGTAAACCTTGTCGCGCCAGCGTCGGCCCGAGAAGATGCCGTAGTGCCCCGCGCCCTGGGCTTCGTAGTGGTGTTTGTTGGCTTCGGGCACGCCGGTGCACAGGCCGTGCACGGCCTGGGTCTGGCCCGCGCCGGAGATGTCGTCCAGCTCCCCCTCCACCGACAGCAGGGCCGTGTCCCGGATGTCCTGCGGGCGCACCCGCCGGATCTGCCCATCGCCGTCCCGCAGGTCCCAGCTTCCGTTCACCAGCTTGAAATCCTGGAACACGGTCTGGATGGTTTCAAGGTAGTAATCCGCGTCCATGTCGAGCACGGCGTTGTATTCGTCATAGAAGGCGCGGTGGGCCTCGGCGCTGGCATCGTCGCCCTTGAGCAGGTGCTCGAAATAGTCATAGTGGCTCTTGGCGTGGTGCTCGGGGTTCATGGCCACGAAACCCGCGTGCTGCAGAAAGCCCGGGTACACGCGCCGTCCCGCGCCGGGGAAGCTGCTGGGCACGCGGTAGATCACGTTGTTCTCGAACCAAGCGTGGCTCTTGTTCATCGCCAGGTTGTTGACGGCGGTGGGCGATTTGCGCGCGTCAATCGGCCCGCCCATCATGGTCATGGACAGCGGCAGTTGTTCGCCCTTGCTGGCCATCAAGGACACTGCGGCCAGCACCGGCACCGTGGGTTGGCAGACGCTCATGATGTGGCAGTTGCCGTAGCCGGATTGCAGGTAACGGATGAAGGTCTGCACGTAATTGACGTAGTCGTCCAGATGGAACTCACCTTCGGACAGCGGCACGGTGCGCGCATTCTTCCAATCGGTGATGTAGACCTTGTGATCCCGCAGCATGGTGCGCACGGTGTCGCGCAGCAGCGTCGCATAGTGGCCGGACAGCGGCGCGACGATCAGCACGACGGGCTGCCCCTTCAACTTGGACAGGGTGGCCGTGTCGTCCGAGAAACGTTTGAAGCGGCGCAACTGGCAGAAGGGCAGTTCCATTTCCACGCGCTCGTGGATGGCCACGTCCACGCCATCCACCGGCACGGTGCGGATGCCGAACTCGGGCTTTTCATAGTCCTTGCCCAGGCGGTGCAGGAGCGCGTATCCGGCCGCGAGGCGCTGGGCCTGCGGCAGGTGGGCCAGGGGCACCAGGGGGTTGTTGAAGCTCCGGGCCATCACATTGGCCAGATCGGCGAAAGGCTCCATCAAGGAGCGCTGGGCTTCGTAGAGTTGGTAGAGCATAAAGACCACTCCTGCGCCGAACTGGCGCTTTTGGGTATGCTGCGGTGCAATATAACAGTTGGGAACCCTGAACACCATGTCCACCGCCATCCCAGGCCTTGCGGCGTCGCCCAGCGATGTCCCCATGCCCGTGCTCTTCATCGGCCACGGCAGCCCGATGAACGCCATCGAGGACAACAGCTACCGCCGCAGCTGGCAGGCTCTGGGCGCAGCTTTTGGCGAGGGCGGCCGCTGGCCGCGGCCACGGCTCATTCTCTGCATCTCGGCGCACTGGTTGTCGCATGACTGGTGGCTGACCGGGCAAGCCCGACCGCGCACCATCCACGATTTCGGCGGCTTCCCGGCCGAGCTGTTCGCGCAGCAGTACCCGGCGCCCGGCGCGCCCGAGGCTGCGCGTGCCATCGCGCAATGGCTGGGCGAGGACTGGGGCGTGGCCCTGGACGAGGGCATGGGGGAACAAGGCTGGGGTTTTGATCATGGCAGTTGGGGCGTGCTCAAGCCCATGTTTCCCGCCGCCGACATTCCCATGATTCAGCTCAGCATGGACTACCACCGTTCACCGGCGGACCATTTCGCCCTCGGCACGCGGCTGGCTGCCTTGCGCGAGCATGGCGTGCTGATTGTGGGCAGCGGCAACATCGTGCACAACCTGCGGGCGGCCCGCTGGGGCGCGTCGGACGACAGCGCGGCCTACGACTGGGCCCGAACCTTTGACGCAGAAATCACCCGCCGCATCGAGGCCGGTGAGCTGGCCGACTTGGCGGATTTCCAGCACTTGGGCGACGCCGCCCGTCTCTCCCATCCCACGCATGAACACTTTCTGCCTTTGTTGTACGCGGCAGGTGCCGCCGACGCGCAGCGAGACAGGGTCGAGTTCTTCAACGTGGGGATCCAAATGGCTTCGATTTCCATGCGCTCGGTGATCTGGAGTCGGGGCGCGTGAAACGCGCAAACCGGGCGCACGCCCGGTTGTAAGGGGTTGCGACAGAGTCAAAACCGGCTTTCCTGCCGTATAAGATCAGAGGAACCGGATGGCGACCATGGCCCACCTCTTCAAACACCTGAGTCTCAAGGCCCGGCTCCTGCTGACGATTTTGCCGCTGGTGGTCTCCGGGCTCTGGTTGCTGGCAGTGCGGGTGACGGGCGTGATGCAGAGCGAGCTCGAGCAGATGCTGGCGGCTCAGCTGTCCACGACCGTGGAGTACGTGTCCACCGATCTGGACAGCAAGATCCAGTTGCGCCAGGACAGCATGGCGCTCATCGCGGCGGGCATCACGCCTGCGCTGCTGACTTCGCCGTCGGCCTTGTCAGCCTATCTTCAGCAAAAGAGGATGCCCTTGAGCATCTTCCCGACCGGCGTGTTCGCTGCCAACGCCGACGGGGTCATCGTCGGTGAGCAGATTCCCTTGCCGGGTCGATTGGGCGGCCTGATCACCACCAGCTCCTATTTCCTGCAGACCATGCGAACCGGTGAGCCGGTCATCAGCGAGCCGCGCCTGGGGCAAGTGGCCCAGAGGCCGATCGTGTTCATGACCGAACCCTTGAAGAACGCCGCGGGTCGCACGGTGGGGGTGCTGGCCGCAGCCATGTACCCAGGGGACAGCCATTTGTTCGGCAAGTTGGAGTCGATCAAACTGGGCGAATCGGGCCATTTCGTAGTGCTGGCGCCCCAGCACAATCTCATTGTTTCGGCCACTGACCAGTCCCGGGTCATGCAAGCCATTCCGACCCGGGGCCTGAATCCCTTGCTGGACCGGCGTCTTGACCAGGGGTATGACGGCCCCGGCGTGTCGGTCACGTCCCAGGGCGTGGAGACGTTCTCGGTCAGCCGCCGCATGAAGACCACCGGCTGGCTGGTGCTGGCCGGCGTGCCGACCCAGGAAGCCTTTGCCTCCATCGCCGCCTTGCGCTGGCAGGTCTATCTGGCGGCCTTCCTGCTGTCGGTGCTGGTGGCCCTGGCGCTTTACGAGATCCTGCGGCGGCAGTGGGCGCCCATCGACGCGGCCGGCGCGCGCATCCGGCGCATGACCGAGGGCCGCGAGCCCTTCGCACCCTTGCCGATCGAGCGCAAGGACGAGATGGGGTCCCTGCTGGACGACTTCAATGAGCTCATCCTCTGGCGCAAGAAGGCGGAGCATCAGATGGAATACCTGGCGCACCACGACACCTTGACCGGCCTGCCCAACCGGGTGCTGGTCCAGGATCGGTTCGTGCAGGCCAAGTCCCGGGCGGACCGCGATGGCGCGAAGCTTGCGCTGCTCTTCCTGGACCTTGACGGTTTCAAGACCATCAACGATTCCTTGGGGCATGGCGTGGGGGATGCCCTGCTGCGGCAGATCGCCGAGCGTCTGGGCGGCTGCGTGCGTGACAGCGACACCATCAGCCGTCTGGGGGGCGATGAGTTCCTCGTGCTCCTGTCCGGCATCGCGAGCGCCGACGACACGGGCCCCGTGCTGCTCAAGCTGTTGGAGCGGTTGCACGAACCGGCACGCGTGGACGGGCGGGAGTTGTCGACGTCGGTGTCAATTGGCGTGGCCATCTATCCGGACGATGGCCGTGATTTCGATACCTTGCTCAAGAAAGCCGACATGGCCATGTACCGGGCCAAGGACGCGGGGCGCAACACCTATCGCTACTTTGACGAGCAGATGAACGTCGAAGCGGTCGAGCAATTGGCCTTGCGCAGCGATCTCCGGCACGCCCTGGAGCGCTCCGAATTCGTGCTGCACTACCAGCCGCAGATCGAACTGGCGACGGGGCGCGTGGTGGGCGCCGAGGCGTTGGTCCGCTGGAACCATCCGGAGCGGGGGATGGTGATGCCGATGCGTTTCATACCTGCGGCGGAAGAGAGTGGCCTGATCATTCCGCTGGGCGCCTGGGTCATGCACGAAGCCTGCCGCCAGGCTGCCGCCTGGCGTCGGGCGGGCTTGCCCTCACTGGTGATGGCGGTCAATCTCTCGGCCGTCCAGTTCAGGCGAGGTGACGTCGAGCAGACCGTGATCGCCGTGCTGGAGGCCGCTGGGCTGCCTCCCGAATGGCTGGAGCTGGAGTTGACCGAGTCCATCCTGATTCACGAGTCCGAAGGTGTGCTGGCCACGGTGCGGCGACTCAAGCAGCAGGGGGTGCGCTTCTCGATCGACGATTTCGGCACGGGGTATTCCAGCCTGTCCTACCTCAAGCGTTTCGAGATCGACAAACTCAAGATCGACCGTTCCTTCGTGCGTGACCTGGCGGTGGACGCGGATGACGCGGCCATCGTCCGTGCCATCATCCAGATGGCACGCAGCCTGGGCCTGTCTACGATCGCCGAAGGCGTCGAGACCGACGAAATGCTGTCGCGCTTGCGCGCCTTTGGCTGTGACGAGGCCCAGGGCTATTACTTCGCGCGGCCCATGCCCGTCCAGGAGTTCGAGCACTACCTCCACGAGCAGAACGCGCGTGCCGATTGAATGACTGAATGACGGATTCAACCGGGACAACAAAAAGCCGCCCTCGGGCGGCTTTTTGTTCGGATCGAAAAGTGCCTGTCGTCCGCTTCAGATCACTTGCGCGATCGCCTTGCAGACGTAGTCCAGGTTCTTGCTGTTGAGCGCGGCCACGCACATGCGGCCGGTGTCCGTGCCGTAGACGCCGAACTCATTGCGCAGGCGCACCATCTGCTCCTTCGTCAGGCCGGAGTAGCTGAACATGCCGACTTGCTGGGTGATGAAGCTCATGTCCTGCTTCACGCCGGCGGCCTTGAGGCCGTCCACCAGCTTCTGGCGCATCAGCTTGATGCGCTGGCGCATCTCGCCCAGTTCCTTCTCCCACAGGGCGCGCAGCTCGGGGTTGTTCAGCACCGCGGCCACCACCGCACCACCGTGCGTCGGCGGGTTGCTGTAGTTGGTGCGGATCATGATCTTGAGCTGCGAGAGCACGCGATCGGTTTCTTCCTTGCTCGCGCAAAGCACGGAGAGCGCGCCCACGCGTTCGCCATAGAGGCTGAAGCTCTTGGAGAAGCTGGTGGAGACGAAGAACAGCAGGCCCGCGGCGACAAACTTGCCGATCACCGCGCCGTCCTCGGCCAAGCCGGCGCCAAAGCCCTGGTACGCCATGTCCAGGAAGGGCGTCAGCTGGCCGGCCTTGACGACGGCGATCACCTGATCCCACTGCGCGGGCGTGATGTCATAACCTGTGGGGTTGTGGCAGCAGGCGTGCAGCACGACGACGGTGCCCGGCGCAGCGGCCTTCAGATCGGCCAGCATGCCGTCGAAGTCGATGCCGCGCTTGGCCGCGTCGTAGTAGCGATAGCTGGCGACCTCGAAGCCGGCTTGCGTGAACAGGGCGCGGTGGTTTTCCCAGCTCGGGTCGGAGATCAGCACCTTGGCCTTGGGGTTGAGCTTCTTGAGGAAGTCCGCGCCAATCTTCAGGCCGCCGGTGCCGCCCAGGCCCTGCACGGTGGCGACGCGGCCGCCCTTGACGGGCTCGCTGTCGGTGCCGAAGACCAGGCTCTTGACCGCCGCGTCATAGGCCGCGATGCCATCGATCGGCAGGTAACCGCGCGCCGCAGGTTTGTCCATCAGCGCCTTTTCCGCCGCTTGCACGCATTGCAGCAAAGGCAGTTTGCCGTTGTCGTCGTAATACACGCCCACGCCGAGGTTGACCTTGTTGGGATTGGCGTCGGCGCCGTATTGTTCGTTCAGACCCAGGATCGGGTCGCGCGGCGCCATCTCGACGGCGGAGAAGAGAGACATAGGATTCCTAGAGGGTGATAAGAGAGGAGAGGGTGGACCAGGGTTTGTGGCTTTCGGGAATGGCGTATTCTCGCCAATTCCTCAATGGAATCCCGGATTTTACCGGGCGACCACTATTCGCCTGCCTCGCCATGTCCGCCACGCCTTCCGCCTCTGCAGCCCCGCTTGATTCCGCCGAACCGGTCGCATCGGCCATGCCGGCTGAGACCGCGGCGGGTCAGTTCGTTTCCTTTCCCGGCTCGCCATTCGAGCTGTTTCAGCCCTATCCGCCGTCGGGGATCAGCCCGAAGCCATACGTCAGCTGGTCGAGGGCATCAATGACGGTGAGGTGTTCCAGACCCTGCTGGGCGTGACGGGTTCGGGCAAGACCTACACGATGGCCAATGTGATCGCCCGCCTGGGGCGGCCCGCCATCATTTTCGCGCCGAACAAGACGCTGGCAGCCCAGCTCTACAGCGAGTTCCGCGAGTTCTTTCCGCGCAATGCAGTCGAGTACTTCGTCAGCTACTACGACTACTACCAGCCCGAGGCCTATGTGCCGCAGCGCGACCTGTTCATCGAGAAGGACAGCGCCATCAACGAGCACATCGAGCAGATGCGCCTGTCTTGCACCAAGAGCCTACTGGAACGGCGCGACGTGGTCATCGTGGCCACGGTCTCGGCCATCTATGGCATCGGCAAGCCCGAGGATTACCACCAGATGATCCTGACGCTGCGTGCCGGCGATCGCCTGAGCCAGCGTGACGTGATCGCCCAGCTCGTGCGCATGCAGTACCAGCGCAATGACATGGAATTTTCGCGCGGTACCTTCCGCGTTCGGGGCGACACCATCGACGTGTTTCCCGCGGAGCATTCCGAGTTGGCGCTGCGCATCGAACTCTTCGACGACGAAATCGAGAATCTGCAACTCTTCGATCCGCTCACCGGCCGTATCAAGCAGAAGATCGCACGTTTCACGGTCTACCCGAGCAGTCACTACGTGACGCCGCGTGAGCAGGTGCTCAAGGCGGTGGAGACCATCAAGGTCGAATTGGTTGACCGCGTGAAGGAATTCGTGGGCACGGGCAAGCTGGTCGAGGCACAACGCCTGGAGCAGCGCACCCGTTTCGATCTGGAGATGCTGAGCGAAGTGGGGCACTGCAAGGGCATCGAAAATTACACGCGGCATCTGTCTGGCGCGAAGCCGGGTGATCCGCCGCCGACCCTGACGGACTACCTGCCCCGGGATGCTTTGATGTTCCTGGACGAAAGCCACGTGATGATTGGTCAGCTCGGGGGCATGTACAACGGCGACCGGGCCCGCAAGACCACGCTGGTCGAGTACGGCTTTCGCCTGCCTTCGGCGCTGGACAACCGCCCGCTCAAGTTCGAGGAGTTCGAGACCAAGATGCGTCAGGCCATCTTTGTCTCCGCCACGCCGGGCGACTGGGAAAAGACCCATACGGGGGCGGTCGTCGAGCAACTGGTGCGGCCCACGGGCCTCATCGATCCGGAGGTGGAAGTGCGTCCGGCTCTGCACCAGGTGGACGACGTGCTGCAGGAGATCCACCTGCGCGTGGAGCGCCATGAGCGCGTGCTGATCACGGTGCTGACCAAGCGCATGGCCGAGCAGTTGACCGATTACCTGACGGAAAACGGCGTCAAGGTGCGTTACCTCCATAGCGACGTGGACACTGTGGAGCGTGTCGAGATTCTGCGCGACCTGCGCCTGGGCACCTTCGACGTGCTGGTGGGCATCAACCTGCTGCGCGAGGGCCTGGACATTCCCGAGGTGTCATTGGTGGCCATCCTCGACGCGGACAAGGAAGGCTTTTTGCGCTCCGAGCGCAGCCTGATCCAGACCATCGGGCGGGCCGCGCGCAACCTGCGCGGCAAGGCCATTCTTTACGCCGATCGTGTCACCGAATCCATGAAGCGCGCGCTCGGCGAGACCGAGCGTCGACGTGTCAAGCAGATCGCCCACAACACCGAGCACAACATCACGCCGCGTGCCATCGTCAAGCAGGTGCGCGACCTGATCGATGGCGTATACAGCGAGAAGGCGGGGCGCGAATCGGAGCGCCTCGAACGAGAGGCCATGGCCCGTGCCCAGGTGGAGGACATGAGCGAGAAGGACGTGGCGCGCGAAATCAAGCGGCTGGAAAAGCAAATGATGGAGCACGCCAAGAACCTCGAGTTCGAGCAGGCCGCTCGGACACGCGACCAGCTGGCCATGCTCAAGGCGCGTGCCTTTGGCGCCGCCGTTCCGGACGTGTTGCCGGGTACGCCGGGCTGATCCGCGCTTGCCCAGACGGGTTGGGGGTTGGGTCTTGCCCGATCCGGGCCGGGAAAAGACCCTGTACCCGAGAGAGGTAATGGGTCTTTCGGGTATACTTGAGTCTCTTACTCGGTCTTTGGCGGTGTTTGCCCCAGGTCCGGGTCCCTTGGAACTCAGGGCGAAACCTGACCGGAAAGGAGCTTGCCATGCGCCTCACGACCAAAGGCCGTTTTGCGGTCACTGCCATGATTGACTTGGCCCTGCGCCAGAGCAATGGCCCCGTGACCCTGGCGGCCATCAGCCAGCGCCAGCAAATCTCTTTGTCCTATCTGGAGCAGCTGTTCGGCAAGCTGCGCCGCCATGAGCTGGTGGAGTCCACCCGCGGTCCGGGCGGTGGGTACACCCTGGCGCGCAAGGCCGGTGATATTACCGTGGCCGACATCATTCTGTCGGTGGACGAACCTCTGGATGCCACCCAGTGCGGGGGCAAGGAAAACTGCCAGGGCAGCGACGGCGGTCGGTGCATGACACACGAGCTGTGGTCGGCGCTGAACACCCGCATGGTCGAGTTCCTGGATTCCGTCACGCTGCAGAAGCTGGTGGACGATCAACTGGCCAAGGGCCTCGTGGTGGAAGACAAGCCCGCCATCAAGCGAGCGATTTCGGTGGCGCCCATGGTCAAGCCCGTGCGCGTCAACGCGCCGAACTCGGTTTTCGCGCTGGGCAACGCCTTCAAATCCTGACCGGTCTGCTGAATCAGGCAGCGAGACTTACGCGACAACAAGACATTGAGCACAGCCATGGACATGACGCCTCATTTCCCTATCTACATGGACTACGGCGCGACCACGCCGGTGGACCCGCGCGTGGTGGACGCGATGATTCCTTGGTTGCGTGAGCACTTCGGCAATCCGGCCTCGCGCAGCCATGCCTGGGGTTGGGAGGCGGAAGAGGCCGTCGAGAAGGCCCGTGGTCATGTGGCCGAGTTGATCGGCGCCGATCCGCGCGAAATCGTCTGGACTTCGGGCGCGACCGAATCGATCAATCTCGCGCTCAAGGGCGCGGCCCAGTTCTACAAGGAAAAAGGCAAGCACCTCATCACCCTCAAGACCGAGCACAAGGCCGTGCTCGATACGATGCGTGAACTCGAGCGGCAGGGCTTTGACGTCACCTACATGGACGTCAAGGAAGACGGTCTGCTGGACCTTGAGGCGCTCAAGGCGGCCATCCGGCCCGACACCATCCTGATCAGCGTGCTTTTCGTGAACAACGAGATCGGCGTGATCCAGGACATCCCGGCCATCGGCGCGCTGTGCCGCGAGAAGGGCATCCTGCTGCACGTGGACGCTGCCCAGGCCACGGGTCGTGTCGAGATCGACATGAGCAAACTGCCCATCGACCTGATGAGCATGACGGCCCACAAGACCTACGGCCCCAAGGGCATTGGCGCCCTGTATGTGCGGCGCAAGCCGCGCGTTCGCATCGAGGCGCAGATGCACGGTGGCGGACATGAGCGCGGCATGCGTTCGGGCACGCTGCCCACCCACCAGATCGTGGGCATGGGCGAGGCCTTTCGCATCGCCAAGCTGGAGATGGCCCAGGATCTGGAAAAGGCGCGTCGTCTGCAGCAGCGCCTGCTCGATGGCCTGAAAGACATCGAACAGGTCTACATCAATGGCAACCTCGAGCGTCGCGTGCCGCAGAACCTGAACATGAGCTTCAATTTCGTCGAGGGCGAGTCGCTCATCATGGGCATCAAGGGCTTGGCGGTGTCGTCCGGCTCGGCCTGCACCTCGGCCAGCCTGGAGCCCAGCTATGTGCTGCGCGCGCTGGGTCGCAGCGACGAACTCGCACACAGCAGCCTGCGCATGACCATCGGTCGTTTCACGACCGACGAGGAAATCGATTACGCGATCACCACCATCAAGCACAACGTGGCCAAGCTGCGGGAGTTGAGCCCCTTGTGGGAAATGTTCAAGGACGGTGTTGACTTGAGCACGATCCAGTGGGCTGCGCATTGATACAGCAGTGACCTGCTGGTGCTGCTTCCCCTCCAGGAGGCAACGCCAGCGGCCCGGCAAAGCCGGTTCTGCGGTGTTCCTGATATAGAGAGAAAGGAAACGATATGGCTTACTCAGACAAGGTCATCGACCACTACGAAAACCCGCGCAACGTCGGCTCTTTCGACAAGGGTGACGACACGATCGGCACCGGCATGGTGGGTGCCCCCGCCTGCGGTGACGTGATGAAGCTGCAGATCAAAGTGAACCCGTCCACCGGGGTGATCGAGGACGCCCGTTTCAAGACGTATGGCTGCGGTTCCGCGATCGCCTCCAGCTCGCTCGTGACCGAATGGGTCAAGGGCAAGACGCTGGACCAGGCGGCTGCGCTCAAGAACAGCCAGATCGCCGAGGAACTGGCCTTGCCCCCCGTGAAGGTGCATTGCTCCATCCTGGCCGAGGATGCGATCAAGGCGGCGGTGGACGACTACCGCAAGAAGCACGCGCAGGTCGCGGCCTGAACAATGATGCCCACCCCGGGCGCTCGGGTGGCATCCCCGAGGGGATGCGGCTTGATGATCCAGCAAGCGAGGTGGGGACCAGGAAGATCGATATGGCTGTTACTTTGACTGAATCCGCTGCCCGTCACGTGAGTCGCTACCTGAGCCGGCGCGGCAAGGGTGTGGGCGTGCGCCTGGGCGTGAAGACCACGGGCTGTTCCGGCCTGGCCTACAAGCTGGAGTACGTGGACGATGTCGCGCCCGAGGACATCGTGTTCGAGGACCAAGGCGTCAAGGTGCTGGTCGATCCGAAGAGCCTGTCCTACATCGACGGCACCCAACTTGACTACGTGCGCGAGGGCCTGAACGAAGGGTTCAAGTTCCACAATCCGAACGAGCGTGACCGTTGCGGTTGTGGCGAGTCGTTCCGCGTCTGAGCGCGCGACCAGTTCCTGCGTGGCTACTCTTCAGTCTGACGATTTTGAGCTGTTCGGCCTGCCGCGGCAGTTTGCGCAGGACCGGGTCGCGATCGACGCGCGCTGGAAAGACCTCCAGCGCGAGGCCCATCCTGACAAGTTCGCGGCCCAGGGCCCGAGCGCCCAGCGCCTGGCCATGCAATGGTCGGTGCGCATCAACGAGGCCTATCAGCGCCTCAAGGATCCGCTGCGGCGGGCGGCCTATCTCTGCGAACTGAATGGCGTTGCCGTGAAGGCCGAGGACAACACCGCCATGCCGGCGGAGTTCCTGATGCAGCAGATGGCCTGGCGCGAGGCGCTGGACGAAGCCGAGGACCTGGATGCTCTAGATGCCCTGAGCGAGGAAGTGGGGGCCGCGCGCGCGCGCGTACTGTCTTCCTTTGATTGGTTGCTGGACGAAAAGGGTGACCACGCCGGTGCCGTCCAGCAGGTGCGGTCCTTGATGTTCATCGAGCGTTTTGCCCAGGACGTCGAAGCCCGCTATGAAAGCATGGAAAGCTGAGCAAGCATAAAAAGAACATGGCCCTGCTGCAAATTTCAGAACCCGGTCAAGCCCCAGATCCGCACCAGCGCCGCATCGCGGTGGGCATCGACCTGGGCACCACGCATTCCCTGGTCGCCGCCGTGCGCAATGGTGTCGCCGAATGCCTGCCCGACGCTGAAGGCCGCGTCATCCTGCCTTCGGTCGTGCGTTACCTGCAGGAGGGCCGCCAGATCGGCCACGCCGCGCGCGAACAACAGATCCACGATCCTGGCAACACCATCGCCTCCGTGAAGCGCCTGATGGGGCGCGCCTTGGCGGACATCCCGGAGCCCGACAAATTGCCGTATACGCTGACGGGCGGTGGACGGGATGATGCGGCAGGTGCGCCGGGCATGGTGCGCATACGCACCATCGCGGGCGAAAAGAGCCCGGTGGAGGTCAGTGCGGAGATCCTTGCGACGCTGCGCCAGCGCGCGGAAGACACCTTCGACAGCGAACTGCACGGCGCGGTCATCACCGTGCCCGCGTATTTCGACGATGCCCAGCGCCAGGCCACGAAGGACGCGGCGCAGCTGGCGGGGCTGGACGTGTTGCGGCTGATCAACGAGCCGACGGCCGCCGCCATTGCCTACGGTCTCGACAACGCCAGTGAGGGCATCTATGCCGTCTACGACCTGGGGGGCGGCACCTTCGACATTTCCATCCTGCGTCTGAGCCAGGGGGTGTTCGAAGTCATCACCACCGGGGGCGACTCGGCCCTGGGGGAGACGACTATGACCATGCCTTGGCGGCATTCATGCTGGCCGAGACGGGTTTGAGCGCCGAGACGCCCGAGGACCGGGCCTACCTGCTGGCCGAGGCCCGCGCCGCGAAGGAAGCGCTGTCGGATGAAGACATCGTGACCGCTGAGATCGAATTGTCCAGTGGCAGCGTCGACCTTTCGCTGAACCGCGACCAGTTCGAGGCCTGCACCGCCGCCCTGACCGCGCGCACCCTGGTCGCGGTGCGCAAGGCGCTGCGCGATGCGAAGTTGCAGGTGGGCGACGTGCAGGGCGTGGTGATGGTGGGCGGCTCCACGCGCATGCCCGTCATCCAGCGGATGGTCGGTGCATTGTTCGGCAAGGCGCCGCTCACCAACCTCAATCCCGATGAGGTCGTGGCGCTGGGCGCGGCCATTCAGGCTAACCAGCTGGCCGGCAACAACCCGAATGGTGAACTGCTGCTGCTGGACGTCATTCCGTTATCCCTGGGCATAGAAACCATGGGCGGGCTCGTCGAGCGCATCGTGCCGCGCAACACGACCATCCCCACCGCGATGGCCCAGGATTTCACGACCTACCAGGACGGCCAGACCGCGCTGGCACTGCATGTGGTGCAGGGGGAGCGTGATCTGGTGGCCGATTGCCGCAGCCTGGCCCGCTTCACGCTGCGGGGCATTCCGCCCATGGCGGCGGGAGCCGCACGCATCCGCGTGACCTTCACGGTGGATGCGGATGGATTGCTGAGCGTGGCTGCCCGTGAGCAGGTCAGCGGCGCGGAGGCCAACATCCAGGTCAAACCCAGCTACGGCTTGAGCGACGACGAGATCGCGCGGATGTTGCAGGAGAGCTTCACCACCGCCCAGCAGGACATGCAGGCGAGGGCGCTTGCCGAGGCTCGCGTCGAGGCCGACCGCATGCTGCTGGCCACGCGCAGCGCGCTTGCGGCCGATGCCGATTTGCTTGCCCCGCAAGAGCGGGGCGCGATGGATGCATTGATGAAAACGCTGGAGGTTCTGCGCACCAGCGAAGACGCCAAGGCGATCGACGCGGCCACCGAGGCCCTGGCCAAGGGCACCGAGGCTTTCGCTGCCCTGCGCATGAACCGCGGCATCCAGAAGGCGCTGTCGGGCAAGAACATCGAGGCGGTCTGAGCCCCGCGTCCCCATCGTCTGAAAGAATTCATTCCATGCCCGTCATCAAAGTCCTGCCTCATCCCGAATACGCACCCGAAGGCGCGGAGATCCAGGCTCAGCCTGGCGACTCGATCTGCGAGGTGCTGCTCGACAACCACATCGCGATCGAGCATGCCTGCGACATGAGTTGCGCCTGCACGACTTGCCACGTCATCGTGCGCGAGGGCTACAACTCGCTCAATGAACTCGACGAAAATGAAGAAGATCTGCTGGACCGCGCCTGGGGCCTGACCCCGCAGTCGCGCCTGAGTTGCCAGGCCATCGTGGCCCGGGAGAACCTGGTGGTGGAGATCCCCAAGTACTCGATCAACCACGCCAAGGAAAATCACTGAGTCGCGGCCTGCGTGCCAACGAGCCGGTTCCTTATCATTTCGTCCATGCGTCAAATCGTTCTTGATACCGAAACCACGGGCCTGTCCGCCGAGGGCGGCGATCGCATCATCGAACTGGGCTGCGTGGAACTGCTGAACCGCAAGCTCAGCGGCAACAACCTCCATTTCTATTTCAATCCGGGGCGCGACAGCCACGAAGACGCGTTGAGGGTGCATGGCATCAGCAACGAGTTCTTGCGTGACAAGCCCAAGTTCGCCGAGGTGGTGCAGGAGATCCTGGCCTACCTGCAAGGTGCGGAAATCATCATCCATAACGCGGCCTTCGACGTCAGCTTCCTGAACAAGGAGTTGGAGTTGATTGGCCAACCGGCCTTCAACACCGTTGTCGGCAGCGTGACCGACACCCTGGCCATGGCCAAGGAGCTGTATCCGGGCAAGCGCAATTCGTTGGACGCACTGTGCGATCGCCTGGGCGTGGACAACTCAGGGCGAACCTTGCACGGTGCCTTGCTCGACGCCGAATTGCTGGCCGACGTCTACATCAACATGACGCGCGGGCAGGACGCCTTGCTGATCGACGCGGGTGACGCCGAGCAGCAGACGGGTACGGGGTTCGAGCGCATCGATCTGTCGCGCTTTGATCTGCCGGTGTTGCGCGCTTCCGAGCAGGAATTGGCCGCGCACGATGACGTGCTCACGCAGATCGATAAGGCCTGCGGCGGCAAGACCGTTTGGCGCCAGCTTGCCTTGCCTGTGTAGGCCTCTGAAAGCCACTGAACTTGTGGCATAATCATGGTCTCTTGAGAGCGCAAGCCGATATTTTTGTTGCGCAAGTCGTCGTAAACCCTCGGTTGAATTCCTCGCGGATTCATGTTGATGGTTGCGGCGCAAGAATCAAGGGCGATTAGCTCAGCGGTAGAGCACTGCATTCACACTGCAGGGGTCACATGTTCGATCCATGTATCGCCCACCAACAATGCAAAGGGCCACAACTTCGGTTGTGGCCTTTTGCATTGGCGCGAGCAGAAAATATTTTCCGTTTGGTGGGGGGGTCTCCCTCATACTGAAATGGACTTGCCAGTCCAATCCAAACTAGACTGGACCGTCCAGTATGATTTGGGCATGTCCGAAGAAACCCGAGCCGATACGCGCGTGCGCATCCTGGAAGCCGCGCTGGATACTTTCAGCGAAAAAGGCTACGCCGCCAGTGTCGACGACATCGCGCGCCGGGCCGGTGTCGTCAAGCAGACCCTCTACCACCACTTTGGCAGCAAGGAAGAGCTGTTTCGTGAGGCGTTCACCGGAATGTGCACCTTGCTTGTCGTCGACGCGGCCAGCAGCTCAGGGTCCGTGCGCCTAGACGTTCAGCGTTTCGTCGACGCCTTCGAGAGCCGCGTTTTGAGCGAGGAAGGCCTGGCTTTTCACCGGGTGATGATGTCCGAGCTGCAGCGTTTTCCCGAATTGGCGCACACGATGCACGAGTCTTGGCAAGTGGCTCAGAACCGCTTGATCCGCCTGCTGCAGGCGGGCATGGAACGCGGGGAACTGCGGGCGGAACCCGCCGAGTTCGCGGCCGAGGTGTTGATCAGTCTCCTGACGGGCGTGCACCGCGGCCGTCTGATGGGCAAACCCCTGCACGAGTCGCAACTCTCTCCCTCGCAGATCGTTGACGTTTTCATGCGTGCCTTCGCCCCCGACGCGAAAGCCGCACTCCTTGATTCCCCCATTCATCCGTAACGAAGGACTCTCCATGAACGCCCCTGCCTTCCGTCTTTCCGCGCCTTCTTCGATGCCGCGCGCGCTGGCCCTGGTGCTGGCCATCTCCCTGCCCGTGTTCCTGGCCGCCTGCGGCAAATCCGAAGCCACCGCAGGTGCTGGCGCGGGTGGGCCGCCGGCCATGCCACCGATGGAAGTGTCCGTGGTGATCGCCAGTCCCGGCGAGGCCCTGTTGACCAAGGAGCTGCCTGGACGCCTGCAAGCCTGGCGTACGGCGGAGGTCCGTGCCCGCGTGGAAGGCATCGTCGAGGAGCGGCTGTTCAACGAAGGCTCCGAGGTCAAGGCCGGCATGCCCCTGTACCGCATTGACGCACGTACCTACAAGACTACCTTCGCCGCGGCCAAGGCGGATCTGATCGCGGCGCAGGCCGTGGTCAATCGCTATCGACCGCTGGTGGAGATCAAGGCCGTGAGCCAGCAGGAACTGGACAGCGCCGAAGCCCGTCTGCGCCAGGCCGAAGCCGCGCTGGCACGTGCGGAGATGGACCTGGAAAACACCACGGTGCCTGCCGCGATTTCGGGGCGCATCGGTCGTTCCCTGGTCACCGAAGGTGCACTGGTCGGGCGGGGCGAGGCCACACAACTGGCCACCATCGAGCAGATCGATCCGATCTATGTGAACTTCACCCAGAGCAGCGCCGAGTTGCTGGCCCTGCGTGAGGCTATCAACAGCGGACGCTGGAAAGAGGCGGAGACTCGCCGCATGGAGCTGGTGCTGGAGAACGGCAGTACCTATGCGCTGCCGGGCAAGCTGCTGTTCTCGGACCTGGCCGTCGACCCGAACACAGGCTCGGTGTCCATGCGCGCTGAGTTCCCCAATCCCAAGAAGGAACTGCTGCCTGGCATGTTCGTGCGCGTGCGCTATCCGCAGGCGCGATCTAACCAGCTCATCACCCTGCCGCAGCGCGCGGTGATGCTGACGCAAGGGGGCGCCATCGTCATGGTGGTGGGCGCAGATGGCAAGGTGGCACCGCGTCCCGTGCAGCTGGGTGGCATGAGTGGCAGCACATGGACGGTGACTGGTGGCCTCGCCGGTGGTGAGCAGGTCATGGTGGAAGGCCACATGAAGGCCCCGCCCGGCAGCACGGTCAAGCCGGTGATCTGGAATCCGGCCCCGGCCGCCGCCGCAACGGCGCAAGGGCCGAACGGGGCCGCGTCCGGCCAGGGTCAGAGCCGCTGAGCGCTCCTGAGCCCACGCACGCAAAAGCAGAGCACATAACAAGGAAACCGACATGGCCCGTTTTTTCGTCAATCGACCGGTCTTCGCCTGGGTGCTGGCGCTGGTGATCATCATGGCTGGCGCATTGGCGCTGCGCGAGCTGCCCGTATCCCAGTATCCCGAGGTCGCGCCGCCCGCGCTGGCCATCAGCGTGACCTATCCCGGTGCCTCGGCCCAGGTGGTCGAAAACACCGTGGTGTCCCTGATCGAGCAGGAGATGAACGGCATCGAGGGCTTGCTCTACATGGATTCGTCCTCCGAGCAGAGCACCGGCACCATCAACCTGACTTTCCAGACCGGCACCGACATCGAAGTGGCCTCGGTCGAGGCCCAGAACCGCATCAAGCGGGTGGAGGCGCGACTGCCCGATGAGGTGAAACGCCTCGGGGTGAACGTCACCAAGACCCGGCGCAACTACCTGATGTTCATCATGCTGTACTCGCCCGATGGCAGTCGCAGCAGTGTGGACCTCGCCAGCTACGCGGCCAGCAATGTACTGGATGAAATCCGCCGCGTGCCGGGCGTGGGCGAAGCCCAGATGTTCGGTTCGGAATACTCCATACGCCTGTGGGTGGACCCGGACAAGCTGGCCTCCTACAAGCTCAGCCCGAGCGAGGTGATTGCCGCCGTGCGCGCGCAGAACGTGCTGCTGGCCGTGGGCGAGGTGAACCAACCGCCGGCGCCCGCAGGGATGGAATACGCTGCATCGGTCATCACGCGTGGCCGCCTGAGCACGCCGAAGGAATTCGGCGACGTGGTGGTGCGTGCGCAGTCGGACGGTTCCCTGGTGCGC
This sequence comes from Hylemonella gracilis, assembly GCF_004328645.1. Lineage (GTDB taxonomy): Bacteria > Pseudomonadota > Gammaproteobacteria > Burkholderiales > Burkholderiaceae_C > Hylemonella > Hylemonella gracilis_B. The sequence goes on from NZ_CP031395.1 coordinate 2,455,475, forward strand.
GTGCGTGACGTCGCGCGGGTGGAACTCGGCGCGCAGGACTATTCCGTCTTTGCGCGCATCGATGGCAAGTCGGCCGCAGGCGTGGGCATCAAGGTTGCGCCGGGCGCGAACGCCATGGCCACGGCCAAGGCTGTGCGCGCGCGCATGGAGGATCTCGGGCGCTTTCTGCCCCAGGGCATGACCTGGGAAGTGCCTTATGACACCACACCCTTCATCGATGTCTCAATCCAGGAAGTGATCAAGACCCTGATCGAGGCCGTGGTGCTGGTGTTCATCGTGATGTACCTGTTCCTGGAGAACTGGCGCGCCACGCTGATCCCGACCATCGTGGTGCCGATCTCGCTGGTCGGCGCGGCGCTGGGGCTCTATGTGCTGGGTTATTCCATCAACGTGCTCACGCTGTTCGCGATGGTGCTGGCCATCGGCATCGTCGTCGACGATGCCATCGTGGTGGTGGAGAACGTCGAACGCATCATGGAAGAGGAGCATCTGCCGCCACGCGAGGCGACAGCCAAAGCCATGGACCAGATCGTCGGCGCCATCATCGGCATCACCGTGGTGCTGTCGGCAGTGTTCGTGCCCATGGCTTTCTTCTCGGGTTCGGTGGGCGCCATCTACCGCCAGTTCGCCGTGACCCTGGTGTTGACCATGCTGTTCTCGGCGCTGATGGCGCTGACGCTCACGCCGGCGTTGTGCGCCACCCTGCTCAAGCATGACCCGACCGGTCACGCCTTGCCCAGCACGGGCTTCTTCGGCTGGTTCAACCGTACCTTCCTCGCTGCCACACAGCGGTATGTTGGCGCGGTGCGCAAGCTGCTGGGCAAGCCCGGGCGCTGGCTGGTGGTCTACGGCGCCATCGTCGCCGCCGCCGTCTTGATGTTCGCCAAGCTGCCGGGCAGCTTCCTGCCCGAGGAAGACCAGGGCTACTTCATCACCATGGTGCAGTTGCCGCCCGGCGCCACGCAGGAGCGCACGGTGGCCGTGATGGAAGAGGCGGAAAAGTTCTTCCTGAGCCAGCCCGAAGTGGAGCACGCGATCGGTATCGTGGGCTTCTCCTTCTTCGGGCGCGGCCAGAACGCAGGCCTGCTTTTCGTGCGGCTGAAGGACTGGGATCTGCGTCCGGACGAGAAAAATAGCGTCAAGGCCGTGGTGCAGCGCGCCAACGGGGCCCTGTTCATGCTCAAGCAGGCCTTCATCTTCAGCATCAATCCACCTCCGATTCCTGAACTGGCGGCCGTGGGTGGTTTTGACTTCCGCCTGCAGGATCGCGGCGGGCTGGGCCGCGAAAAGCTCGCCCAGGCACAGGCCTTGGCCTTGCAGGCGGCCGCGCAGAACCCGGCGCTCGCCGGCGTGCGCATGGACGGCATGCCAGCCGGACCGCAATTGCTGCTGGAGATTGACCGCGAGAAGGCCCAAACCCTGGGCGTGGACATCGCAACGCTCAACGACACGCTGCAGACCTTGTTCGGCACGGCTTACATCAACGACTTCGAACGCAACGGCCGGGTTCTGCGCGTGCAGATGCAGGCCGATCCCTCCGTGCGTACCAGTCCCGAAGCCATGTTGCGCGTGCAGGTGCGCAACCGCACGGGCGGCATGGTCTCCCTGGCCGAGGTGGTCAAGCCGCTGTGGATGGTGGGCGCACCCAAGCTGGACCGCTACAACGGCGTGCCGGCGGTCAAGCTCACTGGCAATCCCGCACCGGGGCACAGCACGGGCCAGGCCATGGCCGCGATGGGGGCGGTAGCCGCCCAATTGCCGGCTGGCGTCGGGTATTCCTGGTCGGGCACCTCGTTCGAGGAAAGCCTGTCGGGTGCGCAAGCGCCCATGCTGTTCGCCATCTCACTGATCGTGGTGTTCCTTTGCCTGGCGGCCTTGTACGAGAGCTGGTCCATTCCTTTCTCCGTGCTGCTGGTGGTGCCGTTGGGTGTGTTCGGTGCCTTGCTGGCGGTGCTGCTGCGCGGCCTGCCGAACGACGTCTACTTCAAGGTGGGCCTGGTCGCGACCATCGGTCTGTCGTCCAAGAACGCCATCCTGATCATCGAGTTTGCGCGCAGCCTGCAAGACCAGGGCATGGCCTTGAAAGAGGCCATCATCGAAGCCTGTCGTCTGCGTCTGCGGCCCATTCTGATGACCTCGATCGCCTTCATCGTGGGCGTGCTGCCCCTGGCCATCTCCACCGGTGCCGGCGCCCAGAGCCGCCATGCCATCGGCACCGGCGTCATGGGCGGGATGATCGCGGCCACCGTGCTGGCCATCTTCCTGGTGCCGGTGTTCTACCTGACGGTGAGCCGGCTGTTCCCCGCCCGCGGTCGGGACGGTGGCAAAGCCGCTGATGGCCTGCCGGCGTTGGAAGTGGAGGCACGTCATGACTAAGTTGCCACAAGGCGCGTGCGGTGTGCAGCCGTCTGCCTCCTCGAATCCACCTTCTCAGAACATGCCCTTCATGCTGCGTTCCCTGTCCCTGGTCGCCGTGGCCGCCTTGCTCTCCGCTTGCTCGGTCATGGCGCCGCGTTACGAGCGTCCGGCGCTCTCCGTGCCTGAAGTCTGGCCCGCCGAAATCCAGGTGGATGCCCGCACCGTGGCTGCCAAGCCCGTGGCCTGGCAGAGCTTCTTTCCCGATGAGCGCCTGCGCGCTTTGATACAGCTGGCGCAGGTGAACAACCGCGACATGCGCATCGCCACCGCCCGGGTGCTCGAGGCACAGGCGCTCTATGGCATCCAGCGCGCCGACCGCTTGCCCAGCCTCAACGCGGGTGGCAGCGTGGCGCGCAGCCGCACGCCGGGGGACCTGTCCGCCACGGGCAGTTCGGTCATCGGGCAGCGTGCCGATGTCAACGTTGCCATTCCCTCATTTGAGCTGGACTTCTGGGGCCGGGTGGCCAGTCTCAGCGATGCGGCCAAGGCCAGCTACCTGGCGACCGAGGAGGCAGAGCGCAGCTTCCGTCTGTCCCTGATCGCGAACGTGGCAGATGCCTACCTGGCGCTGGCCGAGGCCAGCGAGCGACTGCAACTGGCCCAGGCCACGCTCAAGACCCGCGCGCAGACCCGCGAGCTGGTCGACCAGCGTCGCAAGGGCGGTCTGGCCGGTGATCTGGATTACCTGCAGGCCGATGCAGCCTACGAAGGCGCGCGCGCCGAAGTGGCCTCGCTCACGCGGCAGCAGTCCGCCGCGCGCAACTACCTGTCGACCTTGGTCGGCGCTGCGCAGGACAATCTGCCGCCGGGGCGTTCCCTGGCCGGACAGGGCATCGACTTGAACCAGCAGGCCGAGCTGCCCTCGCAAGTGCTGCTGCGCCGTCCCGACGTGCGCGCGGCCGAGCAGCGCCTGCTGGCGGCCAACGCCAACATTGGCGCGGCGCGTGCCGCCTTCTTCCCACGCATCGGATTCACCGGTTCCACCGGTTTTGCCAGCCGCGAGATCGACGGCCTGTTCAAGAGCGGTTCGGAGGCCTGGAGCTTCACGCCCACGATCAGCCTGCCGATCTTCCAGGGCGGGCGCAACAAGGCCAATCTGGACCTGGCCACGGTGCGCAAGGACATCGCCATTGCCGAGTACGAAAAGACCCTCCAGCAGGCCTTCCGTGAAGTGGCGGACCAGCTTGTGGCGCGCGATCAGCTGGCCGCGCAACTGCAGGCGGTGGAAGCCCAGGAGCGTTCCCAGCAGCGCGCCACGGTCATCGCCGAGGCCCGCTACGCCCAGGGCGTGGGCAGCTTCCTCGAAGTGCTGGACGCGCAACGTCAGCTCTTCGCCGTGCAGCAAAACCTGATCCAGGTGCGCCGCAGCATGTGGTCGGCGGCCGCGCAGCTGTACAAGGCGCTGGGCGGCGGGGACGAGGCGGAGATCGGCAAGAAAGGGTAAGTCCCGCTTCGGTGGACATACGGTTTGCTCACCCGTCTGCACTATGCTCGGCGCATGGATCAGACCACAGAACAAGTTGATGTTGTCGTCGCCGGTGCGGGCGTGGTCGGCTTGGCCGTCGCCCGTGCCCTGGCGCTGAGCGGGCGTGAGGTGCTGGTGCTGGAGGCTGCGTCGGCCATCGGCACGGGCACCAGCTCCCGCAACAGCGAAGTCATCCACGCCGGCCTCTATTACCCGACGGGCACGCTCAAGGCGCGCCTTTGCGTGCAGGGGCGCGACATGCTCTACGCCTACTGCGCCGAGCGCGGTGTGAGCCACCGCCGCTGCGGCAAGTTGCTGGTGGCCACCCACGAGGCGCAAATGCCCAAGCTACAGGCCATCGCGGCCCAGGCGGCGGCCAATGGGGTCCATGATTTGCAATGGTTGAGCCGCGACGAGGCCCAGGCCCTGGAGCCCGCGCTGCAATGCGTCGCTGCCTTGCACTCACCCAGCACCGGCATCATCGACAGCCACGGCCTCATGCTGGCCTTGCAGGGTGATCTGGAGAACGTGGGCGGGCAGGTGGTGTTCAACACGCCGGTGACGCGCGCCACCGTGATGCCAGAGGGCATCGAGATCGAAGCGGTGGACGGCGCATCGGGCAGCAGCACCCGGCTGCTGGCCCGAACCTTCGTCAACGCAGCCGGCTTGAGCGCGCCTGCGCTGGTCCGCCAGATCCAAGGGCTGAACCCGCGGCATGTGCCCACGGCCCATTACGCCAAGGGCAGCTACTTCTCTCTTGCCGGGCGCGCGCCGTTCTCCCGCCTCATCTACCCCATGCCCGAAGGTGGCGGCCTGGGCGTGCACCTCACGCTGGACCTGGGGGGGCAGGCGCGCTTCGGGCCGGATGCCGAGTGGCTGTCCGTCGTCTCCGCAGACCAGATCGACTACACCGTCGACCCCGCGCGTGGTGAGTCCTTCTACGCCGAAGTCCGTCGCTACTGGCCCGGCTTGCGGGACGGCGCCCTGCAGCCGGCCTATTCAGGCGTGCGCCCCAAGATCAGCGGGCCCGACGAAGCCGCCGCCGACTTTGTGATTCAGGGACCAGCCGACCATGGCGTGCCCGGACTGGTTAACCTCTTCGGCATTGAATCGCCGGGTTTGACGAGTTGTTTGGCGATTGGGGAGTACGTACGTCACGCGCTTTAGGCCTTGGAATGGCCCCGAGGCTGGCTGCGGTGCGTTTCATTTGCGCTAAAGTAAGTAACGAGGCACGCCTGTCCGAAAGGCAGGGGCGCAAAGCCACCGGTCTCAGTCAGCCGCGTAGTTGCACCAGCCCGCGTCTGAGCGTGTTGGATAAGCAGCGGGGCTGCCGGACATCGTTCTCCAGCCATTTGGCGCGTGATGTCCGTCACGGGCGACGGCTACCGCGTGCGGCGCCCCTTCCTTCTGACACGGTTCTCGTGTTTGAAGAATACAAAGGGAGGAACGCATGTTCACGCGCAAGCGAGTGTCCAGTTTTGGATGCAGGATCGTCTGTGCCCTGGTGGTGGGACTCGGGGTGTTTTCGGCGCGCGCGCAGACCCCCGCTGAAGCGGATCTGGAGCAACAACGCCGCGCAGCCGAGCGCGAACGCGACCAGCGCGAAACCTTGCAGCGTGGTGCGGACGTCTTCGGTCCTGCGCCTGAGACGGAAAACCGTGCCACACCCAGCTGGCCCGAGAACGAATCCCCTTGTTTCCTGATCGAGCGTGTCGTCCTGGAAGGCGATGAAGATGGCGAGTTTGCTTGGGTCTTGGCTCCTCTGCAGAATGACGGGCCATCTCATCTGAAAGGGCGTTGCCTCGGCATCCAGGGCGTGTCGCATGCGGCGCAATTGGCCCAGCAGCGCTTGATCGAGCGGGGCTACGTGACCTCGCGTATTTTCCTTCCGCCTCAGGATCTGTCGCGTGGCGTGTTGACCCTGGCATTGCTGCCCGGGCGCATCAGCGCCGTGACCTATGCCGAACCGCGCAGCGGGCGAGAGCCGCCGGTTAGTACCACCCTTCCTGCGCAGCAAGGTGAGGTCCTGAACCTGCGGCATATCGAGCAGGCATTGGAGAACATGCGTCGCGTTCCGACCGCGCAGGCGGATATCCAGATCATTCCCGGCGCGCAACCGGGCGAAAGCGATCTGCAAATCCGCTGGCAGCAGAGTTTTCCTTTTCGCCTGAATCTGTCGGTTGATGATGGCGGCTCCAAATCCACCGGCCGTTACCAGGCCAATGTCACTCTCAGTTACGACCATTGGTGGACCCTGAACGACCTGTTTTACATCACGGCTGGGCGCAATTTGGGCGGTGAACTGGGTGACCAAGAACAGGGTGACCGTGGGGCCCGCAACACGGCGGCACATTACTCAGTGCCTTTCGGCTACTGGGCGGTGGCATTCAACACCAGTCGCTACGACTACCACCAGACCGTGGCGGGTGTGAATCAGGACTATGTGTATAGCGGGCGTGGTGCGCAGCAGGACGCCACGCTCACCCGTCTGGTGCACCGCAACGCCACTAGCAAGACCACGGTGGGTCTGCAAGGGTTTGCGCGGCAGTCCAACAACTACATCGACGACACTGAAATCGAGGTGCAGCGTCGGCGCACGGGCGGTTGGGCCTTGGATCTGGAGTACCGGACCCAGGTTGGCAGTGGACAGTTCGACTCACAACTGACGTATAAGCGGGGCACGGGCGCGTTTGGTGCCTTGGCCGCTCCAGAGGAAGAGTTGGATGAAGGTCGTTCGCACTTCGCGCTTTTCAGCGTGCAAGGTGGCTGGGCTCAGCCCTTCGAGCTTGTGGGTAAGGCGTTCCAATGGAGTAGCCGTTGGCGCGGTCAGCGCGAACGGACGCCGCTGACCCCGCAGGATCGTTTTTCCATCGGCGGGCGCTACAGCGTGCGTGGTTTTGACGGCGAATCCAGCCTTGCGGGCGAACGTGGCTGGTGGTGGCGCAATGAGATAAGTACGTCGCTGGGTAATCTTTGGGGCGGCAGCCAGCAAATTTATCTGGGCATCGACCATGGGCAGGTCGGCGGCCCCAGTGCCGAGAATCTGGTTGGCAAGGACTTGACGGGTGCAGTGCTCGGCTTGCGCGGTCAAATGGGGCAGGGCCAGGGTGCCTTGTCCTTTGATCTGTTCTTGGCGGCGCCGCTGGCCAAGCCCGACAGTTTCCAAACCTCCGAAACAACCACGGGTTTCCAGCTCTCAATGGCGCTCTGACATGCGCTCGAACGCCTTGGTTCCATCAATATCGGTGCACCGCAATCGGAATTCATTGCTGAACGTTTCAGCTGTTACATTTTTGTATCTCGCCAGTGCATAGCTGATATGGCGCACTGCCTATACTTTGTTCCCAAGGCACACCTGTCCGAAAGGCGGGGTCGCAAAGCCACCGGTCTAATTCAGCGGCGCAATAGGCGCTGAAACGATAGCGGGGCTGTGGGCATCCGTTTCTGGCCGCCAGGCCCTGGATGTCCGTCGCAGTGGTTGCAGACCACTGCGCAGCGACTCCTTTCCCTTTCGTCGCGGGCAGCGTGCCGCGTTAGCAAAGGGAGTGTCTGTCATGAACCGTCAGTGTTATCAACTGATATTCAACCGTGCCCGTGGTGCCCTGATGGCCGTGGGCGAAGACGCACGGGCCACGGGCCAAGGTGGGAGCGGCCAGCGCCGCGCCCGGCGAGCCGGTACCACCGCCACCACGATGGCCGCGTTGCTACTGGGGGGCTGGGCCTTGCACCCTTTGGCCTGGGCGCAGATCGTGGCGGACCCCACGGCGCCGGGTAACCAGCAAGCCACGGTGCTGAGTGCCCCCAACGGTGTGCCCCTGGTCAACATCCAGACACCCAGCGCGGCAGGGGTTTCGCGCAACACCTACAGCCAGTTCGACGTCAAGAGCCAAGGGGTCATTCTCAACAACAGCCGCGGCGATGTGCAAACCCAGCTTGGCGGCTGGGTGCAGGGCAATCCGTGGCTGGCCTCGGGCGGCAGCGCACGGGTGATCCTCAATGAAGTGAACAGCAGCAAGCCCAGCAGCTTGAATGGCTGGCTGGAGGTGGCGGGCCAGCGCGCGGAAGTGGTGATTGCCAACCCTGCGGGCATTCAGGTCAACGGCGCGGGTTTCATCAACGCCGGTGGCGTGACGCTGACCACCGGCACGCCGGTTTTCAACGGCGGTACGCTGGAGGCGTATCGCGTGCAGGGTGGGCGCATCTCTTTCGGCGGCAACGGTCTCGACGCCCGTGGCACGGACTACACCGCCATCCTGGCGCGCGCTGTGGACGTCAACGCGGGCATCTGGGCCGACCGTCTGCACGTCATCACGGGCGCCAACAAAGTCCAAGCTGCCACGCTGGAGGCCACGCCACTGGCCGCCTCAACGGGTGAGGTCGCGCCCGCATTTGCGCTGGATGTGAGCCAGTTGGGCGGTATGTACGCAGGGCAAATCCATCTGATCGGCACTGAAGCTGGCGTGGGGGTGAACCAGCGGGGCGTGGTCGCAGCGACGGCGGGTAATCTGACTTTGCAGACCAATGGCTGGTTGACCAATGCGGGCAGCTTGCAGGCCAACGGGCACCAGATCGCCGTGCAGGCTCAGGGCGTGACCAACACGTCCAGCGGCGTCGTGGCCGCAACAGGCTTAGGTATCCGTGCCGAAGCGGACCTGATCAACCAAGGCCTGATCGATGGTGCGGCCGTGGACGTTCAATCCCGGACGTTGAACAACCAGGGCAGGCTGCAAGCCCGTGACGCCTTGGATTTGGCTATCACCGAGACTGTGACGAACAGTGGCGTCTTGCAATCGGGCGGCGAATTGAGCCTCACCGCTGCAACCATCCTGAACACATCCAACGCGGTCATCGCCGCGAATCAACTGATGGTCCGTGCCGAGGCCAGCCTGGATAACCAGGGCTTGGTGGATGGTGTCAGCGTGGATGTTCAGTCCCAGACGCTGAACAACCAGGGCAAGGTGCAAGCCCGTGACACTCTGGATCTGACGGTGACCGAGTCGGTCACGAACAGCGGCGTCTTGCAATCCGAAGGGGGTTTGAGCCTCACTGCCGCAGACATTGGCAACACGGCCACTGGGGTTGTGACCGCCGATGGGCAAGCCCAGGTCAGCGCTAGCGGTTCTTTGGTGAACCAGGGGCTGATTCAGGCCGATACCTTGGGTGTCACGGTGCAAGGCCAACTGCGCAACAGTGGCAGGGTGCTGGCCGATGGGGCCTTGGCCTTGCAAGCCCTGAGCTTGGACAATCAGGCCGCAGGCATCGTGGCGGCGGCAAACGCGCAACTGAACATCGGCGAAGCCCTGGAGAACCGGGGCGTCTTGGATGGTGGCCAGGTGCGCATCCAAGCCGCGAGCGTGCTCAACACCCAGCAAGGCCGCATCTACGGTGATGTGCTGGGTATTGCGGCGGGTGATGGGTTGATCAATGAGAGCAGTTCGGTCATCGCCGCGCGCGAGCGGCTGGACATCGGAGCGCAGCAGATCAACAACCGCAGCGACGCCTTGCTGTTCAGTGGTGCTGACGGCTTGTTCATCGGCGGGGGTCTGGATGCCGCAGGCCGAGCGCAAGGCGAAGCCAAGTTGCTGCACAACGATGGCGCCACGATCGAAAGCCTGGGGGCGATGACACTCACAGTGGGCGAGCTGCGCAACACCAATGCGGACCTGCGCTGGGAGATCAGGGATGGCGCGACCAGCAGCCACCGGGAACTCTTCACCGTAGGAGGGACGCTCAAGGACGGAGAAATCGGCTGGACCACCAAGAAGTATTACATCGTGCCGGCCAACAGCATATACGGCAATCCGGTGTACGAGAAGTACTACGATGGCCCAGATCCCGTTTCAGGTGGTTACTACGAAACAGATACGTCGAGTGACAACTCTGCAACCTATTGGGTCGACGAGTCTTTCGTGTACGGGCCTAATGATCCGATCTGGGGTCATATGGGGGTAAAAGCACCGACTTGGTCTGCTCCGGGGCCTAAATCACAGGCCGGAAAACTGGCCTGGGATAGTGAAACAAATGGGTACTATTACTCGGAGCCAACGCCTTCGGAGATCGCGGCGTGGCAAGCCAAGGCCGCTCCGTGGATAGCACTCAACAAAGCGGTCCAAGACATGCGCGCCATCGTCGTTACGCAGGACCTGGAATACCGCAGCTACCGCACCTACACCGAAACCGCGCAGACCGTCACGGTCACCCAGAGCAAGGCTGGGCAGATCTTGAGCGGTGGGAACATGACGATACGTGCCAGCGTCAGCGCGCTCAACCAAGACAGCAGCATCCTCGCGGGCGGCAGCCTCAGTATCACGGGCAAGGAGCTGACCAACCAGGCCACCCAGGTTCAACTGCTTGATCGCCGCAGTGGTGATTTCGTGTCCTATGGTGTGACCGGCAGGGAGTGTGACATTTCCGGCTGCTGGAATGAGCACGGCTGGAAAGACCCGGTCGACTACAACGAGTCCATCCCCCGCACCGTGGCCTTGACCGTCGTGCGATCAGGGCAAGGCGTGGCGACTTCGAGCGCTGGCTCTGGATTGACCTTGCCGCCGGCGACCAGCGCGAAGGGGCCGGCTGCGGCGCTTGCGCCATTGACGGCCTTGTCAAACAGCGCCCTGTTCCAGCCGGCCAAGCCCAACAGCGGGTATCTGGTCGAGACCGACCCGCGGTTCGCCAACCAGCGCGAATGGCGCAGCAGCGACTACCTGTTGACGGCCCTGCAAGCCGATCCGGCCACGACGCAGAAGCGCCTGGGTGATGGCTTCTATGAGCAGCGCCTGGTGCGTGAACAGGTCGCGCAGCTCACGGGCCAGCGCTTCCTGGGCGACTACAGCGATGACGAAGCCCAATACCAGGCGCTGATGGAGTCTGGCGTGACCTTCGCGCAGGCGCATAAACTGGTGCCTGGCGTGACGCTCACGGCGGAGCAGGTCGCGTCCCTGACCAGCGACATCGTCTGGCTGGTGGAGCGCACGGTGACGCTGCCCGATGGCAGCACGACCCTGGCCTTGGTGCCCCAGGTCTACCTGGCGCCCAAGAAGGGCGACCTCGGCGAAGATGGCCTGCTGTTTGGCGGCAGCAGCACCTCCGTGATCGCCGGGCGCAAGGTGATCATCGACGTGGAGCAAGACTTGCTCAACACCGGCAGCATCGCCGGGCGGCAGGTCGTGCAGATCAGCGCCGAGGGCATCAACAACCTGGGTGGCGACATCACGGGCGGCGCCGTCTTCCTGGAGGCCGAGGAGGACATCCGCAACATCGGCGGCAGCATCGGCGCGCAGACCGCGCTATCCCTCAAGGCGGGCGGTGACATCGAAATCGCCAGCACCACCACCGAGAGCCACAGTGAATCCAAGGTGGGCAAGAGTGGCAGCGCCTCCTTTGGCGGCCAGTATGTGGACCGGGTGGCGGCCCTGTATGTGTCCAAGCCCGATGGGGTGCTGGTGGCCAGCGCGGGCAATGACATCAACCTGGTGGGCGCGGTGCTGCAAAGCGCCGGTGACATCGGTCTGAACGCGGGCAACGACATCAATCTGGAGACGCTGCAGACGGGCAGCTACAGCGACGTCTATTACGACAAGAAGACCAAGAGCACCACGAAAGTCAACCCAGAAACGGGCGAGACCACAACCAGAAAGGCGCCCGCTGGCTCCGAAGTGCTGAGCACTGAAAACGGACAGATGACCTACAGCCGCAACTACTCGCGCACGAGCGAGACGCAGGAGGTGGGCAGCCAGATCAACGCCAGCGGCAACATCGTCCTCAACGCAGGCAATGACATCTTCAGCCGCGCCGCCAGCGTGCAGGCGGGCATGGGCGAGGGTGAGGGCGTGCTGATCGCCAGCGCGGGCAACGACATCACCATCGAAGCCGGAGAGGCCACGTACAGCAACAAGGTCGGCAGCTACGGCACGGCCAGCAATGCCTTGTCGTCCAGCAGCAGCACGCGCATGAGCAGCAGCAGCTACACCTCGGCGCAGGCCAGTGACTGGGGTGGGGATGTTGTCGACATCAGCGCCGACGGCGACATCACGGTAGCGGGCAGCAATGTCGTGGGTGACTTTGGCGTCAGCCTGGATGCGGGTGAGAACATCAACATCCTCGCGGTGGAAACGGAAAGCGCCCAAAGCAGCTACCGCAAGGACACGAAAAGCGGCTTCGGCATGGGCAATATGGCCATCACCCTCGGTGGCAGCCAGAGCCAGTCGATGGAGCAACGCGGCACGCAGACCCATGCGGCGGGCAGCACCGTGGGGGCCATTGCCGGTAATGTCGAACTCAGTGCGGGCAAGAGTTACACACAAATCGGTAGCGACCTGACCGCCGGAACGAAAGTCACTGAGGTGGATGGTGAAAAGGTGACTTCTGATGGGAACATCACCGTCAATGCCGAGCGCGTCCAGATCGTCGAGGCGAGGGAGACCAGTGAGTCCTGGACGCAGCAGAAAACCAGCCAGAGCGGGTTGAGCCTGGGCGTGAGCAGTCCCTTGTTGTCCGCCTTCCAGAGCATGAGCAATACCGCTCAGACCATGCAGAGCACGGACAGTGAACGCATGCAGGCGCTCGGCGCCGCGACCATGGCCATGCAGGCGTACCAGGCGGGGAACACGGCCCAGAAGCTGGCGGACGCTGCCAATGAGGGTGATGGCAACGCCATGGGCGTCAGCTTCAGCTTGAGTGTCGGTTCGTCCAGCAGCACGTCAACGACCGAGACCAAGGCGGACGGATCCCGCGGAAGCGAGTTGGTCGCGGGCGGCGCCATCAAGCTGAATGCCACTGGGGCAGGCCAGGACAGCGACATCCTGATCCAGGGCAGCTCGATCAAAGCAGAAACCAAAGTCAGCCTGAATGCCGAAGGTGACATTGCGCTGTTGGCCGCGCGCAATGACCGGGAGCAGAGCACGACCCAGAGCAGCAGCAATGCCAGCCTGGGCATCGGCTACACCATGGGCGCCAAGGGCAACGGGTTTGGCGTGATGGGCAGTTTCGGAACGAGCCAGATGAACGGTGATGGTTCAGAGACGGCCTACACCAACACCCAGATCAAGGCGGGCCAACTCCTTGAAATCAACAGCGGGGGTGACACATCGCTCATTGGCGCGGTTGCACAGGCCCATCAAATCACCGCCAAGGTGGGCGGCGATCTGACCATCGAGAGTCTGCAGAACCAGGCCACCTACGAGGAAGATGGCTACAGCGCAGGCGGCAGCTTCTTTGTTGGGTATGGCGGCAACAGCGCCAGCGTGAACTATGGGCAGACCACGATCGACAGCTACTACCAGAGCGTGGAGCAGCAAAGCGGCCTCAGGGCCGGTGACGGCGGCTTCCAGGTCAATGTGAAAGGCAATACGGAACTGATCGGCGGGGCCATCACCAGCACCGATAAAGCGGTGGATGGCGGAAAAAACAGCTTCAAAACTGCGAGCTTGACGCTGAGGGACCTTGAGAATAAGGCCAGCTATAGCGCGGAAAGCATCGGTGTCTCGGTGGGCACAGGCAGTGGCAGTGCGGGTTACGGATATGACTCCGGCAACGACAGCAGTACCACCTCGGCCGGCATCAGTGGTATCGCGGGCAATCAGAATGCTAGGACGGGAGACAAGGAAACGGGCATAGACAACAACTTTGATCTGGCGGACGTGCAGGCGGAGTTGGGCGCTCAGGTGGCGATCACCCAGGCTTTTGGTCAGAACGCCAGCAAGCTGGTGGGCGACTACGCCGAGAAGCAGCTGAAGCAGGCAGATCAGCTGGAGCAGCAGGCGAACAATGAAAGCGACCCGGTGCGCCGAGCGCAATTGCTGGCTGAGGCTGATCAGCTCAAGAGTGATTGGGGTCCTCAGGGCACGCTGCGCGTGCTGGCGCATACGACCATCGGTGCTCTCACGGGCGGAGCCAGTGGCGCAACAGGTGCGGCGTTGGGCACCTTGACTGCGCCTGCCGTGGCGGATGCCTTGAGTGACGCCGGTATCGATGGCCCGCTGGCCAGCATTCTCATTGGAGCCGCCAGTACAGCAGTAGGTGCCGCTTCAGGTGGTGCAGCAGGTGGTGTGACAGCCTACAACGAGGTAACCAATAACTATCTAATGCATGAAGAGCGCCAAAAGCTCAAAAATGCCGAGAAAGCTTGCTACATTGAAAAGAGTCCAGAGGCTTGCAGTACTGCTTCGGCATTGCGCTACAAGGATGAGCTTAGTGACAAGCTCTTAGCCAATGCCGCTGCTACCTGTGAAGGGGAGGATTGCAATAAGGTAAGTCAGTTTATCCAAGCCCAGATGAGTGAATTGGGATGCACTGCGCCCTATGCCTGTCCAGATTACAACACGCTGGAGAAATACTGGCGTGTAGCTCAAGAAAAAGCCCAGGGCTTGGTGCCCGTCTATCCAGAGAGTTGGCTGCTTGATGCCAAAGCTATATTGGATCTAGGCAAGTTGGGTGTGCGTGCAATTTCAGGAGCCGCTTCAAATGGGGCGGAGAGTTTGGCAGCACTAGCGAGCCTGAGTAGAACTGATGCTCAGACGATGGTAAATAGCTTCTATCGGGATGGAATGGAGCCAGTAAATTGGACAGTTGGAAAACCCGGCGAGTCGGCACTAAATTTGGCTACGCACTGGGAGAAGCACAAATTGGAGTTTCCAAGCCTCCAGTCTTCTAATGAGTACTATCGTGCGGCACAGGAATTTATCGCTAACCCTCCCGCAGGAACGTTAACAAAGATTATTGATGGCAGTGGCGATGTGCTTTTCTATAATCCAACTACTAATATTTTTGCTGTGAGAACAGTCGACGGCCTGCCTAGAACCATGTTTCGGCCTAACCCAGCTAGTCATAGATTCAACTCTAATATGGATTTTTGGAACTCAAAATGAGTACAGATCTATATTGCTGCAGAGTATGTGGTCACGATAGCCGTCCATTCTTTCCATGGGGAGTCGATGGAAAGACACCGAGCTACGAGATTTGTCCAGTATGCAATGTCCAATGGGGCTATGAGGACGTAACTCCTGAAGGCGTTAGTAAGTTTCGAAATGAGTATTTCGAACGAAAAAAACTTAGCCCGACGTCCGGGCGGAGCCAGTCCTGAATTTTGTGTTTGAGCCGGCGTCCTGCCCTGCACGCGGTAGCCCTGACGGGTGCGTTGGGTGTTGTAGAACAGCATGAAAGCATCCAGATCGGCCTGTATCTCCAGGCGTGTCTGAATTTTTTTGTTCGAGGTGCCGAAGGATTTATCTCTGTTAGCGCTTGATTGCCTCCGCCGCCTCCCGCACCAACCCCGGCCCCTGGTAAATGAACCCGGTATAAATCTGCACCACATCCGCCCCCGCCTCGATCTTGCCGACCGCGTCCCCTGCACTCAGGATGCCGCCCACGCCGATGATGGGGAAGTCCTTGCCCAGCGCGGCGCGCAGTTGGCGGATGACGCGGTTGCTGGCTTCGAGCACGGGCGCGCCGGAGAGGCCGCCGGTTTCTTGCGCATGCGGCATTCCTTGCACTGCGTCGCGGGCCAGGGTGGTGTTGGTGGCGATCACGCCGTCCATGCCCTGGCGCTTCAGCGTGGCGGCAATCAGTTGCACCTGGGCTTCGTCCAGGTCGGGCGCGATTTTCACGAAGATGGGTACACGGCGCGGCGTCACGCCGCCTTGGCCATTGGGCCTGCCATGTTGCTGCGCCAATTGCTCGCGCCGCGCGGCGATGGCCGAGAGCAGGGCGTCCAGCGCTTCGTCGCTTTGCAGGCTGCGCAGGTTTTGGGTGTTCGGGCTGGAGATGTTGATGGTCACGTAGTCGGCATGCGGGTACACGCCTTCCAGGCCCTGGAGGTAATCGTCCGTGGCGCGCTCGATGGGCGTGGCGGCGTTCTTGCCGATGTTCAGACCCAGCAGGGCCGGGCACCCGTTGCCCTGGCGGAACTTGGCCTTCTGCACATTGGCGATGAAGGCGTCCAGGCCCTCGTTGTTGAAGCCCAGGCGGTTGATCAGCGCGTTGGCTTGCGGCAGGCGGAAGATGCGCGGCTTGGGGTTGCCGGGCTGGGGCAGGGGCGTGACGGTGCCGACTTCCACGAAGCCGAAGCCCATGGACGCGAAGGCGTCGATGCAGCGCGCGTTCTTGTCCAGGCCGGCGGCCAGGCCCACGCGGTTGGGGAAGGTCAGGCCCGCGAGCGTGACGGGATCCTCCACGCGGGTCTGGCGGTAGGCGCAGGCCAGCGGCGTGTTCTGCGTGCGGGCCAGCATGTCGAGGGTGAAATCGTGCGCGGCTTCGGCGTCCATCTTGAACAGCAGGGCGCGGGGCAGGGCGTAGGGGAGCAGAGAGGGTAGGAAGGACATTGGATAATTGTCCCAGAACCTTTTTCGGTTTCTGCGTCCTTCTTTTTCCCTCTCCCCAACTCCTTTCATGACCCAAGACGAACTCAAAACCCTGGTCGGCCAGGCCGCGCTGCAGTATGTGGTTCCCGGCGAGATTGTCGGGGTGGGCACAGGTTCCACGGTCAACAAGTTCATCGATGCACTGGCTTCGATGAAGGACCAGATCAAGGGCGCGGTGTCCAGCTCCGTGGTCAGCACCGAGCGGCTCCAGGCCATCGGCATTCCCGTGTTCGATGCGAACGAGGTGGGTGAGCTGTCCGTCTACATCGACGGCGCCGACGAGATCGATGGTGCCGGTTGCATGATCAAGGGCGGCGGCGCGGCGCTCACGCGCGAGAAGATCGTCGCGGCGCAGGCGCGGCGATTCATCTGCATCGCGGATGAGTCCAAGCTGGTGTCTGTGCTGGGCCAGTTTCCGCTGCCGGTGGAGGTGATCCCCATGGCCACGCGGCGCATCACCCGCCAGTTCGAGGCGATGGGGGGCACGGTCACGCTGCGCCTGAAGGACGGCGTGCCGCTGCTGACCGACAACGGCCAGCACATCTTGGACGTGCGCGGCCTGCAGATCCGCGACCCGCTGACCTTCGAGTCCGAGGTGAACCAGTGGCCGGGGGTGGTGACGGTGGGGGTCTTCGCCCATCAGCGGGCGCAGATTTGCCTGCTGGGGACGGCGGACGGCGTGAAGACGCTGAACTTCACGTCCTGATGACTGGTGGTCCGCGCTTACTGCTCCAACAGATGGAGCCCGAGGATGCGGGGTGACTGCGCAGCGACATAAAGGGGGAATTCAAGGGCCGGGAGGCCCTTGAAGGAGGACAGTCGCGGAGCAGTCACCCCGCGTCCTCGGGCGAGGAAGCAACGGTTGAGCGAAATCTCAGGCCGTTTCAGCCATCCCCTGGTGCCGCAGCAGCGCCTCCAAGCTCGGCTCCCGCCCCCGGAAGGCCTTGAACGATTCGATGGCCGGGCGTGAGCCGCCGGCTTCCAGAATCGCCTGCCGGTATCTGCGGCCCGTCTCCACGCTGGGCGTGCCGTCCGGCCCCGCCGTTTCCTCGAAGGCCGCGTAGGCATCGGCGCTCAGCACCTCGGCCCATTTGTAGCTGTAGTAGCCCGCCGCGTACCCGCCCGCGAAGACATGGCTGAAGGTATGCGGCGTGCGGCTGAAGGTGGGCGCGGGCAGCAGGGCCACTTCCGCGCGCACCTGGCGCAGCACGTCCATGAAGTCGGGCTTCGCGCCCGCCGTGTGCAGCAGCATGTCGTAGAGCGAGTACTCGATCTGGCGCAGGGTCTGCATGCCGCTCTGGAAGTTCTTGGCCGCGATCATCTTGTCGTAGAGCGCACGCGGTAGGGGTTCGCCGGTGTCGACGTGGGCGGTCATGTGGCGCAGCACTTCCCATTCCCAGCAGAAGTTCTCCATGAACTGGCTGGGCAGTTCCACCGCATCCCATTCCACGCCGCTGATGCCCGAGACGTCGCGCTCGTTCACCTGAGTCAGCATGTGGTGCAGGCCGTGGCCGAATTCATGGAACAGGGTGATGACGTCGTCGTGCGTCAGCAGCGCGGGCTTGCCGTTCACACCGTCGGCGAAATTGCAGACCAGGTGCGCGACGGGTGTCTGCAGCTGGCCGTTGTCCGGGCGCAGCCAGCGCGTGCGCACGTCGTCCATCCAGGCGCCGCCGCGCTTGCCAGCGCGGGCGGGCTGGTCGAGGTAGAACTGGGCCAGCAACTGCCCGCCGCGTTCGATGCGGTAGAAGGCCACCGCAGGGTGCCAGACGGGCGCCTGGTCCTCGCGGATGGCCACCTCGAACAAGGTTTCCACGATCTTGAACAGACCGGCCAGCACGCGCGGCGCGGTGAAGTACTGCTTGACCTCCTGCTCGCTGTAAGCGTAACGCGCTTCCTTGAGTTTTTCGCTGATGAAGCTCCAGTCCCAGGGTTGCGGGTCGGTGATGCCCAGTTCCTGCGCGGCAAACGCGCGCAGGTCGGCCACGTCCCGCTCGCCATAGGGCCGGGCCTTGACGGCGAGGTCGCGCAGGAAGGTGATCACCTGCTCGGGCGTATCGGCCATCTTGGGCGCGACGGAGACTTCCGCGTAATTGCGGTAGCCCAGCAATTGCGCTTCTTCATGGCGCAGGGCGAGGATCTGGCCGATCAGCGCGGTGTTGTCGTACTGCTTGCCGTCGATGGCCGTGCCATCCTTGCCGGGGGCATAGGCTTCGGCCTGGTCGGAGGCGCGGGTGACAAAGGCGCGGTATAGGCGGCGGCGCAGTTCGCTGCTCTTGGCGAACTGCATCACCGGCAGGTAGCTCGGCATCTGGAGGCTGAGCTTGTAGCCGTCCCGGCCCTCGGCCTGGGCTGCGGCGCGCGCGGCCTGCAGCACGTCTTCCGGTACGCCTTCCAGTTCATCCGCCGTGGCGTAGTAGGCCCAATGGTCGGTGGCGTCCAGCACATGCTCGCTGAACTTCTGGCTGGCTTCGGCCTGTTCTTCCTGGATTTGCGCGTAGCGTTCCTTGGCCGCGCCTTGCAGTTCCGCGCCACCCAGCACGAAGCCGCGCAATGCGTTTTTGTGGGCTTGCCGCTGCTCCGCGTTCAGGCTCTCGGGGGCGATGGCCTTGTACTTGGCGTAGAGCCTTTCATCCGAGCCCAGCCGGGTCCAGAACTCGGTGACGCGGGGCAGGGCGGCGTTGTAGGCGGCGCGCAGCTCAGGGGTGTCGGCGACGGCATTGAGGTGGCTGACCGTGCCCCAGGCCCGGCCCAGTCGCTCGGTCGCCACGTCCAGCACCTTGGCGATGGTTTTCCAGTCAGCCGGATAGTCTGGCTTCGTCACGGTGTCGAGCGCAGTTTCGGCTTCGGCCAGAAGGGTGTCCAGCGCCGGGGCCACGTGCTCGGGGCGGATGCGGTCGAACAGCGGCAAGCCAGAGGCGTCCAGCAAGGGATTGGGGGTGTCGAGGGCGGCGGATGTGGAGGCGGTCATGCCCGACATTTTGCGGTATCCGGCCGCAGTTCAAGGCCGACCTTGCCTATGGCCTTCATAGCGCGGGTCGTACTCCCGCGCTTGCTGCGACCCACCCCACGAAGGCCGGTGCGGATCAGGCGCGGCCAGCCCACTCGCGCAGCGCCTGTGCGAGCCCCGTCACCACGCTGGGCCAGTCACCCATCGCAGGCTGGCGGAACAGGCGCATCACACCCGGGTACCAGGGCGAGTCGTCCCGGCCCTGGAACCAGCGCCAGTCGGGCAGGTACCAGGGCAGCAGCACCCAGCAGGGTTTGTTCAGGGCGCCGGCCAGATGGGCCACGGCCGTGTCCACGGTGATCACCAGGTCCAGCTGGGCGATGACGGCGGCGGTGTCGGCGAAGTCCTGCAGCTCGCCGCCCAGTGGCGTCAGGGCCAGTCCCGCAGGCGGAGCCTTGGCTTCGTCCTCGCCCGCGCCTTTTTGCAGGCTGTAGAACACCACGCCGGGTGTCTGGCCCAGCGGGGCGAGCGTGGCCAGGCTGGGCAGGGATCGTTCGGTGTCGTTCTCGAAATTGGGATTGCCCTTCCAGACCAGGCCGACTTTCAGCACGCCCGTCGGTGCTGCCAGCCGAGGCGCCCAGCGCGCCACGCGTGCCGGGTCCGCATGCAGATAGGGCAAGGCTGCGGGAAGGGTGTCGGGGCGGGTCGCGAACAGGTGGGGCAAGCTCAAGGGCGGGACCCAGTAATCGAAATCGCTTGGCTGACCCTTGCCGTCGTCGGGCAATTCCTGATCGAAGGGGAGGGCCTGGTCACAACCGTCCAGCGTGGCGAAGAGGCGGACCAAGGCCGGGTGGCACAGCACGGTGACGCGCCGCGCGCCAGCGGCCTTGGCCAGGGAGGCATAGCGGCAGAAATGGACCATGTCACCATGGCCAGCTTCGAGCGCGATCAGCAGGGAGCGGCCCTGCAAGGGTTCGCCGTGCCAGCGCGGGCAGGGCAGCTGCCGCGCCAGGCGTTCGGCCAGCGCGCCGTGCCGGTCGCGTTGCTCCAGGCGCAACCAGCCTTCTTCCAGTTGGCCCTGGCGCAGCAGCAGGTAACCCAGGTTGTAGGCCGCCTTGCGATGCGTGGGTTCCAGGCGTAACGCTTGGCGCAAGGTCGCCTCGGCTTCGTCATCGCGGTACAACTTGGCCAGCAGCACCCCCAGGTTGCTCAGTGCGGATGTATCGTCGGGTTCCAGCGTCAAAGCTCGGCGTAGCGCGACCTCGGCCGCTTCCAGGCGCTTGCCTTGCTGCAGCAGCACGCCGTAGTTGATCCAGAGCTGGGCCTGCGTAGGTTCCAGCGTCAGGGCCGCGCGGTAGTGGTGTTCCGCTGCCTCGGCATCTCCCGATTCGTCCAGCGCCAGTGCCAGATTGCCATGCAGGGCCGCCTGCTCGGGGTCGATGGCCAGCGCGGCGCGGTAGGCTGTTGCGGCCGCGGACCAGTCGCCGGCGGCCAGGCATTGATTGCCGAGGATGAAGAGTTGCTCTAGCGTGGTGGAAGGTTGGGAGGAGGGCGCGGGCATGGGGCGATTCTGCGGCGTCCGGTCCCGGGCGAGACGGGAAAATGAAGGATGAAATACGCTATCGCTTAGCGGGTTCGGTGATTTTGAAAGGAACAACTTCATGCAGTCTGACGAGGCATACGCCAAGCTGGCGATGGCCCATGCGTTTCCCCTGGGCGAGGAAATCAAGATCGGCGGCCAGTACGTGCCCGTGCTGCGTGACGGCCCATGGCTGTACGTGAGTGGACAGATCCCGCGCGTCGGCGACCAAGTGCAGTTTGTCGGCGCGGTCGGCAGCGGGCCCGACGCGGTCATCGACCTGGCGGGTGCACGCCGCGCGGCCACCCTGTCCACTTTGCGTGCCTTGACGCTGGCCAAGTCGGCGCTGGGCAGTCTGGCGGCCATCCGTTCGGTGCCCCGCATCTCGGTGTTCGTGCGCAGCACGCCGGATTTCACGCAGCAGAGCGAGGTGGCCGACGGCGCCTCGGAGGCCTTGTACGCGGTGTTCGGGCCGCGGGGCGTGCACACGCGGACCTCGGTGGGGGTGCTGCAACTGCCCAAGGGGGCGGCGGTGGAGATCGACTTCGTGTTCGGGGTGGAGTGAGGCGCACCGCCGGCTTGACGCCCCAGGCCGCGATCGTTCAGGCCGCGAGCGCTGCGGGCGGGGCGCTGTGCTGCGCATGCCAGCGCCGCACCTGTTGCCGCACCAGTTGCGCAAGCAACTGCAGGTCGTCCTCGGCCGCGGTGCCGGGGTGTGCCAAGCGCAGCAGGTAACGGCTGTGGCCCAGCGGCGGCAGGCCATGGCGGTTTTCGTCCAGTACGACCAGCTCGGTGCCACGCCCATGCGATCCGCTGTGCAGATGCGCCGCCGCCGTGTTCAGCGGACTCAGGCCCATGCCAGCGCGCAAGGCGGCCTGCAGGCCGTGCAGGCTCTGGGTGCTGAGCACGGCATGCCAGGCGCGGCCGCCCAGCTCCAGCGACTGGATGGCGGCCTGGCGGTAGACGCAGCCCGGCATGAAGAGCACGAGAGGCAGGGACGCCGTCTGGGCCGCGGGTGGCCGGTAGTTCTCAGCGGCGATCCAGCGCAGGGGCTCGCTCCAGACCACCTCGCAGTCCGCGGGTAGGGCGATGGGGCTGTGCATGCCCGGCGGCACCACGTCCTTGGCCACGATGAGGTCGAGCTGGCCTCGCGCGTACTGGCGCTGCAGGTGGGTGGACAGATCGCAGACGGTCTCGAGCCGCACCGCCGGGCGCTGACGGACGAAGTCCGCCAGGGTGTGCATCCAGGCCGTGCCGGCGAAGTCCTCCACCACCCCCACGCGCAACACATGCGTCGGGGTCTGCTCGCCCAGCGCGTTCGTCGCCTCTTCGTGCAGGGTCAGCAGGCGGCGCGCATAAGCCAGCAGCAGTTCGCCGTCGTCGGTGAGCGTGACGCCGTTGCGGTCGCGCAGCAGCAAGGTCTTGCCCGTCAGTTCCTCCAACTTGCGCACCTGCTGGCTGACCGTGGACTGGCTGCGGTGCACGCGCAGGCCTGCGCTGCCGAAGCCGCCGGTGTCCACCACGCTGGTGAAGGTGCGCAACAGGTCCAGGTCGAGCTGCATGATGAATTGATTTTCTGAATGGATCGAATCCGATCATTTCATTTTACGATTTATGCCGGACTGCCTAGGATGCCGGCCATGTCTGACACCCTGCCTGCTGCATCCCCGTCCTCGACTTCTGCGTCCTACCTGGCCCAGGTGCTGGCCTTTTGCCTGTGCTGGAGCGCGGCCTTCCCGCTGGCCAAGCTGGGCCTGCGCGATGCGCCGCCCCTCCAATTCCTCTGCCTGCGTTTTCTGCTCGCCTCGGCGCTGATGCTGGCCTGGGTGGCGCTGCGGGCCTGGCGTCGGGGGACACCGTTCTTGTCGCGCGATCCAGGCGCTGGCGACCGGGGCAGTGCCTGGCGGCCTTGGGTGTTGCTGGCCCTCATCGGCCTGTGCAACAACGCCCTCTACCTGGGGCTGGGTTGGTTCGGCATGCTGCACCTGTCCTCGGGTCTGAGCAGCGTGATCATCAGCACCAACCCCGTCTGGGTGGCGCTGGCCGCCAGCCTGCTGCTGGGCGAGCGCCTGGACGGGCGGCGCGTCACCGGGCTGCTGCTGTGCCTGGCGGGGGTGTGCTGGATCGTCTGGCGGCGCCTGGGTCTACAGGACGATAGCGCCCTGGGCGTGGTGCTGGTTGGTGCAGGGGCCTTGTCGCTGGTGGCCGGCACCTTGCTGTTCAAACGCTGGCAGCCTGAACTGGCGGGGGTGGACCTGCTGCTGAGCAACGCGGTGCAGGTGGGGGTGTCCGGCCTGTTGTTGATCCCGCTGGCTGCATGGCTGGAAGCAGACCATGCGATCCACTGGACGCCGACTTTCGTCGTGAGCTTCACGCTGATGGTCGGACTGGTCTCGATCGTCGCCTACCTGCTCTGGCTGCATCTGCTGCGCACGCGCAGTGCCACCGAAGCCAGTGCCTTGCACTTTCTGATGCCGCCCACGGGCTTGTTGATGAGCTGGGCCATGCTGGGTGAGCCCCTGCACGGCAGCGATTTGCTGGGCATTGTGCCGGTCGCGGCCGGTCTCTGGTTGGTGACACGGGCAGCTCAGGAGCCCCGGGTTCGGGCCCGCGCCCACTGAAGCCCCGCTATCAGACGCAGGCCGAAAGCGGCTGTACCCGCCCTCTTGGTCTTGCGTCGCCAGTGCGCCTGTCGAGGACAGGCCCGGGTTCAGCCCGCCGCGCGCCGCGCCGCTTCCAGGGTGTTGACCAGCAGCATGGTGATGGTCATGGGGCCCACGCCGCCGGGCACAGGAGTGATCCAGCTCGCGACGTCCTTCACGCGTTCGAAATCCACGTCGCCGCAGAGCTTGCCGTTTTCGTCGCGGTTCATGCCCACGTCGATGACCACCGCGCCGGGCCTGACCATGTCCGCCGTCAGCATCTTGGCCTTGCCCACGGCGGCGACGATCACGTCGGCCTGCAGGGTCTGGGCCTTGAGGTCTTTCGTGGCACTGTGGCAGATGGTGACGGTGGCGTTCTTGCCCAGCAGCATCAGCGCCATCGGCTTGCCCACGATGTTGCTGCGACCGATGACCACGGCGTGCTTGCCCTTGAGCTCGTAGCCGATGTGTTCCAGCATCTTGATGCAGCCGTGCGGGGTGCAGGGCCAGAAACCGGGCAGGCCGGTCATCAGCGCGCCGGCGCTGGCGACGTGGAAACCGTCGACGTCCTTGTCGGGCGAAATGGCCTCGATGACTTTCTGCGCGTCGATGTGGGCGGGCAGGGGCAGTTGCACCAGGATGCCGTGGATGGTGGGGTCGGTGTTCAGCGCGGCGATGCGCGCCAGCAGATCGGCTTCGCTCAGCGTGGCCTCGTACTTTTCGAGCACGGAATGGAAGCCGCTGTCCTCGCAGGCCTTGACCTTGTTGCGCACATAGACCTGACTGGCCGGGTTGTCGCCGACGAGCACGACGGCCAGGCCCGGCTTGTGGCCTCGCGCGGCCAGGGCGGCCGCGCCTTGGGCGACTTCGGCACGCAGTTGCTTGGAGAGGGCGAGGCCATCGATCAGTTGTGCGGTCATGGTGCTGGCGTGTGATGTCAAGTGAAAATGCCCGCGATTCAAAAGCAAATCAAAAGGAAACGCCCGCTGGGCGGGAACAGCGGGCGTCGGGGCAGGGACGGAAACTCAGGCCTTGATGGCGTTCTGTCCCAGCGCGATCTTGAGCAGGTCAGCCACGGTGTTGGCGTTGAGCTTTTCCATGATGTTGGCGCGGTGCGCCTCCACCGTCTTGATGCTGATGCCCAGGTCATCGGCGATCTGCTTGTTCAGGCGGCCCGCGACGATGCGTTCCAGCACTTGACTTTCGCGGGTGGTGAGTTTTGCCAGCAGGGCGTCGCGGTCGGCGGCCAGCTGGTATTCGCTGAAAGCAGCGCGGGCGCGCTCCAGCATGCGTTCCACCAAGTCCAGCAGCTGGGCTTCATTGAAGGGCTTCTGGATGAAATCCATCGCGCCCTTCTTCATGGTGTCCACTGCCATGGGCACGTCGCCGTGGCCGGTGATGAAGACGATGGGCAGGGGAGAGTGTTTCTCGATCAGCCGGTTCTGCAGTTCCAGGCCGGTCATCCCATCCATGCGGATGTCGGCGATCAGGCAGGCGACTTCACGCGGGTCATAGCGGGAAAGAAAGGACTCGGCTGAATCGAAGCAGCGTACCCGGTAATCCTTGCCCTCGAGCAACCATTGCAGGGAGTCGCGCACCGCTTCGTCGTCATCCACGACATACACGGTACCTTTCTTGGGGATCAAGCTCATGTTCTTATCCTGTCATCTTCCTGGGTCGATGGCGATGGCGGTCTGTCTCCGCGTGTTGTAGTTGTTTCTCGGGCAGGCTCCGGTTCCAGGGGCAACCAGAAGGAGAAGCGGCAACCCACGACCTCCGGCGTCTCCGTCCCTGCTCCCGGGCCATTGTAGAGGTTCTCCGCCCGCATCCGGCCCTGGTGGGACTCGACGATGGAACGGCACAAGGACAGGCCAATGCCCATGCCGCCGGCCTTGGTGGTGTGGAAGGCTTCGTAAAGGTGTTCCATCATCTCCGGCGCGATGCCGTGGCCGCGGTCCGTGACGATGAACTCGACCACCGGCCGGCCCTCGACCTCGGCAGCCTGGACCTGCAGATCGATGCGTCGCAGGGACAGGGCGCGGCGCGCCTGGACGATGGCCTCTGCCGCGTTCTTCAATAGGTTGATCAGCACCTGTTCGATCAGGATGGGGTCCACCATCAGGCGCGGCAGGCCGTCGGCGATCTGCCGGGTCAGGCGCACGTTGTTGCGGCGCAGCTCGATCTCGGCCAGTTCAATGGCCTCGTCCACCAGATCGGCGGCTTCGAAGGCCACCCGCTTGGGTTCGCTGCGCTTCACGAAGGCGCGGATGCGCTGGATGATCTGGCCGGCGCGCTGAGCCTGCCGAGACGTCTTGTCGAGCGCGCCCAGCAGGTCTTCCTCGGCGATTTGCCGGGCCTGGATGCGCGAGATCATGCCGTTGCAGTAATTCGTGATGGCGGCCAGCGGCTGGTTCAGTTCGTGCGCGATGCTCGAGGCCATCTCGCCCATGGTGATCAGGCGGTTGGCGGTCTGCGCCCGTTCGGCTTGGGCGGCGGCCTGTTCCTCGGCCCGGCGGCGCGGCGTGATGTCGGTGGCGATCACCATCTGCGCCAGGCGACCGTCCACCCAGGTCAGGTAACGGGTGCGGACTTCCAGCCACTTGTCCAGCGACTCGACATGGATTTCGGCGTTTTCGGCCTCGGCCGGGTCCTCGGCGGCGTCCAGCAGGCTGCTGGCCGGTAGGCCGGCGAGGTCGTCTACGGCGTCTTGGTTGTCCTGGTCGCGCGCGGCCGCGCCGCCCGGGGTGTCCATGCCGCCATGGCCGGCCTGGCTGGAGAGCTGGACATGGCCCTGGTTCTGGTCGCCGAACCACAGGCGGTACATCTTGTTGGCGAACAGCAGCTCGCCGCCGCCGAGGGGCGCGACCGAGACCGAGGCGTCCAGCGCCTCCAGGACGGTGGTGAAGCGTTCGTAGGAGGCGTACAGCTGCTCACGCACGCGGTTGGGCTCGGTGATGTCGGTCATCGATGTCATCCAGCCGGTCTGCTGACCATGGGCGTCGATGAGGGGCGAGACGTGGATGCGCGCGTCGAACAGCGAACCGTCCTTGCGCTGGATGCGCACCTGCAAGCCACTGGAGGTGATGCGCCCTTGCAACTCGTCTTCCAGCCGTGCCGCCAGCAGTTCATGGGAGTCTTCCGGCCAGAAGGGGAAGGGCGGCATGGCGCCCACCAGTTCCTGTTCGCTCCAGCCGGTCATTTGGCAGAAGGCCGCGTTCACGTAGGTGATGCGACCCTGGGGATCGAGCGCGCGCATGCCCGTGGGCATGGAGTTTTCCATGGCCCGGCGGAAGCTGGTCTCCAGCAGCAGCGCGCGCTGGGCCTGGACGCGGCGGCGGGTGTGCCGCCAGTTGGCGATCAGCATCCAGGCGGTCATCACGCTGAGCACGGTCACCAGCCAGAACAGGCTGCTGCCGATCAGGCCCTGCGAGGCCCGGTAGGCCTGCGCATGCAGCACCAGGCCCGTACCGGCCGGCGAGACCAGCACCTGCTGCTCGGCCTGTCCGGACCAGCCCAACCAAGTGGTCAGGCTGTTGCTGCCCGCAGCCGCCTTGGGGCGGGGCACGCGGCTGCCCGCGAGCACCTGACCTTTGGCATTGCGCAGCGAGGTGGCGTAGCGCGCCGAGACATCGGCCGAGATGCTGTAGTCGTACAGCGCGTCGATGGAGTACTCGGCCAGCAGCACGCCGCCAAATCTGCCTTGGATCTGCAACGGCAGGAACAGGTTGAGCCAGGCCGGGCCGTCGGCCGACAGCAGCCAGGGCGTCGCGTAGGCCGGTTGGTGCAGTTCGCGCGCCTGGGCGTAGGCATCCAGGCTGCCGGCGAGGGAGGGTGATGCCGCGATGCCGGGGTAAGCGTCCAGTACCTGGGCTGCGGGGCTGTAGCCCTGGCTGGCGCGCAGTCGGAAGCGCTCGCCGGATTGCGAGCCCGTGGGCGAACCGGTGCGCCTGGACGCGGGCGCAATCCAGCTCAGCCCCTGGATTTCGGGGTAAAGGTGCAAGATCACCTCGGCTCGGTGACGGAATTGCGTGGTGCTGAGCTCCTGGTTCGAAATCTGCTGCGCCAGGCGCGTCAGGTCTTCCTGCCGTTCCAGCAGCCGCAGCCGTAGGCGCTGCTGCGCGTACTCCACGTCGCGGCGCAGGGCTTCCTGCTCGCGCTCCATTTCCTCGATGCGCAGGTAACCCACGGCCACCACGATGGCCGTGAAGAAGAAGAACACCGCCACCAGCGGCGCCAGCATGGCGTAGCGGTCCTGCCGGTGGGGGGCTTGCCGGTTCCACCAGTCGCGCAGGCGCTTGGGGATGGGCAGGACGCGCAGCAGACTGGCGTAAAGCTTGGCGAAAGGCGTGGACATTGGGTGAATCGGGACGCAACAGGGAGACAATGGCGCGCGAGTCGCCGGAAAGATGTCAAGCGCAGTGTATGCGGGCGCAGCACCAGGGGCTGGTGGGCCTTGGCCTGGATTTCAGGGCGATTTGAGGTTTCAGAATCCGTTCCAGGCGACCTTGAAGTTCATATTGCGGAATTGGTGGTCGCGATTTGAAATCGTCATGAATTGTGCGAAACTCGCAAGCTGTCTGAAGCAGCACGCACGGGCGTACGCCTTCGAGCGCGCTGGTTTTTCCCCCGAACGTAAGACTGATGAGAGGAGCCTCGCCATGTCAGCCCTGCCCCAAAACCGTCTTGATGCTGCCGATCTCGACAGCCAGGAAACCCTTGAATGGAAACACGCCCTGGAAGCCGTGATCGAGCAGGAGGGTGCCGAGCGCGCTCATTTCCTGCTGGAGCAATTGCTGGAGCACGCGCGCGAGCACAGCATCGACATGCCCTTCTCGGCCACCACGGGTTATGTCAACTCCATAGAACCTGATCAGGAAGCCCGCAGCCCGGGCAATCTGGAGCTGGAAGGCCGCCTGCGTGCCTACATGCGCTGGAATGCCATGGCCATGGTGGTCAAGGCCAACCGGTTGGACCCCGCCGACGGTGGTGACCTCGGTGGGCACATCAGCTCCTTCCAGTCGCTGGCCCACATGTTCGCGACCGGTTTCAACCATTTCTGGCACGGCGACAACACCGATGAAGGTGGCACCCATGGGGGTGACCTGCTCTATATCCAGGGCCACAGCGCGCCTGGCATCTATGCCCGAGCCTTCCTGGAAGGTCGCATTTCCGAGGAGCAGTTGCTGAACTTCCGCCAGGAAGTGGACGGCAAGGGTCTATCCAGCTACCCGCACCCCAAGCTGATGCCGGGTTTCTGGCAGTTCCCCACGGTGTCCATGGGCCTGGGCCCCATCATGGCCATCTACCAGGCGCGTTTCCTGAAGTACCTGCATGCCCGCGGCATCGCCGACACCAGCCAACGCAAGGTCTGGGTTTTCTGCGGTGATGGCGAAATGGACGAGCCGGAAAGCCTGGGTGCGATCGGCCTGGCCGCGCGCGAGAAGCTGGACAACCTGGTCTTTGTCGTCAACTGCAACCTGCAACGCCTGGACGGTCCGGTGCGCGGCAATGGCAAGATCATCCAGGAGCTGGAAGGTGAATTCCGTGGCGCCGGCTGGAACGTCATCAAGCTGATCTGGGGCAAGGAATGGGACGCGCTGCTCGCGCGTGACAAGGACGGGGCCTTGCGCAAGCTGATGATGGACACCCTGGACGGTGACTACCAGGCCTTCAAGGCGAACGATGGTGCCTATGTGCGCAAGAACTTCTTTGGTCGCGATCCACGCACGCTCGAGATGGTCTCCCACATGAGTGACCAGGAGGTCTGGAACCTTCGTCGCGGCGGGCATGACGCGCAGAAGGTCTACGCGGCTTTCCACAAGGCGCACACCACGACCGGTGGCCCCACGGTGCTGCTGGTCAAGACCGTCAAGGGCTACGGCATGGGCAAGGCGGGCGAGGGCAAGAACACCGCCCACCAGACCAAGAAGCTCGGCGCCGACGATGTGCGCTACATGCGCGACCGCTTCAACATTCCGATTCCCGACAGCGAACTGGACAAGGTGCCCTTCTACAAGCCGGCCGAGGACACGCCGGAAATGCGCTATCTGCATGAGCGCCGCAACGCCCTGGGTGGCTACCTGCCCAAGCGCCGCGCCAAGAGCAGCGAAACCTTCGCAGTGCCGTCCCTGGACACCTTCAAGGCCGTGCTGGAACCCACCGCCGAGGGGCGCGAGATCTCGACCACGCAAGCCTACGTGCGCTTCATCACGCAACTGCTGCGTGATCAGGCCCTGGGTCCGCGCGTGGTGCCCATCCTGGTCGATGAGGCGCGTACCTTCGGCATGGAAGGTCTGTTCCGCACTGTGGGCATCTACAACCCTGAAGGCCAGAAGTACACCCCGGTCGACAAGGACCAGGTGATGTATTACCGCGAGGACAAGGCGGGGCAGATCCTGCAGGAAGGCATCAACGAGGCGGGCGGCATCTGCTCGTGGATCGCCGCGGCGACGTCGTACTCGACGAACAACCGCATCATGGTGCCGTTCTACATCTACTACTCGATGTTCGGCCTGCAACGCGTGGGCGATCTGGCCTGGGCGGCCGGCGACATGCAGGCGCGTGGCTTCCTGCTCGGCGGCACGTCCGGTCGCACGACCCTCAACGGCGAGGGCCTGCAGCATGAAGATGGCCATAGCCATGTGCTGGCTTCGACCATCCCGAACTGCGTCAGTTATGACCCGACCTTCGCGCACGAAGTCGCCGTCATCATCCACCATGGCTTGAAGCGCATGGTGGAGAAGCAGGACAACGTGTTTTTCTACATCACGCTGCTCAATGAGAACTACGCCATGCCGGGCCTGAAGGCCGGCACGGAAGAGCAGATCATCAAGGGCATGTACCTGCTGCAGGAAGCCGACAAGAAGATCGCCGGCAAGAAAGGCGCGCCGCAGGTCAACCTGTTGGGCTCCGGCACCATCCTGCGTGAATCCATGTTCGCCAAGGAATTGCTCGAGAAGGATTGGGGCGTGGCCGCCAATGTCTGGAGCTGCCCGAGCTTCAACGAACTGGCCCGCGACGGCCAGGACGCGGAACGCTGGAACCTGCTGCACCCGACGGAAAAGGCCCGGGTGCCCTTCGTCACCCAGCAACTGGAGCCGCATGGCGGTCCGGTGATTGCCTCCACCGACTACGTGAAAAACTACACCGAGCAGATCCGTCCCTACCTGCCCAAGGGCAGGACGTACAAGGTGCTGGGCACCGACGGCTTTGGCCGCAGTGACTTCCGCAGCAAGCTGCGCGAGCACTTCGAGGTCAACCGCCACTACATCGTGGTGGCCGCGCTCAAGACCCTGGCCGACGAGGGCACCGTGCCGGCGACCAAGGTGGCCGAGGCCATCGCCAAGTACGGCATCAAGGCGGACAAGATCAATCCGCTGCACGCCTGATCGCAAGCACCTACAGAGGAAGACGTATACATGGCTCTCGTAGAAATCAAGGTACCCGACATCGGTGATTTCGAGTCGGTGGCGGTCATTGAACTGCTGGTCAAGCCTGGCGACACGGTCAAGGCCGAGCAGTCGCTGATCACGGTGGAGTCCGACAAGGCCTCCATGGAGATTCCGTCCAGCCACGCGGGCGTGGTGAAGGAATTGAAGATCAAGATCGGCGATCAGGTGAAGGAAGGCTCGGTGGTGCTGATGCTGGAGGCTGCGGGCGAGGTGGCCGCAACTCCTGCCGTATCCCCGGCACCTGCTGCTGCGCCGGCTCCCGCACCGGCTGCTGCCGTGGCGTCCACACCCGCCGCGCCTGCGGCGGCTCCCGTCGCATCGGCCTCCACTGTCGCACCGGCCGCGCACGACCCCCTGGCCCAACAGGCCAAGGTGGGCGCGCTGCCGCATGCCAGTCCTTCGATCCGAAAGCTGGCGCGCGAGTTCGGTGTGCCCCTGGCCGAGGTCAAGGGCAGCGGCCTCAAGGGCCGCATCGTGGAAGAGGACATCAGGAACTTCACCAAGGCCGTGATGAGCGGCGGCGCGCGCACCCAGGCCATGGGCGCCGCGCCGGCCGGTGGCGATGGCGCCGGCCTGGGCCTGCTGCCCTGGCCTAAGGTGGACTTTGCCAAGTTCGGTCCGATCGAGCGCAAGGACCTCTCGCGCATCAAGAAGATCAGCGGCGCGAACCTGCACCGCAATTGGGTGATGATCCCGCACGTCACCAGCTACGAAGACGCGGACATCACCGAGCTGGAAGTGCTGCGCGTGCAGCTCAACAAGGAAAACGAAAAGGCGGGCATCAAATTCACGATGCTGGCCTTCGTGATCAAGGCGGCGGTCGCGGCGCTCAAGAAGTTCCCCGAATTCAACGCCAGCCTCGACGGCGATCAGCTGGTGCTGAAGAACTACTGGAACATCGGTTTCGCAGCCGACACGCCCAATGGTCTCGTGGTGCCCGTGCTCAAGAACGCCGATCAGAAGGGTCTGGTGGAAATTTCCGCCGAGATGGCCGAGCTGTCCAAGAAGGCGCGTGACGGCAAGCTGGGCGCGGCCGACATGCAGGGCGGGACGTTCAGCATTTCCTCGTTGGGTGGCATTGGCACGACCTACTTCACGCCGCTGATCAACGCGCCGGAAGTGGCCATCCTGGGCCTGTCGCGCGGCGCGATGAAGCCGGTCTGGGACGGCAAGGCCTTCCAGCCACGCCTGACGCTGCCGTTGTCGCTGTCCTACGATCACCGCGTGATCGATGGTGCGGCCGGCGCCCGTTTCAACGCCTATCTGGCCCAGGTGCTCGGCGATTTCCGCCGTGTCCTGCTCTGATTCTGACGAGGGAAACACACATGGCTCTCGTGGAAATCAAGGTACCCGACATCGGTGATTTCGAGTCGGTGGCGGTCATTGAACTGCTGGTCAAGCCTGGCGACACGGTCAAGGCCGAGCAGTCGCTGATCACGGTGGAGTCCGACAAGGCCTCCATGGAGATTCCGTCCAGCCACGCGGGCGTGGTGAAGGAATTGAAGATCAAGATCGGCGATCAGGTGAAGGAAGGCTCGGTGGTGCTGATGCTGGAGGCTGCGGGCGAGGTGGCCGCAACTCCTGCCGCATCCCCGGCACCTGCTGCTGCGGCCGTTGCTGCTCCGGCTCCCGCCGCCACCGCGCCTGTCCCCGTGGCAGCCAGCTTCGGCGGCAGCGCCGACCTCGACTGCGATGTACTCGTGCTCGGCGGCGGCCCCGGCGGTTATTCGGCGGCCTTCCGCGCGGCCGATCTCGGCCTCAAGGTCGTGCTGGTCGAGCGGTACGCCACCCTGGGTGGTGTCTGTCTGAATGTGGGCTGCATCCCGTCCAAGGCCCTGCTGCACGTCGCCGCGGTGATGGACGAGGTCAGCCACATGGCCGACCTCGGTGTGGACTTTGGCAAGCCGGTGCTCAACATCGACAAGCTGCGTGGCCACAAGGAAAAGGTCATTGGCAAGCTCACGGGTGGCCTGACCGCGATGGCCAAGATGCGCAAGGTCACGGTGCTGCGCGGGTATGGGTCCTTCGCGGGTGCCAACCACCTCGAAGTGGAAGAAACCTCGGGCACGGCCCAGCAGAAGACCGGCAAGAAGCAGGTCGTGGCCTTCAAGAAGGCCATCATCGCGGCCGGTTCGCAGGCCGTGCGCCTGCCCTTCATGCCCGACGATCCACGCGTGGTCGATTCCACCGGCGCGCTGGCGCTGAGTGGCGTGCCCAAGAAGATGCTCATCGTCGGCGGCGGCATCATCGGCCTCGAAATGGGCACGGTCTACAGCACGCTCGGTGCACGCCTGGACGTGGTGGAAATGATGGACGGCCTGATGCAGGGCGCCGACCGCGACCTCGTCAAGGTCTGGGACAAGATGAACAAGCATCGCTTCGACAATGTGATGCTCAAGACCAAGACTGTCGGCGCGCAGGCCACGCCGCAGGGCATCAAGGTCCAGTTCGAAGGTCTCGATGGCACGAAGAGCGAAGGCGTCTACGACCTGGTGTTGCAGGCCGTGGGCCGCACGCCCAACGGCAAGAAGATCGCCGCCGACAAGGCCGGCGTCGCCGTCACGGACCGGGGCTTCATCAACGTGGACGTGCAGATGCGCACCAACGTGCCGCACATCTTCGCGATCGGTGACATCGTGGGCCAGCCCATGCTGGCGCACAAGGCCGTGCACGAAGGGCATGTGGCGGCGGAAGTCATCGCCGGTGAATTGCAGGGCAACCCCGAACTGGCCAGCAGCGCCTTCGACGCCCGCGTGATCCCCAGTGTGGCCTACACCGACCCCGAAGTGGCCTGGGTGGGCCTGACGGAAGACCAGGCCAAGGCCCAGGGCATCAAGGTCAAGAAGGGCTTGTTCCCCTGGAACGCCTCGGGCCGGGCCATCGCCAACAACCGCGACGAAGGCTTCACCAAGCTGCTGTTCGACGAAGAGACGCACCGCATCGTCGGTGGCGGCATCGTGGGCACGCACGCGGGTGACATGATTGGCGAAATCGCGCTGGCCATCGAGATGGGCGCCGACGCGGTGGACATCGGCAAGACCATCCACCCGCATCCCACGCTGGGCGAGAGCATCGGCCTGGCGGCCGAGGTGGCGCATGGCTCCTGCACGGACGTGCCGCCGCCGAGGAAGTAAGGCATCCCGGCAAGCCAGCGCGTCATCGCCTGGCTCCAAAAGCAACGGCCCCTGCGGTGAAAGGCAGGGGCCGTTGCTTTTGAGTGAGCAGGGTGCTCAGGGCTTCTTGCTGTACAGGAAATCCGTCATCACCGCGATGAAGTACTCCGGATCCTCCAAGTGCGGTGTGTGCCCGATATCGGGCAGCTCGCGCAGCTGCGCTCCGGGGATGCGAGATTGCGCGTCCTTGCCCAGCTTGGAAAAGTCACCCAACGCCTTGATCACATCGGCAGGGTAGTAACGCTGGCCAGGCACGGTGCGGTCCTTCAGCCCGACGATGAGCAGGGTGGGCGCGAGCAGGCGCGGCATCTCATTCAGGATGGGGCCTTCCAGGATCATCTGCTGTGTCAGCGCAGCCACCTGTGCGTGGCGCGGGTACTCGCTGCTGAGCTGCAGGCGGGCGAATTGTTCGACGTAGCGTTCATGCGGCGGACGCCAGGCGGGGAATTGCGCCTTGAGTTCGCGTCGGTATTGGGCCGCCGTGAGCAACATGTTTTGCCGGGTCATCGCTTCCGTGTTGACCGGCGGCAGCGTGGCGTAATCTTCCAGCCCTGCGGGGTTCTCGAGCACCAGCGCGCTCACGCGCTGCGAATAACGCCGCGCGAAATGCACGGCCAGCATGCCACCCATGCCGTGGCCGATGACGGCCACCTGGGGGATCTGCAGGTGGTCCAGCAGTCGCAGCGTGGCCTGGGCCTGCAGGCCAAAGCGGTACGGCATGTCCGGCTTGGAGGAACGGCCGAAGCCAATCTGGTCCGGCACGACCAGGCGGTAGCCATAGTCGCTCAGGGTACGCAGAGTCTGTGCCCAGTAGTCGCTGCTGAAGTATTGGTCATGCAGCAGCAGCAGGGTCTGGCCATTGGGGTTCTTGGGACGCACATCCATGTAGGCCATGCGCACGGTTTGTCCCTCCAGCGAGATCTGCAGCAGGCTCACCGGGTAAGGGTAGGGCCAGCCTTCAAGCGTGATGCTGAGCGGTTCGGCGTTCAGGTAGCTTGGGTCGGCTGGCTGCAGGAAGTTCAGCAGTTGGGCACGGGCCGGCAGCATGGCGCAAGAGGCCAGCAGAGCTGCGAGGAAGAAATGACGGAGGGAGGGTCGCAACACAGGAGAGCTCAGCGTGGAATAACGTGGAAGTAAGAATGGAATGAAGCGAAACAAGCAGGTCGTGTGCTCGCGTGACGAGGTTCGCAAGCATATACGCCTGAGCATACCGGTGGCCCAGGGCTCGCCCCGGCGTCAGCTCGGCGGGCTGACGCGCCGCGCCGCGTTGAAGCGGTCATCCCAGTAGCGCAAACGCATGTTCTCGATGCGCACGCTGGCACCGGCCTTGGGGGAGTGGATGAAGCGATCGTCGCCCACGTAGATGCCAACGTGGCTAAAGGCCTGGCCCACGGTGTTGAAGAAGACAAGATCGCCCGGCTGCAACTCACGCCGCGCGATGGCGCGCGTGGCGCGGGCCTGCTGCGCGGATTGGCGTGGCAGTGTCAGGCCCCAGGTCTGTTGGTAGACCGCGCGCACGAAACCACTGCAATCAAAGCCACCCTCGTAGCTGCCGCCACCGTAGCGGTAGGGCGTGCCCAGAGCGCCCATGGCGGCCACCACGATTTCGGCGCGGCGGTCCTCGGTGCCGTCATTCACCATGGCGTGGGGGCTGTCATAGGAAACGCCGGCCGCGCGTCCTGGCGAGGCGCAGGCGTGCAGCAGGGCAGTCACGGCCAAGGTCAGGGCAAGCGCGCCCAATGGCATTGGGGCGCGGGTCAGGGGCATCGTGCGCACGGGCATCCGGTTAGCATAGGGTGTCATGCCGATCCTGCCGGATCCCAAGGCTTTTTTACGAGGAGAAAAGACATGTTCCAGGCCCTTTTGTTGGAGCAAGCCAACGGCCGGCCCGAAAGTTTCGCCGCGCGCCTGGCGACCTTGGACGAGGCTGATCTGCCGCCCTTGAACGAAGGCGACTTGACGGTGGACGTGCAGTATTCCACGCTCAATTACAAGGACGGTCTGGCGCTCACGAACCAAGGCCCCGTGGTGCGCAAATGGCCCATGGTGCCCGGCATCGATGGCGCGGGGACGGTACTCGAATCACGCCATGCCGCCTGGCGCGCGGGCGATGCCTTTGTGCACAACGGCTGGGGCGTGGGCGAGACGCAGTGGGGGTGCCTGGCCGAGCGGGCGCGCCTGAGGGGCAACGGGCTGGTGCGCCTGCCCTCGGCCTTCACACCCCGGCAGGCCATGGCCATCGGCACGGCTGGGTACACCGCCATGCTCAGCGTGCTGGCGCTGGAAGACCACGGCGTGGCGCCCACATCGGGTGAGGTGCTGGTGACTGGTGCGACCGGTGGCGTGGGCAGCATCGCCGTGGCCTTGCTGAGCCGACTGGGGTTCAAGGTCACCGCGGCAACCGGCAAGACGGCGGAGGCGGACTATCTCCGTGCCCTCGGCGCAACCACCATCATGGACCGCGCCGAGCTGGCCCTGCCTGGCAAGCCACTGCAGAAGGAGCGCTGGGCTGCGGTGGTGGATGCCGTTGGGTCGCACACCCTCGTCAACGCCCTGGCCCAGACACGCTACGGCGGTGTCGTGACCGCCTGCGGCCTGGCGCAAGGCATGGATCTGCCGGGGTCGGTCGCGCCTTTCATCCTGCGTGGCGTGACGCTTGCCGGCATCGACTCGGTGATGGCGCCGCTACCCAAGCGCCAACGCGCCTGGGACCGGCTGGCGCGCGATCTGGACCCGGCCCTGCTCGAGCGCATGACCGAGGAGGTGTCCTTGCCGACGGCCCTGGAAAAAGCCCGTCAGCTGATGGCTGGCCAGGTGCGCGGTCGCATCGTTGTCAAAATCGCGGCTTGACGATCTACACAGGAACCCACACGACATGCTGCTGGAACACGACGACTCTCAACTGCTGCTGGTGGATTACCAGGTCAAGCTGCTGCCTGCCTTGCATGACGGGGCTTGGGCCTTGGGCAACGCCCGGCGCCTGACCCGACTGGCGCGCCTGTTCAAGGTACCGGTCTGGTTGACCGAGGAATACCCCGAGGGCCTGGGCGCCACGGACCCCGACCTGCAGGCGCTGGTGGCCCAGGCCCAGCAGGCAGGAGGGGGCAAGACCTTTCCCAAGATGAGTTTCAGCGCGGTGGCCGATGGCCTGGGTGAGTTGCTGCGTCCGCCCGCGCGCGCGCAAAACCCCCAGGGCGGCAATGCGCGCAGCTTGCCCAAGCACCTGCAGAAGAAACCGGAAGCCGTGCCCGAGCGCGGGACCGTGGTGATCGCGGGTTGCGAAACCCACGTCTGCCTGTTGCAGACAGCCCTGGCGCTGCTGGAGGAGGAATTCGACGTCTGGGTGGTGACCGATGCCTGCACCTCGCGCACGGAGCGCAACCGAGATGCCGCCTTCGACCGCCTGGCCGGGGCCGGCGCGGAGCTGGTGACGACCGAGATGGTGGCCTTTGAATGGCTGCGCACGGCCGAGCACCCGGCCTTCGCCGAAACCTTGCGCATCGTCAAGGAAGTCGCCGCGTGAAACGGGACAATGCAGGCGCGCATGTTGCGCACGGCACCCAATCACTGGGCAGAGGAGGATGGCGCATGAACACAACCAAGAGCTCGGGACGGTCGCTGCAGGGCCGTCGTTTGCTGGCCGGCTTGTTGTTCGGGGCCTGGGTCGGGGCAATGCAGGCCCAGACGTCACCCGACCCGGCGCCGTCGACCTCCCCGGAGGCAGCGGCGCAGACATCGGCTGAAAGCAAAATGGACGGCAAGGTCGACGGCCCTGGCACGGTGACCACGCCGGGCTTGGTGCTCAGTGCCGACGGCGCTTATGTGCTCGACGTCCAGAACAAGCTGGCTTGGCTGCGCTGCGTGGAGGGCATGACCTGGAACGGCCACAACTGCGTTGGCGAACCGCGACTGATGACCTTCACCACCGCGCAGGCGCTGGCCGGGGCGCGAGCCAAGGCCGAGGGCGTGGCCTGGCGCCTGCCGCGCATCCATGAATTGCGCAGGATCAAGGAAGACGCCGCCAGCGCCACGCTGTTCCCGGCCGATCCGCAGGGCTGGACCTGGAGCGGCAATGCCAGCATCAGCGTTGCGCAGACCAACCCCTACAACTACGACAACATCGCCAATGGCAGCACCAACCAGCAGGAGCGCTTGTCGGCTCGCATGGGCTGGGCCGTGCACCTGGGCAACGGCGAATCGCGTGGGGACGTTTCACGCCGCACGGCCCTGGTGGTGCGGCTGGTGCGGCCTTACCAGCCTTGAACCGCTGCGTCGGCCCGGGGAGGGCCGGCGTCAGTCGGGGTGTCAATCGTCGCGCCGCCTGGGCGCCAGGTCGGCGCCGGCACGGTGGGGCAGATTCAGACCACCTGCAGGCGGATGGGGCTCAGACCGCTCACGCGACCTTCCAGCACGTCGCCTTGCTGGAGGGCCGCCACGCCTTCGGGCGTGCCGGTGTAGATCAGGTCACCGGGCTTGAGCAGCCAGGCCCGGCTCAGGTGCTCGATGATCTCGCCCAGATTCCAGATCAGCTTGGAAACGTCACTTTTCTGGCGCGTCTGTCCGTTGACCGCCAGCGCGATCTCGGCGCTTTCGATCTGAGCCGCCACGTTGGCTGCGGGTGTGATGGCGCCAATGGGGCTCGCCGCCTCGAAGGTCTTGCCGATGCACCACGGACGCCCCTGCTTCTTCTGCTCGCCTTGCAGGTCACGGCGCGTCATGTCCAGGCCCACGGCATAGCCCCAGATGTGCTGGCGGGCTTCGGCCGCGGGAATGTTCATGCCGCCCTTGCCGATGCAGGCCACGAGCTCGATCTCGTGCTGGAAATCCTGCGTCAGGCTGGGGTAGGGCAGTTGCGCGGTCTGACCCGGCTCGACGACCAGGCAGCTGTCGGCCGGCTTGATGAAGAAAAAGGGCGGTTCGCGGCCCGTGAAGCCCATTTCCTGGGCGTGCGCCACGTAGTTGCGGCCCACGCAGTAGACGCGGTTGACGGGGAAGCGCTCGGCACGGCCAACGACGGGCACGGAGACGGGCGCGGGTGCGGGGATGACGTAAGACATGAAACCGATTCCTTATGGACAGGGGCCTGACCTGGAATGCCCTGGAACCGGCTTCGCCGGACCACTGGCGTTGCTTCTCGCAAGGGGGCCCCGCGCCTGATCAGGCGCGGAGCCTGCGAGCGTTCAATTGCTTTTAGACAGCAGCGTGAAATGCTCCACCTGGGGTGGCTGGGCGAAGAAGGGACCGACGATGGCACGCCAGGCGGAGAAGGCCGGGGACTGGCGGAAGTGGACCGTGTGGTCCTCCAGCGTTTCCCAAAAGATCATCAGGATGTAACGCTCGGGGTTTTCCACGCCCTTGTTGACCTTGTGGCCGCGGTAGCCGCGCGACTGGCTGATCACGGTGGCCAGGCCGCGCTGAATGGCTTCGTCGAAGGCGGCCTGCTGGCCGGGCTGGATGCGGATGTCGGCGAGTTCCAGAATCATGGGTCGAATGCTCCTGCGCTTATGGCTTTTTCCGGGTTGGGATGGCTGGCATTCTCGCTTATCCTGCGCGGCATGACTTCCGCTTCCCGCTCCGCCCCCCATCCAGATTGGCTCCGACCTCAATGGCCCGTGCCTGCCACGGTGCGCGCCCTGTGCACGACACGCGCGGGAGGGCAGTCGGCACCCCCCTATGACAGCCTCAACCTGGGCGACCATGTCGGGGACGACGTGCTCACCGTGGGCCGGAACCGCGCGCGCCTGGCCCAGGCGCTGCAGGCCCACCCGGTCTTCATGCAGCAGGTCCATGGCAACAAGGTTCTGCGCCTGGACCGTTTCACCTCGCAGGGCAATGAGGCCGATGCCTGCTGGACGCAGGAGCGCGGCGTAGTCTGCACCGTGCTGATCGCGGACTGCCTGCCTGTGCTGCTGACCGACAAACAAGGCCGTTTCGTCGGGGCGGCG
The DNA here is from genome assembly GCF_004328645.1 of Hylemonella gracilis. Lineage (GTDB taxonomy): Bacteria > Pseudomonadota > Gammaproteobacteria > Burkholderiales > Burkholderiaceae_C > Hylemonella > Hylemonella gracilis_B. Next base: position 2,495,454 of record NZ_CP031395.1, read on the forward strand.
CATGCGGGCTGGCGCGGCCTGTCGGGCGAGGGCGGTGATGGCGTGCTGGAAACCCTGGAACGCGCGGTGCTGACCCAGCTGCGAACGCAGGGGCAGCGGTTGCTGCCCAGCGATCTGTTGGCATGGCTGGGGCCTTGCATCGGCCCCATGGCCTACGAGGTGGGGCCGGATGTGCGTTCCGCATTCGAGGCCTGGGACAGGCAGGCTGCCTCCCTGTTCCGGCCCATCCCGGGCAAGTCCGGCAAATGGCTGGCCGATTTGCCTGGGTTGGCGCGCCAGCGGCTGCATGCCCTGGGCGTGCAGCAGATCCAGGGCAACAATGGCTCGGATGCGTGGTGCACCGTCACCCAGCGTTCACGGTTCTTTTCGCACCGGCGCGACCGCGTCAGCGGCCGCATGGCCGCCTGCATCTGGCTGGGCTGAGGCTGGTTTGTGCTCCGTGGCCGGCCGGGGGTCGTCGGCCGTGACCGACTCGGTCGTGTTGTCCTCACGACTTTCCCTCAGGCGCCGCAGCTTCTTGCGCAGCGGCGTGCCCAGGATGTAGAGCAGCAGCGCCACCGGACCCACGCCGTAGAGCAGGAATGTGACGATGGCGCCCAGCAGGCTGCCGATCGGGCTGCTGGCCTCGGCCACGGCCATCATCAAGGCCACGTAGAGCCAGGCGATCGCGATCAGGGGCAGGAACATGGTGGCTATACCCGAGAAAAGAAGCAGGCCGTGTCTTGGCATGGCGGGCGGCGCCTGCAATACTGGTCACCGGACCGGGAACGCGGCACGGTGCCGTGCTGGATGCGAGGAGCTGACATGAGCGGGGCAGAGGGCCAGAAAGCGCAAGAGCATACCGCCGATGCGATGTCGGCCTGGACGGCGTGGATGCATACCGTGGCGCAGGCCCAGCAGGCCCAGCAGGCACAGGCGGCCGCGTTCGCCACGGCCCTGGCGCCCGGCCTGCCAACCGCGGCCTTGCCCCTGCATGTGTTCCCGCGCATTCCTCCTGATACCCTGCAGTCCCTGCAGCAGCAGTACCTGAACGATTGCGCCCAACTCGCGCGCGAAGGCTGGACGGAAGATGCAGCCCAGGCCCTCCATGCCTTGAATGCGCGCCTGCTTACCCAATTGGCCGAGGCGGTGCAGGCCGACGCCAAGACCCGCGCGCGCATCCGCTTCGGGGTGGATCAGTGGGTGGCCGCCAGCGCGCCCGGCAACTTCATGGCCTTCAACCGGGACGCTCAGCGCAAGGCCATCGAGACCCAGGGGCGCAGCGTGGCCCAGGGCCTGCACAACCTCCTGCACGACCTGGGCCGGGGCCAGGTGAGCCTGACGGATGAAAGCCAGTTCGAGGTCGGGCGTAATGTCGCCACTTCGGCGGGCGCGGTGGTGTACGAGAACGAATTGTTCCAGCTCCTCGAATACCAGCCGTTGACGGATCAGGTGCATGCGCGACCGCTCCTGCTGGTGCCACCGTGCATCAACAAGTTCTACATTCTGGATCTGCAGCCGGGCAATTCGCTGATTCGTTACGCGCTGAGCCAGGGGCAGCGCGTGTTTGTCATCAGCTGGCGCAACCCGCCGGCGGACCCCGCTGACGCGGACTACGCCAGCCTGGCCGACAAGACCTGGGACGACTACGTGGAACAGGCCGTCATCCGCGCCATCACGGTGACGCGAGAGATCGCCGCGACCCGGACCAAGAAGGGGGATGGCCAAGCATCGGACCACGACGATGGCGAGGGTTGGGGCCAGATCAACGCCCTGGGTTTTTGCGTTGGCGGCACCTTGCTGGGCACGGCCCTGGCGGTGTTGGCCGCGCGCGGGCAACACCCGGTGGCCAGCCTCACGCTCCTGACGACGTTCCTGGATTTTTCCGATACCGGCGTGCTGGACGTGTTCATCGACGAGGCCGCGGTGCGCCTGCGCGAGCAGCAATTCGCCCAGGGCGGCGTGATGCCTGGGCGTGAGCTGGCGGCAACGTTCAGTTTTCTGCGGCCCACCGAGCTGGTCTGGAACTACGTGGCGCGCAACTACCTCAAGGGCGAGACCCCCCCGCCTTTCGACCTGTTGTACTGGAACGGTGACAGCACCAACCTCCCAGGGCCCTGGTACGCCTGGTACCTGCGCAACACCTACCTTGAGAACAACTTGGTCCAGCCCGGGCGCCTGACCGTCTGCGGGCAGCCGATCGATCTGCGCAGTCTGGACTTGCCGGCCTACATCTACGGCTCGCGCGAGGACCACATCGTGCCCGTGGCCAGTGCCTATGCCAGCACCCAGGTTTTGTCCGGGCCGCGGCGTTTCGTGCTGGGGGCTTCGGGTCACATCGCAGGCGTCATCAATCCGCCCGAGAAAAAGAAGCGCGGCCATTGGATACGCGCCGATGGCCAGTTGCCGACACGCTTCGATGACTGGCTGGCGGGCGCGCAGGAGCAGACCGGCAGTTGGTGGCCAGACTGGGCCGCCTGGCTACAGCACCATGCGGGGCCGCTGGTGCCGGCGCCGAAAAAGTACGGCAAAGGCCGGTACAAGGTCATCGAGCCGGCGCCGGGGCGCTACGTCAGGCAGTCGGCCTGAGTCATACCGAGCCTGACCCAGGGCGCACGGGCAAGGGTTGCGAAAAAGGGGAGCCGGAGCTTCCCCTGTCGTCCATCGCGTCGCGCGGGTTTATTTCCTCGCTGCGATGGCCTTCTCCGCTGCGTTGACCAAGTCCGCGCCGATGGTCTGCTTCCACTTCTCGTACACCGGCCGCGTGGCCTTCACGAAGGCGTCGCGCTCGGCCGGGCTCAGCTGGGTCACGGTGACACCGAAGCCGGCGATTTCCTTGAGGAGGGGCTTGTCTGCCTCGACCAGACCCTTGCGTGCGATGGCCACGCCCTGCTTGCCTGCGTCGATGGCGGCCTGGCGCACGATGGCCTGGTCGGCCGGCGTCCACGAGGACCAGACATCCTTGTTCACCACGAAGACCAGCGGGTCGGCCATGTAGCCCCAGGTGGTGATGAACTTCTGGCCCAGGTTGTGCAGCTTGAGCAGGGGGAACATGAAGAGCGGGTTTTCCTGCCCGTCCACCGCGCCGCTGGCCAGGGCAGGTTGTGCGTCTGCCCAGCTCATCTGCGTGGGGTTGGCGCCCAGGGCCGTGAACATGTCGGCGAAGAGCGGAGAGCCGACCACGCGGATCTTCATGCCCTTCAGGTCAGTGGGCGAGCGGATCGCGCGCTTGGAGTTGGTCAACTCGCGGTAACCGTTCTCGCTCCAGGCCAGAGGCAGCACGCCGGCCTTGTCGATGGCGGCGAAGATCTCCTTGCCCACCTCGCCCTGCGTGAGCGCGTCCACCGCCTTGTAGTCCGGCATCAGGAAGGGCATTGAGAACAGATTCAGCTGTTTGACCTGGGGCGACCAGTTGATGGTGGAGCCCACGGCCATGTCGATGATGCCCTGGCGGATGGCGCTGAACTCGCGCGTCTGGTCGCCCTGGATCAGCGAGACCCCGGGGTAGAGCTTGATGTTGATGCGCCCTTGCGTGCGTTCCTTGACCAGGTCGGCCCAGATCTGGCCGGACTGGCCCCAGGGCGTGGGCGGACCCAGCACCAGAGAAAGCCGGTACTCGGGCTTGTAGCTGTTTTGCGCGAGCGCGGCGGATGCCAGCAGGGCAGTCGCCAAGCCCATCGTCAGCGCAAGCAGGATGCGGCGGGGTTTCATGGTGTTGTCTCCTTTGTGGTGGGGTGAAGAGTGGGCAAAAAACATGGACCGGGTGCGTCAGTAACCCAGCGTATTCGGCAACCACAGCGCAAGTTGTGGGAAGGCGATGACGAGCACCATCACCAGCGCCATCGAGACCAGCAGCCAGCCCACCCAGCGCACCGTGGCTTCCATCGGGATGCCCGCGATGCGGCTGGACACCATGAGGTTGACGGCCAGGGGCGGGGTGAACTGGCCCAGCGCCACCTTGAGCGTGAGCACCACGCCGAACCACACCGGGTCCCAGCCGTAATGACGCATGATGGGCAGCAGCAGCGGCACGAAGATCAGGAAGATGGACACACCGTCGAGAAACATGCCCACCGTGACCAGCAGCACGATGAGCAGCGTCAGCATGCCGTACTCGCCCAGGCCCGAATGCACGATGGCATTCGTCACCGGATCGATCACGCCCAGTGTCGAGAGCGAAAAGGCGAAGATGCCCGCGAGCGAAATCACGACCAGCAGCACGGCCGACAGCTCACCAGACTCGCGCAGGATCTCGAACAGATCTCGGACCCTGATCGTGCGATGGATCACCATGCCGACGAAAAGGCCGTAAAACACTGCAACCACGGCGGCCTCGGTGGGCGTGAACCAGCCCGCGCGCATGCCGCCCAGGATCAACACCGGTGCGGCCAGGCCCCAGAGTGTTTGGCGCAGACTCCTCCAGAACGGTGGGCGCGGCAACTCGGCCTCCAGCAGACCCATCTTGTGTTTGCGCGCCAGCCAGACCGCTGGAACCATCAAGGCCAGCCCGGCCAACACGCCGGGCACCATGCCCGCGGCGAACAGCGCGGGCACGGAGGCGCCCGGCACCAGCACCGAATAGACGATGAAGGCCACCGAGGGCGGGATCAGGATGTCCGTCGCGGCCGCCGCGCCCACGATGCTGGCCGAATAGGCGGGCGGGTAGCCCGCGCGTTTCATGGCCGCGATCATCACCGCGCCCACGGCGGCCGCGTTGGCCGGACCGGAACCTGAGATGCCCCCCAGGAACATGGCGACCGCGATGGCGACGACCGGCAGCATGCCAGGGCCCCGCCCAACGATGGCCACGGCGAAGTTGACGAGGCGCGCGGCCACGCCGGAGCGGTCGAAGATGCTGCCCACGAGCACAAACATGGGCACGGCCAACAACGGGTACTTGCCCAGGCCCGCGTAGAAGTTTTGAGGCACGGCCAGCAACCCGAACCAGGGGGCGTCCAGATTGGCCAGGGCGATGCAGGCCGCGCCCGCCAGGCCCAGGGCCGCTCCGATGGGCACGCCGAGGAACAGCAGCGCCAGGAAGGCGGTGAAGAGCAGCGATGCAATCATGAAGGTTGGCCCCCACGCTTGCCCACTGCGTGTGAGTCGCTGCCCCCGAGGGGGCTGGGCCGCCTTGGGAACGGCCCGGCGGCGGCCCGTTCTGTTGCTCGTCATCGCCTGCCTTGCCGTGCCCCCGGAAAAGGCCGAGGGCGCGCAGCGCGATTACGGCGGAGAGCAGGGGGAGCCAGACCGTGTACCACCACTGCGGCACGCCGATGCCGGGCGAGGTTTCGCCGTAGCGGATGTCGTCGTAGAGCGTGCGGCTGCTGAGCACGGCGATCAGTGCGAAGAGCAGGAACATCATGAGCGCGCCGAAGCGCGCCAGCCATCGGCGGCGGCGTGCCGGCCCGCTGTCGGCGAAGAATTCGATGCGGATGTGGCTGTTGCGCGCTACTGCGGCCGCGCCGCCGACCAGGGCCAGCACAATCATCAGGAAGATTGAGATTTCCTCGGTCCAGGCGAAGGACTGGTCGGTGAAATAGCGCACCAGCACGTTGGCGAAAGTGATGAGGGCCAGCAGCGCCATCACGATGACGGTGAGCCAGTCTTCGATTTTCAGCGGGGGCTGTGATGGCGTGTGGACGGTGTCATCAGCGGGCTTGGATGCAGCGGCGGACGTGGCGGGGGCGTGGTTCACAAGGCGCAGTTGGAAATTGGAATGGCTTGGCGAAAAGAACCGCTCGCAGGGGTGATGCCTGCGCGAAAACGGAAAAAACGCGAGGGCCATCCAGCTTGTGACCGGGGCGCCGACCGAGTGCCGTTGTGGGACGCGGGCATTCTAGGTCACGCGATCCAGACCGTTTCTCGCCGTCCCCATGGTCTGGCCCCGTGTTTTCCTAGGGAGACAGTCCCTCGGTTTTGGGTACAGTTCTTGCGGAGACTTGGACTCAAAGCACATCGGACATCAGAGGAGGACACCATGCAACAGAAAGTTGCTTACGTGACCGGCGGCATGGGCGGCATCGGCACGGCGATCTGCCAGCGCCTGCACCGCGATGGTTTCACGGTCATCGCTGGCTGCGGCCCCACGCGTGATCACGTCAAGTGGCTGGCCGAACAGCATGCCCTGGGTTACGCCTTCCATGCCTCGGTGGGCAACGTCGGCGTATGGGAATCGACCGTCGAAGCCTTTTCCAAGGCCAAGGCTGCGCATGGTCCCATTGATGTGCTGGTCAACAACGCTGGCATCACGCGCGACCGCATGTTCCTCAAGATGACCCGTGAAGACTGGGACGCCGTCATCAACACCAACCTCACTTCGATGTTCAACGTGACCAAGCAGGTCGTGGGCGACATGGTCGAACGAGGCTGGGGCCGCATCATCAACATCAGCAGCGTCAATGGCGAGAAAGGCCAGGCCGGCCAGACCAACTACTCCGCTGCCAAGGCCGGCATGCACGGCTTCACGATGGCCCTGGCCCAGGAGCTGGCGGGCAAGGGCGTGACGGTCAACACCGTGAGTCCTGGTTACATCGGCACCGACATGGTCAAGGCCATCCGCGCCGACGTGCTGGAGAAGATCGTCGGCACCATCCCGGTCAAGCGCCTGGGCGAGCCGGGTGAGATCGCTTCCATCATCGCCTGGCTCGCGAGCGATGAAAGTGGCTATTCAACCGGGGCCGACTTCTCGGTCAACGGCGGCTTGCACATGGGCTGAGGCGCAGTCTCAGCCCAGAGGCCCGGGCCACCCAGTGGTAGTGGTCTACGATGGCGGCCATGTCCGAACTCAAGACACTGGCCCTGTTCTTCGTCACCGCGCTGGCCGAAATCACTGGCTGCTACTTGCCCTGGCTCTGGTTGCGTGAAGGCAAAAGCGCTTGGTTGCTTGTGCCAGGCGCGCTCTGCCTGGCACTGTTCGCTTGGTTGCTCACCTTGCATCCCACGGCCGCGGGCCGCGTCTACGCGGCCTATGGCGGGGTCTACATCTGCGCGGCGTTGCTGTGGCTCTGGGGCGTGGACGGCATCCGGCCAGGGGTCTGGGATGCCGTGGGCGGCGGCGTGGCCTTGGCCGGCATGGCCATCATCATGTTCGCGCCGAGGCACTAGTCACGTCATCGACCGCCGCGCTCGCGCCCTTGCGTAGCGTGGTCTGGGCGAACAGCCAGGTCATGGCAGACGCGCCGGCGATGCAGGCGATCATGGGCAGGCCAGCGCCATTGGCCACCTGGCCGGAGATGGCGATCATCAGCGCGCCGGTGCCGAACTGCAGGGTGCCCATCAACGCCGAGGCGGTGCCGGCGATCGGCCCGTGGCTTTCCAGCGCGAGGATGGCGGAGGCGGGCACGATGAGGCCGAGAAAGCCGAAGCCGACGAAGAGCAGCACCAGCATCACGGGCAGGGCCTCGACACCCAGCGCGAACAGCAGCAGGAGCGTGAGCATCACCGCTGCGTGACCGTGCGCAGCCATGCGCACCATGGGTTTGAGGCCGAAGCGCCGGCTCAGCCGGCTGGTCAACTGCGACATGCCGATGAAGGCCGCCGCGTTCGAGGCGAAGGCGATGCTGAATTGCCGCGGCGTGAGGCCGTAGTGGTTGATCAGCACGAAGGAGGAATTCGCGAGGTAAGTGAAAAAGGCAGAAATGCCGAAGGCTCCGATGAACACCACGCCCAGGAAGTGCCGGTCGGTGAGCAGCGTGCGGTAGCTTTGCCGCACCACGGACCAGTTCCCCGAATTGACGGCGCCATCCCGGGCCTCGCGCGCGCCGCGTTCCGCTTCACGCACGGCCAGGGGACGCGTCTCGCGCAGTTGGGTGGCCATCAGCAGCAGGCCCAGCAGGCTGGCGCCCAGCATGCCCCAGAAGCTGCTGCGCCAGCCCAGGGCCTCGATCAGGAAGCTGCCGAGCAGGGGCGCGAGGATGGGCGCGACGCTGAAGACCAGGATCAGCGTGGACATCATGCGCAAGGCTTCGTGGCCGGTGTAGAGGTCACGCACGACCGCGCGCGGGATCACCGTGCAGGCACAGGCACCCAGGCCCTGGAAGAAGCGCATGAAAAGCAGAAATTCCACATTGGGCGCGAAGGCGCAGCCCACGCTGCCGATCGCGAACAGGGTCAGGCCGAAGTACAGCGGGGGCTTGCGGCCCAGCATGTCCGAGACCGGGCCGTAGACGAGCTGGCCGACGCCCAGCGCGATGAAAAAGATCATCAGGCTCGCCTGCACCGAGCCGATGGAAGCCTGGAGGTCTTGCCCGATCAGGGGCAGGGCGGGGAGGTACAAGTCGATGCCCAGCGGGCCGACGGCGGACAGCAGGCCCAGGACGAGGGCCGTGCGCAGGAAACTCTGGTGCATGGGGGAGCGGATAGACAGCGGGGGCGGATTGTGGCATGCCCCGCCCAAATTTGCAGGCGGCCGGGCATGCCGCCCGGCCTCTTGCCCTATTTACGCCGCAGTTCCTCGCGTTCGCGCTGGTAGCTGTCGTAGGACTGGCCGCCGACGCCCTCGTTCACGCGGCGCATGCAGTCCTCGTAGGCCCCCGGGGGCTGCTGATTGCACTGCTGGCGGGCGCCGGCGCGCGAACCTTCGTACCAGGCCTGCGTGGTGCAGGCCGTCAGCAAGGGCAAGCAGGCCAGAACCATCAGGAATGCCCGGCGCCAGGCGGGCGATGCATCCGGGGTGGGTGGCCGGGCATTCACGTCAGATGACCTTCGCGGTTCGCAACTCATCGATCCGCGCTTGGCCATAGCCCATCTGGACCAGCACCTCCTCGGTGTGCTCGCCGAGCAGCGGTGAGCGCGTCACGTCCACCGGACTGTCTGAAAGCTTGATGGGGTTGCCCACGGTGAGGTATTTGCCGCGCACGGGATGGTCCACCTCCACGATGGTGCCCGTCGCGCGCAGGGAGCTGTCTTCGGCGATTTCCTTCATCGAGAGAATGGGGCCGCAGGGGATGTCGTGCCCGTTGAGGATGTCCATGGCTTCGAACTTGGTCTTGGTCTTGGTCCATTCCTCGATGCGGGCGAAGATCATCTTCAGGTGCGGCAGGCGCGCCTCGGGCGTGGCGAAATGCGGGTTGGTGATCCAGTCCTCCTCGCCGATGACCTTGCAGATCGCGGGCCACACCGCGCCCTGCGTGATGAAGTAGATGTAGGCGTTCGGGTCCTTCTGCCAGCCCTTGCACTTGAGGATGGAGCCAGGCTGGCCACCCCCCGAGGCATTGCCCGCGCGCGGCACGGCCTCGCCGAACTCGATGTCGGGGTACTGCGGATATTCCTTGAGCACGCTCGTGCGTTCCAGGCGCTGCTGGTCGCGCAGCTTGACTCGGCACAGGTTGAGCACGGCGTCCTGCATGGCGGCGCTGACCTTCTGGCCACGGCCTGTTTTCTCGCGCTGGAAGAGAGCGGTCACGATCCCCAGCGCCAGGTGCAGACCGGTGCCGCTGTCGCCGATCTGCGCGCCGGTCACCATGGGCAGGCCATCCGGATCACCGGTGGTGGAGGCTGCACCGCCCGTGCATTGCGCGACGTTCTCGTAGACCTTGCAATCCTCGTAGGGGCCGGGACCGAAGCCCTTGATGGACGCGAGGATGATGCGTGGGTTGATTTCCTGAATCCGCTCCCAGTTGAAGCCCATGCGGTCGAGCGCGCCGGGTGCGAAGTTCTCGACCATGACATCGCATTGCTTGATGAGGTCCACCAGCACGTCTTTGCCCTTGGGTTCCTTGGTGTTGAGCGTGATGGAGCGCTTGTTGTGATTCAGCATGGTGAAGTACAGGCTGTCCGCGCCGGGAATGTCGCGCAGCTGTCCGCGCGTGGCGTCACCTTCGCCCGCTTTCTCCACCTTGATCACGTCCGCTCCGAACCACGCCAGCAACTGCGTGCAGGTGGGACCCGACTGCACGTGCGTGAAATCGAGGATGCGGACTCCTTCGAGCGCCTTGGTCATGAAAAAACTCCAGAAGTTGAAAACTCTTGTGATGAAAGCGGCATTTTTTTAATTGTTGCTTGGAATGCGCACTTCACCATGCCCATGGACCTGTGGTCATCGGCATGTCAAATATTCCAATTGATTATAGGGAGCGCCCTTGCAGGCGCAGGGCGCGTGATTGCAACGTTCCGGGCTCAACAGCTTTGCCTTTTCCGTCTTGCTCTTGCGCAGTGAAAAGGAGTTTCGGCAGCGGAAAACGCCAAGGTCAAAAAAAACGGCGCCAGTCCCGAAGGAGTGGCGCCGTCTCAGAGAGCGGAAAGAAGGGTCAGACCGCCTTGTTCGTATGCATCTTGCCGATCTGGTCCTTGCTGTAACCCAGTTCGACCAGCACTTCGTCGGTGTGCTCACCCAGCAGCGGGGAGGCCGTCACCTCGGGCTTGAGGTCGGAGAACTTGATCGGGCTGCCCACCGTCCAGTAGCTGCCACGTACCTTGTGCGGCACTTCGACGATGGAGCCGGAAGCGCGCAGCGACTTGTCATGCAGCAGTTCCTTCATCGACAGCACCGGCGCGCAAGGGATGTCGTACTTGCGGAAGATGTCCACGGCCTCGTACTTGGTCTTGTCCTTGATGAAGTCCTCGATGGTCGCGAAGATGTCCATGATGTGCGGCTGGCGCGCCTTGGCCGTGGTGTAGTTGGGGTCCGTCTTCCATTCGGGCTTGCCCAGCGCGTCGCAGATCGGTTCCCAGGCATGGCCTTGGACGGTGAAGTAGATGTAGGCGTTGGGGTCCGTTTCCCAGCCCTTGCACTTCAGAATCCAGCCCGGCTGACCGCCACCACCCGCGTTGCCGCCACGCGGCACCACGTCGCCGAACTTCTCATGCGGGTACTGCGGGTATTCCTCCAAGTAGCCGATCTTGTCCAGGCGCAACTGGTCACGCATCTTGACGCGGCAGAGGTTGAGCACGGCGTCCTGCATGGACACGGCCACCTTCTGGCCCTTGCCGGTCTGCTGGCGGCCGATGATGGCCGTCAGGATGCCGATGGCCAGATGCATGCCTGTGTTGGAGTCGCCCAGCGCGGCCGCGGAGATCGTCGGTTGCGAGTTTTCGCCTTTCCACCAGCCGGTGGTGGACGCCGCGCCACCCGCGCACTGCGCCACGTTCTCATAGACCTTGAGGTCTTCGTAGTGGTGACCATCGGAAAAGCCCTTGACCGAGGCCAGGATCATGCCGGGGTTCAATTCCTGGATGCGCTGCCAGGTGAAGCCCATGCGGTCCAGCGCGCCAGGGCCGAAATTCTCGACCATCACGTCGGACTTCTTGATGAGCTTTTCCAGGACTTCCTTGCCTTCGGGGGTCTTGGTGTCCAGCGTCAGCGAGCGCTTGTTGCTGTTGAGCATCGTGAAGTAGAGCGCGTCGGCATCGGGAATGTCGCGCAGCTGGCTGCGCGTCACGTCACCAGCGCCCGGACGTTCGACCTTGATCACGTCGGCGCCGAACCAGGCCAGCAGCTGTGTGCAGGCGGGACCGGCTTGCACGTGCGTGAAGTCGATGATCTTGATGCCCTTGAGGGGTTTGTTTCCGGACATTTTCTGCTCCTTCTGAGATAAGTCCCGTCGATGCGGAACGGGTTTGAATGGGTGTTGTGTCTAGGATTACTTCTTCAGCGCGGCGGCGGGGTTCAGGCTGGTGATGCGACCGCTTTCCGTGCCCGCCGTCTCGTCGATGATGGCGTTGATCAGCGTGGGCTTGCCGGACTTGAGCGCATCTTCGATGCCTTTGCGCAGCTCGGCCGAAGTCTGCGCATAGACGCCGACACCGCCGAAGGCTTCCATCAGCTTCTCGTAACGCGCGTCCTTGACGAACACGGTCGGGGCCACGTCGGCGCCGCCGGTCGGGTTCACGTCGGTGCCACGGTAGACGCCGTTGTTGTTGAAGATCACCACGCAGACGGGGAGGTTGTAGCGGGCGATGGTTTCCACTTCCATGCCGGAGAAACCGAAGGCGCTGTCACCGCAGACGGCGATGACACGCTGATTGCTCTCGACGGCGGCTGCGACGGCGAAACCCATGCCGATGCCCATCACCCCCCAGGTGCCCACGTCCAGACGCTTGCGCGGCTTGTACATGTCCACGATGGAGCGGGTGAAGTCCAGCGCGTTGGCGCCTTCGTTGACCAGCAGCGTGTCGGGATGGGCCTTGAAGATGTCGCGCACCACGCTCAGCGCGCTGTGGAAGTTCATCGGCTTCGGGTCTTTGGCCAAGGTCTCGGCCATCTTGGCGATGTTCTTGCTCTTCTTGTCGTTGATGGCGTTCGTCCATTCGGCAGGCGGCTTGGCCCAGCTGTTGCCGATGCCGGCCAGCAGGGACGAGACGCAGGAACCGATGTCACCGGCGATCGGCGCGTCGATGCGCACGTTGCTGTCGAACTCGGTGGAGGCGATGTCGATCTGAATGAACTTCTGGCCACCCCAGTCCTTGTGGTCCTTGCCACCCCAGGTCTTGCCCTTGCCATGCGACAGCAGCCAGTTCAGGCGCGCGCCGATCAGCAGCACCACGTCGGCCTCGGGCAGCACGAAGGAACGGGCGGCGGCGGCGGACTGCGGGTGCGTGTCAGGCAGGATCCCTTTGGCCATGGACATGGGCAGGTAGGGGATACCGGTCTTCTCGACCAGGGCCTGGATGTCAGCGTCGGCCTGCGCGTAGGCGGCGCCCTTGCCCAACAGGATCAGGGGCTTCTTGGCGCCCTTGAGCAGGTTCAGCGCGCGGGTGATGGATTCGGGCGCGGGGATCTGGCGCGGGGCCGGATCGACCACCTTGATCAGCGAGGCCTTGCCCTCAGCGGCGTCCAGGGTCTGCGAGAACAGCTTGGCCGGCAGGTCCAGGTAGACGCCGCCCGGGCGGCCGGAAACGGCGGCTCGGATGGCGCGGGCGATGCCCACGCCAATGTCTTCGGCATTCAGCACGCGGAAGGCCGCCTTGCACAGAGGCTTGGCGATGGCGAGTTGGTCCATTTCCTCGTAGTCGCCCTGTGACAGATCGACGATCTCGCGCTCGGAGGAGCCGGAGATCAGGATCATGGGCCAGCAGTTGGTGGTGGCGTTGGCCAGGGCAACCAGCGCGTTCAGGAAGCCGGGAGCGGACACCGTCAGGCACACGCCGGGCACGCCTTTCGCGCCATTCATGAAGCCGGCGATCGCGGCGGCGTTGCCGGCGTTGGCCTCGTGGCGGAAGGAGATCACGCGCATGCCTTCGGCTTGCATCATGCGGGTCAAGTCGGTGACCGGGATGCCGGGCAGGCCGTAGATGTTGCTGATGCCGTTGAGCTTGAGCGCATCGATGACGAGATGGAAGCCATCGGTCAGCGTGCTGGTTTGGGCGTCGTTGGACATGGTGCGTCTCTCTGCTGTGTTGCTGTAAAAGTTATCGTTGGCCATTGCGCGCGGCTTGCCGCGCAGGGGCGGCGGGCACGCGAGGGTGCAACGCGGGGGTATGATAGGAAGCTGTCTTGGAGGCTCCATTGACCACGGTCAATTTCGGAACAAAGACCTCGGTCAATCAGAGTAGCGCTAACCCGGAGCCCGTCCCCGGCAGGGAGCACGCGTGCGCGTGGAAAGCATGAGCAGTATCGAGAATCACCCGGAAAAGAACATCATTCGGGTCCAATTGCGCCAAAACCAAGTGCTCAAGGACCTGGGCGCGGACGCACACGAATCGCTGGAACCCCACTTGACGGTAGTGGATTGCAGCAAGGGAGATTTCCTGCTGCATCAGGGTGTGCACGAGATGGAGCAGTATTTCATCCTGGACGGCGTGCTCAAGCGCGTCGTCGCCAACTCCCAGGGCAAGGAAATGATCCTGCGTTTCGCGGCGGAACGCGAGATGGAAACCAGCTATGCCGCCTGGATGCTCAAGACCCCGACACCGTACAGCATCGTTTCCGTGACGAAGGCGCGCGTCGTCAAGCTGCCCATGCCCGAGTGGATCGCCTTCCTGGAGTTGCATACCGAGGAGAAACGTCTGTTCGAGCACAGCGTGATGAGTCACATGAGCGAGATCATGGCGCACACCATCACGCTGCACCTGCTGGATGCGCCCGGGCGGGTGCACCGTTTCGTGCGCAAGCATGGTGAGCTGTTCGATCGGATACCCAAGAAGGAACTGGCCGCCTACCTGAACCTTTCCGCCGAGACGCTCAGTCGCCTCAAGCAGCGCGGGAAGATCTGAATCGCAAGCAAGCGGTTCGACCTGAAGTTCCAGGCTGCAGGTCATGGACACGGCATGAAAAAAAGGCCCGCTTCTCCTGGAAGCGGGCCTTTTTGTTGGGGCAGCGGCGTCGTCGACGCCGTTCGAACGGTCAGTCCACCGGACGTTCCGCGGCGAATGCCTGCGGCTTGGGCTTCCTCACGAAGGAGAGCAGCTTGGAAATGATCGGCCAGAACAGCATGAGCAGCGCCAGGGCGGTGATGCCGCCGACCAGGCCATTGGAGAACATGATGGCCAGGTCACCCTGGGATAGCAGCATGGACTGCCGGAATGCGTCTTCCGCTTTGTCACCCAGCACCAGTGCCAGAACCAGCGGCGCAAGGGGGTAATCCAGCTTCTTGAACGCATACCCGACCACGCCGAACAGCAGCATGAACCAGATGTCGAGCATGGCGTTGTGCACGGTATAGGCACCGATCGCACAGATCACGATGATCACGGGGGCGATGATCGAGAAGGGGATGCGCAGGATCGAGGCAAACAGCGGCACGGTTGTCAGCACCACCACCAGGCCCACCAGATTGCCCAGGTACATGGACGCGATCAGGCCCCAGACGAAGTCCTTCTGCTCGACGAAGAGCAGCGGGCCGGGTTGCAGACCCCAGATCAGCAGGCCGCCCAACAGCACGGCTGCCGTGGGGGAGCCGGGGATGCCGAGGGCCAGCATGGGCAGCAGGGCGCTGGTTCCGGCGGCATGCGCGGCGGTTTCCGGCGCGACCACGCCTTCCAGTTCGCCGTTGCCGAAATTGTCACCCCGCTTGGACATCTTCTTGGCCACGCCGTAGCTCATGAAGGAGGCGGGCGTCGCACCGCCAGGCGTGATACCCATCCAGATGCCGATGAGCGCACCGCGCAAGGAGGTCGCCCAGTAGGCCGGCAGTTGCTTCCAGGTGTTGAAGACGACCTTCGGATCGATGCGGGCGCTCTTGCCATTGAAGGCCAGGCCTTCTTCCATCGAGAGCAGGATTTCGCCGATGCCGAACAGGCCGATCACCGCGATCAGGAAGTCGAAACCGCGCATCAGTTCATGAAAGCCGAAGGTCAGGCGCAGCTGGCCGGTCACGGTGTCCATGCCGACGCAGGCCAGCGCGAAGCCCAGAGTCATGGAGGCGAGAATCTTGAACGGCGAACCCTTGCCCATGCCCACGAAAGAGCAGAAGGTGAGCAGGTAGACCGAGAAAAATTCAGGCGGGCCGAACTTCAGCGCGAACTTGGCGACCAGGGGCGCCAGAAAGGTGATCATGACCACCGCGATGAAAGCGCCGATGAAGGAAGAAGTGAAGGCACCGGTGAGCGCTTCGCCAGCCTTGCCTTGCTGCGCCATGGGGTAGCCATCAAAGGTGGTGGCCACGGACCACGGCTCACCCGGGATGTTGAACAGAACCGAAGTGATGGCACCGCCGAACAGCGCGCCCCAGTAGATGCAGCTCAGCATGATGATCGCCGAGGTCGGGTTCATGCTGAAGGTCAGTGGCAGCAGGATGGCCACGCCATTGGCGCCGCCCAGGCCGGGCAGCACGCCGATCAGAACGCCCAGGACGATGCCCACCAGCATCAGCAGGAAGTTCATCGGCGATATGACGGTCGCAAACCCGTGGAACAGTGCGTTGAGTTCTTCCATTTTCTTATGTCTCCGAAATTGATCCGCGCGTTTATTCAGTAACCCAGGAAGCTCAGCGGATCAAACGTGCCCTTGTGCAGCGGCACCTTGAACCAGACCTCGAACATCAGGAAGAACAGGGCGTTGACGGCCAGGCCGACGATGACGCTGCGGAGCCAGCCGTACTTGCCCAGGTACACCATGAAAAGGGTGATGTAGACGGCCGAAGCCACGTAGATGCCAATCAGATCCACCGCGGCCACGTAAACGACGGCAGGGACCAGCACGGCCAGCACGCGGCCCATGGACTCACGGTCCACGAAGGCCTCGGCGTTCTTCTCCTTGGCCTTGCCCTTGGCCATCAGCGTCTGGGTGAACACGCCGATACCGGAGATGCACAGGATGACCCCGATGTAGAAGGGGAAGTAGCCCGGGCCGGGGCCGTCGTCGCCCCATTCGGCGCCCAGTTGGCGGCTGCCGAACACCACCAGGGCGCCCAGGAGAAAGACCAACACCGCGACCACGGCGTCCACCGTGCCGTTGGTGGCGAGGGCGCGGCCCTCCTCGGAAGTTTGATTGGATTCCATGACGAGATAACTTCTGACGATTTCTGACTCAAAAAAGCCGGGCCCTGCAGACGGTGTTGTGTCGTCCTTCCAGGCCCGGCGTACTGGCTACATCCGTCGGACCGGGGCTTACTTCGCCAGGAAGCCGGCTTCGGTCATCAACTGGCGGTGATTCGCTTCGGCGGTCGTGAGCCACTTGGTGAATTCGGCGCCGCTCATGCTGGTCTGGTTGAAGGCGCCTTGTTCCATGGCGGCCTTCCACTCGGGCGTTTCACGCACCTTGGCCAGCAGATCCACGTAGTACTTGGTCTGGTCCGCGCTGACGCCGGGCGACGTGAAGATGCCGCGCAGCATCACGTAGTCGGTCGGCACCCCGGATTCCTTGCAGGTCGGGATGTCGTTCCAGCTTTGGGTGTCCGTCACCTTGGTCTTGTAGGCCAGACGCTGGTCGTCGAACACGCACAGCGCGCGCAGCTTGCCGGCGCGCCACTGGGCCACGGCTTCGGCGGGGTTGTTCACGGTGGAATCGATGTGGCCGCCCACGAGCTGCACGGCCACTTCGCCGCCGCCCTTGAAGGGCACGTAGATGAACTTGGTCCCGGTGGCCTTCTCAAGCCCTACGGTGATGATCTGGTCTTCCTGCTTGGAGCCGGTGCCGCCCATCTTCATCTTGTTCGGGCCCGCGGCCTTGACGGCGTCGATGTACTGCTTGGCCGTCTTGTAGGGCGCGTCGGCATTGACCCAGAGCACGAACTGGTCCAGCGCCATCATGGAAACCGGCGTCATGTCCTTCCAGTTGAAGGGCACACCCGTGGCCAGCGGCGTCGTGAACAGGTTGGACAGGGTGATGATGATCTTGTGCGGGTCGCCCTTGGCTTCCTTCACGGACAGGAAGCCCTCGGCACCGGCACCACCCGACTTGTTCACCACGATGAGCGACTGCTTCATCAGGTTGTGCTTGACGATGATGCCCTGGATCAGGCGCGCCATCTGGTCGGCACCGCCGCCCGTGCCTGCGGGCACAACGAACTCGACCGGCTTGCTCGGTTCCCAGGCCTGGGCTGACATCGGGGCGACCAGGCCGGTGGCCACGATGACGGCGGCGGCCACGGTGGCCACCTTGGTTTTCAGTCTGGCATGAAAGCTCTTCATCTTTGTCTCCTGTTGACGTTGCACCGTCGCCGACGGTTTTTGGACATGGAATTCTTGTTTCGATAGCCGCATCGAATGGACTCATTCGCATGAGCATCAATCGATGGGGCGTACTCTAAATTTTGGTGCTGAATTCCTCTTGATTGCGGTCAACTTTCTTTATTTTTCAGAGTCTCCCTAGGGTTTCCGTGATTGGGGCTTTTCCGAGGGAGATGGGTGGCGAATGCCATACAGGCAAGGGCAAACACCAGGGAAATACCGTTTGACACCACAAACAAAAAAGGCAGTCCTGTCGTATGACGGGACTGCCTGGGAGCAGGGCGCTGAATCGGCGGGACGTGATGTCAACGATGGCAGCGCATCACCGCTGCCGCAGTGCTTACATTTGCAGCTGGCAAAAAATCATCTTTCCATGTGCCATGCCGATGTCGTGATTCAGCATACTGCGCGAAGTCCGTTGTCGTGGGCGAATGTGGCGGCGTCCATCTTCTTGCCACTGACACCGTTGACGACGGCCTTGACCCGCATGACTTCGATTTCGCCGCCCTGGGTTGCGATGAAGAGCGACTGCGCGCCGATTTCAACGATGTCTCCCGGCTTGCCACGTACCGAGCCGAAGGTGCGCGTCACATGCTTGCGGCAGTCGTAGAGCGAGACCTTCATCACCCGACCTTCGGCGTCGTTCATCTCGCACCAGGCCCCAGGCGCCGGATTGCAGGCGCGGATCAGGTTGTAGACCTGGTCGACATGCCGGGTCCAGTGGATGCGCGCCTCATCGGCCTTGAACCAGCCTTCGTAGCTCGCCTGGTTTTCGTCCTGTGCGGTTTCGGTGTGACGGCCCGCGACAACCTGGTCAGCGGCTTCCAGCAAGGCCTGCACGCCCAGGGGGAACAGCTTGTTGAAATAGACCTCGCCCAGTGTTTCATCCGCATCGATCGCGCAGCGCTTTTGCAGGATCACCGGGCCTTCGTCCAGGCCATCGGTGGGGCGGAAGATCGTCAGGCCGGTTTCCGTCGCACCCAGCGCGATCGGCCAGTTGATCGAGGAAGGCCCTCGGTGCCTGGGCAGTAGAGACGGGTGGTACTGGATGGTGCCGTGCTTCGGAATGTTCACGAAGCTCTGAGGCGCGAACTGCAATACATAGGCCATCACGCCCAGGTCAGCGTCCAGCGCGCGCAGCGCGGCCTGGGCTTCCTCGCTCTTGAGGCTGGCGAACTGCAAGACGGGCAGACCGGCGGCTTCGGCCGCCTCTCGCAAGGCATCCGGCTTCTCGCCGGGCTGCTCGGGCTTGCAGAACACGCCGACGACGATGTCGCCCTGGGATTCACCACGCGCGAGAAAGGCGTGCAGCACGGCCTTGCCGAAATCCTGTTGACCGATGAGGGCGATGCGCATGAGATGGGCGGGGAGAGTCGTGTCGCGTGGAGAAAGGCCGTTGCGCGTGTTGGCAGCGGCGCGGAAAGAAGGGTGTCTGCAATGGTCCCACCGGACCGGCATCCTGAACCAGGGGTTCAGGTGGGCGAGGTCAACCCAGCCTTGGGTTCATCTGACGCGAGACGATCACGCTGGCGGGGCAATGTTCCAAGCCCTTGCTCAATGAGCATTGGTTCAAGGAAATATAAAGCCCGGCAGGCATTGCAGACGGTCGCATTGTAGGCGCAGCGTGGGGCCCTGCCCAGCCTCGCGTCGCCAGGCCGTCAAATCAGGCGACCGTCCTCGCCCAGGGCGGTATCCAGCCGGGCGATCAAGGTGCCCAAGGCCGCATCTGCCGGGGGCGACACCAAGGTGGGCATGGGAGTCGCCTCGCTCGTGCCTGCCTGGTCCGCGGGCACCGCCGTGGCGGCGGACGCACCCAGGTCAAACGCCAGGTTCAGCGCCGCGAGCACCGCGATGCGCTCGCGCGCCTTGATCTTGCCGGCGTCACGGATCTTGCACATGGCTTCGTCCACGCGTTGCACGGCCTGGCGCAGACGCTCCTCACCGCCTTCCGGCGCGCCCAGCAGATAGCTCTGTCCCATGATTTGCACTTCGAGCTGTTTCATGGGCTGTCCTTCAGGCCTTCCTTGTCGCCAGGTTCGGGGATGCGTTCGAGCAGCGCGTCCACGCGCGTGCGGGCCGCCAGCAGGCGTTGCTTGAGCTGGTCTCGCTCCGCGGTGAGCTCGTCGACCTGATCGACCAGCAGTTCATTGGTGCGTTGCAGTTCCTCGTAGCGCACGAGCAGGCGCTCAACGCGTTCGACCAGTGCTTCGATGGGGGTGGGGTCTGACATGGATCGTCGATGAAAGTGTTCCCATTCTAGGGTTTGCGAGAGATTTCGAACGTAGAATCTTCGCCGTTGGTGCTCGCGGCGTGGTTCACAGGCTGCGGTTCAACGGGAAGCAGGAAGGCGAGCCGTCACGCGGCAGGCCCAACCTGCGCTGCCCCCGCAACGGTAAGTGGACGGGTCCCTCGACCCCGCTTCCATCATTGGCCACTGGTTGCCTTGAACAAGCAGCCGGGAAGGCGATGGAGGTTGTTTCCACCAGCCCGGATACCGGCCAACAAGGTGGTTGCGTGCTTCTGCGCGCAACCGTGACGTCCATGCCCTGGCGGGGAAGCCGGGGAAGGACTTGGTTTGCGTTCCCCATCCAATGAAAACTTGCGTTTCCTTTCAGCGCCCGGCAGCGTTCGCGCTGTCCCTGGCCGCTGCGGCTTCCCTGCATGCCCAGACGACAGAACTCCCGCCCACTGTGGTGACCGCCACGCGCACCGAGTCGCGCGTCGACGCGGTGCTCAGCGACATCACCGTCATCACCCGCGATGACATCGAACAGGGCACAGGCCGCACCGTGGCCGAGTTGCTGGCCCGTGTGGCTGGTGTGCAGATGTCGTCCAATGGTGGCCTGGGCAAGACGTCGAGCATCTTCATCCGCGGCACGGAGAGCCGCCATGTGCTGCTGCTGGTGGACGGCGTGCGCGTGGGTTCGGCCTCCACCGGCACCCCCAACTTCGATAGCATTCCTCTTGAGAGCATCGAGCGCATCGAAGTGCTCAAGGGACCGGCCTCCGCCCTGTATGGCAGCGATGCCGTCGGCGGCGTGATCCAGATCTTCACTCGCCAGGGGCGCGAAGGCTTTTTCCCCTACGCCTCCGCCACGGTGGGCAGTGCTGGACGGCGTGAAGCCAGTGCGGGTCTGAGTGGTGGCTCTGGTGACGTGTCATACAGCTTGGGCGTGCAAACGCTGCGCGAAGACGGCTTCTCGGCGACCAACTCAAGCGTGGGTAGCAGTCATAACAGCGACCGTGATGGCGTTTCTCAACAAAGCGTGAATGCCTCCGCAGATTGGCGTTTTGCACCAGGCTGGAAGTTCGACGCACATTTGCTCCACGCCGACGGCGTGAACAACTACGACAGCGGCACCGGCAGTTATGACACGCATGCCGATGTCCTGACCCAAGGCTATGCCGTTGGCCTGGAAGGGCGGATGGTGCCGAATTGGAAATCGCGCCTCGCTTATGGCGGCAGCGATGACAATTCCACCAATCACACCGGGAGCCAACCGACGCGCTTCGATACGCACCAGGACCAGTGGACCTGGCTCAACGAGATCGGCACCCCACTGGGTCTGTTGCTGCTGGGAATGGAAAGCATCGAACAGCAAGTAAGCGGAACCACGGCATACACGGTTGATCACCGCACCACGGACTCCGTCTTTGCCGGTCTCAATGGCGAAGCAGGCGCCCATGGCTGGCAATTCAATGTTCGCAGGGACGACAACTCACAGTTCGGCGAAGCCAACACCGGCTTTGCTGGGTACGGATACAAGCTCGCCTCTGAGCTGCGCGCCCACGTTTCCTACGGCACATCCTTCAAGGCGCCGTCTTTCAATCAGCTCTACTACCCCAATTACGGCAACACGACCACCCAACCCGAGGAGGGCCGCAACCGCGAAGCCGGCCTGGCCTATACGCCCGGAACGCAGACCTACCAGGCGGTTTACTTCGACAACCGGATCAAGGGGTTCATCACGACGCAGCCCGCGGTCGCGAACATTCCTCGGGCACGCATCCAGGGCTGGACACTGAGCTACACCGGCCAATTCGATGCGCTGGACCTGCACGCCACGCTGGATCTGCTGGACGCTCGCAACGAAGTCACGGGCAAGCAGTTGCGTCGCCGGGCCGATGAACAATTGGCGCTGGGCGCGGATCACCGCGTCGGGGCCTGGAAATACGGCGCCACCGTGCTGGCGGCGTCCGAGCGTTATGACGATGACAAAAACACCGTCGAGCTGCCCGCGTACGCCACGCTCGACATCCACGCGGACTATGCGCTCAACCCGGATTGGTCCGTGCAGGCCCGACTGAACAACCTGGCCGACAAGGAATACCAGACGGCCAATGGCTACAACCAGCCAGGTCGCGCGGTTTACCTGACCCTGCGCTGGGCACCCCGTTGACGACGGGATGTCCCGTTAAGCTCGCCCCATGACATCCGCCGCACGCTGCCCCGCTCTGCTGATCGCCGCCCCGGCCTCGGGGCAGGGCAAGACCACGGTCACGGCGGCCCTGGCGCGCTTGCACACGCGCCAGGGGCGGCGGGTGCGGGTCTTCAAGTGCGGCCCGGATTTCCTGGACCCGTTCTGGCACACCTTGGCCAGCGGCGCGCCCGTGCACCAATTGGATCTCTGGATGACGGGCGAGGCCGACTGCCGCGCGCGCCTGCATGCGGCCGCGCGAGAGGCCGACCTGATCCTGGTCGAGGGCGTGATGGGCCTCTACGACGGCCAGCCCAGCGCGGCCGATCTCGCGCGGCAGTTCGGCCTGCCGGTGCTGGCCGTGATCGATGCCTCGGCCATGGCCGGCACCTTCGGCGCGCTGGCGCATGGCCTGCAGCACTACCAGGACGGTCTGCCTTGGGCGGGCGTGCTGGCCAACCGCGTGGGCAGCGCACGCCACGCGGGCATGTTGCGGCAGGGTTTGCGTGAGCCCGAGCACTGGCTGGGGGTCTTGTCACGCAATCCAGCCCTGGTTCTGCCTGAGCGCCACCTGGGCCTGGTGGCCGCGACCGAGCTGGAGGACGCCTTGCAACGCCTGGATGTCGCTGCCGATGCCCTGGCCGACGCGCCGCTCGGGCGCATGACGCTGGACGAGCTGCGCCAGCGCTGGAGCGTCGACTTCGACCTGCCGGTCGCGTCGCTGCCGGTGCCGAAATTGCTGCAGGGCCACACCGTGGCCGTGGCCCGTGACGCCGCCTTCTGTTTTCTCTATGCCGCCAACCTGGAGTGCCTGCAGGCCCTGGGCGCGCGCATGGTTTTCTTCTCGCCACTGGCCGACCGGGCCTTGCCCGCCTGCGATGCCGTCTGGTTGCCGGGCGGTTATCCCGAACTGCACGCCGCACGCCTGGCCGCCAATCAGGGCTTGCGTGACAGCCTGTGTGCCCATGTCGCGGCAGGCCGGCCCGTGTGGGCCGAGTGCGGCGGCATGATGGCCTTGTTTGAGCAGCTCACCGATGGCGAAGGCGTTACCCATGCGCTGTGGGGCCTGCTGCCGGGCAGCGTGACCTTGCACAAACACCTGGCCGCCCTCGGCCCGCAGGGTCTGCGGATCGGCGCCGATGAGTTGCGTGGCCACACCTTCCATTACTCCACCTGCGACACCCCTTTGCCAGCACGCTGGCGCACCCACCCGCCGGGTGCAAGAGCGGGCGTGGTCGGAGAGGGCGAGGCGGTTTACCTGCAGGGCAGCATCGTGGCCAGCTACTTCCACGCCTGGTTCCCATCGGCCCCGGCGCTGGTGGCACGCCTCTTGGGTGGGCTCGGCGGGCTGGGTGCGCAGTCAGGAGCGTTGGCCGCATGAGCACGCCCTTGACCTTCGCGCGCAGCGAACTCATCCTCGGTGGCCAGCGCAGCGGCAAGTCGCGCCGGGCCGAGCTGCTGGCGCGTGACTGGCTGGCCGCGTCCGCCGATCACCACGCCGTGCTGATCGCCACCGGGTGCGCGCACGACGAGGAGATGCGCACGCGCATCGAACGGCACCAGCGGGACCGTGCGCAGCGCGTGCCCGGCCTGCGAACGGTGGAAGAGCCGCTGCGCCTGGACCAAGCGATCGTGGCGCACAGTCGTGCTGACACCCTGCTCGTGGTGGATTGCCTGACCCTGTGGCTGACCAACCACCTGATGCCCGCGGACGGCATCGCGCGCGACGCCCCCGTGGACGCGCTGCTGCAGGCGCTGCGCAACGCGTCCGGCCCTGTGGTGTTGGTGGGCAATGAAATCGGCCTGGGCGTGATCCCGCTTGGGCGCGAGGTGCGTCAGTTCGTGGATGCCCTGGGCCGGCTCAACCAGGAAGTCGCCGCCCTCTGCGCGCGCGTGACCTTCATGGCCGCGGGCTTGCCGCTCACGCTGAAAGGAAACGCATGACATTGCGCCTTGCTCTTGCGTTCATCCTCACGCTGCTGATGGCCCAGGCTGGTCCGGCGCGGGCGTTTGAAATCACCGACCAGCGCGGTGTCACCGTACGCTTCGCGCAGAGCCCGCAGCGCATCGTCAGCCTGCTGCCATCGCTGACCGAAAGCGTGTGCGCGCTCGGCCAGTGCCAGCGCCTGGTTGGCGTGGACCGTTATTCCAACCATCCTGAGAGCATCGCACGCTTGCCGCGCTTGGGCGGCGGGCTGGACCCGAGCATCGAAGCCGTGGTGGCCTTGCGGCCCGACGTGGTGCTGCTGTCGGTCTCCTCGCGTGCGGGCGAGCGTCTGGAAGCTCTGGGCCTCAAGGTGGTGGCACTCGAACCCAAGACCCATGCCGATGTGCAGCGTGTGTTGAGGGATCTGGGCGTGCTGCTGGACTTGCCCGCCGCCGAGCCCGAACGGCTCTGGCGCGAGATCCAGGACGGCGTGGACGCCGCAGCCCGCAGCCTGCCGCCCGCAGCCCGCGGCACGCGGGTGTACTTCGAGGTCAGCCGTGGCCCCTATGGCGCGGGCGAGGTCTCCTTCATCGGCGAGACCCTGGCGCGCCTGGGCGTGAAGAACGTGATCCCGGCCGAGCTGGGGCCGTTTCCGCGCCTCAATCCTGAGTTCGTCGTGCGCGCCGATCCCGACCTGATCATGATCGGCAACCGCAGCATGCAGTCGCGCGTGCCGTATCCCGGCTGGGACCAGATGCGCGCCGTGCGCGGCCAGCGCCTGTGCGTCTACGGCGTGGACGACTCTGACGTGGTGGTGCGGCCCGGCCCTCGCATGGCCGAGGCGGCGCGCATCATGGCGCGCTGCATCCGCGAGAAGCTGGCCTTGCCCGGGCCCGTCGGCCCGGCGTCTGCCTCGCCGGCCACGCCGGGAGCCCGCCCATGAGACGCAAGGCGTCCCTGCTCGGTTTGGCGCTGCTGCTGCTGTCGGCCCTGCTGCTGGCGCTGGGCGCCAGCGTGGGCAGCACGGGTTTCGAGAGCGTGTTGCGTGCCGCGCAGGACCCGGTGGCCGCGCAGATCGTCTGGCAGATCCGGCTGCCCCGCACCCTGGGCGCGTGGCTGGCCGGTGCCTTGCTGGGCCTGGCCGGCGCGGTGGCGCAGGGCCTGTTCCGCAACCCCTTGGCCGATCCCTTCCTGCTGGGCAGTGCCTCGGGCGCCTCGCTGGGCGTGGCCTCAGCCATGGCCCTGCTGGGCACCACCCTGGGTGGCGCATCTGCCCTGGCCTGGCTCACGCGCCTGGGGCTCACGGGCGCGGCGTTCCTCGGCGCGGTGCTCGCGGTGCTGCTGACCCTGCAGCTCGCGCGCGGCGTGCAGCACACGCTGCGCCTGCTGCTGGCCGGCGTCATCGTCGGGGTGGTGCTGGGCGCGGCCAAGGACCTGATCACCCTGGCCGCGCCCGACATCGTGCCGGCCATGCTGGGGTTCAACCTGGGCAGCGCGGGTTTCGTGGGCTGGTCGGGCTGCGCGCTCATGGCCGGCCTGGGCCTGCTCTGCGCCCTGGCGGCGTGGGTCTGCGCGCGCGCGCTCGACGGCCTCAGCCTGGGTGAGGCCACGGCGGCCAGCCTGGGGCTGCCGCTGGTCCGCATGCGCGTGGTGTTGGTGGCGGTGCTGGCGCTGGCCACGGGCACGGCCGTGGCCCAGACCGGCTTGATCGCCTTCGTGGGACTGGCCGCGCCGCACCTGGTGCGTTCCATCGTCAAGACCCCGCACGATCGCCTGCTATTGCTGGCCGCCTGCATGGGCGGCTTGCTGTTGATGGCGGCTGACATCCTGGCGCGCTGGCTGATCGCGCCGCAGGAACTGCCCGTGGGCGTGCTCACGGCCGTGCTGGGCGGCAGCTACCTGCTGTGGCTGATGCACCGGCGCACCCGGGGCGGGGGAGGGCTGGCATGAGCCTGCGTGACCTTCAGACCTCGGTCGCGGCGAACCAGGACGCAGCGGAGCCCGTTTCCGCCCTGAGCGCGCGCGGCTTGCGTGTCACCCTCGGTCAGGCCGAAGTCCTGCACGCCATCGACCTGGACCTGGGCGCCGCGCGCTGGACCAGCATCGTCGGCCCGAACGGCGCCGGCAAATCCACCCTGCTCAAGGCCCTGGCGGGCTTGCTGCCTCAGGCCCGGGGTGAGGTCCGCTTGATGGGGTTGCCGCTGCCCGGCCTGCCGGCCCGGGCCCGCGCGCGCCGCCTGGCCTGGCTGGGCCAGAACGAGGGCGCCAGCGACGATTTGCCGGTCCATGACGTGGCCATGCTGGGCCGTCTGCCGCACCAGGCCTGGCTGGCTCCGCCCAGCGCGGCCGACCACGCGGCCGTCGAACGTGCCTTGCGGTCCACCCAGGCCTGGGACTGGCGCGACCGGCCGCTGAGCCAGCTTTCCGGTGGCGAGCGCCAACGCGTGCTGCTGGCGCGTGCGCTGGCCGTCGAGGCCGAGGTGCTGCTGATGGACGAGCCGCTCGCCAACCTGGACCCACCCCATCAGGCCGACTGGCTGGCCGTGGTGAGCGCCCTGGTCGCGCGCGGCGGCACCGTCGTCAGCGTATTGCACGAGATCAGCATGGCCCTGCACGCCGACGCCTTGGTGGTGATGGCTCAGGGCCGAGTCGCCCACCATGGCGCCAGCGGCGACCCAGCCACCCATGCGGCGCTGACGGAAGTCTTTGAGCACCGCATTGCCATCCATGCGATGGGCGGGCAGTGGGTCGCCTTGCCCGTGATGCAGCCCGAGCGTCCCGGTTGAGTCGGCCGCATTTCGTTTTTCCGTCCCCCGTTCTTCAATTTTCACCAAGGAGTCAGACCATGCACATCGAACCCGGACTGGTTGATGCAACCAAGATCTTCCTGAGCTACGCCACCGGCACTGCCGCCGCCGTTTATGCCAGCAAGCTGGCGTTTGAGGCCCTCAAGAAAGACGGGCCGCTGTCCCTGCTCGCACGCAGCCTGCTGTGCATGGGCTTGGTGTTCTGCTTCTTTGAAGTGCTGCCCCATCACCCCGTCGGTGTGTCGGAGGTGCACCTGATCCTGGGGACCACCTTGCTGCTGGTTTTCGGCGTGGCGCCCGCCGCGCTGGGTCTGGCCGGCGGCCTGGCAATCCAGAGCCTGTTCTTTGCCCAGCAAGACCTGCCGCAGTACGGCATGAATGTCACCACTTTGCTGGTGCCCCTGTTTGCCACGCATGTCCTGGCGCGCCGCATCGTGCCCGAGAACATGGCCTATGTGGACCTGAGTTACCTGCAGGCTTTCAAGCTGTCGGTCGCCTACCAGGGCGGCATCGTGGTCTGGGTGGCTTTCTGGGCGCTGTATGGCCATGGCTTCAATGCGGCCAATCTCGCCCAGATCGGCAGCTTTGGCGCCGCCTACATGACCGTGGTGCTGCTGGAGCCCCTGGTCGACCTGGGCGTGCTGGCCGGGGCCAAGGCCGTGCACCGCCTGCGCGGCAGCGCCTGGGTTGAGCAACGCCTCTACCAGGCCGCCTGAACCTTCCCGCCATACCACGCCGCTGCAGAGGAGCCCGCCATGGAGATCGAAGCCCCGCCCATTTCACGCGACACCCCTAAGCCTCAGGGCGAACGCCGTGGCCTGGTGCTGGTGCACACCGGCACCGGCAAGGGCAAGAGCACGGCCGCCTTCGGCTTGGCCCTGCGCGCGCATGGCCGCGGCAAGGCCGTCAAGGTCTACCAGTTCATGAAAGTGCCCACGGCGCGCTTCGGCGAGCACCGGCTGTTCGAGCAACTGGGCATTCCCATCGAAGGCCTGGGCGATGGCTTCAGCTGGAAGAGCCGCGATCTGGACCACTCGGCCCAGCTCGCGCTGGATGGCTGGGCCAAGGCCGAGGCCACGATTCGTGCGGGTGAGCACTTCATGGTGGTGCTGGACGAGATCATGTACCCGCTGCGCTACGGCTGGATTCCGCTGGAGGCCATACTCAGCTGCCTGCGCGAGCGTCCGCCGCAGGTGCACGTGGTGCTGACGGGGCGCAATGCGCCCGCCGAACTGGTGGAACTCGCCGACACCGTGACCGAGATGACCCTGGTCAAGCACCACTTCAATGCCGGCGTGCCGGCGCAACGTGGCATTGAAGACTGAAGCCGTGTCTTTTTCCATGATCCACCCTGGCATGCCCTTGCGCAAGAAACATCGCGTGCGCACGGTGTCTTCGCTGGCGGCCTTGGGCTTGCTGTCCTGCATGGCCTCGGCGCAACCGCCGCAGCGCATCGTCACGCTCTCGCCTTCCTTGACCGAAGCCATCTGCGCCCTGGGTCACTGCGCCCAGTTGGTGGGCGCCGACCGGTATTCGAGCTGGCCCGAGACTGTGCAGGTCCTGCCCAGGGTTGGGGGACTGGAAGACGCGCAGATCGAGCGTATCGTGGCGCTGCGTCCCGACATGGTGTTGCTCGGCCCGCGCAGCCGTGCAGGCGAGCGGTTGTCGGCGCTGGGCGTGCCGGTGATGACGCTGGACAGCCGCACCCACGCCGATCTGAAGCGCATGCTGTTGACGCTGGGTGACGCGCTCGGCGAGCCCACGCGCGCCACCGAACTGGTGGCGCGCATCGACGCCGAGCTGGATGCCGCCGCTGAACATCTGTCCGCCGCGCTGCGCGGACGCTCCGTCTACGTGGAAGTGGCGGCGGGCTCGGCCGCCAGCACCGCAAGTTTCATCGGCGAGACGGTGGCCCGGCTGGGCCTGGTCAACGTGGTGGGGGGCGAGCTGGGCTTGTTTCCCAGGATCAACCCCGAATTCCTGCTGCGCCGCCCGCCCGACATCATCATCGGCCCGCGTGCCTCGCTGACCCCTCCGGCCGAGCGCCCGGGCTGGAACACGCTGCCCGCCGTGCGCCAGAACCAGCTTTGCCTGCTGGACGCGGACCGCATGGACCTGCTCTCGCGCCCCGGACCGCGCCTGGGCGAGGCCGCGCGAATGCTGGTCGATTGCCTGAACGCCTTGCCCTCGCGCGAGTCGCGCAGACCATGACCTAATTTTTCTTCAAGGACCTTCCATGTCATCCCGAAAAATTCCCGCCACCATCGTCACCGGCTTTCTGGGCAGTGGCAAGACCACGCTGCTGCGCCATTTGCTGGCCAATGCCCAGGGACGTCGTATCGCGGTCATCGTCAACGAATTTGGCGAACTGGGCATCGACGGTGAAATCATGCGCGGCTGCGGCATCGGTTGTGACGACAACGGCGAAAGCAACGGGCAGCTCTTCGAGCTGGCCAATGGGTGCCTGTGCTGCACCGTGCAGGAAGAGTTCGCACCCGTGATGGAAATGCTGGCAGCGCGCCGCGACCAGATCGACCACTTGGTCATCGAGACCTCGGGCCTGGCCCTGCCCAAGCCGCTGGTGCAGGCTTTCCAGTGGCCCGCGCTGCGCAGCACCTTCACGGTGGACGCCGTCATCACCGTGGTCGACGCGCCTGCCGTGGCCGCGGGTGACTTTGCCGACGACCCCGTGGCGGTCGACGCGCAGCGTCGCGCCGATGAGAACCTGGACCACGACTCGCCCCTGCACGAGCTGTTTGAAGACCAGTTGGCCACGGCGGATCTGGTGGTGGTGCACAAGACGGACGGGGTCAGCGCCGACGAACTGGCGGGCGTGGAGGCGGTCATCCGCGCCGAGACCCAAGCCGGCGTGAAGCTGGTGCATGCCCAGCACGGCCGCCTCGACATCGGTGTGCTGCTCGGCCTGGAGCGTGCGGTGGAAGACCAGATCGATCAGCGCAAGACCCACCACGACGACGAGGAAGACCATGACCACGACGCCTTCGATTCGGTGCAGGTGGCATTGGAGGTGACGAACCGCGAATCCCTGCTGGATGCCTTGCGCGCGCTGGTGGCACGCCACGAAATCTACCGTGTCAAAGGCTTTGTGGCCTTGCCCGACGCGGCCATGCGCCTGGTGGTCCAGGGCGTGGGCTCGCGTTTCGACAGTTATTTCGATCGGCCTTGGGTGATGGGCGAGTACCGTCAGTCGCGCCTGGTGCTGATCGGTTCGGAGCTCGATGGCGCCGTGCTGCAGGCCGAGCTGGACGCTGCGCTGGCGGCGCCCGTGGCGGCGTAAGCGGCAGGCCGGCTGAACAACACACAGACACCCCATGCATCTGCTTTCCACCCGCCCTGGAGGCCATGTCGAAGACGGTGGCCAGGGCGTGGTGCGGGTGGTCCAGACCCCGGGTGACATCGTGGTGCTCAGCGCGGCCGACACCACCTTGGCCTTGCTGGCCGACGCGGCGCGGCAGCTGCCCGCTGATTTCCCGACGGTACGTCTGGCCAATCTGATGTGGCTGCGTCAGCCGGCCTCGGTTGATCTGTACGTGGACGAGGTGCTGCGGCATGCGCGCGTGGTGGTCATCGACCATCTGGGCGCGGCCAGTGACTGGGCTTACCTGGTGGAGCGCGCGCAGCAGTTGGCGCGCTCGCATGGCAGCCATCGGGGGCTATGGCTGGCCCTGTTCTCGGGGGACTTCGGCGAAGACCTGCAACTGCTCCTTCGCAGCACCGCCGCCCACGACGACTGCCGCCACCTCTGGCGCTGCCTGCGCGAAGGTGGGCCGGACCATGCGCGTAATTTCTACGCCTTGATCGGGCACGCCGTGTTCGGCATCGGGGATCGGCCCGAGCCCCCCATGCCCTTGCCGCCTGCCCTGGTGGTGCCGTCGCAGGGCGTGGTGGCGGACCTGCCCTGGCGGGAGGGCGCGCCGCTGGCGCTGCTGGTGTATTACCGCGCGCATTGGCAATCCGGCAACACGGCGGTGTTCGAAGCCCTGCAGGTCGCGCTGTCCGCGCAAGGGCTCAACAGCCTGGCCGTGGCGGTGGACTCGCTCAAGAACCCGGCCAGCCTGGCCTTGCTGCAGGAACAGGCGCGGCAGCACCGCGCGGGCGTGGTGCTCAATGCCACCAGCTTCGCGCTGAGCAGCCTGGACGCGCAGGATGGCGACGGCATGCTGGAGGCACAGACCCATGCACTGGCCGGTGACGCCCCGGTGCTGCAACTCATCACCGCGGGTTGTGCGCAGGAGCAGTGGCAGGCCGACCCGCATGGCCTGAGCCCGCGGGACCTGGCTATGCAGGTGGTGCTGCCCGAGGTGGACGGCCGCATCGTCACTCGCGCCATCAGTTTCAAGGGCTTGGCCTGGCGCTGCGAGCGCACCGAGGTCGACGTGGCGCGTTACCAGCCCGAACCCGAGCGCATCGCCTTCGTGGCCGAACTCGCACGCCGCTGGTGCGCGCTGCGCGACAAACCGAACACGGACAAGCGCGTGGCCCTCGTCCTTGCCAACTATCCGAACGACGACGCGCGCCTGGCCAACGGCGTGGGCCTGGACACACCGGCGTCCACCGTGGCTTTGCTGCGCGCCATGCAGGGCGCTGGCTATGCAACAGGTGATCTGCCCGACAGCGGCGACGCGTTGATCGCCGCCCTGGTGGCCGGCGTGACCAACAACCTGGGCGCCAACGACCTCCGGCCCGCGGGGCAGAGCCTGTCCATGGCCGACTACCTGCAGGATTTCAATCAGCTCGACCCCGCCAGCCGCGACGCGGTCAGCGCACTGTGGGGCGCGCCCGAGCGCGACCCCATGGTGCGCAGCGGCCGTTTCATGGTGGCCGGCCTGCGCCTGGGGAACGTGTTCGTCGGCATCCAGCCCGCGCGCGGGCGCGATCTCGACCTGGTGGCCAGCTACCACGACGCCGATCTGGTGCCCACGCACAACTACCTGGCGTTCTACTTCTGGCTGCGCCGCCAGTTCGCGGTGGACGCGGTGGTGCATGTGGGCAAGCACGGCAACCTGGAGTGGCTGCCGGGCAAGAGCGTGGCCCTGGGCGCGGCTTGCTGGCCCGATGCCATCCTGGGCCCGCTGCCGCATCTCTATCCCTTCATCGTCAACGACCCGGGCGAGGGCAGCCAGGCCAAGCGCCGCGCGCAGGCCGTCATCATCGACCACCTGATGCCCGCCCTCACGCGCGCCGAAACCTATGGCCCGCTGCAGGAACTCGAACGTCAGATGGACGAGTACTACGAAGCGCTGTCGCTGGACCCGCGCCGTGCCCGCTTGCTGCGCGCAGACATCCTGGCCCACGTGCTGCGCGCAGGCCTGCACACGGAGCTCGGCTTCACCCAGCCTGCGGATGACGCTGGCCGCGAAGCGCTGCTGCAGCGCCTGGATGCCTACCTCTGCGAGATCAAGGAATCGCAGATCCGCGATGGCCTGCATATCCTGGGCAGCTCGCCCGAAGGCCGCCAGCGGATCGACACGCTGGTGGCGCTGGCGCGTTTTCCCGCCGGCACCGCCGCAGGCCAGCGCAGCCTGTTGGTGGCCTTGGCACAAGACTTGGCCCTGGAAGGTGTGGACGGTTTCCATGCCCTGAATCCTGAATGGGCCGCTCCTTGGAACGGTCCCCGTCCCGCCGTGCTGCAGGCCTTGAGCACCGAAGCCTGGCGCCATGCCGGCCACACGCGTGAGCGGCTGGAGTTGCTGGCGCGTGAGCTGGTGCAGCGCCACGTGTTGGGTGAGGCGCTGGCCAGCGCCGATGAACTGCAGCCATGGCCCCACACCGCTCCCGTGCTGCAGCGCATGTGCGCCGTGCTGCGCCCGCGCCTGGACGCCTGTGGCCCGCAGGAGATCGCGCAGTGCCTGGCCGGCCTGTCCGGTCGCGCGGTGCCGGCCGGCCCCAGCGGTGCGCCCTCGCGCGGTCGGCCCGACGTGCTGCCCACGGGGCGCAACTTTTATTCGGTGGACACGCGCGCCGTGCCCACCCAGACCGCTTACGCCATGGGCGCCGCCGCAGCCGAGCGCCTGGTCGAGCGCCATCTGCAAGACCATGGCGTGATGCCGGGGCAAGTGGGCCTCTCGGTCTGGGGCACCAGCACCATGCGCACGGGCGGCGAGGACATCGCCCAGGCCTTCGCCCTGCTGGGCGTGCGGCCCAAGTGGGCGGCCGGCAGCAGCCGGGTGGTGGACATCGAGGTGCTGCCCATGGCCGTGCGCAACCGCCCACGCGTGGACGTGACGCTGCGTGTCTCGGGGTTCTTCCGCGATGCCTTTCCCAATGTGATCGACCTGTTCGATACGGCCGTGCGCGCCGTTGCCGCCATCAACGAGGACGACGAACCCGACGACGTGAATCCCATCCGCGCCCGCGTGCGGCGCGAGGCCACGCAGGCACGGGCGCGGGGTTTGGATGCCGAGTCCGCGCAACGACAGGCCAGTTGGCGCGTGTTCGGCCCGCGTCCCGGTGGTTACGGGGCGGGCCTGCAAGAACTGATGGCCAGCAGGCGTTGGAACGATGGCGCCGACCTGGCGCAGGCCTATCTGCGCGCGGGTGCCTTCGCCTATGGGCAAGGCGAGGGTGGCCACGGCGTGCCCGCGCGCACGAGTTTCGAGCAGCGCCTGGGCGGCCTGGACGCGGTCCTGCACAACCAGGACAACCGCGAGCACGACGTGCTGGATTCGGACGATTACTACCAGTTCCAGGGCGGCATGGCCGTGGCGGTGGCGCAGTTGGCGGGCAGGGCGGCGGCGCTCTACCACGGTGATTTCAGCGTGCCTGGGGTGCCGCGCATCCGCAGCCTGGGCGAAGAGGTGGCGCGCGTGGTGCGTTCGCGTGCCGTCAACCCCAAGTGGCTGGAGGGCGTACGCCGACACGGCTACAAGGGCGCGTTCGAAATGGCTGCCACGGTGGATTACCTGTTCGCCTTCGACGCTACCACCGGTGTCGTGGGCGACCACCAGTACGCTCTGGTGGCCGAGGCTTATCTGCACGACGAGACCAACCGCGCTTTCCTGCAGCAGCACAACCCCGGTGCCCTGCGCAGCATCGGCGAACGCCTGCTGGAGGCCATGCAGCGCGGCCTGTGGGCTGAGCCTGGCGAACACCGCGCGCGCATCGAAGACCACCTGCTGGCGCTGGAGCGCCGGCTCGAAGAACACGGAGAAGGACCTTGGCCATGACCACCCCGCATGCATCCGCGTACGCACCCGCTCCTACGGCAGAGTCTGCCGTACGCCTGCCTTTCCCCTTCACCGCGCTGGTGGGGCAGTCGCAACTGCAACTGGCCTTGCAACTCGCGGCCATCGACCCGGGCATCGGCGGCTTGCTGATCAGCGGCCCGCGCGGCACGGCCAAATCCACCGCGGCGCGCGCGCTCGCCGCGCTGTTGCCCGGCGCGCCCTTCGTGACGCTGCCGCTGGCGGCGAGCCTGGAGCAACTGGTGGGCACGCTCAACGTGGAAGACGTGTTGCGCGATGGCCAGTTGCGCCTGGCGCCCGGCATGGTGACCCGCGCGCACGGCGGCGTGCTGTACGTGGACGAAGTCAACCTGCTGCCCGATGCCCTGGTGGACGCGCTGCTGGACGTGGCCGCCAGCGGCGTCAATACGGTGGAGCGCGACGGCATTTCGCAGCAGCACGCCGCGCGCTTCGTGCTGGTGGGCACCATGAACCCGGAGGAGGGTGACTTGCGTCCGCAGTTGCTGGACCGCTTCGGCCTGTCCGTGGCGCTGAGTAATCCGGTGGATGCGCAACAGCGCGCCGCCATCCTGCGCGCGCGCCTGGAATTCGACGCGGACCCCGCCGGGCTGGTCGCGCGGCATGCGCCGCAGCTGCAGGCTTTGGGTGCTGCCCTGGTGGCGGCACGCGCGGCCTTGCCGCGCCTCGCCTGGTCGGATCAGGTGCTGCGCCACGCCGCGGACCGCGCGCTCGAAGCCGGGGTGGACGGCTTGCGTGCCGACCTGGTCATGCTGCGTGCCGCGCGTGCGCTGGCCGCGCTGCAGGCACGCGACGAGGTGACGGTGGTCGATGTGGACGCCGTGGCCGAACTGGCGCTGGCGCATCGCCGGCTCCAGCGGGTGGAGCGGGCCGAGGGGCAGGGACGATCGGAGCCGCAAACCCACCCACAGACCCTTGCGCAAGCGCCTCCGCGTTCCCAGGACCACCCGCTTGCTGCCAACCATCCGGCCGCCGGGTCCAACGCCGTCCCCACTCCCGCCCCGCAAGGCGATTGGGGCGCCTTGCCCGCCCAGCCCGTGGGCCTGACGCCCGTGCAGCGCATCGCGGGGTGGCCGCCAAAAAAAGCCTAGGCCACCCCGGCCGCCAGCCCCGCACGGGGCCTGGCGGCGGGCGGTGGCCCCTCCCGACCATGTTGCCCCAACGTCCTTCCGTCAGCACACTCGCGCCCGGCGCACGGCCCCTCGGTACGGCGATCGCCTGGTTGTCGACTTTGATCGCCAAGGGGCCCGCGCCCTTGCAGCGCCAACACCTGCGTCGCCCGCCCCAGGCCTTGCGAGCAGCGCGCCTGCACTGCATCGTGCTCGACACCTCGGGCTCCATGCGCCAGCAGGGGCGCCTTGCGCTGGCCAAGGGGCATGTGGCCCTGCTGCTGGAGCGGGCCGCACGAGAGGGCGACGACGTGGCTTTGCTGGGTTTCGGCGGGCGGGGGGTGGAACTGCTGCTGCCGCCGGGGCGCGCCCGCGCATCCGGCGCTCAACGCGTGCGCCCGCTGGGTGGCGGGGGGGCACACCGCTGGCCAAAGCCCTGGCCGAGGCGGACCGCCTGCTGCAACGTGCCGCCCGCTCAGCCCCAGGGCATGCGGGCGACCGGCCAGTGGAGCGCTGGCTCTGGCTGCTCACTGATGGCCGCACGCTGGAACAGCCCCAGGCACCGCGTGCTGCGCAGCAATTGATGATCGTGGACTTCGATGACCCGCACGGGCCTCTGGGCCGCTGCGCCGTCTGGGCGGCCCGTTGGGGTGCCACGCATCAGCGTCCCGAGGACACTCGGTCACCTTTTCCCAGGGCATCCCTGCCATGACCACCATCGATATGACCGCGAGCGCAAGCAGCGAACTGGCCAGCACCGAAATCGTCGTTTGCACGACCTGCCGCCCGGCCGGCACTCCGCGTGAACAGACGGCGCCGGGCCAGCTTCTGTACGACGCGGTGCAAGCCGCACTGCGGCCCCCGTCCGGTGCGGGGCCGTCGGACGGCCTCGCAGGCCACGCCGCAGACGTTGCCGAGGCAGGCGCGACTGCGCCCGCCTCGGTCCCGCGTCTGAAGCTGCGGGGCCTGGCCTGCATGAGCGGCTGTGACCGTGCCTGCACGGTGGCCTTGCAGGCGCCGGGCAAGTTCACTTACTACTTTGGCGACCTGGGCGCCGATGCCGAGACCGCGGTGCAGTTGATCGCCTGTGCGCGCCTGCACCGCGACAGCGCCGACGGCACCTTGCTGCGCAACGCACGGCCCGAGCGTCTGCGCAGTGGCATTCTGGCCCGCTTGCCGCCTGTGGCGTCGGTATCGACATGAGCGTGGCACACCTGCACGCAATGGGCGGCGCGGTCACGTGCGCCGTGGCGGTCTGGGTGGCCCTGGTCGTCGACCGCTGCTGGGGAGAACCGCGCGCGCGCCTGCATCCCGTGGTGTGGATGGGCCGTTACCTGGGCTGGGCGGGAGACAGGCTGCAGCGCGGTGCCGTGCAACAGCCGGAGCAGCGAGACTGGAAAATCTTCTGGCGCGCGGCGTTGCTCTGGTGCATGGGTGTTGCTATCGTTTCAGGAGCGACCTGGGGCTTGCAGACTGTCGCGCTGATGTTGCCATGGTGGGCCGCGGGCCTGGCCCTGGGATTGCTGCTCAAGCCCTTGTTGGCCTGGGCTTTGCTGCGCGACGAGGTTCAGGCCGTGGAGGCCGCGCTGGGCCAGTCGCTGGCCGCGGGCCGCGAACGCCTGCGCTGGCTGGTGAGCCGCGACGTGGCCCCGCTCACGGAAATCCAGGTACGTGAAAGTGCCATCGAGACCCTGGCCGAAAACCTCAACGATTCGGTGGTGGCGCCCTTGTTCTGGTTCGCGCTACTGGGCCTGCCCGGCGCCGCGCTCTACCGCTTCGCCAACACGGCCGACGCCATGTGGGGCTATCCCGGCCTGTACCAGGGCCGCAACTGGGCCTGGGCCGGCAAGTGGGCCGCGCGTGCGGACGATGTGCTGAGCTGGGTGCCGGCACGCCTCACGGCGGCCTTGCTCTTGCTGGCTGCGGGCTTGCGCAGCTTGGCCTGGGCGCGAAGGCTGCCGGCCCAGGCGCGCCAGACGCCGTCGCCCAACAGCGGCTGGCCCATGGCGGCCATGGCGCTGGCACTCGGTCTCCGCCTGAGCAAACCCGGTGTGTATGTGCTGCACGCGCAGGGGCGCGCGCCCCAAGCGGCGGATGCCGCGCGTGCGGTGCGTCTGGGCGCGCGCGCCTTGGTACTGGGGGCTGTTCTGGCCTCGTTGGCTTTGTTCTCGGTCGCTCCGTTGGGCGTGGGGCTGCGGTCATGAACCTCGGACCGCATCAAGAACTTCACGGGGGCCCGGATGCCCTGGGTGTGCCACGATTCGACTTTTCCACCAACGCCAATGCCTGCGGGCCTTGCCCTCAGGCGCTGGCCGCCGTGCTGCAGGCCGACGCCGCGCATTACCCGGACCCGAGCTACCTCGCCCTGCGCAGCCGCTTGGCCGAGTTCCATGGTGTCGCTCCCGCGCGGGTGTTGCTGGCGGCCAGCGCCAGCGAATTCATCCACCGCGTCAGCGCCTGGGTCGCGCAGCGCGGTGCGCGCAGCGTCTGCCTGCCCGCGCACAGCTACCGCGACTACGCCGCCGCGGCCCAGGCCTGGGGCCTGCGCTCGGTTCCATCGCCGCGCGATGCTGGACTGAGCTGGGCCTGCGAGCCCTCCAGCCCGCTGGGGCAGGCGCAGCCCGAACTGCACGCCTGGGTGCACGATGCCCCGTTGTGTGTGCTGGACCGTGCCTACGAGCCGCTGCGCCTGGAGGGCGTGGCCAGCCTGCGGGAGAGCGAGCTGGACCAGGTCTGGCAGCTGTGGTCTCCGAACAAGGCCTTGGGTTTGACGGGCGTGCGCGCGGCTTATGTGATCGCGCCGCTGCAGGCTGATCCAGCCGATCCAGCAAGCGCCCCATCCGTGGCCCAGCTCGAGGCCTTGTGCTCTTCCTGGCCGTTGGGCGCGCACGGCGTGGCCCTGTTGCAGGCCTGGACCACCGCCGAGGCGCAAGCCTGGGTGCGGGCCAGCCTGCTCACCTTGCAGACCTGGAAGACCCGGCAGATCGGTCTGTGCACGGCGCTGGGGTGGCGCTGCGCGCCGAGCCTGGCCAACTTCTTCTGTGCCGACACCGGTTTGTCGGCCGCCGCACTGGCGCAGGCTTTGCGGGCTTTGCGCGCGCGCGGCATCAAGCTGCGCGATGCAGCCTCCTTCGGTCTGCCGGGCTGGGTGCGCCTGGGCGTGCTCGCGCCGGAGGCCCAAGACGCCTTGCGCGAGGCCTGGTTGGAGCTGCTGCCCGTGCGGTCGTCGCCGATGCCGATGAATGCTCGCGCACAGGAAGGGACGGTGCAACGATGAACGCCCCCCCACGCTCCCGCGCCGTCATGGTGCTGGGCACCACCAGCGGCGCTGGCAAGAGCTGGCTCACCACGGCCTTGTGCCGCCACTACGCGCGGCTGGGCCTGAAGGTGGCGCCCTTCAAGGCGCAGAACATGAGCAATAACGCAAGGGTTGTGGCCCCCACGCTGGTCGCTTCGCGTACTGCGCCGCCCCCCGAGGGGGTTAATTTTCCTTGGGGCGGCCCGGCGGAAAATTGGCTTGCTGGCGGCGAGATCGGCTCGGCCCAGTATTTCCAGGCCTTGGCCGCGCGCGCCGAACCCGAGGTGCGCATGAACCCGTTGCTGCTCAAGCCTGAGCGTGACACGCACAGCCAGGTTGTGCTGCTGGGCCAGGTCGATGAAGCGCTCACGCGCATGGGCTGGCGCGGGCGCAGCGAGAAGGTCTGGCCCACGGTGGCGTGCGCGCTGGACGAACTCATGGCCGAGAACGACGTGGTGGTGATCGAGGGGGCGGGTTCACCGGCCGAGATCAACCTCATGGACAGCGACATCGTGAACCTGCGCGTGGCCCGCCACGCGCACGCACGCTGCCTGCTAGTCACCGACATCGACCGTGGCGGCGCTTTTGCGCATCTCTACGGCACCTGGGCCTTGCTGCCCGAGATGGACCGCGCGTTGATCCACGGTTTCGTGCTCAACAAGTTCCGCGGCGATGCCAGCTTGCTGGCTCCGGGCCCACAACAACTGCAGGAACTCACGGGCGTGCCCACGGTGGCGACGCTGCCCATGTGGTGGCAGCACGGCCTGCCCGAGGAAGATGGTGTTTTTGATACGACCCCCACGCTCGGCACTGGCGTGTCCTCGCTGCCCCCCGAGGGGGCTCGCGCGCCTAGGGGCGGCCCGTCGGCGCTTGGTGGCCCCTACGCCACAAGTGGCGCGATCCACACCCGCATCGCCGTCGTGGCCTACCCGCGCATCAGCAACCTCGACGAGTTCCAGCCGCTGAAGAACGTGCCGGGCGTGGCCCTGCGCTGGGCGCGTGGCCCGGCCGACCTGGTGGGCGTGGATTGGGTCATCCTGCCAGGCTCCAAGCACACGAGCGGCGATCTGGCCTGGCTGCGCGCACAGGACCTGGACCGTGCCATCAGCGCGCATGCCGCGCAGGGCAGGGTGGTGTTGGGCATCTGTGGCGGCTTGCAGATGCTGGGCGAGGCGTTGATCGACACCCACGGCATCGACGGCAACGCGCCGGGCCTGGGCCTGCTGCCCCTGGTCACGGCCTTCGAGCCGGCCAAGACCGTACGGCGCACCGTGGCACGCTTGGGCGAGGCGCGCGGCGCCTGGTCCGCCTTGTCTGGCGTGGACGTGCGGGGGTATGAAATCCACCACGGCCAGACGGCCCAGCACCCGGCCATGGAGGCGGCGGGGGACGTGGCGCGCGAATTGATGCCGGGCCTGGCCTGGCAGAACGCCGAGGGCAATGTGCTGGGTGTCTATCTGCACGGCCTGTTCGAAGACCCGGCCGTGCTGCAAGCCCTGTTTGGCGCCCAGGTGCCCACGCTCGAATCCGTCTTCGAGCGCATGGCCGATTTCATCGCCGCGCATTTCGAACCCGGCGTGCTGGACCAGCTGATCGCCGACTGAAGAACCTTTCTTGATCTTTCTTGAACTTCATTGACTTTGTTTGACCTCCACCATGACCTTGCGTTTTGACCTCCCCACTGTTGCCGACCTGAACGATGCCGCGCTGGCCGCTCGCCTGCAGCACAAGATCGACCAGAAGACCAAGCCCCTGGGCTCGCTCGGGCGGCTGGAGTCCTTGGCCCTGCAACTCGGCCTCATCCTGGGCAGCGAGACGCCCGAATTGCGCGCGCCGCAGATGCTGGTGTGCGCCGGCGACCACGGTCTGGCCGCGCGCGGGGTCTCGGCCTTCCCCAGCGACGTGACCTGGCAGATGGTCGAGAACTTCCTGGCCGGAGGCGCTTGCGTCAGCGTGCTGGCGCGCCAGCACGGCATCGCGCTCACCGTGGCGGACTGCGGCGTGCGGCATGACTTCGCGCCGCGCCCTGGACTCGTCGATGTGAAAGTGGCGCCCGGCACGGCCGATGCGCTCAGCGGTCCGGCCATGACGGCCGACCAGTGTGCCCAGGCCCTGGCCAACGGCGTGTCCATCGTGCAGGGCCTGCCTGGCAATGCCTTGCTGCTCGGCGAGATGGGCATAGCCAACACCTCGGCCGCCGCGCTGTTGCTTGCACGTTTGGCGAATCTGGACATCGCCGATTGCACGGGCGCGGGCACGGGCCTGGACGCGGCGGCCGTGGTCCGCAAGACCGAGGTGCTGCGCGAAGTCTTGCTCAAGCACCCGCAGGCGCAGGCGCCGCTGGACGTGCTGGCGGCCTTCGGGGGGTTCGAGATCGCCACCCTGGCGGGCGCGGTGCTGCAGGCTGCGGCCGAGCGCCGCGTGATCGTGGTCGACGGTTTCATCGCCAGCGCCGCCGTGCTCGTGGCCGCCCGCCTCGACGCGCAACAGGCGCCGGCCGTGCTGCAGCGCTGCGTCTTCGCGCACCGCTCAGGCGAGCGGGGCCATGCGCTGATGCTGGCCCAGCTTCAGGCGCAACCGCTGCTGGACCTGGGCCTGCGCCTGGGCGAAGGCTCGGGCGCGGCCCTGGCCTGGCCGCTGCTGGTGTCGGCCTGCACCGTGCTGCGCGAGATGGCCAGCTTCGAATCGGCCGGCGTCTCCGAGAAAAATGCCTGAAGCAAAGAGCGGGACTCACCTATGAACTTCGTCCGCCATTACCTGCTGGCCCTGCAGTTCTTCACCCGCGTGCCCGTGACGGGGCGGCTGGCGGCCTGGGTGGGCTACAGCCCCGACATGTTGCGCCAGTCCGCCGCGCATTTCCCGGGCGTGGGTTGGCTGGTGGGGCTGCTGGCCGCCCTGGGGTACGCCGGCCTGGACTGGGCGCTGCCCGACAGCGGCTACGCGCCCCTGGTCGCAGCCGTGCTGGTGACGGTGTTCACGGTCTTGCTGACCGGTGCCTTCCACGAGGATGGGCTGGCCGACGTGGCCGATGGCCTGGGCGGCTCGCATGAGCGTGAGCGCGCGCTGGACATCATGAAGGACTCGCGCATCGGTGCGTATGGCGCCGTGGCGCTGGTGTTGGCCTTGCTCAGCAAAATCGCCTTGCTGGCCTTGCTGGGCGATGCCGATCCGGCTCTGGCCTGCGGTGCGCTGTTCTTCGCCCACGTGGTCACGCGTTTCCTGCCGCTGTGGCTGATCCGCCTGCTACCGCATGTGGGCGACACCGGGCGCTCCAAGTCCAAGCCCTTGGCGGACCGCATCAGCGCGGGGAGCCTCGCCGTGGCCACGCTCTGGACAGCGGCCGCCGCCGCGTTGTCATGGTGGTGGCTGCCCGAGGCGCTGTTCTGGTTCAGCGGCGCCGCCGCGAGCCTGCTGGCCTCGCTCTGGATGGGGCGCCTTTTCGCGCGCCGGCTCCAGGGTTACACGGGCGACTGCCTGGGCGCGACGCAACAGGTCTGCGAAATCGCCTGCTACCTGGGCTTGGCGCTCGGCCTGTCCTGGATCCCATGAAGCTCTGGCTGGTCCGCCACGCGCAGCCGCTGATCGCGCCCGGTGTCTGCTACGGCGCCAGCGACATCGAGGCCGATGGCGAACGCACGGCGGACTGCGCGGTGCGGCTGGCGGCCGAACTGCCGCGCGGTCTCACGGTCCACAGCTCGCCCCTGCGACGTTGCCTGCAACTGGCGCAGGCCCTGTGCGCCTTGCGGCCGGACCTGCAACTGCGGCAGGACCCACGCCTGCGCGAGATGGATTTTGGGCAGTGGGAGGGGGTGCGCTGGGACGACATCCCGCGCGCGGCCTATGAGGCCTGGACAGCCGATTTCGGTGTCGAGCGCTTTGGGGGACAGGAAAGCGTCAACGAACTGATGGCTCGCGTGGCGGCAGCGCGCGAGGCGTTCCGTGCGGCGGGGCAGGATGCCATCTGGGTCACGCACGGCGGTGTGTTGCGCGCCCTGGCCCTGCTGGACCAGGGCCTGTCCCGGCTGGACCGGGCCGACCAGTGGCCGGCCTCGGTGGCGGGCTGGGGTGAGTGGCAGTCCATCACCCTTTAGCTCACCACGGGTTCAACAGGTTCAGCGGGCTCAGCCCCAGACTTCCTGCGCCGTTTCGACGACCAGCCGCAGCTTCTTGCGCTGGTCTTCCACGGCGATGTTGTTGCCGTGCACGGTGCTGGAGAAGCCGCACTGCGGGCTCAGGGCGAGCTGATCCAGGTCGGCGTACTTGCTGGCTTCCTCGATGCGGCGCTTGAGCGCGTCCTTGGTTTCCAGCTGGCCGAACTTGGTGGTCACCAGGCCCAGCACCACGATCTTGCCCTTGGACAGGAAGCGCAGGGGGCGGAAGTCGCCCGAGCGGTCGTCGTCGTATTCAAGGAAGAAGGCGTCGAGGTTCATTTCCTTGAGCAAGGCCTCGGCCACCGGTTCGTAGTTGCCGGCCGCCGCGTGCGTGCTCTTGAAGTTGCCGCGGCACAGGTGCATGGCCAGGGTCATGCCCGCGGGCTTCTTGGCGACGACCTTGTTGATGAACCCGGCGTAGCGGTGCGGCAGTTCGTTGGGATCGTCACCGCGCTGGCGCGCGGCTTCGCGCATGCGGTCGTCGCAGAGGTAGGCCAGGTTGGTGTCGTCCATCTGCACGTAGCGGCAGCCCGCGTCATAGAGTGACTGCAGCTCGTCGCCGTAGGCCTGGGCCACGTCGTCGTAGAACACCGGGTCGAGTTCCGGGTAGGCGTCCTTGCTGATGCCCGCGCGGCCGCCGCGGAAGTGCAGCATGGTCGGGCTGGGGATGGTGACCTTGGGCGTCATGCCCGCCGCGATCTGGCTCTTCAGGTATTCGAAATCGGCGCGCTGGATGTCTTTGACGTGCTTCACCTTGTCGATCACGCGGATCACCGGCGGCGCCAGCTCTTCCGTGCCATCGGGCTTCTTGATCGTCACCGGGATGTCGGTCTTCACGCCACCCAGTTGCTCCAGGAAGTCAATGTGGAAGTAGGTGCGGCGGAACTCGCCGTCCGTGATGGACTTCAGGCCCACGTCCTGCTGGAACTTCACGATTTCGGTGATGGCCTTGTCTTCCACCTCGCGCAGCTGGGCCGCACTGATGGACTTCTTGACGAAGAACTGATCGCGGGCTTCGAGCAGGTACTGCGGGCGCAGGAAGCTGCCGACGTGGTCAGCGCGAAAGGGTGGCGTGGTGCGTAATGTCACTGTCTGATCTCCTGTGGGGTCGACGATGGGGGTAATGAATGACTGTACAGAAATGGTGGGCCTTGGCTGCTGGGGGAATGCCTAGGGTGGGGTGGCCAAAGTCACGAGGGCCGTTGCTCGCAAGCGGCCTCAGGCCACGGCCACGAACACCAGTGTGCCCGTGGTGCAGTGCCTGCGCTCACCCGTGGCGGGCGATTCGGCCCACATGTCCACGTGCACGTGGATGGAGCGTCGCCCGGTGGCGATGACCGTGGCCGTCACCTCGACCACGTCACCCACATGCGCCGGGGCTTTGAATTCCAGTTTCTCGCTGCTGGCCATGACGATGGTGCGACGCATGCGCCGGGTGGCGGCGACGAAACCGGCCTTGGCCATCCATTCCATGGCCGGGCCGCCGTGCAACAGGCCTCGGTGGTTGGCATGGCCGGGGAAGACAATCTCCGCGACCATGGCGCTGGCCTTGCCGCCCTCGGTGAATACCGGCGGCCTGGAGGCAATTGGCGCTGTCGCCGGTGGAGTTGCGACGCTGACCGGGCTTGCTTGCGCGTCCTCGGCTTGGCGAACCATGACGAATTCGCCGGACAGGCAATCGGTGCGCGTGCCGCTGAGCAGGTCCTCGGCGACCAGGCGCGTGCCCACCGTGACGGAGCGCTTGCCCTGTCGCAACACCTGGGCGCT
Source organism: Hylemonella gracilis (assembly GCF_004328645.1). Lineage (GTDB taxonomy): Bacteria > Pseudomonadota > Gammaproteobacteria > Burkholderiales > Burkholderiaceae_C > Hylemonella > Hylemonella gracilis_B. Next base: position 2,539,680 of record NZ_CP031395.1, read on the forward strand.
GCATTCCACCAGATGGCCGGCGGGCGCGGGCGCCGCGAAGTTCAGGTCGCTGACCGATGCCGTGACGACCGAGCCACGCAGGGCCTTGCTGCCGACGATGAAGGCCAGCCTGTCCAGCATGGACAGGGCCGCGCCGCCGAACAGTGTGCCGTGGTGGTTGGATTGATCGGGCCAGACCATGTCGACGACGACCATGGGCGGCGTGCTGGTGCCCGAAGGCAGATTAGCGTCTGTATTGGCGGATGACAAAGTGTTCTCCGACGGCGCGTGGGCACACCCCGTCCCATGCACCATCACATCGCTCCGTGGCAGGTCTCCTGGCTATCGGGTCCTCGTCCAATGCGGCCTTCCCGGCGCGTGGCCAGTGGCGTAAGGCATCGAATTCGCCGATCACAGTTGCGGGGGCAGCCACAGCGCGGGGTTGGGTCTCAACCCTCCGCTGCTGTTCCCTTTTCATTCCTGCGCTGGGCAGGAAACCGCGGGGCGGGCGCAGTGTATACCAAGCCTCACGCTTCAAGCGGCGATCCGCTGTTCAGCGCGCAGGGTCCGCGCCGCGGCCACCATGTGCGTCAACGCCGGAATCACCTCGGCCCACTGGCGGGTCTTGAGGCCGCAGTCCGGGTTGACCCAGAGTCGTTCAGGTGGAATGCGTTGCGCCGCCTTGCGCATCAAGGTGATGATCTGCTCGCGCGTGGGGATGTTGGGCGTGTGGATGTCATAGACACCGGGGCCGATCTCGTTCGGGTACTTGAAATCGTCGAAGGCGTCGAGCAGTTCCATGTCCGAACGGGAGGTCTCGATGGTGATCACGTCGGCGTCCATGGCCGCGATGGCGGCGATGATGTCGTTGAACTCTGAATAGCACATATGGGTGTGGATCTGGGTGTCGTCGCGCACGCCGTTGGCCGTGACGCGGAAGCTCTCCACCGCCCAGTCCAGGTAGCTCCGCCACTGCGACTTGCGCAGCGGCAACCCTTCGCGCAGCGCCGCCTCGTCGATCTGGATGACGCGCACGCCGGCTTGCTCCAGGTCCAGCACTTCCTCGCGGATGGCCAGGGCGAGTTGCCGGCACGAGTCCGCACGTGGCTGGTCGTCGCGCACGAAGGACCAGTTCAGGATCGTGACCGGGCCCGTGAGCATGCCCTTCATCGGCTTCGTCGTCAGGGACTGCGCGTAGACGATCCATTCCACGGTCATCGCCTTCGGGCGGCGGATGTCACCGAACAGAATGGGCGGCTTGACGCAGCGCGAGCCGTAGGACTGCACCCAGCCGAACTGGCTGAAGGCATATCCTTCGAGCTGCTCGCCGAAGTACTCCACCATGTCGTTGCGTTCAGCCTCACCGTGCACCAGCAGGTCCAGGCCCAGGGCTTCCTGCTCGCGCACGCTGCGCGCGATCTCTGCCTGCATGGCAGCCCTGTAGCTCGACGCGTCGATCCGCCCCGCCTTGAACTCGCTTCGGACCTGGCGGATTTCCGCCGTCTGCGGGAAGGATCCGATGGTCGTGGTGGGGTAGAGCGGCAGCCTGAGCAGGGCAGCCTGCCTGGGTGCGCGCTCAACGTAGGGGCTTTGGCGGCGGCCGAGGTGGTCGGTGATCTGTGCCACGGCGGCCTGCACGGCCGGCTTGTGCACGCGCGGGGAAGCGCGCCGAGCGGCCAGCGCCGCCTGGTTGGCCGCCAATGCCTGTTGCACGGCGTCGCGGCCCTCATTCAGGGCCCGGCCCAGCACGGCCAGTTCATCGAGCTTCTGCAAGGCAAAGGCGAGCCAGGACTTGATCTCAGGGTCCAATTTCTGCTCTTGCGTCAGGTCCACGGGCACGTGCAGCAGCGAGCAGGAGGGCGCGATCCACAGGCGATCACCCAGGCGAGCGCTGAGCGGCTCCAGCCAGTCCAGCGTGGCGTTCAGATCGGTCTTCCAGATGTTGCGGCCATTGACCACGCCCAGGGACAGCACTTTGTGCGCGGGCAGCAGGTTGAGCACGGGCAGCACGTCGTCGCGGCCGGTGATCGCATCGATGTGCAGGCCGGCCACCGGCAGGTTGGCCGCGAGGTAGGCGTTTTCCTGCAGCGGTCCAAAGTAGGTGGCCAGCAGCAGCTTGACGCGGCAGCTCTTGAGCTGGTGGTAGGCGGCCTTGTAGGCATGCTGCCAGTCGTGGTCGGGGTGCTTGTCCAGCTCGGTGACGAGGAGAGGCTCGTCCACCTGCACCCACTCCACGCCTTGCGCGGCCAGCGTGTCCAGCAGCTCGGTATAGGCCATCAGCAGGCGGGGCAGCAGATCCAGCTTGTTCGAGCCGTCCTTGGCCTTGCCCAGCGCCAGGTAGGTCACGGGGCCGACCAGCACCGGCTTGGCCTGAATGCCTTGTGCCCGCGCTTCGTCCAGCTGTGCCAGAAGGCGCGCGGCATCGAGCTTGAACGTGGTGTCGGCATCGAACTCGGGCACGATGTAGTGGTAGTTGGTGTCGAACCATTTGGTCATCTCGCCGGCCTGCACGCCGTCGTCAGCGTGTTGTGCCGAATGTGCGCCGCCGCAGCAATGGGCATGGGCGTCGGCCGTTTGGGCGGACTTTCCCCGGGCGACACGGAAGTAGTTGTCCAGCGCGTCGCCATGGAAGCCGCGCACGCGCGCGGGCAGGTTGCCCAGGGTGAAGCTCATGTCCAGCACCTGGTCGTAGAAGGAGAAGTCGCCCACCGGCACCAGATTCAGCCCGGCCTGGTCGGCCCAGTGGCGCTGGCGCAGTCGGGCACCAACGGCCAGGAGTTCGTCGCGGGAGGACTGGCCTTTCCAGTAGGACTCGAGCGCGAACTTGAGTTCGCGTTGTGCGCCGATGCGGGGGAAACCAAGGTTGTGGGTCAGGGCCATGAGGGTGCCGCCTTTGAAGCAAGTGGTGTCGATGGCCGGCATCCTAGGTAACTCCATTCATTACGTAAAATGGTCTTATTTCAATCATCCATGAGATTGGCTCATACATGATCGAGCGCATCCATCTGGCCATCGTGCAAGAAGTGGCCAGGTTAGGCTCCCTGACCGCGGCGGCCGATACCCTCTGCCTGACGCAATCAGCCCTGAGCCATTCGGTCAAGAAACTGGAGTCGCAGCTGGGCACGGCCATCTGGTTGCGCGAAGGGCGCCAGCTCATCCCCACCCAGGCGGGCGAGCATCTGCTGGCGCTGGCGAATCGCGTGCTGCCGCAACTGGCGCAGGCCGAGGAGCGCCTGGCGCAATACGCCCAGGGCCGGCGCGGCACACTGCGCATCGGCATGGAATGCCATCCCTGCTACCAATGGCTGCTGAAGGTGGTGGCGCCTTATCTGGCGCGTTGGCCCGACGTGGACGTGGACGTGAAGCAGAAGTTCCAGTTCGGCGGCATCGGCGCGCTGTTTGGTTACGAGATCGACCTGCTGGTCACGCCCGACCCGCTGTTCAAGCCCGGCCTGCGTTTCGAGCCGGTGTTCGACTACGAGCAGGTGCTGGTGGTGGCGCGTGACCATGCCCTGGCCGGCGCCGCGCGCGTCCAGCCGCGGCAACTGGCGCAGGAGGTGTTGATCACCTACCCGGTGGCGCCCGAGCGGCTGGACATCTTCAACCAGTTCCTCACGCCGGCGGGCATCGCGCCGCGCCAGCACAAGACCATCGAGACCACCGACATCCTGCTGCAGATGGTGGCCAGTGGCCGGGGCGTCACCGCGCTGCCGCGCTGGCTGGTGGAGGAATATGCCGACCGCATGCCCATCGTGCCGATCAGGCTGGGTGCGCGCGGCATCCAGAAGCAGATCTTCCTGGGACTGCGCGAGACCGACATGGATGTGGACTACCTGCGGTCCTTCGTTGAGATGGCGCATCAGCCGCAAGTACGATGACGATAGGGAGCCGACGACATGACGACCCACAACCTGACCATCACCGAAATCAAGACCTTCGTGCCTGCGAAGGATTTCGAGCTGTCCAAGCGCTTCTACGCCGATCTGGGTTTCCAGCAAAAGTCCGAAGGCGGCGGCATTGCCTACTTTGCCCACGGCCGACACGCCTTCCTGCTGCAGGACTACTACGCCCAGGAGTTTGCCGACAACCTGGCCTTGCACCTCCTGGTGGAGGACGTGCAGGCCTGGAGCCGCCATGTGGCCGAGCGAGGCATTGCTGAACGCTACGGTGTGCGCGTGACCGCCTTGACCGAGCAACCCTGGGGCATCACCGATTTCACGGTCACCGACCCCTGCGGCGTGTGCTGGACCATCGGACAGAACACGCAGAGTTTCGTGCCGGTGGGGCGGCTGGATCCGGTCTGAAACACCACGCGCTTGCAGCACAATCCCCCGGTGCTTCATCGTCTCCTCGTCCTCTTCGTCTGGCGTGTCCTCGCCATCGTTTGCGTGGCGCTGGGCGTCATCGGCGCCTTCCTGCCCGTGATGCCCACCGTGGTGTTCCTACTGGTGGCCGCATGGGCCGCTGGCAAGGGCTGGCCGCAGTTGGAAGTCTGGTTGCTCACGCACCCTCGCCACGGCGCTTCCATCCGGGCCTGGCGCGAGCGGGGCGCGGTTCCGCGACGGGCCAAGTGGCTGGCCTCTCTCATGATGGGATTGAGCAGTGTTGCCCTCGTGGCCTCCCCCCTGGCCCTGTGGTGGCGCATTGGCTTGCCCCTGGGCATGGCTTGCATCGCGCTGTGGTTGTGGACACGGCCGGAGGTGTGAAGGCCTGCGCAGGCACCGCTGTTGGGGCGCGGGTACAGCCCCTGGCCTCATGAGGTCTTGCCGCCGTCATCGGGTTCAGGCAGCATGCGGGGACACATGCGACGCTTGCTGACTCTGCTCCCACGTTTGTCCAGGCCACACGCTGCGGCGCTGGGCTGGATCACCATCCTGGTTCTCATGGCCGGTTGTTCGACGCTGCAGTTCGGCTACGGCCAGCTGCCGCGCCTGGCTGCCTGGCAAATGGACAGTTATCTGGATCTGGACCGCGCCCAAAGCCGCCAGCTGGACTCGGCCCTGGCCGAGCTGCATGCCTGGCATCGCCGCGAGGAACTGCCGCGCGTGCGCGCGGTGCTGGTCCGTGCCGACACCCTCTGGGGTGAGCCCGACAGCGGACGGGGTGTCACGGCCGAGGAGCTGAACAGCATCGAGCGCGATGCCATCGCAGCGCTGAATCGCCTGCTGGTGCGCGCTGAACCCTTGGCGCAGCCCTTGCTGGCAAGCCTGCGCCCGGCGCAATGGGAGCATTTGCGCGCGAAGCAGCGTAAGCGCCTGGACGAATGGCTGGAGGAGGAGGGCGATCCCGAGGAGCGGGGGGATCGTTTCATCGACAACCTGGAGCGCTGGCTGGGCAGCCTGGAGCGCCCCCTGCGTCAGATGGCGCGCGCCGAGGCGGCACGGTGGCCTGTCCAGGATCGCGCGGCTTTGCGCCAGACCTGGGAGGCGCGCCAGCAGCGCATCGTCGACGGTCTGCGCGCCGTGGCGCAGGGCCAGCGCGAGCAAGGCCTGACCCTGCTGGGCGCCTTGGCCACCGAACCGATCGATCCTCCGCTGAGCACGGCCATGCGCGCGTCCGTGCTGCGCGTGCTCAACGCCGCCACGCCCGCGCAGCGCGCGCAGGCCCGTGAGCGCTGGGCGCGCTGGCGCGACGATTTGAGGCAACTGGAATCCGTGCAGACCGCCCAGGCCGCGCCCTGAGCGCACCCTGAGCGCCGAGCGCGTCAAAAGACCAGCCTGGCCTGGTTCTTGACCTCTTCCATCACCGCGTAGGTCCGGGTCTCGCGCACGCCGGGCAACTGCCAGAGCACGGTGCCGGCGAACTCGCGGTAGGCCGCCATGTCGGCCACGCGGGTTTTGAGCAGGTAGTCGAAGCCGCCGGCCACCATGTGGCATTCCATGATCTCGTCGCGCACCTGCACTGCGGCCTTGAACTGCTCAAACACATTGGGCGTAGTGCGGTCCAGCAGCACTTCAACGAAGACCAGCATGCCCCGGCCCAGTTTGAGCGGGTTGAGCCGCGCCTCGTAACCCAGGATGTAGCCCTCGCGCATCAGGCGCTGGGTGCGCGCCAGCACGGCCGTCGGCGACAGGCCCACGGTCTCGGCCAGCTTGAGGTTGGACAGCCGGCCATCGGTTTGCAGCAGGTGCAGGATGCGCCGGTCGATGCGGTCCAGGGTGTCGTCGGAGTCCAAATTTTTCTCTATGTGGCTGGGTATCTTTGGTGAATCATTCACCATGAAAACGGGGAGTATCGCGCCGATTTCTACTTGCAACCCACATCGCCGCGAGTTTTTCCATGCGACTGCCCACCCCTTACCGAGTCGAAGCCGACCTCCTGGCCCAGCGCCTGCAAACCCTGGCACACCACCTCGACTGGGCCGCCGCCGCGCGCATGGCCGCGCCCTGGGTGCAGGCCGTGCGCGAGAACCCGCCGCCGTTTTGGGCCATGGAAAGCCTGCTCAAGGAATACCCGATTTCCAGCGCCGAAGGCCTGGCCCTGATGCGTCTGGCCGAAGCCCTGCTGCGTGTGCCCGACGCCGAAACGGCCATCGCGCTCACGGCCGATCAGCTCGGGCGCGCCGATTTCGACGCCACGGGCCAGCCCGCATTGGCCCGCCTCTCGTCCAGCGCGATCGCCCTGGCCAAGAAGTTCCTGCCCTCGGAGGGCGTGGCTGAGCCGCAGGGCACGCCGGGGCAGCAAGGCCTGCTGGGCCGCCTGGGCGCGCGCGTCGTGGTGGCGGCCACCTTGCGTGCGGTGCAACTGCTGGGCCGCCAGTTCGTCCTGGGCCAGACCTTGCCCGAGGCCATGAAAGAGGCGCAGCGCGCCCGGCACGGCGTGGCGGGGGGCTGACGCATGTTCCGCCGCTGGGCCGCCCCAAGGCGGAACACACCCCTCGGGGGGCAGCGACCCGCGCAGCGGCGGAGCATGGGGGCTGACATACAGCTATGACATGCTGGGCGAGGGCGCGCGCACCGGCGCCGATGCTGATCGTTACCTGCGCAGCTACGAAGCCGCGCTGCGCCTGCTGGCAGAGCGCGCGCGCATTGACGTCGCAGGCGATGCCCAGGACGATCCGTACCGCAGCGAGCGCGCCAACGACGGCATCTCCATCAAGCTCAGCGCCCTGCACCCGCGCTACGAGGACGCGCAGCGCGAGCGCGTGCTGGCCGAGCTGGTGCCGCGTGTCTGGGGCCTGTGCAAGCTGGCCGCCCAGGCCCGCATCAACCTCACCATCGACGCCGAGGAGGTGGACCGGCTGGAACTGTCGCTGGACGTGTTCGAGGCCCTGCTGGAGCGCATCGCGCGCGAGCACCCGGACTGGTCCGGTTTCGGCCTGGCGCTGCAGGCCTACCAGACCCGCGCACTCGAGCTGGTGCAGCACGTGGTCGAGCTGGCCCGCCGCCATGGCGTGCGCCTGATGTGCCGCCTGGTCAAGGGGGCCTACTGGGACGCCGAAGTCAAGCGAGCCCAGGAGCTGGGCCTGCCGCATTACCCCGTCTTTACGCACAAGCATCACACCGACGTGAGTTACCTGGCCTGTGCCCGCGCCTTGCTGGAAGCCAGCGACGCCATCTACCCGCAGTTCGCCACCCACAACGCCGGCACCATCGCCGCCATCCAGCAGATGGCCGCCCGCGTGATCAGCGCCAGGTCGCGGCACGGCGGCGGGAGGGCCGGCGCCGCCTACGAATTCCAGCGCCTCCACGGCATGGGCGAGGGCGTGTACCGCGAGGTGCTGAAGAACCCGCTGGTGCGCTGCCGGGTCTACGCCCCGGTGGGCGCGCACCGCGACCTGCTGGCCTACCTGGTGCGCCGCCTGCTGGAGAACGGCGCCAATTCCTCCTTCGTGCACCAGCTGGCCGACGATAACGTGGGCCTGGACGAACTCTTGATTTCGCCCCTGCGGCTGTCGCCGCAGCCCGCCTTGCCGCTGCCGCCCGCGCTCTACGGCCCTGCGCGGCGCAACAGCCGGGGCCTGGACCTGACGGTCGAGGCCGAGCGCGCGCCTTTGTTCGAAGCTTGGGCGCGTTGCGCGGTGCCCGCCGTGCCCGACACCGAGGTGGCGACTTTGCCCGGGGCCTGCGCGCGGGCCGTCGCGTCCGGCCGAGTCTGGCGTGACACCCCGGTGAGCGAACGCACCGCCGCCTTGCGCCGCGCCGCCGACGCCTTCGAAGTCCACACCGATCGCCTGTGCGCCTTGCTGGTCAAGGAGGCCTTCAAGACCTGGGGCGACGCCGTGGCCGAGCTGCGCGAGGCGGTGGACTTCCTGCGCTACTACGCGGGCGAGGCGGAGCGCCTGATGGCGCCCATCGCCTTGCCCGCCCAGCCGGACGGACTGCGAGGCATGGCCGCCGAAGGGCAGGGTGGAGCGGGCCTGGCCGACGCACGGCAGGCCTTGCTCGGTGTCACGGGAGAGCGCAACACCCTGCGCCTGACCGCGCGCGGGGTCTGGGTCTGCATCAGCCCCTGGAACTTCCCGCTCGCCATCTTCACCGGGCAGGTCGCCGCCGCGCTGGCGACCGGCAACGCCGTGCTGGCCAAACCGGCCGAGCAGACGCCCGCCATCGCGCTGGAAGCTGTGCGCCTGCTGCACGCGGCCGGCGTGCCGACCGACGCGCTGCAGTTTTGCCACGGCCCGGGCGAGACCGTGGGTGCGGCCCTGGTGGCCTTGCCCGAGGTGGCGGGCGTGGTCTTCACCGGTTCCACCGCCGTGGCCAAGACCATCCAGCGCGCGCTGGCGGCCAAGGACGGCCCCATCGTGCCGCTGATTGCCGAGACGGGCGGCATCAATGCCATGCTGGTGGACAGCAGCGCGCTGCCCGAACAAGTGGCCGACGCCGTGGTGCAAAGCGCCTTCCGCAGCGCGGGCCAGCGCTGCTCGGCCCTGCGCCTGCTCTGCGTGCACGAGGCCATTGCCGACGGCGTGATCGAGATGGTCGCGGGCGCGGCGCGCGAGCTGGTGCTGGGCGACCCGAGCCAGCTGAGCACCGACCTGGGGCCGGTGATTGACCGGGAGGCTTTTGTCGCCATCCGGGGCCACCTGACGCGGCTGGAAGGCCGCGCACGTGACCATCTGCCGCCCTTGGCCCTTGCCACGTCGTCCGCGTCGTCCGCGTCGTCCGCGTCGTCCGCGTCGTCCGCGTCGTCCGAGGTCCGCGCCGAACCGGCTCCTGGCCTGGACCACCTGATCGCGCCGCGATTGTTCGAAGTGGCCACCGTCGCCGAGGTTGACCAGGAGATCTTTGGTCCGGTCTTGCAGGTGGTGCGCTGGCGTGGCGAGCCGGAGGCGGTGATCGACCAGATCAATGCCCTGGGTTATGGCCTCACGCTGGGCCTGCAGACCCGCATCGACAGCCGGGCCGAGGCCTTGGCCACGCGCGCCCACGTGGGCAATGTCTACGTCAATCGCAACATCATCGGCGCGGTGGTGGGACTGCAGCCCTTTGGGGGGAAGGTCTGTCGGGCACTGGCCCCAAGGCCGGAGGGCCGTTCTACTTGCAGCGTTTCTGCGCCGAGCAGACCGTGACCATCAACACCACCGCGGCCGGTGGCAATGTGGCTCTCTTAGCGGGTTGAAGGTTTTCAAGCCACGCGCATGCGGGTCTGGCGGTGGATGCGCTGCAGGATGTCCGTCAGGCTCTCATCCAGCAAGGGGTAGAGCGGGTGGGCGTCGCCCCGGCGCCGGATCAGGCCCAGCACGTCGCCCGGGTCGGCTCGGCGCAGCGGCCACCACACGACGCCGGGCGTGCGCAGCAAGGCGGTGGAGGCGGGCACCAGGGCCACGCCCAGGTCGGCGCCGACCAGGTCCAGCACACCATGGACGGTGGTGGCTTCGTAGTGGATGCGCGGGCTGAAGCCCGCCTGCGTGCACAAGCGGATGAAGCGGTCGAAGTAGGCCGGTCCGTGATGGCGCGTGAAGGAGACAAAGGTCTCATCGGCGCAATGCCGCAGGTCCAGTGGCAGCGGCGCCGGGGGTTCGCGGTGGGCGGGCACGGCCAGGCAGAACGGGTCCGGCACGCGCACCGGGATCAGAAGGCGGGCCGGCACGGCGGCCAGGCGGCCGATGCCGGCATCCAGCGTGCCGGCGATCAATCCTTCCACCTGCTGTGAGCTGATCATTTCGCGCAGCTTCAGGGTCCAGCGCGGGTAGTCCCGACGCAGGCGACGCACCAAGTTGGGCAAGACCGTGCTGCTGGCCGAGGGCACGTAACCCAGGTTCAGCACGCCCTCGGGGCCCAGCGCCGCATCGTTCACCAAATCGCGCATGCGGCCCGCGCGCTCGAGCAGGGCGCGGGCCTCGACCAGCAGGACTTCACCCGCAGGTGTCAGGCGCACGCCCTTGGGATGTCGGGTGAAGAGCGGGGTGCCCATCGCTTCTTCCAACTGACGGATCTGCAAGGACAGCGGTGGCTGGGCGATGTAGAGCTTCTCGGCGGCGCGGCTCAGGCTGCCCGCGTCGGCGACGGCGACGAAATAGCGCAGGTGACGGAGTTCCATGGCGCGGCTTGGAAGGGGCGGTGAATCCCCTTCAGTGTATCCCCAAGGTATATGTAAAAGATATGGGTTGCATACCGAACCAATTGTTGATGTATCCACCGGAAGCGCCAAAAATGCCGCCTCGCTTCAATATTGACAAGGAGACCCTCATGAAATCCCTCGTTTCCCTTCTGCTCGCGCTGGCCGTGGGCACGCCCGCCCTGGCGCAGGATTGGCCCAGCAAGCCGGTGCGCGTGCTGGTGCCAGCGCCCGCGGGCAGTTCGCTGGACATCATCGTGCGTACCCTGGGCGACAAGCTCAAGGACCGTTGGAAGCAGCCCGTGGTGGTGGACAACAAGGCCGGCGCCGGCGGCATGCTGGGCATGGACGCAGTGGCCAAGGCCGCGCCGGACGGCCATACCCTGGGCATCGGCTTCAACGGCCCGGTCGCCTTCGGCCCCTTCATGTACAAGAAGATGCCCTACAACCCGGGCAAGGACTTGCTGCCCATCGTGCTGACGACCTCGCAGCCCAATGTGCTGGCGGTGCCGGCCAACAACCCGGCCAAGACCCTGAAAGAATACGTGGCCTGGGCCAAGACCCAGCCCCAGGGTGTGAGCTACGCCTCGGTGGGCAACGGCAGTTCCTCGCACCTGACCATGGAACTGTTCCGCAACACGGCGGGCTTCCAGACTCTGCACGTGCCTTACGCTGGTTCGCCGCCGGCCGGCCTGTCGATCGCCGCAGGCGACACCCAAGGCCTGTTCACCGTCGCGCCCGCTCTCCTGCCCCTGGTGGAAAGCGGTCGCGTGCGTCTGCTGGCCGTGACCAGCCTCAAGCGCATGGAAGGCCTGGAGAACCTGCCGACGATCGCCGAATCGGGTTACCCCGGCTTCGAAGCCCTGGCCTGGAACGGCCTGTTCGCGCCGGCTGGCACACCCAAGGCCGTCATTGACCGCATCAATGCCGACGTCAACGCCGTCATGCAAGACCCTGCCGTGCGCGCCAGCTTCGCCAAGCAGGGCCTGATCATCGGCGGTGGCAGTGCAGCCTCCTTCAAGAGCTTCATCGACAGCGAGAGCAAGAAGTGGGGCACCATCATCCAGCAAGTTGGCATCACGATTGAATGAGCGCACAAGCATGAGCGAACAGGCGTCTACCATGCTGGCCTTGCGCAAGACCCGGGCCGAGGCCGGGATGGAACTGGTCGAAGTCCCGGTGCCCCAGTCCCTGGACGAGGGCGAGGTGCTGGTGCGCGTGGCCGCGGCCGGGATCTGCGGCAGCGACCTGCACGTCGATGACTGGACGGCCAGTTACGCCTTCATCGCGCCCTACCTGCCGGTCACCCTAGGCCACGAGTTCGTGGGCACCATCGCCAGCGGACCCCGCACGGGGCAGCGGGTGGTGGTGCGGCCCTCGGTCACCTGCGGGCACTGCGTCCACTGCCAGGCCCAGAACTTCGACGCCTGCGAGCAGCGCCGCGGCATCGGCATGACGCGCGACGGGGCCTTCGCGGCCTGGGTGCGCGCGCCCTTGCGCAACTGCATCCCCGTGCCGGCCGCCCTGAGCGACACGCTGGCCTCGCTGGTGGAGCCATTCTCGATTGCCATGCAGGCCTTGCGCCAGGCCGGCGATCTGGCCGGCCGCACAGTGCTGGTGATGGGGCCGGGCACCATCGGCCAGGCGATCGCCGTGCTGGCGCGGCGCATGGGCGCGGCCCGCATCGTCGTCACGGGTTTCCAGGACGCGGTGCGGCTCGACACCCTGCGCGCCATGGGTTTCGAGGACCTGGTGGACGTGTCGCAGACGCCGCTGACGCAGTGGCTGAAGACACGCCCCGAGTTGCCGCCTTTTGACCTGGTTTTCGAAGCAACCGGGGTGCCTGCCACCGTCACCGAGGCGCTGGGCTTGTTGCGGCGCGACGGCGTGGTGGTGGTGACCGGCATCCACGATCGACCGTTGTCGCTGGACCTCACGCCGTTCGTGCGGCGCCAGTTGCAGTTGCGCGGTTCCTTCCGCCCGCCCGAGTCCGACTGGCCGCGCGTGCTGGCGCTGATGGGGGAGCTGGGCGAGTCCATCCGACCGATGGTGAGCCATGTGCTGCCCCTGTCGAGCGCGCACGAGGGCTTGGCACTGGCCCATGGCAAGCAGGCCAACAAGGTGCTGCTGGTGCCCGAGGACCACGATGGTCGGTGAACCCCAAACCCAAGCTAAAACCCAGGCCGCGATCAGCGCCGAGATCCGGGCCACCGCGGTGCTGGCCTTGTGGAACGACGTGGACCCGATCCACGACACCGACTACAACGATTGGCATGCCAACGAGCACGTGCCCGAACGCCTCACGGTGCCGGGCATGCTCTGGGGCCTGCGCTTCCTGGCCTCGGCCGGAGGCACGGCCGGCCCGCGTTACCTCACGCTCTATGGCCTGCGCGATGTGCAGGTGCTGGACAGCGCCGCTTACCAGCATCTGCTGGCCTGGCCGACGCCCATGAGCGCGCGCATGCGCCGCGTGATGCACGGCATCTCGCGGGCCGTGTATGACGTGGTGGCGGTCCAGGGCAGCCTGGCGGCCCCTGGCTTGCTCCTGAGCGAGGATACGGGCGAGGAGGGCGCACCGGGAGTTGACGCCGACGTGCTGGGCCTGCTGCGTGGCCAGCGCCGTCCCGACACCCAGCCCTTGCCCTGGTTGCGTACGGGGCAGACCGGCTTTGAGCCGCCGGCCAGTCTGCGCCTGCTGGCGCTGGCGCGATTGCCCGCGCCTGTGCCGGCGCAAGGGGCACCCGCGACGCCGGGCGCGAACCTCTACCGTTACCGGCGCCTTTCCGTGGCGGGTGACGGGCAGGTCTGAGGCTGCGCCCCGGCCTGCATGACGCCGGGGATCACGGCGCGGGAGTCTTGTCGCGGAAGTCGCACCAGGCCGACACCTGGCATTCCCAGCAGCGTGGCTTGCGCGCCACGCAGATGTAACGCCCGTGCAGGATCAGCCAGTGGTGAGCGTGCTCCATGAACTCGGCCGGGATGCGCTTGAGCAGTTGCTGCTCTACCTCGTGGGGTGTCTTGCCCGGCGCGAGTCCGGTGCGGTTGCCGAGGCGGAAGATGTGCGTGTCCACCGCCATGGTGGGTTCACCGAAGGCCACGTTCAGCACCACGTTGGCGGTCTTGCGACCGACGCCGGGCAGGGCTTCCAGTTCCTCACGCGTGCGCGGCACTTCACCGCCGTGGCGCTCCACCAGGATGCGGCAGGTCTGCATCAGGTGTTTTGCTTTGCTGCGGTACAGGCCAATGGTCTTGATGTAGCTTTCCAATCCATCCTGCCCGAGCGCCAGGATCTGGCCCGGCGTGTTGGCCACGGGGAAAAGCCGGCGGGTCGCCTTGTTCACGCCCACGTCGGTGGCCTGGGCCGACAGCAGCACGGCGGCCAGCAGTTCGAAGACCGAGGTGTATTCCAGCTCGGTGACCGGCAGCGGGTTGGCCGCTCGCAGCGTGGCGAAGAAGGCATGGACGGCGGCGGGCGTCATGGGCGGTGGGCGAACAGGCCGTCCGCGAGGGCGGGGCGCGGCCTCAGAGCACCGAGAGATCGACGAAGCTGGCGCGCGCGGGCGGTTGCGCGCGCAGCGCCTGGGCCGTCAGGCCCAGGGCTGACAGCACCTCGCTGGGCAGCAGGTCCAGCGTTTCGAGGGCGAGCACGGGTGCGTCGCTTGCTTGCACGCTGGCCGAGTTCAGATCGGCCAGGTGGCTGGCCAGGTGCAGCACACCACCCAATGGATGAAGCAGGGCATCGGCCGGCGTGGAGGCCGGCCAGACCAGGGGCGCCGCCGTGACCTGCAGGGCACCGACCATGGCGTCCGGGAAGCGCCAGCGCTGTGCCAGCTCGGCCGTGACGTCCACCTCGGTGAAGCCCAAGGTCTGGCGTTCGCTGGCCCAGCGGCTGCCGGGCACATGGGGTTGGCGCTCAATCAGCGCCAGCGCCTTCGGCTGGACCTGCACGATGAGCAGCTCGCCCAGGCGCAGCATCATGCCGGCCAGCCAGGCCTGCTGCGGGTCCAGGCGCTCGCGCAGCGCAGGCTGCTTGGCCAACGCCTGCTCGGCCAGCCATTGCGCGTAACCCGCGCAGGCCATGCAATTGCGCCAGAAGTGCGTGCGGTTCAGGCCCGGCGCGACGGGAAAACTCACGTTCATGCAGGCGGCCAGCGCCAGCACCCGCACCTGGGTCAGGCCCAGCAGCGAGATGGCCGAGGTCAGCGACTCCACCTCGCGCTGCAGGCCCATGGCCACGCCGTTGGCGGCGCGCAGCACCTTGGCGGTGAGCACCGGGTCCTGGGCGATCAGTGCGCCCACCTGGGCGGCGGCGATGTCGCGGTCCTGCAGGCTGCGGATCAGGGCATGCGCCACTTCGGGCATGACGGGCAGCTTGACCGCGCGAAAGAAGACCGCCAGGTGAGGGGCTGTCTGGTGCGGCGTCGAGGGTGTGGGGGTCGCCGCGGCGGCAGGCGCGGTGGCAGAAGTCGGGGGCGCCATGGGGTTGCTTGGGGAGTAGGTCTTGTGCTTGTTGATGTTCTTGTCGGGGTTCGACCCTTGGCCCGATTGTCCATGATGAACGCGCCCCTGGAATGCGAGAATGCACGAACAATTTGTTTCTGCTTTTTGCGCCTCTAGTTTTCCCTGATGACCATGCAATTCGCCCAACGCCTCGACAACGTCGAAACCTCCGCCATCCGCGAACTCTTCAAGCTGCTGGGCAAGCCCGGCATCATTTCCTTCGCGGGCGGCTTCCCCGACAGCGCCATGTTCGACGTGGAGGGCATCCGCGAGGCCTCGGCCGAGGCCTTGGCCCAAGACCCGGGCGCGGCCCTGCAGTACGGTGCTACGGAAGGTTACAACCCCCTGCGCGAGCAGCTGGCCGCCTTCATGGTCGAGAAGATGAAGAGCACGGGAGCGCAAGTCACGCCCGAGGGTCTGATCGTCACCACCGGCAGCCAGCAGGCGCTGGACCTGCTGGGCAAGACCCTGGTGGACCCGGGCGCCAAGGTCATCGTCGAGGCGCCGACCTTCCTGGCCACCATCCAGTGCTTCCGCCTCTACGGCGCCCAGGTGATCGGTGCGCCCATCGACGCCCAGGGCGTGCAGGTGGACAAGCTGGAGCAACTGATCGCTGAGCACAAGCCGCGTTTTGTCTACCTCATCCCCACCTTCGGCAACCCCAGCGGCGCGACGCTGAGCCTGGAGCGCCGCAAACGCATCTTGGAGCTGGCTGTGAAGACCCAGACCGTGGTGATCGAGGACGACCCGTACGGCGACCTCTACTTCGGCGAGGCGCCGCCGCCCAGCCTGCTGGCCCTCACGGCCCAGGTGCCCGGCAGCCGCGACTGGCTCGTGCACTGCGGATCTTTGAGCAAGGTGCTGAGCCCCGGTCTGCGCGTGGGCTGGATGGTCGCGCCGCCCGAACTGCTGGCGAAGGCGACCATGTGCAAGCAGTTCAGCGACGCCCACACCAGCACCTTCGCACAAGCCACGGCTGCGCACTATCTGAAGGCCGGCCGCATGCCCGGCACACTGGCCCGTGTGCGCACGGTCTACGCCGAGCGCGCCCAGGCCATGGGCCAGAGCCTGAAGAAGGAATTGGGCGATGCGATCGAATTCACCCAACCCGGCGGCGGCCTGTTCTTCTGGGCCCGCCTTACCGGCGCGGGCGGCAAGCTCAAGGACGCCAACGAACTTGCCAAGCGCGCGATCGAGAAGGGCGTGGCCTTCGTGCCCGGCGCGCCGTTCTTTGCCAACAACCCTGATCTGGCCGCGCTGCGCCTGAGCTTTGCGACGGTGGGGGTGGACAAGATCCGCGAGGGGGTGGAGAGGTTGGGGCAGGCGATCTGAGCAGGGTCAGATCGGAAATCTGGAAAACCGAAAGGGCGCTAACCATGCGCCCTTTTTTTGGACAACTTTCGGTTTTTCATGGGGCGCTGAAACCGTGGGCGGCGGTGAAGGCATTTTGTATTTTGGCGGGAGCTCACGGTTTGTTATGAACGCGACGCCACGTTATATTCGCCTGAATTCTTCAAACGATACAGGTACTTAGGTTCATGCCAGGGAGGGACGAGGATGCACATCCATCAATGGTATTCCGCATTTTTGCGGTCCATTTCACGTTAGGGTACGCAGGTGATACACGAATCGCGCTACTGGAAGCAACCTCTTCTCCGGTCGGCGCGATGGCTGGAGAAGGCGCTTGTCGACGAAGCGTCAGGTGAAAAAATTCTTGCTCGAGCCGAACGAGAGGTGTTCATCGGGTTTTATGCGGTCCGGAAGCTTTTAGCCACGTTCAAGCTATCTGGCACTACAAAGCGTCTCACATGCCAGTTGATCTCGTATCCAGCAAAGTCAAAAGCGCTGGTGGACTACTTCAATAGAAGCGACATCGATGAGCACTACGATCTCGACAATGAAATTCGAGAAACTCGAGACGTAGGATTTTTGTGCAATCAGGTAGTGCACAGCTTTGTGTTCATCTTCGTTACCGGCGAGTCAGGTTCCATCGAGGGCATCTTTGTGTCGTCTGACACGATGAGGCATCGCCGTCTGTACTATGTAGCGCTCGAAAGCATCGTTCAACTGTTTCGCGCCGTTGGACGCGACTACCCAAGTCAGCAGCATTACGTTCGCAACGTGCAATCAGGTCAGTGGGAGGTTCGCGATGACGTGCCCTAATCCGTCCATTGTGCGGACCCCAAGCGTGCTTCGTATGCTTCCAGTGACCGCTCATTTTCAACGTCATGCATAACGGGAAATGGTGACGCTTAACAAAGTCCAGGTGGCATCCCAAATGTTCGTGGAAGCGCATGAGCTTTACTCTTCTGCGACCCGGGAGATCGACTACATCGTATCCATCGTGCTATCAGGCGCGGTTCTCGGAATTGTGAGCCCCCTGTTGAAAGAGCAAGGCGGTCACACAGCCCATTCGCTTCTCGCGCGCATTGCAGATCACATTGCCAAACCAGAAGAGCCGTCGACGCATGAAGGCGTATTTCGCGCTACGTACAACGCCTTCAAGCACGCAGGACATGAAAGTCGCAAGATCGCGCCATCTTCTGATCTTGAAATTCAAACAGAGCTAAGACGCGAAGCCGCACACATGCTTAATGCGGCAAAAGAGGATTTCCGGCAGATCAAAGATTTTCCCTACGTGAATAAGCACTTATCTCAACAGTTTTTTGAACTGATCGATTCAGACGAAGGCTATGCATAACAAATCGTTACCGCCGATCCTTTGTGATTTTGCTTCGCCCGCTCGTTCCGACGTCCTACCCTAATTGGGTAACAGGAGACACCATCGTGAATTACAAAATCTTTCTTTTTGCGGCTCTCACGATGTTGGGTGCGCATGCCCATGCTGAAGAAGCCGATGGCAAACAATCCAAGACGGTTCAAGTTGGGCTTGCGTTCAAGGATGGTTCGTCCGTTGGCTTGAAATTTCTGCCGCCCGACGAGGAGGGCTGGGTCATGACCCGGCCGGGGGGCGGCGTGAACTTCAAGAAGAATGCCGGCTCACCGACGGACAGCATGGAAATCGAGGCCTACATGATGAGGCTCGATACGCCGATTGAGCCCATGGCCAGCTACATGGAGACGATCAAGCGGAATATCACCGAGGGATACGAACGCAATAAGAACTTCAAGATCAGCGCGTTTGAGGTCACCGAAGACCCCAAGGACGCCAGATGCGCCAGAATTCATCTGCTGCTGGAGCGTGTACAGCTAGGCCAGGAAGCGCAGGAAAGAAGATGGAGTGAGCAGTATGTGCTCTCCTGCGGATCGTTGAAGCGCAAAGGGATGGGTTTCGAGTTGCGCTTCTATCACCGATACGTGGAGTCAGGCAAAGACGCTCAATTCGCCGAGAAAGCACGCAAGGTGCTGGACAGCGCGGTACTGGTGGATGAGTAGTGGGCAGGCGATATCAGTTGGAGATTCCATCCGCGTTCGCACTGATTTTCACGGTTACGCACTGGGACCGTTGAGTCCCCGATCCCACACCGGTTCCTCCCCCCCAAACTTCTCCGCGAGGAAATCGACCAGCAGCCGCAAGGCCAACGGCTGGTGCTGGCGTGAGAGGAACACCGCGTGGATGCCCAGCGTTTCGAGTTGGCAGTCCTTGAGCAAGGGGACCAGTTCGCCCCGCTGGATGTCCTCGCTGACGTAGTAGGTCGGAAGAATGCCGATGCCGCCGCCCGACAACAGGGCCCGGCGCAGGATGGCGGTCTCATTGGTCGTGAAGCCCACGTCCACCGCCGGTTCCACGACCTTGTCACCTTGCCGGAAGCGGAACTGCGTCGCGCTGACCAGCGCATGCGCCAGGCAGCGGTGACGGGGCAGTTCATCGACGGTGGCGGGCGTGCCGTGGCGCCGCAGGTAGTCCGGGCTCGCGCACAGCACCGAACGGCAGGTGGCGAGGGGGCGGGCGATCAGCGTGGGTTCCAGCGTGTTGCTGATGCGCACGGCCAAGTCGATCTGGTCGGCGGCGAGGTTGATGCCCAAGTCCGTGGTCGCCAAGGAGATTTGGACTTGCGGATAGCGTTGTTGGTATTCCACCAGCGCCGGGGTCAGCTGCGCTTCAGCAAACGAGAGTGCGCAGGTCAGCCGCAGACGTCCTCGGGGTTCCTGGCCCAGGTTGCCAGCGATGTGTTTGACGTCATCGGCTGTCTCCAGCAGTTGACGGCATGAGGGCAAGGCCAGTTGGCCCGCGTCGGTGAGCGTGACGCGGCGGGTCGTGCGGTGCAAGAGACGCGCGCCGAGCCAGTCTTCCAGCGACACCAAATAGCGGCTGACCATGGCAGCGGACATTTCCAGATGGTCGGCGGCCTGGATCAGGCTGCCCCGTTCAGCGACGGTCACAAAGACCTGGGCCGCGGTGATTCGGTCCATCGCAACTCCTCCAAAGCAAAAGGCGTTTGATTGCGTCGAATTGTGCAATAAATAATCAACCGATAGGCTATTTATGTATTGAAGTGGCTTGAATACAGTGACGTTTCCTCGCAACCACCTTCAGGAGATCGTCATGTTGTTCCAGACCCCCTTCCTTCAAAAACTGCTGCCGCTGTTGGCCTTTGGTGTCATGGCGACCGGAACGGCCGGCGCTCAGACGGCCGCCGCGCCGCTGCAAATCAAGGTGTACAACGCGGACGCCGCGAGCTTCCACGTCAACGCTGTGGTGGTCAGCGGCAAATCCGAGGCGCTGGTCGTTGACACCGGGTTCACCCGGGCGGATGCCCTGCGCGTGGCCGCCGACGTGCTCGACAGCGGCAAGACGCTGAAAACCATTCTGATCAGCAACGCTGATCCGGATTTCTATTTCGGGGCCGAGGTCCTGAAAGAGCAATTCCCTCAGGCGCAGGTGCTGACCACATCGGCAGTGCGCGAGAAGATTCAAAGCAAGTTGTCCGGCAAGCTCGCGTTCTGGGGGGCGAAGCTGGGCGCGAATGCGCCGCGCAAGCCGCTGGTGCCCGATGTGCTGCAGGGCAACACCCTGACGGTCGACGGACAAACCATTGAGGTGCGCGGCACGACGGGAGAACTGGCTCACCGCCCCTATGTCTGGATTCCGTCGATCAAGGCGGTCGTTGGCAACATCGCGGTTTTCGGTAACCTCCATGTCTGGACGGCCGACACCCAGAAATTCAGCGAACGCAAGGCGTGGCTGGCCCAACTCGACGAGCTGCTGGCGCTCAAGCCAGCCATCGTGGTTCCCGGGCATGCAGCCGCTGGCGCGGCTCAGGACGAAAGCGCGATTCGCTACACCCGGGACTATCTGGTTCGCTTCGAGCAGGAACTGGCTCGGACTCAGGACGCCGCAGCGCTGATCGCGGCGATGAAGCAGGCCTATCCGAACGCGGGCCTGGGCATCGCCCTCGACATCGGCGCGAAGGTCAACAAAGGCGAGATGAAGTGGTGAGCACCACGCCAGGTCGCTGAATCATTGGAATTGCTGCGGGGCGCAAGGCGACTCGTGTCCCGCAGCCATCGCGAAAGGAAAGCCATGAGTGCTTCAACGCTTCACTACATCTACGACCCGTTGTGCGGCTGGTGCTATGCGGCGGCCCCCTTGATCAAGGAGGCGCGCAAGATCGTTGCCGTGCAGCCGCACGGCGGCGGCATGATGGCCGGCACGCGGCGTCAGCAGGTCAGCGCGCAGCTGCGTGACTATGTGATGCCGCACGACCGTCGCATCGCCCAAGTCAGCGGGCAGCCCTTTGGAACGAGTTATTTCGACGGCCTGCTGCGCGATACGAGTGCGGTTTTCGACTCCGAGCCGCCGACGGCTGCCATGCTGGTGGCCGAGCAGTTGGCGGGGCGTGGACTGGACATGCTCGCCCGCCTGCAAACCGCGCATTACGTGGAGGGGCGGCGCATTGCGGATCGCGCGGTGTTGATCGACATCGCGGCCGAACTGGGTTTGCCGCGAGACGCGTTTGCCTATGCCCTGGACGCCACGCTGGGTGAGGGCGTTCGCACGCACATCGCGGCGACTCGGGAACTGATGCGCCGCATGGGCGCCCAAGGATTTCCGACGCTGGTGCTGGAGACCGAAGGGCGTTTTCTTCCCATGGACCTGGGTTCCTATTTGGGGCGGCCGGAGGCGTTCGCGCAATGGCTGCAGTCACAAGTGCCGAACGAATCTGCGCAACTGGACGGCGTTGCCTTCCAATGCGGACCAGAAAGCTGCGAGATCCCGGTGCACAGGCCGTAACAACGCTCGTTGGATGCGACGGAGCTGGGCGCCTGGCTGCACGGCCTGCTGCATGTCCAGGAGGGCGACTTGGACGACGCGGGGTATTGGTTCGGCCGCGCCGGGCGAAACTTGCCTGATCCTGCAGATCAGCGCTTGCCCAGTATCCCGCCCAGGACCCCGCGGATGATCTGGCGCCCGACTTCGCGGCCGATGGAGCTGGCGGCGCTTTTGATGAGCTGTTCGCCCGCGCTGGCGCGCGTGCGCTTGGAGCCGCCTCCGAGGATGTCGCCCAGGCCACCGAGGAAGCCCCCGTTTTCCTTGTCGCTGGCCTGGGTCTCAGCCTTGGCCTGTTGCGCCTGCTTCTCCTGCGTGCGCTGGGCCAGCTTTTCGAAAGCGGATTCACGGTCCTGCGTTTTTTCATAGACGCCCGCAACCAGCGAGTTGGCCAGCAGGGCCTGCCGTTGCGGCGGCGTGATGGGGCCGATCTGGCTGCCGGGCGGCAGCACCCAGGCCCGTTCGGTCACGCCGGGGCGGCCCTTGTCGTCAAGGAAGCTGAGGAGGGCCTCGCCCACGCCCAGCTCGGTGATGGCGCGGGCCATGTCGCCCAGCGCGGGGTTGGGGCGCATGGTGTCGGCCGCCGTCTTGACGGCCTTCTGGTCGCGTGGCGTGTAGGCCCGCAGCGCATGCTGCACGCGGTTGCCCAACTGGCCCAGCACCGTGTCCGGGATATCCAGCGGGTTCTGCGTCACGAAATACACGCCCACGCCCTTGCTGCGCACCAGGCGCACCACGAGCTCAATGCGTTCCAGCAGCGCCTTGGGCGCGTCGTTGAAGAGCAGGTGGGCTTCGTCGAAGAAGAAGACCAGCTTGGGCTTGTCCAGATCACCGACTTCGGGCAATTGCTCGAACAATTCCGAGAGCAACCACAGCAGAAAGGCCGCGTACAGGCGCGGCGCGGTCATCAACCTGTCGGCGGCGAGGATGTTGATGACGCCACGCCTCTGCGTCGGCGCCGGGCCGCCCCAAGCTGGCGCAGCGCCCCCTTGGGGGGCCGACGCCGTAGGCGTCTGGGGGGCCACATCCACCGTCTGCATGAAATCGGCGATGTCCAGCATCGGCTCGCCGAAGAATTTTTCGCCGCCTTGGGCCTCGATCTGCAGCAAGCCACGCTGGATGGCCCCGATGCTGGCCGCGCTGACGTTGCCGTACTGGGTCTTGAACTGCGCCGCGTTGTCGCCGACGAACTGGCACATGGCGCGCAGGTCCTTGAGGTCGAGCAGCAGCAGGCCCTGGTCGTCGGCGATCTTGAAGACCAGTTGCAGCACGCCTTCCTGGGTGTCGTTCAGGTCCAGCATGCGGGCCAGCAGCAGCGGGCCGAGATCGCTGACCGTGGCGCGCACGGGGTGGCCCTGCTCACCAAAGACGTCCCAGAGTGTGGTGGGGCAGGCCATGGGTGCGGGGGCTTCCAGGCCACGTTCCTGGAGCACGGCGGCCAGCTTGCCGCCGATCTGGCCGGGCTGGGACATTCCGGTCAGATCCCCCTTCACATCGGCCATGAAGACGGGCACGCCGACGCGTGAAAACCCTTCGGCCAGGGTTTGCAAGGTGATGGTCTTGCCCGTGCCCGTGGCACCGGTGACGAGTCCATGGCGGTTGGCCTTGTCGGGCCGCAGAAAACATTGGATGCCGTCGTGTTGGGCAATCAGCAGGGGAGATGTCATGACAGGGCCAGGGAATACAATCGGAAACTTTTCCTAGCCTACCAAAAAACCCGAGGACTCCAGAAGGACACCTTATGGCTGGACACAGCAAATGGGCCAACATCCAACACCGCAAAGGTCGCCAAGACGAAAAGCGCGGCAAGATCTGGACCCGCATCATCCGTGAAATCACCGTGGCCGCCCGCACCGGCGGCGGTGACCCGACCGCCAACCCCCGCCTGCGTCTGGCCATTGACAAGGCCAAGGCTGCCAACATGCCGGCCGATCGCGTCAAGTACAACATTGACAAGGCCACGGGCAACCAGGAAGGCGTGAATTACGAGGAAATTCGCTACGAAGGCTACGGCATCGGCGGCGCGGCCATCATCGTGGACACCATGACGGACAACCGCGTGCGCACCGTGGCCGAGGTGCGCCACGCCTTCAGCAAGCACGGGGGCAACATGGGCACGGAAGGTTCCGTGGCCTTCCAGTTCAAGCATTGCGGCCAGCTCATCTTCGCGCCGGGCACCAGCGAGGACAAGGTGATGGAAGTCGCCCTGGAGGCCGGCGCTGACGACGTGGTCGCCGACGAGGACGGTGCCATCGAGGTGCTGACCGCGCCGGGTGACTTTGAGACCGTGAAGAACGCCCTGGAGGCCGCGGGCCTGAAACCCGAGGTCGCGGGCGTGACCATGCGTGCCGAGAACACCATCGAGCTGTCGGGCGAGGACGCGGAGAAGATGCAGAAGCTGCTGGACATCATCGAAGATCTGGACGATGTGCAGGACGTGTACCACAACGCGTCCTTGTGAATGAAAGTACTCGCGTGAAAGTTCTAGTGATCGGCGGCGGCGGCCGCGAACATGCGCTGGCCTGGAAGCTGGCCGCTTCGCCCAAGGTGCAGATGGTCTACGTGGCGCCGGGCAACGGCGGCACGGCGCGAGACAAGCGCCTGGTGAATCTGCCCCAACTGAGCGCGACCGACGCCAAGGCCTTGCGCGAGTGGGCGCAGCAGGAAAAAATTGGTCTCACGGTTGTCGGTCCCGAAGCGCCGCTCGCGGCCGGTGTGGTGGACGAGTTTCGCGCCCATGGCCTGCGCATCTTCGGCCCCACCCAGGCTGCCGCGCAATTGGAAAGCTCCAAGGCCTTCTCCAAGGCCTTCATGAAACGGCACGGCATTCCCACGGCCGAGTACGACACCTTCAGCGATCCGGTCGCCGCGCACGCCTACATCGACAGGATGGGCGCGCCCATCGTGGTCAAGGCCGACGGTCTGGCGGCAGGCAAGGGTGTCGTCGTGGCGACAACCCTGGCCGAGGCGCACGAAGCGGTGGACTTCATGCTGCTGGACAACAAGCTCGGCGTGACGCACAACGAAGGCGGCGCGCGCGTGGTCATCGAGCAGTTCCTCCAGGGCGAGGAGGCCAGCTTCATCGTGCTCTGCGATGGCAAGAATGTGTTGGCGCTGGCCACCAGCCAGGACCACAAGCGCCTGCTGGATGGCGATCAGGGACCGAACACCGGCGGCATGGGCGCTTATTCGCCCGCGCCCGTGGTCACGCCCGCGGTGCATGCCCGGGCCATGCGCGAAATCATCCTGCCCACCATCAAAGGCATGGAGAAGGACGGCATACCCTACACAGGCTTTCTCTACGCCGGCCTGATGATCGACGCTGAAGGCCGCCCGAAGACGCTGGAATTCAACTGCCGCATGGGCGACCCGGAGACCCAGCCCATCATGATGCGGCTCAAGAGCGACCTGCTCGACGTGTTGTTGGCCGCGACCGAAGGCAAGCTCGACCAAATCGAGCTGGAATGGGACCGTCGCATCGCGCTGGGCGTGGTCCTGGCCGCGCACGGTTACCCCTTGGACCCGCGCAAGGGCGATGTGATCACGGGTCTGCCCGTGGACGGTGAGGAGGGCGTGGTGTTCCATGCGGGCACCACGCTGGAAGGCGAAGGCAAGCAAGCGCAGGTGCGCGTGTCGGGTGGGCGCGTGCTGTGCGCCACGGCCCTGGGCGGGACGACCCGACAAGCCCAGATGCGCGCTTACGAATTGCTGGAGAGCATCCGCTTCGATGGCATGCAGTACCGCAAGGACATAGGCCATCACGCCATCCGCAAAGGTTGAGGGCCCGGGCCCGATCGTGTTTCATGAGTGATTTTTCCTCTCCGCACCCGGTGCAGTTTCCAGGCAGCGCGGTCGGTCGCTGGGTGCTGCGCCGCCTGGGCTGGCGCGTGCACTTTGAAGGCTTGCCCGCGCAGCAAGGTGTGCTGATCGTCTACCCGCACACCAGCAACTGGGACCCGGTCTTCGCGTACGCGGCCAAGTGGGCCATGGGCGTTCCCTTTCACTACTGGGCCAAGGCCAGCCTGTTCCGCATCCCCTTGCTCGGGGCCTGGTTGCGCTCCTTCGGCGGCATCCCCATCGTGCGCGGCAGCGGCGCGCAGGGCATGGTGAGTGACACCGTGGCGCAAATCAAAACCGCGCAGCAAAAAGGTGACTACTTCTGGCTGACGCTGGCGCCCGAGGGCACGCGCAAGTACATGCCGGGCTTGCGCAGCGGTTTCTACCGCGTGGCGGTACAGGCCGACATTCCCCTGGGGATGATGGTCCTGAATTACCGCGAACGCGAAGTGCGGGTCTTGGACTTCCTGCGTCTGAGTGGCGACGAGGCGACCGACATGGCGCGCATCGCGGCGGCGCTGGAGCCGCATGCGGCGGCCTACCACCCCAAGGACGCGGCCCCCATCCGTCTGCTCGACAGCGGCGCGGCGCGTGACGGGGACCAAGCCTGAACTCCGAGCCGAGCATGAACGCAGAAACAGCAAAAACCGATGTCCCGGCCGTGCGTGCTTACCTGCAAGGTTTGCAGCAACGCATCACGCAGGCCATCGAAAGTACCGACGGACAGGCGGTTTTCCTGGCCGATGCCTGGAAAAAAGAGCCTGGCGAGCCCTTGCAAGGCGAGGGTTTGACCAAGATCCTGGAAGGCGGCGCGGTGTTTGAGCGTGCGGGTTGTGGTTTCTCGCATGTGCGTGGGCCCAAGCTGCCGCCGTCGGCCACGCAGCACCGCCCTGAACTCGCGGGCGCACCGTTCGAAGCCATGGGTGTGTCGCTGGTGTTCCATCCACGCAACCCCTATGTGCCCACGGTCCACATGAATGTGCGCATGATCGCGGCCACCCCGACTGGGCGCGAACCGGTCTGCTGGTTTGGCGGCGGCATGGACCTGACGCCGTACTACGGCTTCGAGGAGGACGCGGTGCATTTTCACCGCAGTTGCCGCGACGCACTCGCGCCCTTTGGGCCGGATCTGCATGCCCGCTTCAAGCAGTGGTGCGACGAGTATTTCTTCCTGAAGCACCGCGATGAGCAGCGTGGGGTGGGGGCATCTTCTTCGACGATTTTTCCGAACTGGGCTTCGAGCACAGCTTCGCCCTGCTGCGCAGCGTGGGGGATGCCTTTCTGGGCGCCTACCTGCCCATCGTCGAGCGGCGCCGTGCCCTGACCCATGGCGAGCGCGAACGCGACTTCCAGCTCTACCGCCGGGGCCGCTATGTCGAATTCAATTTGGTCTGGGATCGCGGTACCCACTTTGGCCTGCAGTCGGGCGGACGCACGGAATCCATCCTCTTGTCCATGCCGCCGCTGGCCAGCTGGGCCTACCAGCAGACCCCTGAACCGGGTTCACCCGAAGAGGCGCTTTACCTCCATTTCCTGCCGCGACGGGACTGGTTGAAGGGCGTGGTCTGATGGCGCTCAAGGTCGGCGTGTTCGGTGGGGCTTTCGACCCGCCGCATCTGGCGCACCAGGCCCTGGCCGAGGCCGCCTTGACCCAGATCGGCCTGGATGTGCTGCACATCGTGCCCACGGGCCAAGCCTGGCACAAGGCGCGGACCTTGAGTGACGCCGCGCACCGACTCGCGATGTGCCGATTAGCCTTTGGCGACTTGGCGCAAGGCGTGACCCGACTGGTGTTCGATGAGCGCGAGATCCGCCGCGCCGGACCCAGCTACACCATCGATACACTGCGCGAACTGCGCACCGAGTATCCCGGCGCCGAATTCTTCCTGGTGCTGGGCCAGGACCAGGCCGAAGCCCTGACCAGTTGGAGCGACTGGCAGGCTGTGGTGGCCCTGGCGCTGATCTGCCATGCCGACCGTGATTGGGAAGGGCGGGCGCAGAGCTTCGCCCCTCCGCCTGAGCTGGCGCGGCGCTACCGCAAGCTGCAGATGCCGCTGATGCACCACAGTGCCACCGGGGTGCGAGCCGAAGTCGCGGCAAACCCCGAGATTCCTCCGGATTTGCGCTCGCTGGTCAGCCCTGCCGTTGCGAGTTATATTGAAACCCATCATCTTTACCAGACCACTTGATGAAGCCTGAAACCACGACGACCGACAACGCCGTCAAAAAAGACATCCAGAAACTCCAGCGTGCCATCGTCGATGGCTTGGAGGACGTGAAGGCCCAGGACATCCAGGTGTTCAACACCGAGCATCTGTCCCCCTTGTTTGAGCGTGTCGTCATCGCCTCTGGCACCAGCAACCGGCAAACCAAGGCCCTTGCGGTCAGTGTGCGCGATGCGGTGCGTGAAGCGGGTTTCGCCAAGCCACGCACCGAAGGCGAGGACAACGGCGAGTGGATCATCGTCGATTGCGGCCCGGCCGTGGTCCATGTGATGCAGCCGGCGATACGTCAGTATTACCACCTGGAAGACCTCTGGGGTGACAAACCCTTGCGCGTGAAGCATGGTGCCGAAAAACCTGTGGCCAAGGCGGCGCCAAAGAAGGTCGACGAGACCAGCGCCAAGCCCGCCAGCGCCAAATCCACCAGCCTGAAGCGTTCCAGTGCGGCCAAGAAGGGCGCGGCCGAAGCTTTCCCGTCCAAGGCCCAGCTGCAGAAGGCGGCGGGCAAGACAGCAGGCAAGACGTCCGCACCGTCCAAATCCAAGGGCAGCAAATCGCCGGCCCGCAAGGCAGCCAAGCCAGCCCCAAGGTGGTGAAGGTCAACGCCCCCAAGCCTGCGACCAAATCCGCAGCTAGCAAATCCGCTGCAGCGAAACCCACGGCCAAGAAGGCCCCGACCTCCAAATTGCCCGCTCAGAAAGCCGCAGCCAAAAAGGTGGTGGCCAAGAAGGCCCCCGCCAAGAAGGCAGCTGCCAGCAAGAGCGCGGTCCGCAAGCGCTGAGCCCGGGCCATGAGGCTGCTGATCGTCGCGGTCGGCCAGCGCGTGCCTGATTGGGCCCAGACCGCTTGGGACGATTACGCCAAGCGTTTTCCGTCTGAGCTCAAGGTGGAGCTCAAAGCCGTCAAGACCGAACCCCGCGGTTCGCGCACGGTGGAGCAGCTCATGGCGGCCGAACGCAAGCGCATCGAAGAAGCGCTGCCCAAGGGCGCGCGCATGGTTGCGCTGGACGAGCGTGGCACGGCGCTGACCACTGTTGCGCTGGCCGGCAAACTCAGGGACTGGCAACTGCAGGGTGACGACGTTGCCCTGATCATCGGTGGCCCCGATGGCCTGGAACCGGCCTTCCGCCAGGCAGCCCATGAGCGCATCCGCCTGTCCGATCTGACCTTGCCACACGCCATGGTCAGAGTGCTGCTGGTCGAGCAGCTCTACCGCGCCTGGTCAGTCAACGCTGGGCACCCTTACCACCGCGAATGAAAGGACCGGCATGCTTTGCGGCGTGCCGTGACCCCAACGCATGGCTGATTTCATCTACCTCGCCTCCCAGAGCCCGCGCCGTCGCCAGTTGCTGGAGCAACTGGGGGTGCGCCACGAACTTTTGCTGCCTGACGTCGACGAAGACGCCGAAGCGCTGGAAGTGGTGAAGCCGGGGGAGGCGCCCGCTGCTTACGTGCAGCGAGTGACGCAGCTCAAGCTGGACGCGGCCTTGGCACGCCTGCGGCGGCGTGGCCTGCCCGTCGCGCCCGTGCTGTGCTCGGACACCACGGTCGCCCTGGGGCGTCGCATCTACGGCAAGCCGGCCGACGAAGCCGATGCCCGGCGCATGCTGTGGGAGCTGGCCGGTGGTGTCGGAATCACGACGGCACAGGGGCGAGGCCGCACACACCGCGTGCTGACGGCGGTGGCCGTGGGGACTGCCCGCAAGCGGCAAGCCGCGCTCAGCGACTCCCGCGTGCGTTTCGCCGTCATGAGCCGTGCCCAGATCGCGGCGTACGTGGCCAGTGGCGAACCCATGGGCAAGGCCGGCGCCTACGCGGTGCAGGGCAGGGCAGCGGCCTACATCGAGCACCTCAGCGGCAGTTACTCTGGCATCATGGGCCTGCCGATGTTCGAGACCGTCGGCCTGTTGCGAGCCTTCAGGTTCACCCTCTGATTCATTTCCCCCTACGTCGTCATGGAAGAAATCCTCATCAACTGGTCGCCCCAGGAAACGCGCGTGGCCGTGGTGGAAAACGCCGCGGTGCAGGAACTGCATGTCGAGCGCACGGTGGAACGGGGATTGGTTGGCAATATCTACCTGGGCAAGGTCTCGCGGGTCCTGCCCGGCATGCAATCCGCGTTCATCGACATCGGCCTGGAGCGAGCGGCTTTTCTGCATGTCGCCGATGTCTGGCATCCGCCCGCCGAGGGCGAGACGCTGAGTGCCGCGCGTGCGGCGCAGCGCGAAACCCCTGAGCCCATCGAAAAGCAGGTGTTCGAAGGACAGTCCTTGATGGTGCAGGTCATCAAGGACCCGATAGGTACCAAGGGTGCGCGACTGTCCACGCAGATCAGCATTGCTGGCCGGCTGCTGGTGTTCCTGCCGCAGGACGATCACATCGGTGTGTCGCAGAAGATTCCCCTGGCCGAACGTGACGCGCTGAGACAACGCCTGCAAAAGCTCGTGAGCGACGCGGGTGGCGAGAAAAAAAGCGGCGGCTTCATCCTGCGCACCAATGCCGAAGAAGCAAGCGACGCCGAATTGGCCGAGGACATCGCGTATCTGCGCAAGACCTGGGTACGTATCAAGGAGGCCTCGCAACGCTTGCCGCCGAAGTCCCTGCTGCACCTGGATCTGAATCTGCTGCAACGCGTGCTGCGCGATCTGGTGGGCGAACGCACCGGCAGCATCAAAGTCGATTCGCGAGAGCAGTTCGAGGCATTGCGCGCCTTCGGCCAGGAGTTCATGCCCGGTGCCGCGACCAAGCTGGAGCTGTACAAGGGCGAACGCCCGATCTTCGATCTCTATGGCATCGACGAGGAAGTCGCGCGTGCACTTGGACGGCGTGTGGATCTCAAGAGCGGTGGTTACCTCATCGTGGACCAGACCGAGGCCTTGACGACGATCGACGTGAACACCGGTGGTTTCGTCGGTGCCCGCAATTTCGATGACACCATCTTCAAGACCAACCTGGAAGCCGCCGGTGCGATTGCGCGGCAACTGCGCTTGCGCAATCTGGGGGGCATCATCATTGCCGACTTCATCGACATGACGCGCGAGGACCACCGCGAGGCGGTGCTGGCGGAGTTCCGCAAGCAGCTTGCGCGTGACCGCGTCAAAACCATGCTGGGCGGTTTTTCGCAGCTCGGCCTGCTGGAGATGACGCGCAAGCGCACCCGTGAAAGCCTGGCCCACATGCTGTGCGAACCCTGCCCGCATTGCCAGGGCACCGGCCAGGTGAAAACGACCCGCAGCGTCGCTTACGAAATATTGCGGGAAATCCTGCGCGAGGCACGGCAATTCAATCCCCGCGAGTTCCGTGTGCTCGCCGCACCGCAGGTGATTGAATTGCTGCTGGATGAAGAAAGCCAGCACTTGGCTGGCTTGAGTGACTTCATCGGCAAGCCGATCTCGCTTCAGAGCGAGGCATCGATGTGGCAGGGGCAATATGACATTGTGCTGCTGTGATTTCTGCCGAATCGACAGGTGTTATTAAGTCAACCTGCCACGCCCGCTTTCCTGACTGACAAGGTCACGGTGACTTGTCGCGTCTGACGGCGCATTTCCTGCCGCTAGGACTGCTGCTCGGGACCAGGCGTGTCATGCAGGCCGAGTCGGTAGAGCCGGGCATACAAGCCGTTGCGAGCCAGCAATTCCGTGTGTGTGCCGGTTTCGGCAATGCGGCCATTGTCCATTGCAATGATGCGGTCCGCATGCTGTACCGTGGACAGGCGGTGTGCGATCACGATCGTGGTGCGCTGTGCCATCAGGCGCACCAGCGCTTCTTGCACCGCGCGCTCGGATTCCGTGTCCAGTGCCGAAGTCGCTTCATCCAGGATCAAGATGGGCGCGTCCTTATAGAGCGCTCTGGCAATCGCCAAACGCTGACGCTGCCCGCCGGAGAATTGGGTCGCGTTATGGCCGACCTGCGTATGTATTCCCTGAGGCAGGGTCTCGACCAGTTCACCCAGATTGGCCGCCTGCAAGCTGCGCAGCACGCGCGCCTCATCGGCATGCCGATCGCCGAACGCGACGTTGGCCGAGACACTGTCATTGATCAGGACAACATGTTGACTCACGAAGGCGTACTGGGCGCGCAGGGCTTGCAGATTCCATTCGGGCAGTGGGGTGCCATCCAACAGAATGCGCCCCTGGTTGGTTTCGATGAAGCGGGGCAGGAGGTTGACCAACGTGGTCTTGCCGGAGCCGGAAGCACCTACCAACGCTACGGTTTCCCCGGGCGCGATGGAGAGATCGAGGCTGTCGACCGCCGGACGTTGTGCGTCGGGGTAGGTGACGCTGACTTGCTCGAAACGGATCTCCCCCCGCGCCCGATGCTCCGGCGATGGTGGGCGATGCTCGCCCCCCGCTTCCAGCGGGGTCTCGTCGACTAGACGAATGGCCCGCTCCAGGGCGGCGAGCCCGTTCGTGAGTGAATTGGCCACGCCCGAGAGATGCTTCATTGGCGTGAGCAGCATCAGCATGGCGGTGATGAAGGAGACGAAACTGCCTATCGTGGCTTCGCCACGCACGCTTTGCATCAGCGCGATGCTGATGACCAGCGACAGCGCGATGGCCGCCAGCATCTGGGTCAATGGCGTCATGGCCGAGGATGCGACACGCGATTTGAATTGCAGTCGCAGCAGGGCGCGCCCCAGTTTTTCAAAACGCTGTTGCTGGCTCGCCTGTGCGCCGTGCAGTCGCACATCACGGTGCGCCAGCACGTTTTCCTCCACCACGTAAGCGAGCGCTTCCGTGGCACCAAGACTGGCGCGGGTGAGCTTGTACAGTCTTTTCGACACCGTGCGCACAACCCAGGCGATGGCGGGAAAGAGCAGGCCGACGATGAGCGTCAGTTGCCAGTTCACGTAAAGCAGGTAACTCAGCAACGCCACGATGGTGAGGACATCACGCGACGCGCTCATCAAGGTGGGGATCAGCTGACGTGTGCCGGATGTGATTTCATAGACGATCGTGTTGGTCAGGGCGCTGGCCGATCGGTCGTTGAACAGCGTCAGACGCGCATCGAGCATGTGCTTGAACAGATCACTGCGCAGATGAAACACGCCATTGCTGGTGATTTTGACCAAGGTCAGGTCAGCGATGTACCCCGCCAAGCCGCGCAAGCCGAACAACAGAATCAGCGCCAGCGGCACCAGCCAGGGATTGAAGGCGTCCGTCGCGAATCCATGATCCAGCAGCGCCTTCATCAGCGCGGGCAAGACGGGTTCACAAGCCGCGACCAACAGAGTGCACAGGATGAGGACCAGCCACGAGACTTTGTCGTGACTGAAATAGGGCCACACCCTGCGCAGACGGGCAAAGACGCTGGGCGCGTGAGCGGAAGTCGATGGGGAGGCGTTCATGCGATGTTGCGCTGACATCAGGCACCAGCAGGACTGGACTGCTGTGCGTAGGCTGAGCGGTTATAAACAGCTTAGTCTACCTGAAGGGTATGGGGATGATGGTTGGGGCTGTATGATTCCCGGCAAGTCAGGGGGCTGACTAGTGCCTGGTTCATCACAGCCGTTTGAAAGCCCGGGTCAGCATGAAAAGCCTGCGCATGCTGTCCCTCGGATGGGTTGACTTCAGCGTGGGCCAGTCGAACTGTCCATGCGCCCACCTGCTGTTCTACAAACGCAAGATGCCTGTTTCCAACTTTCTGACCCTTTGGGTGTGCTGAGCTATACGCATGTTGCATCGTATGCATGGATTCCGCCGGCTGATTGAAGTCGGGCTTTCTATTTGGTTGCTTGGGTTTGCTTTGCTTGCGCCAGCGCAAGCACAGTTCCGCGTCGAAGTTGCCGGCGTGGGTCTGACGCAGGTGCCGTTCTCGATCGCGCCCTTCCGTGGCGAGACTGGCGTTCCGCAGAAGATCAGCGCCATCGTGCTTGCCGACCTGGAGCGCAGCGGGCAGTTCCGCAACGTGGCCCTCAAGGTGGATGCATTGGACGAAAGCGCCCGCCCTGATCTGGGGGCGTGGCGCCAGGCTGGTTCGGATGCCCTGATCGCGGGCAGCGTGACGCGCATCGCCGATGGCCGTTATGACGTGCGCTTCCGCCTGTGGGACGTGGTCGCGGGCAAGGACCTTGGAGGGCAGAGCTTTCTGGTCACCGCGGCCGATCTGCGCTTGTCGGCGCATCGCGTGGCCGACTACGTCTATGAGCAGCTCACGGGAGAGAAGGGCGTGTTCTCGACCCGCATAGCCTACGTGACCAAGACGGATCAGCGGCACAGCCTCTGGGTGGCGGATGCCGATGGTGAAGCGGCGCAACCCGCTCTGTCCAGCCCCGAACCCATCATCTCCCCGACCTGGTCGCCTGATGGCCGGCAACTGGCCTATGTGTCCTTTGAATCGCGCCGTCCCGTGGTCTACATCCACGAGGTTTCCACGGGGCGTCGACGTCTGGTGGCGAGCTTCCGTGGGTCCAACAGCGCGCCTGCCTGGTCGCCCGACGGCCGCTTTTTGGCAGTGACCTTGAGTCGTGACGGTGGATCGCAGCTCTACACCCTGGATTTGAATAACCTCGCGGCAGAGCCTGTGCGACTCACGCGCTCCAACGGCATCGATACGGAGCCGACCTATTCCGCCGATGGACGTTTTATCTACTTCGTGAGCGACCGTGGTGGCAGTCCACAGATCTATCGTTTGCCTGCGAAGGGCGGCAACCCGGAGCGCGTGACTTTCACCGGGACGTACAACATTTCCCCCGCGCTGAGCGCTGATGGGCGTTGGCTGGCTTATATCTCTCGCATCAATGGCGAGTTCAAGCTGCAGGTGATGGAGCTCGCCAGCGGCGCCGTGACTTCGCTGACTTCAACGGTGTCCGACGAGAATCCAAGCTTCGCGCCGAATAGTCGCTTGCTGTTGTATGCAACCAAGCAGAATGATCGAGAAGCTTTGATGACCACGACCTTGGATGGTGCGATCAAGGCCCGTCTGAGCGGGCAAGGTGGTGATATCCGCGAGCCGGACTGGGGGCCCTTCGTTGGCGGCATCGGTGGTGGTGCAGCCTCGGCGAGTTCGGCGGAGGTTCAAGGTAGCGTTCAGCGCTGAACTGACCACTCCGTGGAAGGCTGCCATTGCCTTTCTGTGGTCATCCTTCCTGTTTTTCGTCTTTCCCTCAGCAACAGCCCAGATCGTCGGTATCCGGGCCTGTGTGGATTTCATACTTCTTAACATTTGTATTGACCCGTTTCGGGTAAAGTTCTTTCACTTTTTTGCAGCAAGGAGCCCATCATGATCAAACTCAAGTTCCTGGGAATTGCTCTGTTTTCCCTGATTTTGGCGGCTTGTTCGTCGGTCAGTCTGGATCCGCAGGCGGGTGGGGATGCAGCGACAGGCAGCCCAAGCAATGCGCCGGTTGCTGATGGTGGTGCGGTGGGTTCCGTGGCTCAGATCAGCACCGCACCGGAAGCCGTGACGCAGACCAGTAGTGCAACGGGCACGTCCCTGCAGGCGGCCGCCATGGCCGCCGGACGGTTGGTCTATTTCGACTACGACAGTTACGTGATCAAGCCTGAATTCCAGAAGTTGATCGAGGCCCAGGCACGCTATCTCGCGAGCGACACGGCTCTGAAGGTCGTTATTGAGGGACACACCGATGAACGCGGTGGCCGTGAGTACAACTTGGCGCTGGGGCAGCGCCGTGCCGAAGCAGTGCGCCGCGCCCTGGGCTTGCTCGGCGTGTCTGACGCGCAAGTGGAAGCCGTGAGCTTTGGCGAGGAAAAGCCGGTTGCAGAAGGCAGCAATGAGTCGGCTTGGTCCCAGAACCGTCGTGCCGAGATCAGCTACCGCTAAGCCAATCGGGCCAGCCGTTCGTTCGACATAGAGTGACAAGTCGGGGTTCACGGAGTTCATGAGGCCTTCTCGTCCTTTCAAATCTCGCCTTGCCGTGCTTAAGGCGGTGGGTGTTGTTTGCCTGAGTCTCGTCTGGGGACTGAGCACACCCGCGTTTGCTGCCATCTTCGGAGATGACGAAGCACGTGCGGCGATTCTGGAACTTCGTCAGCGTGTCGACGTCATGCGGCTGGATTACGAGCAGCGTGCGAATGTCCAGCAGGAGCAACTTCGGCGCTTGAGCGAGGAGAACATCCAGTTGCGCCGCAGCCTGATCGATTTGCAGACGCAGATTGACAATCTGCGGACCGACAACGCCCGCCTCATTGGACGGGACGAAGTCTCGGCGCGTGCTCTGGTGGATGCCCAGCGGCAGTACAAGGACGCCCTGGGCGCGCTGGAGGAGCGTGTGCGCGCGCTGGAGCCGGAACGGGTGAGCGTGGACGGACGCGAATTCCTGGTTGAACGCGCCGAGAAGCGTGATTTCGAAACGGGACTGGGGCTGTTTCGCAAGGGGGATTTTTCTGGTGCCCAGAATGCCTTCGCAGAATTCATCAAGCGTTACCCATTGAGCGGGTATGCACCGTCGGCCTTCTTCTGGTTGGGCAATTCGCAATATGCGACCCAGAACTATAAGGAAGCCATGGAGAACTTCCGTCTCTTGCTCAACCAATCGCCGGACCATGCGCGCGCGCCCGAGGCCGTACTGGCGATTGCAAATTGCCAGGTCGAGTTGAAAGACACGAAGGGTGCTCGCAAGACCTTGGAGGACTTGATCAAGGCCTATCCCAAATCCGATGCGGCCGTGACGGCGAAGCAGAGGCTGCCTCGCTTGAAAGACACCACGCCCGCAGTCTCGTCCAGTCAAGGCGGCAACAAGAAATAACTGGACGGCAAACCCGAGTTTCGCGCGCGGCCTTGCTGGTAGTTCAGCCTACGTCGCAGACAGTCCGCCGTTGCTGGCTGGAACCGGTTTGGTCAGGATGTGTGAGGGGCATGGGCATGAACAGCGAGACGATGCAAGCAGCACAGCCGGATCTTCCTGACTTGGACCGTCGGTTCGGTGGCTTGGCCCGCCTGTATGGTCAAACCGGCGCGGCGCGCATCAGGGGGCGCACGTGGTTGTGGTGGGGGTGGGCGGCGTGGGCTCCTGGGCAGTCGAGGGCTTGGCGCGCAGTGGCGTTGGACGTCTGACGCTCATTGACCTGGATCATGTCGCCGAATCCAACATCAACCGTCAAGTTCATGCGCTGGGAAGTACCTTGGGCCAAGCCAAAGTACAGGCCATGCGTGAGCGCATCACGCAAATCAACCCTGAATGCGTGGTGCAGTGCGTCGAAGACTTCGTCGGACCAGAGAATTGGCCAGCGTTGATGGGTGCGCTGCCTGTGGACGCGGTGATCGACGCGTGTGACCAAGTCTCTGCCAAGACGGCGATGGCAGCCTGGGCACGTGCAAGCGCGACGCCCCAGTGCTTGATCAGCGTGGGTGCTGCGGGCGGCAAGACGCAGGCGCACCTGGTGGCTGTGGATGATCTGGCTGTCGTGACCCATGATCCTCTGTTGGCTCAGC
Organism: Hylemonella gracilis; assembly: GCF_004328645.1. Taxonomy (GTDB): domain Bacteria; phylum Pseudomonadota; class Gammaproteobacteria; order Burkholderiales; family Burkholderiaceae_C; genus Hylemonella; species Hylemonella gracilis_B. The sequence continues at coordinate 2,576,343 of NZ_CP031395.1, forward strand.
TGCGTTACCGCTTGCGCAAGCACCACGGTGCGCCGCGCTACCCCGAGAAGGTGGGCGGCAATGCCAAGGCGCCTCGAAAAATGGACGTGGCCTGCGTGTACAGCAAGGAAGCGGTTCACGGTCCTCGTCAGGATGACGAAGCCTGCGCGGTTGCCGGTGATGGGAGCCTCAACTGCAGTGGTTATGGTTCACTCGTTTCCGTGACTGCGACCTTCGGCCTTTGTGCCGCCGGCTGGGCGCTGAACAAGATTGCGGCGAATGCGGCAAAAGGGTGAGGCCTCTGATGAGGTCATGCATTGCGCATGCGATGCATGACTCGCGCAGCGAGACAAAAAGAGAAGCGAAAATCAAACGTCGATCAAAAACCCAAAATATTCACGCTATAATCTTTGCTTTGTCGGGGCAAGCGTAACGCGATGTATGGCGTCCCGCCGAGTGGGACGTTAGCTCAGTCGGTAGAGCAGCGGACTTTTAATCCGTTGGTCGCAGGTTCGAATCCTGCACGTCCCACCACTGACCGACAAACGATAATTTGTTAGACCGAATATTCCCCGATAGCTCAGTCGGTAGAGCGCCGGACTGTTAATCCGTAGGTCCCTGGTTCGAGCCCAGGTCGGGGAGCCAAATGGCCGCAAGGCCTAAGCAAAGCCCGCTACAGAATCTGTAGCGGGCTTTTGTTTTTTCCGTTTAAAAGTGGCTTGCTGATGGGGTCGGGATGGGGCGCTGGTGGCCAGCCAAGCACGAATGCACGGTACTTGAGAGAATCAGCGCTTTCGCACCCTCTCTTATTTCCCATGAGCAGCCTTACTTCCGTGTCTTCCCAGAACGCCACGCGCCAGCACTTCGCCAGTGACAATTACGCGGGCGTCTGCCCAGAAGCCATGCACTGGTTTCTCGAGGCCAATGCCAGTGGTCATCAACCAGGCTATGGTGATGATGAGTGGACGCAACGCGTCTGCGAGCATCTGCGGCAGTTGTTCCAGACCGATTGCGATGTCTATTTCGTGTTCAACGGCACTGCGGCCAATTCCCTGGCCTTGGCGTCCCTCTGCCAGAGCTACCACTCGGTGATCTGCACGCCGGTCGCGCACATCGAAACCGACGAATGCGGCGGGCCAGAGTTCTTTTCGAATGGCAGCAAGTTGTTGATCGCCGAGAACGAGAGTGGCGCCGCCAAACTGGGCAAGCTGACGCCGGATGCCGTCGAGCAACTGGTCACTCGGCGCGCCGACATCCATTACCCCAAGCCCAAGGTGGTGAGCCTGACCCAGGCGACCGAGCTCGGAACGGTCTACTCGGTGGAGGAAGTGCGCGCGATCGCCGCCATCGCCAAGCGCCGCAAGCTCAAGGTGCACATGGACGGCGCGCGCTTCGCGAATGCGGTCGCTGCACTGGGCTGCGAACCCGCTGACATCACTTGGCGCGCGGGCGTCGATGTGCTGTGTTTCGGCGGCACCAAGAACGGTCTTCCGGTTGGCGAAGCCGTGGTGTTCTTCGACAAGACCTTGAGCGAAGACTTTGCCTACCGCGTCAAGCAGTCGGGCCAGCTGGCATCCAAGATGCGCTTCATTTCAGCGCCCTGGATCGGCATACTGCAGGACGACGTATGGCTGCGCAATGCGCGCCACGCCAATGCGATGGCGCAGCGCCTGCACGACGCAATCAAGGACCAGGCTGGCGTGCGCGTACCGCATTCTCCGCAGGTCAATTCGGTGTTTGCATTTTTGCCGCAAAAAGCCATCCACACCCTGCGTGAGCAGGGCTGGAAGTTCTACGACTTCATCGCCGGTGGCGGCTGCCGCCTGATGTGCGCCTGGGACACCACGCCCGAGGCGGTGGATGCCTTTGCCGCCGACATTCGGCGCGCCTGCGCGGCGGCTTGATGGCCGAAACGCCACCGCGGCCTTTTCTGAGGTGTCGTCACGTTCCTGCCATCAGGAACGTGGCCCGCGTGTTACGAGTCACGCGGGCCAGACCTTCTCTGGCTCAGTCGTAAAGAAAGTGCGGCAGCCACAGCGTGAGTTGCGGCCACAGGTACATCAGCACCATGCAAAGGACCACGATGAGCATGTAAGGCATCATGCCCGCGAAGATCTGGTTCAGCGTGACGTGCGGCGGTGACACGCCTTTCAGGTAGAAGGCCGACATCGCCACCGGTGGCGACAGGAAGGCCGCCTGCAGGTTCACGAATACCAGGACGCCGAACAGCAGCGGGTCAATCTGGAAATGCGCCAGCAGCGGCAGGAAGATGGGCACGAAGATCACGATGATCTCGGTCCACTCAAGCGGCCAGCCCAGGATGAAGATGATGGCCTGCGACAGCAGCAGGAACTGCAGCGGCGACAGGTTCATGGACATCACCCATTGCTCCACCAGCGCCTGCCCGCCCAAGATGGCGAACACGGCCGAGAACAGCGCAGATCCGACGAACAGCCAGCACACCATGGCGGTGGTCTTCGCAGTCAGGAATACCGCTTCCTTGATCTTCTTGAAGTTCAGCGTGCGGGCATGCCAGGCCATCAGGAAGGCACCGGCTGCGCCGACCGCTGCGGACTCGGTGGCGGTGGTGATTCCGAACAGAATCACACCCAGAACCACCAGCGTCAGCGTGCCCAGCGGCATCACCGAGGACACCAGCATGCGCAGGATCTCGAACTGCTCTGCATCGAGTGCGCGGTAATACCAAAATAGCAGCGCCAGCGTGAAGGCCACGGTGATCCAGAAGCCGGTGTAGAAGGACTGCGGCACCGACGCGGCATGCGGCGGGGCGGCTGATTCGCCCAGGCTTTGCAGGCCGCCGCTGTTTGACCCGTCCGATCCCCTGTCAGGTGAACCGGCTGCAGCCGTCGTTTGCGTTCCTGGCGGTTCCTGCACGGCATCGTTCGACGGTGCGCCGCCCGGAGGTTCTTGCAAACCACCCTCTGCCGAGGGGGGGTCTTGCAAGCCGCCTTCCGCGGGCGGCTCAGCAAGGGTGGACGAGTCGGCCGATTGGGCTTGCCGTACCTGCTCCATGGTTTGAGGCTCGGGCGCTTCGCTCTGCTGCGTATAGATGACCATGTACCACCAGACCGCACCCAGCGTTACGGCTGCGAACAGCAGGGGCGTGAGTGCGCTGCCGAGATTGCGTAGCAGCAACCACCAGCTTGCCTTGACGCCTTCGATGCGAGCCGACAGCGCCCGGCCCGGCGAGACCAAGGCCATCAGCAGCGCGAGCAGCATGCGTGGCGAGTAGTTCGCGGCAAGGTGGGCGACCCAGGGCGTAACATCCGCGCGCTGCTGCTCGGGTGGGAGCTTGGGCGCCACCTTGGGCTGGATCAGTGCCCAGCCGATCACGTAGATGAGGTAGAGGAAGGCGAGGAAGAAGCCTGGGAACATCGCCGCCGCATAGAGCTTGACCACCGATTGCCCGGCCACCGCCGCGTAGACGATGATCATCACCGAGGGCGGGATCAGGATGCCCAGCGTGCCCCCGGCCGTGATGACGCCCGCGGCCAGACGCGTGTCATATCCGGCGTTGAGCATGGGTCGCATCGCGATCACACCCATCAGCACCACGACCGCGCCGACCAGGCCACTGGCGATGCCCCAGAAGGTGCAGATGACCAGCGTGGCCACGGCCAGCGAACCGGGCACGCGGCGGAACGCAAGCTGCACGGCGTGGAACATGCGGTCCACCAGCGCACCGCGTTCCATGATGTAGCCCATCAGAACAAAGAGTGGGATGGACAGCAGGGTTTCGTTGGTCATCGCGCCGAAGGCGCGCTGCACCATCAGGTCGAAGACCCGGTTGTCGACCCAGTGCTGTGATGGGTCGTAGAAGGCGATGAAGCCGAAGAACATGCCCAGGCCCATCAACGTGAATGCCGTGGGAAAGCCCATCAGGATCACGACGATGATGAGGCCGAGCATCGTCAGGCCGAGTGCGGCATTGCTCATGCGGCGCTCCCGACGTTGCCTGTGCCGCGCTGGCGTGCGGCTTCGTCAATGGCATGGGCTTTCGCAATGGTTTCCTGTTTGGCCTTTTCATCCACGTAAGTGCTGGCGGCCAACTGTTCCTCCACCACATCCATTTCCTCGGCGTCCTTGAGGCGGGGTGTCCATGCGCCAGTCTTCAGGCAGACGATGCAGCGGATGATTTCAGAGATGCCCTGCAGCAGCACGACCGCGCCGGACAGCGGAATGATGAACTTGAAGGGGTAGAGCGGAATCGGCGTGGCGTTGAACGTCTGTTCACGCATGGCCAGAGAATCCTGGAAGTAGCTCCAGCCGGACCAGGTCAGCGCGCAGACACCTGGCAAAAAGAAGACGACGTAGAGCACGAGGTCCAGCGCCGCCTGGGTGCGCGGTTTCATGCTGCCGTAGAGAAAGTCTCCGCGCACGTGGGCGTCCTGGCACAGGGCGTAGGCGCCGCACATCATGAACAGCGTGCCGTACATCATGTTGTTGGCGTCATAGATCCACGCTGTGGGCGCGTTGAGCGCGTAGCGCTTGAAGACTTCGGCGCACACCACGAGCATAAGTGCGACGATCAACCAGGCAAAGGTCTTGCCGGCCCAGGTGCTCATGCGGTCTGCGGCGTGCAGCAGGCGCTGTACGTTTGGAAGGGATGTCATGTCAGAAATCGGGGAAGCGCGGCGAAAAGGAAAGGAGGAGGTAAGCACACGCGGGTGTGTGTAAAAAAAGCTCCGCCACCGGAAGGAACGATGGCGGAGCGCGGATTCGTCGTGACGCTCAGGCCTTCTTGGCGCCGCGACCAAAGTAGCGGTTGTAGGCCATGTTGAAGTCAACCATGTAGTCGTTCTGCCACTGCTTGGTGCGTTGCGCGAAGGTCTTTTGCGAATCGAGCACCTTCTTGAACAGCGCGTTCTCGGCGCTCTTCTTCTCCATGATCTTGTCCCAGGCATCAAGCTGGGCGCGCAGGATGGCGTCCGGCGTCTTGTAGAACTTCACGCCTTGTTTCTTCAGCTCCTGGTAGTCCTTGGAGTTGCGGTCGATGGCTTTCCAGCTCATGTCGGCGCTTGCGGCCTGCACGGCGTAGTCCACGATGGCGCGCAGCTCGGTGGGCAGCGCGTCCAGCTTGCCCTTGTTGAACAGGATCTCGAACTGCTCGCCGCTCTGGTGGAAGCTTTGCAGCATGCAGTTCTTGGCCACGTCGGGGAAGCCGAGCACGCGGTCGCTGGAGGCGTTGTTGAATTCGGCGCCGTCAATGAGGCCGCGGTCGAGCGCCGCCACGATTTCACCGCCCGGCAAGGGGTTCACCGCCGCGCCCATGGCGGTGTACATGTCCACTGCCAGACCCACGGTGCGGAATTTCATGCCTTTCACATCCTCAACCTTGGCGATCGGCTTCTTGAACCAACCGAAGGGCTGCGTGGGCATGGGACCGTAGAGGTAGGACACGACGTCCATATTGATGGACTTGTAAATCTCGTCCAGCAGGGCCTTGCCGCCGCCATAGTTGTGCCAGGCCAGGACCATGTTGGGGTCCATTCCGAAGGCTGGACCGGAACCCCACAAGGCCAGCGCCGATTGTTTGCCGTAGTGGTAGGCGACGACGCCGTGACCGGCGTCGAGCGTACCCTTGTTCACGGCTTCCAGTAACTGGAAGGCCGGCACCACGGAACCCGCGGGCAGCACCTCGATCTTGAGGCGGCCACCGGCCATGTCGTTGACCTTCTTGGCGAAGTCATGCGCATACTCGTGAAAAATGTCCTGGGCCGGCCACGTGCTCTGCAGGCGCAGCGAGGTGGTCTGGGCGTTGCTGATCATCGGCACCGACATGGCGCCGGCGGCCACCGCAGCGCCTTTGAGCAGGCTGCGGCGTCGGGTCGTCTTGCTCTGTGTCATCGCTGTCTCCTTCATTGTGTGGAATTGTCTGGACAAGCCAGACCCGCATCTTTGACGGGGGCGCCAGCGTGAGAAAGAGGGTTTTTACGCACGGCAGGAGGTTTTGCCCGCCGGAAACGCGGGGTTTTGAGGGCGATTCGGTTGTTTGAGCCGCCATGCCTACGGCGTGTCGCATTCCCGCCGCGGCATGCATAACGGCGTGCGGGGGGGGCTTGGGTCCTGTCGCGGAATCCGTGCAAAGTGGATGTTCTGCATTGGGTGCAGGTATAAGGCACACTTGAAGGATGAGCAGCAATCCTCCCGAGGCCAGTCCCCTGCATGTGGTCTGCCTGTGCGCCGACTGGTGCAACAACTGTCGTGCTTATCAACCTCTGTTCGACTCGCTCCAGGCGCCGTTTGTCGGCGCGGCCCGTTTTGCCTGGATCGATATCGAGGATGAAAGTGAAGTCCTGGGTGAAATCGAAGTGCAGAATTTCCCCACGCTGTTATTGCTGAGGGGAGAAACACCGATTTTTCTTGGTCCGCTGACCCCTCAGCCTGGGGTTCTGGCCCAGTTGGTGCACGCGGGGCTTGAGGGGCGACTGCTGCCTCTGACCAGCATGGCCGAGCAAGCCTTGGCGGTTCGGGTGCGGAGCCATCTGGCGCACCTGCCAGCCTGATTTCCGCAACAGTGTTGGCCGTCTTTCGCGTGAGCCAACTGAATCCAAAGCGCCTGCAAAAGCCTCTGCGAAGCCTGGTGCGATGCCGTGCCTCGCGATTCATGCCTGCGAGTTATGAGCTAAGAGCGAGATATTCGTTGGAATCTCGGGAATGGCGCTCCAGAATGGATGCCCTTCCATCCAAGGAGATTGCTCATGGCGACCTTACGACTGGGCGACACGGCCCCTGATTTCACGCAGGATTCCAGCACTGGCCTCATCAAGTTCCATGAATGGGCAGGCGATTCCTGGGTCATCCTGTTTTCCCATCCGGCGGACTTCACGCCAGTCTGCACCACTGAGCTGGGTCGTACCGCCGCGCTGTCGGGCGAATTCGCCAAGCGGGGTGTCAAGCCGATCGCCATCAGCGTGGACCCCGCGGACAAGCACCGGCAATGGATTCCCGACATCAACGAGACGCAGCACACCACGGTCAACTTTCCGATCCTGGCCGACGCCGATCGCAAGGTGTCCGAGCTGTACGACCTGATTCACCCCAATGCTTCCGCCACGGCCACGGTGCGCAGCGTGTTTTTCATCGATCCGAAGAAGGCCATTCGCGCCACGTTGACCTATCCGGCCAGCACGGGACGCAACTTCGACGAACTGCTGCGCGTCATCGATTCGCTGCAGTTGACCGACAGCCACAAGGTCGCCACGCCGGCTGACTGGAAGGATGGCGACGATGTGATCATCGTGCCCAGCCTGCAGGACGCCGACGAGATTGCCCGGCGCTTTCCCAAGGGCTACAAAACGGTCAAGCCCTATCTGCGCGTCACGCCACAGCCGAACAAATAAGGGTCACCCCGGTGAGCGCTAGCGAAAGAGCACAGAGAGCAGGGCAGGCGTGACGCAAGCGGTACGCATCCTCATCGTGCCGGGGTGGCGGGATTCCGGCCCTGGCCATTGGCAAACCCTGTGGGCAGAGCGTTACGCCCATACCGTGCGCGTTCAGCAGGACGACTGGCTGAAGCCCGCGCGGGAGGCTTGGGTGGGCCGCATCCGCCAGACCATCCTGGCCCAGGTGGACGAGAACGGCCAGCCCTTGCCCGTGGTGGTGGTGGCTCACAGCCTGGGGTGCATTGCCGTCAACCAACTGCCGGAAGATGTCGAGACGCGCATCCGTGGCGCCTTGCTGGTGGCGCCGGCCGATCCTGAGCGCCGTTCCATCCTGAGTGACTTCGCGCCTGTGCCGAGTCGCAAACTGCCTTACCGCAGCATCGTGGTGGCCAGCAACAACGACCCGTATTGCCCGATCCGTCTGTGTGGCGCCTACGCCCGCAGCTGGGGCAGTGAATTCGTGCGCGTCCCCGATGCCGGGCACATCAACATCGAATCAGGGCATGGCGAATGGCCGCTGGGGTTGGCACTGCTGCAATCCTTGGTGGCGAGCGATGCCGGTGAGGGCGGGCTGCGTCGCCGTGAACCTTTGGCAAGCTTGCCGATCTAGCTTGATTCAGACATGTTGGTTATGAGTTAACAAGATAATCATCTTTTGAGTTTTAAGGGTGGCCTGGGAAAATCGCGGTTTGGCTGATCCCGGTTTCCTGGGGCTCGTTTCCCCCGTCACTGCTTCACCCCCATTCCAACCAGAGAGAGATTCCATGAACTTGAAAAAGACCCTCACCTTGACCCTGGCGGCCCTGGCCTTGGGCTCCAGCCAACTGGTGAGCGCCCAGCAGGTCACTTTGCTCAATTCTTCGTACGACGTGGCGCGTGAGTTCTACAAGGACATCAACCCTGCCTTCAGCGCTTGGTACAAGAAAAAGACCGGTAAAGACGTGAAGGTAGACCAGTCCCATGGCGGTTCCAGTGCCCAGGCACGTGCCGTGGCGGATGGCCTGGATGCCGACGTCGTGACTTTCAATACCGTGACCGACCTGGAGTTCCTGGCTGACAAGGGGCTGGTGGCCAAGGACTGGGCCAAGAAGTTCCCCAGCAATGCCACGCCCACGTTGTCCACCCATATCTTCGTGGTGCGCAAGGGCAATCCCAAGGGCATCAAGGACTGGGATGACCTGGTCAAGCCCGGTGTACAGGTGGTAGTGGTCAACCCCAAGCTGGGAGGCAATGGTCGGCAAACCTATCTGGGGGCCTGGGGGTATGTGAAGAAGAAGGGTGGCACGGACGCGCAAGCCGCCGACTTTGTGGCCAAGTTGTTCAAGAACGCACCGGTGCTGGGCAAGGGGGGGCGTGATGCCTCAGGCATCTTCCTGCAGCGCAATGTGGGTGACGTGCTGATCACGTTCGAGTCCGAGGTGATTTCTATCGTCAATGAATTTGGTGCCGGCCAGGTCGAGGCGGTCTATCCCAGCATCAGCGTGGTGGCGGAAAACCCCGTGGCCGTGGTCGAACGCACCGTGGCCAAGAAGGGAACCGCCGAGGTGGCCAAGGCCTACCTTGATTTCCTCTACACGGATGAAGCGCAGGAAATTGCCGCCAAGCATGCCTTGCGTCCGACTTCGCCGGCCGTGCTGAAGAAGAACGCCGCAACCTTCAAGCCCATCCAGTTGTTCACGGTCTCCGAAGTGTTCGGTAGCCCCGCTGAAGCACAAAAGGTGCACTTCAACGATGGCGGCAAATTCGACCAGATCTACACCGTCAAATAAGCACTGAATGACTGCGTTCGCCGTTCCCTCCGCCGTGTCAATCACGAGTCCGGCGGTTTCTAGGCGCCGCAAGGCGCGTCGCGTGCTGCCCGGTTTCAACCTGACGCTGGGCTACACGCTGTTCTATCTCAGCCTGATCGTTCTCATCCCCCTGTCCGCGCTGTTCTTCAAGTCCTTCACGATGACTTGGGACCACTTCTGGACGGCGGTAGCCTCGCCACGCGTGCTGGCCTCCTACCGATTGACTTTTGGGGCGTCGCTGATCGCGGCCTTGGTCAATCTGGTGTTTGGCCTGCTGGTCGCCTGGGTGCTGGTGCGCTACAAGTTTCCGGGCAAGAAGATTGTTGATGCGCTGGTGGACCTGCCTTTCGCCTTGCCGACCGCCGTGGCTGGCATCTCGCTGACCGCCTTGCTGGCAGGCAATGGTTGGGTCGGTCAGTACTTCGAACCGAATGGGATTTTTGGCTTTCTGGGCATCAAGCTGGCCTACAACCCCACGGGGGTGGTGATCGCACTGATCTTCATTGGCCTGCCGTTCGTGGTGCGCACGGTGCAGCCGGTGCTGGAAGACACCGAGAAGGAATTGGAAGAGGCCGCCACTTGCCTGGGCGCGACGCGCTGGCAGACCTTCCGTTACGTGATCCTGCCCAGCATCCTGCCCGCGCTACTGACAGGTTTTGCGATGGCTTTCGCGCGCGCCGTCGGCGAATATGGCTCCGTGATCTTCATCGCGGGCAATATGCCCATGATTTCGGAGATCACGCCGCTCATCATCATCTCCAAGCTGGAACAGTATGACTACGCGGGCGCGACAGCCGTTGCCGTGGTGATGCTGCTGATTTCCTTCGTGATGCTGCTGGTCATCAACGGCTTGCAGGCGTGGCAGCGCAAGCGTTCCGGAGCATGACGCGATGACAAATTCAACTTCCTCCGCGTCCGGCGCTCGCGCGCCCTTGGACGTGCGCAAGAAACGCGTCCTCACCACGGAGACGCCAGCGGTGCGCTGGACGCTGACCTTGGTGGCCCTGGCTTTCATCGCGCTGTTTCTTGTCCTGCCCCTGGTGGCGGTGGCGACCGAGGCCCTGCGCAAGGGCTGGCATGCTTATTTCGTTGCCTTGCTCGAACCCGACGCCTGGGCCGCGATCAAGCTCACGCTCATTGCGGCGGGTATTGCCGTGCCTTTGAATCTGGTGTTCGGCGTGGCCGCAGCCTGGGCCATTGCCAAGTACGAGTTTCACGGCAAGGCCTTTCTCACCACCTTGGTTGATCTGCCGTTCTCGGTGTCGCCCGTGGTCTCGGGCCTGATCTACGTGTTGCTTTTCGGCGCGCAAGGATGGCTGGGGCCCTGGCTGGCTGAACATGACATCAAGATCATCTTCGCCGTGCCGGGCATCGTGCTGGCCACGATTTTCGTGACCTTCCCCTTCATCGCGCGGGAACTGATTCCGCTCATGCAGGCGCAAGGCAACGAGGAGGAACAGGCTGCCATCGTCCTCGGCGCAAACGGCTGGCAGACCTTCTGGCATGTGACGCTGCCCAACATCAAGTGGGGTTTGTTGTATGGCGTGATCCTCTGCAACGCGCGTGCCATGGGCGAATTCGGCGCGGTGTCGGTTGTGTCGGGCCATATCCGTGGTCAGACCAACACGATACCGCTGCACGTGGAGATCCTCTACAACGAGTACCAGTCCGCGGCTGCGTTCGCCGTTGCTTCCCTGTTGGCCGTGCTGGCCGTGGTGACTCTGGTGCTCAAGACCTTCGCCGAGTGGAGGCATGAACGTGACCGCGCGACCGCGGTCAACGCCCCGCCCGAGAATCCCGGCGCAGCCGCCGCCAGTCCCGTACCGGCAGCGTCTGCCGCCGCCTGAGAAAGCAGTTTTCCCATGAGCATTGAAATCCGCAAGGTCAACAAACATTTCGGCAATTTCCGAGCCTTGCACGATGTCGACCTGGACATCGCGTCCGGCGAGCTGCTGGCCTTGCTGGGCCCCTCGGGCTGCGGCAAGACCACCTTGTTGCGCATCATCGCGGGGCTCGAAACCGCGGACAGCGGCAGCATCTATTTCTCTGGCGAGGACACGACGGACAAGCACGTGCGTGAACGCCAGATCGGTTTCGTGTTCCAGCATTACGCCTTGTTCCGTCACATGACCGTGGCCGACAACGTCGCGTTCGGCCTGCGCATGAAGCCCAGAAGCCAGCGCCCCAGCGAAAAGCAAATCAAGGCCAAGGTCACGGACCTGCTGAAACTCGTGCAGCTCGACTGGCTGGCCGACCGTTATCCCGCGCAGCTGTCGGGGGGGCAACGCCAACGCATCGCGCTCGCGCGTGCCCTGGCAGTGGAGCCGAAGGTGCTCCTGCTCGACGAGCCTTTTGGCGCCCTGGACGCCAAGGTGCGCAAGGAACTGCGTCGCTGGCTGCGCCGTTTGCATGATGAGTTGCACGTGACCAGCATCTTTGTGACGCACGACCAGGAAGAGGCGCTCGAAGTGGCTGACCGAGTGGTGTTGATGAACCGGGGCGTGGTGGAGCAGGTGGGGTCCCCCCAGGACGTTTGGGAGCATCCGGCCAGTCCTTTCGTCTATGGCTTTCTGGGCGACGTGAACCTTTTCCAGGGGCGCGCCCACGAAGGCACCTTGCACCTGGAGGGCGTCTCCAGCGACATCACGATCGCCGCGCCCGAGCACGTCGGCGCACAAGATGCTCGGGCTTTCGCCTACGTGCGCCCGCACGAATTCGAGGTGCGTCGCTGGTCGAGTGGTGCGCCGGGTATCGCCGCCCGCTTGTCCCGCGCCATCGTGGTCGGACCCATTGCCCGCCTGGAACTTTTGCCCGAGGAACAGACTCCATCGCTCCGGCAAGCGGTCATCGAGGTGCAAATCCCTGCGTCACAATACCGCGAGCTTGGATTGACGGAGGGTGAATTGCTGGCTGTGACGCCACGCAAGGCCCGCGTCTTCGTGGAAGGAACACCGGATCTTGCTGCATCGACAACTGCTTGACACGCTGAATGCGCCTCGACGCGTTCTTTTTCTGATTTTCCTTGGCTGCCTGGGACTGTTGGGATTCGGGCTCTACCTGCAACACGGTGTCGGGCTTGAGCCTTGTCCGATGTGCATCGTCCAGCGTTATGCACTGCTGTTGGTGGCCGTCTTCGCGGGTGGAGCAGCCCTATTCAAAGGACGACCCTGGCATGTCGCAGGTGCGCTACTGGTTCTGCTGTCAGCGGCTTTCGGTGCTTTCGTCGCGGCACGGCAGAGCTGGCTGCAATGGCATCCACCGGAGTTTCTTAGCTGTGGCCGCGATTTTTACGGGATGATCGAGGCCTTCCCGCTTCAGCGAGCCGTGCCGATGATCTTCCGTGGATCCGGCGATTGCGCTGCCGTCGACTGGACTTTCCTCGGGCTGAGCATCGCGAATTGGTCCTTCGTCTGCTTTGCGCTGATGATCCTCGCTGCCTTCTGGCTATTGGTGCGCCTCAGAACATTGCGCGTTTAGCAGGCTGCTGCGCAAGACGGCTCAAGAAAAGCCGCCCGCGTTCGACGTGGGCGGCTTATTTTTTGCCTCGGGAAAACGCTGCTCCTCGTGTTGACACAGCATTCGCGCATCTTTGTTACAGTGTGTACAGAATTTAAAAGAGAAACATTGTTCACACACGCCCTTTTTCTGGTAAGGGTTCCGTAAGGTCTGGATGCCGCTGAGGAGATGTTCCCTGTGTTTCGATTCGCCACCATGAGTCTGGGCAAGCGCCTTGGCTCCCTGATCGTCAGTGCCATTCTTGGCTTGATTCTGCTGCTGACTTTTTCCATGGTTTCCGAGCGCAGCCTGCTGCTCAAGGAACGCAAGGACGCCGTGCGGCAGGCGACCGAGGTGGCTTACGGCTTGGTGGTGCATTTCCATGACCAGGCTGTCAAGGGCCAGATGTCCATGGACGAAGCCAAGCAGCGCGCGCTGCAAGCCGTCAAGGCCTTGCGCTATAGCGGTACGGAGTATTTCTGGATCAATGACATGCATCCACGCATGGTGATGCACCCCATCCGCGCCGAATTGGATGGCACGGACTTGACTCAGAACAAAGACCCGAACGGCAAGCACCTGTTCGTTGAGATGGTCAAGGTGGTCAAGGCGCAGGGGTCGGGCGACGTGGACTATATGTGGCCCAAGCCCGGGCATGCCACGCCTGTGCAGAAGGTTTCTCATGTGAAGGGCTTCGAGCCTTGGGGATGGATCGTCGGCTCGGGCGTTTACATCGACACGGTCGACGCCTCGATTTTCCAGCGAGCCATCCAATCCAGCCTGGGCGCGCTGGTCCTGGCCCTGCTCATGTTGGGTTTTGGCCTGGTGATTGTCCGCAGCATCGTGCGACAACTCGGAGGCGAACCGGCGGAGGTCAGCCACCTCATGCGCAGCATGGCTGAAGGCGACCTGAGCGTGAGTGTCCGATTGAAGTCGGACGATCATCAGAGCCTGATGCATGGCATCAAGGCATTGCGCGATTCCATGGCGGCGACAGTGGACCGTGTCCGGCGTGGCAGTGAGACGGTGTCCGCGGCCAGCGCGGAGATCGCGCAGGGCAACCAGGATCTGAGTTCGCGCACCGAAAGCCAGGCCAGCGCGCTGGAACAAACCGCCGCCTCCATGGAAGAGCTGGGCAGCACCGTGAAGCAGAATGCCGCGAATGCCCTGCAGGCCAATCAGCTCGCGCAAAACGCTAGTACGGTGGCTATACAGGGGGGGGAAGTCGTGACCGAGGTCGTGAAGACCATGAAGGGCATCAGCGAATCGTCCCGCAAGATCGTCGACATCATCAACGTGATCGATGGCATCGCTTTCCAGACGAACATCCTGGCCTTGAACGCCGCGGTCGAGGCTGCGCGCGCGGGGGAGCAGGGCCGGGGTTTCGCGGTGGTGGCCAGCGAAGTCCGGACCCTGGCGGGGCGCAGCGCCGCCGCCGCCAAGGAGATCAAGGCGCTGATCACTGCCAGTGTCGAGCAGGTCGGACAGGGTGCGGCCCTGGTGGACCGCGCAGGCAATACCATGGAGCAGGTGGTGAGCAGCATCCGGCTGGTATCGGACATCGTTGCCGAAATCAGTACCGCCAGCAGCGAGCAGAGCACGGGAGTCGCCCAGGTCGGCGAAGCCGTGACCAATATGGACCAAGCCACCCAGCAGAACGCGGCCTTGGTGGAGGAATTGGCTGCGGCGACGAGCAGCCTGCGCTCCCAGGCCCAGGAATTGGTGTCCGCTGTTTCCGCGTTTCAACTGGATCCCGGCATGCAGGCTGGGCGTCCGGACGTCTCGAATCGGCCGGCCGTCGGCCAGACTTCCCCGGCGCTGGCCCTTCCCAGGTGAATTTCCCCGGTGGAGGGCGACTGTTACCGTCTCGCCGGTAGGCACCGCAGGTGTTCTGAGATAGTCTCTCGCCTTGTTCGTTCTCGGGATGTCCGCCGGGGACTGTTACAAAAAGCGCGACCATGAACACGGAAACTTCTGCCAATTTCACGACCGACCTGCTGCGTCGCCTGGAGCAGCTCAACGCCATCGGCACGGCACTCTCCCGCGAGCACGACACCACCCGCCTGCTGGAAACCATTCTGCTGGCGGCCAAGGACATCACCAATGCCGATGGCGGCACCCTTTATCGCGTGACCGAAGACGAGCGCGCGCTGCGCTTCGAGATCATGCGCACGGACTCGCTGAGCATCGCGATGGGCGGCACCACCGGCAAGAAAATCGAATTGCCGCTGGTGCAACTGTTCGACGCCGACGGCAAGCCGAACGACCGAGCCGTGGCGGCCTATGCCGCCAACCACGAGAGCACGGTGAACATCCCTGACGCCTACGACAACACCAAGTTCGACTTCACCGGCACGAGATCCTTCGACCAGCGCACGGGGTATCGTTCGCAATCGATGCTGGCCGTGCCCATGAAGAACCACGAGGACCGCGTCATCGGTGTCCTGCAACTGCTCAATGCGCGCAAGCCTGGCAGCGGCGAGGTCACCGCCTTCCTGCCGGCCGACCAAAGCCTGGTCGAATCCCTGGCCTCGCAGGCGGCCATCGCGCTGACCAACCGGCAACTGATCGCGCAACTCGAGGAACTGTTCGAAGCCTTGATCAGCATGATCAACGAGGCCATCGACGAAAAATCGGAATACACCGGGGGCCATTGCCAGCGCGTGCCGGAGCTGACCATGTTGCTGGCCAACGCAGCCGCCGCCACCACGGCCGGCCCGCTGGCGGGCTTCTCCATGAGCGACAAGGACCGGTACGAGCTGAAGATCGCCGGCTTGCTGCACGATTGCGGCAAGATCACCACCCCCGTGCACGTGGTGGACAAGGCCACCAAGCTGGAAACCATCTACGACCGCATCGGCCTGGTGGACACCCGTTTCGAGGTGCTCAAGCGCGACGCGGAGATCGCCGCCTTGCGCGAGCAACTGGCCTTGCGACCCGTGGTCGACGCCACGGCGGAGGCCCGAATTGGTGCTCAGTTGAGCCAGTCACTCGAGCGGCTGGATAGTGATCGCAACTTCCTGCGCAGGACGAACAAAGGCGGGGAAGCCATGCGCGAGGACGACATCCAACGTGTGCGTGACATGGCCGCCCAATACCGTTGGCGCGCCCCCGATGATGTCCCCGGACAGGACAGCGATTTCCTGAGCGTCAACGAGGTCGAGAACCTCACCATCGCCCGGGGCACATTAACGCATCCCGAGCGCGAGATCATCAACCACCACATCGTCGCCACCATCAACATGCTGGAGCAACTGCCCTGGCCGCGTCACTTGCGCAATGTGCCCGAGTACGCTGGGGGGCACCATGAACGCATGGATGGCAAGGGTTACCCGAAAGGGCTCACTCGTGAGCAGATGTCGGTACAGGCCCGGGTGATGGGCATCGCCGACATTTTCGAGGCCTTGACCGCCAGCGACCGGCCGTACAAACCGCCGATGAAGCTTTCCCAGGCCCTGTCCATCATGGCGAACATGAAGAAGGGCGGACACATCGACCCCGATCTGTTCGAGATCTTCGTGCGTGAGCAGGTCTACCTGGAGTACGCGGAGCGTTTCCTGGCGCCCGAGCAGATCGACGAAGTGAACCAGGCCGCTGTGCTGACCTGAAACACCTCGCCCTCGCTGATCCGCGCAGCGCCTTCACAGCGGCCGTGACTTGAATTCATAATCAAACCACCGGTCCGCCCAGTCGCTGGCCCGGGTTCGGAGGCGCGGTTTGCAGCCGCTTCCCGATGGTCTTCCGGCTTGCATCAACCGCGCGAGGTGCATCATGCAGATCAGGGTCCGATTGCCGCTCACGATCGCGGTGCTCATCATCTCCTTGCTGGGCGCCAGTTTTCTGGGCATCTATAGACTGAATCAGTCACTGCGTGTTTTTGACGTCCAGGTGGCCGGAGCCCATCAGAACGAACGTCTGGTCATGGGCATGCTGGTCAATTTCAAGACCCAGGTGCAGGAATGGAAGAACGTGCTGTTGCGCGGTGGCGATCCGCAGTTGCTGGAACGTCATTGGACCAGCTTTGAAAAGACCGAGCAGGAGGTGGCCGCGACGGGTGCGCTGCTGACCAAGGCCTTGCCCACAGGGGAGGCGCGTCGCCTGGTCGAACAGTTCCTGCAGGAGCATAGCAAGATGGGCGAAGGCTATCGCCGTGGTCTGGATGCCTACAAGACAGCGGGCTTTCTCGCTTCCGTGGGGGATAAATCCGTCAGCGGCATGGACCGGGCGCCCGCTCGTCTGCTGGACGAAGCCGCGCAGCAGATCGCCAAGGACGCGAATGTTCTTGGCCTTGCGGCGCATGATCAAGGGCGTCAGGCCGTGATGATCAGCCTGGCGATGATGCTGCTGGTTTGCCTGGGCAGCGTGGTCTTGTCCATCTGGCTGACCCGTTCGCTGATCCGCCCGATTCGAGAGGCGGTGGCCCACACCGAAGAGATTGCACGGGGCAATCTGGGCGGGGCAATCCATGCCACCGGGCACGATGAGCTCGCACACCTGTTGCGCTCGCTCAACACCATGCGCGTGGCCCTGATCGATGTCGTGAAGCGGGTGCGCCATAGCTCGGATTCTGTGTCCATGGCCAGCTCCGAGATTGCTCAAGGCAACCAGGATTTGTCGGCTCGTACCGAGCGCCAGGCCAGCGCGCTGCAGCAGACGGCAGCCTCCATGGAGGAGCTCTCGTCCACCGTCCGGCAGAACGCCGACAACGC
Source organism: Hylemonella gracilis (assembly GCF_004328645.1). Classification (GTDB taxonomy): domain Bacteria; phylum Pseudomonadota; class Gammaproteobacteria; order Burkholderiales; family Burkholderiaceae_C; genus Hylemonella; species Hylemonella gracilis_B. Next base: position 2,593,722 of record NZ_CP031395.1, read on the forward strand.
GCAGCAAGCTAACCAACTGGCACGCGACGCCAGCAGTGTCGCCGAGCAGGGGGGCGAGGCCGTGGGGCAGGTGGTCCACACGATGAAAGGCATCAACAACAGCTCGCACCAGATCTCCGAGATCATTGGTGTCATTGATGGCATCGCCTTCCAGACCAACATCCTGGCGCTCAACGCGGCCGTGGAGGCCGCGCGCGCCGGCGAGCAGGGGCGCGGGTTCGCGGTGGTGGCGGGAGAGGTGCGTGCCCTGGCGCAGCGCTCGGCCGACGCCGCCAAGCAAATCAAGGCCCTGATTGGTGAGAGCGTGCAGCGCGTCCAGCAGGGTAGTGTGCAGGCCGATCAGGCGGGTGGCACCATGGGCGAGGTGGTCTCCAGCATTCGGCGGGTGACCGCGATCATGGGCGAGATCAGCGCTGCCAGCAGTGAGCAGAGTTCCGGGGTTTCACAGATCGGCGATGCCGTGGTCCAGATGGATCAGGCCACCCAGCAGAACGCGGCGCTCGTGGAGCAGATGGCCGCGGCGGCGAGCAGTCTCAAGATGCAGGCCCAGGAACTCGTGCAGGCCGTGGCCGTTTTCCGCCTCGCGGGCGCGGTTCTTCCCGATCGCTCGCGGTCGCTCGAACTGATCGCCACTTGACCTTGCCCAAAGCCCGCCGGCTGTTGCAGCGGGTGTTCAGGGCAGCTTCTTGACCAGCACCTGGCTGCGGCGGTCCCAGTTGTACATGCGGCGACGGGCTTCGGGCAGCCAGTCCGGGTCGACCTGCTGGAAGCCGCGTTTGATGAACCAATGCATGGTGCGCGTGGTCAGCACGAAGATGCTTTTGAGTCCCATCGCCCGCGCACGTTGCTCGACGCGCTTGAGCACTTTTTCCCCGTCGCCCTGCCCCTGCGATTCGTTCAAGACGGTCAGCGCCGCCATTTCGGCCGTGTGCGCCTCGGGGTAGGGATAAAGCGCCGCGCAGGCGAAGATCACGCCATCGTGTTCGATGATGGTGTAGTTGCCGATGTCGCGCTCGATTTCCGTGCGGCTGCGCTTGACCAGTGTCCCGTCCTTTTCGTACGGCTCGATCAGGCGCAGGATGCCACCCACATCATCCGCCGTGGCTTCGCGCAGTTCCTCCAGCTTCTCGTCCACGATCATGGTGCCGATGCCGTCGTGCACGTAGATCTCCAGTAGCAGGGACCCATCGACTGCGTAGGGAATGATGTGGCTGCGTTCCACCCCGCCTTTGCAGGCACGGATGCAATGTTGCAGGTAGAAGGCGGCGTCGCTGGGGTGTTCTGGCGCCGGCAATTCGGTCAGCAGTTTCTCGGCGGCGGCCAGGGGTAGCTCGGTGTCGATGGGGTTGTCCTCGGACTCCGGTTCGTTGGGGCGCAGGCGCAGGCCAGGAATTTCGGTGATGAAGATCAGCTTGTCGGCGTGCAGGGCGGTGGCCACCGAGGTTGCCACGTCTTCCATGGTCAGGTTGAAGGCCTCGCCGGTGGGCGAGAAGCCAAAGGGCGAGAGCAGGGCGACAGCCCCCATGTTCAAGGTGTGCTGGATGGCGGCGACGTCCACCTTGCGCACCAGGCCCGAACTCTGGAAATCGACGCCGTCGACGATGCCCACGGGCCGCGCGGTGATGAAGTTGCCCGAGAGCACCCGCACCGTGGCGCCCGCCATGGGCGTGTTGGGTAGGCCCTGGCTGAAAGCCGCCTCGATCTGGTAACGCAGCTGTCCGGCGGCCTCTTGCGCGCAATCCAGCGCGACCTCGTCCGTGATGCGCATGCCGCGCGAATACAGGGCGGCGTGGCCCTTGGCCTTGAGCTGCTCGTTCACCTGGGGGCGAAAGCCGTGCACCAGCACGATCTTCACGCCCATGCTCTGGATCAGGGCCAGATCCTGCGCCAGATTCGGCAACTTGCCCGCCGCGATGGCCTCGCCGCAAACACCCACCACGAAGGTCTGATTGCGGAATTTGTGGATGTAGGGCGCGACCGAACGGAACCAGGGCACGAAGGTGAAGTTGAAGACGGCGGACATGCGTGGGCGCGAAGAGGGAGGGGCCGGTGAATGGGGTCCGGGCGGGGATAATCGCGGATTCTCCACGAAGTTTCCCCTTGAGTTCCTCCACGCTGAAAATCGAGTTTCCCGAGTCGCTGCCGGTGTCGGCCAAACGCGACGAGATCGCCGCCGCGTTGCAGGCCCACCAGGTCATCATCGTCTGCGGCGAAACGGGGTCCGGCAAGACCACGCAGCTGCCCAAGATCGCCTTGAGCCTCGGGCGCGGCAAATGCAATTACCCTGCCGGGCAGAAAGGTCGGCTGATTGGGCACACCCAGCCGCGCCGCATTGCCGCTTCCAGTGTGGCCAAGCGCATCGCGGAGGAGCTGCAGACGCCGCTGGGCGAGGTGGTGGGCTACAAGGTGCGCTTCAATGACCGGCTGGGTAAGGACGCCTCGGTCAAGCTGATGACGGACGGCATTTTGCTGGCGGAAACCCAGACCGATCCGCTGCTCAACGCCTACGACACGCTCATCATCGACGAGGCACACGAGCGTTCGCTCAACATCGACTTCCTGCTGGGCTACCTGCGACAAATCCTGCCACGTCGCCCTGACCTGAAGGTCATCGTGACTTCGGCCACGATCGATGCGGAACGGTTTGCCAGGCACTTCGCCTCGGCACCCAAAAATCGCGCGGCGCCAGCTCGCTCCAGGCCGGGCGAAGCCTCCTCGGGGAGCAGCGAACCTCACGAAGTGAGCGAAAGCGGCGGTCTTGTTCCTGCTCCGGTGATCTATGTTTCCGGTCGCACCTATCCCGTCGAGATGCGCTACCGGCCTTTCGAGGAATCGCGGGAGTTCGACGTGAACGACGCGATCGCCGATGCGGTGGACGAACTGTGGCAAGGCCATGCGGGCGGCGACATCCTCATCTTCTTTCCTGGTGAACGTGAGATCCGCGAAGCGGCGGATCATCTGCGCAAGCACCTGAGCCACGACCCCATCAAGCGTAGCGCCGAGGTGCTGCCGCTGTTCGCCCGGCTGAGCCAGGCCGAGCAGGACAAGGTTTTCGATGGGCACACCGGACGCCGCATCGTGCTGGCCACCAACGTGGCCGAGACATCGCTCACCGTGCCAGGCATACGCAACGTCATTGACACGGGCACGGCGCGGGTCAAGCGCTACAGTTTCAGGAGCAAGGTCGAGCAGTTGCTGGTCGAACCGGTCAGCCAGGCGGCCGCCAACCAGCGCGCGGGGCGCTGCGGGCGCGTGGCCAACGGGATCTGCATCCGTCTGTACAACGAGCAGGACTTCAATGGCCGCGAGCGATTCACCACGCCCGAAATCCTGCGATCCTCGCTGGCGGGTGTGATCCTGCGCATGAAGTCCCTGCACCTGGGCTCGGTGGAGGATTTCCCTTTCCTCGAAGCGCCTTCGGGTCGCGCCATCGCCGACGGCTACCAGTTGCTGGCCGAGCTGGGCGCGGTGGACGAAGCCAATGAGCTCACGCCCCTGGGTCGCGAACTGGCCAAGTTGCCGCTGGATCCCCGCGTGGGCCGCATGATTCTCGAAGCGCGAGACCGTCAGGCGCTGGAGGAGGTGCTGGTCATCGCCAGCGCGCTGAGCGTGCAGGACGTGCGCGACCGGCCGCTGGAAGCCCAGGCCCAGGCCGATCAGGCACATGCCAAGTTCGACGATGAGAAGAGCGAATTCACTGGCTACCTCAAGCTGTGGAAGTGGATTCACGATGCACGGGGCGGTAAGCCAGACGCGACGCAGAACACCTCAGGAGAGCACAAGCTCAGCAACCGCCAGTACGAGGCTCTATTGCGTCAGAACTTCGTGAACGTGCGCCGGGTGCGTGAATGGCGTGATATCCACAGCCAGTTGCTGACCGTGGTGACCGAGCACCAATGGCGGCTGAATCAGACGCCTGCAACCTACGAGCAGATTCACTTGTCCATGTTGGCCGGCCTGTTGGGCAACCTGGGGTGCAAGCACGAGACCGAGGATGTCTACCTGGGTGCGCGCGGCGTCAAATTCCATCGCCATCCGGGCGCGCACCTCTCAAAGAAGCCAGGCCGCTGGATCGTCTGCGCCGAGCTGGTCGAGACCACGCGGCTCTTCGGGCGTGGCATCGCCGCCATCGAGCCGCCCTGGCTGGAGCAGGTCGCGGGGCACTTGCTCAAAAAGCAGTTGCTCGATCCGCACTGGGAGAAGAAGGCCGCGGAAGTGGTGGCGCTGGAGCGCGCCACGCTCTACGGTCTGCTCATCTACAGCGGGCGGCGCGTCAACTTCGGGCGGGTCGATCCGGTGTCTGCGCGAGAGGTCTTCATCCGTGAAGCCCTGGTCGCGGGCGAATGGGACACCAAGTTGCCTTTCCTTGCCGCCAACCGCAAGCTCATCCGCGAGGTGGAGGAGCTGGAGCACAAGTCACGTCGGCAGGACGTGCTGGTGGATGAGGAACTGATCTACGCCTTTTACGACCAGCATCTGCCGGCCCAGGTCTGCAGTGGGTTCGAGTGCGAGCGCTGGTACCGCGAAGCCAGCCGCCTGCAGCCCGACCTGCTGCGTCTGAGTCGCGAGGAACTGATGCGCCACGAGGCGGCCGGGGTCACCAGCAGCGCCTTTCCCAAGACCCTGCGGTTGGGGGGCGTGGATTGCGCGGCCACTTACCTGCACCAGCCGGGTGACGCGCGCGACGGGCTGACGGTCACGGTGCCGCTGTTCGTTCTGAACCAGGTCAGCGAGGAGCGCTGCGAGTGGCTGGCCCCGGGCATGCTCAAGGAAAAAATCCAGGCTCTGCTCAAGAGCTTGCCACAAAGGCCGCGCAGCCGCTTCGTGCCCTTGCCGGAATCCGCCGCCCGGCTGGCGGAGGAACTGGGTCAGCCCGAGGCCTTCGGGCGGAGCGGCCTGACAGACGCACTGCTCAAGCGCGTGCGCGAGATCACCAGCCTGGACGTGAAGCGCGCGGACTTCAAGCTCGACATGCTCAGTCCGCACCTGTTCATGAATCTGCGAGTGGTGGACGAACATGGTCGCCAGTTGGGCCAGGGCCGCAACCTTGGCGCACTCAAGGCCGAACTGGGGGCGCAGGCACGCGGGGCCTTTCAGGCCTTGGCGACCTTGAAGGCCTCACCTTCCGCGCCAGACGCGTCCGGGTCGGCGGGCGCGCACGCCAGCGCGAATGCCAGTGCTGAACGAGGCATGGACACGCCCTCCAGCAAGAGCAAGGCCACGCCGCTTCGGGACGCCGCATCCGCCGGCCCCGCGGCGGACGGGGCACAGCGCCACGTCGCCTGGACCTTTGGTGAATTGCCCGAACTGATGGAAATCAGAAAGGGCGGGCAGACCCTGATCGGCTTTCCGGCGCTGGTGGATGCCGGTGATGCCGTGATGCTGGAGGTGTTCGACGAGCCCGAGGCCGCGGCCGTCAAGCATCGCGCGGGCCTGCGGCGCCTGTTTGCCCTGCAGATCCGCGACGCGCTGAAGTATCTGGAAAAGAACATTCCGGACCTGCAGAAGATGGCCGTGGCTTATCTGAGTCTGGGCACTTTGGAAGAACTGCGTGGGCAGATCCTGGAACTCGCCTTGGACCGGGCCTTTCTGCTGGAGCCGTTGCCCGCGAACGACGCGGACTTCAAACGCCGCCTGGACGAAGGGCGCGGGCGCCTGAGTCTCATCGCCACTGAGGTGGCGCGCCTGGCCGCGGCCATCCTGGGCGAGTACGCGGTGGCGCTGCGCAAGATCAAGGACACCAAGAACGCCGCGGAAGCCGCTGCCGACTGCGCGCAGCAATTGCAGCGCCTGATGCCCAAGCGCTTCCTGGCGGGCACTCCCTGGCCGGCCTTGCAGCACTTCACGCGCTACCTCAGGGCGATCACCTTGCGGCTGGACAAATGGCGCGCGGACCCCGCCCGGGATGCCGCGCGTCTGGCTGAGCTCAGGCCACAAGAGCAGCGCTACCTGCGCCTGCTGGCTGAGCGCAAGGGCGCGAGCGACGCACGCCTGCAGGAACTGCGCTGGCTGCTCGAGGAGCTGCGCGTGAGTTTCTTCGCGCAGGAGTTGCGCACGCCGCAGCCTGTCAGCATCAAGCGCCTTGAAAAACTCTGGTTGCAGTTGAACAGCTGAGGGGCTCGCGGGTCGCGACAGACACGGTGTTCCGCACGACGAAGGCACGAGTTCGTCCTGAGTTTCCCTAGCTATGCTTCTTTGCGCTCAAGTCGGGCTTCGGGAGGACGAAGAGACTGAGTGGAGCCCGCTTGTCGCGTGTCGTGCAAGCCGGGTGTGATGATGGAATTCCACCACAGCCCGTGCATGTCAGGCCGAAATGGCTGGGATGATGAAGGAGAATGACAAAGTTTTGAGGAATGACCGGACAGGAGGCGGGGAACAGCGAAGCAAGTGATCAAGACCGGAGTATCGGACTCCACGGTTGAAAGAGTCATTAGGGAATGTGAAAGTTGAAGGGAAACTGAGAGCGCCCGCAGAGCGCCTCCCTTCAAGCGCCCGACGAGGCGTGCAGAGGAGTCCATTTTGTCAGCAGAGGGTGATACGCCTGTGGCGGTGGCTTGGGGCGTTTCCGACGTGGAGCGCAGGCAGGCCAGCAGGCTGTATGGCGCGGCGTGGGCCGACGCCTTGCAAAGCATGCAGCCGGTCCTGCAGGATCAGCTGGAGGCCATTGTCGAGAAACTCTTCCGCAGCCTGGCGGAAATTCCGTCGATCAGCCATCTGATCTTCACCATGGCGCCGCCGGAGCAGGCGCAGTTCAAGGCGCGTCTGCGGGAGTACCTGCTGACCCTGACCGCCCCTGATCTGGATGCCGAGAAGCACCGCGAACTCGCGGGACGGCTCGGGCTCCAGCATGCGGTGATGGGCGTCGCCCGGGATGATTTGACCCTCGGGTCCGAGATTCTGCTCGCCCTGGTGCGAGACCACGTCGGGGGCGTACAGCACGGGCGGGCCCTGGCGGCACTGGGTCAGCGACTCATGCGTGACATGTCGCTGCAGATGCAGGTCTACCAGGACGTGCAGATTCAGCGCCACAAGCTCACGCAGGAGCTGACGCAACTGGTCTGGCAAGTCGAGAGCTACACCGACCTGATCGACCGCATGACGCAGCGGCTGTCCGAGCACGGAGAGATCGCCGCCTGTTCCTTCGGTCGTCTGGACGGTCGAGGCCTGTTCCGCTTCGAGGCCGTGTCCGGGCAGGCCAATGATTTCCTGATGCGTTTCGAGCAACTCGCAGGGGGGTCGCTGAGCGAGGTGAGCGAGGACCCGACAGGGCGCGCTTGGCGCACGCGCCAGGTCCAGCGCTGCATCAACTTCGCCACCGACCCGGCCACCGAGCGCTGGCGTGGGCTGATGCGCGAGCGTGGCTACCGTTCCAGCGTGGCCATTCCGGTTGGCCCCAGCGACAGCGCGCCTTTCTTCGTGCTGACACTCTTCTGCACCTTGCCGGGCGGTTTCAGTTCGGCGCATCAGCAATCGTTCATCGAGCAGTTGCAGACCCTGCTTGTCTTTGCCCTGATGGCCATCGAAGGACGACACGGGCGGGCCCATGTCGTCCCCTATGCGACGCGCCAGAACTGGGCCAGCCTCTTGCGCACGGACGCGCTGGAAATGCACTACCAGCCGCTGCTGGACCTGCAGACGGGCAGCATCAGCAAGGTGGAGGCGCTGGCACGCTTGCGCGAGGACGGTCGTCTATTGGGACCGGGTGAATTTTTCGCTGCCCTCTTGCCCAGCGATTTCGTGGAGCTTTACGCGCGCGGGCTGCGGGAAGTGCTGTGCCAGCGCAGTCGCTGGCGCGAAGCGGGTCTGGATCTGGCCGTCTCGCTGAACCTGCCGTCCAGCGCCCTGGTCGATCCGCGCTACTTCGACGTCACCCAGCGCATCCTGCAGGAGCAGGGGTGCGAGCCTGAGATGCTGACGCTGGAACTCCTGGAGACGGGCGCCATCGGCTACGGCGCGGACGCGGTCGATGTGTTTCGCAAGTTCAAGTCCCTGGGCGTGAAACTGGCGGAAGATGATCTGGGCGCAGGCTACAGTGGCCTGGCGCGCCTGCGTGAAATGCCCTTCGACCTGATCAAGATCGACCGCAGCATCGTGCAGAACCTCGAGCGCGATACGTTCGACGTGTTGCGTTTCATCTACCAGCTCACCCGCCTGGGGCACGCCTTGGGCAAGCGCGTCGCGCTGGAAGGGGTGGAGGATCCCGGTCTGCTCGAGGCAGTCAGGATTCTTGGTGTGGATGCCGTGCAGGGGTATGCGGTGGCGCAGCCCATGCCCGGGGAGGCGCTGCTGCCCTGGCTGCGGGCCTACGAGGCGAAACGGGCCGAGGCCACGCGTCCGCGCTCCGACGGCGTGCTGGCCAGGCTGGCCCGGCTGCTGGTCTGGGAGGAGCGCCTGCACCTGCACCTGGAGCACGCTCAGACTCTGGGTGACGACCCGGACGAGGACAGGGTTTCGGGGCCGCCGTTGCCCAGTCTGTTTGGTGAACACGGGCGCCGGCATGCCGACCAGGCCGTCGCGGTGGCGCGTCTGCATGGCATGCTGAGCATGCAGTACCAGCACGCACGCCAGGGCCTGATCCTGGCCATCAGCGCCTGCGACTGAGGTACGGCCACGCGCGGAGCTTACAGGCCTGCGCGGTAGGGGAGGAGGACCTCAGAGCCGTGCCAGACGCTCCAACGCAAGCTGGAGCGTCTCATCTTTCTTGGCATAACAGAAGCGGATGACTTTCTGGTCGTGGCCGTCGCCGTAGAAGGCCGAGAGCGGGATGGCCGCCACGCCGATCTCCGCAGTCAGCCAAAGGCAGAAATCGGCCTCGCTGAGGTCGCGCTCGGGCACGGCCAGGTTCGAGATGTCCACGCACTGGAAGTAGCTGCCCTCGCTGGGCAGCAGGTGAAAGCGCGTTTTGGCCAGACCCGCGCGGAACAGGTCGCGCTTGCGCTGGTAGAACGCGGGCAGGGTCAGGTAGGGCTGCGGATCGGCCATGTAGGTGGCGATGCCGTGCTGCACCGGCGTGTTGACGGTGAACACATTGAACTGGTGCACCTTGCGGAACTCGGCCATCAGCGATGCGGGCGCCGCCACGTAGGCCACTTTCCAGCCCGTGACGTGGTAGGTCTTGCCGAAACTGCTGACGATGAAGGACCGCGCCGCCAGACCGGGGTGGCGGGCCACGCTTTCATGCCGCTGGCCGTCGTAGACCATGTGCTCGTACACCTCGTCGGCAATCACCAGCACGTTCGTGGGGGCCAGCAGTGCCTCCAGCTTGTCCATGTCCTCGCGTGACCAGACGGTGGCGCTGGGATTGTGCGGCGTGTTGAGGATGAGGGCACGGGTCCGCGGCGTGAGCGCCGCGGCGATGCGATCGAAGTCAGGTTTGAACGATCCCGGCTCGCTGGCTGAACCCAAGGGCACCCGCACCACCACGCCGCCCGCCAGCTCGATGTTGGGCACGTAGCTGTCGTAGCAAGGTTCGAGCACGATCACCTCATCGCCCGGATGCACCACCGCCAGGATGGCCGTGAGGATGGCCTGGGTCGCACCTGCGGTGATGGTGATCTCGCTGTTGGCGTCGTAGGCGTGGCCGTACAGCGCCGCGATCTTGGCCGCCACGGCCTGACGCAGTGCGGGCACACCGGTCATCAGGGGGTACTGGTTCAGGCCCTTGCGCATGGCCTCGGTCACCGCGTCGACCAGGCGTGGGTCGCCCTCGAAGTCCGGGAAACCCTGGCCCAGGTTCACGGCGTTTTTCTCCGCCGCCAGCGAAGACATCACGGTGAAGATGGTCGTGCCCACCTTGGGCAGGCGACTCTGTAGGGATGGCGTTGTTGCATTCATGGGCAGGCTACAAGTGTGAGGAATCTCTTTCTGGCCAGGGCTCCCGTGGAGCTGGCTCAGCCAGGCCACCGGGAGCGTCCCCCCGCCACCGCAGGATGAGCGGGGGAAGGCGCGTAGCGTCACAGGGGGGACGGTTTTACAACTCATACACCGCGCTTTCGCCGCGCATCACGCGTTGCACCAGATCGCGTGGCAGCCGCTCGCTCAGCAGTTCGGCGAATTCGTAGACGAAATTGCGCAGGTAGGCGCCGCGCTTGAAGGCCACGCGGGTGACATTGCGGCCGAACAGATGGCCCAGCGGGCGGACGACGAGTTCGCCCTGATCGCTGCGTGGATCGATGCGCGCGTCACCGCCCGCGAGCGCGGGCCGGTCGCGCACCGCCATTTCGGCCACCAGTCCCAGGCCCATGCCCAACTTCACGTAGGTGGTGATGACGTCCGAGTCGATTGCCTCCAGCACGATTTGTGGGTTCAGCTTGCGCTGCGCAAAGGCGGTGTCGATGCGGGTGCGGCCCGTGAAGGTCGGGTGGTAGGTGATCAGCGGCACGGCCGCCAGGTCTTCCAGGTGCAGCCGCTCCTTGCTGGCCAGGGGGTGCTGCGCGGGCAGTACCAGCACATGCTCCCATTCGTAGCAGGGCAGCGTCACCAGCTCATCGTAGTCGGCCAGCGACTCGGTGGCGATCCCGATCTCGGCCACTTCGTCGATCAGCATGCGTGCGACTTGGTCGGGGTTGCCTTGATGCAGCGAGAGTTTGACCTGTGGCCATGCAGAGCGCAACTTGGCCACCGGCGAGGGCAGCACATAACGGGCCTGGGTATGGGTGGTGGCGATGGAAAGGGTCCCGCTGTCCTGGGCGCTGTACTGCTCACCGATGCGCTTGAGGTTGCCGACCTCGCGCATGATGACTTCGATGCTGCGCAGCACCTGCTCGCCGGGTTCCGTGACGCGTTTGAGCCGTTTGCCGTGGCGGGCAAAGATATCGATGCCCAGCTCTTCCTCCAGCTCCAGGATGGCCTTGGACACGCCGGGCTGAGAGGTGTGTAAGGCCTTGGCCGCCTCGGTCAGATTGAGTTGGCGCCGCACCGCTTCTTGCACAAAGCGAAATTGATGCAGATTCATGGCATATCCGGATAAAGAATCCTTTCATTATGCCTTTTGTTCTTTATGACTTCCTGATCGCTTTAGCCCGTGTCTTACGGGCGCTAAAGCGATGCCGCCAGCAAGGCTTCGTAGTCCTCGGCGCTTGCTTCCCTGGGATTGGTCTTGTGGCAATGGTCGGCCAGCGCGCCGCGCACGATGTCGGGAAACTGCGTCGCCTTCACCTCCAGCGCGGTCAGGCTCGCCGGCAGGCCCAGTCGGGCATTCATTTCCTGGATGGCGGCCGGAATGTCCGCGCCTGTAGGCAGTCCCATGGCCTGTGCCATGCGTTGCAGCCGGTTTTCACGCATGACGTTTTCCGCCTCCGCGTTGAAACTCACCACAGCTGGCAGGAAAACGGCGTTCAACGTGCCGTGGTGCAGGCGCGGATTCAGCCCGCCCAGGCTGTGGCTCAGGCTGTGCACGCAACCCAGACCTTTCTGGAAGGCCATGGCACCCTGCATGGACGCGCTCATCAACTGGCGGCGGGCCTCGCCGTCCCGGCCATCGCGCGTCGCGCGCTCGATGTGCGCCCAGCCGCGCGCCAGGCCGTCCAGCGCGATGCCATCGGCCGGCGGATTGAAGGCCGAGGCCATGAAGGTCTCCATGCAGTGCGCGATGGCGTCCATGCCAGTGGCTGCGGTCAGCAGCGGGGGCAGGCCGAAGGTCAGTTCGGGATCGCAGATCGCGGCCTTGGGCACGAGGTGCCAACTGTGGAAACCGAGCTTGCGGTGGTCGTCCAGGATGAGCAGGGCACCGCGTGCGACCTCGCTGCCGGTGCCGCTCGTCGTGGGCACGGCGATCAGAGGCGCGACGCGTTCGGTGATCAGGGCGGACCCGCCTTCGATGGTGGCGTAGCGCTGCAGCGGGCCTTCGTGCGTGGCCATGAGGGCCACGCCCTTGGCGCAGTCGATGGCGCTACCGCCGCCCACGGCGATCAGGCCGTCGCAGCCTTGCTTTCGGTACAGGGCCGTCGCGGCAAGCACGGCGCTCTCGGTGGGATTGGGCGGGGTCTGGTCAAAGACCGGAACCATGGCGCTGCCAGGGCCACCAGCCAACGCCGCCAGGGCCCGATCGACGATGCCCGCCGCCCTGATTCCCGCGTCGGTCACGATCAGCGGCCGGCCGATGCCAACGCGCTCGCACTCCTGGCGCAGCAAGCGGATGGCGCCAAAATCGAACTGGACCTGGGTGACATAATGAATCAGCGCCATGTCGTCTCTCCTGTGCGATGGATGGCGCCTTTTCATGGGCGCAGGCGTGCTTCATGCGCACTGTAGCGGCGGACGCGGGCGATGTCGCCGATCGGCTGTCTCGTCGGGTACTCGCCGCGCCCCGACCTTCGGCATGATTCTTGATTGCGGGGTACCGGAAGGCGAAAGCACTCCAGGGACGACGTTGGGAGCAGCAAGCGATGTCCGTCAGCTCTTACGAGGACCTTTTCAGCACGGTATTCGAGCATGCGGGCACCGGCATAGCCTTGGTCGCGCCGGATGGTCGCTGGCTGCGCCTGAACCAGAAACTCTGCGACATCCTGGGGTATACGCAGGACGAACTGCTGCCCAAGTCTTTCCAGGACATCACGCACCCGGACGACCTGAACGCCGACCTTGATCGGGTCCGTAGCTTGTTGGCGGGCGAGATCGCGTCCTACACGATGGAGAAGCGCTACCTCCAACGCCGCGGAGAACCTGTTTGGGTCAGGCTCACGGTGACGCTGATACGCAAGCCCGACGGCTCGCCCGACTACTTTGTCTCGGTGGTCGAGGACATTGGCGCCAGCAAGCGCCTGGAGCAGCAACTGCGCCAACACGCCCTGTTCTTCGAAACCTCGGAACAGGGCGTTGTGATCCTGGATGCGGACCGTCGCGTCGTCGATGCCAACGCCGCCTTCGAGCGCATCACCGAGCACCGGCTGGACGAGATTCGCGGGCAGTCCATCCTTGGCCTGCTCAGTTCCGATCGCCACGACGCCTATTTCTTTCGCCAGATGTGGCAGGCGGTGCGACAGGAGGGCCATTGGCAAGGGGAGATCTGGAATCGCCGCAAGGGCGGTGACGTGTACCTTGAGTGGCTCAGCGTTCACGCGGTCAAGGACGCACGAGGCCATGTGCAGGCCTACATCGGCGCACACACCGACATCAGCCGGATGCAGCATGTCCAGAGCGAGATGGAGCGACTGGCCCATTACGACGCCTTGACCGGTCTGCCCAACCGCCTCTTGCTGATGTCGCGCCTGGCACATGCCATCGACCGGGTGAAGCGCGGGGGCATGGGCGCGGTGCTGTTTCTCGATCTGGATGGCTTCAAGCAAATCAATGACACCCTGGGACATCCCGTCGGGGATGAGCTGCTGCAGGCCGTCGGCCACCGTCTCAAGGCACGCCTGCGTGACATGGACACCCTGGCGCGGCTGGGCGGCGACGAATTCATCGTCGTGCTGGAGGACGTGGAAACTCCGGACAGCGTGGCCGTGCTTGCGCAGGAGTTGTTATTGCAACTTCGCGCTCCGTTCAAGCTGTCCCTGGGCCGCAAGGTCCAGGTCGGCGGCAGCGTGGGCATCGCTTTATTTCCCCAGGACGGCCGCGAGGCCGCTCAACTGATCGCGCGAGCCGATCAGGCACTGTACGAAGCCAAGGCGGCCGGCAAAGGGTGCTTCCGTTTTTTCATGCGCCATCTCCTGTAGGATGCGCGCTCCGAGTTCAGGTCGCCGATTCTGTTTCCAGTTGCAGGCGCCATGGCGCATGGTCAGCGGCAAGCACACCGCTGAGACGCCGACCGTTCATTTTTGTCAATTTCCGATTTGATGCAGCACGTGCGCGCCCCGCAAGATCGCAGCCCCCGGGACCTGCTCACCTCTGCCATGCGGCAGGTCATCGACAACATCGCTCGCGCCCGGCAACCCGCCCTGCATGATCTGCCACCCGAGCAGGCGCGGCTCGCTTACGCGAAGGGGTCTGGCGTGCTCGATGTGCCAGGCCCGGCCTTGGCTCGGGTCGAAGATGTGCGCGTGCCCACGCGTGATGGCACGTCGTTGCCAGCTCGCCTGTACGCCCCCAGAGCCATTGCACACGGACGCCTGCCCGCAATGCTCTATTTCCATGGCGGCGGTTTCACCATCGGGGGGATCGCCAGCCACGAGGCCTTGTGCCGCCGGCTGGCCGATCAGGCGACTTGCGCCATCCTGTCCCTCGATTACCGGCTCGCGCCCGAGCACAGGTTTCCGACGGCGGTCCACGACGCCTGGGATGCCCTGTCGTGGCTGGCCGGTTCCGGGCAGGCCGAGGCACTCGGCATTGACCCCATGCGTCTGGCGGTGGGGGGCGATAGCGCGGGTGGCACCTTGGCCGCGGTCTGCGCCATCCAGGCCCGTGATGCCGGCCTGCCGTTGGCTCTGCAACTGCTGTTCTACCCCGGCACCACCGCGCATCAGGACACGCTCTCGCACCAGACCTTTGCGGAAGGCTTCGTGCTGGATGCGGCTTCCATCGATTATTTCTTCGACCAGTACGCGCCCCTGCGCACCGACCGCGAGGACTGGCGTTTCGCCCCCCTGCTGGCGCCCGATGTGGACAATGTCGCGCCGGCCTGGATAGGGTTGGCCGAATGCGATCCGCTGGTTGACGAAGGTCTGCTCTACGCCGACAAGCTGCGTGCCGCGGGCGTGACGGTGGATCTGGACATCTACCGTGGCGTGACCCACGAATTCATCAAGATGGGCCGTGCCATCCCCGAAGCCTTGCAAGCCCAGGCCGACGCGGCGCGGGCCCTGCGAGCGGCCTTGCACGCTTGAACGAGAAGGAAAACAAACGCATGAAACGCCTGGACTTTCGATTCCTCCACCGCCTGCGCGTGCGCTGGGCCGAGGTGGACATGCAGAAAATCGTCTTCAACGCGCATTACCTGATGTACTTCGACACGGCCATCAGCGATTACTGGCGCGCCTTGGCCCTGCCTTACGAGGAGGCCATGCAGCAGCTCGGTGGTGACCTCTACGTCAAAAAAGCCACGGTGGAATTCCATGCCTCCGCCCGCATGGACGACCAATTGGAGATCGGCCTGCGATGCGCGCGCGTCGGCAATTCCTCGCTCCAGTTCATCGGCGCCATTTTTCGTGGCGAGGAACTGCTGATCAGCAGCGAATTGATCTACGTCTACGCCGACCCCGCGACGCAGACGTCGCGGCCGGTGCCGGCCCTGCTGCGGGAACTGATGGCGGACTTTGAAGCGGGCGCCGGGGCGGGGCCCGCCTTGACGACCTTGCGCGTCGGCGGCTGGGCCGAACTGGGCGAGGTCGCCTCGCGTGTGCGCACCGAGGTCTTCGTGCGTGAACAGCGCATCCCTGCCGAGATGGAGTGGGACGAAGCGGACCAGACCGCCGTGCACGCGGTGATCTTCAACCGCCTGGGCATGCCACTGGCCACAGGCCGACTGCTGAGCGACAAGGAGCCGGGCGTGGGCAAGATCGGTCGCATGGCCGTCCACCGCGCCCTGCGCGGCACCCGCCTGGGCCGCGACTTGGTGTCCGCGTTGAGTGAGGCCGCCCGGGCGCGCGGTGACCATGCACTGGTGCTGCACGCGCAGCGCAGCGCCGAGGGGTTTTATGCGCGACTGGGCTTCGTGGTGCGCGGTGAGCCCTACGAGGAGGTCGGCATTCCGCACGTCACCATGGTCCGCTCCTTGAGTGTTCGCGTCGAGGAGCCAAGCAAGGCAGACGCCGCTCAGATGTCCTCGCGCAAGGCGTAGGGCAGGGGGCGTGGTGCCAGCACCGCGCCATCGGCGGTCTGAAGTCGGGCCTGCGCGTGGGCGGTCTGCAGTACCACGATGGCATCGAAACCACCTGGGGGCGTGCCCGGGCGTTCGACCGGCGCGGCGGCGGCCTGCGCCACCACCCCACAGGCTTGGTCCGGCTCGGCCGCATCAAAGACGTCCTGGCCCGCGCTCAGAGGCACGGCGCTGTGCACGCGCACGGCGCGGCGCTTGATGGCGCCACGGAACTGGCTGCGCGCCACCACCTCCTGGCCTGGGTAGCAGCCCTTCTTGAAATTGACGCCGTCGAGGGATTCGTAGTTGAGCATCTGAGGCACGAAGGACTCAAAGATCGGCGCGCTCACCATGGCCACGCCGCTCAACACCTCGCCCCAGAGCCAGTCTTCATGCCGCAGCGCAGTTGCCTCGGGTGCGGGCGTTCCGATTGGGGCCAGCCAGAGGGCACGCGCAGCGCGGGCATCGCCGTCCACCGCGGGATGGAGGTGGACCAGCCGGGCTTCGCCCACGGGCTGACAGGCCCAAGGCAATGGCGCCGGGCGCGCGGCATCGGTGCCCGCCAGGCTCGTGACCGCGTCACCCGCCAGGCCGAGCAGCGCGAAGTTGCTCGTCGCGTCGCTCAGCTTGACCTTGGCGCGCAGCACGAACATGGTCAGACGCTTGAGCGTGCGTTCGAGCAAATCCTTGCTGCAGACCAGCAGAACGTCGTCGGCGGCGAGCTTCACGCCGATGAAACTGGCCTGCATGCGCCCTTGAGCCGAACAGAAGGCCGCCAGTCGCGCCTGGTCCGCGCCCAGCAAGGCAAAGTCATTCGTCAGCTGACTCTGCAGGAACTTGGTGGCATCCTCGCCCGTGGCGCGAAGGATGCCCAGGTGGGGCAGGGGGGAAATACCATTGAGCAAGGAGTTCATGGGCCTGAATTATCATCACCCGTCATCAACCTATTCGGATCAGGGTCTGTGTTCAGGACGCTCAAAAATCTTGTTGTTTTGTTTCTGTTGCTGCTCAGCCTGGCGCTGGTGGGTGCGGTGGCTGCGGCCACCTGGTGGCTGAACCAGCCGCTGCAGCTCACGTCCAGCCTGGTGGACGTCACGATTCCCCAGGGGGCCTCGGCGCGTGCGGTCGTGCAGAACTTGAATCTCAACGGCGTACAAACCCAGCCCGTGCTCTTGTACGGCTGGCTGCGGTTTTCCGGTGCTGCCCACCGCATCAAGGCGGGCAACTATGAACTGACGCCAGACCTGACGCCGCGCACCTTGCTGGCCAAGCTGGTCAAGGGCGACGTGGCCCAGCGCAGCGTGACCCTGGCCGAGGGCCTGACCTTCGGGCAATGGCGGGCCATCTTGCGCGCGGCCCCGGACCTGAGCGCCGACACCTCGGGCCTGAGCGCGTCCGAGATCATGGAAAAACTCGGTCAAGCCGGCGTGCCTGCTGAAGGGCGTTTCTTCCCGAATACCTACACCTATCCCAAGGGATCCAGCGATCTGGCCCTGCTGCGCCGGGCCATGCAGGAGATGGATCGGCGCCTGGCCCTGGCCTGGGACCTGCGCGAGCCCGGCAGCCCGCTCAAGACGCCGGAAGAAGCGCTGATCCTGGCCAGCATCGTCGAGAAGGAAACCGGGCATCCGGAAGACCGCACTCATGTGGCCGGCGTGTTCAACAACCGCCTGCGCATCGGCATGCGCTTGCAGACCGATCCCACCGTGATCTACGGCTTGGGCGAGAAATTCGATGGCAATCTGCGCAAGGTGGATCTTCAGACCGACACGCCCTGGAACACCTACACCCGTGCGGGCTTGCCCCCCACGCCGATCGCGATGCCCGGCATGGATTCTCTCCTGGCCGCCGTCAAGCCCGCCAAGACCGAGGCGTTGTATTTCGTCGCGCGTGGTGATGGCACCAGCGAGTTCAGCACCACCCTGGGCGACCACAACCGCGCGGTGCGGGAGTTTCAGCTCAAACGCAGTGGTAAGACCGAGTCAGCGCCGGCCAAGGACGACAAAACGCCGAGTCCGGCCAGCCCGAGCCCGATCCCCCCGCCCGCGACTCCGCCTGCCGCACCCGCACCGTGATGAGCGGTTTTTTCGTCAGCTTTGAAGGCATCGACGGCGCGGGCAAGTCCACCCACATCGCGCGTCTTGCCGATGCCCTGCGCGGGCAGGGGCATGTCGTCACCCTGACGCGCGAGCCCGGGGGCACGCCGCTGGCCGAGCAGTTGCGAGCCTTGGTTCTGGCGGAAAAAATGGATGCGCTGACCGAGGCCTTGCTCGTCTTCGCGGCCCGCCGCGATCATTTGCAGACCGTCATTGAGCCCGCGCTGGTGCGCGGCGAGGCCGTGCTCTGCGACCGCTATACCGACGCCAGCTACGCTTATCAGGGAGGCGGGCGCGGATTGGACCTCGAGGTCTTGGCTGCCCTGGAACGCTGGGTACAGGCCATGCCCGAAACAAACAAGCTGCGCCAGCCCGATCTGACGCTCTGGTTTGATCTGGCGCCCGAACAGGCCGCCGAGCGCCTGGCGGGTGCCCGTGCACCCGACAAGTTCGAAGCGGAGCCGGTGGCTTTTTTCCGCCGCGTGGCCGACGGTTATGCCCGCCGCGCGGCACAAGACCCGCAACGGTTCACGCGCCTGGATGCGGCCCAATCGCGCGAAGCCGTCTGGGCGGAGCTGCTGACTGCCGTGCGGCGCAAAGGCTGGCTGACATGAACGACATGCGCGACGAGGCCAGCGCCGCAAGCACGATGCCGCCCTGGATCGCCCGTCAGAGCCAGACGCTGGCCGCCCGGCCCGGCCATGCCTGGTTGCTGCAGGGGCCTTCGGGTCTGGGGCAATACGGTCTGGCCCTGGCCCTGGCGCGGGCCTGGTTGTGCGAAAGCCCATTGGCGTCGTCAGCGGCCCCTGAGAACGGGCCGGGCGGCGGCTGGAGCGCCTGTGGCCACTGCCCGTCCTGCCATGCGATCGACGTGCACACGCATGCCGACCTTTGCGTGCTCATGCCCGAAACCGTGATGCTGGAACTGGGCTGGCCCTTGAGCGAGAAAGCCCAGGGCGAGATCGACAAGAAGGAGCGCAAGCCCAGCAAGGAAATTCGCGTCGACGCCATGCGCGATGCCATCGAATTCGCGCAGCGCACCAGCGCGCGCGGCCGCGGCAAGGTCATGCTGATCTATCCGGCCGAGCGCATGAACGCCATCACCGCCAATGCCTTGCTGAAAACGCTGGAAGAGCCACCGGGCGAGCTTGCCGCGGACAGGGCGGAGGGCTTGTTCGGCGACGCGGCGGCCCCGCCTGCCGTGCCGTCGACCCGCTTCGTGCTGGCCACCGAGGCCGCGCACCAGCTTCTGCCCACCATCCGTAGCCGCTGCATGAGCCATGTCATGGCCTGGCCCACGCCGGACGAAGCGCTGGCCTGGCTGCGGACGCAGGGCATGACCGATCCTGATGCCCAGGTGTGGTTGCGCGCGGCCGGCGGCCGGCCCGAGGATGCCGTGCGTCTGGCAACCCTGGTGGGTGAACCGGCGCGCTGGCAAGGCTTTCCTCGCGCCATGCAACGTGGTGAACTTGCGGGTGTGGCCGAATGGAGCCCACCGCAGTTGATCGACGCCTTGTACAGGCTCTGCCACGACTTGATGAGCCAGCGCGTTGGCGCCGCGCCGCGTTACTTCGACGCAGCCGATCTACCGCCCCTCAAAGCCACGGCAGCGGGCCAGGCCGCGTTCGGTCCGTTGCGGGATTGGCAGCGTGAACTGGCACAGGAAGCCCGCACGGCGGAACACCCCTACAACCCCGGCCTGATGATGGAAGCGCTGGTCAGCCGCGCCAGCCGCGTGCTCCAGTCCTGACGACATAACTTTTCCCCGTGCGCCGCCCCATGTACACCGACTCCCATTGCCACCTGAACTTTCCCGAATTGCGTTCGGACCTGCCTGGCATCCGCGCCGCCATGCGGGCGGCGGGCGTGGAACGGGCCTTGTGCATCTGCACCCGGCTGGAAGAGTTCGACGCCGTCCATGGCCTGGCGCTGGACCATGCGGACCCGGTCGAGGGCCCGGTCTTCTGGTCCACCGTGGGCGTCCATCCAGACGAGGAAGGCGTGGCCGAGCCCACGCTGGATGA
The DNA here is from genome assembly GCF_004328645.1 of Hylemonella gracilis. GTDB lineage: Bacteria > Pseudomonadota > Gammaproteobacteria > Burkholderiales > Burkholderiaceae_C > Hylemonella > Hylemonella gracilis_B. The sequence continues at coordinate 2,613,578 of NZ_CP031395.1, forward strand.
CCTGCTGAGCCGGGGCCGTTTGCCGCGTGTCATCGGCATTGGCGAAACCGGGCTGGACTATTACCAGATGGAAGAGCGCAAGGGCGGGCGCACGGTGGCCGACATGGAATGGCAGCGCCAGCGTTTCCGCACCCACATCCGGGCGGCCCAGGCCTTGCGCAAACCCCTGGTCATTCACACCCGCGAGGCCTCGGCCGACACCCTGGGCATTCTGAAGGAGGAGGGCGAGGACGCCTCCCCCGGCAGCGCGGGTGGCGTTTTCCACTGCTTCACCGAGACCGCCGAGGTGGCCCGGGCCGGCCTGGACCTGGGTTTCTACATCTCGTTTTCCGGCATCCTGACCTTCAAGAAGTCCGAGGAACTGCGGGAGGTTGCCCGCTTCGTGCCCCTGGACCGGATGCTGATCGAGACCGACAGCCCCTACCTGGCGCCCGTGCCATACCGGGGCAAGACCAACAACCCATCCTACGTGATCCACGTGGCCCGGCAGATCGCCGAGCTGCGCGGCATCAAGCCGGAGGATGTCGCCGAGATCAGCAGCCGCAATTTCGAGCGCCTGTTCAGCGGCTGTCTGGCGCCGGCCTGAGCGCCTAATCCTCAGCCGACTTGGCGAACGGGGCTCGGGAACTGCCTTGCCTTGGCAGTGTTTCACGCATCGAAGGCAGTGCTTGAGCCATCGTGAGATCTGGCGTTTAAATCTTTGATCTCAAAGAGTTTTTTGCCCGCCCGGTGGCGCTTTCAGGTCGATGACACGGTTTCATTTACTTAATACGATGTGTATTATGTAAAGTATCAAAGAGAGCCGGAAAGGTGCAGACCGGGCAAGCAAGCATCCGTTTGAAACAGGTTCCCCTACCGTTGCTGTTCAAAAGTGCACCGTCTTGAACTGCATTTGAGAAAAGTCAACGACGGACATGTCGTCGGTGCCTACAGTTTTCCATGTGCCGCTGCGATTGCCGCAGCCCGTTCTCCGATCCACTTTTGTGAGGAAATCGCCATGGGTACCCTGAGACTTCTTGATCCTGCGTTTGGGGACAACTTTGAAACCGCCATTCGCCGCTTCTTTTCTCCCGCCATGTTCGAGCCGGAACTGGCGCCATTGAAGATGCGCATTGACGTGAGCGAGAACAATGCGGCCTACACCGTCAAGGCCGACATCCCCGGCGTGAAGAAGGAAGACATCCATGTGCGCGTCGAAGGCAATCTGGTGCAGATCGACGCTGAAACCCAATCCGACAAGGAAACCCGCGGCGATGGCGACAAGGTGCTGCGCAGCGAGCGGTACTACGGCAGCCTTTCCCGCAGTTTCAGTCTTGGGCAGGACGTGGACGCAGCCAAGGTGCAGGCGACGTATGCCGATGGCGTCTTGACGCTGGATCTGCCGAAAAAGGCATCTGCGCCATCGTCGAAGATCCGCGTTCAGTGATCGAGGGTGACGGACCACGGGCAGCAGGAACCAACCGCCCAATTCTGCATGCTCGCGCGCTTACCAAGACCTATGGCGGCGGTGAGACCGCCGTCCAGGCCCTCAAGTCGGTTGATCTGGAGGTGCGCGAGGGTGAATTCATCGTGCTTCTGGGGGCTTCAGGCAGTGGCAAGTCAACGCTGTTGAACATCCTGGGCGGGCTGGATCTTCCAAGCTCCGGAGAGATCGAATTCCTTGGTGAGCGCCTGGATGGTGCGAGCGATGAGAGGCTGACGCGATACCGGCGCGAGCACGTCGGGTTCATCTTCCAGTTCTACAACCTGATTCCCAGCCTCACGGTGGCTGAAAACGTGGCGCTGGTCACCGACATCTCGCGCGATCCCATGCCGATCGATGAAGCGCTCGCACTCGTCGCGCTGACGCCCCGGCGCAACCACTTCCCTTCCCAGCTGTCGGGCGGCGAGCAGCAACGCGTGGCGATCGCGCGCGCCATCGCCAAGAAACCCCAGTTGTTGCTGTGTGACGAGCCCACTGGAGCGCTGGACTACGCAACCGGGAAACTGGTGCTCGAGGTCATCGCCCGCATCAATGCCGACCTGGGGACGACCGCCATCGTCATCACGCACAACGCAGCGATTGGCGGCATGGCGGATCGCGTGGTTCGCCTCGCCGATGGGCGCATTGCCAGCGTCGAGGCGCCGGCGCGTCGCCTGACGCCGGCTGAACTGTCCTGGTGATGATGAAAGCCCTGGACCGCAAAATCCTGCGCGACCTTCGCCTGCTCTGGAGCCAGGCCTTGACCATCGCGCTTGTGGTGGCCTGCGGTATCGGTGGCTTCCTTGCCATGCTGTCCGCCGTGGACTCGCTGGCGGGAGCGCGCGACGATTTCTACAGCGCAGACCGCTTCGGCGACGTCTTCGCGACCGTGCGGCGCGCACCCGCATCCGTGGCAGCGCGCCTGGTGGAGTTGCCCGGCGTGATCGACGTGCAAACCACGGTGGAGGCCATGGCGCGGGTGAGTGTGCCGGGCAGCATCGATCCGGTGATGGGCCAGTTGATCGGTCTGAATCCATTGGCCCTGCCCCGCCTGAATCGTGTCCTGCTGCGGTCCGGACGATGGGCCGAAGGCGGTGCGCGTAGCGGGGAACTGGAAGCGGTGGTGACCGAGAGTTTCGCGCAGGCGCACAAGCTCGGTCCGGGGGCGACCGTCAACGCCTTGGTCAACGGCAAGCAAAGGATGCTGCGCATCACGGGGACGGCGCTGTCTCCCGAGTACATCTTCGGCGGCATGATGGGCGTTCCCGATCTGCGCTCCTTCGGTGTCTTCTGGCTGGACCAGGCTGAGCTGGCCGCGGCCCTTGACATGACGGGGGCCTTCACCCGCGTCACGCTCAAACTTGCGCCCGGAGCCTCACGTGCCACGGTGATCGACGCGGTCACGCGGCAGCTGGAACCACTCGGTGGTTCGCCGGCCCACGGGCGCGACGAACAGGCATCCCATGCCATGCTGGACAACGAAATCAGGGAGCAGCGGGTGCTTGGCACGGTGCTGCCCGCCATCTTTCTGGCGGTCGCCGGTTTCCTGCTCCACGTGGTGACCGCGCGTCTCGTGGCGACCCAGCGAGAACAGATCGCCACGCTCAAGGCCCTCGGTTACGCCAACCGTGGCATTGCCCTGCACTACCTCAAGCTGGTCGCTCCCATGGTGCTCAGCGGGTATCTCCTGGGGCTGCTGCTCGGCGATTGGCTCGGTCAGGGGCTGACGCGACTCTATGCGGACTTCTTCCATTTCCCCAGCTTCGAGCATCGCATTCCCTTCAGTCTTGCCGCTGGCGCCTTGGCCATCGTTGCGCTGACAGCGGTTATGGGCACGCTCACGGCGATCGCCGCAACGGTGCGCCTCTCGCCCGCCGAGGCAATGCAGGCACCCGCGCCAGGCCGCTTTCGACGTGCGCTGCTGGAACGCCTGCCAGGGCTGCGCCCTACTCCCGCGTTCCGCATGATCGTGCGCAATATCGAGCGCAAGCCATTGCGCACGGCGGTCACCATCGGCGGCATTGCCGCCGCGGTCGCGATCGTGATCATGGGTAATTTCTTCCGCGACGCGATGGAGGTCATCATCCACACCCAGTTCAATCTGGCGATGCGGGGCGATCTCATTGTCTGGGCCAACGATCAGGTGGACGAAGGCGCGGCGCGAGAACTGGCCAGACTTCCCGGCGTGCTTCAGGTGGAAGCCGGCTACAGGGTTTCGGTCCGCTTCATCAACGGCGCGCGCAGCGAAAATGGCCTCGTCAATGGGCTGGCCGCGATGCCGCAATTGCAACGCGTGGTGGATGTCGACAGGCGGGAGGCTTTCGCGGGCACACATGGCTTGCTGATGACGGACCGGCTGGCGGACAAGCTGGGCGTCAGGCCAGGCGACACCGTGACCTTGCAAGTGCGAGAAGGTCGGCGACAGGAGCGGCAAGTCATCGTCGAACGCACCGTGCGCGACATGATGGGGCTCAACAGCTACATGGAGCGCGAGGCGCTCCTGCGACTCCTGGGCGAAGGCCATGTCGCCAACAACTTCAGCCTTCGCGTTGAAAGCGGTGCGCTTCCGCATGTGCTGGAAACCACGCGCGACCTGCCGCGCATCGCGGGCGCATTCAGCAAGGCCACCCTGCTGCGCAACATGCGCGAAGTCAGCGCGCGCAACATTCTCATCATGAGCAGCATCCTGACGGTGTTCGCGACGGTGATCGCGGTGGGCGTGGTCTACAACAATGCGCGGATCGCCCTGTCCGAGCGCACGTGGGAGCTGGCGAGCCTGCGCGTTCTGGGTTTCACGCGCGCCGAAGTCTCCTTCATCCTGCTGGGAGAACTGGCGCTTGGCATTGCGCTCGCTTTGCCCCTGGGCATGGCGCTCGGCTCGGCGCTCACCCACACCATCGTGGAGTTGATGCGCTCCGACCAGTTCCTGTTTCCCGTGGAGATTCAGCCCCGCACCTACGCCTGGTCCGCCGTCGCGGTTGTCGCTGCGGGGGTTGCCAGCGCATTGGTCGTGCGGCGCCGGATCGACAGCCTGGACATGGTGGCCGCATTGAAAACGAGGGAGTGACATCCATGAAAAATTCTGCAATCGCGCTGTACGCCACCGCCGGCATTGTCACCGTCGCCGCGCTGGGCTGGGCCTTCTCTGCGCAACCTCTGGAGGTAGAAGTTGCCGCGGTGGATCGGGGCCATTTCGAGCGTGCCATCGAAGAAGACGGTTGGACGCGTCTCCAGGACCGGTATGTCGTGTCGTCGCCAGTCGCGGCCCGTCTTTCACGCATGGGGTTGCGGGAAGGTGATCGGGTACAGGCCGGCGATGCCGTGGCGGTGCTGACGCCGGTGATGCCGTCCCTTTTCGACGAACGAAGCCAACGCGAGGCCACCGCGCGTTTCAAGGCCGCGCAAGCGGCCGTGAGCGCGGCCAGTGCGCAGGTGGAGCATGCGAAGGTGATGGAGAACGAAGCACGCATCGAGCTGCAGCGCACCGAGCAGATCACGCGGGGTGGGTTTGCTTCCCCATCCCATCTGGACAGCGCGCGACTGGCCCTTGAAGCATCGACGCGTGAGCTCGAAGCGGCGCTGGCCGCGCGTGAAGTGGCCGTGCAGGAGCGCGAGCAGGCGCAGGCATCACTTCAGCCCGTGGATGACCGCATGGTGGCGGGCCGCCCCCTTGCCGTGCGGGCGCCTGTTTCCGGCGTGGTGTTGCGCGTGCCGATCCAGAGCGAAACCACGGTCGCGCCCGGCGCCGCGCTGCTGGAAATCGGCGATCTACGGCGGATGGAGGTGGTCGCCCAGTTGCTCACGGCGGATGCGGTTCAGGCGAAACCAGGGACCCGTGTGTCGATCGAACGCTGGGGAGGTCCCCCGCTCGAGGGGCGGGTGCGCCGCGTCGAACCGGCCGCTTTCACCAAGGTGTCTGCCCTGGGCATCGAGGAGCAGCGCGTCAATGTGCTTGTCGACATCAGGTCACCGCCCAGTGAATGGCTTGCCATGGGTGATGGATTTCGCGTGAGCGTGCGCGTGATCACCGCCAGCACTGACGATGCAGTCATCGTTCCGGTTGGCGCCCTCTTCCCACTGGGTTCTGGCGGCATGGCCGTCTATGTGCTGGACGGGCGTCATGCCCGCCTTCAGCCGGTGGACATCGTGGCTCGCAATGGCAATGTGGGCTGGGTCCGAAGCGGCCTGAACCCGGGAGCGCAGGTCTTGGTCTACCCGCCGCCGGGTGTCACGGACGGCGCCCGGGTCGCGGTCCGGCGTCCTTAGGCCGCATCAGAAAGGCGCATGACTTCTGGCGCATCCGGTGATCGACAGCGTGGGTTCGACGCGTATCCTTGATGTTTGTCAAAGTCCCTCGGCCATGGCGGGTACACCATGGCATGAGGCGCCGCGCAATCCCTCCGCCACCCCGAGGCGGGGTGCCGGTGTCACAGGAGGTACACATCATGGAAAGTCAGGCGAATTCGTCCCGGAGTCCGGCATCCTTGCACAGCGTCCAAGACCGATTCCCCACCGCATACACCATCCTCTTCGTGCTGATCATCCTGATGGCCGCGCTGACCTGGGTATTGCCGGCAGGCCAGTACCAACGTGTTGCCAACGAGGCCCTGGGCAAGGATGCCCCGGTGCCGGGGACCTACCAGGCCGTGGCGCCTACTCAACAAGGCGTGGTTGACGTGCTGATGGCCCCCATCTCAGGCTTCTACAACCAGAGCTCGGGCATGGCGAATGCCATCGACGTTTCCCTCTTCGTGCTCATCATCGGCGGATTCCTGGGCGTGGTGAATGCCACGGGCGCCATCAACACCGGCATCGAACGCGTGATGCAGCGGATGAAGGGCCGTGAAAAATGGATGATCCCGGTCTTGATGCTGTTGTTTGCCGCGGGTGGCACGACTTATGGCATGGCGGAGGAAACGCTGGCGTTCTACGTGCTGCTGTTGCCGCTGATGATCGCGGTGGGCTACGACGCGCTGACGGGCGTGGCGGTGATCATGGTGGGCGCGGGCATCGGGGTGCTGGGCTCCACCATCAACCCGTTCTCGACGGCCATCGCGTCCAACGCGGCCGGCATTCCGTTCACGCAAGGCATGGTCCTGCGGCTGGTCATTCTGGCGTTGGGATGGCTGATCTGCGTGGTCTACGTGATGCGCTACGCCGAGCGTGTCCGCAAGGATCCGTCGGCCTCGCTGGTGGCCGATCTCAAGGCAACCAATGAGGCCCATTTCCTGCGCCATCGCGAGAGCCACAAAGACGCGGTGCTGACCGGACGACAGATGCTCATCCTGCTCATGTTCGGGGCTACCTTTGCCGCCATGGTCTGGGGCGTGGCGCTGCGAGGTTGGTGGATGGCCGAGATGTCCGCCCTCTTCCTGGCATCGGCCATAGCCATCGGGCTGGTGGACTGGATGGGTGAGAAGCCCTTCACCACCGCATTCGTGGACGGTTCCCGCGAGCTGCTGGGCGTGGCCTTGGTGATCGGCCTGGCGCGTGGCATCGTGGTCATCATGGACCAGGGCAAGATCACGGACACGATCCTGCACGCCTTCGAGGGTTGGATCGGTGGCATGCCGGACATCGCTTTCGTGAATGCGCTGTTCGCCACCGAAGGCCTGCTCAGTCTGCTGGTGCCGTCCACCTCGGGCCTGGCGGTCCTGAGCATGCCCATTCTCGCGCCGCTGTCGGATTTCGCCGGCGTTTCCCGGCACCTCGCCGTGACGGCGTTCCAGACCGCGATCGGCATCACCAACCTGGTCACGCCCACGTATGCCGTGGTGGTGGGTGCCTTGGCCATCGGGCGCGTGCCCTACCACCGCTGGCTGCGCTTCATCTGGCCGCTCATGCTGCTGCTGACCTTGCTCAGCATGGCGTCGCTGAGCGTGGCGGTCCTGCTGTGAGCATGTCCCGGATGCCCGCAGACCATTCGGTCCGCCTTGGGGTGCACTCCGAGGTCGGAAAGCTGAGGCGCGTGCTGGTGGGTTCACCTGGGCTCGCCCACGAACGCCTCACTCCGGCCAACTGCGACAGCATGCTGTTTGACGACGTGTTCTGGGTTGAACAGGCGCGCACCGATCATTTCGACTTCGTCTCGAAGCTGCAGGATCGCGGTGTCGAGGTGCTCGAGATGGGCCAGTTGCTCGGCGAGACCCTGGCCCTGCCGGTCGCGCGTGACTGGGTTCTGCAGCGCAAGGTCACGCCTGACCACGTGGGCGTGGGCATGCTGGATGAGCTCAAAGGTTGGCTGTGGGAACTGCCTGCCGAAGCGCTGGCGCGCTACCTCGTCGGTGGCGTTGCGGTGCACGAGCTGCCGTTCAAGCCGCATGGCATGTTCGGCTCCTACCTGGGGCCCGATGGCTTCGTGCTGCCTCCCCTGCCCAACCTGATGTTCACCCGCGATACCAGTGCCTGGATCTATGGTGGCGTCACCCTCAACCCGATGCACTGGCCCGCCCGCCGGCAGGAGACGCTGCTGACCGCGGCTGTCTACCGTTTTCATCCCCTATTCGCGCAAGCCGGATTTCCCATCTGGTGGGGTGACCCCGACGTGGACCATGGGCCGGCCACGCTGGAGGGGGGAGACATCATGCCCATCGGCAACGGCGTGGTGCTGGTCGGCATGGGCGAGCGCAGCACCCCGCAGGCGGTCGGGCAACTGGCGCGGGCCTTGTTTGCCGCTGGCGCGGCGCAGCGCGTCGTCGCCTGCCAGATGCCGCCGTCGCGCGCGACCATGCACCTGGATACGGTGTTTTCTTTCTGCGATCGCGATACCGTGACGAGTTTCGTGGAAGCGGCGGCGCAGATCGCCTGCCACAGCCTGTACCCCAACGACCAGGGTGGCGTCGAATACCGGCGCGAGAAGCAGCCGCTATTCGACGTGGTGGCGCAGTGCCTGGGACTGAAGCAACTGCGCGTCATCCCGACCGGTGGCGACGGGTATGAACAGGCGCGCGAGCAGTGGGATGACGGCAACAACGTGGTTGCCATCGAACCCGGCGTGGTCATCGGTTACGACCGGAACACCCATACCAACACCTTGCTGCGCAAGGCCGGCATCGAGGTCATCACCATCCGCGGCGGAGAACTCGGACGGGGCCGGGGCGGTGCGCATTGCATGACTTGCCCGCTGTGGCGCGACGCCTGATGCGCCCCAAGCGCCGATCCAGAAGGAAGAACCATGGCATACAACCTGCGCAACCGCAGTTTTCTGTCCCTGCGGGACTATTCGGCTGGCGAGATCGGCTTCCTGCTCAAGCTCGCCGCCGATTTGAAATCCGCCAAGTACGCGGGCACCGAACAGCCGATGTTGCGCGGCAAGGAGATCGCCCTGATCTTCGAAAAAGACTCGACCCGCACCCGTGTCGGCTTCGAGGTGGCGGCACACGACCAGGGCGCCACGGTCACCTACCTCGGTCCGTCGGGCAGCCACATCGGCCACAAGGAGTCGATCAAGGACACCGCCCGCGTGTTGGGTCGTGTGTACGACGCGATCGAGTACCGGGGCTTTGGCCAGGCCGTGGTCGAGACGCTGGCGAAATGGTCCGGCGTGCCGGTCTACAACGGGCTCACCGATCAATTCCATCCGACACAGGTCCTGGCCGATCTGCTGACCATGCGTGAGCATTGCGAGAAACCCTTGCGCGAGATCGCCTTCTGCTTTCTTGGCGACACAGGCAACAACATGGGGACGTCGCTGCTGATCGGAGCCGCCAAGCTGGGCATGGATGTGCGCCTGTGCGGGCCGCAGTCCTTGTGGCCGGACCCGGCCTTGCGCGAGGAGGCACAGATGCTAGCGCAGGAGAGTGGTGCCCGCATCCTGCTGACCGAGGAACTGGCGGCCGGCGTGAAAAACTGCGACTTTCTGTACACCGATGTCTGGGTGTCGATGGGGGAGCCCGAGGCCGTCTGGGCCGAGCGCATCCAGCAACTGCTGCCCTACCAGGTCAACGCGCAGACGATGACCCTGACCGCCAATCCACGCGCGCGTTTCATGCATTGCCTTCCGGCCTTTCATGACACCGAGACGGAGGTGGCCGCGCGCATCGCCAAGCTCCATGGCATCACCGCCATGGAGGTCACGGACGATGTGTTCGAAAGTCCGGCGTCGATCGTGTTCGATCAGGCCGAAAACCGCCTGCATACGATCAAGGCCGTTCTCGTGGCCACCCTCGGGGACTGAGATGGCACGTATCGTGGTCGCGCTCGGTGGCAATGCCCTTCTTCGGCGTGGCGAGCCTGTGAGCGCGTCCACGCAACGGGGCAACATCCGCGGCGCTGCGAAAGCCCTGGCGCGGCTGATGGCCCAGGGCCACCAACTCGTCATCACCCACGGCAACGGGCCGCAGGTGGGCCTGCTCGCGCTGCAGGGTGACGCCACAGGCCAGGGCGTGTTTCCGCTGGACGTGTTGGGCGCAGAGACCGAGGGCATGATCGGCTATGTATTGCAGCAGGAACTGGACAACGCCTGCCCGGAGCCCGCGCGATTTGCCACGCTGCTGACGCAGATCGAGGTGGACCCCCGCGACGCGGCCTTCCGGTCGCCGAGCAAGCCCGTGGGGCCGGTCTACAGCGAGGCCGATGCACGACGGCTGGCCGACCGGCGCGGGTGGGCCATTGCGCGCGATGGCGAGGCTTGGCGCCGCGTCGTGGCATCCCCCAGGCCCGTGCGCATCCTCGAGATCGAGGTCATCCGCCTTCTGGTGGCACAGGGCGTCACCGTGATCTGCGCGGGCGGTGGCGGCATTCCGGTGGCCCGACATCCGGATGGCAGCCACATCGGCTTGGAAGCCGTGATCGACAAGGACCATGCCAGCGGCTTGCTGGCCGCCGAATTGCAGGCTGACATTCTGCTCATGCTCACCGATGTGCCGGCTGTGTTCACGGCCTGGGGGACCGCAGCCCAGCGCGCGTTGGGCGATGTGACACCGACCGAATTGGCGGCCCTGGACTTTGCCGCAGGTTCCATGGGCCCCAAGGTGCAGGCCGCCTGCGACTTCGTGAACCGCACCGGGGGCCTGGCCGGTATCGGCGCGCTGGAGGACGCATCCGCCATTCTCGCGCGCGAAACAGGCACGAGGGTGATCGCCCCGCGGCCGTGACGACACGTGGATCGCATCCCATTTGCCCAGGAGGAATCCTCATGAACAGCAACGTACTGGTGGTCGTCTATTCCTACACAGGCACCTCCCTGGCGGTGGCGAAGCTGATGTGCAGCCAGCAGCACTGGGCCCTGGCCTCGATCCAGGAGATCCGGTCGCGCGGTGGCGCATGGGGCTACTGGCGCTGCCTGCTCGATTCTTTCCTGCGCCGTCATCCGCCGATCCGTTACAACGGGCCGCCGCCGGGAGACTTCGATGTCGTGGTGCTGGTCTCGCCCATCTGGGCGTGGCGGCTGGCCGGTCCCATGCGCACCTTCGCCAGCCTGCAGCGTGCGCGCCTGCCCGCGGTGGCGGTCGTCTCCGTGATGGGCGGGCAAGGCGCCGAGAATGCGGTGGCTGAGATCAGCGACATCCTGGGCCGCGCGCCGACCCTGAGCACGGCCGTCACGGCGCGCGAGGTCGACGACGGGAGTTGCGCCGCGCGGTTGCAAGCATTTGGCAGCGCCGTGCAAAGCGCAGTGGACTCGAACGCCGTCGTCCGGCCGCCCCTCCTCTCCCCCGATTCGATCTGAGTTCGGCCTCTCAGCAAGGAGACGCCGCGGAACGCCACGCCGCCGCCAGGGATTCGATGTCCACCGGCGCCTCCGTTGAAACCTGGAGGGCGCACTCCTGCTCGTCCGGCGCCAGCGGTTCGTGTCCATGGACCTGTCGTTCCAGCACATCGACACCGGCTTCCGACGCGTCCGTGCCCGAGGCGGCACGGGCCTGCACCCGATGCCGCAAAGTGGCCTGGCTGGCCTGGCAATCCAGGATCGTGAAGGGCACATGGCGCTCCAGCGCCAATGCATGGAACTCGCGACGCCAGCTGCGACGCAGGAAGGCGGCGTCCACGATGACCGGGTAGCCGGCTTGCAGGGCCAGGCGCGCGCGCGTGAGCAGGTCGCCCAAGGTGGCGTCGTTGGCCTGTCCGGTGTAGATGTCCATCCCCCGCGCCCTGGAGCGCTCCAGGGGGGCAAGCCCGAACAGCCGCTTGCGCTCCACGTCCGAGCGGATCCGGATGGCCCCGGCGGCTTGCACCAGCTGTGCGGCGAGCATGGATTTGCCCGAGCCGGAAAGACCATGGGTGATCATCAGCCTGGCCTCGGCCTCGTCAGGTGGCTTCGACGCCCATGCGCTCGCCCATGCAAGGTAATCGGGGCCGGACGGTGCAGCACCCGTCTGTGGCCCCAGGCCCGACGTCATGGCCCGGACCAGCGCCCGGTAGACCTCGTAAAAATGCAAGACCTGCAGCCCCTCGTGATCCCCACTGCCTTGCAGCCAGCCATCCAGGAAGCGGTATGCAAGATCCGGCCGGCCATGGGCTTTCAGATCCATGGTCAGGAACGCCACATCGCTCATCCTGTCGATCCAGCGAAGCTCCGCGTCGAATTCGATGCAGTCAAACGGCACGAGTTCTCCATCGATCAGCACGACATTGCCCATGTGCAGATCGCCATGGCATTCGCGCACGGCGCCATGCTGGCGACGGGCACGCCAAAGGGGCCGCAAAACCCTGTCTTGGTTTTCCAGCCAGGTTCGAAGCGTATGCAGGCGGTGGTCGTCGTGCTGGGCTTTCAGCGAGGCCCAGACGTCCTGGACCGATTGAAACACCCGCTCGGGGCTACCAAAGCCGTCCGGTGGGGCAGCCGATGCCTCGGCATGCAATCGGGCAAGGCGGCGGGCCAGGCCATCGATCCAGCTGGGGTCCAGCCCGCCCGACGCCAGCCGGATGCGCATCAGCGACGACTGGGCAAAGCGCCGCATCCGGACCACATGGTCAATGGGCAATCCGTCGTTGGCGCCTCCCAGTCTGGGTGACGCAGGCGAGCCCCGCACCGGCAGGACGTCGAGGTAGATCATGGGCGCGAACCGCCGGTTGAGCCGCAACTCCTCCTCGCAAAAGTGCCTGCGCGCATGGACGGTGCTGAAGTCTACGAAGGGAAAGCGCACCGGCTTCTTGAGTTTGTAGGCGTATGCGGGCGTCAGCAATACCCAGGAGATGTGGGTTTCGATGCGCTCGACCGGCTGACCCGTCTCACGCGCCAACATGGCGCCCAGCGCATTGACCAGCGTGGTCTCGATCTCTTGCATCGCGGCAGCGTTTTGCGGGTGGATGAGCGCCGATCAACCGTTCATTGAAGAACGGCCGCGTGAGGTGAAAGATGGCGATGGACAAAGGCCGACAGCGCCGCGACATCCGGAATCCGGACGTCGCGGCGGCCCTGTGCCGAAAAACCGATGACGTGATCGCGGGCCAGGCGTGACAGCGCGCGGCTGACGGATTCCAGTGTCATGCCGAGGTGGTTGCCGATTTCGGCCCGCGTCATGCGCAAGGTAATCTGATCGGTCCGGATGCCGCGCTCTGCGAGTGAATCGGCCCAATTGAGCAGAAAATCCGCGACCCGCGCCACGGCGGGCAAGGTGCAGACGGACATCAACGAGTCGCGCTCGCGTGCAATCGCCAGGCTCATGGCCGTGTGCAAGGCGTGCAACACCGCTGGGCATGTCCTGCTTGCGTCCAACAGGGTTTCGTAGGAAATCACCCAGATTTCCCCCGTGTCCATGGCGATGGCGTCTGAGCTGTAGTGTCCGTCGGCGATGCCATCGAAACCCAGCCAGTCACCGCGAAAATTCAGGCTGGCCAGTTGCTCTCGCCCGTCGGTCGCAAGGTTCACGATCTTGCAAAGGCCGGAGTTCAGCACATACAGATTGCCAAAACGCTCACCGGAGCGGTAGATGACATCGCCCGCGTGAACGACCCGGCGCTTGGGATGGAGTTGTCCGCTCAGCAGGCTGAGTGTCTCCGGTATCTGTCGACTCGCGGCAAGCCGGGCCTGCGCAACTGACGTTGTTGCGAGGTCGCTGCCATCGGCCACCGTCAGGTCAGCTTGGACGGGATTCGTCTCGGAGGGGGCAGCAAACGCGTGCATGTGAACTCCTGTGTGTTCGCCGAAGGGGGGCGCAGCGTGATGCTGGTAATCCCCTGGAACCGCCAAAACAGTGGACCGAATCCGCGCGTGCAGGTGCTTGGACAGTGTGCTGCTTCCGAAGCCTGTCGCGCCAATCGCATTCAGTGCGACATCCATACCGGAATCGTCATGGTTTGCAGGAGGGTGCGTGTCGCCCCGCCCATCACCCATTCGCGGGCCCGACTGTGGCCGTAACAGCCCATGACCAGCAGATCCGCGCCAACATCCGCCGCGCGTGACAGCAGCAGATTGCCGATATCGTCTTCCTCGGGCCCGCCCTTGTGCGCGTCAGCCGTGACGCCATGGATCTTCAGATAGCCTGCCAGCTTTTGCAGGGACTCCGCCGCCGCCTCGCCATAGCTGATCACATGTACCTGGCGCGCGCGCCGCAACCAGGGCAAGGCGGAAGACACCGCGCGAGCGGCCTCCCGGCTTTCTTTCCAGGCCACCAGCACGGTGCGCCCGACGGCGGCGAATTCGCCGGCATGGGGCAGGATGAGCGCAGGCCGTCCGCTCTGCAGCAGCACACTGGGCAGGAAGTCCGCGGGCAAGGCCCCACTGTCCGGGGCGTCCGCCATCCTTTGCCCCAGGATCATCAGGTCCGCATACAGGGCCTTGGCCGCGAAGCCCCACGGGCCTTCCGCCAGAGGCTCGGCCCACCGCAGCCGGGGGAATCGCCGGCGGCCTGGACAAAGGCGGCGCGTGTCTTGTCCAGCCATTCCTGGTCCAGTGCCAGGAGCAATTCCGCGGCGACCGCAGCGCCCGCCATCGCATAGGGATACCGCGCCAGCGCGGTCAGCATGCACGGTTGGGCAGTGACCTCGGCATCGAAATCTTCCGCGATCTGGCGCGCAACCCTGATGCGAGATGCCGATTGCGGAGAGCTGTCGATGTGGAGAAGGATGGAACGAGGCGTTTGCATGAAAGCTCCTTGCGGGAAGAGGAGAATTTGTGCACAGAGTAGGTCGTCCACCCGGGTGGCTTCTTGCGCTACATCAAAGATTGTGGCGTTAGCCCTGCCCATGCAGGAGCAGAAGTTGATTTCGCGCAAGCAGGGGTAGCCACCCGCCGCTAAGGTGTAACTTTCCGCGCGTTGCCCACGCAGGACGATATGTTCAGACACCTACCGTCGCCCGCAGGAGCGGTCGCAATGACAGACCCTGTAACAGACGCGACGTCAGCTTGGTGGCTGAGGCCGCCGCCGGCTGCCGCCCAGGGCCTGTCGGGCGCGCAGGCGGACGAGGCATTGGCGAAGTACGGGGCGAACGCTTTCCGGAAAGGTCCGCGTCACCTCGCCCTGACCCAACTGCTCGCGCGCTTTCGCAACCCTCTCATCCTCGTCCTGCTCGCGGCCAGCGTGGTGTCGGCGGCCACGGGTGATATCGCCAATTTCCTGATCATCCTGCTGATGGTGACGCTGAGCATCACCCTGGATTTTCTGCAAGAGCATCGGGCCATCCACGCTTCCGATCGGCTGCGCGAATCCGTGGCGCTGCGCGCCCACGTGCTGCGGGATGGGCATCCACGGGAGATCCCGGTCACCGCGCTTGTGCCTGGGGATGTGGTGCTTCTTGCCGCAGGTGACCGCGTGCCCGCAGACGGGTTTGTGGTGGAGGCCCGTGACTTCTTTGTGAACCAGAGCCTGCTGACGGGCGAGTCCTATCCGGTGGAAAAGCACCCCGGCGTGCTGGAGCGTGAGGCCACGGAGCTGCAACAGGCGCGGAACGCGGTTTTCATGGGCAGCGTCGTGGTCAGTGGAAGTGCCCGCATCCTGATCATGTGCACGGGGAGCGCCACGGTCATGGGCGAGATGGCGCACAGCCTCCTGGTCGAACCACCGCCGACGGCTTTTGCGCTCGGCATGCACCGTTTCGGCCTCCTGCTCATGCGCATCACCGTCATGCTGGTGCTGTTCGTGATGCTCGTCAATCTGTTGCTGCACCGCCCCGTGCTCGACACTTTTGTCTTTGCGGTCGCGCTCGCGGTAGGGCTGACGCCGGAGATGCTTCCCATGATCGTCTCGGTCACGCTGGCGCGTGGCGCCATGCGCATGGCCCGTCAGCGGGTCATCGTTAAGCGGCTGGCCTCCATTCAGAACCTGGGCGCCATGGATGTGCTGTGCACGGACAAGACGGGGACTTTGACCGAGGCCAGGATCCGCCTGGAACGGTGCGTCGACGTGAACGGCAACGACACGCCGCACCTGCGCAGGCTGGCCTACCTCAACAGCATCTTCGAGAGTGGTGTGCGCAGCCCGCTCGACGATGCCATCCTGGCTGGCGAGGTGGATGTGTCGGGATGGCGCAAGGTGGACGAAGTACCGTTCGATTTCGAGCGGCGGCGCGTTTCCGTGCTGGTCGAGCGCGCGGACACGCGCTGCCTGGTGGTCAAGGGGGCGCCCGAAGATGTGCTGGCGCTGTGCAGCCAGCAGGATGACGGCGAGGGACGCTCTTCATCGCTTCTGAACGGGAGCGCCCGGGAGGCACTGCAAGCACAGTACCAGACCCTGGAGCGGGAAGGCTTGCGCGTCCTGGGTGTCGCCTGGCGCGCGGTGGCCGCCGATCACACGCACGCCGACGTGAGCGACGAGCATGAACTGATCTTCGCGGGATTTTGCGCCTTCATCGATCCTCCCAAGGTGGACGCGGGGACCGCGCTGCATGCCCTGGCACGCAGTGGCGTGGACGTGAAGATCCTCACGGGCGACAGCGAACGGGTGACGCTGCATCTGTGCGCCTTGCTCAAGCTGCCGGTCGTGGGGGTTTTGACCGGCCAGGAGATCGCTCAGATGGACGAGGCCGCGCTTCGGGCCAGGGTCGGTCGCACCACCCTGTTCTGCCGGGTCAATCCGGCGCAGAAAAACAGGGTGATCCTTGCCTGCAAAGCCATGGGCCACGTGGTGGGTTATCTGGGCGATGGCGTCAACGACGCGCCGGCGCTGCTCTCCGCCGATGTGAGCCTCACGGTCGATTCCGCCGCCGATGTGGCGCGCGAAGTGGCCGACATCGTGATGCTGGAGCACAACCTCTCGGTGCTGCACGCCGGTGTTCAGGAAGGTCGGCGCACATTCGGCAACGTGATGAAGTACACCATGATGGGCACCAGCTCGAATTTCGGGAACATGGTGAGCATGGCCGGCGCCTCGCTGTTCCTGCCCTTTCTGCCCATGCTTCCATCGCAAATCCTGCTGAACAACGTGCTGTACGACCTGGCGCAGACCACCATCCCGTTGGACCTCGTGGATCCGTCGGACCTGCGCCGCCCGCGCAACTGGGACATGGGCTTCATCCTGCGTTACATGGGTCTGTTCGGACTGATCAGTTCCGCTTTTGATGTGCTGACCTTCTGCATTCTGCTGTGGGTATTCCAGGCAGACGATGGCCTGTTCCGGACCGGCTGGTTCATGGAATCGCTGATCACCCAGGTGCTGGTGATTTTCGTGATCCGCACCAGGGGCAAGCCCTGGGCGAGCCGCCCAAGCGCCGCGCTAATCGCCAGTTCATTGGGCGTCGTGGCGCTGGCCTTGCTGCTGCCCTTCACGCCGCTGGGGCGCCTGTTCCAGTTCGAGCAAGCACCGGCGGTGTTCTTCGTCTGGCTGCTGGGCATGGTGGTGACTTATCTGGCCCTGGTCGAACTTTGCAAGCGTTTTTTTTATGCAAGATGGGCCACGGTCCGGTCACCTGGTTCCGCGCCCCAGTTCCGCTGATGCCGTCTGCCAGGGTCCGAAAAATCTCATGTGAAACTTTCAATAAGTATGGCAAATCATTGATTTTCAATGATCAATGATGGTCGTGACCATCATGATCGGCGTGGCCATGCGCATGGCCCCAGACCAGCAAGGCATCGCGTCCTTCCACCAGCAGATCGCAGCAGGCCCCGACCGGCAGCAGCACCTTGGTGGGCACATGACCGAACGGCAGACCGGTCAGCACCGGCACCTTGAGCTGGCTGCGCAGCCAGTTGACCACGCTTTGCAGCTTGAAGCCCTTGTCGTGCGCCGTGAGCTTGTAGTCGGTGAACTGGCCGAGCAAGATGGCCTGTTGCCGGCCCAGGATGCCAGCGTGCAGCAACTGGGTCAGCATGCGCTCGATGCGGTAGGGATGCTCGCCCACGTCCTCCAGGAACAGGAGGCCGCCCGCCGTCTGGGCAGCGGACGGGAAATAAGGCGTGCCCAGCAAAGACACCAGCACGGCCAGGTTGCCGCCCCACAGGGGCGCGTGTTCGATGGCCAGCCGATTGCTTTTCTTCCCGTCACTGGCCTCCAGGCGCTGCAGAAGGCGCGCCTGCCAGGCTCCGGCGGCATCCTGATCAGCGGGGGGGTTTTGGGTAGCCGCCAACCCGTCCCTTCGCCCTGCCCCAGCAGCAGGTCTTCGAAACAGGCTTGTGTGATCTCGTCCGGCGCCCCTTCCCCGCCAAAGGCCTCCAGCAGGGCGGGGCCGGCCCAGGTGATGCCGCCACCCTGTCCCGGGTGCTGGGCCTGGGCCGCGAACACCGCAGCCTGAAAGGCCGTGAAGTCGCTCAGGCCCACGAAAGCGGTTCCGCGTTCGATGGCCTTGTGGATTTGCTTCACGGGCAGGTCGGGCAGGATGCGCGTCAGGCCATAGCCACCACGCGTGATCAGCGCCACGTCCGCACCGCTGGCCGCCGCGCGGCGGATGGCGGCCAGCCGGATGGCGTCGTCGCCCGCGAAGCGTTGCTGGCTGGCCAGGGCGGCTTCGTCGATTTCCACTTCGATGTCGGTGCCGAGGCCCGGGCCCAGGGCTTTCAGGCGTTGGATGCCACGCTTGAAAGCGGCCTTGTCGCGCACCGCGCCGGAGGGAGAGTAGATGTAGATGTGTTTGCTCATGCCGCGGCCATTATCGGTGGTGGTAACCGTCGCCCCGCCTCCATGAGCAGCATCCCGCCGATCGTGGCAACTCAGTCGGATGCCTTGAAGGTCGCAAAGGCGCGTGGCGCGGCACGATGCCCGGCGTCGGGAAACGGCGCATCCCAGGCGTGTGCTTCTTGCGATTCGTCCGGCATGGCCGCCGGCGCCGCGCAGTGCGTCTGCAGGTGCCGCCCCGGCTCGGCCCGGGCCCAGCGCCGGCCCAGCTCGGCGACCGGGTCGCTCGCTTCGCCCGGCAGCAGCAGCGCCACCTGCCGTAGGTCCAACCGTTCGACCAATTCCCGCAGCACCTGCAGGTGCCAGTCCAGGCTGTGCGCGCCCTCCTTCTTGGGCTTGTCGCTGCGGCCGAAGCCGATCAGGTCGGGCGCGACCACGCGGTGCCCCTGGCCCAGCAATTGCGGAATCAGCGCGTGGTAGCGGTAGCTCCAATCGCCCTGCCCGTGCAGGCAGAGCCAAGTGAAGCGCGGGGTTGCGGTCGCACCAGCCAACGCTTCTGAGTTCCCTGCCTCGCCTTCCACCGGCGTGTCCCCCTGCCCCCCTTCGTCCAGGTAATGCAGGCGCAGGCCCGCCAGGGACGGCAGATCATTCAGGTAACGAGGGGGCCAGGGGAAATCGGGCAGATCGGCAAAACGGTGCTCGGGCGTGCGCAGCGCGTCCTCGCGCAGGGGAAAGCGCGCGGGGTCCTGTTGCGCGGCTTGCCGCGCCTCTCGGCGGCGTTGCAGGAAAAAGTCCTGCAGCATTGCGCCGCTGTCCTCGGCCAGCACGCCGCCCTGGACTTCGGTCCGATGGTTGAGCTGCCGGTGCGCGAACAGGTTCAGCACCGAGCCCGCCGCGCCGGTCTTGGGATCGGCTGCGCCATAGACCACGCGCTTGAGGCGCGCGTGCAGCATGGCCCCCGCGCACATGGGGCAAGGTTCCAGCGTCACATAGAGCGTGCAGTCGTCGAGCCGGTAGTTGCCCTGGGCCAGACCTGCGGCCCGCAAGACCTGCATTTCGGCGTGCGCCGTCGGATCATGGTCGGCGATGGGCGCGTTGCGTCCAGTGGCGAGCACGCGGCGGCCGCCGCTGCGCGGGTCCTGGTGGACCAGCACGGCCCCCACCGGCACCTCACCCGCCTGGGCGGCCTGTCGCGCCTGGTCCAGGGCGAGTCGCATGAAGTCCTGGTCGGAGTTCATGCCGGTCCGTGCAAGCCCAGCCGGTCCATCCAGGCCGCCAGGCCCTGTTCATCGGGGTTGCCGGCCGCGTAAGCCGCGCGCATGGCGGCATGCGCCTCGGGCCGGTGCTGGTTGAGTTTGAGCTTGCACTGCAGCGCGGTCACGCGCAGTTCAAAGGCGACGATGCCGTTCAGCATCTTGCGCTGAAAGTCCGGGTCCAGGCCACGCCAGCGGGCCGCATACGCTGGCTCATGGTCGCCGATCAGCCGTTTGAGCAAGGCATCCTTGGCCTCGGCGTCCTCGATCAGCGTGGCCTCCACCGTGCAATGCACGGCCAGGTAGTTCCAGGTCGGCACCCGTTGTTCGTCCGGGTAGACCTGGGGCGACATATAGGCATGCGGCCCCAGGTAGGTGACCAGTGCCCGGGGCCGGGCCTGCAGGTAGCGCCAGTGCGGATTGGGTTTGGCCACGTGGCCCAGCAGGCACAGTGCCTCGCCTTCCGCCTGCGTGTCCGACACCCCGTGCAGCGGCAGATGGGTCACGTAAGGCAAGCCTTCGTCGTCGGTGCTGATGAGGCTGGCGAACGGATGCTCGCGCATCAGCGCTAGCGCGAGCGACCGGTCCTCGGATCTGAATTGCGGCGGCAGGTACATGCGGGCAGAATGTAGCGCATGAGTGGCGCATTGGTGGGCTTGCGGATCGGCGGCGAGAAAAAGCTGTTGCGCCTGCATGGCGAACGCGGTTGCGAGAGCGTGCTGACCAGCCTGCTGGCCTGGTTGCGCAGCGTCAGCGATGCGCGCCTGCACGCCTATGCGGGCATCCTCAAGACCGTGGACGTGGCGCTGGGGCGCTATACCGCCGAACTGGAGGACAAAGAGCGCGCCATCCTGCTGGCCTTCTTCGAGGACCACCTGGGCGAAAGTTGCCAGCCGCCGACCTGGGCCGAAGCCTTCGCGGCCTTCCCCGATCTGGAAGGCTGGCACGCCGGGTTCCCCTACATGCCCGCCGCGAGCATCGACGCCTGCGCCGATGTGCCCTGGGGTTTCCTGCTCGACCTCGACGCGGACCGCGGCACGGGTGAGCTGCAGATCTACATCAACCGCCATGCCCGTTTCGCCTGGCGCGACATGGGCACCGAGCTGGCCCCGCCTTGCTGTAGCCTGCCCTTGGCCCATGCGCGCAAGCTCTCGGCGACTGACGTGTCGGCCCTGCAGGGCCTGCTGCACCAGAATTTTTACTCCGACGGCATTGATCCCTTGCTGCCCTTGCGGGACCCCGCGCGCAGCCACCTGTCGCCCCCCTTCCCGGTTCTGGGCGCAAGCGCCGCGGGTACGGGGGACGAAGTCTGGCTGGCTCGCCTGCATCTGACGGCTGGCCACGCGAGCCTGCTGCTGGAGCGCGCGGGCCTGCGTGCCACGGTGCGCCAGGTCAGTGAACTGCGACTGGACGACCCGCATTGCGGCGCTTGGCTGCGCCAGGCGCTGGCCCCCGAGGTGCTTGCCTTGACCCTCGCCATCCATGGCCCCGGGGCCAGTCTGGGCCACACGGCGCGGGTCGCGACGCATCTGCCCCGTCTGCCGTTCGCGGCCGATGCCCGAACCGACGCCGGGGCCGAGGTGGAAACCGGTGGCCTGCCGCTGCTGGCGCTGGGCCTGAACCCGCATGCGGGCCTCAACCTGGCTTTGAGCCCACGCGATGGCCCCGCCTTCTTCGACGCCTTGCGCGCCTGTTTCCTGGAAGGCGGCATGCGCGTGCAGGGCTGGCGTTTTCTGATCAAGCAGGACAACGCCGTGCTGCGCGCCATCCTGCAGTTCTTTCCGCCCTCGGCGCGCATCCTGCGCGGCTTCACGCATTTCATCAATCTGCTGGCGGGCAGTCTGCAGCACGAGCCCTTGACGATCGCCCGCTGCCAGCCGGCCTTGCGGGGCGTGGAGCGCATCCTGGACCGCACGCGCGGCCGCCCCGAAGCCATGCGCGAGGAAAACGCCCGCATCTTCCTGCGTGCCCTCGTGCGTGCACGCCTCTCGCCCGAGCAGGAGGCGAACCTGGCCCATGAGGCGCAGGATGTGTCGGACTTCGTCTATGCGCACACGGCGGTGCTCAAGGGCGCGACCTGGGCGTCCTTGTGCCGCCGTTCGGACGCCTGGCACCGTGCCTTGCTGATCGGGGTGGACCCGGCCAAGGACCTGCGCTGGGCTGCCCTGCTGCCCCGTTACCAGAGCGGCGCCTATGTCGCGGTCGAACTGGACTGCGGCTACCTGTTGGCCGAGGAAGGACTGGAGCAGCGTCATTGCATCGGCAGCTACGCCAACGCCTGCGCCAGCGGGGGCACGCGGGTGTTTTCCTTGCGCCAAGGAACCGCGCAAGGACGACGCGTCGCGACACTGGAAGTGCAACGCGGCCACGACGGTGATTGGCACATGGTGCAGATTCGGGGCAAGGCCAACACGGCGGTGCAGGATCCGCTGCTGCTGCAGGCAGCCGATCAGGTGGTGTCGGCCTATGGCGCGGCGGTGCGGGCCCAGGCTGCAGGGCTTCGCACCACCCTAGGCAACTGGGACATGCCCATCGCGGGGGACTATGCGCCCCCGCCCTATGTCATCCATCGCCAGGAACACTGGACGGGCTGAGGCCTGCCTAATTTGTTCCATTGCCCCGAGCATCCACCTTCGCAGATCTTCATCTCCATGGCCACCGACCGCATCTCCACCGGCAACGCGGCACCGCCTTTGCCGCGCGCTGCCACGCTGGGCAGCGCGAGTGCCAATGCCAAACCGGGCGAAGTGCTGGCACTGCGCATCGAGAGTCGCAGCGGCGCGGGTGCGAACGAAGTCTTCAACGGCCGCAGCGCGGACGGGCGGCTCTTCCAGTTGAGTACGAGCGTCGCGCCCGGCATGAACCTGCAGATCGGACAGACGCTGCAGGTTCAGGTGCCGGGGGGCAGTCCCAATTCCAGTTGGCGATGCATGGCGGTGCCTTGCTCATGCCTGCGCAGCCTCAGTCCGTCGTGCCCACCCGCGCGACCGCCAGCCTCGACCTGGCCCAGGCCCGGATGGCAGACGCGGATGGCGAGGCCGCTTCCGCCGCGCCAGACCTGGACCAGTTCCTGCTGCAACGCGTCTTCCAGGGTCAGGGACTCGGGGGCGATATCTGGGTACTGGCCCAGGCCTGGCGCCACTTGGTGCTCGCACGCCTGCGCCAAGTTCAAGGATTGGCCTTTGCGCCAACGCCGCCGGGCGCCGGGCGTCCTGCTGCCGCCGCGGACGCCGCCGCCATGGCCGCCTCGCTGGCCCTGCTGCAGGCCATGACACCTGACGAAACACGGCAAGACGACGGACTGCATTCCGCCTTGTGGGGCCCCACGGCCCAGGCGTCCAACCCTGCGCTGCTGCTGCCGCAGCTCTGGATGTTCCATACCTATGTCTGGAACAACACCCTGCCCCTGACCTTCTGGGTGCTGCCGCGCGAGGAAGAAAAAATGGAGGGTGGGCAGGCCGCCCGCCAGCCCACCCGCGCGCGCATGCTGCGCCTGTGCTTCAAGCACCCGGTCCATGGTCCGCTCTGGGTGGATGTGCGCGTGGATGAACAGCAGGTCACCGTGGACTTCCACGCCGAGCAGGCCGACGCCGTCGCCACCTTGCTGCAGTTGCGCCCCGCCGTCAGCGCCGCGCTGGCCCAGGCCGGTCTGCACTTGCTGCGTTACCAGGTTCGGGCCGGCTCGCCGCCTCGTCCGGAAGGGAATGCCGCGCCTGCGGATTCCGCCAACCCGGCCCTGCCCACCCCCGGCATGAACAGCCTGCCTTCGCTGCTGAACTCAGCGGAAAGCACGCTGGCGCCCGAGCTCTTCCTGGCGACCGTGGGAGTGATGGAGGCCTTGCGGACGGGGTGAGTCGCGCGCTCAGCGCGCCTCGCCCACGCAGACCACGGCCTGGTGCCGCAGGTGGAACATCTCGATATCGGTCTCCAGGAAGAAGGCCGCTTCCCAGGGGTTCTTCAGGATGAACTGGGCGCGCAGCGGCTCGTACTCGGGCGCAGTGCGCGGCACGATGTAGGCCTGCATTTCCAGGATGGTGTAGTTCCAATGGATGGACTGGTCGAAGGTGAACTTGGCGCGTTCATCGATGGTGAAGAAGCAGCGTGACTCCCGCTTCAGCACCTGAGACTTGAAGGTGCCGGGCCGCGTGATGATGAAGACATCGTCGTCTTCCGAGGAGAGGAAGGCCATCACCGTGGTGTGTGGCTGCGCGGGGGTCAGCGTGGTCAGAACGCCGATCTTGTTGTGATGGTCTTTGTCTTCGGGCACTGGAATGCGAGCCAGTGGTGAAGCGGCCAATGTGCGCGAGGGGCGTGGATCGGCCGGAAATTCGTAACCCGGCTCGCGTTGCGCTTCGACCACCTTGACGCCGTGGATCAGGCTGAACTCGACCGGCGTCACCGTGGCCCAGTTCTCGTCCACCGCCTGCACCCGGCCCTTGTACGAGGCCCGGTAGACGCGCAGCTCGGCGTCCAGCTCGTCCACCCCGGTCCGGTTGTCCAGGTGCAGTGTCACCAGGGAACCCTGGGCCAGCGCATGGCCCTTGGGAATGAAGAGCTGCAGCTGGTTGTCGCGGCGTGGGTAGACCACACAGATGTGGTGCACGATGCCGCTCGCCTGGTAGGAGGCCAGCACGCCCAGAATCTGCTCGCCCAGATAGTCACGCAAGGCCATCACGAATCCTTTGTCTTGGTGCGCGCATTCTAGACAGCTGGCCCGGCGGCCCGGCGCCACCCGAGCTGGACGGCACGCCGGTCCAGGCCGGCGCACCACAGGACCCCGCTCAGTGCGGCGAATCGGGGAAGTAGTACTTGGCCGCGTTGTCCTTGGTCACCAGCACCGAAGGAATGATGGTCCGCGCTGGCATCGTCTTGCCCGAGACGCGCGCCTCGGCGGTGAGTTTCATCGCGTCGGCGATCATGCTCGGCGAGTAGGTCACGTTGGCCCGGACCAGCTTGTCGCCGTCCATGACCTTCTTGATGTAGTCCTTGGCGCCGGCGCCGCCGACGACCAGCTTCACGTCGCTGCGCTTGGCCTGTTCGATGGCGCGTTGCACGCCCACGGCCATGTCGTCGTCCGAAGCCCAGACGGCGTCGATCTGCTTGAAGCGCGTGAGGAAGTCCTGCATGACCTTGAAGGCGTCGTCACGGTTCCAGTTGCCGTGCTTGGCGTCGAGCACCTTGATGCCGGGGTTCTGCTTCATGACCGCGTTGAAGGCGTCCACGCGCTCGTTGTCGATCACGGTGGGGATGCCGCGCAGGATGACGAGGTTGCCCTTGCCGCCCATTTCCTTCGCCATGTACTCGCCCGCCACCTTGCCGAAGCCGGGGTTGTCGCCGGCCACATAGGCGTCCTGTGCCTTGGTGTCGGTCAGGCCGCGGTCCACCACCGTCACGAAGACGCCCTTGCCCTTGACCTGCGCCACGGGGCGCGTCAGCGGTGCGGACTCGAAGGGCAGGATCACCAGGGTGTTGATCTTGTTAACCGTCTGCAGGTCCTGGACCTGGTTGGCCTGCTCGGCCGCGGAGCTCGCGGTGCGCACGATCACCGTGGAACCGGGGTACTGCTTCTCAAGCTCGGCCTTGGTGCGGTTGGCCCAGTACACCACCCCACCCGTCCAGCCATGGGTCGCCGCCGGGACGGAAACGCCCATCACCATCTTGTTCTGAGCGAACGCGGGCGCGGTCATCAGGGCACACACGGCCAGTGAGATGGCCGAGAAAAGACGTCGATTCATGTTGTCTCCTAGGTAATAAGTTCTTGGAACGCAAAGATGGCCCGCCGCCCTGGAGGCTGCGCGGCCGCAGGCTCATCGTCGCCCACGTTGAAGGAAGGCCACGACGATGATCACGAAACCCTGCACCGCCGCGTTCAGGTAAACGCTGATGATGCTGGTGAGGTTGAGGATGTTGCCGATGACCGACAGCAGCACGGCGCCAATCACGGTGCCGGCCACGCGGCCCTGGCCGCCCTTGAGGGCGGTGCCGCCCACGATGACGGCCGCGATGGCCTCGAGTTCCCAGAGCAGGCCCGTGGTGGGCGAAGCCGAACCCAGCCGGGGCACGTAGAGCAGCGTGGCGATGCCCACGCAGACGCCCAGCAGCACGTAGGTCAGGATCTTGACGCGGTCCACCGCCACGGCGGCGTAGCGCGCGACCTGCTCGTTGGAGCCGATGGCCTGCACGTAGCGCCCATAGCGCGTGCGGTTGAGCAGCAGCGCGCCGACCAAGGCCACCGCGAGGAAGACCCAGATCGGGATGGGAACGCCCAGCCAGGCTCCGTAATAGACCGGGCCGTAGACGTCGCCGAGGGCGTTGTCCAGCGTGAGCGCGCCGCCGTTGGAAAAATAGGTCAGGTAGGCGCGGAAGATGCCCAGCGTTCCCAGGGTGACGATGAAGGGCTCGATCCGTCCCTTGGTGATCAGCACCCCATGCGCCAGGCCAAAGGCCGCGCCCAGCGCAACCGCGACGGCCATGCCCACCAACACCGCGAGCACCGGGCTGCCGACCAGGGGTGCCACCCCGTTCATCACCATGATCATGCAACCTGCGATCAGCGCCGCCATCGAACCCACCGAGAGGTCGATGCCGCCCGAGATGATGACAAAGCACATGCCCACGGCAATGATGCCGATGAAGGCCGTGCGGGTCAGCACGTTCATCGCGTTGTCCCAGGTCGCGAAGTCGCTGTTGAGCAAGGTGCCGACGATGCACAGCAGCAGCAGGCCGATGAAAGGCCCCGCTTCGCGCAGATGACGGCGCAGGAGGATCCCCATCTTGTTGCCGCCCTGCACATGCGGGTCGGTCGTGGCGTCGGGTTGGCGAGCGGGTTGCAGCAGTGTCATGGTGTCAGTGTGTGCCGGTGGCATGGGCGATGAGCTCCTCTTCGGTCAGGTGGTCCGAATCCAGGGTGGCCTGCACGGCGCCGGCGCGCATCACCACCACGCGATGGCAGAGCCCGATCAGCTCCATCAGCTCGGAGGAGATCACGACCACTGCGCGGCCTTGGGCCGCGAGCCGCTGGACCAGGAAGTAGATGTCGCGCTTGGCGCCCACGTCCACGCCACGCGTGGGTTCGTCCAGCACCACCACGCGCGGATCGGGCTGCAACACCTTGGCCATGGCCAGCTTCTGCTGGTTGCCGCCGGACAAGGCACCCGCGGCAATGTCTTGCGACCCGGTCCGGATGCCGAAATTGACCATGGCCTGCGCCAGCGCGCGGCGCTCCGATTGCAGATCGAGCCAGGGCCGCGCGTGGCGATCCAGGTCCATCAGCGTCAGGTTCTCCTGCAGTGACATGCGGATGTGCAGGCCGCGGCCCTTGCGGTCCTCGCTCAGGTAGGTCAGGCCGGCGCGCGCCGCAGCGCGCGGATTGCGAAAACGGACCACCTGTCCGTCGAACTGAACCTCGCCCCCGCTGATGGGGCGCAGGCCGAGCAGTGCCTCGAACAACTCGGTGCGCCCGGCCCCGACCAGGCCGGCGAAGCCCAGGATCTCGCCGGGCCGCACGTCGAAGCTCACGTCCCGGGCCCAGCCGGGCACGCTCAGATGCCGCACCGACAGCAGCGGCGCGGCTGGCGGCGGCGGATTGCGGGGCGGGAACATGTCGGAGAGCTCGCGGCCGACCATGAGCTGGGCCATCTGGGGTCGGCTGTGCTCGGCGGTGGGGCCGCGCGCGACGAAGCGGCCGTCGCGCATCACGACGATCTCGTCGCTGAGGCGCTCCACCTCGTCCAGCTTGTGCGAGATGTAGACGATGGTCACGCCCTGGCCGCGCAGCCGCGCGATCACCTCGAACAGGCGCTGCGCCTCGGTGGGCGTGAGTGTGGCCGTGGGCTCGTCCATCACCAGCAGGCGCGCCTGGCGCGAGAGCGCCTTGGCAATCTCGACCAGTTGCTTCTCGGCCACCATCAGATCGCGCACGCGCGTGTCGGGGTCGGCGTTCAGGCCCACCTGTTGCAGGACCTCGCGCGTGACGCGGCGCATGTGTGCCTCGTCCAGCAAGAGGCCGCGTCTCGGTTCACGGCCCAGGAAGATGTTCTGCGACACCGTCAGGTCATCGGCCAGGTTGAACTCCTGGTGGATCAGCACGATGCCGGCGTCTTCGGCCTCGCGCGAGTTCCTGAAATGCCGCCTGCTGCCATCGACTTCCAGCCCACCGCCGCTGAGTGCTTCATAACCGCAGAGGATCTTCATCAGCGTGGACTTGCCCGCGCCGTTCTCCCCCAGCAGCCCGACCAGGCGGCCGGCTGCCAGCTCGAAGCTCACGCCGTGCAGCACCCGGACCGGGCCGTAGTCCTTGACGACCTCATGGAAGCGCACGTGCAGGCTCACGCCCGCACCTCCACCCAGCGCGCGCCTTCGGTGGCCGAGCGCACGGCTGCCTCGATGAAGGCCATGCCATGCACACCGTCGGCGATGGTGGGGAACACCACGTCCGCGGGCGCGGCCTTGCCTTCGCGCGCGGCATGCAGGGCCTGCGCGATCTCACTGTAGACGGTGGCGAAGCCCTCCAGATAGCCTTCGGGGTGGCCGGAAGGCAGGCGCGTGACACGCGCCGCATCGCCATTGGCGGCGCCCGTGCCGCGCGCGATGGTCTGGGTCGGCTGGCCAAAGGGCGACCAGTGCAACTGGTTCGGATGTTCCTGCCGCCACTCCAGCCCGCCCTTGTCGCCGTAGACGCGCAAGCGCAGCCCGTTCTCGTTGCCGGGCGCTACCTGGCTGGCCCAGAGCAGGCCGCGCGCACCGTTGGCGTAGCGCAGCATCACCTGCACGTTGTCGTCCAGCGCGCGGCCCGGCACGAAGGTGCTGAGTTCGGCGCAGAGCTGGGTGGGCTGCAGACCCGTCACGAAACCAGCGAGCTGGTAGGCGTGGGTGCCGATGTCGCCGACGCAGCCGCCCGCGCCGGAGCGCTTCGGGTCGGTGCGCCAGGCAGCCTGCTTCTGGCCCGTGGCTTCCAGCGGTTCGGTCAGCCAGTCCTGCACGTACTCCACCTGAACCAGGCGGATGGAGCCCAAGGCGCCCTCGCGCACCATGCGCCGGGCGTGGCGCACCATGGGGTAGCCGGAGTAGTTGTAGGTCACGGCGAACAGGCGCCCGCGCGACTGGGCCAGCGCGCTCAGGCGCTGGGCATCGGCCAGCGTGGTCGTGACGGGTTTGTCGCAGATCACGTGGATGCCGGCTTCCAGGAAGGCCTGGGCGGCCGGCGCGTGCTGGTCGTTGGGCGTGACGATGGCCACGGCCTCGATGCCGTCAGGCCGGGCCGCTTCCTCGCGCGCCATGCTGCGGTAGTCCGGGTAGGCCCGTGCCAGGCCCAGCGCGGCGGCCGAGCGCAGCGACTTCTCGGGCGTGGACGACAGCGCGCCGGCCACCAGCTCGTAGTGGTCATCGATGCGGGCCGCGATGCGGTGCACCGCGCCGATGAAGGCGCCCTCGCCCCCGCCCACCATGCCCAGGCGGATACGGCGGCGCGCCGTGCCCTGGGGGGTGCCGGCTTCGATGGTCATGCACCCTCCTTGGCCAGGCCCAGCATGCGGCGCAATTGCGCGGGGTCGGTCTGGCCCCCGGCGAAGTCGTCGAAGGCCTTCTCGGTCACGCGAATGATGTGGTCGCGGATGAAG
The DNA here is from genome assembly GCF_004328645.1 of Hylemonella gracilis. Classification (GTDB taxonomy): domain Bacteria; phylum Pseudomonadota; class Gammaproteobacteria; order Burkholderiales; family Burkholderiaceae_C; genus Hylemonella; species Hylemonella gracilis_B. The sequence goes on from NZ_CP031395.1 coordinate 2,642,835, forward strand.
ACCGCGCCTTCCGCCGCGCCCGCCTCGGGGTGCTTGAGGCAGCACTCCCATTCCAGCACCGCCCAGCTGTCGTAGTTGTATTGGGCCATCTTGGAGAAGATGGCGCCGAAATCCACCTGCCCGTCACCCAGCGAACGGAAGCGGCCCGCGCGCTGCACCCAGGGCTGGTAACCCGAATACACGCCCTGGCGTCCGGTGGGGCGGAACTCCGCGTCCTTGATGTGCAGCGCCTTGATGCGCTCGTGGTAGATGTCAATGAACTCCAGGTAGTCCAGCTGCTGCAGCAGGAAGTGCGAGGGGTCGTAGTTGATGCAGCAACGCGGATGGTGCCGCACGCGTTCCAGGAACATCTCGAAGGTGGTGCCGTCGAACAGGTCTTCGCCCGGGTGGAGCTCGAAGCAGACGTGGCAATCGGCGTCTTCGAAGGCATCGAAGATCGGCAGCCAGCGCTTGGCCAGTTCGTCGAAGGCCGCGTCGATCAGGCCGGCCGGACGTTGCGGCCAGGGATAGAGAAAAGGCCAGGCCAGGGCGCCCGGAAAACTCACATTGCTCTTGAGGCCCAGGCGCTGCGAGGCCTTGGCGGATAACTTCATCTGCTCCACCGCCCAGGCCTGCCGGGCCTTGGGGTTCTTGCGCACGGCCTCGGGCGCGAAGCCATCAAACGCCTCGTCGTAGGCCGGATGCACGGCCACCAACTGGCCTTGCAGGTGCGTGCCGAGCTCGGTGATGGCCACGCCGTGCTCGCGCGCCACCCCGGCCACCTCGTCGCAATAGGTCTGCGACGCGGCGGCTTTCTCCAGGTCGAAGATGCGCTTGTCCCAGGAAGGGATCTGCACGCCCTTGAAGCCCAGGCCGCCGGCCCATTTCGTGATCGACGCCCAGGAATCGAAGGGCGCGGTGTCGCTTGCGAACTGTGCCAGGTAGATGCCCGGTCCCTTGATGTTGGTGGCCATGTCTCGCTCCTTGCTGCGGGTTGCTGCTTGTTTGCTGGGGGTCAGAAATAGCTGTTGACGAGGTGCTCCAGGCGTTCCTGCTGACCCGAGCGCGGTTGCGGCTCCAGCTTGCGCGCCTCGACCTCGCGGGCCAACTCGTCGAGCGAACGTTGGCCTTGCAGGATGGCGCGGCCACTGGCGCTGTCCCAGCCGGCATAACGTTCCTGGAGGTGGCGCGGCAAGGCACCATCGTTGAGCATGCGCTCGGCCACCAGCAGCGCGCGTGCGCACAGGTCCATGGCCGTGGCGTGGGCCCAGACCAGATCGTCCGGGTCGATCGACTGGCGGCGCAGCTTGGCGTCGAAATTCAGGCCGCCCTGGCCAATGCCACCGGCCTTCAGCACCTCGTACATCGTCAGCGCGACCTGCGGCAGGTTGTTGGGGAACTGGTCGGTGTCCCAGCCCAGCATCTCGTCGCCCCGGTTCATGTCCAGCGAACCGAAGATGCCCAGCGCGCCCGCCAACGCGATCTCGTGCTCGAAGGTGTGGCCCGCCAGCAGCGCGTGGTTCTGCTCCAGGTTGACCTTCACCTCCTTTTCCAGACCGTGGGCCTTCAGGAAGCCGTAGACCGTGCCCACGTCGTAGTCGTACTGGTGCTTGGTCGGTTCCGCGGGCTTGGGCTCGATCAGGATCTGGCCCTTGAAGCCGATCTTGTGCTTGTGCTCCACCACCAGGTTCAGGAAGCGGCCGAGCTGGGCCAGCTCGCGCTTGAGGTCGGTGTTGAGCAGGGTCTCGTAGCCTTCACGCCCGCCCCACAGCACGTAGTTCGCGCCGCCGAGTTCGTGCGTGAGTTCCAGCACGTTCTTCACCTGGGCCGCGGCGTACATGAAGACCTCGGGGTCCGGGTTGGTGGCCGCGCCCGCCATGTAGCGCCGGTTCGAGAACAGGTTGGCCGTGCCCCAGAGCAGGCGCACGCCGGTCTCCTGCATCTTGCGCGCGAACACGTCCCCGATGCGGCGCACCTGGGCGTTGGATTCGGCCAGCGTGGCGCCTTCGGGCGCGATGTCGCGGTCATGGAAGGTGAAGAATGGCGCGTCGACCAGACGGAACAGATCAAACGCCACGTCGGCCTTGAGTTCGGCCTGTGCCATCGGATCACCCGCCGCATGCCAGGGCCGCCGGAAGCTCGGCTCGCCAAAGGGATCGGTCCCACCCCAGCCGAAGCTGTGCCAGTAGCACACGGCAAAGCGCAGTTGCTCCTCCATGGTCTTGCCCAGCACCACCCGCTTCTTGTCGTAGTAGCGGTAGGCCAGGGGCTCCTGCGCGCTGGGCACGAAGTCCGGCCCCCGGTAGACCAGGGTGTTCGGGAAGCTGAAGTACGCGGGGCGCCGCGCGCCCGAAGGATCGTTTTTCATGCGGGTTCCGTGGTCGGTGGAGAAAAAGATGAAAGGTCAGCTGTGGGCGTCGGCAGGTGCCGGAGCCGGCCGTACAGCTGCTGCCACTGCGCGAAGTCCCTGTCGTGGCGCCGCGCGTTTGGCGCATCAGGCACATAAGAACGCTGGCGCAGCGGCTTGCTGAAGAGGCGCACGCCGTCGGCCGCCACGCGCGCAAGCCTGGCCGCGCCGAGCGCGCAGCCATGCTGGGAGCCGGCCACCTGATGCAGGGGCAGCCCCAGTACATCGGCCAGCGTCTGGTTCCAGAGGTCCGAACGCGCGCCCCCGCCAATGAGGTCGGCCTCGGGGATGCGGGTGCCTGCGGCGGCGAGCGCGTCGCGCATGTCGCGGAAGGCGTAGGCCACGCCGGTCAGGACCGCGCGGGTCATGTCGACGCGCCGCGTGCCGGCCGCCAGATGCACAAAACCGCCGCGCAGCAGCGCGTCGTTGTGCGGCGTGCGCTCGCCCGACAGGTAAGGGGCAAACCAGCAGGCGCCCTCGCCTTCAGCAGCAACTTTCGCGCGGTCGTCCGCCTCGACGTCCCGCAGCAGATCGGCCTCGGCGCAGGCGGTGACGCTCGCCCACCACGACAGGCTGGCGGCGGCCGAGAGCATCACGCCCATCTGGTGCCAAGTGCCGGGCACGGCGTGGCAGAAGGCATGCACGCCCCGGTCAGGCGCGGGCGCGAAGCCGGCCGTGGTGGCCCACAGCACGCCCGAGGTGCCCAGCGAGAGAAAGGCGTCGCCCGGCGTGACGGCGCCGACACCCACCGCTCCGGCCGCGTTGTCGCCCGCGCCGCCGGCCAGCACCGGCGCCTGTTCAAAGCCCCAGCGCGCCACCCATTCGGCGCGCAGGCGGCCGGTCGGCGCCGTGCCTTCGACCAGGCGCGGCATGTGCCGCTCGTCCAGACCACAGGCAGCCAACAAGGGGGCGCTCCAGGCCCGCGCACCCACGTCCAGCCAGAGGGTGCCTGATGCGTCCGACAGGTCCTCGGCGTACTCACCGCACAGCTGCCAGCGCAGCCAGGCCTTGGGCAGCAGGACCTTGGCCACGCGCGCGTACACCTCGGGCTCGTGCCTGCGCACCCAGAGCAACTTGGGCGCGGTGAAACCGGGCATGGCGGGGTTGCCGGCACGCTGGCGCAGCTGCAAGTCGGGCCGTTCCAGCTCGATGCATTCGGCCTCGCTGCGGCCGTCGTTCCAGAGGATGCAAGGGCGCAGTACCGCGCCATCGGCCCCCAGCAAGGTGGCGCCATGCATCTGGCCCGACAGGCCGATGGCGCGCACGGCCGTCAGGGCACGGGGGTGCCCTGCCTTGAGCGCATCCAGGCACTCACAGGTGGCGCGCCACCAGTCGGCAGGAGCCTGCTCGGACCAGCCGGGGTGCGGGCGGCTGACCGTCAGCGGCGCGCTCGCCACGGCCAATTGCCGTTCGTCCTCCAGCAGCAGCGCTTTCACGCCCGAGGTGCCCAGATCGATGCCCAGCGTGATCATGGCAGGTTGTCCTTCACGTAGACGTCGATGCGGATGCGCTCCTGGTCGGCATGCACCGACTCATGCGTCAAGCGTGCCAGGGCCTGCCGCAGCGCCGAGCGGATTTCATGCCCCGGGTCCTGGTTGATCACGGCGGCCAGGGTGCCGTCCAGCAGATCGGCGCGCGCGGCCGGTGTCAGCTCATGGCCCACGAACACCACGTCCCGCGCCCGCCCTTCGGCCTTGAGGGCCAGGGAGATGCCCTTGCTGGCGCCGATGCAATAGATGGCGCGCAGTTGCGGGTGTGCGCTCAGCAGTTGGCGCGCAAGCGACTCGTTGAGCGTGGGCGCGTCCTTGCCCTGCAAGGTGGGCAGCACCGTGAGCTGTGGGTACTCGGCCGACATGACTTGGTTGAAACCCAGGTGGCGCTCCGCGTGGTCGCGCAGGGACAGGCTGCCGGCGATCACACCCACCTCCCCCGCCATGCGACCAACGAAACGGCCGATCAGCGTGGCCGCCGTGCGGCCTGCGGCCACGTTGTCGATGCCCACGTAGGCGTGACGCCGTGAACGGGGCACGTCGGAGACCAGGGTGATCACGTCGCAGCCATGCTCGACCAGTTCATCGATGGCGCCCTGCACCAGGGGATGGTCCAGGCCCATCACCACCACCGTCTCGCAACGGTCCTTGAGGGAGCGCAGCAAGTCGGCCAGGCGCTGGGGCTCGAAGACATCGACCTCCAGCGTCTCGGCGCTGGCACGGTGATCTTCCAGCCAGACCCGGTTGGCGTGCAACTCGGTGTTCAATTGGGCAACAAAGGGGTTGTCCCCCGTGGGCAGCACAAAACACAGTCGGTGCGAGCGCGTGCGCGCCAGACGCGCCGCAGCGGGGTCGGGCCGGTAGTTCAGGCGCGCTACCGCCTCGCGCACGCGGGCAATGGATTTGGCGTGGACCCCGGCCCGGTTGTTCAGCACGCGGTCGGCCGTGGCCAGGCTGACCTGGGCTTCGCGGGCCACGTCGCTGAGCGTGGCGCGTCCGGTCGGCGTCTCTGGTTTGGCTGACATTCCGAAATTTTGAGGTGCGAACCTCAAAACGAGGATTGGGGTTTACGCCAGAAAAATTTCCTGATTCCCCATGCTTAACCGAGGGTAATGGGGGGTTGTCCTGGCGAAAAAAGAGGTCCGCAACTCAAGTCTGTGACATGTCAGCGGCAGTAGCGCGCTGCAGGCACGCCCGTCAGCCTGGGTGGGTCAAGGTCATCAGCACGTCTGCGTACCAGGCGCAATTGAGCCCCAGAGATTCGTCCTCGAGCAAATCCCGTGTACGCATGTCCATCCGGGTGGAATGCACCCCGAGCAATTGCCAGGGCGACAGCGATGAACTGGCGCCCCGGGTGCGGCGCCTACGGCGCAGCACCGGCGCGCCGCTGCTGCCGCGGTGGGTCCTGGCATCGGTCAGGAAATACCCTTGTTGCTGGAATCGCACGCCATACGCCGAGGCGATCGATGCGCTGCGGGCAACGGCGAGGTGATGCACCGTGTCATGGAATCCCAGCGGGAAACCGATGACCATCAGCGTGTCCCCGATGGCCACATCCTCCTCTTCATTCGCAAGATGCGACGGATCGAACGCCTCTAGCACCGTGCCTGCAGGTAGGCGATTGGCCTGCAGCTCGATGACGGCGACGTCCACGGGGCCGGCCGTGTCGGCGGCTTGGCGCCACAACGCCAAACCGTTGCCATACAGCGGGATCGAGAAAGTCGCGTACCGCGTCAGGTCGCGTGCATCGGTGTGCAATTCGATCTCGATGCGGTCCGGGGTGTGGCCACTCGGTTCATCGATGAAGACATGCCGGTTCGAGACCAGGAACAGGCGTTCGTCACGGCGAAAGAAAAAGCCACTGGCTCCGGTGGACAGGTGCGTGCCGTTGTAGGTCCGGATATGGGTCGTGGTCAGCAACACCGCCTCGACGGCAAGGCGGGGATCGGTGGTCAGGGCACTCGGTGCGATGCTGGCGAGCACCGCGCGGGTCCTGGCCACGTCCCGCTCGAACGCGGCCATGACGTGGTCCGACATGGTGGTGTTCAGCATGACGGTCCGCGCGGCTTCGGCGTGCGCTTCGAACGAGCGTGCCAGGGCGGCGTGGTCGTTCGGCGCCAGTGTTTCCAGCAGCGCGGGAAGCAAGGCATCCAGGGCGACCAGACTGCCTTTGAGCTCGCAGATGCGCTCGGTGGCCTCCTGCAGATTTTTCATTGCAACACTGCCTTCCAAAAAGGGAAAGCGCGGACAAGCCGCGCTTTGGGAGATCCGTGCACGCCAGGTGCTTGGGCCATCAGGCCCAAGGCGCCTCAGCTCACCGCACGGATGTTGGAGGCCTGCGGGCCCTTCGCACCTTCGGTGACTTCGAACTGCACATGTTGGTTCTCGGTCAAGGTCTTGAAGCCGCCACCTTGGATTTCACGGAAGTGGGCAAAAAGGTCCTTGCCACCCTGATCGGGGGCAATGAAGCCAAAGCCCTTGCCTTCGTTGAACCACTTCACGGTTCCGGTCTGTGTCGTCATGTTGATTTCCTTTCGAAGTTGCCGGGACGCAAGAACACGCCCGGTGAAGAGATGCCAAGAAAATCATCGAAGGAAGTTCGACACGGCCGCCGGAGAAATCCGGGGGAAGCGAATAAAGACCGATGCAGTGATGGTCTTGCACATATCAACAGGCCCATGGTACCCGTAACGGGAGTCGCGTGCGGGTTTTCCCAACTTATCTTTTCGAGGGTGCGTCAGACGGTGGGGGCGCCGACGAAGTGTTGAACAGCGCGGTGTAGCGGCGCTGCATCTCCTCGGGTGTCACCGTTTCAATGGCGTGCCCGATCAACCAGCGATGGCCCAGGGGATCACGCACGGTGCCGGAACGTTCGCCGTAGAAATGGTCTTGCGGCGCCCGCTCCAGGGTGCCGCCGGCCGCCACCACCCGGTCGATCAGCGCGTCCGCGTCCTCCACGTGCAGGTGCAGCGTGACTGGCAGGGCACTCAGGCCCTCGGGGCTGCGCACGCCCAGTTCGGGGTACTCCTCCGACAACATCAGCGTGTGGCCGCCGAAGTCCATCTCGGCGTGGCCGACGCGGCCGTCCGGCTCGGTCAGGCGGAACCGTTCGCGCGCGCCAAAGCCGCGGGTGTAGAAATCGATCGCGGCGCGTGCATCGCGCACGCACAGGTAGGCGTACAGCTCGTGGATGGTCATGGCAACTCCTGGTCGGTAAGGCAGCATTCTTGCGCGAGCAGGCCGCCGCGTCTTGCAGCAAATTGACCTCGGCCGATCTCAACGTCGCTAGGGTCTCAGCACCTGGGGTGCAAGCGGGACATGGCGCGGCGTGGCCGGGTCGGCCTGGCGCCGCCAGACGCCGGGCGTCATGCCCGTGATGTCACGGAAGCTGTTCGCCAGATGGGCCTGGTCCGCGTAGCCGGTGGCTGCGGCGATGCCCGACCAGGTTTCCATGGGTCGGGCGGCCAGCGCCAGCACCTGGTTGAAACGCTGCAGGGCCAGCCAATCGTGTGGCGCGAGCCCGGTGGCCTGGCGGAACAGCGCAATGCAGTGGCGGTGGCTGAGACCGCTGGCACGCACCAGATCGGCAGCCCGTTGCTCAGGATGCCCGGGACGCCGCAGCACTTGGACCAGAGCGGGATGCAGCGCCACGGGCCGGCCCTGGGCCCGGACCAACAACCAGTGCTCGAACACGGCCAGTCGCCCTGCCCCGTCCCGACAAGACCGCAGGCGCTCGGACAAGGCCTCCACCTCGCCCACTGGCAAGAGTTGGTCCAGCGGTGTGTGCTGCCCGGCCAGCGCGGATTCCGGCACGCCCAACAGCACGCGGGCCGCACCCGGCCGCAGCATCGCGCCCACCGACGCCGAGGGCTGGGACACATCGCGCAGGTGGTAAACCGTGCGGGCACCGCCCACCACGGCATGGCCCAATCCCTGGCCGTGCAGATCGTCGGCATGCTTGAAGATGTGCAAGGGCGGGCCATCGATACGCAGCGCGATGTGCGTGGCCCCGGTGGGCAGCACATGCTCGCGGGCACCGGGCAAGCTGGGTGCCCCGGGCGATGGGTCGTGCGCCCAGATGGAGTCCACCAGGGCGCGCAGCGCGGGGACGGGAGGACGGTGCAGCGTCGCCATGCCGTGATGGTAGCGGCGCGGCAATCCGACAGGCGCAGCGCCCCGTCAGGCCTTGCTTAAAACCAGACCAGGCATCACGCCGACGCAGATGCTTCGACGGATGGCGATCGAAATTGAAGGGGACGCTGTGGCCTCCTGCCTCACTCCCACTCAATCGTCGCTGGCGGCTTGCTGCTCACGTCATAGGTCACGCGATTGATGCCGCGCACCTCGTTGATGATGCGGCTGCTGACCTTCTTGAGCAGCGCGTAGGGCAGCTCGGCCCAGTCGGCGGTCATGAAGTCGCTGGTCTGCACGGCACGCAGGGCCACGACGTAGTCGTAGGTGCGGCCGTCGCCCATCACGCCCACGCTCTTGACGGGCAGGAAGACGGTGAAGGCCTGGCTGGTCAGCTCGTACCAGGTCTTGCCGGTTTCCGCGTCCTTGAAGTTGCGCAGTTCCTCGATGAAGATGGCGTCGGCGCGGCGCAGCAGGTCCGCGTAGTCCTTCTTCACCTCGCCGAGGATGCGCACGCCCAGACCCGGGCCTGGGAAGGGATGGCGGTAGACCATGTCGTGCGGCAGGCCCAAGGCCACGCCCAGTTCGCGCACCTCGTCCTTGAACAGGTCACGCAGCGGCTCCAGCAACTTCAGTCCCAGCTGCTCGGGCAGGCCCCCCACGTTGTGGTGGCTCTTGATGGTGACGGCCTTCTTGCTCTTGGCACCGCCGGACTCGATGACGTCGGGGTAAATGGTGCCCTGGGCCAGGAAAGTCGCACCCTTGGAACCCGGGCGCGCCGCCTTCAGTTTCTCTGCCTCGGCCTTGAACACGTCCACGAAGAGGCGACCAATGATCTTGCGTTTCTGTTCCGGGTCGCTCACGCCCGCGAGTTCGCGCAGAAAGAGTTCGCTGGCGTCCACGCGCACAACCTTGGCGTGCAGCTTGCCGGCGAACATCTCCATCACCATGTCGCCCTCGTTCAGGCGCAAGAGGCCGTGATCCACGAAGACGCAGGTGAGCTGGTCGCCGATGGCGCGGTGGATCAGCGCGGCGGCCACGGAGGAGTCCACGCCGCCCGACAGGCCGAGGATGACTTCCTCATTTCCGACCTGTTGCTTGATCGCTGCCACGGCCTCGTCGATGTGGCCGTCCATCACCCAGTCGGGCCGGGTCTTGCAGATGTCGAGCACGAAGCGTTCCAGGATGGCCCGGCCCTGCACCGTGTGCGTGACTTCAGGATGGAACTGCACGGCATAGAAGCCGCGTGCTTCATCGGCCATGCCCGCGATCGGGCAGGAGGGCGTGGAGGCCATGAGCTTGAAGCCCGGCGGCAGCTCGGTCACCTTGTCGCCATGGCTCATCCAGACCTTGAGCATGCCGTGCCCCTCGGGCGTGGCGTAGTCCTGGATGCCATTGAAAAGTTGGGTATGACCATGCGCTCGGACATCGGCAGTACCGAACTCGCGCTTGTGCCCGCCCTCGACCTTGCCGCCCAACTGGTGGGCCATCGCCTGCATGCCGTAGCAGATGCCCAGCACCGGCACGCCCAGTTCGAACACGGCCTGCGGGGCCTTGTCCGTCGTATCCTCGTAGACGCTGGCGTGGCTGCCGGAGAGGATGACCCCCTTGAGCGCACCGTCCTTGGCGTAGTCACGGATCCAGGCGTCCGTCACGTCGCAGGGGTGGACTTCGGAATAGACATGCGCCTCGCGGACGCGCCGAGCGATGAGCTGGGTGACTTGGGAGCCAAAATCGAGGATGAGGATTTTCTGGTGCTGCATGGTGCTGGAACTGAAATGACTTTGAAAACAGAAAGCCCGAACACCATGATGGGGTTCGGGCCTGGTGTCTCAGGGCGTCTTAATTCGCCCGATAGTTCGGCGCTTCCTTGGTGATCTGCACGTCGTGGACGTGACTTTCACGAATGCCCGCGCTGGTGATCTCCACGAATTCGGCTCTGTTCTTCATGTCCTCGATGGTGGCGCAGCCGCAGTAGCCCATGCTGGCGCGCACGCCGCCAGCCATCTGGAACAGGATGGCGACCACCGAGCCCTTGTAAGGCACGCGGCCTTCGATACCTTCTGGCACCAGCTTGTCGGCTTGCGGGTTGCCGGCGGTCGACTCCTGGAAATAGCGGTCGGCACTGCCCTGCTGCATGGCGCCGATGCTGCCCATGCCGCGGTAGCTCTTGTAGCTGCGGCCTTCGTACAGTATGACTTCGCCCGGCGCTTCTTCGGTGCCAGCGAACATGCTGCCCATCATCACGGTGGAGGCGCCCGCCGCGATGGCCTTGGCGATATCGCCGCTGTAGCGGATACCGCCGTCGGCGATCAAGGGCACGCCCGTGCCTTGCAGGGCCATGGCCACGCCATCGATGGCCATGACCTGGGGCACGCCCACACCGGCCACGATGCGCGTGGTGCAGATGGAGCCAGGGCCGATGCCGACCTTGACCGCGTCCGCGCCCGCCTCGACCAGCGCCAGCGCCGCCGCGCCGGTGGCAATGTTGCCACCAACCACGTCCACTTGCGGGTAGTTCTGCTTGACCCAGCGCACGCGGTCAATCACGCCTTTGCTGTGGCCGTGGGCCGTGTCCACCACGATGGCATCCACCCCGGCCTTGACCAGCGCTTCCACGCGTTCTTCCGTGCCCTCGCCCACGCCAACCGCCGCGCCCACGCGCAGTTTCCCCGCAGCATCGCGCGCGGCATTGGGGAAGTTGAGCTGCTTGGTGATGTCCTTGACGGTGATCAGGCCCTTGAGCTCGAAGGCGTCGTTGACGAGCAGCAGGCGTTCCAGCTTGTGCTTGTTCAGCAGGGCCTTGGCTTCACCAGGCGTCGTGCCATCGGGCATGGTGACCAGGCGCTCGCGCGGCGTCATGATCTCGCGCACCGGCAGGTCGTAACGGGTTTCGAAACGCAGGTCACGCCCCGTCACGATGCCGACCACCTTGCCGTTATCCACCACCGGGAAGCCGGACACGCCCAATTGGTCGGACAGCTGCATGACCTGACGCACGGTGGCGTTGGGGTTGATGACCACCGGGTCGCGCAACACACCGGATTCGTAGCGCTTGACCTTGGCGACCTGAGCCGCCTGCTCGGCGGCTGTCAGGTTCTTGTGGATGATGCCCATGCCGCCTTCCTGGGCGATGGCGATCGCCAGGCGGGCTTCGGTGACCGTGTCCATGGCCGCGGAGACCAGGGGCAGGTTCAGGGCGATGTTGCGGGAGAAACGGGTGGAGAGGGAAGTGTCCTTGGGCAGGACCTGGGAGTACGCTGGCACCAGCAACACATCGTCGAAGGTGAGCGCTTTACCGAGAAGGCGCATGTTCTAGGGCTCCAAAAACAGCATTGTACCCGCGCGCCCAGGCGGGTTTTGCACCGAGGCGGCAAGACCCTGACGACAACCTCGCCGTTGGCCCACCTCAGTAGCCGGCTTTGCCGCCGGCCCGACGCTGGGCAAACAGGCCGGCGCGCTTGATGCCCTGGCTCGCGAAACGCTCGCGCCGAGCCACTTTCGGATCCACCCGCAAGGGGCGATAGAGCTCGACGCGATCGCCCGCGCGCAGCACCTGCTCAAGCGTGGTCTTACGACCCCAGAGACCGAGCATGCCGTGGGCAGCGAGATCGCCCAGGTTCTGCGCGGTCAACTCCGGCCAGTCACAGGCTGCCAAGGCCTGCGCCACGGTGGCGCCCGCAGGCAAGGTCAAAACCTTTTCACGCACAGGCCGCGCGGCCTGTGCCTGCGCCACGACCACGGTGATGGTCGCCTGGGCCGGCGTCTGCGGTGTGAGGGAAGACATGCTCTGGCGCCTGACATTCAGGCCGTGCCGTAGACCTGCTCGGCACGCTTGACGAAGGCATCGACCAGTGTGCCGGCGATCTTGTCGAAAACCGGCCCGACCAGCTTGCCCAGCAAGGCGTTGGTGAAGCCGTACTCCAGCGTCAACTCGACCTTGCAGTGCACATCGCTGCCGCCGACCGGCGTGAAGGACCAGTGCCCGTCAAGCTGGGAGAACGGCCCATCCACCAGGGTCATGTGTACGCTATTGCCATCCGGGCCGCTTTGGTGGGTGTTGCGCGTGGTGAAGGCCTGGTGCAGGCCGCTGAAGGCGATACCGACTTCGGCTGTCAGGCCATCGGGACGCGACTCGATCACGCGGGCACGATCGCACCAGGGTAGGAACTGCGGATAGTCCGCCACACGCGTGACCAGATCAAACATCTGTTGCGGGCTGAACCAGATCAGGACGGACTTCTTCACAGTTTTCATAGAATGGGGGGTTCTTTGCTGCCCCGCCGCGCCATTGTAATTTTGCGCGGAAAGCCCCACATTCAGACGCATGGCCACCGACAAGAAGAATCCCGCGAAAACCGCTCTCCCCGCCCGCATCGCCGACAACAAGAAAGCGAGCTTCAATTACCACATCGAGGAGCGTTTCGAGGCGGGCATGGTGCTGGAAGGCTGGGAGGTGAAAGCCTTGCGCGAGGGCAAGGTGCAGTTGACCGATGGTTACGTGGTCATCCGTAATGGCGAGCTGTTCCTGATTGGCTGCCAGATCAATCCGCTCGGGACAGCCTCCACCCATATTCGACCCGACGCGGTGCGCACCAAGAAACTGCTGTTGCACAAGGACGAGATTCGCCGCCTGATCGGCAAAGTCGAGCAAAAGGGCCATACCCTGGTGCCGCTGAACCTGCACTGGAAGAATGGCAAGGTCAAGGCCGAGATCGCCCTGGCCAAGGGCAAGGCCGAGCACGACAAGCGCGACACCATCAAGGAACGCGAGGGCAAGCGCGAGGTGGAGCGGGCCATGAAGCAGCGCGGCCGCTGATTTTTTTGCGAAGCCGCGGAATAAACGGACGGCCCAGGGCGTTCATCCAGACAGGCACGCTCTTGTGCCGATTTTTGGAGATCCCATGAAAACCTTGTTTCGCGCTCCTCTTTCCCTGTTCCTCGCCACCGTCGCCCTGGTCGGTTGCGCGGCCATGGCGGCAACCCCCACCAAGGTCAGCGATGGTGTCCTTGTCGGGCCCAACGGCATGAGCCTCTACACGTTCGACCGCGACGCCATGGGCAGCGGCAAATCGGTCTGCAACGGTCCCTGCGCCACCAACTGGCCTCCGCTGATGGCCAGCGACATGGACAAGGGTGATGGCGACTACAGCGTGATCACCCGCGACGATGGCAAGAAGCAATGGGCGTTCAAGGGCAAGCCCCTGTATTTCTGGGTCAAGGACAGCAAGCCCGGTGACCGCACGGGCGACGGCTTCAACAACGTCTGGAAGCTGGCGCGCCCCTGAGCGCTGCCAGCAGCCCAGCGACGTCAAGCGACCCGCTGTCTGAACCATGGACCGCCGTTCCCTGATCGAGCAGATCCCTGCGTTGCGACGTTATGCCCGCGCGTTGACCGGCGACGCGTGGGCCGCCGATGATCTTGTGCAGGACGCGCTTGAACGTGCCTGCGTCAAGTGGCGGCTCTGGCTGGCGGGGTCGGACTTGCGAGCCTGGCTGTTCACGCTCATGCACAACCTCTACATCAGCCAAGTCCGTCAGCGTCTGCGCCAGGGGCCTGCGCCCCTGGAATTGGACGCGGTCGAGCAGGAGCCTGCTGCGCCCACGGGCGGCGGCGACGATGCCCTGGATCTGCAGCGTTGCCTGCTGCAGCTGCCGGACGAACAACGCGTGACGCTGCTGCTGGTGACGCTGGAAGGCATGACGTATTCGGAGACAGCGCGGATTACCGGCGTGCCGGTCGGGACGGTGATGTCACGCCTGTCCCGCGCGCGCAGTCGTCTGCAGGAACTGCTGGAAGCGGCCCCCCGCCCGGGCGCCTCCACTGCTGGCTCGGCTACCGTGCACGGCGCGCTGCGTCGGCTCAAGTAAAGCCCATCACGATCACCATGGACGCACCCCAAGACTCCCCTGTCACGGACGACGAACTGCACGCCCTACTCGACGGTCGGCTCAAGCCGGAGGAACGCGCGGCGTTGCAGGCTCGCCTGGCCCAGGACCCCACCGCCCATGCGCGCTGGATGGCCTGGCAGCGCCAGCACGCCGCACTGCGCGGCCTGCACGCCGAGTTGTTGAGGCAGGATTTGCCGATGGCCCTGCAAGGCACTGCCCACAGAGCACAGCATGCGCAGTTGCGGGTGCGGCAGGTGCGGCAGTGGAGCGGTGTTGCCGCGTCCCTGGTGCTGGCCTTTGGCCTGGGCTGGTTCGGCCGCGCTTTGTGGATGCCGTCCTCGTCCGCGGTGCTGGCCCGGCAGGCGCCGGCACGGGATTTTGTGCGACAGGCTGCGGTTGCCCACGCGGTCTACAGTCCCGAGCAACGGCACCCGGTCGAGGTGGGCGCGGGCCAGGAGGAACACCTGGTGCAGTGGTTGTCCAAGCGCCTCGGGCATCCGCTGAAGCTGCCCCAATTGCATGCCTGGGGTTACGACCTGGTGGGTGGGCGTCTGCTGCCTGGCGACGACGGCGCTCGCGCTCAGTTCATGTACCAGAACGCGGCCGGTGAACGCGTGACCCTGTACCTGGGCCAACGCCCCGCCGCGCTGGCCGGTGACGCCCAGGTCGAGTTCCGCTACAGCACCGACGGCCCCGTGCCCAGTTTCTACTGGATGGATGGGGAGCAGGCTTATGCCCTTTCCGGTCCCTTGAGTCGTGAACCCTTGTTGCGCCTGGCCCAGGCGGTATACCAGCAGTTGTGAGCCTCGGCGGGCCACACGCGCATCCAGCCCTTCATTCAGGCGCGTGCCCGCACCGCGTTCAAAAAATACTCGATCTGGGATTGCAGGGCATCGGCCACGGTCCTCACCCAGACCGGTTGGGGCCGGGTCGCGCTGATGGCCACGCTGACCGTCTGAGGTTCGGCCCCCTTGTCGCGCACGGGCACGAAACGCAGCGTGCCGTCGATCAACTCCCGCGCGGCATCGAGCTCTGACGTGAAGGCCAGGAAACGCCCGGTGCGCACGAGTGATTTGACCAGGTTGACCGAACTGGTTTCCACGTGCCCCTGGGGGTCAGAAAACAGCCAGCTGTAGCGGGATTCCAGATAGCGTCGGATCAGGAGGGTTTTGTCCTGCAGGGCAATCGGGTGCGTGCTGGCCTCCTGCAAGCTGATGCTCTTGCGCTGGGCCAGGGGGTGGTCGGGTGCCACGATGCAGCCCAGTGGCAATTCGGCGCTCCACAGGGCCAGCACGTCGCGCCGTGGCGCCAGATTGAAAATGGCCGCCACCTCCGCGGACCCTTCCGCCAGCGCATGCGCCGCCGCATCCGGTGTCGCCGTGGTCACCCGCAGGGAAATGCGCGGATGCGACATGGCCAGACTGTCCACCAGCACGGGCAGCACGGACGAGACGTGGCTGTCCATGGCGACGAGGTTGACATGGCCTTGCTGGACACCTTGCATGCGTTGGATGTCATCCGCGGCGCGGCGTTCGTCGTCGCGCCAGCGCCGGGCCAGGGTCACGATGGTGCTGCCCGAGGGGGTGAGCCGCATGCCGCGGGGCAGGCGTTCGAACAGTGGCACGCCCAGCGCATCCTCCAGTTCGAGGATCTGCCGGTTGATGGCGGATGCCGCGACGTGCAACTCGCGCGCCGCTTTCTGGATGGAACCGGAGCGTGCCACCTGATCGGCATAACGCAGCACGGCGGGAAGCAGCGAACCTTTCATAGCCTTACTCCATACTGATTTTGAGCATGGATTGTTGCCAAAATGGTGATCGACAGCAATGGTTCGTGAACCTAGGATGGGCTCCATTCAGTTCCCGTTTCAAGGATCCGGCCATGAAAAAGCACATCCCCTCTTCCCTGCCCGCGGTTTCGCGCCGCGACGTTCTACGCCTGGCGTCCGCCGGCGCTGCTGTGCTGGCCTGGCCAGCCTCCCGTGCCGCCGCCTGGCCCGACAAACCCATCCGGCTCGTCGTCACTTTCCCGGCGGGGGGAGCCAGCGACATCGTGGCCCGCGTGCTGGCCGAGCAATTGACCCCCCGGCTGGGACAGCCCGTGGTCGTGGACAACCGCCCCGGCGCGGGGGCAGCGTGGGTGGCACGGCGGTCGCGCAGTCGCCCGCCGATGGCTACACCCTGATGCTCTCCAATTCCACGCCCATCTCCATCGGGCCATTCGCGCTGGAGAAGCAGCCCTATGACCCGGTGGCGGACTTCACCCACGTGGCGCTGATTGGCTCCGCCCCCTGCGTGGTGATGGCCAATCCGCAAGCTGGACTGCGCAGCCTGGCTGACCTGGAGGCAGCGGCACGCCAGAGCGGTGGACTGAATTTCGGCTCCGGTGGACCCGCCTCCATCGGCCATGTCTATGGCGAGCTGATGAAAAAGACCTTGAACCTGAATCTGGTGCATGTGCCCTACCGCGGTGGTGCGCCCATGACCACGGACTTGATCTCTGGCGTGGTCCCCATGGGCATCGATGTGCTGACCGCTTACGTGCCCTACTTCAAGAGTGGCCAGCTCATTCCCCTGGCCGTGACATCACCCCGACGTTCCCCGCTGGTGCCCGACGTCCCCAGCGTGACGGAACTGGGCCATGGCCAACTGGTGCTGGAGAATTTCTTTGGCGTGAGTGGGCCGGCCCAGTTGCCGACAGCGGTGACCGAGCGCATCAATCAGGCCTGCAACGAGGTTCTGGCCCTGGACGCCGTGCAGAAGCGGATGCTGGATCTCGGCGTGGCGATCCATCCGACCACGTCCTCGGACTTCTCCCGTTTCGTGCGTGAACAGGTGGGCACGCTGGCGCCCACGGTCAGGAACGCGGGCGTGCGGCTTTGAGGCATCCGTCAACCCCGATCACACTCGCCTGGCTCAATGGCTGCAGCGAGGCCGAATTCGTCAACGCGCTGGGCGGTGTGTTCGAGCATTCGCCCTGGATCGCCACGCAGGCGGCGCAACAACGCCCCTACGACGATCTTTCGGCCCTGCATGCCAGCATGCTGGACGCCGTGCGCAGGCTGTCACCGGAGGCGCTGCGAGGCTATCTGTCGCTGCATCCGGAACTGGCGGGCAGCGAAGCGCGAGGCGGGCGCATGACCGCCGAATCGACACGGGAACAAGGGACGCTGGATCTCGCCGCGCCCAACCCGGAAGACGGCGAGACCTGGGACGAACTGAACCGGCGTTACCGCGCAAAGTTCGGTTTCCCTTTCATCCTGTGCATCCGTCGCCATACACGTGCCACGGCCCTGGCGGCTTTCCGCGAGCGTCTCACGCGCAGTCCCGAGCAGGAATTGTGCGCCGCGCTCGAGGAGATCGCCTTGATCTCCCGTCTGCGCCTGGAGGACCAGCTTACACCAGGTCCTTGAGCGGGTGCGCGTGCGTGGGCCAGGGCGAGACGAAGAAGCCGGCCACCATCTCCGGCGTGACTTCTTCCAGCCGCGCCGGATTCCATTTCGGCTGTCGGTCCTTGTCGATGACCAGGGCGCGGATGCCCTCCATGGTTTCCGTGGCTGCCCGATAGCGGTCCAGATGCCGCGTGTTGAAGCAGTGGCGCACCAGGTCACGTTCCAGGCGCAGTTCCTCGGCCAGGTCCATGTTGGCGCCCTTGCGCATCAGTTGCAGCGTCACTTCGAGCATCAAGGGTGAATGGGTGCGCAAGGCCTTCACCGTGTTCTCGGTCCACTCGGCGTGGTCCGACTTCTGGGCCAGCATCGCTTCCATGGTCTGCACGATCGCGAGCACCGAGGTCGAGTCGAAACAGCGTTCAATGACGTCCAGCGGCAGCGTCGAGGCCGGTGAAGGGTTGCAGTGCCGCCGGCGCCAAGTCTCCAAGGTGTCCGCGTCGAAGGACGAGAGGTCCGCCAAGTCGTCCCAGGCCTGTTGCAGTTGAGGGGCGCCGAAACAGGCATCGGCGAGGTCCAGGGCCAGCGCTTCACCCGCGCCGATGACCTCGCTGGTCAGGGCCAGCCATGCTCCGCCGCGCCGCGGGCAGCGGGCGAGGAACCAACCTCCCCCCACATCGGGGAACAGGCCGATCTGGGTTTCGGGCATGGCCATCTTCGTGCGTTCGGTGACGATGCGCAGCGAGGCGCCTTGAGCAATGCCCATGCCCCCGCCCATGACCACGCCGTCCATGAAGGCGATGTAGGGCTTGGGGTAGTGGTGGATCAGATGGTTGAGGGTGTATTCCTCGGTGAAGAAGTCCTCCACCTCGGCGTCACCGCGCAGGACGGCTTCGTGGAAGTAGCGGATGTCGCCGCCCGCGCAGAAGGCGCCAAAGGGCCCGTCCTTGCCTTGCCCGCGGATGGCCACGGCCTGGATGGCCGGATCGTCACGCCAGATTCGCAAGGCCTGCGTCAAGGCCCGCACCATCGGGAGCGACAGCGCGTTGAGGGCCCGCGGCCGGTTGAGTGTGATGCAGCCGAGGTGGCCGCGCTGCTCCAGCAGGAGCTCAGGACAGGATGGATGGCGGAAGGTCGTCATGTCCATCACCTTTTTTCTGCGAGGTCCACCCCAGGGCTTCGTTCGCGGCCAAGGCACCGATGACCACGAGACCGCCGGTCAAGGCATTCGCGCCGGGGGCCTCGCCCGCGCCCAGCCAGGCCCAGAGGATGCCGAAGATCACTTCCAGCAGGCCGAGCAAGGCCAGCTCCGGCGCCTTGAGCACACGGGCGCAGAACACCGCCAGGACACAGGGAATGCCCAACTGCACCACGCCCAGCAAGCCCAGCCAGCTCAAGTCCGTGATGTCCGCCTGCCAAGGCAGTGTCAGGGGCAAGGTGACCAGTGCCGACAAGGTCGCACCAATGAGCACGGAGGGCACCAGCCCGATCTTCTCGACGCTTGTATCCCTCGCCTGCTGCCGGGACTGATGCTGCGCCACCGTCCATTGCACGGAACCGGCGATGGGCACGATCAGCGCGATCAAGGAGCCCAGCAAAAGCCCGCCAGACTGGCCGCTGGCCTCGCCGCTGAAATTCAGCTGCGCGCCATACATCCACACGATGCCTGCCCCCGCCACGATGATGGCGATCCAGGTGCGCAGGGGCAGTCGATGCCCGAGCACGAAGCGCGACATCAGGGCCGTGAACAAGGGGCCCAAGGCCATGGTGATCAGCACATTGGCCACCGTGGTCAAGGTCAGCGCGAACATGAAGGCCGTGAACATGATGCCCCAGCACAGGCCTGACAACCAGAGCGAGGAATTGCGCCAGGGGATCTGCCGAAACACGCCCCTGCCCTGCCACAGCGGCAAGATGGCGAGCAGCGTGAGGACGGTGAAGAAGCTGCGCCAGAACGTGACTTCCAGCCCTTGCGCGTGCGTGAGCTGGCGCGAGACGAGACCCGCGATCGACCACATCAGGGTCGCGAGCACCATGAGCCAGACCGCCTTACGATGGGTCAAACGCATAGGTATGGAAGATGTGCCAATGTTCAGACGGGGCACCCGTGGAACTGGCTTTGCCAGGCCACTGGGTGCGTCCCCCTGCCACCGAAGGTTGGTGTTCAGGGGGGGAAGCCGCAGAGCGGCTCAGGAGGGTCATTCCCGCGACGCGCGCTTGCGCTCGTGCTCCTTCAGGAAGCGCTTGCGCAGGCGGATGCTCTTGGGCGTGATCTCGACCAGCTCGTCGTCTTCGATGAACTCCACGCCGTATTCCAGCGTCAGGTCGATCGGGGGCGTGATCTTGATCGCGTCTTCCTTGCCGCTGACGCGGAAATTGGTCAGCTGCTTGGTGCGCGTGGCATTGACCACCAGGTCGTTGTCACGGCTGTGGATGCCGACGATCATGCCTTCGTACACCGGATCGTTGGCCTTGACGAACATGCGGCCGCGGTCGTCCAGCTTGCCCAGGGCGTAGGTGAAGATTTCACCGTCGTCCATGGAGATCAGCACGCCATTCTTGCGTCCGCCGATGTCACCCTTGTGCGGCTCGTAGCTGTCGAAGATGTTGCTGATCAGGCCGGAACCGCGCGTCAGGTTCAGGAATTCGTTGGTGAAACCGATCAGGCCACGCGCCGGAATGCGGTATTCCAGGCGCACACGACCACGACCGTCCGGCTCCATGTTCACCAGCTCACCCTTGCGCTCGCCCAGGGCTTGCATCACGCCGCCCTGGTGCTGTTCTTCGATGTCGGCCGTCACGAGTTCGATCGGTTCGTGCTTCTCGCCATTGATGGTGCGGAACACCACACGCGGCTTGCTCACGGCCATTTCGTAGCCTTCACGGCGCATGTTTTCCAGCAAGATGGTCAGGTGCAATTCACCGCGGCCCATCACCTCGAAAACGCCTTCTTCGTCGGTCTCGTTCACGCGCAGCGCAACGTTGTGCTGCAATTCCTTCTGCAGGCGGTCCCAGATCTGGCGGCTGGTGACGAACTTGCCTTCACGGCCGGCCAGCGGGCTGGTGTTGACGCAGAAATTCATGGTCAGGGTCGGCTCGTCAACCTTGAGCATGGGCAGGGGTGCCGGGTTGACCGGGTCGGTCACGGTCACGCCGATGCCGATGTCCTCGATGCCGTTGATCAGGACGATGTCGCCGGGGCCGGCCTCGGGCGTCTGCATGCGGTCCAGGCCCTGGAAGGTCAGCACCTGGTTGACGCGGCCTTTCACGGCCTTGCCGTCCGGGCCTTCCATGACGACCACGTCCATCATGGGCTTGATCGTGCCCTGGCTCACGCGACCCACGCCGATGCGGCCCACGAAGGAGGAGAAGTCCAGCGCCGAAATCTGCAACTGCAGCGGCGCGGTCGGATCGCCCGAATTTGCGGGGACGTGCTTGAGGATGGTGTCGAACAGGGCCGACATGTCGGGGCCCCATTGCTCGCCCGGGGCGCCTTCGGTCAGCGAAGACCAGCCATTGATGCCCGAGGCGTAGACCACGGGGAAGTCGAGCTGCTCGTCGGTCGCGCCCAGCTTGTCAAACAGGTCGAAGGCGGCATTGACCACCTTGTCGGGATTGGCGCCTGGTTTGTCGACCTTGTTGACGACCAGGATAGGACGCAAGCCCAGGGCCAGCGCCTTCTTGGTCACGAAGCGCGTCTGCGGCATGGGGCCTTCCTGCGCGTCGATCAACAACAGCACGCTGTCCACCATGGACAGGGCACGCTCCACTTCGCCGCCGAAGTCCGCGTGGCCAGGGGTGTCCACGATGTTGATGTGGGTGCCCTTCCAACTGACGGCGCAGTTCTTGGCCAGGATGGTGATGCCGCGTTCCTTTTCGATCGCGTTGTTGTCCATCACGGTGTCGACGACCTTTTCATGGTCGGCGAAGGTGCCGGACTGGCGCAGGAGTTGGTCAACCATCGTGGTCTTACCGTGGTCCACGTGGGCGATGATGGCGATGTTGCGAATTTGCTTGGTGCTCATGATTGCGGTTGTGCTTGGGTTTCCAGAATCTGTTGAATTTCGATGGGACTCAACAGTCGTCCCGGTATCAGTTCGCCGGCCTTCACATGGGCCGTGCCGAGCAGCGCACGCGGCGCCGCCTCGCCTTGGGTGGGGCCAAACACGGCCACGTGCGACGCGTCGGGCCAGGAGCCCCGGCGGCGCATGCCGGACAGAAAGCGCCCGGCATTTTCCGTGTCCAGCGTGACGGCTTCGTGGCCGTCGAGCAGTACCTCGATGGGCCTCAGCGCGCGCTGGCGTTGCGGTTCGTCCATGGCCTCCAGGGCGGGCAGGTCAATGCACTGGGTCTGGTCAAACGGCCCGGTGGCGACGCGGCGCAGCGCGACCAGATGTCCGCCGCAACCCAAGGCCTCGCCGATGTCCTCGCCCAGGGTGCGGACGTAGGTGCCCTTGCTGCACTGCACGCGCAAGCGCAGGAACGGGGTGTCGCCCTGCAGCTGAAAGTCCTGCAGCTCCAGCTCGTGGATCACGACCTCGCGAGGTGAGCGTTCCACGGTTTCGCCATCGCGGGCATATTCGTACAGTGCCTTGCCGTCTTTCTTGAGCGCGCTGTGCATGGGCGGCACTTGCCGGATGGGCCCCATGAAACGGTCCAGCACCTCGACCACTTGGCCCGGTGTGCAGCGCACGGGGCGCGTAGCAATCACCTCCCCCTCAGCGTCGGCGGTGCTGGTCCTGACGCCCAGACGCACCGTGGTCTCGTAGGTCTTGTCGGCATCCAGGTGCAACTGGCTGAACTTGGTGGCCGCGCCGAAGCACAGCGGCAACACGCCAGTGGCCAGCGGGTCCAGCGTGCCCGTATGCCCGGCCTTCTCGGCGCGCAGCAGCCACTTGGCCTTCTGCAAGGCCTGGTTGCTCGAGAGTCCGAGCGGTTTATCCAGCAACAACACCCCATGCACAGGGCGCCGTTGCACCCGAGTGCGTGGCGCGTGCATCTTTAGTCCTCGTTTTTGGAACGCGATGCGACGGCCTGCGCGATCAGCGCGTTCATGTCCGCCGCTCGCTCGGTGGTGCGGTCGAACACGAAATGCAACGTGGGCACGGTGTGGATGTGCAGGCGCTTGAACAGGCCGCTGCGCAGGAAGCCCGCAGCCTGGTTCAACGCGTCCTGGGTTTCCTGCGGCTCACCGACCAGCACGCTGAAGTACACCTTGGCGTGGGCGTAGTCAGGCGTGACCTCCACGCTTTGCAGCGTGACCATGCCGACGCGCGGGTCCTTCAGTTCGCGTGCGATCAGCTCCGACAGATCACGCTGGATCTGGTCGGCGACCTTGTGGCCGCGGTTGACGGGGGACTTCTTCGCCGGCATGGTGGATTGCGCCTCTTAGAGCGTACGCGCGATTTCCTTGACCTCGAAGAACTCCAGCTGATCACCTTCCTTGATGTCGTTGTAGTTCTTGAGCTTGATACCGCACTCGAAGCCTTCCTTGACTTCGCGCACATCGTCCTTCATGCGCTTGAGGGAGTCCAGCTCACCCGTGTAGATGACCACGTTGTCGCGCAGCAGGCGGAAATGCGCGCTGCGCGTGACGTAGCCAGCCGTGACCATGCAACCCGCGACCGTGCCGATCTTGGAGGCAACGAAGACGGTGCGGATCTCAGCCATGCCGATGACCTCTTCCCGCTTCTCGGGCGCCAGCATGCCCGACATGGCCGCCTTCAACTCGTCCACGGCGTCGTAGATGATGTTGTAGTAGCGGATGTCGATGCCGTTGCCCTCGGCCACCTTGCGCGCGTTCGCATCGGCACGGGTGTTGAAACCAATGACCACGGCCTTGGAGGCGATGGCGAGATTGATGTCGGACTCACTGATGCCACCCACGGCGGCGTATACAAGCTGCACCTTGACTTCGTCAGTCGACAGCTTGAGCAGGGACGCGGCCAGCGCTTCCTGCGAGCCTTGCACGTCGGCCTTGACGATGATGGGCAGGGTCTTGACCTCACCGGCGGCGATGTCGGAGAACATGTTCTCCAGCTTGGCTGCCTGTTGCTTGGCCAGTTTGGTGTTGCGGAACTTGCCGGCGCGGTAGGTGGCGATTTCACGGGCGCGACGCTCGTCGGTCAGCACCATGAATTCGTCACCAGCTTGCGGCACCTCGGTCAGGCCCTGGATTTCGACCGGGATCGACGGGCCCGCGCTGTCGACTTTGCGACCGCTCTCGTCCAGCATGGCGCGCACGCGGCCATAAGTCTGGCCTGCCAGCACCACGTCGCCGGCCTTGAGGGTACCGCTCTGCACCAGCACGGTGGCCACGGGACCGCGCCCCTTGTCCAGTTGCGCTTCGATCACCAAGCCCTTGGCGGCGGCATCGACCGGCGCCTTGAGTTCCAGCACTTCGGCCTGCAGCAGCACTTGTTCCAGCAGCTCGTCGACGCCCATGCCGGTCTTGGACGACACGGCCACGAAGGGTGATTCACCACCGAAGTCCTCGGGCACGACGGATTCGGCCACGAGTTCCGCCTTGACCTTCTCAAGATTGGCTTCGGGCTTGTCGGCCTTGGTCATGGCCACCACGATCGGAACCCCGGCCGCCTTGGCATGCTTGATCGCCTCCTTGGTCTGCGGCATCACGCCGTCGTCGGCGGCGCAAACCAGGATCACGATGTCCGTGGCCTGGGCACCACGCGCGCGCATGGCCGTGAAGGCCTCGTGACCAGGGGTGTCGAGGAAGGAGATCATGCCGCGCGGCGTCTCGACGTGGTAGGCGCCGATGTGCTGCGTGATGCCCCCCGCCTCGCCCGCCGCCACCTTGGTGCGACGGATGTAGTCCAGCAGCGAGGTCTTGCCGTGGTCAACGTGGCCCATGACCGTGACCACGGGGGCGCGCGGCAGCGCATTGGCCTGATGGGCCGATGCCTCTTCTTCCGTGAAGGCTTCCGGGTCGTCCAATGCGGCGATGATGGCCTTGTGGCCCATTTCCTCGACCACGATCATGGCCGTGTCCTGGTCCAGCGGCTGGTTGATGGTGACCATCTGGCCCAGCTTCATCAGCACCTTGATCACTTCGCTCGCCTTGACCGCCATCTTGTGCGCCAGTTCAGCCACGGTGATGGTTTCGGGCACGTGCACTTCGATCACACGCGCTTCCGTCGGTGCAGCCGAGGCCTGGGCGTTCTCACGGTCATGGTGACCCTTGCGGCCGCCGCCTCTCGGACCGCTGCGCCAACTGCCGCGACCGACGCCGCCACTGGAGTCACCACGGGTCGGGATGGCCTTCTTCTTGGCCGGATCGCCCGCCCAACTGGACGACAGCTTGGCCGACTTGATTTCCTTGCCTGGCGCGGCGGGCGCGGCCGGCTTGGCCGCGCCACCGCCGGTCTTGGTGGCGGTGGTGGTGCCGGCGTTTGCGTTCGCGGGCTTGTGCAGCGTGCCTTTCTTCGCGGCCGGCAACTCTTCCTTCTTGGGCGGCGGCGGCGGGGCCTTCTTGGCCGGGCTGGCCATCATGGTGCGGATGGCGGCAGCCTCGGCCTCGGCCTTGCGGCGCCGGGTATCGAGGTCGACACGGGCAACCTCCTCGGCGGCACGGGCTTGCGCGGCAGCTTGTTCCTTGACGGCCTGCGCGGCAGCCTGGGCCGCGACTTGGTCCACGGCCACCGGGGCCTGGGCCGTTGAAGCCGCCTGGGCCGCGGCACGCGCCGCGGCGGCCTGAGCTGCGGCTTCGCGCTCCTGGGCTTCCTGTTCCTCGCGTTGGCGGCGGCGTTCGGCCAGCTCTTCCTCTTGGCGGCGGATCAATTCGGCCTGGCGGCGGGCCTCTTCCTGGCGGCGCGTCAGTTCAGCCTCGTCGATCACGGGCGCGGTCGGGGTCACAGGGGTTGTTTCTTCGATCGCAGCCGGCTCGGCCTCGGCCGGCCCTTCGTGTTCGCCATCTTCACGACGCACGAAGGTGCGCTTTTTGCGCACTTCCACCTGAATCGTGCGCGCCTTGCCCGTTGCGTCGGCTTGCTTGATCTCGGTGGTGGATTTCTTCGTCAGCGTGATCTTCTTGCGCTCCGGCGCAGCCGTGCCGTGGCTGGCTTGAAGATGGCTGAGAAGGCGCTGCTTGTCAGCGTCGGTCAGGCTGTCGGCGGCGGCGTTTTTGTTCACGCCAGCGGCTTTGAGTTGCTCGATCAAGGTATCGGTCGGTTTCTTGAGTTCGGCGGCGAACTCGGCGACGGTTGTGCTGGACATGGTGTGTGACCCTGGTTTACGGCCCGGTGCGTTTCGCTGGGCGGCGGCTGTTTTGTTTCTGGTGCGCCGCCAGCGGAACGATTGCCGGCCTTGAAGTTAATGCTGTGCGTTCATGGTGTTCTCTTGGTAGAGAAAGGAGTGGCTTTGCAAAGGCCCAGCCTTATGAGGAAGTCCCCGGCACGGCCGAAGCCGGCTCGTCGGTGAACCAGTGTTCGCGGGCCTTGAGGATGAGCGCCTTGGCGTCTTCCTCACTCTGCCCCGTGATGAGGGTCAGCTCGTCGATGGCCAGATCGGCCAGGTCGTCGAGCGTGTGCACGCCGCCGTCGGCCAGCTTGGCGATCACATCGGCCGCCAGCGGCTTGTCCTGGAACTGCAGGTCGCGCAGATCTTGCGAGACTTCGTCCACGCTTTCCTCACGGGCGATCTCCAGCGTGAGCAGCGCATCCTTGGCCCGGGCGCGCAGCTCATTGACGGTGTCCTCGTCGAAGGACTCGATCTCCAGCATTTCCTGCAGCGGCACGTAGGCCACTTCTTCCAGGCTGGTGAACCCTTCGGCGATGAGAATGTCGGCGATTTCTTCGTCCACATCCAGCTTTTCCATGAAGAGCTGGCGCAGCGTGGTGGTTTCGTCCGCCTGCTTCTGGGCCGATTCGGCCGCGTCCATGATGTTGATCTTCCAGCCAGTCAGGTCGGACGCCAGGCGCACGTTCTGGCCGCCACGACCGATGGCGATGGCCAGGTTTTCCTCGTCCACCACCACGTCCATGGCGTGTTTTTCTTCGTCCACCACGATGGACGAGACATTGGCCGGAGCCAGCGCGCCGATCACGAACTGTGCCGGATCTTCGCTCCAGAGCACGATGTCCACGCGCTCGCCGGCCAGTTCGTTCGTGACGGCGTTGACGCGCGCGCCGCGCACACCCACGCAGGTGCCGATGGGGTCCACGCGCTTGTCGTGCGAAAGCACGGCGATCTTGGCGCGGCTGCCCGCGTCACGGGCGCAGCTCTTGATCTCCAGCAGGCCCTGCTCGATCTCCGGCACTTCCTGGCGGAAGAGTTCGATCATGAACTCGGGCGCCGAGCGCGACAGCAGGATGGCCGGACCGCGCTGCTCGGTGTTGACTTCCATGATCATGGCGCGCACGCGATCGCCAGCGCGAAAATTCTCCTTGGGGATCATTTCGTTGCGCTTGAGGCGGCCTTCGACCCGACCGCTTTCCACGATCAGGTCACCCTTGTCCATGCGCTTGACGGAGCCAACGAAGATCTTCTCGCCGCGGCTCATGAAGTCATTGAGCAGCATTTCGCGCTCGGCGTCGCGAATCTTCTGCAGGATGACTTGCTTGGCGGCCATGGCGCCGATGCGTCCGATCGGCACGGACTCCACCGACTCCTCGATGTACTCGTCGACCTCGATGTCGGGAATCTGCTCCTTGGCCTCGAACAGCAAAATTTCCTGATCAGGCAGCTGCAGGCCAGCCTCGTCCGGCACCACGTGCCAGCGGCGGAAGGTTTCATACAAGCCGGTGTCGCGGTCCACGGCCACGCGGATGTCCACGTCGCCCTGGTAGAGCTTCTTGGTGGCCTGCGCGAGCGCGGCCTCGACGGCGCCAAACACCACATCACGCTCGACGTTCTTCTCGCGCGAGATGGCTTCCACCAACATCAACAATTCGCTGTTCTTGATCGAACTCATTTCTGAATCCCCTTCAACTTCAAAACCTCAACCATTCTTTCCTGCGCGACCGCCTCACGCGTCCGTCGCGTCGCGGCCCTTGAAATTCACCACGGGCGCCAACCTGGCCTCACGCAATTCGTCCAGCGTGAACCCCAGCGCCTGCAGCGGCGCCCGCTCACGTTTCTTGCTGACGCGCTGCCCCGGCTTGGGGGCGGGCTCGTCGCTCCAGACGATCTGCCAGCCGCCTTCGGCCGCCTTCTCCAGCGTGCCGCGAAATTTCTTCCGATTCGCCGCGACTTTGCCGCCGGCCGGCGCACCTTCCGCGCCCCGCGCGGCTTCGCCAATCGGGGCTTTCAGCGTGACGTCAATCACCTGACCCGCGAAGCGCTCGAAATCCTTGTCATGCCGCAGCGGCCGATCAATGCCCGGCGAGGACACCTCCAGCCGCTTGTATTCGATGCCCTCGACTTCCAGCACGTACTGCAGTTGTCGAGTGACCTTTTCGCAGTCCTCCACATTGACGAACTGCTCAGGCTGGCCCGGCGTCCAGGGCAGATCGATCGTGATGCGCAAGAGCCCCCCGGCGGAGCGCTCGATCTCCACCAGTTCGCAGCCGAGCCCGGTCACGGTCTGTTCGGCAATCTCTTGCAACGTCAACTTGATCTTGTCCTCGTCGTGTAGGTGATGCGCGATCCCGTCGGCCCCTCGGCACACTTGCCGAGGCGTACCGCATGCGGCATGCACTTGCGACGGGACAAATAAAAACGGGCGGTTGGTATCCGCCCGTTGGTCTAGATCCATCGAATTGTAGCCGAAATCCGGCCCAAAACCAAGGCCTGGCCCAGGTTTTGCCGAAGGCGCGGGGCGGATTCAGTCTGAGTGGGCATGGCAGGCGCAGGCCTCGCCATGGGCTGCGGCCACCAGGTCGTTCAGGATGCCGCAGCGACCGTCCTCGTGGCGCCCGTCACAGCGCGACTGCAACTGCAACAGCTGCTTTTCCAGCGCCTGCATGCTCTTGAGCCGCGCCCGCACGCGGCTCAACTGCTCGGCCACCAAGGCGTCCACCGTGCCAGCGTCCGTCCCGTCGTCTCCCGATGCCTGGTCGATGAAGCCGAGCAGGCGGGCCACGTCGGCCAGGGGCATGTCCAGCGCACGGCAATGCCGGATGAAGGCCAATCGCTCCAGATGGGGGGTGTCGTAGTCGCGGTATCCATTGCCACGCCGCGCCGGAGCGGGCAGCAGGCCCTGCTTCTCGTAATAACGGATGGTTTCCACATCCACGCCCGTGGCGGCTGCCAAATCCTTGATCTGCATGGGGGTCCTTCGTTTGCCGTTGTTGACACTGTAGTGGCTCCAAGGTTTCCAATGCAAATCCAAGGAGTTCATCCATGAGTCGAATTGACCGTCATTCCCATACCCAAGTCACAAACGATGCCGCCTGCGCTTGCGAAGCCTGCCCGTCGCCGGCCCACACGCCCGCGTCCGTGGCTTCGACATCCAGCGCGCCGGTGCCAGAGTTCGCATCGGGATCCGAGGCCGGCGTTGGAACACGACGATTCCGAATTCCCAGCATGGACTGCGCAGCGGAGGAATCTGAAATCCGGCACGCCTTGGACGGCATGCCAGGCATCCACGGCCTGCGGTTCAGCCTGGCGAGGCGGGAACTGGCGATCACCGCCGACGCGGCGGCCTTGCCGGGGGCGCTGGCATCCCTGCGCCAGGCTGGCTTCGATGCACAGGTGCTGGACGCGGAAAACGACACCATGGCCAGCAGCGCAAGCGCACCTGGGTTCTGGCGCTCCTGGGGCCGGTTGATCGGCGCCTTGACGCTGGCGCTGCTCGCGGAAGTCCTGGCCTTTGTTGTCCCGGAGTCCCTCTGGGCCCAGGCCACGGGCATGGCGCTGGCGGCGCTGGCCATAGCGGGCGCGGGCCTGTCGGTCTACGTCAAGGGCCTGGCTGCGCTGCGGCGCGGGCGGCTCAACATCAACGCCCTGATGACGGTGGCCGTGACGGGTGCCTTCCTGATCGGTGAATGGCCGGAAGCGGCCATGGTGATGGTCTTGTACGCCCTCGCGGAGGTCATCGAGGCGCGGGCCGTGGACCGAGCGCGCAATGCGATCAAGGGCCTGCTGGCGCTGGCGCCCGATCAGGCTCAGGTACGCCAGCCCAACGGCAACTGGTCGCCCCAGCCCACCCCATCCGTGCCCATGGGCGCCCTGGTACGCATCCGCCCGGGTGAACGCATTCCGCTGGATGGCGTGGTGACGGTCGGACGCAGCGCCGTGGATCAGTCACCCGTCACGGGCGAGAGCCTGCCCGTGGACAAGGTGCCGGGGGACGAGTTGTACGCGGGCACCATCAACCAGGCGGCGGCGCTGGAGATGCGGGTCACCGCGCCCGCCTCGGACAGCACGCTTGCCCGCATCATCCATGCCGTGGAGCAGGCGCAATCCTCGCGCGCGCCGACCCAGCGTTTCGTGGACCGTTTCGCGGCCCTCTACACGCCGGCGGTTTTCTTCGTGGCCCTCGCCGTTGCCGTGGTCGGCCCCCTGGCCCTGGACTGGCCGTGGTTGACGGGTGTTTACAAGGCACTGGTGCTGCTGGTCATCGCCTGCCCCTGCGCCCTGGTGATTTCCACGCCGGTCACGGTGGTCAGCGGGCTGGCCGCCGCCGCGCGGCGTGGCATCCTGATCAAGGGTGGCGTTTATCTGGAAGAGGCCCGCAAGATCAAGGCCGTGGCCCTGGACAAGACGGGAACCCTCACCGAAGGCAAGCCCCGGCTGGTGGCTTTCGAAGCCCTGGAGGCGAGCGAGAGTTCCGGCGCCCTGGAAGGGCTTGCCAGAAGCCTGGCAGCTCGGTCCGATCACCCTGTGTCCAAGGCCATCGCCCTCGGGCTCTCCGCGTCGGAACAGGCGGTCACCGGGTTCGAAGCCGTGGCAGGACGTGGCGTGGCGGGCCACATCGGCGGGCAAGCTTATGTGCTGGGCAATCACCGCTGGATCGAGGAGCGCGGGTTATGCTCGGAAACGCTCGAGACGCGCCTGCGGGTGCATGAAGCCGAGGGCCGCACGGTCACGCTGCTGGCGGATGCGCGACGGGTCCTGGCGCTCTGCGCCGTGGCCGACACCCTCAAGCCGTCTTCGGCGCTGGCCGTGGCCGAGCTGAAATCCCTGGGCGTGACACCGGTCATGCTGACCGGCGACAACGTCACCACGGCGCGCACCGTGGCGGAACAGGCAGGCATCGACGAAGTCCAGGGCAATCTGCTGCCCGAGGACAAGCTGCAGGCCATCGCTCAGCTGCAACAGCGCCTGGGCGTCACGGCCATGACGGGCGACGGCATCAACGACGCGCCCGCCCTCGCCAGGGCGGACATCGGCTTCGCCATGGGCGCGGCGGGCACCCATGTCGCCATGGAAGCCGCGGACATCGTGGTGATGAACGACGACCTGCGTCGTCTGCCCGAGACGATCCGCCTGTCACGCCGCGCGCACAGCGTGCTCTGGCAGAACATCAGCCTGGCACTGGGCATCAAGTTCGTGTTCCTGGTGTTGGCCGTTGTGGGCAGCGCCTCGATGTGGATGGCGGTGTTCGCCGACATGGGCGCCAGCCTGCTGGTCGTCGCCAACGGACTGCGGCTGCTGGGCAAACCCACCCCGACGCAAGGCCAGGCCGAACACGCGCATGCCGAAGCACATCCACACGGAGGACATCATGGTCACGCGCATTGAATCGGCCGCAGGCCACGACCAAGATCGCGCACGCCACGCCGCCTTGCTGCGATCGGCCAGGGAGCAGACCGAGGCTGAACAGGCCTGGTGCTACCTGCAAGCGGCGCACATCGTGGGACAACAGGCGTTCAAGCCTCATCTGGAAACCCATGCGCGCATGCTGGCCCTGGCCTGCCGGACCCGTGACTGGGGCGAAGCGGCGGGGCAAGGGTTGCGGCTCCTGCTGGTTCCGCTGGGGCATCTGACGGGGCGGCTGCCGCTGGGCAACCCAGGGCGAGCCACCGTCAGCGCCGTCACGCCCCTGCCCGTTCCTGTGGCCCTGCAGACCTTGATCGACGCGGCGGGTCCTGCTTGTGAACAGTCCGGGCAAACCGAGTCCGGACAAATCGGACCAACACCGTGACCGCCTCCATGAAACGCCCGGCCTGGCTTCTCTTGTTCCTCGCCGCCGCGGCGGCCTTGATCGCCACTGCGGCGGCGTTCTTTCTCGGCGAAGTCATGGGCATGGCGCCCTGCACGCTGTGCTGGTACCAGCGGATCGCGATGTTCCCCCTGGTACCGATCCTGAGCCTGGCCTGCCTCGCCAACGACCGGCGTGGTGTCGTCTATGGCTTGGTTCTGGCCTGGCCAGGCTTGCTGGTGGCGGCATATCACACGCTGCTGGTCGGCGGCCTGCTGCCCCAAGCCTGGGTGCCCTGCGGTGCCGGCCCTTCCTGCCTAAAACAGGACCTGAGCTGGTTCGGTGGCCTCCAATTGCCCTGGCTTTCCCTGCTGGCCTTTGCCCTGATCGTTGTGCTTCTCTCCCTTGTCCTGAAAAAGACCGCCCGATGACGCTTCCCAAACCGAACTTGCGCATCCTCGCCGTGCTGGCGCTGCTGATCACGGTCGCGGCCGCCTTTGTGCTGGGCGTGATCGCCTACCAGCGCCACGAACAGCTCGCACAGATCCAGCAGGCCTCCGCCCACGCCGAACGCCTGGTGCGCATGCATTCCCCCGTGGCCGGCCCGCAGGATGCGCCCGTCACCCTCGTGGAATTCTTTGACCCGGCCTGCGAGACCTGCCGGGCCTTCTATCCCATCCTCAAGGACCTGATGCGCGCATACCCTGCCGATCTGCGCCTGGTCATTCGTTACGCCCCTTTCCATCCAGGTTCGGACCCAGTGGTGCGTCTGCTTGAAGCGGCCAAGCTTCAGGGCAAGTACTGGGAGGTTCTGGAAATGGTGCTGGCCGCCCAGCCCCTGTGGGCTGATCATGGCCAGCCCGACCTTGGCAAGGCCTATGCGGCGGTGGCCCAGACCGGGCTAGACATGGACCGGGCTCTGGCGGATGCCGCATCCCCGGGCATCGAGTCGGTGTTGCGGCAGGACATCAAGGACCTGAACGCGCTGGGCGTGAACAAGACCCCCACGTTCTTTGTGAATGGGCGGCCCCTGCCCCGCTTTGGCGAGGAACAGCTGCGCAGCCTGGTGGCCGAGGAAATTGCCAGGAGCAAGCGCTGAGGCAGCGTCAGGGCGTGGCAGCGGCCCGCACCAGGGTCTGCGTGTACGGATGTCGGGGCGCGTCCAGCAAGGCCAGCGCCGGACCGGTCTCGACCACCTGTCCGGCCTGCATGACCAGCACTTCGTGCGCCATCGCGCGGATCACGTCCACGTCGTGCGTGATGAGCAGGTAGGCCAGGCCGTGGTCGCGCTGCAGGCGCTGCAGCAGCTCCAGGACCTGTTTCTGAATGCTCACGTCCAGCGCACTGGTCGGTTCGTCCAACACCAACAGGCGCGGCCGCACCGCCAGCGCCCGCGCAATCGCGATGCGCTGGCGCTGACCACCGGAAAACTCGTGCGGGTAGCGCTGCAGAAAGCCGGGGAACTGCCGCTCGTCCAGGCCGACTTCGGCCAAGACCTGGCTCACCCGGGCCCGGCGCCCCGCCGCATCCAGCTCAGGCTGGTGCACGCCCAGGCCTTCGCCCACGATTTCTTCCACCGTGCGGCGCGGCGACAGTGAGGAAAACGGGTCCTGGAAGACCACTTGAACTTGGCTTCTTAAGTCCCTGTTCTCTTTTTGTTTTTTGCTCCAGTTTCGCCCCAGGACGAGCAGTTCACCTCTCACATCCCCGATCGGCAACAGGCCCAGCGTGGCCAGAGCCAGGGTGGATTTGCCGGAGCCCGATTCCCCGATCACGCCCAAGGTACGGCCGGAGCGCAGCGCGAAATCCGCGCCATGCACGGCGACGAATTCGCCTCGCCCGAACCAGCCACGCAGACCGGGTCGGGGGACGGGATAACGCACCCGCAAGCCACGGGCTTCGAGCAAGGGTCCCGCTTCTGCGTCTGTTTCGGGCCAGGTCTCCAGCACATCACGCACCGGCCGGCTGGCGATCAGGCTGCGGGTGTAGGCGTGCTGCGGCCGACTGAACACCGCGTCCACCGCGCCCTGCTCCACGATGTGGCCGTTATCCATCACGATCACGCGCTGCGCGAAGCGGCGGACCAGGTTGAGGTCGTGCGTGATCATCAGCACGGCCATGCCGTGCTTGCGTTGCAGGTCATCCAGCAGATCCAGGATTTGCCCGCGCAAGCTCACGTCGAGCGCGGTCGTGGGCTCGTCGGCCAGCAGCAGGCGTGGCTGGCAGGCCAGGGCCATGGCGATCAAGGCGCGTTGGCGCTGGCCACCGCTGAGCTGGTGCGGATAGGCCGCCGCGCGCCGCGCCGGTTCGGTGATGCCGGTGTCGGCCAGCAGCTCGACGGCACGCGCCCAGGCCGCCTTGCGGGCCAGGCCCAACTTGATCTGCAGAACCTCGGCGATCTGGTCCCCCACGGGATAGAGCGGGTTCAGGGCCGTCATGGGCTCCTGGAAAATCATCGCGATGTCGCGCCCACGCACACCGCGCAGGGCGCGCTCGCCCATCTGCAGCAGATCAACGGGGCCATCGCTGCCTTCGACCCCCGCGAAACGGACCGAACCCTCGACCTGCGCGTCACCCAGCAAGCGCAGCAGGCTCAGCGCGGTGACGGTCTTGCCCGAACCCGACTCGCCGACCAGCGCGATCTTCTCGCCGGTGGCGATGTCGAAGTCAATGCCATGGACGACCGCCTTGCCGTCGAAGGCGACCCGCAGATTGCGCGCTTGCAGCAACACACTCATGCGATGGCCTTCCCGGTCTGCGCGGGCGCGGGCGGACTGACGTCCCGCTTGCGGGGGTCGAGCGCGTCACGCAGCGCGTCGCCCATGAAGGTCAGCAGCAGCAGTGTGACCACCAGGACGCCGAAGGTGGACAGCGAAATCCACCAGGCGTCGATGCTGTTCTTGCCCTGGGCCAGCAGCTCGCCCAGCGAGGGCGTGCCGGGCGGCACGCCCAGGCCCAGGAAATCGAGCGAGGTCAGCGCGAGGATGGCCGCGCTCATGCGGAATGGCAGAAAGGTCACCACGGGGGTCAGGCTGTTGGGCAGCACATGCCGCCAGATGATCTGCGCGTGCGACAGGCCCAGCGCGCGCGCCGCGCGCACGTAGTCGAGCTGGCGGTTGCGCAGGAACTCGGCCCGCACATAGTCCGACAGGCCCATCCAGCCGAACAGGCTGAGCAGGATCAGCAGCAGCGCCAGGCTGGGCGCGAACACGGCGCTGAAAATGATCAGCAAGTAGAGCTCGGGCATGGAGCCCCAGATTTCGATGAAGCGCTGGAAGGCGAGATCCGTCTTGCCCCCGAAGAAGCCCTGGATGGCACCCGTGAGCACGCCCAGCACCACGCCCGTGACGGTGAGCGCCAGCGCGAACAGCACGCTCACGCGAAAGCCGTACAGCAGTTGCGCGAGCAGATCGCGCCCCGATCGTCCGTGCCCAGCCAGTTGTCCAGGGTGGGCGCCGAGGGGTTGGGTGACTTGGCGAAGTAGTTGAGCGTGTTGGGGCCGTAGGGGTTGAGGGTGTACAGCACCCAATTGCTGCCTGCGCTCAGGCGCTCCTTGATGTAGGGGTCGAGGTAGTCGGTGGGGGTCTCGAAGTCTCCGCCGAAGGTGGTCTCGGGGTAGTCCTTCAGCATGGGGAAGTAGGTCTGCCCTTCGTAGCGCACGATCAGCGGCCGGTCGTTGCTGACCAGCTCGGCCCCCAGGCTGACCAGCACCAGCGTCGCGAAAACCAGCAGGCTGTAGAAGCCCAGGCGGTTGCGCCGAAAGCGCATCCAGGCCCTGCGCGACGGCGACAGGGAAACTCGGGTGGCAACCGGACCCTTGATCGGTGCGGGCTGCATGGGTTGTGTCACGGGGGCACTGCTCATGGGGGGCATCACGGGGTCAGTGGCGGGTGCGTTCATGCCGTCAGTCAAACTTCACGCGCGGGTCCGCCCACACGTAACAGAGATCGCTGATGAGCTTGGTCACCAAGCCGATCAGCGTGAACAGGTACAGCGTGCCCAGCACCACGGGATAGTCGCGGCGGATCACGCTCTCGTAGCTGAGCAGACCCAGGCCATCGAGCGAAAACAGGGTTTCGATCAACAGCGAGCCCGTGAAAAATGCGCCAATGAAGGCCGCCGGAAAGCCCGTGACGATGGGAATCAGGGCATTGCGAAAAACATGCTTCCATAGCACCTGCCGTTCTGTCAGGCCCTTGGCGCGGGCGGTCAGCACGTAGTGCTTGCGGATTTCCTCGAGGAAGGCGTTCTTGGTCAACATGGCCGTCACCGCGAAACTGCCCAGCACCATGGCCGTGACCGGCAAGGTGATGTGCCAGAGGTAATCCACGATGCGCGCGCCCCAAGACAATTCCTCCCAGTTGGACGAGGTGAGCCCGCGCAGCGGGAACCACTGCAACTGCCCGCCGAAAATCACCAACAGGGCCACCCCCAGCACAAACCCCGGGATGGCGTATCCCACCAGGACGATCAGCGTGGTGATCAGGTCAAAGCGCGAGCCCGCCCGTACCGCCTTGGCCACGCCCAGCGGCACGGCGACCAAGTAGCTGATCAGGAAGGTCCACAGGCCCAGGCTGATGGAAACCGGGAGTTTTTCGACGACGAGGTCCCACACTTCCTTGTTCTGGAAGAAGCTGCGGCCGAGGTCGAAGCGCGCGAACTGGCCCAGCATCTGAAGAAAGCGCTCATGCGCGGGTTTGTCAAAACCGTACAAGGCCTTGATTTCCTCGATGCGCTGCGGCGACACGCCCTGGTTGCCCCGGTAGCTGATACCACCCGACTCCACGCCGCCCCGCCCTGCCGCCACGCGCGCCTCCACCAGATACTGTTCCACCGGCCCGCCGGGCACGAACTGGATCACCACGAAGGTGAGGAGCAACACGCCCAGCAAGGTGGGCAGCATGAGCAACAAGCGCTTGACGACGTAGGCGAACATGGCAGATCAGGGCGTGGGCAGGAACCACCAGGAGGACAGCAGCCACTCTTCCGCCTTGGCATAAGGGGGCATGGGCTCCTTGTAGGCCAGCCGCTGCTGGTTGTACACCATGCGGTGGGATAGCAAGGTCCACTGCGGGATCAGATAGTGGCTGTGCATGATCACCCGGTCCAGCGCCTGGCAGGCGGGCAGAAGTTCGGCCTGGTCGCGGGCACGGGTCATCGCTGTGACCAGCGCGTCCACCGCTGGGCTCTTGACGCCCGTGTGGTTGCTGGAAGCCTCCACGTCGGCGCGCTGGCTGCCGAAATACTCCAGCATCTCCTGGCCAGGGTTGTGCGTGCCCTGGTAGGCCAGCGTGATGATGTCGAAATCGAATTTGTCCAGGCGCTGCATGTACAGCGCGTAGTCAACCGTCGCGAAGCGCAGGGTGATGCCCAGCTTCTCCAGGTTGCGCGCCCAGGGGGTGACGCCGCGCAGACCACCTTCCCTGCTGTCGAGGTATTCCAGCACCAAGGGCTCGCCCTGGGCATTGCGCAGGGCGCCGTCGCGGTAGGTCCAGCCGGCGTCGGCCAACAGCTGGCGTGCGCGACGCAGGTTGTTGCGCAGCGACTGCCCTTCGCCTTCCGTGGTGGGCGGCGTGTACATGGGGCCGAACACGGCGTCTGGCACCTGGCCGCGCCAGGGCGTGAGCAGGGCCAGTTCCTCGGGGCCGGGCAAGCCCTTGGCCTGGCAGGCGGTGTTGCCGAACAGGTCTTGCACGCGCGGGTAACCGCCGTAGAACATCTGGCGGTTCATCCATTCGTAATCGATGGCCAGGCCCAGCGCCTCGCGCACGCGGACATCCTTCAACTGGGGGCGGCGTGTATTGAGCACGTAACTCTGGAAACCCGCCGGAAGCTGGTGCGCCAGATCCTTCTTCACCAGCACGCCCTGGCGGAACAGCTTGCCGTTGATGCGGCGCGCCCAATCACCCGCCGAATAGACAGTCATGAAGTCGAACTCCCCCGCCTTGAGGGCCTCCAGTCGCGCCGTGTTGTCCTTGTAGATCTTGACTGTGATGCGGTCGAAGTTGTTGCTGCCCCGGTTCACGTTCAATGCGCCGCCCCAGTACTTTGGGTCCCGGACATAGGTGATGTCGCGCCCGAAACTGACCGGGCCGATACGGTAAGGCCCGCTGCCGATGGGCGTGTCCATCACGATCTCATCGAAGCGCTTGGTCTTGCCGTCGGCCTGGCGCCCCCAGTCGCGGCTGAAGATGGGCAGGCTGCCGACGATGAGCGGCAGTTCGCGGTTGGGCACCTTGAAGCGAAAGCGCACCGTGCGCGTGTCCAGCACATCCAAGCCCACGACCTCGTGCAACAGCGTGGCGTACCCAGGCATGGCATGAGGTCCGATCAGTGTCTCGTAGCTGTGCTTCACGTCGGCCGCCTCCACCGGCTTGCCATTGTGGAAGCGGGCCTCGTCCCGCAGGCGGAAGGTGGCGCTCAGGCGATCCTTCGGAACGTCCACGCTCTCGGCCAGCAGGCCGTAGGCGGACGCCGTCTCGTCCATCGAGCCGACGAGCAAGGTTTCGAAGATCAGTTGGCCGAGGTAGGCGGGCGGCGAGCCCTTGATGGTGTAGGGGTTGTACTTGTCGAAGGTCGAATAGCGCAGATTGCTCACCATGCGCAACTCGCCGCCCTTGGGGGCGTCGGGGTTCACATAATCGAAGTACGCGAAGCCGGGCGGGTATTTCAGTTCCCCCCACAAGGCGTAACCATGCGCCGCCCAGGCCGGAGCGGCGCAGGCCCAAAAAAGACAAATCAGCCAAGACCGCATGCGACAATTCTGCACTACGTTCAGTGCAGCCGGCAACGGATGCATCCAGCCACCGGCGCAGGGCGCTGCCTGATCACGCCCTCGCCATCGACACCTCAATTCCACAGGAGAGAACAAACATGGGTTTTCTGACCGGCAAGAAGCTGCTCATCACCGGCGTGCTGAGCAACCGCTCCATCGCCTACGGCATCGCCAAGGCCTGCCACGCGCAGGGCGCCGAACTGGCCTTCAGCTACGTGGGCGAGCGCTTCAAGGACCGGATCACCGAGTTCGCCGCCGAGTTCGGCTCCAAGCTGATCTTCGATTGCGATGTGGGCGACGACGCGCAGATTGACAAGTTGTTCAAGGATCTGTCGGCCACCTGGCCCAAGATTGACGGCTTCGTCCACGCCATCGGCTTCGCGCCGCGCGAGGCGATCGCGGGTGATTTCCTGGAAGGCCTGTCGCGCGAAGGTTTCAAGATCGCGCATGACATCAGCGCCTACAGCTTCCCGGCCATGGCCAAGGCCGCCCTGCCCTACCTGAACGACAAGGCCACCGCGCTGACGCTGACTTACCTGGGCGCCGAGCGCGTGGTGCCCAACTACAACACCATGGGCCTGGCCAAGGCTTCGCTGGAAGCCTCGGTGCGCTACCTGGCTGAATCGCTGGGTGCCCAAGGCCGTGGCCTGCGCGCCAACGGCATTTCCGCCGGACCCATCAAGACCCTGGCGGCCAGCGGCATCAAGGACTTCGGCAAGATGCTCTCGGCCGTGGCCGCGGCCGCGCCGATTCGCCGCAACGTGACGATCGATGACGTAGGCAACGTTGCCGCCTTCCTGCTGTCCGACCTGGCGGCCGGTGTGTCGGGCGAGATCACCTACGTGGACGGCGGCTACAGCAAAGTCACGGCTGGCATGGCCTGAGCACCGCGAGGCGGCTGTCTTTTCAGCCGTCTTTCAGGTGCTTTCGTCGCAAAACAGTCCGGCGGCTCTCGCTCCCGCCAAAGACCATATCCAGGCTGCGAGCGCATCCAGCATGATCCAGCAGCAGAGGCCCAGCAGGCGCCTCGCTTCTGGCCTCGCCGCAGACGGCTGAGTTGTTTGCACGTTCATCGGCACTCCTGCGGCTTGCTCAATAGCGATACACCAGCGCAGTCATGGCCAGGTAGTTTTGCCTCGATTGCACGAGGGGGCTGTCCGCGGCGTCACCGACCAGGCGGCTCACGCCGCCGGTGGTCTTCACCATCCAGTGCGGCGTGAAAACATGGGTCCAGTCCAGCGTCATCCTCAGGCTGTCCACCCCGCCCTCGGGTTGATAGGCATCGAAGCCGCTGTTCGTGGACTGCCTGTCGCTCACGCCGAAAAAAGTCCGGGCATAACGATCGCTGCCGGCATGGACGCTGCCCGTGATAGCGACTTGGTTGGCCGGTGCCGACCACACCGGCGCTGCCAGATCGATGCGCCCCCCCAGTCCCCGCCCGGTTTCCGTGATCGGCTGGTCCAGCGTCGCGCTCAAGCTCAGGTCGCCCGGCAGGCGCACGCCAAGCTGCAACAGGATCAGCGTTGAGCCGGGAACATCGCCCATGCCTTTGAGATGGTCCGAGCCGGGCAGCAGGTAGCGGTCCTGGTCGGTGCGGCCATCGTCGTAGCCCAGCGCGATCGAACCATAGGCCCCGTTCGCGAATTGAGTCCGGTAGCCGAGGCCCTCCAACGGGTTGAAGAAGACGCCGTTGTCGAACTCGGCGGCGATGACTGGCATGACGATGGGCTGGTAGTCGCGACTGCCCTCGTAGCGCGGCACCACGCCGCCCGCGAGCGACAGCAGGTAGACATCCTCGGCCTGAGCTGCCGGATGCGCCGCGAGGCCCAGGCCCAGCAGCGTCACGAGGGTAAGGGATCGCGAAATAGTGATGCGCATGTTCAATAAGGTTTCAGAATGGGAGCCTTGAGTCTAGGAAGGCGGCGCGACGGTGTCTGTTCCGAAGCTGAGCGAATCTGTGCGCAATTGTGTTCAAGCGTGCGTGGGCGCTGCGCCATGCGTACCTGGGCCTAGAATCCGCGCGGTCCCCGGGGCGAGAGAAGATTCCCGGACCAGCCCAAGACCGAGAGGACGGATAACACCGATGGCCGACGCAGCGCCGCTCAAACACCCTGTGCTGCTGATCGAGGACGATGACCGTCTCGCGCAGCTCATCGCGGAATACCTGAACGGCTACGAATTCGCCGTGACCATCGTGCGGCGCGGGGATCTGGCCGAGGCCGCCGTGCGCGAACACCAACCGGCGCTGGTCATCCTCGATCTCATGCTGCCGAACGTGGATGGCATGGAGGTCTGCCGCCGGGTGCGTCGCTTCTCCAACGTTCCCGTGCTCATTCTGACGGCCCGCCTCGATGTGTACGACCAGATCGCCGGTCTGGAGGTCGGCGCCGACGATTACGTGCTCAAGCCCGTCGAGCCGCGCGTGCTGGTTGCGCGCGCTCGCGCCCTGCTGCGACGCGCGCAACCCGCCGACTCACTGAGCCTTGTCGCCGATGGCGAGCAGTTGGTGTTCGGCGAGCTGGCCATCTCGTCCTCCAACCGCGCGGTGGCCTGGCGCGGCCAGCCGGTCGAGCTGAAGACGGCCGAATTCAACCTCCTGCTGATCCTGGCCCGGGCCGCAGGCCAAGTGCTCAGCCGGGACGACATCCTCCGGCAATTGCGTGGCATCGAGTTCGATGGCTTGGACCGCACGGTGGACTCGGGCATTTCCCGGCTGCGCCGGCGGTTCGAGGACGCCTCGCCCGAGCCACGCAAGATCAAGACGATCTGGGGCCGGGGCTACTTGTTCAGCCCCTCGGCCTGGGAGGAATGAATGCTGCGCTCGCTGATCAAGTTGTACCTGCTCGTGGTGTTGGGCGCGGGCTTGTCCGTCGCGCTCATCAACCACGCCTTCCCCCTGCTGTTTCGTGAACGCCTCACGGAAGAGGCCCGAGAGAGTTTCCGGGCCTTCACTTTTATCCTGAACGATTACGTTCAGCGGCATCCCGGCGCGCAGCGGGAAACGGCCCTGGCCGAGTTGCGACGACAAGCTGGAACCCGTTTCGAGCTATTGACGCTGGAGGATCTCGCGCCGCGCTTGAACCCAGATCAATTGAACGATCTGCGCGCGGGCAAGCTTGTGCTTCTCAGCATGTACACGTCAGACTACATCCTGCCTTTGCCCGACGGACTCGTCGCCCGATCCAAGTTCGACATGCTCGACAGTGGCATTCAGGCGCTGGCTTATGTCGTGGTGGCGCTGGCCATGCTGTTCTCCGTGTTGTTCTGGGTGCATTACCACTGGCGTGACCTGCGCAAGCTGCACGAGGCCTCCCAGGCTTTCGGAGCGGGCCGTCTTTCCACGCGGGTGCAACTTTCGAGGAGATCGAACATCTACGATTTGTCGCGTCAGTTCAACGAGATGGCGGGACAGATCGAGGCGTCCATCCAGCAGCAGCGGGACCTGATGCACGGTATTTCGCATGAGCTCAAGACGCCGCTGGCGCGCCTGGAATTCGGCCTCGCCCTGCTAGACAGCCCGCAAGCCTCCGAGAGGGAGCGCGAACGCCAGTTGGCCCTGTGCAAGGACGTGAGGGAACTGGACGAACTCGTCACCGAACTGCTGACCCTGAGCCGCCTGGAACAGGGGGCCGGACAAGCGGTGCTGACGTGGGTGACGGTCGCGGAGCTGATCGACAGCGTGGTCGCCGACGTCGCCCACGACATCGCCGAGCGCGCCCTGCACCTGTCCCTCCATGTAAACGGCGCCCCTGAACAGCATGTCTGTGACGCTCGGCTGGTCGCGCGGGCCTTGCTGAACCTGCTGCGCAATAGCATGCGGTACGCGCACCGGACCATCTTCCTGCGCGCCGAGGCCAATGCCGCGGGCGCGCTGATCCTGAGCGTGGAAGACGATGGCCCGGGCATTGCACCTGAGGCGCGGGCGCGTGTCTTCGAGCCGTTCTATCGACAGGACGCCAGCCGGGATCGGCACACCGGCGGTTTCGGTTTAGGCCTGTCCATCGTGCGCCGCGTGGCCTTGGTCCATGGCGGTGATGTAGTGCTCGACGACGCCCGCACAGGAGGCGCCCGTTTTATCATCACCCTGCCAGCCTCCGTCGTGGCCCACACCATGAAGATCAGTTGATGGTGCTTGCGCGTGTGTCGGGTGGTGAAACCCGTCCGGCCACCCGCAACGGCTCCAAAGCGGCCCGGATGTCGTGCAGGCGCAGGGCCGCGGCGCGCCGCCCCGCTTCGTACAGGTCGGGCAAGGCCGAGGTGTCCCAAAGCCCGATGTGGCGATCCAGCTCAAGCTCGAGGTGGATCATCTGCTGCCCACGGGCCTGCAAGGCGTCGACTCGGGCTTGCATCAGGTTGTTGATCAAGGTGGTGCTGGTCCGCGCCACCAGGCGCGACAAGCGGTCGATCCGGCGCGGCAGGCTGCCCTGAAACCCCAGCGTCAGGATGAGGCGTGCCTCGGGGGCTGCCGCGACCGGCAGAGGGTCGGACAGGACCCCGTCCACCAAGGGCCGTCCGTCGATGGAGACCGAAGGAAAGAGGATGGGGACAGCCATGCTGGCGCGCAATGCGTCCACCAGCCGGCCTCGAGTAAGCCTTACCGACCGCCCGGTCGCAGCGTCCGTCGCGACGACCCGCAAGGGCGTGGGCAATTCTTCCAACTGGGTATCGCCAAAGGCTTGCTGGATGCGCTGCGCAATGAGGCGATCGTCTCGCAAGGCGAAGTCCGGACCGAATCCCGCCAGGCCTGGCATGAGCATCTGGGCGTAGGCGCGCCAGCGCCGCTGCTGCGTCAGCTCGGCGGACCAGAGCGTGGTGGCGAGCCGCAGCGCGCGTTCCCCGTGCATGCCGCAGGCGATTTGCGCGCCAAACAACGCACCTGAACTACAGCCCACGACCAGATTGGGGCGCATGCCTTCGAGCGCCAGTTGTTCGACGATGCCCAGCGCGGCGACGCTGCGCACGCCGCCACTGCCAAGCACCAAGGCCAAGGGACAGGAATGGGAATCAGGGGATATGGGTTGCCGCGGGGACGAGGTCGACATGGTCGCAAGGCCAGAGGTGAATGAAGCCGCGCATCTTCACGCCGTCGTGATCTTCCCGTCTTCGCATCGCGCGCTGGATGGGCTCGCAATGCGCGCGCATTGTTGGCGGATCAACGCATCGTGGTTCAGCGACGCGGGACCAGGTTCGGCTCGGGCAAGTCGGGAGGCATCCATTCGGCATCGGCGCGCACACGCAAGAAGGTGGCGAATCGCGGCAGCCCGTCCGCCGTCAGGCCGCGGTAGCGGTAAGTAACCCAGCTGCCAATCGGTGGTGGCTGCAGGCGTTGCGCATCGCTGAAGCCTGTCCCCAGACGGAAGCGTCGACCATCTGGGGCCTGCACCTGCAGCGCGCCCATGCGCCCCGCATGGCGTCCCCGACCTGGCAGGTGGGACAGTACCTGGGCCTCGGCATCCTGAAAGGGCTTGACCTTGAGCAGGTCGTCGCTGCGTCCCGCCTGGTAGCGCGCGTCGCCCCGATGCAGCATCAAGCCTTCGCCACCGGCCCGTACGGTCGCGTTCAGCAGGCGGTCCAGCTCGGCCTGCGTGCCTATGCGTCCCTGATCGACGAACTGCAAGCAGCTGCCGGCCGGCGTTCCGCGCAGGCCTTCCTGCAAGGCCACCATCGCCGCCACGCGTTCGGTGAAGGTGCCGCCATGGTCCGGCAAGTCAAACACCATGAAACGCAATCGTTTCCAGGCGATGTCCTCGGGCTCGACGCGCGCGACCGTGCCCGCGGTGTCTTCGAAGCGACCTCGACCGCCCCAGAGTTCACCATCCAGCGCCTGGACTGGCCAACCCTGCGTGAACCAGGCAGGCGCGCGAATGCGGCGTCCGCCGCGCGAGAGCAGATGCTGACCATCCCAGCGAGCGCGGACACCATCAATTTTTTCGCTGACCCAGTAGTCGGGTAGATGCGGGCGGGGCTGCGCGTCCGCACGGTATTCACCGGCCAGCAGCAGGCGCGGCGGCATGTTCTGAGCCCAGGCCGAGCCGGTTGCAATGGCCAGCGCGCAGAGCATCACCGCGGCGACCGCGCGACGTCTCGAAGAGGGCTTGAGCGCGAAGTTCATCGGCCCATCGTAGGCAGGGGCCGCCTGGTGCGAAAGCGCCTGCATGGATGTGAAGCACGGATTCTTGAAGTGCCGAAACCGGTCCATCCGCTCGGGTACACCCCGGGGCACGGGCGGCTATCCCCGTTGGATAATCCGCGCGGCGCGGGATGCCCACGGTGCGGGGGACGGCGCACCCCGAACTCGCGCATCACCCGATCGCCCCCGAGGACAAGCCATGTTCATGCGATGGTCCACCGACGAATTGCCTCAAACCCAGCGCTTCGAACAGTGGCGCGAAGCCTGCCGCCAGCATGTCTACGCGCTGACGCCCGAACGTCGGGCGCGCGGAGCATTTCAGGGCAGCATCAGCCGGCACACGCGAGGTGGACTGGACGTGACCGATATCCGATGCGATGGCCACCTGGT
This sequence comes from Hylemonella gracilis, assembly GCF_004328645.1. GTDB lineage: Bacteria > Pseudomonadota > Gammaproteobacteria > Burkholderiales > Burkholderiaceae_C > Hylemonella > Hylemonella gracilis_B. Next base: position 2,687,458 of record NZ_CP031395.1, read on the forward strand.
GCGACGCAGTCAGCGTGATATCGATGAGCGACCTGGCGATACCTACTACATCTACTTGCAAGGACAAGGACGTGTCTGGATCGAGCAGCAGGGGCAACGCTGCGTGCTGGAGTCCGGCGACATGGTCATCGCGGACCCGAACATCCCCTTCTCGACCGACACCGACAGAGTGTTTGACTTCCGGCTCTGGCGCGTCGAACGCCGTCGGCTTCAGTCACGGCTGCGGCTGGGCTCAGCCGGTCTGGCCATGCATCGGATCGACAGATCCTGCGCGGAGCGCGACCTGATCACCTGCTGGCTAGACGGCCTGCTGCACCACCACGCCGGCCTGTCCGCCGCGAATTCCGAGCTGGCTCAGGAAACCCTGCACGCGCTGGTGGCCGGCGTCATCGGGGCTCCTGCGCCAATGCAGGAGCCGGTGCGCCGTGCCCGACGCCGGGCATTGCTGCTTCGCGTGCAGGGGACGGTGGCGCAACGCGCCGGCGAAATGGACCTGACACCCGAGCGCATCGCGAGCGCCTTTGGTTTGTCGCTGCGTGCCCTGCATCAACTCTTCGCGCTGTCGGACCTCAGTTTCAACGAGTTCCTCGCGAGGACCCGATTGGAACGCGCGCAAGCCATGCTGCGCTCAGCCTCCTGCCTACACCTCAGCACGGCCGAGATCGGCTTCGAAGCGGGCTTCGGCGAGGTGTCGACCTTCTACAGACGCTTCAAGCAGCGCTACGGCATAACGCCAGGCGAGTGGCGCGCCGGCCTCGCACCGGCGCGCGAGCCAGCGCGCTGACACCCCAGGGAGGCCGCGTTCAGGCGCGCACGCAGTCCGCGTAGTAGCGCTTGTTGCCGTTCGAGTCCTTCACCTCGACCAGGCCGTGGATGTCGGTCTCGAAGCCCGGGCACTCCTGGTTGAACTTGCGCGCGAACTTGAGGTAGTCGACGATCTTGCGATTGAAGACCTCGCCCGGGATCAGCAAGGGAATGCCGGGCGGATACGGCGTGATCAGCCCCACGGTGACACGGCCTTCGAGCTCGTCGACCTCCACCCGTTCCGTCCTGCGCTGCGCGATGTGCGCATAGGCATCGCTGGGCTTCATGGCCGGTGTCAGGTCGCTCAGGTACATCTCGGTGGTCAGGCGCGCGATGTCATAGTTGGCGTACATCTCGTGCACGAACTGGCAAAGATCACGCAGGCCCATGCGCTCGTAGCGGGGATGCTTCTGGCAGAACTCCGGCATGATGCGCCACATGGGCTGGTTCTTGTCGTAATCGTCCTTGAATTGCTGCAACGCGGTCAGCAAGGTATTCCAGCGGCCCTTGGTGATACCGATGGTGAACATGATGAAGAAGCTGTAGAGGCCTGTCTTCTCCACCACCACGCCGTGCTCGGCGAGGAACTTGGTCACGATGGCCGCCGGAATGCCGCTTTTGTCGAACTTGCCGTCAAGATTGAGGCCGGGCGTCACGATGGTGGCCTTGATCGGGTCCAGCATGTTGAAACCGTCGGCCAACTGGCCGAAACCGTGCCAACGGCTCTTCGCCGCCTTGCCCTTGCCATCACTGCGGATGATCCAGTCCTCGGCCGTGCCCATGCCCTCATCGGTCAGTTGCTCAGGGCCCCAGACCTTGAACCACCAGTCCTCGCCGTATTCCTCGGCCACTTTGCGCATGGCGCGGCGGAAGTCCAGCGATTCAATGATGCTTTCCTCCACCAGCGCGCGGCCGCCAGGTGGCTCCATCATCGCGGCGGCCACGTCGCAGCTGGCGATGATGCTGTACTGCGGCGAAGTGCTGGTGTGCATCAGATACGCCTCGTTGAAGAGGTGGTGGTCCAGCTTCTGGTTCTCCGCGTCCTGCACCAGCACATGGCTGGCCTGGCTGATGCCCGCCAGCAGCTTGTGGATCGACTGGGTGGAATAGACCACCGAGTTCTTGGGCCGAGGGCGCTTCTTGCCCATGGCGTGGTAACGGCCGTAGAAAGAATGGAAGGCCGCGTGCGGCAGCCAGGCTTCGTCGAAGTGCAGGTTGTCCACATAGCCATCGAGCAGGCTCTTGATGGTCTCGGTGTTGTATAGCACGCCGTCGTAGGTGGACTGCGTCAGCGTCATCACGCGGGGGCGCACCGCCTTCTCATCCACACCTTGCAGCAAGGGATTTGCCTTGATCTTGGCCTGGATGGTCGTGGGCTCGAACTCGTTCTGCGGGATCGGGCCGATGATGCCGTAGTGGTTGCGCGTGGGCTTGAGGAAGACGGGGATGGCCCCCGTCATGATGATGGCGTGCAGGATGCTCTTGTGGCAGTTGCGGTCCACCACCACCACGTCGCCCGGCGCCACGGCGTGGTGCCAGACGATCTTGTTGCTGGTGCTGGTGCCGTTGGTCACGAAATAGCAGTGGTCGGCGTTGAAGATGCGCGCGGCGTTGCGCTCGCTCTCGCCGATGGCGCCGTTGTGGTCCAGCAATTGGCCCAGCTCTTCCACCGCGTTGCAGACGTCGGCGCGCAGCATGTTCTCGCCGTAGAACTGGTGGTACATCTGGCCCACCGGGCTCTTGAGGAAGGCCACGCCGCCCGAATGGCCGGGGCAGTGCCAGGAATAGGAGCCATCCTCGGCGTAATCCAGCAAGGCCTTGAAGAATGGTGGCTGCACGCCTTCCAGGTAGCTCTTGGCTTCGCGGATGATGTGGCGCGCCATGAACTCCGGCGTGTCCTCATACATGTGAATGAAACCATGCAACTCGCGCAGGATGTCGTTGGGCAGGTGGCGGCTGGTCTTGGTCTCGCCGTAGATGTAGATGGGCACGTCGGCGTTCTTGCGTCGCACTTCCTCGATGAAACGACGCAGGTTCTGCACGGCGGGAGCGACCGTCACATCCGTGGCCAGCGCGAACTCCTCGTCGTCGATGGACAGGATGAAGGCACTGGCACGGCTCTGTTGCTGGGCGAACTGGGACAGGTCGCCGTAGCTCGTGACGCCCAGGACTTCGAAGCCCTCGGTCTCGATGGCCTGGGCCAGCGCCCGGATGCCGAGGCCTGAGGTGTTTTCGGAGCGGAAATCTTCGTCGATGATGACGATCGGAAAGCGGAATTTCATATGCGCTGGGGTTCGTGTGGTCTTCGTGCCGCCGTCGTGTTGCCGCACAATCGGGGGCCCGCAACATTTCGGTTGCAGGCCGGATTGGAACACAAGCAAACGACATGGCGGATTCAACTTTCTGGTGGCTGGGCGCAGGCGTGCTGGTCGCCGCCGAACTGCTGAGTGGCAGCTTCTATCTGCTGATGCTGGCACTGGGCCTGGCGGCTGGTGCCTTCGCGGCGCAGCTGGGCCTGATGGCCACGGCGCAGGTCATCTTGGCGGCGCTGGTGGGGTCGGCGGCCGTGCTGGGCTGCTACCTGCTGCGCAGACGGCTTGCGGTCGGCACCCCCGGGGTGCAAGCCAATCCGGACGTCAACCCCGACATCGGTCAGATCGTGCACATCGGCGCCTGGGACGAAGACGGCTTGGCCCGCGTCAAGTACCGTGGCGCGCTCTGGACGGCCTCGACGCCGGATTTCAAAAACGCCGGCCAGCCAGGGCACCACCGCATCGTCGAGGTGCGCGGCAGTCAATTGCTGGTTGAGCGGATCGACGACGATCGACCGGCTGATCCTCACTGAACCTGCTCTTACCTTCTTCCTTCAATCGACAGGCCCTGGCGGCCTGAACCGCCCCCCCTCAAAGGACATCGCATGGAAATCGCACTCGTTCTCCTGGCCATCGCGGCCCTCTTCGTCTGGCGCGCGATCAAGATCGTGCCGCAGCAGAACGCCTGGGTGGTCGAACGGCTGGGCAAGTACCACGGCGCGCTGACGCCCGGGCTGAACTTCATCTTCCCTTTTCTGGACAAGGTGGCCTACAAGCACAGCCTGAAGGAAATCCCGCTCGATGTGCCCAGCCAGGTCTGCATCACGCGCGATAACACGCAACTGCAGGTGGACGGCATCCTCTATTTCCAGGTCACCGATCCGATGCGCGCAAGCTATGGCTCGTCCAACTACATCGTGGCCGTGACGCAGCTTGCGCAGACCACGCTGCGCAGCGTGATCGGCAAATTGGAGCTCGACAAGACCTTTGAGGAGCGCGACATCATCAATGCCCAGGTGGTCGCGGCCATCGACGAGGCGGCGCTGAACTGGGGTGTCAAGGTGCTGCGCTATGAGATCAAGGACCTGACGCCGCCCAAGGAAATCCTGCTGGCCATGCAGTCCCAGATCACCGCCGAACGCGAAAAGCGCGCGCTGATCGCCGCCTCCGAGGGCCGACGACAGGAACAAATCAATATCGCCACCGGCGAACGCGAGGCCTACATCGCGCGCTCCGAAGGTGAGAAGCAGTCCATCATCAACAAGGCCCAGGGCGAGGCGGCCTCCATCACGGCCGTGGCCGAGGCGACCGCCGAGGCCATCGCGCGTGTGGCCGCCGCCATCCGCCAGCCGGGCGGCGAGCAAGCCGTGCAACTCAAGGTGGCCGAGAAAGCGGTCGACGCCTATGGTCAGGTGGCCGCCGATGCCAGCACCACGCTGATCATTCCCGGCAATATGAGCGAGGTTTCGGCCCTGATCGCCTCGGCCATGACCCTGGTGCGACAAGTGGCGCCCGCCGCCTCGAAATAATCAGGCAAGCGACCCGCGCGCATGTGATGCCTGGATTCAACCCAGGGCTTCGCCAGCCAGGAATCACGGCGCGCTTGAGACACCCAACCCCACTCCCTCATTCCCGAACCGCGGCGCCCAGCGCCGCTTTTTGCTTTTCACGGCTGCCTTCCCATGACCACCCACCAGGGCGTTGCGCTCTCCCTGTTGTCTTCCCTGCTCTTCGGGCTGATGTACTACCTCAGCACCTTGCTGACCCCTCTTTCCGGCACGGAGATCTATGGCTGGCGCATGCTGATGACTTGGCCCGTGATGACGGCCTTTCTGTTCATGGGCGAGCGCTGGGGTGGCATCGGCCGTGCCTGGCTGCTGGTGCGCATGACGCTGGCGCGTCTGCGCCAGGAACCTCTGCTCTGGGTGGTGCTGCCCCTGTCTTCCGCCTTGCTGGGTGTGCAACTCTGGCTTTTTGTCTGGGCGCCGCAGGCGCGCCACGGACTGGATGTGGCCATGGGGTACTTCCTGCTGCCATTGACCATGGTGCTGGCAGGCCGCATGGTCTACCGAGAAAAACTCAGCGTGCTGCTGCGTGCGGCCGTGTTGGCGGCAGGCCTGGGCGTGGGCTACGAGCTCTGGCGCGCGGGCCATTTCGCCTGGCCCACCGCGCTGGTGGCACTGGGCTATCCCGTGTATTTCATCCTGCGGCGCCATTTCCGCACCAACCACGTGGGTGGTTTGTGGTTCGACCAACTGCTCATGCTGCCCGTGGCAGCCTGGTTCGCCTTCGGCGTGGACGGCGTGGGCTGGCACGTCTACCTGGACCGCCCTGCGCTCCTGCTGCTGGTGCCCTTGCTGGGCCTGATCAGCGCCAGCGCGCTGCTGCTCTACATCCTCTCCAGTCGTGGGCTGCCCATGGGCTTGCTCGGCCTGCTGGGCTACGTGGAGCCGGCCGTGCTGGTGCTGATCTCCCTGCTGCTGGGGGAACGCATTGACACGGGGCAATGGGTGATCTATCTGGCCATCTGGATCGCCATCCTGCTGCTGATGGCGGAAGGGCTGCTGCGCTTGCGGGAGCGTCGCCCGTAGCAAACGGATGAGCAGGCGGGCGCCAGAAAAGAGAAAAGCCCGTAGGCGTCTGACGTCCTGCGGGCTTGGCTCCCTTTCTGGAAGGAAAGGGTTCTTGGCGGAGAGGGCGGGATTCGAACCCGCGGTAGGTTTTACCCTACACACGCTTTCCAGGCGTGCGACTTAAACCGCTCATCCACCTCTCCTGCGAAGCCCGCTATTCTAGCGCAGCCTGGCCCCGTCCCAGGGGCACGCCAAGAAAAAAAGCGCCTGCTTGCGCAGGCGCTTTTTTGTGTTCCGTCAAAACGGAGATCAGCGAACCACGGCGAGTTGCGTGCGGGTACCGGCCTTGTAGGTGAACAGGGTCAGCGCGCCGTTCTTGATGTCGCCCTTTTCGTCGAAGGCGATGGTGCCGGTCACGCCTTGGTAACCGTCGGTGGCAGCCAGCACGGGCAGGTACTTGGCGGGATCGGAAGAACCAGCCTTGACCATCGCGGCAACCATGACCTTGGTGGCGTCATAGACGTAGGGAGCGTAGATCTGCACGTCGACGTTGTACTTGGCCTTGAAGTCAGCCTTGAACTTGTCCAGGGCGGGCTTGCCAGCGTCGTCCACGCCACCAGCTTCGGCGCAGTACACCTTGCTTTCGCCGATTGCGTCGCCGGCCAGCTTGGCCAGCTCGCCCGTGCAGATGCCGTCGCCGCCCATGAACTTGGCTTCGATGCCCAGCGCCTTCATCTGCTTGAGCATCGGGCCGGCCACGGCGTCCATGCCACCGAAGAAGACCACGTCGGGCTTCTTGCCCTTGATGGAGGTCAGGATGGCGTTGAAGTCGGTGGCCTTGTCAGTCGTGAATTCCTTGGCCACGACCTTGGCGCCAGCAGCTTCGGCGGCCTTGGTGAACTCTTCGGCCACGCCTTGGCCATAAGCCGTGCGGTCGTCAATCACGGCCACGTTCTTGGCGGCCAGCGTGCCCACGGCGTACTTGCCCAGCGTGCCACCCAGGTGCACGTCGTCAGCCACCACGCGGAAGGTGGTCTTGTAGCCTTGGCGGGTGTACTTGGGGTTGGTCGCGGACGGCGAGATCTGCGGGATGCCTGCGTCGCTGTAAATCTTGGACGCGGGGATGGTGGTGCCCGAGTTCAGGTGGCCGATCACGCCAGCGACCTTGGCGTCCGCCAGCTTCTGCGCCGCAGCCGTGCCTTGCTTGGGATCCGCACCGTCGTCTTCGGCCAGCAGTTCCAAGGTAACCTTCTTGTCGCCGATGGTCACGCCAGCAGCGTTCAGTTCCTCGATCGCCATGCGGGCGCCAAGTTCGTTGTCTTTGCCCAGGTGTGCGATGGGGCCGCTGACCGGGCCGACATGGCCGATTTTCACGACGCTGGACGCAGCGTCATCCTTCTTGCCGCAAGCAGCCAGGAGGGCGGCGACGGCCACGAGGGTCAGCACGCCGGTAACTTTTTTCATGGACATATGGACTCCAGATGTTGGGGAATTTTGCAGGTTCAAAAAAACCGCAGGCGCTAGCCTACATCAAAATTCAGCGGGTTTAGAAGGGACTTTTGTAAGGGACCGTCCCTGCCCGATGAACCTTGCGTGCCTGCGCCGCGGTTTCACGACCAGTCATGCAAAAACAATGCCCGGAATGTCAGGTCGTCCAGAAGCCACCCCGCAACTGCCCCGCATGGGGCAGGCGGAACCGCAAGCTAGGAGGCCAGCTGCAGGTCGTGACGAACGATCGCGTACCCCTGAGCCGCGTAGTTCTTCCATCGGCCCCGCGCCTGTTGGCGGTCCTGCTCGTCCAGGCTCACCACTTCGATCACCCGTGCATACGCTGCGAAACCCTGGGGCATGTCGACTCCCAGATTCAGCAGGACCTGGCGGTGGGGCAGATCCGGCGCGGCGGCGTCCTCCACCAGCACCACGGGCGCCAGAGACAGGGATGCGTCCGTGCCTGCGTGCGGGGCATGGCGGATCGGCATACGGACGTGCGCGACGAAATCGGTCTGCGAAAAAGTCCAGAGCAGGACATCCAGCCGCGCCAGCATCTCCGCCGGCGCGGTCACCACCACGCGCGAGCCCTGGGCCACCGCCTTGCGCAAAAGACGGCAGGCATAGGCGAGCTTGTCCGGCGCGTTGAAATGGAAGGCAACTTCGGTCATGCCAGCCGAACTTCAGCGATTCAACGCTTGGCGGCCGTGGTCTTGCGCGGACGGACCTGCGATGTGCGGGCCTGCGCCAGCAGAAATTCCAGCAGCAGACCCACGGGGCGTCCTGTCGCGCCCTTGGCCGCTCCACCCTTCCAGGCCGTGCCCGCGATGTCCAGGTGCGCCCAGGGGAACTTTTCCGTGAAACGTTGCAGGAACTTGGCGGCGGTCACCGCGCCGGCGGCACGTCCCGCGATGTTGGCCACGTCAGCGAAGTTGCTTTTCAGGCCCTCGGCGTACTCATCGTCCAGGGGCATGCGCCAAGCCAGGTCCTGAGCGGCCTCGCCCGCGGCCAGCAAGCGCTCGGCAAGTTCATTGCTGGTGCTGAACAGACCACTGCGCACCGCGCCCAACGCGATCACGCAGGCGCCCGTCAACGTTGCCATGTCGACCACGGCCGCGGGCTTGAAACGTTCGGCATAGCTCAGCGCATCGCAGAGGATCAGGCGCCCCTCGGCATCGGTGTTGAGGATTTCGATGGTTTGCCCGCTCATGCTGGTCACCACGTCACCGGGTTTGACGGCGCGGCCATCGGGCATGTTCTCGCAGCTCGGGATCAGCCCCACGACATTGATGGCAGGCTGCAGTTCGGCCAGCGCGCGGAAGGCGCCGAGCACGCTGGCCGCCCCTCCCATGTCGAACTTCATCTCGTCCATCTCGCCCGCGGGTTTGATGGAGATACCGCCGGTATCGAAAGTGATGCCCTTGCCCACCAGCACGGTCGGCGCCTCGCTGGGGGCCGCACCCTTGTAGTTCAGCACGATGAAGCGCAAGGGTTCCTCGGAACCCTGGGCCACGGCCATGAACGCGCCCATTCTGAGCTTGGCGACCTCCTTCGGTCCCAGCACCTGGCAACTGACGCGAGGCAGCTTGGCCAGGGCCAGCGCGGCCGCGCCCAGTTGGGTCGGCGTGGCATGGTTGGCCGGCCGGTTGGCCCACTCCTTGGCCAGTTCGACCCCGACGACGGTGGCTGCCGCCTTCTGGAACTCCGCCTGCGCCTCGTCCTTGGAGGTAGGGGCGCCTTTGGGCACCGCGAGCGTTACCCGGGCCAGGCCACGCGCCTCGGCCTTGGACTTGGTGGTGGTGTAGACGTAACTGGCGTCGGCTGTGGCCAGCACGGCGGCGCGCAGGCTCCCCGCGAGCGGCGCAGCCGCGAAGCAGATCGTGAGTTTTTTCAGAGCCGGCGCGCCGCTGCGCAGGGCCCCCAGGGCCGCCGTCACGGCCTGCCGGACCTGGCGCGGGGTCCCCGCGCCGATACCCGCAAGCAGCACCCGCCCGGCACGGGCCTGAGCCGGCTTGTACAGGGCCAGCAGTTTGCCCGTCTGGGTCTGAATGTCGCCCGCCTTGAGGGCCTGCGCGACCAGGGCCGACAGCTCGTCCTTGGCTGCGCCGTCAGGCTTGTAACCATCCTGAAGCAGAACCAGCAGGGCATCGCTCCCCTGCCGGGCTGTGGAATTGAGGTCTGAAATCAGCAGATCGAAGTTCATAATCCGGGTTTTCCTTCTTCGTTGATGTTATTCGATTCCTCACTCCGCAAGGAACTGGCCCGCAACTTCGGGGCTGCAGCCATCGTGCTCGTCACGGTCCTGGTCACCATGACGCTCATCCGCGTCCTGGGCCAGGCATCGCGGGGCAATTTCAACCCAGCCGACCTGATGCTGGTGATGGGGTACACGGTGGTGACCTTCATGCCCAGCATGATGAGTCTGGCCCTGTTCATCGCCGTGGTGATGACGCTGTCGCGCCTCTACGCAGACAGCGAGATGGTGATCTGGTTTTCCAGCCGGATCGGCCTGGCTCGCCTGTTGCCCGCCCTGCTGCGTTTCGCCTGGCCCGTGTTGCTGGCCATCGCCCTGCTGTCGTTGCTGGCTTTGCCCTGGGCCAAATCCCAGATCAGTGAATTGCAACGCCAATTCGCGCAGCGCAATGACCTGGAACGCATCCAGCCCGGGCAGTTCCAGACCTCCGCCGATGGCTCGCGGGTGTTCTTCGTCGAGAAAGGCGATATTGGCCAGCTCAAGGCCAACAACGTTTTCGTCGCAACCGACCAGGAGGACAAGAAGACCGTGATCTCCGCCAGCAAGGGGTATACCGAGTTGGTCGGTGGCGATCGGTTCCTGATTCTGGAGCATGGACAGCGCCTGGAAACCCGTACCGACGAGCCCGGCGTGAAGGTGGCCGAGTTCGAGCACTATCGCATGCTGGTAGTGCAAGACCCTTTGCGCGGCCGCGATTCGGCTTCCTTGAACGCGCGTCCAACGGCGGAGCTCCTGCTCACGCCCACACGCGAGAACCTGGGCGAGCTCTCGATGCGGCTGGGCCACCCCTTGGTAGCGCTGCAGTTGATCATCTTCGCCTTGGCCTATACCCGGGTCAACCCGCGGGTCAGCCGCACGGGCAATCTGATTTTTTCCTTGATGCTGTTCCAGATCCTGCAGAACCTGATCAATATCGGGCAGAGCTGGATACGACAGGGCAACATCAACTTCGGTGTCTTCATGCTGCTGATGCATGGCAGTCTCCTGGTCATCGCCGTGCTCTGGCTGGCGCTGCGACATCGGGCCTGGGATTGGCGCACGTTGCTGCCACGCCAACGCCGGGCCGCTCTGGCGCAAGGGAGAATTCAGTCATGATGATGACCCCCACCCTGCGCCGCTTGCTGTTCCGGGAGATCCTGTTCACGGTCAGCTTCGTGACCCTGGCATTTCTGGCGCTCTTCATATTCTTCGATTTCATCGACCAGCTCTCGGCGGTGGGGCGTCCGGACCGGCCGGGTTTCTACGTGACCCAGGCCTTGGTGTACGTGCTGCTGCTCGCACCCGGGCATCTCTACGAGCTGCTGCCCATCACGGTGCTGATCGGCACCATTTACGTGATGACGCGCCTGGCTCAAAGTTCGGAGTTCACCATCCTGCGCACCAGTGGTCTGGGACCTTGGCGTGCCCTGGTCATGCTGCTGACCGCTGGCGGCGTGTTTGCCGTCACGACTTTTGCCATCGGCGACTACTTCTCCCCTTGGGCCAACCAGGCGGCGCAGACCTACCGCGCGCAGTTTCGCAGCAGCGGAGCGCCCATCGGCAAGGCTGGGGCATGGTTACGGGAGCGCGAGCCTTACGCCAAGTACGGCATCAATATCGGCGCGTTGTTGCCAGACGGCTCACTGGAACAGGTCCGCATCTACGAGATCGACAATGCGGGCTATCTGGTCTCCACCATGCAGGCCCCCAAGGCCCGCATCAACAACGACCAAAGTTGGACGCTCCTGGACGTGGAGCGCACCGAGTTCAACGCGGACGGCCCCGATGTCCATCGCATCGAAACCACGATGTTGCCCTCGTACCGTTGGCCGACCAATATCTCGCAAGAAATGATCGTGGCCGCGGTACTGGACCCCGATCGCATGAACACGGTCGACCTCTTCCTCTATATCCGCCATCTCGAAGACAACGCCCAGAACGCCGACCGTTACGAAATCCAGTTCTGGAAGAAAGTCTTCTACCCCTTGTCCTGTCTCGTCATGGTGATGATGGCCCTGCCCTTTGCCTACCTGCACTTTCGCAGTCAAGGCATTTCGCTGTACGTGTTCGGCGGCGTGATGGCGGGCGTGACTTTCTTTTTCCTCAATAGCATGTTCGGCTACATCGGGGAATTGCGGCAATGGACTCCCTGGATCGCCGCCGCCACGCCCGGCCTGATCTTCATGCTGATCTCACTGGCGGCATTTGCCTGGCTGGTGCTGAAACGGTGACAAGGGCTGGATGATGGATGGCTTTATCCTTTTCGCACACGGTTCACGTGATCCGCTGTGGCGCCTGCCCATCGAGGCCGTGGCGGCGCGCATGCGTGAACAGCTCGCCCTGTCGGTCCCGGATGGAACCGCGCCCCCGGTCGCCTGTGCCTACCTGGAATTGATGGAGCCCAACCTGTCCACCTGCGTGGAAGACCTGCTTTCGCAAGGTGTGCGCACCTTCACCATCGTGCCAATGTTCCTGGGACAGGGGCGTCACGCACGGGAGGACCTCCCCTTGCTCGTCACCGAGTTGCAGGCACATCACCCCGGGCTGTGCTTCGCCCTGCGCCCCGCCGTGGGCGAAGATCCGGAAATAGTCGACGCATTGGCGAGATTGATTCTGCGGTAAGCAGGATCTGGCGTGATGCTTGCATTCATTACGCCGGTTTTCGCGCAAGACCGCCGGCGCGACCTCGGGTCCTCACCGGGGTCTGGATGGTGGTGCGCTTTTTAGAATCCCCAAGCCGTCCCGAGATGGGCAGACAGGGAAGACCGGAATGCTCGAGCTTCAGAACCACGCACCTGCTGGCGGGAATCTCCGCCAGCGACTCACACTGTCACGACAGTTCCTGCTGCTGATCGCCCTCCTCGTCGCTGGTTTCGCGATCTACGGCGCATGGTCCTTCAAGACCTTGAACGACCTGCGCGTCAATGGCGCGCTCTACAAGCGCATCATCCAGGGCAAGGATCTGATCGCCGATATTCTTCCTCCGCCCGCCTACATCATCGAGTCCTACCTGACCACGCGGCAGATGATGGACGCCAACACCGACAAGCAGGTTGCCGAGTTGACCGCGCGCCTCAAGCGCCTGCGCGATGAGTACGAATCCCGGCACGCCTTCTGGCGCACCGAGTCGCTCGAACCGGAGATCGCCCGCGTCATGCTGGAGGACTCCTACAAACCCGCGCGCACCTTCTATGCACGGGCTTTCGACGACTTCATCCCCGCCCTGGAAAGGAGCGACTTCACCCGCGCGCAATCCGTGCTGGGTGAGTTGAGCCAGTTGTACGAGACGCACCGCCAGGCCATCGACAAGGTGGTCGAACTGACCACCGCGCGCAATGCCCGGGATGAAGCCCTGGCCCAGGAGCGCATCGTCAAGGACAGCCTGGTGATGCTGGGCATCCTGCTGCTGGCCCTCGTGGTGGCCAGCACCGCCGCCTTGCTGATCGCCCGCGGCACCCTGCGCCTGCTGGGCGGTGAGCCGGCCTACGCCATGGGTATCGCCGACCTCGTGGCCGACGGCGACCTCAGCCGGTCCATCGAAGTGCGGCACGATGGACGAGCCAGCCTGCTGGGGGCCATGCGACGCATGCAGTCCAACCTGACGCAGATGGTGCACCGCATCCGTGAAAGCGCGAGCGCCATCGGTGGATCCGCGCATGAAATCCTGGGCGGCAACCGCGACCTTTCCGACCGCACGGCGCAGCAGGCGGCGGCCCTGGAAGAAACCACTGGCTCCATGCAGGAGCTCGCCTCCACGGTCAAGCAGAACGCCGTCAACGCGCGCCAGGCCCATCAGTTGGCGACGTCGGCGTCTTCGGTGGCGCAACGCGGTGGCAACGCCGTTGGCGAGGTGGTGCACACCATGGAGTCCATTGCCGAAAGCTCTCGGCAGATTTCGGAGATCATTTCAGTGATCGAAGGCATCGCCTTCCAGACCAATATCCTTGCCCTCAATGCCGCGGTCGAGGCCGCCCGCGCGGGCGAGCAGGGCAAGGGCTTTGCCGTGGTGGCGAGCGAGGTCAGGGCACTGGCCCAGCGCAGCGCCGGGGCCGCCAAGGAGATCAAGGCGTTGATCCAGAATTCCGTGAGCCGGGTCCAGACCGGCAGCCAACAGGTCGCTCAAGCGGGCGCGACCATGCAGGACATCGTGTCGGCCGTGCGCACGGTGACGGACATCATGGGCGAAATCTCGCTGGCCTCGGACGAACAGGCCAATGGCATCGACCAGGTCAACCGCGCGGTGGCGCAGATGGACGAAGTCACCCAGCAGAACGCCGCACTGGTGGAACAGGTGGCGGCGGCCGCGAACGCGCTGAACGCGCAGGCCTTGCATCTGAACCAGGCCATCGCGGTATTCCAGATCGCTGGCGGGGCAGCCGGCCCCACATCAACACCTGCAAACGCATCCGCGCGCAAAGCACCTGCCCTGCTGGGCTGACTGCGCCCCGTACTGTTCCCCGCCACGGCGGCGTGGGGGTAGGCCGCAGCAGGTGCTACAGGGCGTGCACACGGGTCAAATCCGGTTTCTCCAGCCAGGCCGAGAATTCCTCGGCCAGTTGCACGCTGGCCGCCGTGGCCTGCGTCCAGACCCGTACCCGCTCCATCCAGCCATCGCGGTCCCGCATGTCATACCGCGTGAAATCCGTGCGGTCGGGCAGCTTGCCGTTCGGTAAGGTCCCCACCCAATCGGGATTGGGCGCCAGCAGCAGCATGTGATCCAGGAAAGGCGTTGCTCGGTGGCGACGCTTCAGGGCTTTGTCCAGCCAGCCCGGCACCACGGCCTGCTGGAAATGCGGGTACAGCACGACGCCCGAGCGGCTGCCCAGCGACTGGCGGTAATCCAGATGCAGGTGGTAGTCGGTGATGCCGCCATCCCAGTACGCACCAGGCAGAGCGCCTTCGATGTCGTGCACGGCCCGTAACATGAAGGGAATCGAACAACTGGCCTGCACCGCAGCCTGGAAGTTGGTCTCGGTCAGGGCAAACTGGTGCGTGCGGTAGTCGCGCGTGCCAAAGGGCAATGTAGCCAGTCCACCCGGCGCCTGGGCATCGCGTACCGAGAACACCACCCGGTCCAGCCAGGCGCCCATGGCCTTGCGGCTGACCACGTTCGAGAGGAATGCACCCAGATACCCCAGTGGCGTGCGCAGGCGCCCTTCCCGCCCCAGGACATGGCGCCCCCGGGACGTCACCACGTGCAAGCGCCAGCGCGGATGGTTCAATACCTCCTGAACGCGTCCTCCATAGAAGCGCTGCAGGCTGGCGCCGAACTCGCGGCTGATCTGCTCGGGCGGTGGCAGGCGGCGGCCTGCCTGCGGCTCGTAGTGCTGGTGGATGTAGTCGTGTTCCAGGCGCTCGAAGGCCGCCACGGGATTGTTGAGGCAAGCCGTCGCCATGCGCCATGCGCCGATGGAAGCGCCGATCAGGTCGACGGGGTGGTCGCTGCTTGCCAACCACTGCCCGAACAGAAAACGGTCGAGCGGGCCAAGGATCAGGCCCTTGGGACCGCCGGCCGCGCCGGGGATGACGCGCACGTCGTGGGGACGCAAGCCCTGGGTTTCGATGTGCCGGCGCGCGAGGGGGCCAGCGTAGAGGCGCAATGCGGAAATCAAGGTGGCAAGTCGGAAATGGAGGGAGAAAAAGAAATGTCCTGGTAGACGCGTCAATGCTGCGAGGCCGACCAGTCGATCGGGTCCTGCTGCAGGACCAGGTCAATGTCGAGATCAAGCACCTCGCCCACGGCACCTGGGAAGGTCACGGCCAAGGCACGCGCGTCCAGCCGGGCCTCCACGGCACGGGCACGCCAAGTCGCCAGGTGGATCACGCCGGCCAGCGGTTCGTAGATCTCGTTGGAGAATGGTGCGTCCTGGTGCTCGAGCGCGTCGATGATGGACTGCGGAAACTGGCAGCGCCGCGCATAGGCCCCGCCTACCTGGGCGTAGTTGTAGCCCAGGTGTTGCATCTCGGCGCGGGCACGGCGCAAGTCCAGGGGTCCGCATTCGCGGTTGAGCTCGGTCATCCTGGCTGGCATGCCGGCTTGCATGAGAAGTTCACCCACTGCGTGAATCAGGCCGCAGGTGAAGGCCGCGCCAGGGTTCTGCCGCGTGATGCCCGCCAGCGAGCGCGACAGTCTGGCGACGTTGAGACTGTAGTTCCAGAACTGGGGCAGCGGCATGCCGGGCACGCTGCGCAGCGACACCGAGGCCGCAGCGGCGCCCGCCATCTGGCGGATGTCTGCCAGGTCCAGCACCGCCAGCGCTTCCGCGGCACTGTGCACCTTGCCGGCCATTTCGAAACGCGCTGCGTTGGCGGCCCGCAGCACGCCCGTGGTCAGCACCGGGTCGGTGCTGATGAGCTGGGTGACCTGCCGCAAGTCCGGCGACTCGCGCCGCAACTCGCTGAGCAGCAAGGCAATGACCTTGGGAATGCTGGGCAGCACGATGGGCGCGTCCAGCAAGACGCTCAATTCCATCGGCTTCGACTCCGGACGCTCCAGACACCAGGCTTGCACGGTTGCATGCCGGCCATTATCCACGCCCCGCGCTTGCGGGAGGCTGACGGCGCGGCGACGCGTGCCCGCGGACACGCTGCTCAGACCATTCAGCGTTTGAGCTTGGCAAAGGCCGCCGCCATGGCGGACTCCCCGGTCGACTCATCACGACGCCGCGCCTGTGCCTGGCCACGCGCCGGACCTTCGTAGCGATTCTCGCGCGGTGCGCCATCGCGCGCGGGTCGCGCGGCCGCGGTGTCCAGTTTCATGGTCAGGCTGATGCGCTGACGCGCCAGATCGACCTCGAGCACCTTGACCTTCACGATGTCGCCGGTCTTGACGACCTCGCGCGCGTCGTTGACGAATTTGTTGCTCAACTGGCTCACGTGCACCAGGCCGTCCTGGTGCACACCCAGGTCCACGAAAGCGCCGAACTGGGCCACGTTGCTCACCGTGCCTTCGAGCACCATGCCTTCGCGCAGGTCCTTGAGATCTTCCACGCCCTCGTTGAAGCGCGCCACCTTGAAGTCCGGCCGCGGATCGCGCCCGGGTTTTTCCAGTTCGCCCAGGATGTCCCTGACCGTGATGACACCGAACTTCTCATTGGCGAACAGTTCGGGCTTCAAGGTCTTGAGCATTTCAGCCCGGCCCATGAGTTCGGCCACGGGTCGACCCGTTTTCTCGATGATCTTTTCCACGACCGGATAGGTCTCGGGATGCACACCCGTCATGTCCAAGGGGGTGTCGCCGCCCCGGATGCGCAGGAAACCCGCGCTCTGCTCGAAGGTCTTGGCGCCCAGGCCTGTGACCTTGAGCAGATCCTGCCGGTTGCGGAAGGCGCCATTGGACTCGCGCCAGCGCACCACGGCCTGCGCCACCGTGTTCGACAGGCCCGACACGCGCGCCAGCAGCGGCGCGCTGGCGGTGTTGAGGTCCACGCCGACCGCGTTCACGCAATCCTCGACCACCGCGTCCAGGGTGCGCGCGAGTTCGCTCTGGTTCACGTCATGCTGGTATTGACCCACACCGATGCTCTTGGGATCGATCTTCACCAACTCGGCCAGCGGGTCCTGCAGGCGGCGTGCGATGCTGGCCGCGCCGCGCAGGCTCACGTCCACATCGGGCATTTCCTTGGAGGCGTATTCGCTGGCGCTGTAGACCGAGGCGCCCGCCTCGCTGACCACCACCTTCTCGATCGCCCGTTCGGCCTTGGCCGCGATCTTGATCAGGTCGGCCGCGAGTTTGTCCGTCTCCCGGCTGGCCGTGCCGTTGCCGATCGCGATGAGGTTCACGCCATGTTTTTCAACCAGCTTGGCCAGGGTGAAGAGCGAGCCATCCCAGTCGCGCCGGGGTTCGTGCGGGTACACCGTGGCCGTGTCCACCAGTTTGCCCGTGGCGTCCACCACCGCCACCTTGACGCCGGTGCGGATGCCCGGGTCCAGGCCCATGACCACGCGCGGCCCGGCCGGCGCGGCCAGCAGCAGGTCGCGCAGGTTGTCGGCGAAGACCTTGATGGCGACCTTTTCCGCCTCCTCGCGCAGGCGGGTGAACAGATCGCGTTCGATGGACAGACTCAGTTTGACGCGCCAGGCCCAGGCCACGCATTTGCGCAACAGGTCATCGGCGGCGCGTCCCTGATGGCGCCAACCCAGGTGCAGGGCGATGCGCCCCTCGGCCAAGGACGGTTGTTGCGCCGCCGTCTTCGCATCAGCAGCCAGCGCCGGTTCGGCAGGCACGGGCAGCACCAGCTTGGCGTCCAGGAGCTCCAACTGACGCCCGCGGAACACGGCCAACGCCCGGTGCGAAGGCACGCGCCCGATGGGTTCGTCGTAGTCGAAGTAATCGCGGAACTTCGCAACATCCGCGTTGTTCTCATCCTTGCCCGAGGCCAGCTTGCTCTGGAACAGTCCTTCGGCCCAGAGCCAGGCCCGCAGGTTCTGCACCAAGGCCGCATCCTCGGCCCAGCGCTCGGACAGGATGTCGCGCACTCCGTCCAGCACGGCGGCCACGGTGGTGAAATCGTCACCCGCCTCGGTCTTGTCCTTCAGCACAAAGGCCTGGGCTTCGGTCTGCGGGTTCAGGGTCGGATCGGCCCAGAGCTTGTCGGCCAGCGGCTCGATGCCCGCCTCGCGCGCGATCTGTCCCTTCGTGCGGCGCTTGGGCTTGTAAGGCAGGTAGAGGTCTTCCAGCTCCTGTTTGGTCGGCGCGGCTTCGATGGCGGCACGCAATTCCGGGGTGAGTTTGCCTTGTTCCTCGATGCTCTTGAGGATGGCGGCGCGGCGATCCTCCAGTTCACGCAGATAGGCCAACCGGGCCTCCAGCTCGCGCAGCTGCGTGTCGTCCAGGCCGTCCGTGGCTTCCTTGCGGTAGCGCGCGATGAAGGGCACGGTGGCGCCACCATCGAGCAGGGCCACGGCGCTCTCCACTTGCGCGGGCCGGACCCGGATTTCCTCTGCGATCTGCCTGATGATTTTCTGCGCGGTGCTGCTCTGCATCTTTCGAAACTTTCCGTGCGCGGGCGCGCCGTGCATCGCCCGCCTTGAACAAAGCCCGCGAGTGTGCCATAGCCATTGCTAGGCCCTCCCGACGCCCGGCTCAGCGCGCGGTTTCCACGTGCAGATGGCGCACGAAAAGCTGGGCCGCCGCCGGCAGGGCCTCGAAATCCCGCGCGTACAGATTGAGTTCGCGCCGCGCCCAGCCGTCCTTGAGCGCCACGGCTTTCAGGCCCAGGTGTTTGCCCAGGGCTTGGTAAGCACCTTCGGGCATGACGCCCAGTCCCAGGCCGTTCTCGACCATGCGGCACAAGGCGCTGAGGCTGTCCACCTCGATGGCGCGGCGCAGCACCCGTCGTGCCAGGCTGGCCTCGCGCGTGAGCATCTGGCCCACGGTACTGCTCTCGCGCAGGCCAATCTGCGGGAAGTCCAGCGCGCGGACATAGTCCACATTGGCCAGTCGCGCAAGGGTGTGGCCCTTGGGCACCACCAGCACCAGCTGCTCACTGCGGTAAGGCCGCACGGCCAAGCCCAGCACGTCCTCGCTCTCGCCACAGATGCCCAGATCGGCCGCGCCCTCTCGCACCGCCTGCGCCACGGCGCGGCTAGCGGCCTGGCGCAACTCGACGCGCACATCCGGGTGTCGGCGCACGAAGACCGCCATGTCAGCGGGCAGGAACTGCTCCACTGCCGAGGCGCTGGCGCACAGTCGCACATGACCGCGCACGCCGCTGGCGAATTCATCCAGGTCCACGCGCAGGTGCTCGGCCGCAGACAGGATGGCGTGCGCATGGCGCAGCAGTTGCTGGCCCAGTGGCGTGGGCTGCACGCCGCGGGCATGGCGCGTGAGCAAAGGCGCGCCGGCCAGGGTTTCAAGTTCGGCGATGCGCTTGCTGACCGCCGACGCCACCATCTGCCCCTGGGCCGCCGCGCCCGCGATGCTGCCGCTCTCGCAGACCAGGCTGTAGAGGTCCAGCGTACCCAGGTCAAGCTGGCGCAGAAAGCTGCGGGGAGACAAGCGGGACATGAGCGATGGAGGGCGTTCGGGGCGGAAATCTGCGCGGGGTTGGGGCCTCAGTTTAGCAAGCCATCGCGAAATGGAACGGCTCGCTGAAATTTCGGAACTTCCGCACGCCCCGGAATTTCCCCTAGCATGCCCTGCACCTTGTCACTTCTCCAGGCCTTGCCATGTCCGTTGAAACGCCTCATACCCCCCGCCATATCCGCCTGACCTCGCACAGCGGCGGCCAGAACGCGCCCACGATCCACTGGGGCGCGGCCACGCCCGCGGAGCGCGGCCCCATCATCGGGACCACGGCCCAGCGCGAACGGCGCAACGTCATCGGCACCCACAGCGGCAGCTACAGCATCTACCGTGCCCTGGCCGTCGCGGCGGGCGCGCTCTCGCCCAAGCACAAGGCAGACCTCACCAACACCGCGCCGACCGACGCCATCGGCCCCTACCCACAATGGGGAAGTCCCGGCGAGCCCGGCAAGATCGTCAGCCTCGATCCCTGGGGTGCGTTGGTCGCCGACGTTTACGCCCAGGACATCGCGGCGGGCGACGACATCCGCCCGACGATCGCCGTGACCAAGGCGCACGTGATCCTGCCCGAGGTGATCGAAGCCGTGCAGAAGGGACGGCTCAAGCCCGACGGCCAAATCCTCACCGCCGACGGCGCGGCCCTGGTCACCAAGGCCGCCATCGAACCCGTGTGGTGGTTGCCCGGCGTGGCCGAGCGCTTTGGCTGCAGCCTGGCCGATCTGCGCCGCGTGCTGTTCGAGGAAACCGGCGGCATGTACCCCGAACTGGTCACGCGCCCCGACCTTGAAGTCTTTCTGCCACCCATCGGCGGCCAGACCATCTACATCTTCGGCGAGCCGCGCGACCTCGCGGACACGAACGTGGAACTGACCGCGCGCGTGCATGACGAATGCAATGGCTCGGACGTCTTTGGTTCCGACATCTGCACCTGCCGCCCCTACCTCACCCATGCCATCGAGGAGTGCATCCGCGGCGCGCAGCCCAAGGAAGCGGGCGGCCGCGGTGGCGTGGGCCTGATCGCCTACTCGCGCAAGGAAGGCCGCGCGCTGGGCGAAGTGACCAAGTTCCTGGTCTACAACGCACGCAAGCGCCAGGTGGGTGGCGACACTGCGGACAAATACTTCCTGCGCACCGAATGCGTGGCCGGCGTGCAGGACATGCGCTTCCAGGAACTCATGCCCGATGTGCTGCACTGGCTGGGTATCCGCAAGATCCACCGTCTGGTCTCGATGAGCAATATGAAATACGACGCCATCACCGGTGCCGGCATCGAGGTCGGCGAGCGGGTCAACATCCCCGACGAGTTGATCCCCGCCGACGCGCAGGTGGAGATGCAGGCCAAAATGGCGGCTGGTTACTTCACACCCGGTGAAGTTCCGGACGCGGACGCACTCAAGGCCACCCAGGGCCGGGGACTGGGAGCCTGAAGCCGCATGACGCAATTTCAAGCAACAACAGGCCAGATCGCATCGAAGGACGAGGCGGCCCGGGTGGTTCCGGCGGACCGGCAGGCCGCGGACCTGCTGCGCAGCACGGACGCTGTGCGGACCCGCGCCCAGGCCCTGCTCGAACGGGCGCGGCGAGGTGCGTCCGACTGGTTCACCGTGCACGATCAAGCGCTCTCCGAGGCCGCCCGCCTGGTGGCCGAGGTCACGCGCGAGCGCTACCCGGACCTGAACATTCCCTACCACAGCCGTTGGCGGCATTTCGAAGCCGGCGGCGTGAACCGCGCGGCCTGGCTGAACGCCCTGCTGGGTTCAGCCGACCCGGCCGAGAAAGCGCGGACCCAGATCGACCTGGCCCTGGTCAGCGTGCTGCTGGACGCGGGCGCCGGACCGGACTGGTCCTACCAGGAAGCGGGCGGCGGCCCGGGCAACACGTCCGCCGTCTACGCGCGTTCCGAAGGCCTGGGCGTGGCCAGTTTCCACGCCTTCATGGCGGGCCTGTTCTCCAGCGACCATGACCATCCGCTGCAGGCCGACGCCCTGGGCTTGCAGCGCGTGACGGCGGAAACCTTGGGCGCGGCTTTCCAGGTGTCGGAGCGCAACCCGCTGGTCGGCCTGGAAGGCCGCGCCGCCCTGCTGCGCCGGCTGGGTGAGGTCATGGCGGCCAACACCGCCGTGTTCGGCACACCATCACGCCCAGGAGGACTCTTCGATTTCCTCGTGAACCAGAACCCCGGCCAAGTGCAGGCCCATGACATCCTCGGCGCCCTGCTTGCCCACCTCTCCCCGATCTGGCCGGCGCAGAACCGCATCGGCGGCATTGCCTTGGGCGATTGCTGGCCTCACCGCGCCGTGGACGGCCCGGGGTCGAGCCATGGCTGGATGCCCTTCCACAAACTCTCGCAATGGCTCACCTACTCCCTGCTGGAACCTTTTGAATGGGCTGGTGTCACCGTGACCGGGCTGGACGCGCTGACCGGCCTGCCCGAGTACCGCAACGGCGGCCTGCTGCTGGACGCGGGCGTGCTGCGGCCGCGCACGGCGGCGCAGCCCACACGCCCCTGGGAAGCTGGGGATGAATTCATCGTGGAATGGCGCGCGCTGACGGTGGCCTTGCTGGACGAACTGGCGCCGCGGGTGCGCGACATCCTGGGTCTGAGCGAGGCGCGCATGCCGCTGGCCTGCGTGCTCGAGGGCGGCACCTGGGCAGCGGGCCGGGTGCTGGCACGGCGCTTGCGGGAAGGTGGCACGCCACCGCTTAACATCGTGAGTGACGGCACCGTCTTTTGAGCATCAACGAGAGCAGACCCTATGAGTACTCCCAGCACCCTTCCCGACAACGTCCATCTGATCACCCATCCCCTGGTCCAGCACAAGCTCACGCTGATGCGCAAGAAGGAAGCCAGCACCAACAGCTTTCGCCGCCTGCTGGGCGAGCTGGCCAGCCTGATGGCCTACGAAGTCACGCGTGACATGCCCCTGCAAGACGTGGAGATCGAGACGCCGCTGGAAACCACCACCGGCAAGGTCATCGACGGCAAGAAGCTGGTCTTCGTCTCCATCCTGCGCGCCGGCAACGGCCTGCTGGACGGCATGCTCAACGTGGTGCCGGGCGCGCGCGTGGGCCACATCGGCCTGTACCGTGACCCCAAGACCCTGGTGGCCGTCGAGTACTACTTCAAGATGCCCCAGAGCATGGACGAGCGTGACATCGTCGTGGTCGACCCCATGCTGGCCACCGGCAATTCGGCCATCGCCGCGCTGGACAGGCTGAAGGAGCTCAGCCCCAAGTCGATCAAATTCGTCTGCCTGCTGACCTGTCCCGAAGGCATCAAGGCCCTGCACGCCGCGCACCCCGATGTGCCGATCTACACCGCCGCCATCGACCGCCAGCTCAACGAGCACGGCTACATCCTGCCCGGCCTGGGCGATGCCGGCGACCGGATCTACGGCACCAAATGAGCATTGCGGCGCTTGCGCCAACGCACCAGGCCGATCAGGGCGTCGACGACTAGCGCAGTGATCATGGACAAGCCCAGCAGCGGGTAGAACAGGCCCAGCAGCAAAGCGGCCACCACCGCGCCCAGGGTCGTGCGGTCACCGGGGCGGCGCTGCGGCGCGGCAAACTGCCCACGGGGCCGGCGCTTCCACCACATCGTCAAGCCAGAGGCCGCCAGGGCCACGATGGACAGGCAAGCCGCCAACATCAGTAGCCGATTCAACTCGCCGAACTGGCGGCCGGTGTGCATGGCGATCCCCCATTCCGTGATGCGCCCCGCGATGCCGTAGTCCTGGTAGCCCACGTCGGCCAGCACGGCGCCGGTATAGCGATCCAGGTGCAGCACGCGCTCGGCCCGCACATCGTCCGGAAACGACAGGGCGGTGTACACGCCTTGGGGCCCGCTGGGTAGGCGGATCGGCGTGCCGCTGGGCATACCCTGTGCCGTGAAGATGCGCAGCGCCTTGTTCAAGCCGATGGAAACGGCCTCATCCTCCGTGTCCACCACCGCTGTGGCCTGGGGCGCATGATCATGCGCCTTTGAATGATCGTGCGCCTCTGGCACCGATGGGGCAGGCGCCGTGCCGGACTGCGGCAGAGGCACCCGCTCCAACGTCCAGGGCACCGCATTCAGTCCCTCCAGCGGCGCGGAAGGTGACGTCGCAGGCAGCGTGGACGACGGCCCAGGCCCCCAGAGGTATTTCGGCAGGCCTATGTCCAATTCACCACTGATGCGACCGAACTGCTGCCCCCAGAACACGGACCACGGCATGCCGGTGACGGCCAGGAACACGATGAACACCGCCGCGTACAGCCCGATGACGGCATGCAGGTCACGCCACCACAGGCGCTGCCGGGGCACGCCGCGCACGCTCAGCACGCCGCCAAGGCCGGCTTGGGCCTGCGTTGCCGTCGCGCGCGGCCACCACAGAAAGACACCGGTCACCACCAGCACGATGGCCCAGCCTGCCACGATCTCGATCAGGTGGTTGCCCACCGGACCCGCGATCATCAGCGAATGCAGCTGCTTGACCACCTCCATCAGCTTGCGCTCGTCACGCAGACTGCCCAGCACCTGCGCGGTGGCTGGATCGACGTAGACCGACAGCATCTCGCCCACCATCGTGCGGATGCCGACCTCGGCGCTGCGCCCCGGCCCGGCCGGCGGGATGTACCGCACGGCCTCCCCCGGGACGACGCGGCGCGCCGCAGCCACCAGCGATTCAGCGTCCAAGGTGGGGGCGGTACCCGCCTCGACCTGCAGCAGGCCGGCATAGACCCGTGACTCGATCGGTTCCTTGTAAAGATAAAGCGCGCCAGTGACAGCGAGCAGCAGCAGAAAAGGCAGGCAGATCAGCCCGGCGTAGAAATGCCAGCGCCAGACCCGCCGGTACAAGCCGGCGCGAGAGGCAATGCTGGAGGTGGTGGTAGACGCCGCGACGGGCGCGGCGGATTCTGGGGCTTGCGCATGCATGGGGTGGGCTCCGTTTCACCGGGTCTCAGAATTTCAGGCGCGCGCCCACGTAGACGGAACGCGATTCCCCCGGGGTCAGGATGGCATCGCTTGCGGCGGCCTGGTCCTTGACCGTGAGGACGGATACATAGTTCTCGTCCGTCAGGTTGCGAACTTCACCGAACACGTCCCAGCCCTTGCCGCTCAGGCCCGCACGCAGGCCCAGCAAGGTATAGCCGTCCACCTTGTAGCTGTTCTCGAAGTCGGCGTAACGCTCCCCCACGACATCCAAGGTCGGTCCGACGAAGAAACCCGCCTGCCGGTACAGCACTTCACCCTTGAGCGCGTAGGTAGGGGCCGCGGGCAGATCGTTGTCGCCATACAGGCTGTCACCGTCGAACTTGAAGTGATTGAAGGTCAGGCTCAGCAGGGGGTCGATGCGCTGGCCTGAGGCTTCACCCAGCGGGAAACTGGCACCGACCAGTGCCTCAATGCCCGCGTGGACGGTGTCGTCCACATTGGTTGACAGGCTGGTGCCGGGCGAGGCAGGATCGTCCCGCGACAGGATTTCATTGCGCAGCTTGGCGTAGTAGGCCGAGACATCCCAATGCCACTTGCTGGCACCCGCCGGTTGCGTGCTGCGCGTGCCGATTTCCAGCACGGTGCCTTGCATCGCGTCCAAAGCGTGGTTGCCGCCGCGCACATCGTCTTCCAGTTCGTACAGGGTCGGTGCTTCGTAGAGGCGGCTCAGGCTGGTGTAGAGCTGGGCCGCGGGCGTCAACTGGTAGGTCAGACCCGCGCGCGGATTGAGGCGCTCGTAATCTCCCTGAGGATTGTCGATGGCCCCGTTCGAGACCGTCACACTGCGCGCCTCGCGGCTCGCCGACACGACTTGGGCGCCATACACCGCCGTCCACCGGGACGCGAACTCCCAGCGGTCCAGCAGGAACATTTCCGTGCTTTCAGCCTGGTTGTCCACGCGCTTGGACAGCGTGCGGCTGCCTCCCGGCGTGTAGCTGTAGTTGCCACCCTCGACCTCGGTCTGGCCGTGGTTCATCCCGAACAAAAGGTCATGCAGGCCCAGGCGTTTCTGATAACGCAGCAGGCTGCCGAAGTTGCGTTGCTCGGTGTCGATCAGCAGGCTGAAAAACTGCGAGTACACGATGGGGTGGTAGAGCTGTTGGTTTTCGTAGGAAAAGCCCAGCGTCAGGCGCGTGTCCGCGTCGATGTCCCAACTCGTCTTGTTGGCCACGCGCCAGAGCTCGACGTTGTAGAGGTAGTCGCCCGTCACGTTGTCGGGGTTGGCCTGCTTGGGATCGTCCTTCCATTGCGCGCGCGTGAGGGCCCCCGGCAGTTCCTGATCGTTGTGGGTGTAGCTGGCATAAAAGCGCGTACGCACCTGATCGCTCAATTGCCACCCGGCATTGGCGTACAGGCTTTCACGTTCCTGTGCCTGGTGTTCGCGGTAGCCATCGGTGCTTCTGGCCTCGGCCGAAACCAGGGCGTCAAAGCCGCCATCGACCGCGCCCACTGTGGCACTGGCCTGCCGGTGACCATGGCTGCCGAGGTTGACCGCAACTTCCGATGCGGTGTCGCGCGCCGTGGGCGTGATGAAATCGATCGCGCCGCCCAGGGTGCTGGCGCCATAGGCCAGGGCGTTGGCACCACGGGCCACGATGCCCTGGCGCATGGCCTGCGGGTCCAGCGCACGGTTGTGGTTGTTGCCATCAGCCGCCGTCACGGGCAAGCCATCCTGCAGCAACTTGATGCCGTTGCCATCGTAGTTGGTGGCATCCAGGTTGGAGCCTCGACTGGACAGATAGACGCCATCGGCGGTGGTGCCGCTGGCCGCCCAGATGCCAGGCACGTAGCGCAGGACATCGGCGAGGCTGGTGACCCCGCGCTGCTTCAGGTCCTCGCTGTCCACGAGGGTCACCCCCCCGGGGTGCGGGCTTGCTCGGCCGCGAGCTCCAGCCGGAGTTCCTGTGCCCCGCTGTCGGGGTTCTGACCCGTGGCCGTCACGGTCACGGCGGGCAATGGCCGCGCGTCTGACGCAGCCGACTGGTTTTGGGCCTGGGCGAGCGCGCAGGGCAGCAGAGCGAGCGCCCCAATCAAGGCGCTAGAGGGGATGGGTTTCATGGCTTTGTATCTAATTCCGGATAGACGGTGCGTGAGAGACGCGGCGCACGGCGCGCGCGCTGACCCTCGCGAACACGGATCGGGGCCAAGGCGCATGCGCCTGGCCACCGAGAGCAAGGTGGGAAATTCCGTCGGGAAGGACGGTCTGCAGCCGGATGCTTCAGGCGCAAACCGCCTGAGCCCGGGAGCCCGATCTCAGGACCGCAGCGTCGGAGGCCCCTGCGCGGGCGGTGCCAGCACGTACCGGTCAGGCGGTGCGGGACGGCGCGGTGCGGACGACGTGATCCGCCCTGCCGCGCGTGACGACGGCACGGCGATGGCCACCTGCATGGGCGGCGCAGCGGCCCGGGCGCCTTGCGCGCAGAACTGGGCACAACCGGGCGGATGGTGCTTGCCATCGGTGCCTGCGGGTGCATCCAGGCCAGCACGCAACTCTGGGGGCAAGGCCGCCCACATTTCGAGCGCGCCGTCCTGGTCGCCGCACCACCAGGAGGCTTGCGCCTGAGGCGCCGCCATGAGCGCGGCATGCCCCATGGGCAGGCAGAGCTGGGCGAACCAAGCCAGCAGGACCAGCCCCAGGCGCAGGCGCGAAAACGGACGGCGGCTGACGGACAAGGACACCATGGGCGGGCGGATTATAGTGAGCGGCAATCGCCAGGCTCATGGCGCAGACGCGCCTCTGGGCGGCATTCTTCTTGCTAGCTGCTGATGTGCTGTCGTCTGATTTTTCAGACCCCTTCACCCCAAGTAGGAGTGTCCTCATGCGTTTACATCGTCGCCCCTTGCTCGCCGGTCTCGCTCTGGCTGCGCTGAGCGCGGTCTTCTCACCTGCGGTGCTGGCCCAGGCCAAGCTCAAGGTCGCCGCGGTCTACACCGTGCCTTTCGAGCAGCAATGGGTCAGCCGCATCCACAAGGCGCTCAAGGCCGCCGAGGCGCGCGGCGAGATCGAATACAAGGCCAGCGAGAACGTGGCCAATGCCGACTACGAACGCGTGCTGCGCGAATACGCCACGGCGGGTAACCAGCTCATCGTCGGCGAAATCTTCGGCGTCGAGACCGCGGGCCGCAAGGTCGCCAAGGACTTCCCCAAGACTTCCTTCCTCTTCGGTTCCTCGGGCAAGGCCCAGGCGCCGAACATGTCGGTGTTCGACAACTACATCCAGGAACCCGCATATTTGACGGGCATGATCGCCGGCGGCATGACCAAGAGCAACAAGATCGGCATGGTCGGCGGTTTCCCGATTCCCGAGGTCAACCGCCTGATGAACGCCTTCATGGAAGGCGCCAAGGAAGTGAATCCCAAGGTCGAATTCACCGTCAGCTTCATCAACAGCTGGTTCGACCCGCCCAAGGCCAAGGAAGCCGCTTTTGCCATGATCGACAAGGGCGCGGACGTGATGTACGCGGAACGCTTCGGTGTCTCCGACGCGGCCAAGGAACGCAAGGTGCTGGCCATCGGCAACGTGATCAACACCCAGGCCGACTACCCGGACACGGTGGTCGCCTCGGCACTCTGGCACATGGAGCCCAGCATCGACCGTGCCATCAAGCTGGTCAAGGACGGCAAGTTCGCCGCTGAGGACTACGGCGTCTACTCGCACATGAAGCACAAGGGCAGCGCCCTGGCGCCCCTGGGTACCTTCGAGAAAAAGGTGCCGGCCCAGCTCGTGGCCAAGGTCCGCGCCAAGGAAGCCGCCATCTATGCCAGCAAGTTCGAGGTCAAGGTCAACGACGGCCAACCCAAATCCAGCAAATAAGCGCACCCCCAGGCTGCGCTCCCTGCGTTCGCTACGCCCCCCCCTTGCAGGGGGCAACACCAGCGGCCCGGCAAAGCCGGTTCCGCGGTGTTCCCCGATGGCTGATCGGTACATTCGGGCGTGTCGGCGTTGAACCTTCTCATGCAGCAAACAGCCACCCCAGTCCTGCGCCTCTCCGGCATCAGCAAACGTTTTGGTGCCCTGGTCGCGAACGACCACATCTCACTGGACCTGCACGCGGGGGAGGTGCTAGCGCTGCTGGGCGAGAACGGCGCGGGCAAATCCACCCTGGTGTCCATCCTCTTTGGGCACTACGTGGCCGATGAAGGCCATGTGGAGGTCTTCGGCCAGCGCCTGCCGCCGGGCAAGCCGCAGGCGGCCCTGGCGGCGGGCATCGGCATGGTGCATCAGCATTTCACGCTGGCCGACAACCTGTCCGTGCTGGACAACGTGATGCTGGGCACGGAGCCACTGTGGCATCCCTACATGCGCCGCGCGGCCGCGCGCCAGCAGTTGCTGACCACGGCCAAACGTTTCGGCCTGCCCGTGAACCCCGAAGCCCGGGTCGGCACGCTCTCGGTCGGGGAACGTCAGCGCGTGGAGATCCTCAAGGCCCTGGTGCGCGGCGCGCGCATCCTGATCCTGGACGAACCCACGGCCGTGCTCACGCCCCAGGAAAGCGAGGCCCTGTTCGCGACGCTGGGGCAGATGGTCGCGCAAGGCCTGTCCATCGTCTTCATCAGCCACAAGCTGGGTGAGGTGTCGAGGGTCTCCCACCGGGTCGCCGTGCTGCGCGCGGGCAAGCTGGTGGCCGAGGCGCCGACGCGCGAAACCACGCAGGCGCGGCTCGCGTCATGGATGGTTGGCCACGAGGTCGCCCCGCCCCGGCGGCGCCCGGCCACGCGCACGGGGGCCGCGGTCTGCGTGCTGGACCGGGTCCACACCCGGGACGGCTTGCGTGATGTCTCGCTGACCCTGCGCGCGGGCGAGATCGTGGCCGTGGCCGGTGTCTCGGGCAATGGCCAGGTCGCCCTCGCCGACTTGCTCTGCGGCGTGCGCGCCGCTGACCGCGGTTCGGTGACGCTGCAGGGTCGGGCGTTCCGGCCCGATCCAGCCTGGCTGGTGCGCCAGGGCGTGGCCCGTATCCCTGAGGACCGGCACGCGGCCGGCGTGGTCGGCGACCTGCCACTGTGGGAAAACGCGGTCTCGGAACGGCTGCGTGAACCGGCCTTCAGCTGGAAGGCCTTCTGGGTGCGGCGCGGCGCGGCACGCGCCCACGCGCGACGATTGATCCACGCTTTCGACGTGCGCGGCGGTGGCCTGGACGCCCCCGCGCGCGCGCTGTCCGGCGGCAATATGCAAAAACTCATCCTCGGTCGCGCCTTGCTTGCTGTGACCCCCGCGCTCCCCACCGGAACCGCCCCGCCTTCGGGTGGCCAGGCGGCAGCGCTGCCCGAGGGTAAATTCCCGGCGCTCATCGTCGCGCACCAAGCCACCTGGGGCCTGGACATCGGCGCGGTCGCTTACGTACAGGCGCAGTTGATCGCCGCGCGTGACGCGGGCGCGGCCGTGCTGCTGATCTCCGACGACTTGGACGAAGTGTTGACCCTGGGCGATCGCGTGGCCGTGATGCACGCGGGCCGCCTGAGCGAGGCCCGCTGCGCCGAAGACTGGACACGCGAGGCCATCGGGCTGGCCATGGCCGGCGTCACGCAGGAAGGCAGCCCGGCATGAGACTGGAAAAACGCAGCCAGGCCTCGGCGCTCGCCCTGGTCCTGGCCCCCTGCGCGGCGATCGCCTTCACCTTGGGGGTCAGCAGCCTGCTGGTGCTCTGGGCTGGCGCGCCGGTGGCGCAGACCTTCGGCCTCATGTTCCAGGGTGCCTTTGGCTCGGTCTTCGCATGGAGCGAGACGCTGACCCGGGCGATACCGCTCATCCTGACCGGTCTGTCGGTCACCGTGGCCTTCAAGGCGCGGCTGTTCAACATCGGCGCCGAGGGACAGCTGTACGCCGGCGCGCTGGCAGCCGTCGCGGTCGGTGGCCTGCACGGTGGCACGGGCTTTGCGTTGCCGCCCGGCCTGCTGTTTCCGGTGATGCTGCTGGCGGCGGCACTGGCGGGCGCGCTGCTGCTGCTTGGCCCCGCGCTGCTGAAAAACAAGCTGGGCGTGGACGAAGTCGTCACCACGCTGCTGCTGAACTTCATCGTGCTGCTGGGTGTCTCGTCCCTGCTCGACGGTCCCATGAAAGACCCGCTGGCCCTGGGCTGGCCGCAGAGCGTGGCCTTGCAGGGCGAACTGGAACTGAGCAAGCTGATTCCCCAGACCCGCGCGCACTCGGGTCTGCTGATCGCAGTGGCTCTGGCCGTTCTGGTCTGGGTGTTCTTCAAGCACACCGCGCCCGGCTTCGACCTCCGCGCCGTGGGTGCGAACCCGAGGGCTGCGGCCTACGCGGGCGTGCGCGTCACGCGCACGGTGGTGCTGACCGCCCTGCTCTCGGGCGCTCTGGCGGGTCTGGCCGGGGCCATCGAGGTCGCGGGCCGCACCGCCTACGTCACGCTCGACATGTCGCCCGGCTACGGCTACAGCGGTATCGTGATCGCCATGCTGGCGGGCCTGCATCCGCTGGGCGTGGTGCTCGCCAGCCTGTTCGTCGCGGGTGCGCTGGTGGGCGCCGACAGCATGAGCCGCGCCATCGCCGTGCCCACCTACATCGCCGATGTGATCGTCGCCACGGCCTTGCTGGCCGTGCTGGTCGCGGCGCTGTTCGCGCAGTACCGAATCCGCTGGAAGTGAAAACCTGACGTGATGGACCTGCTGCTCAACCCGGATTTCTGGAGCGCGGTGCTGCGCATCGGCACGCCGCTCATCCTCGGCACCTTGGGCGTGCTGCTGTGCGAGCGCGCGGGCGTGCTCAACCTGGGCATCGAAGGCATCCTGGTCGCCGGCGCCTTCACCGGCTGGCTGGCCGTCTACCTGGGCGCACCACTGTGGCTGGGCGTGCTGGCGGCGGCGCTGACCGGCGCGGTCTTTGGCTTGCTGCATGCCGCGCTCACCGTCGGGTTGGCCTTGTCGCAGCATGTCTCGGGCCTGGGCATCACCCTGCTGGCCACGGCCTTGAGCTACTACGGTTACCGTCTCAGTTTTCCCCAGGTCAGCACGCCACCCACGGTGACACCCTTCGGGCCGATGCAGGACTGGCCCCTGCTGGGGCAAATCCCGGTCCTGTCAGCGCAGACACCGCTGACCTTGCTGGCCCTGGTGCTTGTGCCCGCGCTGGCCTACTTCCTGAACCGCACGCCGCTCGGCCTGGCCGTGCGCATGACGGGCGAGAACCCGCAGGCCGCCGAAGGCCAGGGCATCCCGGTGGTGGCGGTACGCACGGGCGCCATCGTGGCAGGCTCGGCGCTGATGGGCGTGGCCGGCGCCTTCCTGACGCTCTCCGCCTTCAACGCCTTCTACTTCAACATGGTCAACGGCCGGGGCTGGATCTGCGTGGCCCTGGTTGTGTTCGCGTCGTGGCGGCCTGGCAAGGCCCTGCTGGGCGCCCTGCTGTTCGCCTTCTTCGACGCCCTGCAACTGCGCCTGCAGCAATCCGGCGACGCCTGGCTGCCCTACCAGCTCTACCTGATGCTGCCCTACGCCCTGTCCATCCTCGCGCTGGTGCTGGTGGCACGCAAGGCGGTCTATCCGCAGGCCTTGATGAAGCCTTACCGCAAGGGAGAGCGCTGAGGCGTTCGAGACCCGGGCGACGGTGCTGCCCCGCCCTTTTCCGACAGGAAGTCCAGGAAACAGGCGATGCGCCGTGCCAGCTGGGTGTTGCGGTAATACACCGCGTGCAGAGGCTGGCGGTAGCCGTTGTCGGCGCCTTCCAGCAGGGGCAACAGGCGGCCGCTCGCCAGGTCCTCATGCAGCATGAAATCGGACAAGCAGGCGATGCCCACGCCCGCCAAGGCCAGGCTTCGTACCATCTCGCCGCTGGAGGCCGCCAGCGCGGGACGCGCCACGTAGCTGCTGCCCCCAGCGTGGCGCAAAGGCCAAGTGTTGAGGCTGTCCGGTTGAGTGAAGCCCAACAGCGCGTGCTGGTCCAGCGCGGCCACGGTACGCGGGCGCCCCTGCCGCGCCAGATAGGCAGGGCTGGCCACGACGTACAGCCGCGACTGCCGCAGCAGCCGCGCGTGGAGCGAGGAGTCGCCCAGCACGCCGGCACGCAGGGCGACATCGGTGCGGTGCTCCACCAAGTCCACGATGCGGTCGGTGCTGGTGAGTTCCAGCTGGATTTCGGGATACAGGGCGCGGAACTCGGCCATGCGCGGCGCAACGCAATGCAGCATGACCGGTGCCGAAGCGTCGACGCGCAGGGTGCCGGACGGCTGCTGGCGACGGATGCGCATGCATTCCTCGGCCTCGTCGAGCGCGGCCACGATGGCCCGCGCCTTCTGCTGGAACAGCCGCCCCTCCTCGGTCAGCTCCATGCGTCGTGTGGTGCGCGTCAGCAGCGTCACGCCCAGCTCTTCCTCCAGCCGCGACAGAGCCCGGCTGACCCCCGAGGCCGTCTGGCCGAGCAGCTCCGCGGCGGCGCCCATGCCCCCGGCATCCACCACGGCCAGGAAGCTGCGCAGGGCGTCGGAGTTCAATGACATTGTTGATTTCCAGTCACAAGTTCATTGATTCTAGGCCTGTTTTTCTCAATGAAGGACAGCGCCACAATCACGCCCTTCACCGCATTCACTCAGGAGTTTTCACCATGCCCGTCGCACTCTGGGCGCTGGCTGCCGGCGCCTTCGGCATCGGCACCACCGAATTCGTCATCATGGGCCTGCTGCCGCAGGTCGGCGCCGATCTGGGCGTTTCGCTGTCTTCCGCCGGGTTGCTGGTCACGGGTTACGCCCTGGGCGTGACCCTGGGGGCGCCGCCCATCGCCATGCTCACCACCGGCCTGCCACGCAAGACCCTGCTGCTGGGGCTGATGGTCATCTTCATCCTCGGCAACCTGGCCTGCGCGCTGGCGCCGGGTTACGGCACCCTGATGGGCGCGCGCGTGCTGACCGCGCTGGCCCACGGTGCCTTCTTTGGCGTGGGCTCGGTCGTGGCCACCGGCCTGGTGCGCCCGGAGAAGCAGGCCTCGGCCATCGCCCTGATGTTCACCGGGCTCACGCTGGCCAATGTGCTGGGCGTGCCGCTGGGCACCTGGCTGGGTCAGACCTGGGGATGGCGCGCCACCTTCTGGGCCGTGACCGGGGTCGGTGTGCTGGCGCTGCTGGCCATCGCTCTGCTGGTGCCCCGAGCCGGGAGCAGCACCAGGGCCATCTGCGCAGCGAACTGCGTGCCCTGGGGCGCCCGCAGGTGCTGCTGGGTTTCGCCATGACGGTACTGGGTTTCGGTGGCGTGTTCGCGACCTTCACCTACATCAGCCCGCTGCTGACCGAACTCGCCGGTTTCCCCGCGGGCGCGGTGTCGCCCATCCTGCTGTTGTTCGGCGCCGGTCTGGTCGTGGGCAACACCTGGGGCGGCAAGCTGGCGGACCGCGCGCTGATGCCCACCCTGGTCGGCAGCCTGGCCCTGCTGACGACCGTGCTGCTGTTGTTCACCTTCACGGTGCATGGCCAGGTGGCTGCGGTTCTGACGGTGGCCCTGCTGGGTTTCGCCGCCTTCGCCACCGTGGCGCCACTGCAGATGCGCGTGCTGGAACAGGCCGGCGGCGCGCCCACCCTGGCCTCGGCCTTCAACATTGCCGCCTTCAATCTGGGCAATGCGGCAGGTGCATGGCTGGGTGGACTGACGATCGACCATGGCCCCGGCTTGAACGCCACGCCGCTGACCGCGGCGGCCCTGACGGGCGCGGGCCTGCTCGTGGCGCTGTGCAGCTGGCGGCTGGGTCGTGGCACCAACCCCACACTGGCAGTGGCCGCGCGCGACTTGTCGACCTGAGCGCCCTGCGCAACGGGAAGGCGTCACGCGCGCCGTACACTGGCACGAAGAGTGCTGCGAGCGCAGCACACCAACTTGCTCATCGCGCTGTCCCATGCTTGACCTGCTCATCATCCACGCCGCCCTGCCCGACGGGCGCCAGAACGTTTCCGTGGCCGTGCGGGACGGCAAGATCGTTGAGATCCGGGAAGGGCTGAGCGCCGACCAAGCACCTGCACACCAAATCGTGGACGCCCAGGGCTGGCTGCTCTCGCCGCCCTTCGTCGACCCGCATTTCCACATGGACGCCACGCTGTCCTATGGCCTGCCGCGGGTCAACGCCAGCGGAACGCTGCTGGAGGGTATTGCCCTCTGGGGCGAACTGAAGCCACTGCTGACGGAAGAAGCCCTGGTGGAACGGGCGCTGGCCTATTGCGACTGGGCAGTGGCGCAAGGCCTGCTGGCCATCCGCAGCCATGTCGACACCAGCGATCCCAGCCTGCTGCCCGTGCGTGCCATGCTGGAAGTCAGAAAGCGTGTCGCGCCCTACCTGGACCTGCAGCTCGTCGCCTTCCCGCAGGACGGCGCGCTGCGTAGCCCCAGTGGCATCGACAAGCTGAAACGCGCGCTGGACCTGGGCGTGGATGTGGTGGGCGGCATCCCGCACTTCGAGCGAACCATGGCGGACGGCGCGGCCAGCGTGAAGCTGCTCTGCGAGCTTGCCGCCGAGCGCGGTCTGCTGGTGGACATGCACTGCGACGAATCGGACGATCCGCTGTCGCGCCACATCGAGACCCTGGCCTATGAGACACAGCGCCTGGGGCTGCAAGGTCGCGTCAACGGCTCGCACCTGACGTCCATGCACAGCATGGACAACTACTACGTGAGCAAGCTGATCCCCCTGATCGCGGAAAGCGGCGTCAGCGCGGTGGCCAACCCGCTGATCAACATCACGCTGCAGGGTCGGCACGACAGCTATCCGAAACGGCGCGGCATGACCCGCGTGCCCGAGCTGATGGCCGCCGGCGTGACCGTGGCCTTCGGTCACGACTGCGTGATGGACCCCTGGTACGCCCTGGGCAGCGCCGACATGCTGGACGTGGCGCATATGGGCCTGCACGTGGCGCAGATGACCAGCCAGGACGGCATGCGCGCCTGCTATGAGGCGGTGACCACGCACGCGGCCCAGGTCATGCACCTGCCGGCCTACGGCCTCGCCCCGGGCCAGGACGCCAGCTTCGTGCTGCTGCAGGCGCGCGACGTGGTGGAGGCCCTCCGGCTGCGTCCCGTGCGACTGGGGGTTTGGCGCAAGGGCGCGCTGCTGGCGCAGAGCCCGCAACAGCGCACGACGCTCAGCCTGCCCGGACGGGCGCCACGGGCACTGTGCCCCGGGCTGAGCGATTGAGCGGCCCGGCCCAGGTCAGGTCAGGTCAGGTCAGGTCAGGTCAGGTCCCTACAGGGCGCCACCATCACTGCGCATCCGTGTCAATCAGGGTGAGCGTGAAATATTCACGGCCTCGGGAGTTTTGAGCAGCAACCAGAGGATTTCCCTAGCAGAGGGCCTAAGCCTCCTCCTGATGCAGGCAAAATCTGACAGCGCTGTCCATACAGGTCTGTGCCTTGGGTTTGCGCCTTTGTTTTTCCAGCTTAGCCTGCGGTTTTTTTCATGGTTCCCTCGCCCGATCTGCTGACGCCCAGCTACGACCCCTGGGTCGTGGCGCTCTCCTACCTGATCGCAAGCTTCGCTTCCTACACCGCGCTGGACCTTGCTCGCCGCGTGCGCACGCCGCACCTGTCGGTGGCGCGTGGCTGGTGGCTCAGCGGCACCATCGTCATGGGCACCGGCATCTGGGCCATGCACTTCGTGGGCATGCTGGCCATGGACCTGCCCATCAGCATCGGCTACGACTACGCCATCACCAGCCTGTCCTGGCTGGCCGCCGTGGGTGCCTCGGGCGTGGCGCTGCACATTGCCAGCCATGCCGAACTGAGCTGGAGCCGGCTGGCGCGCGGCGCCCTGATCATGGGCGGCGGCATCTGCG
Organism: Hylemonella gracilis; assembly: GCF_004328645.1. Classification (GTDB taxonomy): domain Bacteria; phylum Pseudomonadota; class Gammaproteobacteria; order Burkholderiales; family Burkholderiaceae_C; genus Hylemonella; species Hylemonella gracilis_B. The sequence continues at coordinate 2,723,636 of NZ_CP031395.1, forward strand.
CCATGCACTACCTCGGCATGCAGGCGCTGGTGATGGCGCCGCCGATCCAGTGGTCGGTCCTCTGGGTGGCGATGTCCATCGTGATCGCCGTCGCCGCCTCGGCGGCGGCCCTGCTGATCTTCTTCGGCCTGCGCAAGTTGGAAGGCAAGACCGCGTTCCTGGGACAGGTCGGGGCCGCCCTTTTGATGGGCTCGGCGATCTCGGGCATGCACTACAGCGGCATGGCGGCAGCGTCCTTCCCGCAAGGCTCGGTCTGTCTGAGCGCCGACCAACTGGGCGGCGTGGGCCTGAGCGCGGTCATCGCCGCCGCCACCGGCGTGCTGCTCCTGCTCGCGACCATCACCTCCATGATCGACGCGCACATGCAGACCCAGACTGCGCTGCTCGCGGCATCGCTCAAAAGCAGCAACAACCAGTTGAAAGAACAATCGCTGCGTGACGGACTCACCGGCCTGCCCAATCGGCGCATGCTTGACGAGCGGCTGCGCCTCGCGGTCGATCGCAGCGAGCGCGATGGCCACAGCTTTGCCCTGCTCTTCGTTGACCTGGACGGCTTCAAACCGGTCAACGATTCCTTCGGCCACCGCTTCGGTGACGACGTGCTGCGCGAGATGGCGCGTCGCCTGACGGCCCAGCTGCGCGCCATCGATGCCGTGGCCCGGGTCGGTGGCGACGAGTTCGTGGTCCTGCTGGAGAACCAGGGCGACGCCGACGCCATCGCACGGATCGCGCGCCGCATCATCGACGACGTGTCGGCGGTGGTGCGCGGCGGCGACGAGGACAACCCGCAGGAAGTGCGCCTGTCCTGCTCCATCGGCATCGCCCGCTATCCGCGTGACGGCGCTGCCGACCAGTTGCTGGTGCAGGCCGATGCGGCCATGCACGCGGCCAAGCGCGCCGGGGGCTCGGATTTCACCTTCTACGAACCGCATATGAGTGCGCGTGCCAAGGAGCAGTTGGAGCTGCAGCGCGACCTGCGCCAGGCCCTGACGCGCCAGGACGAACTGGAGCTGTACTTCCAGCCCAAGGTCAGCGCGCGCGACGGCGGCCTGACCGGCGTCGAGGCGTTGACGCGCTGGCGCCATCCCCAGCGCGGCTTGCTGGGACCAGGCATCTTCATTCCGGTGGCTGAACGATTCGGCCTGATCAACGCCCTGGGCGACTGGGTGATCGAGCAGGCCTGCATCCAGGCCGCGTCATGGCGGGACCAAGGCCAGCCCTTGGCCGTCGCCGTCAACCTGTCCGTGCACCAGTTGCGCCAGGCCAACCTGGCCGAGCGCACCGGCGAGTTGCTGAAGAAGCACGGGCTGGACCCGGCGCTGCTGAGTTTCGAGGTCACCGAATCGGTGGCCATGGAAGACACGGGCCATACCCTGCGCATCTTCGAGCAGTTGGGCGAGATCGGCATCCAGTTGTCCATCGACGATTTCGGCACCGGCTATTCCAGCCTGTCCTACCTGCGCCAGCTCGACGCCGATCAATTGAAGATCGACCAGAGCTTCGTGCGCGACCTGGAGCACAGCGCGGATGCCCGCGCCATCGTGCAGGCCGTGGTCAGCCTGGCCCACGCCTTGGGACTGAGCGTGGTGGCCGAAGGCGTGGAGACCGAAGGCCAGCGTGACATCCTGGCCGGGCTGGGATGCGACGAATTGCAAGGGTATTTCTACGCACGCCCCATGCCGGCTGCCACGCTCGCGGACTGGCGCCGGCACCGGCAAACACCGGCGCCGGAAAGCACCAGCCATCCCTGAGCCGCCCATCGGCGCGGCCTCAAAGCGGGCGAAGGTCCTGGCGCAGTTCCTGCCGCAGCTTCTCTCCGACCTCGGGCCGGGCGGCGAAGGGGTCGGGTGGGTTCTTTTGTCCCACGATGGCCTCCATGCGTTCTCGCACATTCCCCAGTGCCTGGGGGTGGCTGTAGATGTAGAAAGTACCGCTGGACATGGCCTCGAACACCGCGACCGCGACTTGCGCCGCCGTCACCTTGCCCGAGCTGACGGCCTTGTCGTTCATGGCCTGGCCGATGCGTTGGCTGCGCGTGGCCTGGCCGGCTGGCAGGTCCTGCGGGCGGTTGCGCTCGCTGCTGTTGATGCCGGTGGGCACGAAATAAGGGCAGAGCACCGAAGCGCCGACCTGGTCACTCACCAGGGCCAGATCCTGGTGCAGCGTTTCGGTCAGCGCCACCACGGCGTGCTTGCTCACGTTGTAGACGCCCATATTGGGTGGTGTCAGCAGGCCCGCCATGCTGGCCGTGTTGACGATGTGGCCACGCCAGGCGGGATCGCGCCGCGCGGCCTCCAGCATCATCGGCGTGAAGACGCGCACGCCATGGATCACGCCCCAGAGGTTGACGCCCAGCACCCACTGCCAGTCGGCCACGCTGTTTTCCCAGACCAGGCCACCGGCACCCACGCCCGCGTTGTTGAAGACGACATGCGGTGCGCCGAAACGCTGCTGCACGGCGACCGCCAGGGCCTCCATCTGCGCGGCATCGGACACGTCCACGCGGCGCGCCAGCACCTCGGCCCCCGCACCCTGCAGTTCGGCTGCGGCCCGGTCCAGCGCGTCCTGCTGCACGTCGACCAGCACGAGCTTCATGCCACGCGCTGCGCCAATGCGGGCGCATTCCAGGCCGAAGCCCGACGCCGCGCCCGTGAGCACGGCCACCTTGCCCTTGAAATCCGGAATCATGTCGCTGTCTCCTGGTTGTTGAGCGCGCCCATCATCCGACAGACCCGCCCGCTACGCAGTCACCTGTGTTTCCAGCAGCTTGACCAGTGTCCACAGGGCGCGGTTCACCGGCGTGGGCACGCCCAGGGCCGCGCCGCGGCGCGCCACATAGCCGTTGAGGTGGTCGATCTCGCTGGGCTTGCCGCGCATCAGGTCCTGGGCGGTGGACGAGTACTGGCCGGGCATGGTCTCGGTGATGCGGCGCACGGCCCGTTCCGTGGCTTCCCTGCCCCCGGGGATGACCACGCCATCGGCCGCCGCCACGGCCAGGCATTCGGCCACCAGGTCGGCCATGACCTCCAGCACGCCCGCGCCCTGCACCATCACGCCGTAAGGCCGGCGGGAGATGGCCGACAGCGCGTTGTAGGCACAGTTGAGGATGAGCTTGGCCCAGAGGGAGCCGCGCACGTTGTCGCTGATCTCCACCGGAATGCCGGCGGCAACCAAGGCCGGCGCGATGGTCGCCGCCGAGGGCTCGACCACCAGCTCCCCACGCCCATGGTGCTTCACATGGCCGGGGCCGGCCATCTCGGTGGCCACGTAGACCACCGCAGCGGCCACGGTGTGGTCGGGTAGTACGGCGCGCAGGCGCTCGGCGTTGTCCACGCCGTTCTGCAGGCAGAGCAGCAAGGCGCCGGGTTTGAGGTGCGGCCGGATCTGCGCGCCGGCCTCCTCGGTCGCGCCAGACTTGACGCTGAACAGCACCAGGTCTGCGCCCGCGACGGCGGCGGCATCACTGCTGGCCTGGAGCCGCACCTGCTCGTCAAAGGCCTGCGTCTCCAGGCGCAGGCCCGCGCGGGCGATGGCGTCCACATGCGCGGGCCTGGCGATCAGCGTCACGGCGTGCCCGGCGCCCGGCACCGTGCGTGCCAGCAGGCCGCCGTAATAACAGCCCACGGCGCCCGCGCCCATCACAGCCACTTTCATATTGCGTCCTTTCCCGTCTCAGGCCGGCAGCGCGCTGGAGTGCTGCCCATACGGAGCGGCCAGTGCCTGCAAAGCCGGCCCCACGGATTGTTCGACTTTCAATGTCAGCAGTTCGTCAGCCCGCGTGCGGCCCAGGTTGAGCGCGGCCACCGGCTGCCCCGCCGCCACGGCGGCCTGCACGAAGCGCAGGCCGGAATAGACCATCAGTGAGGAGCCGACGACCAACATGGCATCCGAGCGCGCAAGCGCATCGAAGGCAGCCTGCACCCGCTCGCGCGGCGCGTTTTCTCCGAAAAATACCACGTCGGGCTTGACGAGGCTCACCCGACCTTCGACCGCGCAATGTGGGCACGGCGGCACGACCACGGTGCTGAAATCCACGCCGTCCAGATCGGCGTCGCCATCGGGTGCCGCCGGCGCATGCAGGGCCACCCAGTCCGGATTGGCCTGGCGCAAGGTCTGCTGCCATTCGGCGCGGGGCCAGCGGCGCGCGCAAGCCATGCAGCAGACGGTGTCGATGCGGCCGTGCAGGTCGATCACCTCGCGGCTGCCCGCGGCCTGGTGCAGACCATCCACGTTCTGGGTCAGCAGCAATTCAATGCGGCCGGCCGCTTCCAGCGTGCGCAGCGCATGGTGCGCCGGTCCGGGCCGCGCCTGCCCGATCGTGCGCCAGCCGATCAGGCTGCGGGCCCAGTAACGCTGGCGCGTGGCGTGCTCGCCCATGAAGGCCTGGAAGGTCACGGGGGGCGGGCGTTTCCAGTCGCCATTGGCGTCGCGGTAGTCGGGGATGCCGCTGTCGGTGCTGACGCCCGCACCCGTCAGCACGAAGAGGCGTGGGTGACGTTCGACGAAGGCACGCAGGGATTCAACGTCGGTCATGGATTAGCCTCGGTCAGCACGCGTCAGCCGCGGAACGGGCTTTGCCAGACTGCTGGCTGCGCCCCTGCGCGCAGCAGGAGGGAATGGCGAAGCGGACGAAGGGCGCGAAGCCTGGGGTGGCTGCTGTTCATGGTTCCGGGGCGATCTGTTCGGCATAGGCATACAAGGCTTCCAGGATCGTCTCGCCACGCGCGTCGCCCCCCTCGGTCGCGTCTTGACCAAGCTGGTCGAGTTCGGCGAACAGGCTGTCCAGATTGCGCGCGCCGTCCGCGCCCTCGACCAGGCGCGCCACGCGGTGGGTCAGCCAGCGCGCCTGCTCTTCCTCGGTCAGCGTGTCCGGGAAATTGCGGGCGCGGTAGCGGAACAGGATGTCCCCCAGTCGCGCGTCGTCAAAACCGGCACCACTGGTGGCCAGCTCCTGCGGCGGGAGCGCGCGCAGGCGGGCCAGGCGGCGTCGGTCCTCGTTGCCGACGAAACCGCCATAGAGGTCCTCGTCCACGTCCGGCGTGCCGGCTTGCGCCGGGCGCTGGAACACCTGGGGCCAGAGGGCGCTCATATCGGGCAGCTCCCGCGCCACGGCCGCGTGGCGCAGCGCGGCCTCAAGGTCGAGGCCCCAACGCTGGGCCAGTTCGGGCCGCAAGGTCTTGAGGTTGCTGACCACCATGGGCGATTTGTTGAGGTGCACGCTCTTGATGGGTAGGCGGCTGACACCTTCGGGCAACTCGTCCGTGCGGGTGTAGAGGCGCAGGCGGATGTCGTCCACGGTCAGGCTGGCCAGTTCGGCGGGGTCCGCGCTCAGGTCCCAGGCGATCAGTTCGTTCTTGTTCGTGGGGTGCGTGGCCAGGGGCCACATCAGGGCCAGGCAACCCCGCTCGGCCGGGAACATGCCGGACACATGCAGAAAAGGCCGCGCCTGGGCCTGGGAGGTGGGCAGGCCCAGCTCGGCCGCCACGGCGTCCTTCTTGCGCAAGGCCAGCGCGAAGTCGAAGAGGCGCGGCTGCTTGTGCTTGATGAGCCGCGCCAGCCCGATGGTGGCGCGCACGTCGCTCAGGGCGTCGTGCGCGGCTTCGTGGCTGAGGCCGTTCGCGACCGTCAGGTGTTCGAGCTTGAAGCTGGGCTTGCCCTGCATCGGGCCATCCTGGTGCAGCGGCCATTCGATGCCTTCGGGCCGCAGGGCGCGGCACAGGCGCACGACGTCCAGCAGGTCCCAGCGGCTGCATTCGTTCTGCCATTCACGCGCGTAAGGGTCGATGAGGTTGCGCCAGAACAGGAAGCGCGTCACTTCGTCGTCGAAGCGGATGGTGTTGTAGCCCACGCCGATGGTGCCGGGCTGGGCGAGTTCGTGTTCGATGCGGGCCGCGAACTCGTGTTCGGGCACACCGTGTTCGAGGCAGGTCTGGGGCGTGATGCCGGTCAGCAGGCAGGCACCGGGGTCGGGCAGGTAGTCGTCGGCCGGCCGGCAGTAGAGCATGACGGGTTCGCCGATTTCATTCAGGTCGGCGTCGGTGCGGATGCCGGCGAATTGGGCGGGGCGGTCACGGCGGGGATTGACGCCGAAGGTTTCGTAGTCGTGCCAGAAGAAGGTCGGTTGTGTCGGCATGCGACGATTATGCGGGCACGTGCCCTGGCACGCAGGTTCGCTGGCTGGGACGAACCTTCCTCATACGATTTTGCTGAACGCAAAATCCAAGTCGTCAGGCCCGCCCCAGCCAGCGAGCCTGCTGACACTGGCGTTTTTGACGCTTAGACAGATTCATCACGCCGGCAAGGCCCGGCGCAGGATGGCGTCGAAGTCCACGCCACTGCCCAGGCTGCCATAGGTCTGGCCCCAGGCGCCGCCCAGGCGGGATTCGCAGAAGGCGCTGAACACGAAGCCGGGCGCGCTTTGCGCCAGCAGTGCGGCCTGCACGGCCAGGGCCACGTCCTGGGCCAGGCGGCGCGCTTCCACCTCGCTGCCCATCACTTCCACGCGCAGGGGCAGGCTGCGGGCCATGCGGTCGAGCGCGGCGTGCTGGCCCAGGGCAGGCTTCAACTCCTGGGCCAGGGCGCTGGCCGCGTCGGCCTTGCGCAAGCCGCGCAGCAGGTCCAGCGCCATGATGTTGCCCGCGCCTTCCCAGATGGAGTTGACCGGCATCTCGCGGTAGATGCGCGCCAGCACGCCCTCACCGCCCTCCTCCACATAACCGTTGCCGCCCAGGCATTCCATGGCTTCCTGCGCGAAGCCGGCGCCGCGCTTGCAGATCCAGAACTTGGCCACGGGGGTCAGCAGGCGGGCCATGGCTTTTTCATGCGGGTCGTCGGGCTGGTCGAAGGTGCGCGCCAGGCGCAGGGCCAGCGCAGTGGCGGCCTCGCTTTCCAGCGCCAGGTCGGCCAGCACGTTCTTCATCAGGGGCTGTTCGATCAGTGCCTTGCCAAAGGCCAGACGCTGGCGCGTGTGGTGGATGGCCTGGGTGAGGGCCTGGCGCATCAGGCCGCTGCTGCCCAGGGCACAGTCCAGCCGCGTCATGGTGCCCATCTCCAGGATTTGCGGTACGCCGCGCCCCTCCTCGCCCACCAGCCAGGCCAGCGCGCCTTCAAATTCCACTTCCGAACTGGCGTTGGCTTTGTTGCCCAGCTTGTCCTTCAGACGCTGGATGCGCAAGGCATTGTGCTGTCCCTGGGTGGTGCTGCCGGACAAGGCCTCGGGCAGCACGCGCGGCAGGAAGAAGCAGGACAGCCCGTTCGCCGTCTGCGCCAGCACCAGGAAGGCGTCGCTCATGGGCGCCGAGAAGAACCACTTGTGGCCGGTCAGGCGGTAACGCGCGCCCCAGGCGTCGTGCCCATCGGGCTCGGCGCGCGTGGTGTTGGCCCGCACGTCGCTGCCGCCCTGCTTTTCCGTCATGCCCATGCCCATGGTGAGGCCCGCCTTGTGCTTGTACAGCGTGAGCGCAGGGTCGTAGGCGCGCGCGCCCAGGCCGGGTGACCATTCCTGGTGGATAGCCGCATTGGCGCGCAGCGCGGGCGTGACGGCGTAGGTCATGGAGATCGGGCAGAGCATGGACGGTTCCAGCTCGGTGAAGAGCATGAAGCCCGCCGCCCGAAGCACATGGGCGTTGCGTGTGTTGTCCAGCCAAGGCGAGCCATGCAGGCCCGCCTTCATGGCTGCCGCCATCAGGATGTGGTAGCTCGGGTGAAACTCCACCTCGTCGATGCGGTAGCCCTGGCGGTCGTGCGTGCGCAGTTGCGGGCCAAGGACATTGGCCAGCCGCGCATGCACCTGCATGGTGGCGCTGCCCGCCAGGGCGCCCAGGTCTTCCAGGGGACGCAGGTTCAGCCCGGGCGCGTGGACCTTGAGCGCGTCGCGCATCGCCAGATTGCCCTCGAAGAGATTCACATCGACCAGCGGCGCGGGCTGGTTGAACACGTCATGGGTCTGGTGCATGGCGATCTCCTTTTGGGCTGGCCGCGCATGCGGCGGCGGGGACTAGATGAGCTTCACGAGCTGCTTGCCGAAGTTGCGGCCCTTCAGCATGCCCAGGAAGGCCTCGGGCGCGGCGGCCAGGCCAGAAGCCACCGTCTCGCGCGGACGCAGCTTGCCACTGGCGACCAGGCCGACCAGTTCCTTGAGTGCCTCGGGCCAGACTTCCATGTGCTCGCTGACGATGAAGCCTTCGAGGCGGATGCGCTGGGTCAGCAGCAGCTGCGGGTAGGTCAGGGGAATGGGGGCACCGTCGTAGCCTGCAATCACGCCGCACAGGGCAATGCGGCCGTGCGCGTTCAGGCGCGAGAGCACGGCGTCCAGCACCATCCCGCCCACGTTCTCGAAATGGCCATGGATACCGTCCGGGCAAGCCGTCTTGAGCGCCTTGGACAAAGAGCCCGCGTCGGTGTGTTGCTTGTAGTCGATGCAGGCGTCGAAGCCCAGATCGTTCACCACGTAATCGCATTTTTCCTTGCCACCCGCGATGCCCACCACCCGACAACCCCGCGCTTTCGCGAGCGCGCCATAGGCGCTGCCCACCGCGCCGCTGGCCGCGCTGACGGTCACAGTCTGCCCCGGCTTGGGTTCGATGATCTTGACCAAGCCATACCAGGCCGTCACGCCCGGCATGCCGGCCGCGCCCAGGTACTGCGACAGCGGCACCTGGCCGGGACCGTCACCGGCCTGAACCTTGCTGAGGGCACCAGGCTGCGTGGCGTCCACCACCCCGTAGTCCTGCCAGCCGCCCATGCCCACCACCTTGTCGCCGGGCGCGAACTTCGGATGGCGGCTCTCGACGACCTCGCCGACCGTGCCGCCGATCATCACCTCGCCCAGCGCCTGCGGCGCGGCGTAGCTCTTGGCATCGCTCATGCGCCCGCGCATGTAAGGGTCGAGGCTGAGGTAGTGGTGGCGCACCAGCACCTGGCCATCCTGCAGGGGCGGCGTGTCGGTGCTGACGAGCTTGAAATTGGCCGCCGTGGCCTCGCCCTCGGGGCGGCTGACGAGCAGGATCTGTTGATTGCGGGGCATGGTGGTCTCCTCTTGTGTTGGGCCTGCCGCATGCAAACGAAGGCGGGCCCGATGCGGATTGAATGCGATTTAGTCGGTTGAGACCTGGTCGTCGAGCTTTTTCAAACCCGGCGGCAGGCGCTTGACGTACTTGAACGTGCCCGTGGCGTGGGCGCAGGGCCGGCCCTCGCCGTCGTACACCGTGCCCTCGGTGAAGGCCATGGTGGTGCTGCGGTGCATCAGCCGGCCCTTGGCCGTGAGGGCGCCCAGCTCGGGTTTGGACGGCCGCATGAAGCTGGTCTTCATCTCGATGGTGACCACGCCCATGGACTTGTCGACGCTGCGCGCCGCGCTGGCCATGGTCACGTCCAGCAAGGTCATCAGTGCGCCGCCGTGCGTGACGGCGAAGGAATTCAGGTGCTCGGGCCGGGGCGCGAAGACGAGCTCGGACTGCCCGTCCTCGAACTTCACGAGCTCGAAGCCCAGGTGGTTGACGAAGGGAATCTCGGCGCCGAAGGGGATGCTCATGGTGTTGACGTCTCAAGGAAGAATGGGGCAGGCGGGGTCAGGGAACCCGACGATTTCGATTTGCGCAGCAAATCATATGAGGAGCGGTCCCTGACCTCGCCTGCCCCATTCTTCATTCCGATCAAGCAGGTTCAGACCACGCAGCTCACGCCGCCGTCCACCGCCAACCACTGCCCCGTGATGTGCTTGCCCGCCGCCGAGGCGTACAACAGCGCGACGCCCTTCAAATCCTCATCGTCCCCCAGACGCCGCAGCGGCGCGTGCGCCGCCATCTTGTCCTCGCCCAGCTTCTCGATCAGCGCCGTCGCCATCTTGGTCTTGAAGAAACCCGGGCAGATCGCGTTCACCGTGATGCCATGCACGCCCCACTCCGCCGCCAACGCGCGCGTGAAATTGATCACCGCGCCCTTGGACGTGTTGTAGGCGATGGTCTTCATCTCCACCGGGTTGCCACCCAGGCCGGCAATGGAGGCCACATTGACGATGCGTCCCTGCTTGCGCGGAATCATGCCGTGCTTGGCAATCGCCTGACTCAACAGGAAATAACCCCGCACATTGAGGTTCATCACCTTGTCCCAGGCGGCGGTGGGGTGGTCTTCCGCCGGAGCGCCCCAACTCGCGCCCGCGTTGTTGACCAGGATGTCCACGTGACCCAGTCGCTGCAGCGCCTCCTGCGCAAGCCGCTGGATGTCAGCCTCCTGTGCGCAGTCGGCGGCAACCCAGCGGGCGTCGATGCCGGCGGATTGCAACTCCTGGACAGCCTCCTCCAGCTCTTCGGCCTTGCGGGCGCTGAGCAGGACCTTGGCGCCCGCTTCACCCAGGGCATGCGCGATCTGCAGGCCCAGGCCGCGCGAGCCCCCGGTGATGAGGGCCGACTGGCCTTGAAGGTCGAACAGTTGCTGTACGGTACGGGTCATGCTTGTCTCCTCGTTGTTGTCATGCCGGCCGTCGGGCCGGGCCTACTTCATCACGGAACGCAGCCAGATCAGGCCCACGCCCGTGGCGGCGACCAGGCCGCCGCCCACCTGGAATATGCCGGCCAGGTCCGCCATGTCCGGCCCCTGGCGTTGAAAGACGAAACCCAGCACCACGGCCAGCAGGCCGCCGTACAGGCAGACCCAGGCGCCTTTTTCCACCCGGGTCTTTTGGCGTTCGTTGCTCATCACATTGCTCCTGAGAAGAGGTTAAACCGCATATGCGCGGATTAAAGCGGAAAGCGCGTGGTCGCGCAGCCGCCTCCCTCAGAAAGCGGCCTCCGGCATGGTCGCGCAAGTCAGGTCACGCGCCGCGACCACCTGCAGCCAGGGCTTGATTTTCGTCAACTCGTAGTGGAAAAAATAGCAGGTGGCATGCAGCACGCCCATGCGACGGTCCGCGGTGACCGCCCCACCGGTCGTGTCGGCGGGTGCCACGCGGCAGGCCAGGTCCAACCACATCCAGGCCAGCACGACATGGCCGAAGGCTTGCAGGTAGGGCACGGCATTGGCCAGCGCCTCGGTCGGGTTCTCGGTGGCCCAGGCTGCCTTGGTGGCCGCGCCCACCTGCTGCAGGGCCTGGGCCAGCGCGTTCGCGTGCTCGGCCAATTCAGGCTGCTGGATCGCGCGCTCGATGGTGGCGTTCATGCGCGCGGCCAACAGAGTCAGACCGCGCCCGCCTTCCATGCGCACCTTGCGCCCCAGCAGATCCAGGGCCTGGACGCCGTGCGTGCCCTCGTGGATCATGTTCAGGCGCTGGTCGCGCCAGTACTGCTCCACCGGAAAGTCGCGCGTGTAGCCATAGCCACCATGGACCTGGATGGCCAGGGAATTCGCCTCCAGGCACCACTCACTGGGCCAGCTCTTGGCGATCGGCGTCAGCACCTCCAGCAGCAGGCGCGCCTCGTCGGCGTCCTCGGGCGTGCCAGTACGCTGTTCATCGACCAGACGGGCGCAGTAAAGCTGCAAGGCGAGCGACCCTTCGCAATAGGATTTCTGCGCAAGCAGCATGCGTTTCACATCCGCGTGCTCGATGATACGAATCTGCGGCTGACTGGCATCTTTTCCCGCGCCAGTGATCGGCCGCCCCTGCGGCCGATTCTTCGCGTAATCCAGGGCCGCGTGGTAACCCGCCATGCCCAGCATGGTCGCGGCCATGCCGATGCCGATGCGCGCCTCGTTCATCATGTGGAACATGCAGCGCAGGCCTTCGCCAGGCTGGCCGACGAGGTAGCCCACGGCGCCTGCGCCGTTTCCGTCATACCCGCCTGACGCGCCATTCACGGGGAACTGCCCTTCACCGAAATTGAGCAAGGTGTTCGTGGTGCCACGCCAGCCGCATTTGTGGTTCAGCCCGGCCAGGGCCACGTCATTGCGCTGGCCCGTCAATTCACCATCGGCATTCACGAGCTTCTTGGGCACGATGAAGAGCGAAATGCCCTTGACGCCCGGCACCAGCTTGCCATCCGGCCCCGGGATCTTGGCCAGCACGAGGTGGACGATGTTCTCGGTCAGATCATGTTCGCCAGCCGAGATCCACATCTTGTTGCCGCGCAGGCGGTAGCGCGGGCCCAGCGGGTCCTGCGCGAAATCCGCTCCGTCAGGAATGGCCTTGGTCGCAATGTCGGACAGCGACGAGCCCGCCTGCGGTTCGCTCAGGCACATGGTGCCCGACCACTGGCCGGAAAATTCCTTGAGGGCAAAAACCTGTTTCTGCTTCTCGGTGCCATGCATCATCAGCAAGTTGGCATTGCCCACCGTGAGCAGGCCGGAACCCATGCTGATGGAGGCCAGGCCGAAGAAGCTGTTGGCGGCGGCTTCGACCAAGTAAGGCAGTTGCATGCCGCCGATGTCGTGGTCCTGCGCGGCGCTGAGCATGCCGGATTCGGCGTAGGCCCGGTGCGCCTCGTGCGTGGCCTGGGGCAGCACGACACGCAGGCTGCCGTCGGCTTCGGTGACGGTGCGCGGTTCCTCGGTGTCGATCAGGCGATTGAACGGGGCGTACTTCTCGCGGGCGATGCGCTCGCAGGTGTCAAGCACGGCGTCGAAGGTCTCGCGGCTGTGCTCGGCGTAGCGCTGGCGTTGGGTCAGCGTGTCGGCGTGCAGCCAGTCGTGCAACAAGAAATCGAGTGTTTGCCGGTAACTCATGTCTCTCTCATTTTCATGCGGGGTGTTGTCGCATCGCCTTTGAGACGGGGTGCCACATCACGCGATCATGTTCACATTCGTGAGCCTCATCGCCCGAGAGCACGGGGCACAAGCTCCGCGAATGTCCTCCTTCAAAGGTCTTCGACCTTTGAATTCCCCCTTTTTTTCGCTGCGCTTGCACCCCGCACTCTCGCGCTCCGCCAAGGTGTTTGCACCCCTCGGTAGCACGCCATGTCGCTGGCCAGAGGATGTGCGGTGACTGGCGCAGTGAGGTAAAGGAGGAGCGGCACAGCCGCTCCGGGGGACACGAACGGAGTCAGTCACCGTGCGTCCTCTGGCTTGAAGTGATGCAGGCATGACACCCTCTCGCCTGCAAAAACCTCAAAGGACCTCGAACACCCCCGCCGCACCCATGCCGCCGCCAATGCACATGGTGACCAGCACTTTCTTCGCGCCCCGACGCTTGCCTTCGATCAGGGCGTGGCCGGTCAGGCGCTGGCCACTGACGCCGTAAGGATGGCCCACCGCGATGGCGCCACCATTGACGTTGAGGCGATCGGCCGGGATGCCCAGCTTGTCACGGCAATAGATCACCTGCACGGCGAAAGCTTCGTTCAGTTCCCAGAGGTCGATGTCGCTCACCTTGAGGCCCAGACGCTTCAGCACCTTGGGCACGGCAAAGACGGGGCCAATGCCCATTTCGTCGGGCTCGCAGCCCGCGACCGCGAAGCCGAGGAAACGGCCCAGGGGCTTGAGGCCCTTGCGGCTCGCGTAGTCTTCGTGGACCAGCACGCAGGCGCCCGCGCCATCTGAAAACTGGCTGGCGTTGCCCGCCGCGATCACACCGCCGGCAATGGCGGGCTTGATGCCGCTGATGCCGTCCTTGGTAGTGCCGGGACGGATGCCTTCGTCCTGGCTCACAGTGACCTGCTTGCTGATCATGCCCAGGGTCTTGTCGGCCACGCCCGCCGTGACCGTGATGGGCACGATCTCGTCGGTGAACTTGCCGGCCGCCAGCGCGGCCTCGGCCTTCTGCTGACTGGCCGCGCCGTATTCGTCCATGGCGTCGCGGCCGATCTGGTAGCGCTTGGCCACCTGCTCGGCCGTCTGCAGCATGTTCCAGTAAATCTCGGGCTTCTTCGCCTTCAGCGCGGGGTCGTGCAGCATGTGGACGTTGGCCTCGTTCTGCACGCAGGAAATGCTTTCCACGCCGCCGGCCACGTACACGTCGCCCTCGCCCGCGATGATGCGCTGCGCGGCCATGGCGATGGTCTGCAGGCCACTGGAACAGAAGCGATTGACCGTGACGCCGGACACCGTGACCGGCAGGCCCGCGGCCAGCGCGATCTGGCGCGCGATGTTGGAGCCGGTCGCGCCCTCGGGCGTGGCGCAGCCCATCAGCACGTCTTCGACGTCAGCGCCGTCGATGCCCGCGCGCGCGATGGCGTGCTGGACCGCGTGGCCGCCCAGGGTTGCGCCGTGGGTCATGTTGAAGGAACCGCGCCAGCTCTTCGCGAGCGGCGTGCGGGCGGTGGAAACGATGACAGCCTTGCTCATAACATCTTCCTCAGGGGGTGTACTTGCTCATCCGGCCAGGCCGGCCTCAGACATTGTTGAAGGTCTTGCCTTCGGCCACCAGTTTTTGCAGCAGAGGCGCCGGCTGCCAGAACTGGGCATCGTCCAGGGGATTCTTCGCGTAGCGCTTCATGCTCTCGGCCACGTTGAACAGGCCCACGGTGTCGGCGTACTGCATAGGACCGCCGCGCCACAGCGGGAAGCCGTAGCCCGTGAGGTAGACCATGTCGATGTCGCTGGCCTTGGACGCAATGCCCTCTTCCAGAATTTTTGCAGCTTCGTTGACCAGGGAATAGACCAGGCGCTCGACAATTTCCTGCTCGGAAATCTTGCGCGGCGTGATGCCGAGTTCCTTACGATGGTCCTCGATCATCTTGTGCACCAGCTCGCTGGGGATGGCGTCGCGCTTGCCGGGCTTGTAGTCGTACCAGCCCGCGCCGGTCTTCTGGCCGAAGCGGCCCAGCTCGCAGAGCTTGTCCGCCGTCTTGCTGTACTTCATGCCGGGTTTCTCGACGTAGCGGCGCTTGCGGATGGCCCAGCCAATGTCGTTGCCCGCCAGGTCGCCCATGCGGAAGGGGCCCATGGCGAAACCGAACTTCTCGATGGCCTTGTCCACCTGCTCGGGCGTCGCGCCTTCCTCCAGCAGGAAACCGGCCTGGCGGCTGTACTGCTCGATCATGCGGTTGCCGATGAAACCGTCCGTCACGCCCGACACCACGGCCGTCTTCTTGATGGTCTTGGCCAACGCCATCACGGTCGCCAGCACGTCCTTGCCGGTCTTCGCGCCGCGCACCACCTCCAGTAGCTTCATCACATTGGCCGGGCTGAAGAAATGCAGACCGACCACGTCCTGCGGACGCTTCGTGAAGGATGCGATCTTGTTGAGGTCCAGCGTGGACGTGTTGGAAGCGAGGATGGCCCCGGGCTTCATCATCGCGTCGAGCTTCTTGAAGACAGATTCCTTGACGCCCATCTCCTCGAACACGGCCTCAATCACCAGATCGGCGTTCTGGATGTCGTCGTAGCTCAGGGTCGTGCTCAGCAGAGCCATGCGTTGCTCGTATTTGTCTTGCTTGAGCTTGCCCTTGCCCACCTGAGCCTCGTAGTTCTTGCGGAGGGTGGCGATGCCACGGTCCAGCGCTTCCTGCTTGGTCTCCAGAACTTTCACCGGAATGCCCGCGTTCAAAAAGTTCATGGTGATGCCGCCGCCCATGGTGCCCGCGCCGATGACGGCCACGGTCTTGATCTCGCGTTTGGGCGTGTCGTCCGGCACATCGGCGATCTTGCTGGCGGCGCGCTCGGCCGCGAACACATGGCGCAGCGCGCGGCACTCGGGCGTCCACATCAGGTTGATGAAATGCTCGCGCTCGTAGGCGATGCCTTCATCGAACTTCTTCTTCGTGGCGACTTCCACCGCGTCCACGCACTTGAGCGGTGCGGGGAAGTTCTTGGCCATCGCGCCCACGGTGTTGCGCGCGAACTGGAAGTAGGCGTCACCCAGGGGGTGTTTCGCCGGCAGGTCACGCACCTTGGGCAAGGGGCGGACATCGGCTTTCTCACGGGCCAGCGCGATGGCTTCGTCCAGCAGCGTCTCGGCAGACTGGGCCATCTTGTCGAACAGCTTCTGGCCCGGCACCTGCAGCAGCATCTCGGCCGGCACCGGCTCGCCGCTGACCATCATGTTCAGTGCGGGTTCCACGCCCAGGGCGCGCGGCAGACGTTGCGTGCCGCCGGCGCCAGGGATCAGACCCAGCTTCACTTCCGGCAGGGCCACCTTGGTGCCCGGCGCGACGACGCGGTAGTGGCAGCCCAGGGGCAGTTCCAGACCACCGCCCATGGCGATGGTGTGCACGGCGGCCACCACGGGCTTGGCCGAATTCTCGGCCGAGGCGATCACGCTCAGCAGATTGGGTTCTTGCATCGCCTTGGGCGTGCCGAACTCGCGAATGTCCGCGCCGCCCGAGAAGGCGCGGCCGGCACCCGTGATCACGATGGCCTTGACCTTGGGGTCCGCGTTGGCACGTTCCAGGCCATCGGTCACGCCCTTGCGGGTCGCATGGCCCAGGCCGTTGACCGGCGGGTTGTTGAGGGTGATGACGGCCACATCGCCGCGCACTTCATAGTCAGCACTCATGCTTGCCTTCCTCTGTCGAATCGAAAATAGAACGACCGTTCGATAGCCGCCGATTGTAGGACGCAGGCAGGCGACTGGCTTGTCACTGCAGGGACAAAACGCGGGAACCCAAGGAATACCCTAGGTTCCCACCCTGCGCTCATTCGATCCGAGCCGTGCGCAGGCGCAGGGCGTTTGCGATGACACTCACCGAGGACAGGGCCATCGCCGCCGCCGCGACCACGGGCGAGAGCAGCAGGCCAAAGGCCGGGTACAGCACGCCCGCGGCCAGCGGGATACCTGCCACGTTGTAGGCGAAGCTCAGCACCAGGTTCTGCCGGATGTTGCGCATGGTCGCGCGCGAGAGCGCGCGTGCCCGCACGATGCCCATCAAATCGCCATGCAGCAGCGTGACGCCCGCGCTTTCCATGGCCACGTCGGTGCCCGTGGCCATGGCCAGGCCGATGTCCGCGGCGGCCAGGGCCGGCGCGTCGTTGACGCCGTCGCCCGCCATCGCCACCACCCGGCCCTGCGCCTTCAGGCGCCGCACCACCGCGACCTTGTCCTCGGGGAACACGTCGGCAATCACCTCGGCAATGCCGAGCTGGCGCCCCACCGCCTCGGCCGTGGTCTTGCCGTCGCCCGTCAGCATCACGACGCGAATGCCCGCAGTCTGGAGCGCCTGCAAGGCCCGCGGCGTCGTGGCCTTGACGGGATCGGCCACCGCGACGAAACCGGCCAGGCGACCGTCCACGCCCACGTAGATGGCGGTGGCCGCCTGGCGACGCTGCGCCTCCGCCAGCGTGGCCAGGCTGGCCGTATCGAGGCCCTGCTCGGCCAGGAACTTGGCGCTGCCCGAGACGATGCGCTGCCCGCCCACCGTGCCGACCACGCCCTTGCCCAGCGGCGAATCGAAGTCCGCCACGGGCAGCAGCGGCAGCTGACGCGCCTGCGCACCCGCCACGATGGCCAGGGCCAGGGGGTGCTCGCTGGCGCGCTCGACGCTGGCCAGTTTCTGCAGCACGTCCTCTGCCGTGAAACCCGGCGCGGCCTCGACATGCACGACCTCGGGCCGCCCCGCGGTCAGCGTGCCGGTCTTGTCCACCACCAGGGTGTCCACCTTCTCCATGCGCTCCAGCGCCTCGGCGTCGCGGATCAGCACGCCCTGCCGCGCGCCCCGCCCCACGCCAACCATGATGGACATGGGCGTGGCCAGGCCCAGCGCGCAGGGACAGGCGATGATGAGCACTGCCACCGCGTTGATGAGCGCATGGCTGAAAGCCGGCTCCGGCCCCCATAGCAGCCAGGCGGCGAAGGTCAGCATCGTGAGGCCGATCACCACCGGCACGAACCAGGCCGAGACCTGGTCCGCCATGCGCTGGATGGGCGCGCGGCTGCGCTGGGCCGCCGCGACCATGTGGACGATCTGCGCCAGCAAAGTGTCCGCCCCCACCTTCTCGGCCCGCAGCACGAAACCGCCGGTCTGGTTGAGCGTGCCCGCCGTTACCTTGGCACCCATGGCCTTGGCCACCGGCAGGGGCTCGCCCGTCACCATGGATTCGTCGACGTTGCCCTTGCCTTCGACGAGTTCACCGTCCACGGGCACTTTTTCGCCGGGGCGCACGCGCAACAGGTCGCCAACCTGGATGCCGTCCACGGGCACCGTTTCATCGCCGCCGTCGGGGCGCACCCTCAGGGCCGTCTTCGGGGCCAGGCCCAGCAGGACCTTGATGGCGCCGGAGGTTTTTTCACGCGCCCGCAGCTCCAGCACCTGACCCAGCAGCACCAGCACCGTGATGACGGCCGCCGCCTCGAAGTAGATGGCCACGGCGCCGTACCCGTCGCGCAAGGCGGGCGGGAACAGCCCGGGTGCCAGCGTCGCGACGATGCTGTAGAGCCAGGCCGCGCCCGTGCCCAGCGCGATCAGCGTGAACATATTGAGGCTGCGGTGCCTGACCGAGGCCGCCGCCCGCGCGAAGAAAGGCCAGCCGGTCCAGAGCACGACCGGCGTGGCCAGCACCAGTTGCACCCAGTTGGAGACACGCGGCGCGATGAACTGATGGAGATTGACCAGATGCCCGCCCATCTCCAGCGCGAACACCGGCAGCGTGAGCGCCAGCGCGATCCAGAACCTGCGCGTCATGTCGCGCAATTCGGGGCTGCCGGCGTCCTCCGGGCCGGCCAGCACCGGCTCCAGCGCCATGCCGCAGAGGGGGCAGTCGCCGGGCCCTGGCTGACGCACCTGGGGGTGCATGGGGCAGGTGTATTCGCCCGGCCGGGCCGGCGGTGCCGCGCTCGCGGCGGGCTGAGCCTGAGCTGGGGTGTCGCGTTGCGCATGGTCGGCATGGCCATGGTGCCCGTCGTGCCGGGCGTGGTGGTGGTCGTGATCGGATGCGGACATGGGTTTCACCGGTGGGACTGGAACACGGTCGCCGCGCCGCTGCGTTGCACCAGCAGCACATCGTAGGCGTCTTTGCGGCCGCCGTATTCGGGGCCATCCATGCCCGGCGACCCCACGGGCATGCCGGGCACAGCCAGGCCCAGGGCGGCGGGCCGCGCTCGCAGCAGACGGTGGATGTCACGCGCTGGCACATGCCCCTCGATGACGTAGCCCTGCACCAGGCCGGTGTGGCAGGAACCGAAGCTACCCGCCAGGCCGAGGCGGCGGCGGTAGTCGTTTTTCATGGCGTCGCTGACCTCATGGATCGTCACCGCGAAGCCTTCGGCCTCGAGGTGGCGCAGCCAGTCCTTGCAGCAGCCGCAGGTCGGCGTCTTCCAGACCTCGATCACCGGTCCGCCGGCCGTGGCGCCGGCGCTGTTACCGGCCGCAGCCGCTCCAGCCAGGGAAACTGCGGTCAGCAGCGCGGTACGGCTCAGAAAAGTGCGTCGTTGCATCGCGTGCTCCCGGGGTCACTGCGGCTGGACAGTGATGGTGCCCACCATGCCCGCTTCCTTGTGGCCAGGCACGAGGCAGGCGAAGGCAAAGGTGCCCGCCTTGTCGAAGGTCCAGACGATGCCACCGCGTTGCCCCGCCTTCAGGCTGATCTGGTTGGGCTCCGCGTGCTGCATGCCGGGCATGCGCTTCATCATCTCGGCGTGTTCGTCCAGTTCCGCGCGGGTGCCGATCACCATCTCGTGCACGAGCTGGCCCTGGTTGACGATGAAGAAGCGGATCGTCTCGCCCGCCTTGACCGTGATGTCGGCCGGTGTGAAGCGCATGCTGTCGTCCATCTGCAGTGGCACTGTGCGGGTGACCCGGGCCGGATCGCCGGGCCGGCCTGCTGCGTGGACCGGGGCCGAGCCCTGCGTGGCCATCGCACCGTGTGGCATGCCCGCCATCTCATGGGCGCCCGGCATGGCGCCCATGTCGTGGCCCGCGTGCGCGCCGTGGCTGCCTTGCGCCCAGACCAGGACCGGGGTGCAGAGCAGGACCACCAGGGTCTGCTTGAAAGTTTGCGTGTTCATGGAAAGTCCTTTGAAAAAAATGGGATGGATGGCTGACATCAGAACCAGAAGCGCAGACCGGCGACGGTGCGTGTCTCTCGCACAGGCGCGCCTGCCGCGCGCAGCAGATCGGCGGTTTCGCCGAAGTGCCCGGCCCATTCAGCGCCGACGTAAGGCGCCAACTGGCGCGAGAACTCGTAGCGCAAGCGCAGCCCTGCCGTAGCGCCCGACAGGCCCTGGCCGATGCCGTTGGCGGCATCGCGGCGGCCGTAGGCCTCGGCTTCCAGGCGCGGCTGCAGCACCAGCCGCTGGGCCAGCAGCAGTTCGTACTCGACGCTCAGGCCCAGGGCGGTCCGACCGCTTTCGCCCAGGTAGGCCGTGGCACCGATCTCGAACCAATACGGGGCCAAGCCATCGATGCCCACGGCCAGCCAGTCGCGCGCCTTGCCCGCGTCTGTCGTGTCGTGGCGCAGGCCAAGCTGTGTGTCCCAGTACGGGGCGACCGCTCGACTCCACAGCGCCTCGGTGCTGGAGGCCGCCAGCCGGCCATCCACCACCTCGCCCTCGGCCTTGAGCACCAGGCGAGCATGCTCATGGCCCCAGCGGGCCATGAGGTCGTAGACACCCGTGGCTGTGTCGTCACCCGCATCGCCGCGCACGACCTCCAGCCGGTCGACCAGGAACAGCCCATGGCTGTGTTCGTCGCCCATGACAAGGCTGCGTTCGGTTCCCAGCGCGTAAGGCCCGCTGGACAAGGTGGTGCCACCCGCGTAGGCATGCGGGTCACGCGCGTCGGCGGGAGCCGAACCACCCTGCCCCCGCATGTCGCCGTGATCCATGCCCAGCATGGTGGACTGGGCCGTCGCCAACGGGCTGGCCAACAGGGCAAGCAGCAACACACCGGGCATCAGAAATGGGAGGAGTCTGTATCTCTTCATCGTCCGTCCCTCCTTCACGCGACCACGACTTCGCGGAACATGCCGGCGTGCATGTGCAGCATCAGGTGGCAATGCCAGGCCCAGCGGCCGAGCGCATCCGCCGTGACGAGGAAACTGATGCGCTGCGCGGGCTGCACCGGCAGAGTGTGCTTGCGCGCCACGAAGCGTCCATCGGCGTCCTCCAGCTCGCTCCACAGGCCATGCAGGTGCATGGGGTGGGTCATCATGGTGTCGTTGTGGAGGATGACGCGCAGGCGTTCGCCATAGTTCAGGCGCACGGGAGTGGACTGACCAAAGGGCAAACCGTCCAGCGACCAGGTGTAGCGCTCCATGTGCCCAGTCAGGTGCAGCTCGATCTCGCGCTCGGGGCCGCGGGGGTCCAAGGGCCCGCCCATGGTGCGCAGATCGGCCAGGGTGAGCACCCGCCGGCCGTTGTCACGCAGGCCGACGCCGGGGTCGTCGAGGTTGGTACGCGCGCTGTCTACCCGCATGTCGGTGCTCGGGCCGTATTCGGTGCGCGCGTGGCGCGCGGCGGTGCTGGGACGGGCCAGCGCATCGGCGGCCATGACATGGCCTCCGTGAGCCCCATGGCCCGCATCTGCCATGCCCTGGTCGCCATGGTTCATGCCGGCGTGCCCCATGCCAGCCATCTCATCCTGCCCCATCGACCCGTGGTCCATTGAACCGTGGTCCATGCCGCCCATCATGTCCGTCATGCCCAGCCAGACGCGCCGGTCCAGGGTCGGCACCTCCGCCTGCAGGCCCGCGCGCACCGCCAGCGTGCCGCGCGCGTACCCCGTGCGCTCCATGGACTGCGCGAACACCGTGTAGGCCTCGTCGCGCGGCTGCACGAGGGCGTCATAGGTCTCACCGGGGCCGCACCGAAATTCGTCCACCGACACCGGTTCCACATCCACGCCGTCGGTCTGCACGATGGTGAGTTTCAAGCCCGGAATGCGCACGTCGTAGAAGGTATGCGCCGAGCCATTGATGAAGCGCAGGCGCACCCGTTCACCGGGACGGAACAGGCCGGTCCAGTTGCCTGCGGGTGTGTTGCCGTTCATCAGGTAGGTCAGCGTGTCGGCCGAGAGGTCGCCCAGGTCGGTGGGGCTCATGCGCATCTGATTCCACATGCGCCGCTTGTCGAGCGCGGCTTTCAGCCCCTCATCGGACACGTCGCGGAAGAAATCGACCACCGTGGGCTGATGGTGGTTGTAGTAGGCACTCTGCACCTTGAGTTTGTGCATGACCTGCATGAGGTCCTCATCCGTCCAATCCGACAGCAGCACGACGTGGTCCCGGTCGGCACGGATGCGTTCACCGCCGCGCGGCTCGACGACGATGGCCCCGTACATGCCCACGGCCTCCTGCATGTTGGAGTGCGAGTGGTACCAGTAGGTGCCGCTCTGCGCCACCTTGAAGCGGTAGGTGAAGGTGGCGCCGGGTGGGATGCCCGCGAAGCTGATGCCAGGCACGCCGTCCATCTGGTAGGGCAGGATGATGCCGTGCCAGTGGATGGAGGTGTCATCGCGCAGGCGGTTGCTGACGCGGATGGTCACCTCTTCGCCCTCGCGCCAACGCAAGGTGGGCGCGGGGATGGAGCCATTGATGGCCACGGCCAGGCGCGGCGTGCCGGTGTAGTTGACGGGCAGCTCGGCCACCTCGAGGTGGAATTCCGTGCCTCGCAGTTCCGGCGCGGCGCGCCCCACATCGGCGGCCAGGGCCCCGCGCAGCATGGGCGAGGAAGATGAAAAAGGCGACAGGCCAAGCAGCAGGCCGCCAGCGGCCAGGCCCTGCACGAAGCGTCGGCGCGTGTCAGGCGGCGCGGACGCGGGATGGTTCCATGGAATGTTCAAGACCAACTCCTGAGTTCAATACACGAGAGCCACCGCGCCACGGGGACGCGGCGGACGCACTTCGGGTAGGGAACTCAGGCGATGGGCGGCTTGTCGCCCGGCAGCGGGGTGGCGCTGAGGTCGACCGGCAGACGGGCCTGCGGCAAGGACGCATGCGCCCAGTCCGTGCCCAGTCCGCCCAAGGGCAGGGCCAGCGCCACCGTGTGGCACAACTGGCAGAACGCACAGGTCGCGCAGGAAGCGCCGTCCCCCTGCGCGTGTGACGGGTCATGGGCGACGCCGTGCGGCGACTCGGATGAGGCGCCCTGCACGCCTTGTCCGTGACCATGGCAGTCCTCCCCCATGACGGCGCTCGCCACCATGGGGTGCGCCGGCTGCGGCGCGGTCATCGTGGTTGCCATGGCCGCGCCCGCCCAGCCGCGCAAAGACAGCAGAACGAGCAGGACCAGCAGGAGGCAACGGCGTGGCATGTGGCGCATCATACGTCCACCGCGCAAACCCGCTGTTTCACCAGCGCAACAGGCGGGGACCGAGCAGCGCGCCCACCAGCGCGGGCAGCAACATGCCCAGCAGGTACCAGACGGCCCAGAAAGGCACGCCCATTTCGGGGCAGTGCAGGCAATAGGCCACCGTGGCCACCGAACCGGCCAGCAGGCCACCGATCGCCCCCGCGAGACGCGGCTGCGTCGGGGCCAAGCCCCGCATCGCCCACATCACGGCGAAGAAACCGGGCACCGACAGCAAAGCGATATTGAAAGGGCATTCCTTCCAGCTCAGACCCAGCAGCAGATCCAGGCGCTCGGGCGCGGGTGCCAGATACAGGACGATCAGGGCCGCGCCCCAGATCAGCAGCACCGGCGCGACCAAGGCGGCCCAGCCCGGAGCACCGACTGGTACGCCGGGGCGCGCCAGGCGCGCCGCCGCGACCAGGGCCCCCAGGGACAGCACCAGGGGAAAGGCCATCTTGATCCAGAACAGCGGTGCCGACAGCATGGCTTCGAGGTCGGGCCGCAGGCCGAAGCGCAGCAGCATCAACAGCACGGCACCCAGGCCGCCGACCAGCAAGGCCACGGCAAACCGCTTGGCCGCCACATGGCGGTCCACCGGGGCCACGCCTGCGGCCAGCATGGTGATCATGTCCTTGGTTTTCATAACTCGCCTCGTATCCTCGCCGCCAGGGCCTTCAGCCCGCGATGCACCCCGACCTTGACCGCCGACTGCGACAAACCGGTGATCCGCGCGGTCTCGGCCACCGACAGCCCCTGCAGCTTGACGTGCAGGATGGGCAGACGCTGCTTGTCGGGCAAGTCCTCCAGCAGCTTGACCAGGTCGCGCCGGGCCTCGCCTGCCTCGTCCTCGGCGGCGGCGAAAAGATCGGACTCCTCGTCCAGCGGCTCGTTCAGGGCTTCATGGCGCGCGCGGCCGCGCAGGAAGTCGGCCAGCTTGTAGCGCGCGATCGCATGCACCCAGGCCGTGAGCGGCTGCTCCGACCGGTAGGTGTGGCGTCCGTTGTGCACGGCAATGAGGATTTCCTGCACGATGTCCTCGACTTCATCCTGGAGGCGAAAGAGACGCTTGCGCAGAAACGCCCGCACATGGCGACTCAACTCATCCAGGAACGCATGGTAGGCAGCCGCGTCGCCCTCGAGGCCCCGCAGCAGCAGCCCCTTCAAGCGAACCTCGGCAAGCTCGACAGATGTCTTTCCTGTCATTCGTTCTGTGCGGCCTTGTGGTTACAGGGAGCGTGAAATATTTTTCCTTGCGCCGTCCCTTATGCCGCCCATTCTATTTCGCGCCCCCTGTCACCGACCAGGCCGAGACACCCGCGCTGGCCCAGGACCATGACCACACCTCTTTCCGTGCCGCCCGAATTCCGGGCAGCAAAAAAAAACGATCCGCCTGTAACCGCCACGGGTCAGGCAACGAATTAACCCTCGGATCGGCTGCGGACGTGACGCAAGCACGACGCGACGATCCCATGAACCTCACTTCTCTCAACCACGTCAAGGAATCGATACCATGAACGCACGCAATCTCGCCACCGTCGCCGTCTCTCTCTCCGCCCTGGTCGCGGGCGTCGCGCTGGCCCAGTCCTCGTCGCAGATGCCCGAGAAGAAAACAACCGCCATCGAGAAGTGCTACGGCGTCTCCAAGGCCGGCCAGAACGACTGCAAGGCCGGCGCCGGCACCACCTGCGCGGGCACGTCCAAGATGGACTACCAGGCCAATGCCTGGAAGAACGTGCCCGCCGGCACCTGCGCCACCATCAAGACCCCCAACGGCATGGGCTCGCTGATGCCGATGAAGTCCTGATCCACGCGCAGGCCCCACGTCATGACAGACAGCAAGGCGCTCGGTGCGGGCCTCGGCCTGAAACCGCAGCACTACGCGGACGCGCGCGACGCGTCCGACCCCGGCCTGTGGTTCGAGGTGCATCCCGAGAACTACCTGGTCGAGGGTGGTCCGCGCCTGGCCTGGCTGGAGGCCGTGCGGGCGCGGCATCCGCTGTCCTTGCATGGGGTCTCGCTCTCGCTGGCGGCGGACGCGCCGCCCGACCCCGCGCAGCTGGCGCGACTCGCGCACCTGGCCGCGCGGGTCCAGCCAGCGCTGGTGTCCGAACACCTGGCCTGGTCCACCTGGAACGGCCACTACCACCCTGATCTGCTGCCCTTCCCCCGCACCCACGCCGCCCTGGCGCGCATCGCCGGCAACGTCGCGCGGGTACAGGACGCGTTGGGCCGACGCATCGCCATCGAAAACCCCTCGCACTACCTGCGCATCGAAGGGCACGACTGGGGCGAAATCGATTTCCTGGCCGAGTTGGTGCGACGCAGCGGCTGCGGCTTGCTGCTGGACGTGAACAATGTGCAGGTCGGCGCCCACAACCTGGGCTATGACGCGATCGCTTACCTGGACGCCTTCCCCGCCGAGGCCGTGCTGGAAATCCACCTCGCAGGACACCGCCACGATGAAGGACAAACCGCCCGCGCAGTTGAGGACGACGGCACGGGAACGGCAAGCGTCTTGCTGATCGACAGCCACGACACACCCGTCGCCGAGTCCGTATGGGCTTTGTACGAGCGCCTGATCACGCGCATTGGCCCACGCCCCACGCTGATCGAACGCGACGACGCCATCCCGCCGTTCGCCGAATTGCTGGCCGAGGCGCGGCGGGCGGCGGACCTGCTGATGCCACAGGAACTCGCGGCATGAGGACCGATGCGTTCCA
Source organism: Hylemonella gracilis (assembly GCF_004328645.1). Lineage (GTDB taxonomy): Bacteria > Pseudomonadota > Gammaproteobacteria > Burkholderiales > Burkholderiaceae_C > Hylemonella > Hylemonella gracilis_B. The sequence continues at coordinate 2,749,445 of NZ_CP031395.1, forward strand.
CGGCGCGATGATCGGCGATGAACTGGCCCGCTTCCAGAACGACTTCCTGCTCGCGCTCTACCACCCTGATTCGGCCACGACCGCCCCAGCTACTGTGGCCGCGCTGGTGAGACAACCTGGTTTCGCGGTCTACCGCAACACCATCCTCAAGGGCTGCATCGACGCGCTGGAGGCCAACTTCCCGGTCGTGGCGCGTCTGGTCGGGTCGGCCTGGTTCCGCGCCGCTGCGCTGCCTTATGTGCGGGCCATGCCCCCGACCTCGGTCATGCTGATGGACTATGGCCTGGACTTTCCCGACTTCCTCGCCGACTTCGCGCCCGCGCGCGAACTGCCCTATCTCGCCGACGTCGCGCGGCTGGACCGGTGCTGGACCGAGGCGCACATGGCGGCCGACGCCCCGGCGCTGGACGCGGACAGCCTGGCGACGCTGACGGCCGAGGCCCTCGGCGAGCTGCACCTGTATCCGCATCCGGCCACGCGGTGGGCCTGGCACCCGGACCAGCCCATCTACGCCCTGTGGCACGCCAACCGCGAACAAGTGCCTCTGGACCCAGACCTGGCCTGGGTCGGCGACGGCGCCCTGCTGACGCGCACGGCTCACGACGGCGTGGTGCGCTGGCAGGCAGTCGGACCTGGGCTGTGCGCCTTCCTCGACGCCTGCGCCGCCCACCGAGCCTTGGCCGAAGCCGCGCAAGCGGCACTGCACGCCCAGCCCGATCTGGATTTGACCCGCCTGCTGGCCGATTTGATCGCCGCCGGCGCGCTGACGGTGACGGCAAGCACCGAGCGCTGAACCGACGCCCCCCCTCCGAAGGACACCCAACATGCCCACGCCCCAGGACTCCTCCCCAAGCGGTGCGCCGCTCAAGACCGCGGCCTCCGCAAGACAAACGTCCCTGACTGCAGCCCTGCGCGCGCGCTGGAACCGCGGTGCGGAGCAGCTTGAACGCTGGATCGGCCATGACCTGCTCGCGGTCCTGGGCCGCGTCGCCATGGCGGCCCTCTTCTTCCAGTCGGGCCGCACCAAGGTGACGGGCCTGCTCACTGTCAGCGAAGGCACCTACACACTGTTCCGCGAGGAGTACCGGCTGCCCTTGCTGCCCCCCGAGCTGGCCGCGCACCTTGCGGCCTATGCCGAGCACCTGTTCCCGCTGCTGCTGCTGCTGGGCCTGGCCACGCGCCTGTCGGCTCTGGCCCTGCTGGGCATGACCTTGGTGATCCAGGTCTTCGTCTACCCCGATGCCTGGCCCACCCACGTGTCCTGGGCCGGCCTGCTGCTCTACCTCGCCGCGCGCGGCGGTGGCGCGCTGTCTGTCGACCGCGCCCTGGGGCTGCGCTGAGCACCGGCACCTCGCCTTGTCCCCCAAGAACCCTCAGTCCTTTAACCCGTCACCGCGTCATGTCGTACGCAGAACAGGAAGCCTGCCGCCATGGTCCCCCGCTTGAAAATCCGCACCGGCCTCTGGCTGGTATTGGGCATTTTTTCCATGGCCCTCTGGGCCTCGGCCGGCCTGGCCTGGCTGGGCGCGCGCCAGGCCGCGCGCGACATCGATGCGACGACGCAGCTGGACCAGCGGATCCGCCCCCTGCACGAGACCGGCCGGCTGCTGCTGACGGCCCTGGTCGGCATGAACAACGCCTACATCAATCTGCAGCGCGGGGACCAGATCGCGGCCACCGATGAGGTACGCAAAGCCTCGGCCGCGGTCCAGGCCGCCGCAAAGGCCTTCGAGACCTACCGTGCTGCGGTGCCGCCCGACGACCTGCACGCGCGTCGAGCCGTGCAGGCCTACGAGCGCTATGCGCGGGTGCTGGGCCTGCGCGAGGAAGCGCTGTACGAAGTGTCTCTGGACCGTTACGTCGCCGCCAGTGGCGAGGCCGAGCAGGCCGACAAGGACTTCGATACTGCCCTGCGCGAAGCGATCGTCGAAGGCGAGGCGCAACGCGAGACGCTACGCCTTGAGTCCGAGGCACGCGCCACCCGCTCAGGCGGCATCGCTGTGGGGTTGTTCGGCCTGTCGCTGGCCATGGCCGCGCTCTGCCTCTGGTTCTTCCGCCAGCGCCTGCTCGGGCCGCTGAACCAGGCGGGTCAGCACTTCGACCGGATCGCGGCCGGTGACCTGGGTGGCACGGTGGCCGGCGCGCGACAGGACGAGATCGGCACGCTGCTGACCGCGCTGGACCGCATGCAGGGCGGGCTGGCCCGCACCGTGGCAAGCATCCGGCACGGCGCCTCGTCGGTGGACCAGGGCACCCGCGGCATCGCTGACGGCAACCTGGCCCTGTCGGCACGCACTGAGCAACAGGCGGCCGCGCTGGAACAGACGGCCGCCACGCTGGAAGAGCTGTCGGCCGCCGTGCGGCAGAACGCCGGGCAGACAAGCCAGACCCGCGACCTGGCCCGCGCCGCCTCGGACGAAGCCGCCCTGGGCGGTCAGGCCGTGGCCCGGATCACGGAGACCATGCAGCAGGTCTCGACCCATGCGCGGCGCATCGTGGACATCGTGGGCATCATCGATGGCATCGCCTTCCAGACCAATCTGCTGGCGCTCAATGCCGCGGTGGAGGCGGCCCGCGCGGGCCCTCAAGGCAAGGGCTTCGCCGTGGTGGCCGGCGAGGTGCGCTCGCTGGCGCAACGCAGCGCGCGGGCCGCGGCCGAGGTCAAGGACCTGATCGAACAATCCTCGGCCAGCGTGGCGCTGGGCGAAGGTCAGGCCAACGAAGCTGACCGCACGATGCGGCAGATCGTGAAGTCGGTCGAGCAACTGATGCAGACCCTGGATCAGGTCGCGCTGGCCACGGCCGAGCAGTCCGACGGCATTCAACAGGTCAGTCTGGCCGTCACCGAGATGGACCGCGCCACACAGGAAAACGCCGGCCTGGTCGAGCAGACCGCGCGCGCCGCCAAGGCGCTCAAGGCGCAGTCCGATCAGTTGGTGGAAACGGTCTCGGTGTTCCGTCTCTCGCCCGGCACGGCCGCGGACGAGGCAGCGCCCCCGTCGCCGGCCCAGGCTACGGGCTCAGACTTCCAGCCACTCCTTGCGCACCGCGCCGTTGGCGCGCAGCGCCTCGGGCGAGCCTTCGAACACGATGCTGCCGTGGCCCATCACGAGCACACGGTCTGAGATCGTCATCGCGATGGTGAGCTTTTGCTCGATCAGCAGCACCGACACGCCGCGCGCCTTCAGCGTCTGAAGGTATTGCCCCACCAGTTCGACAATCTTGGGCGCGAGGCCCTCGGTGGGCTCGTCGATGATGATGAGGTCCGGGTCACCCATCAGGGTGCGGCACAGCGTCAGCATCTGCTGCTCACCACCGGACAGCACCCCGCCGGGCGTGTGCTGGCGTTCCCGCAGGCGCGGGAACAGGGTGTACATGTCATCGTAGGACCAGCGACTGGCCCGGCCCGGCCCACTGCGCTTCACGCCCAGCATCAGATTCTGGTGCACCGTGAGATCGGGAAAGATGTCGCGGTTCTCCGGCACGTAACCCAGGCCCAGGTGCGCGACTTCGTAGGCCTTGCGGCCCTGGAAAGCGCGCTCCCGCCAACGCAGATCGCCCGTGCAGTCCACCAGGCCCATGATGGCCTTGGCGGTGGTCGAGCGGCCTGAGCCATTGCGCCCGAGCAGGGCCACGATCTCGCCTTCGCCCACCGCGAAGTTCACACCGTGCAGCACATGGCTCTTGCCGTAATAGGCATGCAGGTTACGGACCTGCAGCAGCGGATTCTTCAATGCGCTCATGGCGTCATCTCCGTGCTGCGCGCTGCGATGCAGAGCGCCTTCGGGCAGTCGCGCGGCGCTCATGGCCTGGCCTCCGCCTGCGCATCTGCAACCACCGAGCCCAGATACGCCTCCTGCACGCGCGCGTTGGCGCGCACGGCCTCGGGGGTGTCAAAGGCCAGCAACTCGCCGTAGACCACCACGGCAATCCTGTCGGCCAGGCCGAAAACCACGCCCATGTCATGCTCCACGGTCAGCAGGGTCTTGCCCTCGGTCACCTCGCGGATCAGTCCGATGAAGCGCGTGGTCTCGCTCTGGCTCATGCCGGCGGTCGGCTCGTCGAGCAGGATGACCTCGGCCCCGCCCGCGATGGTGATGCCGATCTCCAGCGCGCGCTGCTCGGCATAGGTGAGGTTCACGGCCAGCGTGTCGCGCCGCCGGTCCAGCCGGATCATGGTCATCAGCTCCGTCACGCGCGCGTTCACGTCGTGCAGGCCGACCAGAAAGCGCCAGAAGGTGTAGCGGTAGCCCAGGCTCCAGAGCACCGCGCAGCGCAGGTTTTCCATCACGCTGAGCTTGGGGAAGATGTTGGTGATCTGGAAGCTGCGCGCCAGGCCCTTGCGGTAGATCTCGTAAGGGCGCAGGCCGTCGATGCGCTGGCCCTTGAGCAGGATCTCGCCCGAGCTCGGTCCGAAGCGCCCGCTGATCAGATTGAACAGCGTGGACTTGCCGGCGCCGTTGGGGCCGATCACGGCCACGCGCTCGCCCTGTTGCACCGTCAGGTCAATGCCACGGATGATCTCGGACTTGCCAAAACGCTTGGTGACGCCCCGGAGTTCCAGGGCGCTCACGGGAGGCGCGGAATTCATGGCCATGGTCATGGTGCTCACAGCCCTTCCCTGTGCTTGATGATGCGCTCGATGCGGGACTGCACCTCGCCCCAGCGGCGCACATAGTGGCGGCGCGTCCACTCGAACCATGCCAGGCCCGCCACGGTGAACCCGAGCGCGCCAAGCCACGTTGCAGGCCGATGCACATCCAGCATCAGGCCCATGAACGCCACCTCCGAGCCGAGGGTCACGTTGAGTTGCCGGTGGTAGACCATCTCGATCAGCACTGCGGCACCCAGCAACGCGAACGCGCCGCTCAACATCAGGCCCAGCGTGCTTTTCGCGATGCGCCCCCAGAAACCGAATTTCGCCACGCGCAGGTTCATCAGAATGAGGCTGGCCACGCCACCCGGCGCGTACATGACCATGAACAGAAAGATCAGACCCAGATAGAGCAACCAGGCCTTGGTCAGCTCCGACAGCATCACGGAGGCCAGCACCAGCAGCACCCCGCCGATGATCGGACCGAAAAACACCGTGGCACCGCCCAGGAAGGTGAAGAGCAGGTAGCCGCCCGAGCGCAGCGGCCCCACCACCTCGGCCGTGACGATCTCGAACAGGATGGCGCCCAGGCCACCTGCAATGCCCGCGAAGAAGCCCGCGACCATGAAGGCCAGGTAGCGCACGCGCTGCGTGCTGTAGCCGATGAACTCCACGCGTTCGGGGTTGTCCCGCACGGCATTGAGAATGCGCCCCAGCGGCGTGCGCGTGAAGGCGTACATCAGCGCGACGCAGACAAAGGTGTAGACCGCGATCAGGTAGTACACCTGCACGCCGGAGCCATAGCTGATCCCCTTGTCAAAGATGCCCTGCAGCACCGGCTTGCCTACCACCCGATTGGCCGTGACGCCCGCCTCGCCGCCGAAGAACTCCGAGAACATCAGGGACATGGCGAACACCAGCTCGGCCATGCCCAGGGTGATCATGGCGAAGGACGTGCCTGCTTTCTTGGTCGTGACGAAGCCAAAAAGAAAGGCGAAGAACAGACCAGCCAGACCGCCCACCAGCGGCAGCAGGCTGACCGGCACGAAAGGACTGCCCGCCTTGGCCAGGCCGCTCATCATGTTGAGCGCGTGGATGGTCATGTAAGCGCCCAGGCCCGAGTAGACCGCGTGGCCGAAACTCAGCATGCCGCCCTGCCCCAGCAGCATGTTGTAGGACAGGCAGGCGATGATGGCGACGCCCATCTGAGACAGCAGGCTGACCGCGAGGCTGCTGGTGAACAGCCGCGGCATGGTCAGCAGCATCAGGGCGAACAGACTCCAGATGAGCCAGCGCCCCCAGTTGAAGGATAGTGGGGTCATGGTGTTGTCCTCATTCTTCGCGCGTGCCCAGCAGGCCCTTGGGCCTGAAGATGAGGATCAGCACCAGGAACAGGTAGGGCAGGATGGGCGCCACCTGCGCCAGCGTGAGCTTGAGGATGGAATTGTTGCGTGCCGTCGCGCTCAATTCCAGGCCCAGCGCATGGAACAGATGGACGAGCGAGTAATCAAAAGCCACCGCGAAGGTCTGGATCACGCCGATCAGCACGGAGGCCAGGAAGGCCCCAGAGAGCGAACCCAGGCCCCCCACCACCACCACCACGAAAATCACCGAACCGACCGTGGCGGCCATGGCGGGTTCTGTCACGAAGGTGCTGCCACCAATGACCCCGGCCAGCCCGGCCAGCGCCGCGCCCGCGCCGAAGACCAGCATGAAGACACGTGGCACGTTGTGGCCCAGGGCCTGCGCCATCTCGGGATGGCTGAGTGAGGCGCGGATGACAAGGCCGATGCGACTCTTGGTCAGCATGAGCCAAAGCGCCACCAGCATGAACAGGGCTACCAGCATCATGAAGCCACGCGTGGCCGGGAACGGCGAGCACACCACACTGGATGCCGCCGCGCAGAGCTCGGCGGGCGCGCGGCCCCAGACCAGGTGCATGCCACCCTCAAGACCATCCCCGCCCGCGCCGCCGCCGAGTTGATGCACCAGCGTGAAGGCCGGGCCCTGCAGCAATTCCGGCGGTCGGAATTCCAGCGGCAAGCGACCCCAGACCAGTTGCACGAGTTCCAGGATGATGTAGGACAACCCAAAGGTGATCAACAGCTCGGGCACGTGCCCATAGGCGTGCACCTTGCGCAGTGCCAGTCGCTCGAACAGGGCACCCAGCATGCCGACGAGCAAGGGCGCGACGATCAGGCCCAGCCAGAAGCCCGTGAAATCCCGGGCCACGGTGTAGCCCAGATAGGCGCCCAGCATGTAGAAGCTCGCGTGGGCGAAATTGAGCACGCCCATCATGCTGAAGATCAGCGTGAGGCCGGAACTGAGCATGAACAGCAGCAGCCCGTAGCTCAAGCCGTTGAGCATGGAGATGAGGAAGAACTCCATCGCGTCCTGAATCGGTGAATCAACAAAACCGCCAGTTGCCGGCGAAAAAAGGGCCCGATCCCACCTAGGCAAGACCGGGCCCGCGAACCCATCAGACTATCATCGCATCACGGGCGCTGCATCTGGCACACCGTGGGCGTGCTGGTCTGGGCCGAGGTGAACTCGCGCACCGGCGCGAAGGTCATGTCCGTGGACTCCGTGGTGTATTTGTACTTCTTGTCTGCCTTTTGCCAGACCGAGATGAACAAGGGTTGCTGGAGCTGGTGGTCGGTGGCGCGCATTTCGACGTCGCCGTTGTAGCTCTTGAACTTCAGGCCTTCGAGCGCCTTGGCCACCTTCACCGGGTCGGTGGACTTGGCCTTGGCCATGGCCTCGCCCAACGCGCGGAAGATGTGATAGACCGAGCCCGTGTAGTAGTCATCCTTGAACTTGTCCTTGTACTCCTGCTGCCACTTCTCGTAGTCGCCACCCATGTAGTAGGTGTTGTAGGAGACTTGGTAGACCTTGCCCGCGCCGCCACTGCCCAGAGCCGTGGGCGTGCCGGTCACGCCGGCGTAGTAGGTGTAGAACTTGCCGTTGTAGCCACCTTCGATCGCGGCCTTGACCAGCAAGGCCAGGTCCGAACCCCAGTTGCCGGTGATCACGGTGTCGGCACCCGATGCCTTGATCTTGGCGATGTAGGGCGAGAAATCGCGCACCTGGGCCAGCGGGGTCAGGTCCTCGCCCACGATCTGCACGTCGGGCCGCTTCTCGGCCAGCAGGTCCTTGGCGTACTTGGCCACCTGATGCCCGTGGGCGTAGTTCTGGTTCATCAGGTAGACCTTCTTCACATCCTTCTGGTCCTTGATGAAACTGGTCATCGCGCCCATCTTCATGGAGGTGTCGGCGTCGAAGCGGAAGTGCCAGTAATTGCACTTGACACCGGTGAGGTCGGGGTCGATGGCCGAGTGGTTGAGGAACACGACCTCCTGGCCGGGATTGCGCTCGTTGTGCTTGGCGATCGCGTCGATCAGGGCCACCGCGACCGAGGTGCCATTGCCCTGCGTGACGTAGCGCACACCCTGGTCAATGGCGGCCTTGAGCTGGTTCACGCTCTCTTGCGGGCTGAGCTTGTTGTCCAGGCCGATCACTTCAAATTTCACGCCGGCCGGATTACCCGCGCCGCTGAACTTCTCGCCGAAAAACTGAAAACTGCGCAACTGGTTGCTGCCCACCGGCGCCATCAGGCCGGACAGCGGGTCGATCCAGGCGATCTTGACGGTCTGACCCTGGGTCTGCGCCGAGGCCGTTGATATTCCCAGACTGGCCAGCAGCACGGCCGTAGCCGCGAAACCGCCGAGCGCCGAGCCGAGTTTGTACATACGCTTCATGGTTGTCTCCTGTTCGTGGATGTCGTCCCCGTGACGGGGGCTTGCCTGCGAGGCCTGCACGGCCTTTTTGTTTTTTCCGAACCCAACTCAGCGTAACAAGCCCGGGCACATGCGCGCTCTAGGGAATGCCCGTAACAGGGTCTGGGCGCGTCACCCAAGTGACGCCAGGTGACGGGCGCGCGGGGGCTGCACAATCAGGTCAAAGACCCGGCAACTTGTAGTCTTTCAGTTGCTCACGCAGGCGGGTCTTGAGCATCTTGCCGGTGGCGCCCAGGGGAATCACCTCCACGAAGACCACGTCGTCGGGAATCTGCCATTTCGCCACGGTCTTGCCAGCGTAGAACTCGAGCAAGGCCTCGCGCGTGAGCTCCATGCCTGGCTTCCTGACCACGACAACCACGGGGCGTTCGTCCCACTTCGGGTGTTTCATGCCCACGCAGGCGGCCAGGGCCACCGCCGGATGGGCCATGGCGATGTTCTCGATGTCGATGGAGCTGATCCACTCGCCGCCGGACTTGATCACGTCCTTGCTGCGGTCCGTGATCTGCATGTAGCCATCGGCATCAATGGTCGCCACGTCCCCCGTGGGGAACCAACTGCGACCTTCGGCATCCTGGACCAGGGGATTTCCCCCTCGCCCTTGAAATACCCGCGCACCACCCAGGGTCCGCGCACCAGGAGGTCGCCATAGCTCTTGCCGTCCCAGGGCAGGTCCTGACCGTCACCGCCCACGATCTTCATGTCCATGCCGAAGATGGTGCGGCCTTGCTTGAGTCGGATCTTCTTCTGCGCTTCGGCGGGCATGGCCAGGTGCTTGTTCTTGAGCGTGCACAGCGTGCCCAGCGGCGACATTTCCGTCATGCCCCAGGCATGCAGCACCTCGACGCCGAACTCGTCGCGGAAGGTGTCGATCATCGCGGGCGGGCAGGCGGCGCCGCCGATCACCGTGCGCTTGAAACTGCTGAATTTGAGCTGGTTTGTCTTGACGTGACCCAGCAGCATCTGCCAGATGGTGGGCACGCCGGCGGCATAGGTCACCCCCTCCGATTCCATCAGCTCATAAAGCGATTTGCCGTCCAGCGCAGGCCCGGGCAGCACCAGCTTGCAACCTGTGAGCGCGGCCGAATACGGGATGCCCCAGGCGTTGACGTGGAACATGGGCACCACAGGCAACACGCTGTCGCGCGCGCTCATGCACATCACATCCGGCAGCGCCGCCGCGTAGGCGTGCAGGATGGTCGACTTGTGGCTATAGAGCGCACCCTTAGGGTTGCCCGTGGTGCCACTGGTGTAGCAGATGCTCGAAGCCGTGTTTTCGTCGAGTTCGGGCCAGCGGTAGGCCGTGGCTTGCTTGCCGATCCATGCCTCGTAGCTCTGAAGATTGGGAATGCCGCTGTCCTTCGGCAATTTGTCCGCGTCGCACAAGGCAATCCAGCGCTTGACCGTCGGGCACTTGGCGTGCACAGCCTGGATCAAGGGCAGGAAAGTCAGGTCGAAGCACAGCACCTGGTCTTCGGCGTGGTTGACGATCCAGGCGATCTGCTCGGGGTGCAAGCGCGGATTGATGGTGTGCAGCACGCGACCGGAACCGCTGACACCGAAGTACAGCTCCAGATGACGGTAGCCGTTCCAGGCCAGGGTACCCACGCGGTCGCCAAGCTGGAGATGGGCGGCGTCCAGGGTACCGGCCAACTGGCGCGAACGCCGTGCCACATCGGCCCAGGTGTAGCGATGGATGTCGCCTTCCACGCGGCGGGAGACGATCTCACCATCGCCGTGGTGGCGCTCCGCGAAGTCGATGAGGGAAGAAATCAGCAAAGGCTGGGTCTGCATCAATCCAAGCATGGACGGTCTCCTGTTCTTGTGGTCCCAAGGTTGCGCGCGAGTATCCCGCAAGCCCATGCTGCCGCCACATGGGGAAACACCCGGGCCGGTCTCTCGTGGGACAAACGAGACGAATCCCGCCGCCTGAGGCGAGGTGACAAGGTCACCAAGGTCATGTTCCGCAAATCGCTTTTTCGTTTCAATAATTCAAGTATCATTGAAATATGAAAAAGGAAAAAGCAGCCAGCCTGATCGCCGAAGACGAGGCCGTCGCCGCCCTGTCTGCGTTGGCGCAAGCCCAGCGCCTACGTGTCTTCCGCGCCCTGGTCGTGGCCGGACCGCAAGGCCTGACCCCCGGCGTGCTGTCTGTACAGCTGGATGTCGCGCCCAGTGGCCTCTCTTTCCACCTCAAGGCCTTGCTGCACGCAGGCCTGATCAGCAGCGAACCCGATGGACGACACCTGGTCTACCGCGCCGATTTCCCGCGCATGAATGGCCTGCTGGACTACCTGACCGAGCACTGCTGCCAGGGTGCAGCCTGCGATGTCGCCCCGGCGGGCAAAGCCGCGCCCACCTCGAAAGGCGGGCGCAAGACCGTCTGCTGCTGAGCCAGTCCAAGAAGAACATGCCCGCTCCGACCCCCCCGCCGCTGCCGTTGACGGCGCAAGACCACCCCGCCGTCCAGGCCATGCTGGCCCAGGCCCACCTGCCTTTCGAAGACCTGTCGCCTGCGGCCATGCCCCTGTTCCTGGGTGTCCGCGACCCAGGACCCTCGCATGACGGCGCCCCTGGCAATCTGATCGCCATCGCCGGCCTGGAGGTGCATGGCGACGACGGCCTGCTGCGCTCCCTGCTCGTGTTGCCGGAGCAGCGTGGACGCGGCCTGGCACGCGAACTCGTGCGCGCCCAGGAGGCCCAGGCAAACCGCCTCGGGCTGCGCCGTCTGGTGCTGCTGACCGAAACCGCTGCCGATTTCTTTCGCGCACTGGACTACCAGGACACCGACCGCGCCACGCTGTCGCCCCGTCTGCAGGCCTCGCCCCAGTTCCAGCAACTCTGCCCTGCCTCGGCGCGCTGCCTGTCCAAATCGCTCTGAGACCCACCCGTTCCCTCTACACCAGGAGCCCCCATGAAACGCTTTCACGTCCACCTGCACGTCCAGGACCTGAACCAGAACGTCACCTTCTACAGCGCCCTCTTCGGGCTGGCGCCGGCTCGCACGGAAAGCGATTACGCCAAGTGGATGCTGCAGGATCCGCCGGTCAATTTCGCCATTTCCACGCGGGGCGCGCAGACAGGGTTGGATCACCTGGGTTTCCAGGTCGAATCGGACGAGGAACTGCGCGCGCTCAAGTCCCGGGCTGAACAGGCCGAGCTGGCGCTGCGCGATGAAGGTGAAACCACCTGCTGCTATACCCGCAGCAACAAGTACTGGCTGACCGATCCGCAGGGCCTGGCCTGGGAGCAGTTCCACACGCTGGACCACATCCCCACATTCAGCGCGACAGCCGATACCAACGCCGCCATCGCCTGCTGCCCGCCCGCGGCCAAGGCCGCGCCACGCGGCAAACCCGTGGGCATCGCGGTCAAGTCCACCTCGTCCTGCTGCTGAGGTCCGCGCCATGAACCCGAAAATCTACAACGTACTGTTCATCTGCACCGGCAATTCCGCCCGCTCCATCCTGGCCGAAGCCATCCTCAATGAACTCGGACAAGGCCGTTTCCAGGCCTGGTCCGCCGGTAGCCATCCCAAGGGCGTGGTGCATCCGCTGACCTTGAAAACCCTGGCCGCCCACCGCATTCCGACCGAAGGTTTTCACAGCAAGGGCTGGGAGGAATTCGCGCGACCCGGCGCGCCCGTGATGGACTTCGTGTTCACGGTCTGCGACCAGGCCGCGGGTGAAGTCTGCCCGGTCTGGCCCGGACAGCCGGTGTCGGCGCACTGGGGCCTGCCCGACCCGGCGGGAGTGGAAGGCAACGAGGAAGCGCAAGAGCGCGCTTTCCGCGCGGCCTTCGTGACCATGAAACGGCGCATTGAGCTGATACTGGCCTTGCCCCTGGACAAGCTGGATCGCCTGGCGATCCAGCAGGGGGTGCGGGCCATCGGCGCCCCTGCGCAGGAGGTCGCCTGAGATGAACACCCATGTCCTGATCCTCTGCACCCACAACTCGGCGCGCAGCGTGCTCGCCGAAGGTATGCTAAACCACTGGGCTGGCCGGCTCGGCAAGCACATCCAGGCCCACAGCGCGGGCAGCGCGCCCAGCGGCCGCGTCAACCCCCACGCCCTCGAGGCGCTGGCCCAGGCCGGCGTGGACACCACCGACTTCCGCTCCAAGACCTGGGACGAATTCGCAGGCCCTGACGCGCCCCCCATGCGCGTGGTCATCACCGTCTGCGACCAGGCCGCGGCCGAACCCTGCCCCTACTGGCCCGGCAGCCCGGTGCAGGTGCATTGGGGTTACGCTGACCCGTCCAAGGCCCCCGAAGACCAGAAACGCCAGGCCTTCGAACTGACGCGGCAGGCCATCGGCTACCGCATGCTGCAACTGGCGCAATTGCCACTCGACACCCTGAACGACGCGGAACTGCAGATGGCGCTCGAAGCCATTGAGAAGAGCTGAGCGACATGAAAAAACAGGACATGAACCTTTTCGAGCGCTACCTCACGCTGTGGGTGGCCCTGTGCATCGTGGCGGGCGTGGCACTGGGACTATGGCTGCCCAAGTTATTCCAGACCATCGGTCGCATGGAAGTCGCGCAGGTCAACCTGCCTGTGGGCCTGCTGATCTGGGTGATGATCATCCCCATGCTGGTCAAGGTGGACTTCGGCGCGCTGCGCGAGGTGCGCTCGCATTGGCGCGGCATGGGCGTCACGCTGTTCGTGAACTGGCTGGTCAAACCCTTCTCGATGGCCCTGCTGGGCTGGCTCTTCATCCGCCAACTGTTCGCGCCCTGGCTGCCCGCCGACCAGATTGACAGCTACATTGCGGGGCTGATCCTGCTGGCGGCCGCGCCCTGCACCGCCATGGTCTTCGTCTGGAGCCGCCTGACTGGCGGCAACCCGCTGTTCACGCTGACCCAGGTGGCACTCAACGACGGCATCATGCTGATCGCCTTCGCGCCGCTGGTGGCGCTCTTGCTGGGCCTGGCCGCGATCACCGTGCCCTGGGCCACGCTGCTGATCTCGGTGTTGCTCTACATCGTTGTGCCGCTGCTCATCGCCCAGCTCTGGCGGCGTGCGCTGCTGGCGCGCGGGCCCGCCGCCTTCGACGCAGCCATGCGCAGGATCGGCCCGTGGTCGATGGTGGCCTTGCTGCTCACGCTGGTGCTGTTGTTCGCCTTCCAGGGCGAAGCCATCCTGCGCCAGCCGTTGGTCATCGCCCTGCTGGCCGTGCCCATCCTGATCCAGGTCTTCTTCAATTCGGCGCTGGCCTACATACTCAATCGCGCCGTGGGCGAAAAGCACGACATCGCCTGCCCCTCGGCGCTGATCGGCGCGTCCAACTTCTTCGAACTGGCCGTGGCCGCCGCCATCAGCCTGTTTGGCTTTGAGTCGGGCGCGGCGCTGGCCACCGTGGTCGGCGTGCTGATCGAGGTGCCCGTGATGCTGCTGGTGGTGCGCGTGGTCAACCGCAGCAAGGGCTGGTACGAGCGCGGCGCCGCGCCCGCGCCATAACCTCACCCGGCCAGGGGCGGGCGGGCTGCGAGACAATCCGCCCATGTCCACCGTCCTCGACACCACCGCCCAGGCCCCAGGTGTACCCGCACCGGTGCGCACGGGCCTGCGGTGGAACAACCGCTACGCCCAGCTCGGCCCGGCTTACGTCACCGCGCTCGCACCCCAGTCTCTGCCCGCCACGCATCCGCCCTATTGGGTGGGCCAAAGCCGCGCGGTCGGCGATTGGCTAGGCCTGGCGCCAGACTGGACCACATCCGAAGACCTGTTGGCCGCCCTGACGGGCAACGCACCCCTGGTTGGCAGCGCGCCCGTGGCCACCGTCTACAGCGGCCATCAGTTCGGTGTCTGGGCCGGGCAACTGGGCGACGGCCGCGCCCTGCTTCTTGGTGAAGTACAGGGCGAGACGGACAGCGGCCTGGAAATCCAGCTCAAAGGCGCGGGCCGCACGCCCTATTCCCGCATGGGCGATGGCCGCGCCGTGCTGCGCTCCTCCATCCGCGAATTCCTGGCCAGCGAGGCCATGCACGCGCTGGGCGTGCCGACTACGCGCGCGCTCTGCGTCACGGGCTCGGACGCGCCGGTGCGCCGCGAGACCGTCGAAACCGCCGCCGTCGTCACCCGCGTGGCGCCCAGCTTCATCCGCTTCGGCCACTTCGAGCATTTCGCGTCGCGCGAGCAGTTCGATGAACTGCGCGTGCTGGCCGACTACGTGATCGACCGGTACTACCCCGAGTGCCGCACCACCGACGCCTACCAAGGCAATGCCTACGCTGCCCTGCTGGCGGCCGTGAGCGAGCGCACGGCGGTGCTGCTGGCGCACTGGCAGGCCGTGGGCTTCTGCCATGGCGTGATGAACACGGACAACATGAGCATCCTGGGCCTGACTCTGGACTACGGCCCCTATCAGTTCCTCGACGGCTATGACCCGGGCCACATCTGCAACCACAGCGACACGCAGGGCCGTTACGCCTACGCGCGCCAGCCCAACGTGGCTTACTGGAACCTGCACGCACTGGCCCAGGCGCTCATGCCGCTGATCGAAGACGAAACCCTGGCCCAGGCCGCCGTGGATGTGTACCGCGAGCGCTTCCCGCTCGAACTCGACCTGCGCTACCGCGCCAAGCTGGGCCTGCGCACGGAACAAGCCGACGACCGGCCCCTGCTCGAAGCCACCTTGCGACTGCTGGCCGGCGAGCGCACGGACTACACGATTTTCTGGCGGCGCCTGAGCCAACACGTCGCGGCCAGCGTACGGGGCGCCTCCGAGGCGCAGGCCCTGCGCGACCTGTTCATCGACACCGCCCCTTTCGACGCCTGGTTGGGCCGCTACGAAACGCGCCTGAGCCAAGAGAACCAGCCGGACAGCGCACACACCATGCTCAGCGTGAACCCCAAGTTCGTGCTGCGCAACTGGCTGGGCGAGCAAGCCATCCGTCGGGCCCGTGAACAAGACCAGAGCGGCGTGGCCCGGCTGCTCGCTTTGCTGGAACGCCCGCACGACGAGCACCCTGGCCATGAGGCCGAGGCCGGCTTCCCGCCCGACTGGGCGTCCTCCATCGAAATCAGCTGCTCGTCCTGAGCCTCTGCCTGACCCCTTGTTGCCCCTTCTTTCTTGACCTCTGAGCCGCACCATGAGCTACGCCATCCAGAAATCCGCCGCCGAGTGGCAGGCCCTGCTCGCCGCCAAGCACGCCGAACCCGGCGCCTACCAAGTCACGCGCCACGCCGCGACCGAGCGCCCCTATACCGGCAAGTACGAGAACTTCTGGCAGGCCGGCAGCTACCACTGCATCTGCTGCGGCGCACGCCTGTTCGAATCGGACACCAAGTTCGACGCCGGTTGTGGCTGGCCCAGCTTCTCCGAACCGGTCACCCCACAGGCCATCGAGGAACGCCACGACATGAGCCATGGCATGGTGCGCGTGGAAACTGTCTGCAGCCAGTGCGGCGCGCACCTCGGCCATGTCTTCGAAGACGGCCCGACACCCACCGGACTGCGCTATTGCATGAACTCGGCCGCGCTGGAACATAAGAGTTGACCCCCTGAGGCGCTACGCGCCTTCGCCCCTGAACGCCAACCTTAGGTGGCAGGGGGACGCACTCAGCGGCCTGGCAAAGCCAGTTCCGCGAGTGCCCTGGTTTTTCGGTCTTGCTCCTCGCAGATAATTTCCTGATGAAACTCCTGCTCGACTTTCTCCCCCTGCTCTTCTTCTTCGGGGCCTACAAGCTCTACGGCATCTACACCGCCACCGCCGTGCTGATGGCCGCCACCGTCGTGCAGATGGCCATCATCTACAGCATCGACCGCAAACTGCAGGCCATGCACAAGATCACGCTGGCGCTGATCCTGATCTTCGGCGCGCTCACCCTGACCCTGCACGACGACCGCTTCATCAAGTGGAAACCCACGGTGCTCTACGCCGCCATGGCCCTGGCCTTGGGCGTGGCCGTCTGGGGCCTGCGCAAGAACTTCCTCAAGCTGCTGCTGGGCAGCCAGCTCAGCCTGCCGGACGCCGTGTGGATGCGGCTCAACGGCGCCTGGGTCGTGTACTGCGCCTTCATGGCGGCCATCAACGGCTACGTGGCAGCTTATTTCAGCACCGAGACCTGGGTCAACTTCAAGCTCTGGGGTTATGTCTTCCCCCTGGTCTTCATCGTCGGCCAGGGCTTCTACGTCGCGCGCCACCTCAAGACCGAAACCGCGCCCGGCAAGGACGTTGACGCCCCATGAACGAGCGGGACATGGCCGCGCGCATGCACGCCGTGCTGCAGGAACGCCTGCAAACCACTGCGCTGGAAGTCCTGGACGAAAGCGCTGCCCACCTGGGCCACGCCGGATCGAACGGCACGGGCTACGGCACCCATTTCCGGGTGCGCATCGCCAGCCCGCGGTTCGCGGGCCAAGCGCGCCTGGCGCAACACCGCCTTGTGTATGATGCGCTGCACGATTTTTTCGACCCCCACAACAAGCACAGTGCCGCCGCAGGCACCCACGGCGAACCCAGAGGCAGCGTGCATGCGCTGGCCATCGAGATCCTCTGAAGCTCGCCCTTCCTCCACCGTTTTCCCCTTCTTTCCTCCTTCTGAACCATCATGAAGAAAACGCTTTCCGCGACTTCCACGGCCCTGTCCGCCGCCCTCGTGCTTGGCGCGCTGGCCCTGCCCGCTTCCGTCGCCCAGGCCCAAAACCTGGCCGTCGTCAACGGCAAGCCCATCCCCACGGCGCGCGTGGACGCGCTGGCTCGCCAGGTGCTGCGCGGCCAGCCGCCCACGCCGGAAATCATGGAAGAGCTCAAGCAGGCCGTGATCGACCGTGAACTGCTGGCGCAGGAAGCACGCCGCCAGGGTCTCGCGGCCACGCCCGAGTACCGCGCACAAATCGAGTTCGCGCAGGAATCGCTGCTGATCCGTGAACTGGTGACCCGCTTCCAGGAAACCAACCCGGTCACCGACGCCGACTTCCAGGCCGAATACCAGCGCTTCGTGGCCGCCAATGGCGGCAAGGAATACCACGCCCGCCACATCCTGGTCGCCACCGAGGCCGAGGCGCTGGCCCTGCTGGCCCAGCTCAAGAAGGGCGCGAAGTTCGACGCCCTGGCCAAGCAACACTCCAAGGACCCGGGCTCCGCCCCGCGCGGCGGTGACCTGGACTGGGCGCCCGCCCAGGGGTATGTGCCCGAATTCGCCGCCGCCCTGCAGGCACTCGGCAAGGGCCAGACCAGCGAAGCGCCGGTGCAGACCCAGTTCGGCTGGCACCTGCTCCAGGTGGAAGACGTGCGCGACATCCAGTTGCCCTCGCTCGATGACGTGAAACCCCAGATGGCCCAGGAAATCGGCAAGCAGAAGTTCGAGGAATTCCAGAAGAATCTGCGGGCCAAGGCCAAGATCAAGTAAGCCGTACCGGCGGCCAAGCGACGAGCGAACCCCGTCCTACTGGTCACCCCAGCAAACGCGGCCTCGGCCGCGTTTGTCGTTTCAGGCTGGGATAATCCCGCCCCATCATGTCGTCCCGCCTCGCCCAGCACCTCGAACTCCTCGCCCCCGCCCGCGACGCCGCCATCGGCATCGAGGCGATCAACCACGGCGCGGACGCCGTCTACATCGGCGGCCCCTCCTTCGGCGCGCGCGACAAGGCCGGCAACCCCATCGGCGAAATCGAGCGGCTCTGCGCCCACGCCCACCACCATGGCGCGCGCATCTTCGTCACGCACAACACCATCCTGCGTGACGACGAACTCGAGGGCGCGCGCCGCATGGCCTGGGACCTGTGGAACGCGGGTGTGGACGCGCTGATCGTGCAGGACATGGGCCTGACCATGCTGGACCTGCCGCCTATCCAGCTGCACGCCAGTACCCAGACCGACATCCGCACGCCGGAGAAAGCCCGCTTCCTGCAGGACGCAGGCTTCTCGCAAATGGTGCTGGCGCGCGAGCTGACGCTGAAGCAGATCGGCGCGATCAAGGCCGAAGTCCGCGACGCCACGCTCGAGTTCTTCATCCACGGCGCGCTCTGCGTGGCCTACAGCGGCAACTGCTACATCAGCCATGCCGTCACGGGCCGCAGCGCCAACCGGGGCAGTTGCAGCCAGGAATGCCGCCAGCCCTGGACGGTGACGGACAGCGCGGGCCGCATCGTCGCGCACGACAAGCATGTGCTCTCGCTCAAGGACAACGACCAGAGCGCCAACCTCGAGGCCCTGGTCGACGCGGGCATCCGCAGCTTCAAGATCGAAGGGCGCTACAAGGACATGGCGACCGTCAAGAACGTGACGGCGCATTACCGCCAACTGGTGGACCAATTGCTGGAACGCCGCCCCGAATTCGCCGCCAGCTCCGACGGCCACTGCCGCTACACCTTCGCGCCCGACCCCGAGCGCGGCTTCAACCGCGGCGGCACGGACTACTTCGTCAACGGCCGCCGGGAGGACATCGGCGCCTTCGACACGCCCAAGCACGCCGGCATTGCCATCGGCCATGTCACGCGCGTCCACGCCGACAGCTTCGACGTGGAACTGAACAGCGCCGAACTGGCCCTGAACAACGGCGACGCCCTGACCTGGTGGGACCGCCAAGGCGAACTGCAGGGCGTGCCGGTGAACGTGGCGCAGTCCCTGGGCGGTAGGCTCTGGCGCGTCTTCCCCAACATGCCCAAGGAGATGCAGGGCCAGGCGGTTTCCGCGCTCAAGGACCTGCGCAAGGACGCGGAGATCAGCCGCAACCGCGACATGGCCTGGGAACGCCTGCTCGACAAAAAATCCGCCGAGCGCCTGATCCCCGTCACGTTGACCCTGCAGGAAACAGACACCGGTTTCGCCCTAACCCTCAGCGACGGTCAGCACGGCGCAAGCGCCGAGCTGCGGTATCCGCACGAAGCCGCCAAGGACGCGGCCCGCGCCGAAGCCACGCTGCGCGAGCACCTGGGCAAACTCGGCGGCACGCTCTTCGAGGCGGAAGCGCAGAACATCATCTTGGAACTGAGCCAGCCTTGGTTCGTCCCCGCCAGCCTGCTCAACGCCCTGCGCCGCGACGCCGTGGCCGCGCTCGAAGCCGCGCGCGCTGCGACCTGGCAACGCCTGCCCAAGGCCCAGCCGGTGGAACCGCCCGTGCCCTACCCCGAAGACACGCTGAGCTACCTGGCCAACGTCTACAACAGCCAGGCCGCCGCCTTCTACGCCCGCCATGGCGTGAAGGTGATCGATGCTGCCTACGAAAGCCACGAGGAACTGGGCGAAGCCAGCCTCATGATCACCAAGCACTGCGTGCGCTTTTCATTGAGCCTGTGCCCCAAGCAGGCCAAGGGCGTCACCGGCGTGCAAGGCACCGTGCGCGCCGAGCCCATGACCATCACCCAGGGCAAGGAGAAATTCACCCTGCGCTTCGACTGCAAGCCCTGCGAGATGCACGTCGTGGGCAAGATCAAGCCCTCGGTGATCAAGCAGCAGGCGCGGGAAGTGCCGTTGACGTTTTATCGGACTCGGCCTGGGGTGTCGGTTTAGCTGCGCGGGCAACTCGGGGGCTTCAGCGCCCTCGATTACCGGGGCGACTCAAGGGCGAGAACAAAGGAAACTATTGAACCTCCTTGGTCGAACTAGAACGAAATTGCTGTTAGCCCCCAAAGACTTGTCCCTCGGTTTTCTTTTTTCGGTTTTCAACTGCAGCTTGAGCTAGGGTAATAAGAACTCGCTCGCATTCCCTGGTTACCTGTTACGTGAAAGCCAATCCCGTCTTTGCACCAAGTTTTTGTCGGCTTGTACTCAGCGACAAACGAAAAACCTCTTGCAGCCAATTCAGTATCCAATACTGTTAGATCGACTGATCTATCGACAGAGCATTCAAATTTAATTGACACGCCCTGGCCCCGCCAAAGCGTCATTAGCTCCACGTCATTTTCGCAATAGGACTTCAACCATTCCATGCTCTCTTTCATGAGTGGGAATTTCTGATTGACATCACGGGGGCCACAGCCCATTAAAAACGCCAAGATGAACGCCAAAGCAATTGAGCGAATGGTGCGTTTCATGGGGTCTGCCTTGATAACGAATCGGCCCTCTGGCTCACGCGATGTTCCATTGCCCGCTTTTTAACCGTGTGACTTGGCGCTCAAAACGCCCTTCCAACCGTCAGATACCCATGCGTCTCCTGCGGCCCATCCAGCCCCTTGGCGACGCCCAGCCGCACCTGCAGTCCCATCACGTACAGCAATTTCAACTCCCCCAGCAGCTCCACCCCCACGCCTCGCCAGTAGGCTGAGGGCGCGTCCTCGTCCCGGCCCCAGACGCCCCCCACGTCGTAGAACAGGCTGGCGGAAAGGCGATTGATGCCTACGGCCGGGACCATGAGGTGACGGTCGATGTCGGCCAGGGGCGTGCGCCATTCAAGGCTGGCCACACGTGCGTTGACGCCCTGCAGTTCAGGCTCGTCACCGCTGTAGCCGCGCAGCGCGAGGGTGCGGTTGCCGAGTTGGACACCGAGCTGCAGGTTCTCGTCGGTCGCGCCGCCGAGTTGAAAGGCCTCGGTCCGTCCTTGGGCTCGGGCCTCGGTGTAGCGCAGGCCCAGCACGGTGCGCCCCAGGGGAACAAAGCCGCGCAAGTCCGTGCGCAGCACGCCGCCGTTGTAGTCCCCGTCACGGGGCAGGTCGTCACCATCTTCACCAGCGAAGGGTGCGTAGCTCTCGTAGAGCAGGCGGGCGTTCAGGCCCCGGTTCGCACCTTCGCTGCGCCAGTTGGCACCCCGGCTGTCGTAGTCCATCAAGGCAGCGGCCAGGCGGGTGTCTTCCAGGCGGTGCACTTTCTCGCTCTCGTTCTCGCTGTCCACGTCCACCCACTCACTGCGCTCCAGCGCGGCACCCAGGCCCAGGGTGAAACGCCGCTCCAGGGTCGGCCACAGGGCCGTACTCAGCCATTGCACCTGGGTGTCGCGTTTGTAGGCCGTGGTTTCCGGGTCACTGCGTCCCCCCGTCCAGGCGCGCGCCTCGACCCTGCGGCTCAGCGCCAGGTGGTGCTGGCCGCGATAGAGGTATTCGAGGCTGCCCACGGTTTCCTGCTGCGTGGCTTCCAAGGCCAGCATGGCGGCGTACTGGTGCCAGCCCAGGGCGTCGCTGCCATCGGTCAGCACGCCCACGGTAAGAAGGCCATGGTCCGAAGACAGCACGGGCGCCCACCAGCGCGGGTACATGGAACGCCAGGCGGCGTAGTCCCGGGCCACGCCCAGGTCGCCAGCGCTCCGTGCGTCGCCGTTCAAGGCGTGCCCAGCCTCTGCACTGCCCTGCGGCGTCGGCGCGCCGGCCTGAGTGGGCACGGAAGCAATGGGAACCATGGGCGGCGTCTCGCTGGTCTCCACGGCGATGCCTTGCAAGGCCTGCGTGTCGGCCAAACGTCGCAATGCCTGCCCGCCCCGGGTGACGGCCACCAGGCCCAGGCTGCCGTCGGCGGCAAGACCTGACTGGGCCGTGACGCCGGTGTAGGCATGACTCAGGCGTGACAGACGCGCGCCTTCCAAGCGCCAGACATTGGACTCCCCATCCTCTGCCAGCACCATGGTGAGCCCCGCGCGGTCTTGCGCCAGGCCATGGATGGGCCGGTCGCGGCGCAGCAGGGTGCGCGGCGCGGCCTGCGCTTGAGCCAGATCGAATTGCAGGATGCGCCAATCGGCGCCCCGGTGCGAGACGACGCTGATGCTGCGCTCGTCTGCGGCCAGATCGCTCAAGTCCCAGCCCGGAGGCGGCGCGTACACCACCCGCTCATTCCCGCCCCGTGTGTCCAGCCAGACCAGGCGGGTGGCGCCCGCTTCGTGCTGGAGCGCCGCGATGCCGGCCTGCGCGCCCTGCCCTGCGTACACCGCGCGGCGCAGCCGTGCGCAGTGGGTCAGTTGCTTCAAATCGCCATCTTGCAGGGCGTAGAGGTCATACACCAGCGTCCAGGCGTCGCACAGATCGGGCTGGGCGACAAGCACACGACCATCCGGCGCCGTTGTGACCCGCGTCATGGCATTGACTTCGGCCAGGTCGCTGCGCCGGCCATCGGCCGCGAAACGAACCAACTTGGGCCGCAGCAGGCCGTCGTCCAGCACGGCCAGCAGCGTGCCATCGGCCTGCATGGCCACCGAGGGAATGCGAAACAACGGCCCGGTCAGGGCCGTGCCCATCACCTCGGGCTGACGACGGAGGTGGGCGGCGCGAGCATCCACCTGATTCGCGCGGTCGGCCAGAAACTCCTCCCACAGCACGTCCAGGGGCTTGCCGGTGATGGCCACGGGGTTGCTGTGCAGACGCGGCCAAAAGGGAGGATTGCCGCTGTAACGCGTGACCCAGCGTTGCGGCGCGTCGGCGCCGTAACGCCGAAACAGGAAGTCATAGAAGTAGGCGCCGTAGAGGTACTGCTTGGACAGAGGCAGCGCACGGCCATTGGCATTGAGTTCGCGCAGGCCGATGAAACCCTGCGCGCGCTCGGCGCGCAACCAGGCTTCGTAGACCGGGGCATGCAGGCGGCCCAGGCCGGACCAGGCGCCGTCGACCGGGGCTTGCGCGTCGGCTTGCATGCTTTCTACCTGCACCGCCAGTCCTTCCAGCACCCAGGACGGATTAAACAGATTGGGAATCAAAAACGGGTTGTTGCCGAAGATGTGTTGCCCCGCCTTGGGAAAACCCCGCACCTTGTCCAGGTGCACGGCATGGGTCAGTTCGTGCACCAGCAGCAGATCCAGCCAGGCACTGTTCTCGAGCAACTCACCTTCGTCAGGGGGCGCGAGCATGACACCGATCAAGTTGAAAGGCAGCGGTGTCGTGTAGCCGTTGGCCAAGTCGGTTTCGGTGATGACGACGATTTCGGTGCGTCCGCGCACACGCCACTGCAAGGCTTTGGTCACGCGCGGGTAAACGCGCTCGGCGGCGCGGGCCACCGCCTCGGCCTGGGCACGCTGCGCGGCGCGGTAATGGACACGGAAATTCGCGCTGTCGGCGGTCTGCCATTCGACCCGGGGGTCGGGGCTTTGCGCGAGCGCCAGGGCCGTGGCGCCGCACAACAGCAAGGCCAGGACGACCCGGCCCAAGAGGTTCTTCATGCACATGCTTACTCTGACTCCCTCTGACAGATAAATCACAGCAACGGACGCACCGCCGCCGCCGTTTCCCAGAGCAAGGGTAGCAAATCGCGCTTCAGTTCTTCGCCCGACAGGCGCGTGGTCTCGGCCACCACGTTGAGCGCTGCCACGGTGCGGCCCTGGCTGTCACGCACGGGAACGGCCAGGGCGTGCACGCCGAGTTCGTGCTCCTCGCTGCTGAGGCAGTAGTCTTCCTTGCGCACGCGCTCGATCACGGCACGCAGCGCACGCGCTTCAGTCAGGGTATGGGCGGTCAGCCGTGCCAAAGGCCGGCCCTTGAGCCAGATGCTGAATTCCGGCTTGGGCAGTGCCGCCAACAGCACCTTGCCGGTGGAGGTGGCGTGGGCCGGCAGGCGCGCGCCCAAGTGCAGGCCATACGGCAAGACCGTGGAGGGCGTGCCCGCATGCACGGGGCTGCTGCGCGCGACAATGACGCCCTCGTCCCCGCCCAGCACCACGGCCGAGAAGGACTCCCCGGTGCGCAGGGCCAGCCGCTCCAGCGGCGCCTGCAGCACGCGCGGCAAGCGCGAGGACGCCAGGTAGCTGCCCGAGAAACGCAAGACCTTGCTGGCCAGCCAGAACCAGGAACCATCGCTCTCTAGGTAGCCCAGATGCGCCAGCGTAAGCAGATGCCGGCGCGCGGCGGCACGCGTGATGCCCGCGCGCTGCGCGGCCAGCGTGGCGTTGAGGCGCTGACGCTCGGTGTCGAAACTCTCCAACACGGCCAGGCCCTTGGCCATGCCCTCGATCAAGTCGGCCTTGGCGATCACGGGGCGTCCTTTCCACATTCAATGCGCGATCATCGCGCAAACATGGCGATTGTCGCGCAAAGCCTGGGACCTCGACCGCGCGCCAGGGGTGGTGTGGACGCAAGATAGGCGCAGCCCGAAATTCCCGAAGGAGACAACCATGAGCTACCCCACCCGTACCCAAGTCGCCATCATCGGCGCCGGTCCGTCCGGCCTGATGCTGGGCGCGCTGCTGCACAAGGCCGGCATCGACACCGTCGTACTCGAACGCCAGAGTGGCGACTACGTGCTGGGCCGCATCCGTGCCGGTGTGCTGGAACAGGTCACCATGGACCTGATGGACGAGATCGGCGTCGGCGCGCGCATGCACCAGGAGGGCTTGGTCCACGGCGGCTTTGACATGCTGTTCCAGGGGCAGCGCCACCGCATCGACATGAACCGCCTCACTGGTGGCCAGAACGTGATGGTCTATGGCCAGACCGAGGTGACACGTGACCTGATGGATGCGCGTCAGCAGGCCGGCCTGACGACCATCTACGAAGCCGCGAACGTCGCCATCCATGACTTCGGCTCCGGCAAGCCGCGCGTCACCTACGAGAAAGATGGCAAGACGCACGAGTTGCAGTGCGACTTCATCGCGGGCTGTGATGGCTTTCACGGGGTCTGCCGCGACACGGTGAAGAAAAGCGCCTCCGCGTCCGCCATCCGCGAGTATGAGAAGGTCTACAACTTCGGCTGGCTGGGCCTGCTGTCCGACACACCGCCCGTGCACCACGAGCTGATCTACGTGAACAGCGAGCGCGGCTTCGCGCTGTGCTCGCAGCGCAGCGCCACGCGCAGCCGTTATTACCTGCAGGTTCCACTGACGGACAAGGTGGAGCAATGGAGCGACCAGGCTTTCTGGGACGAGCTCAAGCTGCGCCTGGACCCACAGGCGCGCGAGCACCTGGTGACCGGCCCCAGCATCGAGAAAAGCATCGCCCCGCTGCGCAGCTTCGTCACCGAGCCGCTGCGCTTCGGCCGCCTCTTCCTGGCGGGCGACGCGGGCCACATCGTGCCGCCCACGGGGGCCAAGGGCCTGAACCTGGCCGCCACCGACGTCAAGTACCTGAGCGCCGCGCTGACCGAGTTCTACCAAGGCAAGAGCGAGGCCGGCATCAACCACTATTCCGAGCGCTGCCTCAAGCGCATCTGGCGTGCCGAGCGTTTTTCGTGGTGGTTCACCAGCCTGATGCACCGCTTCCCCGAAAACGGCGAAATCGGTCAGAAGTTGCAGGAAGCCGAGCTGGACTACATCGTCCACTCGGAAACTGGTGCCCGCTCGGTGGCCGAGAACTACGTCGGCCTGCCCTTGGATTTCGGCGCCTGAGCCCACCGGCCGCGCCACACCTGGGGGTATACCTGAAGCAGCCAGGGGCTGCGGCCCCGCCTCCGGTTTGATCTGTGTCAAAGGGCAGCGCAGCAGGCCGCTTCTGCCTGCGGTCAAGGGCCCTGATCAGCCGCAATCCATCCCATAATTTATCGATGAGCAAGAAACTGGATGCCATCGACCGGAGACTGCTGGCCCTGCTGCAGGAGAACGCGGAAACCCCGCTGGCCACGCTGGCGGAAGCCGTCAACCTCTCCACCTCACCCTGCTGGCGGCGGGTGCAGGCCCTGCGCGAACGCGGCTACATCACGCGCCACGTCGCGCTGGCGGACCGCGGCAAGCTCAACGTGGGCGTCACGGTCTTCGTCTCGGTCAAGACCAGCCAGCACAACCCGGCCTGGCTTGAGCAGTTCCGTGAGGCGGTGCGCCAGATTCCGGAAGTGCTGGAGTTCTACCGCATGAGCGGCGAGGTGGATTACCTGCTGCGCGTCGTGGTGCCCGACATTGCCGCCTACGATGCGGTGTACCAGCGCCTGATCCGCTCCGTGGCGTTGAGCGACGTGAGCAGCAGTTTCGCGATGGAAGAACTGAAGTTCACCACCGTCCTGCCGCTGGACTACGTGAGCTGAGCGACGGCAGCCCACGCCTCGCCTTCCGTCCCTATCGCGCGCGCTCGCGGCCCCCGGTGGAAACTTCAGCCGCGGCGCCCCTTGCGGGCGGTGCCTGCCTCACGCGGCGGCAGTCCCGTGTGCTGGGTCAGGATGCGGCCCTTGGGCGGCGGCGTGGCCCCGGTTCGGGTCGCAGCCGTGGCGACCGCACCCGTCACCCTCACTGGAGCCGTCTTGCCAACTGGCGTGCTGTTCTTGCGCCGCGCACTCTGGTAGCCACCATCCGTCAGCGGTTGCCAGGTCGGAATCAGGTGCTGCTTGCCATTGCCGATCAGGTCGGCACGGCCCATGGCCTTCAAGGCGTCCCGCAGCAGCGGCCAATTGTTCGGGTCGTGGTAGCGCAGGAAGGCCTTGTGCAGACGGCGGCGTTTCTCGCCGCGCACGATGTCCACCTTCTCGGTCCGGCCGTCCTCGCCCACATCGCGGTGGATGCCCTTGAGGCTGTTCAGGCCCGTGTGGTACATGGTCGTGGCCGTGGCCATGGGACTGGGGTAGAAGGTCTGCACCTGGTCGGCGCGAAAGCCGTTCTTCTTGAGCCAGATCGCGAGGTTCATCATGTCCTCGTCGCTGGTGCCCGGATGCGCGGCGATGAAGTAGGGAATGAGGTACTGCTTCTTGCCGGCCTCCTCGCTGTACTGCTCGAACATCTGCTTGAAGCGGTCGTAGCTGCCGATGCCCGGCTTCATCATCTTGGACAGTGGACCGCCCTCGGTGTGCTCGGGTGCGATCTTCAGGTAGCCGCCCACGTGGTGCTGCACCAGTTCCTTCACGTACTCAGGGCTCTTGACCGCCAGGTCGTAGCGCAGGCCGGACCCGATCAGGATCTTCTTCACACCCTTGAGCGCACGCGCGCGGCGGTAGATCTTGATCAGGGCCGAGTGGTCGGTGTTGAGGTTCTGGCAGATGCCGGGATAGACACAGCTGGGCTTGCGGCAGGCGGCCTCGATCTCGGGCGACTTGCAGCCGATGCGGTACATGTTGGCGGTCGGGCCGCCCAGGTCGCTGATGACGCCGGTGAAGCCCTTGACCTTGTCGCGGATGTCCTCGACCTCCTGAATGATCGAATCTTCCGAGCGGCTCTGGATGATGCGCCCCTCGTGCTCGGTGATGCTGCAGAAGGTACAGCCTCCGAAACAACCGCGCATGATGTTCACGCTGAAGCGGATCATCTCCCAGGCCGGGATCTTGGTCGCACCCTCATGACTGCCGTTCTCGTCGGCATAGGCCGGGTGCGGGCTGCGGGCATAGGGCAGACCGAAGGCGTAGTCCATTTCGGCCGTCGTCAGCGGAATAGGCGGCGGGTTGATCCAGACATCGCGCGCCGTCGTCCCTTCGCCATGCGCCTGCACCAGCGCGCGCGCATTGCCCGGGTTGGTTTCCAGGTGGAGCACGCGGTTGGCGTGGGCGTAGAGGACCGGATCGGACTTGACCTGCTCGAAGCTGGGCAGCCGGATCACCGTGCGCTCGCGCGGCAGGCGCTTGATGCTGCCCCGGCCCTGCAAGGCCGGGTTGGCCATGAAGGTGATGGGCTGCACGGTCGGCACGACGGCGATTTCGCCGCCCTTCGCTGCCCCATCCGCCGCCTTGCCATCCTCCTTGCTGCAGCTCTGCCCCTGGGCCGCAGCCTGCTCGGACGTGGTCATGTAGGGATTGATGTGCTCCTCCACATGGCCGGGCGTGTCCACCTCGGTGGAATCGATCTCGAACCAGGGATCGTCACCCGGCGGGCTCTCGCGCCGCACGAAGGCCGTGCCGCGCACGTCGGTGATGTCCTGCACCGGCACCTTGGCCGCGATGCGGTGCGCCACCTCGACCAGGGCGCGCTCGGCGTTGCCGTAGAGCAGCAGGTCGCACTTGCTGTCCACCACGATGCTGCGGCGCACCTTGTCGCTCCAGTAGTCGTAGTGCGCGATGCGGCGCAGCGAGCCTTCGATGCCGCCGAGCACGATGGGCACGTCCGGATAGGCCTCGCGGCAGCGCTGGCTGTAGACGATGGCCGCGCGGTCGGGCCGTTTGCCGCCCACGTCGCCCGGGGTGTAGGCGTCGTCGCTGCGGATCTTGCGGTCCGCCGTGTAGCGGTTGATCATGGAATCCATGTTGCCCGCCGTCACGCCCCAGAACAGGTTGGGCTTGCCCAGCACCTTGAAGGGCTCGGCGCTCTGCCAGTCCGGCTGGGCGATGATGCCCACGCGGAAGCCCTGGGCCTCCAGCACGCGCCCCACCACGGCCATGCCGAAGCTCGGATGGTCCACGTAGGCGTCCCCGGTCACCAGGATCACGTCGCAGCTGTCCCAGCCCAGGCGCTCCATCTCGGCGCGGCTCATGGGCAGGAAAGGCGCCGCACCGCCAAACCGTTCAGCGAAACGCTTGGCCCAGTAGGGCCGGTAGCCCGTCAGCGGCTTGGCGGCACGAGGAAAAAAGGAAACGTCGGGAAAGGATGGCATGGGATCGTGGTTGTCCGCCCAGGATGGGACGGACCAAACCCCCGATTGTCCCGGATTTGCGCAAAAAATGCGTCCAAGACCTTAGTCCTTGGCCAAGACCTCGCGGCCGCGCCCTGTTTCCGCGTTCCCCGGGCGGGCGCCGCCACGCACCCTCACACCGGGTCGGAAGCCGGGTGCGAGTGGAAAGCCTGGGCCAGCGCAGGATGGTCGGCGCGGGGGCGATCGAGGTGGTAACCCTGCGCCAGGTCCACCCCCAGGGCGCGCACCATCTCCAGGGTCTGCTCGTCTTCCACGAATTCGGCCACCGTGCGCTTGCCCAGGGCACGCGCCACGTCCACGATGGCGCGCACGAAGATCTGGTTGTCGCTGTCCTTGGGCAGGTCGCGGATGAAAAGACCGTCGATCTTGAGCAGGTCCACCTTCAGGTGCTTGAGGTAGGCAAAGGATGCGAAACCCGCGCCGAAATCGTCCAGACAGGTCTGGCACCCAGTCTGGCGCAAGGCCTCGATGAAACACTCCGCATCCTGCAGATCGGACACCGCCGAGGTTTCCGTCAACTCCACCAGCAGGCGCCGGGGTTCCACGCCATGCATGTTCAGCAGATCGGCGATGTAGTGCGGAAAACTGGTCTGGTCGAAGGAGCGGCCGGAGATGTTGACCGCCAGCGGGGGCATGGCCGGGTTGGCGGCAAGCTGCTCAATGCTGGCGCGGATCACCCAGCGGTCAATCTCCAAGATCTTGCCGCTCTTCTCGGCATGAGCGATGAACTGCCCCGGCATGATGAGCTGGGAGGGATCGTCCACGTCCACCATCCTGATCAATACCTCCAGATGGGAGACGGTGCCGCTGCCCGTGTGGTAGACGCCCTGGTAATGCAGGCGAAACAGACCCTGCTCCAGGGCACGGGCGATGCGGTCGTTCCAGCCCAGGCGCGTGATCATCTTGCGCGAAGTGTCGCGCCCGGGCTGGTAGAGCTTCCAGGCGTTCTTGCCGCTTTCCTTGGCCTGGTACATGGCGACATCGGCATGGGCCACCAGTTCCTCGGCGTTGACCGAGCCATGCGGATACAGCGCGATGCCGAGGCTGGACGTCAGGCGCAGGTTCTGCCCGTCGAGGCGGAAGGGAATCAGCGCGATGGCGCGCACGATGCGTTCGGCCAGTTGCTCGGCCTCCTCCTGCCGGGCATCGGGCATGAGCACGGCGAACTCGTCGCCGCCCAGCCGACACAGCAGCTCGTTGCGCCGCGTGAGCGCGCCAACCTCCGAGGCGACGCGGATCAGCACGGCGTCCCCGGCACGGTGGCCGAAGGTGTCGTTGATGTGCTTGAACTCGTCCAGGTCAAAGAACAGCAGGGCGCCGTGCCGATGACGCCGCTGCGACTCCTGGATGAAACGCGCCAGCTCGTCCTCGAAGCGACGCCGATTGAAGAGACCCGTCAAGGCGTCGCGTTCGGCCAGATACACCAATTGCTCCGCGGTCTGCCGTTCCCGCGTCACATCTTCGTGAATCCAGAGTTGGCCGATGAAGCGCCCCTCGGCGTCGCGCACCGGGTAGGCGGTCTGCACGATGACGCGGCCATCGCCGGTCGCGATCTCGTAGCTGGTCGGGGCTTCGTGCGTGCCCAACATCTCCCGCAGATGGCTGGAGAAATGCTCAGGCTGAACGATCTCCACGCCCGAATCGCCCAGCACCTCGCCCACGGCCCGCCCCACCAGGTTGGCGTTTTCGTCCATCTGCCAGATGCGCAGGAAAGTACGGTTGCAGTACTGGACCTGCTTGTCCGCCGTCACGAACAGGATGCCCAGGTCCATCGCGCCCAACAGGGCCAGCAGGCGCGCGTGCTCTTCCTCCAGCCCGGTCAGGTAACGGCGGCGCGCCGCCTCGCCCGAGCGCAGTTCCAGCACCATGCCATCAAAGGCACGCGCCAGCCGCCCGAGCTCGTCGGGGCCGCTCAAGGCGATGGGGGCCGGCATGCGCCCCTGCCCCAGTTCGTCCACCGCCACCGTCAGGCGCTGCAGTGGGCGGCTGATGATGCGGCGGATCAGCACCCGCATGATCGCCAAGGCTGGCAACAAGCCCAACAGGCCGATCAGGAAGGTCAGAGTCGCCCCCCAGCGCAGGACCTGATCCACCTGCGACTGCGGCAGAAGTTGCACCCAGCGCCAGTCCGGGCCCTTGATGCGGGACCAAGCGACCCAGTACGCCTCGTGACCGTTCTCACCCACGGTCGCGCCAATGCGTCGTGCCCCGCTGATCGCCCCGCCCTGCGCTTCCTCCGTGGTGATCAGCGCCTGCACCTGGGCCAGCAAAGGATCACGCAGGCTGCCAATGGCCAGTTGCCCATCGGCCTGCACGATGTGGTTTTGCAGATCGGGGTGGGCGATAAGCTGGCCGTCCGCGCTCAGGATCATCTGCAGGCCGCCCTCGACGCTGCGCGCGCGCACGGCATCGATCAAAGTCTGGACCACGATGTCGTGGCCGACCGTGCCCACCCAGGCACCGCGCCAATCCAGAGGCTGGATGACCGAAACCATCCAGGCCTGCGCCTGCTGATCGAAGTACACCGGCGTCCAGAACAAGCGGCGCCGCGGATTGTTCTCCGGGCGCGAGCCGATCATGGTCGGGTAGTTGGCGTTGGTGGCGTCGGCCATGGCCGCCCCGCCCCAGTCCCGGCCCCGCGCATAGACCATCAGGCCGTTCTCGACGAAGTCCATGTACACGGAAAAAAAGGGCGGTGCCAGCGCGGGCCCCTGCTCGCGCAGCAACTGGTAACTCACGACGGCGCGCTGACGAACCGAATCGCTCGGTCCGCGCGGGCCCGGTCGCAGGTACAGCGTGGGCGCGCTCTCGGTGTCCACCCGCTCGGGGCGCAAGCGCCAGACACCGTCCCGACCCGGCGCGAACAAGGCGTCAAAGCGCCGCCGCGCCTCCTCCGGGTTTTGCTGCTCCAGGCGCAGCAGCAATTCCTCCTGCAAGCGCAAAACGCTGTTCTGTGCCTGCAGGAAGATGGCCGCACCGGCCTCGGCACGCAACTCGGCCGTCTGTCGCGCCAGGATGGGCGCCAGCCGCGAGGCCGCCCAGCTCATCGCGCCATACCCCAGCGCCGCCAGCGCCAGCAGCAAGGCCACGATCAATCCGCCCATGGTCCAGGACAGCTGACGCGTGACGGAAACCCGGCGTGAAACGGGTCTGGAAGCGATGCGGAACATGGTTTTTAATTACAACATAGCAAGCCTCATTTCAGGGTTTGCACTGCCCCAGCGTTGCCGCCATGCGTCACCCCGCGGGTAAGATCCATCGCACTGATGCCGCCAACCTTATGCGCAAATCGCTGATCCTCGCCTGCGTGCTGGGTTTCACCGCCTTGACGGCTCCCATCGCCGTAGCCCTGTATTGGGCTTCACGGGAGGCGCTCAACGCGGAGATGGCGTATGCGGGGTCCGTGGCCGACGAACTGTTGCGCCGCTCCGTCGCGGCGCGACAGCAAATCTACCTCGCCCTGGATGCACTTGGTCGCGCGCCGCGCGGCGACTGCTCGGAACCAACGTTGAGCTTGATGCGCGAGCTGAACATGGGTCTGAGCTACCTGAAGGACGTCGGCGCGGTGCGCGACGGACGGCTGATCTGCTCCTCCATGGGCCGGTACAGACAGGGCATCCCCTTGGGACCCAGCGATGCCCGCGTGTCCAGTGGCGTGCAGATCTGGCGCGACGTGGTCCTGCCCTATGCGCCGGGCCTGCACCTCAACCTCTTCGAACACAAAGGCTGGGTGGTCGCGCTGCACCCTGACTTTGTCTTCGACCTGGCCTTGCGTGACCAGGACACGACTGTGGCAGTGCTGATCGGGGCACCTCCGATGGTCCTGCAATCGCGCGGCCCCATAGACGCTGCCAGGTTGACGCGCGAACCATCATCGGCTTCTGGCCCGCTCGAGCTACCCGACCATCTGCTGGTGTTTCGTCACTCCCCCGAAAACAACCTCACCACGATGGTGGCGATCTCGCGCGTGGGTCTGCATGCGCGCATGGGCAGGCAGGCCTTGATCCTTCTGCCGCTGGCGGCCATCGCGGGCCTGCTGCTGGTCGCCGCCGTGGCCTTGGCCACGCGCCAGCGTCTGAGCTTGCCGGGTGAAATCCGCCTGGGCTTGAAACGCCGTGAATTCCACCTGCATTACCAACCCGTGGTGGACTTGCAGACCGGCCGCTGCGTCGGCGCCGAGGCGCTACTGCGCTGGCGCCGGCCCGCGGGTGCCCCGATGTCGCCCGACCTGTTCATCCCCGCGGCCGAACGCAGCGGCCTGATCCGCGCCATCACGGCCTACGTCATCGACATCGCCGCGCGGGACCTCCCCGTCCTGCTGGCGCAGCAACAGGGCTTTCACCTCGGCATCAATTTCTCCGCGCAAGACCTGGAGACCGAGGGATCGATCACCCATCTGCTGCAGCGCCTGCGCGAGATACAGGCGCCGCCGGGCAGCCTGGTCGTGGAGATCACCGAACGCAACGTCACCGATGCCCGGGCCGCCGGCAAGCAGATTGCACGACTGCATGACCGCGGCGTGCAGGTGGCGGTGGACGATTTCGGCACCGGCCATTCCAGCCTGTCGGTGCTGGCGGGCCTGGAGCTGGACATCCTGAAGATCGACAAGTCCTTCGTGGATGCCATCGACGCGCAGGCGGCGGCCAGCCTGGTGTTGCCCCACATCATCGACATGGCCAAGACCTTGCGCCTGTTCATGATCGCCGAGGGGGTCGAGACCGAAACCCAGGCGGACTACCTGCGCGAGCGCGGCGTTCAGTTCGCGCAGGGCTGGCTCTACGGCAAGCCCATGCCGCTCGACGATCTGCTGGATTTGCTGCGCACCCAGGGCCGGGCCTGGGCCTCCCGGGGCCATGGCCTGCCCGTCTGACATTCGCGCGATGCCTGAAACCCCCTTGCCACCGGACCCGGAGACGAGCGCCACCGTGTCGCCACAGTCCTGCGGGGATCTTTTCCGCTCTTTCACCGTGCTGGCTCTGCAAGGTTTCGGGGGCGTGGCGGCCGTTGCGCAGCGTGAGCTCGTGGAACGCAAACGCTGGATGACGAACACACAATTCGTCGAAGAGTGGGCCGTGGCGCAGATCATGCCCGGCCCCAACCTGGTCAACCTCTCCCTGATGCTGGGCGCGCGCCACTTCGGCGTGCGAGGTGCCCTGTCGGCCCTGGCCGGCATGCTGAGCGCGCCCCTGCTGGTGCTGCTGAGCCTGGCCTGGCTGTACACCCACTACGCTGACCAACCCGCGGTGGCCGGCGCGCTGCGCGGCATGGGTGCGGTGGCGGCCGGCCTGGTCATCGGCACCGGCTTGAAGCTGCTGGTCACGCTCAAGAACAATCCCCTGCACCCGGCCCAGCGTCTGTTGCTCGGTAGCGCGTGTTTCGTCACCATCGCCTGGTTGAGGTGGCCGCTGCTCTGGGTGCTGCTGGCGCTCGGCGGCGTGGGCTGGGCCCTGGCCTGGTCGCGCCTGGCGCAACGTGAAGAGGCGAGGACGAGACCGACCGGCTCGACCGGGACACGTCAATGAACGCCCTCGCTGCGCCCCTGATTTCCCTGGGCCTGACGGACTGGCTACACCTGGTGCTGCATTTCGCCACCCTCTCCCTGCTGGCCGTGGGCGGCGCCATCACCACCACGCCGGACATGCACCGCTACCTGGTCACCCAACAAGGCTGGCTGAGCGAGACCCAGTTCAACGCCTCCATCGCCCTCGCCCAGGCCGCACCCGGCCCCAACGTGCTCTTCATCGCTTTGCTGGGCTGGAATGTCGGGCTGAACAACGGCGCGGGCGGGCACCCGATCGGCTGGGCCTTGCTCGGTGCCGCGGGTTGTCTGCTCGGTGTGCTGCTGCCCAGTTCCACCCTGGTCTACCTGACGGCGCGCTGGAGCCATGCCAACCGCGAGCGGCGCGGCGTGCGCGCCTTCAAACAGGGACTGGCTCCGGTGGTGGTAGCGCTGCTGATTTCCACCGGCTGGATCCTGGGCAGCACCCAGGCGGCCAATTTTCCCGACCTGGCCTCGGCGGCACACACGGCCTGGCCATACTGGGCGCTGACGGCGGCCACCGCCCTGCTGGTCTGGCGCACGCGGCTGCACCTGCTCTGGCTGCTGGGCGCGGGCGCGCTGGTCGGCGTGCTGCTGGGCTGAGACAGCACCCCACCGCGGACGGCGACAATGCAGGCATGACCGAGACCGCCTCTCCCACCCCGTCGGCACCCGCCCCCGAGCGCAGGCCTCGCGTGCTGCGCCGTCTGCTCCGCCTGGTGCTGCTGCTCGGACTGGCTCTCGTGCTCGTGCTGTTGGCGGGCATCGCCTGGGTCGCGGCCCATTTCAACCCGCAGACGCAGTCACGGCAACTCGCCGAGCAGATTCAAGCACGCACCGGCTACCTGCTCAGCACGGCTGCACCACCCCGGCTGACGTTCACGCCCCGCCTGGGCCTGACCTGGGGCCCGTTACTGCTGGAATCCCCGCCGCAAGACAGCACCACGGGCACGCCCGCGCGACGCGTGGCCACCGCCAAGGGCATGTCGCTCACGCTAGACGCATTCGCGCTGCTGCGCGGTGAAACACAAGTGCGCCGGGTGCGGATCGACGACCTGAGCCTGTGGCCGGCGCCGGACCGGCGCTACACCCTGCCCTTGGTGGAACTGCGCCTCTCCCGGCCCGGCGCCACCGAAGCGGCACCCGCCAACGCCTCGGTCTCTGGACCCAATCGCGCGGCCGACCCAGCTAGCGTGGACCCGCATCTGGCCCCGCCCCTGACGCATGCACTGGACTTGCACGCCACGGTGATGGATGCCATGGGTCAGGCCCTGCCGCTGCGCCTGCAGGGACAGATCGGCGTGGAGGCAGACACAGCACCGACGCAGAGCGCCCCGCCCAGCCAGCGACGCGCTTTTCACCTGGTGCTACAAGGCGCCTTTGATCAGACCACGTTCGCGCTCGACGCCAAGCGCACCGATGCGTCACCGGTGCTGCGTTTCGACCTGGCCCTGGGAACGCTGGACCTGGACCGATACCAGGCCCACCCTCTGGCGCAGCCGGTGCTGCAGACCGCCGCTTGGCAGGCGGACGCCGAACCCGGCATGGCGACCACGCACCCCGTCGCTGCCTCGGTGACGGACACGGCCCCGCACGCGGTCGCGGCGGATCAGACGATTGATCAGACAAGGGATCCACGAACGGCAGCGAGTCCGCCAATGCGAGCCTCGGGCACGGGCGCCCTCTTGCGCTGGGTGCATGACCTCGGACTCGATAGCCTGGACCTGCAAGGCACGCTGCGCGTGGCCTCGCTCCAGTTCATGAATGTGAAGCTGTCGCATCTGCGTCTGCAGGCCCAGGTGCAAGACCTGCCGCTGCAGGACAGCCAGGGGCGCAAGCGCCGCCGCATCGATGTCAATCCGCTGGCGGCTTCGCTCTACGATGGCGGCGTGCATGGCTCGCTGCGCATCCATCTGGATGGCGACCAGCCGACCCCGCCACGCGCCTCGCCCGCGACCACCTTTTTCGCGACCAAGCTGGACCTGCGGGACGTGCGCATCGGTGCCCTGCTGCGCGACGCGCTGGCCATCGATTGGCTGGATGGCCGGGGCAACGTCGCGCTGGATCTGCGCAGCGGTGGCGCCGCGCCTGGCACCTTCACACGCCATTTGAACGGCAGCGTGGGCCTGCAGCTGCAGGATGGATCGATCGGAATGAACGTCGCCGACATGGTGCGGGCCGGCCTCGGACGACTGGGGAAAATGAACGCCACGCGTCCATCTGTCCAGCCGCCTGCGACCGGATCGACGCAAGACGCATCGCGCTGGCGCACCTCCTTTGACCGGCTGCGCGCGAGCTTCCAGATCGAAGACGGTGTGGCGCGCAACCAGGATCTGACCCTCCAGGCGCCCTCGCTGCGCGTTGGCGGCGGCGGCACGGCCTGGCTGGCCGAGAGCCGCCTGGACTACACGCTGCGCGTCACGATCGCTCCAGCCACCCTGCAACAGAACCCGGAGCGCGAGGCGCAGGCGCTGGACAGCCTTCAGGGGCTGACCGTGCCGGTGCAACTGCTGGGCGCCTTCGACGACATTCAATGGCGCATCGCCTACGCGGACATCGCAGCCACGCGACAGCTGCGCCAGCGGCTGCGCGGCTGGGCCCAGGACTCATTGGACAGTCTGCGCGGCCTGCTGCCCCGGGGCAAGCCGAAGGACTGACAGAACGACAGGTGTGGACTGGCCGTGGACCGGCAAGCCGACGGTCGCGGCTCAGTCGTCCCCGAGCTGGCGGAACTTGAGCACGCGCGCGGCCAGCAAAGTCTCGGCGAAGAAGCAGCCAAGCGCGGCCATGAAACAGAGCACGCCGGCCAGGAATCCGTAGATCGCGTAACGGTCGATCTTGAATTCCGTGGTCTCGCCGAGAAAGAGCAGCACGATGGTCAGGCCGATCACGAAGGCGCACAACGTCAGCAAGCCGATGGTGGTGTTGGCCAGCAGACCACGCTGGCGCAGCGCGGCCAGCTCCATCACCCAGTGGGCGGCCAGCGCGGGCTCAGCGTTGACGCGCAGTTTTTCGTCCAGCGTGCGACCGCGATCAATGATGCGCGCCAGCCGGCCGGCCACCGCGCCAATCATGCCGGCCACGGCGGTGAGCAGGAACACCGGCGCCACGGCGAGCTGGATGCCGTGCGTGACGGTGGAAGTGTCGGTGAAGAGGGCCATGGGCGCGGATTATCGGTCGATCCATGGCGCCGATCCAGCGCAAAACCACCTAAGCGGGCAAACCACGCGGTGCGGGCCCGGGAGCTGAGATAAGCACGCCCCCAGGTCAGCCATGCTCAGCGGACGGTTGGCACGATCTCATAGAAGCTCTCGCTCATGCCGCGCAATGGCCCGAACACGGACTCCAGGGCCGCGCTTTCGGCGGCCAGCCACTGCTGCGCGATTTCGCGCTCGGCATCGGTCAAGGCGTCCAGATTCGGCGGATCGCCATAGGCCTGCGCGATGCGCAGGTAGGCGCCGCGCACGGGCAGCACCAAGTCGGCATCGCCCAGATGCGCTTCCAGCACCTGCGCGAAACGGCGCTGCGCATGCTCGCGCGCTGTCGTGCCTTGCGCATCGCCATCGCCCTGGGGGTCGTAGAGGCGGACGGTGTAGGGACGGTTCAAATCCTTCATGGCGTGAGCTTAAGGCACGGCAGGCTTCCCGCTTTAGGTACAGTCCGCATCCCACTGTCACAGGAGGATGGATCTTGAGCGAACCCAACACCCCGCACAACCAAGACAACGCCGCTCCCCCCGCTCCCGGCAAGAAGCGCCAGCTGGGCCTGCGCGTCGTCTTCATGGTGCTGATGGGCCTGGCCTTTTATCTCGCCACCTCGGTGCTGATCGCGCTGGCGTTGGTGCAATTGCTGCTGAGCATCGCCAGCGACGCGCCCAACGAGCGCCTGCGCGATTTCGGCCGCGCGCTAGGTCGTTACCTGCGGCAGATCGCGGACTACCTGAGCTTCGCCCGTGACGAGGTGCCTTTCCCGTTCAGCGAGTGGCCTGACGCGGATTGACGGCGGCACATGGTGGCACTTTGCGGCCGGTCCACACGAATCGGCCGCCGATGCCGCCATGCCACGCTAGGCACGCACCAGCGGACGGAACATCCACAGGCCGATCAAGGGCCCGACGCCCAGCAGGGGCAGCAGCAGACCCAAGGAAAAGTACGGCAGGGCCGAGGTGAACAGCTCGATGCTGAGCACCGAAATCACAAAGCCGATGCAGTTGACCAGGGTCAGCACACTGCCCACCACCGCCTGGGGCGCATTGCGCGCCGTCAGGGCTGAGAACTGCGGCGAATCACCCGACACCGTCACGCCCCAGAGCAGCAGCCAGGCCAGAAACACACCATCGGGCGCGTGCAGCATCAGGGGCGC
Source organism: Hylemonella gracilis (assembly GCF_004328645.1). Taxonomy (GTDB): domain Bacteria; phylum Pseudomonadota; class Gammaproteobacteria; order Burkholderiales; family Burkholderiaceae_C; genus Hylemonella; species Hylemonella gracilis_B. The sequence continues at coordinate 2,788,068 of NZ_CP031395.1, forward strand.
AGCCAGACAGCAGGCCGCACTCGCCACCAGCTGCGCCTGGGCAACGCGGGCGCTGCCCCACTGCCGCGCCAGCCATCCGCCCCCCGCGCAGCCGACGAATCCCGCGCCGATGATGGCGAAGGACCAGGCACTCTGCGTCGCGCCCGCGAAGCGCAAGCCCACGATCAACGGCACCAGCACGAAGCAGGTGTAGATCTCCCACATGTGGCCGAAGTAGCCAAAGACCGAGGCCCGCAGGCGCCGGTCCTGCCAGATCAGGGCCAATGCCCCGAGCTTGAGGCCACCCGCGGCTTTCCCACCACCGCCATCGACCCGACTGACGCGCCGCAGCCAGGGACTGTCCGGAACCAGCCAGGCCGTCAGCAATCCGCCCATTGCCGCGAGCAGCGATACCCCGAGCACCACGGCCTGCCAGGGAGCCAGTCCGCTGGCCGCGACTAGGCTCGCCCATGCGCCTTCATCCCCCGCGCCCGGAACCGCAGTCGCCAGCGCACGCAGGCCGTGCGGCAGGGCCGTGCCAAGGATCAGCGCGCCGATCAGCACCCCCATGGCCGGCCCCAGGCCTTCGCGGTACCAGCTGGCAGCGATTTTCATGCCCACGGGATAAACGCCCGCCAGCAGGAAGCCGACGGTAAAGCGCAGCCCGAGCAGGAGGTTCACATCCCCACCCGCCAGCAGTGTGGCAGCGTTCACCAGCGCACCCAGCAGGGCGCAGACCATGAACACCCGCGAGGGCGAGAAACGATCTGCCACCATCAGCAGGGCAAACACCAGGGTGCCCGCGACAAAGCCCATTTGAACGGCCGAAGTCAGGCGACCAACGGCGGCGGCAGGCCAGTCCCAGGCCTGCTGCAGGTCGGGCATCACCGCGTTGATGGCGAACCAGAGCGAGGTGGCAGCGAACTGCGACAGCACGATCACCGGCAGGATGCGGCGCGGGACAGTGGTTGACGCGGACTGTTGTGTTGGATTTTGTTCTACATATTGCGTCATGCGACAAGCTTAGCCGGCGTGCCGTTTGTGTAAAGTCGGGCCGACCCGATGTCAGCGCACTCGATCCAACAATTAACCATAAAGTGAATTAAAACCATGGCGCGCAAACCGAAAGTCGTCCCCGAGGAGCGCCTGCGCGACGCCGACCGCTCACAAGGCACCATCCTGGCGGCCGCGCGCGATGAATTCGCCGAATTCGGCCTGGGCGGCGCACGCATGGACCGCATCGCCGAGCGCGCGGGCCTGAACAAGCGGCTGATCTACTACTACTTCGAGGACAAGGAAACGCTGTTCCAGGCCGTGCTGGAACAGGCCTACAGCAACATCCGCGAAGAGGAACGCAAGCTGCGGCTACTGGATCTGACGCCGGCCGAGGCGGTGCGCAGGCTGGTGGAATTCACCTGGAACTACTACCTCGCCCACCCCGAGTTCCTGACCCTGCTCAACAGCGCCAACCTGCACAAGGCGCGGCATCTGCAGGAATCCCGCCAGGCGCGCGCGCTCAATTCGCCGCTGCTGGACATGCTGGCCGAGATCCTGGAGCGCGGGCGGCGCGATGGCAGTTTCCGCGGCGGCGTGGACCCGATGCAGCTCTACATCTCGATCGCCGGCATCGCCTATTTCTACCTCTCGAACAACCACACCCTGTCGGCCATCTTCGGCCGCGACCTGATGTCCGCCAAGGCCCGCAACGAGCGGCTCTCGCACATGACGGACCTGATCCTGGGCTCCCTGCTGCGCGGCTGACACGACCCCCTCGGGGCCTCTTTCGGGATCGCTCCCGTCCATTTCCAGTCCTCTTTCGGGTCCCGGCGGCCTGTCCCTGCGCGCGTCCGACCTCCGGCGAATCCCTGATTGGCATCGGCACGCGCTTGCCTATAATTCACTGCCTAGTTAATTATTCCAAACAACCAGGAGACAAACCATGCAACAGCATCTGCGCAGATTCCTCGCCATGGCCACGCTGACGGCGCTCGCGCCGTTGGCCGCCCAGGCCCAGAACAGCTACCCGAACAAGCCCATCAGGGTGATCGTGCCCTTTGCTGCCGGCAGCACCACGGACATCATCTCCCGCGCCATCACCGACAAGATGGGGCAAAGCATGGGCCAGCAGTTCGTCATCGAGAACCGGGGTGGCGCCAGCGGCACCATCGGTCAGGCGGTCGTGGCCCAGTCCGCACCGGACGGCTACACCCTGATGATCCATTCGTCCTCGCACACGGTGACGCCGCACACCTTCGCCAAGCTGCCCTTCGATCCGCTGAAGGACTTCACCCCGGTCACGCCGATCTCGTCCACGCCCAATGTGCTGGTGATCTCGCCATCCAAGAACATCAAGACCGTGCAAGAACTGCTCAGCTACGCCCGCGCCAACCCGGGACAGCTCAATTTCGCGTCCGCCGGCCAGGGCAGCGCCACCCACCTGAACGCCGAAAAATTCAAGCTCGCCGCCAAGATCCAGGCGACCAACATCCCCTTCAAAGGCTCGGCCGAGGCCGTGAATGAAGTCATCGCCGGCCGGGTGGACTATTACTTCTCCCCCATCGCACCCGTGATCGGGCAAATCCGCGCGGGCCAACTGCTGCCGCTCGCAGTCGGCTCGGCCCAGCGCGCCAGCGCCCTGCCCGACGTACCGACCACGGCCGAAGCCGGTGTGCCGGGCTCGGAGTTCAACTTCTGGATCGGCCTGTTCGCCCCCGGCAAGACGCCGCGCGCCATCGTCGACCGCCTGCAAGGCGAAGTGGTGAAGGCCCTGGCCACGCCCGAGGTCAAGGAACGCTTCCTGTCTCTGGGCGCGGACGCCTGGACCCTGACGCCGCGTGAATTCGACGCCTACATCCACACCGAAATCAAGAACAACGCCGCACTGGTCAAGGCCGCCGGCCTGGAAGTCACCCCCTGAGCGGCAGCACCGCATCCATCCCCACCCGAAGGAGAACTCATCCATGCCCACGCAACGTCTGGGAATCATCATGCACGGCGTCACCGGACGCATGGGCATGAACCAGCACCTGATCCGTTCCATCTGCGCCATCCGCGCCCAAGGGGGCGTCACGCTATCCAACGGCGACAAGGTGATGCCCGACCCGATCCTGATCGGCCGCAACGCCGAGAAGATCGAGGCGCTGGCCAAGACGCACGGTATCGGGCGCTGGGGCACGGACCTGGACCAGGCGCTGGCGAACCCGGATGACACGGTCTTCTTCGACGCGGGCACGACGCAGATGCGCCCCACGCTCTTGGCCCGGGCGCTGCGCGCCGGCAAGCATGTCTATTGCGAGAAGCCCATCGCCACCACGCTCGCCGAGGCGATGGACATCGCCAAGACGGCGCAGGCGGCCACAAAAAAGAGCGGACTCAAACATGGTGCGGTGCAGGACAAGCTCTTCCTGCCCGGCCTGCGCAAGCTGGACATGCTGCGCCGCGCCGGGTTCTTCGGCCGCATGCTCTCGCTGCGCCTGGAGTTCGGCTACTGGGTGTTCGAGGGCGACCTGCAACCCATCCAGCGCCCGAGCTGGAACTACCGCGCCGAGGACGGTGGCGGCATGATCCTGGACATGATGTGCCACTGGCGCTACGTGCTGGACAACCTGTTCGGCGAGGTCAAGTCCATCTCCTGCCTGGGCGCGACCCACATTCCCCAGCGCTGGGACGAAGCCGGCAAGCCTTACAAGGCCACCGCCGACGACGCGGCTTACGCCATCGCCGAACTGACCGGCCACAACGGCGAGCCCGTCATCGCGCAGCTCAACATGTCCTGGGCCACCCGCGTCAACCGCGAGGATCTGGTCACCTTCCATGTCGACGGCACGCACGGTTCTGCCGTAGCCACGCTGACCGACTGCAAGGCGCAAAGCCGCGTCAACACGCCGCGCCCGGTCTGGAACCCGGACGTGAAGCAGACCATGAACTTCACCGAGCAGTGGCAGGAGGTGCCCGACACCCAGACCTACGACAACGGCTTCAAGATCCAGTGGGAGCACTTCATCCGCCACGTGGTGGAGGATGCGCCCTACAGCTGGACCCTGCCAGAAGGCGCCAAGGGCGTGCAACTGGTGGAAGCCGCGCTGCAGAGCTGGAAGGAACGCCGTTTCGTCGACGTGCCCGCTCTGAAGTTCTGAGGAATCCGCCATGGCCCTGACCCTGAAGCTGCCCACGACGGCCGGCACGCTCGACAATTACTCACTGCGCGGCGTCGCGCCGGTCAAACCGGCTGCGGGCGTGAAGTTCAACCGCATCGCCTATTCCGCCGCCCACGTGGTGGCCGACCCGCTCGCGGTCATCGACCCCTGGCTGCAAAGCGCGGTGGACTGGGACGCGACCATTGCCTACCGCCGCCGCCTGTGGTCGCTGGGGCTGGGCGTGGCCGAGGCCATGGACACGGCCCAGCGCGGTATGGGCCTGGACTGGCCCACCTCGCTCGAATTGATACGCCGTTCGCTGGACGCGGCACGCGATTTCGGCCCGGCCGCCCTGGTCGCCTCCGGCTGCGGCACCGACCACCTGGCCCCTGAAGCCGCGAAGAATGTGGACGATGTGATCCGTGCCTACGAGGAGCAGATGGCCGCCATCGAAAAACTCGGCGGCAAGCTCATTGTCATGGCCAGCCGCGCGCTGGCACGCGTGGCCAAGAGCCCGGCCGACTACGAGCGCGTCTATGACCGCATCCTGTCCCAGGCCCGACAGCCCGTCGTGCTGCACTGGCTGGGCGAGATGTTCGACCCGGCGCTGGCCGGCTATTGGGGAACGCGCAACGTGGACCAGGCCATGGACACGGCGCTGGGCATCATCGCCGCGCACCCGGACAAGGTGGACGGCATCAAGATCTCCCTGCTCGACAAGCACAAGGAAATCGCCATGCGCCGACGCCTGCCAGGCACGGGTGGCCTGGACGGCCAGGGCGTGCGCATGTACACCGGGGACGACTTCAACTACGCCGAATTGATCGCTGGCGATGGCCACGGCAACTCGCCGGTGCACCGCCAGAGCGACGCGCTGCTGGGCATCTTCGACGCCATCGCGCCTGCCGCCAGCGCCGCGCTGGGTGAACTGGCCCAGGGCAACACCGAGCGCTTCCACGCCCTCCTCGGCCCCACGGTGCCGCTGTCGCGCCACATCTTCGCGGCGCCCACGCGCTTCTACAAGACCGGCGTGGTCTTCATGGCCTGGCTCAACGGCCATCAGTCCCACTTCACCATGGTCGGCGGCCAGCAGAGCACCCGTTCGCTCGTGCACTTCGCCGAACTGTTCCGCCTGGCCGACGCGGCCGATCTGCTGGAGCAACCCGAGCTGGCCGTGCGCCGCATGAGGACCCTGCTGGCCCTGCATGGCATCGAAGGATGAACGGCTGACCATGCGCGATTTCTCGCAAGATCACCGCTGGCTCTCGATCAACACGGCCACGCTGCGCCGCCAGCAGGGCGCGGAAGTGCCCCTCGACCTCATCATCGACCAGTGCGCCGCGCGCGGCGTGCGCGCCATCAGCCCCTGGCGGGACCAGGTGGCCGCGGTGGGCATCGACAAGGTGGCCCGGCAACTGAAGGCGCTGGACATTGAGCTCTCGGGCTACTGCCGCGGCGGCTTCTTCCCCGCCGCCGACGCAGCCGGCCTGCACGCCGCGCTGGACGACAACCGCCGTGCCATCGACGAAGCCAAGACGCTCAACGCGCCCTGCCTGGTGCTGGTGGTCGGCGCCCTGCCCGGCGCCATGCAGGGCCAGCCGGCCTACAAGGACATCACCCGCGCGCGGGGCGAGGTGCGCGATGGCATCGCGGCCTCGCTCGAGTACGCGCGCACGGTCGGTATGCCTCTGGCCATCGAACCGCTGCACCCCATGCAGGCCGCCGAGCGCGCCTGCATCAACACGCTGGAACAGGCGCTGGACCTGTGCGACGAACTGGACCCGCTGCCGACCGGCAAGAACGGCCAAGGGCAGCCTGCCGGTGCGCCGGCCGCCTTGGGTATCGCCCTCGACGTCTACCACTGCTGGTGGGACCCGAAGCTGGCGCAGCAGATCACCCGCGCCGGCCAAGGCAGTGCGTCACGACTGCTGGCCTACCACGTCTGCGACTGGCTCACGCCCACGCGCGACCTGCTCAACGACCGCGGCATGATGGGCGACGGTGTGGTGGAACTGAAAAAGCTGCGCGGCTGGGTCGAAGCTGCGGGGTACGCCGGCTACAGCGAGGTGGAAATCTTCTCCACGCTGAACTGGTGGCAGCGCCCCGGCGAAGAAACGCTGGCCACCTGCATCGAACGCCACCGCGGCGTGGTCTGAGTGGGCTTCCGTTTTGCGCGGAGTGCGTGCCGTCGGTGTGCCGACGGCACTGCCAGGGGCCGGAGTCGAACAAGAACAGAGAGGCGCTACAGTGTGGCCTGTTCCTGAAAATCCACCATGGCAAAACAGAGCGAATGGCCGGGCAAGATGCTGGCCGTCATCAAGAGCGGCAACGTGGCTGCGGCCGTCGCACAAATCAAGGTTGCGCCGACCGTGAAAGACCTGCGCCAGTTGCAATCCGAAATGAACAAGGCCGGGCTGCGGGGTCGCTGGCGTGAACTCGACCTCGCGATCGAGGAAAACATGGCGCTGCTGGCCGCGCCCCGCCTGCATCGCTCGCCCTGAGGGCACGAGAGGCACGGGGCCGCGCTACTGCGTGGCCGTCAGACCGCCATCCACATAGATCACCTGCCCGGTCACGAAGGCCGCGCCAGGACTGCACAGAAACAGCACCGGTGCCACCACATCCTGCGGCTCCGCGACGCGCCCCAACGGTATCCGTTGCAGCACCTGTGCCCGCACGGTCGGGTTCTCCAGCCAGTGGCGCGCCATCTCCCCGCGCACCACGGTCGGCGCCACGCCATTGACCGTGATGCCTTGCGCGCACAGTTCCACCGCGTGCTGCTTGATCAGCATCACCATCGCCCCCTTGCTCGCGCAATAGGCCGAATAACCCCGGTCGCGCAGACCCAGCTGCGCGCGCACGGACAGCAGGTGCACCTGGCGACCCGGCGCCCGGCCAGCCTGCGCGGCCGCCGTCTGGTGCACCGCCGCGACCTGGGCCAGGAACATCGCAGCCTTGAGATTGACCTGGATGACCTCGTCAAAGGCTTCTTCGCTGACCTCATGCAGGCGTTCTTCGCGCTGGATGCCCACGCAATTGACCAGCAGATCAAGGTGGCCGAAATGCCGGACCACCGCATCCACCGAGCGCCGGATATCGGCCACATGGTGCGCATCCAGCGTCAGCCCCAATGCCTCATGTCCCCGTGCCCGCAGCGCAGCGGCCAGGGCTTCAGCCTTGGCAGGGTCGCGCCCGGCAATCGCCACGCGGGCACCGGCGGCGGCGAGGCCCCAGGCGACCGCGCTGCCAATATCGCCATAACCGCCAGGCACGAAGGCCACCTGACCGGCCAGCGGCTTGAGCGTTTGTTCAGAACCGGGTAGCTGCATGGTTCAGTCCATGTGCAGGCCACCGTTGAGATCGATGATCTCGCCGGTGATGAAGCCTGAAAGGGGCGCGGCGAGGAAGGTGACCACGTGGGCGAATTCCTCGGGCTCGCAGAAGCGTCCCACCGGGATCTGCTGCAGCAGAGCCTGGCGCTGGATCTCACTGAGCTGGTCGGTCACCATGGGCGTTCGGACATAGGCCGGCGCGATCGCGTTGGCAGTGACGCCAAAGGCCGCGAGTTCGCGTGCCAATGAAAAGGTCAGCGCGCTGATGGCTCCCTTGGACACGGAATAGGCGGTGCCCGCGGTCAGCCCGCCAGTCTTGCTCGCCAACGAGCCGGTGTTGATGATGCGGCCCCAGCGACGCGCCTTCATCGCGGGCGTGACGCACTGCGACCAGAACAGCGCCCCATCGAGGTTGACCGCCAGCACGCCGCGCCACTCGGACTCAGTCGTGGCCTCCACCTTATGGTTAGACAGAACACCGGCGTTGTTGACCAGAATGTCCACCGGCCCCCAGGCCTGCACGATCGCCTGATGGGCCTGGCGCACCTCGCCCAAGGACCGGATGTCGCACACGTGCACACCGACCTGGGCCCCATGACGGGCGATCGCGGGCTCCATGGTCGCGGCCTGAACGTCGACCATGGCCACGCGGCACCCCTGAGCCACCAACGCATCCACCACGGCGCGGCCCATGGTGCCGCCCGCGCCAGTCACCACCGCCACCTTGCCATTCAATGTCATGTCCATCACGTATCCAGAATACTCTTGCGACCGAACAAACCGCGCGCTCGGAATGTCACCACGGCGATGAACAGGATGTACATCGACATCAGCGACCATTCCGAGGCGAAGGCTCCACTCATGCCCACCACCAGCCCGACCAGCAGTCCCGCCGTCACGGCGCCCCACAAGGATCCGACGCCGCCCAGAACGATCACCAGGAAGGCCGGCACCACCGCGTCCACGCCCACTTGCGGCCGAATGCCCCAGATGGGGGCCATCACCACGCCGGCCAGCGCTGCCAGCGCCACGCCCAACGCGAACACCGCGGAGCGCAACCGGCCTAAGTTGATGCCCAGCGCGCGCACCATCTCACTGTCGTGCGCGCCAGCCTTGATGATGGCGCCATAGGGCGTTTTTTCCAGGAACAGCCAGAGACCGGCGATGGCCGCGATGGCGAAACCGCAGGCGTAGAAGCGGTACGTTGAATAGAGCAGATCGCCAAGGAGGAAGGCCCCCGAAATCGCCGCGGGCAGCGGCAACTGCTGCTCGTTCGAGCCCCACACCACCCGGATCGCCTCCTCGATCACCAGCGCAGCGCCAAAGGTCAGCAGCAGGCCGTACAGCGGATCCAGCCCGTAAGTCCGGCGCAGACAGGCTTCGAGCAGCAAGCCAAAACAGCCCACCAGCAGCGGCGCCACAAAAAGCGCGAGGGCATAACGCGTACCCACCGGCAGCGCCATGTAAGCCTCCTGCACCGCAGGAAACCAGCCCAGGCGCGGCACCATCACGAACAGGGCTGCATACATGCCCAGCGCGAAAAGCGAACCGTGTGCCAGGTTGATGGTCTCCATCACCCCGACGATCAGCATGAACCCGAGTGCGATCAAGGCAAACAGCAGTCCCAGGGTGATGCCGTTGACCAGGTGCGGCAAGAGATTGGCGAGCATGGGAAAACGGCCCTCCGCAGCTCAGCGCTCGTAGCTGGGGGTCGCCTCGTGCGACTCCAGCTTGCAACTCCCTGCGGCGGCGGGATCAATGACATCCTTGGACTCGCTCTGGGTGAGGATCTTGTAGATGTCGTTCTTCTCCACCGGCGTGTCGTTGTAGGACGCGAGGTAGATCGTCTGCTGGACCTGGTGGGTCACAGGGTCGATCCAGGCGTCGTAGTGCTGCATGCGGTCGCGTGCGCTCATCTTGCGTCCCTCGAGCTTCTTGATCACCGCGATGTTGTTGGTCGTGCCGGCCTCCTGCACGCAGCGCAGC